>NZ_JAUEPM010000010.1 GCF_030406385.1 Microbacterium oryzae
GCCTTCGAGACGCCTTCCGCAGCGAGCCTGCGGATCAGAGCCCAGTCCTCCAAAGTGATCACTCTCCAATCGTTGAGTGTTCACTTTTCACGCGCCGCTACTGTCCAGTTTTCGAGCGCCGCCGACAAGGCCGCCGCTCCCCTGCTGTGTGCAGGCATCACGACCTACTCGCCGCTCGCCCACTGGCACGCCGGCCCCGGCAAGCGCGTCGCCGTCGTGGGCATGGGCGGGCTCGGCCACATGGCTGTGAAGATCGCAGCCGCGATGGGCGCGGAGGTCACCGTCCTGTCGCGCACGCTCGACAAGCGGGAGGACGCCCTGGCGTTCGGCGCTGCCGACCACTGCTCCACCTCGGACGACGCGACCTTCGACGCGCTCGCGAATCGGTTCGACCTCATCATCAACACCGTCAGCGCCCCGCTCCCGCTCGATCGGTACCTGTCGCTGCTGAGGCTCGATGGCACCATGGTGAACGTCGGAGCTCCGCCGGAGCCGCTCCCCATCACCGTGTTCACCCTGTTCGGCAACCGCCGCTCCTTCGCGGGCTCCAGCATCGGCTCCATCGCCGAGACGCAGGAGATGCTGGACTTCTGCGCCGACCACGGCATCGCCCCGGAGACGGAGCTCATCGCCGCCGCAGGCATCAACGAGGCGTACGAGCGCGTCCTCTCCAGCGACGTGCGCTACCGCTTCGTCATCGACACCGCGACCCTCTGACCGTGACCAGCGCTCGCGTCTGATCTCATCGCAGACAGAGAGAGGCCCCGATCCGCATTCCGGATCGGGGCCTCTCTCAGCGTCAGGCGCTCAGCGCGCGAAGTTGCCGCGGTAGTACTCGTACACCCAGCCGAAGAGGCCGACGACCAGCAGGCCGGCCGCCACGGGGATGAGGAAGTGCGCCGTCGCCAGCGCCACCATGCCGATGGCGACCGCACTGGCCAGGACGAGCGGCCACCAGGACCAGGGGCTGAACTCGCCCTGCTCGACCTCGCCGTCGTCGATGTCCGCGTCGAGCCGGTCCTCCGGAAGCTCCACGCCCTTCTGCCCGCGGAACACGAGCTGAACGTAGAACGCGATGAGCGCCGCCATGAAGGCCGAGAACAGCAGCGCCACGGTGCCGACCCACTCGATGGTGCCGTCGTACCAGGTCAGGCCCCACACCGCGTAGATCACTGCGGCGACCGAGAAGAACGCGCACAGGATCCACCAGAGCACGAAGTTGGACCGCATTACTTCACCTTCCCATCCGAGAGGTCGACGGCGGGCGCGTCAGGCGCGTCCTTCGCCGGTCCGATGCCCACCGGAAGGCCAGCCTCGGGGTGGTTCAGGTCGAAGGCCGGACGCTCGCTGCGGATGCGCGGGATCGACGTGAAGTTGTGTCGCGGGGGCGGGCACGACGTGGCCCACTCGAGCGAGCCGCCGTAGCCCCACGGGTCGTTGACCGTGATGGTCGGCGCCTTGCGGGCGGTGATCCACACGTTGAGGAAGAACGGCAGCAGCGAGGCGCCGAGGATGACCGCGCCGACCGTGGACAGCTGGTTGCCCCATGTCCATCCGTCGGCCTCGGAGTAGTCCGCGTAACGACGCACCATGCCGTCGACGCCCAGCCAGTGCTGGATGAGGAACGTCATGTGGAAGCCGATGAACAGCATCCAGAAGTGCACGTATCCCAGACGCTCGTTCAGCATCTTGCCCGTCCACTTGGGCCACCAGAAGTAGAACCCGGCGAACATCGCGAACACGACGGTGCCGAAGACGACGTAGTGGAAGTGCGCGACGACGAAGTACGAGTCGCTCAGGTGGAAGTCGAGCGGAGGAGACGACAGGATGACGCCGGTCAGGCCGCCGAAGACGAACGACACCAGGAAGCCCAGCGCGAACACCATCGGCGTCTCGAACGTCACGGAACCCCGCCAGAGGGTGCCGATCCAGTTGAAGATCTTCACACCGGTCGGGACCGCGATGAGCATCGTCATCAGCGCGAAGAACGGCAGCAGCACGGCGCCGGTCACGTACATGTGGTGAGCCCACACCGACACGGACAGCGCCGCGATCGCGATCGTCGCGTAGACGAGGGTCTTGTACCCGAAGATCGGCTTGCGGCTGAAGACCGGGAAGACCTCAGAGACGATGCCGAAGAACGGCAGCGCGATGATGTACACCTCGGGGTGCCCGAAGAACCAGAACAGGTGCTGCCACAGCAGCACGCCGCCGTTCTGCGGGTCGTAGATGTGCGAGCCGAAGATGCGGTCCGACGCGGCGCCGAACATGGCGGCGGCCAGCACGGGGAAGGCGATCAGGATGAGGAGGCTCGTGATGAGCGTGTTCCACGTGAAGATCGGCATGCGCCACATGGTCATGCCGGGCGCGCGCATCGTGATGATCGTCGTGATGAAGTTCACACCGCCGAAGATCGTGCCGAAGCCCGAGATGCCGAGACCCAGCATCCAGAGGTTTCCGCCGATGCCTGGCGTGAAGGACGCATTCGCCAGCGGCTGATAGGCAAACCATCCGAAGGAGGCCGCTCCCTGCGGGGTGAGGAAGCCGGCGACGGCGATGAGCGAGCCGAACGTGAACAGCCAGAAGGCGAACGCGTTCAGACGCGGGAACGCGACGTCGGGTGCGCCGATCTGCAGCGGCAGCAGCGCGTTGGCGAAGCCGGCGAAGAGCGGCGTCGCGAACATCAGCAGCATCACGGTGCCGTGCATCGTGAACAGCTGGTTGTACTGCTCCTTCGTCGGGACGATCTGCATCCCGGGAGCGAAGAGCTCCGCGCGGATGATGAGCGCCATGACGCCGCCCAGGCAGAAGAAGAGCATGGAGACGATCAGGTACATGTACCCGATGGTCTTGTGGTCAGTGGAGGTGATCCACTTGACGACGATGTTGCCCTTCTGCTCCACACGGGAGCCGCTCAGCAGAGCAGCTTGCCGCGGGGGCAGCGTAGTCGGGCGGTCCGTGACGGTCGCCATGATCAGTGCTCCTCTTCGTCGGGGTTGCCCACGGGCCCCGTGCCGGGGTTGTTCGTGAGGCGGTCGTAGACGTTCTTGATGTTCCCCGTCTGCCCCTTGGCCTCGAGCTCGTCGAGGTACGCCTCGTACTCGGCTTCGCTGACGACCTTGACGTTGAAGAGCATCATCGAGTGGTACTCGCCGCAGAGCTCGGCGCACTTGCCGGCGTACTCGCCCTCGCGGGTCGGGATGAAGGACCAGGCGTTCTCATGCCCGGGGTACATGTCCTTCTTGTACAGGAAGTCGATGATCCAGAACGAGTGCTGGACGTCGCGCGACTCGAGGTCGATCGTCACGCGCTTGTCGACCGGCAGGACGAGCGTGGGGAGCTCGTCCTGGTTGATGTTCCCCGCCTCATCGGCCTGAGCGTGGACGCCCATGGTCCAGACGGCGTCGGAGCCGTCTTCTTCCTCGCCGTTGTACTGGAAGTCCCACGACCACTGCTTGGCGATCGCGGTGATGGTCACGTCGGGGTCCTCGTGCTGGTCCTCGATGATCGCCTGGTCGCGCGCCGTGAAGGCGAACAGACCCAGGACGAGGATGAGCGGCGTCGCCGTGAAGAAGATCTCGATCGGCATGTTGTAGCGCAGCTGGACGGGCAGACCGGTCTGACCCTTGCGACGGCGATAGGCGATCATCGCCCAGAGCATCAGGCCCCAGGTGACGATGCCGACGACGAGCGCAGCGACCCACGAGCCGACCCAGAGCGACGAGATGATGGGCGCCTGGTCGGTGGTGGCCGTCCCGGACTCATCAAACCCCGGAAGGTATCCGTGCAGTTCCGTGGGCGAGCACCCTGCGATAGCGACGGCTGCCGCAGCGATCACGGGGATCGCGGCCCAGCGGAGATGGCGTTTCGACGGCACGAACTCACCTTTCGAACGTGGATAGGGCATCTGCAAGTCTACGGCAATCGCACACGCGATTCTGGCCAAGCTCGCAGGGCGCGCCGCGGCGACGGCGGCGCTTCGGACATGCGAAAGCCCCGCTCCGGTGAGGCGCGGGGCTCTCGCTGACGTGCTCGACGCGAGCGGATGGCTCAGTGGAAGCTGTCTCCGCAGGCGCAGGAACCCGAGGCGTTCGGGTTGTCGATCGTGAAGCCCTGCTCCGAGATCGTGTCCTTGAAGTCGATCTGCGCGCCGTCGAGGTACGGGACGCTCATGTTGTCGACGATGACCTCGACGCCGTCGAAGTCGACGGTCTCGTCGCCCTCGAGGTAGCGCTCGTCGAAGTAGAGCTGGTAGATGAGGCCCGAGCAGCCACCCGGCTGAACGGCGACGCGAAGGCGGAGGTCGTCGCGACCCTCCTGTTCGAGCAGGCTCTTCACCTTCGCGGCTGCGGCATCGCTGAGGCTCACGCCGTGAGCGCGCGTGGCGGCATCGGCCGCAAGTGTCGTGTCTGTCATGACGCTCCTTCGAGGACTGCCGCGCGCAGGCGGCGGGTTCTCTCCATGGTAACGCGGCGCGCTGGGAGCGGGGCGGCGGACGCCCCACCCCCAGCGCCGTCTCAGACGGTGCGCTCGTTCGCGCGCGCGAGCAGCAGCGTCTCGGCGAGAATCGCGTGCCGGAACGTGTCGAGGTGCAGCGACTCGTTCGGACTGTGAGCCCGAGAGTGCGGGTCCTCCACGCCGGTGACGAGGATCTGCGCATCGGGGTAGCGCTCGACGAGGTCGGCGATGAACGGGATCGACCCGCCCACGCCGTAGTCGACGGCGTCACGGCCATAGCCGTCGCGCATGGCTCCCCGCGCGGTCTCCACCGCCCATCCGCTCGTGTCGACGAGGAAGCCGTTGCCGAGGTCGACGTCGCTGAAGCTCAGCTGCGCGCCGAACGGGGCGCGTGCGCGGAGGTGGCGCTCCATGGCGTCGTAGGCGTCCTGCGCGCTCTGCCCGGGGGCGACGCGCGCGCTCACGACGACGGTGACCTCGGAGGAGAGGGTGTTGGACGCGGCGGCGACGCCGGTGAAGTCGATGCCGGTGACGGTGATCGACGGCTTGTTCCAGATGCGCGACAGGATGGTGCCGCCTCCGATGGGGGTGACGCCCGGGAGCAGGCCGGTCTCACTGCGCAGGGTGTTCTCGTCGTAGGCCGGCGTCTCGCTGTCGCGCTCGGCGAGGCCCTCGACGGCGACAGCGCCCTCGTCGTCCCACAGGGTGGCGAGCAGCTTGACCGTGGCCAGCATGGCGTCGGGCACCGCGCCGCCGAACATCCCCGAGTGCGACGCGTGGTCGAGCGTGCGCACGGTGAGGTGGAACTTCGCGTTGCCGCGCAGCGAGACCGTGACGGCGGGCGTCTCGCTGTCCCAGTTGCCCGAATCGGCCACGACGATGACGTCGGAGCGCATCGCCTCCGCGTTGTCGGCGAGGAACTGCGTGAACGAGCGCGAGCCGAACTCCTCCTCGCCCTCGATGAAGAGCACGACGCCGAGATCGAGGTCGTCGCCGTAGGTCTCGCGCAGCGCGCGGAGCGAGGCGATGTGCGCCATGACGCCGGCCTTGTCGTCGGCGGCGCCGCGCCCGTAGAGGCGCCCGTCGCGCACGGTCGGCTCGAAGGGGGGCGTCTCCCACAGGGCCTCGTCGCCGGGAGGCTGCACATCGTGGTGCGCGTACAGCATCACGGTCGGCTTGCCGTTGCGGGCCGCGCGCGTGGCGAGGATGCCGGGCTGCCCCTGCTCCCCCGTCTCCGGGATGGCGGCGGTGCGGATGGCGACCTCGTCGAAGACGCCGGTCTCCTCCGCGAGGCGCGCGATCTCGCGCGCGCTGCGCTGCAGCTGCTCCTGATCGAAGGCGGGCCACGCGATGCCCGGGATCCGCACGAGGCGGCCGAGATCCGCGAGGGCCGAGGGGATGCCTCCTTCCGCGGCTTCGACGAGCTGGGGTTCCGCAGAAAGCTGGGAGGTCATGCCGGTAATCTTAGGTAATCCCGCGACGAGACTTCCGAGGTTCCCTCATGGCCAAGACACCTTCCGCCGAGAACAATGCGTCATCGACGACGCCCCCTGCCGGGAAAGGACGCCCCACCCCGACCCGTGCCGAGCGCGAGGCGGCGAACCGGCGCCCCCTCGTTCCCGCGACCAAGGAGGCCCGCCAGGCCGCCAGGGCCGACCTGCGCGCGCGCCAGGAGCGCGCTCGCATCGGCATGGCCAACGGCGAGGAGAAGTACCTCCCGGTGCGCGACAAGGGCCCGCAGAAGAAGTTCGCCCGCGACTTCACCGACGCCGGCTGGCACCTGGGCGAGTTCCTCATGCCGATGATGGTGCTCGTCATCGTCGCGACCTTCATCCCGCTCGCCGCGACCCAGTTCTGGTCGTTCATCGTGCTGTGGATCTTCATCCTCTTCGCCGTGGGCGACATGTTCATCCTGTCGCGTCGCGTGAAGACGCTCGCGGCCGAGAAGTTCGGCGGCAAGGACAAGCTCGAGAAGGGCCTGGGCTGGTACGCGGCCATGCGCTCGGTGCAGATGCGCTTCATGCGCCTGCCCAAGCCGCAGGTCAAGCGCGGCCACTACCCCGCCGCCTGACCCCCGCGCATCGCAGGAAGCCCCGGAGCCCATGGCTCCGGGGCTTCCTGCGTACGACGCGGACGTGCTCCCTGGTCAGCGCTTCGCTCGCAGGGCCCGCAGATCGCGGTTGATGCGGCGCGCCCAGAACGGCCCCTCGTAGATGAAGCCGCTGTAGCCCTGCACGAGCGTGGCGCCGGCGTCGAGGCGCTCCTGCACCTCGGCCGCGGTCTCCACCCCGCCCACGGAGATCACGCAGAAGCCCGGGTCCGCGACGGCGGCGCGCACCACCCGCAGCACCTCGAGCGAGCGCGCTTTCAGCGGCGCCCCCGAGAGGCCGCCGTCGCCCGCCCGGATGATCGCGACCGGGTCGGCGGTGAGGCCGTCGCGCGCGATGGTCGTGTTCGTGGCGACGAGCCCGGCGAGCCCGAGCTCGCGCGCGAGTCGCGCGATGCCGTCGATCTCCTCGTCGGGCAGGTCCGGGGCGATCTTCACGAGCAGCGGAGTGTCGCCCGCCGCGGCTCTGACGGCGGACAGCAGCGGACGCAGCGTCTCGGCGGCCTGCAGCCCGCGGAGCCCCGGTGTGTTCGGCGAGGAGACGTTGACGGCGAGGTAGTCGGCGAGCGGGCTCAGCATCCGCGCGCTGGCGACGTAGTCGGCGGTCGCGTCGGCGACGTCCACGATGCGGCTCTTGCCGATGTTCACTCCGACGACCGCTCCCCCGCGGCGCAGGCGCGCGAGGCGCTTCGCGGCGGCCGCGGCGCCGTGGTTGTTGAACCCCATGCGGTTGACGAGCGCCCGATCGGCGACGAGGCGGAACAGGCGCGGCTTCGGGTTGCCGGGCTGCGGGATGGCCGTGAGCGTGCCGACCTCGACATGTCCGAACCCGAGGGCGTCGAGCCCGCGCACGGCGACCGCGTTCTTGTCGAACCCGGCCGCGACTCCGAACGGCGTCGGGAACTCGTGGCCGAGCGCGTGCACCCGCAGTTCGGGCGCTGGACGCGTGAGGGCGCGCGCGGCCCAGGAGAGGGGGCGGATGCCCATGGCCCGGATCACGGGCATGGCCAGGTGGTGCGCCGTCTCGGGATCGAAGCGCGAGAGGACGTGCGTGAAGAGGAGGGGATACATCCCCGCCAGGGTATCGGGTGGCGCCGTCAGTTCGCCGTGGCGGCGTCCGCCCGACCGCGCAGCGCGTGGTCAGCACGCAGGTCGGCGATCGCGCTCTCGAAGTCCTCGAGGGAGTCGAACGCCTGGTAGACGCTCGCGAAGCGCAGGTAGGCGACCTCGTCGAGCTCGCGGAGCGGACCGAGGATGGCCAGGCCGATGTCGTTCGCGTCGATCTGGCTGAGTCCGGTCTGCCGCAGCGACTCCTCGACCTTCTGCGCGAGGATCGCGAGGTCCGCGTCGGTCACCGGGCGTCCCTGGCACGCCTTGCGCACGCCCAGCACGACCTTCTCGCGGCTGAAGGGCTCGACCGCGCCGGAGCGCTTGATGACGTTGAGGCTCGCGGTCTCGACAGTGGAGAACCGTCCGCCGCACTGCGGGCACTGCCGGCGTCGCCGGATGGAGAGGCCGTCGTCGCTCGTGCGGGAGTCGATGACGCGGGAGTCGCCGTGGCGGCAGAACGGACAGTGCATGAGGCGCCAGCCTACTCGGCCGCGTCCGAGAACCGGGCGGTGATCGCCTCGCCGTGCGCGGGGAGGGCCTCCGCATCCGCCAGCGCGACGATGGCGTCGGCGACCTCGGCCAGCCCATCCCGGTCGTACTCGATGACCTGCTGCGGCCGCAGGAAGGTGTGCGCGCCGAGGCCCGACGCGTACCGCGCCTGTCCCCCGGTCGGGAGGACGTGGTTGGAGCCCGCGAGGTAGTCGCCGAGGCTGACCGGCGCGTATCCGCCCACGAAGATCGCCCCGGCGCTCGTGTAGCGCGCTGCCGCCTCGGCGGCGTCGGCGAGGTGCAGCTCGAGGTGCTCGGGCGCGTAGGCGTTGCTGAACGCCTCTGCGGTGGCCGAGTCGTCGACGAGGACGACGGCCGACTGCTCCCCCGCGAGCGCCGTTGCGACGCGGTCGGCGTGCCGCGTGAGGGGCTGGATGCGCTGCAGCTCGGCCGTCACCGCGTCGGCGAGCGGCGCCGACGTGGTGACGAGCACGGCCGACGCCTGCTCGTCGTGCTCGGCCTGGCTGACGAGGTCGTAGGCGATCAGGCGAGGGTCGGCCGACTCGTCGGCGACGATGAGGATCTCGGTCGCGCCGGCCTCGGCGTCGGTCCCGACGAAACCGGCCACGGCGCGCTTGGCGGCGGCGACGAAGTTGTTGCCGGGCCCCGAGACCACGTCGACGGGGTCGAGGCCGAGCGACGCGACGCCCGATGCGAGCGCGCCGATGGCGCCGGCACCGCCCATGGCGTAGACCTCGTCGATGCCGAGGAGCCCGGCGACGGCCAGGATCGTGGGGTGCACGCGCCCGGCCTGGTCGGCCTGCGGCGGCGACGCGAGCGCGATGCGCGAGACGCCCGCAACCTGTGCGGGGACGACGTTCATGACGACGCTGGAGGGGTAGACCGCCTTGCCGCCCGGGATGTAGACGCCCGCACGGGTGACCGGCTGCCACCGCTGGAGGACGCGGGCGCCGGATCCGATGCGCGTCTCGCGAGCCGGCGGCACCTGGGCGGCCGAGGCCGCGCGCACACGCTGGATGGCCTGCTCGAGCGCGACGCGCACGCGCGGGTCGAGGCCCGCGACCGCTTCCACGATGTGAGCGGCGGGCACGCGCACTTCGTGCCCGGTGACGCCGTCGAACCGCTCGGCCTGTTCGCGCAGGGAGTCCTCCCCGCGGCGGCGGACGTCGGCGACGATCTCGGCAGCCACGGAGGCGGCCGTCTGCAGCGCCTCGGCGGCGCGGGGGACGACGGCCAGGAGCTCGGCCGTGCTGAGCCTGCGGCCGCGGAGGTCGATAGTGCGCATAGGACGATTATCCCGCGGTCTTCGGGCGCCGAAGACCGCGGGAGCGACGCTCAGCCCCGCGTGACGCCGGAGACGTCGTGCAGGTAGCCGACGCGGCCGTCGTCGTCCCGCACGACGTAGACCTCGCCACGGTCCTCCAGCACGAGCGCCCAGGCGGTGGGGCCGATGCGGAAGAGCGGCGCGCCGGTCTCGTCGACGACGTCGCGCTCCTCGGGCACGAGCGCCCAGAACGGCTGGTTCGCGGGGGCGGGCTGAGCGGCCTGCTGAGCGACGGACGGCTGAGCAGCGCCGTGCCCGTCCGCGCCCTGCTCCATCAGGCGCGAGAGGTCGTCGACGTCGCCGTGCTCGGGCGCCGGTGCGGGCTGCTCGGCATCGGGCTCCGGCACGTGCAGTCCGGCGACCTCCTGCGACGCGGACGCGGCGAGGTAGGGGTTCACGGTCTGACTCTCCGCCTGGTCCCCGGGCGCGGTGCCCGCCGGCTGGTCGCCGTACGGCTGCTGGCCGTACGGCTGCTGGCCGTAGGGCTGCGACTGCCCGTACGCCTGCTGCTGACCATAGGGCTGCTGCGCGTGCGGTTGCCCGTGGGCCTGCTGCTGGCCGTACGACTGCGGCTGACCGAACTGCTGCGGCTGACCGTACGGCTGGCCGAAGGGCTGCTGCCCGTGCGGCGCGGGCTGGCCGTACGGCTGCTCCCCGGGCTGCGCTCCCGGCTGCTGGCCGAAGTGCTGCTGCTGGCCGTAGGGCTGGCCGACGAACTGGCCGGGCGTCCAGCCGGCGGTGGCCGGGCGGGGCTCGTGGCGGATCGGCCGGGCGACGCGCGCCGCGGGGTGCGCGACGCGCTCGGGGCGGCCCTCGAAGTCCTCGCGGAACGGCGGCACGAACGGCGCGACGACCGTGAAGAACACGCCGGCGAGCATGAGCAGCGTCTCGAGCCACGGCACCCATGTGAGGAAGGACTCCCCGCCCTGGGCTCCCCAGGCGAGGCGGCCGATCCACGTCACCGCGCCGACGGAGAACGCGACCGAGGCGAACTGGTCGATGCTCAGCGAGCCGACGCGCGTGATCGCCGATGGCGCCACCCGCCGCAGCAGGATGAGCAGCGCTGCCGCCACCGGCACCAGCGCCGCGAGCACCCAGTCCAGCCCGACCGCCCAGATCGGATGGAACGAGAAGTGCACGATCGAGAAGAACGACGTCAGCAGCGCCACGCCGCCGATGATGACGAGGATGAGCTCACGGGCCGAGAACGGTCCGACGCCCTTCTGCGGACTGCCGTCGCCCTCGTTCGGCTCCGGCAGCGCGTGCGCGGCCGGCTCCGACTCCGGCGTATGTCCGGGGTACTGCTCGCTCACCCTGATTCCTTCCGTCGATGAGGCTCGATCTTAGTGGCCGAGCCGATGCGCCCGCCGCCTTCGGTCATCCGCCCCATCAGGCGATGCACTGCGGGCCGAGAAGCGCCTTCAGATCTCCGAACAGCTCCGCCGTGATCGACACGGGAAGCGGCACCTCGAACACCTTCGCCGTGCGGCCGCGATGCATCTTCAGCCGCACCTCGGTCTCACCGCGATGACGGCGCAGCATGTCGGCGAGGTCCTCGACGACGCGCTCGGTCGCCCGCTGCTCCGGGAGGAGCAGCGTCAGCGGACCGGACACCTCGAGCGACCCCACGTCGGGCACGAACGCCATCTGCGCGTGCAGGTTCAGCCCGTCGTCGCGCCGCGAGACGCGACCGCGCACCGCGAGGACCGAGTCCTGCTGCAGGATCGGCTGGAACTCGACGTACGTCTTGCCCATGAACATGACGGTGACCTCGCCGTCGAAGTCCTCGATCGTGATCATGCCGTACGGGTTGCCGCTCGACTTCGCCACGCGGTGCTGCGCGCTCGTGACGAGCCCCGCGACGGTGACCTGGTCGCCATCCTGCAGGTCCTCGGAGGCGAGCAGGTCGCTGATCGTGATCGAGCGGTGCTTCGCCAGCGGCACCTCGAGCCCGGCGAGCGGATGGTCGGAGACGTAGAGGCCGAGCATCTCGCGTTCGAAGGCGAGCTTGTCCTTCTTCGTCCACTCCGGGCGCTCGGGCACCTTCTGCACCGCCTCGGGCTCGTCCCACAGGCTGTCGAAGTCGAAGCCGATGGCGCCGCCCGCGGCGTTGCGCTTGTCGGTGACGGCGGATTCGACGGCCTGCTCGTGGATCTCCAGCAGCGCGCGGCGCGTCGATCCCATCGTGTCGAAGGCACCCGCCTTGATGAGCGACTCGACGGTGCGCTTGTTCGCCACATGCATGGGCACGCGGCGGAGGAAGTCGTGGAAGTCGGAGTACGCACCCTCTGCGCGCGCCGAGATGATGCCGTCGACGACGTTGGAGCCGACGTTCCGAATGGCGCCCAGGCCGAAGCGGATGTCGTCGCCGACGGCCGCGAAGAAGCCGATCGACTCCGAGACGTCCGGCGGCAGCACGTGGATGCCCATTCGACGGCATTCGTTGAGGTACATCGCGAGCTTGTCGCGGGAGTCCCCGACGCTCGTGAGCACGGCCGCCATGTACTCGGCGGGATAGTGCGCCTTGAGGTACGCGGTCCAGTACGACACGACGCCGTATGCGGCGGAGTGCGCTTTATTGAACGCGTAGTCCGAGAAGGGCAGCAGGATGTCCCACAGCGCCTTGATGGCACCCTCGCCGAAGCCGCGCTCCTTCATGCCGCCGGCGAAGCCCTCGTACTGCTTGTCGAGCTCGGACTTCTTCTTCTTGCCCATCGCCCGGCGGAGGATGTCGGCCTGGCCGAGGCTGAAGCCGGCCACCTTCTGGGCGATGGCCATCACCTGCTCCTGGTAGATGATGAGGCCGTAGCTGGTGTCGAGGATGTCGCGCAGCGGCTCCTCGAGCTCCGGATGGATGGGCGTGATCTCCTGCAGGCCGTTCTTCCGCAGTGCGTAGTTCGTGTGCGAGTTCGCGCCCATGGGGCCCGGACGGTACAGCGCGATGACGGCGGAGATGTCCTCGAAGTTGTCGGGCTTCATGAGGCGCAGCAGCGACCGCATCGGCCCGCCGTCGAGCTGGAAGACGCCGAGGGTGTCGCCGCGGGAGAGGAGGTCGTAGGCGCCGCGGTCGTCGAGGGGCAGGTGCTCGAGGTCGAGCTCCTCACCCCGGTTCGTCCGGATGTTGTCGAGCGCGTCCGACAGGATGGTCAGGTTCCGCAGCCCGAGGAAGTCCATCTTGATGAGACCCAGTGACTCGCACGCCGGGTAGTCGAACTGCGTGACGATCTGGCCATCCTGCTCGCGGCGCATGATCGGGATGATGTCGATGAGCGGCTCGCTCGACATGATCACGCCCGCCGCGTGCACGCCCCACTGGCGCTTCAGCCCCTCGAGGCCCACCGCGCGGTCGAAGACGGTGCGCGCCTCCGGGTCGGTCTCGATGACCGTCCGGAACTCGCTCGCCTCCTTGTACCGGGGGTGCTCGGGGTTGAACATGCCGTCGAGCGGCATGTCCTTGCCCATCACCGCCGGCGGCATCGCCTTCGTGAGGCGCTCGCCCATGCTGAACGGGAAGCCGAGGACGCGGCCGGCGTCCTTCAGGGCCTGCTTGGACTTGATCGTGCCGTATGTGACGATCTGCGCGACGCGCTCGGAGCCGTACTTCGCGGTGACGTAGTCGATGACCTCACCACGGCGACGGTCGTCGAAGTCGACGTCGAAGTCGGGCATCGAGACGCGGTCGGGGTTGAGGAAGCGCTCGAAGATGAGACCGTGCTCGAGCGGGTCGAGGTCGGTGATGCGCATGGCATACGCGGCCATCGATCCCGCACCCGAGCCGCGACCCGGACCCACGCGGATGCCGTTGTCCTTGGCCCAGTTGATGAAGTCGGCGACGACGAGGAAGTACCCCGGGAAGCCCATCTGGGTGATGATGCCGATCTCGTACTCGGCCTGCTTGCGGGAGGCGTCGGGGATGCCGTTCGGGTACCGGTAGTGGAGCCCCTTCTCCACTTCCTTGACGAACCAGCTCTCCTCGGTCTCGCCATCGGGGACCGGGAAGCGCGGCATGTAGTTCGCCGAGGTGTTGAACTCGACCTCGCAGCGCTCGGCGATGAGGAGGGTGTTGTCGCACGCCTCCGGATGATCGCGGAACAGCTGGCGCATCTCCTGCGCGGTCTTGATGTAGTACCCGTCGCCGTCGAACTTGAAGCGGTTCGGGTCGTCGAGGGTCGAACCGGACTGCACGCAGAGGAGCGCGGCGTGCGCGTCGGCCTCGTGCTGGTGCGTGTAGTGCGAGTCGTTCGTGGCGACCAGCGGGATGCCGAGGTCCTTCGACAGCCGCAGGAGGTCGGTCATGACCCGGCGCTCGATGGAGAGACCGTGGTCCATGATCTCGGCGAAGTAGTTCTCCTTGCCGAAGATGTCCTGGAACTCCGCGGCCGCCGCGCGTGCGGCGTCGTACTGCCCGAGACGCAGGCGGGTCTGGATCTCGCCCGACGGGCATCCGGTCGTCGCGATGAGGCCCTTGCCGTACGTCTGCAGCAGCTCGCGGTCCATGCGCGGCTTGAAGTAGTAGCCCTCCATGCTCGAGCGCGAGCTCAGCCGGAACAGGTTGTGCATGCCCTGAGTGGTCTCGCTCCACATGGTCATGTGGGTGTACGCGCCGGAGCCCGAGACGTCGTCGCTCTTCTGATCGGGTGAGCCCCACTGCACGCGCGACTTGTCGCTGCGGTGCGTGCCGGGTGTGACGTAGGCCTCGAGCCCGATGATCGGCTTGACGCCGGACGCCTTCGCGGCCTTGTAGAACTCGTACGCCGCGAACGTGTTGCCGTGGTCGGTCACCGCGATCGCCGGCATGGCGTAGTCCGCGGCGGCCTGCGTCATCGCGGAGAGCTTCGCCGCCCCGTCGAGCATCGAGTACTCGCTGTGCACGTGCAGGTGGACGAAGGAGTCAGACGGCATGCTCCGAGTCTACGAGCCGCCCCCGACGGAGCGCTGGACGCCCGCTACTCGTCGCGGAGCACGTCCAGCGCGTGCTGCAGGTCCGCCGGGTAGTGCGACGTGAACTGCACCCACTCCCCCGACCCGGGGTGGGCGAACGCGAGCTCGTGCGCGTGCAGCCACTGCCGCGTCAGGCCGAGCCGAGCCGAGAGCGTGGGGTCGCCGCCGTAGAGCGGATCCCCGACGCAGGGATGGCGGTGGGCCGCCATGTGCACGCGGATCTGATGCGTGCGGCCGGTCTCGAGATGGATCTCGAGGAGCGACGCCCCGCGGAACGCCTCGATGGTCTCGTAGTGCGTCACGGAATCCTTGCCGTCGGGGACGACGGCGAACTTCCACGAGTGGTTCGGATGGCGGCCGATCGGCGCGTCGATCGTCCCGCTGAGCGGGTCGGGATGGCCCTGGACCATCGCGTGATAGATCTTGTCGACCGTGCGCTCCTTGAACGCGCGCTTGAGCATCGTGTAGGCGCGCTCGGTCTTCGCCACGACCATGAGCCCGCTCGTGCCGACGTCGAGGCGGTGCACGATGCCCTGCCGTTCGGCGGCGCCGGTCGTCGCCACCCGCACGCCCGCCGCCAGCAGGGCGCCGAGCACGGTCGGCCCCTCCCACCCCACGGAGGGGTGCGCGGCGACCCCGGAGGGCTTGTCGACGACGACGATGTCGTCGTCCTGGTGCACGATGCCGAGGTCGGGCACCTCGACGGGGATGACCCTGGGGTCCTCCTTCGGCTGCCACTCCACGTCCAGCCAGGAGCCCGCGGAGAGGCGGTCGGACTTGCCGACGACGACGCCGTCGAGCTCGACGCCGCCGGCCTCGGCGACCTCCGCTGCGAAGGTGCGGGAGAACCCGAGCATCTTCGCGAGCGCGGCGTCGACGCGGACGCCCTCCAGGCCATCCGGGATGGGAAGGCGTCGAGACTGGCTCATGCGCTGGGCTCCGCACCCGATGCATCGGCGTCGGTCGTCTCGCGGGTGCGCTCGCGCGTGCCGTCGAAGCGGATGCCGATGAGCGTCAGCGCCGCGACCGAGATCATCATCGTGACGATGAACATGTCGGCGACGTTGTAGATCGCCGGGGTGGTCCAGAACCACATCCACGGCGTGAGGATGAAGTCGACGACGTGCCCGACCGCGAAGCCCGGGTCGCGGAACACGCGGTCGACGAGGTTGCCCAGCACGCCGCCGAGGAGGAGCCCCAGCACGACCGCCCACGCTCGCGAGCGGATGCGGGTGACCGCCAGCCAGACGATGATCGCCGCCACGATCCCCATCGCCAGCGTGAAGATCCAGGTGATGCCCTCCCCGAGGGAGAACGCCGCCCCCGGGTTGTAGACGAGATGCCACTGGAGGAGGTCGCCGAGCACCGGCTGGGTCGTGCCCGGGGTGAGGCTCTCGATGGCGAGGTGCTTGGACAACTGATCGGCGGCCAGCACCACGGCCGCGAGGATCGCGATCGTGGTGCCGGCCGCCGCAGCACGCAGAGGGGGTCGGCCCGACAAGACGGGCTTACAGACCGATGGCCGAGACCGGCGTCGAGCTCGCGGTCGTGGCCGACGAGTCGAGGTCCTTCAGCTTGGTCTCGAAGTAGGTGCGCAGCTGCTGACGGTAGTCGCGCTCGAACTGGCGCAGCTCCGTGATGCGGCTCTCGAGCGTCTTGCGCTCGGTGTCGAGCTTGGTCGTGATCTCGCGCTGCTTCGCCTCGGCGTCGGAGACGATCTGGTTCGCCTTCGCCTGCGCCTCGGAGACGAGCTGCTCGGCCTGGGCCTGGCCCTCGGCGACGTGCTCATCGTGCAGACGCTGCGCGCGCTCGATGATGCTCGCAGCGCTGCTCGCGGTGGAGGAGACGCCGGAAGCGGCCGGTGCCTCCTGCACGGGAGCCTGCTCGACCTGAGCCTGCTCGGGAGCGGCCTCGGCGGCGGGCGCCTCAGGCGCCTCCTCGACGGGAGCCTCGGCAGCGGGAGCGGCGTCGCCAGACTCGTACTGCGCCAGCTGAGCCTTCAGCTGCTCGTTCTCCTCGATGGTCTTGCGCCACTCGACGACGATCTCATCCAGGAAGTCGTCGACCTCGTCCGGGTCGAAGCCCTCCTTGAACCGGACGTGCTGGAACTGCTTGGTGACGACGTCATCCGGGGTCAATGCCATGGTTTTGGCTCCTCTTTCGATGAGTACTCGGTCGGCGGCCGGCACCGGACCCGCCACGTTTCCGTGACTGACAGCATAACCGCCCCCACGGCGGGGGCCGTCATCGGGTGGTCAGACGAGCGCGAGCGTCCGCGTGACCGACAGCAGGATGAAGCAGATCAGCATCGTGAGCGCGAACGCGAAGTCGATGGCGATCCCGCCCACGCGAAGCGGCGGGATGACCTTGCGGAACATCCGGATCGGCGGGTCGGTCAGCGTGTACACGACCTCCGCGAGCACCAGGACCGCGCCCTTCGGCCGCCACTCCCGGTTGAACATCGGGATGTACTCGAGCACGAGGCGCGCGAAGAGCACGAAGATGTACAGCAGGAGGACGAAGTTCAGGATCGAGGCGATCAGGGCGAACACGCTCACAGCGACCGATCCCGCTCGGCGAGTCCGTGCGCGAGCGTCACGACTGCGCGAAGGACGCCGACTCGATGTCGGCGTGGGCGATGGCGCCGTCGCCCGAGACGGCGATGTTCTCCGGCGACAGCAGGAACACCTTGCTCGTGACGCGCTCGATGCGGCCGTACAGCCCCAGCGACAGACCGCTCGCGAAGTCGATGAGGCGGCGCGCGTCGGCGTCGCTCATCTGCGAGAGGTTGATGATCACGGGGATGCCGTCGCGGAAGTGCTCGGCGATCGTCTGCGCGTCGCGGTACTGCTTGGGGTGGACGGTGACGATCTCGTTGACCGCGCCGGAGGCCGGCTGGCGCACCACGGCGGGGCGTCGCAGCGGGGTGACCGGTGCGGGAGCTGCATCTTCGATGAGCTTCTCCTCTCGGTGGGGACGCTCTTCGCGAGCGATGCGGTCTTCGCGGGGCTGGGCCGAGGCTTCTTCCTCGTACTCTTCCTCGTCGGCGAGGCCGAGGTAGACCATCGTCTTCTTGAGCGGGTTCGCCATGGCGTCCGTCCTCCGTTGTGTTCGCGTCTTGTCCGAGGCTAGACCCGCGCTGGGCGCGGACCGGTGATTGCGGAGCCGATCCGCAGGTGTGTCGCGCCGCAGGCGATCGCCTCGACGAGATCCGCCGACATGCCGGCGGAGATCCAGGTGGCGGCGGGCTCGACGGCCCGCACGAGCTCGGCGTACCCGGCCAATCGCGCGAACGCCGAAGCCGGCGACTCGTCGAGCGGCGCGACCGCCATCACGCCCTTCAGCGCGAGGGTGGGCGCCGCCGCGACCCGCTCGGCGAGGGCGGTCAGGCCATCCGGCGCGACGCCGCCGCGGGCGGGGTCGTCGGTGAGGTTCACCTGCACGAGCACGTCGAGCGCGGCGTCCCCCGGCTCGGACGCCGCGTCGAGCGCGTCGACGAGCCGCTCCCGATCGACCGAGTGGACGGCCGCGGCCGCGCGCCGCACCGAGCGCGCCTTCTTCGTCTGCAGCTGGCCGATGAAGTGCCAGCGGAGCTCGAGCTCGGACAGCTCCTCCGACTTGGCGACGAGCTCCTGCTGCCGGTTCTCCCCGACGTCCACGACGCCGAGGCTGTGGAGCTCGCGGACGAGCGAGGCCGGATGGAACTTCGTCACGACGATGCGCGTGATGTCCTGCGCATCGCGCCCCGCCGAGCGCGCAGCGTCCGCGATGCGAGCGTCGACGGCCGCCAGCCGCTCGGCGAGGGCGCTCATCGCCTACTTCAGGAAGTCGGGGATGTCGAGGTCGTCATCGCCGAACGCCGAGTCGAACCCGCTCGTGTCAGGCAGGACCGGGTTCGAGACGGCCACCGACACCGGCTCGCGCTCTGCCTTGGCGGGCTCGGCTGCGGGCTTCTCCTCCGCGCGCACGACGTGCGGCAGCGAGGCCGGCTTGTGCGGCTCGGCGCGCCCGTTGAACGCGGGAACCTCCACGCGCGGCTGCGGCTCGCCGCTGTCGAAGCCGGCCGCGATCACCGTGACGCGGACCTCGTCGCCGAGGGTGTCGTCGATGACCGTGCCGAAGATGATGTTCGCCTCCGGGTGCGCGGCTTCCTTGACGAGCTGCGCGGCGTCGTTGATCTCGAAGATGCCGAGGTTCGAACCGCCCTGGATGGACAGCAGCACGCCGTGCGCGCCCTCGATCGACGCCTCCAGGAGGGGCGACTCGACGGCCAGCTCGGCCGCCTTGATCGCCCGATCGGCACCGCGCGCGGAGCCGATGCCCATGAGGGCCGAGCCCGCACCCTGCATCACCGACTTGACGTCGGCGAAGTCGAGGTTGATGAGACCCGGCGTCGTGATGAGGTCGGTGATGCCCTGCACACCGGCGAGCAGCACCTGGTCGGCCGTGGCGAAGGCCTCCACCATCGAGATGCCCCGGTCGCTGATCTCCAGCAGACGGTCGTTCGGGACGACGATCAGGGTGTCGACCTCTTCCTTCAGCGTCGCGACGCCGAGCTCGGCCTGGTTCTGACGACGGCGCCCCTCGAAGGAGAAGGGCTTCGTCACGACGCCGATGGTCAGGGCGCCGATCGACTTCGCGATGCGCGCCACGACGGGCGCGCCGCCCGTGCCCGTGCCGCCGCCCTCGCCTGCGGTGACGAACACCATGTCGGCGCCCGCGAGCGCCTGCTCGATCTCCTCCGCGTGATCCTCCGCCGCGCGCCGCCCGACCTCGGGGTCCGCGCCCGCGCCGAGTCCGCGCGTGAGCTCGCGTCCGACGTCGAGCTTGACGTCGGCGTCGCTCATCAGCAGCGCCTGCGCATCGGTGTTGACCGCGATGAACTCGACGCCGCGAAGCCCGAGTTCGATCATGCGGTTCACCGCGTTGACGCCACCGCCGCCGACGCCGACGACCTTGATCACGGCGAGGTAGTTCTGGTTCTGGCTCATGCCGGCCTCCGTATCGACCTCAAGCTTCACCGGGACTCAACCCTCAGGTTCAGGTAGAGGGTTAAAGTATTGCCCGGTATGTATTTCTTCCGTGCACGACGCTACGTGGACGCGGCGCGGGACCCGGCAATGGACGCGGGCGTGTCGGAACAATTTCCGCGAATGACGATCTCCCGCGATGCGGCGCCGCGGTCAGCGCACGATGATCGTGTCGGGCGCCGACACGTCGTACACGGTGGCGTCGGCCGCGAGCGCGCCGCCGAGCGCCTTCTGCAGGACCAGCGCCTTGTACGGCGAGCGGTCCGCACTCCCCCAGATCACCTGCGGACCGTCTTCGCCGAGCAGGAGGGAGACGTCCTCCGCAGTGGTCGCCGTCGCCGAGGTCACGCTCGAGCGGAGCTCGTCCGGCAGGGCGCGCAGCACCTCGCCCACCGCGAGGAAGGCCTCCGACGTCGTGCCCCCGTCGACCTCGATGAGCGGCAGTCCTCCCGGACGCTCGCCCGCGGTCGTCAGGGCGACGCCGGCGGCGTCGACGGTGGTGAAGCCCGCGTCCGATTGGAGCACTCCGACGGGCGTCCGCTCCACGATCCGCACGACGAGGTCGTGCGGCGGGTGCGCCTCGATCGCGTAGCTCTGCACGAGGGGGAACCCGACGAGCGCGGCCTTCACGGCGCTGTCGTCGACGAGCGGCAGGGGCTTGCCCATCTGGTCCCCGAGCGCAGAGGCCACCGCGTCCGCATCGAGGAGCTCGGTGCCCTCGACGCTGATCTCCTCGACGGCGAAGAGCGGGCTGTACGCGGCGCCCACGCTCCCGACGACGAGCACGAGGACTGATCCCAGCGCGATCGTCCAGCCCAGTCGGCGCCGACGCGCGCGCGCCGTGAAGCGCCGCACCTCCGCGCGCAGCACCCGGCGGCGCGCGCGGGCGGCGCGCCAGACGCCCGCCCAGCCCACAGGCTCGCCGGAGGCCTCGTCCGGGTCGTCGGCGCCGCCATCCGCGGTCTCGCTCGCGACCAGAGCGGCGTCGGCGCGCGGCTCGGCAGGGCGCAGCGCGACGATCGGCGCGGTGTCGGTGTGGTCGTCGGCTGCGCGGCCTTCGGACGCAGGGCGCTCGGGAGCCGCGGGGTCGGGAGCGGCGCGGTCAGGTGCGATCGGCGCCTCCGCCGGGGCGCGCTCGATGCCCAGCCGCTCCATCGCGGCGCGGCGCTCGGCGAGCTGCCGCTCCTCATCCGCGGCGGAGGGCGCCTCCGCGCGCGAGGAGGGCGGGAGGGGACCCGGCCGCCGCATGATGCTCAGTCCGCTGCGCCGGCGCTCGCGAGCGAGCCGAGCACCTGCGGGATGATCCGGTACACGTCGCCGCAGCCGAGGGTGATGACATAGTCCCCCTCGCGCGCGACCGAGGCCGTGTAGTCGGCGGCCTGCTGCCAGTCCGCGACGAAATGCACGTGCGACGGGTCGGCGAACGCACCGCTGACGAGCTCCCCGGTGACGCCGGGGATCGGGTCCTCGCGCGCGCCGTAGACGTCGAGCACGACGGTGTGGTCGGCGTGCTCCTCGAGCACGCGGGCGAACTCGCCCGCCATGAGCTGCGTCCGCGAGTAGGTGTGCGGCTGGTGGAGGGCGATGATGCGCCCCTCGCCCACGACCGTCCGCGCGGCGGCGAGGGCGGCGGCGACCTCCGTGGGGTGGTGCGCGTAGTCGTCGTAGACGCTGACGCCGCGCTCGACGCCGTGCAGCTCGAAGCGGCGCACCGTGCCGCCGAACGACTCGACCGCGCGCACGGCGGGCTCGAGCCCGTAGCCGAGCTGCAGCAGCACCGCCACCGCGCCGGCGGCGTTGATCGCGTTGTGGCGGCCGGGCACGGCGAGCCGACCCGAGACGCGCTCGACGCCGCGGACGAGGGTGAAGCCCACCGGCCCGCTCGCGTCGATGTCGACGACCCGCACGTCGGCGCTCTCGGCCTCGCCGAAGGTCACGACGTTCTCGTGCGCGAGGCGAGCGGTGACGCGTCGTGCACCGGGGTCGTCGGAGGAGATGACGACGGCCTCGCGGGCCTCGTCGGCGAAGCGCACGAACGCGTCGTCGAACGCCTCGTGCGAGCCGTAGTGGTCGAGGTGGTCGGCGTCGACGTTCGTGATGAGCGCCACGGACGTGTCATACAGCAGGAAGGTGCCGTCGGACTCGTCGGCTTCGACGACGAAGAGGTCATCGCTCCCCACGCCGCTCGACGCGCCCAGCTGCTGGATGACGCCGCCGTTGACGTAGCTCGGGTCGGCGCCGATGGCCGCCAGGGCCGTGACGATCATGCCCGTCGAGGTCGTCTTGCCGTGGGCGCCGGCGACCGAGACCAGCCGGCGTCCGCCGATGAGGTGGTGGAGCGCCTGCGAGCGGTGGATGACGGCGAGACCGCGCTCCTTCGCCGCGAGGAACTCGGGGTTCTCGGGCCAGATCGCGCCGGTGTAGACCACGGTGTCGACGTCGCCGAGGTTCGCCGCGTCGTGCCCGATGTGCACGGTGGCGCCGAGTGCCTCGAGGTCGCGGGTGTTCTGGCTCTCCGCGCGGTCGGATCCGGAGACCGGGATGCCGGCCGCGAGGAACATGCGGGCGAGCCCCGAGATGCCGGAGCCGCCGATGCCGATGAAGTGCACGGCGTCGATGTGCTCGGGGATGGGGACGGTGAGGTCGGGCTTGATCATGGCCCGTCGAGTCTAAGCCGCCGCCCTGGCATCCGCCTCAGGGCGCGCGGTCGAGGCGCGCGTCAGAGAGCGCGCGTCCGAGAGCGCTTCAGAGAGCGCTTCAGGTGGCGCGGCGACCGGCGAGGGCGGCGTCGAGGTGCGCGATGACGTTCTCCGTGCCGCGGCGCGTGCCGGCGTCGGCGGCCGCACCGGCCATCCGCTCGATCCGCACGCGATCGCGCAGCAGGGGCAGGATGGCCTCGCGCACCTTCTCGGGCGTGAAGGCCGCGTCGTCGATGAGGACCGCGGCGCCCGCATCGACCACGGAGCTCGCGTTGAGGCGTTGCTCGCCGTTGCCCACCGCGTACGGCACGTAGACGGCGGGGATGCCCAGGGCGCTGATCTCGCTGACAGTGGATGCTCCGGAGCGCGACACGATGAGGTCGGCCAGCGCGAAGGCGAGGTCCATCCGGTCGACGTAGCGGCGCAGCGCGTAACCGGCGACGCCCGGGTCGGCGAGCTCCGAGCGCTCCCCCGTGATGTGGAGGAGCTGCCATCCGGCGTCGAGGATCTCCTGCCAGGAGCCGGCCAGCGCCTCGTTGATGCGGCGCGCGCCGAGCGACCCGCCGAAGGCGAGGAGCACGGGCTTGTCGGCGTCGAGACCGAAGTGCGCGGCGGCCCCCGCGCGGGTCGCGGCGCGGTCGAGATTCACGATCTCCGGACGCAGCGGCATCCCGACGACCTCGCCGCGCCGCAGCGGCGTGCCGGCGAAAGCCACCCCGACGAAGGCGGCGCCGCGGGCGCCGAGCACGTTGGCGAGCCCCGGGCGCGCGTTCGCCTCGTGCACGACGTACGGCACGCCCTCGCGGCGCGCGGCGATGTAGGCGGGAGCGGCCGCGTAGCCGCCGACCCCGAGCACCACGTCGACGCCGCGCTCGCGGATGCAGCGGCGCACGTCGGCGATGGCCTTCCGCCACCGGGCGGGGAACCGGAGCGCGGCCGCGTTCGGGCGGCGCGGGAACGGCACCTTGTCGACGATCAGCAGCTCGTAGCCGCGCTCGGGCACGAGGCGCGACTCCAGCCCCTCTCGCGTGCCGAGGACGAGGATCTCGTCGTCGGCGCGGCGTGCGCGCAGCCCGTCGGCGACGGCGAGCAGGGGGTTCACGTGTCCGGCGGTGCCGCCGCCGGCCAGGAGGTAGGTCGTCACTCCCCGATCCTCCCACGCCGGCATGTCCCGATCATGCGGGCGTGCGGGACCCCTTGACGTGCGTCTTCGGGACATGCCGGGGGTCGGCGGGCGCGGGGAGGGTGCGCGCGCACGCCAGGAGCACGCCGCACGCCAGGAGCACCGCGATGAGCGACGAGCCTCCCGACGACAGGAACGGCAGCGGCACGCCGAGCGCGGGGAACACCCGCAGCACCACCCCGACGTTGATGAGCGCCTGTCCGACGATCCACACGCCGAGAGCGCCGGCGACGACGCGCACGAAGAGGTCCTCCGCGCGCGCCACGACCCGGAACGCGCCGAACGCCAGCACCAGGAACAGCGCGAGCACGGCGAGGCAGCCGATGAGGCCCAGTTCCTCGCCGACGATCGCGAAGATGTAGTCGTCGGCCGCCGCGGGCAGCCAGTCGTACTTCTCCTTGGAGTTGCCGAGGCCGAGCCCGAGGAGGCCGCCGCTGGCCAGGCCCCAGATGCCGTGCAGCGGCTGGTAGCACTCGTTGAGATAGCGGTCGAGGCAGCTCGTGTCGAACACGCTGAGGATGCGGGTCATGCGGTTGGGGCTGAGGATGGCGAACGCCGCGATCGCGAGGACCGCCGCGAGCACGGGCGGCACGAAGTAGCGGAGCTTCACGCCCGAGAAGAACAGCGCGCCCAGCACCACCAGGGCGATGACCATGACGGTGCCGAGGTCCTTGCCCGCCATCACCGTGCCCATCGCCACGACCGCGACCGGACCGAGCGGCACGAGCACGTGCTTCCACCGGCCGAGCAGCGCCTTCTTGCGATCGAGGATGAACGCGCACCAGATGGCGAGCGTGAGCTTGATGAACTCCGACGGCTGCACGGAGAGGACTCCGAAGTTCAGCCAGTTCCGGTTGCCGCCGACCTCCATGCCGAGCGGCGTGAAGACGAGCAGCTGAAGCAGGACCGCCCCGATGAGCGCGATCCCGGCCATCCGCTTCAGCCAGCCCATCGGGAAGCGGCTCACCACGAGCATGAGCGGGATGCCGACCGCCGCGAAGATGGCGTGCTTGCCGCCGTCGTTGTACGGGTTGTTCGCCGTCTGCATCGAGGTGACCGTCGTCGCCGAGATCACCATGAGGATCCCGAACAGGGTCAGCAGCAGCGCCGCGGAGGCGATGAGGAGGAACTCCAGCGGAAGGGGCGTGAACGACCGCCCCAGCGACACTCGCGCCGTGACGGGGCCGCGCCCGCGCTCAGCCTCTGTCGGGACCGTCGTGCGCGCCATCCTCGGTCCCCTTCCCCAGACGCTCCCTGACCGCGGCGGCGAAGCGCTCACCGCGATCGCCGTAGCTGCGGAACTGATCGAACGACGCCGCAGCCGGCGCCAGCAGCACCGTGCCGCTCGCTCCCGCCGCATCCGCGGCGAGCTCGACGACCCGGGCCATGACGTCTTCAGTGTCGGTGTGGTCCACCTCGAAGACGGGCACCGCCGGCGCGTGTCGTGCGAACGCATCGACCACGGGCGCCCTGTCGACGCCGATGACGATCGCGGCGCGCACGCTCCGACCCTGCTGCGCGACGAGGTCGGAGATGTCGACGCCCTTCAGCAGTCCGCCGACCACCCACACCGCGCCCGGGTACGCGGCGAGCGAGGATGCCGCCGCGTGCGGGTTGGTGGCCTTCGAGTCGTCGACCCAGATCACGCCGGCTGCCGCGGCCACGACCTCGATGCGGTGCGGGTCGAGGCGGAATCCCGTCAGCGACGAGCGGATGGCCGCGGGCGCGACCCCGAGCGACCGCGCGAGCGCGGCGGCGGCGAGGATGTTCGCCACCATGTGGGGCGCGGCGAGCCCTGCCTCGGCCAGGTCGGCGACGGTCGTCAGCTCGAGCGCGGACGTGCGGCGGTCATCGAGGAAGGCCCGGTCGACGAGGATGCCGTCCACCACGCCGAAGTCGCTGGGGCCGGGCACGCCCAGATCGAAGCCGATGGCCCGCGCGCCCTCCACCACGTCGGCGTCCTCGACCATCCGCCGCGTCGCCTCGTCGGACTTGTTGTACACGCACGCCACGCGGGTGTTGCGGTAGACGACGGCCTTGGCATCGCGGTAGGCGTCGAAGGAGCCGTGCCACTCGAGGTGGTCGTCGGCGAGGTTCAGGCACGCCGACGCGTGCGGCACGGGCGAGCCGACGCCGTCGTTCAGACCCAGGTACCAGAGCTGGTGGCTGGAGAGCTCCACGACGAGGACGTCGAATCCGGCCGGGTCGCGCACGGCGTCGAGCACCGGCACGCCGATGTTGCCGCAGGGCGCCGCGCGCAGGCCGCCCTCGACGAGCATCGTGGCGGTCAGGCGCGTGGTCGTCGTCTTGCCGTTGGTGCCGGTGATGAGCACCCACGCGGCGGGCGTGCCGTCGGGGCGCACGATCTTGTCGCGCACGCGCCAGGCGAGCTCGATGTCCCCCCACAGCGCGACGCCGCTCTCCTGCGCCCAGCGGACGACCGGGTGCGCGGGCGGGAACCCGGGCGAGGCCACCACGACATCCGGCGCGAACGAGACGAGCTCCTCGGGCACGGCGGCGAGGGACCCCTCCCACATCCGCACCCCGATGACCGGCAGCAGCTGCGCGTACTCCTCCGCGGCGGACTCGGTGACGACGAGCACGTCGGCGCCGAGCTCAGCGAGCGTGTCGGCGACGGAGAAGCCGGTCATCGACAGGCCGAGCACGGCGACGCGCAGGCCCCTCCAGTCCGCGTGCCAGCTCGTCAGCGTGTCGAGCCGCGCGTGCGCGGCGTCCTGCTCGTGCGTCATACCTTCGACAGCCATTCCACGTAGAAGAGGCCGACGCCGCTCACGGCGAGCATGCCGGCGATGATCCAGAACCGCACCACGATGGTGACCTCGGGCCACCCGCGCAGCTCGAAGTGATGGTGCAGCGGGCTCATGAGGAAGAGGCGCTTGCCCTTGGTCGCCTTGAAGTAGAGGCGCTGGAGGACCACGGATCCGGACGACAGCACGAAGAGGCCGGCGATGAGCACGCCGAGCATCTCGGTGCGGGTGAGGATGGCCATGGCCGCGACGACGCCGCCGATCGCCATCGAGCCGACGTCGCCCATGAAGACCTTGGCCTTGGGCGCGTTCCACCAGAGGAATCCGACGAGCGATCCGACGACCGCCGCGCCGACGATGGCGAGATCGAGCGGATCCCTCGCCTGGTAGCAGGCCTGCAGGTATTCGTCCGCGAGCTGCGCGGTGGAGCAGGCCTGGTTGAACTGCCAGAACGCGATGAGGCTGTACGCGCCGACGACGAAGATGCCCGCGCCCGCGGCGAGGCCGTCGAGTCCGTCGGTGAGGTTCACGCTGTTGGAGAACCCGACACCCAGCAGGGCGAGCCAGGCGAGGTAGAGGAACCAGCCGAGGATCGGCCCGAGCGCCATGAACGACAGCAGCGGGATGTCGCGGAAGAACGAGATGTACGCGCTGCCCGGCGTCAGCGCATACGTGTCGCCGAAGTTCAGGGCGACGATGCCGAACGGGATGACGACGATGATCTGCCCGGCGATCTTCTTCCATCCCGACAGTCCCGCGTAGTGCTGCATGCGCACCTTGAGGAAGTCGTCGATGAAGCCGACGGCGCCGAAGCCCACCATCATCCACAGCACGAGCCATCCGGACGCCGTCGGCGGGTTGTAGCCCGTGTAGGCGCCGATGAGATAGCCGACGATGGTGCCCGCGATGAACACCACGCCGCCCATGGTGGGGGTGCCGCGCTTGAGCTCGTGCTTGGGGGCGTTGAAGTTCTCGCCGTCGGTGCGGATGACCTGGCCCCAGCCCCAGCGGCGGAACAGCCGGAGGAAGAGCGGGGTGAGGAAGAGGGTGAACGCCAGTGAGATCGCCGCAGCCGTCAGGAGTGATCTCACGAGAACGATTCTCCCAGACGATCCCCGAGGAACCTGAGTCCGGCCGAGTTGGACGACTTCACCAGCACGCGGTCGCCGTCGCGCAGCTCTCCCTGCAGGTACTCGAAGGCCTCGTCGGCGTCGGCGAAGAAGACCGCCTCGTCGCTCCAGGACCCCTCCGCGACCGCGGCGAGGTACAGCGGACGCGCCTCCTGGCCGACGACCACGATGCGCGGGATGCGCAGGCGCACCGCGAGGAGGCCGATCTTGGCGTGCTCGTCGACGGCGTACTCTCCCAGCTCGCTCATCGCGCCGAGGACGGCGACCATCCGCTCATCGGGCCCGGTGATCTGAGCGAGCGTGCGGAGCGCGGCGTGCACCGAGTCGGGGCTGGCGTTGTAGGCGTCGTTGATGATGCGCACGCGGTCGGAGCCCATCACCTGCATGCGCCAGCGCTCGGCGAGCTCGACGGTCTCGAGGCGTGCGACGGCGTCCTCGAGCGAGACGCCGACGGCGAGGGCCGCCGTGGTCGCGGCGAGGGCGTTCTTGATGTGGTGGCTGCCGAGCACCTTGAGGTGGAGGGGCAGCGAGGTCTCCCCTGCCGTGACCGTCGCGTGCGTGCCGGAGGCGGTGACCTCCAGGCCGGACGCGCGGACGTCGGCGGTCTCGCTCTCGCCGAACCAGCGGATGGCCAGGTTCCGCTCCTCGGCGATGCTCGCCATGCCCGCCACGCGCGCGTCATCGGCGTTGAGGACGGCGGTGCCGCCGTCGCGGATCGCCGACACGAGCTCGGACTTCGCCCGCACGGTCGCCTCGATCCCGCCGAAGCCGCCCGCGTGCGCCATCCCCACCATCAGCACGACGCCGACGTCGGGGGTCACGAGCCCGGCGAGACGCGCGATCTGCCCATGGGCGTCGGCGCCGAACTCGCACACGAGGTAACGCGTGGTGTGGGTGACCCGCAGCATCGTGAGGGGCGCGCCGACCGCGTTGTTGTACGAGCCCACGGGCGCGACGGTCTCGCCCTCCCCGCGCAGGATCGTCGCCAGCATGTTCTTCGTGGTCGTCTTGCCGTTGGACCCCGTGATGCCGACGATTCGCAGCTGTCCGCCAGCGCGCACGCGTGCGACGACCTCCCGGGCGAGGTCGGCGATGGCGGTGACGACGTCGGGCACGACGATCTGCGTGACGGGCTCGTCGACGACGTGCTCGACGAGCGCGAGCGCGGCGCCCTGCTCGGCAGCGGTTCCGACGAACAGGTGCCCGTCCGTCGCCTCGCCGGGCTTGGCGACGAAGACGTCGCCGGGCCCGATGTTGCGGGAGTCGGTGTCGACGGTCCCGTCGACGAGGGTGTCGGCGGTGAGCGCACCGTGCAGGTGCAGCTCTCCGCCGATGGCGGCCGAGATCTCGGCCAGGGACAAAGCGATCATGTGAGGGAGGCTCTCCGCGCGGGGCGCGTCATTCGGCGAACTTGGGAAGCGGCTCTTCGGTCTTCTCGGACGGCATCACCCGGTAGTTCTTCACGACCTGCGTCACCGCCTTCTGGAGGGCGGGAGCCGTGGCCGCAGACGATGTTACCCGCGTGGGCTCATCGAGGGTGACCATGACGATGTACTGCGGGTCGTCCGCGGGCACCACGCCGATGATGCTCGTGAAGTACAAGCCGGCCTTGTATCCGCCGTTCCCGTCGCTCTTCTGCGCGGTGCCCGTCTTCGTGGCGATGCGGTAGCCGTCGACCGCCACCGCGGGCGCGAGGCTGCCCTGCGTGGCGACGTTCTCGAGCATCCGGATGGTCGTGTCGGCCGCCTCCTCGCTCACCACGCGGCGCGGCTCGCTGAGCTCGGGCTCCGTGACGGTGCCGTCCGGCTTCGTGCAGGACTCGACGATGTGCAGCGGCTCGCGCACGCCGCCGTTGGCGAGCGTCTGGTAGGCGTTGACGACCTGCGGCATGGTCGTCGTGAACGCCTGCCCGAAGGTCGTGGCGTAGTGGCCCTGGGCGCCCCACTGGTCGGGCGGGTAGATGAGGCCCGGCTCCTCCCCTGGGAAGCCGATGTCGGTCGTGGTGCCGACACCGAACTCCTGCAGGTACTCGTAGCGGGTCTCGTCGGGCACGAGCTCGCCGAACTTCGACAGCGCGACGTTGGACGAGTCGATGAGAGCGCCCGTGAGCGTGTAGTTGTACGCGGCGTGCTGGAACGAGTCGCCGACGACCGCGCCGTTCGGGAACGCCTCGTGCCCGGAGGCGGTGACCGAGGTGTACGGCGTCGCCGCGCCCTGGTCGAGCAGCGTCGCGGCCGTGACGGCCTTGAAGGTCGATCCGGGCTCGAAGGTGCGGGAGAAGATGCGTGAACCGCGGTCATCCGCGTCCACGGCGGTGGGGTCGTTGGGGTCGACGGTGGGATACTCCGCCGCCGCGCGCACCGCGCCGGTGGCGACCTCCACCACCATGACGGCGCCCGCCTTCGCCTGCTGGTTCTGCGTCTCCTCGGCGATCATCTGCTGCATGTACCACTGCAGATCGGCGTCGAGCGTCAGCTGCAGGGTGCCGCCATCCACGGGCGCCTCGGTGACCTCGGTGCCGGGGATGATGAGGCCGTCGGATCCCTGCTGATAGGTGAGGGAGCCGTCTGTGGCCTGGAGGCAGGCGTTCTCCGCCGCCTCGTAGCCTGCCAGCGGCTCGCCGTCGTCGCCGACGAATCCGAGGAGGTTGCCGGCGACCGCTCCGTACGGATAGGCGCGGGACTGGACGGGGTGGAAGGACAGGTACGGCAGGCCGAGCGCGGTGAGCTCGCGGTACTGCTGCGTGGTGAGGTCGTCGGCGAGCAGCGCGTACTGCGAGTTCGAGTCGGCGGCCAGCGCGTCGGCGACGATCGCCTGCACCTCGTCGCCGCTGCGCCCGATGATCTCGCCGATGTCGGCCGCGCTCTCCGCCCACGTGACCGTGTACTCGCGGCCGTCGTCGTCGACGTGCTCGATGTCCTTCACGTGCACCGGGTCGAACTGCGCGCTGTACTGCGTGGTGCTGCTGGCGAGCACAGTGCCCTCGCCGTCGACGATCGACCCGCGAGTGCCGGAGAGCACCTGACTGAAGCCGATGCCGCTGTAGGCCGCGCGGTTGTCGAGGTGCTCCTGGGCGTTCACCACCTGGATGTCCACGAGCCGCACGGCGAATCCGGCGACGATCACGGCCACCGCGGCCCCGACGACGGCGGTTCTGCGTCTCGCGCTGCGACGGGCCTTGGCGTGCATGGCGCCTCCTGGACTCGAGGGCGGGTGTGAGAGGTCAGTGCGTCGTGGGCGTGGGGAGCCCGTCGGACGCCGACGGCGGCAGCTGCGGCGCCGGCAGCTCGTCCGGCGCTTCCGCTGCCGGCATCTCCTCCGCCTGACCCGAGGGTGCCTCATCCTCGGTCGTCGGCGCGGAGGCGGCCTGCGTGTCGGTCAGGAAGGCGTTCCCGACCGCCGAGCGCCCGGCGGCGTCGACCGTCGACGCGTCGCCCGCGGCCGCGCCGCCGCCGATGACCGCGCCGTCGCTCAGGCGCAGGTAGCTGGGAGCGGCGTCGATCACCATGCCGAGCTCGCCCGCCTGCTCGGCGAGGTGCTGCGGCGAGCTCAGCCCGGCGACCTGGTCGTAGAGCACCTGCGCCTCGAGGGTGAGCTCGTGCTGCTGCCCGTCGAGCTCGGCGATCTCGAACGTGCTCTGCGTGGTCATCACCGACAGCGCCATCTGCGCGACGGCGATGAGAACCGCGCCCACCACGGCCACGACCGCGTAGGCGAGCCGCGGGCGGGTGCGACGCTGCGGCGCGTCGAGCGGACGCAGGGCGGGGCGACGTCTCTCCGCCGGCTGGGGCGCCTCGGGTGGCGCGAGCACGGCGGATGGCGTGGCAAGGGTCATTGCGCTTCCCTCACTCGTTCGATGGCGCGCAGGCGCACGGGTTTGGCACGGGGGTTCGATTCGGCTTCGGCCTCGCTCGCGAGCTCGGCTCCGCGCACGAGCAGGCGGAACTCGGCAGCGTGCTCGGGCATCTCCATCGGCAGGCCGGCCGGAGCCTTTGAGCGGACCGCCTCGGCGAAGAGCCGCTTGACGAACCGGTCCTCGAGCGACTGGTACGCGAGCACGACCATCCGACCGCCCACCGCGAGCGACGACAGCGCCGCGGGGATGGCGCGCTCGAGAGCGGCCAGCTCGCCGTTGACCTCGATGCGCAGCGCCTGGAACACGCGCTTTGCGGGATGGCCGGCGTTCTTCAGGGCGGAGGGGGTCGCGTCCTGGAGGATGTCGACGAGCCGCCCGGAGCGCTCGATGGGGGCGTCGGCGCGCGCGGCGATGATCGCACGGGCGTAGCGTCCGGCGAGCTTCTCCTCGCCGTAGCGCTCGAAGATGCGACGGAGGTCGCCCTCGCCGTACGTCGCGATGACGTCGGCTGCGGTCATCCCGCCGGTGGGGTCCATGCGCATGTCAAGGGGAGCGTCCTGCGCGTACGCGAAGCCGCGCTCCGCCTCGTCCAGCTGGAACGACGAGACGCCGAGATCGTAGAGGATCGCGTCAGCCCGAACGACGCCGGCTTCTCCCAGCGCCTCGCGGATCCCGTCGTAGACGGTGTGCACGAGGGTCGTGCGGTCGGCGAAGCGAGCCAGCCGCTCCCCCGCGATGCGGAGCGCGTCGGGGTCGCGGTCCAGGCCCACCAGGTGAGCCTGCGGGAAGCGCTCGAGGAACGCCTCGGAGTGCCCGCCCATGCCGAGCGTCCCGTCGACGTAGACCGCGCCGCCATGCTGGAGGGCCGGGCCGAGCAGCTCGACGCAGCGGTCCAGCAGCACGGGGGTGTGGATGTCGCGGATGCTCATGTCTCGCCCCTCTTCCGTCCCCGGCTCTGATTCCCATCCGCTCGACCTGCCGCCGGGGAAGTGGCGTCAGGGCTGCGGGTGGGGATCACAACCGGGGTCAGAACAGTCCGGGGATCACCTCCCCCTCCAGCTCGGAATAGCTCTCCTCGTTGCTCTCCAGGTACGCGTTCCAGGCGCCGGCGTCCCAGATCTCGGCGTGCGCGCCGACACCCGTGACGACGAGCTCCTTCTCCAGTCCCGCGTAGCTGCGCAGGTGCGTCGGGATGGTGATGCGGTTCTGGCCATCGGGGGTCTCGGCACTCGCACCGGAGAGGAACATGCGCATGAAGTCACGCGCCTGCTTGTTCGTGAGCGGCGCCTCGCGGATGCGCTCGTGCACCCGCTCGAACTCCGCCGTGCTGAACACGTACAGGCACCGCTCCTGGCCGCGGGTCACGACGATCCCGCCCGCCAGCTCCTCGCGGAACTTCGCGGGGAGGATGACACGGCCTTTGTCGTCGAGCTTGGGGGTGTGCGTGCCCAACAGCATCGGCCATCTCACCCCCTCCATCTCGGCCCGCCCAGGTTTGCCCCACTTTACTCCACATCCCCCCACTATCCAGGCAGAATCGCGCATTCACAGGATCGAATCGTGGCGGCCATCCGCGTCATTCCGCGGAAGAGCCGCGGTGGAGGAAAAGGGAGGCCCGGTGGAGCGAGAAAGGCGCCAGGGCACGAAAAAAGCGCCGACCCGGAGGTCGGCGCTTCAAGTGAGGGAGGAAAGGGGCTCAGCCCCCGTTCTGGCGGCGGTCCCATCGGTCGCTCATGCGATCCATGAAGCTCGCCCCCTGCGCGGGCTTGCTCGGCGCACGGCCCGTGCGCGGCTGTCCCGGCCCGTCATCGCCCTTCGCGGGCGTGGTGGCCAGCACGACGCCGCCGACCATGGCGGCGAACCCCGCCACCCCGAGGCCTATGCCCAGGGGGAGGATGCTGGTCCAGACGGCGATCCCCGCGACGACGGCCGCCAGGCCGACGAGCACGAGGATGGCCCCGTAGACGACATTGCGGTAGCTGAGCGCTCGGCCCGCCGTCGCGCTCACGACATCGGCGTCGTTCTGCATGAGATGGCGTTCCATCTCATCCAGCAGGCGCTGCTCCTGTTCGGAGAGTGGCATGGTGTCCCCCTCGGGTGAAACTCGTGCTTCATTCTATCGCCGCGTGTCCTCACTAGGCTAGGCCCGTGGCGCTTCCTCTTCCGCTCATCGAGCACATCTCCCAGCGACTGGATAGCTTCGCCGACACGCAGCGCGACGAGGTCCGGGAGCTCGGCCCCGAGGCGGAGGGCTTCGTCGCGCACGCACTCGCGTCGCTCGTGGGCGGCAAGCGCCTCCGCGGCCGCTTCTGCGCCACCGGATGGCGGTCTGTGCGCGGCGGGGACGCCCCGCCTCCCCCGTCGGTCGTCGACGCGTGCGCATCGCTCGAGGTCTTCCAGGCGGCAGCGCTCGTGCACGACGACCTCATCGACAACTCCGATACTCGGCGAGGCCGCCCCGCCGCTCACCGCGCCCTGGAAGCCTGGCACCGCGAGGCCGCATGGGTGGGCGATGCCGCGCGCTTCGGCCGATCGGGCGCGGTCCTCCTCGGCGACCTCCTCCTCGCGTGGAGCGCAGACCTCTTCGACGCCGCGCTCTCGGCCCTCGACACCTCACCCGACGCCGCGCGTCGCGAGTACGCCCGCATGCGCCGAGAGGTCATGATCGGGCAGTTCCTCGACGTGGCCGAGGAATCGGCCTGGCCGCGCACGCCCGACGACGAGCACGCGGACCGCGCGCTGCGCATCGCGTCCCTCAAGTCCGCTCGCTACAGCGTGCAGCAGCCGCTCGTCATCGGCGGGGCACTCGGCGGCGGGGATGACGAACAGCTCCGCGCACTCGCCGCCTTCGGCCATCCGCTCGGACTCGCGTTCCAGCTGCGCGACGATGTGCTCGGCGTGTTCGGCGACGAGCAGCAGACCGGGAAGCCCGCCGGCGACGACCTCCGCGAGGGCAAGCGCACCCTCCTCATCGCGTACGCGCGCGAGGGCGTGGCGACCGACGTCCGCGAGCGCATCGACGCGCTCGTCGGGGATCCCGACCTCGCGGACGGTGACGTCGACTCCCTGCGGCGGATCATCGTCGACAGCGGCGCCCTGGATCGCGTGGAGGAGCTCATCTCCTCCTTCGGGGAAGAGGCGGCCGCCGTGCTGTCGGCGGCGCCGCTCGACACCGGCGCGGTCGAGGAGCTCGGACGCCTCCTCGACGCCGCGACGCGGCGCACCGCCTGACCGGGCCTGGTCAGGCCGAGGACCTGCTCAGGCCAGGGTCTGCGCGACCCTGCGCACCTCGGACTTCCGTCCCGCCAGCAGGGCGGTGATCGGGGCGACGCCGATCGTGTCGTCCGTGGTGAGCAGCCAGTCGATCGCCTCATCGTCGGAGAATCCGGCGTCGCCGAGCACCGTCACGGTGCCGCGCAGGGACGCGAGCGGCTGACCGTCGACGAGGAACACGGCGGGCACCTTGAGCGGACCCTCCCGCCGCGAGGCGATGAGCACGCGATCGTCGAGGAGACGCCGGATGCGCCCCTGCGGTTCGCCGAGGATGTCGACGAGCTCGGGGATCGTCAGCCAGTCGGTGGGAACAGTCGAGGAAGTCTCCGCAGTCACCCCCTCAGTTTCTCATCCCGACGCCGGTGCGCGGTGACGCCTTCTTTCACTTCCGTCACACCAGCGCCGACCTCCCCACGCGCACCTCTCGCCACTCCGGATACCTTCTTTTGACTTCGTGACACTTCCGTGACAATGTGGGCGCGTCCGATCGTTGGGGGTCAACGTGCATCGACCGACTTCGCGCCGCAGGCGCGACCTGTTCACCACCGTTCCCATGGCAGTCACCGGCGCCATCGCCGTGACGCTGGGAGCGCCTGCTGCCGCATCGGCGGTGGAGAAACCGCGCGAGGGCGTACGGCACCTGCCGGCCGACCTCGGCCACACCGACGGCAGCCTCGCCGTCGCCGCGAATGCGCATGCCGTGCGCACTCCCACCGCGACCGCCGGCGTGACCGTGCACCAGGCGGCTGCGGCCATCACGAGCTACACCGTCCAGCCCGGCGACACGATCACCGGCATCGCGATCCGCCACGGTCTGCGCACGGTCGACGTGCTCACGTGGAACGGCCTCGGCTGGTCGAGCACTATCTACCCTGGCCAGTCGATCCGGCTGACCGCGTCGAGCGCCGGCGCCTCGCAGGACGCATCGGCGACCGCCGCGAAGCCCGCCGCCGTGATCCAGGGCGAGGCGCGCACGCAGCACCACGTCGTGACGTCGGGCGACACCGTCTGGTCCATCGCCCAGCGCTACGGCTCCTCGGTCGACCGCATCATCTCGCTGAACAAGCTCGGCTCCGATGCGTTGATCTTCGTCGGCCAGAAGCTCGCCGTCGCGGACAACGCGGTCGCGGTCCCCGCGCAGCAGCAGGAGGCGACGTCGGAGGCTCCCGCGGTGCAGGAGGCTCCGGCCGCACCGCAGACCGAGAGCTACATCGTCCAGGCCGGCGACACGCTCTGGGCCATCGCGCAGAAGCACGGCGTGAGCGTCAGCGAGCTGCTCGCGGCGAACGGGCTGAACGGGTCGAGCATCATCTACCCCGGTCAGAAGATCGCCCTCCCCCGGGCGGGCGGCGCCCCCGCTCCGCAGAGCGCCCCTCAGGCGCAGCAGCAGAGCGAGGCTCCTCAGTCGATCTACGACATCCCGACGGATCAGCTGTCGGCGTCGCTCAACGCGCCGCAGACCGAGAACGCGCAGATGATCATCCGCATCGGCCGCGAGCTGGGCATCTCCGACAAGGGCATCGCGATCGCCCTCGCGACCGCGATGGTTGAGTCGGGCCTGCGCAACCTCGACTGGGGCGACCGCGACTCGCTGGGTCTGTTCCAGCAGCGTCCGAGCACGGGCTGGGGCTCCGAGGAGCAGATCCTCAACCGCGACTACTCGATCCGGGTGTTCTTCGGCGGCGCCGGCGACCCCAACGGCAGCACCACCCGCGGCCTCCGCGACATCGCCGGCTGGCAGGACATGGACTTCGGCCAGGCCGCGCAGACCGTGCAGATCTCCGCGTTCCCCGACCGGTACGGACGCTGGGAGACGCAGGCATACTCCTGGCTCGCACAGCTCGGCTGACCTCCCCTCGGGGACACGATCGTGACCGGCGCGGTGGCGCGCCGGTCACAGTCGTCTCAGCCGGGCTTTCGTAGAATCAGGCTGTGTCCATGAGTCAGCAGGTCGACCCCCTCATCGGGCGGCTTGTCGACCAACGGTACCGAGTGCGCGCCCGCATCGCCCGCGGCGGCATGGCGACCGTCTACGTCGCCACCGACCTGCGCCTGGAGCGCCGCGTCGCTCTGAAGGTCATGCACAGTCATCTCAGCGACGACAGCGCCTTCCAGAGCCGCTTCATCCAGGAGGCCCGCACCGCCGCCCGGCTGTCCGACCCGCACGTCGTGAACGTCTACGACCAGGGGCAGGATGGCGAGCTCGCGTACCTCGTGATGGAGTACCTCCCCGGGATCACCCTGCGCGAGCTCCTCAAGGAGCAGCGCCGTCTGACGGTGACGCAGACCATCACCGTGATGGACGCGGTGCTGTCCGGGCTCTCTGCCGCGCATCGCGCCGGCCTCATCCACCGCGATGTGAAGCCCGAGAACGTGCTGCTCGCGGAGGACGGTCGCATCAAGATCGGCGACTTCGGCCTCGCACGAGCGAGCTCCGCGAACACCGCGACCGGGCAGCAGCTGCTGGGCACCATCGCGTACATCCCCCCGGAGCTGCTCACCCGGGGCACCGCCGACAGCCGCAGCGACATCTACGCCCTCGGCATCATGCTGTACGAGATGCTGGCGGGCGAGCAGCCGTACCAGGGCGAGCAGCCCATCCAGATCGCCTTCCAGCACACGACCGAGTCGGTGCCGCGTCCGAGCACCAAGAACCCCGGGGTGCCGGAGCAGCTCGACGAGCTCGTGCTGTGGGCCACCGAGAAGGTGCCGGACGAGCGCCCCGCCGACGCCCAGGAGATGCTCGACCGCCTGCGCGAGATCGAAAGGGAGCTCGGCGTCTCGCCGCTTCCCACGCGGACGGCGGCCGCGTCCCGGTTCCCCGACGAGTCCACGGACGACGACGAGCCGATCGAGGGGCAGACGCGGGTCATGCCCGACGCGCCCACGTCGATCCTGCCCGCGACGCTCACCAACGCGACAGCGCACGAGGACGCCGACAACGCCGCCGCCCTGCGCCGGCGCGCGCAGCGTCGGCGCACCCGCGGCGCCTGGCTGATCGTCGTGGCGCTGCTGGCGACGGCGGGGGCCGCGGTGACCGGGTGGTGGTGGGGCTCCGGCCCGGGATCGCTCGTGGCCGTGCCGCAGCTGCAGGGCCTCACCTTCGACGAGGCGCAGAGCGCTCTGGATGGCCGCGAGCTGCTCGCGGAGGAGACGAGCGAGAACACGCTGGACGTGCCGACCGGCGAGGTCATCCGCACCGATCCCAGCGCGGGAGCCCGCGTGGATCGGGAGACGACGATCACCGTGGTCACCTCAGCAGGGCCCGCCGGCGCGGACTTCGAGCGGCTCGCCGGCCGCTCGGCCGACGAGGTGCGCAGCGTCCTGTCCGACCAGCGGATCTCGGTGGCCGACGACGAGGCGGCGGTCTTCGCCGACGCCGCCGAGGGCACGGTGCTGGCGGTGTCGGTCACGCCGGCCGCCGGCGGCGACGCCGTCGACTGCACCGAGGGGTGCTCGGTGCACCAGGGCGACACCGCTCAGCTGACGGTGTCGATCGGGCCCCTCCCCGACGTCACGGGCATGAGCTCCGACGAGGCGCAGGCGACCCTCGACGAGGTCGGCGTCGCCATCGAGGTCGCCTCGCAGGAGTACAGCGACAGCGTGCCGGAGGGGCACGTGATCTACACCCTCGAACGCGCGGAGCCCGGCAGCTGGCGCCCCGGCGACACGGTGCGCGTGGTGACCTCGCTCGGTCCGCAGCTGTTCGAGGTGCCGGACGTGATCGGCATGACGCGCGACGAGGCGAAAGCGACCCTCGAGAACGCCGGCTTCGGAGTGACCTACAACGGCCTGTGGAACGCGGTCGTGAACACCTTCACCGAGGTCGAGGGCATGACCCCCGAGGGCGGCTCGTCGCAGCCCGCCGGCACCACGATCACGCTGACCATCACCGGCTCGTTCTGACGCCTCGATCGGGCCGCCCGCGGGCGGCCCGATCGATGCGTCAGCGCTTCTCGAGCTCCTCGGCGACGAGGAAGGCGAGCTCGAGCGACTGCATGTGGTTGAGCCGCGGGTCGCACAGCGACTCGTACCGCGTGGCGAGGGTCGCCTCGTCGATGTGCTCCGAACCGCCCAGGCACTCCGTGACGTCGTCGCCGGTCAGCTCGACGTGGATTCCGCCGGGGAAGGTGCCGACGCCGCGGTGCGCCTCGAAGAAGCCGCGCACCTCGTCGACGACGTCGTCGAAGCGCCGCGTCTTGTAGCCGGTGGGCGTCGTGATGCCGTTGCCGTGCATCGGGTCGGTCACCCACAGCGGCTGCGCGCCGGAGTTCTTGACCGCTTCGAGGAGCGGAGGCAGGGCGTCGCGGATCTTCCCCGCGCCCATGCGCGTGATGAAGGTCAGCCGCCCGGGCTCGCGCTCGGGATCGAGCTTGTCGATGAGCGCCAGCGCCGTCTCGGGGGAGGTCGACGGGCCGAGCTTCACCCCGATGGGGTTGCGGATGTGCGAGAAGTACTCGACGTGCGCGCCGTCGAGCTCGCGCGTCCGCTCCCCGATCCAGAGGAAGTGGCCGGACGTGTTGTAGATCTCGCTGGTGCGGGAGTCGATGCGCGTGAGCGGACGCTCGTAGTCCATGAGCAGGCCCTCGTGACCCGTGTAGAACTCCACGCGGCGCAGCTCGTCGAAGTCCGCGCCGCACGCGTCCATGAAGCGGATGGCGCGGTCGATCTCCGCGGCGAGGCGCTCGTAGCGCTTGTTGGCCGGGTTCTCCGCGAAGCCCTTGTTCCACGAGTGCACCTCGCGGAGGTCCGCGAAGCCGCCCTGCGTGAACGCGCGGATGAGATTCAGGGTGGATGCCGACGTGTGGTACGCCTGCAGCAGCCGCTGCGGGTCGGCCTGACGTGAGGCGGCCGTGAAGTCGTAGCCGTTGACGATCTCGCCGCGGAAGGCGGGAAGCGTCACGTCGCCGCGGGTCTCCACATCGCTCGAGCGGGGCTTGGCGAACTGCCCGGCCATCCGCCCCATCTTCACGACCGGCATGGCCGCGCCGTAGGTGAGCACGACGGCCATCTGCAGCACGGTCTTCACGCGGTTGCGGATCTTGTCCGCGGTGGCGCCGGCGAAGGTCTCCGCGCAGTCGCCGCCCTGCAGCAAGAACGCCCGACCGGCGGCCGCGTCGGCCAGCCGCGCCTTGAGGGTGTCGACCTCGCCCGCGAAGACGAGCGGCGGCAGCGCGCCGAGCTCGGCGGCGACCTCGGCGACCGCGGCAGCGTCGTGATACTCCGGCTGCTGCTTGATCGGCAGGGTCTTCCAGGAGTCGAGAGCATCCAGCGTTCGAGGCATTGTCTGATGCTATCGCGCGGGCGGGGCTGCTCCGATCAACGTGACGCCCCGCGACTCAGACCTCGGTGACCCGGTTCTTCACGCTCGACGCATACTCGTCGCGGTACTCCTGGCCGCCCAGCCGCTGCAGCGCCACCATGATCTCGTCGGTGACCGAGCGCAGCACGTACCGGTCGCTCTCCATGCCCGCGTAGCGAGAGAAGTCGAGCGGCTCGCCGATGACGATGCCCGCGCGCATCACCTTGGGGATGGTCCGCCCGATTGGCATCATCTCCCCCGTGTCCACCATGACCACCGGGATCACCGGGACCTTCGCCTCCAGGGCCATCCGGGCGATGCCGGTGCGTCCGCGGTAGAGCCGCCCGTCGGGGCTGCGCGTTCCCTCGGGATAGATGCCGAGGAGGTCGCCGCGACCGATGACCTGCAGCGCGGTGTTGAGGGCGGCCTCCGATGCCGGTCCTCCCGAGCGGTCCAACGCGATCTGACCCGTCCCCTTCATGAACCAGCGCGTGGCCCATCCCTTGAGCCCGCGCCCCGTGAAGTACTCGGCCTTGGCGAGGAACGAGACCGGACGATCCAGCATGAGCGGAAGGAACACCGAGTCGATGACCGACAGGTGGTTGCTGGCGAGGATGGCCGCGCCCGTCTGCGGGACGTTCTCCCTGCCGGTGGTCCAGGGGCGGTACACGGCCTTGACGAGTGGGCCGACGAACACGTACTTCATGAGCCAGTAGAACACTCGTCAGCTCCCTCTGTCGGTTCCCGCGCCTGGAAGTCTAGCCTTGTGAGAACCGTGCACGTATCCGACCCGTCGCATGCCGCGGCATATACTCGCCTCACCCGCACCGGTACCGAAGGAGATGCCGTGATCGAGACCTCGATGCTCGCAATCGTCCCCGCCGACCCCTCGGCCAACGTCACCGATCTGCTCATCGACCGGGTCGCCGCGACTCCCGATCGCGTGCTGTTCGGGGTTCCAGACGGCGACGGCGGATGGCAGGACGTGACGGCCAGCGAGTTCCACGGGCAGGTGCTCGCGCTGGCCAAGGGATTCGTCGCCGCGGGCGTGCAGCCCGGTGAGAAGGTGGCCTTCCTCGCGCGCACCACGTACGAGTGGTCGGTGGTCGACTTCGCGCTGTTCTTCGCGGGCGCGATCATGGTGCCCGTCTACGAGACGAGCTCGCCATCGCAGATCCAGTGGATCCTCTCCGACTCCGGCGCGACCGCCCTGCTCGTCGAGACCGGCGAGCACGCCGCCCGCTTCGAGGAGGTGCGCGGCGAGCTGCCGCTCGTGCGCGAGGTGTGGCGGATGGACGAGGGCGCGCTCGACGCGCTCGCCGACGAGGGTGCGTCGATCGACGACTCGGAGATCGACCTGCGCCGACAGCTCGCGAACGGCGACGACATCGCGACGCTCATCTACACCTCCGGATCGACGGGTCGGCCGAAGGGATGCGTGCTCACGCACAGCAACTTCGTCGAGCTGTGCCGCAACTCCGCCCAGGCGCTGTCGGAGGTCGTCCTGCAGCCCGGGGCCTCGACCGTCCTCTTCATCACGACCGCGCACATCTTCGCCCGGTTCATCTCCATCCTCTGCATCCATGCGGGCGTGCGAACGGGCCACCAGCCCGACACCAAGCAGCTCATCCCGGCGCTGGGGTCGTTTCAGCCGACGTTCCTCCTCGCCGTGCCGCGCGTGTTCGAGAAGGTCTACAACTCGGCCGAGCAGAAGACCGAGAGCGAGGGCAAGGGCAAGATCTTCCGCGCCGCGGCGAAGGTCGCCGTCGAGCACTCCCGCCGCCTGCAGGACGGGGAGCGGATCGGCCTGGGCCTCCGTGTGCAGTACGCGCTGTTCGACCGCCTCGTCTACGCGAAGCTGCGCGCGCTCATGGGCGGCAAGGTGCAGTACGCCGTGTCCGGCTCGGCACCGCTCGGGCCGCGGCTCGGGCACTTCTTCCACAGCCTCGGCATCCACATCCTCGAGGGGTACGGGCTCACGGAGACCACCGCGCCGGCCTCGGTGAACCTCGCGACGAAATCGAAGATCGGGTCGGTCGGGCCCGCGCTGCCGGGCGTCGCGCTGCGCATCGCCGACGACGGCGAGGTGCAGGTCAAGGGCATCAACGTCTTCCGCGAGTACTGGCGGAACCCCGAGGCGACGGAGTCGGCGTTCGACGGCGAGTGGTTCCGCACCGGAGATCTCGGCTCGCTCGACGACGACGGCTTCCTGACCATCACGGGGCGCAAGAAGGAGATCATCGTCACCGCCGGCGGCAAGAACGTGGCGCCCGCTGCTCTCGAGGACCCGATCCGCGCGAACCCGATCGTGGGGCAGGTGGTCGTGGTGGGCGATCAGAAGCCGTTCATCGCCGCGCTCGTGACCCTCGACCCGGAGATGCTGCCGGCGTGGCTCGCCACCCACGGCGAGTCGTCCGACCTCACGCTCGCGGAAGCAGCGCAGAACGCGACGGTCCGCGCGGAGGTTCAGCGCGCCATCGACGATGCCAACCGCCGCGTGTCTCGAGCGGAGTCCATCCGCGAGTTCGCCATCCTCGGCACCGAGTGGACGGAGGGCTCCGGCCACCTCACGCCGAAGATGTCGATCAAGCGATCGGAGATCCTCAAGGACTTCGCGAAGGAGATCGCGGGGATCTACGAGAAGCCCGTGACCACATCCAACATCTCGGTCGGCGGCTGAGCGGTCAGCTGAGCCAGATCCTCTCGCGCACCTCGCGCATGGCGGCCTTGCGCGTGTCAGCGGGCAGGCGCCGGAGATACAGCTTGCCGTCGAGGTGATCGGTCTCGTGCTGGAGCATCTGCGCGAACAGGCCCTCGCCCTCGAGGACGACGCGCTCGCCCTCGAGGTCGATGCCCTCGGCACGCGCGTACGGATGCCGGAGCGCGTCGTGCCAGAGTCCGGGGACGGAGAGGCAGCCCTCCCCCGTCGGCTGCGCGTCGCCGCGCACCTCGACGATGCGCGGGTTGAGGATGTACCCGATCTGGTCGTCGACGTTGTAGCTGAAGGCGCGCAGCCCCACCCCGATCTGCGGCGCTGCCACTCCGGCGCGCCCGGGAACCTTCACGGTCTCGATGAGGTCCTCGACGAGCGCGCGGACGCCGTCGTCGATCACTTCGATCTCGCGGCACTGCTGCGCGAGGACGGGGTCTCCGATGATGCGGATGTCGCGGACGGTCAACGGCTCTTCCCCTCTTCGGCGCCCTGCGGGCGCAGACCCTCGATGACCCGCGCCGCGAGCACGCGGGCGGCGTCACGCGTCGCCGGACGCAGCTCGGCATAGGTGATCGCGCTGCCCGTCGCGAGCTGCGGATCGTACGGAAGCCGCACCACCGCGCGGACTCGGCTGCGGAAGTGAGTCTCGAGTTCGTCCAGACGCACGACCGGTGCACCCGGGGTGGACTGGTTGAGCACGACGACGGCGTGTCGCACGCGCTCGCTGTGACCGTTCGCCTCGAGCCAGGTGAGCGTCTCGCTCGCCAGTCGCGCCTCGTCGACGCTGAGCCCGGCCACGACCACGATCTGGTCGGCGAGGTCGAGCGTCGCGCCCATGACGGACTGGACGATGCCCGTGCCGGTGTCGGTGAGCACGATGGAGTAGTAGTGCGCGGCGACGTCGGCGACCGTGCGGTAGTCCTGGTCGCTGAAGGCCTCGGAGAGCCGCGGGTCGGTGTCTGACGCGAGCACGTCGAGGCGGGTCTCGTCGCGGACGACATGCGCGCTCATCTCGGCGTAGCCGCGCACGCTGTCGCGGTTGCGCACGAGATCGCGGACGGTCCTGCCCGTGGAGCGCGCGATGCGCTCGGCGAGCGTGCCCCGATCGGGATTGGCGTCGACGGCGATCACGCGATCGTCGCGGGCATCGGCCAGCGCCATGCCCAGCAGCGCCGTGACGGTCGTCTTGCCGACGCCGCCCTTGCGGCTGAGCACCGGGACGAAGCGCGCCGCGCCGACGAGCGGCACCGCGATGCGACGCGACACGTCCTTCCGCTCGCGCACGGCACGGCTGTCGCCGAGGTTGACGACGCCTCGCGTCGCGCGGTACACGAGCTGCCGCCAGGGGCCTTCCGGCTCCGGGCGCCGCACGGCGCCGGATTCCAGCAGGCGATCGGCCGTGAGGACATCGGCGCTCTCGCGGGTGGCGCTCTCGGTCACCTCTCCCGCACGGCGGGCGGCGACGGCTTCGGGAGCCGCGGCGTCGAGGGGCGCGTGGGGGGTGACGAACGACGGGCGCGTGAGCGACGGGTCGGGTCGAGCGCCCTCGGTGGGATCGGGCATGGTGTCTTCTCTCGCATCTGCGCCCGCCGCGACGGCGAGCGGTCGCGCGGCGAACGAGTCGTAGCCGCGCGGCAGTGTCTCCTCGCGCGCGGGCGTGGCGGGCAGCACCGCGGGGTCCTGCTGCGAAGCACGGATGGCCTCGGCCGCGTCTGCCTCGGCCCGGTCAGCCGCCCCGACGTCCGCTTCGGTCTCGTCGAGCACCTCGTCGGCGTCGACTTCGACCGGCTCGAGCGTGTCGTCGTCCGCGGGATCGGCATGATCCGCCGCGTCGACCTCGTCGCTCTTCAGCTCGTCGAACCGGGCCATGACGTAGTCGAGGTCGTCGTCGTCCACCACGTCGTCGTCCGGGTCCTCGCGGTTCGGCGGCAGTGCGACCTGCACCTGCGCCGTGTGCGCCCCGAGGACGCCGATCGCCGTCGTGTCGAGGCCGATGCCGCCGAGCACTCCGTTGTCGGCGGGCTCGGCATCCGGGCGACCGCCGCGATCAGAACTCAATGTCATGTCTCCTCATGCGGAGTCCGGCACCCGCCGGACCCCGCACAAGGTTACTCGGCGGGTGTGACGACGACCAAAAGGTCCCCGGCCTCCACCTGCTGGGTGCTGGCGATGGCGATGCGCTCGACGACCCCGCCGATCGGGACCGTGATGGCGGCCTCCATCTTCATGGCCTCGATCGAGGCGATCGGCTGACCGGCGCTGACGCGGTCGCCCTGCTCGACCTTCACGGTCACCACTCCGGAGAACGGCGCCGCGACCTGACCCGGCCGGTTGGTGTCGGCCTTCTCGGCCTCGTGCACCTCGACCGCGATGCTGCGGTCGCGCGCGGACACCGGTCGGAGCTGCCCGTTGAGCGTCGTCATGACTGAGCGGAGGCCCTTGTCGTCGGCGGCGCCGATCGACTCGAGCCCCGCGTACAGCTGCACGCCCCTTTCGAGCGTGATGACGTGCTCCCGTCCGGGGGTGAGTCCGTAGAGATAGTCCGCGGTGTCGAGCACTGAGAGATCGCCGTACGCCTCGCGCTGCTCCTCGAAGATGCGCGTCGGCTGCGGGAACAGCAGCCGGTTGAGCGCCGCGCGCCGCGTGACGGAGTCGCCCTCGAGGGCGGCGCGGTCGTGCGCGGAGATCGGCGTCACGCCGGCCTTCACCTGGCGGCCCGCGAGCACCTTGGTGCGGAACGGCTCCGGCCATCCGCCCGGCAGGTCTCCGAGCTCGCCCGCCATGAATCCCACCACCGAATCCGGCACGTCGTACCTGCCGGGGTTCTCCGCGAAGTCCGCAGGGTCGGCTCGCACCGCGGCAAGGTGCAGCGCGAGGTCGCCGACCACCTTCGACGACGGGGTGACCTTGGGCACGCGCCCGAGGATCTCGTTCGCCGCCGCGTACATGTCCTCGATGAGCTCGAAGTCGTCGGCGAGACCCAGCGCGATCGCCTGCTGGCGCAGGTTCGAGAGCTGCCCGCCGGGGATCTCGTGCGCGTACACGCGGCCGGTCGGGCCATCCAGACCGGACTCGAAGGGCCGGTAGAGGTGACGCACGGCCTCCCAGTACGGCTCGAGGTCGGAGACGGCGCGCAGATCGAGACCGGTGTCGCGATCGGTGTGCGCGAGCGCCGCGACGAGCGACGACAGCGACGGCTGGCTCGTCGTGCCCGCCATCGGAGCCGTTGCGGCGTCCACCGCGTCGGCGCCGGCCGCACTCGCGGCGAGGAGCGTGGCGAGCTGCCCACCCGGGGTGTCATGCGTGTGCACGTGCACCGGCAGGTCGAAGTTCTCGCGGAACGCCGAGACGAGCTTCGCGGCGGCGGCCGGGCGCAGCAGCCCCGCCATGTCCTTGATCGCGAGGACGTGGGCGCCCGTGCCGACGATCTGCTCCGCCAGGCGGAGGTAGTAGTCGAGGGTGTACAGGTCCTCCGCCGGGTTCAGCAGATCGCCCGTGTAGCAGACGGCCACCTCGGCGACCGTGGTGCCCGTGGCGAGCACCGCGTCGATCGCCGGCCGCATCTGCGCCACGTCGTTCAGCGCGTCGAAGATGCGGAAGATGTCGACGCCGCTGTCCGCGGCCTCGCGCACGAACGCGTCGGTCACCTCGGTCGGGTACGGCGTGTAGCCGACGGTGTTGCGCCCGCGCAGCAGCATCTGGATGGCCACGTTCGGCAGCGCCTCGCGGAGCTTGGTCAGGCGCTCCCATGGGTCCTCGGACAGGAAGCGCAGGGCGACGTCGTAGGTCGCCCCGCCCCATGCCTCCACGGAGAGCAGCTGCGGCGTGAGTCGCGCGACGTGCGGCGCGACGTTGAGGAGGTCCTTCGTCCGCACGCGCGTGGCGAGCAGCGACTGGTGGGCGTCGCGGAATGTCGTCTCGGTGACCGCCAGGGGCGTCTGCTCTCGGAGCGCCCGCGCGAAGCCGACGGGCCCGAGTTCGCGCAGCCGCTGCCGCGAGCCGGGCGCCGGCTCCGCCGCGAGGTCGACGGCGGGCAGCTTGACCCTCGGATCGATCGTGAGCGGGTTCTCGCCATGCGGCTTGTTGACGGTCACGTCGACGAGCCAGTTGAGCACCTTCGAGCCGCGGTCCTTCGACTCGCGCCCGCGCACCAGGTCTGGTCGCTCGTCGATGAACGCGGTGGAGAGGTCGCCGGCGAGGAAGGCCGGATCGTCGAGCACGGCCTGCAGGAACGGGATGTTCGTGGAGACGCCGCGGATGCGGAACTCGGCCAGGGCACGGCGCGCGCGACGCACGGCCGCCGTGTAGTCGCGGCCGCGGCAGGTGAGCTTCGTCAGCATCGAGTCGAAGTGCGGGCTGACCTGGGAGCCCGCGGCCGTGGTGCCGCCGTCGAGGCGGATGCCGGCGCCGCCGGGCGAGCGGTAGGTGGTGATCTTGCCCGTATCCGGACGGAAGCCCTGTGCGGGATCCTCGGTGGTGATGCGGCACTGCAGGGCGGCGCCGTGCAGCTGGATGTCGCTCTGCTGCAGGCCGAGGTCGGCGAGCGTCTCTCCCGAGGCGATGCGCATCTGCGCCTGCACGAGGTCGACGTCGGTGACCTCCTCGGTCACCGTGTGCTCGACCTGGATGCGCGGGTTCATCTCGATGAAGACGATCTCGCCCGCTCGCGGCCCGGCAGTCTCGAGGAGGAACTCGACCGTTCCCGCGTTCACGTAGCCGATCGACCGCGCGAAGGCGACGGCATGGCGGTGGAGGTCGGCGCGCACGGCGTCGTCGAGGTTCGGCGCCGGGGCGATCTCGATGACCTTCTGGTGGCGACGCTGCACGGAGCAGTCGCGCTCGAAGAGGTGGACGGTCTCCCCCGTCGCGTCCGCGAGCACCTGCACCTCGACGTGGCGGGGCCGGAGCACCGCCTGCTCGAGGAACATCCGCGGGTCGCCGAAGGCGCTGCCGGCCTCGCGCATCGCCTCCGCGAGCGCCGGGGCGAGCTCGTCCTTCGTCCCCACGCGGCGCATGCCGCGGCCACCGCCGCCGGCGACGGCCTTGGCGAAGAGCGGGAAGCCGATCTCGTCGGCCTGCGCGACGAGGGCGTCGATGTCGTCAGACGCATCGGTGGACCGCAGCACCGGCACACCCGCGTCGATCGCATGCTGCTTGGCGGTGACCTTGTTGCCCGCCATCGACAGCACATCGGCGGACGGCCCGATGAAGGCGATGCCGTGTGCGGCGGCCTGGGCGGCGAGCTCCGGGTTCTCGGAGAGGAAGCCGTAGCCCGGGTAGATGGCGTCTGCGCCGCACTCTCTGGCGACGCGGATGATCTCCGCCACGTCCAGATACGCGCGGACGGGATGCCCCTCCTCGCCGATCTGGTACGCCTCGTCGGCCTTCAGCCGATGCAGCGAGTTGCGGTCCTCATACGGGAAGACGGCGACCGTGCGGGCCCCCAGCTCGTATGCGGCGCGGAACGCGCGGATGGCGATCTCTCCGCGATTGGCAACCAGAACCTTCGAGAACATGCGCCTCCTCGGCGACGGACGGCAGGGCCGAGCCCGGCGCACCGGCGTCGCTGAGCTCGCCCTCAGCTTAGAGGAGGGTAGGTTAGACGACGTGCACGTACTCAGCGTCAGCTCTCTCAAGGGAGGCGTCGGCAAGACGACCGTGACCCTCGGGCTCGCTTCGGCGGCATTCTCGCGGGGTATCCGGACTCTCGTCGTCGACCTCGACCCGCAGTCGGACGTCTCGACCGGCCTGGACATCCAGATCGCCGGTCACCTCAATGTCGCCGACGTGCTCGAGAACCCGAAGGAGAAGGTCGTCCGCCAGGCGATCACCGCCAGCGGCTGGACCAAGGTGCACGCGGGCGTCATCGACGTCCTCATCGGGAGCCCGTCGGCCATCAACTACGACGGCCCCCACCCCACCGTCCGCGACGTGTGGAAGCTCGAGGAGGCGCTCGCGTCGGTCGAGGCCGACTACGACCTGGTGCTCATCGACTGCGCGCCGTCGCTCAACGCCCTCACGCGCACCGCATGGGCGGCGAGCGATCGCGTCGCCGTCATCACCGAGCCGGGGCTCTTCTCCGTCGCCGCCGCCGACCGGGCACTGCGCGCGATCGAGGAGATCCGCCGCGGCCTGTCGCCGCGTCTGCAGCCCCTCGGCATCGTCGTGAACCGCGTGCGACCGCAGTCGATCGAGCACCAGTTCCGCATCAAGGAGCTGCGCGACATGTTCGGCCCGCTGGTGCTCTCGCCCCAGCTTCCCGAGCGCACGTCGCTGCAGCAGGCGCAGGGCGCCGCGAAGCCCCTGCACGTGTGGCCGGGCGAGTCCGCGCAGGAGCTCGCGGCCGACTTCGACCAGCTGCTGGACCGTATCGTCCGCGCCGGACGCATCCCGGCCCCCGAGGCCGGCGCCGCCCCAGCCGAGTGACCCGCGGCGGGCGACCCGCCCGCGGCACCCCCGTGTCTCACTTATCGCCGCTTTGACGGGCTCATTCCCGCACGCAGTGAGACATGGCCACCCCACCACGACACCCATGTCTCAGTTGCGGGCCTTATGACCCGCTAATACCCGCACGCAGTGAGACATGGCCACCCCACCACGACGCCAATGTCTCAGTTGCGGGGCCTATGACCGGCTGATACCCGCACGCAGTGAGACATGGTCATCCGGCGCGGAGACATGGCATCCGGCGCGGAGACAGGGCCGCACGACGCAACACGACAGGGCCGCACGACGCGACCCGTCCGGCCGGGCGCGGCTCAGCGGATGACCGGTCAGGCGGTGCGACGCGAGCGACGGGCGGCGAGCTCGTCGACGGGGTCGGGAGCGGCGGGATCGAACGCCACGAGGGTCGACTCCACCTCGCGCAGCACGCGTCCGACGGCGATGCCGAACACGCCCTGTCCGCGGCTGACGAGATCGATGACCTCGTCGTTCGACGTGCAGAGGTACACCGAGGCGCCGTCGCTCATGAGCGTCGTCCCCGCGAGATCGCGGATGCCCGACGCGCGCAGCTGATCGACGGCGATCCGGATCTGCTGCAGCGAGATGCCCGTGTCGAGCAGGCGCTTCACGAGCTTCAGCACGAGGATGTCGCGGAAACCGTAGAGACGCTGGGATCCCGATCCTGTTGCGCTGCGGATGGTTGGCACGACGAGCTCCGTACGGGCCCAGTAGTCGAGCTGACGGTAGGTGATGCCGGCCGCGCGAGCCGCCACCGCGCCACGGTAGCCAGCCTCGGGGTCGAGCTTCGGGAGACCGTCGGTGAAGAGCAGGTCGGCGGTGAAGCCGGCCGATGCGGGATCCTCAGCCATCGTGATCCTTACTCCTCACGTTCGATTCCTGTCCACCGTATGGCAGGGTGCGGGCGCCGGCAACGACATCCGCTCCGAGCGGGCGGCGTGTCGAGACAAGCGTTATGAACGTTATGAAACGCGGGCCGACGTCACGGCAGGATGCGCTCGAGCGCCTGACGGACGAAGATCCCGCGCACCTCGTCGAGGCGTCCGGCGAGCTCCGGACCGAGCTCGCCCGCGCGGGCGCGAGAGCGCGGATCGGCGCGCCGCATGAGCGGCGTGAGCGCCTGATCCACCAGGTCGGCGTCGCGGTCGGCGCTCTGCTTGACCGCCCGCAGGTGGCGCGGCTCGATGCCGTGACGGTCGAGCGCGACGAACGCGCGCAGCAGCGCCACGGCGTGCTCGTCGTACATCTCCGACGCCTGCATGAGGCCGATGCTGATGGCGTCGTTGAGGAGCTGCGGGGCCGCACCGGCGGTCGCCAGCAGGTCGGCCCGCGTGTACGAGCGAGCCGTCGGATGGATGGACGTCGGCAGCGGGAGCCGCTCGCCTCCGTTGGCATCCACCTCGTCGAGGTGCTCGCGGATCACGCTGAGCGGGAGGTAGTGATCGCGCTGGAGCACGAGCCCCAGCCGCAGGCGCTCCACGTCCTGCGGTGAGAACTTCCGATAGCCGGAGGGCGTGCGCTGGGGTGCGACGATGCCCTGCTCCTCGAGATAGCGCAGCTTGCTCGAGGTGAGGTTCGGAAACTCGGGGGTGAGCTTCGCGAGCACCTGGCCGATGCTCAGCAGCGCCGCTGTCGCGCTTCGCTCTGCGGCAGCGGCTGCCATCAGGCGCCGGCCCCCGCGATGTCTCGGGGGGAGGCGAAGAAGTTGAAGCGGAACTTGCCGATGCGCACCTCTGCGCCGTTGTGCAGCACGGCGCGGTCGACGCGCTCGCCGTCCACGTAGGTGCCGTTGAGGGAGCGCTGGTCGATGATCTCGAACGAGGTGCGGTCGCGCGTGATCTCCGCATGGCGGCGCGACACCGTCACGTCGTCGAGGAAGATGTCGGCTTCCGGATGGCGGCCGGCGGTCGTGACCTCGGCATCGAGCAGGTAGCGGGCGCCGGCCGTGGGCCCCGAGCGCACGAGCAGGAGCGCGGCGCCGGATGGCAGCGCCCCGACCGCGTCGAGCTCGGCGGTGGACAGCTCGCCCGCGAACGGGACGAACGACAGATCGGCGTCATGTCCGAAGGTCTGCGTGACGTCTCCGGAGCCGTCGTGGCCTCCAGACGTCGGTCCGACATCGCGTCGGATCGAGGCCGAATCCGGCCGGTACTGCGCATCTGACACGCTCGACCTCCCTTTGGTGTCCCACCCTATCGGATCCAAGGCGGTGCTGACGGGGCTCTCAGCGCCTCCCAAGGGGGATCGGGATGGACTCGGGGCGCCACGCGTGGACCGCGCGAGCGCCGCTCAGGATCCGCGGATATCGTCGAGGTGTCATGGTCGCCTTCTTCATCTCATCGCGCTCCCACCGATCCACGCGTCTCGGCGCCGCCACGGCCATCCTCGCCGCGGCCGTGCTCGCGCCCCTCCTCTCCCCTGCCGTGGCCTCCGCGCATGACGCGCTCGTAGGCACCGCACCCGCTGAGGGCGAGACGGTGCAGACGCTGCCCGACGAGGTGACTCTCACGTTCAGCGGCTCCCTTCTGCAGGGCGCTCCGCAGGCCGTGTTCGTGACAGACGCCTCGTGCCCCGGCATCGTCGACGCGGAGCCCGGCCGCGTCACCATCGACCGCGACGCCTGCCACGATTACGCCGCGGGTGACGCGGTGGCCGCTGGCCCCATGCTCCGGCAGAAGCTTGACGCAACCGGGGCACCGGCCGGCGAGTACACCGTCATCGCGAGTGTGACCTACGGCGACTCGCACAGCGAGGACAAGATCTTCCGGTTCACGACCACCGAGGCGGCGGATGGCGCGCCCTCGGCCACGCCGGAGCCGACGATGACGACGCAAGCCGAGCCCGCGCCATCCGCGACCGCCGCCCCGTCCGCGGCCGCCGAGGAGGGGACGCCGGCTGACGGCGATTCCTTCCAGCGGAACCTGCCGTGGATCATCGGCGGCGTCGTCCTCGTCGCGGGCGGCGGCGCCCTCGTCGCCGCGCTGCTCGCCCGCTCGCGCCGGTCCTCCTGACCGGCACCGCCATCCGTCACGCCACCGGCGTTCTGCACTCCTCACACAGATAGGGTTGATCACATGGCTCACTACGACGTCGTCATCCTCGGCGCGGGCCCCGGCGGGTACGTCGCCGCCGTCCGCAGCGCCCAGCTCGGTCTCAAGACCGCCATCATCGAAGAGAAGTACTGGGGCGGTGTCTGCCTGAACGTGGGCTGCATCCCCTCGAAGGCGCTCCTGAAGAACGCGGAGCTCGCTCACACGCTCAAGCACAAGTCGGACTTCTTCGGCATCTCCGGCGAGGTCACCTTCGACTATGGCAAGGCGTACGACCGCTCGCGTGAGGTCGCGAACGGCCGCGTCAAGGGCATCCACTTCCTCATGAAGAAGAACAAGGTCGTCGAGTACGACGGCCGCGGCACCTTCACGGGCCCGAAGGCGATCTCCGTCGCCAAGTCGGATGGCTCGACCGAGGAGGTGACGTTCGACAACGTCATCATCGCGACGGGCTCGAAGGTCCGTCTGCTGCCGGGCGTCACCCTCAGCGAGAACGTCGTCACGTACGAGGAGCAGATCCTCTCGCGCGAGCTGCCCGGCTCGATCGTGATCGTGGGCGCCGGCGCCATCGGCATGGAGTTCGCCTACGTTATGTCGAACTACGGCGTGGACGTCACGGTGGTCGAGTACCTCGACCGCGTGCTCCCCAACGAGGACGCCGACGTCTCCAAGGAGATCGCGAAGCAGTACAAGAACTACGGCATCAAGGTCCTCACCGCGACCAAGGTCGAGTCGGTCGTCGACAACGGCTCGAACGTCACCGTCTCGTACACGCCCAACGCGGGCGGCGACACCCAGCAGGTCACCGTTGACAAGGTGCTCATGTCGGTCGGGTTCGCGCCGAACGTCGACGGCTTCGGCCTCGACAAGACCGGCGTGCAGCTCACCGACCGCGGTGCCATCGCGATCGACGACTACATGCGCACGAACGTCGACGGCATCTACGCCATCGGCGATGTCACCGCGAAGCTGCAGCTGGCGCACGTCGCCGAGGCGCAGGGCGTCGTGGCGGCCGAGACGATCGGCGGCGCGGAGACCATGCCGCTGGGCGACTACCGCATGATGCCGCGCGCGACGTTCTGCTCGCCGCAGGTGGCCTCGTTCGGTCTCACCGAGCAGCAGGCGAAGGACGCCGGCCACGAGATCAAGGTCTCGACGTTCCCGTTCATGGCCAACGGCAAGGCGCACGGCCTCGGCGAGCCCGTCGGCTTCGTCAAGCTCGTCGCCGACGCGGAGCACCTCGAGCTGCTCGGCGCCCACATGGTCGGCCCCGACGTGTCGGAGCTGCTGCCCGAGGTCACGCTCGCGCAGAAGTGGGACCTCACCGCCCACGAGCTGGCGCGCAACGTGCACACGCACCCGACGCTGTCGGAGGCGCTGCAGGAGGGCTTCCACGGGCTCGCCGGCCACATGATCAACTTCTGATCCACTGACGCGAGAAGGCCGCCCCATCCTCGGATGGGGCGGCCTTTCTTCGTGCCGCGTGGTGTCCGTTCCGGTCAGCGGCCCAGAGCGCGGGCGAGCTTGGAGGCGTGCGACGCCTCGCGGGCGCCGGCGGCCAGCGCCGCCCGGGCGACGGCGTCGAAGAACGCGGCCTTGTCGGCGGGAGCGGCGGCTCCGAGCTCGATCTCCCACTCATGCCATTCGCGCTCGTCGCCGGCGCGCAGGTCGGCGGTGCGGACGTGGTCGTCCACGAACTCCGCCAGGACGCCGCCGTCCGCGTCGCGCAGCTCGTACGCGGTGCGGTGGTTGACGATGCGCGCGAGCGGCGCGAGCGGTGCGGTGGTCCACTGCGCGACCTCGGCCGCGACGCCCGCCGGAACGCTCTCGTCCGGGCCGAGCGGCCATCCGAGCTCGACCCGGCCGCCGTCGACGAGGGGACCCTTGATGTGCCAGCCCTCGTCGGGTCCGCCGGTGCGGCGCCGCAGTGCCACGCCGGCGCGCGCGAGCGCGAGGTCGTCGGTGTCGAGGTAGAGGGCGTCGAGGTGGCGCTCCTCCCCTCCCGACACCGAGGCGACGCCGGGCACGTCCGCCCACGACGGAACGGGCGTGCCCGCGTCGACGTCGAACTTGCGCTCGATCTCGACGAAGCGCGTGGGATCCGTCATCAGCTGCGGTGCTTCACGTCGCCTTCGCCCTCGCCGTCCTGGACGAGGCGATCCTCCGCCTCCTCGAAGCGGAAGGCGACCTCCGTCGCTCCGTCGTCGGAGCCGGTGTTCTCTGCCTCACCGGAACGGGTGTAGACGACCTGGGTCTCCGAATACGGGAGGATCAGGCGGTCGAGGTCGGCGTCGTCCAGGGGAAGGGTCTGCCCGTCGAGGGGGCCTCCGTGCAGTCGTGCGATAGCCATACCCTCACGATAGACGCGCTGCGAGCTGCCGGCGCTCCTCGCGCTCGGATTCGCGCGCGGCCTCGAGCGCGTCGACCGCCACGCGCACGTCGCGCTCGGCCATCCGCACCCTGCGCTGCACGAGCGTCTCGGCGCCGTAGCGCTCCTGCAGGCGATTCTGGCTCTCCTCCACGCGCACGACGATGTAGCTGCAGGCGAGGAGGATCACCTGCGCGGACAGGTTGAACCACAGCAGCAGCGCGATGAGCGAGCCGAAGGAGGCCAGCAGCGGGTTGCGGTCAGCGGCGCCGGCGAACAGGCCCGACAGCTGCTGCAGCACCGTCAGCCCGAGGCCGCCGAGGAGCGCGCCCGACCAGACGGCGCCGGCCGGCGCGCGCACGCCCGAGAGCAGCCGGAAGAGCCACGCGATGATCACGGCGTCGAGCGCGAACGTCGTCGCGAGCGCGGCCAGGCGCGTGAGGATCTCCGCCCATCCCCCGCCGGCCAGCCCCAGCCATCCGAGGACCGTCTCGATGAAGGTGGACCCGAGGAAGGTGAGGATGGCGGCGGCCAGGAACAGCACGCCGACCGACACCGCGAAGAGCAGGTCGCGCAGCAGCAGCCAGACGACGAGGACGTCGTCGTGAGCGGTGCCGGCGATCATGCGGATGGCCGTACGCGCGTTGCCGATGGCGCCGATCGCCGCCCAAGCGAGCGCCACCGCCGACACGATGCTGAGCCAGAGGCTGGCGCCGAGCGCGCCGCCGAGGCTCTCCGCGTCGATGATCCCCTCGTCGTCGCCGTTGCCGACGAGCCCAGGGATCGCCTCGTTCACCGCGTCGATGAGCGCGTGCCAGAGGTCGCTGCGTGAGCTGAGCCAGAGCGCGGCGACGGCGAATCCGAGCGCGACGGCTGCGAAGACCGAGAACAGGGCGCGGAAGCTCACCGCCGCCGCGAGGAGGCCGCCCTGCTGCTCGACGAAGAGCAGCGCGGCGCGCACGAGGCGCCGGCGGAGAAGCCACGCGAGCGCGTCTCTGACCCATCTCTCGACCGACGACATGCACACACGTTACCCATGCGCGCGGGCCAGCCGGCTCATGCCACGAGGAGGCCCGCCCACGCGCCGAGGATGATCCAGGGCCCGAACGGAATGCGCGACTGCCGCTCGATGCGTCGGGCTGCCAGCAGCGCGAGGGCCCACACCGCACCCGCCACGAAGGCCGCCGCTGCCCCTGCGAGCAGCGCCGGCCATCCGTGCCAGGCGAGGAAGACGCCCACGAGCGCCGCGAGCTTCACATCGCCGCCGCCCATGCCGGCGGGATCGACCGCCCGCAGCGCGAGGTAGAACGCGCCGAGCGCGAGTCCGCCGATCACGGCCCGCGCCAGCGCGACGCCGTCGTGCGTGGCGGCGGCGTGCAGCGCGATGAGGGCGAGCAGCGCCGCGGCAGACGGCAGCACGATCCGGTCGGGCAGCCGGTGCTCGTCGATGTCGATGCGGATGAGCACGGCGCCGATCGCGAGGAACCCGGTGTAGACGAGGGCGGTCAGGAGCGCGTCGACCTGCATCGCGCCAGGCTAGGCGCGATCGCGGGGGTGGCGCAGAAGCCTGTGGAGAGCCGTCACTCCCCCATGCGGTTGCGCATGCGCATGGCGCGCTCGGCCTCGCGCTTGTCCTGCCGTTCGCGGAGCGTCTGACGCTTGTCGAACTCGCGCTTGCCCTTCGCGACGCCGATCTCGACCTTCGCGCGCCCGTCGAGGAAGTACAGCCGCAGCGGCACGAGGGTGTAGCCGCCGGCGGAGACCTGGTGGCTGAGCTTGATGATCTCCTCGCGGTGCAGCAGCAGCTTGCGCACGCGCTTCGAGGAGTGGTTGGTCCAGGTGCCCTGCGCGTACTCGGGAATGTGCACGGCGTCGAGCCACGCCTCGTTCCCGTCGATGTACGCGTAGCCGTCGCTGAGATTCGCGCGTCCCTGGCGCAGGGACTTCACCTCGGTGCCGGTGAGCACGAGGCCGGCCTCGTACGTCTTCTCGATGCTGTACTCGTGACGCGCGCGACGATTCGTCGCGACGACCTTCTCACCCTGTTCCTTGGGCATGCGCTCACCTCCTCGGCTCTCGGCACGCAGCCTTCAACCCTAGCAAGGCTCCGACTACGCGCGGAGCCAACGGCGGATGGCGAATCCGGCGGACAGTGCCGCGAGGGCGACGCCCACGACGATGAGCACGGGGACGACGATCCAGGCCTCCCCGATCCCGACCCACGGGATGGCGTACATCTCGTTGACGAGATATCGCTCGACGCCGAAGTGCACGCCCGCGAGCACGGCTGCTCCGGCGAGGGCGGCGCCGATGAACGCGGCGAACACGCCCTCCAGCACGAACGGCGTCTGGATGAAGCGGTTCGATGCGCCCACGAGGCGCATGATCGCCACCTCGCGACGCCGCGCATACGCCGACAGGCGGATGGTCGTGGCGATGAGGAGCACGGCGGAGACCAGCATGAGGGCGGCGATGCCGATCGCGATGTACGTCGCGATGGTGAGCGTGGCGAAGAGCGGATCGAGGTACTCGAGCTGGTCGGTGATCTCCTCGACGCCGTCGACGCCCGTGAACGCCTCGACGATGACGTCGGACTGGCTGGGGTCGACGAGGTTGACGTGGAACTCGGCGCTCGTCTGCTCCGCCGTCAGCAGGCTCGCATAGTCCTCGCCGAGGTTCTCGACGATGGAGTCGTACGCCTCCTCGGGCGACAGGTACGTGTACCCCTGAATGAGCGGCGACAGCGTCGGCCCGTCGAGCTCGGCGCGCACCGCCTCGATCTGCTCCTCGCTGGCCGTACCGTCCGCGCACGTGTCGCCCGTCGACAGCGGCGAGCACATGTAGACGTCGACGAGCGCGCGGTCCTGGAAGTAGGCGTTGGTCTTGGCGATCTGCGTCTGCATGAGCACCGCCGCGCCCACGAAGGTGAGCGACACGAAGGTCACGAGGATGACCGAGACGACCATCGAGGCATTGCGACGCAGACCCTGCAGGGCCTCGCCGAGGACGAGTCCGAGTCTCATGACGTGGGTCCCACTTCCTCGTCGCCGGACTCGAGTCCGAGCCGGTCGACCATCCCGATCGCGTCGTGGTCCACGCGGCGGCTGCGGCGTCGACGGCCGCCCGCATCGGATGGCGCGGAATCGGCCGTGCGCGCCGGCTGCGCCGTGCGGCCGGGCACGGCGGATGGCGCGGGCTCGGCAGGCGGGAGGGGCTCGCCGGGCGGGATGGCGGCGTCGACGGATGTCACGGGCTCGGCGGGCGGGGCGATGACGGTGGGGTGCACGACCTCGTCGACGACCTCCTCCACGGCCTCCACCGCGCGCTGCGCGGCGGCCTTCGTCTGCGCGTCGGCGGTCGCCGACACCTCGCGCTGGACGTCGAGGACAGCGGTGAGGGCGGCGATGGCCGCCGCGCCGCGCTCGGCCTCGGGCTGCAGCGTCTGCACCACCGAGGTGTCGCCGTACCCGCCGCGGCGGTCGTCGCGCATGAGCTCGCCCTCGCGCAGCTCGATCACGCGTCGCTGCATCTGGTCGACGAAGGTGGCCTCGTGGGTGGCCATGACGATCGTGGTTCCCGTGGCGTTCACCTCGGCGAGGATCCGCATGATGTCGACGGAGGTCGTGGGGTCGAGGTTGCCGGTGGGCTCGTCGGCGAGGAGGAGCTGGGGCCGATTCACGAGCGCGCGCGCGATCGCCACGCGCTGCTGCTCGCCGCCGGAGAGCTCATGTGGCATGCGCTTGCCCATCTCGGCCAGGCCGACGCGCTCGAGCGCCTCGGGGACGGCGTCCTTGATGAACGCTCGCGAGCGGCCGATCACCTGCAGGGTGAATGCGACGTTCTGCGCGACCGTCTTCGACTGCAGCAGGCGGAAGTCCTGGAACACCGAGCCGATGTTGCGGCGGAAGTAGGGGGTGCGACGCGAGGTGAGGGTCTTCGTGTCGCGCCCGAGGGCGACGACGCGGCCCGAGGAGGGCAGATCCTCGCGGAGGATGAGGCGCAGGCAGGACGACTTCCCGGAGCCCGAGGCTCCGACGAGGAAGACGAATTCGCCGCGCTGGACCTCGAAGTCGATGTCGCTGAGGGCCGGCTTCGCCGTTCCCTTGAAGCGCTTGGTGACGTGTTCGAACCGGATCATGGCCTACCGAGCCTAAGCCGCGGCGCGACCGCGTCCCCCAGCGACATGCCCTCCCGGGGCGTTGTCAGCGGGCGCTCAGGTCATCTCCTCCAGCTCGCGCCCCTTCGTCTCCTTCACGCGCCACAGCACGAAGAAGAACGACAGCAGCGAGAAGAACGCGTAGAACCCGTACGCGAAGGTCAGGCTGATGCTGCTGAAGATCGGGAACGTCGTCGAGATGAAGAAGTTCGCGAGCCACTGGGCGGCGGCGGCCACGGCCAGGGCGCTCGCGCGGACGCGGTTGGGGAACATCTCCCCCAACAGCACCCACACCACTGGACCCCACGTGGCGCCGAAGCCGACGACGAAGAGGTTCGCCGCGATGAGCGCGATGATCGACCACGGTGCGCCGAGCTGCGCGCTCGTCGAGCCGTCGTCCGCCGTGACGAGCTCCGCGAACGAGAACGCGAGCGCCATCGTGCCGAGCGCGATCGTCATGAGCACGGAGCCTGCCAGCAGCAGTGCGCGGCGTCCGACGCGGTCGACGAGCAGGATGGCCACGATCGTCACGACGATGTTCGTCACCGACGTGATCACCGACGTGGTGAGGGCGCTCGACTCGTCGAAGCCCACCGACCGCCAGAGCGTCGTGGAGTAGTAGAAGATGACGTTGATCCCGACGAACTGCTGGAACACCGACAGGAGCAGTCCCACCCAGACGATGGGCTTCAGCCCGAGCGCGGGCCCGGCGAGGTCGCGCAGCGATTCGGCCTTCTCGCTGTCGAGCGAGTCGCGGATTTGCTGGATTTTGAGGTTCACGTCGGGCTCGCCCGTGAAGTCGAGGAGCACCTGGGACGCGCGATCGTAGTCGCCCTTCCGCACGAGGTAGCGCGGCGACTCCGGCAGGCGCAGCGACATGACGCCGTAGACGATGGCCGGGATGGCCTCGGCCATGAACATCCATCGCCACGCGTCGATGCCGAACCACAGCACCTCGTTCGAGCCGCCGGCCACGGCGGCGAGGAGCGCGTTCGACAGCAACGCGACGAAGATGCCGCTGACGATCGCGAGCTGCTGCAGCGAGCCGAGGCGACCGCGGATGCCCGCGGGCGACACCTCCGCGATGTAGGCGGGGGCGATGACCGACGCCGCACCGACGCCGAGACCGCCGATCACGCGCCAGACGATGAGGTCCACGACGCCGAAGGCGAGGCCCGAGCCGATCGACGAGATGAGGAACAGGATCGCCGCCACGAGCATGACCGGCACTCGACCGCGTCGGTTGGCGATGGAGCCGGCGAACCAGGCGCCGGCGACGCAGCCGAGGAGCGCCGACGACACGGCGAAGCCCTTGATGGCCGCCGCCAGCTCGAAGTCCGCGGCGAGCGCGTCGACCGCGCCGTTGATGACGGCGGTGTCGAACCCGAAGAGGAATCCGCCGAGGGCCGCGGCGATCGCGATGCCGATGACCCGGCCACTCGTTCTCCTGTACCGCTGTGGCTGCTTGTGCATCGCTCATCCTCTCCGATCCGGGGTCTCCGGTTCAGCGAGCCTTTCGCGCCGTCGTTTCCAGCGTCAAGGGGTTGCGGCATGCCCGCATTCCAAGTCGTCATCGGGCAGACTGGGAGGATGACGGGTGACCCTCGAGCTCTCCGCAGTCGACGGCGACTGCAGGATGCTCTGCGGTGTCTGCTCGAGCGCGAGGAGCTCACCGAGATCGGCGTCTCGGAGCTCTGCCGGGCGGCGGGGGTCCACCGCACGACCTTCTACGGCCACTACACGAGCGTCGGCGATGTCGCGTCGGACCTGTACGCGAGCTGGCTCGACGACGTCGCGGAGTTCCCCGTCGCCCCGTCCGACACCATCGACGCCCTCGCCGCCCACTACCTCGAGGCGACCGCCGCCGTTCTCCGCAGCGTGACGGCCGAGCGCCGCACGCTGCGCGCGTTGCTGGCATCGGAGTTCTCGCTCGACTTCCGCCGCCGCCTGCAGTCGCTCTTCGACGCGCGGATCGCAGCCGCCATCGCGCACTTCCGGCAGCGTGGCCTCGACGCCGAGTTCGACGACGCGCTCGGCGCAGCCTTCGTCGGCGGCGGCTTCGTCGGCGCGGTGCTGCTGTGGGTGACGAGCGAGGAGGAAGACGAAGACGCTTTCACCCGCGGGATCCTCGTGCACACCCCCGCCTGGTGGCCGCGCCTCGACTGACCTGCGCACGCCCTCCGAGGTTCGTCCGCCGCTGTGCGACGCGCGATAGCGTCGAACCATGAGGCAGCGGCGCGGACGGATCGTCACGGTCGAGTCGCTCGACGAGCTCGACGCACGACTGTCGGATGGCGCGCGCCGCCTGCGCGGATGGCGCATCGTCGGGCTCGACCTCACGCAGCGGTCCGCGGCCCTCGACGCATGCGACACGTCGCGGACCACCTTCGCAGGGTGCCGCTTCGCCCCCGGCGACGAGACGAAGCACGCGCTGCGCGGCGCACTCGTCCTCCCCGACGTCGACGTCGCGCCCGTCGACCCCCAGCGTGACGCGCTGTACACCGCCGACGAGCTATACGACGCGCCGACCTGGAAGACCTCGCTGGATGGCCGCGCCTACGCCTGGTCGCAGCACGATCGCTCCCGCGAGTCGGTGCTCGTGCGGGTGCTGCACGACGCCGGCGTCGACGCCGCGCTCGAGCGGTGGCTGGATGGCCGGCACCTGGTCGGCGTGATGGGCGGGCACGCGATGCAGCGCGGTGACGCGGCGTACGCCGAAGCCGCGCGTCTCGGCCGCCTGCTGGCCGCCGATCGCGGGAGCGGACGCCTCGTCGTCGCGACCGGTGGCGGACCGGGCGCCATGGAGGCCGCAAACCTCGGCGCCCGCCTGGCCTCCCGGCCGCCTGAGGAGCTCGACGCGGCCCTGGCGGCGCTCAGCGGCCATCCGTCGTTCCATCCCTCGGTCGACGCATGGGCCGGCGCGGCGCGGGCGGTGATCGCCGCGACGGGCGATCCGGTCGCCTCGCTCGGCGTGCCGACGTGGCACTACGGGCACGAGCCGCCGAACCTGTTCGCGACGGTCATCGCGAAGTACTTCCGCAACGCGCTGCGGGAGTCGATCCTGCTGCAGCTGTGCGATCGCGGCATCGTGTTCCTCCCCGGGGCGGGTGGGACCGTTCAGGAGATCTTCCAGGACGCGTGCGAGAACTACTACGCAACCCCGGAGACCGTGGGCGAGATGGTGCTCGTGGGCCGCGAGTACTGGACGCGGACGTACCCCGCCTGGCCGCTCCTCGACGCTCTCGCGGCGGGAAGGGCGATGGCGGGGCACGTGCACCTGGTCGACACCGTCGACGAGGCGGCGGAGGTCGTGCTCGCCGGGAGCTGACTACTCGGCGCGCTCCGGCTCGAGGAGCACCCGGGTGAGGACCGGACGGGTCGCCCGCAGTGCGAGCCAGACGAGCAGGATCCCGCCGGCGATGCACGCCGCGATGACGAGCACCGACACCGGCGCCGTGATGAGCGACAGGCTCAGCAGCGGGGCGACGAGGGCGACGCCGGCCAGTGCGGCGACGATGACCGTGAACAGCAGCGGTCCCATGGTCGCGCGGGTGCGGGCGGCCTCCATCGTGTCGCGCGGCATGCCGACGCGGTCGAGCGCCACGTAGAGCGCACGTCGGTCGAGGATGGCCGCGGCCTGGTTCACGCCGACCGAGCACGCGACCATGAGGAACGAGATGGCGAGCGTGATGATGACGCCGGTGCGGATGTCCGCGATGAGGGAGTCGTCGTCGGCCGAGGGCAGAGTCCCCGCGTACGCCGTGCCCGCTCCGCCGACCACCGCGACGAACGTCGTCATGGCGAGTCCGCCGACCTGGCGCCACGCCGCCCTCGGAGACTCGAGAACCGTCCGCGCCGCGATGAGACGGTCAGGGGTCTTCGCTCGCTTCACGCGCATGCGCGCGTGGACGCCGATGAGCCACGGGCCGATGATGCCCAGGACGCCGACGCCGGCGGCGAAGCACGCGCCGACGGCAGCGACCACGAAGGCGTAGCTCGGCAGGGCGTCGAGGGCGCTCAGCACGCCCGCCGCCACGACGACGACCACGACCGCGATGACCGCGCGGACGGACCGCACCCGCGGCGCATCCTGCTTCGTGCGGACTCCGAGGGGCGAGATGACCACGCGCCGCAGGCCGACGCCCGCACTCACCGCCGCCACCAGTGCGACCGCCACGACGACGGCGATGGTCATCCACGGACCCGCCCACAGCGCGCCGGGGCCGATCGGCTCGTCGAGGAACGAGATGGATCCCGCCAGCGGCACGATGACCGCGTGCAGGGCGACGCCCGCGACCGCGCCGACGACCGCGACGGCGGTCGACTCGAGCACCGTCATGGTGGTGACGAGCTGCGGCGTCGCGCCGAGCAGACGCAGCGTCGCCAGCCGGTCGTCGCGGCGGCGGGCAGACAGCCGTGCAGCGGCGCCGCCGAGCGACATGAGCGGCACCGCCAGGATGGCCAGGGCGACGATGCTCAGCAGCTGGTACAGCTGCACGAGGCCGGCACGATCCTGCGGCCAGCTCCAGAACATGAGCACCCCGCCGACGACGGTCAGCAGCAGCGCGGTCGCCACCGCGAACGCCACCGCCGGCAGCACGAGCGCCCCAGCGCTCTGGGCGCTCGGGCGCGAGAGATGCCAGGTGAGACGCAGGAGCGGCGCACGACCGGAGGCGCCGGCGAGGGGCGCGGGAGGCGCCATCCGCTGGACGACGGCGGTCATCGCGCGACCGCCGCCGCGGTCTCGTCGGCGACGACCTTGCCGTCGCTCAGGCGGACGATGCGCGTGCAGCGCGCGGCGACCCGGGGGTCGTGGGTGACGACGACGAGCGCGTGCCCCTGGTCCAGGGTCGCGTCGAGCAGCGCGGTCATCACGTCGACCGAGGTCGCGGAGTCGAGGGCGCCGGTCGGCTCGTCGGCGAACACCACGCGAGCGCCGGTCGCCTGCGCGCGGGCGATCGCCACGCGCTGAGCCTGACCTCCCGAGAGCTGGCCGATGCGACGACTCTCCATCCCGGCGAGGCCGAGCGTGGCGAGCCAGCGCGCGGCATGCTCCTGCGCCTCGCCACGCGGGTGCCCGGTGAGCATGAGGGGCAGGGCGACGTTCTCGACGGCCGTGAGCTCGGGCAGCAGCAGACCCTGCTGGAAGACGAACCCGAATTCCTCGCGCCGCAGCCGCGATCGCTCGGAATCCGGCAGCTCGTGGACGAGGCGCCGACCCGCGCGGGTCTCCAGAGCCACGGTGCCTGAGTCGGGCGCGATGATCCCCGCGAGCACGTGCAGCAGGGTGGTCTTGCCCGAGCCCGACGCGCCCATGATCGCGACCGCCTCGCCCGGGCGGAGGTCGATGTCGACGCCGGCGAGGGCGTACGTCGCACCGTAGGACTTCGTGAGCGCGCGGGCGCTGAGCAGCGGTGCGGCAGATGCGGGCTGAGGGGCTGAAGTGTGCATGGTTCCACTCCATCGGATGGCCGTGCTCCCGTCGTCCGCCGAAGGGAGCGCCTGCGTCATCCTCGCGATGTATCCCGGAGCTGGTGCGGCGCGGAGCGGGGACGGCGGGCGGTGCGGCGGGCGGGGGCCGGACGGTCCGCTGTGGCCGGCGGTTGCCGCACTCCGCGTCCGTCGGACTTCCGGATGCCGCGAACAGGGGCAGGAGTCACCACGGGCAGGATGGCGGTTGCCGCAGAACGCGTCCATCGCGATTCCGATCGCCGCGTTGCGAGGCAGCAGTCGAGCCGCACGCGCGGACCCGGCGACGGCCCGCAGTACGCCTCTCTTCTTCCGCCACAAGGGGGCGGCGCGCCCATCTCGTTCGTCGAGCGAGCGGAGCGAGAGGAGACGCCCCGGGGGACATTTCCGATTCCTTTGCTTCTGGCCTGTGGATAACTCACGGGAATGTCGGTGGTGGCTTTTAGCGTGGGGGTATGTCGAAGGGGACTGAGCGGGGTGAGGTGTCGGGGGTTCCGTGGGAGCCCACGGACGCCGAGATCTCCGCGACCCTGCAGCTGCTGGACCGGTTGGTGGAGGCGCGCCGGTTGCGGGCGGTGGCGGATGCGATGGAGGTCGATGCTCTCGCGGAGGCGTCGCGGATCGCGTGGGCGCAGATGGGGCGGGCGGAGTCGGATTCGCGGTTCGTGTTCCCGATGCGGTCGATGGCGGGAGAGATCGCTGCGGCGGTGCATGAGTCGAAGGGCCGCACCCAGGCGCGGATGTCGGACGCGTATGTCCTCGCCGAGCGGTTCCCCGCCACCGTGGAGGCGTTGCGGGAGGGGCGGATCACGCTGCGGCATGCGGATGTGATCCGCCGGGTCGGGGAGGACCTGCCCGCGGAGGTGTGGGGGCTGTTCGAGGGGGCTCTTCTTCCAGTGGCGGAGGAGGTGTCACCAGGGGTGCTGCGCGGTTTCGCGATCCGGGTGGCGGAGCAGCTGCATCCGCGGTCGTTCCGGGAGCGGCACCAGGACGCGTTGAAGCGGCGGACGGTGTGGTCGGAGGACCTCCCCGACGGGCTCGCGGAGCTGCACGTGGTGGGGGATGCGGTGAAGATCCACGCCGTCCGGGACCGGTTGCAGCGGATGGCGCGGGCGTACACCCGGTACGTGCGCGCGCAGGAACGCCAACGGGAGCGCGAACAGGCCGCCCAGCAGGAACACGCCGACCGGGAGCAGCGCGAGGGGGAACAAACCCAACGCGAACGCGCCGAACGCGACCGCGCCGAACGCGACCGCGCCGAGCGCGACCGCGCCGAACGCGAGCAGGGTCAGGGCGAGCGGACCGAGCGGGAGCGGTGGGAAGACGAGCGGGCAGAACAAGAGCCTGCTGGACGCGCGGATACCGAGTCCGAGGCGTCGGAGGCTGACGCGTCCGAGCGAGAGCAGCACGACGAGCCGGGGTCGGGGGTGGATCGGTGGTGGTTGAACGTGTCTGAGGAGGACGAGAAGCTGTTCGGTGAGCTCCTCGAGGCGTCGTGCACCGGCAACGGCGGAAGGCTCCGCGGAACGACCACCCAACCCGATACCCGGTACGGCATGCGAACCGGAGGAGACGACGGGACCGATTCCCCTGGAAGCATGAACGGCACTCGTCCTGCCGGCCCCCTCGTCGACGGACCGCTCGAGGGGGTGCCGCCGGATGGGTGGCCGGACGACGAATCAGGGGATGTCGATTTCGTGGCGGTCGCGAGTGTGCAGGAGGTGGAGGACTGGTTGCAGTCCATCCAGGACCGGATCCTCGAAGCCGAACCGGGAGATCCGTGGTGGCCGCCCGATTCCCCCGATCCCGACCCAGACGACATCGACTCACACGACGCCGGCCCGGACGGTGAGGAGGTCGATCTCAGCGTCGACGAACTCGACGCTTTGTATGCAGCATGGTGCGCGGACATCGGGCTCCCGGCCCCGAACGACAGCGACTCGGCCCCAGGCCCCGGCGCTGCTGGTTCGTTGGCGAGGGCTGTGTCGGAGCCTGCTGAGCTCGAGAGGGTCGCTGCTTACAAGCGGCGGGCCGAGGCGTGGGCGGATGAGCGCAACCGGGCGCAGGTCGCGTCCGACATGGCGTTGGAGATGCTCCTGACCGGGACGGTCGATGCGCATTCCCGGATGAATGGGGAAGACCTCGCTTTGAACGCGATCCGGGCGAACATCCAGGTCACCGTCCCTGCCACCACCCTCGCCGGTGTCGACGAGGACACGGCGTTCCTCACCGGGAACGGGCCCGTCGACGCGGCCACCGCGAGGCGCCTCGCCAGCGAGGAACCGGGCTGGGACCGGTTGTTCCTCAATCCCGATACCGGGGCGCTGGAGACCGTGGACAGGTACACCCCCACCCCGGCGCAGAAGCGGTTCCTCCGGGCGCGGGACGAGGTGTGCCGCACGCCCGGGTGTGAGAACCTCGCCGCCCACGCCGACCTGGACCACACCATCCCGTACTCCCAGGGCGGGAACACCCGCGTGTCCAACCTCGAGGCCCTCTGCCCGGGATGCCACCAGGACAAGCACCACACCCCCTGGACCGTCCGGCAGATCCGCCCCGGCGTCCTCGAATGGACCAGCCCCGCCGGCCGACGATACGTCGACCACCCCCTCCCACAGGTCCGCTTCGGCATCGTCAACAACGCCAGCAACGCCGCAACACGCGCCGCAGAAGCGGCGAAGGCCGCGCGCGACAAGGCGAAGGCCGCACATGAGGACAAGCGCGGCGACCAGACCGCGCCCGCGGCCGGCAACGTGGATCCGACGCAGCGTGGCTTTTCGGACGGCGGCCGCTGCACCGAGGGTGGCGACGAGCACGAGGAGGGCAGGTGACCACCGCGACTTCCGCGCTTGTCGTCCGAGGAGCACGACCTCGCGCGCTGGTACCGTCGCCGCATGAGCGACACCGCTCCCCTGTCAGATGCCGACCTCGCACACCTCCGGCGGTGCGTCGACCTCGCGAAGGAGGCGCTCGACGACGGGGACGAGCCCTTTGGCTCGCTCCTCGTCGGTGGGCGGGGCGAGGTGCTCTTCGAGGACCGGAACCGCGTGAAGGACGGCGATGCGACACGGCATCCGGAACTCGAGATCGCTCGCTGGGCGGCGGCAAATCTGACGCCCGACGAGCGGCGGGATGCCACGGTCTACACGTCGGGCGAGCACTGCGCGATGTGCGCGGCCGCCCACGCATGGGTCGGGCTCGGACGGATCGTGTATGCCTCCACCACCCGTCAGCTCACCGAGTGGCACCGCGAGTGGGGCATCGCGCCAGGGCCCGTGGCGCCGCTGCCGATCACGGACGTCGCTCCGGGCATCGAGGTCTCCGGCCCGGCCCCGTCGCTCGCGCCCGAGGTCCGAGCGCTGCACGCCCGGATGCACGGGCGCGCCTGACCGCAGCGGCGCGACCAGCTGCTCGGCCGCAAGGGACCGGCGCAGCGAGCGGCCGGCCCGGCCGAGCGCCGCCCGCCCGGCCCCGCCGCCCGACTACTGCGCCGCGCGCACCCGCAGCTCCCGGGCGAGGTGATCGCGCTGTTCGACCACGATCCGTCGCAGGGCTGCCGGTGCGTCCTCGTTCTCCGCCAGCCACCGGTCGACGAGCTCGAGCGAGTCCGACCCCGGGAACAACCCGCGCACGAGGCGGCCGGCGATCTCGATGCTGCGCTCGTCCCATGCGTTTCGGATCCGCGCGAAGTACTCCGCGTCGAACCGCGCGATGAGATCGCGGCGTCCGCCCGCACGGAAGCCGGCGATCGTGGCGGAGAGGTGGTCGTTTGTGAGGCTGAAGTCGTCCCAGGCGGACGTCCACGCCGCGGCCCGCACGCCGGCTTCCGGACGAGCTGCGAGCACCTCGATCCGCGAGGTCCGTCCGTTCGCGGTGTCGTCGCGCGCGAGTTCGGCATCGGCATCCGCCGCCGACGCGTGCCCCGTCGCGGCGAGCGCAGCGAGCCACGACCAGCGCAGCTCGGGATCGAGCGCCAGTCCCTCCGGCGCGACCGCCGACCCGTCGAGCATGCCGCGCAGTTCGTCGGCGTGCGCGTCTTCCACGGCTGCGGCCGCGCCCACCGCGCGCGCCCACGCGAGCTGCGCGTCGGAGCCCGGCGCGGACTCGACCATCCCCCGCCAGGCCGTCTCCAGCCATCCGCCCCGCTCGTCGGCTCGCGCAGTGGCGGCCGTGTAGTGCTCCACGGCGAACCCGGCGTTGGCGAGCACACCGCCGAGGAGCGCGACATTCGGCTCCGCCGGGGCGTGACGGCGCACGATCTCGAGGTAGCGTGCAGTTGCCAGCTCGCCGTCGCGCACCGCATTCCACAGCGCCGACCACACGAGGCCGCGAGCGAGGGCGTCGTCGATCGTCGACAGCGCCTCCGTCACGGCGTCGAGCGAGCGCTCGTCGAGGCGTGCCTTCGCGTAGGTGCGGTCGCCCTCGTTGGGCAGGATGAGGTCCGCATCGGGCGCAACGGGAAGCACGACGGTCGTCCGCTCGTCGCGGATGTCGAGGTCGACGGCCGCGCGGCGCACGAGCCGCCTGTCGTCGAGCGCGTACAAACCGAGAGCGAGGCGGTGCGGACGCGGATCGGTCTGCACGACGACGAGCTCGCCATCTCCCCGCTCGACCGAGATCGTCGACACGCCGGTCGTCTCGAGCCAGGCGCGCGACCAGCCGCGGACGTCGCGACCGGAGACCTCCTCGAGCTGCACGAGCAGGTCCTCGAGCGTGGTGTTGCCGAACGCGTGCGCGGCGAAGTAGCGGCGAGCGCCCTCGAAGAACGCCTCCTCGCCCACGAACGCCACGAGCTGCTTGAGCACCGACGCCCCCTTGGCGTAGGTGATGCCGTCGAAGTTGAGCTTCGCCGCCTCCAGGTCAGGGATGTCGGCGACGATCGGATGGGTCGTGGGCAGCTGATCCTGCTGGTACGCCCAGGCCTTCCGCCGGTTCGCGAAGGTCACCCACGCGTCCGTGTACTGCGTGGCGACCGCCGCGGCGTGCGAGCCCATGTAGTCGGCGAAGGACTCCTTGAGCCACAGGTCATCCCACCAGCGCATCGTCACGAGATCGCCGAACCACATGTGCGCCATCTCGTGAAGGATGGTGTTGGCGCGTCCCTCATGCTGGGCGACGGTCGACGCGCCGCGGAAGACATACGACTCGGTGAAGGTCACGAGCCCGGGGTTCTCCATCGCCCCGAGGTTGTACTCCGGAACGAAGATCTGGTCGTACTTGCCCCACGGATAGGCGTACGCGAACGCCTCGCTGAAGAAGTCCAGGCCCTGTCGCGTGATCTCGAGGACCTCGTCGGCGTCGAGGTGCTGGGCGAGCGAGCGTCGGCACAGCACGCCGAGCGCGACGGTCTGGGCGTCGCCCGTCCACTCCCCGTCGACCCGGTGATACGGGCCCGCCGCCACCGACGTGATGTAGCTGGAGATGGGCAGCGTCGGGGCGAACTCGATCTCCTGCGTGCCATCCGTCTCGGTCCACGCGACCGCGCTCTGGTTCGACAGCACCTGCCATCCGCTCGGCGCGACGATGCGGAACGTGTACCGGGCCTTGATATCCGGCTGCTCGAAGCACGCCATCACGCGGCGGGAGTCCGCCGGCTCGTACTGCGTGTAGAGGTAGGTCTCGCCGTCGACCGGGTCGACGAAGCGGTGAAGCCCCTCGCCCGATCGGCTGTACGCACCGCGCGCCACGATGCGCACGCTGTTGTCGGCGCCGAGCCCGGTCACGCGTATCCGCGCGCCGTCCCACTCGACCGCCTGCTGCGCGTCGTTCACCTCGACCGACTCGACCGCCTCGCCGATGAAGTCGATCCACGTCTCGGCGGTCGTCGCGTCGAACTCGATCGTGCTGACGGTGGGGAACCCCGTCTGCGTCGGGTCCGGCGCGCCGGTGAGATCGAGTTCGACCCGGATGGCGCGGGCGGTGATGGCCGCGGATCGCGCGGCCGCTGCTTCACGGCTGAGGTTGGCGCTGTTCACCCATCCATGCTGTCACGCGGTCTGGGCGTAGGCTGGCCGCGATGAGCACTCCCGACACCGACGGCATGAACTTCCACACGCGCAAGTGGATCCGCCCCGAGGACCTCAATGCCAACGGCACCCTGTTCGGCGGCAGCCTGCTGAAGTGGATCGACGAGGAAGCGGCGATCTACGCGATCATCCAGCTCGGCAACTACCGCGTCGTGACGAAGCTCATCTCGGAGATCAACTTCCAGGCCTCCGCGGTGCAGGGCGACCTCGTCGAGATGGGGCTCATCGCCACCCACTTCGGCCGCACGTCGCTCACCATGCGCGCGGTCGTGCGCAACATGATCACGCGGAAGACCATCCTCACGATCGAGAAGATCGTCTTCGTGAGCATCGGGGACGACGGTGTTCCCTCGCCGCACGGCTACGACTCGATCACCTACAAGCGCGATCGCATGCCGACGCAGCATTCCGCGACCGGGACCATCCGCCTGCCCTAACTCAGCGGACGGACACCGCTCCGGCCTGGATCTCGACGGCGAAGCCCTCGACCTCGCCGATCTCCTCGCCGTCGACCTCGAGCACGCGCGGGCGCGGCAGTCGCACGTCGACGGCGGTCGCGCGCGAGTGCGCGGCCGTCGAGGTGCTCTCGGCCTTATCGGTCGCGCCGAGCATGCGACGCACGCCGTTCTCCCACATGAACGAGCGCATGGTGTCGAGCCAGCCTGCGAGGCCCTCCGCGCTCAGCATCAGCAGGTCCAGTTCGCCGTCGGACGGGTTCGCGTCGGGCATGAGGGCGATGCCGCCCTGCAGCATGCCGCAGTTGCCGACGAGCAGGGTGTGCCCCGCCGCGGTGACGAACTCGCCGTGGTCGACTGCGATCCGCATCTCCACCACTTCGCTCGCGTTCACGGCGCGAGCGAGCGACTCCACGTAGGCCAGCCATCCGACCCGGCTCTTCAGGTCGTCACTCGTCTCGACGATCATGTGCGCATCGATGCCGAAGCCCGCCATCACGCTGAATGCCATGCGCGTCGGCTCACCCGCGAGCTCGGTCTCGAGCCATCCCAGGTCGAGGGGCCGCGTATCGCGTGCGAACGCCCTGGCGAAGGCAGCCGCGGGATTGGCGAGCGGGATGTCGAGGTTGCGCGCCAGCAGGTTGCCGGTGCCGAGCGGGACGATCGCGAGCTCCGCGCCGGCGCCCGGCTCGGCGAGCCGCTCGACGACCGCCCGCACGGTGCCGTCGCCGCCCGCGGTGACGATCACCTCGGCGCCCCACTCGAGGGCCAGTTCGGTCACGATCTGCCCGGGGTCCTCGGGCGTCGTCTCCCACCACGAGATGTCGGGAAGCTCGTCGGTCAGCGCCGTGTGGAGGGCGGCGTCGAGCCCGCGCTCGAGCACCTGGCGCTCGGTCTTCGCGGGGTTCCAGATGATGGCCATCCGCTCGTGTGCCATGCGTTCCCTCTGTTCAGCGGCACGGCCCGGTCAGTCCCCCGGGACGACGAGGTGAGCCTTCTTCGCCTGCTTGCGATTGCGTTCCTTCGCGAAGATCTCCTTCGCATCAGCTGGGTCCAGTCTGCCCTCCGCGAGCATCCGGATCGGACAACGTCTGCAGCGCGGCTTCGACTTGCAGCAGGTCTTCTTCGGCTTGTCCCGCTTGCCGGACTTGCCCTTCTTGCCCTTCTTCCCGGAGCCCACCTCGTCATGGTAGGCGCTTGCGTCTCCCGCCGGTCAGAACGAGATGGGAAGCGACGGGGTGAGCCGTCGCAGCCGCGTGTACGTCGGCAGCAGCGCGTCGTACAGCTCGTCGAACACCGGCAGCAGCGCGCGGTACACGGCGGAGTCGCCCGGATGCGGGCGGATCGTCTCGTGCACCGGCAGGCGCTGGGCGGCGACGTCGATCGATTCGATGAGTCCGAGCGCCTGCATCCCGAGGAGCGCCGCGCCGTAGCTCGACCCCTCCTGGCCCTCCAGCAGCCCCACCGGCGCGCCGAACGCGTCGGCGAGCGTCTGCTGCCAGAGCGGGTGCTGCATGACGCCGCCGGTGGCCCGGATCTCCTGCACCTCGAGATCGGCGGCGCGCATGGACTGCAGCACGAGCGCCAGCTGCATCGCGACGCCCTCGACGGCCGCGCGGACGAGATGCTCGGTCCGATGCGCGCGCGTGAGCCCGATGTAGGAGCCCCGCGCGATGCTGCTCCAGTGCGGCGCGCGCTCGCTCAGCAGGTACGGCAGCATGAGCAGCCCGCCGGATCCCGCCGGCACGGTGGCGGCGGCGTCGAGGAGCTCGGCGGTGGTGAGCTCGTGTCCGCCGGCGATCTCCGAGCGCACCCAGTCGAGCGTGACGCCGCCGTTGTTGATGGCGCCGCCGATCACCCAGCGGTCCTCCGTGAGCGCGTAGCAGAACACGCCGCCGCGCGGATCGACGGCCGGACGGTCGACGGCGACGCGCAGCGCGCCGCTCGTGCCGATCGAGCAGGCTGCGACGCCGGGGCGGACGGCGCCGACGCCGAGATTCGCGAGGGGGCCATCCCCCGCTCCCACGACGACCGGAGTGGCGGCGGGCAGCCCCGTGCCCGCAGCGCCCTCCTCGGTCAGCGTCTCGAGGATGGTCGTGGTCGGCACGAGCTCCGGCAGCTGCTCGGCGCGGATGCCTGCGAGCGACAGGGCCTCCTCGTCCCACTCCAGTCGATGGATGTCCATGAGCCCCGAGCAGGATGCCAGCGAATGGTCGATGACGAGCGCCCCGCACATCCGCAGCAGCACCCAGTCCTTGATGCCCGCCCAGATCGCGGTCTCCTGGCGGATCCGCGGCTCCTGCTCGCGGAACCAGATGAGCTTCGTCAGCGGCGACATGGGGTGGATGGGCGTGCCGGTGCGACGGTGGAGGGCCAGGCCCGCAGCCGACGCACGCAGTCGCTCGGCCTGGACGGCCGCGCGCGTGTCGGCCCAGGTGACCACCGGGGTCAGGGGCCGCAGGGTCGCGTCGAGCGCCATCAGCGAGTGCATCGCCGACGAGAACGACAGCCCGGCGACGCGCTCCGCGCCGATCTGCCCCACGACCTCTCGGATGGCCTGGTAGACGGCTTCGAGGATGAGGTCGGGATCCTGCACGGCGTGGCCGGGGTGCGGCTCCTCCAGCGGGTAGCCGCGCGAGGCCGAGGAGACGAGGTCGCCGTCCACCGTCCACGCGACGGCCTTCGTCGCGGTCGTGCCCATGTCGACTCCGATGACGATGTCACGGGCGGCTTCCAGGCCGGTCCCGGTGCCGTCCGCTGCGCCCGTCATAGGTCGGCGCTCGGGAGGGCGATGACGACCTTGCTCGATGTCTGCGAGTCGCGGGCGAGGGCGAAGGCGTCGGCGACGTCGTGGAGCGGCACGACGTGGGTGACGACCTGCTCGATCTCGGGCCGTGCCGCCAGCAGCGTCACGGCCTCG
>NZ_JAUEPM010000011.1 GCF_030406385.1 Microbacterium oryzae
TCTCTTGCAGGTTGAGAACTTCGGTTCTCGATGAGACGGGGCTATAGCTCAGGCGGTTAGAGCGCTTCACTGATAATGAAGAGGTCCCAGGTTCAAGTCCTGGTAGCCCCACTCCATCTCCTCGCGGGGCCTTAGCTCAGTTGGTAGAGCGCTTGCTTTGCAAGCAAGATGTCAGGAGTTCGAATCTCCTAGGCTCCACAGTTCGAAAGGCCGCCCGCGGGCGGCCTTTCCTCGTATCCGGGCTTCACGGCGCGCCGGCATCAGCGCCAGCGGTGGATGACGAGCCACCGCCCGGCGTCGTCGACGGCGAGATCCGCGACCTCCGTGACGCCGTCGCTCGCTCGCCGGATCGTCGCGCGCCAGCCGTCACCCGCCGGGCGGCCGTCGACGCGAGGTGCCGAGCCGAGTGCAGTGGGGCGGTCCACCACCCGCCAGCGCTCGCCGTCGAGCACGAGGCGCTGCGGGCAGCCGGCCGGGTCAGACCAGACGGCGACAGGGACGGGAGCGGGTGCGATGCGCATGACGAACCTCCGAGAGCGAATGTTCTAGAAGACTATGCGCGGGCTCCGACATTCTCTCGTTACTGCGTTCTATCCTCTCTCGTTCGTCAGCTCGGCGGCGCCGTCGTGCCGCGCTCGATGAGCGTCGGCGGGATGAGCACGTGCTGCGGTTCAGCGGACGGGTCTTCGATGCGAGCGAGGACGGCGCGAGCGGCCACGGCGCCCACCTCGCGGCTGCGGTCGTCGACGGTGGTGAAGGAGAGGTAGCGGCTGTTGGCGAGCGGGGAGTCGTCGTAGCCCACGAGGGAGACATCATCGGGGATGCGGCGCCCGTGCTCGCGCAGCGCGGCCGCTGCACCCAGCGCCATGACGTCGTTGGCGGCGGAGATCCCGGTGACGTCGGGGTGCTCGGCGAGCAGGTGCCGGGTGGCCTGGAAGCCGCTCTCCTCCGTCGTCTCGTCCTCTCCGCCCGCCACGAGCGGGTCGAGACCCGCCTCGCGCATGGTGGCGACGAAGGCGTCGCGGCGCAGCGTGGCAGAGCCCCCGGCGCCGGTGAGGTGCCCGATGCGCCGGTGCCCGAGATCGAGGAGGTGCCGCGTCGCGAGAGCGGCCCCTGCTGCGTCGTCGTTCGCGATGGTGTCGGCGCCCGGCACTTTCTGCGCCCGCCCTCCCACCAGGGCGACCGGCACCGGGACGCGTGCAGCGGAGGGGTCGGGCTCGGCTGCGATGACGATCGCCTCGGCATGCGTGGCGACGAAGCCGTCGACGGCGTGGCTGTCACGGCGCAGGTCGGCCACGCTCACCTGGAACCCGCGCTCGTCGAGCACGTCGCGCATGCCGTCGAGGAGGTCGACGAACCAGAGGTTGCGGAAGTCGTCGATCACGAGGCCCACGTTGCACGTCCGCATCCCGGCGAGCGCCGTCGCGGCGCGGCTGGGGCGGTAGCCGAGCTCCTCGATCGCCGCCTGGATCGCCGCGCGGCGCTCGTCGCTCACCTTCGGCGACCCGTGCAGCACAAGGGAGACGAGAGACTTCGAGACGCCCGCCCGGACGGCGACGTCGTAGATCGTCGGTCTGCCCGCTCTGGCCATCCGGAACCCCTCATGAAGTCTTTGACAGGACATTTGGTCGTGATCTAGTCTACCTGTTGTACCGCTCCAACGGACGCCGCCCCCCCCATCCTCGAAGGAGAGATCTGATGCCCGAATCGCTCGGAGTCGCCGTCATCGGCGCCGGCATGGCGGGGCGCGCGCACGCCGCCGCGTACCGCACGGCGCCGACCGTCTACGACAGCACGCTGCCGCCCATCCGCCTCGTGTCGATCGGCGACGTCAACGCCGAGTTCGGCAGCCTGGCCGCGCGTCGCTTCGGCTACCAGCGGAACGACACCTCGTGGCAGGCGATCGCGGCGGCCGACGACATCGACGTGGTGAGCGTCGTCGTCGCCAACCACCTGCACCGCGAGATCGTCGAGGGCCTCCTCGCCGCCGGCAAGCACGTGCTGTGCGAGAAGCCGCTGAGCGACAGCCTCGACGACGCCATCGCCATGGCGGATGCCGCGCGCTCGGCGTCCGGCGTCGCGCGCATCGGCTTCACCTACCGCCGCTCGCCCGGGATCGCCTACATCCGCGACCTCGTGCGGTCCGGCGTCCTCGGGCGCGTGCTGCACTTCAGCGGCCGCTACTGGACGGACTACGCGGCCGACGCGCGCATCCCGATCAGCTGGCGCTTCAAGGGCGCCCCCGGCTCTGGCGCTCTCGCCGACGTCGGCAGCCACCTCGCCTACATCGCCGAGTTCATCGGCGGCGACATCCGCGAGGTCTCCGGCGGCCGCTTCGCCACGGTGATCTCCGAGCGTCCGAAGCCCCTCGGTGCCGTCATCGGCCACGAGCACGGCGCGGTCTCCGACGAGCTCGACACCGTCGAGAACGACGACTACGCCGCGTTCTCATTCGACTTCGCGGATGGCGGTGCCGGCGCGATCGAGGTCTCCCGCGTCGCCGCCGGCCACGCGAACTCGCTCCTCCTCGAGGTGTTCTGCGAGAACGGCTCGGCCACCTTCGACTTCCGCAACCCCACCGAGATCGGCCTCATGCTGAACGAGGGCCCGATCGCGCAGCGCGGGTTCCGCCGCGTGCTTCTCGGTCCAGAGCACCCCTACATCCGCGGCGGCCTGGCCATGGACGCCACCACGGTCGGCTTCGGCCAGAACGAGGGCTTCGTCTACCAGGCGCGCGCCTTCCTCGAGGAGGTCGCCGGACTCCCGGCGGAATCCTCCCTTCCCCGCTGCGCGACCTTCGACGAGGGCGTGCACAACATGCGCCTCCTCGGCGCGGTCGCGGAGTCCGCATCCCGTCGCGGCGCGGCCGTCGACGTCGCCACGGGGGTGCTCGCATGAAGCTCGGCGTCTACAACGCGATCCTGCACGACCGCTCGCTGCCCGAGGCCCTGAAGGTCGTCTCCGACCTGGGTCTCACGGGGATCGAGCTGAACTCCGGCGGCTTCCTGCCGGCCGTGCACATCCCGACGTTCGACGACATCCTGGTCTCCGACGCCGCGCGCGACGACTTCCTCGGCCTCTTCGAGGGCACCGGGGTCGAGATCGCCGGCCTCAACGCCAACGGGAACCCGCTGCACGCGAAGCCGGAGATCCGCGAGAAGCACGCGGAGGACATCCGCCGCTCCATCCGCCTCGCCGCGCGCCTGGGTCAGACGCGTCTCGTCACCATGTCGGGCCTCCCCGGATCCGACGCGACGGCGAAGCACCCGAACTGGATCGTCAACGCGTGGAACTCCGCCGCACTCGACGTGCTGGACTACCAGTGGGGCATCGCGACGGACTTCTGGCGGGAGACGGACCGCCTTGCGGCCGATCACGGCGTGAAGGTCGCGCTCGAGCTGCACCCGCAGAACATCGTGTTCAACACCCGCGACGTCCGCAAGCTCGTCGAGCTCACCGGCGCCACCCACGTCGGCGTCGAGCTCGACGCGTCGCACCTGTTCTGGCAGCAGATGGACCCCGTCGCGGTCGTCCGTGAGCTCGGCGAGCTCGTCTTCCACGCCGCCGCGAAGGACGTGCGCGTGAACCCCGAGACGGCGAAGCTCTACGGCGTGCTCGACAACGGCTTCCGCCGGCTCGACCCGTCGGAACCGCGCACGAACCTCGGCGGCGACGAGTGGGCGAACGAGTGGCCGAAGCCGGCCGCCTGGGACTTCGTCGCCCTCGGCAAGGGCCATGACACCGCGTACTGGACGGAGTTCCTCCGCGCGCTGCACGAGGTCGACCCCGACATGCGCGTCAACATCGAGCACGAGGACGTCGAGCTCGGCCGCATCGAGGGCCTCGAGGTCGCCGCGAAGGTCCTGCAGGACGCCGACCGCGCGCTGCAGGAGTCACTCGTGTGAGCTCACGGCCACCCGCTCGCCGGCAGTCGCGCGCGGGGCGAGCGGATGACCGTGCTCGCGGGACGACGACGGGTTACGGAAAACCCGAAAGAAGCTCTCCGGCTGACTCGGCGGCGCCCGCGGCGGCGCCACCATAGCTTGGAGGCATGACCACACAGCTCGCCCCCGCGACTACCGCTCGGACGTCGACGCCACTGCGCGTCGCGGGCGCCGTCGCGCATCTCGCGGCGCTCGCCTTCCTCGGCGCCGTCGCGTTCACCGTGCTCCTGACGCTGCTCGGCGTCGGCATCGGCCTGGTCCCGGTCATCGGGATCGGCCTCCTCCTCCTCGTCGGCCTCGTCTACCTGCTGTACGGCGTCGCGTGGCTCGAGACCGCCCGGGTCGACGGCCTGTACGGCTTCGGACTCCCCGCCCTCGCCTGGCGGCCGCGAGTCGGTCCCGGCTTCGGCGGGTACCTGCGCACGCTGCTGCGTCAGGCCGTCGACGCGCCCATGTGGCGGGCGCTCGCCAACCTCGCGATCGCGACGTTCTTCGGCGCGCTCGTCCTCACGCTGCTGCGCACCCTCGTCGCGTCGATCGTGACCTGCTTCGCGCCGCTCGCGGGCGCCGAGACGGTGCGGACGGTCTTCGGGCTCGAGATCGCCACCGCGTGGGCCATCCCCGTCGGCATCCTCGGCGCGCTGGTGTCGGCGGCCGGCATCATCGGGCTCGCGCTCCTTCACGGCGTGCTGAGCCGGGCCATCCTCGTGCCCTCGCAGGAGGAGCAGCTCGCCGCACAGGCCCGCACCTCCGACGCGCAGCGCGCCGGCGCCGTCCGCGCCTCCGAGGTGGAGCGCACGCGCATCGAACGCGACCTGCACGACGGCGTCCAGCCCCGCCTGGTGTCGGTCGGCATGACGCTCGGCCTCGCGCAGCAGAAGATCGACGGCGACCCCGACGCCGCCCGCTCGCTCATCGAGGAGGCGCACACGTCGACGAAGGCCGCCATCACCGAGCTGCGCCAGCTCGCCCGCGGCATCCACGCCTCGGTGCTCGACGATCGCGGCCTCGACGCCGCGCTGTCGGCCCTCGCCGGGCGCTCGCACATCCCCGTGCACCTCGACGTGCGCATGGATGGCCGGTGCAGCCGCGAGGCGGAGGCCGCGGTGTACTTCGCGATCGCCGAGTCGCTCACCAACGCCGCCAAGCACTCGCGCGCAGCCGAGTGCCGCGTCACGGTGCGGCGCCGCGACGACGGCGTGCTGTGGGCGCGCGTCGAGGACAACGGCATCGGCGGGGCCCGGGTGCTCCCCGGCGGCGGACTCGACGGCATCTCGAACCGCATCCTGTCGGCCGGCGGCGCCGTCCGCCTCGACAGCCCGAACGGGGGCCCCACCGCCCTGGAGGTGAGCGTCCCGTGCGCATCCTGATCTGCGAGGACTCCGTCCTCCTCCGCGAGGGCCTCATCCGCCTCCTCGAAGACGCGGGCCACGAGGTCGTCGCGGCCCTGCCCGACGCGGGGGAGCTGCTCGAGGCGGTCGCGGCGTCCGCCCCCGAGCTGTGCATCCTCGACGTCCGCCTGCCGCCCACGTTCACCGACGAGGGCATCCGCGCGGCGATCGCCGTCCGCGCCGCCCACCGCGAGCTTCCCGTCCTCGTGCTGTCGCAGTACGTCGAGGAGCGGTACGCGAGCGAGCTCATCACCGCGCACGGTGCGGCGATCGGGTACCTGCTCAAGGACCGGGTCGCCGATGTGGCGGACTTCCTCGAGTCCGTGTCGCGGATCGCGCAGGGCGCGACCGTGCTCGATCCCGAGGTGGTCGCGCAGCTGCTGAGTCGCCGCACCCGCGACGAGCGGATGGCCCGGCTCACCGAGCGTGAGCGCGCCACCCTCGCGCTCATCGCGGAGGGCAAGTCGAACCAGGCGATCGCCGGCGTGCTCTTCGTCTCCGAGGCGAGCGTCGAGAAGTACGTCACCGCCATCTTCCAGAAGCTCGGCCTCGAGCCGGGCGAATCGGGCAACCGCCGCGTCCTCGCGGCCCTCGCCCACATCGAGAACACGGGCGGAACGCCCGAGACAGGAGCGACACGATGAGCACCCCCACCACCCCGCCGCCGTTCGAGTCCGCGGCCCGTCCGCCGGCGCCGGCACGGCCGTCCGCCCCTCAGCCGGGCGGCAGGACCGTCGCCATCGTCGTATCGGTGATCGGCGGCGTGGCGCTTCTCGGAGCCGCCCTCGGCGCCGGGGTCTCCGCCGCTCGCGGCGCTGCCGCCGGCGACGAGCTGCTCACCGCGGATGCCCACGGCGTCCAGGCTCTCTCCGTCGACGCATCGGCGTCGTCCTTCTCCGTCGCCTACGCCGACGTCGACGAGGCCGTGCTCGAGGTCACCGCCGGCGCGGGCGGCGGGTGGTCGCTGTCGCGTCGCGGCGGCGAGCTGATCGTCGACCGGCGCGGCGGGCTCTTCGGAGGATGGACGTTCGGCGACTGGTTCGGCGGCGGGGAGGACACGGCCGTGCTGACGCTGCCCGAGGGGCTGCGCGACGCATCGCTCGACGCCGACCTCTCCCTGGGCGGCGGCAGCCTCACCGCGGAGGGGACCTTCGGCGAGGTGCAGGCCGACGTCGGCGCGGGGTACCTGAGCCTCGAGGGAGCCGCCCGCTTTCTCGACCTCGATCTCAGCGCCGGGCAGGCCGAGGTGACGCTCGCGGGCGTCGAGCGCGCGGACTTCTCCATCGCGGCCGGCCGCGTCGACGCGCTGCTGCGCGAAGACGCTCCGGCCGAGGTCTCGGTCGATGTCAGTGCCGGTTCTCTCGACCTCGCGCTGCCCGACGCCGAGTACGCGGTGACGTCGGACGTCGCAGCCGGCGACCTCGACAACCGGCTGGACGTGTCGAGTGCGTCACCGCACCGCATCCAGGTGGACCTCGCCGCCGGCGACGCCACGCTGCGCCCGAGCACCGGGCTCTGACGCCGCCTCTGCAGCATATTCCGAGAACGGCATCTGCCCCTCCTTCGCATACCGCTCAGGCCATCCGGACCCGCCCCCGCCGCACGCTTTTCGCGTTCGGCGGGGGCGTGCCGGAGGATGGATGCATGGCCCAGGATCGTCACCGCCGCGTCATGGAGAGCGTGCGCAGAGCGCTGTGGAGCGACTCCTCCCACGCCGCGCCGACGGAGATGCTCACGGTCATCGACGACGCCATGGTCGTGCGGATCATCGACCTCGCCATGCGCGTGTGCGAGGTGATGCTGTCGGTCGGCGCGTCGGCCAAGGAGGTCGTGCTGGCGGCGCTGCGCATCACCGGCGCCTACGGGCTGAAGAGCGTGCACGTGAACGTGACGTACAACTCCGTGATGGTCTCCGACCACCGCGGCGGCGACGGCCACCCCGTCACCCTCATGCAGGTCGTCCGGTCGGCCGTGCCGGACCATGCCAAGCTGCAGCGGCTGCAGGCGCTCGTCACCGACATCGAGGAGGGCCTGGACCTCCGGGAGGCGCGGGCGCGATTCCGCGAGATCCGTCGCACGCCCTTCCTCTATCGGCCAGCGGTCGTCATCTTCGCGCAGGCCATGCTCGCCGTCGGCGTCGGGGTGATGTTCGGGGCATCGTGGATCGTCCTCGTCGTGACGTTCCTCGCCGCGCTCGGCGTCGCCGTGTCGCAGGCGGGGCTCGCGAAGCTGCGTGTGCCGATGTTCTTCACGCAGATCTCCGGCGCCTTCGTGCTCACCATCGCGACGGTGATCACGGCCGTGCTCGCTCAGATGGGCGTGGAGCCCTTCACCGACGTGCGGCCGACCATCGTCGTGTCGTCCGGGATCGTCCTCATGCTCGCGGGGCTCGCGGTGGTGGGCGCTGCCCAGGACGCCATCGACGGCTTCGCGCTCACGGCCGGCGGGCGCATCCTCGAACTCACCCTGCAGACCCTGGGCGTGGTGCTCGGGATCGTCGTCGGCCTGCAGCTCGCCAGCGCGATGGGGGTGGGGTTGCAGCTGCCAGCGGAAGCGCTGCCGCTCGGATCGTTCCCCGGCCAGATCGTCGGCGCCATCCTCGTCGCCGTCACGGTCGCGGTCGTGAACGGCGCGGGTCTGCGCATCGTCCTGGTGAGCGTGCTGCTCGCCGCCATCGCCTGGATCGGCTACGCGATCCCGTCTACCGCCGGGGTCGATGCCGCCGCCTCGAGCTTCGTCGGGGCGTTCGCCGCCAGCCTCTTCGGCGCCTTCATCGCCTATCGCCTGCGCGTGCCATCGGTCGCCGTGACGACCGCCGCGATCGTGCCGCTGGTGCCAGGGTCCGCGGTCTTCCGCGGGCTCCTCGGGTTCGTGGAGGCGGGCGACGACACCGCGCGGCTCATCGTCGCCGCACAGGCGCTCGTCACGGCGGGGATGATCGGCATCGCCCTCGCCGCCGGCGCGACGTTGGGCCTGTTCATCGGGTCGCCGCTGCGCGCCTCGCTCGACGGGGTGCGCACGCGCGTGCGCACGACCGCCCGGCCGCGCGCCGCTGCAGGTGCCGGGCGGATCGTCGCGGTTCCCCGCCGGGACGCGTCGGACCCCGGCGCCCCTGCTCCGGGTCAGTAGGCTGACGCCATGGATCTCAGAGTCGCCGCGTACGCCGTCATCGTCGACGACCAGGATCGTGTGCTGCTCTCGCGCTGGATCGAGGGATCGAAGCCCGCGTGGACTCTTCCCGGCGGCGGCATGGACCCGGGGGAGCACCCCGAGCACACCTGCCGCCGCGAGGTGCGCGAGGAGACGGGCTACGAGGTGGCTCTCGGCGGCGTCCTCGGCGTCGACTCCGCCGTGATCCCCGCACGGAAGCGGCTCTCGGGCGCAGGCGACCTCCAGGCCCTGCGGATCGTCTACCGCGCGACGATCGCCGGGGGGTCGCTCGCCTACGAGATCGACGGCTCCACCGACATGGCCGAGTGGATCCCGCTGTCGCGGGTGCGGTCGATCGAGCGCGTCTCGCTCGTCGACACGGCGCTGCGGATGGCGGGGCTGCTGTGAGAGAGGAACGCCCCGTGCACAACCGGATCCTGCTCGTCAACGGACCGAACCTCAACCTCCTCGGTACCCGCGAGCCGGAGGTCTACGGCTCGGACACGCTCGACGATGTCGTCTCCCGGGTGGAGCGCACCGCGTCGGAGTTCGGCTTCGCCGTGCGCGCGGTGCAGAGCAATCACGAGGGCGCTCTCATCGACGCCATCCAGGCCGCGCGCGAGGACTGCGATGCCGTGGTGATCAACCCCGGCGCCTTCACTCACACGTCGGTGGCGCTGCGCGACGCGCTCACCGGCGTGCACCTGCCGTTCGTCGAGGTGCACATCTCCAACGTGCACGCTCGCGAGCCGTTCCGGCACCACTCGTACCTCTCCGACGTGGCGAGCTGCGTCATCGTCGGGGCCGGGGTGCAGGGTTACGTCTTCGCCGTCCAGCGGATCGCGGCGCTGCTCGCGAGCTGAGATCAGCGGATGGCGGCGATCGGATCGGTGATGTCGGCGACGGTGGCGCCGTAGGCCGCGATCAGGGCGTCGGCGTCGACATAGAGGGTGTGACCGGGGGCTCCCGCACCCATGGAGACGCGCTTCCCGACCATCCGGACGTCGGCATAGACAGGCCAGTCGTGCGTCGAGCCGAGCGGCACGATGGTGCCCCGCTCGTAGCCGGTCGCGGCGAGGGCCAGCGGCGGCTCGGGCAGGCGCAGCTTGTTGACGCCGACCACCGAGCGGAGTTTGCCCCACGAGATCGCACGGTCTCCCGGCACGAGGGCGAAGTAGTACTGGTCGCCCTTGCCCTTCACGACGAGCGTCTTGACGATGTCGGAGGGCGCGATGCCGCGCAGCGCCGCCGCCTCCTCGAGGGAGCCGGCGGCCGGCGACGCCTGCACGTCGATGTCCAGGCCGCGCGTGTGGGCGGCCTCGCGCACGCGGCGCGTGGCGTCGTCGGCGGTCATCGCGAAGTCAGCTCGAGCCATCCGGGCGCGCGCCTTCGGCCAGACGATGTCGTCTCACCGGAGGGACACGGCCGGATTCGGCGTCGCGTGTCGGTTCGGTGAGACGACATCGTCTGATGCGGGAAGGGCGCGGCGCGCTCAGGCGTCGGGCGCGGCCAGCGGGTCGTCCGCCACCCACAGCTCGTCGTCGGCACGCAGCGTCTGCCACGCGGCGTAGAGCACGCCGACGGCCGCGCCGATGCCGAGGATGAAGGCGATGACCGGACCGGCGCTCGACTTCTTCTTCGGCGGCGGGACGGGAGCCGAGCCGAGGTGGGCGAGCTTCGCACGGGTGCCGGCCGAAGCGTCCCAGGCGGAGAGCGCCTTGCCTGCGACGGTGCCGGTGACCGGCAGCAGCGAGAGCTGAACGAACTTCTTCGAGGCGCTCATGCTGCGATCGACGTAGGGGCGCGCGCGGTCCACGTAGGGTCCGACGTGCTCGTGGTACTTCTCCTCGACCGTCGGGGCGACCTGCTGCCGTCCGAACGTCTCGAGCTGGCGACCCGCCTGCTTGGCGAGCTCTGCAGCGCTGGCGGCGACGACCTGCTGTGCCTCCCAGACATGCGCCGCGGACTGCTGGAGCTTCTTGAGCTCCTTCTTCTGCTTTTTGCTGAGGTCGAGGCTCACGTGTGCCCTCCCGCGTCGATGGGGTCTGCTTTCGACCATCCTGCCAGATGCCGTCGCGGATCAGCTCCGCCCTTGCGGACTCTGCGAGAATGTGCCCATGACTCAGCACACCGCCGTCGCGACCATCCACACCAACCACGGCGACATCGTGGTCAACCTCTTCGGCGACCACGCGCCCAAGACCGTCGAGAACTTCGTCGGCCTGGCCGACGGCTCGAAGGAGTGGACCGACCCCCGCACGGGCAAGCCCGGTGAGGGAGCGCTCTACCAGGACGTCATCTTCCACCGCATCATCCCGAACTTCATGATCCAGGGCGGCGACCCCCTCGGTCAGGGCGTCGGCGGCCCCGGCTACCAGTTCGACGACGAGATCCACCCGGAGCTCGACTTCAACGCTCCCTACAAGCTCGCCATGGCGAACGCCGGCAAGCGCCCGAATGCGATCACGGGCAAGATGAGCGGCACCAACGGCTCGCAGTTCTTCATCACCACCGACCCCACGCCGTGGCTGCAGGGCAAGCACACGATCTTCGGCGAGGTCGCCGACGACGCCTCGCGCGCGGTCGTCGACGCGATCGCCGCGGTTCCGACCGGCGCCGGCGACCGTCCTCGCCAGGACGTCGTCATCTCGTCGATCGACATCGCGTCGGTCTGACGGCGTGACCACCGCCGGCCGTCCTCGCAACACGGACGACTTCTGCTATCGGCATCCCGATCGGCAGAGCTTCGTCCTGTGTCAGCGGTGTCTGCGCACCATCTGCGCGGAGTGCCAGACGCAGGGGCCGGTCGGCGTGGTCTGCCCCGAGTGCATGAAGGAGCAGCGGAAGAGCCGCACGAGCGCCCAGCGACGCGCTGAGCGCCGCTGGGGGAGCCGGTCCGTCTCGGCCGTCGGCGGCCGCCCGCGCGCGATGGGATGGATCGCAGGCGTCACCGCCGCGGTCTACCTCCTGCAGATGCTCGACACCTACGCGCTCGGCGGCGCCCTCGGCGTGCAGTACTGGCTGATGTTCTATGCGCCCGCGCTGTACCCCGACCTCACGGCCGTGTTCCAGCCGTGGCGGCTCGCCACGGTGGCGCTCGTGCACGGCGGCTTCTGGCACGTGGGGCTCAACCTGCTGTCGCTCTGGATGATCGGGCGCATTTTGGAGCCGATCATCGGCACCGCGCGCTTCCTCGCCGTGTACGCCCTGTCCACGATCGGCGGTTCCGTCGCCGTGGCGCTCCTCGCCTTCTCCACACCCGTCGTCGGCGCCTCCGGAGCGGTGTTCGGGCTCCTCGGCGTCCTGCTCGTGATCGGTCGGCACCTCGGCGGCGACATCCGCGGCATTCTCGTCGTGCTCGGGATCAACCTCGTCATCGGGTTCGTGCCGGGGTTCAACGTCTCCTGGCAGGCGCACGTGGGCGGGCTCGTGACCGGCCTCATCGTGGGGCTCATCCTCTCGCGCGCCAGCGAGCGCAGCCGACGCGGGCTCCGCATCGCGCTGCTGTCCCTCGTCCTCGTGGGGCTCCTCGCGCTGCTGGCGCTCCCGCCGGTGCTGCATCCCGCCGCGTTCGCCTGACCAGCGCCATCCTTCAAGGGCCGGACCCGCTGGGTCCGGCCCTCTGTCGTCCTCGGGTGAGTTCTCCACAGGTTCTCCACAGCTGTGGGAAGGTTCTCCACGGTTAACCGGACGTTCTGCACGGGCTCTCCACCGGGTTCTCCACCTGATTCCCCCACTTCTCCACCGAGTTATCCACAGTGTTATCCCCACTTGGGGATGAATTACACGACTGTTGTTCACAGCTGTGGGCGGTTCTGGGGATGAACTACACGGTTGTCATTCGCCCGCGGATCCCGTGAGACCCCTCAGATGCTCCCTCCCGCTCTCCTGTGGCAAACCTCGTTGGCGTAGGCTCGCCCTCGAGCGCGAAAGGATCTGCAATGACCGACACGCTGCAGCGCGGCCCCGACCACGACTCCCCTCGGCGCGCCAGGCGCACCGCGAAGAAGCGTCGTGGCGCGTGGACCGCGGTCCTCACGATCTTCGGCGTCCTGCTCCTCGTGGGGGGAGTGGCGATCGGCGCCTCGACCCTCCTGGCTCCGCAGGCCGTCGAGCATGCCTACGGCACCGTCAAGGTCGGTGTGGCCGAGAAGGTGCAGGAGGTGCAGGAGGAGGTCTTCGAGGAGCTCCCCAGCGTGAAGAAGGGCGCCTCCGGCGGCAAGACCGAGCTCGACTGGTGCGACGGCACGTTCACCGAGATGCTCTCGTACGAGCGCGAGGGCGTCCCACCGGTGTGGGCGGCCCACAACAACTGCGGTGGCGACGTGATCCTCCCCTGGGAGAAGGGCCAGCGCCTGCGCATCGACGGCAGCGATCAGGTCTACGAGATCGTGGACATCCGCTACACCTCGAAGATCTGGTCCTCGACCGCCGACCTCGTCGGCCTGCAGGGCGAGTTCGCGCTGCAGTCCTGCTTCTACGGCGAGGACCGGATGAAGTTCATCGGCCTCGAGCCCGTGGAGTAGCGCAACCACGGCAGCGCGCCGAGGCACGCCAGCACGGGTATCGCGAGCAGCACATACATCGTGCCGTAGGAGTCGAGCAGCCACGGTTCCGATCGCGGCAGGAGCAGCGCCCCGGCGAGGAGCGGTGCGACAACCGGCGCGAGCGTGTTCGCGACATTGAAGATCCCGAGCCCGAAGGCCGATGACTCCGGCGGCAACGCCGCCTGAACGAGCGAGCGCGTCGCGGTGTAGCCTGCTCCGATGCCGACGCCGGCGACGGCGGTCGCGACGAGGAACGGTCCGATCGCTGTGGCCAGGCCGCGGCCCACCATCGCCGCCGCGAGCAGCACGAGCCCGACGGCGAGGATGCTGCGGGGATCGGCCCTCGCCAGCGGGCTCGACGCGATGAGGGCGGCGGTCGCCGCGACTCCGACCGCGCCCAGCAGCGTGGCCAGCGAGACGAGGCGCACGGCCTCGACCTCCGGCAGCCGCCACCGGTCGAGGAAGAGATACAGCCCGAAGGTGAGACCGGCCGCGAGTTCCACCGACAGCACGAAGCGGACGAGAGCTGCGGCGAGGAAGGGGCGCGTCAGCACGGGCCGAATGGCAGGACGCACGTGACCGGTTCGACTGGCGGGGCCGTCGTCGTCCGGCAGGCGGCGAGCGATGAGCAGGATGGCCACGGCCGCGACGGCGGGGACGGCCAGGATCATGCCGGTGACGCTGTGCGGGAGGAGCGCCGCGAGGGCGAGTCCGGGGAGCGCGCCGATGATGGACGCCGCGGAGAAGACGCCGGCCGCACGCGTGCGGTTCTGCGGGGTGAGGTGGGCGGAGAGGAGCCCGTTGATGGCACCGAAGCACGCGTTGTAGGCGGCCTGCGCGAGCATCCATGCCGCCGCCAGCCAGACGGCGTCCGCCGCGAACACGACGGCGGCCGAGGCGAGGAGACCGGCCACCGCACCGCCCGCCAGCCAGACCCGTCGACCGACGCGGCTGCGGTCGGCGGCCCAGCCGAACAGTGGATTGGCGACCATCGCCGTGGCGGAGCCGGCCGCGACGACCATGGCGAGAGCGGGCGGCGCGGCGTCCGCTCCCACGAGGCTCCGCACGAGGATGGAGAGCCCCACCACGGCGGGCGCGGTGAGCGAGCCGAGCACCGCGCATTGTGCGAGCGCGAGCAGGAGGATGCGCCTCACGGTGCGTCCGGCGGGTCGAGGAGATTCAGGATCGCGGCCCGGGCCAGCGCGTCATCGCGCGTCGTCACCCCGAGCTTCCGATACAGCGAACGCAGCTGCGCCTTCACGGTGTTCACGGATACGAAGAGGCGGTCGGCGATCTCCGCGCGGCTCGCGGTCTCGGCGAGCGCCTGCAGCACGATCGCCTCGCGTGGGCTCAGCAGCGGATGCGTGCGATCCTCGACGGCCGGATCGGGGCGCGCGCCGAAGGCGTCGAACCCCCCGCGGAGCACCGCTGCGGTCCCGTGTTCGTCCGCCGCCGCGAGGATCGCGAGGAGCCGCTCGCGATCGGGCGCGGTCATCAGCTGCAGCGGCCACCGCAGGCCGTGCTCCGCGAGCGTCGCGGCGATGCGCGCGCCGGCCGCATGCGCGGCGTGCTCCTCTCCCCGGAGGAGCGACCGATGCACGTCTGCGGTGGCCGCGAGCATCTCCTCGATGGGAGTCGGTTCCGAGGCCGGCAGAGGACCGGTCGCCGAACTCTGCAGGGCCAGCACCGTGCGCAGGAGCGACGATGGTCTGCGGATGCCGAGGCGCGAGGGCTCTCCCGGGGTCCCGGTGAGGAGGTCGAGGAGCGCGCCGGTCACCGCGAGGCGTTCCCGCGTCGCCGGGAGCGTGGATCGCCGGGTGCGCGTGCTGCAGGTGCGCTGGAAGCGGTGGGCAGCCTCTCGACGCCGACCCAGCATCGTCTTGGCGAGCGCACGGGGCGTCACGATGAGATCCCAGTGCTCGATCGTCGCCAGGTGCGGATCCAGGACGTCGAGTTCGGCGAGTGCCGCAGCCGGATCAGCATCGTCGATCATCGCCCACGCGCGTGCGATGCGCGCCGGGGCGCCCATGTACCCGTCACGCCAGGTCTGCGGCCAATCCGCGTCTTCGATCGCCGCCAGGCTGCGCCGCGCCGCGTGAGCCCGTCCCTCGAGGGTGTCCAAGAGAGCCAGGCCCGCCAGTGCCGCGTTGCGGCGATGTCGGAAATCGTGCCGCTCGGAGAACTCGATCAGCAGGGCGAATGCACGGCGAGCGGTGGCGTGGTCAGGTGCGTAGAGCGCGCTGATCCCGCTCTGGTACAGGACCGTCCCCACGATCTCGGCGAGTCGGGGATCGGTCGGGAGCCCGTCGAGCAGTTCGACGCATCGTCGAGCGGCCTCGGCCATCCGCCGCTCCTGTCCGAGCATCCGCCAGACCAGGCTCTCGAGCCCTCGAAGGATCGCGGTCTCGACGGGGCCGGTGCTGCGTGCCTGCAGGCGCGACATCACGGCTGCCGATGCGAAGAACTCGGGCGCGCGCCGCTGTGTGGCGGGGTCGGCATTGAGCACGAGCCCGTACCAGAGGGCGAGCAGCGGATGGCGATGGATCTGCACCGCGGGAACGCGCCGGAGGAGCGCCACGACCCGCGAGCCCTCCTCTCGACGGAAGGGGAAGGCCCGCAGTGCGACGTGGGCGGCGAACTCCAGGTCGCGTGCCTCCAGCGCATACTCCAGCGCGGAGAGGTCGTCCTTCAGCTCGTCGAAGAGCCAGTGCGCGATGATGCGCCGGAGCTCGGCGAGGCGGCGTGGATCCCGCGCGGTGAGGTCGACGACCGCCTGCGCGCGCACTGCCGCGTGGAAGCGGAACAGCTGCGTCCCGTCGCTTGCCTCGCCCCGGTATCCGGCGCCGGCGTGCTCGAGACGACGAAGGAGTGCGCCCGCGTCGTCTCGCCCCGTCATCATCGTGGCGAGTGCGGTGTCCAGGGCGGGAGCGAGCGCGAGCTCGGCGACCAGGTGCCGGAGGCCGGGTTCCCCCACCCGTTCCGCGACCTCGAGCGGGGTGGTCGGAGGGGCGGACGCGGTCGCCGCGAAGTCCTGCTGCACGAGGACGCGGCGGGAGATCGTCGCGCTCTCGATCTCGAGTGCGGTGGCGGAGGTCGTGGCGATCACGCAGCGCATCCTGGGGAGATCTCCGAGCACGTCGAGGAGGTCGGCGGCGATCTGATCCGACACGGTCGCGTCGCGCGGGAAGCCGTCCACGACCAGCGTGACGGGGCGGTCGACTTCGCGGAGAGCGCGTGTCAGGGCGGCGGCTGCCGCCTCGGGGGCCTCGGACAGCGCGGTGATCTCGCGGTACAGCACCGCGTCGGCGATGAGTCCGCGCGCGTGCGCCTGGGTGAGGGCGCGCAGCCAGAAAGCCGCCGCAGCCGAGGCAGCGGAGTCGCCGTCGATCCATGCGATCGCCGTGCCCACGTGGTCTGCTCGCGCGACCCAGTGCGCGAGGACGTTGCTGGCATCGCGGAAATCGCGCAGGATGCAGAGCCGCTCCGGGCCGTCGAGCACCGCGAGGAGGTCGTCGGCGACCACGACCTCTGTCGATGGGAGGAGCATCGCCGGGAATGACGCGCGCGAGGTCATCGGACAGGAAGGATCGGGCTCGCCTCAGGCGAGCGCGTGGTGCGGCGCCGTCACCGCCACTGCGTCGTCATGAGGAAGCCGACGAACGCGATCCCGAAGCCGATGACGAGGTTCCACGCGCCGATGTCGGGAATCGGGAAGGCCATCCCGGAGAGGTAGAAGACGAGGATCCACACCAGCCCGATCAGCATGAAGGCCACCATGACGGGCTTGAACCAGACGGGGTTCGGGCCCTTGCCGGTCTCGGGCTGCTCGAGGGGTTCGTCGCCCTGGGATGCTCGTGCCATGGGCAGGAGTCTACTAGGACGCTCGAGTGGTTCCGGGGCTACCGGCGCGCGGCGTCCGCGGTGGGCTTGGGAGGAGTGGGCGTCGGCGACGGGGTGGCTTCCTCGCCCGTGCACACGCCGAGGCGGATCGTGGACTTGATCGGCACGGAGCCGATGGCCGACTGGGAGACGACGCCAGGCTGCGACGACGGCTCGCAGGTGTCGTCCTCGACGACCTCGGGGGTGAGCCCGAGCTCGGTGAGCGCGCTCTCCGCCGCTTTCAGCGAGAAGCCGCGGAGGTCGTTCACCTGCACGCGGCCGGTCGCGACCTCGAGGTCCACGGTGGCGCCGGCGGGCAGCTCGTCGCCCTCGGCGACCGTGTCGCCGTCGGAGTGCACGCTGAGGACGGTGGACTCCGCGTGAGCGGCGTCGTCCACGGGGAGGATCGCCCCGAGGGAGAGGCCCGCCTCGGCGATGGCGTCCCGCGCCTGCTTCTCCGTCATGCCGACGAGTGCGGGCAGGGCGGCGACCTCCGGTCCGTCGGAGACATGCACCTCCACCTGCTGCCCGGGGCTCATCGAGACGCCCTCGTCGGGCTGCGTCTCGATGACGATGCCCTCCTCGACGGTGTCGCTCGCCTCGTCGCGGCGGACGGGCGCGAGTTCCGCCGCCTCGAGCTCCTCGACCGCGCGCTCGTAGGTCATTCCCGCCACATCCGGCACGATGCGCGCGCTCGCCGGCGTGCCGTCCCACGGGCGGATGGTCGCGAGCCAGAACACGAGGGCGACGATGAGCACTGCGATGAGCGTGACCGCCGACCAGATCCAGGCGACCGGCGGGCCGGACTGCGTGCGCGGCATGGTGGTGTCGCTGGAGAGCTGGCGCAGCGTCTGCGCGGTCTCCTGCGCCTGCCGCGGGCTCGGCCCGTAGAGCTCGCTGGTGAGCGTGTCGAGCTCGCGCTGCGTGGGCGCCCGGCCATCCAGCGCGGCGTCGAGAGCCTCACGGAACCGAGCGGCGTCCTGATAGCGCTGGAACGGGTCCTTCGCGAGCGCGCGCAGCACCACGGCGTCGAGCGCGCGGGGCAGCTCGGGGTTGAGCGCGGAGGGCGTCACCGGGGTCTCGCTGACGTGCTGGTACGCGACGGCCACGGGGGAGTCGCCCCGGAACGGCGGGCGGCCGGTCAGCAGCTCGTAGAGCACCACGCCCGCCGAGTAGAGGTCAGCGCGCGCGTCGACGGCCTCGCCCTTCGCCTGCTCGGGCGAGAAGTACGAGGCGGTGCCGAGGATGGCCGTGGTCTGGGCGACGGTCGAAGACGAGTCCGACACGGCGCGGGCGATGCCGAAGTCCATGACCTTCACCTGGCCGGACTCCGTGATCATGACGTTGCCCGGCTTGATGTCGCGGTGCACGACACCCGCGCGGTGGGAGTACTCGAGGGCCTCCAGGATCCCATCGACGTACCGGACGGCGACGGCGGGCGCGACCGGACCGCGCGCGACGATGTCCTTGAGGAGCGTCCCGCTGACGAGCTCCATGACGATGAACGGCACGGGGCGCAGCATGCCGGTCGCGTCGGTCTCGCTGTCCTCTCCGGCGTCGAACACGCGCACGATCGAGGCGTGCGCCATCCGGGAGGCGGCCTGCGCCTCGAGCCGGAACCGCGTGCGGAAGGTGCTGTCGCTCGCGAGATCGCGTTCGAGGATCTTGATCGCGACCGTGCGGCCGAGCTTCTCGTCGTATCCCCGGAAGACACTCGCCATGCCGCCTCGGCCGATCAGCTCGTCGACCCGATAGCGGTCGACGAGCACGCGTGTCTCGGCCTTCACGGATGGACCCCCCTGGAGAAGCAGGCGGGGTCAGCTTAGCCCCACCCGCTGAACGTCGGCCCGGCAGGCCCCCGCCGTCAGCCGGCGCTGTTGCCGGAGCCGTTCGTGCCGGTCTCGGCGCCATCTTCGGTCTGCGCGCCCTCGCCGGCGTTCGCGGACCCGCCGTTGCCACCGGCGTTGCCCGACCCGTTCGCCCCGTTCTGCGCCGCGGGCGTCTCGGTGGGCGTCGGCGCGGGCTCCTGCGTCGGCTCCGCCTCGACCGTGACGGTGGGGCTCGAGGCGGACACGGTGCTGTCGGGCATGCCGCTGCACGACACCGTGGAGGTCGCGCTCACGCTCTCACCGGGGCCGGCGGTCGCGACGATCACCGCGCTCGTCTCGTCGACGAGGAACGGGTCGCGAGTCGGAGCACCGGAGTCCTGGAAGTTCGCACCGGCCAGCTCGACGGTGTAGGTCGCGTCGCCGAAGCCCTCAGGGCAGGAGTAGCGCTCCCAGCGGACGACGAACGAGCTGCCAGCGGGCACGCTGCTCGGAGCGGCGCCGTTGTACTCGAACGAGAGCGCCCCGGCCTCCGGCATGCTCGGCGCCGTGTAGACGGTGAGCGTGATCGTCGACCCCTCCGCGATGTTGCCGCGCGGCGAGACCTCGGCGACGGTGTCCACCTGCTCCGTGCTCGTCGCCTGCGAGCCGTCCTGGCGTTCGGCGGCGAGGCCGGCGGCGCTGAGCGCGTTCACGGCGTCGTCGTATGACATGCCGACGAGATTCAGTCCGTCCACGTTCACGAGGGCGGGGCCGGTCTCCACGGGCGTCGGCGTCGTCGACGGCTCGCTGGGCGCGCTCGCCGACGGCGACGGGCTCTCCACTGCGCTCGGGTCGTCGTCCTGGTTGAGGAAGAACGCGGCGACCGTGCCGCCGAGTACGAGGACGAGGAGCGTGATCAGCGCGATGAGCGGCCACGTCCAGGGGCTGCGCTTCTTCCTCCGCGGCTCCTCGGCGACGGCCGCGGGCGGCGCGTCGAACGGGATGGGCCGGGTCGAGTTCATGAGGCGCGTGGTGGCGTCGTCGCCGACGCCGAGGAGCTGCGTCAGGTCGTCATCGGCCCCAGCGGCCCCGGTGGCGATCGCGGGCACCGCAGCGGCGGCCGAGGCGATGTCGCCCCGCCGCAGGGCGTTCGCCGCGCGGGCGACGGCGGCCGACGAGGCCGGGCGCTCCTCGGGCTTCTTGGCGATCATCGCCATGACGAGGTTCTGGACCGGCTGCGGCACGTCGGAGGGCAGCGGCGGGGGCTGCTCGTTGATCTGCGCCATCGCGATCGCGACCTGCGACTCGCCCGTGAAGGGGCGCTTGCCGGCGAGGCACTCGTACGCGACGATGCCGAGCGAGTACGTATCGGTCGCGGGGCTGGCTGGATGGCCGGAGGCCTGCTCAGGGGACAGGTACTGAACCGTGCCCATCACCTGACCGGTGGCCGTCAGCGGCACCTGGTCGGCGATGCGGGCGATGCCGAAGTCGGTGATCTTCACGCGCCCGTCGGGCGTGATGAGGAGGTTTCCCGGCTTGATGTCGCGGTGCACGAGACCCGCCGCGTGCGCGGCCTGCAGGGCCGCCGCGGTCTGCGCGGTGATGTCGAGCGTGCGCTCGGGCGGCAGCGAGCCCTCGCGCTCGAGGATCGTCGACAGCGCCTCGCCGGGCACGAGCTCCATCACGAGGAAGGCCGATCCGTTCTCCTCGCCGTAGTCGAACACGCTCGCGATGCCCTCGTGGTTGACGAGCGCGGCGTGCCGCGCCTCGGCGCGGAAGCGCTCGAGGAACCCGGGGTCGCCCATGTACTCGTCTTTGAGGATCTTGATCGCGACCGATCGTCCGATGACGTGGTCGGTCGCCTCCCAGACCTCGCCCATGCCGCCGATGGCGATGCGCGAGTTGAGCTCATAGCGGCCGCCGAAAGAAACACCCCGTGTAGGCCTCATCGTCCCAGCACCGCCTCCATGATCTCCTTCGCGACGGGAGCCGCGATCGTGTTACCGCTCCCGGACTGGCCCTGGCCACCGCCATCCTCGACCACGACGGCGACCGCGACCTGCGGGTTGTCCGCCGGAGCGAATCCGGTGAACCAGAGGTCGTACGGACCGTCGTTCGGGGTCTCGGCCGTGCCGGTCTTGCCGGCCACGTCGACCCCGTCAATTCTTGCATTGGTCGCGGCGCCATCTTGGACGCTCGCCTCCATTGCCTCGGTCAGCGCGTCGGCGAGATCCGCGTCGAGTGCGCGCCCGAACTGCGTCGGCTCGAAGGTGTCCTGCACGGACAGGTCGCTGCCGATGACGTCGTCGACCATCCACGGGTTCATGACGACCCCGTCGTTGGCGATTCCGGCCGAGACCATCGCGATCTGCAGCGGCGTCGCCTGCACCTGACCCTGCCCGAAACCGGTCAGCGCGGTCTGGGCCTCGTCGTCGAGGTCGGGGTAGGAGGACGGGGTCGACACGAGCGGCGTCTCGAAGCTCTCGTTGAACCCGTACGCCTCGGCGGCCTTGCGGATCTCGTCGTCGCCGAGCTCCACGGCGAGCTCCGCCATCGGGACGTTGCACGAGAGGCGGATGGCCGTGCTCAGCGTGACCTCCTCGCCATCGCCGCAGGTGCCGCCGGTCGAGTTCCGCACCACGCTCGAGGAGTTGGGAAGCGTGTAGGACGACGGGTTCGGCATGGTCGAGTCCATCGTGTAGTCGCCCGACGCGATCGCCGCGGACACCGTCACGAGCTTGAACGTCGACCCCGGGGGGTAGAGGTCGCCGGCGATCGCGCGGTTCTGCAGCGGCTGAGCGGGATCCGCCTGCAGCTGGTCGTACGCCGCGTTGGCCGCATCGGAGTCATGCACCGCGAGCTGGTTCGTGTCGTAGCCCGGGGTGGACACCATCGCGAGGATGCGGCCGGTGTCGGGCTCGATGGCCACCGCGGCTCCGGTGAACCCGCGGTTCGTCAGCGCGTCGTAGGCCGTTCGCTGCACGGCGGGATCGATGCTCAGCTCGATGCTCGAGCCGCGCGGGTCCTGACCGGAGATGACCTGGTCGAGGCGCTGGAAGAACGCCGACGCCGCCTGCCCCGACAGCTCCTGGTTCATCTCGCGCTCGAGCTGCGTGACGGACTGCAGCGCCGGGTTCATGTAGCCGGTCACCGCCGACCACAGCTGCGGGTCGGCGTACTGCCGCTGCCACGCGTAGATGTCGTCGGACGCGCTCGACGTCGCGATCTCCTCGCCGCCCGCGATGATCGAGCCGCGCTGCACCTCGAAGCTGTCGTAGAGGGTGCGGCGGTTGTCGGGGTGCGCGTTGAGCGAGGGCGCCGAGACGACCTGGATCCAGCTCGTCGCGACGAACAGCGAGAGGAACATGAACAGCACGACGATGCTGAGCCTGCGGAGCTCCTTGGTCATCCGATCACCGCCCTGGGCTGCTGGCGCACCGCATCGCTGATGCGCAGAATGAGCGCCACGATGAGCCAGTTCGCCAGCAGCGACGACCCTCCCGAGGCGAGGAACGGCGTCGTGAGCCCGGTGAGGGGGATCACCCGGGTCACACCGCCGACCATGATGAACACCTGCAGCGCGAGCGTGAACGACAGCGCGGTCGCGAGCAGCTTGCCGAAGTCGTCCTGGCCGAGCACGCCGATCCGGAGGCCCCGCGCGGTGAAGACGAGGTAGAGGCAGAGCACGGCGAACAGTCCCACGAGCCCGATCTCCTCGCCGAGGCTGGGGAAGATGTAGTCGCTCTGCGAGACCGGCGTGAGGTACGGCCGGCCCTGGCCGAGCCCGGTGCCGAAGAGGCCGCCGTGAGCGAGGCCGAAGATGCCGTTGACGAGCTGAAAGCTGCCGCCGTCGGCCTGGATGACGCTCTGGTCGAAGGCGTGGAGCCAGTTCTCGAATCGGCCGCGCACGTACGACAGGACGAAGGAGGCGCCGATCGCGCCGCCGACGGCCAGGATCACGCCGATGAGCATCCACCCGGTCTTGCCGGTGGCGACGTACAGCGTGGCCACGAACATCCCGAAGATGAGCAGGCCGGTGCCGAGATCGCGCTGGAAGACGATGATCGCCATCGAGATGAGCCAGACGACGATGAGCGGGCCGAACTCCCGGGCGCGCGGGAACGTGAACCCGAGGATCTTCCGGCCCGTCAACGCGAGGCTCTCGCGCGTGCGGACGAGGTAGCCGGCGAAGAAGATCGCGAGGCAGATCTTCGCGAGCTCGCCGGGCTGGAAGTTGAATCCGAAGACGTTGATCCAGACATCCGCGTTGCCGCCGCCGTGCAGGAACGGCACGAACGGCAGCATCAGCAGGACGATGCCGGTGAGGCCGAAGATGTAGGTGTAGCGGAACAGCACGCGGTAGTTGCCGAGCAGCCACACCAGCAGGATCGCGAGCACGATCGAGACGCCCGCGTACGCGATCTGGTTCTGGTACGCCGTCGCGTAGAGGCCATCCGTGTCGTTCTGGATGTCGATGCGGTAGATCATCGCGATGCCGAGCCCCGTGAGCAGGGTTGCGATGGGCAGGATGAACGGATCGGCCTGGGGGGCGCGGATGCGCATCACGACGTGCAGCACGAGGGTCAGCGCGCCGACCACGCCCATGCCGATGAGGACCCCGGGGTGCAGCTCGCCGAGGGCGCCGAACTGCACGAGCACGACGGCCCCGGCCGACACGGCGAGGGCGAACAGCAGCAGGAGCAGCTCGCGATTGCGGAGCGGCTGCGGTCTCCGCACGCGGCGGAGGGCCTTGTGGATCTGGGTGTCGGCGGCGGTCATTCCTCGCCCTCCGGCGTCTGCGTGGGTGTCGGCGTCGAGAGGTCCTCGCTCGCGCTCGCGCTCTCGTCCTCGTCGAGCGTCTCGTCGATCTCGCCCGGGGCGAGACGGTACGAGCGCAGGCGCTCGACGATCGCCTCGGCGTCGGCGAGCGAGCGCGCGGTGATCGTGCGCTCGACCTGCGCGCGGTATGCCTGCGGCAGGTCGGCGAGGACGACGTCGGTGTCCTCGCGGACCTCGGAAAGCGCGACGGGCCCGAGCGACTGCTGGATGCCCTGGTAGATGACGACGGAGTCGTCGTCGGCGCCGACGAAGTAGCGCGTCTGCGTCCAGCTGAAGAACGCCGCCAGTCCCGCCGCGATCGCCGCCACGAGGACGAGGAGCGCGACGATCGCGCCGAGGCGCCGACGGCCGCGGCGTCGGCGGTCCTCTGCGATGAGCTCCTGGAGGTACTCCGGCTCGGGTTCGAAGTGAGTGGGCTCATTGGCCGCAGCGCGGTTCGGATGGAACCAGCTCGTCGGCAGGACGGGCCGGCTGAGCGGAGCGTCGGCGACGATGCCCTGCGGGTTGGATGCCGAGCCCACGATCGTCGCGGTCCCGGTGTAGAGCGGATGCTGCCCGCCGACGTCGACGATGACGATCGTGACGTTGTCGGGGGCGCCGCCGTCCAGGGCGTACTTCAGCAGGATGTCCGCGGTGCGGCCCGGGGCGAACCCCTGCCGCAGCGCCTTCGTGATGTGCGTCTCGTCGACCACGCCCGAGAGGCCATCCGAGCAGATCAGCCAGCGATCGCCCTCGTGAGTCGGCATGACGAACGTGTCGACCTCGGGGTGGGCGTCCATGTCGCCGAGCACGCGCATGAGCACTGAGCGGCGCGGGTGGTAGCGCGCCTCTTCGGGGGTGATGCGGCCGGAGTCCACCAGGCGCTGCACGAAGGTGTGGTCGGCGGTGATCTGCGTGAGCTCGTCGTCGCGGTAGAGGTAGATGCGCGAGTCGCCGATGTGGGCGATGACGGCGTAGTCGTCGACCATGATGATCGAGCTGACCGTGGTTCCGAGGCCGGCGAGCTCGGGGCGGCGCGCGGCGATCTGAATGAGGTCGCCCGCGGTCGAGGAGATCGTGTGCTTGAGCGCGTCTTCGGCCTCGGCCGGCGAGGCGTAGACCTCGTCGAGCGGTTCGAGCTTCTGTATGGCGACGGCAGAGGCGACGTCGCCGCCCGCGTGTCCGCCCATGCCATCGGCGACGACGAACAGGTTGGACCCGGCATAGCCGGAGTCCTGGTTGTTCGATCGCACCTTCCCCGTGTGGGAGATGGCGGCGCTGGAGCCGGTGAAGACCATCGGGCGGCGGCTACTTCCGCAGCTCGAACGTCGTGGCGCCGACCTTCACCGGCACCCCGAAGGGCACCGGGACCGGGGCGTCCGGCGAGACGCGATGGCCGTCGAGGAAGGTGCCGTTGGTGGACTGCAGGTCCTGCAGCAGCCACTGCTCGCCGCGCAGGAGGAGGCGGGCATGGTGGCTGGAGGTGTAGTCGTCGCGGATGACGAGGCCCGACTCGCTCGAGCGGCCGATCGTCAGCGCATCGCGGCCGAGGGGGAGCTCGAGACCGGCCTTGGGTCCCGACGTGATGACGATGCGGGTGCCCGCGCCGCCGGAGGACGGTGCGCTCTGAGCGGGCGCCGGCGCCGCGGCGGCCGGAGCGGGTGCCGCGGGCGCGGGAGTCGCCGCCGCGCCGCCGCCTGGCATCTTGCGCACGCGCACGCCGAAGATGTCCGCACGCAGCGAGAACACGACGGCGAAGACGAACAGCCACAGCACGAGGAGGAAGCCGTACTGCAGCAGGAGCTGGGTGAGCGGGTTCATCGATCCCCTCCGCGGAAGTCGTACAGCTCGGTGGCTGCGTCATGTCGCGACACGCGCTGCGGCGGCGCCGCGAGCGGCACGAGGCGGAAGACGATGTCGGTGCGACCGATCGTGATGACCTGCCCGTTCGAGAGGGCGGCCTGCCCGACGGGGACGCCGTCGAGCTTGGATCCGTTCGTGGAACCGAGGTCGCGCACCATGGCGCGCTCGCCGTCCCACAGCACCTCGACGTGCTTGCGACTCGTGCCGGGGTCGGCGATGGTGATGTCGGCGTCGCTGCCGCGCCCGATCACCGTGCGCGCTCGCGAGAGCGGATGGCGGCGGCCGGCGATCTCGACGACGGCACGCCACTCGACACGTCCCTCGGCCGTGACGGAGTCCACCGCGATCGTGCCGGTGGCCACCTGGTCGTCGGGTCGGAGGGAGATGGAGACGGGGCCGGGGAAGCTGTAGCCCTGCTTGGCGGCGTGCGCGCGCACCGCCTCGTCGAGCTCGCTCGTGAGCGCCGGGCCGAGCGCTGCCATCCGCTCGCCGTCGGCGGGGCTGACCCGGACGGTGAAGCTGTTGGGCACCAGCACGCGGTCGCGCGTGACGACCGCGGCCTTCTTGTCGAGCTCGCTGCGCAGGGCGGAGGCGATCTCGACGGGCTGGAGCCCGCTGCGGAAGGTCTTCGCGAACGCGCTGTTCACGGCGCGCTCGAGTCCCTTCTCGAAGCTGTCAAGTAGTCCCACTGGGCTCCTCATGCAGGGCGGCTGGTCAGGGTCATCGTAGCCAGAACGTCTGGAAACGCGGACGCGCTGCTCGAGAAGACGTCCGCAGACGGACGGTCGTCATCCTGGGGATGTACGGCATCGGCGGGGCGACGCGCCCGTGATCCCGCTTTCGCGAGGCCCGGTCGGTCGTGTTATTCTCGGGAAGTTGGGTTCGGAAGTCTCGGACTCTGCGCGAGTGGCGGAATAGGCAGACGCGCTGGCTTCAGGTGCCAGTGCCCGAAAGGGCGTGGGGGTTCAACTCCCCCCTCGCGCACAGCGGATGTCGCGAGAAAGCCCCCGGTCGATGTGACCGGGGGCTTTCTCGTACTTGGGTCAGACGCCGCGGCGCCCGTCGGCGTCGCCGAGGGAAGCGCGCCGAGTGCGCAGGGGCCGCGCGTTCCGTGCACGGTGCCCTCTTGTGGCCGTACCCGATTCGCGTCAGCATGGCGGCGTGAATGCTCCGACTAAGCGTTCGTCATCCCCGATCGTCGGTCTCCTCGCGGTCGGTCTCGGAGTCGTCGTGGTGACAGGTTCCCCTCCGGCGGTCGCTGCACCCGGTGATCCGATCGGTCCGATCAATCCCGTCACTCAGCCCCTGCGGGGCGCGGCCGCCAACGGCGACTTCCTCGTCTTCGTCGAGGGCGACGTCTCACTTCACGCGGACGAGTTCGAGGGAACACTGGCCGCAGGCGGCGACCTCGCCTTCACGACCTCCTACAACATCTTCGGCGGGCGGGAGACGGTGACCGCGCCCGGCGACGCCGAGCACATCGCGCTCTATGTGGGTGGCGGCATCTCCTGGCCCAGCAGCTCACCGGTCCTTCGCGTGCTGGAGGGCGGCTATGTGAAGATCGCCGAGACGACGACCTACCAGGCGCGCGATGTCGACAGCAACGGAGCGGCGGGCAGCCTTCACGTGGTGCGTCCGGGCACCCCCTACGAGTCCGCTCCGCGGCTGGAGACGGTCATCCGGCAGCCAGCCGAATCCGTGTCCATGCCCGTGCCTGCGACTCTGCTCGACGTTCCGAGTGCGTTCGCGCTCTACCGCGAGACCTCGACGATGTTGGGCTCATGTGCGCCGACGGTGACACTGCTGTCTCGGGATTCGGGGCAGCCGATTCCGCGCCCCGTCCCCTCGGATGCGAACGTCCGCGCGCCTCTGGCGCCAGGGGCGACGAACGTGCTGTCGCTGACCGCGCAGGAGCTGGCGGATCTCTCCGAACTCGCCATCAGTCCGCCGCCCACGCGCGACACTCCGCTGCTGATCAATGTCATCGGATCGTTCGCGGGCGACATCCCTAACACCCCCGGAGTGAGCGCACTCTCTGCCCCCTACATCCTGTGGAATTTCGTCAACGCCACCACCGTGACCGTCACCGGTGGCGACAGCCTGGAAGGTGCCGTCTACGCTCCACGAGCGCACCTCGACTGGCAGATCACGCAGAACATCGAGGGCAACGTCATCGCAGCCTCTTTCGCCCACGGGCGCGACGCCGGGCGAGGGCCGAGAGAGGTTCACGATTTCCCGTTCGACACGACTCTGTCGTGCACCGAGGGAAGCGCCACGCCGCCGTCGCCGACGCCGGAGCCGACGGGGACGCCGACTCCGGAGCCGACGGGAGACCCGACGCCGACGCCGACTTCGGAACCGACACCCGAGCCGACGCCGGGGCCGACGGGGACGCCGACGCCGGCGCCGACGGGGATGCCGACTCCGGAGCCGACGCCGGAACCCACGGGGACGCCGACGCCGACGCCGACTTCGGAGCCGACGCCGACGCCGACTTCGGAGCCGACGCCGGAGCCGACGCCGACTTCGGAGCCGACGCCGACGCCGACTTCGGAGCCGACGCCGGAGCCGACGCCGGAACCGACGGGGACGCCGACTCCGGAGCCCACGGGGGACCCGACGCCGACGCCGACTTCGGAACCGACACCCGAGCCGACGCCGCAGCCGACGGGAACGCCGACCCCGGAGCCCACGGGGGACCCCACGCCGACGCCGACTTCGCAACCGACGTCGACACCGGAGCCGACCGGGACGCCTCTTCCGCCGAGCGGAGCCCCGACACCGTCCGCGGAGCCCTCGGCGAGTACCCCTCCGTCAGGCGAAGGGGGCCCGCACCACGGTGATGACGGATCGGGCCCCGACGGCGGTCTCACGCCAACCGGTGGTCAGATGCCGGCGCTGTTGCCCGGCTGGATCTCCGGGGGCGCGCTCATCGCCCTAGGAGGAGCTCTGCTGATCCGCGGTGCGGTCGGTCGTCGACGCGCACGGCGGTCGTCCTAGCGGCTCGAGCGTGTGTCCTCCCCGAGGTGCACGAGAAAGCCCCCGGTCGATGTGACCGGGGGCTTTCTCGTACCTGGGTCAGACGCCGCGGCGCCCGTCGGCGTCGCCATCGAGCTCGACCTCCTCCTTGCGGACGTCGGCCTCGACCCGCTCGGTGTCGCTGACCGTCTCGGTGTCGAGGCGGACGCGCTCGACGGGCACGGTCTCCTTGTCGACGACCGGACGCTCCTCGGTCAGGACGACCTCATGCTCGGCCTCGCTGATGTCGGGACCGTCGAGGGCGTCGCCTGCGTTGCCGTCCGTGATGGGCTCGCGTTCGAGACGGACCTCCTCGCGCTCCACGGGGACGGTGACCGTCTCGTGGTCGGTGACGACGTACTTGCGCAACCGGGCGCGGCCCGTCTCGACCCGCTCGGTGCCGACGTTCAGCCGCTCCTCCGAGCGGGTCATCGCGTCGTCGCCGCCGACGCCGCGCCCGGTGTCGCGGTCGCGATCCACGTCGTCGACGAAGGTCCCGCCGGTGGTGCCCGTGCCGACACCGGTGGTGCCCGTGCCGACACCGGTGCCGTTCCCAGCGAAGTCGTCGCCCGTTCCGCCCGTTCCGCCCGATCGGCTCGAGTCGCGGTAGTAGGCGTAGAGCTCGTCCTCCTCCGCCTCGGAGAGCTCGCCGTCGCTCTCGATGCGCGGAGCGTCCTTCACGAAGTCCTTCGAGAAGGGGACCCGCAGGTCGCCCCCGGTCTCCTCGGCCTGCTCGAGGGGGACGAACGACTCGGACGTGCCGAAGAGACCCGTCTTGACGGTGGCCCAGCTGGGGCGACCCGAGTCGGAGTCGACGTAGATCTGGCCGACGGAGCCGATCTTGTGCCCGTCGCTGTCGACGACGTTCGCACCGCTGAGGCTGTTGAGGTTCTGCTCGTTGATCATCTCGATCGTTCTCGCTTTCTTCTCCGGAGAGGGCGTCGGCGGGTTCGCCGACGTGCCCCGCGCCGATCCCCATGAGAATCAGTCACGCCGTGAACGCTAGGTCGCCCCATCCGCTCAACTCCTCGGGTTGTCAGAGGCCGAGCGACGGCCTATCCTCGCCGACCCCGGCGGCCGTCCCGAGGGCTTGCATACCGGCGCTCATGGGTCAACCCGTGCCCAGGACGGGTCCGGGTCGCGTTACATCGAGGGGAGACGAGAAAGGCACGGACATGACGCCATCGCAGACCGCCCAGAACCCGGACGACGCCAACACGTCAGCGCCCGAGCATCCGGATCAGCCGGACTCCCCGACCCAGATCGACAAGAGGTCGTGGGCGTTCGTCGCGCGGAAGTCGTTCCGCGAGTTCCTGGCGGACCAATGCCAGGACATCGCCGCGAGCCTGACCTACTACGGCGTCCTGGCGCTGTTCCCCGGCCTCCTCGCCGTCTTCTCCCTTCTCGGCGTCGTCGGGCAGGGGCAGCAGGCAGCGGACGCCGTGCTGGGGATCATCGGCTCCATCGCGCCGGGCGACACCGTCGACATGCTCGAGGGGCCGGTCACCGACATCGCCAATTCGCCGGCAGCCGGATTCGCCCTCATCAGCGGTCTCGTGCTCGCCATCTGGTCCGCCTCGGGCTACGTCGGCGCGTTCACCCGCGGGATGAACCGCATCTACGGCGTGGACGAGGGCCGCACCTTCCTGAAGCTCAAGCCGCTGCAGCTGCTCGTGACGCTCATCACCGTCGTGATGATCGCGCTCGCCGCCGTGCTGCTGGTGATCTCGGGCCCGATCGCGCAGGCGATCGGCGATGCCATCGGGCTGGGCGACGTCGCGGTGACCGTGTGGAACATCGCGCGCTGGCCGGTCCTCGCCGCCATCGTCGTGCTCCTCATCGCGATGCTGTACTACGCGACGCCGAACGTGAAGCAGCCGAAGTTCCGCTGGATCAGCATGGGTGCCGTCCTCGCGATCGTCATCCTCCTGATCGCCTCGCTCGGCTTCGCCTTCTACGTCGCGAACTTCTCCAACTACAACCGCACCTACGGCTCGTTCGCTGGTGTGATCGTGTTCCTGCTGTGGCTGTGGATCGCCAACATCGCGCTGCTCATCGGCGCGGAGTTCGATGCGGAGATGGAGCGCGGCCGCGAGCTCGAAGCGGGTCTGCCCGCGGAGGAGCGCATCCAGCTTCCCCTGCGCGACGACAAGCGCATCGAGAAGGCCGCCGAAGCACATCGCAAGGACGTCGCGAAGGCCCGCGAGATCCGACGCGACAACGACTGACGCTCGCACCGTCGGGAAGAGGCGGCCGCCCGACAGGGTGGCCGCCTCTTCGTGCGCTCAGCCCTCCTGCTGCGAGCCGCGCTCGCCGCGCTCGAGGATCCCGCGCAGCAGCGCCAGCACCTCGTCGGGAAGGCCCTGCTCGCCGACGGTGATATCCACGCGCTGCGAGATCTCGATCCGCCAGGTGTAGCCGTCGGGCACGGGGCGCGCCTCGGGAGCGACGGTCTCGGCGAGGGAGACGAGTCGGTCGCGCTCGGGCTGGGGCAGCGCCGATTCCGGCACCTCGGCGACGTGCACCCGCCCGAGGAGGCCGCCGGAGCGCTCCACTCGCACGGTGTCGGCAACGGCGGGCGCGGGAGAGGTGGCCTCCGGGGCGGACGGCGCGACGCCCACCTCCGTCCACGCCGCTGCCACCTCCGTCTGCTGCGGCGAGCCGTCACCGAAGCGCTCGCCGGCGGCGCGGATGGTCGCGGCGGCGAAGGCCGCGAAGTCAGCGTCCGAGGCGACCATCCTGCCCTCGAGGACGTCGTACCAGACGCGACCCGCGCCATCCCACGAATGGCCCCCGATCGCTGTGGCGGCCAGGTGGAAGGCGCGATTGGGGATGCCGGAGTTGATGTGGACGCCGCCGTTGTCGCTCGTCGTCTCCACGTAGTCCGCCATGGACGCCGGCTGCGGGTCGGCGCCCAGCACGTCGTCGTCGTAGGCCGTTCCGGGAGCGGCGAGCGAGCGCAGGGCGACGCCCTGCACCTGATCGGTGAAGATGCCGGCGCCGATGAGCCAGTCCGCTTCGGCGGCCGTCTGCCCCAGCAGCCGCTGCTTCACCAGGCTGCCGATCACGTCGGCGACCGACTCGTTGAGCGCGCCGGACTGGCCCTGGTACACGAGGTCGACGGTCGCCTGCACGAGTCCGTGCGCGAGTTCGTGCCCGACGATGTCGACGGCCGAGGTGAACGAACGGAAGACCTGGCCGTCGCCATCGCCGAAGACCATGCGCTCGCCATCCCAGAAGGCGTTGTCGTACCGGTCGCCGTAGTGGACCGTCGCGAGCAGGGGGCGCCCGGCGCCATCCAGCGAGTCGCGGCCGTACTCCTCCTGCAGGAGCGTCCATGTCGCCCCCAGCGCGTCGTAGGCCTCATCGGCTGCGACGTCGCCGGTGGCGGGATCGCCCTCGCGCCGCACGGTGGTGCCGGGGAGGGCGGTCGTGTTCGCGGCGTCGGAGATCGTCCGCTGCGGATGGGGCGCGACGAGCGTGGCGCGCACGGTCGGCACGGCGACCGTGCGCTTCACGCGCAGCGTCTCGTCGACGGTGAGCGTGCGCGCGGCGCAGGCCGACACGCGCTCATCCGCGTGGGTGGTGAGGCGTTCCAGCAGGTACGGCGGCACGATCCCGTTCATGCAGCGACGGTATCCCCGGTCTCCGACATCCGCCACGGGTGCCGGTCGGGTGCCGCTAGCGTGGAGCCCCGGGAGGACCGATGGCGGATCAGCGGCGCGGGCCGAGCATCTACGACGTGGCGCAGCGCGCGCAGGTCTCTCATCAGACGGTGTCGCGGGTGCTCAACGACTACGCGGGGATCCGGCCGGCGACCCGCGAGCGCGTGCTCGAGGCCATCCGCGAGCTGGGGTATCGCCGCAGCGTCGCTGCCCGCACGCTGGCGACGAGCCGCAGCCGGTCCATCGGCGTGCTGACCCCCGCGACCGCGGGATTCGGCCCGGTGAGCACCCTGCTCGCGGTGGAGCACGCCGTGCGGGCTGCCGGCTACCGGCCCCTCGTCACGAGCGTGGTCCCCGAGCCCGACGCCGTGCGCGCGGGGGTGGAGTTCCTCCTCGACCACGCGGTCGAGGCGCTCGTCGCGATCACGCCGTACCGCGTCATGGTCGCCGAGCTCGAGGGGCTCGAGCTCCCCTTCCTCACGCTGCAGGGCGGGGGAGAGGGGCTCGACGCCGTGAGCGTCGACCAGTCCGCCGCGATCGACGCGCTCGTCGACCACCTCCGCGCCCTCGGGCACACGGCCATCCAGCACATCGCAGGGCCCGCGGGCTACATCGAGGCCGACCTGCGGCGCGACGCGTTCGAGCGCTCGGCGCGCGAGCGCGGGCTGCCGCTGCTTCCCGTGCTCGCGGGCGACTGGACGGCCGACGCCGGATACGCGCTCGCCGCATCGCTCGACCCGCGCGCGACGGCGGTCGTCGCCGGCAACGACCAGATGGCGCTCGGCGTCGTGCACGGGCTGGCCGATCGCGGCGTGCGCGTGCCGGAGGACGTGAGCGTCACGGGGTTCGACGACATCCCGGAGGCCGCGCACGCGCTGCCGCCGCTGACGACCGCGCACCAGGACTTCGCCGAGATCGGGCGCCGAGCGGTGGCTCGCCTCGTCGCACGGCTCGACGGCGCGTCGGCCCCGCCGCTGGAGGCCGTGGCTCCGCGCCTCGTCGTGCGACGCTCGACCGCCGTCCCGCGCGCAGAGGGGTGACGCGGCCGGGATGGCCGGGCGGGACATCTCGCAGGAGATTCGACGCCGCTCCGGGTCGGGATGCCCGTCATCCCGGCGCTCGCCGAGGTCGCAGCCCGCGAAGATCCTGCGACGTGTCCCGCCAGCGCTGCGCGGCGGCGATTGCGGCTCGGGGAAAGGGCCGGTAATCTTGCCGGGGCGCTGATGTGAGCGCTCACATGGTCGAGGAGGACGGATGTCGGAAGCAATCGCGCGGGCATCGCTGGGGATCGAGCTGGGCTCCACCCGCATCAAGGCGTGCCTGGTGGCACCGGATGGCACGACGCTCGCCACCGGCGGGTTCACGTGGGAGAACCAGCTCGTGGACGGGCTGTGGACCTACTCGCTCGACGACGTGCGCGCGGGCCTCCAGGCTGCGTACGCAGAGCTCGCCGACGCCGTCGAGCGCGAGCACGGCGCGAAGCCGACCTCCTTCGCCGCGATCGGCGTCTCGGCCATGATGCACGGCTACCTCGCGTTCGACGAGGGTGGCGAGCTGCTCGTGCCGTTCCGCACCTGGCGCAACACGAACACCGGCCAGGCCGCGGCCGAGCTCAGCGAGGCGTTCGGTTTCGCCATCCCGCTGCGGTGGTCCGTCGCGCACCTGCATCAGGCGATCATCGACGGCGAGGACCATGTCTCCCGTGTGCACGCCATCACGACTCTCGCCGGCTACGTCCACGGGTTGCTGACCGGGCGCCGCGTGCTGGGCGTCGGCGACGCCTCGGGAATGTTCCCCATCGACACCGTCACGGGCACCTACGACGCGGCGATGCTCGCGACCTTCGACGAGCGCGCGGCCGCCCACGGCGCCGCCGGTCTTCGCATCGCGGACCTGCTGCCCGAGGTCCGCAGCGCGGGGGAGGACGCCGGCGAGCTCACGGCTGCGGGGGCTGCGCTCCTCGACCCGACCGGCGCGCTGCAGCCGGGCGCTCCGCTCTGCCCGCCCGAGGGGGATGCCGGAACGGGCATGGTGGCGACCGGAGCGGTCGCCCCGCGCACCGGCAACGTCAGCGCCGGCACCAGCATCTTCGCCATGGTCGTGCTCGAGGAGGGGCCGCGCACCCCGCACGAGGAGATCGACATCGTGACGACGCCGGCCGGTGACGCCGTCGCGATGGTGCACTGCAACAACGGCGCGAGCGAGCTGAACGCCTGGGCCGATGTCTTCGGCGAGTTCGCCGCCGCGCTCGGGCACCCCGTCGCCCCCGACGCGGTGTTCGAGGCGCTGCTCGGCTCCGCGCTCACGGCCGAGGCCGACAGCGGCATGCTCGTCTACAACTTCCTCTCCGGAGAGCCGATCGCCGGTCTCGACGAGGGGCGCCCGCTCTTCGTGCGCACGCCCGGGTCCCGTCTCTCCCTCGCGTCGTTCGCCCGGGCTCAGCTCCAGGGAGCGTTCGCCGCGCTCAGCCTCGGCATGCGCACGCTGACCGACGAGGGCGTCGCGATCGAGGCGATGCGCGCGCACGGCGGCATGTTCCGCACGCGCGGCGTCGCGCAGCGGATCCTCGCGGCCGCCCTCGGCGCCCCGGTCTCCGTCTCCGAGACGGCGGGCGAGGGCGGGGCCTGGGGGATCGCGGTGCTCGGCCAGTACCGGCGCGCGGTGCTCGACGGTTCGGCGGATGGCCGGGACCTGTCGTCCTGGCTGGACGAGGAGCTCTTCGCCGACGCGGCCGCCGAGGCCGTCGTCCCGGAGGCGGCGGACGTCGCCGCCTTCGACACCTACCTGCAGCGCTGGCGCCGCGGCCTCGCGGTGGAAGCCGCGGCGGTGGCCGCCGTGCCCAACGCCGACACCCGAGAGTGAGGAACGTCATGTCCGACTTCAGCCCAGAGGTCCAGGCCTCGATCGACCGCGTGCGCGCCGATGTCGCGAAGCTCCACGGCGAGCTCACCCGCTACGGGCTCGTCGTGTGGACCGGCGGCAACGTGTCCGGCCGCGTGCCGGGCGCCGACCTCTTCGTCATCAAGCCGTCCGGCGTCAGCTACGACGACCTCGCGCCGGAGAACATGATCCTCTGCGACCTCGACGGCGACGTCATCGAAGGCACACCCGGGTCGGAGCGGAGCCCCTCGAGCGACACCGAGGCGCACGCCTACGTGTACCGCAACATGCCCGAGGTCGGCGGCGTCGTGCACACGCACTCCACCTACGCCGTGGCGTGGGCCGCGCGGGCTGAGCCGATCCCCTGCGTGATCACCGGCATGGCCGACGAGTTCGGCGGCGAGATCCCGGTCGGCCCGTTCGCCGTCATCGGCGACGACTCGATCGGCCGGGGGATCGTCGAAACGCTCCGCGGTCACCGCTCGCGCGCGGTCCTCATGAAGAACCACGGCCCCTTCACGATCGGCAAGGACGCGAAGGACGCCGTCAAGGCGGCCGTCATGGTCGAGGACGCCGCGCGCAGCGTGCACATCGCCCGGCAGCTCGGCGAGCCCGTGGCGATCCCGCAGGAGAAGATCGACCACCTCTACAACCGCTACCAGAACGTGTACGGACAGACGCCCCAGGGAGGCATGAACCGATGAGCCGCAGCATCATCCCGGATCTCGCACAGCAGGAGGTCTGGTTCCTCACCGGAAGCCAGCACCTCTACGGCGAGGAGACGCTCCGCCAGGTGGCCGAGCAGTCGCAGCAGGTCGCGCAGGGGCTCGTCGACTCGCCGGATGTCCCGGTGCGGGTCGTCTGGAAGCCGGTCCTCACCGGGTCGGATGAGATCCGACGCCTGATCCTCGAGGCGAACGCCGATGACAGCGTGGTCGGCCTCATCGCGTGGATGCACACCTTCAGCCCCGCCAAGATGTGGATCGCGGGCCTGAACGCGCTGCAGAAGCCGCTCCTGCACCTGCACACGCAGGTGAACGTCGAGCTCCCGTATGCCGAGATCGACATGGACTTCATGAACCTGAACCAGGCCGCGCACGGCGACCGCGAGTTCGGCTACATCGAGACGCGCCTCGGCGTGCCGCGCACCACGGTCGTCGGCCACGTCAGTGACCCGCAGGTCACCGCACGCGTGGGGGTGTGGGCGCGCGCCGCCGCCGGTCGCGCGGCCGCGCAGGGGCTGAAGCTCGCGCGCTTCGGCGACAACATGCGCTTCGTCGCCGTGACCGAGGGCGACAAGACCGAGGCGGAGATCCGGCTCGGCGTGCAGGTGAACACGTGGGGCGTGAACGACCTCGTCGAGGCCGTGGACGCCGCGAGCGAGGCCGACGTCGACGCGCTCATCGAGGAGTACCTCGATCTCTACGATGTCGCGGAGGAGCTGCGCCCGGGCGGCGAGCGCGCGGAGTCGCTGCGTTACGGCGCGAAGGTGGAGATCGGCCTGCGCTCCTTCCTCGAGGCGGGCGGCTTCAGCGCCTTCACGACCTCCTTCGAGGACCTCGGCGGTCTGCGGCAGCTCCCCGGCCTCGCCGTGCAGCGGCTCATGGCCGACGGCTACGGCTTCGGCGCCGAGGGCGACTGGAAGACGGCGGTGCTCGTGCGTCTCGCGTCGGTCATGGGTGCTGGCCTCCCGGGCGGCGCGAGCCTGATGGAGGACTACACGTACCACCTCGAGGCGGGCAACGAGCTCATCCTCGGCGCGCACATGCTCGAGGTGAGCCCATCGCTCACCACCGCCAAGCCCCGCCTCGAGGTGCACCCGCTGGGCATCGGCGACCGCGAGGACCCGGTGCGCCTGGTCTTCACCGCCGACGCCGGACCCGCCGTCGTCGTCGCGATGAGCGACATGCGCGACCGCTTCCGCCTCGTGGCGAACGTCGTCGAGAACGTCGACCTTCCCGCGCCCATGCCGAAGCTGCCCGTCGGGCATGCCCTGTGGCGTCCGGCACCGGACTTCCACACGTCGGCGGCGGCGTGGCTCGCGGCGGGAGCCGCGCACCACACCGTGATGTCGACGCAGATCGGTGTCGACGTGTTCCGCGACTTCGCGAAGATGTCGGGCATCGAGCTCGTCACCATCGACGACGACACGACGCTGCACGGCTTCGAGCGCGAGCTCCGCTGGAACGCGGTGTACTACCGGGTGGCCCAGGGGCTCTGAGCGGTCCAGATCCCCGTCGCGCCGTCCGCTGGCGCGGCGGGGACCGGCTCATCCATGCTCCTGAATGACTTTTTTCGCCGATTTCGCGAATGTGTCCCCCAAATGGGGGACACATGCCGTAGTCTGTTCTCAGACGCACCTCTCGGTCGTCCAGCCCTCATCGCCATCCCCCCTGGCCGATGGGGGCTGATCTCATTTCTGGCGATCTGCCGACCATCTCGTCATTCGAGGACTTCGCCCTATCCTTTTGCTCCGCACTCCCGTACGGTGGGCCTAAGCCGGTGCGAAATCTGCGCCGGTACCTCTAAATAGAACGGCAGTACATGAGCACGCAGGGCACCGTCAAGTGGTTCAACTCGGAGAAGGGCTTCGGCTTCATCGCTCCTGACGAGGGCGGCTCCGACGTCTTCGCGCACTACACCGCGATCACCGCGAGCGGCTACCGCTCGCTCGAAGAGAACCAGCGGGTCGAGTTCGAGATCGCCCAGGGCCCCAAGGGCCTGCAGGCGGAGAACATCCGACCGCTGTAAACCTCAGCCTTCGGGGGCCCGTGCGATCGATTCGCCGGGCCCTTCTCCGTGCCCGGGCCGTTCCCTCACGAGGGATGCCGCCCGGGCATCGTCATGTCCGGGCGCGGTCCCGGTCGTAGTCGGCGAGCGCCTTCGCGTCCTCCGCGTGACGGATGGCCCGGCGCGCGTCGTCGAGAGCCTCCACGGGGTCTGCCGTCTGCCGGGCCTGGGCGAGCTGCGTCCGTGCGGCGTCGAGGCGCACCCGCGCCTCGAGGGATGATTCCCGCCCCACCGTCGCCTCCGCGCGAGCGAGGGCGCTCCGCGCGGCAGCCAGCGTCCCGGGCAGGGCGCTGCGCGCTCCCAGCAGGCGCTGCTGCGCGGTGCGCGCGTCGGCGAGCGCCCTGTCGAGCCGGTCGCGCAGGCGTGCGATGGCCTCGTTCGTCGCGACGGGGCGACGATCCGCCTGCACGCGCAGACCGTCGAGCTCGTCCGCCGCGCGCGCGATCTCGTCACCCAGGCGCTCCGCGTCGACCGGCTCGAGGGCGGCTCGCATCGCCGTCGCCGAGCGGATGGCCGCGGCCGCGGCTTCGAGCTCGTCGGGCACCGCCTGCGCGGCCTGAAGGACGATCCGGTGACGCTCCTCGAGGGCGCGACTGCGCTGCTCGGCCGTCCGGAGGCGCCGTTCCGCCTCGGCGAGGTCGTCGAGCGGGGACTGCGTCGGGTCCTCCGCGCAGCGAGCGGCCGCGTCGAGCCGGCGTGCGGCGTCGTCCAGCGCGGCTCGGGCGGCGGTCGCGGCATCCGCCGCGTCCGTCCACTCCTCGGGGTCTGCGCGCCCCGCCAGCTCGCGCAGGAGGACCGCCGGATCGCCCATCCGGCCCTCGACCTCGATCAGGCGCACGCGGGCGGCGTCGATCTGCGCGCCGGCGGTCACGTTCGCCTCGATCCACGCGTCGTGTGCGGTCCGCGCCGCCGCGAGCGACCGCAGGGCCGACTCCAGGCGCGCGCTGAGGGCGCGCGTCCGCCGCCGAATCCGTGCGGGGAGCTCGGTCGACTTCCGCAGGTCGCGGTACTCGGCGAACGCGTCGTCTCGCGTGTGCTGGGCGGTCATGCGCGCGCGCCGCAGCGTCGGGGGCGGGTCGCCGCCGTACAGAGCCCCGGAGAGCGAGAGCTCCAGCTCGAGCTCGTCGAGGTCGTCGTCGAGCCGCACCAGAGTCGCGCCGACCGCGTCGAGCGCTGCGTCGGCCTTCGCCCGCGCTCGACGCCCGCGGCGCGCTCGCTTGACGAGCCAGACCGTGAGCACGACGGCGAGGGCGGCGCCCGCGAACACGATGGCGGCGGGCACCAGCCAGACGAGCACGTCCTCGGGCTCGATGTCGATGTCCAGCATGGCGCGAGGACTACGCCGCGTCGCGCTGCTCGGAGATCAGCACGGCGCGCAGCTGGTCGATGTCGTCGACGACCGCGATCGCGCCTTCCTCTTCGCCCGGCGTGCCGAAGCCCCACCGCACGAAGACGACCGGCACGCCGTGCTCGGTCGCGCCGTCGACGTCGTGGTGCCGGTCGCCGACGAGCACCGGACGCGAGGTGTCGACGCCGGCTTCCTCCAGCCGCTTCAGGGCCCTGGCGAGGACCGTCGACTTCGTGTCGAGGACGTCGGCATCCGACGACGCCCCGTTGATCGAGGTGAAGCAGCCGTCGAGGCCGTAGTGCTCGAGGATGGCCCGCACCTGGTTCTCGGGCTTGGTGCTGGCGGTCGACTGCGGCACCCCGGCCGCGTTCACGGCGTGGATGAGGTCGGCGACACCCGGATAGAGGGCGACGGACTCCGCATAGCCCTCGCGGGCGGCGAGCTCGCGGTAGCGCGCCACGGCGTCGACGGCCTCGTCGGCGCTCAGCATGCCGCGCACCTGGAAGGACTCGAGCATCGGCGGGCCGATCCACGCCGACAGCTCCTCAGGCGGGGGCGGAGTGCGACCGAGGTCGGTGAGCACCTGCGTGATGCGCGGCAGGATGCCGGCCGAGGCGTCGGCGACCGTGCCGTCGACGTCCCAGAGGATGCAGGACCAGGGGGAGTTCTCGGACGACGCCATGATGCCACCCTATCGACGGGCCGGATGGGCGGCCTGCCGCGATCCCTGCGCGCCGCTGGCGGTGGACCATCCGCTCGTGCTTGTCTCCCGATATGCATGACGACTCCGCTCTGCTCGTCCGCCGCATCGCCCGCGCCTATCGCGACCGCGTCGTCCCGGCCATCCGCGCCGAGCGGCAGCCGCTGCCGGTCACGGCCTGGGAGGTCCCGGGCGAGCCGGTGCCATTCGAGGAGGCGCGCGGTCAGTCCTACCGGTCGCTCGCACGCGGGGAGCGGTGGGGCCGCGCGTGGGGCACGACATGGCTGCGTGTGCGCGGCGAGGTTCCGGAGGACTGGCGTCGCCGGGTCGCGGCCGGCACGCACGCGGTCGAGCTCGTCGTCGACCTGGGTTTCCGAGGCGGCCAGCCCGGCTTCCAGGCCGAGGCCCTGGCGTGGACGGGCGACGGCCGCGTCGTGAAGGGGATCGAGCCGCTGAACGACTGGGTCCCGATCGATGGCGCCGCGTTCGACGTGTTCCTGGAAGCGGCGTCGAATCCCGACATCGCGCAGGAGTGGACGTTCCGCGAGACGCCGCTCGGCCATCCGCAGACCTCGGGGGAGGAGCCGCTGTATTCCTTCGGCGGCATCGACCTCGTCCTGCGCGATCTCGAGGTCGCCTCGCTCGAGCGCGACTGGGCGGTGCTGGAGGGCCTCCTCGCCGTGCTGCCGGAGCGGTCGCCGCGGCGTGCGGGGCTGCTGCGCACGCTCGAGGTCGCCGTGGACGTCCTCGACCCGGACGACGTCCCCGAGTCGGCTGCCGCGGTCCGCGAGGTGCTCGCACCCGCGCTCGCCGCGTCGGCGGCCGGATCGGCGCATCGGGTCGCCGCCGTCGGCCACGCGCACATCGACTCCGCGTGGCTATGGCCCACGCGCGAGACGATCCGCAAGTGCGCGCGGACGTTCTCCAACGTCCTCGACCTGATGGACCGCCATCCGGAGCTCGTCTTCGCCGCCTCGTCCGCGCAGCAGTACGCGTGGATGCAGGAGCACCATCCCGCCCTGTTCGCGCGCATCCGCGAGCGGGTCGCGGAGGGGCGCTGGGTGCCCGTGGGCGGGATGTGGGTGGAGTCCGACACGAACCTGCCGGGCGGCGAGGCGCTGGTGCGGCAGCTCGTCGCCGGCAAGGGGTACTTCCTGCGGGAGCTCGGCGTCGAGACGACCGAGGTGTGGCTGCCGGACTCGTTCGGCTACTCCGGGGCGCTGCCGCAGATCGTGCGCGCGTCGGGGTCGGACAGCTTCCTCACGCAGAAGATCTCGTGGAACGAGACGAACGCGATGCCGCACCACACGTTCCTCTGGGAGGGGATCGACGGCAGTCGCGTGTTCACGCACTTCCCGCCCGTCGACACGTACAGCTCCGACCTGGGCGCGATCGACCTCGACCGAGTTGAGCGCCAGAACGCCGAGCGGGGGGTCAGCGACCTCTCGCTCGTGCCGTTCGGCTTCGGCGACGGGGGTGGCGGGCCGACCCGCGAGATGCTCGAGACCGCGCGCCGGAAGCGCGACCTCGAGGGGTCGCCGCGCGTGGAGATCATGCGGCCCGACGCGTTCTTCGCCGCGGCGAAGGCCGCGCTGCCCGATCCCGCGACGTGGTCGGGCGAGCTCTACCTCGAGTTCCACCGCGGCACGTACACGTCGCAGGCCCGCACGAAGGCGGGCAATCGGCGCAGCGAGCATCTCCTCCGCGAGGCGGAGCTGTGGGCCGCGACCGCGGCCATCCGGCATGGCGCGCCCTACCCCGCCGACGCCCTGCAGGACGCGTGGCACACGGTGCTGTTGCAGCAGTTCCACGACATCCTGCCCGGCTCGTCGATCGCGTGGGTGCATCGCCAGGCGGAGGAGCGCTACGCGCAGGTCGCCGCCGCCCTCGAGTCGATCATCGACGAGGCGCTCGCCGTGCTCGGCGGCGACGGCCACGAGGAGGTCGTCTGGAACCCGGCTCCGGTGCGGCTCGACGGTGCGCCGGCCCTCGGCGCGGCGGTCGCGCGAGCGGATGGCCGGGGTTCCCTCCGACGGGATGGCCGCCGCTTCGTGTTCGAGAGCGACGCGGTGCGGGTCGTCGTGGACGCCGCGGGTGAGATCGTCTCGTTCGTCGACCTGCGGGCCGAGCGCGAGGTCATCCCGCCGCAGGGACGCGCGAACGTGCTCGAGCTCTTCCGCGACACCCCGAACCAGTGGGACGCGTGGGACATCGACCGGCACTACGCCCGCACGCCGCTGCCGGCCGCGCGGGTCGTGGGCGTGCGCGCGGAGGGCGACGCGCTCGTCGTGGAGCGCGAGATCGGCGCGTCGACCGTGCACCAGCGGCTGCGTCTGGCGCCGCACGGCCGGGCCCTCGACATCGAGACGACCGTCGACTGGCGGGAGCGGCAGAAGCTGCTGAAGCTCGGCTTCGACCTCGACGTGCTGGCGGAGACGGCGGCGTCGGAGATCCAGTTCGGTCACGTCCGGCGGCCGGTGGCGGCGAACACCTCGTGGGACGCCGCGCGCTTCGAGACCGTGGCGCACCGGTGGGTCCACGTGGACGAGCCGGGCTTCGGCGCGACCGTCGCCAACGACCGCGTGTACGGCCACGACGTGACGCGGCGGCCGCGACCGAGCGGCGGCGCGTTCACACGGGTGCGGGAATCGCTGCTGCGCGCGCCGGTGTACCCCGATCCCGAGGCCGACCGCGGTGTGCACGTCTTCCGGCACGCGCTCTCGACCGGCGGCGTCCTCGACGCGGTCGCCGAGGGGTATCGGCTCAACGTGCCGCCCCGTGTGCGCCGAGGTCGTCCGGCCGACCCGCTCGTGCGCGTGGACGGTGCGCCGTCGGTGCTCGTGGAGGCGGTGAAGCTCGCTGAGGACGGGTCGGGCGACGTCGTCGTGCGGCTGTACGAGGCCCGTGGGAGCCGGGCGACGGCTCGCCTCGTCCCGGGGTTCGACCTCGCGGGTGGGGTGCGGACCGACCTGCTCGAGCGACCGCTCCCAGATCAGCCCGCGGATCCGCTCGCGCTCGCCCTGCGCCCGTTCGAGCTCGTGACCCTGCGCTTGCGTCCCGCCGCGTGACCCCGATCCCCCCATCTCGCGGGTTCGGCGGCGCCGGCACCGGGACTCAGAAGAGGCGGGGGACGCCCGACTCGATGCCCTTCATCTCCTCGTAGTCGAGGGTGAGGCAGCGGATGCCTCGGTCCTCCGCCAGCACGCGCGCCTGCGGCTTGATCTCCTGCGCGGCGAAGACGCCCTGCACGGGCGCGAGGTGCGGGTCGCGGCCCAGCAGCTCGAGATAGCGGGTGAGCTGCTCGACGCCGTCGATGTCGCCGCGGCGCTTGACCTCGACCGCGATGGCCACACCCTCCGCGTCGCGGACGAGCAGGTCGACCGGGCCGATGGCCGTGGGGTACTCGCGGCGCACGAGCGTGGCGCCGGCGGAGACGAGGTCGACCTGCTCGGCGAGGAGCCGCTGCAGATCGGCCTCCACGCCGTCCTTGATGAGGCCGGGGTCGACGCCGAGGTCATGACGCGTGTCGCTCAGGACCTCGTGGATCCGCACCGTGAGCGCGTCGCCTGTCTTCTGATGCGTGACCTTCCAGATCTCGACGACCCCGGCTGCGGCGAGCTCCTCGTCGGGCGCGACGACGTCGAGGCGACAGGGCGGGCTCATCCAGTTCAGCGGCTTGTACGACCCGCCGTCGGAGTGGACGAGCAGGCTCCCGTCGCCCTTGTGCATGAGCACGCGGGTGGCGAGGGGCAGATGCGCATTGAGTCGACCGGCGTAGTCGACGGAGCAGCGGGCGATGACGAGACGCACCGCACGAGCCTAGCCGCCCCCGCTCGCCGCACGATCGTCAGCGACGTATGACGCTGACGGCATTTCGCGTCATCCGGGCGCTCACGGGCGGGCCGCACCGTAGAATGGCGATCGACCCCCACCTGACCCGCCGCGTGCGACGAGCCAGAGGAGAAGCCATGCTCGTGCTCCTGGCGTTGTTCGCGGGCGGGTCGCTTCTGCTCCCCGTCCTCGCGAAGTGGCTCGGGGCGCGGGTCTTCTGGGTCGGCGCGCTCTTCCCGCTCGCGGCCTTCGTGCACGCGCTCGTGATCACGCCGCGCGGCGGCTCCATTCCGTTCGAGTCATACAGCTGGATCGGTCCGCTCGACATCGTCATCTCGATGCGGATGGACACGCTCAGCTGGCTGCTGACGCTGGTCGTCACGGGCGTCGGCACGCTCGTCATGGCGTACTGCCGCGTGTACTTCCGCGGCAAGGACGCCGGCCTCGGCCAGTTCTCGGCGGTGCTCCTCGCCTTCGCGGGAGCGATGTACGGACTCGTCCTCACCGACGACGCGGTCATGCTCGTCATGTTCTGGGAGGTGACGAGCATCCTCTCGTACCTCCTCATCGGGCACTATCACACGCGCGCCGCCAGCCGCCGCGCGGCCCTGCAGGCCCTTCTCATCACGACCCTCGGCGGCCTCGTGATGTTCATCGGGATGGTCATCCTCATCGTCGAGACCGGCACGACGAGCATCTCCCGCATCCTCGAGCTCGCGCCGAGCGGCGCCCTCGTCGACGTCGCGCTCGTGCTCCTCCTCGTCGGCGCCGTGAGCAAGTCGGCGCTCTTCCCGTTCCACTTCTGGCTGCCCGGCGCGATGGCCGCGCCCACGCCCGTCAGCGCCTACCTCCACGCGGCGGCGATGGTGAAGGCGGGCATCTACCTCCTCGCGCGCTTCGCGCCGACCTTCGCCGAGGCCGGGCCGTGGCGCCCGACCGTCATCGTGCTGGGCGTCCTGACGATGCTGCTCGGCGGCGCCCAGGCGCTGCGCGAGACCGACCTCAAGCGCATCCTCGCCTTCGGCACGGTGAGCCAGCTCGGCTTCATCTCGACGATCATCGGCTACGGCGGCCGCGACACCGCGCTCGCCGGGGTCGCCCTGCTGCTGGCGCACGCGCTGTTCAAGTCGTCGCTCTTCCTCGTCGTCGGCGTCATCGACCGCCAGCTCTCCACGCGTGACATCCGGAGACTGAGCGGCGTGGGCCGCCAGGCCCCCACGATGGCGGCGATGTCGATGGTCGCGATCGCCACCATGGCGGGGCTGCCGCCCACGCTCGGCTTCGTCGCGAAGGAGGCCGCGTTCACGGCCCTCATCGACGAGGCGCTCGCGGGTGGCGCGTGGGCGCTCGTCGCGCTCATCGGCGTGGTGATCGGCTCCGCACTCACCCTCGCCTACGGCCTGCGCTTCCTGTGGGGCGCCTTCTGGACCAAGCGCGATCCCGAGGGCAGGCTCCGCGAGGACACGCCGTGGCCCGACCCGCCGATCGGCTTCCTCACCTCGCCGCTCGTGCTCGCCGCCCTCGCGCTCGCCGGCGGCCTCTTCGCGCCGCTGCTCGACACGCTGCTCGCCGACTACGCCGACACCGCGATCGGCGAGGGGCACTACCACCTGGCGCTCTGGCACGGATGGGAGCCGGCGCTGCTGCTGTCGCTCGTCACGGTCGCGGGCGGTGCCGCGATCTTCTGGCTCGTCGGCGTCACCCGCTGGGACGTCCGCGGTCGCGTCCTCCCCTTCCAGGCCGCCGACCTCTACTACGCCAGCACGCGCGGCATCGATCGGCTCTCGGTCGCGGTCACGTCGCTCACCCAGCGCGGATCGCTGCCGCTGTACGTCGGCACGATCTTCGTCGTCCTCGTCGCGGCCGAGGCCGCGGTGCTCCTCGCGGGCGGGGAGTGGCGCGCGGAGCTCGACGCGTGGCAGCATCCCGTCCAGCTCGCGCTCGCGCCCCTCATGATCGTGGCCGGATTCCTCGCCGTCCGAGCGCGCAAGCGCTACACCGGCGTCGTGCTGGTGTCGGCCACGGGGCTCGGGATGGTCGTGCTGTTCGCCGTCGAGGGGGCGCCCGACCTCGCCCTCACGCAGGTGCTCGTCGAGTCGGTCACCCTCATCGCGTTCACGCTCGTGCTGCGCCGGCTGCCCTCGCGCCTCGGCACCCACAACGACTCCGTCGCGCCGGTGGCCCGCGCCATCCTCGCGATCGCGGTGGGGGTCACCATGGCGGTGGTCGCGGTCATCGCCTCGAGCGCGCGCATCCACGAGCCAGTCTCGACGGCGTGGAGCGAGCTGGCGTACGAGATCGGCCACGGCCGCAACGTCGTCAACGTCGCCCTCGTCGACCTCCGCGGCTGGGACACGATGGGCGAGCTGTCGGTGCTCGTCCTCGCCGCCACCGGCGTCGCGTCGCTCGTCTTCGTCACCGACCGCGCGGACTCGCTGCACCGCATCGCGCGTCGGCTGCCGCGCTCTGCGCGCCGAGCCGCCCGTCGGCGCCTGCTCGTGGAGACCACGGGCGGCATCCGGGTGGAGAACGCGGACAACCGCGAGCGTCCGCGGGCATGGCTCGTGGGCGGCCAGCGGATGAGCGCCCAGTCGCGCTCGATCCTCCTCGAGATGATCGTCCGCATCCTCTTCCACACGATCATCGTGGTCTCGCTGTACCTGCTCTTCGCCGGACACAACCTGCCGGGAGGCGGCTTCGCCGGCGGCCTGGTGGCGGGGATGGCCCTCGTCATGCGGTACGTCGCCGGCGGCCGGTACGAGCTGGGGGTCGCAGCTCCCGGCGATGCCGGTCAGCTGCTGGGGTTCGGGATGGTGCTCGCGGTCGGCACCGCCGTGGTGCCGATGCTCTTCGGGCTCGATCCGCTCACGCGTGGCGTCTGGGAGGCCGATCTCCCGGTGCTCGGCCACGTCGAGTTCGTCACCTCCACGATCTTCGACATCGGCGTCTACCTCGTCGTCATCGGGCTCGTGCTCGACGTGCTGCGCAGCCTCGGGGCCGAGGTCGACCGCCAGCTGCGCGAGGAGCGGCGCGCCGCCGCCGAGCAGGGGAGCACGACGACATGACCACCTCGTTCGCTCTCGTCGCGACCATGGCCGCGCTCTACGCCGCCGGCGTCTACGCGATGCTCGAGCGCAGCCTCACCCGCGTGCTCATCGGTTTCCTCCTCCTCGGCAACGCCACGAACCTCCTCCTCCTCACCGTGATGGGCTACCCCGGGGTCTCGCCGTTCCACGGCGACGAGGGGCGGCAGAGCGACCCGCTCCCGCAGGCGCTCATGCTCACGGCCATCGTCATCACCTTCGCCGTGAGCGCGTTCCTCCTCGCGCTCATCTACCGCTCGTGGCAGCTGGGCCGCGCCGACACGGTCGAGGACGACGAGGCCGACGTCTCGCTGCGCGCGGTCGCCATCGAGACCGAGGACGCGCTCGAGGCCGAGGAGGAGGACGCCGAGACCGGCGACGAGTCGGTCACCGACTTCGTCGGCGTCGACGCCTCGCCGATCACGCTGCTGCACGCCGTCGATGCGCCCGCGCTCGACGACGACGCCCCCGTCGACCGCCCGCGTCGCGGGCGCGACGACCGCGACGACCGAGGAGACCCCACCCCGTGAGCGACCTCGTCCCGCTCCTCGTCACCGTCCCGCTCCTCGGGGCGGCGCTGACGCTCATCTTCGGGCGCCGTCGGAGCCTGCAGGTGGCGGTGTCGATCCTCACGCTCAGCGTGACGTTCGTGCTCGCCATCGTGCTCCTCATCGCCGTGGACCTCGGCACGCCGCTCGCGGTGTCGGTCGCCGGATGGCCGCTGCCCTTCGGGATCGTGCTGTACGTCGACCGGCTCGCGGCGCTGCTCGTGGCGGTCTCCAGCGCGGTGCTCCTCGCGGTGCTGCTGTTCTCGGTGGGTCAGGGCGCGGCCGACGGCGACGACGAGACGCCGGTGTCGATCTTCCACCCGTCGTACCTCATCCTCGCGGCGGGCATCTTCAACGCGTTCATCGCGGGCGACCTGTTCAACCTCTACGTCGGCTTCGAGATCCTCCTCGTCGCCTCGTATGTGCTCATCACGCTCGGCGGCACCAAGGCGCGCATCCGCTCGGGCGTCGTCTACATCGTCGTCTCGCTCGTGTCGTCGATCCTCTTCCTGTCGTCGATCGCGGTGATCTACGGCGCCCTGGGCACCGTGAACATGGCGCAGATCGCCGAGCGGATGGTCGAGCTCCCCTCCGACGTGCAGCTCGTCATCCACGTGCTGCTCGTCCTCGCGTTCGCGATCAAAGCCGCGGTCTTCCCGCTGTCGTTCTGGCTGCCCGACTCGTATCCCACGGCGCCCGCGCCGGTGACGGCGGTGTTCGCCGGACTGCTGACGAAGGTCGGCGTCTACGCGCTCATCCGCACCGAGACGCAGCTGTTCCACGAGTCCGACCTGAACACGCCGCTGCTGATCGTGGCGCTCGCGACGATGCTCGTGGGCATCCTCGGCGCCGTCGCGCAGGCCGAGCTCAAGCGCATCCTGTCGTTCACGCTCGTGAGCCACGTCGGCTACATGATCTTCGGCCTCGCGATCGCGACCGAGGAGGCGGTCGGCGCGACGATCTACTACATGGTCCACCACATCGTGGTCCAGACGACGCTGTTCCTTGCCGTGGGGCTCATCGAGCGCCGCGCCGGATCGACCTCCATCCTGCGCGTGAAGGGCCTGTTCACCGCGGCGCCGCTGCTGGCCGCGCTCTACTTCATTCCCGCTCTGAACCTCGGCGGCCTCCCGCCGTTCTCCGGATTCATCGGCAAGTACGCCCTGTTCGAAGCCGCAGCGCGCGTGGGCACGCCCCTCATGTTCACGGTCATCGCCGCCGGCATCATCACGTCGCTGCTGACGCTCTACGCGCTCATGCGGGCCTGGAATCTCGCCTTCTGGCGCGAGGAGGAGGACTCCAGCGAGACCGAGGCGCGCATCCAGCACCTCGCCGACGCGCCCGCGGCCGACGACGAGAGCGAGCGCAGGGCCATCCCGCACATCATGTCGACGGCGACGATCGGCATGGTGGCGGTGACGGTCGGCCTGACGGTGTTCGCGGGGCCGATCTACGATGTCTGCGAGCGCATCGGCCAGTCGCTGCTCAAGCCGATCTCGCTCGTCCAGCTCGAGGACGTGGAGGGCGAATCATGAGCCCGGACAGCCCGCGGCAGAGACTGCGCCAGCTGTGGACGCAGCTGCCGTTCTTCCTCTGGCTCGTCGTGCTCTGGATGCTGCTGTGGGGCCAGTTCACGGTGCTCGCCGCCGTCACCGGCCTCGTCATCGCCGTCTTCGTCACCACCGTGTTCCGCCTGCCGACGGCGGAGCTGTCGGGGCGCGTGAGCCTGCGGTACGGCCTGCTCTTCGTCGTCGTCTTCCTGGGGGCGCTCATCCGCGGCGCCCTCACGGTCGCCTGGCAGACCGTGACGCCCGGGCACCCGGGCGTCGCGATCATCCGCGTGCCGCTGCGCACCGACGACGACCTCGTCATGGCGCACACCGCCGTGGCGACCTCGCTCATCCCCGGGTCGCTCGTCGTCGAGGCCGACCGCGAGCGCCGCGTGCTCTATCTCCACGTCATCGGCGTGCGCTCGCTGGACGATGTCGAGCACCAGCGTCAGAGCGCGCTCCGCTGGGAGGCCAGGGCCGTGCGGGCGGTGGGCTCCCGCGCCGACCTCGCCCTCATCCGCTCGGGCGCTCCCGCGTACGAGCAGCGCCTCGCGCAGGAAGGGACCCGATGAATCCGCTCGTCATCGCCATCCTCGCCCTCTTCGCGATCGCGGCCGGTCTCACGATCGTCCGGATGGTCGTGGGCCCGTCGATCCTGGACCGCGCGGTCGCGAGCGACGTGCTGCTCACGACCGTGCTGTGCGTGCTGGGCGCGGAGGCGGTCATCAACCAGCACACCCGGACGCTGCCGATCATGCTCATCATCGCCGCGATCGGCGTGTTCGGCTCGATCGCCGTCGCCCGCTTCGTCGCGCGGAAGGAGCAGGACCGATGATCATCGACACCATCGCGCTCGTGCTCGTCCTCATCGGCGCCGTCCTGTGCGTGACGGCCGCGATCGGCCTGCTGCGCTTCCGCGACGTGCCCTCGCGCCTGCACGCCGCGACGAAGCCCCAGGTGCTGGGGCTGCTGCTCATCGCGATCGCCGCGGGGCTGTCGCTGCGGTCGTGGGCCGCAGTGGCGATGCTCGTTCCGATCGTCGTCATCCAGATGGCGACCGCGCCGCTGTCGGCGCACATGGTGGGGCGGCAGGCGTACCGCAACCGCACGATCGACGTCGACGCGCTCGTGGCGGACGAGCTGGCCGATGACGCCGGCCGTCCGGAGGACGCCAGCCGCCCGTAGGAGGTGCCGTCAGCTCGCGAGCTCGAACCCGAAGGCGGCCGCGACGCCGGCGTTCGTGACCGCGCCCGCGCGCACGTTGAGCCCCTTCGCGAGGGCGGGGTCGGCCTCGGCCGCTCCATCCCAGCCGCGGTCGGCGATCGCGCCGACGTAGGGCAGCGTCGCGTTCGTCAGCGAGCGGGTCGACGTCTCCGGCACCGCTCCGGGCATGTTCGCGACGCAGTAGTAGACCGCGTCGTGCACGGGGAAGGTCGGGTCGTCGTGCGTGGTGGGGTGCGAGCCCTCGAAGCAGCCGCCCTGGTCGATGGCGATGTCGACGAGCACCGATCCGGGCTTCATCGTCGCGACCATCTCGTCGGTCACGAGCTTGGGCGCCGCGGCCCCCGGGATGAGGACCGAGCCGATGACGAGGTCGGCGCCCTGCAACGCCTCCGCGACGGCGTAGCGCGTGGAGTGCCGGGTCTGCAGGGCGCCGCCGTAGCGGTGCTCGAGCTCGCGGAGGCGCGCGAGGTTCACGTCGATGACGGTGACCTGCGCGCCGAAGCCGAGCGCGCTCGCCGCCGCGTGCTCGCCCGCGACACCGCCGCCGATGACGACCACCTGCGCGCGGGGAGTGCCGGCGATGCCGCCGAGCAGCATGCCTCGCCCGCCCTGCGGCCGGGTGAGGTGGTAGGCGCCGACGGCGATCGAGAGCCGACCGGCGACCTCGCTCATGGGAGTGAGGAGCGGCAGCGACCGGTCCGCGAGCTGCACGGTCTCGTACGCCACGGCGGTCGTGCCCGCCGCCATGAGCGCCTCGGTGAGCGGCTGGTCTGCGGCGAGGTGCAGATAGGCGAACAGCGTGAGGTCGTCGCGCAGGTGGCCGTACTCCGACGCGACGGGCTCCTTCACCTTCACGAGCAGCTCCGCGTCGCCCCAGACCTCGGCGGCGTCGGCGACGATGCGGGCGCCGGCTGCGCGGAAGTCGTCGTCGGAGAAGTGCGAACCCGTTCCGGCGCCGGCCTGCACGAGCACCTCGTGCCCGCGCTGCGCGAGGGCATCCGCCCCCGCCGGGGTGAGCGCCACCCGGTTCTCGTTGTTCTTGATCTCGGTCGGGATGCCGATGCGCATGGTGTCTCCTTCGACGAACGGGCTTCGTGGGCCATCCCCTCGATCGTGGCAGGATCGCCCGCCGTTGTCAGCCGTTCGCCAGTGCGGGCGACACGGCGATCGGGCCGGAAGCGGCTCGCCCGCACTGGCGAACCGGAAGGGCGCAGGTGTTGCATACTGTGTCGCTCGGTTCGCGTCACGGCGGCCGCTCTGCCTACCGTGGAATCCCTGCACTCGAGGAGCTTCACATGGCATTCCGCATCCGCACCCTGGCCCCCATCTTCGCGGTCGGCCTCCTGGCCGTCGCGGGCTGCGCATCCGACGGCGGCGACGCCGACGCCGGCGCATCGACCGCATCCGACGAGCGCGGCAGCGAGTCGCAGCCCGTCCAGCTCGGCGTCGTCGGCGCGAGCGAGCCGTACTGGGACGTCTTCGTCGACGCGGCCGAGGAAGAGGGCATCTACGTCGACCTCGTGGACTTCACCGAGTACACGCAGCCGAACCCCGCGCTCAGCGAGGGCGAGCTGGACATGAACCAGTTCCAGCACATCCTCTACCTCGCCGACTACAACAACGCCGCCGGCGACGACCTGCAGCCCATCGGCTCCACGGCGATCTACCCGCTCAGCCTGTACTCCGACAAGTACGAGGACGTCGCGGACATCCCCGACGGCGAGACGGTCATCGTCCCCAACGACACCACGAACCAGGCCCGCGGCCTGCTCGTGCTGCAGTCGGCGGGTCTCATCGAGCTGAAGGACGGCGGCAGCCCGTTCTCGACGCTCGACGACATCGAGGACTCCTCGCGTGTGAAGGTCGAGGGCCTCGACGCCTCGCTCATCCCCACGTCGCTGCCCGATGTCGCCGCGGCGATCATCAACAACGACTTCCTGCAGAACGCGGGCCTCACGGGTGACGACGCGATCGCGTCGGACGACCCGGCCGACCCGTCGGCGTTCCCGTACATCAACATCTTCGCCACCCGCGCCGAGGACGTCGACGACGAGGTGCTGAACAAGCTCGTCGAGATCTACCAGACCAACCAGGACGTGCTCGACGGCGCCCAGGAGGCCGCGAGCGGCACCGCCGAGTTCGTGCAGACGCCCAAGGAGGACCTCCAGTCGTCGCTGGCCGAGGTCCAGGAGCAGGCGGAGAACGCCGGCTGACACGACCCCAGCGGGTACGATACGCGGGTGGCCGAGGCCGCCCGCGTATCGCGTTTCCACCGAGCCGAGGACATATGCCGCACATCACGATCTCCGACGTCACGAAGAGCTATCCGCCGCCGCGACGGGGCGGTGATCCCGTGGTCGCCGTCGACGGCGTCTCCCTCGAGATCGAGCGCGGCGACGTCTTCGGCATCATCGGGTACTCGGGCGCGGGCAAGTCGACGCTCGTGCGGCTCATCAACGGGCTCGAGCCGGTGAGCGCGGGATCGATCGACGTCGACGGCACCGACATCACGGCCATCCCCGAGCGGCGCCTGCGCGAGGTGCGGCAGGGGATCGGCATGATCTTCCAGCGGTTCAACCTGCTGCGCTCGCGGACGATCAGCGGCAACGTCGCGTATCCGCTCGAGGTGGGGCGGATGGCCAGGGCCGAGCGGACGAAGCGGGTCGCGGAGCTGCTCGACTTCGTCGGGCTCGCCGACAAGGCCGGCGCGTATCCCGAGCAGCTCTCCGGCGGCCAGCAGCAGCGGGTCGGGATCGCCCGCGCGCTCGCCGCGAACCCCGGCATCCTCCTCGCCGACGAGGCGACCAGCGCGCTCGACCCGGAGACCACCGACGAGGTGCTCGACCTGCTGCGGCGCGTGAACCGCGAGCTCGGCATCACCATCGTCGTCATCACGCACGAGATGGACGTCATCGCCCGCATCGCGAACAAGGTCGCCGTCATGGAGCGCGGCCGCGTCGTGGAGGCCGGGCAGACGTACGACGTGTTCACGCGGCCGCAGACGGAGACCGCCCAGCGCTTCGTGCGCACGGTCGTCCGCGCGCTGCCCGACGGCGACGCGCTCGCGGCGCTCCGCGCCCAGCACGACGGCCGCTTCTTCACCATCTCGTTCACCGACGAAGGCGCCACGGAGGCGCGCGTGTTCGGTGCGCTCGCGCGCGCGGGCGCGGACTTCAATCTCGTGCACGGCGGGGTCGACGACATCCAGGGCCGCGTCTACGGTCTCCTCACGATCGCCGTGCGCGGCGATGAGCGGGCGGTGCGCGACGCGCTCGCCGAGGTGGGCCAGGGCGTGACCGTGGCGGAGGTGGCGGCATGAGCGACATCATCGACGAGGTCGGCGACATCTACCCCGATCTCCTCGAGCAGACCGGGATCATGCTGTGGCTGGTCGCCGCGGCGCTCGTCATCGGCGGCATCGCCGGGCTCATCATCGGCACGGCCGTCACCGTCACCCGCCGCGGAGGAGTGCTGCAGCAGCCGGCCGTCTACTGGGTGCTGAACGTCTTCGTGAACACGTTCCGGCCCATCCCGTTCATCATCTTCATCGCGGCGCTGCAGCCCCTGGCGCGCGCGATCGTCGGCAGGGGCATCGGCAACGAGGCGGTGATCTTCGCGATCTCCATCGCCGCCACCTTCGGCATCGCGCGCATCGTGGAGCAGAACCTCGTCACGGTCGACACCGGCGTGATCGAGGCCGCGCGCTCCACGGGTGCCGGGCCGTGGCGCATCATCCTCACCGTCATCCTGCCCGAGGGGCTCGGCCCCCTCGTGCTCGGTTACACCTTCGCCACGATCGCCATCATCGACATGTCGGCCGTGGCGGGCATGATCGGCGGCACCGGCCTCGGCAACTACGCCATCGCGTACGGCTACCGCCAGTTCGACTGGGTCGTGACGGTGAGCGCGCTCGTCGTCATCATCATCGTGACGCAGATCGTCCAGGCACTCGGCAACACGATCGCGCGGCGCATCCTCCGTCGCTGACGTGCGCCTCCCGTTCCCGCGGGAGCAGTGCGGAGAAAGCGGATGGCCGCGCCCCCGGAACCGGGGACGCGGCCATCCGCTTCTCTGCTGCCGCGCTCAGCTGGCCGCGTCGACCTGCACGGTCATGGTGCCCTTGTTCTTGTTGGCGCCCTTGACCTCGATCGTCGTGCCGGTGCCGCCGACGATCACCGAGTTCTGCGGGTTCGCGGCGTCGTAGTAGGCGTTGGGGTCGGTGTCGTCGAACACCCGGATCGCCTTCTGCGCGGGCACGGTCAGCGTCGTCATGCCGGCCTCGGTCTCGCGGTGCAGCGAGATCGGATCGGTCTTCTGGCTGCCGAAGGTCGCGTCGAACGCCTGGATGCGGTTGCGCGCGATCGTGCCGTCGGACCACGTGAGCGCCTTCGCGCGCGCGTCGACCGGCAGAGCCTGGCCGCCGCCGGGGTGCGCCGAGGTGTTGTTGTCGGCGTACAGGCTGTTGACGTACCAGATGAGCAGTCCGTCCTGGTAGGGGAAGTGCTCGACCTGGTCGGGGCTCGTGAGCGGCCAACCGAAGTTGTACGGACCGGTCCGCAGCACCTCGTCGTACCCGCCGTAGGCGCGGTTCTCGGCGATGTAGAAGTGGCTGTACGGCTGCAGGTAGCCGCCGCCCTCGATCACGCTGAAGCCGTCCAGCGTCCAGTCGCTCGCGCCGTCATCCGTCGTGAGCGCGTCGCCCACGGCGATATCGTCGACCCGGAAGCCCGGGTGCGTCGCTGCGACGTCGGTCCAGTACCGGAAGCGCACCTGCGCGGTCTGGCCGGCGTAGGCGGACAGGTCGGCGGTGAGCGCGGTCCATCCGTCGGTGGCGCCGGTGATGCCGAAGCCCGCGTTCTGCCCGTTCGGGTCGTCACTCGTCGAGAGGTTCGTCTGCACGGGGGTCCAGGTGGAGCCGTCTGTCGACACCTCGAGGTAGGCGTAGTCCCAGTCCTGCTCGATGTCGTAGTTCACCTGCGCCGTGAGCGCGCCCTCCGCCGGCACGGTGAAGGCGGGGCTGGTGGCGGTGTTGTCGAGGTTGTCGCCGGAGCCGGAGAACAGCTGCTTGCTGCCCTCCGCGGCGTCGCCGACCTCGATGAACTTCTCGCCCTCGGGCAGGTCCACGATCGCCGCCTGGGCGCCGCGCGTGCTGGCGTGGAAGGACGGGCCGAGGTCGACGCTCTCACTCGCGCCGCGCTCCACCAGCTCGTAGTCGAGCCAGCCCAGGAACAGCTTCTCGTTCGGGCCCATGTGGTTCGGGGTGGTGCCGATGGCGCCGTCGCCGTGGCCGAGCCACGAGCCCGAGCTCATCAGGGTCCAGTACGCGGTGCCGTTGTCGCCGCCCGCGGTGTCGTAGTAATCGGGGAGACCCAGGTCATGGCCGAACTCGTGCGCGAAGACGCCGAGGCCGCCGTTCTCGGGCTCGGTGGTGTAGTCGCGGATCCAGATGTCGCTGTCGCCGATCTGCACGCCGCCGAGCGGGAGGTAGGCCGATGGCCCGCGCTCGCCGAGGCCATCCTGGCCCGCCGCCCAGCGGTGAGACCAGATCGATGACTCCGGAGCGCCGGCCTCTTCTCCTTCGCCCGCGTGCAGCGCCTGGAAGTGGTCGATGTAGCCGTCGGGCTCGTTGATGATCCCGTCGCCGTCCGCGTCGTAGCGGTCCCAGACGTCGTAGCTCTGAAGCTCGGCGACGATCTGGTCGCGAGTCTTACCCGCAGCGACCTGCGCGTCGTACCAGGCGTTCGCGGTGTCCTGGATGAAGCGCGTCATGTCGTCGGCGGACTCGGTCTGGCCGTACGACGCCTCGTTGTTCGCCACGCGCACCCAGTCGGAGACGCCGCCCTCGAGGTCGAAGCGCCCCGACGACATCTCGTCGTACACGCCCCGCATCGACTCGCCCTCGCCGAAGAACATGTCCTCGTAGTGCTCCGTGGAGAAGTCCGGGAGCCAGTAGGTGGAGTTGTCCTCCGCGGACGGCTCGGGGATCTCGTTGTGGACGGGCCCGGCGGGCGCATCGGGGAAGCGCGGGTCGACGGTGTCGCCGAACTCCACGAGGATCGTGAAGAGCTGGGCGGTCTCGGCGGTGCCGTACTCGACGTACTCGCCGGGCTTCAGCTCGACGACCTTGCTCTTGTGCTCGCCCTGGCCCTTGCTCTTGACCTCGGCCTTCCCCGTCGCCACGAGCTCAGCGGCCTTCTGCTTCGTGGCCGTGCGCTTCTCGGCGAGGGGATCGGGGCGGTTGTGGCTCTGCTCGTCGGCCTGTGCGCCTTCGACGGGGGCCGGAGCCGCGGACGCGGCGGTGGGAGCCAGGAGCGTGCCGGCCAGCAGGATCGCTGCCGTGCCGAGCGCGCAGGTGATGCGTGTCTTCACTGTTCCTCCGGTGGTGGATACCGGCGACCGCTGTGATCGTCGGAGGCCGCGGCCGGCGGTCGCAATGCGACTCCCGGGGTCTTCGCGGTGCGCTCACATTACATTCACAGCAGCGAGATCGCGCAAGGTCGACATCGCGTGTCGAAGAAGGTGGCAGCGTGACGGGCGCGCTCCGGCTCCGGTGGTGCGGAACTGGCGTTATCTGGCCCGCATCGGGCACTTCCGCACCATCGAATCAGAGGGCCGGGATTTCGGCGGTGCCGAACTGTCGTTATACGGCCCGTATCGCGCACTTCCGCACCACCGAATGGAAGGGCCCGAATTTCGGCGGTGCCGAACTCGCCCTATGCGGGCGGGATGGCCGACTTCCGCACCACCGAACGGGGACGACGAAGGGCGGCGCCTCCGGAGAGGGGCCGCCCTTCGTGGGAACGCGTCAGTCGGTGCCGGTGTCGAACGCGGCGGACTCGCCAGCGGCGTCCAGCGCCTCGTCGTGCTCGCCGCCGGCGCTGATCTCGTCGGCCTCGCCCTTCTCGAGGGCCCCGATGAGCTCGCCGGTCGTGCCGCCGATGAGGCCGCGCGACACGTAGCCCTCCAGGCGCGAGCGCGAGTCCGCGATGTCGAGGTTGCGCATGGTGAGCTGGCCGATGCGGTCGGTGGGGCCGAAGGCCGCGTCGCCGACCCGCTCCATCGAGAGCTTCTCGGCCGCGTACGACAGGCCCTGGCCATCCGTCGCGAGGATCGTGTAGTCCTCGCCGCGGCGCAGGCGCAGCGTCACGGTGCCGGTGATTGTCGAGCCGACCCACTTCTGGATGGACTCGCGCAGCATGAGCGACTGCGGCTCGAGCCAACGGCCCTCGTACATGAGGCGGCCGAGGCGGCGACCCTGCTCGTGGTACGTCGCGAGGGTGTCCTCGTTGAGGATGGCGTTGACGAGACGCTCGTAGGCGATGAAGAGCAGGGCCATGCCCGGCGCCTCGTAGATGCCGCGCGACTTCGCCTCGATGATGCGGTTCTCGATCTGGTCGCTCATGCCGAGGCCGTGGCGACCGCCGATGCGGTTGGCCTCGAAGACGAGCGCGACCGGGTCGCTGAACTCCTGGCCGTTGAGGGCGACAGGGCGGCCGGCCTCGAACGTGACGGTGACGTCCTCGGTCTCGATCTCGACCGACGGATCCCAGAAGCGCACGCCCATGATGGGCTCGACGGTCTCGAGCGAGACGTCGAGCTCCTCGAGGGTCTTCGCCTCGTGCGTCGCGCCCCAGATGTTCGCGTCGGTGGAGTACGCCTTCTCCGCGGAGTCGCGGTAGGGGTAGTCATGAGCGACGAGCCACTCGCTCATCTCCTTGCGCCCGCCGAGCTCGGCGACGAACTGCGCGTCGAGCCACGGCTTGTAGATGCGCAGGCGCGGGTTGGCGAGCAGGCCGTAGCGGTAGAACCGCTCGATGTCGTTGCCCTTGTAGGTGGAGCCGTCGCCCCAGATGTCGACGCCGTCCTCCTTCATCGCCCGCACGAGCAGGGTGCCGGTGACGGCGCGCCCGATCGGCGTGGTGTTGAAGTAGGTGCGGCCGGCGGAGCGGATGTGGAAGGCGCCGCACGCGAGGGCCGACAGGCCCTCCTCCACGAGCAGCGGCTTGCAGTCGATGAGGCGCGAGGCCTCGGCGCCGTACGCGAGGGCGCGGCCGGGGATCGACTCGATGTCGTCCTCGTCGGGCTGGCCGAGGTCGCCGGTGTAGGTGAACGGGACAGCGCCCTTGTCACGCATCCACGCGACCGCGACGGAGGTGTCGAGACCCCCGGAGAAGGCGATGCCGACGCGCTCGCCGACGGGGAGGGATTCCAGGACCTTCGACATGGGTTCCATCCTAGATGCGCGCCACGCCGCGCCCGTCACCGTGCCTCTCGCCGCCCTCGCCCCTGTTCCCATGCGCGAGAGTGGGGATCATGTGGGAGAGCGTGCTGTGGGGAGTCGTCGGCGCTGCGCCGCTGATCGTGGGAGCCGTGCTGGCGGGCGTCAGGAGCTGGCCGCCCCGGCTGCTGGGCGTGGTCCTCGGCTTCGGCGCGGGTGCGCTCATCGCCTCGATCGCCTACGAGCTGTGGGAGGAGGGGCTGCGCGTCGGCGGGCCGGTCGCGCTCGCCATCGGCGTCGCCGCGGGCGCCCTCGCCTACTTCCTCGCCGACCGCGTCGTCGATCGGTGGACGCGTCGTCGCGGCGGCTCCGGTGCGGCCGGCGCACCGCTCGCGATCGGGGCGCTGCTGGACGGCATCCCCGAGCAGCTGGTGCTCGGCATCGGCCTGGCCGCGGGGGAGGGCGTCAGCGTCGCGCTCGTCCTCGCGATCGTCGTGTCGAACCTGCCGGAATCGATCGGATCGGCCTCGGAGATGCGCGACGCGGGGACGTCTCGCGCGCGGGTGCTGACTCTGTGGGGCGGAGTCGCCGTCGTCTGCGCCGCGGCGACGGTCGTCGGCTTCCTCCTCGCCGACGTCGCCACCGCGGGGGTCCGAGCGGGAGCCAGCGGCTTCGCCGCGGGAGCGCTGCTCGTCATGCTCGTCGACTCGATGGTGCCGGAGGCCCAGGAGCGCGCGAAGGACGTCACCGGCCTCGCCACGGTGCTCGGGTTCGCGGGAGCCGCCGCGCTCGCGTTCGCGGGTTGACCGGAGGGATGGCCGCGGCCATCCGCTCTAGACGGCCGTCGCCATCCGCTCTACTCGGCGGGACCGCGTCGACGGAAGGCCCAGATGACCCCGGCGCCCACGACGCAGATGCCGATCGCGATTGCGACGATGTAGAACACCACGCCGCCGAATCCGCCTTGCAGGTTCGGGTCGAGGAAGGGGTACGGGTACCACCACGCGGTGCCGGTGACCGGGTCGCTCACGTAGTTCGCGCGGATGAGCGTGTACACCGCCCACACCAGCGGATACGACACGATCGCGGGGATCACCCGCCAGGGCACGGGCCGCCGGTGCGGCGCGATCAGCGCGTCCAGCAGCAGGAACAGCGGACAGATGACGTGCAGCAGCTCGTTGGCCCATCCGATGCGCGTGTCCGGATTCTCGATGGGTCGCAGCAGCACGTTGTACACGAGCCCCGTCGTGATCATGTACGTCGAGACGCATGCGAACAGCGTGGAGATCCAGGCCGGCTCCTGCGCCGCCCCGTGTCCATGCCGCCAGGCCCATGCCGCTGCGACGACGAACAGGATGGCCGCCGCCAGGTTCGACTCGATCGTGAAGTAGCTGAAGAAGTTCACCACGATCGTCGGGATGTGGGACGCGAACACCGGCCCTCGCGAGTGCGCGTCTTCGATGGTCCTGACGAGCTGCACGGTCATGGCAGACACGAGGCCCACGGCGATGACGACGCGGGCGATCTGCCACGCGTTCGTCCACCTGCGGGAGGGGGTCTTCCTGACCGCGCTCGTGGTCGCGGCTGCTGTCATTTTTCCGACTCTAGCCGCTCGCGTCCGATGGTCTGCACACCCGATCAGACCGTGAATGCGGCGGTGAGCGCCGGAGCGTGGGCGAACAGCGCGGGGGCGCCTCCCGTGTGCAGGAACAGCACGTCCTCGTCGCCGCTGTATGCCCCGGAGCGAATGCGACGCAGCAGGGCCGCCGCGGCCTTGCCCGTGTAGACCGGGTCGAGCAGGATGCCCTCGGTGCGGCCGAACAGACGGATGGCCTCGGCCGCCTCCTCGGTGAGGGCGCCGTAGGCCGGTCCGACGTGCCCGTCGTCGACCTCGGCCGGCTCGGACAGCTCTCGCCCGAAGAACGACAGCGTCTCGCCGGCGATCGCCGTCGCCGCGGCCGCGAGCTCGTCGGCCTCGGGAGACACCGCGACACCGTGGATGCGCGGGCGCCCAGCGTCGGGGAGCAGGTCGCGACCGGCGAGGAGACCGGCCTGGGTGCCCGCGCTGCCGTTGGCGAAGACGATCTCGGTGAAGGCGGTGGCGGCGGTGACGATCTCGGCGTACGACTCGACGTAGCCGAGCGCGCCGATCGCGGTCGATCCACCGGTCGGGATGAGGTAGGGGCGCAGGCCGTCCGCGCGCAGCTGCGCGACGACGGCGTCGGCCGCGGCGAGTTCCGGGTGCGGGTCGTCGGCGCTCTCCTCCACGAGCACGACCTCGGCGCCGAGGGCGCGATCGAGGAGGATGTTGCCCGACGTCCGATACTCGGGCGTCGCGTCCTGAGGAACTCGCAGCACGAGCACGGCTTCGAGACCTGCGCGCGCGGCGGCGGCAGCGGTCTGCCTGGCGTGATTCGATTGGCCGGCGCCCACCGTGACGAGCACGTCGGCCCGCTGCGCGCGGGCGTCGGCGAGAAGGTACTCGAGCTTGCGCGTCTTGTTGCCGCCGAGCGCGAGCCCCGTCAGGTCGTCCCGCTTGATCCAGAGGCGCGGGCCGCCGCCGAGGTGATCGCGCAGCCGGTCCAGCGGCTGCAGGGGCGTCGGCGTGACGGCGAGGTCCTCGCGCAGCGTGCGCAGGTCGCGGATCGCGGGGTCCGTGACCTCGAGGAACAGCGGGTCGAGAAGCTCGTCGACGCTCATGTCGGCCAGCATAGGGCGACCCGGCAGAGCGAGCGCCCTTCAGATCACGCTGACGCCGCTGAACGCCTTCGCCCAGGAATCTCGCAGCCCGCTGATCGCGGCGACCGAGAACGCTCCTCGGTTCGCCGGCTTCAGTGAGTGGCAGGTCGCAGAACGCGCCCGGGAAGAGAGGTCGTCATGTGGGACATCATCTTGCAGCTGTTCGTCGCAGTGCCGTTCGTCGTCGTGATCGCGGCGGTCGCCATCGATCCGGTCGTGAACGGCGACGTCTGAGGTGAACGCAGTCGGAACTCACCGCTTCACGCGCACGCCGTGGTCGCGGCCGAGGAACTCCCGCACCACGTGGTTCAGCGCGTCGACCGTGAGATCGAGCGATTCGAGATCGATCCGCTCGTTGTGGCCGTGGAAGAGCGTGCGGAACGTGCCGTAGTCCCAGCGATCGCTCAGCACGCCGAAGCCGTAGGCGGGCACGCCCCGCAGGCGGTAGAAGCGCCCGTCGGTGCCGCCCGCGGCCAGCATCGGCAGCAGGTCCGCCGCCGGGCGGGCGCGGCGGACCGCCTCGCGCAGCACGCCGAAGAGGGGCGTGTTCGTCGGGGAGACCGTGGAGTCGACGAACTGGTCGCCCTCGATCTGCACGTGCTCGAGCAGATCGCCGAGCGCCTCGCGCAGGTAGCCCTCGACGTCGTCGGGGGAGACGCCGGGCAGCACGCGGATGTCGAGCTGCACGGTCGCCTCGCCGGGGATGACGTTGTGCTTCTCGCCCGCATGGAAGACGTTCGGCGAGATGGTCGTGTGCGTCGAGGCGTGTGCGAAGCCCTGCAGCAGGCCCGTCTCCGGGAGTCCCTCGAACAGCCGCTCGGGGCTCTGCAGCGCCGCGGTCGTGTCGGGGTCGAGCTCGAGCGCTTCCGCGTACGCGCGCCACTGCGGCGTGATCACCGTGGGCGTGCGGAAGCGCGCGATGCGGGCGATGGCCTCGGCCGCGATGACGGCGGCATTCCGCGAGCCCCAGGGCGCGGAGCCGTGGCCGGGCACGCCGGTGACGCGCAGCGTGCGCTGCGCCTGTCCCTTCTCGCCGATCATCACGCCGATGGATGGCCGGCTTCCGGCGGGTGCACCGCCGGACTCGGTGAGGACGTAGTCCGCGTCGATGAGATCCAGGCGGTGCTCGGTCAGCCACCCGGCGCCGTAGACTCCGCCGTTCTCCTCATCGGCCACCGCGGCGAAGACGAGGTCGCCGCGGGGCCGGAACCCCTGCCGCGCGATCTCGCGGGTCACCACGGCGTACGCGGCGGTGAGGTTCAGCATGTCGATGGCGCCGCGGCCCCACATCACGCCGTCGATGATCTCGCCGCCGAACGGGTCGCGGTCCCATCCGGCCGATTCGACGGGCACGACGTCGGTGTGACCGAGCAGCGCGAGCGACGGCGCGTGCGGGTCGGTGCCGGGGATGCGGATGATGAGGCTGCCGCGCCCGGGGTGCGGCTCCACGACGATGCCGTCCAGCCCGGAGCCCTCGAAGAACGCCTGCAGGGTGCGCACCTGGCGGATCTCGTGCCCGGAATCGGGTGACCCGTCGTTGACCGCGGCGTTGCGGATCATCTCCTGGAGAAGCCGCGCCGTCTGCTGACCGAGGGGCACGCTCATGCGGCCACCGCCATCCGCGTCGGCTGCCGATCGATCTCCCTCGTGCGCATCTCCTCGACGGTATCGGAGAACGCCGCGTTTCGAGGGCTGCATGACGCCGGATGGCGGTGCTGCGGTGGCGCGTCGGCCCGCCGATAGGATGGCCGGGGAGAGCGGCGCGGTGATCGTGCGACTCCTCCGGGGCTCGTGTCGGGCCGTCGGGCACAACGACCCAGGAGGTATTCCATGCCGGGCATCGTGATCGTGGGCGTCCAGTGGGGCGACGAGGGCAAGGGCAAGGCGACCGACCTGCTCGGCGAGCGGACGGACTGGGTCGTCAAGTTCAACGGCGGCAACAACGCGGGCCACACCGTCGTCATCGGCGATGAGAAGTACGCGCTGCACCTGCTGCCCTCGGGCATCCTCAGCCCCGGTGTGAACCCGGTGATCGGCAACGGCGTCGTCATCGACCTCGAGGTGCTCTTCGCCGAGCTCGACGCGCTCGCCGCCCGCGGCATCGACGTGTCGAAGCTGCGGGTCTCCGCCAACGCGCACATCATCACGCAGTACCACCGCACGCTCGACAAGGTCACCGAGCGCTTCCTCGGCAAGCGCCAGATCGGCACCACCGGCCGCGGCATCGGCCCCGCGTACGCGGACAAGATCAACCGCGTCGGCATCCGCGTGCAGGACCTGTTCGACGAGAGCATCCTGCGCCAGAAGGTCGAGGGCGCCCTCGAGCAGAAGAACCACCTGCTCGTGAAGGTCTTCAACCGCCGCGGCTCGACCGTCGACGAGGTCGTCGAAGACCTGCTCTCCTACGCCGACCGGCTGAAGCCGCTCGTGTGCGACACCGGGCTGCTCCTCAATCAGGCGCTCGACGCGGGCGAGGTCGTCGTCTTCGAGGGCGGGCAGGCGACGATGCTCGACATCGACCACGGCACCTATCCGTTCGTCACGTCGTCGTCGGCGACCGCGGGCGGCGCCGCGACCGGATCGGGAGTCGGGCCCGGGCGCCTCGACCGCATCGTCGGCATCGTGAAGGCGTACACGACGCGCGTCGGCTCCGGCCCCTTCCCCACCGAGCTCTTCGACGAGCAGGGTGACTGGCTGCGTGCGGCGGGCTTCGAGTTCGGCACCACCACGGGCCGCCCGCGTCGCGTCGGCTGGTACGACGCGCCGATCACGCGCTACGCCACCCGCATCAACGGCATCACCGACCTCGTGCTGACGAAGCTCGACATCCTCACCGGGCTCGAGCAGATCCCGGTGTGCGTGGCGTACGACGTCGCGGGCGAGCGCTTCGACGAGGTGCCGGTGAACCAGACCGACTTCCACCACGCGAAGCCGATCCTCGAGCACTACGCGGGCTGGAGCGAGGACATCTCCGGCGCCCGCACCTTCGCGGACCTGCCGCAGAACGCGCAGGACTACGTCCTCGCGCTCGAGGAGATGAGCGGCACCCGCATCTCGGTCATCGGCGTGGGCCCCGGCCGCGACCAGGTGATCGTGCGCCACGACCTCGTCTGAGGTCGCGCGGCGGCGGGCGGCGGGCGGCGGGCGGCGCCGGCGCCCCCGGGTCGCGAGGCCGCGTCGAGAGGCCGCGTCGAGAGGCCGGCGTGGGGTTCCCCCTCGTCAGACGATGTCGTCTCACCGACGCCACACCGTAGGACGCGGTTTTCCGTGTCGAGTGGGTGAGACGACATCGTCTGGCCGGCGGATGGGCGGCAGCCTCGCGCCCGGACACGTCCACCCCGTCCCACACGCGCCTGGCGGTGTGGCGGGCCCTGACCGGGAGATGATGAACCCATGAAGTTCTGGATCGGCGGATGGGGCCCTGCCCAGGGCGGGGAGTCCGAGGGCATCTCGCTCGTCACGGCGGGGGAGGCGGAGTCGACCCTGTCGGGCGGCATGCTCGCCCACCGCGGGCTCGCCACGCCGGCGGAATCGCCCTCGTGGCTCGCCGCGCACCCGAACCGGGACGTCGTCTATGCCGCGCTCGAGGCGGATGGCCGCGTCACCGCGTTCGCCCGCACCGGCGAAGCGTCCCTCGCCCGTCACGGCGACGCTGTCGAGGCCGGCGCTGCGGTCTGCCACATCGCGGTCGCCGACGACGGCTCGCACCTCGTCGCCTCGTGCTGGGGCGACGGCAGGGTCGTGCACGTTCCGCTGCGTGCCGACGGGTCGCTCGGCGCCCCGAGCCTCGGCGAGGCCGCCGCGGATCCGTACGCCACCGCGCCGGAGCCCGACCTCGCCGCCGCGCTCGAGGGCGAGGGCACCGTCGACGCCCAGGACCTCCTGCGGCAGGGCGCCGACCCCACCGAGATCGCCGCCCTCCTCGCGGGCGAGACCGAGCGCACGGACTGGTCCGGAGCGATGGACCTCCGCGCCCTCGTCGACGGCGACGCCGACCCCTCCCGCATCGCCGCGATGCTGGCCGGCAACGAAGCCGACGACGGCCTCGCCGGTCTCCTCGCCGCCCTCGGCCAGGGTGCCGCCGACCCGTTCGACGACCCCGCGGTGCGCGGGATCCTGCAGGCCGCCCACGGGCGCGAAGGCGACATCCTGCACAGCGCGGCGCCCGCGCCATCCGAGCCTCGGCCATCCGAGCCGCGGCCATCCCGCGCGCACGCGGCGCTGTTCCTTCCCGGCGGGCTCGTCGCGACGACCGACCTCGGCTACGACCTCGTGCGCTTCTGGCGCGACTCGCCTCGGGGCCTCGTGCCGCACCACGAGGTCGTGCTGCCGTTCGGCACCGGCCCGCGCCACATGGTCCTGCACCCGAGCGGCTACCTCTACGTGCTCACCGAGTTCTCGGGCGAGATCTTCGTCCTCGCTCGCCGACCGGATGGCCGGTGGGCGCTGCAGAGCGGAACCCCGGCTTCCCGCGCCTCGCTTCCCGGCGACACCGGAGCGGAGATCGCCCGCTCGCGCGACGGCGAGTCCCTGTACGCGGGGCTCCGCGGCAGCGACACGATCGCCGTGCTGCGGGTGCGCGGCGACGGCGGGGTGCTCGATCAGGTCGCCCTCGTCGAAGCCGGCGTCGCCACGCCCCGCCATCACTTCGTCGGACGCGACGCCCTGCTCGTCGCCGGCCAGGGATCGAACGAGATCGTCTCGCTGCCGCTCGACACGCGCACCGGCGTTCCCGCCCGCCCGCGGCATCGGCTGGCGGTCGGATCGCCCACGCACCTGCTCCCGACGCGCTGACGCGGAGCGGATGGCCGCGCCGGTACTCTCGAACCCATGAGCATGAACGACGAGGAAGCCCGCGCCGAGCTGCTGCGCCTGCGGGCCAGCATCGACAACATCGACGCCGCGCTCGTCTACATGCTCGCCGAGCGCTTCCGCTGCACGCAGCAGGTCGGGCAGCTGAAGGCCGAGCACGACCTCCCCGCCTCCGACCCGAAGCGCGAGGAGCAGCAGGTCGCCCGGCTGCGTGCGCTCGCCGAAGCCGCGCACCTCGACCCGGAGTTCGCGGAGAAGTGGTTCAACTTCGTCGTGGCGGAGGTCATCCGCCACCACACCGCGGCCGCGGAGCAGCGCCAGGGCTGACGCGAGCACGCGCAGAGCCGCCTCCCTTCCGGGAAGCGGCTCTCGCCATCCGCTCGGCCTACGCCGGCATGCGGCGCAGGGTGAGGTAGGAACCTCCCGCGAGCAGGACCACGACCGGGATGGCCCAGAGCGTGAGCCCGAGGGCTCCGGTCTCGGCGAACCAGCGCCAGACATCCGGCCACGCCTCCTGCCACGTCGCGAGGGCGATGAGGCCCAGAAGGGCGAGGCCGATGGCGAACAGGGTCGCGGTGAAGATCAGCGTGCCGAAGCGCTTGTAGATCGTCGCGGCCCAGAATCCGAGCACGAAGACCAGCATCGTCGCGACGAAGTACGTCAGCGTCGCAGCGGCCGGTCCCGCCTCCCACATCCAGGGGAGGTAGGCGTAGTACCCGGTCATGCCGTAGCCGTCCGTCGCCTGCTCGAACAGGCCGAGCGCGAGGAAGATGAGCGACAGCGCGAGCGCGCTGAGCGCCGCGGCCACCAGGGTGCCGAGGTAGAACTCGCGTCGCGTGAGGCTCATCGCCTGCGAGAACGGGAACGACAGCGTCAGGGCGTAGACGCCGATGACGAGGAAGTACCACAGCGGGGCCTGCGCGGCGCCGGCCACCTTGTACGCCTCGGGGCCGGCGGCGCCGCTGATGAGCCAGAAGATCAGCAGCGAGAGGATCCACGATCCGCCGAGGACCAGCAGCGGGACCCAGATGAACGTCTGCGTGTTGACGAACTGCAGACGCACGACGTTGAGGATGCGGCCGCGCGGAGTGGCGGGACCGGCGGCGATGGCGGTCATCGGAGTGCTCCTTCGGGGGATGACGACGAGAGGTCGCCGGTGGAGTGCTGCGTGCGGCGCACGATGAGCTGCTGCAGCGAGACGGGCGCGAGGTCGAGCCCCGCGGCGGAGAGGGCGGCGCGCTCGGCGTCGTCGAGTCGGCCGATGAACGTCGCGGACGTCACCCTGCCGAGGCTCTCGCGGTGGATGACCTCGCGCCCCCGGATGGCCGTCGCCACCGCGGACGCATCGCCGACGATGTTCGTCGCCTGGGCGCGCGCGTCGTCGGTGGACTCGTCCATGATGATG
>NZ_JAUEPM010000012.1 GCF_030406385.1 Microbacterium oryzae
CCCCCCCGCGCGGCGCCCGCGCGCGCCGCGCCCCGCCGCCCCCCCCCCCCCCCCGCCCGCCGGGCCCGGCCCCCCCGCGCCCCCCCCCCCCCCCCCTCGGGGCGCGGGGGGGGCGGGGCCCCGCCCCCCCCCCCCCCCCCCCCCCCCCCCCCCGCGACCGCGAGCTCGGCCATCCTCTGGTCGCGCGACTCCTCGTGAGCGGTGATCGTCACGACGGCGTCGCGCGCCTGGTCGACGATCACGTACTGCCCGTATCTCCCGTCCAGGCGCCACGCGTCACCCGGGCCGTCCCACACGGCGATGCCGTAGCGCTCATATGGCGCGGGCCCGCCCGCCGGCACCCAATCGGAGTGCATCTCGTCGATCCACTCGGGCGAGACGAGCTGATTCCCCTGCCACACGCCACGGTCGCGCAGCACGCGTCCGATGCGCGCGAGCTCCTCGGTGCGCAGTTCGAGGCCGCTGCCGCCGACGATCGACCCGAGCGGGCAGCGATGCCACTGCGGGTTGTGGATGTCGAGCGGGTCGAAGAGGCGCGGCAGAAGCCAGTCGCGCACATCGCCGACCCGCGCGCCGAGCGCTCGCATCGCGACGTACGTGCTGGCATCGGAGTACTGGAAGACACGGCCGCGAGACGCTCGGCGCAGCATCTCCTGGCCGAGATCCGGCCAGGGCACGCGCTCGTCGCCGAACCACTCGAAGTCGATCCCGCTCGTCATCGTCAGCAGGTGGCGCAGGGTGACGGCGTCGACGCCGTCGCCGAGCTCCATCTCGGGCAGATGCGCCGCGACGGGATCGTCGAGGTGCACGATTCCCTCATCGACGGCCATGCCCATCGCCAGCGCGCAGACGCCCTTCGAGACCGAGTACACGTTCTCCCTGTCGTCGCTGCGCCAGCGATGCTCGGCGACCTCGTCGCCGACGAGCACGTGCGCGCCGTACGCCCCGAGGCCGCCGTCGTCGACGGCGCGCACGAAGCGGTCGAGCACCCTCTGCGCAGACGTCACGGCGTCAGTCTGCCAGCGTCTCGACGATCCGCGCGGCCATCCGGTCGGCGCCGAAGTGGTCGTGCGCGGTGATCGTGACGACCGTGTCGCCGAGGAAGATCAGCATCTGCCCGTGCGCGCCGTGCAGTCTCCAGGCGTCGCCCGGCCCCGCCCATCCGGCCAGGGCGTAGCGCTCGTACCCCGGGCCGGCGTCGCGTTCCACCCAGTCGGAGTGCATCGCATCGATCCATTCCCGCGACACCAGTCGGCTGCCGCTCCAGACGCCGCCGTCGCGGATGAACTGCCCGAGGCGCGCGAACTCCTCGGTGCGCAGCGCGAGGCCGCCACCCGCCAGGATCCACCCGTTCGGGCATCGCTGCCACTCGGTGCCTTCGATGCCCAGGGGCGCGAACAGACGCGGTTCGAGCCAGGTGTGCACGTCGCCGACCACCGCGTCGAGAGCCCGCATCGCGGTGTATGTGCTGGCATTCGAATACTGGAACACGCGGCCGCGCGAAGGCCGACGCAGGAACTCCCGCGCGAGGTCGGGCCAGTCGGTGAACATCGTCTCCGACCAGGGCAGATCGATGCCGCTCGACATGCGCAGCAGCTGACGGGCGGTGACCTCGGCGGCACCGTCGCCGAACGCGAAGTCGGACAGGTACGTCGCGACGGGTGCATCGAGGTCGAACAGCCCCTCGTCGGACGCCATGCCCGCGGCAATGACGCAGACGCCCTTTGCGGCCGACTGGATGTCCTCGCGGACGTCGGGCGTCCAGCGGTGCTCTGCGGCATACGGCCCGACGAGCACGTGCAGGCCGTGCGCGATGAAGCCCTGATCTTCGACGCTGCGGACGAGGCGGTCGAGGATGAGCTGCGCCGGGTTCATTCCCTCAGTCTTCCAGCGTGCTCGCGGACTCGTCGATCTGCGCCAGCGCCTCCTCGATCTCGGCCGCCCACTCATCGGGCCGGTGCGGGCCCGCCAGCTCGATCGCGAGGGTGAGGTCCGTCCGGGCATCCTGCAGTCTCCCCAGACCCATCGAGGCGAAGCCCCGGTGACGCATCGCACGCGCCTGGTAGGAGTCGTCGTCCGTCTCGCTGGCGAGTTCGGTCGCCACGCGGATCGCGTCGTCGTGCCTTCCGAGCACGAGGAGGGTCCTCGCCGCGCCGGCCAGCGCACTGTCGCGGGTGCTGGTGCGGTAGTGCTCGTCGATGTCGGTCGCCGGTGCGACCGCGATGGCGAGCACGCGCTCGAGTTCTGCGAGGGAGTCCTCGGGGTTCGTGTGGCGTAGCACGTCCGCGAGCGCCTGCCGCGCCTGCAGCTCGCCCTCCAGATTCCCCGCTTCGTGGAACGCCGTCACCGCTTCGCGGGCGTGATCGGCGCCGAGGGCGGCGTTCCCTGCGAACGTCGCACTTCCGGAGAGGTGCGTGAGCGCCCATCCGCGCAGCGCCTGATCACCGACCGCGGTCGCCAGATCGAGCGAGCGCCGCGCGGCGATTCCCGCTCTCTGATAGTCGAAGGTCTCGAACAGATGCATGTACGCTACATCGCCGAGCGCGTCGGCCTGCGTCCGCACATCACCGAGCGCTTCGGCGGCCGCGGCGAACAGCGTGAAGAAGTCGTTCCAGTGCCCCCACTCTAGCCAGCGATCTCCGAACCACCGGATGCCCGCGGCGGCGTCTCGCACGTGCTCGTGCTCCCCGTCGGCGGCCGCTCGTCGCAGCGCGCCCCACCAGTAGTCGACCTCGGTCGTCAGCCACTGCCCTGCCTCATCCCGGTCCGCTCCTGTGCCGGAGCGCGCGAAAGCTCTGCCGCAGCGGGCCGCGGTGTCGAGCATCCACCTGTCGAGACGCTCGACGCGTCTGCCGATCTCTTCCGCGGAGCGTTCGGCTTCGAGTCGTCGTGCGGCGAAGAGCCTGAGCAGTTCGTGCAGGCGGTACCTGCCGCCGTACAGCGGCTCCACCATCCCGAGGTCGACGAGACGGTCGAGCAGATCCTGCGTGTCCGATGTCTCGGTGCCGTGAACGGCGGACGCAGCGTCGGCGCTGAAGGATGGAGAGGCGTCCAAGAGGGCGAGGTCTTGAAAGAGCGATCGGATGTCCGCGGGAAGCGCCTCGTACGATGCCGAGAAGGCGCGTTCCACGGCGAGATCACCCGCGACGAGCAGTTCCAGGCGCGTGCCCTTCGCTCGCAGCCGGCGGACGAAGTCTGCCGCCGTCCGGGTCGGCTGCGAACTGATGCGTCCCGCCGCCACCCGGAGGGCGAGCGGCAGGTCGCTGCACAGTTCCGCGAGTTCGTCGATGCTGCCGTCGGTGCGCTGCGTCGACGGGATGGCCGACCGGAGGAACGTGAGGCTGTGCTCTCGCGTGAAGGGGCGGAGGCAGATGTGCTGCGCGCCCTCGATCCCGGGTAGCGTCCGACGAGAGGTGACGAGCACCCGCGACCGGCTGTCCGCGGAGAGGACGGGCCGCACCTGCGCCTCCAGGGCCGCGTCGTCGAGAATCACCATGACGGGGGTTCTCGCCGTGGCCTCTCGCCACGCATCTGCCGCATCCGCGAACGAACGGCACAAGACCTTCCCGTCCGTGAGCTGGCGAAGCAGCCCCAGCAGCACCTGCAACGGGGTGAGCGGCCGCTCTCCGACGCCCTGCAGATCGAGGAACAGCTCTCTGCAGCCATCCGGGCGGCCGCGGCGCAGCGCCTCGACCGCCACCGACGTCTTGCCGATACCCGGCGTTCCGCTGATGATGATGGGCGCTGCCGCGCTCCGTGTGCCGCCTGTGGAGCCGAGCAGCTCGACGATCCGAGCCACGTCGTCGTCTCGACCCGTGAAGTCGTCGATCCAGTGGGGACGAAGTCGCGCCACCTCGTCGTCCTCGTCTGCCGGTGTCGAGCGTCGGCGTGCGCGTGCGGCGTCGAAGAAGGCGTCGCGCTCGTGCCCGTCGAGGGACAGCGCGTCGGCAAGGGCGGTCACCGTGTGCCGTTGCGGCGTGGTGCTCACGCCTCGCTCGATGTCTCCGATCGTGCGATCGCTGATCCCGGACCTCGCCGAGAGCGTCTCCATCGTGAGGTCTCGATCGAGTCGGTGCTGGCGCAGAAGCGCTTTCAGCGGAATGGAGGGGCTCATAGGAAACCTCGGGTCAGCGCTTCTGCCTGTCTTCTTCGTCTCATCTTCCTGGTCGCCGGCGCCGCGCAGTAGTCCGATGGGTGAAAACACAGATCGTGTTCGTGTTGCAGACAAGGAGACCTTCATGCCACCCACCATCGTTCTCGTCCACGGCGCGTTCGCCGACGCGGCGAGTTTCGCGCCCGTGACGCGTCGATTACTCGACGAGGGCCTCACCGTCCGGGTGCCCGCCGTTCCGAACCGCAGCCTCCTGGGAGACGCCGCCTACATCCGTTCGGTCGTCGAGCAGATCGAAGGGCCGGTGCTGCTGGTCGGCCATTCCTACGGCGGGGCGGTCATCACCGTGGCGGGCGCCGCGGACAACGTGGTCGGCCTCGTGTACGTCGCGGGCTACGCCCTGGAGGAGGGCGAGAGCCTCGGCGAGCTGCAGGGCGGCTTCCCAGACTCCGATCTCGCCGCACACCTGGTCTACACCCCCTTCCCGACCGAGGGCTCCGACCCTGGAACGGACGTCACCGTCGAGATCGACGCGTTCCCGTCCGTGTTCGCGGCGGGGATCGATGCGGGCGAGGCCGAGGTGCTCGCCGTCTCACAGCGACCGCTGGCCGCCTTGGCCTTCAGCGAAGCCGCACCCGTCGCTGCATGGAAGTCGAAGCCCGCCTGGGGCATCGTCTCCGCAGCGGACCACACCATCAACCCGGACGTCGAGCGGTTCGGGTATCAGCGGGCCGGGCTGCGCTCCGTCGTCGAAATCGACGCGCCGCACCTCGTCATGCGCTCGCACCCCCACCAGGTCGTGAAGACCATCACCGACGCCATCGCCGAAATCGGCTGAAGAGGAGAACTGCCATGGGATACGTGACCACCGACGACGGTGCCGAGATCTACTTCAAAGACTGGGGCGACCGCGACGCCCAGCCCATCATGTTCCACCACGGGTGGCCGCTGTCGTCAGACGACTGGGATGCCCAGATGCTGTACTTCGTCGACAAGGGCTACCGGGTGGTCGCGAGCGACCGCCGCGGGCACGGCAGGTCGTCGCAGATCGGCACGGGCCATGACATGGACCACTACGCCAGCGATGCCTCCGCCGTCGTGGAGCACCTCGACCTGCGTGACGCCATCCACATCGGGCACTCGACCGGCGGCGGGCAGGTCGCGCGCTATGTCGCTCGATACGGGGAGCCGCAAGGGCGCGTTGCGAAGGCCGTCCTCGTGGCGGCGGTTCCCCCGATCATGGTGCAGACGGAGACCAACCCCGACGGGACTCCGCTCGCCGTCTTCGACGGATTCCGAAGCGCCCTCGCGGCCAACCGGTCGGAGTTCTTCCGCGCCGTCGCCGCCGGGCCCTTCTACGGGTTCAATCGCGAGGGTACGGCTCTCTCCGAGCCCGTGGTGGAGAACTGGTGGCGCCAGGGGATGATGGGCAGCGCGCTGGCTCACTACCAAGGCATCAAGGCGTTCTCGGAGACGGACCAGACCGAAGACCTCGAGGCGATCTCCGTGCCCGTGCTGATCCTGCAGGGGGACGACGATCAGGTGGTCCCGTACCGGGCCGCAGCGATCAGGCAGCATGAGCTCCTTCGCAACTCCACGCTCAAGATCTATGAGGGCTTCCCGCACGGGATGCTGACCACTCACGCCGACGTCATCAACCCCGACATCCTCGCCTTCATCCAGCAGTGACTCGTCGATCCGGCGCGGCGCGCCCTCCTCGCGTGGGAGGGGCGCCGCGCCGCCGCGCGCGAGGACTCGTCCGCGCGTGATCTGGCCGGCGGCATCCACGCGAGATCGCTCTTGACGAGTACCGGCCCGCGCCCTAACCTACAACCAAATGGTTGCACGAAATGACCTGCAGGACGCCGACGTCGACCGGATCTTCCGGGCCCTCGCCGACGCCACCCGCCGCGACATCCTGCGGCGCACCCTCGACGGCGAGCGGTCGGTGTCGACCCTCGCCGCCGAGTACGAGATGAGCTTCGCCGCCGTGCAGAAGCACGTGGCGGTGCTCGAAGCCGCCCGCCTCATCGTGAAGCGGGTCGAGGGAAGGGAGCGCCTCGTGCGCGCCGACCCGGAGACGATCGCGAAGGCGCAGCGTCTCCTCTCCGAGTACGAGCAGCTCTGGCGCTCGCGCATCGACCGCCTCGACGATCTGCTCGCCGAAGACGACACCTGATTCGCACAGGATGCCGCGGCATCCGCCTTCAAAGGAGAAATGCCATGCCTGTCACCTCCGTCGTGAGCGATCCCGAGGCGCTCACGCTCACGCTCGTCGCCGACTTCCCCGTCGCGCCCGCACGACTGTGGGAGGCGTTCACCGACCCGCGTCAGCTCGAGCGCTTCTGGGGGCCTCCCGGCTACCCCGCGACGTTCGAGGCGTTCGACTTCGCCCCCGGCGGCGTCGCCGAGTACGCGATGACCGGCCCGCGCGGCGACGTGTCGCGAGCGCGCTGGGAGTTCACGAAGATCTCCGAGCCGACGTTCTTCGAGGTCATCGACTCGTTCACCAGCGACTCGGGTGAGCCGGTGGACCTCCCGGCGTCGCGCATCGAGTTCTCTTTCAGTGATGCGGATGGCGGTGCCCGCGTCACGAGCACGACCCACTTCCCGTCGCTGGAGGCTCTCGAGCAGCTGACGGCCATGGGGATGGTCGAGGGTCTGACGATGGGGATCAACCAGCTCGACCTCGTGCTGCAGGACCTGCGCGAGTACGCGCAGGGTCGAGGCACGGAGGTCGAGATCCTCGACGATCAGCATGTGCGCATCACCCGGGTCATCCAGGGCCCGCGAGAGATGGTGTGGCGCGCGCACTTCGAGCCCGAGCTGATGCAGAAGTGGCTGCTCGGACCCGACGGCTGGGCGATGCCGGTCTGCGAGACCTCCACCGAGGTGGGCGGCACGTACCGGTACGAGTGGGAGCCGAGCGCCGGCGTCGAAGGCGAGCGGTTCGGGTTCGAGGGCGAGGTTCTGCACGTCGAGCCCGGTCGCCGGGCGGTGACCACCGAGCGGATGATCGGCATGGCGGATGGTCCGACGACGATCAACGACCTGTCGCTCTACGAGGAGGACGGCCTCACCCTGCTCACGCAGCTCATCGAGTATCCGGATGCGGCCACGCGCGACATGATCCTCGAGACCGGCATGGTCGACGGCATGGAGGCCTCGTACGCGCGGATGGAGGCGCTCGTGCTGGCCTGATGCCCGGCCCGGCGCCTCTCCCCGCTCGGCATGTCCCGGTTATGCACCTCAAACGTCACGGATGGCGTGCACAAGTGGGACATGCCGGGCGGGACAGGTAGGAGGGCGGCGTCTCGGCCAGGATCAGTCGCGCGCGGCGAGCTCCCGGGCCCACGGCAGATCGGCGCCCGCTCGTGAGACCGTGACGGCCGCCGCAGCCGCGGCGGCACGTCCGATCGATTCCATCGCACCCTCGTCGAGGTCACGGCTTCCGGCGTTCACGAGCGAGCGGATCAACGAGGCCATGAACGTGTCGCCGGCCCCGAGCGTGTCGACGACGTCGACCCGCACGGGAGGGATGCGCACGACGTGCTCGGCCGTCGCGAGCAGCGCGCCGTCCGCCCCGAGCGTGACTGCGACCATCCGCGGGCCGAGCGCGAGCACCCGCTTGGCGACCTCGTCGACCGGCACGTCGGGGAACAGCCAGCCCGCGTCCTCGTCGCTCATCTTCACGACGGTGGAGGCCGCCGCGATCTCCTGGAAGCGGGCGAACGCGGTCGCCCGATCGCCAACGAGCGCAGGGCGGATGTTCGGGTCGAATGTGATCTCGGCCGCATCGCACGTGCGCAGAATCGCGAGCACCGATGCGGCGCCAGGCTCGAGGAAGGCGGCGATCGAGCCCGTGTGGACGACCTTCGCCGTGGGTGCGACGGCCTCGGGCAGCGACCAGTCGATGTCGAACGCGTACGTCGCGCTGCCGTCCGTGCCGATCCGCGCGGTGGCGGTCGACGTCGCCGCCGGAACGACGGCTTCGGGCAGGATGTGCACGCCCGAATCGCCGAGGCGTGCGGCGATGCGTGCGCCGCGCTCGTCGGCGCCGATGCGCGTCAGGAGCGCGACGTCGACGCCGAGGCGACCGAGCCCGAGTGCGACGTTGGCGGGGCTCCCGCCGACGTGCTCGGTCGCGCCATCCGCTGCGGCCACGATGTCGATGAGGGCCTCGCCGATGACGAGGACGTCGGTCTGCGAACGCAGGGCCATGGGTTCTCCAAGCGGTGAGCGCGGGATGGTGCGGAGGGGGTCAGCGCGTCAGCGCGGCGACAAGGAGCGGCGGTCGAGGTCCGCATCTGGTGCGACCTCCCTCGATGCTACTCATCAGCCCGCCACCGCTCCGGAAGTGAGGCCCGCCGGCCCGCTGTGCGCGCGTGCATGTTCACGCCGTCGCGACGACCCGACAACATGCCCGAAACATGGGCGCTCCACGATGTCCAGCAATGGATACAGTCACGAGCACAGAGACGACGGGCCCGCGCGGCGCCCGCGTTCCCGCTCGCCGCCGTGTGTACGAGGCGCTGCGGACCGAGCTGCTCACCACCGCCGTGTCGCCGTTTCAGCGGTTCACCGAGGAGTACGTCGCCGAGCGCTTCGCGGTCTCGCGCACCCCGGTGCGCGACGCGCTCGCGCGGCTCGAGGGCGATGGCCTGCTGATCAACCGTGGCGGCGCCCTGTACCGCTACATCCCCACCCTCGAGGAGTTCACCGAGCTCTACGAGCTGCGGATCCTGCTCGAGTCCCACGGCATCGACCGCGCCATCGCCGACCCGACCGTCGGGCACTCGCGCCCCGTGCTCGAGCGCGAGATGACGCTGTGGCTCGAGCGCGCCGCCCAGCGGGTCGAACCCGACCCGGGCTTCGTCGACGCCGACGAGCAGTTCCACGTCGAGCTGCTGCGCGCGGCCGGCAATGCGCAGCTCGTGCAGTCGCTGCAGCAGGTGAACCGCCGAATCCGCCCCATCCGCATGCACGACTACCTCACGCAGGATCGCGTCGACGCCACGGTCACCGAGCACCTGGAGATCCTCGACCTCACCCTGCGCGGGCGCCTTCGCGACGCCCGCGACGCCCTGCGCAAGCATGTCGGCCTGTCCCAGTCCATCGTCGAGGCGCGCGCCGCGCGCGCCATGCAGATCGCGCAGATGTCGTGATCGCGGAAACGGAGAACACCATGCCCGTCCTCAGCTCCCACCTCGAGCCCGTCGCGGCCGTCGCCCGGCTCTTCGACGCCGTCCGCTCGGCCCCCTCGGAGATCTGGATCACGCTGCGTGACGAGCAGGACGTGGCCGCCGACGTCGCCGAGGTGCGGCGCCGCGTCGAGGATGGCGAGACCCTGCCGCTCGCCGACTACGTGTTCGCGGCGAAGGACAACATCGACGTGGCGGGGCTTCCGACGACCGCCGCTCATCCGGCCTTCTCGCACATCCCCGAGCGCACCGCGACCGTCGTCCAGCGTCTGCTCGACGCGGGCGCCGTGCTCGTCGGCAAGACGAACATGGACCAGTTCGCCACGGGGCTCGTGGGTGCGCGCAGCCCGTACGGCGCCGTCTCCAGCGCGCACGACGCCGACCGCGTGTCGGGCGGGTCGAGCTCGGGTTCCGGGGCGGCGACCGGATGGCGCATCGTCGACTTCGCGCTGGGCACCGACACGGCCGGGTCGGGTCGCGTGCCCGGCGCGTACAACCGCGTGGTCGGGCTGAAGCCGACGCTCGGCCTCCTGCCGCTCGACGGCGTGCTGCCGGCGTCACCCTCGTACGACACCGTGTCGATCTTCGCGCCCGACGTCGCCCTCGCGACGAAGGTGCTCGACATCGCGGCGGGGGTCTCCGAGCTCGATCCCCACAGCCGCGCCTGCCCGGCGGACGTGCCGCAGGCGGCGCCGGTGCGCCCGCGGGTCGCCATCCCCGACGACGCGTCGCTCGTCTCGCTCTCGCCCGCGATGCGCGAGGCCTTCGCCGGCGCCGTCCGCCGCGCCGAGGAGTTCGGCGCGGAGGTCCAGGCGGTCGACTTCGCCCCCTTCCTCGAGGCCGCGCAGCTGCTGTACGACGGCGGGCTCGTCGCCGAGCGAGGCTGGTCGTTCGGCGCGTTCCTCGCCGAGCATCCCGAGGATGCCGACCCCTCCGTCGCGACGATCGCCGCCGGCGCCATGGCGGTCGCCGGGGTGAGCGTCATCGGCGCGCAGCAGACGCTTCTCGCGCTGACCGCGGAGGCGCGGCGTCGCGTCGACGGCATGGACGCGCTCCTCATCCCGACCGCGCCGATCCACCCGCGTCACGACGAGCTCGCCGCGGATCCGATCGGCGTCAACCGCACGGTCGGCACGTTCACGAACTTCGTGAACCTCATGGACATGGCGGCCGTCGCCGTGCACGCGCAGACCGTGCCCGGCGAGGGCGAGTTCGGCATCTCGTTCGTCACGCCGGCCTTCCACGACCAGGTCGCGGCCGACCTCGCCGCGCGCTTCTGCGCTGCGGACCCGGGGGAGCCGCTCGCGTTCTCCGGCGGCGTGGACGTCGCGGTGTTCGGCGCGCACCTCCGGGGCGAGCCGCTCAACGGCCAGCTGCAGGCGCTCGGCGCACGCTTCCTCCGGGAGATCGCGACCGCTCCGACCTTCCGCATGCTCCTCATCGAGGGGGAGGTGGACCGCCCGGCGGTCATCCGGTCCGCGGATGGCGCAGAACTGCCGGGCGAACTGTGGCGCCTGTCTCCGCTCGCGGTCGCGCAGCTGCTGGCGTCCATCGCCCCTCCGCTCGCCCTCGGGCACATCGAACTCTCCGACGGCAGCGTCGTCCTCGGATTCACCGCGTCGGTCGTCGGCGAAGAGCGCGACATCACCGATCTCGGCGGCTGGCGCGCCTACCGCGCCGTCGCCTCCGTCTGACCATCCGAGCACTGACCACCCGAGCACGAGGAGAACCCCCCATGAACGTCACCAAGCCCCTCGCCCTGACCGGTGCTCTCGCCGCGGTCGCCCTCGTCGCCGGCTGCGCACCGGCCGAGGCCTCCGCCGAGGGCGGCACCATCACCGTCGGCACGCTCCGCAGCCAGCCGCACCTCTTCAGCCCCTACTTCTACGAGGGGGTCGCGGAAGACGGGCTCGAGTTCGAGATCGTGCTGTTCGACACCTCGAGCGACATCAAGAACGCGATCGTGTCCGGCTCCATCGACTTCGGTGTGACGGGCGCGGCATCCGTCGTCTCGGGTGTCGCGGAGGAGCAGGATGTCCGCATCGTCGCGTCGGCCGCGGACGGCGGCACGCGCATCGTCGCGTCGCCCGACATCGAGACCGCAGAGGATCTCACGGGCAAGAAGGTCGGCTTCCCGATGGGCGCGACGCAGGAGATCCTCCTCAAGCGCACGCTCGAGGCCGAGGGCATCGACCCCGCAGCCGACGTCGAGCTCGTGAACCTCCCGTTCGCCGACATGGCGGGCGCGTACGAGTCGGGGCAGATCGACGCCTTCATCTCCGCCGAGACCGGCCCGTCGATCGCGATCGTCGGCGGGGCGCACGAGCTGCTCTCGGCGTATGACACCCCCATCGGCAAGACGAACATCGTGCTCGCCACCAGCAACTCGCTCATCGAGAGCGACCCCGAGCTCGTGCAGGACGTCGTCGACACGCACGTCGCCGCCATCGAGGAGATGAGCGCAGACACTCAGGCATGGGCGGATGGCCTCGTGGAGGAGTTCGCGCTCGACCCGGAGGTCACCCAGACGGCCATCGACAACACCTGGGCGCGCTGGGAGCTCGACGACGCCTACGTCGCGACCCTCGAGGCCATGGGCGCCGAGATGCTCGCCTTCGACCAGATCGCGTCGGAGATCGACCCCTCGCTCCTCGTCGACACCACCTTCGTCGACGCGGCGTCGGCGTCCTGATCTCGAGACCGGAGACCCGAGGGAGACTCGCATGACCGCCACCCTGGAGGCGCCGGCGCCCGGCCGCTCGGCGCCACCCGCGCCATCCGCTCGCCCGCGCAGGCGACCCCGTCTCTCGTGGACGTGGGCGCTCGCCCTGCCCGTGCCGATCCTCATCCTCATCGGATGGCACGTCGGCGCCGTCAGCGGATGGGTGCTGCCGTTCGACATCAAGATGGCGTTCCTGCCGACGCCGGCGGAGGTGGGCCTGCGACTGGTCGACTTCGCCGTCGGCGGCGTCTACGACGACTCGTACAGCGGCACCCTCTGGGGCCACCTCGGCGCCTCCGCCCTGCGGGTGCTGCAGGGCTTCCTCCTGGCGGTCGCGGTCGGCGTGCCGCTCGGCGTGCTGATGGGCCGCTCGAAGCTGCTGTTCCGGATGCTCGAGCCGACCGTCAACCTCGTCCGCCCCATCCCGGTGACGGCGTGGGCGCCGCTGGCGCTCCTCCTCATCGGGTTCGGCGACCGCTCGACGGTGTTCCTCGTCTTCCTCGCGGCGGTGTTCCCCGTGCTGCTCAACACGATCAGCGGCGTGAAGCAGGTGCCTACGCGGCTGTTCGAGGCCGCCGCGATGCTCGGCACCCCACCGCTGCAGGCCCTGGCGAAGGTGGTGCTGCCCGCGGCGGCGCCGCAGATCATCGCGGGTATGCGCATCGCGATGGGCCTGTCGTGGGTGATTCTCGTCGTCGGCGAGACCGTCGGCATCAACACCGGCCTCGGGGCGCTCATCACGCAGGCGCGGGAGCAATCGCGCACCGACCTCATCATCGTGGGGATGGTCGTGATCGGCCTGGCCGGGTTCGTCGCCGACCGGCTCCTCTCGCTCGTCTTCGCCGTGGCCTTCGGCCGGCGCCCCATCCAGACCTGATGAAGGGAACGCACATGACCGACAACACTGCCCCGGTGGGGGCGCCCGCCGACATCGTCATGAACGGTCTCGGCAAGCGATACCCCGGCGCGGCCATCCCCGCCGTCGAGGGAGTCGACCTCACCGTCGCCGCCGGCGAGGTGGTGTGCATCGTCGGAGCCTCCGGCTGCGGCAAGTCCACGGTCCTGCGGATGGTCGCCGGCTTCGAGACCGTGACCGACGGCACCCTCCGGGTCGCCGGGAAGACCGTGACCGGCCCCGGGCCCGACCGCGGTGTGGTCTTCCAGGACTACGGCCTCTTCCCGTGGCTCACCGTGACGGAGAACATCGCGTACGGGCCGAAGCAGGCGCGCCTGCCGAAGGTCGAGGTGCGGCAGCGCACCGAGCAGGCGCTCGCTGCGGTCGGACTCACCCGAGTGGCGAAGTCCTTCCCGCATCAGCTGTCGGGCGGCATGCAGCAGCGCGTCGCCATCGCGCGGCTGCTGGCGAACCGGCCGTCGGTGATGCTCATGGACGAGCCGTTCGGGGCGCTCGACGCCCTCACGCGCACCGACATGCAGCATGAGCTCCAGCGCATCCAGCGGCTGGCGGGCACGACCATCCTGTTCGTCACGCACAGCATCGAGGAGGCTGTCTACCTCGGCGACCGGGTCGTCGTCATGGCCGGTGGCACCGCGCACGGCATCTCGGGCCACGTGCGCGAGGTCGTCGACATCGGGCTCGGCGTCGACCGCGACCCGACCTCGCCGGAGTTCACCGCCTACGAGCGCCGCATCGACGCGCTCGTGCACGCCGGCAACGACCGACGACTGGAGGCCGTCGCGAGCTGATTCCGCCCCCGGCATGTCCCCCTTATTCACGCCATCGGCAGACCTTCGTGTGAATAAGCGGGACATGCTGGGGCATTCTTTAAGCAAGGGCGTCGCTCGGCCTCGCTAGGCTGACTGGTATTCCCCGCGCTGCGGATTCCGGCTGCAGCGCAACGAGGAGAGCGCGCACCCCACATGGCTGACCCCACTGCGGATTCCGACGACTTCGGTCGTCTCCGCGAGCGACTTCTGGGAGCCGTGGGGCGCCTCCAGAGGCGCGGGGACGAGTTCGTCGAGCAGGATGGCCGCAACGCCGTGCTCGGGGTGATCCGGTTCCGGCTGCTCCAGCTCATCGATCAGCGCGAGGCGGTGGGCGCCGCCCTCGAGATGCTCGAGCGGCACCCGGCGCGGATCCCCTCCGACCTCCGCGCGCGGGCGTACACCTCGCCGATCGCGTCGAACGCGTTCGTGCGATACGACATGCTGACCGCGCTGGAGCAGGAGACCGACCTGCAGCGCATGCGCCTGCGCCTCGCGACGGCGGGCGAGGTCGAGAACCTCGACGAGGGCTCGGTCGAGGTGCCCTACCTCGACGAAGCCCTCGCGCTCGCCGCTGACGCCGCCGCCGCGCTGCGCTGAGCGAGGCGCTGCCGCCTCCCGTTCGGCCGACCGCTTTCCGCGTCGGGAGTACGGCTGGCCTCTCGCGGTGGATGGTGGCGGTCGGCAGCGCCGGACGATCCGGCCGTCGAGGCGTCAGGGAGTCGGGGGAGTCATCGACTGTGGGAGGCGAGGTCCCGCACAGCGGATCCGATCGCGACACCCCGGGCGCCGGCTTCAAGGAAATCGGGCGCGTTTGACAGGCTCATTCCGCCGGTCGCGACGAACCGGGCCTCCGGGAACGGGCCGTGCATCTGGGTGATCCAGGCGCTTCCGAGCACGGACGCTGGAAACGCCTTCAGCCAGGTGAGGCCGAGCTGCAGGCCAGCGTCGACCTCGCTGGCGGTCGCGACGCCGGGCAGCGCAGGAATGCCTCGCTCGGCCGCCGCGCGGATGATCGCGGGCGAGAATCCGGGCGTGACGACGAAGTCCGCTCCGGCTGACGCCACCGCGTCGAGTTGCTCGGGCGTGCGAACAGTCCCGGCGCCGACGGGGTGCCCCTCCGCTCGGCCCCGTTCGAGGAGCGCGCTGAGCGCCTCCAGGTCCTCGGGCCGCTGCACGGGCACCTCGACGAGCTCGACGCCCGCCGACCACGCCTGCGCCGCCAGCTCCAGAGTCGTGTCGGCGCCCAGTCCGCGCAGGATGGCCATGTACGGCGACGCGGCGAAGCCCGCCGCGAACCATTCGTTATCGATCATCGTCTTCTCCTCCGTCTTCGGGTGCCCAGCCGAGTTCCAGCGAGATCGCATCGGCCGCGGCGAGCAGCGCCGGCAGGACATCGTGTTCCATCTCGCCGAGGTCCTGCACCGATCGCAGCTCGATCGACGAGACGGCCGCGACGACGGCTCCGCTGGCGTCGCGGATCGGTGCGCCCAGCGCGTTGATGTAGTCCTCGCGCTCGCCGTCGTCCATAGCCCACCCCCGCTCGCGCACCTGCGACAGGGTGAGGTCGAAGGCGTCCAGGGAGGTGATGGTGTTCGTCGTGAATCGTTCGAAGCCGTGATCACGCAGTATCGTCGCCCGCACCTCGGCCGGCTGGAACGCAAGGATGGCCTTCGCCACGCTGGCCGTGTGCAGAGGAACCGGTTGACCGATCCGCGAGGTAAGCCGGATCGAGCGTCGGCTCGGATCGACCTTGTCGACGTACACGATGTCGTTCCCCTGGAGTTCGGCCAGGTGTACCGTCTGGTCGAACTGGGTGCTGAGCGAGACGAGATGTGGGCGCGCGATCTGCGCGAGGTCGAACTGATCGGCGGCGCGCACCGCGAGTGTGATCATCGCCGGCCCGATCCCGTACCGGCCGTCGGTGAGCCTGCGGAGGAACCGCCGTTCGGTGAGCAGTTCCACGATGCGAAGCGCGGTGGAACGATGCACGTCGAGGTGACGGGCGATGCTCGACGGTGTTGAGGGCTCCTCGCTGACCAGGGAGAGGACCTCGATCGCGCGCTCAATGCTCTGAGCCATGGGCAGGTCCCTTCGGATCGACGAAATCGGCCGTGGTCGCGAGAACCGTCGCGGCGAGTCGGTGCCCGCTGCGCAGCCGATCAAGCGGGTCGCGCCCGCACAACAGCTCGTGCAAGTATCCCGCCGCGAAGGAGTCGCCCGCGCCCACCGGCTCCACCACCTCGACGGGGGTGGTCGGTTCGGTGAAGGCCTCATCACCTGCGAAGAGCGTCGCCGCGATGCCGCCGTCCTTGACAACCAGCTGGTCGGGTTCGGGAAGGAGGCGGCGGACATCGGCTGAGGTGCGTGCTCCCCAGAGCTCGGCAGCCTCGTCGAGGCCCACGAAGACGATGTCGGCGCGACGCGCTGCGCGCAGCAGCGTCGCGGACGCGTCGCGGGACCCCCACAAGCGTGGGCGGTAGTTCACGTCGAACGAGACGAGGTGCCCGTGCTCCTTCCGTCGCCTGAGGAGCGCGTCGACGAGCTCGCCGGTGGAGGTGGAGAGCGCGGCGGTGATGCCAGACGTGTGGACGAGCGCGGTGCCGTCCAGGCGACTCCACGGCATGTCGTCGATCCCGAGGGCGGATGCGGCCGAGCCCGTGCGGTAGTAGAAGATCCCCGTGCGCTCGGCGCCCGGGTCCTTGAAGTAGACCCCTGTCGGGCGCGAGGCGTCCGCCTCGACGTGTGCGATGTCAACCCCGTGGGTCGTGAGCATACGCCGGATGCGCTCACCGAGCGGGTCCGCTCCGAGGCGGGACACCCAGGCGGCGTGATGTCCCAGCCGAGCGAGATACATCGCGACCGTCGATTCAGCACCCGCGGCATTCACGGTGAGCGTGGCGGTCTCGACTAGCGGGACCGGTGGCGGTGGGGCGAGCTGGGTCATCGTCTCGCCCACGCAGAACACCGAGCGGAGGGGATGGCTCATTGGACTCTCCTTGATCGGGCGGCGGAAGCCGTGTTAGCGTCAGCTCAAACGTAGCGCACAGCGCACCAGTGTTGCAAGCAGCGCAACAGAAAGGAGTACGAGGATGTACAAGGTCTACGTCACCGACTACGACTACCCCGACCTGGATGTCGAGCGATCCGTGCTCGAGCCCATTGGCGCGGAGGTCATCGGCCTACAGGACCGGACCGGCGAGAACCTCATCCGTCTCGCTGCCGATGCCGACGCGTTCCTGCAGCAGTACGCGAAGATCACCGCCACGACGATCGAGGGCCTGACGAACTGCAAGGTCATCGCCCGCTACGGGATCGGCGTCGACATCGTCGACGTGGATGCCGCTGCGCGCGCCGGCATCGTCGTCACCAACGTGCCTGACTACTGCATCGACGAGGTCGCCGATCACTCGATCAGCATGGCCTTCACGATCATCCGCTCGATTCCGTCGTACAACGCCGCTACGCACGAAGGGCGCTGGCATTGGAGCGACTGGAACCGCCCGATCCGGCGAATGCGCGGCAGCGCGTTCGGCTTCGTCGGCTTCGGCCGGATCGCCCAGAACATGGCGCGCAAGCTCGCCGCCTTCGGGTTCGACATCGCCGCCTACGACCCCTACGTGTCGGAGGGGATCATGCGCTCGCACGGCGTGCGGAAGCTCGATCTGAGCGAGCTGCTGCGCACGTCCGACCTCGTTGACGTCATGTGCCCCTACACGCCCCAGACGCATCACCTCATCGACGAAGCGGCTCTGACGCAGATGAAGCAGGGAGCTCTGCTGGTGAACTGCGCGCGGGGCAAGGTCGTGGACAACGTTGCCCTGTATAACGCCCTCGTCTCCGGCCAGATCGCGGCGGCCGCGCTCGACGACACGGAGGAGGAGCCCGCCAAGCGCGAGAGCTGGCAGCCCGCCGACAATCCGCTGTTCTCACTGGAGAACTGTCTGATCACCCCGCATGCCGCATACGTCTCGCAGGAGGCGCTGGATGAGGCACGCCGTACGGCGGCCGAGAACGTGCGCTCGGTGCTGTTGGGTGAAGGCCCTCTCGATCCCGTCGGAGCGCGTCCCCAGGAGGTTGCACGATGAGCACGGTCTTCGGCACCCGCCCCGACCTCGACACCGAGGCCATCGCCAAGTTCGTGGAAATGGCCGACGTCATGTCGCTGTCCTGCGTCGTCTCCGACGCGCTGGTGCGCACGGGCACGATGCGCAGCGACATCAAGCCGCGCGCGGCGGATCGCAAGATCATCGGTCCAGCACTGACGGTCAAGCTGACGGCGGGCGACATCGTCGACTGCCTCGACATCTTCACGGTCGCCCAGCCGGGCGACGTCGTCGTCATCGACGCGTTCGGCGACACCGAGACCTCCATCTGGGGCGGGCTCATGAGCGGGTTGGCTCGCAACGCCGGCGTGGTCGGCGCGGTCATCGACGGCAGCGCGCGTGACGTCGACGAGGCCCGCTTCCTGGACTTCGCCATCTCCTCGAAGGCCGTCGGCCCTCGCCAGGCGCACACCGCCATCAGCGGGAGGCGGGAGCCGTTGGAGATCAACGTGCCCATCTCATGCGGCGGCATCATCGTGCAGCCGGGTGACCTGGTCGTGGCCGACGAGATCGGCGTGGCCGTCGTTCCGCACGGCGAGCTCGGCGAGGTCTACCCCCGCGCCCGCACCATCGCCGACAACGAGAGCGCCATGCGCGAGCTCATCGTCCAGGGCGCCACCTTCCAGGATCTGCTCGACAAGTTCGGTCGGATCTAGCAAACACTCCCTTCCACCCCTCACCCTTGAGAAAGCAAGGACGCATCTCATGCTCGGATCCTCTCGTTCCACAGACACGGCGCTACTCGTGCCGAAGCCCCGCGGCAAGGTCCGCTGGGTGGTGCTCGGGCTGCTCATGCTGCTCGCGCTCATCAACAACATCGACCGTCTGGCCTTGTCTGTCGCCGCCCCCGGGATGCAGGCCGATCTCGGCATCACCGCCACGGACATCGGTCTCCTGGGCAGCGCGTTCGCGCTGTTCTACGCGGTCGGGCAGCTGCCCTCGGGGTACCTCATCGACCGATTCGGTCCCCGGATGATGCTCGGGACTGCCGTGATCGTGTGGAGCGCGGCCACTGCGGCGATGGGTGTGCTCCACAACATGGCGGGCTTCCTCGGTGCACGCGCGATGCTGGGCGTCGCCGAGGCGCCGTCGCTTCCCGCGACGAACAAGATCGTCTCCCAGTGGTTCCCCAAGCGCGAGCACGGCATCGCGAACGCGAGTTGGGATGCGGCCCTGAAGGCCGGGCCGGCGTTCTTCACGGTGCTGCTCGTGTGGATCGTCGCCGCCTTCGGATGGAGGTCGCTCTTCCTCATCGCCGGTGCCGCCGGCATCCTGTTCGCAATCGTGTTCCTGATCAGCTACCGCAACCCGGAGCAGGTGAAGCGGCTCAGCGCCGAGGAGCGCGCGTACATCCAGCAGGATGACGACGGTGGCCAGCAGGACACCGGGGTGAAGATCGCCTGGGGCCGCCTGTTCGGGCGGCGGAGCATGTGGGGCATGATGCTCGGCTACTTCTGCAACATGTTCGGGTACCAGATCTTCCTCACGTTCCTGCCGCTGTTCATCATCGACCAGTTCGGCATCCCGTTCGCATCACTCGGTTACATCGCGAGCGTCCCCTGGATCGGCGCCATCATCGGCGACCTCGCCAGCGGCTGGATCTCGGGTCGACTCGGCGTGCGTCCCGGTTGGACGACCAAGCGGGCGAAGAAGGTGATGATCACCACGGCACTGATCCTGCAGGCGATCGTCATCGCGCTGATCCCCTTCAACGCCGCGTTCGCCCCCGAGCTGGCGCTGCCCATCGCGATCGCACTCATGGCCGTCGCGCTCGGTTTCAACGGCGCCGTGGTCGCTCACGCCTGGTCCATGCCGGCGGAGGTCACCGCCCGCCCGACGACGGCGAGCGTCGCCAGCGTGCAGAACTTCGGCGGGTTCCTTGGTGCGACCGTTTCGCCGCTGTTCGCCGGAGTGATCGTGGACGCGACCGGGTCGTTCGACATCGTCTTCTGGACCGCAGCGGTGATCTCGCTGGTCGGCGCTGCGGTCTATCACCTCATGGTGCAAAAGCCCATCATCACCGCTGAGGAGCTGGGACTTCCCGCAGCGCCCGGCGACCCCTCGGAGAAGGCGCAGGTGGATGCATGAAGATCACGGCAGTCGAGACGTTCGTTCTGAGCACGACGCTGCCCCGACCCTTCGCGTACTCGCAGGGATGGGTCACAGCTCGCTCGACGACCGTGGTGAAGGTGACCACCGACGAGGGCCACGTCGGGTGGGGCGAGACCTTCAGCGTGGGGCTGCAGCCGCCTCAGATTGCGGCCTCGGTGATCGACAACGCGCTAGCCCCGCTTGTCGTCGGCCGCGATCCACTCCAGACCGACGTGATCTGGGACGACCTCTACGTCCGCACGCGCGACTTCGGTCGAACGGGCGTGGTCGTCGGAGCGATCAGCGCGATCGACATCGCGCTGTGGGACATCCGCGGGAAGGCCGCTGGCCTTCCGGTGTGGAAGCTGCTGGGCGGAGCCTTCCGCGATCGAGTCCAATGCTACGCAACGGGCTTCTTCCGTCTGCAAGGGCAGCACGAGAGTGCGGAGATGGCCGAGGAGGCGGCACGGCACGCGGACGACGGCCACACGCTGATGAAGATCAAGCTCGGATTCGGCCTCGCTGACGACATCGTCGTGATGAACGCAATCAGGGATGCCGTGGGCGACCGCTCGGGCTTCATGATCGACGTGAACCACGGCTACGGCCCGAACGATGCGATCCGCCTCGCCACCGCCCTGGAGGACTTCGGGCTGCGGTGGATCGAGGAGCCCGTGATCCCGGAGGACTTGTCGGGCTACCGCCGCGTGCGCGATGCCATCCGCACGCCGGTGGCCGGAGGCGAGGCAGAGTTCACGCTGTACGGGTTCGCCGCCCTGTTCGCCGCGCAGGGGGTGGACATCGCGCAGCCAGATATCTGCCTGGCCGGCGGATTCACCGCCCTCAAGCACATCAACGTGCTGGCGCAGTCGCACGGCGTGCAGGTGAATCCGCATGTGTGGGGCACGGCGATCGGCCAGTACGCCTCCCTCCATGCGCTGGCGAACACCCCGACGACCCACCCCGGCCTCTACGCCGACCAGCCCCTCTTCGAGTACGACACGTCGTCGCACCCGTTCCGGACCGCGCTCGTGTCGCAGCCCCTGCAGCACGAGGACGGGTATCTCGCGATCCCCGACGGAGCAGGGCTCGGGTTCGAACTGGACGAGGATTTCCTGAGGGCGCACGCCGTCGAGCAGTGACCCTGAGACGCGCCGCGCTGCGCTGAGCGAGGCGCTGAGCGGCGCGTCTCAGGCGCCGTCCTGCTCCTCGCGCGCCTGCGAGCGGGCGCGGAGGTGGATGCGCTTGCCCTCCTTGCTGAAGATGGAGAGGATCTCGGTCGGCCCCGCCCCCGTCGCGGACAGCGCATGCGGCAGGCGGGTGTCGAACTCGGCAGCCTCACCGGGGCCGAGGATCACCTCCTGCTCCCCGAGGATGAGCCGCAGTCGCCCGGTGAGCACGTAGAGCCACTCATGGCCCACGTGCACCTTCAGATCGGGCGCGGGTGTGACTCCGGGTGGCTGCGCGGGCAGCGTGAGCTTGTAGGTCTGCACGGGGCTCGACTCCGGCGAGAGGCTCTCGACGCGCACGCCGTCGATCCTTCTCGTCGTCCGCCGCACGCGCGGATCGGGCGCGGTCGGCGGCACGATCTCGTCGAGCCCGATGCGGAGGGCGCGGGCGATCGGCACGACGAGCTCGAGGTTCGGGGCGCGCTTGCCGGCCTCCAGACGCGACAGCGTGCTCGAGGAGATGCCCGTGGTCTCCGACAGCTCGGCGAGCGTCATGCTGCGCTTCTCGCGCCAGGTCTTCAGGCGCGGGCCGATCAGGGCCAGCGATTCGTCGGGCATTCCGCTCCTCTTGCCGATTCGGCATCGTTTATTGCCTATACGGTAGTCGATGCTCACGCTGGATCCATGAAGAACTCCGACCGGCCATCCGCCCCGCCCTCGAACGCTGCGCTCGCGGGGGAGCACTGGGATGTCATCATCGTCGGCGGGGGCGCCGCCGGATTGAGTGCCGCGCTCATCCTCGCCCGCGCCCGCCGCCGCGTGCTCGTCCTCGACACGCAGCAGCCGCGCAACCGCTTCGCGCCGCACATGCACGGCGTGCTGAGTCGCGACGGGTACTCGCCGCTCGACCTCGTGTCCGACGGTTATCGGGAGGTGCGCGCTGTCGGCGGCGTGATCGCCCCGGAGCGAGCCGTTGCCGCGCAGGCGATCGCCGACGGGTTCGAGGTCACGACCGAGAGCGGCGCGGTCGCCAACGGGCGCCGCCTCGTCGTCGCGACCGGTGCTCGCGACCGGCTGCCGGACATCCCGGGGCTCGCCGAGCAGTGGGGCCGCGGGGCGGTGGCGTGCCCGTACTGCGACGGATACGAGGCCCGGGGTCGGCGCATCGGCGTGCTCCTCGGCTCCGTCGCGGGGCTGCACAAGGCGCACATGCTGCGCCCGTACTCGGAGGACATCACGGTGTTCACGGCGCTTGCTGGCCCCCTTCCGGAGGAGGAGCGCCTCCTGCTCGAGGCGCGCGACATCCGGGTGGAGGCGCGGCTCGTGGCGCAGGTCGTCAGCGAGGGTGAGGAGCTCGTCGCGCTCGGCCTCGTCGACGGCACGACCGTTCCCGTCGACGTCGTGTTCGCCGAGCCCGCGCTCGAGCCGCTGGATGGGCCGCTGCGCCAGCTCGGCGTGGACCGCGTGGCTACGCCCTTGGGCGAGTGGACCGCGGTCGACGCCCTCGGCCGGACGAGTGTCGCGGGGGTGTGGGCGATCGGCAACGCGGCGAATCCCGCCGCCCTCGTGCCCATCGCCGCGGGATCGGGGGCTGCGGCCGCCCTGGCGATCAACGGCGAGTTCATCGCCGAGGAGGTGGCAGCGGCGCGTCGGTCGATCGTCGAGGTGCCGGACGACCCGTCCGCCCGCACCGTCGAGGTGGCGCGGTGACCGGCGTGGACGCGGCGGTCGACGAGCCCCGTGACCCGGCGGCGTTCTGGGAGGCGCGCTACCGCGACGCTCGCGCCGAGAAGGGTCTGATGTGGAGCGGGCGGGTTAATGCCGCCGTCGAGCGTGAGGTCTCGGGTTTCGAGCCCGGAACCGCCCTCGAGCTCGGCAGCGGCGAAGGAGCGGATGCCCTCTGGCTCGCCGAGCGCGGATGGTCCGTCACCGCCGTCGACATCTCCACCGCCGCGCTGGAGGTCGGCGCGGCGGAGGCCGAGCGGCGCGGGCTCGGCGACCGCGTCGAGTGGGTGCAGGCCGATCTCGCGACCTGGCGCCCATCCGTTCAGTACGACCTCGTGACGACCGCGTTCCTGCACTCGCCGGTCGAGCTGCCGCGCGAGCGCGTGCTGCGGCAGGCGGCCTCCGCGGTGGCGCTCGGCGGGCAACTGCTCATCGTCGGGCACGCCGCCTTCCCGCCCGGGTCGCACGGCGACCGCCACGACGGGCCCCCGCTCCCGTCGTCGGATGAGGTGCTCGCCTCGCTCGCACTGCCCGAGGGGTGGATCGTCGAGACCAACGCCATGGTGGATCGGATGGCGACCCGCCCCGACGGCCAGACCCTCGCGGTCACCGACGCCGTGCTGCGCGTGCGTCGAGCCGGGTAGGCGGCGTCGGGGTTGGGTGGTGCCGTTGTGCGGCTTACGGGGCGGATAACGCGAGTTCCGCACCACCGAGCGTTCGGGCCTCGGGTTCGGTGGTGCCGTTGTGCGGCTTTGGGGGCGGATAACGGGAGTTCCGCACGACCGAATAGCCGGGCCTCGGGTTCGGTGGTGCCGTCGTGGTGCTTAGGGGCCGGATAACGCGAGTTCCGCACGACCGAGCGGCCGGGCGCCCGGTTCGCCAGTGCGGTCGACACGCCCCCGCCCACGAAACCGTGTCGCCCGCACTGGCGAACCCACCGCAGGCCGCGCTCAGCGCCCGAAGAAGTCGTTCAACCCCGGAATGTCGAAGCCCTGTGCGATGTCGCCCAGCCCGCCGCCGGCCTCCGACACCTGGTCACCGAAGCCCTGCGCGTAGTCGCCGGCCTCGGTGACGAACCCGCCGGCGCCCTCCGCGATCGACTGCACGTCGAGGTTCTCCGCGATGCCGTCGAAGTCGATGCCCTGCGCCTGCTCGAGCAGCGCGCCCCCGACGCTCGTGAGGATGGCCCCTCCCGCGACCACGCCGAGGAGGCCGGCCGCCCCGGCGAGCACGCCGCCCGCGACGCCGACACCGCCGGCTCGCGCGAGGAGCCCGCGCAGCTTGCCCGGCTGGGTCGCCTCGGTCCGCGCCGCCGCGCGGGCGAGCTCGGGAGCGTCGGACGAGCGCGGCTGCTCGTGCGGGGGGAGTTCCGCGCGCATGCGTGCGGCGACCTGGGCGCGCTGGTCGGCTGTCAGTCGAGCGAACGCCTCGCGGTGCACCTGCTCGATCTGGTCGGGCCGGGCGGTCTGCAGCAGGTAGTCGTAGCGCGCGATCGCCGCGCGGTCCTGCGCCGAGCCGGATGGCGCGGGCGGCGTCGGGCGGTTTCCCTGGCGGTAGTCGCCGTACGGAGCCGGCGGCCGCGGCACGCCCGTCGCGGCCGAGCGGTACCCGTCCGAGCGCTCCTGCGGCCGGGACTGGTCTCCGAGCAGCGACTCGGCGGCACTGCGGGCCTTCGCCATCCAGTCGTTCTGCGACGACGAGCCGCGCTGCGACGACGACGAGGACTGCGCGTCCATCGCCTTCTTGGCGAGCTTGATGATCTGGTTGAGCTTGCTCATGGCATCCTCCGGAAGGGTCGGCGAAGCCGACTGCTGCCAGAGTCTCCTTCACTCCGACGGATCGGAGCCGGCGACCCGGAACTCGATGACGAGTCCGTACTGACGGGCCGACCGCGGCGGAAGTACTCCCCCTGTGAGCTCGAAGTTAGCGAGCGAGGCTATGCGTGCGCCGAGAGCGCCACATCGGTCACCGCCCGCTGTATAGTCAGTGTGTGCTGACCATTGCTCCGAAGTGGGATGTCCTCAATCGCCTGGGCCGTGCCCTCGCCGATCCGACGCGGTCGCGGATTCTGCTGCGCCTGCTCGACGAGCCGGGCTATCCCGCCCGACTGGCAGAGGAGCTGGAACTCACCCGCACCAACGTGTCGAACCACCTCGCCTGCCTGCGCGGCTGCGGGATCGTCGTCGCCGTTCCCGAAGGGCGCCGCACGCGCTACGAGATCGCCGACCCGCACCTCACCCGCGCGCTCACGTCGCTCGTCGACGTGGTCCTCGCCGTTGACGATGGCGAGGGCTGCACCGGCGACGACTGCGACGCGCCCTTCTGCTGCGGAACCCGCGCATGAGCACCGTCACGGTGCCGTCTCCCCAGCGGCGCGCCATCCTGCAGCGGCGCATCCGCTGGATCGTCGCTGCGACGATCACCTACAACCTCATCGAGGCGATCATCGCGATCGCTGCCGGCTCGATCGCCTCCTCGACCGCGCTCATCGGCTTCGGGCTCGACTCGGTCGTCGAGGTGCTCTCCGCGGCGGCCGTGGCGTGGCAGTTCGCGGGTCCCGATCCCGAGGCGCGGGAGCGGGTCGCGCTCCGGGTGATCGCGGTGTCGTTCTTCGGCATCGCCCTCTACGTCTCCGTCGACGCGCTCCTCACGCTCACGGGGCTCCGCGAACCCGAGCACAGCCCGGTCGGCATCGCGCTCGCCGCGGTCAGCGTCGCGGTGATGCCGTTCCTCAGCTTCATCGAGCGCCGCACCGGCCGGGAACTCGGCTCCGCGTCGGCGGTCGCCGACTCGAAGCAGACGCTCATCTGCAGCTACCTGTCCGCCGCCGTCCTCGTCGGGCTGCTGCTCAACCTGCTCTTCGGATGGTCGTGGGCCGACCCGCTCGCTGGTCTCGTCGTGGTGGTCTTCGCCGTGCGCGAGGGGCTTGAGGCGTGGCGCGGAGACGCGTGCAAGCAGCCGGTCGCGGCGCTGACGGGCGAGCGCCAGGGGGACGTCTGCGACTGCTGCTGACCGGCGTCACGATCGTTCCCCGGACGCGGTCGATGCCGCGTGCTGCTCGCGCGCGTCGGAGAGCTGCTGTCCGGAGAGCACGCCCGGCAGTCCTCGGGCGTCGCGGGTGGTGAAGACGAGGACGAGGCTCACGATCGCGAGGACGTTCGCGGAAAGGCTGAGCGGATCGGGGAGCAGCGACAGCAGCGCATACCCCGTCACGCCGCCGAGGGCGCGCAGGGTGTGCGCGATCGGGCGCGGCAGCGGGGACCCGCTGTACCGGAGCTGGACGGCGAAGTCCCCGACCGACTGACCGCTCACGAGGATGAGGACGAGCCAGATCAGGGCGGCCGTCACTCCGCCGACGACGCCGGGCAGCGGACCGAGCGCGAGCTTGTCGTCCTGCAGGCCGTAGATCAACCCCGCCCGCACCCCGACTGCGACGACGAAGGCCACGATGACGTGTCCAATCCCGTCGCAGAGGATGGCCAGCAGCCTGCGGACGCGCGTGACCGGGCGAGGAGCGTCGGCGTCTGCATCGGAGCGGGGGCGGACGAGACGCGCGGGCACGATCAGCGCTGCGAGCGACCCCAGCGCGGCGCCGGTGGTGTTGGTGAGGAGGTCGTCGACGTCGAACACGCGGTACGCGCAGGGGTACAGCCCCCAGACGCCGGTGAGCTGGGTCGCCTCGATCAGGGCGGAGACGGCGAGTCCCATGAGAACCGCGGCGAGGATCCGGCGTCCTGCGAGCACGCGCAGGAAGAAGCCGAGCGGCGCGAAGAGTGCGACGTTGAGCACCAGTTGCAGGACCGCCGGATCCGTCAGCGTGGTCCCGGGTCGCGCGAGGGCCCCCGCGATGTCGTCGACGAAGGCGAGAGGATTGAGATTCGTCCCGCTGCAGATAATGGCCTCGGGCGCGGGAAGCGGCAGCAGCGTGTAGGTCCAGATGGCGCAGAAGTACACGAGCGCCGTGAACGAGACGAGCAGCCGGCGTGCACTCAGTCGGCCGCGGGTGCGGTAGCTGATGATCACGAAGGGGATGAACAGGGCCACCCCGACCACGACGCCGGCGCCGATCGCGAGGGTCCCGAGAAGAACCTGCTGTTGCATCGGCGCATTCCTCCCAGTCGTTCAGGCGGGTCGCGCGATGAGGGTTGTCGTGCGCGTCAAGAGCGATTCTTGCCGATCGCGCCCGTCCACGAACATGACTGAGCCACGTTCCTGGAATGTTCATCCGCTGCCCAAGCGCGATCGGCGCTATCAGCGCGAGCGAGACCGCCGCTCGCCGACTCAGAACCCGGGCACGCCGCTCAGCGCGGAGCCGTCGCCGGCCTTCGCCTTCGTGATGACGCTGAATTTGCCGTTCGTCTCGAGCACGACGGCGGCGATGTCGGAGAGCGAGCCGGATCCGGAGCCGCGGACCGCCTGATGCACCTCCGCCTCGGTCACACGAGCCGACGCCATCGCCTCGCGGCGGAAGCTCCCGTCCCTCACCAAGAGGACCGGCTCGGCGGTGATGGCGCGTCGGAAGGCCCGGATCCGGGTGGAGAGGAACGAGACGATGAGCTGAAGCGCCAGGAGCAGCCCGAGCGCGACGACGCCCTCGGTGTAGGACACATCGCTCGAGAGCAGGATCGTCGCGAGCGTCGAGCCGAGGGCGACGGTGACCACGAAGTCGAAGGCGTTCAGCTGGCTGAGCGACCGCTTCCCGGTCAGGCGCAGGAGCACGATGAGCGCCGTGTACGACGCCGTGCCGATGACGATCACGCGCAGGACGTCTGACCAGGTGTCGAACCACATGGCTCCGGCCTATCACGCGCGTCGCTCGTCCGCTCGCCGACCGACCGCGCGGCGGCGCATCCGCGCTCCGCCTCAGCGCAGCAGCACCGGCCCCGCATCGATGGCCAAGCGGAACAGGTGGTACGGGTAGACCCGCAGGTCCTGCCCGTCCTGATAGGTCGCCTGCCGGTGCAGCTGGTTCGCCGTGACATAGAGATGACCGTCGCGCGCGATCGACATGGTGTCGGGCCAGAGCAACCGCTCGTCGTGCACGAGGGTCTGCATCTCCCCGTCGGGAAGCCGCCGGAGGACGGCGTTGTGCTCCCAGTTCGTCGCGTAGAGGCGGCCCTGGTCGTCGCTCTCGAGCCCGTCGGCGCCGCCGCCCTTGTCGCCCTCGTCGACGACGGTCGCCGCGACCTCCTCGTCGGAGAGCGCCCGGTCGCGCAGCGCCGCGGTGTCTACGCTGAACCACCGGCGCGAGATGAGCGGGCAATACCAGAGACGCTCGCCGTCGTGGGAGATCGCGATGCCGTCCGCGCCCATCTTGACCGGCTGCGGGGCCTCTCCGGCAGCGCGCTCGGCGAACACCCGCCCTTCGGCGACCGGCACCATCTCCTCGGGCGGCAGGGCCTTGGTGGTCGGATGGTCGTGGAGGCGCCGCCATGCCTCGCCCGTTGCGAGGTCGACGACGATGATCCCGTTCGGGCCCTGGTCCGAGGAGTCGGTGATGTACGCGAAGCCCGCCTCGCCCTGGCGCAGATCGAACCGGACGTCGTTGAGGTAGGTGGTCGGCAGGGCGACATCCGGTTCGAACAAGATGGTCTGCGCGATCTCGTCGGTGGCAAGGTCGACGCAGACGAGCTTCGGGCCGCCGCGCTGCGTCTCCTCGAACATCGGGCTGCCGGTGTCGAGAACCCACAGGCGGTCGGCGGGGTCGACGACGATGCTCTGCACCGACACGAAGGCGTTTGGATCGGCCTTGCCCTCGGCCTGGTTCGCCTCCGCGCTTGGGTACGGCTTCGCGGTGTCGTCGACGAGCTCGACGACGGTGGCGGGCACCTCGTCGCCCCACTTCGGGAAGTTCACGAAGATGCGCCCCGTGTGCGAGACGCTCACGCCGGTCGGCATGGGGCCGTCGGTGAAGGTGTGCACCACCTCGAGCTCACCGCGCGGGGTGTCGGAGACGTCGATGGCCTGGTCGTCGCGGCCGAGGAATGGGTTCGTCATGCGGTCGAGCCAAGCGGATGGCCGGGGTGCGGCCCAGGGGGTTGCGCGCGGCCGGCGAGCCGCAATCACCCCCGGACGTTGAGCGAGCGAAGCGAGACGAAACGCGCCGCACCTGTCGCCCGTTTCGTCTCGTCGCTTCGCTCCTCGCTCAACGTCCGGAAGGGGCCGCAACCCGCCCGTTTCGTCTCGTCGCTTCGCTCCTCGCTCAACGTCCGGAGAGGTCGCAACCACCCCCGGACGTTGAGCGAGCGAAGCGAGACGAAACGCCGCAACCCGCGCTACGGGAACAGCAGCGCGAAGATCGCGCTCCCGCCACCCGTCGCGATCAGCGCGATGATCGCGACCCAGGCGACGACCCGCACGCGGCGCAGACGCTGCGCACGGTACGCCTCGTAGGCGGCGTCCTCCTGCTCCTCGAGGTCGGACATCAGGCGACGGGCTCGACCACCGTCGGGCCGAAGCGGGCGGGCAGGGTCGCGGTCGACAGCTCGCGCAGCTCCGCGGCGGACACCGTGAAGACGTCCTGCACCTCGAGCGCGGGCTCGCTGTCGGTCACGCCGATGCGGGCGACGGGGTAGCCCCGGCCCTCGCAGAGGCCGCGGAACTTCACGTCCTCCTCGCGCGGCACCGTCACGATGACCCGGCCGGTCGACTCGCTGAAGAGGGCGGTGGCGGCGTCGACGCCGTCGCGCGCCATGATCTCCGTGAGCCACACGCGGGCGCCGACGCCGAAGCGCAGCACGCCCTCCGCGAGGGCCTGGCCGAGGCCGCCCTCCGACAGGTCGTGGGCCGAGGAGATGAGCCACTCGTCGCGCGCGGCCTGCAGCAGGCCGGCGAGGCGCTTCTCGCCATCCAGATCGACGACCGGCGGGCGTCCGCCGAGGTGACCGTGGATGACCTCCGACCAGGCGGAGCCATCCAGCTCCTCGCGCGTGGTGCCGAGGAGGTAGATGTTGTCGCCGGCGTCCTGCCATCCGCTCGGGATGCGGCGGGTGACGTCGTCGATGATGCCCAGCACGCCGACCACGGGGGTGGGGTGGATGGGCGTCTCGCCGGTCTGGTTGTAGAACGATACGTTGCCGCCGGTGACCGGCACGCCGAGCGCGAGGCACGCGTCGGAGAGGCCGTCGACGGCCTGCCCGAACTGCCACATGACCTCGGGGTTCTCCGGCGAGCCGAAGTTCAGGCAGTCGGTGACGGCGGTGGGCACAGCTCCCGTGACGGCGACGTTGCGGTACGCCTCGGCGAGGGCGAGCTGCGCGCCCGCGTACGGGTCGAGCTGGCAGTAGCGGCCGTTGGCGTCGGTCGCGATCGAGAAGCCGAGGCCCGACTCCTCGTCGACGCGGATCATCCCCGCGTCGTCGGGGAACGACAGGGCCGTGTTCCCGAGCACGTAGTAGTCGTACTGGTTCGTGATCCACGAGGTGTCGGCGAGGTTCGGGCTCGCGACAAGCTTTGCGAACTGCTCGCGGATGGCCTCGGGCTCGGTCGGGCGCTCCAGGCGCGACGCCGAGTCGGCCTGGAGGGCGTCGATCCACGCGGGGTAGGAGACCGGGCGGTCGTAGACCGGGCCGTCGACGGCGACGGTGGAGGGGTCGACGTCGACGATCGTCTCACCGTCCCAGGTGATGACGAGGCGGCCGTCCCCGGTGACCTCGCCGAGGACGCTCGTCTCGACATCCCACTTGCCGGTGACGGCGAGGAAGGCCTCGAGCTTCTCGGGAGCGACGATCGCCATCATGCGCTCCTGCGACTCGCTCATGAGGATCTCCTCGGGCGTGAGCGACGGGTCGCGGAGGAGCACGTTCGTGAGCTCGACCTTCATGCCCGAGCCGCCGTTCGCGGCGAGCTCGCTCGTGGCGCAGGAGATGCCGGCGGCGCCGAGATCCTGGATGGCCTCGACGAGGTCGGCCTTGTAGAGCTCGAGGCAGCACTCGATGAGCACCTTCTCGGCGAAGGGGTCGCCCACCTGCACCGCGGGGCGCTTGGTGGGTCCGCCGTCGGCGAAGGTGTCGGAGGCGAGGATGGACGCGCCGCCGATGCCGTCGCCGCCGGTGCGGGCGCCGAAGAGCACGACCTTGTTGCCGGTTCCGGTGGCGTTGGCGAGGCGGATGTCCTCGTGGCGCATGACGCCGACCGCGAGCGCGTTGACGAGGGGGTTGGCCTGGTAGACGGAGTCGAAGACCGTCTCGCCGCCGATGTTCGGCAGGCCCAGGCAGTTGCCGTAGGCGGAGATGCCGGCGACGACGCCGTGCACGACGCGGGCGGTGTCGGGGTGGTCGATGTCGCCGAAGCGCAGCTGGTCCATCACGGCGACGGGGCGCGCGCCCATGGAGATGATGTCGCGGACGATGCCGCCGACGCCCGTCGCCGCGCCCTGGAAGGGCTCGATGTACGACGGGTGGTTATGCGACTCGACCTTGAAGGTGACGGCCCAGCCTTCGCCAACGTCGACGACGCCCGCGTTCTGGCCCATGCCGACCATGAGGCGCTCGCGCATCTCGTCGCTGACCTTCTGGCCGAAGCGGCGCAGGTAGTTCTTCGAGCTCTTGTAGGAGCAGTGCTCGCTCCACATGACGGAGTACATCGCCAGCTCGCCCGAGGTGGGGCGGCGGCCGAGGATCTTCTTGATCTGCTCGTACTCGTCGGGCTTCAGGCCCAGCGCGTCGTACGGCTGCTCCTTCTCGGGAGTGGCCACGGCGTTCTCGACGGTGTCGGCGACGTGGGCATTGGCGGACGCGGATGATGCGGGCGTGGTCACGCGAGAGGCTCCTGAGGGGCGAGGGGGAGCGGACGAGGAAGAGTCTACCGGGGCGGGATGGCGGGAGATGAGGGGGAGGGCTGGCGCGGGGCTGAGGGGGAGGGGTGCGCGGTGCCGGTTTAGGACGCCGTGTAGGTAGGGCTAGGTATGAGTGGAACTAATCGCCCTTTGCATGGCTTGAGGCGCAGCAGAAAGACGAGCCAGGAGCAAGAAGCAACTGCGCACCTGGAGGGCTCGAACGCGATTGAGCACGATGCTCACTCAGACAGGCGCCTGCAAGAACCGGGGAATTACGCGGGACTTGAAGACTCGGGCAATATCTAGCGACGGTCGAAATCAGGTCGCGTCAACCGTTTGCGTGCGAAATACGGGGCAATACTGCGCGAGGAATCAGGCCGTGAGGCGTGTCCGCCAGGCGAACCCAACGGAGGCTAAATCGAGCCCGGCGGCGACGCGAGTCGAATGAGCATATTGCTGATCGGACATCGCTGGAGGTTGGCTGCAGTTATGAACTAATGGCTGATTCCTGCCGTCGCTCCAGAGTGAGGCGGTCAAGCGGTAGCACCGGCGGGCCGCTCAGCGTCCGGTCGACGGGCCTCAGGGCTGAGCAGCCCCTGATGTGACGCTGCAGGATCAAGTGGCTTGCCCGGGTTGTAGAGGTCTACCGCCGGCGCCCGCCGGAGTTCCTGAATGCGTACTTCTGGAGCTAGACCCGAGTCACGCGCGCGACTCATGAGGCGGGTTGCGGTGCTCTGGCTTACCTGAAGAGTGTCGAAGACGAGCTTCAGCGGTGGATAGCTGATTGCTGTCGCGACGCGATAGACGGAAATAGCGGGGGGTGCAGAGACTCCATGGGCTCGCGCTCCTCGTGCGCCCGCACGCGACTGAAGAAATCGCGCACCGGAATTCGGTTGAGCTTGTCGCCACTCTCAGCGCCGACGTCGACCATGTCAAGGGCTGACCTCGTCAGGATCCAGTGCGTTCGAACCCCCCTGAGCACCTGGCTCGTGATGTTGCGCCTCCGCATGGGGCTCGAGCGCAGCGAAGGTGACGGCCGTGCGTCCGCGCGTGTCATCCCACTCTACGTGGACGGTGATCGTGCCGGGCACGTCTGCTCGCCAAGCAGCGCGCGCGGATCCCTGACGATCGACCCTCCACGTGAAAGGTCGACAGCGGGGGCGAGTGCAATGCGATCGCTCAGAGGCCGCTTCTCATGAGGGCTTCACTCTGAGGGAGCGCGATCCGTCCCAATGCGCCGGGGATCAATCGATTACCGGTAACCCGATCTGCCGCACGTTGCGCCCCGTTGGGGCGCGGAGAGCATTCCGCCTGGTGAACCTGCTGTACGGTCGGCGAAGATGGTCCCGCTCGGGCACCGCAAGGTTGGGGATTTTAGTGACTCGTTTCTTCATCTCGCACGCATCTGCGGACAAGCCCCTCGCGCTGGAGTTGAAGCGACTTCTTGACGGGAACGCCTGGGTCGATCTTCACGAGCTTGACGTGGGTGATCTGCTTCTGAAGCAGATCAGCGACGGCATCGAGAACGCGTCCGACTTCACACTGCTCTGGAGCGAGTCGTCGGCGGAGTCTAGATGGGTGAGCTTCGAACTCCACATGGCATTCATCCGCTGGCTGGAAGACAGTGCCATTGCGATTCGGGTCATTCGCCTCGATACCACTCCCGTGCCGCTGTACCTGCGACCGTTTCTCCAAGCCCGTGGCGCAACCGACGCCGCATCGATTGCAAAGGCCCTGGCAGGTGAACGGCCGGCGCCGCATGCGCGCAAGCCCTTCCTTAATCGGAACCAGGAAATTGGCGCCATCGAAGAGGCGCTCTACGGCGTAGACGTTCGGGCCTTGTTCGTGTGTGGGCTCCCTGGGATCGGTAAACGCAGCCTTGTCCGCGAGGCCCTGACGCGCCTTACGATCGGAGCGAACGCAAGTCATACGATCTCTGTCACCGCGGCGACCGCAGAGACCGAGCTGAACCTCCTCGTGTCGCGCGCAGTCGGCGGCAATGAGGTGGAAGACGGCTCCGGCGTCCACGAAGCCCTCGCAGATGCCTTGGCCAAGCTAGAGCAGTTCGCGGAGCTGGGCGGCATCTGGGTGTTTGAGGGTGTCGAACACTGGCTCAGGGAAGACGGTGCGCCGGGTCGGATTCTCAGCGCGATCCTTGAGGGGGCGTACGCGCGCGAGGGCTACAGCCGCCTCATTATTCTCACGTCCCGGCGAAGGCCGCGCATCGCACAGGTGGAGTCGAGAGTCTCGAGTTTCTTCCTCAACGGGCTGGCCGCGCCTCACGGGTTGATGCTGTTGAAAAATCTAGGTGCGAGCCAACCCGATGCTGAGTTGGTATCCGTGGTCAAGGAACTAGACGGTCATCCCCTCGCCCTCGAAGTCGTGGCGCCTCGTCTCCCCCTTACCGCCGCCGATCTCCGCGAGCAACGGCACGAGATCGCAACAGACCTCGTGGATCCTTCCACCATCGCTCCCGCAACCTGGCTCATGCTGGAATTGCTCGCCCTCGCGGACGGCCCCCTTGCGGGCGAGGACTTGGCTGCCATGCTCGAGACTGATGCAGATGGGTTCAAACGTGACGTTGCGGAAGCCAGCCACTACTCGCTAGTTGTCTACGACGGCCTCGGTTCACTTTCGCTCCACCCACTGGTGCGGGACTATTTCCTTCGTTCATTCCGCTCAAGCCCCAAGCATAAGGAGCGCACTGCACGCGTCGCCGAGTACATGCGCACCGCGGTGGAACGGCTCCAGAGGACCGACCCGCAGTACGTTCCGTCGCTTCTAGCCGCGGTGAAGCTTCTCGGTCTAGCCGGAAGATTTGACGAAGCGCGAGACCTGCGTGGAGGCCTGACGGGAACCCTCACTCAGACGGCGCTCGAGTTGTATCACGAACGACGCTATGCCGAAGCGTTGCCGTTCCTGGATGAAGCATTAACCGGCATTGATGAAGTTGACCGGAACACGCTGCAGCTCAAAGCGAAATCGCTCGCGTACCTTGGGCGGCTGGGGGAGGCTCGAGACCTCGGGGATCACCTCGTGGAAGCGAATCCAACCGATCCTTCGGTCCTTCGCGACAGAGGGCGAATTGAGTTCATCGGTAGGAACTGGCCTGACGCGATCAGCTTCTTTCAGAAGGCGATTCCGCACAGACATAATCCAGCTCAGCTCTGGTCCGACATCGCGCAAGCTCGAATGCGAATGGACGATTGGACTGGTGCGGTCGCGGCAGCGCGGATCGCTATTGATCGTGGTGGCGACACTCCCTGGACCCTCGCCCTGTATGCGGAGGCGCTGGAGAACCTCGACGAGGTCGAAGAAGCGGAGCGTGTGATGGCACGCGCTGTAAGTCGCGAGCCAGCCAATGCGGCCTATAGGCACCGGCTCGGGCGCATCGCGCAGCGAACGGGCAACTCAGCCCTTGCCATGGAGCAGTTCCGAAAGAGCGGTGAGATCGACGGGAACTATTTCCAGTCTCTCCTTTCGCTCGCCAGCATGCTCGCCGACACGGGTGAGCTCGACGGCGCCCGAACCGAGCTCGAACGAGCAATGCGCGTTCCCGGCGTTCCCATGGGAGTGTCCAAGAACGTCGAAGCCAAGATAAGCCTTCTCAGTGGCAACACTTCAGGCGCAGCGTCATCCATCGCGGCGGCATTGGACGACGTCCGCGATGCCGCGAATATCGCACTAGCAGTCCGCGTGTGGATTGCGAGAGCGGAGGCGGGAGAAGTCAGCACGGGCCAAGCTCGCGCGCAAGTGACCAGCTTGTCGAAGGAACTGGACTCACATGACCAACTAAGGTCAGTGCTTGACGTCAGTCGCGAGTTTCCGCAATACTTCTAGGTCCAAAAGGGTAGCTGCTCGGTGTCGAAGGGTGGCCACGCGCCGCCGGTCACAGCGCTTGACTGCGACGCTTCGCCGGACAGCGAACTACAGGCATCGGCCGCCGATGCGCTCGAACAGGCGAGGCGATAGATTATCGAGCGCGCTGGCCCAAGAATGCCGCACGCGGTGAGCCGGCAGAAGCAAACGGCGGACGCCAATAAGTCCATGTACGGCGCGATGGTCGCGCGGATCGTTAGCCCGGGGGTACATCAATGACGAAGCACATCTTCCTTTCGTTCGTCGAAGAGGACCTGGCGCTGGTGCGCCTGTTCCGAGGTCAAGCGAAAAATAAGAAGAGTGCACTGGAGTTCGACGACTACTCAGTTAAGGAGCCATATAACAGTACAAACGCTACGTACATCCGAAGTCAGATCAGTGCGAAGATCCGTGCCGCCTCGGTAACGATCGTTCTAATTGGGGATGACACTCACAAGAGCGAATGGGTCGAGTGGGAAATCGCGAAGAGCGTGGAGCTCGGCAATAAGGTCATCGGCGTTCGGTTGAAGGCGGGCGTGATTACTCCCGCGGCTCTGACCAATGTGCGCGCCCGGGTGATTGGATGGGACATTGACGCAATCGTCCTTGCCATCGGCTAGTGAGCTGCGAAAGCCCGCCGAGACGGATTTTCCTGCCCTGTATCGCAGCGCTGACCAAGAATCGCTTGCGGGTCAGCGCGCCTTCGTGCGATGCATGCGCTACCGCCTTGGCGGCTTACTTGTAGCCGCCGCCGGCGGGATGTTCACCACCTTCGACGGCCTTGAGTGGCTGGGCGGATTTGTCGCGGTAGTTGCACTACTTGTGGCGTTGGCTGCGGAGCTATATACGGTCGCTGCCCGGCCCGACCGAATCTGGTACGAGGGCCGAGCTGCGGCGGAGTCCGCCAAGACGCTCGCGTGGCGCTATATGGTCCGCGGCGAAGGCTTCGGGGACGATGGCCTCACCATCGACACCCGCTTCTCTGAGGAGCTCCAGGGATTGTTGACCGACCTCGACCACGTGCCTCCCGCTGACGGTAGCGGAGGGCAGATCACGCCGCTGATGCGACGAGTGAGGGCGGGCACGTTCGATGAGCGACGCGCGTTCTATCGCGAGTTCCGTGTTGTTGATCAATTGAGCTGGTACTCGCGGAAGGCAAGATTCAACGCTCGGCGACTTCGCCAATGGACAACAATGATGGTCATCTTCGAGGTCGCGGGGATCTTTGCCGCCGGGCTACTGTGGGCACAGGTGATTGCCTTCGATGCACTCGGCCTAGTCTCAGCCCTCGCTGCCGCGCTCACCGCTTGGGCGCAGTCTCGGCAATATCAGACTCTGTCCTCGGCGTACTCAGTGACCAGCCAAGAGGTGGCTTCCGTTCTGTCCCAGCTCGATTCTCTTCAGAACGAGAGCGCGTGGGAGCGCTTCGTGACCGAGGCAGAGGAAGCATTCTCTCGGGAGCACACGCTGTGGCGCGCCTCTAGAGGAATTCGAGTAGGCGGCCGCTAGGCGCGACGCGATGTACCTGCGGTTGCGAAGCCGCCGGTCCATAGTGGCGTACGTCACGATGTCGCAATGCAAGGTCAGGCAAGCTCCTCGCGATCCGGGACGGCGACGTAGCCGAGAGGCTTCTCAATGCGCAGGTCGTAGCGGCACTAAGACATGAGCCGGAACCTGCCGTTCTCGATGGTGGAGACCTGCATGCGTGCGTTCTGCTTCGCACCTTCGAGGACTTCCGGTTGCTCGTACCGCGATGCCCGGGGAGAAGGCGAAGTGATGCGCGCCCACCAACCCGCCTGCAACGCGGACTCGTAGGTCTCACCGAAGGGAGATCCCCTCCTCGTAAGCCATCGTCCAGCCTGCTTTGACCTTGTGTCGGCACTCATTGCTCTCCAGCGACAGCCGTCTTGAGCCCATCTCGAGCAACTGGGCGCAGACTCTCGTCATGTGCGATTGCTCTACTCGGGCGGCGGGGGCATGTAGTGGGGCATGCTGCGATAGCAATCGAGTACGAAGAAGTGGCGGCGCGAAATCTCTTGTTCGATGCCGTCGCCCGTTTCGGCCGATAGGGACAGTGTTGCCGTATCCTCCGAAGGAGGGTCAAGGATGCCAAACTCCGAACCACGTCAAGGACGCAATGAGCAACAAGAACAATAAGCGGAGCAAGCAGTTGGTCAACGCTGGCAAAGAATCGACGCTGCCCTCTGTCACTGGGGATTCAAGCGTGGCGGCGAAGTTAACTGGTCGAGCTGATGCCGAGATCACAGTCTTTCTCAGCTATTCTAGAGCCGACGACCGCGTCTATCGGATGGTCAGGCCCTTCAAGGACCTCCTCGCCCATTTCGTCCACGCGAAGTCGGGGCGCCGCATTCGAGCGTTCCTCGATCAGGAGAGTATCGCGTGGGGCGAGATATGGAAGGAGCGACTAGAGGCTGAGATTCTGGGCGCTTCGGTGTTCATTCCTCTGCTTAGCGCCAACTATCTTGAAAGTGAGATGTGCAGACTGGAGTTCAATAAGTTCCAGTCGAGCGCCACCGCTCTCGGTGTGAAGGAACTTCTCTTACCAGTTCTACTGGTCGACGCTCCGGTCATCTTCAATTCGACCTCACCGGACGACATCGTTCGCGAAGCGGCCTCGCGGGATTGGGAGATCATCGAGGACGCGGTCTTGGCGGACGCGGGGTCGTCTCAGTGGAAGCGCACGATGGCGCGGATCTCGGATCGATTTGTAGCAGCGTACGAGGTAGCCGAGGCGAGGCTTGCAAACCTCGAGGATGTGTCGGACTCAGGGATGCTGACGGATCTCGGCCGGCCCAACCAGCCTTACGACGACGAGGACGATCCCGGTCTAGCAGAGCTTATCGAGTCCATCCAGGCTGAGATTGCTGACTTGACCGAGATCGGGCAGTCGCTTTCACCTGCGATTCAAGACCTCGGCACTGCTGCGTCCGACGCGGGCCAGGTCGGGCAATTGACGTCGCCGCAGCAGATTCACGCGTGGAGCGTGCGTGCCGCCCATGCCTTTGAGGCGCCAGCGATCACGATCGGGAATCTCGGTGAACGAATGCTGGTGACTACAAAAGCCTTGGATGTTGATATGCAACAACTCCGCAGATTCGCCGTCGAGTTTCCCGCCCTAGGTGACGGCTACAATTCTATGCTGAGCCAGCTGGCCGGCATAGACAGCGTAGGGTCTCAATTGGACCAGTTGCTGGTACAAATGAGGCCTGCTGAGGCAGTGTCGGTGCCGCTTAGAAAAGCCCTTCGTCCAGTCCGACTCGGTCTGACGCGCGTGACAGACAGTCTTCGCCTGATTCAGACCTGGCAGCCTGCCTAGTGCACGTAAAACCGAGGCGCTCTGCGGTTGCTTCATGTTCTCGTTTGCTTGTCGGAGCAAGCACAACCACCTCGTGCGCTCTCGATAGTCGCCTCTCAGCCTCTGCTGGAAGTTGACCGGGCGCTCGGATCGACACCACTCTGAACCTCCGTGCCGCGGAGACATTTTGGCCCCACCTACGGACGGTCGCGAGTTTCCCGGGCACATGGCGCCTGGGAATACGACCCAGGGCATTCGCATCCGGGGCTGGCTCACGCTGCGGGACTGAGCTCGCCGAAGGTTTATAGTCGGTGCTGCGTTCTGGAAGGATCTAGTCATGTCCGCCAGCGCTACAGCCGATCTGTTCTGGTCGACACGACCGACACTCATGTCGGCGAGTGAAGTCGCGCGCTTCCTGAATCGGACGGAGGCGACTGTTGTGGCGCTTGCGCGGAAGCATGACATTGGTGCGTACAAGGTGTCCGGGCGATGGCTGATTGCACGGATCGACGTGCGCGGCTTCGCTGCCGCAGATGCGCGTGCGATGAAGTCTGACCTACGCCTCGTTGTCAATCCTGCGCCAAAGTTCACTGGTGACGTCGCGGGCGCGCTCGCTCACCTGCCGGAACATCTTTCCAGGTGTGCTGTGGCTGATGTGCTACGCGTCGAGGTCGCAAGGCTGTCCGGATTCGGGCTTGACGTCTGTCCTGACGGGAGTATCGAGCGGGACGTTGTCGTGGCATACCTCCGTTCGGTGTCGAACTTTGGCCCGCATTATTCAGCTGCGTCCTGATCGCGGAAGCGCATACGGTCTGATTCAGTCGTCGAGGCCGAACGCCGCGGTCACCTGTTCGTGAACTTGTGACCTAGCTGCGCGGCAGTGTTCTGGTTTGCGAATACGCCGTACGCCATAGGGCCTTCTCACGGGGAAATGGTGCATCGTCGGTGGTTCCTCGCAGAGGTCTGGTTCGTCGTGCGGGTTGCAGTGGGGGTCGGCGGCGTCGGCGATGCGCTCAGTGTTGTTGCGAGTTGGGCTCGGGCCGCGCTGTCGGAGAGGCTGCTGCTAGACGTCACGACCTTTCGTGGACAAGGCTCGTGCGAGTCAGACTCGGCTGCTACCGCGAAGGGCATCCACCGGTCACGGCGCATGCGCTGCTCACTCGGCCCAGCCTTCGACGAGCACGACCCCTGTCGACCGCGTAGGAATCTACGCCGCCGGGTGCGTCAAACTGATCGTCTGGCCACTTTAGGATCTCCTCGACGAGCTGACGTGCGCACGTCCGACCTGCATGAGCTAACAGAGCTCCTGCATCTTCCCAGCATGATCGACGCGCAACGGATGTCGTAGACCGAGTCAAACGAGTCGGTCAAGGCATTATGAGTCTTGTTCGTCGGGCGGAGTTTAGCTCTCGCTTGCGCCACTCGAGACCAGCGCTTCGATGCTCTTCTTCTCGAAGTAGCGAAACTTTTGGATCGCGTCGGTCATGTTGCCGACATCAATAACCCCGATCTCGGTCAGCTTCGCATATGACTGCAGCGAGAGACCCGTGGAGCGGAGGAACAACTCTGTGTCGAGTGACTCGATCACGTGCGCGAGGCGCTCCTCGCGGAAGTCGGTTAAATACATGAAGATCAAAACCTTCGCGGAGACCTTTTTAAGCTTCTCGCGGATATTCTTCCGCTTCTCGGCAATCTCCTTTTTGGGTCTGCGTTGCTCACTCGCTGCGCCGCCAGCGCGCTTTACCGCGGTGAGCTTCTTCGACGCGGTGACAATCTTCTCGGCTTCCTCACGAATCGTACGGAAGTCCTCGATCTGCTCAAGTTCAGCGATCAGGTCGACGTCTTGAAGTAGCCGGTCCATCGTGACGCCGTTGAGGTTGTACAAATCGACCGAACGCCACCGGCGAGCGAGAGCGTTCGCACTGATCCCGCCGTGTGCCCAATCCAGGATTGCCTTAACGTCGAGTTGCTCCATCCGGCCACCATCGATCGCGAAGATCGGGAGGAAGTTGATCAGCTCGCCCAGAACCGACGCCTGCGTGGCGATCCGATCGGCGGAATTGTTCGCCAACTCTGTGCCGTACAGCGCCACGAGCGAGAGCGCCCTGTTCGGATCGAACTCGAACACATAGGCGGTGCGCTTCTGAATCTCGCCGTCGGTCTTCCACGGCGACTGCACGCGGAATGCTGCCTGAAAGTAAGACTCCGGAGCTTTCAACGAGCGGAGCATGAAAATCGACGACCACTCCGGAACGGTCACGCCGGTCATCAGCTTTCCGCAAGACAGAGTGATCGATCCCGACTTGCCCTGTTCCTCCGAGCGACGAATTACCGCCTGGAGCGGCGGGAGCGCCTGCGCGCCGATCTTCGCCTTCGTCCCCGCCGCAACGTAGATCTCGTAAGTTGAGAAGAACGGGTCGCTTCGCAACAGGTCGGCCATCGCCTCGCAGGAGGCAACGTCCTGGAGGTACCAAACGGAGTGCCGCACCGCATCCTTGAACTCAGCCGCCTCATACGGGAATTGAGCGTTCGCCTCGCCGGTCTCAACGATCTTTTCCGGCAGCGCCTTCTTCCCGCGGATGAGGTCGAGGAATGATGCTACGTAGTCCGGCTTCTCGAAGACGTAGCCAGTGTCGGCCTTCTTTGCCTTGAAGTAGGTGTTCAGGTCGAATCCGTCGTACTCCCCGTCCTCTGCCCACGCACCGCCGGGGGTGCCCATCGAGTACGTATACATGCGCATCTGCGGCAGCTCTTCGTAGGGATTGCAGCCCTTCGTCACGTCCCAATGAGTCTTCTCGCGTTGCTCGTCTATGTAGGTCCAGTTGAAGACCTCGGATTCTGCGTAGTCGCCGTTCGTGATTGCCTTGAAGGGGGTGCCCGAGAGGTGCAGGTGATACTTGGTCTTCAGTCCGTAGTCGATCTTCGGCACGACGTCGGCATCGGTGTCGCTCGACTCATCCGCGGCCTTCATGAACATCTGCGCCAAGGCGGCTTCTGCTTTGTCCTGGGGGTCGTAGACCTCACGAGCGGCATTGGTAGACGCTCCGAAGTGGAACTCATCGATCACGATGCAATCCCAGTCAACGAGGTGCATAGTCTCGTTGCGTTCCTTCGGCTTGCCCTCCGGGTCACGGCCGATCACGTCCTGGAAAGATGCGAACCACGCGGTCGGTCGTCCGCTGTCGATCAGGGCGTCGGCCTCGCGCGGAGGTGTATCGCGGTCGACGTACTGCCAATCGATGAAGTCGACATGGCTCAGCAAGTCGTCGCGCCACGCGCTCCGCACCGCTGGCTTGTACGTAAGGATGAGCAGCTTCGTCCAGCCCATCTCCTTTGCGAGCTGATACGTGGTGAACGTCTTCCCGAAGCGCATCTTCGCGTTCCAAAGGAACTTCACGGTGGTTCCGGGCCCGAACGTCGCCTGGGTGCGGAAGAACTTTGCAGTTTGCTCGACGGCCCGCTTCTGCTCGGGGCGCGGTTGAAAGTCCTGGATGCGGGTTGGGTCGAAAGGAAGCCCGCGTTGCAATGATCGCAACGCTGCCCAAACCTCAGCTTCGGTCGCCTCGAACCACTCACCCCCCGGGTTGACGATTCCCGCGTTTCGCAGGACACGGTGAACATCATGGTCGCTGAAGTCCGCGCCGTTGGGCCCGACCGCGGGCTCGGAGTGGAAAAGGATGTCGACGCCGTGTAGTCCTGGGAACGCCGTACCAACCTGTTGTCTCACCCGATCAATTCCCGGATTGACGGTCTGACCGACCTTGATCCAGGACTCGCCCTTCTGCCCGCTCGCGCGACGCCACGGCTTCGCGTTTCCAGCGTGTGTATAGGCGTAAATGTGGTTTGTCACGCAGCGCCGTCCTCCGAGTCGACCTCGCCACTCTCGCGCTCGATGGCGTCATCGGATAGCTCGTCGAGCACCTCAGCATCGGCTTCACCCAGACTTGCAAGGTAATCCGCTCTGAGGTCCTGCAGAGACTTACCGGTAGCGGCGATTACCCACCACCACCATCCGTTGGTTTCGGTACCCGTGACAGCCACGGCGGCAGCTGAGGGGCTGTCGTAGGGCGCGTCGTCGATGAAGATGCGTCCGTCTTGTGCCACCGACGCTCGCACTCCCGCGTGCCTTGACGTTGGGTGCCGGGTTGTCAGCTCACTTCCGACCTCCAGCCAGCCGGAAGCCACGAGCTGTGCGATATCCACGCTGACGGCCGTCGATGGTGCAGCAGCGGCTCCGCGGAGGCCGGCATGCCCGGCGGGCGCGGGCCAGATGCCGAGAATCTGATCGATGAGCAGCGCTGTGCGCTGTTCGATGGACGACTCATCCCACCGGTCCCGGACGAGGTTGATCGCATCCTTCGTGATCAGCACATCGTCGTGATTGAGGAAGTGCTCCCGCTTCGTGGTCCACGGTCCGTTGTTGACCTTACTGTTGAGCTTCTGCGTGACCAGGGTGAGATTTCCGAGCTGCTGCACGGTGCGGTCTCGCGCCGCTTCCTGTTCCTCGGTCAGTTGAGCCGGCCAGTGCTTGCGCCACCCCTGCGGCATCAGGTGCTCGATGGTGCCTTTGACCCGCACGACAGGGCCCATAGCGAGTTGCTTGCCGTCGGGATATCCGCGCTTCGCATCCTCCAGGGCCTCCAGCACCATCCGGAGGCGGCCCCGCAGATACTTCCAATACGCGGTCGCGCCGGTCAGCGCTTCTCTGACCTCGTCGTCGCCGGGCCAGTAGCCGACAGCGGAATGGTTTGCAACGAGGAGAGCCTCGGCCGCGTCCGCGAGCAGGTCTTTCGGCTGCGTGCTCAGGTGCTGCATAAGGTCGACGATGAATCGGTTCGAGCCCTGCGACGGCGCCTTTACCAATGCGCGACGCACAAACCAGCTTTCCAGGATCGAGAGGATCCGTTCGCGATCAGCGACAGGAACGGCGGCCTGTTCGGGCTCATCGAGCCACATGAGCAAGGGTCGCGCGATCTCGGAATCGAGGGTCCCGACGCGGTAGCTGAAGAGCTCAACTCTGCTGAGCGGGCCGTTGACGTTCTCGGATCCTTCAATGATCGACCGGTAGCGATCGGCGGCCGCTTTGATCTGCGGAAGCAGCACGCCTATGTCTTTAGCGACCGTGTTCACGTAGTGCTTGAACTGAGTGAACACCTCGCGAATCGGGAAGTCGAGGAGTGTCCTGGCGGTGAGCCACTGCCAGAGGAACAGGGACGCACGGGAGTTCTTGATGCGACCGGTGGTAATTTCCTTCTCCCACCACGGCGTTTCGAACTCGGCCCAGTAGTTCAGGTACGCCTTCTCGGCATCGTGCGGTGTGCCAGCGAGGTTCTGGAACACGAAGTTCTTGATGAGGTCAGCCGCGGACAGGGGTGTGCCACGCGCGTTGAGTGTCTCGAAGATCGCCTGCGCGTCTTCATTTGCATCGAGGCGGATGCTGGCGATCTCCAGCCGATCCATCACGGTAGCGACTAGCATCCGGGCACGCCGCTCAGCAGCCTCGTCGTCACCGAGCCAGGTGTTTATCGAGCCGGCGAAGAACTCGTGCGCATCGCCCAGCCGCGACTTCACGACGGTCAAATAGTCGACGGGCGTCGGCGCAGACATCACCGAGGTGAAGGCCTCACGGTCGCGATTAGTCGGCCAAAGCTTGTAACGGTCGTTCTCGTCGTCGCGATAGTCGGACGGATTCTCCACGAGCGGGAGAATTTGCCCAGCAAGCTGCGCCCACCCGCGTCGCTCGAGCTCGGTGTGCAGCGAATCGAGCAGAAGTTGCAGCGTCGTGAGCCGCTGCTGGCCGTCGATTACGTTCCATGTTGGCAGTGCGCCGAGCGTCGTCGGCACCTGCTGGATGACGATAGCTCCAAGGAAATGAGTTGCTGTCTGATTATGTTGCGAGATGACTTCGATCAGTCGAACGATGTCTTGCCACAGCGGGGCCCATTGTGTCTCCTTCGACCAGACGTAGGGCCGCTGGAAGAGCGGCACTACAAGCCTCGTCGGGTTGTAGAAGACATCCTTGGGCTTTACAACATCGGTCTTCACTCGTCGTTCCCCTCATCGTCAGGTTCGACGGCAGCGTCGCCGGCACGATACTTTCGGCCGCCGGGAAGGTGAGTCTCGGGAATCGGCGAGTCCAGCGAGAGGATGATCGATCGAGGTTTGATCGAGGTCTCGATGTATTCGATCTCTTCCGGCGAGAGTCCATACCGTGCGAAGAGATCTGAGTCAGTCCAACGTCGTGTCATGTCGAGCATCGGAACGAATCGAAAGCGATCGGGTGTCACGTGCTGCGAAATCTTCCGCTGCAGGACGAGGAAGCGCACGAACTTCGTCGCGAGATAGTACGCGAAGTTTTCCGTCTCTTCCCGGGTAGAGAACATGCCCGGGATGAAGTAGGTCTGAGTACACGCCGACCCCGGTGCCAAAGCGATGGGTTCGCCGAGAACGACGTCGATGATGTTCCCTTCATCGTCCTCAGGGGTATCTCCTGACGAGACCATGGGGAGGATGACTTTCCACCTGTCGATCCATTCGTGGTTGCGTTCGATTTGATCGGGGCGGCTGTATCCGATCTTGGTCGCATAGATCAGTGGAACTGCTCCCTCGAATGGTTCCGCGACGCTCCCCTTGTAGTTTGAACGCATGGTGAGACCAAACGGCTTGGTGACGCTAGAAATGTCCTCAACCGTTTGGGGTTCCGCTGCCGAGATCACTTTGCGGATGATTGATAGCGCTCTGTTGTCTCGGACAACGACTCCGTCACCCTCGCGAAGATCGCGCGTAACAGAAGATTTGAGTTCGCCGCGCACTCGCGTCTGGAACTCAACATCGCCGTCATAGTCGCGGTCCCACAGGAAGTATGAGACGCCCCCGCGAATCTTCACTTGGGGAAAGACGTCGTAGATCTTGGGGTTATTGACCAGGATGCGAAGTCGCCTATCCGCAATCATTCGATCCCGGAAGTTGTCCATGCCCTTTCCGCCCGCGAACCATCGTGAAGGTGTAATCATGACTACATACCGAGGGTTCATGGCGATCGCTCGCTCGACGAAGAGGTGGTAGATACTCGAAGCCGTCTTGCCGTGGCCCTCCGTTCCCATCTGGTAGGGCGGGTTCCCGATGATCACGTCAAATTTCATCGTGCCCATCTCCTTCGTCGGATAGGTTTTGTGAATGAACGAATAGGCGTAAGACTCGCGCTGGTCTCGGATGAGCTTCGACGGCGCCTTGCAGAGCGAACACTTATCTCCTTTGCGGGTCAACGTGTGCTCAGTCTCGACGAACGGCACGTTACCGTCAGGCGAATCAAACTGGACTACGAGACCAGCGAGTCCCAGGTCCTTGACTTCCTTACCCGTCGCGTTCTTCGTCTGGTAGAGAGAGCGACGGGTGATCTCCCCGTTGATCTGAGTCGTCGCCGCGCCGAAGATCATGTTCTTCACAATGTGCTCGCGGCGTTTCTGGCCATCCGGTTCCCACGCGGCGAGGCCGACCATTAGTCGCCTGAATGCCTCGCGAAGGAAGATGCCCGATTTCGCCGCGGGGTCGAGCCACGTGTAGTGCGGCTCCGACCAGACATGCTCGGGCAAAATGTCGAGCATCGCCGCGACGACCTTGGGAGGCGTATAGACGTCGTCGTTCGGCAGCTGGGCAAGCGTCTCGAGCACATCCGGAACTTGCAGGTCGGGGGGCTGCTTCGCCGCCGCTGCGACTGCTTCCGCGGTCAACTCCCGAGCTCCGAATAGTGCACCGTCGGCAGAGCCGTGGGCGGCTCGTAGAACAGGTCGACCATCGGTACCTCCAACTCCGACGGTACGCGCTGGAATCGTTCCCCCTCCAGCGGCGTGTACTCGACAAACAGGATCTGATCGGCCGCGTTCAGTGAGTCACCGACGACGACGTTGGTCGTGATGATCGCTTCGGCTGCACGCACGAAACCCTCCGTTCCGGGCTTCCTCCACAACACGTGGGCCGCATCAATCACCATCATCATTCGTTCGCGCGCCTCTTCGACGTTTTCTTCATTGATATCGACGCCGTACGTCGAGGCGAGGCAGCGCAGCAATGCGAACTCGTACCAGTTATCGCTGCCGCCGTGCGTCTTCTCGTTGATAGCGGCAACCTTGCGCTCGAGTATCGCGACGAGGAAGTTGCCATCGCCAGCCGCCGGTTCCAGGAACCGAGTGTCGATGTGTGCGAAGGCGTCGGGAATGAGGTCTAGCATCGCCTCCACCTCACGCGGCTGGGTATAGACCTCACCGAGATCGCGAACCCGCTCGCGAGACTTGATATGCCGCGGCTCCCTCATTGCAGTCCGTTCACTTGTCGCTACAACCACGGGACCATTCTGTCGCCTCTGTGGGACATCACGTGACCAGTCGACGCTGAGTGGTGCTCGCGGAGGTCCCGATCGTCTTCGGGCACCGCTGGCTGGCTTTCACCACTTCGCGGCACGGAAGCATACGGGCCGATGAGTAGGGGCTCGGGGGCACCGAAGTGCATACGCATTCAATGGCTGAGTGTCGCGATCATGCTGGGCGGCGAGGTGCGGTGTACGCAGCGGTTCCTCGGGGAGTCATGGCGATGCGTACTGGCGGTGGGGTGACGGCGCTGCCGGCGGATCCGCAGACCCGTTACCGCCAGCGGAAGTGATAAGAGAGCAGGTTGCTCAGTTTTCAACGAGGCTCGCGATGCCTAGAACGCTCGATCTCGTCGTTGCGACGTCCAGCGAAGCGCGCTGAAGGGGCTTGTCGGAGCCCTTCGGAGGGCCTCGAGATTCTCGGATTGCGGAAATGCAACGGCCAATAAGGCGCTCTGCTTGGTCTGACCACACTGGAGCCCCCTGGTCAGAAGCAAAAAGAAAACTCTGCCCTGAAGGGACTCGAGCGCATAGGTGGTGACCGCGCCACCTCTACGGCGTCAACACCTCGACCCCGGCCGCGGCGAGCGTCGCCGCGAGCTCGGGGCTCGGCTGCTCGTCGGTGATCAGGTAATCCGCCTGCTCGAGCGGAACCACCTGAGCGAAGAGGCGACGGCCGAGCTTCGTCGAGTCCGCGAGGATCGCCACGCGGTCGGCGCGCTGGATCATCTCGGCCATCATCGTCGCGTCCCCGAGGTTCGTGGTCGAGTACCCGGACTCGTGCACCGCGCCGACGGCGATCAGGGCGAGGTCGCAGCGGATGTCCACGTCGGGGGTGCTCGAGCTCAGCGCGAGTGACACCGGCCCCGTCGTCGCCTGCGTGATCGTGCGCACCGAACCTCCGAAGACGTAGAGGTCGCGGAACACCAGGGGCGAGATCTCGCCCGGGATGCGCAGGTTGTTCGTCGCGATGGTGAGGTCCCGATGGTTGCGCAGCGCGCGGGCGACAGCGAGCGCCGTCGTGCCGGCGTTCAGCATGATCACCGAGCCGTCCTCGACGAGGCCGGCGGCGACCTGGGCGATCTTCTCCTTCTCCGCCACCTGCATCCGCAGGCGCACGTCGAGGCCGCGGTCGCGCCCCTGGTTCTCCGCCGCGCTCACCGCCCCGCCGTGCGTGCGCACCACGACGCCAGCGCGATCCAGCTGATCGAGGTCGCGGCGGATGGTGTCGATCGAGACGTTGAAGTGCTCGGCGAGGTCGCCGACGGTCACCCTGCCGAGCTCGTCGACATAGGCGGCGAGATCGGCCTTGCGTCCGGCCGGCAGCCGTCGTCCTCGAGCGGGAGCCTGCGCATCCATGCCGTCATCTCTAGCACAGCAATGCAGGAAAACGGCAAGAAACCGCAGAAAGAGCACCAGCAGCACATCGACGCGCAGACCCGGATACTGCGTCGCAGTCCGGTAACGGCGGCGATTCCGCTCTTGACTGCCGCCGCATCCTCCTGCATGCTCTTGCTTAAACAGGCATGAAACGGCAGAAGCCGGAGAAATGCCGCAGGATCTCGAAGAGGAGAGACGATGGCCATTCAACGGCGTATGCCCCGTCGCGCAGTGATGTTCGCGGGCCTCGCGACCACCGCGGCGACGGCCCTGGTGCTGTCCGGCTGCGGGTCGAGCGACTCCGGCGGCGGATCGGACTCCGCCGGCGGCGACGTGACGATCGAGTTCGCGCAGTGGTGGGAGCCCGAGCTGCCCGACGGTGAGTTCCGCGCCCTCATCGACAAGTTCGAGGAGGAGAACCCCGAGATCACGGTCGATCTCGTCAGCGGCCCCTACGCCTCCACGAAGGAGCAGCTGTTCGCCGGCGCCGCCTCCGGCACCATGCCCGATGTCGTCGGCCTCGACGGCGCGTGGGTCAACGACTTCGCCTCGCAGGGCGTCATCACCGACCTCACCGCGCTCATGGCCGAGAACGACTACGACGACAGCGAGCTGGCGAGCCAGATCAAGGTCGACGACAAGACCTACATGATCCCCGTCGTCAACTTCGTGTACCCCATGTTCACCAACGACGACCTGCTCGCCGAGGCCGGGGTCGACGCTCCGCCCACCACGCGCGAGGAGTTCGCCGACGCGGCCGAGAAGATCACGGCGCTCGGCGGCGACACCTCGGGATGGGTCCTGCCGCTCTCGCTCGAGGCGCCCAACGGCGTGCAGAACGACGTCATGTCGTGGGTGTGGGCATCCGGCGGATCGATGCTCGACGGCGGTCAGCCCGACCTCACGAACGACGACGTCACCTCGGCGACGGAGTTCATCGGCGACCTGTGGGACTCGGACGTCATCGCCTCGGGCAGCTTCACGATGAAGGAGCAGGACAAGGTCGAGGAGTTCACCAACGGCCGGGTCGGCATGATGATCGACTCGCTCGCGCACATCAACCTCATCCGCGAGACGAACCCCGACCTCAACTTCTCCATCTCGGCGCTCCCCGCCGAGGAGGGCTACGAGGGCGAGCGCGGCATCCCCTACGCCTCGTGGGGCATCGGCGTCGCCGAGAACTCCGAGAACAAGGAGGCCGCCTTCAAGCTCGTCTCGTTCCTCATGAGCGAGGAGACGAACTCCGAGCTGTCGACGATGGCGAACGCCTTCCCCGGCAACACGAACTCGGTGCCCGCGTTCGTCGAGGACGACGAGCTGTTCGGCAAGGCGTTCGAGATCTACCAGGCGGGCTACCCGGCGAACGAGTTCACCGGCCTGCCCGTCGCGGAGGAGCTCATGCGCCAGCTCGGCGAGCAGCTGCAGTCGGCGCTGGATGGCCAGCAGTCGATCCCCGACGCGCTGGAGAAGGCGCAGGCGTCCTGGGAATCCGAGTTCTGACCCTCATCCCTCACGGTCGGGGGCCGCGGGGGCGGCGCCCCCCCCCCCCCCCCGCCCCCCCCCCACCTCCGCGAGGAAGCGCTCCTGCTGCTCGTCGCCCACCTGCACGATCGCGACATCGGTGAAGCCCGCGTCGACGAAGGGGCGCACGCTCTCGGCGAGGACGTCGAGATCGGGCCCGCACGCGATGG
>NZ_JAUEPM010000013.1 GCF_030406385.1 Microbacterium oryzae
GTTTCGGCGGTCATAGCGAGAGGGAAACGCCCGGTCACATTCCGAACCCGGAAGCTAAGCCTCTCAGCGCCGATGGTACTGCAAGGGGGACCTTGTGGGAGAGTAGGACACCGCCGGACTTCACGTAGACGAAAGGGTCATCCGACGACGGATGACCCTTTCGTGCGTTCGCAGGGCATCATCGAGGAGTGGACATGCCGATTAACGGAGACAACGACCGCCGCGATGGCGGATCTCGACCGAACGGCGATCGTCAGCAGCGCGATGGTGGCACCAGCCGACCGCGTTACAGCGAGAGCAACGGCCGGCCGAGTCAGCGCGATGATCGGAACTCGGGGGCGCGTCGCTCCTACTCAAGCGACGGCCAGTCGGGTGAGCGTCGTCCGTATCAGCGTGATGACCGCAATTCCGGTGAGCGTCGTCCGTATCAGCGGGATGACCGCAATTCGGGTGAGCGTCGTCCGTATCAGCGGGATGACCGCAATTCGGGTGAGCGTCGTCCCTACCAGCGTGACGACCGCGACGCAGGTCAGTCCGGTGGGCGTCCGTATCAGCGGGATGACCGCAATTCGGGTGAGCGTCGTCCGTATCAGCGTGACGACCGCAACGCAGGTCAGTCCGGTGGGCGTCCGTATCAGCGTGATGACCGGAACTCGGGTGAGCGGCGTCCGTATCAGCGTGATGACCGCAATTCGGGTGAGCGTCGTCCGTATCAGCGGGATGACCGCAATTCGGGTGAGCGTCGTCCGTATCAGCGGGATGACCGCAATTCGGGTGAGCGGCGTCCGTATCAGCGTGATGACCGGAACTCGGGTGAGCGTCGCCCGTATCAGCGGGATGACCGGAACTCGGGTGAGCGTCGCCCGTATCAGCGCGACGACCGCAACGCAGGTCAGTCCGGTGGGCGTCCATACCAGCGGGATGACCGGAACTCGGGTGAGCGGCGTCCGTATCAGCGTGATGACCGGAACTCGGGTGAGCGGCGTCCGTACCAGCGGGATGACCGGAACTCGGGTGAGCGGCGTCCGTACCAGCGGGATGACCGGAACTCGGGTGAGCGTCGCCCGTACCAGCGGGATGACCGGAACTCGGGTGAGCGTCGCCCGTACCAGCGGGATGACCGGAACTCGGGTGAGCGTCGCCCGTACCAGCGGGATGACCGCAATTCCGGTGAGCGTCGTCCGTATCAGCGGGATGACCGCAATTCGGGTGAGCGTCGTCCGTATCAGCGGGATGACCGCAATTCGGGTGAGCGTCGTCCCTACCAGCGGGATGACCGCAATTCGGGTGAGCGCCGTCCCTACCAGCGGGATGACCGGAACTCCGGCGACCATCGTCCCTACGATCGCGACGGTGGCTCGCGCCCGCCGGAGCACGCGCGCATCCCGGACCCGTTCCTTCCCGACGAGGTCACCGCGCGCGATCTCGCGCCGGCAGCGCGCAATGAGCTGAAGACCCTCAGCAAGGAGAACGCCGACCGCGTCGCGCGTCACCTCGCGATGGCCTCGAACCTCATCGACGAAGATCCCGAGCTCGCACACGAGCATGCTCTCGCTGCCGTGCGTCACGCCGGCCGCATCGGCGTGGCTCGCGAGACCCTCGCGATCACGGCGTACGCGAACGGCGACTTCTCGCTCGCGCTGCGCGAGCTGCGTACGCAGCGCCGCATCACCGGCCGCAACGACAACGTGGCGCTCATCGTCGACAGCGAGCGCGGTGTCGGCCGTCCTGAGAAGGCTCTCGAGGAGGGCCGCGCCGCAGATCGCGACGCCCTCGATGTCGCCGCGCGAGTGGAGCTCGCCATCGCGATGTCCGGCGCGCGTCTGGACCTCGGGCAGACCGAACTCGCGCTGCACGAGCTGGACATCCCCGAACTCGACCCCGATCGGGCGTTCGAGTGGAGCCCCGGCCTCTTCGCCGCACGCGCGAACGTGCTGGAGGACCTCGGGCGCACGGAGGAGGCTGCGTCGTGGCGTCGCCGCGCGGAGGTCGCGGAGCGCGCGCTGAGCGAGCATCGCGGCGCCGACGAGGACGACTTCATGTTCGTGGACGACACCGACACAGAAGAGCTGCCGTTCGACGAGGCCGAGCAGGACGCTCAGAACGAGTCGGACGCCGAGCCGCAGCCGGACGACGAGGCCGCGGACGCCGACTCCGAGTCGCGTGACGAGGCAGAGCAGGACGTCGCGGACATCGAGCCTGAGTCGGACGACGACTCCGCCGACCACGAGACCCCGGACGACCCCGCCGCGGAGACCCCCGCTGAGCCCGAGGTGCAGCCCGCTTCCGAGCCGCAGCGCTCCTCCAAGGCCGAGTCCGCGCCATCCGATGAGGAGATGTCGATCGAGGACGAGGTCTCCGAGCTCCTCATCGCCGCCGGTATCGACAGCGCCGACGAGGACGAAGACGAGGACGACGCCTCGAGCGAGAAGGCAGACGGATCGAAGAGGGAGGGCGACCGCCCCGATGGCGCTCTTTTCTAAGAAGACGGATGGCCCGGCTCCCCTTGAGGGGGTGGACGTCGTCCTCGCGGACCTCGACGGCGTCGTCTACGCGGGGCCCGGCCCGATCCCGCACGCGGTCGAGAGCCTGAACCGCGCCGCGAGCGAGGGTCGGCGCCTCGGGTTCATCACGAACAACGCCGCCCGCACCGACGCGTCGGTCGCCGCGCACCTGAGCGAGCTCGGCATCCCGACAGCCGCCGAGGACGTCGTCACGAGCCCGCAGGCCGCCATGCGCCTGCTGGCCGAGCGCGTTCCTGCCGGATCGACCATCCTCATCGTGGGCGGGGAGGGGCTCGTGGTCGAGGCCGAGAAAGCCGGCTACGTCGTGACCCGCAGCGCGGAGGACGCCCCGGCGGCCGTCGTGCAGGGCTTCGCGCCCGAGGTCGGATGGTCGCAGCTCGCGGAGGCTGCGTTCGCGCTGGCCGTTCCGGAGGAGGAGGGCGGCATCCCCTGGATCGCCACCAACACCGACTGGACGATCCCGCAGGCCCGCGGCATCGCGCCGGGAAACGGCACGCTGGTCTCGGCCGTGCACACCGCCGTCGGGCGTCTGGCGACGGTGGCAGGAAAGCCCGAGGCGCCGATCTTCCACGCCGCCGTGGCGCGATTCGAGGCGCAGCGTCCGCTCTTCATCGGCGACCGCCTCGACACCGACATCATGGGGGCGCAGGCGGCCGGCATGGACTCCGCGCTCGTGCTCACCGGCATCGACCGTCCCAAGCATGTGCTCGCAGCGCCGTCCCATTCTCGGCCGACGTACATCGTCAGCGACCTGCGCGAGCTCTTCGAGCCGTACCCGGTCGCTCGCGTGAAGGGCGACACGGTGTGGGTGCGCGACGCCGCGGTGCGGATCGACGGACCCGACGTGCACATCGTCAGCGAGGGAACGCGCGACATCGACCTCGTCCGTGCGGCGGCGAAGGCGATCTGGGACACCGGACGCCAGATCTTTGGCTTCCGCGTTCCCGAGCGTCTCTACGAGGACCGGTTCCACCGCCGTTAGTCTGAACGGGTGACGGATGGCCACACCGAGCTCGCCGATCGGCTGACGGAGATCGAGGGGAAGCCGCTCGCCGACCGGGCGACGGCGTACGCCGCGCTGCACGACGAGCTGGCGGCGCGTCTGGAATCCGCCCCCGTCGACGGACGGCGATGACCCGGCGCCTCGACGCCGCGCTCGCGGCCCGTGGCCTCGCGCGCTCGCGCACGCACGCCGCGACCCTCATCGCGGATGGCGCGGTGCAGGTGGATGGCCGCACCGTCACGAAGGCGTCCAGTCCGGTATCGGACGAGACGCCGCTGACGGTCGCGGCCTCCGACGCGTACGTCAGCCGTGGCGCGCACAAGCTCGTGCACGCGCTCGACGCGTTCGACGTCGACGTCGCCGGTCGTGTCGCTCTCGACATGGGGGCATCGACGGGCGGCTTCACGCAGGTGCTGCGCGAGCGCGGCGCGAAGCCCGTCATGGCCGTCGACGTCGGTCACGGCCAGCTCGCGCCCGCCGTGGCGGCCGACGCGCACGTCCACCCAGTCGAGGGTTTCAACGTGCGCTTCATGACCCGGGAGAACCTCGCAGCGGCGAGCGGCGTCGATGCGCCGCCGTCGGTGATCACGGGCGACCTGTCGTTCATCTCGCTCGCCCACGTGCTCCCGGCGGTGGCCGCGGTCGCTGCGGCGGATGCCGACATCGTCCTCCTCGTCAAGCCGCAGTTCGAGGTCGGCCGCGCGGCCATCCGCAACGGGGTCGTCCTCGATCCCGCACTGCGCGCCGCGGCCGTGCGCGACGTTCTCCGATCGGCATGGGAGCTCGGGCTCGGCACGCGGGGCGTGCGCCGCTCGCCGATCGAGGGCGGTCATGGCAATGTCGAGTTGCTTGTGCACATCGGGCCGGAGGGCGGAGGGGATCCGACACAATGGGAGGACACGATCGTGAACGAGGCGGGGAGACGATGAGCGAGCGCAGGATCCTGATCGTCGCTCACGCCTTCCGCGAGGAGACCGTCGCCGCGGCCGTCCGCGTGGTCAACGCCGTGCGCACCGAGGGCGCGGTCGCGGTGCTCGCGCCCGCCGACCGCGCGGAGCTCTCCGCGCTCGCGCCCGTCCTCGGCGATGTGCCGGCCCTGGGCGAGGACGTTCCCCTGGCCGACATCGACATCGCGATCGTGCTCGGTGGCGACGGCACGATCCTCCGCGCCGCGGAGCTCGTCCGCGGCGGCAGCGCGCCGGTCCTCGGCGTCAACATGGGCCACGTCGGCTTCCTCGCGGAGATCGAGCGCGACGACATGGACGAGGCCGTGCACCGCGCGATCATCGGCGACTACGCCGTCGAGGAGCGCCTCGCACTGTCGGTGATCGTGAAGGACGACGACGACCGCGTCGTCTACGAGACGTGGGCCCTCAATGAGGCGGCGATCGAGAAGGACCAGCGCGAGCGGATGATCGAGGTCATCATCGAGGTGGACCGGCGGCCGCTCACGGCGTATGGCGCGGACGGTGTCGTCGTCGCGACCCCCACCGGGTCGACCGCCTACAACTTCTCCGCGGGCGGCCCGGTCATCTGGCCGACCGTGCAGGCCATCGCGGTCGTGCCGCTGTCCGCGCACACCCTGTTCTCCAAGCCGCTCGTGGTCGGGCCCGACCACGCCGTGGCGGTCGAGCTGAAGGCCGACTCGGCCGGCAACGGCGTGCTCTGGTGCGACGGGCGGCGCTCCCACCCGCTGCCGCCCGGCGCGCGCGTGGTCGTGCGCCGCTCGCCGAAGCCCGTCCGCCTCGCCCGGCTGCACCCGGCCGCGTTCACCGACCGCCTCGTGCGCAAGTTCAAGCTGCCCACCGAGGGATGGCGCGGGCCGAGCGAGCACACCCCGACCGAGTCGATCACCCTGCCGATGCTGGGGGAGCGCGAGTGATCGAGGAGATGCGGCTGCGCGATCTCGGCGTCATCGCGGAGGCCACGCTGCCCATGGGGGCGGGGTTCACCGCGATCACGGGCGAGACGGGCGCCGGCAAGACGATGGTCGTCACCGGTCTCGGCCTGCTGCTCGGCCAGCGCGCCGACTCCGGCGCGGTGCGTGCGGGTGCGTCGCAGGCGATCGTGGAGGGCGTCTGGGTGGTGCCGGAGGAGGGCCCCGTCGCCGAGCGCGTGCGCGAAGCCGGCGGCGACCTCGAGCCGATCGGCGAGGGCAGGGCCGAGCTCTACCTCTCCCGCACGCTCGCGGCGGAGGGGCGCAGCCGCGCGAGCGTCGGCGGTCGCGCGGCGCCCGCGGGCGTGCTGGCGGACCTCGCTGACGCGCTCGTCGTCGTGCACGGGCAGACCGACCAGCTGCGGCTGCGATCGGCAGCCGCGCAGCGCGACGCCCTCGACCGCTTCGCGGGCGGGCCCGTGCGCGAGGCCCTCGAGCGCTATCGCGCTGCCTGGCACGCGCATCGTGAGCTGGAGCAGGAGCTGCACACGCTCACGGTCGAGCGCACCGCGCGCCAGACCGAGGCGGAGACGCTGCGCGCGACCCTCGCCGAGATCGAGGAGGCCGCTCCAGAGCCCGGCGAGGACGTGCAGCTCTCCGAGCGCGCGGAGCGCCTCGCGAACGCCGAGGAGCTGCGCACGGCGGCCGCCCTCGCCCGGGAGTCGCTGTCGAGCGAGGAGGGCGCGGCCGACGTGTCGGGCCTCCTCGGCGAGGCGCGCCGTGCTCTCGAGCGGGCGGGCGATCCCGCGCTCGAGGGCATCGCCGAGCAGCTCGCCGATCTCGGCTACCGGGCAGCGGACCTCGCCGTCGAGCTGTCGGGCTTCCTCGCCGACCTCGACGAGACGGGCCCGCAGGAGCTCGCGGCCGTGGAGGAGCGCCGCGCGGTGCTCGGCGGCCTCGTCCGCGCGCACGGCACGCTGGATGCCGCGATCGCCCTCCTCGAGACGGGCTCGGCGCGCCTCGCGGAGCTCGATGACGACGGCGACCGCATCGAGCGGCTCTCGGCGCAGCGCGAGGAGTCGCGGGCGGAGCTCGATGCCGCCGCTGACGAGCTCACAGCGGCGCGCGCGGAGGCGGCGACCCGCCTGGGTGCCGCGGTCACGGCCGAGCTGCACGCCCTGGCGATGCCCGATGCGCGCCTGGTCGTCGAGGCGAGCGCAGGCCAGGAGAGCGCAGCGGGGCGCGATGACGTGGCCTTCCTGCTCGCCCCGCACCCGGGAGCCGAGCCGCGGTCGGTCGCGCGCGGGGCGTCCGGCGGCGAGCTCAGTCGCGTGATGCTGGCGATCGAGGTCGTCATCGCGGAGACCGACCCCGTGCCCACCTTCGTGTTCGACGAGGTCGACGCGGGCATCGGCGGCGCGGCGGCGATCGAGGTCGGCAAGCGCCTCGCGCGCCTTGCGCAGTCGTCGCAGGTGATCGCGGTCACGCACCTCGCGCAGGTCGCGGCCTTCGCGGGCAACCACCTCAGCGTGGTCAAGGCGAACGACGGCTCGGTGACGCGCTCGAGCGTGCAGCGGCTGGATGGCGCCGCCCGCGAGGCTGAGATGGCGCGGCTGCTCTCGGGGCTGGCCGACTCCGACGCTGCGCTCACGCACGCCAGGGAGCTGCTGGACCTCGCGCACGCGGCTGCATGAGCGACCAAGGGGCGGTTCCCGACGACGCCGTGCGTCTGGACCCGCGTCGGCAGACGCCGCTCTACCGCTGGCTGTCCGCGCGGATGCTGCGCTTCGAAGCGCGCTCGCGCGCACGGGGCAGTCGCGGCGCCCGCTGGGGCATGCGCGCGATCTGGACGACGGTGGCTCTGGTCGGGCTGCTGCTGCTCATCGGTCCTGTGGTCAACGCGCCGCTCGAGCTCGACGACTACTACTCGAGCGCCGAGGACGCGGACGAGTCGTGGATCGCGCGCTCTTTCGAAGCCGACTACGAGGTGCAGCGGACGGGCGACGGACGCCTGGAGCTCGAGGTCGAGGAGCGCGTGCAGGCGTTCTTCCCCGATGACGTCGACCTCCACGGCATCGAGCGCACGCTCGTCACCGAGCTGCACGGCCATGACCTGCGGCCCGAACTGATCGAGGCGACCCTCGACGGCTCGCCCGCGGAGGCCACGGTGGCGGACGCCGCCACCCGCACGACCTTCGCCATCGCCGCGGACGAGCGCCTCCGCGGCGACCACGAGGTCCTCCTCCGCTACACCCTGCACGACGTGGCGGCCGACGTCTACGACGAGTCGACCGGACGCTGGCAGCAGACGCTCGAGTGGGACGCACTGGGGGTCGACTGGGCGCAGGGCACCCTCGACAAGCGGATCAGCGTCACGCTGCCCCGCGATCTGGACGAGGCGCAGCAGCGTCAGCCGCGCGCATCGCTCGCCTGGCTGCTGCTGAGTGCCGACATCGCACTCGAGCCCGACGCGGAGACCGCCGACACCGTCACCTACGTCGCCACGAACGATCAGACGACACCGCCCTACGCGGAGTTCCGTCTCACCCTGAACTTCGTGCCCGGCACCTTCGCGATGCCCCCGCACACGCCGCTGTACTGGGTGATGGTGGTGGGGCCCTTCCTGCCCCTGCTGGTGTCGGCGGCGGTCCTCCTCCTCGCCCTCGCCGCGCGCGCGGTCGCCTGGGCGGATGCGCGCGGCCGCCTCTGGTACGTGGCGCAGTACGAGCCGCAGGCCGGCGTGTCGCCCGCACTGGCGAGCCACATCTGGGGCGGGTGGCGCGGCGCGGCTCTCGTGCGAGCGGTCGCGGCGTACCAGCGCGACCGGAGCGCCCGGCCCAAGCTCCTCCGCGAACTGCACCGCGCGGGCCGAGTGGGAGACGTCGTCGGCGCGCGGCTGCGCTTCCGTGCAGCTCCCGAGCGGCGCGAGCAACGGCAGCGCGGCCTCCGCAGGTCGACCGGCGGCGTCGTCCGCGACGGCTTCCTCGGCGCGGCCGTCGCCCTGCCGCTCGTGCAGGTCGGCCTCGCGCGGCAGCTCTCGCACCAGATGCCGCTGTCGGTCTACTGGTGGCCGCTCGCGATCGTCGCGGCCACCGCCATCCTCTCGGTCGTCGTCATCGTCATCGCGACGTCGGCCTTCCCGCTCACCCGCCGCGGCGCCTTCGCCCGCGAGCACCTGCTGGGGTTGCGGCAGTACATCGAGCAGACGCGCACGGCAGAGCAGACGACGCTGCGCGATCCGCTGCTGCCCTACGTCGTCCTGTTCGCCGGGGCGCGGGATGGCCGCCGCATCGTCGAGCGCGCTCTCGACGACGCCGGCGTCCCGCGCACCGCGGCGAGCGACCCGACGCTGCTCACGGGCGGTCGGCTCGCGATCCGCGCCGCCGCGATCCTCGCGCCGCTGGCGGCCATCCTGCTCGCCAACACCGTGCCGTCGCCCACGGTCGAGACCGCCGACGACTCGATCTTCGACGCCGACCTCGCCGGCGACTACGGCGCGTTCGTGCGCGCCTTCGACGCGACCGGCGAGCTGATTCCGACGGCGGACGGCGGGCTCTCGATGGAGGTCGAGGAGCGGTTGGAGATGGTGGTCGAGGATCGCCACGAGGTGCCGCAGCTGCTGCGCGAATGGCGTGATCGCCCCGACGGGTCCCGCCAGGAGCTCGAGGTCGCATCCGTCGAGGTCGACGGAGCGGAGGTGCCCTTCGACACCGGCCGCCGGCACGGCAAGGCGTACCTGCGGACGGAGATCGCAGACGACTGGCCGGGGGAGCACGACGTCGTGGTGCGATACCGCCTCGCCGACGCAGCTGCGGCCATCCGCACCGCCGACGGATGGCGCGACGCGGTCACCTGGACCGCCCTCACGCCCGACTGGGACTGGGACTGGTCCGGCGTCGATGTGGACGTCGAGCGCGTGTCGTTCGAGCTGCGGGTGCCGCAGGGCATCGCCGCCGACGCCGAGGCAGTCGAGCCCCTCGACACGCCGTCGTGGACGTCAGAGGATGATCCGCCGCTGCTCGAGGCGACCGAGGACGGCGACGCTGTCGTCTACCGCACGGCGCTCGCCGCCGACGACGACCAGTGGTTCTGGCTCTCGCAGGGGATGGCCGGGGTGCAGCTGCGGTTCGCCGAGGGCGCCTTCTCATCGGATGGGCGCGGACCGTGGATCCGCCACGCCGCGTGGCAGGCGACCCCGCCGATCCTGACGGTGGGGACGGGCCTCGTCGCACTCGCCGCTGCGCTTTTCGGCGTCCTGGGCGGCCGCCGTCTGCGCCCGGGTCTCGCTCGGGACGCCGCGCGCTGGCTCGCGCCGGGACTGGCGGTCACGCAGCTGGTGCTGTTCGTCTGGATGACGGCCGACGCCTCGGGGGAGGAGTGGTTCTTCATCTGGCCCGGCCTGCTGCTGCTCGCGAACCTCGCGGCCGCGGTCTGGTCGCTCATCGCCTCCCGGAAGCGGTGACGTCAGCCCCGTCGCTGCGCGAGCGCGTCCGCGAGGGCGGCGGCGGAGGCGGCGGTGCTGTCGATGCGCCAGTCGACCTCCTTGTCCTGGTGGAACCAGACGAAGCCGACGACGTCGGTCTGGGCGCCGAGGTAGGAGACGAGGGCCCTGTTCCAGTCGGCCTTCGAGCCGCCGGCTTCGGCGGAGCCGGTCTCGGCGATCAGGACGGGCTTGCCGGGAGCGAGGGCGCGCACCTGGGCGAGACCGTCGCCGAACAGGGCGGCGGGCGCGGTCCAGGTGCTCCACGCCACGGCGGTTCCCCAGTTGTAGGCGTCGAGCGCGACGACGTCCACGTATGGCGCTCCCGGGTACAGGCTCGGGAGCGCGGTGGAACCGGCATAGGGGATGTTCGGGCTCCACACCCACTGCACGTTCGACGCTCCCTGGCTCTCGAGGACGTCGTGCACGTGCTGCCAGGCGGCGACGTACGAGCCGGCAGCGTTGCCGTTCGCCCCGTCGGACCAGGGGTACCAGTCGCCGTTCATCTCGTGCGCGTAGCGCAGGTAGACGGGCTTGCGCCAGCCAGCGAGGGCAGCACCCCACTGGCGCAGGTACGCGTCATACTCGCCTGCCGCGATCCGCGCGTTGGAGTAGGCGGGCTGGGAGACGCCGTCGCCCCATCGCCACGGCTCCCACGTGATCAGGCTGGTCGCTCCTCGGGCCGCGACGCTGTCGAGGTCGGCGAGCGGTGCGGGCTGCCCGAAGTCGTAGTACGACAGAACGATCGAGGGGCTCTCGCCCACCAGCGACGCGACGGTGTCGAGCTCGGCGTTCGCCTGGGCGCCGCCCGGAGTCGCGACGCCGAGCCGAAGCCGTGCGGAGCTGACCGCCGGAGTCGTCGGCGTCGGGCTCGAGGCCGATGTGTCGGGCGTCGATATCGAGGCGGGGCTGTACGTCACCGTGAAAGCGGCCGCGGCCCGGCTGGCTCCCGCCGTCGCGACGATGTCGACGGTGGCGCCGCTGGTCGAGGGGATCACGATGCTCGACGTGAAGTAGCCGGAGGCACTGGTGACGAATGCGACGCGCTCGCTCCCGGCGGTGAGGGTTCCCGCGGTCTTCTTGGCCATCCCCGTGCCGGTCACGGTCACGGCCGAACCGACCGGGCCGGAAGCGGGTGAGAGGGTCAGAGATGCTCCGCCCGGGCCCGCCATCGCGGGCGAGCCGCCGACGAGCGTCCCGGTCAAGAGCGCGAGACCGGTGACGAGCATCATCAGGGTCCGCAGGGCACGCTGCATGGAGCGCATGTTCGTCCTTCTTCCGGACTCGGAAGGAGCATGTCCTCGCGAGATCCTCGCCGCATCGCCCACCCCCCGTGAGCAGGACCGAGGAAAGAATGCCATACGCGCGCGACCGCGGGGCGGTGAGCAGGTCACGACCTGCTGAGAAGTCGCCCCAGACACGCTGCGACGTGACACGATGGCCCCGGAGCCGCGCAGGCATCCGCCGCTGTGAGCAGTCTGCGAGCAGCACAGCCCCTCCCGACCTCGCACTGTTAGGATCGAAGCCCGTGATGCAGACTTCTGAGGCACGGCGCGACGACACCACCAAGCAGATCTTCGTGACGGGCGGTGTCGTCTCCTCGCTCGGCAAGGGGCTCACCGCCGCGAGTCTCGGAAACCTCCTGACGGCGCGGGGCCTGCACGTCGTGATGCAGAAGCTCGACCCCTACCTCAACGTGGACCCGGGGACGATGAACCCCTTCCAGCACGGCGAGGTCTTCGTCACCGACGACGGCGCGGAGACCGACCTCGACATCGGGCACTACGAGCGCTTCCTCGACATCAACCTGTCCGAGGCGGCGAACGTCACCACCGGCCAGATCTACTCGCAGGTCATCGCGCGTGAGCGTCGCGGCGAGTACCTCGGCGACACCGTGCAGGTCATCCCGCACATCACCGATGAGATCAAGCGCCGCATGCGCCTGCAGGCCGAGGACGAGCCCCGCCCCGACGTCATCATCACCGAGGTCGGCGGCACGGTCGGCGACATCGAGTCGCAGCCGTTCCTCGAGGCCGCCCGCCAGCTGCGCCACGAGCTCGGCCGCGACAACGTCTTCTTCGTGCACGTGTCGCTCGTGCCGTTCATGGGCGCCTCCGGCGAGCAGAAGACGAAGCCGACGCAGCACTCCGTCGCTGCGCTCCGTCAGGTCGGCATCCAGCCTGACGCGCTCGTCCTCCGCAGCGACCGCCCCGTGAGCGAGGGCAACCGCAACAAGATCGCCCTCATGTGCGACGTGGACATCGAGGGGGTCGTCAACACCGTAGACCTGCCGAGCATCTACGACATCCCCTCCACGCTCAACGAGCAGGGGCTCGACGCGTACATTGCGCGCCGCCTGGGCCTCGCGGAGAAGGCCGGCGACGTCGACTGGACTCGCTGGGGCAAGGTGCTCCACGCGGTCCACAACCCCAAGCACGAGGTGACCATCGGCCTCGTCGGCAAGTACATCGACCTCCCCGACGCGTATCTCTCCGTCACCGAGGCGATCAAGGCCGGTGGCTTCGCGCAGGAGACCAAGGTCAACATCCGCTGGATCCCCTCCGACACCTGCCAGACGCCCGAGGGCGCGCGAGAGCAGCTCTCCTCGCTGGACGGCATCTGCGTGCCCGGCGGCTTCGGCATCCGCGGCATCGAGGGCAAGCTCGGCGCGCTGAAGTTCGCCCGCGAGCAGGGCATCCCGACCCTGGGTCTCTGCCTCGGTCTGCAGTGCATGGTCATCGAGTACGCCCGCGACATGGCCGGCATCGCCGAGGCCTCGTCGACGGAGTTCGACCCCGAGTCCACCGCCCCCGTCATCGCGACGATGGCGGAGCAGGTCGACATCATCGACCGCGGCGACCTCGGCGGCACCATGCGCCTGGGGCTGTACCCCGCCCGCCTCGCGGAGGGGTCGCTCGCCGCGGACCTCTACGGCGCGGCGGAGGTGCAGGAGCGCCACCGTCACCGCTACGAGGTGAACAACGCCTACCGCGCTCAGATCGCCGAGGCGGGTCTGGTCTTCTCGGGCGTGAACCCCGATCTCGACCTCGTCGAGTTCGTCGAGCTGCCGCGCGACGTGCACCCGTACTACATCGCGACGCAGGCTCACCCCGAGCTGCGCTCGCGCCCGACCGACCCGCACCCGCTCTTCCGGGGGCTCATCGCCGCGGCCGTCGAGCGCAGCCACGCGAGCGAGCTGTTCGAGGTCGAGAACGCCTGATGGCGGAGGAGCTCCGCGACGAGCCGCATGAGGTCGACATCCTCTCGAGCGAGGTGGCGTTCCACGGCATCGTCTGGAACATCGTCGCGGACCGCTTCGCCTACGGCGACGGCGAGCTGACTCGGCAGTACCTCGACCACCCCGGGGCGGCGGCGATCGTCGCCCTCGACGCCGACGAGCGCGTCCTGCTCATCCAGCAGTACCGCCATCCGATCGGCGAGCGCGACTGGGAGCTGCCCGCCGGGCTGCTCGACGTCGAGGGGGAGAGCCCGCTGGCGGCCGCGCAGCGAGAGCTGGCGGAGGAAGCCGACCTCGAGGCGGGGGACTGGCAGGAGCTGACCGCCGTGCACCTGTCGCCCGGCGGCACGTCGGAGCTCATCCACCTCTTCCTCGCCCGCGACCTCCGCGCCACCGGCGCCGCCTTCGATCGCGAGGGCGAGGAGGCCGACATGCGCGTGGAGTGGGTGCCGCTGGACGAGGCCATCCGCGCCGTCGTGGAGGGCCGGTTCCGCAACGCGACGACGGCCATCGGCGTTCTCCTCACGGCCGCTCGACTCCGCGGCGCGTAGGGCGCACGTGCGTCTCGACCGCGCGATCGACGCGTACCTGCGCCATCTCACCATCGAACGCGGGCTGTCCGATCACACGATCGACGCGTACCGGCGCGATCTCGCCGGCTATGCGGGATGGCTCCAGGACGCCGGCGTGGCTGACCTCGACGCCGTCACCCCGGCGGTGGTGACCGAGTTCGCCGCCGCGCGCGCGTCGGAGGAGCCGCCGCCGGCGGCGTCGTCGCTGGCGCGGCTGCAGTCGTCGATCCGCGGTCTCCACCGCTTCCTCGTGCGCGAGGGGCTGGCACAGGACGACCCCGCGCAGCGGCTGCGCCCCCCTCGTCAGCCGCAGCGGCTGCCGAAGGCCCTCTCGATCGACGAGGTCGAGCGTCTGCTCGCCGCTCCGTCGCCAGATGAGCCGCTGGGTCTCCGCGACCGCGCGCTCCTGGAGCTGCTGTACGCGACAGGCGCCCGCGTGTCGGAGGCGATATCCCTCGACCTCGACGACCTCGCAACGGGCGACGTGCTGCGCCTGCGCGGCAAGGGCGACAAAGAGCGCATCGTGCCGGTCGGATCGTTCGCGCAGGAGGCAGTGGCGGCGTATGTCACGCGCGTGCGCCCCGAGCTCGCCGCGAAGGGCCGGGCGACCGCGAAGCTGTTCCTCGGAGCGCGTGGCGCCCCGCTCTCGCGTCAGAGCGCGTGGCTCGTCATCCAGGCGGCGGCGGAGCGCGCGCAGCTGTCGGCTCATGTCTCGCCGCACACACTGCGGCACTCGTTCGCGACGCATCTGCTTCAGGGCGGCGCCGACGTGCGCGTGGTGCAGGAGCTGCTGGGCCACTCCTCGGTCGCCACGACGCAGATCTACACCCACGTCACCGTGGACACCCTGCGCGACGTCTACGCGACGAGCCATCCCCGCGCTCGCTGACCGGACGGCCGCGGCGGTTCCCGGCACGCGGCGGGTGCTCACCGGCAGCGCAGGGAGGGCGTTTAGACTCGACGTGGTTGCAACAGGACCAACCATGACGGCGGAAGCAGGGGATTCGGTGGCGCGCAAGGCCCAGCAGGACGAGAGACCGATCGGACCGACCGGTCGTCCCTACCAGGGCTTCCCGACCCCGCCGAAGCTCGAGAGCCACGGCCCGGCTCGGATCATCGCGCTGTGCAACCAGAAGGGCGGCGTCGGCAAGACGACGACCACCATCAACCTCGCCGCGTCGCTGGCCGACTACGGGCGCAAGGTGCTCGCGGTCGACTTCGACCCGCAGGGCGCACTGTCGGCCGGGCTCGGCGTGCAGACGCACGACGTCACGACCATCTACGACCTGCTGCTCGAGCCCAAGCGCGACGCGCACGAGGCGATCGTGCACACGGCGGTCGAGAACCTCGACATCATCCCCGCCAACATCGACCTGTCGGCGGCCGAGGTGCACCTCGTCAACGAGGTCGCACGCGAGATGATCCTCGCCCGTGTGCTGCGCGGCATTGCGAACGAGTACGACGTCATCCTCATCGACTGCCAGCCCTCGCTCGGCATCCTCACCGTGAACGCGCTCACCGCCGCGCACGGCGTGCTCATCCCGCTCGAGTGCGAGTTCTTCGCGCTGCGCGGCGTGGCGCTCCTCATCGAGACCATCGACAAGGTGCGCGACCGCCTGAACCCGGCGATCGAGCTCGACGGCCTTCTCGCGACGATGTACGACTCCCGCACGCTGCACTCGCGCGAGGTGCTCGACCGCATCGTCGAGGCGTTCGGCGACCGCGTGCTCGAGACCGTCATCGGACGCACGGTGAAGTTCCCCGACGCGTCGGTGTCGGGCGTGCCGATCACCGAGTTCGCTCCCGAGCACCCGGCTGCGCAGGCCTATCTGAGGCTGGCGCGGGAGCTGGTGGCCCGTGGCGCCGTCGCCTGACGCGGCGCACGACATCGCTCCGCTCGCCCCGCGCGCGGAGACAGATGGCGAGACCGGCTTCCGGGTCTCGCTGTCGAACTTCGACGGCCCCTTCGATCTGCTGCTGACCCTCATCTCGCAACGCGAGCTCGACATCACGGAGATCGCGCTCAGCAAGGTCACCGACGAGTTCATCGGATACCTGCGCGAGCTGGGCCCCGACGAGGACCTCGATCAGGCCAGCGAGTTCCTCGTGGTGGCCGCGACGCTGCTGGACATGAAGGTCGCCGGTCTCCTGCCTCAGGGCGAGCTCGTCGACGCCGAGTCCGTGGCCCTGCTCGAGGCGCGCGACCTGCTCTTCGCGCGCCTGCTGCAGTATCGCGCGTTCAAGGAGGCGGCGGAGTGGTTCCGCGCCCGCCTCACTGCGGAGGACACGCGGCACGCCCGCGCGGTGCCGCTCGAGGAGAAGCATCGGGTCAAGACGCCCGAGCTCGTCTGGAAGCTGTCGAAGGACGAGTTCGCAGCCCTCGCCATGGCGGCCTTCGCCCCGAAGACCCTGCCCCGCGTGGGCCTCGACCATCTGCACGCGCCCGCGGTGTCCATTCGCGGGCAGGCGGCGATCGTCGTGGGCAGGCTGCGCTCCCGCGCGACGATGACCTTCGGCGAGCTCGTCGCCGACGTCGACCAGGTGGGCGTCGTCGTCGCGCGGTTCCTCGCCATCCTCGAGCTGTACCGCCACGCCGCGGTCGCGTTCGACCAGCCGGAGCCGCTCGGCGAGCTCACCCTCCGCTGGACGGCCGAGCAGTGGTCCGACGACATGCTCGCGACGCTGGGGGCCGACTATGACCGATGAAGACGCGAGCTCCATCGCTCAGCGGCTCGAGGCCATCCTCGTCGTCGCCGATCAGCCGCTCGGCGTCGTGAGCCTCGCTGCGGCCGTCGGCGCGCCGGCCGCCGAGGTGCGCGCCGCGCTCGCCGAGCTCGTCGCCGACTACGACGGCGAGGGCGACGGCCCGCGGCGCGGCTTCGAGCTGCGCGAGGTGGGCGGCGGATGGCGGATGTACGTTCGCGCGGAGTTCGACGATCTCGTCGCCGACTTCGTCGGCGGGCAGGTTCCCGTTCGCCTCTCCCAGGCGGCGCTCGAGACGCTCGCCGTCATCGCCTACAAGCAGCCGGTGACGCGCTCGCAGGTGGCTGCCATCCGCGCGGTCAACGTCGACTCCGTGGTGCGCACGCTGCTCACGCGAGGCCTCATCAGCGAGATGTACGCCGACCCCGAGACCGGGGCGACGACCTACGGCACGACCGATCTGCTCCTCCAGAAGCTCGGCATCACCTCCCTCGAGGAGCTGCCGCCGATCTCGCCGCTCCTCGACGACGGGGCGGACGGCTTCGAGGAGCTGCTGGCGTGAGCCGCCCACACGACATGGACGAGAGAACGAGGACACATGGCTGAGACGAACGAGGGCATCCGCCTGCAGAAGGTGCTCGCGAACGCCGGCGTCGCATCCCGACGGGTGTCGGAGCAGCTGATCGTCGAGGGGCGCGTGCGGGTGAACGGCTCCGTCGTCACCGAGCTCGGCTCGCGGGTCGACCCCGAGAACGACCTCGTCGACGTCGACGGCATCGCGGTGCAGCTCGACACGACCAAGCGCTACGTCATGCTCAACAAGCCCACCGGCGTCGTCAGCACGATGAAGGACGACCGCGGGCGCGATGACCTGCGGCGCTTCACGAAGGACTGGGAGGAGCGGCTGTACAACGTCGGCCGTCTCGACGCCGACACCAGCGGCCTGCTCGTCCTCACCAACGACGGGGAGCTCGCGCACGTGCTCGCGCACCCCAGCTTCGGCGTGACGAAGGTGTACATCGCCAAGGTCGAAGGGCGGGTCTCCGCGCAGACCGTGGCGACGCTCGCGCGCGGCATCGAGCTCGAAGACGGCCCGATCGCGGCCGACAAGGCGCGCATCCTCGACTCGTCGGGCGACTCCAGCCTCGTCGAGCTGACCCTGCACTCGGGGCGCAACCGCATCGTCCGCCGCATGATGGCGGCCGTGGGCCATCCGGTCGTGGAGCTCGTGCGCCGCCAGTTCGGGCCGCTGCACCTGGGAACCCTCCCAGTGGGTCGCACGCGAGAACTGACTAAGGTGGAGCGTGGCGCGCTGCTGACTCTGTCGCGCCAGGAGACGGATGCTCCGCCCGCCGATGGCGTCGAGACTCCGGCATCGGAGGAGCAGGAGACCTCGTGACCGACAGCGCTACGCCGAGCGCCGCTGCGCCGACCGTGCCCGGTCGCGCAGCCCGGGTGCACGGCACCGTGCGCATCGTCGGGTCGGGACTGCTGGGTGCGAGCATCGGCCACGCCCTCACACAGCACGGCGTCGACGTCGCGCTCGCCGACACCTCGCCCGCGCAGCTGCGCCTCGCGGTGGACTACGGCGCCGGCCGCGCCGCGTCGGATTCCGACCACCCCGCGATCGTCGTCGTGTGCGTGCCGCCGGATGTCGTCGCCGACGTCGTCGAGGCCGAGCTCGCGGCGTTCCCGAATGCCGTCGTCACCGACGTAGCGTCGGTGAAGCTCGAGCCCCTGCGTGCGCTGCGCGAGCGCGGCGTCGATCTCACGCACTACATCGGCTCGCATCCCATGGCCGGTCGCGAGCGCGGGGGCGCGATCTCCGCCCGCGCCGACATCTTCGCGGGGCGCCCGTGGGTCATCTGCCGCGACGGCGAGACGCCCGTGGCCGACCTCGCCCTCATCGAGGCGCTCGCGCTCGACCTCGGTGCCGTGCCCATCGAGATGACGCCCGAGGAGCACGACCGCTCGGTCGCGCTCGTCTCGCACGTGCCGCAGGTCGTCGCGTCGCTGCTCGCAGCGCGCTTCGCCGATGCGCCCGACCTCTCGCTCGGGCTCGCCGGGCAGGGCGTCCGCGACACCACGCGCATCGCCCGCTCCGCCCCCGAGCTGTGGGTGCAGATCCTCGGCGCGAACGCGACGCCGGTCGTCGAGGTGCTCGACGCGCTGGCGGCGGATCTCACGAGCGCGGCAGATGCGCTGCGTCACCCGGATGCGCCCGGTGCACGGCGGACCCTCGCCGAGACCATCCGCCGCGGCAATGTGGGCGTGGAGCGGCTGCCTGGCAAACACGGACAGCGGCACCGCTCCGAGTCGCTCGTCGTCATGGTCGACGACGTCGCCGGCCAGCTCGGCCGGCTCTTCGGCGATCTCGGCGAGCTGAGCGTGAACGTGGAGGACTTCCGGCTCGAGCACTCCCCGGGTGCCCAGCTGGGCCTCGCGGAGATCGCCGTCGACCCGGCCATCCTGAGCGCCGCCGTGGCGGGCCTCGAGTCCCGCGGGTGGCGGATTGCGAGCACCAGTGACTGAACCCTTCTTCATCGGCATCGACGGCCCCGCGGGCGCCGGCAAGTCGAGCGTCTCCAAGGAGAGCGCGCGTCGGCTCGGCTTCGGCTACCTCGACACCGGCTCCGTGTACCGAGCGCTCGCCTGGCACGTGCAGTCCGGCGGGGCGTCGACCGACGACGCCGACGCGGTCCTCGCGGCCTTCGGCACCTTCGCGCCGACGATCTCCCTCGACCCCGACGTGCGCACCGTCCGGGTGGGCGACGTCGACGTGACCGAGGCCATCCGCACCCCGGAGACCTCGGCGGCCGTCAGCGGAGTCGCCCGGGTGCTGCCGGTGCGGGAGAAGATCAACGCGCTGTTCCGCGCGCTCGTCGCGCAGTCCGGGCTGCCGGGCGTCGTCGTCGAAGGCCGCGACATCACCACCGTCGTGGCGCCGGACGCCCCCGTGCGGATCCTCCTCACCGCGCACCCCGACGTGCGCGCCGCGCGCCGGTCGGCCGAGCTCGGCGACTCCGACACCGCCGCGGTCGCCGCGGCCATGCGCCGCCGCGACGCATCAGACAGCAAGGTCGTCGACTTCCTGCACGCCGCCCCGGGCGTGGACGTCGTCGACACGACAGACTTGAGTTTCGACCAGAGCGTCGCCGCCGTGCTCACGGTGATCGACGAGAAGACGGGAGGCCGGGATGGCCGCTGAGAACGAGTACGAGGGCGAGCCGGACCGGCTCGCCGAGAAGCTCGCAGAACTCGACGAGGAGCTCATCGAGCGCCGCGCGGAGTCGCTGCGCGCGAGCCTCGAGGACTACGAGCTCGACGAGGAGGATGCCGCCCTCCTCGCGGGTCTGCAGGACGCCGGCGACGGCATCGAGTACCTGCCCGCGCTGCCGGTGATCGCGATCGTGGGGCGTCCGAACGTGGGCAAGTCCGCGCTCGTCAACCGCATCCTCGGGCGCCGCGAGGCCGTCGTGGAGGACACCCCCGGCGTCACCCGCGACCGCGTGACGTACAAGGCCGAGTGGCTGGGACGGCGGTTCTCCGTCGTCGACACCGGCGGCTGGGAGCCCGACGCGAAGGGCATCGACCGCTCGGTGGCGATGCAGTCGGAGGTGGCCATCGAGCTCGCCGACGTCATCCTCTTCGTCGTCGACGCGACGGTCGGTGCCACGTCGACCGACGAGCACGTGGTGCGCATGCTGCGCAAGACGTCGAAGCCCGTCTTCCTCGTCGCGAACAAGGTCGACGACGCCCGGCACGAGCCGGAGGCCGCCGCCCTCTGGAACCTCGGCCTCGGCGAACCTCACCCGGTCTCGGCCATCCACGGCCGCGGCGTGGCCGATCTGCTCGACGCCGTCCTCGAGAAGACGCCCGACGTCTCCGCCGTCGCCAAGCACGAGATCGGCGGACCGCGCCGCGTGGCCATCCTCGGTCGACCCAACGTGGGCAAGTCATCGCTGCTGAACAAGGCCGCGGGGGAGGAGCGCGTGGTCGTCAACGACCTCGCCGGCACCACCCGCGACCCCGTGGACGAGATCGTCGAGCTCGGCGGCAAGCTGTGGCGCTTCGTCGACACCGCCGGGATCCGCCGCCGCGTGCACATGGCGCAGGGTGCCGACTTCTACGCGTCGCTGCGCACATCGGCCGCGCTGGAGAAGGCCGAGGTCGCCGTGGTCGTCCTCGACGTCACGCAGCCCATCAGCGAGCAGGACGTGCGCATCATCGACCTCGTGCTCGAGTCGGGTCGCGCCCTCGTCCTCGCGTTCAACAAGTGGGACATGCTCGACACCCCCGAGATGGAGAACCAGGATCGGCGCCGCTACCTCGAGCGCGAGATCGAGCAGGATCTCGCGCACGTGGCGTGGGCCCCGCGCGTGAACATCTCGGCCAAGACCGGCCGTCGCCTGGACAAGCTCGTGCCCGCGCTCGAGCAGGCGCTGGACTCGTGGGATCAGCGCATCCCGACGGGCAAGTTCAATGCGTTCGTCACCGAGCTCGTCGCCGAGCACCCGCACCCGCTGCGCGGCGGCAAGCAGCCGCGCATCCTGTTCGGCACGCAGGCGGGCACGCGTCCGCCGACCTTCGTGCTGTTCACGACCGGCTTCCTCGACCCCGGCTATCGCCGGTTCGTGCAGCGTCGCCTTCGCGAGCTGTACGGGTTCGAGGGAACCCCGATCGTGATCAACATGCGCGTGCGCGAACGCCGCCAGCGCAAGTAGGCGCCGGCTCTCCGCCCGCTCCGCCGTCGGCCCCGCCGTTCCGGATTTCGGATCGGCGGGGCCGCTGTGCGCGTGTCGTGCTCACGGGCCTGCACCTGCCCCAGCCATCCGCAATCCGAGACGGGTGGCGGGATGGCCGTGGCCGCGCCCCGTCTCCGATTTCGGATCGGCGGGGCGGCTGTGCGCGTGTCGTGCTCATGCGCCTTCAGCTGCCCCAGCCATCCGAAATCCGACACCGGTCAGCTCGCTGACGCGAGCGGATGGCCGTGGCCGTGCCCTCGGATCACGCGCATGTGCGAGGGTGGAACGGTGACGATCGAACCTCCCGCGCCCGGCGAACCCCGACGGCCTCAGGGTCCGCGCGATCCCGGAGACGCCTGGGTGGTCACGCCCGACGGGCAGCGATACTGGGGACGGTTCGGCGCCGCGGGCCTCCTCGCGGTCGACCCTGCGCGTGGCGTGCTCCTGCAGCACCGCGTCGGCTGGAGCCACTTCGGCGGCACCTGGGCGCTGCCCGGCGGCGCGCTCCACGAGGGCGAGGCGCCTCTCGTCGGCGCCATCCGGGAGTCGCAGGAGGAGGCCGGCGTTCCCGACGGCGCGGTCGTTCCGCGCTTCACGCACGTGTACGACGCCGGCGTCTGGCAGTACACGACCGTGGTCGCCGACGTCGCCGACCCGTTCGAGCCGGTCATCAGCGACCCCGAGAGCCTCGAGCTCGCATGGGTTCCCGTCGCGGAAGTAGACGCGCTGCCCCTTCATCCCGGATTCGCCGCCGCGTGGCCATCCCTTCGCGCGCTGCTGGATGTCCGTCCCATCGTGCTCGTGGACGCCGCGAACGTCGTCGGCTCCGTGCCGGACGGCTGGTGGCGCGATCGAGAGGGAGCCGCGGTCCGACTCCGCGACCGCATCGCCGCGCTCGCAATCGAGGGCGTCGCGGCAGAGGTGCTCAAGCTTCCCGAGGTGCGCTGGTTCCCGAGCTTCGCGATGGTGGTCGAGGGGCAGGCGCGCGGCGTCGCCGATGCGGATGGCGTGCGCGTGTTCTCCGCGGATGGCTCGGGTGACGACGAGATCGTCCGCCGCGCTCGGGCGATGGTCGCGTCGGGACTCCTCACCACCGTCGTGACCAGCGACCGCGAGCTGCGCGGGCGTCTCGAGGAGGTCGACGCGTCGGTCGTCGGCACCCGCTGGCTGCTGGATCAGCTCGCCTAGCCCGGCGTCACGCACCTACCGTACGTTGAGCGAGCGAAGCGAGACGAAACGTCGTCCGCGTCACGCACCTACCGGACGTTGAGCGAGCGAAGCGAGACGAAACGTCGTCCGTGACTCCGCCCTCCCTGGACGTTGAGCGAGCGAAGCGAGACGAAACGTCGTCCGCCGAGTCACTCCCGGCCGATGAGCTTGTCGATCTCGCGGCGTTCGCGCTTCGTCGGCCGACCGCTCCCGCGGTCGCGCGTGACGATCGGCGCGACGAACTCGCGAGGCGGCGGCGGGGGAGTGCGATCCTCGTACGCCAGGGCCGCGATCGGCGCGCCCACGCGCTTCTGCAGCAGCTGCTTCACCCCAAGAATGCGGTCGAAGCCGCTGATGCGCACACGCACCTCGTCGCCGACCTTCACCGCGTACGCGGCCTTCACGTGATCGCCGTTGACGCGCACGTGGCCGCCGCGGATGGCCGTGGTCGCGGCGGACCGGGTCTTGTAGACGCGCACCGCCCACAGCCAGACATCGACTCGGACGGACTCGCTCATGATCCGTCCATCGTACGGCGGTCCTCGTGGTTCAGGCCGCCGGGCCGAAGGCGAGAGCGACGACGGCCCGAGTCGGCGTGGGACGCGCGACGACCTCGAAGCCCGCGGATGTGAAAGTGGAGAGCTTTCCGACGTAGAGGTCGTTCGACCGCGTCTGCTCCTGCGCGTCCGTGTCGATCGGGTAGGCCTCGAGCACACGCGCTCCGCTGTCCCGGGCGAATTCGACGGCGGCGTCGAGCAGCGCCCGCATGACGCCCTTGCCGCGGTGCTCGCCGCGAATGGAGAAGCAGGTGATGGCCCACACGCTCACGTCGTCGAGCGGCTCCTCGGAGCCTGTCTTCACGATGCGCGAGTGCGCCAGCCGTCGCTGCGGCGGGCGGGGTCCGACCCGCACCCACCCGGCGGCCTCGCCATCGAGGTACGCAACGAGCCCGGGCGCGGGGCCGGCATCGATCTCGTCGTGCAGCATGCGCTCCCGCTCGGGCGTGCTCGTGGCCTCCCACTGTGCGTTGGTGAGAAGCGGCCAGGCGCACTGACACGACCGGCCGTCGCCGCCGCCGGTCAGGGCGCTCTGCACGTCGTCCCACTGCGCGCCGGTCGCTGGTGTCGTCGTGATCTCTGCCATGGTCAGACGCTACTCCTGCCCGCCGACACACGCGGCGGTCATCGTGGTTCGCGGCACCCTCCCTGACCCGGTAGACTGTTCGAGTTGTCCGCGTTCGCGCGGGCGGCGGGATGTGGCGCAGCTTGGTAGCGCACCTGACTGGGGGTCAGGGGGTCGCAGGTTCAAATCCTGTCATCCCGACCAGTTAAGAGTTACTCAAACCAATGGACAAGTTGTCCCTCTTGGTGGTCGACAACGGAGAGCCTTCCGCGGGAACGTGGGAGGCTCTTTCGTTTGTAGCTTCTGCGGCGCTGCTCCATGCATGAATCGCGTCGTTCACCTCAGTGCTGATGGGCTGCAAGCGGATCGCGTCGTCTTCCACGTGTACGACGAGTCGCTCGTAGAACGCGGAGAGCACGTCCCGGCGGATGTTGGGGGAGATGCTTGCGTACAGGTCTCCGGGGCTTTCGAGCAGATCGATGTAGGCCAGGACCTTCTCTGCGCCTGATCCCAGGTGGGTCTCGGTGCGCGCAAGACGCTCCTTAATTGCGCCTTTTTGTAGCCTGATGTCGTTCAGCCGCTCGCGAAGCTTGTCGCTGGGCATCGTGCCGTCCGCAGCCAGGTCAATGAGTCGTTCTTCCTGCGCCTCGAGCTTGATGAGGTGCTGTCGCAGGTTCTCCTTCAGCTCTCGGTGTGCGGCTTGGAGCGATGCCATCGGAGTAGACAGCTCTTGGCGTACCGTCTCGGCGGCAGCGGAATGAAGCCCTTCCAGACGGACCGTTTGAGCAACGGCCGCCTCAATGTCGTCCATGCGAATCGCGCCCAAGGAGCACTTGCCGCGCTGTTTCACCGCGCAGAGGTAGTACTCGTAAGTGCCGCCATTTCCAACGTTCTGGCTGTAGATCAGCCTGCTCGCGCGTACTTCGGCGCTACACGCGCCGCAAGCGAGCATCCCCTTCAGGTAGTGAAAGTGAGCGATGTCGCGGTCACCTTTCCGGTTTCGGCGGTCCAGTATGCGCTGCACCGTCAGGAAGGTTGTCTTCTCCACGATGGCTTGGTGGCGGCCGACGTAGAGGGCATCCTTGTAGCGAATCGCGCCCGTGTAGTACGGGTCGCGCAGGATCTTGGCAAGCGCGCTTGGTGAGAGCGGGCGGGCGGGGCGCTTCGCGGACGGGCGAGTGGTGAGTCCTTGCTCCTCGAGCAGCCCGCACAGTTGCCAGATCGAGAACTGGTCAGTCGTGTACTGCTCGAGCGCCCACTGAATTTGTGGATAGCGCGCGTGATCGAGGTCGATCGCTGGACCTTGCGTGCCATCTTGATCTTGATGTCCTCGCCGCTCTGGCGGACTTGGACCTCGTTCATGATGTCCCTGATCGCCTCCATGGCGCCGCCCATGTAGCCATCTCCGAACTTCTCTTTAGCGGAGACGAGTGTCACGCCTCGCTCTCGGAGCCGGATCTTGGTGCGGGGCCGCGGCGAAGGATCGATCACGACCTCTGCCCAGCAGATCCACGCGTACATCGTCGCGGGGAAGCGGTACCTCCGTGGGAACGACTAAACGGCGCGTCGTCCGATGAACTCGGGAGCCGCCGTCGCGTGCCCAAACACCCGAGCAACGATGTCTGACCGGTGCTCTACCGTCTACAACTGAGAGAGTGGAGCGTCAGTGGCAAGCAAGGGCATTCCGTCGGCACGGGTGATATCGGCGGACGACGAGGGTATTGAGGCAGCCTTCAGGAGCATGGCGTCGGCCATAGCTGGTCTGCGCCAGGGGGAGACGTTGCTCGAGTTTGCGGCGCGGGGGCCGCAGGTCATTCAAGAGAACGTTGCCGCGATAAGTGAGGCACTGGAACAGGCCGATGCCTTCGATGTCATCGAGCTAATGCGTCTCCGAGAGACTCCGCTTGTGCTCGACGGGTATCGCGAGAGCCTCGCGGACCAACGACCTGCGGCGGTTGAGTTAGTCGCACTCATCCTTCTTGCCCGGGGTGAACGTACTCCTGAGGGTGCTGACACGAGGAAGGGGAATCCGGCAGCTGAGATCCCCGACCTTCACGATCGCTGCGGCGCGATGCTGAGCATGGGCCAGTTCATGTTGCTCTCGGATGGGCGGGATGACAAATACGGTCCCCTAACAACTCTCGCGGCCACCTACGTCGGGCATGACGTCAACGTGAAGTTCAAGCAGTACGCGCACGTGCACGACGGGATGAACGAAGCGCTGTTTGGAACCGAGCACATCGGTGACTTGCTGCTCGGCTCGCTTGGCTTCAGCTATGAGGACTTCGTCGCTGTGCGCACTGCGATTCGAGAGGTGTACCTCGACCGTTTCTTCGCTGCACGAGACACTCTCGGCGAGATCGCACAAGAGTGGTCGGACAGTGGACGGGCAGAGCAGCCGGAAGATCGCATCGAGCAGGGCCGCGCTGCGGTGCACGATCTCATGTTTTTCCCCGGAAAGCGCGCCTCGTTCACTGCTTCCGACATCGCAGCTGCCTGCAACTTGGGGCTGGCGCATGTGGAGCAGGTGCTTCAACGATTCAGCGTTCCGTTCGGAGCGCCATCGGATCCGGTTGCAATAGTTGAGTCCTACCTCGCAGGCAACAGCCCCTTCCGTAACGCGGCCCTCGTTGTTGACGGCGAGGGCAATTACATCTCATTGAACGTTCCGATCGGGACGGACTGCTTTCGTCAGGTCGTCGAGGCGACCGTCAAAGCCGACGCGGCGAAATGGAAGCGCTACGAGAAGCGCCGTGTTGCGGTCAGCGAGCAGCTCGCAGTCGAGCACCTAGAGACACTGCTCGGCACGAGCGCTACGTACGTGAACTTGAAGTACTTTCGTCCCAATCCAGGTATCGATGTCACGCAGCTGGGTGCCGACGCCGTCAAGATCACGTCGATTGCAGAGCAGACGGAGGCAGATGCACTGTTCCTCGTGGAAGACGTTGCCGTCTGCGTCGAAGTAAAGGGAAGGAGTGTCTCTCATCGGGCCCGCGGGGGCCACGTGCAGCGTCTCGCGGGTGATCTGCGTGCGACAGTCGGGGAGGCGACTGAACAGGCGCTTCGGCTCGAGCGCCTCATACGGACCAACGGAGGCTTGTGGGACGAGAACCAACAGTGGCTTGATCTCACCTCGATCCGGGAACTACGGTCAGTGGCTGTCTGCCTCGATGACATGGGCCCGCTCGCGACGGCCCTGGACGAGCTCGTGCGAGCGGGCGTCGTCAAGAGCGACCGCTTTCCCTGGATCGTCTCGCTGCACGACCTCGCGATCGTCGCTGAGGTCGTTGATCGTCCGGCAGAGTTCCTGCTCTACCTTCGACGACGCACGGAATCGGAAGTCTCGCTCAACTTTGCAGCCATAGACGAGCTCGACCTCTTCATGCTCTTCCTCTCGGGGCAGCTCTATGTCGAGCCTGACCCGGACCGCGTGAGTGAGGAATTCCTTGGAGTGCGCCGTCCAACTGCGAAAGACCGTCGTCGGTACCGCGGCCAGTCCGTCCCGACACGAGTCATGACTCATACCGATCCACTCGACGCGTGGGTCTACTTCCGAGAGGGATCCAGCCAGGAGGAAGCGCCTAAGCCGGAGTTCAGTTCTCATCCCGCACTGCTTGGGCTGGTGGACTTCCTACAGGATGGCCGCAAGCCGGGATGGTTTCGCTTTTCGTCCGACCTTCTGAATCTCGCGGACGAAGCACAAGAAGACGTCGTGCGAGGTATCGACAACGTCATCGAGGCAACTAAGAAGGACGGGCAACCGCACACGTCGTTCGTGGCGTTCGCTGGAGCTTGGGGCTACCCCACGCTCTTCGTCGGATCGCAACCAGCCAAGATGCCGCGCGCGCTCGCGAGCCACCAGCTCGCGACGTACGGCATCACCAAGAAGCACCAAATTCAATCCGACCGCGCGCTCATGGTGTTGGTCGACGAGCGAGGAGCGATACGTTCCGTGCGATACGACAACCGGCGTCCCGCTGTCGACGCAGAGCTCGATCAACTGGCGACTGAGATGGGACTCATCCCCGTCGAGGTCATGGGGCGTCCAGTCCCGCCTTCGGCGCGACGAGCGACGAAGCGACTCAACCCCGGCAAGAAGAAGCGGAAGCGATGACGTACTCAGATATCGTTCCAGCGGTGAGGTGCGAACACGCTCCGATTTCAGTCGCCCAAGTACTAGCCGATCGGGATCTCCGACCCTGGTGTTGCGTCGCGGCGGGCGCGGCGTACCCGCCCTCACGGCACACATTGCCTGATCGCCAGGACGAGTCAGCGCAGCAAGCGGAATGGACTGGGTCAAGTGTCGAAGGGTAAGCGGAACAGGACCACGAGACAGCGTGCGCGCCAAACATCGTCACTGACTGATCACCAACGCAGGGGCAAGGTACTTACCCCGCCGATGATGACGATCCCAAACATGACCCTCGCGCCCTGGTCCAAAGATTCGCTCCCCAATTACCTGTGGCTCTGCTGGCAGGTCAGCTCTGAGGAGTACTTCGATGTTTTCGCCACCTCGAAGTACCTGGACGAGATCGAAACAGGGCTTGGGGACGACAGGACGGACTTTCCTGACGACTGGCTTCTCACCGGCAAGCTCTCCGACTTCGAAGCAATTCCGGAGGGCGCACGGTCGAGCCTGCTTGAACACCTGGTCACGGTGGGCGCCTACGACAGCATCTTCCCCGAAGAGTTCGCGATCGCCCTCGCGATGTACCCGGAGGCACCGGGGCGCTGGCTAGTTCAACCATGGTTGGACACCGGATTGGTCATAGACCCCGCCACCGCAGAGCGAGGGCTTCGCGATGTCGTCGGTAAGGCTTTGGACGGTCGAGGCAACGTCGCGACTCGAGCTAAAGCACTTCTGTTCCGTCAGATGGTGAAAGCCGGTCGAGTGTCCTTCTCGGACAAGGTCATGACGGATGAGCTCATGGAGGCTTTCCGCAAGTATCCGAGAGACGCCAACGATGAGCAGAAGGCCCGCGTGGAATCCCATGTGCGGGCGGCATTTCTCGCGATGGAGTCAATGTCAGACGGGGAGTTGAAATGGCCGACGAAGTTCTGGCGCGCCAACTGGAATCTCTACGCTTGCCAACTATCGAACACCGAGCCAGGCCCTGAGGTCCTCGACGGCCGGTCGGATGAGGTGCGTGACTCGCTTCGAGAGCTTCGCGAGAAGGTGGAGGCGCTCTGGACGGGCTTTGCCGAGGTTGCGAAGACGACCGACCCCGACCTCTATTCCCCTCATCGCTTTGAGGTCCTCACAGGTCTCGTTGGACGCGCGCTCCGGCTAGTCCGAACGATTGCGGGGTACCCGCTCATGTGGACCATGGAGCACGGCGCACCGGTTCTGCGAGCGCTCGTCGAGTCTCGAGTCATCATCCGCTACCTCGTTGCCCACGACGATCCCGAACTGTACGAGAAGTTCCGGGCCTACGGAGTGGGACACCTCAAGCTCCTCAAGCTCCACATGGAGGATTTCATCGACGCCGCGGGAGAGGCCGGCGATGGCATGAAGAACTATCTCAAGCTGATCTCGGCCTACGTGAACCGCGACCAGTACGAGGAGTTCGTCAGCATCGATCTCGGCGGCAACTTCGCCGGTATCGACATGCGGAGGATGGCTGACGAGACTGACCTCGGTGACGACTACCGATTGCTGTTCCAACCTGCGAGCAGCAACGTCCATGGAGAGTGGGGCGCGATCGACATGAACGTGTTCGAAACCTGCCTCAACCCGCTACACCGTGATCATCGAGTCCTTGCGGACACCGATCGCACAATCGTCGGACCGATTTTTCTGTATGACCTGGTGGACTACGCCAGGACGCTCACCGAGGAGTATTCCACGGCGGTCGGCGCGAACCATCCGGCCGGAGGAAGCCACGGGGCTAAGGAGGCGTGAGTTAGCGCCTTCGGCAGGCAAGCGTCTGTCGCCAGTCGAACCGTCAAAGTGGGCCTCGCGATCCTGTGCGCACGCGGGCCCCGACTCTGCGAAAGCTCCGCGGTGAACCTACATGCAGTTCTCACGCGCTCGGCCTTGCCTGCCCCTGGCGGCCGGTCGGCGGACGAAGCGTAACTCCCGTGGCGCTGATCGCGACACGCATTGTCTCTTGGTTCACGTTGAGGCGCTTGGCGACCTGGGAGAGCGAAAGGCCGGACTCGTAGAGACGTGCCGCATCGCTCACCTGATCGGGAGTCATCGACTGGCGGCGAACCACGATCCGAGCATCGCGAAGTATCCGGAGGATGGTGGACTTGGCGACACCGAAGTCGGCGGCCAGCGCAGTGGAGGTCACGCCATCCTTATAGCGCGCGACAACAACCGCCTGATCTTCGCCGCTCAGTCGGTTCCACCCGCGCTTCACGCGAGGTTGGAGACTTCGCGCAGAACCCATGATAGAGGCGGAATTTCGCGAAGTTGAGCCGCCGTAACAGAGGTCGGTGATTTATTGGACAGAGGTAGACAATGTCGACCAAGAAGTTCCGGAACCTTCAGGGTTTCCGGGACTTTTCTGGTTGGTGAGATGCCGGTCGTCGACGACCCAATAGTTGACCTTCTCGCGGCCCTCTGGGGCGCCGCTCTCCGGCAATCTGAGTGCGCGTGTCGGTGCTCGGCCCTACTCTGCCGACATGGCAACGACGCGCACGTACTCCGACGAGCAACTGAGCCAGGCGGTGGCCGCGTCCCAGTCGTGGCGAGGAGTGCTGCGGGAACTCGGCCTCGCGGCAACTTCTGCCGCTGCGATCCGTTCGGTGCGCCATCGAGTCGACGAGCTAGGGATTGACCATCAGCACTTTCGAGGTCGGAAGTGGACGGATGACCGTCTCCGAGAGGCGGTCGCGGCATCTCGCGACTGGGCCGAGCTCAGCCGACTAGTCGATCCGACGGGAACCGTGGACAGGGCAACCGTCCGGGGCCATGCCGCGCGCCTCGGCCTGGACGTCACGCACCTAGCGGACGAGTCCAAGCCGAGGCGTCGGACGAAGGAGGAGATCCAACCGGAGAGGACCCACCTCCGGCGCGCCGGGCCCCTGCTCGCCGCCGCGTGGTTCACTCTGTGCGGTGACGACGTGTCCTGGCCGCTCGAACCCTGCCGCTACGACCTCCTGGTGCAGCGGGGCGCGGAGTTCCGACGCGTTCAGGTGAAGAGCTCTACGGTGCGGGTGGGCGACAGTTGGAAGGTGTACCTCTCCACTTCGCGAGGGACACGCCGAACGTATGACCCTGACGAAATCGACGACTTCTTCATCGTCGATGGAGACCTGCAGTATCACCTGATCCCCGTGAGCGAAGTCGGAGGCCTGCAGGCGATTCACCTGGCCGCCTACGCGCGCTTCCGGCTGGAGACGACCTTCTGAAGTTCACGAGCAGAAAGGCTCCTGCAACATGCAGAAGCCTTTCTCATGCCCGGGAGCGATCACCCCGTCGGGCGCGTCCGCCTCACCCGAGCGACGCCAGCAGCTCCTGACATGCCTGCTCGCAGCGGCGGCACGCCTCCGCGCACAGGCGGCAGTGCTCGTGCATGTCGGCGTGGCTCTCGCACTCGGCGGCGCACGCTCCGCACACCGTCGCGCAGGCCGTGACGACCGCGCGCACGGTCGCCGCGTCGAAGGCGGTCTGACGGGAGAGGATGCGCCCGGTCGCCTGGCAGATGTCCGCGCAGTCCTGGTCGGTCCGAATGCACTTCGCCATCTCGGCGACCATGTCCTCGGCGAGGCAGGCGTCCGCGCAGGAGGTGCAGGTCTGCGCGCAGTCGAAGCACGCTTCAATGCAGGCAGCGAGTTTCGCCTGGTCCACGGCGGGCTCGCCCGGATGAGTCTTCAGCATGGTCTGAACGTCGTGAGTCAACGGGTCCTCCTTCGCTGGATGGTGCCGGCGCACGCCACTCGGGGTGGATGAACCGGCCGGGGCCCCGACGATAGCCCACGTGGCCCCGGCGCGTCGACCTCTCGCGGCGATGCGGCTCTGCCCTCTAGCGTGGCCGCCGACCCAGAGGAGAGGACGAGGCATGGACTTCCAGGAGATCGTCGAGGGATTCGGCAAGGTCGTCGACGCAGCAGGGGTGATCGCCATCGTGCTGGGCGCGCTCGCCGCGGTGGTCTTCGCCATCGGCGGGATGGCCCAGCGCAAGCAGAACGTCTACGGCCGATTCCGCAGGTTCCTGGGAAGATCCATCCTGCTCGGCCTGGAATTGCTCGTCGCGGCGGACATCATCCGGACCGTTGCCGTGACGCCGAGCCTCGACAGCGTCGGCGTGCTCGCCGTGATCGTCGTCATCCGGACCTTCCTCAGCTGGTCGCTCGAGCTCGAGATCACCGGTCGATGGCCCTGGCAGAAGGCCGGGGTCGCGGAGGAGGAACAGGAGCAGCCCGCCCCTGCCCGCCCCCAGTGAGCCCCTGCCCGCTCCCAGTGAGCGCTGTCAAGCCGCTTCAGCCGGTCCGCTCCTCGCGGATGGAATGAGAGCAGCCGACCCAGAGGAGAACGCAGTGGCGCACAGTGCCGGATCCCGCCGATCGAAGTTCCGATTCTCCGCCGAGAGCGTGAGGGCCTCGATGTGGTTCTGGCCCTTCGTCTCCGCGCTCGTCTCCCTGGCCGTCGCACTGGTGCTCATCGCCTTCCCGACCGAGCGCGAGTCGTTTTGGCCGATGCTGGCATGGCCCGGTGACGCGGCCGGCGCGCTCGCGCTGCTGCAGACCGTCGCCACCTCGACGATGGCCGCCACGACGCTGACCTTCTCGGTCACGGTGGTCGCCCTGCAGCTGTCGTCGCAGCAGTTCTCCCCGCGGCTCCTTCGCCAGTTCGCGCGCGATCCCTTCACGCAGACCCTGCTGGCGCTGCTCGTGTCGACGTTCGTCGTCGCGCTCACCGGCTTCCGCGGGGTGCGCGAGGACCAGCCGCTTCCCGTTCTGCTCCTCGCTCTCACGTCGCTTCTCGGCATCTGCTCGATCGTCGGCCTGCTGGCCTTCACCGGGCACATCGTCCGCTCGCTGCGCGTGGAGACCATGATGGTCTCCGTCCGCGACGAGACGGTGGCGATCATCCAGCAGACGTATCCGGAGATCGGCGAGCCGGATGGCCTGCCCGACCCGTCGTTCGGCCCGGCCGGCAGCGGGGCGCTTCTCTTCTCCGCCCGCAGCGGCTTCCTGCTCGACGTGAAGATCGACGCCCTCGTCGCCGCCGGCCGCGAGTACCGGGTCACCTGCCAGCTCCTCGTCCGCCCCGGCGACCACATCGTGAGCGGCACGCCGCTCGCCGAGGTCTGGACGGAGGAGGGCGCCCCCGCGGCGATGGACGACGCGCTCTGTGGCGCGTTGCAGGAGACGCTGGAGCTCGGCTATGAGCGGACGGCCGAGCAGGATGTCGCGCTCGGCTTCCGTCAGCTCGCCGACATCGCAACGAAGGCGATCTCCCCGGGCATCAACGACCCCATCACGGCCGCGCACGCCATCGGCTACTGCGCGGACCTCTTCGTGCGGCTGCAGCCGCGCCGGCTCGGTCCGCAGCGGCATGACGACGAGGATGGCCGCGGCCGGCTGATCTTCCCGGACCGCGATCTCCGCTACTACCTGGACCTCGTCTGCGTGCCCATGCGCCGCTACGGGTGCGAGGATCCGACGGTGCTCTCCGCTCTCCTGCGCATGCTGCGGGATGTCGCCGCGAGCGCGCAGCTCGACGACCAGCGCCACGAGCTGTCGCGTCAGGTCGATCTCATCGTCGGCGAGGTCACCGAGGAGCGCCTCGGGGCCGACGCCGAGCGCGTGCTCGAGATGGCGCAGCATGCGCGGGCCGTGCTCGCGGGCGACCTCCGCGGCGGCTTCACCGACCGGGCGGGAGAGAGCCGTTCCGCCTGACGCTCAGGCGAGGTCGGCGATGATCCGGGGGAACCGGGCCGGCAGCTCCCCGGCCAGGTAGCCCACGCCATCCTCGCCGTGTGCGAGCTGATCGCCCGCCGCCGCGTGGACGTACGTGCCCCACACGGCAGCGTGCGCGGGGGAGATGCCGCGCGCGGCGAAGCCGGTGACCGCGCCGGCGAGCACGTCGCCGCTGCCTGAGGTGCCGAGCCCCGGACCTCCCGCCTTCAAGGTCCAGGTCGCGCCGTCGGGCGCCGCGACGAGCGCCTGCGTGGCGACCGCGGCGCCGAAGCGGCGGGCGATCTCCTGGGCGGCGCGGCGGATGCGACGCGCGTCGTCAGGCGCGATCTCCTCGCCGTCGCCGAGCAATGTGGCGAGCTCGACCGGGTTCGGTGTCAGGATCAGACGGTCGCGCAGCGGCCGCACGAGCTCCGGCTGATCGGCCACCGCGGCGAGAGCATAGGCGTCGAGCACGAAGACGAGCGCCTCGGGCGCCCCGGCGACGAGACCCGAGACGATCTCCCGCGTCGCGTCGATGTCGTCGAGCCCCGACCCGATGAGCACCGCGCTCTTCTTCTCGAGCTCGGGCAGGAGAGCGGCCGTCGCATCGCCGCGGACGGAGCCGGCGGCGTCGTCGGGCAACGGCACCACGCCCGATTCGGGCACGGCGACGGCGACACCGGCCGCCACCGAGCGCGCGACGCCGAGCGTGATCTTGCCGGCGCCGACGCGCAGGGCCGCCGTGCCCGCGAGCATGGCGGCGCCCGGGCTGCGGAGTGACCCGCCGACGACGAGCACCGTGCCGCGGTCGTACTTCGACCCGCCGGGGGAGGGCAGCCCCCACCCGCGCAGCAGGCGCGGCGAGACGCGCTCATTCCGCCGAGACATGGGACACCTCCTCGCCTGCCTCGGCCGCGCCGTCCACTCGTGGGTCGGGACGGCCGGCGTGGAGAGTCGCCTCGACGCCCTGCGCCCGCAGATGACTGACGTCGCCGACGACCGAGGCGCTCCACGTGCCCTCGGCGCCGCGCTCGAGAAGCGTGACAGACGCGTTCGGGGCGGGCGCCTCGACGGCGGCCGCGAGCACCTGATGCTCGTCCCAGCCCTCGAGGACGTAGCGGAGAAGATGGATGATCGCCTCGTGCGCGAAGACCGCGCCGGTCTCGGCGGAGCCGCCCCGCGCCTCGGTGAGGAACGAGCGGAGTCGCAGGGCGACATCCGCCCACGACTCGCCGCCCGGCGGACGGTAGAAGAACTTGCCCAGGTGAGCGCGCCGCTCGGTCTCGGAGGGGTAGCGGGCCAGCACGCCGTGCGAGGTGAGGTGGTCGAGGATGCCCAGCTCGCGATCGCGGAGGCGCTCGTCGGCCGCGGCCGGACGCTCGAGGCCCGCGGCCTCCAGCGCGCGCGCCGCCGTCTGCACGGCGCGACGGTAGGGGGACGTCCACACCGCGGTCTCGAGACCGACGCCGAGTTCGCGCAGCGCCGCGCCCAGGGCTTCCGCCTGCGCTTCGCCCGTGGGGGAGAGCGGGGTGTCGGCATCGCGGAAGGGCAGGTCGATGACCTCGTCGCCGGAGAACTCGGCGGCGCTCGCCGCCTCGTTGCCCACGCTCTCGCCGTGTCGGATCAGGATGAGCCGCTGGAGTCGCATCGTCCGAGGGTAACGACCCGTGCCATCCGCCGGCAGGGGTTGCGCTTGTCGCGCGCGGCTCCTATGTCGCGCAGGCGACGCAGGTCAGCGCGGTCGGCCGCGCCGCCAGCCTCCCCCGGGGGATGGGGCGGGCGCAGCGCTCGCAGAACCCGTAGCGGCCCTCTGCGATGCGAGTCAGCGCGGCGTCGATGTCGACCAGGCGGCTGCGCGACGCCGAGAGCAGCGTCGACGTCTGCGAGCGCTCGAAGGCGATCGTCGAGCCCTCCGGGTCGTGCTCGTCGTCGTTCGCGGTGTCCTGCGACGCCGCCACGATCGACGTGAAGGTGCCGGTGAGCGACGCGAGCAGGCACTCGGTCCGTGCGCGGTCGGCGACCAGCAGGGCGCGGAGCTCCTCGAGATCCGCATCGGTGAGAGCGCGCTCGTCCTGTGCCATCCCTCATCTTGTGGCAGGGGAGGCCCTCGCGCGCAACCCCGTGACGCCGAGCGCGAGAGCGGCTATACCGGAGACACCGACACCGGACGAAGGAGCGTCATGACCCACCGCATCGGCTACCTCGTCGGCAGCCTCTCGCACGACTCCATCAACCGCGTCCTCGCGAAGGCGCTCGTGCGACTCGCGCCCGACGAGCTGGAGCTCACCGAGATCTCCATCCGCGACCTGCCGCTGTACAACCGCGACGACGAGCTCGACCCGGATCCCGCGGTGACGGAGTTCAAGAACGCGATCGCAAGCGCCGACGGCCTGCTGTTCGTCTCGCCCGAGTACAACCGCTCCATTCCGGCGCCGCTGAAGAACGCAATCGACTGGGGATCGCGGCCGTGGGGTCAGAACTCCTTCGCCCGCAAGCCCACGGGCATCATCGGCGCGTCCCCTGGCGCCATCGGCACGGCCGTCATGCAGGCGTCGATGCGCAGCGTGCTGAGCTTCCTCGACGCCCCGCAGCTCAACGCCCCCGAGGCGTACATCACCTTCCACGCTGAGGCGTACGGCGACGACGGCGAGGTGAAGGACGCGGGCACGGAGAAGTTCCTGCGGCACTACATGGATGAGTACGCGGCGTTCGTCGAGCGCGTCCTCTCCGCCACGCTGCCGGGCCACGTCGGCGACGCCGACCCCGACACGATGCACTGACCGAGAACGGATCGAGGAGCGAACGACATGCCCCAGGCCACGGAGATGATGCGAGGCGCCCTGAGCGCGATCGGCGGCGTGAAGGGGCTCGACGTCCCCGCGAAGAAGGTGTCGGGATGGGTCACCGCCGCCACGCGCGCGACCCCGGTGAAGAATCTGCTCTCGGGCTCGTGGCTCGGGCACCAGCTGCACCCGATGCTCACCGACATCCCGATCGGCGCCTTCACCTCGGCGACGCTCCTCGACCTCTTCGGCGGGGACGACACCGCAGCGGCTTCGCGCCGGCTGGTCGGGGTGGGGATCCTCGCCTCCGCGCCCACCGCGATGTCCGGCGCATCGGACTGGTCCGACACGACCGGCGAGGACCGGCGCGTGGGTCTCGTGCACGGCGCGATGAACGGCGTCGCCACGGTCCTCCAGACCGTCTCCTGGTTCGCGCGTCGCCGCGGCCACCGCGGCCTCGGGGCCGGGCTCAGCCTCCTCGCGATGGGGCTGACCCTCGGCTCGGCCTACCTCGGCGGTCACCTCTCCTTCGCTCGCGGCGTGGGCGTGAACAACACCGCGTTCCAGGACGAGACCACGGAATGGACGGACGTGGCAGCCGACGCGGACCTCGGAGAGGGGACGCTCAACCGCGTGGACGTCGACGACGTGCCCGTGCTCCTCGTGCGGCAGCGCGGCGAGCTGCGCGCGATCTCCGCCGTCTGCTCGCACGCGGGCGGGCCGCTGGAGGAGGGCGCCCTCGACGAGAACGGCTGCGTCACCTGCCCCTGGCACGGCAGCCGCTTCGACACGGCGGACGGGGCCGTGAAGCGTGGCCCCGCGAGTGTGCCGCAGCCGCGCTGGGACGTGAAGGTGGAGGAGGGGCGCGTCCTCGTCCGGTCAGCCGGCTGAGGGTCGAGAGCCGCACGAGAACCCCTGGTGCACGGGCGCTGGACGACATATCGTCGAGTATCGTTCGACGGTCGTGAAGGAGGCCACCATGAGCAGTTCATTCCCCACCGGTCCATTCGGCGCCGGCAATCCGCTGGACGGCATGTGGCAGATGATGGACCAGCTGCGTGCATCGTTCGACAAACGCGGCAGCAGCGGTCGGATGGGTCGCGGCGACGTCCGCGCAGCCGTCCTCGCGCTGCTGGCCGAACAGCCCATGCACGGGTACCAGATCATCCGCGAGATCGAGGAGCGCAGCGGCGGCTCGTGGAAGCCGAGCGCCGGCTCGGTGTACCCGACCCTGCAGCTGCTTGCGGACGAGGGTCTCGTGACGACCGAGGAGTCGGATGGGCGCAAGACGTACATCATGACCGACCTCGGCCACGCGGAGGCCGCGAAGTCGCAGGCGCCGTGGGAGTCGTCGCACCGCGGCGAGCACGCCGGGTTCGGCGCGCTCCCGAAGGCCGGCATCGACCTCGCGCAGGCCGCCGCCCAGGTGGGTCGCACCGGAACGCTCGAGCAGGTGCAGGAGGCTGTCGGCGTCCTCGAAGACGCACGCCGTCGGCTCTACGCCATCCTCGCGCAGGGCTGAGCGCCGGTGGCATCGGCAGAGGGAGCGCCGGTCCGTCCGGCCGCGCGCTCCCGCTACCGACGCATCCTCCGATTCGCCGCCTGGAATCTCGCCGTCCAGTGGTGGTACGAGCTGCTCCTGCCGCGGATCGGGCTGCAGCGGGTCGCGGATCGCAGCCGGACGAGGCGCCTGCTGCGCTTCGCCCGGCGGTTCCGCGTGCTCGCCGTCGACCTCGGCGGCCTCATGATCAAGGTCGGCCAGTTCCTCTCATCGCGCCTGGACGTGCTGCCACCCGAGGTGACCTCGGAACTCGCCGGTCTGCAGGACGAGGTTCCCCCGGTGCCGTTCGCGGCCATCCGCACCCTCGCCGAGGCCGAGCTCGGGGTGCCGTTCGAGCGGGCCTTCGCCGAGATCGAGGAGCGGCCCATCGCCGCGGCGTCGCTCGGGCAGGCCCACCGCGCGCGCCTTCGGGCGGATGACGCCGCCGAGACGGGCATCGCCGACGTCGTCGTGAAGGTGCAGCGGCCCGGGATCGACGAGATCGTCGCGGTCGACCTGGCCGCACTGCGGCGGGTGGGCGGGTGGCTGAGCCGCGTCCGCGCGGTGTCCTCGCGTGTCGACGCTCCCGCTCTCGTGGCCGAGTTCGCCGCCACCTCCCTGGAGGAGATCGACTATCTCCATGAGGCCGCCGCGTCGGAGCGCTTCGCGGGGGATTTCGCCGGAGACGCGCGCGTGGCCATCCCCGCCGTCATCTGGGAGCGGACGACCAGACGCGTCCTCACCCTCGAGGATGTCACGGCGATCAAGATCACCCACGCCGAGGGGCTCCGTGCGGCGGGGATCGATCCGGCCGCCGTGGCGCCGGTCTTCGCGGCGGTCATGTTCGACCAGATGTTCGGCACGGGCTACTTCCACGCCGATCCGCACCCCGGGAACATCTTCGTCACGCCCGGTGCCGACGGCAGCTGGAAGCTGACGTTCATCGACTTCGGGATGATGGGCGCGGTCCCCGACTCGACGCGCCGGGGTCTCCGTCGGCTCCTCATCGCGGCTGCCGCACGGGATGGCGGTGGTCTCGTCGCCGCGGTGCAGGACGTCGGTGCGCTGCTGCCCTCGGCCGACACCGCCGAGCTCGAACGGGCCATGACGCAGCTGTTCGCGCGCTTCGGGGGGATGGGCTTCGCCCAGCTCCGCGAGGTCGACCCGCGGGAGTTCCGCGACTTCGCGACGGAGTTCGGCGACCTGGTGCGCTCGCTCCCCTTCCAGCTGCCGGAGAACTTCCTCCTCGTCATCCGCGCCGCCTCCCTCACCTCAGGCGTGTGCAGCGCGCTCGATCCGCAGTTCAACCTCTGGGACTCCGTCGAACCGTACGCCGCACAGCTCCTCCGCGATGAGCGGCGCAACGTGATGCGGGACGCCGCGAAGGAGGCGGTGGAGGTGGCCGGGGTCGCCCTGCGCCTGCCGCAGCGGGTCGACCGGCTCGCCGCCCGGCTCGAGGACGGCTCGATCGCGGTGACCACGCCGAGCGTGGAGCGATGGCTCGCGCGCCTGGAGAGCCGGCTGCGCCGACTCATGTCCGCCATCCTCTTCGGGGCTCTGGTGCTCTCCGGCGCCATCCTGCAGGCCGCCGACGTCGACCTGGGTGCGTGGCTCATGGGCGCCTCGGTGCTGCCGCTGCTGCATGCGCTGCTGGCGAGCCGGCGTCGCTGACGCCCGGTACCGCGCACGCCTTCGACGCGTCAACCCCGTGACCTGGGCGCGAAGCGCGCGCAGAGTGGAGGCATCGCAAGCACCGCCGACAGAGGAGGACGACCATGGACGCCGAACCGCGCGACAGCCACATCGTCGATGACCCCGACGCCATCCAGCCCATTCGCGAGGGCGAGGCGACGTCGTACCCCGATCCCTCCGACGACCCGGCGCAGGCCGAGTGGGAGCGCACCGAGGCCCTCGACGCCGGCGAGCCGGTCGGCCCGGACGGCGCCATCGACACCGCGACGGGTGCGGACCCCGACGAGCTGGCTTCCGACGAGGACCAGATCCCGCGGATCGACCAGCCCGAGGCGGGCCTCCAGCCCGAGAGCCAGGCCGACGACCCGCTCATCGCGGAGCTCGGGGAGGACGGCGAGGGCGACCTCGCACCCGAGGACATCTGACTCCGAAGGCCGCGGTCCGCATCGAGCGGGCCGCGGCCTCCGTGCGCCCCTGCGCGGCGAAGAGCCGTCACGACTGACGAGAAGGACAACCGTTGCACTCCACCGAAGCGGGGGGTCTGGTCATCGACTGGACCCAGATGCCCACCTACAACACGATCATGTCCCTCGCGGCGGGGGCCGGGCTCATCCTGCTCGTCGCCCTCGGCCGCGCGCTGGTGCGGGAGAAGGAGGTCGTGTCCGACGGGTGGGCGCTCGCCGCGGGCGTGCCGGGCTTCATCCTCACCCTGACCGGCGCGCACATGACGCTGACGTGGCCCTTCGCCGCGTACTTCCCGTTCGACAACATCATCTTCGGCGAGACCAGCCTCGGGCTCGGCGTGCTGCTGCTCGCCGCGGCCTTCTTCCTCTGGCGCCGCGCCGATCGCATCCGCGAGGCCGCCGATCCTGCCGCGTACGTCGCCGCGGTCGCGCGGCCGCTCGGGGTCTTCGTGTTCGGGCTCGGCCTGGCGCTCTTCGCGATCGCGGCCGCGGGACTCGTCTTCCAGCTCTTCGCGGCACCGCCCGAGGAGCCCATCTCCGGCGCATTCGCGGACTACCCGTGGGTCGAGGCGATCTTCATGTCGGGGCTTTTCGCCCTCGTCGGCGTCGGCAGCGTGCTCTTCCCGTTCGCGCTGAAGGGTTTCTCCTCGCACGGGAAGCCGCGGCCCGTCACGGTCGTCATGGCCGCCGCGTGGCTCCTCTCGGGAGCGGCCTTCGTCGGCTTCGGCGCGCTGAACTTCTTCACGCACATCGGCCTGATCATCAACACGATGGGATGACCGCATGGTGACGCGGCTGCTCCTCCTCTCCGACACGCACGTGCCCGCGCGGGCGAAGCGCCTCTCCGATGAGGTCTGGCGCGCGGTCGACACGGCGGACGTCGTCGTGCACGCCGGCGACTGGGTCGACGTCGCCACGCTCGACGCGCTGGAGAAGCGCGCGTCGCGCCTCATCGCCGTGTGGGGCAACAACGACGGCGCCGTTCTGCGAGCGCGTCTGCCCGAGGTCGCCGTCGAGTCCGTCGAGGGGCTGCGGATGGCCGTGGTCCACGAGACGGGAGCGGCGCGCGGTCGGGAGGAGCGGATGGACGCCGCCTACGGAGACCGCCGGATCGACGTGCTCGTCTTCGGTCACAGCCACATCCCGTGGGACTCCACGACTCCGGGCGGTATGCGGCTGCTGAACCCCGGCTCGCCGACCGACCGGCGGCGCCAGCCCGTGTGCACGATCATGACCGCGGTGGTCGACGGGGGCGAGCTGCGCGATGTGGAGATCGTGCCCGTACCTCGCGCATGACGGTCGAGCGCATGACAGAGGGGGCCGGCCACGTGGCCGGCCCCCTCATCGTGTGTCAGTGCTTCCGCTGCTCGCGGTAGTACGCGAGGAGCGCCTGGGTCGACTGGTCCTGCGCCTCGAGCGCCTCCTCGTCGCCCTCGAGCGCGGGGGCGATCTGCAGCGCCAGCTGCTTGCCGAGCTCCACGCCCCACTGATCGAAGGAGTTGATGCCCCAGATCGCGCCCTGCGTGAAGACGATGTGCTCGTACAGCGCGATGAGCTGACCGAGCACGGCGGGCGTCAGCGCCGGCGCGAAGATCGACGTCGTGGGCCGGTTGCCGGGGAACGTGCGCGCCGCGACGAGGGGCCCGGTCGTGCCCTCGGCCTCGACCTCGTCGGCGGTCTTGCCGAACGCGAGCGCCTTCGTCTGTGCGAGGAAGTTCGCCAGCAGCAGCCCGTGCACATCGCGCCCGCCGTCCTGCAGCGGGTACGCGGGGTTCGCGAACGCGATGAAGTCGGCGGGGATGAGCCGAGTGCCCTGGTGGATCAGCTGGTAGAACGCGTGCTGGCCGTTGGTGCCGGGCTCGCCCCAGAAGATCTCGCCGGTGTCGGTGGTGACGGGGGAGCCGTCCCATCGGACGGACTTGCCGTTCGACTCCATCGTGAGCTGCTGAAGGTACGCGGCGAAGCGATTCAGCTGCTGCGCGTAGGGGAGAACGGCATGCGACTGCGCGCCGAGGAAGTTCGTGTACCAGACGTTGAGGAGGCCCATGAGGACGGGCACATTCTGCGCGATCGGGGTGGTGCGGACGTGCTCGTCGACGGCGTGGAAGCCAGCCAGCAGCTCGCGGAACGCCTCCGGTCCGAGCACGATCGCGAGCGACGTGCCGATGGCGGAGTCGACGGAGTAGCGGCCGCCGACCCAGTCCCAGAAGCCGAACGCGTTCGCGGGGTCGATCCCGAAGTCGGCGACCTTGTCCAGGGCGGTCGACACCGCGACGAAGTGATGCGCGACGGCGTCGGTGTGCGCGGCCTCGTCGGAGGAGATCGCGCCCTTCTCCTCGAGCTGCGCCCACAGCCAGTCACGTGCGAGCCGCGCGTTGGTCAGCGTCTCGAGGGTCGTGAACGTCTTCGACGCGACGATGAAGAGCGTGGTCTCCGCGTCGAGGTCGGCCACCTTCTGCGCCAGGTCGGTGGGGTCGATGTTGGAGATGAAGCGCGCCTGGATGCCCGCGTCGGCATACGGCTCCAGTGCCTCGTAGACCATGACCGGCCCGAGGTCGGAGCCGCCGATGCCGATGTTGACGACGTGCGTGACGCGCTTGCCGGTCACGCCGCGCCACTCGCCGCTGCGGACGCGGTCGGCGAATGCGGACACCTTCTCCAGAACCGCCTGCACGTCGGCGTCGACGTGCTGGCCGTCGACGACGAGCGCGGGCTCCGCACCGGCGGGGCGGCGCAGAGCGGTGTGCAGCACCGCGCGGTCCTCGGTGGTGTTGATGTGAGCGCCCTCGAGCATCGCGGCGAAGCGCTCCGCCACGCCCGTCTGCTCGGCGAGGCGCACGAGCGAGGCGAGGATGTCGTCGGTCACGAGGTTCTTGGAGAGATCCACGTGCAGATCGGCGAGCGGCAGGCTCAGCCGCTCCGCGCGTGCGGAATCGGCGGCGAACCAGCCGCGGAGGTCGGGGGTGAAGCCCGCGCGATGCGCGTCGAGCTCGGCCCAGGCCGATGTGGACGTGGGGTCGACAGGAGCAGCGGTCATGCTGCAACCGTACCGATTGCACGGCCGGGGCGCTCCGCTCGTCGCGCTCGGGCCCCGGGTGTGTCAAGCCCTGCGCTCCGCTCCGCGTGTCGGCCTAGCGTGAGAACACGAGCCGAACGAACGGGAAGGTCGACCATGTCGAGCAATGTGCGCGAGATCCGCTGCAGCCCCGAGACGCTGTTCCGCGTCCTCGGTGACGGATGGCTGTACCCCGTCTGGGTGGTCGGTGCGTCGCGCATGCGTCAGGTCGAGGCCGAGTGGCCGCAGACCGGTTCGCGGCTCCACCACTCCTTCGGCAGCTGGCCCGCGCTCATCGACGACACCACCGTGTGCCTGGAGTGGGACCCGCCGCACCGGATGGTGCTGCAGGCCCGCGGATGGCCGATCGGCGAGGCGAAGGTGACGATCGAGGTGAAGCCGCGCGGCGAGGGCTCGGTGGTCCGCATTCTCGAGCGCGCCGACGAGGGGCCGGGCACGCTCATCCCGCAGTTCCTCATGGACCCGATGCTGCACGCGCGCAACAACGAGACCCTCCGCCGACTGGCGTTCCTCGCCGAGGGGCACGCCGACCGGCAGCGCTCCTCGGCGCCTACGAGCGAGTGACCCCGCCGCGGCGGATGAGCAGCCAGATGTTGCCGTCCTCGTCCGACCGATGCTCGAGGCGATCGAGCGTGGCCTGAGCGAGAGCGAGCCCGCGGCCGGACTCCGCCTCGTCACCCGGCATGCCGACGGTCGACCAGTCGATCTGCACGGGCGCCGCGGTGTCCTTGATCACCGCGCGCAGCATCTCCTCGCTCACCTCGAGCTCGGCGGACGTCACCAGGTCCGGAGCGCCGGGCGCGTGCGTGGCGACGTTCGTCACGATCTCCGACACCGCCAGAGTGAAGAGCATGCGGTCCTCATCGGCGACGTCGGGGGCCTCGTCCCACAGCTTCTCGAGGGCGTCGAGGACGGCGTCGACGAACGTGAGATCCGCGCGTCCCTCGACGCGCGCGCAGCGGGTGCGGTCGTCAGCGGACATCGAACGCCGATTCCACCGACTCGTGCTCGCGCAGCACGCGATCGAGGTTCGTCAGCTTCATGACCGAGCGCACGCCCGCCGGCACCTGGGCGATGCGGAGGTCGCCGCCCGCCACGCGCGCGGTCTTCAGGCCGCTGATGAGGGCGCCGAGCCCAGAGGAGTCGACGAACTCCGTCGCGCCGAGGTCGACGACGATCTGCGCGTGCCCGGCGTCGACGAGCTCCTTCACGGCATCCCGCAAGCGCGGCGCGCCGGAGGCCGTCAGCCTCCCGGTGATCGTCACGACGGCGTAGCGCCGGCGGATGTCGGTGGTCAGGTTCATGCTGCTGCCTCTCGGTCGGGAGCGGGTGCGGGGGCGGGGCCGCGGTAGAAGGCCGCCTGGAGGATGACGCTGAGCACCACGAGGTCGTACGCGACCCAGGCCGTGTTGACGAGCGTGCCGAGACCATCCGCGGTTCCGACGAACACGCGCACGGCCCCGATGGCGAGCGCCACGACGAGCACGCCCATGGCTGTGAGCTGCGGCCAGATCTGACGCCACGGGACGCCGTTCGGGTCGCGGCCGTCCTTCTTGGTGACCGCGAAGCCGAGCGGCTGCTTCAGCACGACGTTGGCGAACGCCGTCCAGCACGCGCGGATCCACACCGGGAAGAGCGCGAGGGAGTACTGCTGGCCGCGCCATGTCTTCATGCCGCGGCCGACCACGAGGAAGAGCAGCTGGTTGACGAGGAACGCCGGCAGGAACCGGGCGAAGAAGTCCACCGACCATGCCGTCACCGGGAGCACGCCGAAGACGAGGTAGACGACAGGCGCGGCGATGTAGATCAGCGCGGTGAAGCCGGACAGATAGCTCCACATGGTCGCGAAGTACATGAGACGCTGCCCACCCGACAGCCCGCGCTTCACGAGCGGGTTGTCGCGCAGCATCACCTGCAGCGTGCCCTGCGCCCATCGGAGGCGCTGCGTGAGCATGGTCCGGAGGTCCTCGGGGGCGAGGCCGCGGGCGAGGATCTCGTGGTGATAGACGCTGCGCCACCCCAGCGCGTGCAGCTGCATCGCCGTCGCCATGTCCTCGGTGACCGAGATGGTCGCGAGCGGGAGGACCGGCTGGGCCTCATCGGAGCGGTCGATCCGCAGGGCGTCGACGAGACCGGCCACCGCCTCGAGCGCGCCGAGCGGGGAGAGGTCGGCGGCGGCGAAGGCGTCGAGGGCCGCATCGTCGACGACGACCGCATCGAGCTCTGCGTCCCGCTCGACGGGCAGGCTGCGGATGATGTCGAGGTCATCGCGGATGCCGGCCATGTCGTGCGTGAGCAGACGCAGCGACGCCTGGTCGACCACGGCCCGCAGGGAGAACGTGATGTCGGCCACCGGCTCGCCCTGCGCGAGCGCCGCCCGGGCCTTGATGATCTCGTCGCGCACGGCGACGAGCTCCTCGCGGAGCTCGGGGTCGTCCGTCGCGCGGATCTCGCGCCGCATCAGCGCCTCGGAGGCGCGGAGGGCGCGCGCGGTGGAGTCAGCCACATCGCGCACGTACCCGACGATGCCGAGCTGCATGAGCGCCTCGCGGCGGAGGATCGCGTTCGATCCGCAGAAGAACGCGGCGTTCCAGCCATCCTTTCCCTGCTGGATCGGACCGTAGAACAGCGGCGCCTGGCTGCCGAGCGGGTCGGCCTCGTCGACGTTCGAGAACCACTGGGGGGTCTGCACGAGCGCGACCTCCGGGTCGTCCGCGAAGTAGCCCAGCGTGCGATGCAGGATGAGCGGATCGGGCACCTGGTCGGCGTCGAGGATGAGGAGGAACTCCCCGTCGGTCTGGAAGAGGGCGTTGTTGAGGTTGCCGGCCTTGGCGTGGCGCGGCTTGCCGTCCCAATCCTCAGAGCGGCGGATATAGCCGATACCCGCCTCCGCCGCGGCCTGCTCGAGCTCGGCGCGAGCGCCGTCGTCGAGGATCCACGTCTCATGCGGGTACGCGATGCGCTTCGCGGCGACCGCCGTGTGCATCACCATCTCGATCGGCTCGTTGTAGGTCGTGATGAAGACGTCGACGGTGCCCTGCGGGTCGGATGTCGGCGCCGGCCGATCACGGGCGCGCCACATCGTGAGGCAGAACAGCACGGTGTCGATGACGCTGTAGGTCTCGGCCATCACGAGCGGAACAGCGATCCACCACGCCTCCCAGTTCACCGAGGCGAGCCACCGCCAGGCGACGTAGTTCACGCCCAGCAGGACCGACAGCACCGCCAGGACGCGGATGGCCGCGAAGCGCCCGTTCATGCGTCGCGCCTGACGACGACCACGGAGATGTCGTCGATCGCGTCTTCCACGAGGCGCAGGGCCTCGTCCACCGCGCCCGCCGGCCCGCGCTCGTCGAGGATCCGGGCAACGTGCCCGAAGGGGTCTTCGGGATCCAGCACGTCGAGAAGACCGTCGCTGCAGCAGAGGAGCGCGTCGCCGGACTCGAGGACCGCGTGAGCGACCTCCCGGTCTTCCGGAGGGACCATCCCCATGCCCAGCGGAAGTCCGGTCGAGCGCACGGGCAGCCAGGAGCCGTCCGCGCGCATGACGAAGGCGAGGCTGTGTCCGGCGTCGACGAGCTCGACAGCACCGGTCTCCACGTGAACGTCGGCGTGCACGGCGGTGACGAACATCGTCATGTCGCCGAGGTCCTCCTCGAGCAGGCGGTCCACCTCGGCGACGGCGGCGACGAGGGACCGAGAGGGTGCGGTGCGGAGCGACGCGCGCACAGCCGAGGCGATCAGGGCGGGGCCCGTGCCCTTGCCCATGACGTCGGCGAGGGTGAGCCGGATGCGCCCGTCGCGCAGGCCCAGGTCATAGAAGTCGCCCGAGACGCGACCCCGGGCGGCCGAGCCGCCGGCGACCGTGTAGCCGGGCACCTTCGGCAGCTGACGCGGCGTGAGGTTGCGCTGCACGAGTGCGGCGTGGTCGAGCTCCTGCTCGTTCGCCAGCTCGGTCTGCACCCAGAGGGCGAGGTCTCCCAGCAGTCTCCGCTCGTCGTCGTCGAAGTCGCGGGGCTGCGTGTCGAGCAGGCACAGCGTGCCGATCGGCTCGCCGCCCGGCGCATGCAGCGGCTGACCAGCGTAGAAGCGCAGGTGCGGGTCGCCCGCGACGAACGGGTTCTCGGCGAACCGCTCGGTCGTCGACGCGTCCTCGACCACGAGGGTGGCGTCCTGGCGCACAGTCGCGTCGCAGAAGGCGTCCTCGCGAGGGGCCTCCCGTCCGCCGAGGCCGATCTCCGACTTGCGCCATTGCCGATCGCGATCGATGAGGGTGACGCTCACCATCGGAACGCCGAAGATGTCCTTCGCGAGCCGCGTGATGCGGTCCACGCGCTCATCCGGCGGCGTGTCCAGCACCCCCAGCGCGTCGAGTGCCTGCTGTCGCCGTCGTTCGTCGATCATCCCCCGCCTTCCGATGGTCTTCCCGATATCCTAGGCAGACCCGGGAGAGCGCCTTGAGGGTTGACACCCCCGCCGGAGTCGGCCAGGGTCAGGTGCCGTGGTCGGCGATCTCCTGCCAGACCGTCCGCATGTGCGAACGGGAATGCCGTTCCGCCGCGTCGGCGTCCGCGGCGGCGATCGCCTGAGCCGTTCGCACGTGCTGCTCCAGGGTGCCGGGGGCGGGTGTGCCGGGGGTGAGGCCGAGGTGCGCGCGCCCGGTGAGCACATCGTGCACGGGGGTCACGAGTGCCGTGAGCAGCGGGTTCCCCGACGCCTCGAGCAGGGTCCCGTGAAAGGCGAGGTCGGTCCGCAGGTAGTCGGGCGAGTCGCCGCGGCCCTGCGCGCCGAGCTCCTGCAGGCGCTCGGCCAGGCGCCGCAGCTCCGCCCGCTGCGCCGCCGTCGCCCGCGCGGCGGCGAGACGAGCGGCCATCGGCTCCACCGACACCCGCAGCTCCATGAGCGCCTCGAGCTGCTGCTGCCGGAACGGCCCGTCGAGATTCCAGCGGATGAGCTGCGGGTCGAACGCGTCCCACTGCTGCCGTGGCTGCACCGTGATGCCGACCCGGCGGCGCGAGGCGACCATCCGGATGCTCTCCAGCACGCGCACGGCTTCGCGGACGACGGTCCGGGATGCCCCGTACTCGCCCTCGATCTGCGCGAGCGTGAAGACGGAACCGGGGCGCGGGTCTCCGGAGGCGATGCGGCGCCCCAGGTCGTCCAGCACATCCCCGTGCACGCGCGCCATCCCGCTCCCTCGCTCGCCCGTTACGTAGTATCTTATCTGCCTATTAAGTAGTACCTTTTCTGCCCGGTGAGCGCGATACGCGTTCCATCCCTCGATTCAACGGAGAACCCCATGGAAGACTGGACTCAGACGATGGGCGCCGGGCCATTGCTCGCCATCGCGGCCGCGGCCGTCGCGCTCATCCTCTTCCTCGTCATCAAGGTGCGGCTGCACGCCTTCCTCGTGCTCATCGTCGTCTCGCTGTTGACGGCGATCGCGACGGGCATCCCGATGAGCGCCCTCGTCAACGACGTCCTGGTCGCGAACTTCGGCTCCACGCTGGGATCGGTCGCGCTGCTCATCGGGCTCGGCGCCATCCTCGGCCGCCTCATCGAGTCGAGCGGCGGGGCGAAGGTCATCGCCGAGAAGATGGTGTCGATCTTCGGCGAGAAGCGCGCGGCCTTCGCCCTCGGCGTCACCTCGCTCATCCTCGGCTTCCCGATCTTCTTCGACGCCGGCCTCGTCGTCATGCTGCCGATCATCTTCGCCGTCGCGCGTCGCATCGGCGGCAAGAACCTGCTCCTCTACGGATTCTCCGGCGCGGCCGCCTTCTCGGTCATGCACGTCTTCCTGCCGCCGCACCCGGGCCCGGTGTCGGCGACGGAGTTCTTCGAGGCCGACCTCGGCATCGTCCTGCTCCTCGGCCTCGTCATCGCCTTCCCGACCTGGTACCTCTCCGGCTACCTCTGGGGCAAGTTCGTCAACTCGCGCTACCCGATGATCGTGCCGGCCCTCTTCGGCTCCACCGACGACGACCAGCCGCAGAACCCGCCGAAGGCGTCGACGGTCATCTGGATTCTCGTGCTCCCGCTCGTGCTCATCTTCATGAACACCGGCCTCAACGCGCTCGGCTCGGTCGGCGCTGTCGACCGCGACGAGACCTGGGTGCAGGCGCTCATGCTCATCGGCACCTCGCCGGTCGCGCTCCTCATCACGTCGTTCGTGGCGCTGCTCGTGCTCGGCAAGTTCCGCGGCGAGAACGGCTCCGCCCTCGAGAAGCTCGTGGAGGGCACGCTGGGAACGGTCGCCTCGGTCATCCTCATCACCGGCGCCGGCGGCATGTTCGGCGGGGTCCTGCGGGCGTCGGGCATCGGCGACGCGCTCTCGGGCACGCTCTCCGACCTGGGCCTGCCGATCATCTTCGCCGCCTACATCATCGCCGTCGCGCTCCGTGTCGCGCAGGGCTCGGCCACCGTCGCACTCGTCACCACCGCGGGCCTGCTCGCGCCGGCCGTCATCGACGGCGGGTTCAGCGCCATCGACACCGCCGCGATCACCCTAGCCGCCGCGGCGGGCTCGGTGTTCGCCAGCCACGTCAACGACTCCGGCTTCTGGCTTGTCGGGCGCCTCATGAACATGGACGTCAAGACGACGCTGAAGACCTGGACGGTGCAGCAGGCCATCGAGTCCGTCGTCGGATTCGTGCTCGTTCTCATCGTCTTCGCGATCTTCTGATGACGGACATCTTCGACGTCTCTGGTCGCTTGGCTCTGGTGACGGGTTCGTCGCGGGGTCTTGGCCGTTCGCTGGCTTTGGCGCTCGCGGAAGCGGGTGCGGAGGTGGTGTTGCATGGTCGGGACCGGGATGCGCTCGCTGGGACGCGCGATGTGCTGGCGGAGGTGACGGGTCGGGAGCCGGGCATGGCGGTTTTCGATGTGACGGACGCGGCGGCGGTGGAGCGGGGTGTTGCGGAGCTCGTGGGTGAGTGGGGTGTGCCGGACATTCTGGTGAACAATGCGGGCGTGCAGCGGCGGGCGCCGTTTTCGGAGTTCGCGGTGGCGGACTGGGATGCGGTGGTGTCGGCGAACTTGTCGAGTGTGTTCTATGTGTCGCGGTTCGTGACGCCGGGGATGGTTGAGCGCGGGTCGGGGAAGGTTGTGAACATCGGGTCGGTGCAGTCGCTGCTGGCGCGGCAGACGATCGCTCCGTATTCGGCGTCGAAGGGCGGGGTGGCGATGCTGACGAAGGGGATGGCGGCGGATCTTGCGCGGTTCAATGTGCAGGTCAACGCGATCTCGCCGGGGTACTTCGCGACGGAGATGAATCGGGCGC
>NZ_JAUEPM010000014.1 GCF_030406385.1 Microbacterium oryzae
GGTCCCGACCATGCAACACCACCTCCGCACCCGCTTCCGCGAGCGCCAAAGCCAGCGAACGGCCAAGACCCCGCGACGAACCCGTCACCAGAGCCAAGCGACCAGAGACGTCGAAGATGTCCGTCATGCGGGATGAACCTCCTGAGTAATAGTCTGACTTTATGAGTCTGCCACGACCCGGCGAACGACGCAGAGGCGCGCCCGTGAACCTCCTGGACCGCCTCGGTCAGAGCATCGCCGACGGCGCCCTCGCCGCCGGATCGGTGTTCACCATCGCCGACGTGCAGGCCGAGAGCGGAGCGTCGAGGTCCGTCGTCCGAGAAGCCGTGGGCGTTCTGGCGAGCATCGGCATGGTGGAGCCGCGCCGACGCGTCGGCGTCATCGTCACCTCCGAGCACCGCTGGGAGATCTACGATCCGCACCTCATCCGGTGGTCGCTCAGCGGGCCGCGTCGGGCCAGACAGCTCGAGGCACTGATGGAGCTGCGTCTGGCGGTCGAGCCTCTTGCCGCGCGCCTGGCCGCCGAACGCGCCACGCCGGATCAGCGGACCGATCTCCTGGCCACGGCCGAGGCGCTCGGGGAACTCGGCGCCGCAGGGCGCGGCGACACGCTCGACTACCTCGATGCCGACGTGGAGTTCCACACGACTCTGCTCGTGGCATCAGGCAACCCCTTCCTGGCTGGTCTCGTCTCGCCGATCACGGAAGTGCTGCGAGGCCGCACCGAACTCGGCCTCACTCCCCGTCGACCTGCTCCGGGAACGGTCGAAGATCACATCGCGACCGCTCGCGCGATCGCCGAGTACGACTCCCACACTGCGGCCGCGCGCTCCGCAGCGCAGCTCGAGCAGGTTCGTCGCGAGGTGGCGCGCACGGAGAGAGTCGATGCCGCGTCATTCTGAGGGACCGTCGCGACGTCGACTGCATCGGCGTCGTCGCCGCCTGCGGTGTTCACTCGGCGGCGGCGACCGGTCCCGTGGAATCGCGCACGGTGAGGTGAGCGGCGAGCCTCTCGGTGCGGGGGCGCGGCGTCCTCGCGGTGAACTGCCCGATGAGCAGCTCGGTCGCCGCGCGGCCCGCGCGCTCGCCCGAGGCGGTGACGGTCGTGAGCGGCGGGCTCGACGTCTCAGCCGCGGCGATGTCGTCGCAGCCGACCACGCTGATCTTCTCCGGGACGTCGACGCCGCGCTGGCGGAAGCGCATCATCGCCCCGATCGCCAGGGTGTCGTTGAAGAACAGCGCTCCCGTGGCGCCGCTGAGCGCCACCGCGTCGGCCGCGGCCGCGCCGGCCGACAGCGAGGGATGGAACGCGCCGATGGGCAGGAGCTCGACCTCCATCTCCTTCACCGCGGCCTCCAGGGCGGTGATGCGCGCGTGGTCCGTCCAAGAAGACTGAGGCCCGCGCACGTACGCGATCCGCCGGTGGCCGAGCGAGGCCAGGTAGTGCAGCGCTTCGACGGAGGAGGACGGCGTGTCGATGACGACGCTGCTGATGCCCGGGACCTCGCGGTTGATGATCGTCAGAGGAGTGGCGTCCCCGATCGATCGGAGCGTTGTCTCGCTCCCACGCGGTGATGCCAGCACGACGCCGTCGACGGTCTTCGACAGCTCCTTCAGCCAGTTCAGCTCCACATGGGCCGACTCCTCGGTGTTGACGAGGAGGAAGAGGAAGCCCGCGGCCTGAGCCTGCGCCTGGCTCCCGCGGATGAGATCGTGTACGAACGGATTCACGAGATTCGGCACGACGAGCGCGATCGTCCCGCGCGCCCGCCGCTCGGGCCCCTGCGGCAGCGTCGCCGATGCGTAGCCCATCTCGACAGCCTTGGTCGAGATGAGCTCGTACATGGCCGCACTCACACGGCCGGGGTTGCTGAGAGCGCGAGAGACGGTCGACGGCGCGACTCCGCAGGCGCGGGCGATGTCGGTGAGGTTCACACGACGGGTGAATCGACGCTCCGGGATCACGAGACTCTCCTTACGATCGGCACGACCTGTGCCAGTTGTGCTCCATTGGTGGCCTCGACTGGCGCCGTTGCCGACCGGGCCTGAGCGACGGATGGCACGAGTATGGCACAGAAACTGGCATCGTCTCGCGAGGTGGGTAGTTTCAGGTGAGCATCGACCGCCGCGCCGCGCGGTGCCGTCGAGCGCTGCCCTTGGAGTTGCGACCAGGCGCGCCGGCTCGTCACGCCGGGCCCTCCGACCCGTTCTCAAGAGAAAGCGACCGCAATGACCGACGCTTCATCGACCGCCCCGGCCCAGGCGGCAGTCGTTTCCGACTCACTCCCCGCGCTGCGCGTCGCCGTCGCCGCACCGCTCGCCGAAGCGGACGCACAGCGCATCGTCGAACTCGAGCCTCGTGTGGAGCTGCTGCACGTCCCCGGTCTGCTGCCGCCCATGCGCTTCCCCGCGGACTTCTCCGGGGATCCCGCGTTCTCGAGGTCGGCTGCCCAGCAGCGCGCCTTCGAGGAGCTCCTCGAAGGCGCCGACGCCCTCTATGGCATCCCGGACGTGAACCCGCAGCTGCTGGCCAGCACCATCCGCTCCAACCCGCAGCTGCGGTGGGTGCAGACGATGGCGGCCGGCGGCGGCGGGCAGGTGCGCGCCGCCGGCCTCACCTCCGCGGAGCTCGAGCGTGTCGTCTTCACGACCAGCGCCGGCGTGCACGGCGACAGCCTCGCCGAGTTCGCGCTCTTCGGCGTGCTCGCCGGCGCGAAGAGCCTGCCTCGACTCTCCGCACAGCGGGCCGCGCGCCAGTGGACCGACCGGTGGACGATGGGCCAGCTGAGCACGATGAATATCGTCGTCCTCGGCAACGGCGGGATCGGGCGGAAGACGGCGGAGAAGCTGCACCTGCTCGGGGCGCAGGTCGTGAGCTTCAGCCGATCGGGCGCCGCGTCCGAGGGCCAGGTGACGCCCGTCGCTCCCCTGCCCGAGGTCTGGGATCACCTCGCCGACGCGGACGCGCTGATCTCCACGCTGCCGGGCACCGCCGCCACGGAGCGTCTGATCGACCGCGACTTCCTCGCAGCGCTCAAGCCCGGGGCCACCTTCGTCAATGTCGGCCGCGGCACCGTCGTCGACGAGGAGGCCCTCGTCGACGCCCTGCGCGCGGGGACCGTCGGGTTCGCCGCGCTGGACGTCTTCGCCGTCGAGCCGCTGCCCGAGAGCAGCCCGCTCTGGGAGCTGCCCCAGGTCATCGTCAGCCCGCACACCGCCGCCCTCGATCCTCGTGAGGAACGGCGCATCGCCGAGCTCTTCGCCGACAACGCCACGCGCTTCCTCGACGGGCGGTCGCTCCGGAACGTCGTCGACACGGTCGACTTCTACTGAGGGAGCACGCGGATGACTGAGCAGAGCGGGCATCGGGAGCCGCCGCTGGTCGTCGTGATGGGCGCGGCGGGCAGCGGGAAGACCGTGGTCGGCGCGCTGCTGGCCGAGCGGCTCGACGTGCCGTTCATCGACGGCGAGGACCATCAGCCGACGCAGAACCTCTCGAGGATCGTCGAGGGCGTCAGCCTCACCGACGACGACCGCCAGCCTTGGCTGCAGGCCGTCGCGGACGACCTCCGAGCCCGCCGGGGCGGCGGAGTCGTCATCGGCTGCTCTGCCCTGAAGGCGGCGCATCGCGACGTGCTCCGCAACGCGGCGCCGGAGGTCTTCTTCCTCCATCTGGACGTGCCGCGCGCGGTCCTCGCGAACCGCCTCATCACGCGCTTCGCGCAGTGCTCTCCGCGCACGCTCCTCGACGACCAGATGCGCGCGCTCGAGCCGCTGAGGGACGACGAGATCGGCACCCGAGTCGACGGCGACCAGAAGATCGAGCGCGTGGTGCGCACGGCGCTCGTCGCGGTGACAGGCGGAAGGGCCTCCCTCCCCTCGCGCGAGCGTGCCGAGGCAGACGCCGACGACATCCGCTGAGGCGACGATGGCCCGGCCCTCCGCGCCTCACGGCAGCCCCGCCGGATTCGACGAGGGCTGCCGCCTATCGGCGCACTGCCCGCATCACGACGATCCGGACTGGCTGACCTGCGCCGAGGCGGCGATCCGTCGGCGCTCGGACTACCACGTCGGAAAGCTCTCGCCCGAACAGCCCGTGCCGAGGCGGTCGGCTGCTGCCTCCCCGCCGTCGGCGCCCGCGGCGCCGCGCACGCCGCGGGCGCCGGAGCGAAAGCCTGTATCGGAGGTTCACGGCACGCCATGGGGATACAAGCGCGGATGCCATGACGACCGCCTGTGCCCGAACTGGGCGCTGGGCCGGCAGACCTGCGCTGGAGCGCGTCGTCGCTACCTGGACGGGTGGCGGTCGGGGCGTCTCGGCGGGCGCGGGGCGCCGGTGGAGCACGGCACGTCGAACGGGTATCTGCTCGGGTGCCGCGACGCGCGCTCCTGCCCCGGCGGGGACACCGGGGAGACGTGCCCGGAGGCACGGGCCGCCTACAGGAGGGAGTGCGCGCGGGCTGCCGGCATCGCCCCGCGCGCGGAGACCGTGAGCGCGGCGGCAGCAGCCGAGCGCGTGCGCGAATGGCGACGGCAGGGGCTGAGCATCCGGGAGATCTCCGCCCTGACCGGGTGCGGGCGCACGACGATCGGCGACCTCGGCTCCGACGATCCCCTGCGCCGGCGTCGGGTGACCCCGCGCACCATGCGGCTCATCCTGAGCGCGGAGCCGACCTGATCGGTCGGCGTCGCCGTCGATGGGAGACGTCGAAGGGGCGCGACGACCGGTCGGTCGTCGCGCCCCTTCCGTTCCGAGGTCGTCAGCGCAGGTCGGCCACCGCTCCGGCGATCGCGGCGGCTCCGGCCTCGATCGTGTCGAGGTCCGTTGCGAACGACATGCGGAAGAACGGCGCGACTCCGTACGCCGACCCCTGGATGACGGCCACCCCCGCGTGATCCAGCAGGTACAGCGTGAGGTCCTGGTCGTTCTCCAGGACCGTGCCGTCGGGCGTGCGGCGGCCGATGAGCCCACTGCAGTCGACGAACAGGTAGAACGCCCCGTCCGGTGTGACGGGAGTCAGTCCGTCGATCGCGCTGAGCAGCTCCACCGCGCGGTCGCGGCGCTCACGATAGACGGAGACGCTCTCGTCGATGAAGCTCTGGTCGCCCGTGAGGGCCTCGGCTGCCGCGGCCTGCGTGATCGACGAGGGGCACGACGACGTCTGCGACTGCAACAGGTTGATCGCCTTGACGACCCCCGGGTCTCCCACGGCGTATCCCAGTCGCCATCCGGTCATTGCGTAGCTCTTGGAGACGCCGTTCACGGTGAGCACGCGATCGCGGATCGCCGGCGCAGCCTGGGCGAGGCCGACCGCCCGCTCGTCGCCGAAGACGATCTCGTCGTAGATCTCATCCGTGAGCACGCGCACGTGCGGTGCGTCCTCCAGTACCCGGCCCAGCGCCTCCAGCTCGTCCCGCGAGTACAGCACGCCGGTCGGATTGCTCGGAGCGTTCAGCACGAGCCACTTGGTGCGCGGCGTGATCGCCGCACGCAGCGCCTCGGCCGTCACCTTGTAGCGGTTCTCGGCCGTCGTCTCGAGGATGACCGGGGTGCCGTCGTTCGCACGCACCATGTCGGGGTAAGAGACCCAGTACGGCGCGGGGATGATCACCTCGTCGCCCTCGTCGAGCGACGCGGTGAACGTGAGGTAGATCACCTGCTTCCCGCCGCCGCCGACCGTGATCTGGTCGTCCGCGTACTCCACGCCGGTCGTCCGCAGCATCCGCTCGCGGATGGCCGCGCGCAGGCGAGGGGTGCCGTTGACGGGGGTGTACTTGGTCTCCCCCGCCTCGATGGCGCGGATGGCCTCGACCTTGACATTGGCGGGGGTGTCGAAATCGGGCTCGCCCACGGTGAGGTCGAGGATCCGCCGCCCCTGCGCCTTGAGCTCGCGCACGCGAGCCGCGGCCGCGGAGCTCGGCGACTCCTTGATCCGCTGCACGCGACGCGCCGGCACGAATGCCGTCGTCGTGGTGGTCACGGGCGGGCCCCCAGCCCGTGGTCGGGGTCGACGTCGTCGATGTCCGTCGTGATCCCCTTCGTGCGCAGCACGTCGTGGAGGTTGCACAGGTCGATCGTCGTGCGGCCGGCCTTATACAGCTCGATGAGCTGCTCCTCGTGCTCCTCGCGGGCTCGGGAGAGCTCCGCGACCTGCGCGACCTCATCACGGCGCACGACCACCACGCCATCCGCGTCGCCGACCACCGCGTCGCCCGGGTAGACGAGCTGACCGCCGAAGACCATCGGCTGGTTGATCGGGCCGAGGGTCTCCTTCACGGTGCCGGTGATCGAGACGCTTCCGGAGAACACCGGCAGCCCGAGCGCGCGCAGCGAGGCGGTGTCGCGCACGCCGCTGTCCGTGACGACCGCCGCGATGCCCTTGGCCTTCGCGGCGTTCGCGAGCACGTCGCCGAAGGTGCCGGCCTGGCCCATCTCGCCGGCTGAGACGAGGATGACGTCGCCGGGCTGCGCATAGTGGATGGCCACCTGCAGCATGAGGTTGTCGCGCGGCGCGCACACGACAGTGAACGCCGTGCCGGCGAAGCGCATGGTGTGGTCGACGGGCTTGATCTGCGAAGCGATCGCGCCGCGGCGGCCCTGCGCCTCATGGATGCTCGCCGAGCCGTAGCGGCCGAGGAGCTCCACGGCCTCCGCGTCGGCGCGCTCGATGCGGGTGGTGACGTGCGGGGGCGTCGTCAGCGGACGGGTCGTGGTGGTGGAGCTCATGCTTCCCTCCGGTCGAAAGTCAGCCCGCCGGGGACCTGGAACGTCGGCATGATCTCCATCAGGCCCATGTTCACGTGGCGGGGCGCGGCGAGCGCGAAATCGATCGCCGCGACGATGTCGTCGGTCGTGAGGGATTCGTAACCCTCGTAGTAGGTGCTCCAGGCTTCCTTCAGCGCCTCGGGCGATCCGCCCATGTTGCGGCCGAAGATCTCGGTCTCCACGCGGCCGGGGCAGACCTCGGTCACGCGGATCCGCTTGCCGACGGTGTCGTTGCGCAGCTGGCGCGAGATCTGGTGCACGGCGGCCTTCGTCGCGTGATAGGCGGTGTGGCCGAAGAAGTTGTACAGGCCGGCGATGCTCGAGATGTTGACGATGTGGCCGCAGTCCCGCTCCACCATGCCGGGAAGAAGCAGCCGGGCGAGGTGCAGCACCGCGCGGAGGTTCACATCGACCATCGCGTCGACGCTCTGCCGCGTCGCGTCGAGGATGTTGCCGGGCGCGCTCACGCCCGCGTTGTTGACGAGCACGTCGATCTCGAGCGTGCCGAGCTCGCGCTCGATCGCGTCCGTGTCGGCGAGGTCCACGACGTGTGCGATGGCACCGGTCGCCTCCGCGAGCGCTGTCAGCCGCTGCGCGTCGCGAGCGACGGCGTGCACGGTCAGCCCCTGCTCGCGCAGCTTCTTGACAGTGGCTTCACCCATTCCGGTGGAGGCGCCGGTGACGAGCGCGGTGCGGTAGTCGCTGTAGGTCATGCAGACCTTCCTTTCTACGAAGTGATGTCGGGCGGAATCAGGCGCCCTGCAGGCAGCCCGAGGAACGCACGGGAACGATGTGCTCCGCCCCGATGCAGGAGTAGACGGTGGCCACGCGGTCGCGCAGGGCGTCGAGCCGTTCGCGCCAGGCGCGCGCGTCCCGCGCCGCATGCTCCGCCGTCACCCGTCGGAAGACCACGGCGGTTCCCGGTCGGGCCTGTCCCAGGGTGTCGAGCGAGGTGGACGTGACGACGGCGAGCACGGGATACCCCGCCGTCACACCCCGCCCGCGATGGAGGACGAGCAGCTCGTCCCCCGGCGGCACCTCGACCGCTCCGACGGGCACACCGCGCGAGATCATCTCATCGCTGCGCACGCGCTCCGGCAGCGAGCCCGTCAGGCGCAGTCCGATGTGGTTGCTTCGCGGGGTGACCCGGTACGGTGCGTCGAAGAGCCGCCGGGATGTGCCGGCAAACTCGTCGACGTCGGGGCCGTCTGTGACGTCGATGTACGCGACATCGCCGAAGAACGGGCGGTCGACGCCGAAGTTGAACAGGGAGATGCCGAAGTACGGATTGATCGGCGCGGCGGTCTGAGCGTTGAGGGCCACCTGTCCGCCGTCGGTCAGGAAGCTGCCGAAGCCGATGACCGTGTCGGGGGCACAGCTGCCGAGAAGCCCGGGGACCGCGAAGGACCCGTGGACGGCGACGTATGCGCGCATCCCGCCGGTCATCGAGGACAGCGCCACCGTCTGCCCGGCGCAGACGGACACCGGCTCCCACATCGGTCGCTCGCAGCCGTCGACCGTCAGCGCCACCGGCGCTCCCGTCACCGCGATGAGCACGTCGACGCTGGGCACGAACGCGGTGTCGAAGGCGACTGCCTCGATGAGGGGCGCAGCCTCGTCGTTCGCGACGAGGATGTTCGCCACCCGGGCGGAGTACTGGTCGAGCGCGCCGTTCACGGGGAGGCCGAACGCAGGCCCGCGGAACCGGCCGAGGTCGGTCACGGCCGCTCGCCCGGCGAGGGTGATCGTGAGGTGCGGACTCACTTCGCCTCCTCCTTCGTGGCTTCCAAGCGCATCCCCCGCAGTGCGTCGAACTCCGCCTCGTCGATGCGACGGAAGCGGAGGACGTCGCCCGGCGCGTAGGGAACGAGCGGTTCGGCGGCGAGATCCAGCACCGTGTACGGCGTGCGCCCGATGAGGGACCACCCGCCCGGTGCGGGAGCGGGTGTGATCGTCGCCTGCCTTCCGGCCAGGGAGACCGCCCCCTGAGGGACGTGCGTCCGGGGACTCTTGAGGCGAGGGACCGGCACCGGCAGCGCGGGCCCGTCGAGCATGGGAGATCCGCCAGGAGCGCCGAGGCAGCGGATGACGTAGGTGGGAGCGAGATGCGCCTCGATGACGGCCTCCTCATCGAGACCCGTCGTGCGCGCGACGTCGGCGAGGTCCGGGCCGCCCTCGCCGCCGTAGAGCACGGGGACGATGAACTCGCGGGGATTCTCCGTGAGGGGCTGCGAGGGATCGACCTCCGACAGCACCACCGAGACGATCGCAGTCATCGCAGCCGCGCTCGTGATCATCGGGTCGAACTCGATGAGCACGGACTCGTAGGTGGGGATCGCCGAGTGCACCCCGGGCACACCGGGGACGCTCACGGCGCGCGCGATCATGTGCACCAGACGCCAGTCGCTCTCGCGGTCGCCCGTGGTGCCGGTGACGCGGAGCGCCGCCTCCCCCGTCTCCTGGATGCGAGCGGAGGCGCTCACCGCAGGCTCTCCGCATCCAGCGGAGCGATCGCCACTCCCGATGCCTCGAGCTGCGTGCGGATCTCGCGCGCCACCGCGACGGCGCTGGGCGTGTCTCCGTGAAGCAGGACCGTGTCCACGTGGACGGAGATGTCGACGCCGTTCACGCTTCCGATCTTCCCCTCGACGACCATGCGGACAGTGCGCTCGGCGACCTCGGCAGGATCATGGATGACGGCTCCGGGCTGTGAGCGCGGCACGAGCGTGCCGTCGTCCTGGTACGCCCGGTCGGCGATGCCGACGATGCCGACGGCGAGACCCGCAGCTCGCGCGGCGTCGGCGAGCTCGCCGTCCTGCGCCAGCACGATGAGATCCCGATCGAAGCCGAGAACGGCGTCCACCACGGCCTGCGCGTAGTCGGCGCGCGTGGCGACCAGGTTGCCGAGGCGCCCGTGCGGAGCGACGTGAGCGAGCGACGTGCCGTGATGCGCCGCGAACGCCGCGAGGGCGCCCATCTGGTAGGTGACGTCCGTCCGGACCTCGTGTGGGGTGAGGTCCATCGCTCGACGGCCGAAGCCGACGAGGTCGGGGAAGCTCGGGTGCGCGCCGACCGCGACGCCGCGCTCCCGGCAAGCCGCCACCGTGCGGTCCATGATCCGCGGGTCGCCGGCGTGGAACCCGCACGCCACGTTGGCGGAGGTGAGGATGTCGAGGAGCGCGTCGTCGTCGCCCATGCGCCAGTCGCCGAATCCCTCGCCGAGGTCGGCGACCAGATCGATACTCCGAGTCACCCGAGGGCTCCTTCCGTCGTCGAAGGCACGTGGTCAGTCGCGCCAGAAGCACGTTATGCAATGAAACGCCGTCGCGACGCCAAAGGCAAAGCGTGTTGCCGAGTTCGTGCCACAAAGCAGGGAGTTCACCCCGCAGGCCGCATCTTCGCGCGACGGATAGATGAAGGCGTGGCAAATTCATTGCCACGTCCGGCTGTCCTCTCGCGCTCGGATCGGCGCAGAGGGCGCCGACCCCAGTCCGCCGCGCGGGACGCGGAGAGCCCGGGGTGCCGATGGCACCCCGGGCTCGCTCTGAGCGGCGTCTCGCTCGTCTACGGAACCAGGATGGACGAGGTGACGGCGTCCTTCTCCTTCTGCGTCTGCTGCGCGTCGTCGAGCTCATCGAGCGTGAGCCGGTGCGTCTCCTTGGCGGTCAGCGCGGCGATCACCGCGACCAGAGCGAGACCGATGCCGAGCATGCCGGGGCCGACCCAGTTCTTCAGGTCGCCGCCGGACAGAGCCGTCGAGGCGACCGGCCCGATGGCGCCGGCCAGCGCGAAGCCGATCTGCGTGCCCACGGCGAGGCCGGAGACCCGCACGCGGTTCGGGAACATCTCCGCAAAGAACGCGGGCCAGGCAGCATTGGCGGTGGAGTAGAAGAAGCCGTTGCAGAGGATGCCGAGCACGAAGATCATCGGCCAGTTGCCCTGCGTGATCGCCCACAGGTAGGGCAGGGTCGTGATGCCCGCACCCAGCGCGCCGATGATGAACACGGTCCGGCGTCCGATGTAGTCCGCGACATAGCCGGCGAGCGGCGTGTAGAGCAGGGCGAGCAGGCTCGCCAGCACCGGCACCCACAGCATGGTCGACTTGTCGAGCCCGTAGCCGGTCGTGGCGAAGGCGACCGAGAAGGTGGCGAAGAGATAGCTGACGCCCGCGACCATGGCGCAGGCGGCGACGCGGATGATCTTGACCCAGTGGAACCGCGTCACCTGCTTGAGAGGCGCGAGCTGCACCTTGATGGCCTGGGTCTCGATGAAGGCCGGCGGCTCCTGGAGCGAGCGTCGGATGATGTAGGCCACGACGACCACGACGGCGGAGAGCCAGAACGGGACGCGCCATCCCCAGCTCAGCAAGTCCTCCTGAGGCAGGGCCGCGAACGGGATGAAGACGGCCGTCGCAAGCAGACCACCCGACGCCGAGCCGCTCGTGACGAAGCTGGTCGTGAACGCACGACGGTGGTCGGACGCGTGCTCGAGGCTCATCGAGATCGCGCTGGCCTGCTCTCCCGAGACCGACAGGCCCTGCAGGACGCGGATGACCACCAGCAGGATCGGCGCGAGGACTCCGATCTGGTCGTAGGTCGGCAGGCAGCCGACGACGAACGTGCAGACGCCGATGCCGAACAGGGTCAGCATCATGACGAACTTGCGGCCGAATCGGTCGCCGAGCGGGCCCAGGATGAAGGCACCGAGGGGTCGCACGACGTATCCCACAGCCAGCGTGACCATGCTCAGCAGCACACGGATGCCGGCGGGCAGCTCCGGGGGGAAGAAGAGCTGGTTGAGCACGAGGGCGGCAGCGGTGCCGTATACGGCGAAGTCGTAGTACTCCAGGGTCGTGCCGACCCAGGAGGCTATTGCGGCTCGCGCCGGCGTCTTCTTGAGTGCTGAGGTTGTTGTCATTTCGCCTCCATTGGCAATCGGCGGTGCGGCGACGGATCGGGATTCGTTTGTCGGCGCCGGGGACCCTGCTCGGTGAGTCGGGGGCTGGGTATCGCGGGCTGCTCGAACTATACGAATCGACACGAAACCAGAACAAGCACTGTGCCACAGCCGTGCCAAGGCGGCGGTACGCATGCCCGCCGATTCGCGGCTGCAGGCGTGAGCGAGCCGAATCGCCGGCAAATTCATTGCCACAGTTCGATCTGGGCGCCGCTGGTTGCTGCAACGGCGAATTGCGCGATCGCCTGAGCGGCTATGCGCGGTCATCGTCGGCGCCGCCGCGAACTCAGCTTGGAAGGGTCGAACTCGTTCCGCAGTCGGCGCCAGTACCCGCGCGGACGGTGTCGAGGGTGCGCAGGAGGTCCGTCCATAGACCGTCCGGCATCAGCGACAGTCGCTGCACCCAGTAGGCGCGCACGCGTTCGATGTGCGCTACAGCGGTCTCCGTGACGGTGAATCCAGTGCCCCGCACGGAGCCGTCGGCACCGCCGGAGCAGACGAGCCCCTTCCGCTCGAGGGCGTGCGCGGTCGCACTCACGTTGCTGCGCTGCAGACCCGTCGCCTCAGCGATTTTCATCGCGGTACTGCCGGGGGCGCGGTGGATCTCCCGGATCACCGTGATCTCTGTCCCGGTAAGGGCCGCGACCTCCTGTGCAGTCGCCCCACGCAGCTCGAGGTGGTGGGCGAGCGCGATGACAGCATCCGCGAGATCGGCCAGGACATCCGGGGTGGCGTCCTTGCTCATATCTCCCATCTTACTGTATGTTTTTATACACAAGGGGGCTGTGTGCGATCGAGGTAGCGCACGCCCGCGCAGTACTGCTGCCACGTTCGGTCCTTGCGCACAGCGCCCTCGCAAGGACACCCCGCCTTCGTTCGGGCCTTGTCTCGCGTGCGTTCTCGCTACATGACGAACGAAAGAGCACACGCACCGATGACCTCGACTGCTCCCATTCGTCGCGACACCCGCAGTAGCGGGCTTCGCGGCAATCCCACCGCCACCCTCGTGTCCGTCGCGTTCGGCCTGTTCATGGTGGGTCTGGATGCCACTGTGGTCTCGATCGCGAATCCCGCGATCGCCGCCGATCTCGGCACCAGCTTCGCCGAGCTGCAGTGGATCACGAACGTCTACCTGCTCGGTCTTGCCGCGTTCCTGATCCTCGGCGGCAAGATCGGCGACCGTTTCGGCAGGCGCCGCACCTATGTCTTCGGCGTCGCTGCGTTCGCCCTCACCTCCGTCGCGATCGGCCTGGTCGGCAGCACCACGGGAGTCATCGTCTTCCGCGCGCTCCAGGGCGCCTCCGCCGCAATGCTCATGCCGCAGACCCTTGCCTTGCTGAGGTCCACGTTCCCGCGCGAGAGGTTCGGCATGGCGGTCGGCGTCTGGGGCGGTGTGTCCTCCGTGGCGATCGCCGCCGGCCCCATCGTCGGTGGCGCACTGGTGGCGACCCTCGGCTGGGAGTCGATCTTCTACATCAACGCCCCGATCGCCCTCATCGGCGTGATCTTCTCCGCACTCGCGCTCAAGGAATCCACCGCGGAGCGCCAGCAGGGCCGCTTCGATATCCTCGGCGTGATCCTGCTCGCCACCGGGCTTGCCAGCCTCATCGTCGCTATCGTCCAAGCTGAGGTCTGGGGTTGGAGCAGCGGCCTCACCATCGGCGCGTTCGTGCTCGGCATCGTGCTCCTGGGGTTGTTCGTGCTCACCGAGTGGAGGACGAGGAACCCCCTTCTGCCGCTGACCCTGTTCGGCTCCCGCGGCTTCAGCATCGGCGGCCTGGCCATCGGAACGAACTTCTTCACCTTGCTCGGCGTGACCTTCTTCCTCACGCTCTACCTGATGAACCTCCGCGGCATCGAGGGACTCACGGCCGGGCTCATGCTGCTCCCCCTCTCAGGTGTCTCGATCATCGCGTCGCCCATCGCTGCGGTCGTCGTGCACAAGATCACTGCGAAGTGGACGATGATCACGGGGCTCCTGCTGATCGCGGTCTCGTTCTTCTCCCTCGTGGCCACAAGTGTCGATTCCCCGTACTGGGGCATGGTGATCCCCTTCGTCGCGCTGTCATTCGGCGTCGGGTTCACCATGACCGCCGGCGCGGACTCCATCGTCGGCAGCGCACCCGTCCAGTACGCGGGCGTCGCCGGGGGGTTCCAGGCGACTATGCTGCAGCTCGGCGGCGCACTCGGCACCGCGGTGTTCGCGGCCGTCGTCTCCTCAAGCGTGAACAGTGGCACCGAGAGCATCGATCTCACCGCCCCGGACCGCGGCTCTCTCGCCCAGGGCATCGTGCCCGCACAGCTGACCGGCGCCGACGTCGTGGCCGCGCAGGACGCGTTCCTGAACGGCTTCCACAACGCCTTGGTCGTCGGCGCGACCGTCGCGGTCGTCGTCGCCGCCCTCGCGCTCGTCTTCATCCGCACTCGCCGCCATGCCAGCGTGAAGACGGTGCTCGAGGAGACCGTCGAAGGCGAGGCCGGCCACCGCTGACTGCGGCCGCCGAGTGTCTCTCCTCAGTCACGGACGAGGCACTCGGCGCCGCACGTGGCAGGGGGTCGGCAGCCGTGCCTGTTGTCAGAGACTGTTTCATCTGTCTGAAATGTTATCCGCTTCTGTCATACTAGGGCGGTGACGACTGTTCCTGGCTGGACTGACGGCCTTCCCTACCGCCTGTTTCGCGCGAACCAGGCGGTGCAGCGCCTACTCGCTCAACAGACAACTCATCTTGGCGTGACGATCACTCAGCTCGGTTTCGCGGTGCATCTCGATGCGCTGGGGCGGTTGTCGGGATCCGACCTTGCGAGGCACTTCGGTGTCAGTCCCCAGTCCGCGTCGATGGCGCTCGGCGGGCTGGAGCGCCTGGGGTGGGTGGAGCGGACTCCGCATCCCGTGCACAAGCGGGTGATCTGGTTCGGCGTCACTCCCCTGGGGAGCGAACAGGCTCAGGCGGGTCGTGCGATCCTGGGGCAATTCCATGCAATGCTGGAGGAGCGTCTCAGCACGTCCTTCGTGTCCGATCTTCAGCAGATGCTACTCGAGTTGTCGGCAGATCTAGTCGGCGAGGAGCAGCCGCCGCAGCCGCTATGGCCAGCGTGACGACAGGGTCCCCTTCTCAGAAAGTCAGGCGATGTCCTGTTGCTGAGCGAGGGCGCGCTCGGCCGCTTCGACGACGTTGGTGAGAAGCAGCGCGACGGTCATGGGACCGACGCCACCTGGGTTGGGTGAAAGGTAGCCTGCGATCTCCGCGACATCCGGATGCACGTCCCCGTAGACACGATGCTCCCCGGTCTCGACGTCGGTCTCACGGGTGACTCCGACGTCGATCACCGCCGCGCCGGGCTTCACGTCTTCTCGTCTGATGAGATGTTTCACTCCGACTGCGGCGATGATGACGTCCGCCTGGCGCAGCTGTGCGCCGAGATCGCGCGTGCCGGTGTGGGTGAGCGTGACGGTGGCGTTGACGTCCCTCCGCGTGAGCAGGAGGCCGACGGACCGGCCGATGGTGATACCGCGGCCGACCACGACGACGTGCTTACCGGCGAGGTCGTACCCGTTGCGTCGGAGAAGCTCGATCGCGCCGCGCGGAGTGCAGGGCAACGGCGAAGAGATCGGCGAGTCGACGTTGAGGACGAGCTTGCCGAGATTGGTCGGGTGGAGCCCGTCGGCGTCTTTATCGGGATGTATCCGCTCGAGCACGGTGTCCGTGTGAATCTGGGGTGGGAGGGGCAGCTGCACGATGTACCCGTGGCAGCGGGGATCCGCATTGAGATCGTCCAGGACGGCGAGCACCTCTTCCTGCCTTGCGTTCGAAGGGAGATGGCGCTCGATCGAGCGCATTCCGATCGCGAGGGCCTGCCTGTGCTTCATCCCCACGTAGAGTACGGATGCGGGATCCTCTCCGACGAGTACCGTCGCGATTCCGGGCACCATCTGGTGTGCGCTGAGACGAGCCACGCGACCGGCTAGGTCCTCCCTGATTGTGCGTGCGGTCGCCGTGCCATCCAGTCGTTTGGCGGTCATCGTTTCTCTCTCGGTCGTGTCAGGTCATGGCGAGGGGAGACGCTCGCCCGGGCTGCCCGGGCGAGCGTGGGCGGTTGTCCGCGTGTCAGGTGTTGGAGCGGTACCCGGTGCGAGCGAAGTCATCGTACGGTGACGGTCGCACTGTGGCGCGAAGGCGTGGGAGGGCGAGGTCGGCGTCGCCATCTGTGCCGTGCCCGGGGTGCTGGCCCCACACCAGCTCGACTTCGGTGCCCGGCTCGGCCGCGGCGTGGTCGACGAGCGAGAGGGCCAGGACGGTGCCGACGGGGGCGATGTTGGAGGTCCAGAACGTCATGCCCGCAAGCGCGCCGTTCCTCTCGATGCGGAACCGCGAGTAGGTGTTCAGGTAGCCCAGGTCCGCCCCGAGCACGCGGGAGACGTCGTCGCGGTTCACCTCGAGCGTGACCTTGGTGCGCCGCACCTGGTCCTTGGCGGCGAGGAGGGCGTCGCGTCCGATGAACTCGTGCGAGAAGTTGAGAGAACGACCGTATCCGAGCTCCCACGGGGAGATGTAGTAGTCCTCGATGTCGTCGGAGTAGTAGCTGCCGTTGAGGGGCTTCTTCCCCTCATAGGAGAACGAGCTGAGCGATCGCCGATAGTCCTCCAGGGCGGGGTCGGTGTAGATGGCGGGTGTCGGCGTGGGAATCCAGCCGCTTTCGACACCGTTGGTGAAGTAGGCCTCCCCTCCGACTTGCACGAGACCAGAGGGCGCCCCTGCGGTGAGGATCGCATCCTTGACAGCGCCGTAGTCCGCGTAGTCTCCGATGAACTCGAAGCCCGGCTGGCCGGCCATGCCGTGACGCAGCGCTCGGATGCAGCGTCCCGCGATGGTCAGGTGCGTTGAGTGGAAGAACTTGACCTCCGGCACCGGGCGGCCGAGAAGGCGCTCGATGACTTCCATGGCCTGCGGGCCCTGGATCTGGAAGCGGAGAAGCTCGGGGTCGCCGTCCCTCCGAACGGATGAGTCGGCGTTGGTACGGTACTCGACGTCGTAGCCCCCTGCCTGGGCGTGGTACTTCACCCAGTTCTGAGATGCCGGCGGGCCGGTGAGGGTGTACTCCTGGTCGGCGGTGCGCAGCAGAATGCCGTCGGTGATGATGTTTCCGTCAGCGGCAACGGGCACGAACTGCTTCGCCTGGCCGATGGTGAACTTCTCGTAGTTGTTCGCGCTGACCTCGCTCAGCAGTCGCGTGGCGTCAGGGCCAGCCAGGAACGTGTCGGACATGTGGAACGACAGGTCGAAGAAGGCGACACCCGACCGCCAGGCTTCCTGTTCCTTCGCCCAACCGACGAACTCGGGCTGCACGACCGGTACAGTCCAGGGCTGGGCGTCGGGCTGCCAGAGAAGCTGCATCGGTGAGCCCGCCTGATCGATCGCCTCTTGGAGGGTGGGGACGTTCATGGTGGTATTTCCTCTCATCGTCGAGTTGGTGATGTTCGTCATGCACTGAGGCGTTCGCGTCGTTCAGCCTCGGAAGCTGCTGATCCATTTCGCGGTGGTCTCGACGCCGCCAAATGTGTAGAAGTGCAGCCGCACCTCTCCGAGCTGGCGGGAGTCAATGTCTCGCTCGAGTGCGGAGATCAAGCGATCTGGCCCCGCGGTGCCCATGAGATTGCCGAGCGAGAAGCCGTACTTCTTCACGATCGACGCGTTCGCGGAGATGCCGAAGCGGCGCGCGAAGCCGACCAGCCGCTTCACGCCCGCTGGGCCTGGAACGCCGATGCGGATGGGGGTCGAGATGCCACGTTCACGGACCTCGTGAACCCACTCGATGATCGGCTTCTCGTCGAAGCCGAACTGCGTGATGATCTCGCCGCGCAGACCCTGCTTCTTCAACAGAGCACTCTTCGCCTCCAGCTCGCGCCAGAGCGTGTCTCGGTCGATATCGGGATGCCCCTCCGGATAGCCGGCGATGCTGACCTGCTGAACGTGGTGCTTTGCGAGAAGGTCACTCTCGATGACGTCACGAGAAGAGGAGTACGCACCCATGGGCCTGGACGGGTCGCCGCCGACGACGAAGACGCGCTGCGCGGCACCGGCCTCCTGAAGCGCGGCCAGCGTGCAGTCGAGTTCCTCAGCACTGCTGATCCGACGCGCAGCGATGTGCGGGACGGGAACAGCGCCTGCGCTGAGAACAGCCCGGGCGGCCGCAACCCGCAGGTCGAGGTTCTCCGTGGCCAAGAAGGTGACGTTTATCTGCGTGCCGGCGGGAATCAGGGGTGCGGCACGTTCCAGTTCGGGAATGTCCCGGCCCGTCATCTCGAGGGAGAAGCCGTCGAGCAGACCGGTCGGACCCTGCGCATGCATTTTGCTCGTCGAGGCGGACTCGGTCATCAGGAGAACACCACCGTCTCGCGGCCGTTGCGCATGACGCGGTCTTCGCAGTGCCACGTCACGGCGCGCGAGAGCACCATGCGCTCCACGTCTGCACCGCGTCGTTGCAGGTCAGCCGCGGTCTCCGCGTGGGTGACGCGTACGACGTCCTGATCGATGATCGGGCCTTCGTCGAGATCTTCCGTGACATAGTGCGCGGTGGCCCCGATCAGCTTCACGCCACGTTCCTTGGCCTTGCGGTACGGGGCGGCACCGATGAATGCGGGAAGGAACGAGTGATGGATATTGATCACCGGCACACTCACCTGCTGCAGGAAATCAGCGGACAGGATCTGCATGTAGCGCGCGAGCACCACGACGTCGACATTGCCTTTCACCAGCTCCAGGATCCTTTTTTCCGCCTCAGACTTGTCGGCGCCTGTGGAGGGCACATGGAAGAACGGAACGCCGAATTGCCGCACGTCCTCGGCGACGTTGGTGTGGTTGGAGATCACCATCGGGATCGTCATCGGGATGTTTCCTTGACGCTGACGCCACAGCAGATCCAGCACACAGTGGTCGGATGTGGATGCGAGGATGGCCACGCGCTTGGGTGCTGTGCGATCTTCCAGCCGCCAGATCAGGTCGCTTTCGCTTCCCAGCTCGCCGGCGAGCGCGGACTCCAGGGTCGGCCGAACGGCGATGAAATCGGGAAGCGAGAACACCGTCCGCTGGAAGAAGTTTCCGCCGTCGGGGTCATCGGAGTACTGGTCCAGCGAGACGATGTTGGCGTCATGGGCGGCCAGGAGCGTCGAGATCTTCGCGACGAGTCCGGGGCGGTCCGCCCCCTGGACGAGAAGGACGCCTTCCTCCGCGGAGGCCTCTGCGAACCTCGATGGCGGTGCGGACGCGGTCATTGCCTTCGACATGGTCTCTCCCTTGAGTCTGATTACCAGCCCCTTGGGAGTCGGCTTGCTCAGGCCGGCCCCGCAGGGGTGTGAAGCAGTCCGACCTCGTCGGATCCTCGCCGTGCCCCTGCACGAGCGATTCGAGAGCAGTGCGGCTACCGGGAGAATCAGTTCCGCTCCAGATGAGCTGATTCGCGGCTCACCAGGTCGCACCGTCGGATCCATGCAACCAGGATGCCCACTCGATTGTCAAGCAATTGAAATGATCGCATGCGCATGAGACATATGCGCGGCGGTTGCAGCACGCTTCCCACTGGTTCCATCGGGGCCTGCAGATCTGCTTCGCAGAACCGGTGGCTCACCACGGACGCCGCCGCACCTCCGAGTGCACGGGTCGCCGGAGCAGTCATCGAGGCCGCCGGCGAGGTCACCGGCGGGCAAACCGATTCAGACGTCGTCGAGATCTACGTCACCGGACCTGCCGGTCGACGAGGGCTTCTACCTTTCACGTCAACCCGGATCCGTAGCCAAGGAGGGCCGCGATCCCGGTGTTCCCAGAGGATCGCGGCCCTCGCGAGAAAGTGCCGGTGGTGGGACTCGAACCCACACGCCCTTGCGGACAGAGCATTTTGAGTGCCCCGCGTCTGCCATTCCGCCACACCGGCATGCGTGCTCGACGATACAGCGAACGGGGCCCGGCGCTGAACCGGACCCCGTTCCCTGGCGCGTCGCGCCTCAGCCCTGCTTGTAGACCGGAGCGGCGCCGTGGACGGCGTCGCCGACGCGGTGCACGCGCAGGTCGTTCGTGGAGCCGGAGATCCCGGGAGGGGAGCCGGAGATGACGATGACCTTGTCGCCGACCTTCGCGAGGTCGTTCGAGAGCAGGTAGTCGTCGACCTGCAGGAACATTCGGTCGGTGTGCTCGACCTGCTCGACGAGCGCCGAGCGGATGCCCCAGGTGAGGGCCATCCGGCGACGGATGGCCTCGTCCTGCGTGAAGGCGATCATGCGTCGCGGCGAGCGGAGCCGCGCCATCCGGCGAGCGGAGTCGCCCGACTGCGTGAAGACGCAGAGGAACTTCGCGTCGACGAAGTCGGCCACCTCGATCGCCGCGAGCGTGATGGCGCCGCCCTGCGTGCGGGGCTTGTTCGTCAGCGGGGCGATGCGCTCGAGTCCGTGGTCCTCGGTCGACTCGACGATCCGCGCCATGGTCTGCACGGTGATGGCGGGGTAGTCTCCCACGCTCGTCTCGCCCGAGAGCATGACCGCGTCGGCGCCGTCGAGCACGGCGTTGGCGACGTCGCTGGTCTCCGCGCGTGTCGGCACGGGGCTCGAGATCATCGACTCGAGCATCTGGGTGGCGACGATGACGGGCTTGGCCATCCGGCGGGCGAGCTCGACGGCCTGCTTCTGCACGATCGGCACGGCTTCGAGCGGCAGCTCGACGCCGAGATCGCCGCGGGCGACCATGATGCCGTCGAAGGCGTCGATGATCTCCTCGAGATTCTCCACCGCCTGCGGCTTCTCGATCTTGGCGATGACAGGGACGCGACGCCCCTCCTCCGCCATGATCACGTGTACCCGCTGGACGTCCTTCGCACTGCGCACGAACGACAGCGCGATGATGTCGGCGCCGTTCCGCAGGCCGTAGCGGAGGTCCGCCTCGTCCTTCTCGCTGAGGGCCGGCACGTTCACCGCGACGCCGGGCAGGTTGATGCCCTTGTTGTTCGACACCGCGCCGGCGACGATGACCTCGGTCGTCACGACCGTGCCGTCGGTCTCGACGACCTTGACGCGCACCTTGCCGTCGTCGATGAGCAGCATGTCGCCGGGCTTGACGTCCTGCGGCAGACCCTTGAACGTGGTGCCGACGATCTCCTTCGTGCCGAGGATGTCCTCGACGGTGATCTTGAAGATGTCGCCCTCGGCGAGCTCGTGGGGGCCGTCGGCGAACTTGCCCAGGCGGATCTTCGGACCCTGGAGGTCGACGAGGATCGCGACGGGCTTGCCCGCCTCCTCGGCCGCGGCGCGCACGTTCGCGAAGTTGTTGTCGTGCACGGTGTAGTCACCGTGGCTGAGGTTGAGGCGCGCCACGTCGAGTCCGGCCTCGATGAGAGACCGCACGGTCTCCTTCGTCGAGGTGGCCGGGCCCAGCGTGGCGACGATCTTGGCTCGTCTCAAAAGCTTGCCTTCCGCACTGCTTGCTTCTTCTGTTGTGGACGCATCCGCGTCCGTCGGGTCGACGGCTCTCCGCACGAGGCCGTCGCGGACGATTCCGGATGCATCCCCACCCTACGCGCCCGGGCCATCCGCGGTCATGTACGGACATGGTCGGCGGCCGGGAGCGATGTCGCCCCGGCCGCCGCCATCCGCCTCACACGCCGATCGCGATGTCGGTCGGGGCCACGGGGGCGGGCAGCTGTGTCTGCCCCATCAGGTAGGTGTCGACCTCGGCCGCGACGGAGCGCCCCTCGGCGATCGCCCAGACGATGAGGGACTGCCCGCGGCCCGCGTCTCCTGCGACGAAGACGCCGGGGGTCGAGGACTGGAACGAGCCGTCGCGCTCGACGACGCCGCGCGTGGTGAACTGCGTCCGCAGCTGCTCCTCGAGGTGCGCGCGCTCCGGGCCGGTGAAGCCCATCGCGATGAGGACGAGGTCCGCGGGGATCTCACGCTCGGTGCCCGGCTTCGGCACGCGGCGGCCGTCGACGAACTCGGTGTCGGCCACGACGAGCGCGCGCACCTCCCCCGCGTCGTTGCCGACGAACTCGACGGTCGAGGCGAGGAAGTGCCGCTCGCCGCCCTCCTCATGCGCGGAGGTCACTTCGAACACCTGCGGCATCATCGGCCACGGCTGGTGGCCAGGCCGCTCATCGGATGGCCGCTTGCCGATCGCGAGGTTGGTCACGCTGAGCGCACCCTGGCGATGAGCCGTGCCGATGCAGTCGGCGCCGGTGTCGCCGCCGCCGATCACGACGACGTGCTTGCCGTCGGCGGTGATCTGGTTCGGCACCGTGTCGCCCGCGACGGCCTTGTTCGACTCGACCAGGTACTCCATCGCGAAGTGGATGCCGGCCAGCTCACGTCCGGGGATGGGCAGCTCGCGCGGAGCCGTCGCACCGGTGGCGACCACGACCGCGTCGTACCGGGCACGCAGCTCGTCCCACGAGATGTCCACGCCAATCGTGACGCCCGCGCGGAAGCGGGTCCCCTCGTCCTGCATCTGACGCAGTCGCGCCTCGAGGTGGCGCTTCTCCATCTTGAAGTCGGGGATGCCGTAGCGCAGGAGACCGCCGATGCGATCGTCGCGCTCGTACACGGCGACCGTGTGGCCCGCGCGCGTCAGCTGCTGGGCTGCGGCGAGGCCGGCGGGGCCGGAGCCCACGACCGCGACCGTCTTGCCGGTGAGGCGCGCGGGCGGCTCGGGCTCGACCCATCCGTTCGCGAAGGCCTGATCGATGGTCGAGACCTCGATCTGCTTGATCGTCACCGGCGGCTGGTTGATGCCGAGCACGCACGAGCTCTCACAGGGCGCGGGGCACAGGCGTCCGGTGAACTCGGGGAAGTTGTTCGTCGCGTGCAGGCGCTCGATCGCGGTGCGGCCCTCACCGCGCCACATCAGGTCGTTCCACTCCGGGATGAGGTTGCCCAGCGGGCACCCCTGGTGGCAGAACGGCACACCGCAGTCCATGCAGCGTCCGGCCTGGCGGCGGAGCACGGCCGAGTCGCCCGGCTCGTACACCTCCTTCCAGTCGAGGATGCGCACGGGCACGGGTCGGCGAGCCGGCAGCTCGCGCTCCGTGGTCTTCAGAAAGCCCTTGGGGTCAGCCACCAGTCACCTCCATGATCCGGTTCCACACGACGTCGCCATCGGGGTCCAGCCCCTCGGCGACCGCCACCTGGCGGGTCTCCAGCACCGCCGCGTAATCGCGCGGCAGCACGCGGACGAAGTTCTCCACCTCGTCCTCGAAATCGGCGAGCAGGCGTCGGGCCAGCTCCGATTCGGTCTCCGCGACGTGCCGTTCCAGCAGGTCGCGGAGGATCTCGACGTCACCGGATCCCAGCGGGCCGAGCGTGAGCTCACCGGAGGCGATCGCCTCGCGGTTGACGAGGTTCTCGTCGAGCCTGTGGATGTACGCCGTGCCTCCGGACATCCCCGCGCCGAGGTTGCGCCCGGTGCGTCCGAGGATCACGGCGAGGCCGCCGGTCATGTACTCGAGCGCGTGGTCGCCCACCCCCTCGACGACCGCCGTCGCACCGGAGTTCCTCACGAAGAAGCGCTCGCCCACCATGCCGCGCAGGAACATCGTTCCCTGCGTGGCGCCGTAGCCGATGACGTTCCCCGCGATGACGTTCTCAGCGGCGTCGAAGGTCGAGCCGGTCGCGGGCCGGACGACGATCTCGCCGCCGGAGAGGCCCTTGCCGACGTAGTCGTTCGAGTCGCCCTCGAGGCGCAGCTTGATGCCGCTCGGGAGGAACGCGCCGAACGACTGACCGGCGGAGCCGCGCAGGTTCACCGTGATCGAGCCGGAGGGCAGGCCGTGCTCCCCGTGGGCGCGCGTGACGTGATGACCGAGCATCGTGCCGACCGCGCGCGCGGTGTTCTTCACCGGCAGGTCGATGACGACCCGACCGCCGTCGGCGATCACGTCGCGGGCGCGCTCGATGAGCTGCACGTCGAAGTGCTCGTCCAGCTCGTGATCCTGGGTGCTCACGTTGCGGCGCGGCTCGTCCTCGCCGAAGGGCGGGCCCTCGAGGATCGGCGTCAGGTTCAGGCCCTCGGCCTTCCAGTGCGCGATCGCGCGGTTCGCGTCGAGCAGCTCGGCGTGGCCGACCGCCTCCTCGATGGAGCGGAAGCCGAGCGCGGCGAGGTACTCGCGCACCTCCTGCGCGACGAACTCCATGAAGTTGACGACGTGGTCGGCCTGACCGGTGAAACGGCTGCGCAGCACCGGGTTCTGCGTCGCGACGCCCACGGGGCAGGTGTCGAGGTGGCAGACGCGCATCATGATGCAGCCGGTGACGACCAGCGGCGCGGTCGCGAAGCCGAACTCCTCGGCACCGAGCAGCGCGCCGATGACGACGTCGCGCCCGGTCTTCATCTGCCCGTCGACCTGCACCACCACGCGGCCGCGCATGCCGTTGAGCATGAGCGTCTGCTGCGCCTCCGCGAGACCCAGCTCCCACGGGGTGCCGGCGTGCTTGAGCGAGTTCAACGGGCTCGCCCCCGTTCCGCCATCGTGGCCGGAGATGAGGATCACGTCGCTCAGCGCCTTCGCGACGCCGGCGGCGACCGCGCCGATGCCCGACTGGCTGACGAGCTTCGTGTGGATGCGCGCGGACGGGTTCGCGCGCTTCACATCGAAGATCAGCTGCTTCAGGTCCTCGATCGAGTAGATGTCGTGGTGCGGCGGCGGCGAGATGAGGCCGACCCCCGCCGTCGCGTGCCGTGTGCGCGCGACCCACGGGTACACCTTGCCCGGCGGCAGCTGACCGCCCTCGCCGGGCTTCGCGCCCTGGGCGAGCTTGATCTGAATGTCGTCGGCGTGCGTGAGGTATATGCTCGTCACGCCGAACCGGCCGGACGCCACCTGCTTGATCGCGCTGCGGCGCTCCGGGTCGAGGAGACGATCGACATCCTCGCCGCCCTCGCCGGTGTTCGACTTCGCGCCCAGCCGGTTCATGGCGATCGCGAGCGTCTCGTGCGCTTCGCGGGAGATCGAGCCGTAGCTCATCGCCCCGGTCGAGAACCGCTTGACGATCGCGGAGACCGGCTCGACCTCGTCGATCGGGACCGGCTGGCGCACGCCCTCCTTGAACGAGAAGAGCCCGCGCAGCGTCTTCAGCTCCGCCGCCTGCTCGTCGACGAGGCGCGTGTACTGGCGGAAGACCTCGTAGCTGCCGGTGCGCGTGGAGTGCTGCAGCTTGAAGATCGTCTCCGGGGTGAACAGGTGCGGTGAGTCGCCTCGGCGCCACTGGTACTCGCCGCCGGTCCACAGCCGCTCGTGCGCGTGCACGGCCTCGTCCTCCGGGTAGGCGAAGTCGTGCCGCACCTGGTTCTCGGCCTGGATGGCCTCGGTGTCGATGCCGCCGAGCTTGGTCTCCGTGCCGGTGAAGTACGCGTCGACGGTCTCCTGACTGAGGCCGACGGCCTCGAAGACCTGGGCGCCCGTGTACGACGACACGGTCGAGATGCCCATCTTCGACATGATCTTCAGCACGCCCTTGCCGAGCGCGTAGATGAGGTTCTTCACGGCCTTCTGCGGGGTGACGCCCGTGATCGCGCCGGAGCGGACGAGGTACTCGACCGTCTCCATCGCGAGGTACGGGTTGACCGCGCTCGCGCCGTAGCCGAGGAGCGTCGCGACGTGGTGCACCTCGCGCACGTCACCCGCCTCCACGACGAGCCCGACCTTCATGCGGGTCTCGTTGCGGATGAGGTGGTGGTGCACGGCCCCGACCGTCAGGAGCGACGGGATGGGCGCGAGGTCCTTGTTCGAGTCCCGGTCGGACAGCACGATGAACTCCACGCCGTCGGCGATCGCCGCGTCCACCTCCGCGCAGATCTCCTCGAGGCGGCGCCGCATCGTGCCGGGGCCGGCGTCGAAGTGGTACAGCGCACGGATGGTCCGCGAGCTGCGCCCGGGAAGCGAGCTGTCGATGTGCTGGATCTTCGCGAGCTCGTCGTTGTCGATGACGGGGAAGTCGAGCGTCACGCTGTGGGCGTGCTCCGGCCCCCAGTCCAGGAGGTTCCGCTCCGGCCCGAGCCCCTGCTTGAGGCTGGTGACGACCTCCTCGCGGATGGAGTCGAGCGGCGGGTTGGTGACCTGGGCGAACTGCTGCGTGAAGTAGTCGAACAGCAGTCGAGGGCGCTTGCTGAGGACGGCGATGGGCGTGTCGGAGCCCATGGCGCCGAGGGGCTCGACGCCGGTCTGGCCCATCGGGCGCAGAAGGATCCGCACCTCCTCCTCGGTGTAGCCGAAAGTGCGCTGACGGCGCGTGATGGACGCGATCGGGTGCACGAGGTGCTCGCGCTCGGGCAGGTCGGCCAGGCGCACGGCGCCCTGATCGAGCCACTCGCGCCACGGGTGCAGCCGGGCGAGGTCGCCCTTCACCTCGTCGTCGGAGATGATGCGGCCCTGCTCGGTGTCCACCACGAACATCGTGCCGGGCCGAAGACGCCCGCGACGCTCGATGCGCTCGGGGGCGAAGTCGAGGACGCCGGTCTCCGAGCCGATGACGACGAGGCCGTCCTTCGTGACGGTCCAGCGTCCGGGGCGCAGCCCGTTGCGGTCGAGGGTCGCGCAGACGAGCGTGCCGTCGGTGGCGATGAGGGCGGCCGGGCCGTCCCACGGCTCCATTTGCCCGGCGTGGAACTCGTAGAACGCGCGCAGATCGGGGTCGACGTACGCCTTCTTCTCGTACGCCTCCGGCACCATCATCAGCATCGCGTGCGGGAGCGTGCGCCCGGTCAGCGTCAGCAGCTCGAGCACCTCGTCGAATGAGGCGGAGTCGCTCTCGGTGTCGCTGCAGATCGGCAGGAGCGGACGGATGTCGCCCAGCAGCTCGCTCTCGAGCTGCGACTGGCGCGCGCGCATCCAGTTTCGGTTGCCGCCGACGGTGTTGATCTCGCCGTTGTGCGCCATCATGCGCAGCGGCTGCGCGAGGGGCCATGACGGGAAGGTGTTCGTGGAGTAGCGCGAGTGCACGACGGCGAGCTCGGTCGTGAAGCGCTCGTCCTGCAGGTCGAGGTAGAACGGCTCGAGCTGCAGGGTCGTGACCATGCCCTTGTAGCCGAGCGTGCGACTGGACAGGGAGACGAAGTACGCGCCGAGCTCGTGCTGCGCGCGCTTGCGCAGGCGGTAGCCGAGGCGGTCGAGCGCGACGCCCGCGAGGGGGGCGTCGGAGGCGCTGGAGAGGAAGACCTGCTCGATGGCCGGGCGGGCCTCGCCCGCAAGGCGGCCGAGATGCTCCGGGTCGACCGGCACCTCGCGCCATCCGAGGACGGCGAGGCCCTCCTCCGCGGCGATGGCGGCGATGCCGTCCTTCTGAGCTGCGCGGGCGTCGTCGTCCGTGGGGAGGAACGAGAGGCCGGCGAGGTACTCGCCCCGCTTCGGAAGGGGGAAGTCGACCACCGCGCGCAGGAAGTCATCCGGCATCTGCGTGAGAATGCCCGCACCGTCGCCGGTGCCCGCGTCCGAGCCGATCGCACCGCGGTGCTCGAGGTTGCGCAGGGCCTCGAGGGCGAGGTCGACGATGTCGTGCCCTGCCTCTCCTCGCAGGGTCGCGACCATGGCCAGTCCGCAGGCGTCCTTCTCGAACGCCGGGTTGTACATGCCCTGTCGCGGGGGGTACGCGCCGGATGCGCCGTAAGGGGGCTGGAAGTACATGTGGCTACCGTCCTCGGGATGGATTTCGTGGCAGGGGACGACTTTGGCCCGGTGGCGCCGTTTCGCGCGGACGATCATCCTCGTGCCCTTTCCGAAAGGACAGCAGAGGCAGGGGATCGTCGCTACGGTGCTTGTGGCGACGGCGTGGACGCGACCGTCGATGCAGGGGGTTCGCTCACATCGACGAAGTCGCCCTGCGATTGTACCGCGTCGGCGCCGTGGCTCTCGCGCCCCGGCCGGTACGGCGACGGCTCGATCCCCTTGTGGCGCGACTGCACCACGAGGATGGCCAGGCCGATGACGATCGCGGCGATCGCGCCCCACACGTTGGTGCGCAGGCCCAGGATGACCTCGCTCGGGTCGATGCGGATGGACTCCCACACCACGCGCCCCGCGCCGTACCAGACGAGGTAGATCGCGAAGAGGCGGCCCCAGCGGAAGAAGAGCTTCCGCCCGAGGACGAAGAGCACGATCACGCCGAGGACGTTCCAGATCACCTCGTAGAGGAAGGTGGGGTGGAACAGGGTGTCGTCGGGCAGCCCCGCGGGGAACGCCGCGTTGTCGGGATCGATCTCGAGCCCCCACGGGACGTCGGTCGGCCATCCGAACAGCTCCTGGTTGAACCAGTTGCCGAAGCGGCCGAGTGCCTGGGCGAGCAGGATGGCCGGGGCCAGCGCGTCCGCGAAGGTCCAGAACCGGATGCCGGTCCACTTGCAGCCGAGCCAGGCGCCCACGGCGCCGCCGATGAGGGCGCCGAAGATGGCGATGCCGCCCTCCCAGATCGCCCACACGGATCCGGGCTGCGTGGGGTTCCAGGGGTTCGCGCCTGCGCCGAAGTAGAAGCCCCAGTGCGTCAGCACGTGGTAGATCCGCGCCCCGATGATGGCCAGCGGCACGGCGAGGAGCGCGATGTCGATGACGACCCACGGCTCCGCGCCGCGGCGGGTGAGGCGGTGGTTCGTGATGAGCGTGGCCACGACGATGCCCAGGATGATGCAGAGGGCGTAGAAGTGGATGCGCAGCGGACCGAGGTCGATGTACGACACCGCGGGGCTGGGGATGCTCGCGACGACGCTCGTCAGGGCGGAGGACAGCATGATCGAGAGTCTAATTCCTCTGCAGGGTCGCACCGTGACGCACGGTGCCGGCGGCGAGCTCGCGCGCTTTCGCAGCGAGCCCCTCGACCCCGCCGTCTCGGAGCGCGCGGACGAGCGCGGTGCCGACGATCGCGCCATCCGCGTACTCGACGATGCTGGCGACGTGCTCGGCGGAGGAGACGCCGATCCCCACGCAGGCGCGCTGAGCTCCCTGCGCGCGGAGGCGGCCGACGAGCGACCGCGCCGCGGCGTCGAGCTCGGCCCGTTCGCCCGTGATCCCCATCGTGGAGACCGTGTAGACGAAGCCGGTGGTCTTCTCGACGATGAGGCCCAGCCGCGCGTCGACCGACGTCGGGGCGGCGAGGAACACGCGGTCGAGGCCGGTGCGCTCGGAGGCGGCGATCCAGTCCTCGGCCGCGTCGGGGGTGATGTCGGGCGTGATGAGTCCCGCTCCCCCGGCCTCGCGCACCTCGTCGGCGTAGCGGCCGACGCCGCGCTGCACGACGAGGTTCCAGTACGTCATGACGAGCACGGGCGCGTCGGTGCGTCGGGTGATCTCCCGCAGCGCCGTGAAGAGGTGCTCGGTGCGGAAGCCGGCCTCGAGCGCGGCGTTGGTGGCCTCCTGGATGACGGGCCCGTCCATGACCGGGTCGCTGTAGGGCGGACCGAGCTCGATGATGTCGACGCCGTTCTCGGCGAGGGTCACGGCCGCGTCGATGCTCGTCTGCAGGTCGGGGTACCCCACGGGGAGGTACCCGATGAGCACGCCGCGGCCCTCGGCTGCGGCGTTCGCGATGACGTCCTCGACCCGGCTCACGCGTCCGCTCCCTCGTCGTAGAGCCCGAACCAGCGGGCGGCGGTGTCCATGTCCTTGTCGCCGCGGCCCGAGAGACAGACGGCGAGGATGGCGTCGGGGCCCATCTCGCGCCCGATGCGGAGGGCGCCGGCGAGGGCGTGCGCGGACTCGATCGCGGGGATGATGCCCTCGGTGCGACTCAGCAGGCGCAGCGCCTCCATCGCCTCGCCGTCGGTCGCGGGGATGTACTCCGCGCGCCCGATCGACGCAAGCCACGAGTGCTCGGGGCCGACGCCGGGGTAGTCGAGGCCGGCGGAGATGGAGTGCGACTCCACGGTCTGCCCGTCCTCGTCCTGCAGCACGTACGTGCGCGCGCCGTGGAGCACGCCCGGGCGGCCGCGCTCGATCGACGCGGCGTGGCGCAGCGTGTCGACGCCGTCGCCCGCGGCCTCCACGCCGAACAGGCGCACCTCGGGGTCGTCGATGAACGCGTCGAACATGCCGATGGCGTTCGAGCCGCCGCCGACGCACGCGAGCACGGCGTCGGGAAGGCGCCCCGCGCGCTCGAGGAGCTGCGCGCGCGCCTCCTCGGAGATGACCTTCTGGAAGTCGCGCACCATGGCCGGGAACGGGTGGGGCCCGGCGGCGGTGCCGAAGATGTAATTGGTCGTCTCGACGCTCGCGACCCACTCACGGTACGCCTCGTTGATGGCGTCCTTGAGCGTGCGCGAGCCGGTGGTGACCGGCACGACCTCGGCGCCCAGCAGCCGCATGCGCGCGACGTTGAGCGCCTGGCGCTCGGTGTCGACCTCGCCCATGTAGATGCGGCACTCGAGGCCGAACAGCGCGGCGGCGGTGGCGGTGGCCACGCCGTGCTGGCCGGCGCCGGTCTCGGCGATCACGCGCGTCTTGCCCAGCCGCTTGGTCAGCAGCGCCTGTCCGAGCACGTTGTTGATCTTGTGGCTGCCGGTGTGGTTGAGGTCCTCGCGCTTGAGGAAGATCCGCGCCCCGCCGGCGTGCTCGGCGAACCGGGGCACCTCGGTGAGCGACGAGGGACGGCCCGCGTAGTCGACGAGCAGCGCGTTCAGCTCGGCGTGGAATGCCGGGTCGGCCATCGCCTGCTCGTGCGCGACGGCGAGCTCGTCGATCGCCGCGATCAGCGACTCGGGCATGTAGCGACCGCCGAACTCTCCGAAGAACGGTCCGGGCTGAGTGCGCAGGCTCATGAGGTCTCCTCCCCCGCGGGGAAATCGCCGGCCGCGAGGAACGCGCCGAGCGTGGCGACGGGGTCGCCCGTGACGAGCGCCTCCCCGATGAGAACGGCGTCGGCCCCGGCGCGCCGGTAGTGCGCGACGTCTGCGGGCTGAAGCACGGCCGACTCCGCGATGCGCACGGCGCCGGCGGGGATGGCCTCGGCCAGTCGGCCGAAGAGGTCGCGATCCAACTCGAAGGTCGACAGATCGCGGGCGTTCACGCCGATGAGGTGCGCGCCGACGTCCGCCGCGCGGGCGACCTCCTCGGCGGAGTGCGCCTCCACGAGCGGGGTCATCCCGAGCTGGACGGTGAGGGCGAAGAGCTCCTCGAGCACGGGCTGCTCGAGTGCCGCGACGATGAGGAGCACGATGTCCGCTCCCGCCGCACGCGCCTCCAGCACCTGGTACGGCGTGGCGATGAAGTCCTTGCGGAGGACGGGCACCGACACCCGCGCGCGCACGGCGGCGAGGTCGTCGAGGCTGCCCTTGAAGCGGCGCTGCTCGGTCAGCACGGAGATCGCCGACGCCCCGCCCTCCTGGTAGCGGCCCGCCTGCAGCGCGGGGTCGGGGATGGTCGCGAGGTCGCCGCGCGAGGGGCTCGCCCGTTTCACCTCGGCGATGATCCGCACGCGGGCGTCGGGGCGCAGGGCCGCAGACACGTCGAGCGCAGGCGCCTGGTCGGCGGCTGCGCTCTCGACGTCGGCGTACGGGCGGATGGCCCGCCTCGCTTCGGCATCCTCGACGGCCCCGGCCGTGAGATCGGCCAGGAGCGACATCAGTGGGCCTTGGGCCGCGACTTGTCCCCGTGGGAGCCGTAGCCGGCCTTGGAGAGGATGAAGCCGGCGATCGGGCCGATCACGAAGAGCACGGTGCACGCGATGAGCAGCCACGGCACCCAGAGGAACAGCGCGACCGCGGCGATCGCGAGCGCGACCAGCATGATGAGGACCGTGGTCCAGGCGGCGGGCGAGTGTCCGTGACCGGGGTCGTCGATCGAGTGGCTCATGTCGTGTCATCCTCCGTGCTGCTGGGAACGTCGTTCAGTCTATCGGGGCCGCGCGCCGCGCTCGGTCGCGGGCGGTCCGCCGCGGTCAGCGCGTCGGGTCGTCGCCGCGGGACAGGTCATCCCACGAGTCGATGGCGTCGAGGGGCGCCGCCTCGTCGCGGCCCGCGCGCGAGCCGCCCTTCTCGTACTTGCGCCCCGACCGCTTCCACCGGTGGGCGGTCGCGAGCGTCCAGATGCCCGCCGCGACCACGACCATGCCGGCAGCGGCCGTCGTCGCGGGCCACGGGGTGAGCGCGATGCCCTGCACGAGGTCGGCGATCGCCGCGTCTCCCGCGATGCCGGTGTGCTCGGTCACGACCGACGAGGCGGCGGAGGCCGAGGGCGCGAGGGCGACGTCCAGCGACAGCCAGGAGATCGAGCCCCCGACGGCGATCGCGACGGCCGCGAGCACGTAGCGCAGGGCGAGCCCGACGATCGCGAGGACGAGCGACAGCGCGAGCGCCGCGAGGGCGAGCGGGCGCAGCACCGACACGGCCTCCGCGCCCGAGACCGGAAGCGTGGCCTCCGCGACGGACGCCGTGAGCCACGTCTGCGTGGAGCCGATGAGCGCCAGCGCGCCGCCGACGAGCGCGGCGAGGACGGCGATCGACCGCCCGCGCGCGCTCGTGGCCGTCGTCCGGCCGACCGCCGTCATCCGATCACCGGGTGCAGGTCGCGGTCGCCGACCTCGTCGCGGGTGAGGTCGCTGTCGAAGCACGTGCGTGTGCTCGTGTGGCAGGCCGGGCCGATCTGGTCGATCTCGAGCAGCACGGCGTCGCCGTCGCAGTCGAGCCGGGCGCCCTTGACGATCTGGATGTTCCCGGACGTGTCGCCCTTGCGCCAGTACTCCCCGCGGGAGCGGGACCAGTACGTGACGCGCCCTGAGGTGAGAGTGCGTCGGAGAGCCTCCGCATCCATCCAGGCCAGCATCAGCACCTCGCGGGAGTCCCACTGCTGCACGATGGCCGGCACGAGGCCATCCGCGTTGAAGGCGACGCGGGCGATGCGCTGCTCGAGGTCGTCGGTCATCGCGTCTCGATGCCGTCCGCGCTCAGCGCCTGCTTGACGTCGCCGATCGTCATCTGACCGGAGTGGAAGACGCTGGCGGCGAGCACGGCGTCGGCGCCCGCGCGGATGGCTGGCGCGAAGTGCGCGACGTCGCCCGCTCCACCCGAGGCGATGACGGGAACGGTCGACAGCTCGCGCATGAGGCCGACGAGCTCGAGGTCGAAGCCGGCCTTCGTGCCGTCGGCGTCGATCGAGTTGACGAGGAGCTCCCCTGCGCCGCGCTCGATCGCCTCGCGTGCCCAGGCCAGCGCGTCGAGGTCGGTCTCCTTCTTGCCGCCGTGCGTGGTGACGACGAAGCCCGACGGCGTGCGCGGCGACCGCTTCACGTCGAGCGAGAGGACGAGCGCCTGCGCGCCGAAGCGGTCGGCGATCTCGTTCAGCAGCGCGGGGCGCGCGATGGCGGCGGAGTTCACGCCGACCTTGTCGGCGCCGACGCTCTGCAGCCGCCCGACGTCGTCGACCGAGCGGACGCCGCCGCCGACCGTCAGGGGGATGAAGACCTCCTCCGCCGTGCGGCGGACCACGTCGTACGTCGTCGCGCGCTCGTCGACCGTGGCCGTCACGTCGAGGAAGGTGAGCTCGTCCGCGCCCTGCTCGAAGTACCGGCGCGCGAGCTCGACGGGATCGCCCATCTCGCGGAGGTTCTCGAAGTTGACGCCCTTCACGACGCGGCCGGCGGCCACGTCGAGGCATGGGATCACCCGGGTGACGACGCCCATCAGAGGCGCGCGTTGTGGATGGCGGTGACGAGGATGGCGCGGGCGCCGATCGCGTACAGCTCGTCCATCACGAGGTTGACGCCGCGGCGCGGGACCATGACGCGCACGGCGACCCACTCGGGGTCGCGCAGCGGCGACACGGTGGGCGATTCGATGCCGGTGGCGATCTCGACGGCGCGGTCGACGAGCGCCGCAGGCAGGTCGTAGTCGAGCATCACGTACTGGCGCGCGACCATCACGCCGCGGACGCGGCGCAGCAGGGTCTCGATGCCGGGGTGCTCGTTCGGCCCCTGGATGAGGACCGCCTCCGACTCGAGGATCACCGGGCCGAAGATGTCGAGGCCCGCCTGGCGGAGGGTCGTGCCCGTCTCCACCACGTCGGCGATGGCGTCCGCGACGCCGAGCTCCACGGCCGACTCCACGGCGCCATCGAGCGGCACGAGGTCGGCCGCGACGCCGTGGCGGTCGAGGAAGGAGTCCACGAGGCCCGGGTACGAGGTGGCGATGCGCGCGCCTTCGAGGTCCGCGACGCCGGTGAAGCGCCCGGGAGGGGCGGCGAAGCGGAACGTCGAGGTGGCGAAGCCCAACGTCTCGATCTCACGCGCGGACATCCGCACGTCGAGAAGCAGGTCGCGGCCGGTGATGCCGACGTCGAGCGCACCGGCGGAGACGTAGGTCGCGATGTCGCGCGGGCGGAGGTAGAAGAACTCGACGTCGTTGGCGGCGTCGATGAGGTGCAGCGACTTCGTGTCGCGGCGTCCGGCGTAACCGGCCTCGGCGAGCATCTCGGCGGCGGTCTCGGACAGCGAACCCTTGTTGGGAACGGCGATGCGGAGCATTCCAGGTCTTTCGATCGAGGGGTCAGACAGTGCGGCGGCGAGGCTCACAGATGTCGGTACACGTCCTCGAGGCTGAGCCCCTTCGCCAGCATGAGCACCTGGAGGTGGTACAGGAGCTGAGAGATCTCCTCCGCGGCCTCCGCGTCGGACTCGTACTCCGCCGCCATCCAGACCTCGGCCGCCTCCTCGACGATCTTCTTGCCGATGAAGTGGATGCCGGCATCGAGCTCCGTGACCGTCCCGGAACCCTCCGGACGCGTCTGGGCCTTCTCAGCCAGCTCGGCGAACAGGTCGTCGAAGTTCTTCACCCGTCAAGGCTACCGGTTCGCGTGCCGGTGCTCGGCGGCGAGGGCGCGCAGCTGCGCGATGGCGTCGCCCGCGGAGGGCGCGCCGAACACCGCGGAGCCGGCGACGAAGGTGTCCGCCCCCGCCTCGGCGGCCTGCGCGATCGTCGAGGACGAGATGCCGCCATCCACCTGGAACCACACGTCCGCCTCGCGCCGACGCGCCTCGTCGGCGAGGGCGCGCAGCTTCGGCATCGTCTCCGGCATGAACGACTGCCCGCCGAAGCCCGGCTCCACGGTCATCACGAGGATCTGGTCGAACTCGTGCAGGTGCTCGTAGAGGCTCTCGGCCGCCGTGCTCGGCTTGAGCGCGACACCCGCGCGCGAGCCGATCTCACGCAGCCGGCGCGCGAGGGCGATCGGGTCGGCCGCGGCCTCGAGGTGGAACGTGACCGACGCCGCTCCGAGCTCCGCGTACCCGGGCGCCCACCGGTCGGGGTCGTCGATCATGAGGTGCACATCCAGCGGCACGGGGCTCGTCTGCTGCACGCGCTCGACCATCTGCGGCCCGAACGTGAGGTTCGGCACGAAGTGGTTGTCCATGACGTCGACGTGGACGAAGTCGGCTGCGGCGATGCGCTCGAGGTCCGCCTGCATGTTGACGAAGTCGGCGGACAGGATGCTCGGGTTGACGCGCGGCGCGGCGGGAAGGCTCATCGCGTCCATTATGGCGGAGCGGCGGGACACGGCTCGGACGGCGGGCCGAAGCTCCCGGACTGCGCTCGCGCTCGCGGACCGCCTCGTCGCGCAGAGCCGAAGCGCGATCGCTCCGAGACAGCACGCGCCGCACGCGGGGTCGGCGCGAACGTGCAGTGTGGGAGCAGGCGCGAGCGCACCGCCCACACGCGTCGGATGGTCGAGGTCGAGACCGCGGCTTCCCTCGCGGGCTGCGTGAGCGCTCCCGAACTGCTCTCACCCGGCGCGGCGTGGACGGTCTCGGCCCTCGTGCCCTGCGCCTGCGCTCCCGGACCGCTTCATCGCGCAGCGCTCCCGCGCGATCGCTCCGAGACAGCACGCGCCGCACGCGGTCTCGGCGTGCGCGCACGGTCTTCGAGCGAAGGCTCAGTCTCGGAGCGCGGGCCCGGAACCCGCAACGCGCCGAACGCGGAACAACCGGCGTCGCCGCGTTCCGTCGCCTCGCGCCGCGGAGCGCTGGAGCGCGTCAGGCGCGCTTGCGCAGCAGCGCGAGGAACATCGCGTCGGTGCCGTGGCGGTGGGGCCACAGCTGCGCGTGGCCGGATCCGTCCGCGGGTTCGGGCAGGTCGAGCGGCGTGAGCGCCACGGCCTGGAGCGCTGCCCGCGCGTCGAGCTCCTCGACCTCGTCGCCACGGCGCTCGACGACCTCGCGCACGATAGCGGCGGTCTCGGCCAGATGCGGCGAGCAGGTGACGTACGCCACCACCCCACCGGGCTCGAGGGCGGTGAGGGCGGCCTCCAGCAGCTGCGCCTGGATGGTCGCGAGCTCGGCGACGTCGGACGGCTGCTTCCGCCAGCGCGCCTCGGGCCGACGACGCAGCGCGCCGAGACCCGTGCAGGGGGCGTCGACGAGGATGCGGTCGTACGCGCCGCCCCTCTCGGACGCGAGCTCGCGGCCATCCCGCTCGTGCACCTCGACCTCGAGCGGAACGGGCGCGATCGCCCGTCGCACGAGCCCCGCGCGGGCGTGCGAGATCTCGTTCGCATCGAGCGCAGCGCCGCCGGCCAGCGCCTCGGCCGCGAGGAGTGCGGTCTTGCCGCCGGGCCCCGCGCACAGATCGAGCCACCGCTCCCCGGGCGTCACCGGCGCGAGGCGCGTGAGCGCGAGCGCGACGAGCTGGGAGCCCTCGTCCTGCACGCGGAGGCGTCCGCGAGACCGGCGGACCGCCGGCTCGGGGTCGCCGCCGCCGAGGCGGAACCCGGTCGGCGAGTACGGGGTGCGCTCGCCGTCGGGCTCGGCGAGGCCCGGAAGGGCTGCCATCGTCACGGTCGGCGCCGCATTGTCGGCGGCGAGGAGGTCGACCAGCTCTCCGTCGCGCCCCTCCGCGGCGAGGGCGCGGCGGAGAGCGCGGATGACCCACACCGGGTGCGCGGTCTCGATCGCCAGCCGCTCGTCGTCCGAGCGCGCGGCCTCCGTGACGCGGGCGATCCAGGTCGTGAAGTCGGCCTGGCCGATGCGCCGCAGCACGGCGTTGGCGAACCCTCCGGCGCGCGGGCCGGACTCCTCGCGCGCGAGCTGCACCGACTCGTTCACGGCAGCGTGCGGCGCGACGCGCGTGGCGAGGAGCTGATGCGCGCCCAGGCGCAGCGCGTCGAGCACGGGCGGGTCGATGGTGTCGAGCTCGCGCCCGGCCGCGGACCGGATGATCGCGTCGTACGTTCCCAGCCGACGGAGCGTGCCGTAGGCGAGCTCGGTCGCCAGCGCCGCATCCGAGCCGCTGATGCCCGCGCGCTCGATCTCGCGCGGCAGCAGCAGGTTGGCGTACGCGTCGGAGGTCGTCACGGCCCGCAGCACGACGAAGGCGACCTGACGGGCGAGCTGCACGCGCACCGCGGGGCGTCCGTCGCGGCTCACGCGCCGAACCGCACGTCGTCGCGGAGCCCGCGGAACCAGTCCGCCGCGGCCATGGCGCCCTTGCCGGCCGGCTGCACGCGCGTCAGCAGCAGCGGCTCGGTTCCGGTGCCCACGAGCACGCCGCCGCGGACTGCCGCGGTCGCGCCGGGCGCGAGCGCCACGGGCTCGGGGGCGGGGGCGAGCGCGAGCAGCTTCACGCGCGCGCCGTCGAGGGTCGTATGGGCTCCCGGCTCGGGCGTCACGCCGCGATACCGCGCGAAGACGCGCACGGCGGGCTCGCTCCAGTTGATGAGGCCATCTGCGAGCGAGAGCTTCGGGGCCGCCGTCACCTCCCCCGTCTGCGGCTGGGCGACCGCCGTGCCATCGGCGATCCCGGCGACGACGTCGACGAGCTGGCGCGCGCCGGTCTGCGCGAGGATATCGAGGGCCGCGCCCGCCGTCGCCTCCGACGGAAGCGCGACCGTCTCCTGGGCGTACACGTCGCCCGCGTCGAGCTCCTTCACGAGCTGGAACACGGCGGTGCCGATCTCGGCGTCGCCGGCGATGAGCGCGTGCTGCACGGGCGCAGCGCCCCGCCAGCGCGGCAGCAGCGAGAAGTGCAGATTGATCCAGCCGTGCGCGGGCGCGGACAGCAGCGGCTCACGGACGAGGCCGCCGTACGCGACCACGACGGCGAGGTCGGCGCCGAGCGCGGTGAGCTCGGATGTCGCGGCGTCGTCGAGGCGCGCGGTCTTCCGCACGTGGAGGCCGAGCTCCTCTGCCGCCTGCGCGACCGGCGAAGGCGTGAGCACGCGCTTGCGGCCGAGCGGCGCGTCGGGGCGGGTGACCACCGCTGCGATGTCGTGCCCCGCCTCGTGCAGGGCGCGGAGCGAGGGCACCGCGACGTCGGGGGTGCCGGCGAAGATGAGCCGGAGCGTGCGGGGGGAGGTCATGACTGCTGTCCTTCAGAGCTCGGGGTCGGCGAGGTCGACCCGCACTGCGAGTGTATTGCGGGTCGCCTTGCGGCTTCGTGAGTCCTTGGCTGCGCGCCCGCGCGCCTTCATCGCCGCCGCGACGACCGAGGCGCGCAGCGACCGCGTGACGAGCGGGCCGCGGCCGTAGTCGAAGCGGATGAGCGCCCGCGATCCCGGGTAGCCGTCGCGGTCGATCGGCACGGGTCCGAGGATGGCCTCGGCGGGGAGACCGGGCACGTCCTCCGCGAGGGTGCGCAGCGCCGCGTCGACGGCGGCCGTGTCGCCCTCGAGACGCGCGACCCGGGCGGCAGGCGGCATGTGCAGCGGTGCGCGCTCGGCGAGCTCGAGGCGCGCGTAGTTCGGCTGCGTCCAGCTCGCGAGCGCGCGGGCGACGGGGCCGGTCACCCCGACGAGATGGACGGGAGCATCCGGCGCGGCCAGGGCGGCGGCGTTCGACCACCACCGCAGGCAGTGCTCGCCGATCCGCAGGTCCGGCGCCTGCAGCATCCGGTCGCCGTCGAGGAGGAGCACCGCGCGGTACCCGTGCGGTGTGAGGGGTTCGGCCCCGCGTGTGGCCACCACCAGCGCCGGGCGGTCGTCGACCTCGCGCACGGGATGCGCACCGTCGGCGACGATCACGCGCGCGCCGGCGAAGGCGCGCCCCAGCTCGTCGGCGGTGCGCTCGCTGCCCGACGATGCCAGGCGCAGGCGGGTCGAGGAGCACTGCGGGCAAGACCAGGCGTGCGCCGCTCGTCCGCACCAGGTGCACACGGGGGTGGCGCCGCGGGCGCGGGCGTGCAGCGGACCGCCGCAGTGCGCGCAGCGGGTGGGTGCACGGCAGTCCGCGCACACGAGCGACGGGGCGTAGCCGGGGCGGGCCACCTGCACGAGCACGGGGCCGCTTTCGACCGCCTCCCGCACAGCGCGGAAGCTCGCCGAGGGGATGCGCGCCGAGCTCTGCTCGTGCTCGGGTGCCGTGCTGAGGACGACGCGCGGAGCCGCGCGGCGCGGGGTCTGCACCTCGGCGACGAAGCCGATCGAGACGAGGCGCTCGACGTCGGTGGTGCGGGTGTGGCCAGCGAACAGCAGGGCGCACCCGTCGAGGCTCTGCCGCACGAGCGCGACGTCGCGGGCGTGCGCGTACGGGGCGAGGGGCTCATCGAGCAGCGGGTCGCCGTCGTCCCAGATGGCGACGAGGCCGGCGTCGCGCACCGGGGCGTATACGGCGGAGCGGTTGCCGATGACGACGCAGGGCGCGTCCTCGAGCGTGCGGAGGTAGCCCGCGTACCGCTCCGGCCCCGACTGCCCCGCATCGTGGCGGACGAGCGCGGAGTCGGGCACGAGCGTCAGCAGCTGCTCCTGCAGCAGGTCGAGGTCCCGGTGGTCGGGCACGGCCACCACCGCCGAGCGCCCCTCGGCCAGCATGCTCGCGGCTGCGGCCGCGAGCAGACGTGCCCACGCTGGGCGGGCCTCCACCAGGCGCGGCGGCGCATCGACCGCGACTCGCTCCCCCGCCCGCAGCTGCTCGAGCAGGGTCGGGAACTCCTCGAGCACGGCCGCCGCGCGAGCGCGCTCGGCGGAGAGCACCACGGGCGGCGCCGCGCCGTCGGAGGCGAGCCACGCCTTCTCCGCGCGCACCATCCGCTTCGGCACCGCCAGCCGCAGGACGTCGGCGGCCGAGCCCGCGGCGCGGTCGGCCACCGCGCGCGCCAGACGGTAGAGCCGTTCGGGCAGCACGGGCGCGGTCGAGACGACCTGATCGAGCTCGGAGAGCGGGCGGTCCGCATCGTCCTCGTCGCCGATCTCGACGACGTAACCCTCGACCATCCGACCCGCCGTGCGCAGCGGCACCTTCACGCGCACGCCGGGGACGGCCGTGTCGAGCAGCTCGGCGGGGATGGCGTAGTCGAACAGCCGGTCGAGCTGCGGCAGCGGCGACTCCAGCTGGACGCGCGCGATGCGGCGGGTCATGGCCGCCCGCCCGTCGTCAGAGCCCGGCCGCGCGGCGCAGCTCGTCGGCGCGGTTCGTCTGCTCCCAGGTGAACTCCGGCAGCTCGCGGCCGAAGTGGCCGTACGCGGCGGTCTGCGCGTAGATGGGGCGCAGCAGGTCGAGATGCTCGATGATGGCGCCGGGCCGCAGGTCGAACACCTGCTGGATGGCGTGAGTGATGACGTCGTCGGAGACCTTGCCGGTGCCGAACGACTCCACGTAGAGCCCGACCGGGTTGGCCTTGCCGATCGCGTAAGCGACCTGCACCTCGAGCCGGTCGGCGAGACCCGCCGCCACAGCGTTCTTCGCGACCCACCGCATGGCGTACGCGGCGGAGCGGTCGACCTTGGACGGGTCCTTGCCGCTGAACGCGCCGCCGCCGTGACGCGCGGCGCCGCCGTACGTGTCGATGATGATCTTGCGGCCGGTGAGGCCCGCGTCGCCCTTCGGACCACCCGTGACGAACGGCCCGGCGGGGTTGATGTAGAGCTTGACGTCGGGGGCGTCGAGCCCGATCTGGTCGAGGACCGGCCGGATGACGGCCTGCTCGACCTCGTCGCGCAGCTCGTCCTGCGTCACCTTCGGGTGGTGCTGGGTGGAGAGCACGATCGCATCGACGGTCTTCGGCGTGAAGCCCTCGTAGCCGAGGGTCACCTGCGTCTTGCCGTCCGGGCGCAGGAACGGCAGCTCGCCGCTGCGCCGCACCTCGGTGAGGCGCTCGGCGAGGCGATGCGCGGTCCAGGCGGCCATCGGCATGAGCTGCGGCGTCTCGTTGGTGGCGAAGCCGAACATGATGCCCTGGTCGCCCGCGCCGAGCAGATCGAACCGGTCCACCGAATCGCCCTCGCGCTGCTCGAGTGCGCGGTCGACACCATGGGCGATGTCGCTGGACTGCTCGCCGACGGAGACGCTCACGCCGCACGAGTCGCCGTCGAAGCCCATGTCGCTCGAGGTGTAGCCGATGCGGTTGATCACGCGGCGGACGATCGCGGGGATCTCGACGTAGCCGTCGGTGCGGATCTCGCCCGCCACGTGCACGAGTCCGGTCGTCACCAGGGTCTCCACGGCGACGCGGCTGTCGCGGTCGACCGCGAGGAGCCCGTCGAGGATGCTGTCGGAGATCTGATCGCAGATCTTGTCGGGATGGCCCTCGGTGACCGACTCGGATGTGAACAGGCGCAGGCTCATGGCGGCTCCAGACGATCAAGGGGGCGCGGCGCCCGCGGGGGCCCCCCCCCCCACTATGTCGCGGGGCGCCCCCCCCCCGGGGCGGGGGGCCCGGGGGGTTTTGGGGGTGATTGCCGCGCACACCGCGGGGGCGCCGGGC
>NZ_JAUEPM010000015.1 GCF_030406385.1 Microbacterium oryzae
CCTGCATTTACCCGAAGTTCGCAGAACAGCCAATCCGGGAGGACTCGCTCCTGACCGGCCATCTCGAGCCGACAAACGACGCCTACGCCATCGCGAAGATCGCGGGCATCCTGCACGTGCAGGCTCGGGCGCGGGGCCGCGGGGCCCGGGGGGTCGGGCGCGCGGGGCTGGGACCGCCGGGTCGGGGCCGCGGGGTTGGGGCCGCCGGGTTCCGGCGCGCGGTTCTGTCTCCCATTCCGCTTCGCCAGTGCGGGCGACACGACCTCGCGCCCGTTTGCGTGTCGCCCGCACTGGCGAAGCGGAGACGGGCAGAGTCGTCGCGCGCGGGCGGACGACCTTGGAGACCCTGCTCAGGGACGGTGGGAGCGGCTCAGGGCGCTGCGCACGCGACGGACCGCTTCCCCCGGGTCGGCATAGACGTGAGCCGAAGTCAGACGCACGGCGTGCCATCCGATCTCGGCCAGGCGCTGGAAGCGCTCGATGTCGCGCTGGAACTGCGTCCGCTCGCGGTGACCGTCCCCCTCGTACTCCACGACGACGCGTCGATCACGGTAGACGAGATCCCCGCATGCGACGAATATGCCGTCGTCATCGAAGATGTCCTCGTTCACCTGGGGCTCGGGCAGCCCCGCCTGGCGAAGGAGGAGGCGCAGGTGCGTCTCAGACCGTGACGCCGCGCGGGTGCTGAGCAGAGGGAGCGCCTGCTGCAGCTTCCCGATGCCAATTCGCCGACCCGCGCCGACCGCGGCGTCCAGTTCATCGAGCGTGGCGTAAGGCGCCCTCTTCGCGTTCCCGCTACCAGGGTAGCGAGGCTGCTGCACGAGGTGGTCCCCGACGGCGACCAGATCGGGCAGATCGAGAAACGGGGCGAGCGAGGTCCAGGTGGATGCTGCATCCGCGACGTGAAAGCCCTTCGTGTCGCCGGTCGTGACGAGGTGCGGCATGATCTGGCTGCCTCGGATACCCGCACGGCGCGGAGGCGTCTGCGGGTAAAGCACGCCCACGTGGAGCTGGGCGTGCAAGCCCTGCGGAAGCGGCGCGTCGAACAGCAACGCCGCCGTCGGCCCGACGAAGAAGGCGTGCGACGGCATGATCGGCGCGTAGGTGTGAATGCGGCGAAGCGCGTCGACCTGCTCCTCCTCGCCGGCCGAGGGATCGCGGCCGGCGACGGGGACCGGATCGGGCACGAGCACGACGTCGCGGACGGTGCGGGCACCGCGGAACGGGCGAAGTAGATCGGGTGCGAGGAGCCGGCGTCGGGAGACACCGGCGGCCACGGCGTCGGGGACGGAGAATGCGGGACCGAGCGCGGTCGGCAGCGGGTAGAACGTGCGCACACGACGAGCGTGAGGGCTCGGGCCTCAGTCGGGGAGACGTCCTCCACAGGGGCACGGTCCCCGTCTCCGTCTTTCCGTGGGAGCCGACCCATCCGCTCGACTTGTGCAGAAGGCGACGCGGCATGGACGTCAGGCGATCGCGCCGATTCGCCAGTGCGGGCGGCACGCTTCCGGCGCCGAAACCGTGTCGCCCGCACTGGCGAACCGAAAGGGAAGGCACGCCCCGTCTAGGAGCCCGAACCCGCCTCGGACTAAGCGCCCGACCCGGCCTCCAGCTCCACATACGTCCGCAGCAGCTCGAGCGCGTGCGGCGAGCCCTCCTTCTCCACCGTCTGCCGGATCTGCTCCACGGCCGACTCGCCCTGCGGCAGCGGCGGCAGCATCGGGATGTCGCGATCCGAGCGGACGTGGATCACCGTCGGGCGATCCGCCGCGAACGCCCGCTCCCAGGCTCCGTCGAGCTGCTCCGGGTCATCCACCACCTCGCCGCGGAACCCCAGGAGCTCCCCGTACTGCGCGTACGGGAACGCCGGCAGATCCTGACTCGTGTCGAACCGCGGCGCACCCTCGATCTCGCGCTGCTCCCAGCTGACCTCGGCGAGGTCGCCGTTGTCGATCACGAGCACGACGAAGCGCGGGTCGCTCCACGCCTTCCACCGGCTGCTGACGGTGACGAGCTCGGCGAGTCCCGCCATCTGCGTCCCGCCGTCACCCGCGAGCACGACCACGGGCCGATCCGGGTGCGCGAGCTTCGCCGCGATCCCGTACGGCACCCCGCACCCCATGCTCGCCAGCGTGCTGGAGAAGTGAGCCGGCACACTCCGCCGGAGCTGCCGCGCGTACCAGTACACGACGCTCCCGACGTCGAGCGCGAGCAGCGCATCCTCGGGCAGATGGTTGTTCAGTGAGCGGATGGCCCGCTCCGGGTTCACGGGATCGGCGGGCGTCATCGCCCGCGCCTCGCTGATCCGATGCCACTCGGCCACGAGGCTCCGCACCCGCTCCCGCCAGTCGGCCACGGCCATCCGCTCGACCCGCTCGCGCAGCAGGCGGATGGTCTCGGCCGCGTCTCCGACGAGGCCCACCTCGACGGGGTAGCGGCGCCCGACCGCGCGGCCGTCGATGTCGATCTGCACGGCGCGCGCCTGGCCGGGTGCGGGATAGAACTCGGTCCACGGGTCGCTGGATCCGACGATGAGGAGCGTGTCGCACTCCGCCATGACGCGTGCGCTCGCCGTGGTGCCGAGGTGTCCCATGGTGCCGGCGGCGTAGGGGAGCGTCTCGTCGACGTAGGGCTTGCCGAGGAGGCTTGTGACGACCGCGGCGCCGATGTGCTCGGCGAAGGCGACGACCTCGTCGGCGTGGGCTCGCGCGCCCTGGCCGACGAGCATGACGGGGCGCTCGGCCTGCGCGAGGATCTCCGCCGCCTCGGCGATGTCGCTGTCGGCGGGGAGAACGCGGGGTGCCCGATACTCCGCCGCGGTCTTGATCTCGCCGTGCTCTCCGCCGGGTTCCACTGCCGGGGCGTTCTGCACGTCGTGCGGCACGATGACCACGGTCGGCGTGCGGGTCGCGAGCGCCGTGCGGAACGCCTGGTCGATCGCCGAGGGGATCTGCGCGGGGTCGACGATCATCGTCGCGTACTGCGCGGCGACGTCGCCGAAGAGGCGGAGGAGGTCGACCTCCTGCTGGTACTCCGAGCCGAGGACGCTGCGCATCTGCTGGCCGACGATGGCCACGACCGGCACGCTGTCGAGCTTGGCGTCGTAGAGGCCGTTGAGGAGGTGCACGGCGCCCGGCCCCTGTGTCGCCGCGACGACGCCGACCTGGCCGGTGTACTTCGCGTGCGCGACGGCCATGAAGGCGGCGCTCTCCTCGTGGCGCGCCTGGATGAAGGCCGGGGCGTCGTCGGATGCCCGCAGCGCCTCCATCACGCCGTTGATGCCGTCGCCGCTGTAGCCGAAGATGCGGTCGACGCCCCATGCGCGCACACGCGCGACGATGGCGTCGGCCACGGTCTGGTCCTTCTTCTCCTCTGCCATGGTGCGACGGTAGGGCGGATGGCGGGGGTGCGGAAGGCCTTGACGTGTCCGGACCTGTTGGCCAGTGCGCCGGTTCGCCGACGTCCCCGTTCGCCAGTGCGGGCGACACACTGCGGGCGCGGAAACCGTGTCGCCCACACTGGCGAACCGTTCGGGGTGGGCGGACGCCGGGTGCGTCGCGTGCCGTCAGCGGCGGAAGGGGCGCAGCAGCTTCCGCATCCCGTGCTGCTCGGGCGGCAGGTCGTGCAGCATCCGATCGGCGATGTCCGCAGCAGACGCGACGCGCGTCGACTGGATCCGCCGCCGCTCCCGCATGGCGCGCGGCGCGAGACGGATGGCCGCGGCCAGACCACGCAGGGCGGGCCGCCCCGAGCCGGTCGCGACGGCCTTGAGGAGCATCATCGTCAGCAGCAGGACGAAACGCGGCCACACGACGCGGCGCAGGCCATCCGGCACGTTCTTCACCACGAGAAGCGGCAGGTTCTTGAACGTCTGGCGCACGGTGAACCCCGGGATGCGAGAGCTCGTCGCGCCGATCCGGTGATGCGCGACGGCAGCCGGCTCGAACACGACCGCGTGCCCGGCGAGGCGCGTGCGGAACCCCATGTCGACGTCCTCGAAGTACGCGAAGAACGTCTCGTCGAACAGCCCGATCTCGGCGAAGAGCGCCGTGCGGTACAGCGACGCCCCGCCGCTCGCGGAGAACACCTCGCCCGCCGCTGGCGCGGCATCGCGCGGCTCCCCGCGCCCCTGCGGGAACGGCATGCCCCACACGCTCATCCCGTCGCCCGCGGTGTCGATCGTGCCGGCGCTCGCCGCGTCATCGGAGCGCCGCAGGAGCAGCCCGGTCGCGATCGCCGCCTCCGGATGCGCTTCGAGCGCTCCGACGAGGGCGGCGAGCCACTCCGGCTCGGGGGTCGCGTCGTTGTTCAGCAGCGCGACGGCGTCGTATCCGTCGTGCTGAGCGAGGCGGATGCCGACGTTGACGCCGCCCGCGAACCCCAGGTTCTCGGGCTCCAGGCGCAGGCGGATGGCGTCGCCTCGTGCCCGGAGCCGGCGCACGTCTTCGGGATCGGACCCGTTGTCGACGACGAGTACATCGGCGTGCGGGTAGGTCTGGGCGGCGAGCGCGGCGAGGCACTCCTCGGTGTCGGCGATGCCGTTCCAGTTGAGGACGACGACGAGTACGCGCATCATGCGGCCACCTTCCTTGGGCGGTTGCTTCCCATTTCGGGCGTTGAGCGAGGGAGCGCCAGCGACCGAGAAGAAACGCGGTGGGCCGTTGTCGGGGGCGGGTTGCGTCGTTTCGTCTCGCTTCGCTCGCTCAACGTCCGGGCGGAGGGTCCGGATTTCGTCTCGCTTCGCTCGCTCAACGTCCGGACGGAGGGTCCGGATTTCGTCTCGCTTGGCTCGCTCAACGTCCGGACGGAGGGTCCGGATTTCGGCTCGCTTCGCTCGCTCAACGTCCGGATGCCTTCCGAGCCGTCAGCGCGTACGCCACCTGGACGAGCAGCACGACGACCTCCGCGGACGCGAGGCCCGTCGCACCGCCGATCGAACCCCACAGCGACGACAGCACGAGCGTGAGCGGCACGCCGACGACCGCGCCCGCCACCACGCTCGCGAAGATCGCGCGCGTGCGCCCGAGCGGTACGAGCACATGGCGGCCAAGTGATGTCGTCAGCGAGATGCAGAGGATGGCCGCGCCGAACAGGATGGCCGTGGGCCGATCCACGGCCTGGTCGCCGAAGAGCACGGTCGTCAGCCACGGGCCGAGGAGCGCGAAGGCGGCGAACCCGAGCATGCCGAGCGCCGAATGAAGCAGCAGCGCCTTGCGGGCGCGGGCGCCGAAATGCGCGCGCGCGTCCTCCACGACCCAGCCCTGCAGGGCGTTGCCCTGCGCGCCCACGACGGTCTGGCCCATCCGGAACAGCTTGTCGCCGGACACGTATCCGGCCGCCTGCACGGCGGTGGTGCCGGCGGTGACGAGCGAGACGGCGAGCGTCGTGTACGCGCCGCTCACGGTCTCCGTCGCTGCGGCCGCGAGGTGCATCCGGGCGAAGACGAAGGATTCGCGCCAGCTGCCGCGGAGGATCGCGGCGGGCTTCATCACGGTGGCGGCATATGACGCGACGCCGCCGGCGATGGCGAGGAGCAGGAGCGCTGGGTACCAGATGACCGGGCCGCCGAGCAGGATGATCGCGCCGCCGATGAGCGTGGCGATCGCGCGCGGCAGGAGCTCGAAGACGATGAGGGGGAGCGGGCGCCCCAGCCCGATGAGATACCAGGCCGACGAGAGCCCGCCGCACGTGATCGCCACGGCCATGACCGCTGCCGTCGATGCGTCGCGACCCGGGGCGAGCAGGGCGGCGATCACGCCGGCGACGAGGGCGGCGGGGATGGCGACCGCGATGCGCGCGCGGGTTCCCGTGGCGAAGAGCTCGGGGCGCTCGGTGGCCGAGGCGAGGCTGACGAGCGTGGGTCCGACGACGTTGAGTCCAAGGCTCACGACGAGGGCGAAGAATCCGCCGATGGACTGCCCCACGGCGACCGCGACCCAGGGCCCCGTGCCCGCCGCGTGCGCGAGCACCGGCAGCACGAGGAACGGGATGAGCGCCGACGCCGCGGGGATCGTCGAGAAGCTGGCGAGGCGCCGGACGAGCGACATCAGCGGGGGCCCGAGGTGAGGAGTCGCGAGGGAGAGGTTGCGGCGTTTCGTCTCGTCGCTGGCGCTCCTCGCTCAACGTCCGGGAGGGTTGCTGGCGCTCCTCGCTCAACGTCCGGCGCCGGGAGCGCGGCGCCCATCACAGTCGCTCCCAATACGCCGCGGAGCGCATACGCAGCGACTGCAGCATGCCGATCGAGCCATCTGTCGCGACCAGCGGGAATGCCGGACGCACCTCGCGTGCCGCGGCGCGCCATCCGGCCAGGCGACCGGTCAGTGACTTCACGTCGCGGTGCAGCACGATTCGCCGCAGGCACACGATCGCCTCGATGATCAGCGCACGCAGCGCGCGTCGCGTGCGCATGACACCCCAGGCGCGGAGAAGATAGCCGCGTCCGAAGCCCGCGAGGTAGCGCTGCTTCGGCGATCCCTCGCCCGCGGAGGCGCCGCCGATGTGCACGCCACCGGGAGCGTCGAGGCCGATGGTGGGCCATCCGGCCGCGCGCAGCCGCAGGGCGAGGTCGAGCTCCTCGCCGTACATGAAGATGCCCTCGTCGAGCAGTCCGACCTCGCCGAGGGCCTTGCGGCGATACCCGGCCGCGGCGCCGTAGGGGCCGAGGAGCGGCGGCACGACGGCCGAGGCGCGTTCGGGGCGGGCGCCGTGATAGCGGACGAACCCGGCCCCGGTGGGATCCGCGGTGATCCCCAGGGAGTCGACACGGCCATCCGGGCGCATCAGCAACGGCGCCACGCTGCCGAGCTGACCCCGTGTCGCCTCGAACGTGGTCAGCACCTGCTCGACGAGGGTCGGCTCGGCGATGACGTCGCTGTTGAGGAGCAGCACGTACAGCGCGGTGCCGTGCGCGATGCCGCGGTTGCACGTGTGCGCGAAGCCGCGGTTGCGGTCGTTGCGCAGCAGGGTGACGTCGGGGAACTCCTCGGCGATCCGGTCCGCGGTGTCATCGGGGGAGCAGTCGTCGACCACGATGACGTTCGCGCGCATCGTCTGCTGCTCGAGCGCGCGAAGGCACGGCTCGACGTGCTCCCATCCGCCGTACACAGGCACCACGACGTCGATCAGCGGTGTCTCGAGCGGCATGGGCCCAATCCTACGAGGCGGGATGGCCCGGGCCCGGCGGGTGGGGCTGGCTCCGATGCCGCAGACCGCGTCGCGGCAACGGTGCGCGCTGCCGCAAACCGTCACGTGTACGGCGACCGCGTCCGCGGGTGACAAGATGAAAGCCGTCGACAGCCCTCGGGGGAAGGACCAGCCGATGTTCGCGCGCCAGAAGGACAAGAAGAGAACCGCCATCATCGCGGCGAGCGCCATCGGCGCGGTCGTGGTGCTGGGCGGTGGCACCGCGCTGGCGCTGTCGCTGCAGCAGGGGGAGCCGGAGACCACCGCGGCGACGCCGTCGGCCACGCCGAGCCCCACGCGCACGGCCACGCCGACGCCCACCCCCACGCCGACCCCGACGCCCGAGCCGGTGGACTTCCCGGTGTCGGTGCCCGTCGAGGGGGCGCTGAACGGATGGCAGGGCGCGGGTTCCGCGCAGATCGCCGACGTGTGGCCGCAGGCCGGCGCCGCGGCGAGCGGCGAGACGTCGGCGTTCATCGACGCGCCCGTGGTGGATGCCCCGGTGGCCGCGCTCAGCACGACGGTCCCCGTCGAGGCGGGCAAGACGTACGAGTTCTCCGCCGAGGTGCGGCAGCTGGCGAGCCTCCCCGAGCCCGTCGAGGCGGCCATCCTCATCGGCGAGACGCGCGTCGACCTCGGTGAGCTCGACGCGTCGTGGCAGAAGGTCACCGAGACCTACACGGCGCCCGACGGGCAGACCGAGGCGACCATCGCCATCCAGATCGACGGACCGGTCGAGGGTCTCGGCGTCGACGACGTCACCCTGAAGCCCGAGGGCGGTGACAACATCGTGCCGAACGCGTCGTTCGAAGACGTGACGGCGGACTGGGGCATCCTCAACAACGGCCTGATCCTGCGCGAGAAGAGCGCGGCGCTCGGCGTGAACATGGCCGCCGGCGACGCGAGCTGGCAGGTCACCCGCGACGACGGGTCCGTGGCAGGAGAGGGCACGGCCACGCTCGGGGAGGGTGTCTCGGCCATCCCGCTCGAGGGTGTGACGCAGGGGTACTACCGCGTCTCGGTCACCGACGCCTCGGGTCAGAGCGTCGCGACGCCCGTCGCGGTCGTCGACTACGAGGGCGCGCGCATCGCGCCGGATGACCGCATCGGCGCCATCACCCACGTCGACCAGTCCTGGTACCTCGACGCGGCGGACATCCTGCAGTCGGTGGGCTTCGGCTCCGCCCGCAACGACGTGCTGTGGGAGCAGAACGAGCGCACGCCCGGCGTCTACGAGTTCAGCTCGCACTACACGACCGAGTTCGACAAGATGCACGCGCACGGCATCGGCCTGCTCGGCATCGTGAACTACGGCAACCCGCTGTACGACGGCGGCAACCCGCCCTCGTCGCCCGGTGCGGTGGAGGCGTACGGCAACTACGCCGCCGCCATCGCGCAGCGCTTCGACGTGGTCGGGCTCGAGGTCTTCAACGAGTTCAACCACGAGCGCTTCAACACCGGCGGCTGCGGCACCGCGCCCACCTGCTACTTCCCGCTCGTGCAGGCCGTGCAGGCGAAGGTCGACGACTCCATCCCCGTCGTGGCGGGCTCGACCGCGAACTACGACAGCGCCTGGTTCGCGCAGCTGTGGTCGCAGACCGACACGCTCTCGCAGGCCGACGCCATGAGCTTCCACCCGTACAACCCGCAGTACTACCAGCAGCCCGAGAACCTCGCCGGAGCCTTCGACGACGCCCGCACGAACATGCAGAACGGGGCCGGCAGCACGCTGCCGATCTGGCTCACCGAGTTCGGGTGGACCAACGGCAACGAGCTCGGCCAGGCCCGCTCGCTCGCCGACGCCGCGCAGAACCTCATCGCCGCGCAGACCGTCAGCCTCGGCAACGGCGTCGAGAAGTACTACTGGTACGACCTCGTCGACGACAGCACCGACCCGAACAACCACGAGGGCAACTTCGGCATGTTCTACCAGGAGGCCGCGAGCGTCGCGACGGCGGCTCCGAAGCCGGCGGCCTTCGCGCAGGCGCTCCTCATCAACGAGCTCGGCGGCCGAGAGGCGGTCGGACGCGACGACATCGGCTCCGGCAACCAGTCGTACCTCTTCGGCGAGGAGTCGGACGGTGTGCGCGTCGCGTGGACGCTGAACGGCGAGGCGACCGCCGAGTACGAGGCGAGCGGGCCCATCCGCATGACCGACTTCAACGGCGCGGAGACGACGCTGAAGCCCGAGGACGGCAAGGTCTCGGTGCCGCTCACCGGCCGCGCCGTGTTCCTCGCCGGTGACTTCTCGCCGGCCGACGAGCCCGAGCCCACCCCGACCCCGACCCCGACCCCGTCGCCCACGCAGACCCCGGCTCGCACCGAGGACTGAGCGGATGGCCGGAGCCGGTTCTCGCGGGAATCCCGCGGAAGGTTTCGTAGGGTAAGAGAATGCCCCACTCCGAGGACGACGCGCTGACCGCGCCGATGAGCCGTCGTGCTCGCCGGCAAGCACGCCTGGCAGCCGCCGAGGAGGCTCGCCGCCGCGAGGCGGAGTCCATCGAGGAGCCCGGGTTCTTCGCCACCGGCATCGACGCCGCGGCGACGGGGAAGATCGACGTGCTGCCGGATCTCGGCGGCGTGGGCGCGCAGGAGAAGCCGCGGTCGCTGTGGGAGCCGCGCGATGACGAGTCGATTCCAGAAACGGCATGGGACGTGCGAGACGACGACAACACCCCGACGACGGCGCTGAACACGAGCCGTCTTCCGGACGACGCGCCGACGGCTCGGCACGACGCCCGCGGCTTCGCGGATGACACCCCGACCGCGCGCTTCGACGCGCCGGAGCTCGCGAACGCGACACCGCCATCCGCCCCGCCGCCCGCGAAGGGCAAGCGCCGCGCCGAGGGCGACGGGTCGCGGGGGCGGCGCATCCGCCTCGGCATCCTCATCGGCGTGGCCGTGCTCGTCGTGGCGGGCCTGTGGCTCGGGGCTCGCGTGCTCATCGTCAAGGGCGAGCTCGAGGCCGCGCAGCGCGTCGTGAACCACGTGCAGGAGGGCGGCACCCTCGAGGTGTCGGTGCCGATCCTCGGCGAGCACGCGGCCAACGCGGCGAGCGTGCGGGTCGACCCGGTGTGGCGTGCGGCGGAGTTCATCCCGTGGGCGGGCGACAACCTCCGCGGCGTGCGCCTCGCCGCCGAGGCCCTCGACATCGTGAGCAACCGCATCGGCACGCCCGCGCTCGAGGCGATGTCGGACGACAGCGGCGAGTCGATCATCGCGCGCGTGCTGCCGCTCCTGCAGGACTCCACCGACGACGTCGTGCGCATCGCCGACGGCATCGCCGACGTGAAGGACTCCGGCTCGCTCATCGCGCCGGTGCAGACCGGCGTGAACCTCGTCGACTCGGTGATGTCGGTCGCGGCTCCCGCGTTCGAATACGGGCCGGAGCTGCTGGGCGCCAACGGCGATCGCAACTACCTCCTCGTGTTCCAGAACAACGCGGAGTCGGTGGGCCTCGGCGGCTCGGCCGCCTCGCAGACGCTCATGAACGCGAACGCGGGCAATCTCGAGATCGTCAATCAGGCATCCAGCGCGAACTTCGTCGAGGGGCAGGCCGTCGATGTGGACGTCGAGCAGAGCGCCATCGACCTGTACTCGCCGTACCTCATCGACCACGTGAACACGTCGTCGAGCCGCCCCGACTTCCCGACGATGGCGAACATCGTCACGAAGTTCTGGCAGCGTGACATCGCCGACGATCGGATCGACGGCGTCGCGTCGATCGACCCGATCGCGCTCGGCTACCTGCTCGAGGCGACCGGGCCCATCCAGCTCGACACGGGCGACGTCATGACGAGCCAGAACGCCGCGCAGCTGCTCCTCAGCGACGTCTACAGCCGCTGGAACAGCTACGAGAGCGGGGATGTCGTCGACCAGTTCTTCGCGAGCGTCGCCGAGCAGGTCTTCACGAAGATCTCGACGGGCGACTTCGACGTGCAGTCGATGCTCTGGGCCATCCGCCACGGGATCGAAGGCGGCAACATCCTCTTCAGCAGCTCGAACGAGGACGTCCAGGGCCAGATCGCTGACCAGAAGGTGGCCGGGATCCTCGCGAAGGACAACGAGGAGCAGACCGAGGTCGGCGTCTTCTTCCGCGACGAGTCGGCGTCGAAGATCGACTACTACATGAAGTCGAACATCGACGTGGCGCAGACCTGCTCGGCAGACGCGTCGCAGTTCGAGGTGAAGACCACCCTGCACCTCGACATCGATCAGGCGTCGGCCGACGCGCTGCCGGACTACGTCAAGAGCGGCACGTGGGGCTCCGAGCAGTTCCGCACGCAGGTGTACGTCTACGGTCCTCCCGGCACGACCGTGGAGTCGGTCGCGGTGGACGGGCGCGATGTGACCCTCACGCGCGACGACGTGGTCGACCTCGACCGCCCGGTGGCGTGGTTCACGACGTACCTGCGCCCGAGCGAGCTCGCGACGGTGACGGCGACGTTCTCCGGCACCGGCGATTTCGGGCCGCTCGCGCTGCGCTCGACGCCCATGGTGCAGACGACCACCGGCGCGCTGACCCCATGTGGCTGAGGGCGTGGGCGCGCTCCCGCGAGCTAATGCGACTTTCGGGGAATATTCTGCGCGATAGACTGCCTCAGTCCATCTTCAGATGAGATTCCCGGGGGCAGACGCTTGACGAGCGAGATCACGCGCAGTGGGCGGCAGGCGCCGGGCGGCGATCCGGCGGCGAACGCCACCGGCTCGGCGCTGACGAAGAGCGCCGACTTCCCCGCGCTGCTGCGCACGGGAAGCGGCAAGATCCCCGTGGTGAGCGCGAGCCCGCCGCCGACGTTCGACTGGCGCAAGCGCTACGCCCGGATGCTCCGTGTCACCGACTTCCTCGTCATCACGGTCGTCGTGTTCGGCACGCAGCTCAGCTGGCTGGGCATGCACAAGATCATCGCCATGCCGGTGCCGGCGTGGCCGGGGCTCAGTTCGTACACCGCGCTGTCGGTGCTCGTCGTGCTGCTGTGGATGATGGTGCTCGCGCTGAACGACACCCGCTCGGACCGCGTCATCGGCGTCGGCACGGCGGAGTACAAGCGCATCTTCGACGCGAGCTTCATGCTGTTCGGCGTCATCGCCATCGTCGCGTTCCTCCTCAAGGTGGAGATCGCGCGCGGCTACATGCTCATCGCACTGCCGACCGGCGTCGCCGCGCTGTTCCTCGAGCGCTGGGTCTGGCGCCGGTGGCTGGCCCGCCAGCGCGCCAAGGGGGAGTACTCCGCGCGCGTGCTGCTCGTCGGCTCGGAGAAGTCGGTCGCGCACACCGCGCAGGAGCTCAAGCGCACCAAGGGCGCGGGGTATCACATCGTCGGAGCCTGCATCCCGACCGGCCGCATCGCCGGCAGTCTCACCGACACGGACATCCCGGTCATGGGAAGCGTCAACTCCGTCGAGCGCGCCATCGAGGTCACCGGCGCCGACACCGTCGTCATCACGAGCACCGACGAGCTCGGCCCGCAGCGCGTGAAGCAGGTCTCCTGGGCGCTCGAGTCGGGCAAGCAGCACCTCGTGCTCGCGCCGTCGATCACGGATGTCGCCGGTCCCCGCATCCACATGCGCCCGGTCTCGGGTCTGCCGCTCATGCACGTGGAGACGCCGCGGTTCTCGCCCGGCCAGCGCTTCGTGAAGCGGATGATGGACCTCATCGGATCGCTGGCGATCGTGACGATCCTCAGCCCCGTGCTCCTCGTGCTCGCCGCCATCGTCAAGCTCTCATCGCCGGGCCCGGTCATCTACCGGCAGACGCGCATCGGGCGCCACGGGCGCGAGTTCCAGATGCTGAAGTTCCGGTCGATGGTGGTCGGCGCGGACAGCCTGCTCGAGGAGCTCATCGCCCAGCAGGACATGGGCAACGAGGTGCAGTTCAAGATGAAGGACGACCCTCGCGTGACGAAGGTCGGCCGCATCATGCGCAAGCTCAGCCTCGACGAGCTGCCGCAGCTGTTCAATGTGCTGGGCGGCTCGATGTCGCTCGTCGGCCCCCGCCCGCCGATCCAGCGCGAGGTGGACCTCTACGCCGACCACGTGCACCGCCGCTTCCTGGTGAAGCCGGGGATCACCGGCCTGTGGCAGGTGTCCGGCCGCTCGAGCCTCTCGTGGGACGACAGCGTGCGCCTGGACCTCTCCTACGTGGAGAACTGGAGCGTCATGGGCGACATCGTCATTCTCCTGAAGACCGGCAAGGCCGCGCTGCTGCCGGGCGACACCGCTTCCTGAGGAGGCGTGCCGCGGCGGCCTGCGGCTGAGGCGTCTGCATGCGCGCGTTCGGGAGGAGGAGTGCGTTGCGGAGGAGGAATCCAGCCCAACCGCCCTCCCGAGCGATGATCTCCTCCCGAGTGCGCGGGTTCATCGGGAGTGAATCCCTCATCGGGCGAGGTGCAGGCCCTGCGCGATGCTGCGCAGGATGAGGTCCTGCACCATGGGCCATTCGTCGAAGATCTGGCCGTAGGAGATCCGAATCACGTGATATCCGTGCAGACGGAGTTGCGCATCGTGCGCGATGTCGTCCGCGCGCTTGCGGCCCACGTGGTGACCGCCGTCGATCTGCACGATGAGGCGTTCTCCGAGGAGGAAGTCGACCCGACGACCCAGCAGCACGACCTGCGGCACGATCCGAACCGGGAGCCAGCGGATGCGGTGGAAGAACGTCGACTCCGTGCCCTCGTCCGCGAAAGGCGTGACGATGTCCGCGAGTCGGCGCGCGGCGGGCTTCAGTGGGAAGGCGCGCATCGCCCCGATCTCGATCCTCCGATGATGCAGCGCGGACTCCCAGATGGCGCGCGCCTCCTCCAGGGGCTGGCACTCCGCCACGACCGCGAGCACGTTCTCGATGGGGTCGACCAGCGAGCCCGGTGCGCGAGAGACCAAGGGCCGGCCCCAGTGGATGCGCGCCGAGTCGCGCCGAGCGTGACCGGCGTGCTGCGGAGCCGCCACGTGGTCGGACGAGACGTCACGCGCCCATAAGCCGTGGAGCCGCGCGGCGGAGAGGCACGTCAGGATCACTCCGTCGCGAGCAGCGGCGACGAGCGCGGGATCGCACTGCGACAGGGCGAGCCAGCCTCGTCGCGGTCGGATGACCAGGCCCATCGCCACGGCGTCGTCCATGGCGCGGCGCCCCACGCCCGCTTCCCGGAGGTCAACGACGCGAGCGATGCCTGTGCGGCGGCGGAGTTCCGCGAGAAGCGGCCGTACTCGGTCAGGAGGAGTGCGCATACGTCGAACCTGCAACGCGGGCACGATCCCGGATGGCCGTGGGCGGCTCCTCGTGCCGACACGCCGCAGCGAGGGAGCCTGTGCACACGACGAGAGCCTGGCCATCCGCCCCCTCGGGAGGAGGCGAGCGCAGGGGAGGAAGTTCGTCCCGAGAAAGCTCCTCCTGGCTGTGGATCTCCTCCCGGAAGGATGACGGACGGTGACGAGGACGGTGTCGCGGCGCTGAAATGACATCATCTGTCCGCATTGCCAGGAAACTGCCAGGGTCTCGTTTCGGTCACGGACGGCCACCCCGCGCGATCGGCGTCAGCATGCGGATCGGCCGTTATATTTCCGTTACCTTCCGTGATCGTCGCGAGGGGGCCATCCACGCGGCTCCCACGAGGTACGCAGTGGGCACTCAGACTCCGCCGCCAGGGTCTTCGTCTTGTGGCCGCGCCCGAACGCGGCAGATTCCCCCAAGACAGGACTGTGAATGCCCCGCACGCTTGAAGCGGGTGAGCCCCTTCTCACCCCGTTCCCTCGACCGAATCACCTCGCGCTCCTTCGGCAGGAGAAGGAGCGCCGCCGCCGCCGTCGCGTGTCGATCGGCGCCGCACTCGCCCTGTTCATGACCGCCGCCAGCGGAAGCGTGGCGGCAGCGGCCGCCGAGCTCGCTCCGGCTCCGCGTGACGCCGGCGCCGTGACGGCCGCCGCCACGATCGCCGAGGCCGCCGGTGACGCGAAGGCTGCGCTGGACGACGCGCAGACCGCCATCGACGAGGCGCACCCCACGGTGAACACCGAGCGCCTGGACGCGTACGTCCAGAAGCTCGAGGACTACGACAAGCTCCCGGCCATCGTGGTGCTGGGTGTCGCCGACGAGGCCGAGGCCGAGACCGAGGCCGTCGTCGCGAACACCGCCGCTGCGAACAAGGCCGACGCCGAGATCGCCGCCGAGAAGAAGGCCGCCGCGGAGAAGAAGGCGGCCGAGGAGAAGGCCGCGGCCGAGAAGAAGGCGGCGGAGGAGAAGGCTGCTGCCGAGAAGGCCGCTGCCGAGCAGGCCGCCGCCGAGCAGGCCGCGCAGGAGCAGGCCGCGCAGGAGCAGGCCGCGCCGGCGCCCGCTCCTGCTCCCGAGCAGCCCGCCGCTCCGGCTCCCGTGGAGCAGGCCCCCGCGCAGACGTACAGCGGGGGAGACCCGCAGTCGATCGCGCGCGACATGGCCGCGAGCCAGTACGGCTGGGGCGAGGGCGAGTTCCAGTGCCTCGTGTCTCTGTGGAACAAGGAGTCCGGCTGGAACCCCTCGGCCATGAACCCCTCCAGTGGCGCCTACGGCATCCCGCAGTCGCTGCCCGGCAGCAAGATGGCCAGCGCCGGCGCCGACTGGGCGACGAACCCCGCGACGCAGATCGCGTGGGGCCTCGGCTACATCGCCGGCAGCTACGGCACGCCCTGCGGCGCGTGGGGTCACTCCCAGGCCACCGGCTGGTACTGAGCCTTGCGATGAAGGGCCCCGGACGCACTCCGTCCGGGGCCCTTTCCCGTACCGGTCGCGCTCCGCTCGGCCGACCGTGTCTCACTTCCTGCGGGTCTGCGCGTCGGGTAGCCGCCGAGTGAGACATGGGTCCCGGCGCAGGGCGACCGTGTCTCACTTCCTGCGGGTCTGCGCGTCGGGTAGCCGCCGAGTGAGACATGGGTCCCGGCGCAGGGCGACCGTGTCTCACTTCCTGCGGGCATGCGCGTCGGATAGTCGCGCGGGGTGAGACATGGGGGCCGGCGCAGGGCTCGGAATACGGCAGGTGTGAGGCGCCCGAGAGCGCGCCGCGCACTGCCTGATGTCCCCTACTCCCGACAGGGCGCGCCGCACGACACGCCCGGGTTGCGGGCGTGCGGGGATGGATGGCAGAATAGACAGGTTCCACATTCCGGCGTGCGCTTCGGTGCGGCCGGATCACTGCCAGGGCAGTGCATAGACAGCGCGGGATCGCGCAGAGTTCTAGGCCGCGGGCAGCAGAACAACACAACCCCACCTCCTCCTCCGGGGGAGAAGTGCGGCTGCGGTCGTCTCCGGATGGCCGATTGACAGCAGAACAGTGGTGCAGCATGAGCCGCCTCCGGGCGGCCTCGAATGTGCCGAAGGCGCGCCCCGCGCCGCAGTGCGTCCAATGCCCGTGAGGTATGACGCGGAAAGAGAGACAGACAATGGCGGGACAGAAGATCCGCATTCGCCTGAAGTCGTATGACCACGAGGTCATCGACTCGTCGGCGCGCAAGATCGTCGACACGGTGACCCGTGCCGGCGCTCAGGTCGTCGGCCCGGTGCCGCTCCCGACGGAGAAGAACGTCGTGGCGGTCATCCGTTCGCCCCACAAGTACAAGGACAGCCGCGAGCACTTCGAGATGCGCACCCACAAGCGCCTCATCGACATCGTCGACCCGACCCCCAAGGCGGTCGACTCGCTCATGCGCCTGGACCTCCCTGCTGACGTCAACATCGAGATCAAGCTCTGAGGTTCGACATGGCTGACATCAACAACAAGGTTTCGAAGGGCCTCCTGGGCACCAAGCTCGGGATGACCCAGGTCTGGAACGAGAACGGCAAGCTCATCCCCGTCACGGTGATCGAGCTCGCCCCCAACGTGGTGACCCAGATCCGTTCGCTCGAGAAGGACGGCTACAACGCCGTTCAGATCGGCTACGGCCAGGTCGACCCCCGCAAGGTGAACAAGCCCCTCACGGCCCACTTCGAGGCCGCTGGCGTGACGCCCCGTCGTCACCTCACCGAGCTCCGCACCGCGGACGCAGCCGACTACAGCCTGGGCCAGGAGCTCACGGTTGACGGCGTGTTCGAGGCCGGCCAGCTGGTCGACGTCGTCGGCACCAGCAAGGGCAAGGGCACCGCGGGTGTCATGAAGCGCCACAACTTCAAGGGCGTCTCCGCTTCGCACGGTGCGCACCGCAACCACCGCAAGCCCGGTTCGATCGGCGCCTCGTCGACCCCGAGCCGCGTCTTCAAGGGCATGCGCATGGCCGGCCGTATGGGTGGCGAGCGCGTGACCGTCCTCAACCTCACGGTCCACGCCGTCGACGCCGAGAAGGGTCTGCTGCTCGTCAAGGGCGCCGTCCCCGGTGCGCGCGGCCGGGTCGTCTTCGTCCGCAACGCTGTGAAGGGGGCCTGAGACAGATGGCTGACTCGACTCTCGCTCTCGACGTCCTCAGCACCGATGGCAGCAAGACCGGCACGGTCGAGCTTCCCGCTTCGGTGTTCGACGCCAAGACGAACATCCCGCTGATCCACCAGGTCGTCGTCGCGCAGCTCGCGGCGGCTCGCCAGGGCACCCACTCGACCAAGCGTCGCGGTGAGGTCTCCGGTGCCGGCCGCAAGCCCTTCAAGCAGAAGGGCACGGGTAACGCCCGTCAGGGCTCGATCCGTGCGCCGCACATGACCGGTGGTGGCATCGTCCACGGTCCGAAGCCGCGCGACTACTCGCAGCGCACCCCCAAGAAGATGATCGCCGCCGCCCTCGCGGGCGTGCTCAGCGACCGTCTTCGCGGCGGCCGCCTGCACGTCGTCGACGCGTTCGGCACCGAGAAGCCCTCGACGAAGGCTGCCGCGTCGTTCATCGCGCAGGTCACCACGTCGAAGAAGGTCCTCATCGTGCTCGACCGCACCGATGACTTCGGATGGCTGAGCGTGCGCAACCTGCGCAACGTCCACGTCCTGTCCGCTGACCAGCTCAACGCATACGACGTGGTCACGTCTGACGACGTCGTGTTCACGAAGGCCGCGATCGACGCGTTCATCGCGCAGAAGACCGGCGCCATCCAGGAGGTCTCGGCATGACCGCTCTCAACAAGGACCCCCGCGATGTCATCATCGCGCCGGTCGTCTCTGAGAAGAGCTACGGCCTGATCGACGAGGGCAAGTACACGTTCATCGTGGACCCCCGCTCGAACAAGTCGGAGATCAAGCTCGCGATCGAGAAGATCTTCGATGTGAAGGTCGCCTCGGTGAACACGATCAACCGCGTCGGCAAGACTCGCCGCACCCGCTTCGGCACGGGCAAGCGCAAGGACACCAAGCGCGCCATCGTGACCCTCAAGTCGGGCACCATCGACATCTTCACGGCTGTCAGCTGAGACGGCCAGGAGGAATAGAGAGAAATGGCTATTCGCAACTACAAGCCCACGACCCCGGGTCGCCGCGGCTCGTCGGTGGCTGACTTCGCTGAGATCACGCGCTCGACGCCCGAGAAGTCCCTGCTTCGCCCGCTCGCCAAGACCGGTGGACGCAACAACCAGGGCCGCATCACGACGCGTCACATCGGTGGTGGCCACAAGCGCCAGTACCGCGTGATCGACTTCCGTCGCAACGACAAGGACGGAATCAACGCGAAGGTCGCTCACATCGAGTACGACCCCAACCGCACCGCGCGCATCGCGCTCCTGCACTACTTCGACGGCGAGAAGCGCTACATCCTCGCGCCCGAGAAGCTGCGTCAGGGCGATGTCGTCGAGTCGGGTGCCGGCGCTGACATCAAGCCCGGCAACAACCTGCCGCTGCGCAACATCCCCACCGGTACGGTCATCCACGCCATCGAGCTCCGCCCCGGCGGCGGCGCGAAGCTGGCTCGTTCGGCGGGCGCCTCGGTGCGTCTCGTCGCCAAGGACGGGCCCTACGCGCAGCTCCGTCTGCCCTCCGGTGAGGTCCGCAACGTCGACGCACGCTGCCGCGCCACCATCGGCGAGGTCGGCAACGCCGAGCAGTCGAACATCAACTGGGGCAAGGCCGGCCGCAAGCGCTGGCAGGGCGTCCGCCCGACCGTCCGTGGTGTCGCCATGAACCCGGTCGACCACCCGCACGGTGGTGGTGAGGGCAAGACGTCCGGTGGTCGTAACCCTGTTACGCCGTGGGGTCAGCCTGAGGGCCGCACCCGCCACGCGAACAAGGAAAGCGACAAGCTCATCGTTCGTCGTCGTAACGCCGGCAAGAAGCGCAAGTAGGAGTCAAGAAGATGCCACGCAGTCTGAAGAAGGGCCCCTTCGTCGACGAGCACCTGCTTCGCAAGGTTGTCTCGCAGAACGAGGCGGGTACCAAGAACGTCATCAAGACCTGGTCGCGCCGTTCGATGATCATCCCCACGATGCTGGGGCACACCATCGCCGTGCACGACGGTCGCAAGCACGTTCCCGTGTTCGTGACCGAGTCCATGGTCGGCCACAAGCTGGGCGAGTTCGCGCCCACCCGCACCTTCCGCGGCCACGTGAAGGACGACAAGAAGGGCCGTCGCCGCTAAGGCGACCGAGAGGAGAGAGAAATGGTGGAGTCCATCGCACGTGTGCGACACATCCGCGTGACCCCTCAGAAGGCTCGTCGTGTCGTGGCCCTCATCAAGGGCAAGCAGGCCGAGGAGGCTCTCGCGATCCTCAGGTTCGCGCAGCAGTCCGCCTCGGACCCGATCTACAAGCTCGTCGAGTCGGCTATGGCCAACGCGCAGGTCAAGGCCGGCAACGCCGGTGAGCACCTGAACGAGCAGGACCTGTACGTGAAGAACGCCTTCGTGGACGAGGGGACGACGCTCAAGCGCTTCCAGCCCCGTGCACAGGGCCGCGCGTTCCAGATCAAGAAGCGCACGAGCCACATCACGGTCGTGCTCTCGACCCCCGAGGCCGCCGACGTGGCCCCCGCGGGCAAGAAGAAGGCGAGCAAGTAATGGGACAGAAGGTAAACCCGTACGGCTTCCGCCTCGGCATCACCACGGACCACGTCTCGCGCTGGTTCTCTGACTCGACCAAGCCGGGTCAGCGCTATGCCGACTACGTGGCCGAGGACATCCGGATCCGCAAGCTGCTCACCACGTCGCTCGACCGCGCCGGCGTGAGCAGCATCGAGATCGAGCGCACCCGCGACCGTGTGCGCGTCGACATCCACACCGCACGACCGGGCATCGTCATCGGCCGTCGTGGTGCGGAGGCCGAGCGCATCCGCGGCGAGCTCGAGAAGCTCACCGGCAAGCAGATCCAGCTGAACATCCTCGAGGTCAAGAACCCCGAGGCCGACGCTCAGCTCGTCGCTCAGGGTGTGGCCGAGCAGCTCTCCGCTCGCGTGGCGTTCCGCCGCGCGATGCGCAAGGGCCTGCAGGGCGCGCAGCGCGCCGGCGCCAAGGGCGTCCGGATCCAGGTCTCGGGCCGTCTCGGCGGCGCCGAGATGAGCCGGTCGGAGTTCTACCGCGAGGGTCGTGTGCCGCTGCACACGCTGCGCGCGAACATCGACTACGGCTTCTACGAGGCGAAGACCACCTTCGGCCGCATCGGCGTGAAGGTCTGGATCTACAAGGGCGACCTCACCAACAAGGAACTCGCGCGTGAAGAGGCTTCGCGTAAGCCCTCCTCGCAGCGCGACCGTGGCGGCCGCCGCGGCCCGCGTCGCAACGACGAGGCAGCGCCGGTCGCGGAAGGAGCGTCGGCGTAATGCTCATCCCTCGCAAGGTCAAGTACCGCAAGCAGCACCACCCCAAGCGGGATGGCCAGGCGACCGGCGGCACGAAGGTCAGCTTCGGCGACTTCGGCATCCAGGCGCTGACGCCCGCTTACGTGACGAACCGTCAGATCGAGTCCGCTCGTATCGCCATGACGCGTCACATCAAGCGTGGCGGAAAGGTGTGGATCAACATCTACCCCGACCGCCCGCTGACCAAGAAGCCTGCTGAGACCCGCATGGGTTCCGGTAAGGGTTCGCCCGAGTGGTGGGTCGCCAACGTCAAGCCGGGTCGCGTCCTCTTCGAGGTCTCCGGTGTGTCCGAGGAGCTCGCCCGTGAGGCACTGACCCGAGCAATTCACAAGCTGCCGCTCAAGGCACGCATCATCAAGCGCGAGGAGGGCGACGCGTAATGGCGATCGGCACCAAGGAGCTCGCCCCCAAGGAGCTCGACACGTTCGAAGACCAGCGCCTCGCCGAGGAGCTGCGCAAGGCCAAGGAAGAGCTGTTCAACCTGCGCTTCCAGTCGGCCACCGGCCAGCTGGACAGCCACGGCCGCATCCGTGCGGTCAAGCGCGACATCGCGCGGCTGTACACCGTGATCCGCGAGCGCGAGCTCGGGATCCGTGCGACGCCGGCCCCGGTCGAGACCAAGGCCAAGAAGACCAAGGCGAAGAAGGCGGACAAGGCGGAGACGCCGGCTGCCGCCGAGGGAGAGGCTGAGTGATGGCCACCGAGAACAAGACCGAGGAGACCGCCGAGCGCGGTTACCGCAAGTCCGTCCGCGGCTACGTCGTGAGCGACAAGATGGACAAGACGATCGTCGTCGAGGTCGAGGACCGCGTTAAGCACCCCCTCTACGGCAAGGTCATCCGTCGCACGAAGAAGCTCAAGGCGCACGACGAGCAGAACAGCGCCGGCATCGGCGACCTCGTGGTCATCAACGAGACCCGTCCGCTCAGCGCCACCAAGCGCTGGCGTCTGGTCGAGATCCTCGAGAAGGCCAAGTAAGCCTCCGGGCCTGCTTGGAATCCAAGGAGTAACAAGTGATTCAGAACGAATCCCGCCTCAAGGTCGCCGACAACACCGGCGCCAAGGAGCTGCTCACCATCCGCGTGCTCGGCGGCTCCAGCCGCCGCTACGCGGGTCTCGGTGACACGATCGTCGCCACCGTCAAGGACGCGATCCCCGGCGGCAACGTGAAGAAGGGCGACGTGGTCAAGGCCGTCGTCGTCCGCACTGTCAAGGAGACGCGTCGTCCCGACGGCTCGTACATCAAGTTCGACGAGAACGCCGCCGTCATCCTGAAGAACGACGGGGAGCCCCGTGGCACCCGCATCTTCGGTCCCGTCGGCCGCGAGCTTCGTGACCGTCGGTTCATGAAGATCGTCTCGCTCGCACCGGAGGTGCTCTAACTCATGGCGAAGATCAAGAAGGGCGACCTCGTCCAGGTGATCTCCGGCGCCAAGCCCGAGCGCGGTGGAGACCGCGGCAAGCAGGGCAAGGTGCTCGAGGTTCTGGAAGGCGGCAACCGCGTCGTCGTCGAGGGCGTGAACTACATCACCAAGCACAACCGCGTCGGCCAGACGCAGCGCGGCACGAAGACCGGCGGCATCGAGACCCTCGAGGCCCCGATCCACGTGTCCAACGTCGCGCTCGTCGACCCCGAGACCAAGAAGCCGACGCGTGTCGGGTTCCGTCTCGAGGAGCAGGTCAAGGACGGCGTCAAGAAGACTGTTCGCGTGCGCTACGCGAAGAAGTCGGGTAAGGACATCTGACAATGAGCACGGATACCGCTGCGCAGACTGGCCGAATCCAGCCGCGCATGAAGCAGGTCTACCGGGACGAGATCCGTCAGAAGCTGCAGGACGAGTTCGGCTACGCCAACCCGATGCAGGTTCCCGGTCTCGTGAAGGTGGTCGTGAACACGGGTGTCGGCGAGGCCGCTCGCGACAGCAAGGTCATCGAGGGCGCGGTCTCCGACCTCACCGCCATCACCGGCCAGAAGCCCATCGTGACCAAGGCCAAGAAGTCGATCGCGCAGTTCAAGCTGCGTGAGGGTCAGGCCATCGGCGCGCACGTCACCCTCCGCGGTGACCGCGCGTGGGAGTTCCTGGACCGCCTGATCTCGCTGGCGCTGCCCCGCATCCGCGACTTCCGCGGCCTGTCGCCGAAGCAGTTCGACGGCAACGGCAACTACACCTTCGGTGTGCAGGAGCAGTCGATCTTCCACGAGATCGACCAGGACCGGATCGACCGCGTCCGCGGCTTCGACATCACCATCGTCACCACCGCGAAGACTGACGACGAGGGACGCGCGTTCCTGCGCCACCTCGGCTTCCCCTTCGTCGGCAAGAACGACGAGCAGGCCTGATACACTAGGGCGTTTGCTCGATGCGTTTCGCCCCCGCGGCCGCGCGCCGCGGGGGCGTCTCGCATGAGCTCACAACTGAAAATCGCAGGTCATCGAAGGTCGCCTGTCGTGTAACGGCAGCCGAAACCTCATGAACAAAGGACAAGTCGTATGACAATGACAGACCCGGTCGCAGATCTGCTGACCCGTCTGCGCAACGCGAACTCGGCGCACCACGACAGCGTGTCGCTGCCGTCGAGCAAGCTCAAGACGCACATCGCCGACATCCTCCGCCAGGAGGGCTACATCCAGTCTTGGGAGGAGTCGGACGCACGCGTCGGCAAGACCCTCACCCTGACTCTCAAGTACGGCCCGAACCGTGAGCGCTCCATCGCGGGCATCAAGCGCGTCTCGAAGCCCGGTCTCCGCGTGTACGCGAAGTCGACCGAGCTCCCTCGCGTGCTCGGCGGTCTCGGTGTCGCCATCCTTTCCACCTCCAGCGGTCTCCTCACCGACCGCCAGGCCGAGCAGAAGGGCGTGGGCGGAGAAGTTCTCGCCTACGTGTGGTGATCGAAACATGTCGCGTATCGGACGTCTTCCCATCGACATCCCCGCCGGCGTCTCTGTGACGGTCGACGGGTCGCAGGTTGCGGTCAAGGGCCCCAAGGGCGAGCTCGCCCTCTCGGTGGCCAAGCCGATCGAGGTCAAGGTCGAGGAGAACCAGGTTCTCGTCACCCGCCCCGACGACGAGCGTGAGTCGCGTGCACTGCACGGCCTCACCCGCACCCTCATCTCCAACAACATCATCGGCGTGACCCAGGGCTACACCAAGGGCCTCGAGGTCGTCGGCACGGGTTACCGCGTCGCCCAGAAGGGCTCGTCCGTCGAGTTCGCTCTCGGCTTCTCGCACCCCGTCGTCGTCGAGCCGCCGGCTGGCATCACGCTCACGGTCGAGGGCAACAACCGCCTCACCGTCGCCGGCATCGACAAGCAGGCCGTCGGCGAGGTCGCTGCCAACATTCGCAAGATCCGCAAGCCCGAGCCGTACAAGGGCAAGGGCGTGCGCTACGCCGGCGAGGTCGTGCGTCGCAAGGCCGGAAAGGCTGGTAAGTAATCATGGCTGTGAAGTCGAAGTCCGTCGCACGCTCGCGTCGCCACACTCGCCTTCGCAAGAAGGTCGTGGGCACCGAGGTGCGTCCCCGTCTCGTCGTCAACCGCTCTGCACGCCACGTGTTCGTGCAGCTCGTGGACGACAGCAAGGGCATCACGCTCTTCAGCGCGTCCACGCTCGAGACCGACCTCCGCTCGTTCGAGGGTGACAAGACCGCCAAGGCCCGCAAGGTCGGCGAGCTCGTCGCCGAGCGCGCGAAGGCCGCCGGCATCAACGACGTCGTGTTCGACCGTGGAGGCAACCGCTACGCCGGTCGTGTCGCCGCGATCGCGGATGGCGCCCGTGAGGGAGGCCTGAACCTGTGAGTGAGATCAAGGAGACCGAAGTGACCACCGAAGCCGCTGCCCAGGCAGCGCCCGAGCAGACCGAGGAGCGCCGCGAGCGCGAGCCTCGCCGCGGCGGTCGCGACCAGCGCGGCAACGGCCGTGACCGCAACAGCCGTGGCAACGACAGCCAGTTCCTGGAGCGCGTCGTCACGATCAACCGCGTGTCGAAGGTCGTCAAGGGCGGTCGTCGCTTCAGCTTCACCGCTCTCGTGGTGGTCGGCGACGGCAACGGCGTGGTCGGCGTCGGCTACGGCAAGGCCCGCGAGGTGCCCCTGGCCATCTCCAAGGGCGTCGAGGACGCGAAGCGCAACTTCTTCCGCGTGCCCCGCGTCGGCAGCACCATCCCGCACCCCGTGCAGGGTGAGGCGGCCGCCGGTGTCGTCCTGCTTCGTCCGGCCGCTGCCGGTACCGGTGTTATCGCCGGTGGCCCCGTGCGCGCCGTGCTCGAGTGCGCCGGCATCCACGACGTGCTGTCGAAGTCGCTCGGCTCGTCGAACACCATCAACATCGTGCACGCCACGGTCGAGGCCCTGAAGCAGCTCGAGGAGCCCCGTGCGGTCGCCGCGCGTCGTGGCCTCGACTTCGACCAGGTCGCCCCGGCTCGTCTCGTGCGCGCGGAGGCCGAGGCCGCCGCTACTGCAAAGGCAGGTGCCTGATGGCTGCGCGTCTGAAGGTGACGCAGATCAAGTCCAAGGTGAGCGAGAAGCAGAACCAGCGCGACACGCTGCGCAGCCTGGGTCTCAAGCGGATCGGCGACTCGGTCGTCCGTCCCGACGACGCTCAGACCCGCGGCTACGTCCGCGCGGTCGCTCACCTCGTGAATGTTGAGGAGATCGACTGATGGCTGAGAGCAACGAGCAGCGCCCCGGCGTGCTGAAGGCCCACCACCTCCGTCCCGTCCCGGGCGCCAACACCGCGAAGACCCGCAAGGGTCGCGGTGAGGGCTCGAAGGGCAAGACGGCCGGTCGTGGCACCAAGGGCACGCGTGCCCGCAACACCGTGCGCGTCGGCTTCGAGGGTGGGCAGATGCCGCTGCACATGCGCACCCCGAAGCTCCGCGGCTTCAAGAACCCCTTCCGCGTGGAGTACCAGGTCGTGAACCTGGACAAGCTCGCGGAGCTCTACCCGCAGGGTGGCGATGTGACCATCGCCGACCTCGTGGCTAAGGGCGCCGTTCGCAAGAACGAGAAGGTCAAGGTCCTCGGCAACGGCGACATCTCCGTCGCACTGACGGTGTCGGTGGACAAGGTCTCCGGCTCGGCAGAGCAGAAGATCGTCGCCGCCGGCGGCAGCATCAAGTAACACCGCGCGAGAGGGCCGGAGGCATGCGCCTCCGGCCCTTTCCGTTACTCTGGAGATCGGTGCGCCCTCTTTCGTCAGGCCACCACTCCACTTCACTGGGAGGCCCTTCCTTGTTCAGCGCTATCGCGCGGATCTTCCGCACGCCGGATCTGCGGCGGAAGATCGGCTTCACGCTCGGGATCATCGCGGTGTACCGCTTCGGCGCTCACATCCCCGCGCCGTTCGTCAACTTCCCGAACGTGCAGAGCTGCATCGACCAGACCTCCGGCGCCCAGGGGCTCCTCTCGCTGGTGAATCTCTTCTCCGGCGGCGCGCTGCTCCAGCTGTCGATCTTCGCGCTGGGCGTCATGCCCTACATCACGGCGACGATCATCACGCAGCTGCTGCGCGTGGTCATCCCGCACTTCGAGGCCCTCTACAAGGAGGGTCAGGCCGGCCAGGCGCGTCTGACGCAGTACACCCGGTACCTCACGATCGCGCTCGCGCTGCTGCAGTCGACGACGCTCATCACGGTCGCCCGCAGCGGTCAGCTCTTCGGCGTCACCGGCGTGCCGGAGTGCACGAACGTCCTCACGAACGACGTGTGGTGGGCGCAGCTGCTCATCGTCATCACCCTGACCGCCGGCACCGGCCTCATCATGTGGTTCGCGGAGCTCGTCACCGAGCGCGGCGTCGGCAACGGCATGTCGCTGCTGATCTTCACCTCGATCGCCGCGTCGTTCCCCGCCGCCATGTGGGCCATCTGGCAGGCGCGCGGCTTCGAGATCTTCCTCCTCGTGCTCGTCATCGGCGTCGTCATCATCGCCGCGGTGGTGTTCGTCGAGCAGTCGCAGCGCCGCGTTCCCGTGCAGTACGCCAAGCGGATGGTCGGACGCCGCACGTACGGCGGCACGAACACGTACATCCCGATCAAGGTGAACATGGCCGGCGTCGTGCCCGTCATCTTCGCCTCGTCGCTGCTGTACATCCCGTCGCTCATCGCGCAGTTCAACTCCACGCCCGACGCCGACGGCAACCTGCCCGGCTGGGTCCAGTGGATCAACAACTACCTGACCACGGGAGACAACCCGCTCTACATGCTGGTGTACTTCCTCCTCATCATCGGCTTCACGTACTTCTACGTCTCGATCACGTTCAACCCGATCGAGGTCGCCGACAACATGAAGAAGTACGGCGGGTTCATCCCCGGCATCCGCGCCGGCCGCCCGACCGCCGAGTACCTGGAGTACGTGCTCACCCGCATCACGCTCCCCGGCGCGATCTACCTCGGTCTCGTCGCCCTCATCCCGCTCGTGGCCCTCGCGACCGTGGGCGCCAATCAGAACTTCCCGTTCGGCGGCGCGTCGATCCTCATCATGGTCGGCGTCGGCCTCGAGACGGTGAAGCAGATCGACGCGCAGCTGCAGCAGCGCCACTACGAAGGACTCCTCCGATGACAGCGCCCCGTCTTCTCATCGTCGGCCCGCAGGGCTCCGGCAAGGGCACGCAGGGCGTGCTCGTGGCCTCGGCCTTCGACGTTCCCGTGGTCTCCACGGGCGACATCTTCCGGGCGAACATCGCCCAGGGCACAGAGCTCGGCCGCAAGGTGCAGGCGATCACGGACGCCGGCCACCTCGTGCCCGACGAGGTCACCAGCGAGATCGTGCGCGACCGCCTCGCGCAGGACGACGCGGCCGAGGGCTTCCTCCTGGATGGCTACCCCCGCAACGCCGCGCAGGTGCGCGATCTCGATGCGTTCCTCTCCGACCGCGGCGAGCAGCTCGACGCGGTGATCCTCCTCGACGTGCCGCGCGAGGAGTCGATCGCCCGCATCGCCAAGCGCGCCGCCGAGCAGGGCCGCAGCGACGACACGGAGGAGGCGATCTCCAAGCGCCTCGACATCTACGAGTCGGAGACCGCGCCCATCCTCGACGTGTACGGGGAGCGCGGCATCGTCGACCGCATCGACGGCGTCGGGTCTCTCGACGAGATCACCGCGCGCATCTTCGACGCCCTCGAGGCGCGCGGCATCGTGCGCGTGGCCGCGTGAGCGTGTTCCGCCGCTCGCCGTACAAGAACGCCGCGCAGCTGCGGGGGATGGTCGCACCCGGCCTCATCACCGCAGCGTCCCTCGACGAGGTGCGCCGGGCCATCCGACCCGGCATCACGACCGGCGAGCTCGACGCGATCGCGAACCGGGTGATCACGGGTCGCGGTGCGCGCTCGAACTTCCAAATGGTGCGCGGGTACCGCCACACCACCTGCATCTCGGTGAACGACCAGGTCGTCCACGGCATCCCGGGGGAGCGGGTCATCCAACCGGGTGACATCGTCTCCATCGACAGCGGGGCCGAGACGGCGGATGGCTGGAACGGCGATTCCGCGATCACGATCGTCGTGCCCGGGGGAGACCCGGATGTCGCCGCTCGCCGTGAGGAGCTCTCGCGCGTGACGGAGGGATCGATGTGGGCGGGGATCGCCGCCCTCGCGTCCGCGAGCCACCTCGGGGAGGTGGGCGCGGCCATCCAGGAGTACATCGAGGCGAACCCGCTGTCGTCGGGAGAGCCCGCGGGCATCCTGCGCGACTACGTCGGTCACGGCATCGGACGCAGAATGCACGAGGCGCCGTCGATCTTCAACTACCGCACCGAGGAGCGCGGCGCCGACGTGCGCCCCGGGCTCACGGTGTGCATCGAGCCGATGATGACGTCGGGCTCCGAAGAGGTGTTCGTGGAGGACGACGACTGGACGGTGTCCACCGTCGACGGCAGCGACGGCTCCCACTGGGAGCACAGTGTCGCCGTGCATGATGGCGGCATCTGGGTGCTGACCGCGCCCGATGGCGGAGCCGCGGGCCTTGCCCCGTTCGGCGTCGCCCCCACCCCGCTCGCTTGAGGTTTCGGAGAGAACTGACGTGATGATGGCTAACCCTGGCAAGAAGACGAACTGGTTCGCCATCGTCATCTCCCTGATCGTCGTCGTGGCGATCGTCGGCGTCGGCGCGCTCGTCGTCACGATGAACAACGCCGCGACCGCGCCCGCCGAGGCTCCGGCAGCCGGCGTCGTGAACGAGGAGACCGGCGGCATCAGCATCGGCGACGGCCCGGATGTCATCGAGGAGTACGTGGACTTCATGTGCCCCTACTGCGGCCAGTACTGGGAGGGCTACAGCGAGTACGTCAGCGAGAAGGTGGAGGCGGGCGAGGCGACCCTCGTCATCCACCCGATCTCGATCCTCGACAACGCGTCGCAGGGCACCGAGTACTCGACCCGCGCCGCGAGCGCCGCGTACTGCGTGGCGGAGACGAACCCCGACGCGTTCTACCCGTACGTCGACCGCCTGTTCGCGAACCAGCCGGCGGAGTCGACCGAGGGGCTGTCGGATGACGAGCTCGCGGAGTTCGCGGATGAGGTCGGGGCCGGTGACGCCGCGTCCTGCATCGCCGACCAGGAGTACGCGGACTACGTCGCCGAGCGCACCGAGGAGACCCCGATCGCGCCGGGTGCGAGCGGCATCTCGACGCCGACGATCGTGGTGAACGACGAGTTCGTGCAGCTGACGTTCCAGGGCCCCGAGGTCGACCTCGAGCCGCTGCTCGCGCAGTAAGCGCGGAGGGCGTTTCGTCTCGCTCCGCTCGCTCAACGACCGCGGGGGATGGCCCCTGCCGCCGGCGTGTCGGACGGCACCGGCCATCCGACACGCCGGAGTTGCCGACACGCCCGACGTGACATACCATTGATCTTTGGTGCCTTGCGCCTCATTCCGGCGTGTCGTTCCGACGGCCATCCGGCACCATCACCCAACCACCGCAGACCGACCGGTCCGCAGCAAGCGCGAGCGAGGATATGGCGAAGAAAGACGGAGTCATCGAGTCCGAGGGGACCATCGTCGAGGCGCTGCCGAACGCGATGTTCCGTGTCGAGCTCGACAAGCCCGCAGGGCACAAGGTGCTCGCAACGATCTCCGGCAAGATGCGGCAGAACTACATCCGCATCATCCCCGAAGACCGTGTGGTCGTGGAGCTCAGCCCCTACGACCTGACGCGCGGCCGCATCGTCTACCGCTACCGCTGACCGGTCGAGAAGTAACGACCGGCTGCGTCGCGAGGCGACGCCGGTACGAAGACAGCGAATAGGAAGCATCATGAAGGTCAACCCCAGCGTCAAGCCGATCTGCGACCACTGCAAGGTGATCCGCCGCCACGGCCGCGTCATGGTCATCTGCAAGAGCAACCCGCGCCACAAGCAGCGCCAGGGCTGAGCTCGGCCGATACCGGCAACTGAATTCGGCAGGATCAGAACCCGCTCAAGCGGGGGACACCTCGGGGCGGAGGCCCGGGCACCGATCCTGCTCCACACCTCCACATAGCAACAGGAGAACCGCATGGCACGTCTTGCCGGCGTCGACATCCCGCGCGACAAGCGCGTGGTGATCGCACTCACGTACATCTACGGCGTTGGCCGTACCCGCTCGAACGAGATCCTCGCGGCCACGGGCATCAGCCCCGACGTCCGCGTGAAGGACCTCTCCGACGACCAGCTCGTCGCGCTGCGTGACCACATCGAGGGCACCTACAAGGTTGAGGGTGACCTCCGCCGCGAGGTCGCTGCCGACATCCGCCGCAAGGTCGAGATCGGCTCCTACGAGGGTCTGCGTCACCGTCGCGGTCTCCCGGTCCGCGGTCAGCGCACGAAGACCAACGCGCGTACGCGCAAGGGCCCGAAGCGCACCGTTGCCGGTAAGAAGAAGGCCCGCTAAGGCGCGCGGATAGGTTTAGGAGAACAACATGGCTGCACCGAAGTCCGCAGCGCGCAAGCCGCGCCGCAAGGAAAAGAAGAACATCGCGCTGGGTCAGGCCCACATCAAGTCGACGTTCAACAACACGATCGTCTCGATCACCGACCCGTCCGGCGCTGTCATCAGCTGGACCTCGTCGGGTGGCGTGGGCTTCAAGGGCTCGCGCAAGTCGACGCCGTTCGCTGCCGGCCTCGCCGCCGAGGCTGCTGCGCGTCAGGCGCAGGAGCACGGCGTCAAGAAGGTCGACGTGTTCGTGAAGGGCCCGGGCTCGGGCCGCGAGACCGCGATCCGCTCGCTTCAGGCCGCCGGCCTCGAGGTCGGGTCGATCCAGGATGTGACGCCGCAGGCCCACAACGGCTGCCGTCCGCCGAAGCGTCGCCGCGTCTGAGAACCGTCTTCGCCGGGGTGCTCGTTGCGAGCACCCCGGCGCATTCGCCGTTCACGCCCGGCGCGAGCTGGGTCCCGAGTACCCCTCACGACCTCTCATCCACGCAAGTGTCATATAGCGGGCACTTGATCGAAAGGAACACATAGTGCTCATCGCACAGCGTCCGACCCTCACCGAGGAGAAGATCTCCGAGTTCCGCAGCCGGTTCGTCATCGAGCCGCTCGAGCCCGGCTTCGGCTACACGATCGGCAACGCGCTCCGTCGCAGCCTGCTCTCGTCGATCCCCGGTGCATCGGTCACGAGCATCCGCATCGACGGCGTGCTGCACGAGTTCAGCACCATCCCCGGTGTGAAGGAGGATGTCACCGAGATCATCCTCAACATCAAGCAGCTGGTCGTCTCGAGCGAGCGCGACGAGCCCATCACGGCCTACCTGCGCAAGACGGGTGCGGGCGAGGTCACGGCCGCCGACATCTCGGCTCCGGCCGGCGTCGAGGTCCACAACCCCGAGCTCGTCATCGCGACGCTCAACTCGGACGCCAAGTTCGAGCTCGAGCTCACGATCGAGCGCGGCCGCGGATACGTCTCGGCGACGCAGAACCGCAACGAGTACGCCGAGGCGGGCCAGATTCCCGTCGACTCGATCTACTCGCCCGTGTTCAAGGTCAGCTACCGCGTCGACGCGACCCGTGCCGGTGAGCGCACCGACTTCGACAAGCTGATCCTGGATGTCGAGACGAAGGCCTCGATGCTGCCGCGCGACGCCGTCGCTTCGGCCGGTCGCACGCTCGTCGAGCTGTTCGGTCTCGCCCGCGAGCTGAACGTCGAGGCCGAGGGCATCGAGATCGGCCCCGCGCCGGTCGAGACCGTGCTCTCGAACGAGCTGTCGATGCCGATCGAGGACCTCGATCTGTCGGTTCGCTCGTACAACTGCCTCAAGCGCGAGGGAATCAACACGGTCAGCGAGCTCGTCGCCCTCTCGGAGACGCAGCTGATGAACATCCGCAACTTCGGTCAGAAGTCGGTCGACGAGGTGCGCGACAAGCTCGTCTCGCTCGGTCTGTCGCTGAAGGACTCGGTGCCCGGTTTCGACGGCACCGGCTTCTACAGCGGCTACGACGAAGAGTCCCTCTGACCCGACTTCCCGTCCTGATACTGGAGTAACACGAAATGCCTAAGCCCACCAAGGGTGCCCGCCTCGGCGGCGGCCCCGCCCACGAGCGTCTGCTTCTCGCGAACCTCGCAGCGGCCCTGTTCACGCACAAGTCGATCAAGACCACGGAGACGAAGGCCAAGCGCCTGCGCCCCCTGGCTGAGCGTCTCATCACCAAGGCGAAGCGCGGCGACCTGCACGCCCGTCGCACCGTGCTCTCGACCATCGGCGACAAGTCGGTCGTCCACGTTCTCTTCAACGAGATCGCTCCGCTCGTCGCCGAGCGCGAGGGCGGCTACACGCGCATCACCAAGGTCGGCAACCGCAAGGGCGACAACGCTCCCATGGCCGTGATCGAGCTCGTCCTCGAGCCCGTCACTCCGAAGGCGAAGAACTCGTCGACGTCGTCGAAGGCCGCTGCCGCCGACGCTTCGGCCGAGCCGGCTGCCCCCGCCGAGTCGGCGGCCCCGGTCGCCAACGAGAACGAGGCTGCTGAGCCCGCCGAGGTCGAAGAGGCGGGTGCTGCTGCCGACGACAAGCTCGGCGAGGCGCTCGTCGACAACGAGGCCGGCGACGAGGAGGCTGCCGAGGAGGCAGACGCTCCCAAGCCCGACGCGAAGTAACTCTCGCTTCATCGGAACGCCCTCGACCTTCGGGTCGGGGGCGTTCCGCCGTTCGGGGGTATTGGCGGGGTGGGCGGATGGCCGGGGCCGGGGGTCGCGGCAGGTCCGGCTAGCTCTCTCGGGAGCGTTGCCGCAAAGTGCAGCAACCGGTGCCCCGATGGACGCGTCCAGCGGCAAGAGCCCACGCCCTTTCCCCGAAGCGCCTCCAACGTCTCATCGGTTGCCGCGAAATGCGGCAAGGGGTGGCCAGGGCCGCGCATGAGGGCGTCGACCCTTTCCGCGGAGTGCGTTCATCCGCGCGACGCTTGCCGCGAAGCGGGGGCAAGGATGGCTCGGGCCTCGGCGCAGGACCCGTCGCGCCGGCGGCCTTCGACCGATGCTGGACTCGTCGCGGAGCGGAATTGACACGTCTCATGACCGCACATACACTCGGAGCGCCGGGGAAACGCTTTCCGCGGCGATAACAGCCCAGACGAAGATGTCGAGGAGCCGCATGACTTCGCCGCAGAACGCCACTATGACGCTCGCACTCGCGCAGAGCCGCGAGCCGAGCGCGATGCTTCGCTGGTGGAGCCGCAACTGGCACCCCGTCGTATTCGTGGTGGTCCTGATCGCCGTGTGGTGGGCGGTCACCGCCCTCGAGTGGGTCGCACCGTTCATCATCCCCTCGCCGGGTGACACCTGGAGCGCGTTCGCGGACAACGCCGCCTACCTCGCGCAGCACACCTGGGTCACGACCTACGAGACGCTCGTCGGGTTCGTGATCGCCGTGGTGGTCGGGCTCTTCGTCTCGGTGATCATGGTCTACTCGCGTGGCATCGAGCAGACGCTGTACCCGGTCATCCTCTTCGCTCAGGTCATCCCGAAGATCGCGATCGCGCCACTGTTCATCGTGTGGCTCGGGTTCGGCACCTCGCCGAAGATCCTCGTCGCCGTGCTGATGGCGTTCTTCCCGGTCGTGATCTCCGGGCTCGCCGGACTGCGATCGGTCGACCCCGAGATCCTCCAGCTGACCTCCACGATGGGCGCCGGCCGATTTCGCACGTTCCTGAAGGTTCGGCTTCCCGCGGCGCTGCCGGAGCTGCTCTCGGGGTTGAAGGTCGCCGCGACCCTCGCCGTGACGGGCGCGGTGGTCGGCGAGTTCGTCGGAGCGAACGAGGGGCTCGGATACGTCATCCTGCAGGCCAACGGAAACCTCGACACTGCGATGCTCTTCGCTGCCCTGATCGTCATGTCCCTGATGGGCGTGCTGCTCTTCGCGATCATCCAGATCGCCGAGCGGTTCCTCATTCCCTGGCACGCATCGAAGCGCGACGTCGGCGCTGCGACCGTGCGCCTTTGACCCGTCCCAATCGCACTCACACACAGGAGAACTGATGAAGAAGTCAGCATCCGCCCTCGGCGCCCTCAGCGTCGTCACCATCGCCGGACTGGCGCTGACCGGCTGCGGGGGAGGGGCGACGCCCAGCGACGACACGAGCTCGGGCGCCGGCGAAGGCGCCACCGAGGTGAGCCTCATGCTCAACTGGTACCCCTACGGCGAGCACGCCGCCTTCTACTACGGCGTGGAGCAGGGGATCTTCGAGGAGCACGGCATCGATCTGACGATCGACGCCGGCCAGGGCTCCACGAAGACTGCTCAGGCCGTCGGGCAGAAGCAGGTTGACTTCGGGTGGGCGGACACCCCCGCAGTCCTCGCGAACATCGACAAGGGCGTTTCGATCAAGAGCGTCGGTGTCTTCCTCCAGACCACACCCTCAGCGGTGCAGGTGTTCGCCGACTCGGGTATCGAGGAGCCGGAAGACCTCAAGGGCAAGACGATCGCCGTATCCGCAGGAGATGCGCCAACGACCACGTTCCCGCTCTACCTGGAGGCCGTCGGGCTCGCCGAGTCGGACGTCAAGCAGCAGAACCTCGACGCCGCCGGCAAGATCGCGGCCGTGCTCTCGGGGCAGGTCGACGGCCTCATCGGCTTCGCGCACGACCAGGGTCCGAACATCGCGGCGAAGAGCGGCAAGGAGATGCGGTACCTCCGCTACTCGGACGCCGGCCTGAACTTCTTCAGCAACGGACTCATCGCGAACACCGAGACGATCGCCGACGACCCGGAACTCGTCGAGAGCCTCGTCGCCGCCACCTCCGAGGCGTTCGCTGCCGCCGAGGAGGACCCGGAGGCCGCGGTCGCGGCAATGGAGGGCAAGGACCCGCAGATGCCGGCGAAGGAGGTGCTGCTCGACCAGTGGGAGGAGACCATCAAGCTTCTCCACACCGACGCGACCGAGGGCGAAGCTCCCGGCGTCAACGCGACCGAGGACTGGGAGTCCACCCTCGAGGTGCTCGGCGAAGCGGGGCTGATCGAGGGCGGCGGCGACGTCGACACCTACTTCGACGCGTCGTTCGCTCCAGCGGAGTGACGTGACTGCTCAGATGTCAGCTCCCCAGGTACAGGAGAACACCCGTATGCGGAACTCGCCGTCGGCGGCGCTGGAGATCAGCGACGTCTCCATCACGTTCGCCTCCAAGCGCGGCAGGGTCACGGCCCTCGAAGGCGTCGATCTCAACGTGCAGGAGGGCGAGTTCATCACCATCGCCGGGCCGTCGGGATGCGGGAAGTCCACGCTGCTGAAGGCCGTGGCCGGACTCACCGTGCCGAGCGCCGGAAGCCTCCGGCTCAACGGCGAGGAGGTGACGGGCCCGCGACAGGACATCGGCTACGTCTTCCAGCGGGCGGCCCTCCTGGAGTGGCGCAGTGTGCGGGGGAACATCCTGCTGCAGGCCGAGATGCGCGGGATGAACATGCGCAAGGCGCAGGAGCGTGCGGATGCGCTCATCGAGATGACCGGGCTCACCGGCTTCGAGAAGGCGCTGCCGCACGAGCTGTCGGGCGGCATGCAGCAGCGCGTCTCGCTCTGCCGAGCCCTGTTGCATGAGCCTCGGGTGCTGCTGATGGACGAGCCGTTCGGCGCGCTCGACGCTCTGACGCGCGAGAAGATGAACGTCGAGCTCAATCGGATCTGGTCGCAGACCGGCACGACGGTGCTACTGGTGACGCACTCGGTCGCCGAGGCCGTGTACCTCGCGTCGCGGGTCATCGTCATGAGCCCCCGGCCCGGGCGTATCCTCGAGGAGCATCGAGTCGACCTGCCCGCACAGCGCGACTATGCGCAGGTGCTCGAGACTCCCGAGTTCCATCGCATCTCGAGCCGCGTGCGCGAACTCCTCGGCTCGCCCGGGGGAGACTGACCGCCGTCGCCACCGATGAAGCGCCGTATCGGATCATCCGATGCGGCGCTTCTGCGCTACCGCGCCGACAGGCGTGCGATGAACTCGTCCGCCGCCGCCAGCTGCCGCTCGAGCTTGGCGCGGCGCTCGACCGCCTCGGTGAGGAAGGCGTCCATGCGGGAGCGAGCGGCGCCATCCGCCGGGTCTGCCTCGAGGGCGTCGGCCGCCGCGAGCAGCTCGCCCATCTCCTCCAGCGCGAAGCCGAGGGGCTTCATCCGTCGGATGAGCATGAGGCGCTCGAAGTCGCGCTCGGTGTAGAGCCGATAGCCGCCATCCGACCGGGCGGACGGCTTCAGCAGCCCGATCTCGTCGTAGTGGCGGATGGTCCGCAGCGACAGTTCCGAGCGGTCGGCGAGCTCGCCGATGTGCATCGTCGCGGTCACGGACGTCCTCTCCAGTCGGCAGCAACCCTCACGTTACGGTAGGGTTGGGGATGGCCGTTCGGCCGTTCCCATCCTCGCGCACGTTCTCGAAGGAGCACTGTGTCCTCTGGCGTCACGGTCCTGAAGGCCATCCGCTCACCGCGCACGCTCACACGCGAGGTGCTCGCCGGGCTCGTCGTGGCCCTCGCGCTCATCCCCGAGGCGATCGCGTTCTCGATCATCGCCGGCGTCGACCCGCGGGTCGGGCTCTACTCGTCGTTCATCATGGGCCTCGTCATCTCGATCGTCGGCGGACGCGCGGCCATGATCTCCGCCGCGACCGGCGCCGTCGCGCTCGTCGTGGCGCCGGTGGCGCCGACGTACGGCGTGGACTACCTCATCGCGACGATCATGCTCGCGGGCGTCATCCAGATCCTGCTCGCGGTCTTCGGGGTCGCGAAGCTCATGCGCTTCATCCCTCGCAGCGTGATGACGGGCTTCGTGAACGCGCTGGCCATCCTCGTCGTCATCGCCCAGCTGCCGCACGTGATCGACGTTCCGTGGCTCGTGTACCCGCTGATCGTCGTCGGCGTCGCGATTATCTTCGCGTTCCCGAAGCTGACCACGGCCATCCCGGCGCCGCTCATCGCGATCATCGTGCTCACGGCGTTCGTGGTCCTGGCGGGCGTGAACATCCCGACCGTCGGCGACCAGGGCGCGCTGCCGCGGAGCCTGCCGTCGCTGTTCATCCCGAACGTGCCGCTCAACGGCGAGACGCTCGCGATCATCGCGCCGTATGCGATCGGCGTCGCGGCGGTGGGTCTGCTCGAGTCGCTCATGACGGCCAAGCTCGTCGACGAGATCACCGACTCGCACTCGTCGAAGACCCGCGAGGCGTGGGGCCAGGGCACCGCGCAGCTCGCGTCGGCGTTCTTCGGCGGGATGGGCGGATGCGCGGTCGTCGGGCAGACGATGATGAACGTCCGCGTGGCGGGGGCCCGCACGCGCATCTCGACGTTCCTCGCCGGCGCGTTCCTGCTCGTGCTCGTCGTGATCTTCGGCGACGTCGTCGCGCTGGTCCCGATGGCGGCGCTCGTCGCGGTCATGATCATGGTGTCGGTGGCTGCGTTCGACTGGCACAGCATCCGGCCCTCGACACTGCGACGGATGCCTCGGAGCGAGACCGCGGTCATGGTGCTGACGGTCGTGCTGACGGTCCTGACGCACAACCTCGCGGTCGGCGTCGGCGGGGGAGTGCTGCTGGCGATGGTGCTGTTCGCGCGCCGCGTCGCGCACTTCACGACAGTGCGACGCACGATGGCGGATGGCGTCGCCCGCTACGAGGTGGATGGCGAGCTCTTCTTCGCCTCGTCCAACGACCTCACAACGCAGTTCTCCTACGCGGACGACCCGAAGCGCGTGGTCATCGACATGTCGCGCTCGCACGTCTGGGACGCCTCGTCGGTCGCGGCGCTCGATGCGATCGAGACGAAGTACGCCCGCCTCGGCGTCGAGGTCGAGATCGTCGGGATGAACACCTCGACGCAGGACTTCCACGGGCGCCTGTCGGGGAACCTCGGCGGGGAGTAGCGGGGCGGTTCCGCGAGTACGCGAGTTCCGCACCACCGAGTCCGGGGTCATGCGGTTCGGTGGTGCCGTTCTCGCGGTCAAGCCGGCGATTCCGTGAGTTCCGCACCATCGAGGCGCGGGCCATCCGGTTCGGTGGTGCCGTTCTGTCGTTTAGGCCCGCCATTCGGCGAGAACGGCACCACCGAGTCTGGCGCCGATCCGTTCGGTGGTGCCGTTGTGGCGTTCTGAGCCGTGATTCAGCGAGTTCCGCACTGCCGAAGCCACGGCCATCCGATTCAGTGGTGCCCTTGTCGCGTTCAGCCGCGTGATTCCGCGAATTCGGCACCGCCGAAGGCCGGAGAGGGATTCGCCAGTGCGGCCGACACGACTAACGCCCCCGAAACGTGTCGTCCGCACTGGCGAGCGCTTCCCTCGGTACCTCTCGGACGGAGCCGAGGACGGCATTCCTGCCTGTAGCGCCCTCTAACGGTATCGCGATATTTTCGGACTAATGCGACCGGACCGTTTCCCGGCGCTGCTCTCGGCCGCTCCCCCCGGCGGTCTTCGCTCGACCCCTGACGGAGTCACCCATGTCCGCACCCGCCTTCGACTTCAGCGCGCCGGCAGCGCCTCCTGCCAAGAAGAAGCGCAATGTGAAGAAGTTCATCGTCCCGACGGTCACCGCGGTGGCCGGTCTCATCCTCGGCGCGTCCTTCGGCGGCGCCGGCAGCTCCTCCGAGAACGCCGAGCTCACCGCCCAGGTCGCCGAGCTCGAGCAGACCAACGCCGCCATGGACGAGCGCCTCGGCGCCCTCGAGTCCATCCAGGACGAGTACGACGCGCTCGACGCGGAGCACGCCGACACCGTCGCCGCGCTGAGCGAGGCCGAGGACTCGACCGCCGACCTCACGGCCCGCGTCAGCGAGCTCGAAGGGCAGGCGGCCGACCTCACGAGCCAGCTCGATGCGAAGACCGCGGAGTACGACGAGCTCGCCTCGCAGCCGGTCGCCGCGGCTCCCGCTCCGGAGGCTCCCGCTCCGGAGGCCGCCGCGCCGCCGGTCGCCGAGGAGCCGGTGCAGCAGAGCGCGTACTACGAGAACTGCACAGCTGCCCGCAACGCGGGCGCCGCACCCGTGCGCGTCGGCGACCCCGGCTACGGCAGCCACCTCGACCGCGACGGCGACGGCATCGGCTGCGAGTAACCTCCCACGTTCGCCAGTGCGGGCGACACGGTTCCGAGCCGCGAACCGCGCCGCCCGCACTGGCGAACCGCAGAGACGGCCACCCCGCATAGGCACGCCGCCCGCGCCGCCCGCGCCGCCCGCGCCGCCCGCGCCGCCCACGCCGCCCGCGAGATCG
>NZ_JAUEPM010000016.1 GCF_030406385.1 Microbacterium oryzae
CGGCCGTCGTCGATGACGAGGACCCGCTCGATGAGGTTCGCGACCTCGTCGATGAGGTGGCTCGACAGCAGCACCGTGCGCGGATGCTCGGCGTAGTCGGCGAGCAGCCGGTCGTAGAAGGTCTGCCGCGCGACCGCGTCCAACCCGAGGTAGGGCTCGTCGAAGAAGGTGATCTCCGCGCGCGAGGCCAGCCCGATGACGACGCCCACCGCCGACAGCTGCCCGCGAGAGAGCTTCTTGATGGTGCGCTTCATCGGCAGTTGGAAGTCGTCGATGAGCCGGTCGGCGAGCTCCTGGCTCCAGTTCGGGAAGAACAGGCGCGCCGACGTGAACGCATGACGGGGGGTCGCGTCGTCGGGGTACTTCTGGCTCTCGCGCACGAAGCACATGCGGCTGAGCACGCGGGCGTTCTCGTACGGGTCCTCGCCGAACACGCGGACCTCGCCGCTCGTGGCGAAGTTCTGCGCGGTGAGGATCGACATGGCGGTCGTCTTCCCGGCGCCGTTGCGGCCGAGGAAGCCGTAGATGGTGTCCTGCTCGACGTCGAAGCTCACGCTGTCGAGGGCGACCTTGTCCTTGTAGCGCTTGGTGAGGTTCCGGACCTCGATCACGGCGGTCATGATGTGCCTTCCGGATGGCGGTGGCGGGGTTACGGGGTGGGGTGCGCGACGCGCGCGCGGATGATGTCGGCGACGTCATCGGGGCCGAGCCCGAGCTTCCGGGCCTCGGCGAGCAGCGGCTGGACGTAGCGGTCCGCGAACGCATTGCGACGCTCCTCGAGCAGCAGTTCGCGGGCGCCGGCGGAGACGAACATGCCGATGCCGCGGCGCTTGTAGAGCACGTTCTTGTCGACGAGCATGTTCACTCCCTTTGCGGCGGTGGCCGGGTTGATGCGGTAGAAGGCGGCGAGCTCGTTCGTGGACGGGGCCTGCGCCTCCTCGGCGAGGGTGCCGTCGACGATCGAGTCCTCGACCTGCTCGGCGATCTGCACGAACAGCGGCTTGCCTTCTTCGATCACGGCGGCCTCCGGTGGGTCGGTTACTTACTTGAGTAATGAACCACAGAAGGAGCGGCGCGTCAAGAGGGCTGCGCGCGGATGGCAGCGGGCGGTGCTCCCGAATCGCGGAGGATCGCGCTTGCTCAGGACGTCAGCCGCGAACCGCTCCGGGGTAAGCGCGATCCTCCTGGCGAAGCGGCCCATCGCCGTAGCGCGCGGCATGCGCTGCCCACTCGGCCTCGCGGGGCAGCTGGCGCAGAGAGCGGTTCGCCGTCGCCAGTGTCGTCGCGGCGAGGCAGAGGCCGCCCGCGACGAGGAGCGTCGCCTCGCGGGCCGACCCACGCGAGTCCGAATCCCGCGATGAGCGGCGACAGCGGCATGGCCCCCGTCGCGAAGACCTGCAGAGCGCTGTTCGCGCGCCCGAGCAGCCGAGCTCATCGAAGAGGCCCACGCCCGGCACGAACCCGGTTAGGAGGGCGTGCGCTACTGGGCGATCGACGTCCTCGCCGCCGACGACACCATCTGACGGACCGCCCGACCCTGGCCATCCGAACCGGCCGACCCTGGCCATCCGACCGCTCGTCGTGATTCACTCGGGTCACGGCAGCGAGGGGGAGCGATGACCGAAATCGGGGATGGCTCGGTGCGGGTCGTGCAGGTCGGCGCGGGCGAGATGGGGCGCGCGTGGATCGCGGCGCTCGCCGCGTCGGACGAGGCGGAGCTCGTGGGGCTCGTCGACCTCGACGTCACCGTCGCGCACGAGGCGCTCGCCGATGCGGAGATCGAGGATGTGCACGTGGGGACCTCGGTGGCGGAGGTCGCGCGCGCGGTGGGTGCCGACGCCGTCGTCAATGTCACGGTTCCGATCGCGCATCTCCCCGTGAACGTGGAGGCGCTCGCGGCCGGGTATCCGGTGCTGTGCGAGAAGCCCGCGGCGCCGACCGTGTCGGACGCCCTGCGCCAGGCGGCCGCGGCCGAGGTGCACGGGCGGCTGCTGATGATCAGCCAGTCGCGGCGATGCGTCGACGGGCTGCGGGCGCTGCGGGATCAGACGCGTCGGCTCGGCGACATCGGCGCGGTGGCGGCGGAGTTCTTCCGCGCTCCGCATTTCGGCGGATTCCGCGAGGAGATGGAGCACGTGCTCCTCGTCGACATGGCCATCCATCACTTCGACGCCGCGCGCTTCGTGATCGAGCGCGACCCCGTCGCCGTGTACGCGGAGGAGTACAACCCGAGCTGGAGCTGGTACCGCGGCGACGCGAACGCCACCGCGATCTTCGAGTTCGAGGGCGGCGCGCGATACACCTACAGCGGCAGCTGGTGTGCGCCCGGCCGTGAGACGTCGTGGAACGGACGCTGGCGCGTGAGCGGCGCGGATGGTGCGGCCGAGTGGGATGGCGATGGGGCGCCGTGCGCGGAGATCCGCGGGCTCGCGGCGGAGCAGGAGCTCGACACCGCGCCCGAGGGCATCGAGGGTGCGCTCGCCGACTTCGTCGCCGCGTTGCGTTCGGGCGAGCGCCCCGAGACCGAGGCGCGTGCGAACATCGCGAGCCTCGCGATGGTGGAGGCGGCGGTCCGCTCGGCATCGACGGGGCGCCGGGTGCGCCTGCACGCCGTCCTGCAGGATGCGTACGCGACCGCGCTGGTCGACGAGCAGGATGGCCCGGTGCGGGCGGTCCTGGAGAGCTGGCGCGCGGAGCTGGGCGCGGAGGGGTAGGTCCGGCGCGGGCCCGCGGCGCGGGGGCCCGCGGGACCCGGCGCGGGGCCCGCACTCAGCCGCGGATGTCCCGGCGCGTGAGTGCCATCACGCTACCCGCCAGCAGCACCGCGACGCTGATCCACAGCGGCCAGAGCCCGGCCGACGGGCCGTCCGCGAGCGGCGTCTCGTGGAACGCCCAGGAGTACGGCGAGAACGCCCGCAGCACGTCGAAGTCGTCGTTCTGATTCGCGATGCCGTTGAAGAGGAAGGCCGCCGCGGCGACGAGCGCACCGGCACCGGTGGCCCATGCTCGACGCCCGGTGAGTGCCCCGACGAGGAGGGCCGCCGACCCGCTGAAGAGCCAGAGCCCGACCGCTGCGGCCGTCTGCGGCACGATGTTCGCGCGCTCGAGGTCGAGCTCGAAGGGAGCGCTGACGACGGCGAGCAGCGCGCCCGCGTAGACGCCGAGCCACAGCAGGCGCGCGACGAGCGCGAGCGCCTGGCCGGCCACGTAGCCGCTGCGGGAGATGCCGTGCGCGAGGTCGAGCTCGAGTCGGCCCTGCTCCTCCGCCCCGGCGACCGCTGCGGATCCCCATCCGATGGCGGCGACCGTGGGCAGCACGAAGCCGAGCAGTCCGTAGAAGGTCGCCTGCGCGTAGCCCGCGCCCGTCGCGATCTGGTCGAAGCCGAGGGTGTTGACGAGCGAGGGCGGGAGGGTCTCGAGAAGGCTCATCATCTGGCCATCCAGTCCGATGCTCGGATACAGCGAGAGGTAGAGCATCATCACGGCCGTGATGGCGAGCGTCCAGATGAGGAGCGCGCGCCACGACTCCGCGAGTGCGCGGGCGAACACGGCGATCACGGTGCGTCGCCGCCTTCGCGGGGTGCGTCGGGGTGCTCGCCGAGGCGGCGGTCCCGGCGGTCCCGGCGGTCCCGAGGGTCCCGGCGGTCCCGAGGGTCCCGGCGGTCCCGTCGGAGCCCGGGCCCGCCACCATCCCCACCAGACGATGTCGTCTCACCGACGGGACGCGGTTTTTCGCGGCTTTCCATGTCGCGCGGATGAGACGACATCGTTTGGCGGCTGGGATGGTCCCCCTTCCGCACCCGAGACCCCTCACCTCCCGCATCGCCGTACAGCCGCAGCACCGACTCCTCGAGGTCGGGCTCCTCGACCGTGAGATCCAGGAGCCGGAAGCGCGCGAGCGCCTTCACGAGCGGGTCGATCTCGCCCTCCGCCGTGAAGGCCACCCGCGCCACGCCCGCCGCGGTCGTCACGGAGAGGTCGTGCACGCGGAGCGGCTCCAGCGCCGCCCGCACCGTGCCCTCGTCGACGTCCGCGATCCCCGCACGCACCCGTCGCACCGCCCCGAGTCGCAGCGACGCCACATCGCCCTCCGCGACGACGCGCCCCCCGCTCAGCACGGCCACCTCATCCGCCGCCTGCTGGATCTCGCTCAGCACGTGCGAGCTCAGCAGCACGGTCTGGCCGCGGTCGCGGGCCTCCCGCACGAGCTCGAGGAACGCCCGCTGCACGAGCGGATCGAGGCCGCTCGTCGGCTCGTCGAGGATCAGCAGCTCGGGCTCGTGCATGAACGCCTGCACGAGCCCGAGCTTCTGCTTGTTGCCCTTCGACAGCGTGTGCACGCGACGGCCGAGGTCGAGGCCGAGCCGCTCGGCCAGCTCGTCGATGCGGCCAGGCGCCACCGGACCCGACACCCGCGCGTAGAAGTCGAGCATCCCGCGTCCGGTGACACGGCCATCCAGTCGCAGCTCGCCCGGCACGTATCCGATGCGCCGTCGCAGCGCCGGTCCGCCGTGCTGCGGGTCCTCGCCGAGCACGCGCACCTGCCCGGCGGATGGCCGGATCACGTCGAGCAGGATCCGCAGGGTCGTCGTCTTCCCGGCTCCGTTCGGCCCGATCAGCCCGAAGACCGTGCCGGGCTCGACGCGCAGGTCGAGACCGTGCAGCGCGGTGTGCTGTCCGTAGCGCTTGTGGAGCCCGGTCGTCTCGATCGCCGACATGCGCTCACCGTAGTCCCGAGGCGCAGGGGCGGAAAAGAGCTGCCCGGCCGTCTCACGCCAGGGTCGCCGCCACCTCGTCCGCCGCGGCGGCGTTGCGCTGCGCGGTCGCCAGCACGAGGTCCATGCGGTCGCTGGGGCCGGCCGCGCACAGCGCGGCGAACAGGGCACCGGATTCGTCGCGCAATGGCACGGCGATGCACGCTCGACCCGGCACGAGCAGGTCCGACTGCATGGCCATGCTGGACGGCTCGCGCGCCTCAGCCGAGAGGAGCAGCCGGCCCGCGGCCGACCGGTCGAGGTCAGTAGACATCGCTGCGGGGTCGGACAGCGGCTGGAGCGGATCGAGGTCGAAGGGCACCGGCACTCCGTCCTGGTAGCGCAGCAGGTGCACAGCGATCAGGTCGCCGCCGCGGAGTCGTGCGAGCAGGTCACGCGATGCGCGGGGCGGACGCGTGAGGACGAACGCACTCGCAGGAGTGCCGTGCGAGCGGGCGGGGGCGCGCACCAGACGCTCCACGCGACGACCGAGGGCGAGTCCGGAGATGTCCGCGAGGCGGACGAGGTACTCATCCTCGACCAGCAGATTGACCAGCCGGTAGACCGTCGCCCGCGGCATGTTCAAGCGCCCGACGAGCTCGCGGACCGTGACACCAGGACCGGCGGCGGCGACCTCCTCGAGCAGCATGAGCGCCGAGTGGATGGCGCGCGGCTGCTTCGGATGCAGATCCCACTGGCTCACGACGAGCGGCTCCCGCAAGCGGCGTCACGGGGGGTGCCCGCGACGGTCAGCGTGCGCTCGCCGCCGAGCACCTCGGAGGCGAGCGGGACGTCCCGCGCGACGCCCCGGTCCCCGGCACGCCTGCCGAGGACGGCGAGGGCGACGACGGCGGCGGCGAGGAGGGCGAAGAGGAGGAGCACACCCGCGGCCTGTTCCGAGGTGATCGCGATGGCCAGGAAGCCGGCCATGCCGGCGACGAGGACGAGCCCTGTCGCCATGGCGCCTGCCGCGGAGCGGAGCGTGAGCTCGCCGACGCGCCGCAGGAAGGGCACGACGGCCGTGCACACGAGGATGTAGCCGAGCACGAAGCACCCGACCGCGGCGACGAGGATCGTGTCCACGGCGCCGCGCACGTCCATGCCCGTCACGCGCAGGACGACGGGCGCGACGACGAGCGGAACGCAGGTCGCGGTGGCGACCGTGGGAACGCCGGTGCGGCGGGAGGTGCGGCCGAGCGCGGCGGGAAGGGCTCCTTCGCGCGAGAGCGAGAACAGGAGCCGCACGAGGGCCGTGGTCGCGGCGACGGCGGCGGCGAAGAAGGAGAACGCGATCATCAGGTCGAGTGCGACCGCCATCCAGCGCGCCCCGTAGAGCTGGGCGATCGCGTCGAACGGCGCGTCGCCGGCGACGCTGTCGAGGCCGAGCGCGTCGACCGCGATGAGCCCCGCCACCGCGACGAACAGGAACAGCACCCCGGCGACGGCGACCGTCCACACCAGCGCGCGCGGGATGGCCGCGAACGGGCGCTTCGCCTCCACGCCGAGTGCCGCCGCGCTCTCGAATCCGACGAAGGCGGCGATCGAGACCACGACGCCCAGGACGAGCCGGTCCAGGCCGCCCGGGTCGGGCGCCAGATCGACGGGGCCCGCGGGCAGCCGGGTCAGGAGGAGGATGACGATCAGGATGAGCGTCGCGATCGTGGCGACCTCCACCAGCAGGATGAGACGCGTGGACAGGCGGATGCCGCCGAGCAGGACCGCGAGCAAGGCTGCTCCGAGCACGACGCCGATGATGATGGACATCACCGGAGGGCCTGCGATCGCCTGGCCGATGAAGTGAGCGGCCGTGAACAGCTCGAAGATCGCGATCAGCCCGTAGCCGAGCAGCATCGCGGCTCCCGCGACGAGCGACGCCCGTCGGCCCAGCCCGAGCGAGACGTAGGTGTAGATCGCGCCGGCGGCCGCGACGCGCTTGGCGAAGACGTTGATGCTCGCGACCACGCCGAGCGCGATCAGCGCCGCGATCAGCACGGCGATGGCGGAGGCACCTCCGGCGATCGCGAACGTGAGCATCGGAATGGTCACCGCCGCCGCCGACGGAGCCAGAGCCGCGACGGATTGGCCGAGCACGTCGACGAAGCCGACCGAGCGGCGGGCGAGCCCGTCGACCGGGGATGCCGCAGCCACCCGGCGCCGCGATCCGCGCATGCCGACCCCCTTCGAGTGTTCCGCTCCTGCTGGGATGGTCGCCCGAGGGTATCGCCGTCGTGTATCGGGAGTGTGTCGCGGAGGGTGCCGCAAATGAGACAGCGCGGTCTCACAGCGGATGCGGAATTCGTCACTGCGGAGCAATGACGGGGCAATGGCGGAGCGCCACAGTGTGGTTACCCACCCGGGCCGTCGCGTCCGGAACCGATCTCCCCCCGAGTGCCCTGGAGGACCTATGACATCCACTCCTGCGGATGCAGCCGTCGCGGAACCCACCCGCTCGCGGTCGCTGTCCGGTCGCCTCGGCGTCGGCGCCATCGTGCTCATGGTGGTCGCCGCCGCATCCCCGCTCACCGTGATCGGCGGCGCCGCGCCCCTCGGCGTCCTGCTCGGCAACGGCGTGGGGTTCCCTGTGATGTACGCCGTCGCCGGGGCGGTGCTGCTGCTGTTCACGATCGGCCTGTCCGCCATGTCGCGCGCGGTGCCGCAGCCCGGCGCCTTCTTCACCTACATCGGGCATGGCCTGGGTCGCGCCACCGGCGTCTCCGGCGCATGGCTGGCCCTGCTCACCTACACCGCGGTGCAGCTGTGCGTCTACGGCTACATCGGCGCGATCCTCGCGGTCACGTTCGAGGGAATGGGCCTGGCCGGGCCTCCCTGGTGGGTGTACTCGCTCGCGATCGTCGCCATCGTCGGCGTGCTCGGGTATGTGCACATCGACCTCAGCGCGAAGGTTCTCGGCGTGCTGCTGCTCGGCGAGATCCTGATCGTCCTCGCACTCGTCGCCGCGGTGCTCATCACGGGCGGCGCCGAGGGCCTGTCGGTCGAGCCGTTCGTGCCCGAGCACGTGCTCTCCGGCGCTCCCGGCATCGGCCTCATGATGGCGATCGCCGCCTTCATCGGCTTCGAGTCCACCGCCATCTACCGCTCCGAGGCGAAGGACCCCGACGTGACGGTGCCTCGCGCCACCTACATCGCCGTCGTCGGGGTGGCGGTGTTCTACACGATCTCGGCGTGGGCCCTGATCATGGCCTGGGGCCCGTCGCAGGCGATCGATCTGGTCGCTGCGGACTACGCGAACATCGTGATCATCACGATGGGCCAGTACCTCGGACCGGTCGGCTACATCATCGCCAACGTCCTGCTGGTGACCAGCATGTTCGCCTGCGTCCTGTCGTTCCACAACGTCCTCACGCGCTATCAGCACGCGATGGCGGGCGGCGGGCTGCTGCCGGTGGAGCTCACCTGGGTGCACGCGAAGCAGCACTCGCCGTACCGCTCGTCGCTGCTGCAGACGATGACGGCGGCCGCTCTCGTGGCCCTCTGCGCCGTGCTCGGTCTGGACCCGGTGCTGCAGGTGTTCACCTGGTTCTCGGGAGTGGCGACCCTCGCGATCGTCGTCATGATGGCGATCACCGCCGTCGCGATCATCGCCTTCTTCGCCCGCTCGCGCACGACGGGCCGGATGTGGAGCACGCGCATCGCGCCGACCCTCGGATTCCTTGGTCTGGCCGGCTTCGCGGCCGCAGTCGCGATCTACTTCCCGGTGCTCGTGGGCGACGTGGACGCCGCGGGCAACCCGGCGTTCGGCATCGTCAGCGCCCTGCTGATCGGGTCGATCCCCGTCTTCGCGCTCATCGGCTACGGCCAGGCGCTCTACATCCGGCGCTTCCGCTCCGACCGCTACCGCCGCGTGCTCGACACGATCACCGAGGCCGGCGCCTGAGCCCCCGTCCTTCCCACGCCATCCCCCCGCATCGCACTAGGAGCACCATGACCATCGACATCACCTCCGTGACCACGGTGACGCACCCGCTCGACCTGCTCACGGCCGAGGAGATCGACCTGACTCGCGAGATCCTCCTCGAGTCGGGCTTCCTGACCGACTCGACGCGGTTCGCGCACGTGGCCTTCGAGGAGCCGCCGAAGGCGGAGCTGCTCGCCTGGCGACCCGGCGACCCCATCGTCCGACGGGCGACCGCGGTCATGGTCGACATCGCCACCGGGCAGGGGTCCGTCGCGACGGTCGACCTGACCGAGGGAGCCGTGACCGCTTCGCGTGTCGTCGATCGCGCTCTGGAGGGACAGCCGGCGATCCTCGATGAGGAGTTCGAGAAGATCGAGGGATGGCTGCTCGCGAGTGCCGAGTGGCGAGCCGCGCTCGAGAAGCGCGGCATCGACCCGTCGCTCGTGCGCGCCGCGCCGCTGTCGGCGGGCAACTTCGGGCGTCCGGCCGAGTCGGAACGACGGATGGCCCGCGTGCTCGGCTTCCTGCAGACCGACGAGAAGGATCTCCCGTGGGGTCATCCCGTCGACGGTCTGGTCGCGCACGTCGATCTCACCACCGGCGAGGTCTTCGAGATCGTCGATTCGACCGAGTACCCGGTTCCCGCCGAGCGAGCCGAGTGGAACGCGGCGCCCCACGGAGACGGGCAGCCGCGCACCGACATGAAGCCGCTCGAGATCGTGCAGCCCGAGGGCGCGAGCTTCACGGTCGAGGGCAACCTCATCCGATGGGCGGACTGGGAGTTCCGCTTCGGCTTCGACCCCCGGGAGGGCCTCATCCTCCACCAGCTCGGCGTGCAGGACGGCGGGCGCCTGCGGCCCGTCATCCACCGCGCCTCCATCGCAGACATGATCGTGCCCTACGGCGATCCGCAGCCTGCGCGGTCGTGGATCAACTACTTCGACCAGGCCGAGTACATCTTCGGTCGGTACACGAACGCGCTCGAGCTCGGATGCGATTGCCTGGGCGAGATCACCTACTTCGACGCGACGATCGCCGACGAGCAGGGCCGCCCGCGACTCATGAAGAACGCCATCTGCCTGCACGAGGAGGACTACGGGGTGCTGTGGAAGCACACCGACATCTTCAACGGCATGAACGAGACGCGCCGCCAGCGTCGTCTGGTCATCTCGTTCTTCGTGACGATCGGCAACTACGACTACGGGTTCTACTGGTACCTCTATCTCGACGGCAAGATCGAGCTCGAGGCGAAGGCGACGGGCATCGTCTTCACCTCGGCGTACCCCGGCGAGGGCTACCCCTACGCGACGGAGATGGCGCCGGGTCTCGGTGCTCCAGTGCACCAGCACCTGTTCTCGGCGCGTCTCGACATGGCGGTGGATGGTCACATCAACGCCGTCGACGAGGTCGACGTGGTCAGGGTGCCGGTGGGTGAGGACAATCCGCTGGGCAACGCGTTCGCGCAGCGGAAGACGCGACTGACCACGGAGGGCGAGGCCCAGCGGATGGCCGACAACCTCGTCGATCGCCACTGGATCGTGAGCAGCACCGACAGCCGCAACCGACTGGGCCAGCCGGTCGGGTACGCGCTGTACCCGGAGGGGAAGCCGGCGCTGATGGCCGATCCGTCGAGCGCGATCGCCCACCGCGGCGCGTACGCGACCAAGCACCTCTGGGTGACGAAGTACGAGGACGGCGAGCGGTGGCCCGTCGGCGAGATCGTGAACCAGAGCCCCGTCACCGGCACCCCGTCCGGCCTGCCGAGCTATGTGGCGGCCGACGACCCGATCGACGGCGAGGACATCGTCCTGTGGCACACCTTCGGTCTGACGCACTTCCCGCGGATCGAGGACTGGCCGGTCATGCCCGTCGACTATGCCGGCTTCAGCCTGAAGCCCGTCGGCTTCTTCGACCGCAACCCCGCGCTCAACGCACCGGCGTCGACCTCGGCGCACTGCGCCACGGCGGCGAGCGCCGCATGCCCGCACTGCAGCACGGGCGAGGGCGCCTGCACGTGCCACTGATCCTGTCGCTCGCGATGATCGTTCCGGGGGCGGTGTGCGTGGCCTGCGCGGCCACCACCCGCCCTCGGGCGTCGCGCACGGCGGTGCTCGGCGCCGCGATCATGCTCGTCGCCATGGTCGCGATGGCCGCGGGAGTGCTGGGGGCGCCGGTCGCCTGGACCGCGGCCCTGGTCGCCGTGGCGCTGGCCGGGGCCGTCTCCGGGCGCGTGCGCCGAGGGCGGGGGAGGGGGGTCGCCCACGAGTCGTTCGACTGGCACCGCCCGGTCGGCATGGTCGTCATGGGCGCCCTGATCGCGGGGATGTCGATGGATCCGTCGACCTCGGGCGAGCACGCGCACTTCTCATCGAGCGCGCTGATCATGGTGACGGCCGTCGGGTACGGCTCCGCGGTCGCCGCGTGGATGGTCCGGTGCCGGCGGGAGCTGACCCTCCGCCATACCGCAGAGGGCGTCAGCATGGTGATCATGACCGCGGCCATGCTCGCACCGGCCGCGGCGGGGTGATCGCCGCGGGGCCCCGCCCCGCGCCCGGCTCTGGGAGAGTTGACGCATGACCGATCCCGAGCGCCCGCACTCCTCGCCCGACGAGCCGTCGACGCCGCTCGTTCCGCCGCCCTTCGCCGGCACCGACCAGCCTGCGTACGGGGACCGGCCCCCGTACGCGCCGTCCCTTCCGCCGTACGCGGGGCCGTCCGGCCAGGCGCACGATGCGGCGGCGTCGCCGGCGCAATACGGCTACCTCGCGCCGCCGCCTCCCATGTCGATGCCGGGCGGCGGAGGCCGAAACGTGGTCGGCCTCATCTCGCTGATCGCCGCGATCGTCGGCACGGTGTTCGCGATGATCCCGGGCATCTTCGTCATCGGGTGGGGCCTGCTGCCGATCGCCTTCGTGCTGGCGATCGTCTCCCTGTTCCAGCGCGGTCCGAAGCGGGCGGGCATCGCGGGGCTCGTCATCTCCGTGGTCGGCACGATCCTCGGCGTCGTCGTCGCGATCGCGACGTTCGCGTTCTTCCTCACCGCCTCCTACGAGGAGGCCGTCGATGCGGGGACCCGCCCCGACAGTGGCGCGGTGGAGCAGGGCTCCTCCCGCACGGACCCGCTGCCCCTCGGGGCCACGATCACCAGCGCAGACTGGTCGGTCACCATCAACAGCGTCGAGTTCGATGCGACCGATGCCGTCCTGGCTGAGAACGAGATCAATGAGCAGCCCGCGGCGGGGGAGGAGTACATCCTCGTGAACCTGTCCGCCACGTATCTCGGCGAGGCCGAGGGCTACCCCGCGGACGTGCAGGTCGAGTACGTCACCCCGGATGGCGTCGGCATCGGCGGGTGGGAGACGGTCACCGTCGTGCCCGACGCCCTCGACATCGGCGGGGCGCTGCCGGCCGATGGTCGGGCCAGCGGCAACACCGCCTTCCTCGTCCCGTCGGCGACGGCGAGGGATGGCCTCCTCTCGGTCTCCCCGGGGATCCTCGCGGACGAGGTGTTCGTCTCTCTCGAGTAGGCGGCTACGCTTCGGCCCGCGGCGGCTGCAGCGGCGTCTTCCCCGCCTCGAGCTCGGGTGCGACCTGCTTCTCCAGCACCTCGACGGCGTCGTCGGACAGCACGATGAGGCCGTCGAGCTCCTCGCGCACGCGCTTGTAGGCGATCTGACGCTCGGCCGCGGTCGCCGACTGATCGACCGCGGTGCGGAGCAGCTGCTGCGCACGGTCGAGCCGCTTGCGCTCGGTCTCCGTGAAGCCACTGTCACGCACCCGGCGGGCGTCCTGCTCGGCGACATCGAAGGCGACCTCGAAATCGTGGACGGCGTCCCGGTACTCCGCGAGCGTCTCGGGGTCGACCTTGGTCTCCGCCGATGCCGGCCTCAAGCCATCCGCCACCTTCTTCGCCCGCAGGAACGCAGCCGTCAGCGGCTGCCGTCCGTCGCTCATGGTCGGGAAGGCGATGAGCTTGGCGACGTCCAGCTCGTAGTCGAGCCAGCGGTGCATGACCTCGTCGTGCGTGGCCATGAGGCGCTTGAGCCGATCCTGCCGGCTCGCAGCGTCGGATGCCTCGACGTCGTGGGCGGGGCCGTCGTGCGCCTTCGCCGCCTTGAGCTGCGCCCGCGCCTGCATCTCGACCGATCGCGCCTCGCTCTTGGCCTTGATGAGCTCGAGGCGGCGCTTGTGGCGCTCCTTCGACTGCTTCGACCACCAGCCGCCGAACCCGCTGGCGACGCCCATGAGCGGGAAGGCGAGCCACCAGTAGCTGCCGAGGAAGTCGAAGAGGGGTTCCACGGCTCCATGCTAGGCGGGCACCCTCGCCTCCGGGGGGCCACGGGAGGCGAGGGTTCCGGCCCGAGGGAGGGTCGTCAGGCCGCGCTGTGCAGGGTGATCGTGTAGCCGTCCGGATCGGTGAACGCGAAGGTGCGACCGAACGGCCCGTCGAAGGGTGCCACGACGATGGGCACGTCTGCGGCGGCGAGAGCGTCGTGAATCTCCTGCGCGTCGGCGGCGTGGAGCCAGAGGGCGACGCCGACCCCCGGTTGCGAGACCCCATCCAGGTCGGTGCCGGGCAGACGCTCGCGCACCGCGAAGGCGATGGGACTCGTGGTGAAGACGACGGCGTGAGGCGGCCCGGTGGGGGCGCGCCGCAGCCCGAGGTGCCTTTCGTAGAACGCCGCGGACGCGTCGAGGTCGCGCACCTGAAGGGAGATGAAGTCTGGTCCGGTGACAGGCATGATGCTCATTTCGGTCGGTGTCAGGTTTCTGACACCTGCAGCGTATGTCAGACTTCTGACATGCATCAAGACCGCGTCGAGTTGAGCACGTCGCTCGGCTACCTCCTGAAGGAGGCAGCCAGCGCGCTGCGTCTGGAGATGGAGGCCGTGCTGCGACCGCTGGGGCTGAACGTCACCCAGTACGCATGCCTGGAACTCCTCGCTCAACGGCCTGGGCTGTCGAACTCCGAGCTCGCGCGCGGTGCGTTCGTCACCCGGCAGTCGATGAACACCGTCCTCCAGTCGCTCGAGCGCGAGGGGCTCGTCGGGCGCCCGGATGTGGCGCCAGCCGGGCGCACGCTGCCCGCTGACCTCACGGAATCAGGACGCCGCCTGCTGGCGTCGGCCAGCACGGCGGTTCGCGCCGTCGAGGCGGGCATGCTCGACGACCTCGACGCGACCGACCAGGATCAGCTGCGCGACCTTCTGGCTCGCTGCGTCGGATCGCTGCGCGGCCGGTGAGCGAGAGCGACCGAGATGGCGCCGTGATGCGCTCGCGCGCCGCTACGCTCGACGCGGCTGCGTGAGCCACCCCGCACGTCTCACTGGTCGAGGATGACGTCCATCTCGCTGAAGAACTCGTCGACGGCCTGGTCGACGGTCACGGTGCCCAGGCCGAGTTCGACGCCCATCTGGCGGAACTTCTCCTCGATCGAGCCGTATCCGACGATGGGGACCGGCGGCGGGTCGCCGATGCGGTCGGCGATGGACTCCTCGTACTCCTGCACCTGAGCATCGATGCCGGTGAGATCGACGCCGGCGAGTTGCGTCGTCGAGGCGGGCACACCGCGGTCGGTTCCGAAGATCTCGCCGACGACGGGGTCATTGACCAGGAAGTCCACGAGCAGCGCGGCCGCTTCCGGTTGCTCGGTGTTGGCCGAGACGGTGTGGAGCATCGACGACTTGAGGTACATGTCCTTCGCCCCCTCGACGGTGACCGGCGGGGCGACGAGATCGATCTGCTCCGCGTCGACACCGAGATTCTCCACGTAGCTCGTGCCCATGTTGTCCCAGTTGAGCTCGCTGGCCGTGAGACCCGTGTCCATGCCGGTGAGGGGGTACCGCTCCTCCAGTTGCTGCTGCGGAACCGCGATGCCGTCCCGCAGCTCGGCGCCCGACTCCCAGAACTCCGCAAGGCGCTTCTCGTCGAAGCCGGGGGTGCCGTCCTCGTTGAAGAGCTCGCTTCCTTCGGCGCGCAGCTGCAGCTGGAAGTTCTGGATGCGGCCGGTCCAGTCCGTGCCGCCGCTCACGCCCGAGGAGCCTCCGGCGTCGGTCACCTCGGTCATCCACGACTGGTAGTCCGCCCACGACCCGCCGTCGAACGGGTCCACACCCGCCGCGTCCAGTGCATCGGCGTTGGTGAACAGGCCCCACGTGTTCACAGAGGTGGCGATGCCGGAGATGACTCCGTCGACTTCACCGAGCTGAAGGAACGACTCGTCCTCGAAGCCGTCTGTCGCGATGATGTTCCCCAGGTAGGGGGTGAGATCCAGCAGCAGGCCCGATTGCGTGTACTGGCGGAGGTACTGCTCGCTGAACTGCATGACGTCGGGCAGCTGGCGCCCGGCGGCTTCCGTCTGCCGCTTCTCCCAGAACTCCGGGAAGCCGAGGAACGTCGAGCGCACCGTGATGTTCGGGTGCTCCTCCATGAAGGCGGCCAGCGCCTCGTCGTACATCTCGGCGCGGACGTCGTTTCCCCAGAACGCGAAGTCGAGCGTGACCTCCTCGTTCGGGTCGTACGTCGCCCCGCCGCTCGATGTCTCGCCTCCGCCGCTGCATGAGACGAGTGCGACCGCGATCGCACCTGCGGTCGCGGCGATGGCGAGCTTGCGGCTCCTTGTGAACATCTTCGTCCTCCAGATTGCGTTATCCCCGCACCTAGCATGCTACTGGTAGCATGCTACTGTCAAGAGGGAGGCGAAACCGTGAACAGACCCAATGTCCTTCTGCTGCACTGCCACGATCTGGGGCGCTTCCTCGGCTGCTATGGCGTGGCGACGGTCCGCACGCCGCATCTGGATCGGTTCGCCGCCGAGAGCGTGGTCTTCGACCGCGCCTTCTCGGTCGCTCCGCAGTGCAGTCCTGCGCGTGCATCCCTGCTCACGGGGATGTACCCGCAGGAGGTCGGCGTGCTCGGCCTCACCCATCCGCCGTTCAGCTGGGATCTCACGCGGCCCGACAAGCACCTCGCCCGTCGGCTTCGGACCCTCGGCTACCGGACGGAGCTGTACGGGGTGCATCACGAGTCCCGGCTCGCGCCCGACGAGGTCGTGGCCGGCGATCTCGGCTTCGATGAGGTGCAGACCGGGGGTGTCGCCGACGACGTCGCCGACCGCACGATCGGTGCGCTCCGGCGCCTGAAGGAGGAGGGCCCCTTCTATCTTCAGGTCGGCTTCGTGGAGCCGCACCGGCTGCAGTCCTCGCGCGACACCGAGGGCGTGGTCGGGTTTCTCGGCGAGCACATCGCTCCCGATGATGCACAGGGGGTCACGGTGCCTCCGTACGTGCGTGACACCCCCCAGGCGCAGGCGGAGTTCGCCGAACTGCAGGGAGCCGTGCGGGTGATGGATGCCGCCGTCGGGCGCATCCTCGACGCGCTGCGCCGGCTGCGCCTCGAGCAGTCGACCGTCGTCGTCTTCACCACCGACCACGGCATCGCGGTGCCCCGGGCGAAGTGCTCGCTGTACGAGGCCGGTCTCGAGGTCGCCCTGATGCTGCGCGATCCGTCGCGCCCCGACCAGGCCGGGACGCGGGTCGAGGACCTCGTGTCGCACCTGAGCGTCGTGCCGACGGTGCTCGATATCGTCGGAGCGCCGGACGATGCGCTGACGGAGCCGAGTCTGCTCGACGTGGCCGGCGGGAGGGCGTCCGATCACCCGCTGGTCTTCGGGCAGATGACCTACCACAGCTACTACGACCCCAAGCGGAGCGCGCGCGACGACCGCTTCAAGCTCATCCTCAACTTCTCGAACGCCCCCCTCGCCATGGACCCCACGCAGTCCTGGCTGCACCGATCCATCCCGGTGGGGTTGGATCGCGGGAACGTGCCGAACAGCGCCGCCGTCGAGTTCTACGACCTCGACGCGGACCCACTCGAGCTCGACAACCTCGCCGACGACGAGCGCCACCGCGACCGGCTCGCCGAGATGATGACGCGGCTGAGGAGCTGGATGGTGGCGACGGGCGACCCCCTGTTGCAGGGGTCCGTCACCCCGCCTCGCCATGCCGAGCTGCTCGCGCGCGTCGACAGCGCGGTCGGAACGGCGCCGTCACTAGGCTGAGGGGATGCCTGACGCGCCCCCGAAGGATTCCGCCTCCGAGGCGATCTTCCTCGCGCTCCGGCAGCAGATCATGAGCGGGGAGCTGGAGCCGGGAAGCCGGCACTCCATCTACTCGCTCGCCGACGCGCTCGGCGTCTCCCGCACTCCGGTGCGCGAGGCGATCCTGCGGCTGGCCGACCTGCACCTCGTCACGATCGAGAAAAACCGCGGCGTCGTCGTTCGCAGCGTCAGCCCCGAAGAGATCGCAGCACTGTTCGAGATGCGATTCATCCTCGAAGACGCCGCCGTCCGTGCCGCCGCCCAGGCGCGTCCGCCGCACCTTATCGCGCAGCTGGAAGACTTGCAGCGACAGATGAAGGATGCCCTCGACGCCGCCGACGAGAAGAGCTTCCTCCAGGCGGACCGTGCGTGGCACGCGGCGATACTCGATGTCATCGGGAATCCGTGGCTGCACCGTCAGATGGGACAGCTGCGCTATGCGACGCCGCCGTCCGCCGATCACGCCACGCCGCGCGTCCTTCGTCTGACGGCGATCCTGAGCGAGCACGACGCGATCGAGGAATCGATCGGCGAGGGGGCTGCGGCGTCGGCGAGCCGGGCGACGATGGCGCACCTCGTCGCGACCGCGCGTTCGCTGCTCGCTCCCGACGTCCGCGACGCCACGTCGCCCGACTGGCCGCTGGCGGCCTGGGCGGGCGTAACGCATAGCTGACGCATAGGTGGGCCCTCGGGGGCGCACAGAGCGGTGGCGCACACTCGCTTCTATGACGTTCACCCCCACCTTCATCAAGCGCCTGGCGGCGACCGGTTCGGTGCTCGCCGTCCTCACCGTCGGCGTCGCCGCGTGCACCTCGACGAGCACCGAGAGCGCGCCGTCCACCGCGGCGACCGATACCTCCACAGAGACCACCGACAGCGTCGACAGCACGGACAGCAGCGACAGCACCACCGAGACGGCCGCGGCCACCGCCGAGTCGCCGACGCTGGAAGAGCTCGTCGCCGAGGTCGCCGGCGAGTTCAGCCAGGTGGAGTGGACCGACCCCGACACGGGCGAGGTTCTCACCTACAACATCTACCTGCCCGAGGACTACGACGAGACGCAGTCGTACCCGCTCGTGGTCTACATCCCCGACTCCAGCCTGGTCGGCGACGACCCCACCGCCGCCCTCTCGCAGTACGGCGCGCTCATCTGGGCCAGCGAGACCCAGCAGGCGCAGAGCGAGAGCATCGTCGTGGTGCCCGCGTTCCCCGAGGTCATCCTCGATGACCACGACAGCTTCACGATGACCGAGTACGTCGAGATGACCGCGCGTCTGGTCGAAGACCTCACGGGCGAGTACGCCGTCGACACGGACCGCGTGTACGGAACCGGCCAGTCGATGGGAGCGATGACCATCATGTATCTCGCGGCCCAGTATCCCGACCTGTTCGCCGCCGAGATGATCGTCTCGGGTCAGTGGGACATCACCCAGCTCTCCGGTCTCGCCGACGAGACGTTCGTCTACACCGCCGCCGCGGGAGACGAGAAGGCCTCGACCGGGCAGACCGACGTCGAGGCGATGCTCGACGCCGCAGGGGTCTCCTACAACACCGCCCTCTTCGACGCCACATGGTCGGACGAGGAGTCGGCAGCGGCCGCAGAAGAACTGCTCTCCTCGGGCGACAGCGCGTACTTCCTGACCTTCGCCGAGGGAACCGTGCTCGAAGCAGGCGACTCGAGCTCGGAGATGGGCGGTGAGCACATGGCCTCGTTCCAGCCCGCTTACGAGATCGCGGGACTGCGCACCTGGCTCTTCGAGCAGACCGCATCGTGATCTCGGGTCGCGGTGCTCGCCGGCAGGCGCCCTAGCTCACGGAACCGCGCGGCCGCGCGGGCGAGCGCGGCGTCGTCGGCGTCGGCCACGGGGAAGCCGTCGGGGAGGGCCGCGAGCACCTCCGCGACGAGAGCGCGCCGCCGGGGCGAGCGCACCGCTG
>NZ_JAUEPM010000017.1 GCF_030406385.1 Microbacterium oryzae
TCCGAGGCCGCGGCCTCGACAGCCTCCCCAGCACCCGCCCCGACATCACCGACCCGGCTGACTAAACTGCCCACAACCGTTCACTTTTCGAACGCCGGAAGTGTTCACAATTCGAGCGCCGCCGACACATGGCCACCATTCGGAGAACGTCATCGTGTCCCTCCTCCTGCCGCGTCAGCATATCGAGGGGGTCGGACAGTCGACGGAAGGACGACCATCCGCCGGAGCGGGAGGCCGTGTGTCTCACTCCCGGCGGGCATCCGCCCCTGATAGCCACCGCAACCGAGACACGCACCCCCGCGCCAGCCACCCGTGTCTCACTCCCGGCGGGCATCCGAGCCGAATAGCCACCGCAACCGAGACACGCACCCCCGCGCCAGCCACCCGTGTCTCACTCCGGGTGGCCATCCGAGCCGAATAGCCACCGCAACTGAGACACGCACCCCCGGCCCAGGCCCCGCACCGCCCCGCGCAAACCCACACCACCCCGCAAACCCGACCCGCGCCGCAACCGAAAAGAGCCGGCCATCCGCTGGGGATGGCCGGCTCTGCGCTCTCGAGAGAACTCAGACCTTGTAGCCCTGCTGGCGACGCAGGAGGCGGAAGATCATCGCGACGGTCTGGATCACGGTGACGATGCCGACGATCGGCCAGCCCACCCAGAGGATCGAGGACTGCACGATCGGGCCGAGCATGAGCCAGATCACGGTGACGGCCGCCACCACGACGACCAGAAGGATGAGCGGCAGCCAGTGGGAGCTTCCGCCGCCCTTCTCGGCGCGCGCCTGCATCGCCCAGTTGTCGACCTTGCGGCGCGAGAGGAAGCGGGTCCAGGAGCGCACGAAGTGGCTCATCCGGATCCACATGAAGATCTCCGCGGGAAAGATCAGCGCGGCGAACAGCACGTCGCGCTTGGTGCGGGTGGCGAGCGTCATCGCGATGCGAACGTTCAGCAGCGTCGCGACGAGCGGCGTGATGAGCCACACCGGCGAGAAGACGAACGCGCCGATGGAGAGCGAGCCGGCCAGCAGCACGACGAACGCGAAGCGCACGAACAGGTTCGTGAGCATGTCGAAGTTCTCGAGCCACCGCAGACGCAGGTTCGGGTGGAAGGGCTGGCCCTTCGTGTCGCCGCGCTGCCCGGGCCACATGAGCTCGATGGCGCCGTACGTCCACTTGACCTGCTGCGCGTCGTAGCCGCGGAGCGTCGTCATGCCACCGACATCAGCGCGGGCGAACGGGCTGATCTTCGTGAGGTAGCCGGCGCTCTTGATCTGCAGCGAGAGAAGCGAGTCCTCGACCTCGCTGTCCTTCACCCACGGGGTGCGCTGGTGGTTGCCCTTCATGACGTCGCGCAGGGCGGCGGTCGAGAAGATCGAGAACTGCCCGCCGAGCACGGCCATGTTGCGGCCGCGCAGAAGGTTCTGCATGTTGAACGCCGCGAACTGCGTGCGCTGGCCCGCGATGAGGAACTTCGGGATGATGCCCCTGATCGGGCGGTCGTCGATCGAATACACCGCCGAGATGCCGCCGATGCGCGAGTCGGAGACCGCCTCGTTCTCGAGGTGCTCGACCGCCTGGCGGTCGGCGACGGTGTCGCCATCCACGCCGAGCAGGTAGTCGTAGCCCTCCACGAGCGAGTAGCCGTAGTTCAGGGCGCCGACCTTCTTGTCGGGGTTCTTGCCGATGTCGTGGACGAACACCTCGGTGAACTGGTCGCCGAGCTCGGTGCTGAGCTCGTGGGCGCCGGCATACTGCGAGGCGATGCGCACCGTTCCGTCGGAGGAGTTGTTCACGACCACGTGGATGACATCCGGCACGCGGGTCTGCGCGAGGAGCGCCTCGATCACATCGGCGATCGACTCCTCCTCGTTGTAGGCGGGGATGATGCAGCCGATGGTCGACCGATGACCGGGGACGTCCTCCAGCACCGATGCGAAGTCGTCGGCGAATCCGACCGGCTCCATCTCGGCCGACGGCGCGTGAGCCGGCTCCACCTCGGCCGACGGCGCGAGGGGGACGATGGCGGTGTCCTGGGTGGTCACGATGGTTCCTGTCTTCGGGGTGCTTCGTTGCTACGAGTCTTCCTGACCGACCGCGAGAATCCGCGGGGTTTCGCCCCGGCGAAGCTCAAGATCGGCGCAAGGAAATCAGCTCTGGGCGGCGAAGATCGCGATCGGAAGCGTCTGGTGGATCGTCTGCTCGCTGAACGAGCCGTCGCTGTTCGGCGATCCCTCCGCCGACAGGGTCAGCGCGAAGTCCAGCGTGATGCCGGTCGTGCCGTCCGGAAGCTGCGAGATCGTGCTCTCGGGCACCAGCAGACCCCCCTGGAAGCTGTTGAGCAGCAGCCCCCGGTCGGTGCTCATCGCGTCGCTCGGCACCAGCGTGCGCGGATCGGTCGTGAAGTTGACGGGGCCGGGTGTCTGCGCGGGACTGAGCGTCGACGTGACTGACAGCTGCGAGAGGTACACGCGGCGCTTCTGATCGAGCGTCGCCTTCTCCGCCACCCGGTAGTCCGCGACGTTGATGGCGTAGCCGAACGTCTTGTCGCCCGTGGTCGTCCACTCCTGGGTGCGCTTGGGGCTCTCGGCCCAGACGTCGATGGTGACCTGGAGGTCGTCGGCGACGTCGGCCGTGAGCGACACCGAGCCATCCTGCGTGAGAATCGACTCGAACGCCGCCGCGTCGGTGCCGGCGGCACTCGCGGACGACGCCGCGTCGGGCGTGCGCTCCACGATCGGCTGGGCCATCGCGGCGATCTGGCTGCAGCCGGCGGTCGCGAGCAGCGAGGCGGCGAGGATGGCCGTGGCGGCCGTCGCACGGATGGTGCGTGTGAGCATGACTGTTCTCCTGAAAATCCATGGGCGCCCGTGCGCACCTTGGCCGAGGTGCGCACGGGCGCAGTGGTGCCGTCGCACGAGCGAAGGGTGCTGCGCGAGGGCTCATCGCGTATTCGGGTTACGCGGCGCCGCCTCCCCAGAAGACGACCTGCTCAGATAATCACGCCGGATGGCCCGAATCCGGGTTCTCTGGGATTCCCTGCGTCAGTCTTGCGCTTGCCTTGAGGTTGGGGGTCGGGGCCTGATGCGGGCTTGAGGTTCGCAGCCTCCGGGGTGCGATTCGGGGGCGCCCCCTGGTTCGCCAGTGCGGGCGACATGCGGGCGCGGCCATCTGCGGTTCGCCAGTGCGGGCGACACGCGAGCGCACCCATCCGCGGTTCGCCAGTGCGGGCGACACGCGAGCCCGGCCATCCGCGGTTCGCCAGTGCGGGCGACACGCGGGCGAGGCCATCCCTCGACGCCCACGACGGCGGCGACCTCAGCCGGCGATGGCGACGGTGAGGCTGTCGGTCGCGGTCTGCTTCGCGTACTCGTCGGATGTCGGGGTCGTCTGCACGAGGAACTCGTACCGGACCTGCAAGGTAACGGAGCGGGTGCCATCCGGGACGGCGCCGATCGTGAACGTCTGCGAGTAGCTGTAGGGCGAGAGCACGAGGTAGCCGTGCGGCTCTGTCGAGGTGTCCTCCTGCACGGGGAGCGCCTCACCGCCATCCGGCACGACGGTGATGCTCGCCCGCTGCAGGTACACGCCCTGGCCGTCGTCGGGGGTGATCGTCGTCGAGAGCGAGAGGCTGAGAGGCTTGGCGGCCGCCGCGGTCCACTGGTCCAGGGCGAGGTCGGACCAGTACGTGACGTCGGCGACGACCGCGCCGGCGTCGAGCTGCCGCTTGGCGCTGCCGGTCTCGAGGTCGTTGACGACGGGCTCGGGGGTCTCGGTGGCGGGGGCGCTCTCACCCGCACCGCTGCCGTAAGTGGGCTCCACAGACGTCGTCGGCGTGGGCGTGGTCGCGGCGACCCAGGGCGCCTCGCCGTCGCATCCGGCGAGCACGCCGGCGAGCGCGCCGAGGGTCAGAGCGAACGCGGCCCTCTTCATGGTGCGCATCGGCATCCCTTTCGTCCGCGCCAGGATACCGGTGTAGAGGCCGGTGCCTCCGGGCGCGTTCCCAGGCGCGGGAACGCGGACGGTCATCGTGCCGGACGTTGAGCGAGGGAGCGCCAGCGACCGAGACGAAACGCGGTGGCGAGGTTGCCGAGGGCGGCTCGCGGCGTTTCGTCTCGCTTCGCCCGCTCAACGTCCCGGGTGGTTGCGGCCCGTGTCAGCCGCCGACTTCGTCGCTGTCGCGGCGCTTGCGGGTCTGCTCGGCGCGCTGGCCGAGGAGCTCATCCGCGGGGTACCCGACCTCGGTGAGCGTGAGGCCGCGCGCGGCGAGGACCTTGAACTCGCTCGTGCGCTCGAGGTTGTCGCGGATGATCCGCAGATGCTCGGCCGTGAGCTTCCCCTCCCCCACCGCCACGCACGCCCCGACCAGCGCCCGCACCATGGAGTGGCAGAACGCATCGGCGCGGACGTTCGCGACGAGCACGCCCTCGGCATCCCGCCGCCAGTCGAACTCGAGCAGGGTGCGGATGGTCGTGGACTCGGGACGAGGCTTGCAGTAGGCCGCGAAATCCCAGAGTCCGACGAGCCCGCGGGCGGCCTCGTCCATCGCGGCGACGTCGAGGTCGGCGCGGACGGTCGTGGTGCGGTGCCGCTCCATGGGGTCGTACCCGACGACCTGATCCGCGATCCGGTACGCGTACCGGCGCCAGGTCGCGGAGAAGCGCGCGTCGAACCCCTCCGGCGCGGTCGAGGCGCGCGTGACGAAGACGTCGGGATACTGCCCGAGCACCCCGGCCATCCGCTTCGCCACCGGCTCGATCGGGTCGGCGACCTCGGGGGCGTTGCGACGCTTGATCGTGAGGCGCTCCCACTGGGCGTCGTCGACGTCGACGTGCGCGACCTGCCCGCTGGCGTGGACGCCGGCGTCGGTGCGTCCGGCGACGACGAGCTGCACGGGCGACCCCGCGATGCGGCCGAGCGCCCCCTCGAGGGTGCCCTGCACCGTGCGGAGACCGGGCTGGCGGGCCCATCCGCGGAAGTGCGTGCCGTCGTAGGCGATGTCGAGCCGGATGCGACGCATCGCCGCGCCTACAGCTGCGCGAGCGCCGCGAGGACGACCTGCGCGGAACGCTCGGCGGCGTCGTCGATGTGGGTCTCGAACTCCGTGCCGTCCGGCGCGCACAGGTCGCTGATCGCGCGGAGCGACGCGAACCGCAGACCGAGGTTGAAGGCCGTCTGCGCGAGGGCCGCGGTCTCCATGTCGACGGCGAGGATGGCCGGGAACACCTCCCGCAGGCGCTGCGCGATGTCGACGGTGACAAACTTCTCACCCGAGCCGATCGCGCCTTCCCGGCCCCGGCCATCCGCCAGCGCCGCCGTGATGAGCGCGGCGTGCGCGAACGGGTCGGGCGCGTAGCTCGGCGGCATGCCGGGCACCTGGCCGGGAACGTAGCCGAAGGCCCGCGCGTCGGCGTCGACGTTGATGTACTGCGTGCCGACCACGACATCGCCGACCTGAACGCCGGGGCCGAGGCCGCCCGCGGATCCGGCGGAGATGAGGAGGATGTCGTCGCCGTAGCGATGCGCGGAGCCGACGGCCGCGACGGCCGCGTTCACCATGCCGATGCCGGAGCGGACGAGCACGAAGGTGCGCCCGCCGACGACGACACCGCGATGTATGGCCCGGCCGATCTGGACGGGTTCGGAGACCTCCGAGGCGGCATCGAGGAAGGGCTGGGCCTCCTCGTCCATGGCGACCTGGACGACGACGTGGCTCATGCCGCGTACACCGTGTTCCACCGGTCGCGCTCGGCGAGGAACCCGCGGACCGCGGTCTGGGCGCCCTCGAGGGTGTGGTTGGCGCCCCATCCGCACTGGGTCTCGTTCGCGGCCGGAACCTCGGTCGCGTCGAGGATGTCGGTCAGGGTCGCTTCGATGAGCGCGAGGACCTCGTCGTACGCGGGCTCGCCCTGCAGGATGAGGTAGAAGCCGGTCTGGCACCCCATCGGCGAGAAGTCGATGACGCGGTCGGAGTGGTTGCGGCTCTTCTCGGCGAACAGGTGCTCGATCGAGTGAACGGTGGGCATCTCGAGGTGCGCGCGGTTGGGCTGCGTGAACCGGACGTCGTACTTGACGATGACGTCGCCCGCCGGGAGCTGCTTCCGGTCGGCGAGGCGCACGTACGGCGCGGAGACGATGCGGTGGTCGAGGTTGAACGACTCGACGTTCATGCGGGGCGCTTCAGTCACCATCCGAGCCTACGCGGAGGTGGGTTGGAGAGCGGTGGGCGCGAGGTTCTCGGGGCTCGGGGGCGGCGCGGGCGGCGTGGGCGGCGCGGGCGGCGTGGGCGGCGCGGGCGGCGTGGGCGGC
>NZ_JAUEPM010000018.1 GCF_030406385.1 Microbacterium oryzae
TACGTGAAGTCCGGCGGTGTCCTACTCTCCCACAAGGTCCCCCTTGCAGTACCATCGGCGCTGAGAGGCTTAGCTTCCGGGTTCGGAATGTGACCGGGCGTTTCCCTCTCGCTATGACCGCCGAAACACTTTTCGATGTGTTTCTGACATCTAGCTTCTCTGTGAAACTGTTTGGTGCCCGTACATCGGGAACCACAAAGTGGACGCGAGCACTCGCAGAAGGAGTGTGTTATCAAGTCATCGGCTTATTAGTACCAGTCAGCTGCACCCATTGCTGGGCTTCCACGTCTGGCCTATCAACCCAGTAGTCTGCTGGGAGCCTCTCACCCCGAGGGGTATGGAAGTCTCATCTTGAGGCCGGCTTCCCGCTTAGATGCTTTCAGCGGTTATCCATCCCGAACGTAGCCAACCAGCGGTGCCCTTGGCAGGACAACTGGCACACCAGAGGTTCGTCCAACCCGGTCCTCTCGTACTAGGGTCAGATCCTCTCAAACTTCCTACGCGCGCAGCGGATAGGGACCGAACTGTCTCACGACGTTCTAAACCCAGCTCGCGTACCGCTTTAATGGGCGAACAGCCCAACCCTTGGGACCTACTCCAGCCCCAGGATGCGACGAGCCGACATCGAGGTGCCAAACCATGCCGTCGATATGGACTCTTGGGCAAGATCAGCCTGTTATCCCCGAGGTACCTTTTATCCGTTGAGCGACAGCGCTTCCACAAGCCACTGCCGGATCACTAGTCCCGACTTTCGTCCCTGCTCGACCTGTCAGTCTCACAGTCAAGCTCCCTTGTGCACTTACACTCGCCACCTGATTGCCAACCAGGTTGAGGGAACCTTTGGGCGCCTCCGTTACTCTTTGGGAGGCAACCGCCCCAGTTAAACTACCCACCAGGCACTGTCCCTGAACCGGATCACGGTTCGAAGTTAGATATCCAGAGTGACCAGAGTGGTATTTCAACAACGACTCCACGGTAACTGGCGTCACCGCTTCAACGTCTCCCACCTATCCTACACAAGCCACACCGAACACCAATACCAAGCTGTAGTAAAGGTCACGGGGTCTTTCCGTCCTGCTGCGCGTAACGAGCATCTTTACTCGTAATGCAATTTCGCCGAGTTCGTGGTTGAGACAGTTGGGAAGTCGTTACGCCATTCGTGCAGGTCGGAACTTACCCGACAAGGAATTTCGCTACCTTAGGATGGTTATAGTTACCACCGCCGTTTACTGGGGCTTAAATTCTCAGCTTCGCCTTGCGGCTAACCGGTCCTCTTAACCTTCCAGCACCGGGCAGGCGTCAGTCCGTATACATCGTCTTGCGACTTCGCACGGACCTGTGTTTTTAGTAAACAGTCGCTACCCACTGGTCTCTGCGGCCACCACACCCTTTCCGGAGCAAGTCCGTATAAGTGGATGGCCCCCCTTCTCCCGAAGTTACGGGGGCATTTTGCCGAGTTCCTTAACCACGATTATCTCGATCTCCTTGGTATTCTCTACCTGACCACCTGAGTCGGTTTGGGGTACGGGCGGCTAGAACCTCGCGTCGATGCTTTTCTTGGCAGCATAGGATCACCCACTTTTCATCCCCATCACATCTCAGCCTTCATGAGTCACGGATTTGCCTATGACTCGGCCTACATGCTTGGACCAGGACAACCATCGCCTGGCTTGGGCTACCTTCCTGCGTCACACCTGTTAATACGCTAACCGCACCAGCATGGGGTCACGCGCTCCCCCGGACGGTGCCACCCGAAGGTGACGATGTCCGGCTTTGGGCGTTTAGCACCACTGGATTGATTGGGGCGGTTCTTCGCCGGTACGGGAATATCAACCCGTTGTCCATCGACTACGCCTGTCGGCCTCGCCTTAGGTCCCGACTTACCCAGGGAAGATTAGCTTGACCCTGGAACCCTTGGTCTTCCGGAGGACGTGTTTCTCACACGTCTTTCGCTACTCATGCCTGCATTCTCACTCGTGTGCCGTCCACGGCTGGATCACTCCGCCGCTTCACCCCGCACACGACGCTCTCCTACCCATCAACACGGCTGGACCACGAAGGCCTACCATTAATGTCAATGCCACAGCTTCGGTGGCGTGCTTGAGCCCCGTTACATTGTCGGCGCGGAATCACTTGACCAGTGAGCTATTACGCACTCTTTCAAGGGTGGCTGCTTCTAAGCCAACCTCCTGGTTGTCTAAGCAACTCCACATCCTTTCCCACTTAGCACGCGCTTAGGGACCTTAGATGGTGGTCTGGGTTGTTTCCCTCTCGACGATGAAGCTTATCCCCCACCGTCTCACTGCTGCGCTCTCACTTACCGGCATTCGGAGTTTGGCTGACGTCAGTAACCTTGTAGGGCCCATCGGCCATCCAGTAGCTCTACCTCCGGCAAGAAACACGCAACGCTGCACCTAAATGCATTTCGGAGAGAACCAGCTATCACGAAGTTTGATTGGCCTTTCACCCCTATCCACAGCTCATCCCCTCAGTTTTCAACCTAAGTGGGTTCGGCCCTCCACGACGTCTTACCGTCGCTTCAGCCTGGCCATGGATAGATCACTTCGCTTCGGGTCTAGGACACGCGACTGAAAATCGCCCTATTCAGACTCGCTTTCGCTACGGCTACCCCACACGGGTTAACCTCGCCACGTATCGCTAACTCGCAGGCTCATTCTTCAAAAGGCACGCCGTCACCCCAACAAGGAGGCTCCGACGGTTTGTAAGCAAACGGTTTCAGGTACTATTTCACTCCCCTCCCGGGGTACTTTTCACCTTTCCCTCACGGTACTTGTCCGCTATCGGTCATCTGGGAGTATTTAGGCTTACCAGGTGGTCCTGGCAGATTCACACGGGATTTCACGGGCCCCGTGCTACTCGGGATACCACTCGCGGCAGGAACACGCATGTCGACTACGGGGCTACCACCCGCTCTGGCCGGCCATTCAAAACCGTTCGTCTATACGCACCTGTACCACGCGGAACACGGCAGCGTCCCCTAGTGGTCCCACAACCCCGAACGTGCAACGCCTGCCGGCTATCACACACGACTCGGTTTAGCCTCTTCCGCTTTCGCTCGCCACTACTCACGGAATCACTATTGTTTTCTCTTCCTGTGGGTACTGAGATGTTTCACTTCCCCACGTTCCCTCTACCCGCCCTATATATTCAGGCGGGAGTCACCAGGTCAGCACGCCGCCTGGCGGGGTTTCCCCATTCGGAGACCCTCGGATCACAGCCCGCTTATCGGCTCCCCAAGGCTTATCGCAGATTGCTACGTCCTTCTTCGGCTCCAGATGCCAAGGCATCCACCGTTTGCTCTTAAAGACTTGAAATCACATGAGTACACACACCAGACCCGAAAGCCCGGCATGCGAATTTCTTTAAGATGCTCGCGTCCACTGTGTAGTTCTCAAAGTACGGGCGGCACCACCCCACCCACCGGACAACACCGGCTTCAGGATGGCCCACAAGGATCCAGCCACCAACAGGTGCCTGAGCCCTCAGGACCCAACAACGTGCACGCGCCCCACCCGCAGCCAGCACCCCGTTCCCACCCCATCCGAAGACGAGACGTACTAAGAGCACCAGCGCGACTGAGGCGCCTTGTCAAATGTTCCACCCATGAGCTACCCGTCGAGAACATTCGTCTCGAAGCGGGCCTCTAGAACCCGAAGGTCCGAGATGCTCCTTAGAAAGGAGGTGATCCAGCCGCACCTTCCGGTACGGCTACCTTGTTACGACTTAGTCCTAATTACCGATCCCACCTTCGACAGCTCCCTCCCACAAGGGGTTAGGCCACCGGCTTCAGGTGTTACCGACTTTCATGACTTGACGGGCGGTGTGTACAAGACCCGGGAACGTATTCACCGCAGCGTTGCTGATCTGCGATTACTAGCGACTCCGACTTCATGAGGTCGAGTTGCAGACCTCAATCCGAACTGGGACCGGCTTTTTGGGATTCGCTCCACCTCACGGTATTGCAGCCCTTTGTACCGGCCATTGTAGCATGCGTGAAGCCCAAGACATAAGGGGCATGATGATTTGACGTCATCCCCACCTTCCTCCGAGTTGACCCCGGCAGTATCCCATGAGTTCCCACCATAACGTGCTGGCAACATAGAACGAGGGTTGCGCTCGTTGCGGGACTTAACCCAACATCTCACGACACGAGCTGACGACAACCATGCACCACCTGTACACCGACCATAAAGGGGCGACCATCTCTGGCCGTTTCCGGTGTATGTCAAGCCTTGGTAAGGTTCTTCGCGTTGCATCGAATTAATCCGCATGCTCCGCCGCTTGTGCGGGTCCCCGTCAATTCCTTTGAGTTTTAGCCTTGCGGCCGTACTCCCCAGGCGGGGAACTTAATGCGTTAGCTGCGTCACGGAGACCGTGGAAAGGCCCCCACAACTAGTTCCCAACGTTTACGGGGTGGACTACCAGGGTATCTAAGCCTGTTTGCTCCCCACCCTTTCGCTCCTCAGCGTCAGTAACGGCCCAGAGATCTGCCTTCGCCATCGGTGTTCCTCCTGATATCTGCGCATTCCACCGCTACACCAGGAATTCCAATCTCCCCTACCGCACTCTAGTCTGCCCGTACCCACTGCAGGCCCGAGGTTGAGCCTCGGGTTTTCACAGCAGACGCGACAAACCGCCTACGAGCTCTTTACGCCCAATAATTCCGGATAACGCTTGCGCCCTACGTATTACCGCGGCTGCTGGCACGTAGTTAGCCGGCGCTTTTTCTGCAGGTACCGTCACTTTCGCTTCTTCCCTGCTAAAAGAGGTTTACAACCCGAAGGCCGTCGTCCCTCACGCGGCGTTGCTGCATCAGGCTTCCGCCCATTGTGCAATATTCCCCACTGCTGCCTCCCGTAGGAGTCTGGGCCGTGTCTCAGTCCCAGTGTGGCCGGTCACCCTCTCAGGCCGGCTACCCGTCGACGCCTTGGTGAGCCACTACCTCACCAACAAGCTGATAGGCCGCGAGCCCATCCCCAACCGAAAAATCTTTCCCACCACAGACCATGCGGCCATGATGCATATCCGGTATTAGCAACCGTTTCCGGCTGTTATCCCAGAGTCAGGGGCAGGTTGCTCACGTGTTACTCACCCGTTCGCCACTAATCCACCCAGCAAGCTGGGCTTCATCGTTCGACTTGCATGTGTTAAGCACGCCGCCAGCGTTCATCCTGAGCCAGGATCAAACTCTCCGTAAAAAACAGATGCCAACCCGCCACCGGGAAAACGGTGAACAGGCAGCGAGTTCAATCATGACCAAATACGGATGCCATAACTGACAACCATTGTTTTGATCCAAAGGAATTCTCAAACCCAGTCACAAAGACCAGGCCGAGGATAATTTGGCATTTGACAAGTGCACGCTGTTGAGTTCTCAAGGATCAGACGCACCCAGCCCCACGACTCCCGCCGTGGCCCTCCGGGGCAAC
>NZ_JAUEPM010000019.1 GCF_030406385.1 Microbacterium oryzae
TGTCGGCGGCGCTCGAAAACTGGACAGTAGCGGCGCGTGAAAAGTGAACACTCAACGATTGGAGAGTGATCACTTTGGAGGACTGGGCTCTGATCCGCAGGCTCGCTGCGGAAGGCGTCTCGAAGGCGGCGATCGCGAAGCGGTTGGCGGTGTCGCGCACGACCGTCTACGCCGCGCTGGCGTCTGACTCGCCACCGAAATACGAACGAACGCCGGCGGCGACGTCGTTCACCCCGTTCGAGGCGCGCGTGAAGGAGCTGCTGCGCCAGACGCCGGACATGCCCGCGACCGTGCTGGCCGAGCGCGTGGGGTGGTCCGGGTCGATCCGGTGGTTTCGCGATAACGTCAAGCGTCTCCGACCCGAGCAGAGCCGCATCGACCCCGCGGACCGTCTCGTGTGGGAGCCGGGGGATGCGGCGCAGTGCGATCTCTGGTTCCCGCCCCGGAAGATCCCGCTCGAGGACGGGACCTCGAAGCTGCTGCCGGTGCTGGTGATCACCGCCGCGCACTCGAGGTTCACCGCCGGACGGATGATCCCGACCCGGAAGACGGAGGACTTGCTGCTGGGCACCTGGGAGCTGTTGCAGCAGATCGGCGCGGTCCCGCGTCGGTTCATGTGGGACAACGAGCCCGGCATCGGCCGCGGGCAGCGCCGCGCGGAAGGGGTCGCGTCGTTCATGGGAACGCTCGCGGCGAGGCTGGTGCTGCTGCCACCGCGGGATCCGGAGTCCAAGGGACTCGTCGAGCGCCGCAACGGCTGGTTCGAGACGTCGTTCATGCCCGGTCGCTCCTTCGCGTCCCCGGCGGACTTCAACGCTCAGTTCGCTGACTGGCTGGAGCGCGCGAATGCCCGCACGGTCCGCACGTTGAAGGCGTCCCCGGCTCAGCGCATCGACGCGGACCGGGCCGCGATGCTGCCGCTGCCGCCGGTCCCGCTGCACCTGGGCTGGCGCAACCGGATCCGGTTGGGGCGGGACTACTACGTCCGCGTCGACACGAACGACTACTCCGTCGACCCGCGCGCTGTCGGGCGTCTGGTCGATGTGAGCGCGGACCTCGATCGCGTCAGAGTCCGCCTCGACGGGCGCTTGCTCGCCGAGCACGAGCGGGCCTGGGCGCGCGGGATGACCCTCACCGATCCCGCTCATCTGAAGATCGCGAAGGCGTTGCGGGAGCAGTTCCGCACGCCGCGGCCGGTCGCGGTCGGCGACGATCTCACCCGGGATCTCGCGGATTACGACCGAGCCTTCGGGATCGGAGGGTCGCTCTGATGGCCGGGAAGCAGACCGAGACCGCCAAGCAGCTCACCTACCTCGCCGGCGCGTTGAAAGCCCCACGCATCCTCGAAGCGGCAGAGCGCCTCGCGGAGCAAGCCCGAACAGCGAGTTGGTCATTCGAGGACTACCTCGCCGCCGTCCTGGAACGCGAAGTGAGCGCCCGCAATGCCTCCGGCGCCCGGCTGCGGATCCGCGCGGCCGGGTTCAGTGCGGTCAAGACACTCGAGGACTTCGACTGGGACCAGCAGCCCAACGCCAGGCAGCAAGTCGCACAACTGGCATCGGGGGCGTTCCTCCTCGAGGCGCGCAACGTCGTCCTGCTCGGCCCTCCCGGCACCGGCAAAACACACCTCGCCACGGCGCTCGGCGTCATCGCGGCCCACCAAGGACACCGGGTCCTGTTCGCCACCGCCACCGAATGGGTCACCCGCCTCTCCGACGCCCACCGGTCAGGTCGTCTTGATCAGGAACTCTCGCGGCTGCGGCGCTACGGGCTGATCATCGTCGACGAGGTCGGCTACCTGCCGTTCGAGCAGGACTCCGCGAACCTGTTCTTCCAGCTCGTCTCGTCCCGCTACGAGCACGCGTCGCTCGTGTTGACGTCGAACCTGCCGTTCTCCGGCTGGGGAACCGTGTTCGGCGACCAGGTCGTCGCCGCCGCGATGATCGACCGCATCGTCCACCACGCCGACGTCATCACCCTCAAGGGAGCCAGCTACCGGCTCCGAGGCCGCGGCCTCGACAGCCTCCCCAGCACCCGCCCCGACATCACCGACCCGGCTGACTAAACTGCCCACAACCGTTCACTTTTCGAACGCCGGAAGTGTTCACAATTCGAGCGCCGCCGACA
>NZ_JAUEPM010000001.1 GCF_030406385.1 Microbacterium oryzae
TCCGAGGCCGCGGCCTCGACAGCCTCCCCAGCACCCGCCCCGACATCACCGACCCGGCTGACTAAACTGCCCACAACCGTTCACTTTTCGAACGCCGGAAGTGTTCACAATTCGAGCGCCGCCGACATCGAAAGGCTCCGGGCATCCGGGGCCTTTCGAGTACCTGAAACGATCAGTTTCGAGCGATTGCGGAAACCTACAACTCGAAGCCGTTGCGCCCGGACTCCTAGGCTGAGCGAATGGCGATCAACGTTAGGCAAGTCATCGACACCGACGAGAACGAGTGGTCGCGGCTCTACGCCGGTTACCGGAGCTTCTACAAGCTCGACGGCGATCCGCGAGCCGTGCACACCACATGGGCGTGGGTCTCCAACGCCCAGCACGGGTTCATAGGCTTGGTGGCGACCCTTGACGACGTCGTGGTGGGGCTCGCCAACCTCCGCCGATTCGCTCGGCCATCCACAGCCGCGATCGGCCTGTACCTCGATGATCTGTTCACTGACCCCGACTCTCGCGGTGCAGGTGTCGCCACAGCACTGCTGCACGAAGCGGCCGCCATCGCAGCTCGCGAAGGCGCGAACGTGGTTCGCTGGATCACCGCTGCGGACAATGCGGCTGCGCGGGGCGTGTACGACAAGGTTGCGACCGCAACTCCGTGGGTCACCTACGACATGAAGCCTTCCCCCGCACGCTGATCCACGACCTCGACCGAAACTCCGGTCCGAAACCACTCTCCCGAAACCCCCGGTTTCGATACGGGACAGCTTTACGGTGGCCGCTGCGGCATCAGTGCCAAGCGCTCCCGCAAACGATGGTTTCCGGCGAGCGGATGGCTTCGGTGCCTCTTGACCGCCGCTAACTTCCGCCGATACACCAATTAGATTGGTGCTTGTGACGTTGAGGCCAGTACCGCTAGGCGTCAGCTGTGACCACGATCCAGTAGCGGCGCTTGAGGGCACTGCGACCGGGACGAACGTCTTCGAGGATTCCGCCGAGCTTCTCGATCACCCCAGCTGACGCGGTATTCGTGTCGTCGCAGGTGACGAGGACGCGTTCGACACCCCTCGCCGCAAGGTCCGCGACAGCGAGACGAAGGATGTCCGTCGCATACCCGCGGCGACGATACTCAGGTCCGACCGCGTATCCGACGTGTCCTCCCTCATTCAACAAGAAGTCGTTCAGCACATGGCGAATTGACACCCGCCCGACGACCTCGCCATCAACGTCCGCGACGAGCCAGCTGCTACGTACGCGCCCCGGTGCGATGTCGACGCCCTCATGCTCTCGACGGACGGCAGCGCAGATCTGCTTCCAAGTCCCCTCCGCCTGGAGGAATGCAAAGTTCTCCGCGGCGAGCTGTTCATGCAGGCGACGGCAAGCCGCCTCGTCGGCCGGTCCAGGAAAGCGAAGCGAAAGCACCATCCGGAGACAATATCCAAGTTTCTCGAGCACGCTCGACTACGACCACGTACCGTGTTCGCATCGCCGAAAACCATCGTCTCTGGCAGGGTTCGCTTGTTGCGCTCAATCAGGCTTGTGTAAGACCTCTCGACCAAGCGCTCGACGGGGTCGCTTCACTTCGATAGTTGTGCGATCCATTCGGTACCTGCAATCGCTTCTCGTCGCTGGAAGGCGCGGAGAGTCCATCCCTTCGGCGACTCGGGGCGCACGGTCAGCGCACGGAAGGCACCACGGCCGACGTTCGCCTCGAAGTCCTCCACCGCCTCCCGTAGGGCCGCCGCCTTGAGCTGCAGCTCTCTCGCCGGATCCACCACGGGCGCGACCTCGAACTCGTAGCCGTCGATCGGGATGCCGCTCGAGAGCACCACCTGATCATCGATCTTCACGAAGCCGCCGTCGACGAAGGTGAGCTGCGCGTACACCTCGCGGCCGCGATTGCCCCAGGCACGCCCTGTCAGCCGAACGCGCTGGCCCTCGTAGTGCCGGGGCTTGATCGGGTTCCTGGTCATCGCTGGAGCCTCTTCGCCGTGTCCTCGGCGACTCGTCGGACCTCCACGCGCCACGAGCCGGCGCCGTTGAACGCGTCGTCGTCGAGCCGGATCGTGAGATATGTGCCGGCGCGACGAGTCAGTCCCTCATGCTCGGGGCATTCGCAGTCCTCCAGGCTGCATTGCATCGGCTCCCCGTCCTCGAACTGGACGGCGCGGATCTCGCCGGTCATCACGTCGTCGCTGGCGGGCTGGGCAGCACCGGCGGCATCCAGCACCGCCTGCAGGTCATCGAACTCGATGAGGTGCACGTGTCCATCGGGTGTCCGGTACGACGAGGCGGTGTGGACGGTGGAGCCGGCGTCCACGTACGCGCGCAGGCGCGCGATCGACGCGTCTAGCTGAGCCCTCGTCGTGGGCTCGGTCTTGTCGGTGGTCATCTCCAGCTCCGTCCTTCGTTCTGATCTCCGTCGTGCCAGCGCTCCTGCGTCCGGCCGTTGTCGCTCTGCGCGACGTGCTGGCGCTTGCGGTGTCCTGCCGGCTTCTGGCACCGCACCAGGTCGGTATAGCCGGCTGTCTGCGCGGTGACGTACGTCGCCGTGCAGCGATTCGTGTCGTCCATGAGGTCCTCTCGATGGGGTAGGTCAGGGGTGCGGCGCCTGGCGCGCGAGTAGCGAGGGGGCGCAGCGGGTGCAGCCGCCCGCACTCGTCAGCGCGAGGGGCGATTGATAGCGTGCGGTCATGCGCGCGTCGTCGGGGAAACCTCTGGTTCTGATCGCCTCGGTTCTGCTGCTCACCGGGTGCGCGGCGACACTCACACCCGCAGCAGAACCCGTCCGTACACCGACAGGTCCACGAGCAGCAGACGTCAAGCCGGTGGCAACGCGTCCTCCTAAGCCGACGCCGGCTCAGGCATCGACACCGCCCAGCCCCTGCGAGGGGTACGCGGTCGAGGGCCGCTCGAACGAGGTCGAAGACCGCGTGGGGAACTACTTCGGTCTTCCGAAGGACCTCGGCCCCGTCGACGGCGGCACCGGGGACGTCATCCTCAACGCCGAGGGCGAGCCCGCGGCTTACGTCGTGGCCGAGGGCGACACGACCTATGCGATCGCCGAGCGCTTCTGCTTCGGGACCGCGGCCTACCTCGAGGAGATCAACTCCATCCGACGGAACGGCGCCTGGGCGCCGATGTCCGACGAGGACGGGACGTTCGTGATCTTCCCCGGGGACACCCTCAACCTCGACCCGTACACGATCGCAAGCGTCGGCGACGAGCAGGGCGTGGTGTACGACCACACGCCGGATTTCCACATCCCGCCGCAGCGGTGAGGACCGCGGGAGCGTACCGTCTGACGCCCGGTACTTACCCGACGGGTGCACGTAGCAAGCGTTGTCAGCCCCTTCGCGCGGCTTCCGGAAGGTCTATACGCTTCGCGACGAAGGGAACGCCTCCCACTCGCCGCGGTCCTGCGCAGCGTGCAGTTTCTTCACCCTGTCACAGCTGCGGGAGGCGATGGCGGGCATCGAGCTTCCCGACAGCAACGCCTTCCTCGACGAGGTCCCGGCGGCCCACAAGCCGATCGACCGGGTGATGACCGACGCGCCGGCCTCGTGACTGCGCGGCACGCCCTGCGTTAGCTCGCCCCCGAGCAGCGGCCACGCGCGGACACCCGCCCGCCGCCGTCACACCACCGACGCTGCGAGGGCGGCGGGGATGGGCCGGCGAGCCCAGGCGGGGGCCGTGGCGTTCGACGACGCGGGAATCACGATCCCGTCGCGCCGCAGCAGCTCGGCCGTGCCCTCTGCGTCGACGAACCGTCCCACGGTGGCGGCGCCCGCCGCCGGCACGACCGTGTGCATGACCGTGCGCTCGTACACGTGCACGAAGTTCACCGTCTGCGCGGCGTCGCGCCACGCGTGCCACGACCAGGCGTCAGCAGATCCTGCGTGTAGCACGTCGACGACGCGACCGAGACGGGAATGCCCTCGAGGCTCGCGGTGGTGTTGTAGTGCAGGTGGCCGCCCAGGATGGCGCGTACGTCGCTGCCGCGCAGCACGTCGGCGAACGCGGCCTGGTCGCGCAGCTCGACGGTGACGGCGAGGTCCTGCAGGCACGGGATCGGCGGGTGGTGGAGGGCGAGGATGGTGCCCTCGGGCGCCGGCTGGGCGAGCACCCCGCGCAGCCACGCGAGCTGCGCGGGCTCGAGCTCGCCGTGCGCGTGACCGGGGACGGTCGAGTCGAGCACCACGATCCGCAGGCCGCCGAGCCACTCGACGCGGTCGCATGGCTCAATCGTGGGCTCCGCGTCGAGCAGCGTGCGCCGCAGGGTCGCGCGGTCGTCGTGATTGCCCATCACCCAGATGATGCGCGCTCCCATGCGCGCAGCGGCCTCCTCGACGACGGTGCGCAGCTCGGCATACGCCTCGGCCTGACCGGTGTCAGCGAGGTCTCCCGTGAACACCAGGGCCTCGGGGTGGATTCCCGTGTCCGCGACGGTCGCGAGCAGCGATCGCAGATGGGCGCTGGCATCGGCGACGCCGCCCAGACGCTCGCCGGGCATCACGAAGTGCGTGTCGGAGATGTGCACGAGGAAGTGCTCGGGCAGCGGGTGCTCCGCGATCCGGATTTTCATCAGAGCTCCTGTTCGAGGGTGGCGGCCGGGGCGATGCCGACCGAAGCGGTGGGGGGAGGTGCGACGGTGCGGCCAGGGACGAGGCGCCCGGGGACGAGCTCCCGGATGGTTCCCGACGGAGGGTGGTCGCCGATGAGGGCCGCGATGTTCGCGACGGCTCGCTCGGCGAGGCGCTCCACGCCGATGCGGTAGCTGGTGAGGCCCATCAAGTCGATGCCGGGCAGGACGGCGTCGCAGCCGGTGACGGACACGTCGCCGGGCGCCGACAGGCCGGCGACGTCGAGGGCACGCAGCACGTTGAGCGCGCGCAGGTCGGCAGGACACATCACGGCGGTGATCTCGCGGCGCCGCACGAGGTCGATCACGTCGGCGATGCCGTCGGTGAGGGCGACGGCCGGCAGTGGCACGATGCGCACGCCGCGGGCCGCGAGCTCGGCCGCGGTGTTCGTGGCGCGGACGTACTCGGGGTACGACGCGTGCTCCTGCGTCACGATGAGAGCGACCGATCGGTGCCCCTGGTCAGCCACATGCGCGGCGAGCGCGCGCGCCGAGGCGTGCTCGTCGTACGAGACGGCGTGGATGTGGCCGGTCTCCTCGGGCCGGCCGGCGCGCACGATGGGGATACGCTCCCGGAACGGCTCGAGCTGAGCGCTGGTCACGCCGCCGGTCGCGACGATGAGGCCGGCGACGCGCATGCCCATGAGGCGGCGCAGGCTGTCGATCTGCCGACTACCGCGCGGGTCGCCGCTGATCGTCATCGAGATCAGCGTGATGCTGGCGTCGTGGGCGGCCTCCTGCAGGCGCGTGAACAGCAGGCCGTACGCCGGGTTTGCGGCGTCGCGCAGCAGTAGCCCGACGACGGACGATCCGCGCGACGCGAGCTCGGACGCCATTACGTTCGGGACATACCCGAGCCACTCGGCGACCGCGAAGACCCGTTCGCGGGTCGCGTCGGACACCTTGCCCTGGCCCAGGAACACACGCGACACGGACGAGCGCGAGACTCCCGCGGCGGCGGCGACGTCCTCCATCGTGGGTCCCCGCAGCGATATGGGCGGCTGCTCGCTCACGCCCTCACCAGCCGTCGCTCGCGGTAGGCGTGCAGCAACCACGGCCAGTCGGTCTGGATGGCGTCAATTCCGAGCTCAAGGATCGCGCCCCACCCGGCGTTGGGGTCACCGAACACCGAACGGTCGTCGTCGAGCCCGGCGAACAGCGGCGGCCCCGACGTGAGCACCTCCGCGTTGGCCATCGCGAACACGCCGCGCTCGCGCAGGCCGACGATCACGTCGCGGTCGACGAACGGGCTGTCAGCGTCGGCGGCGAGCATCTCGATGCCGATGGTGTTGAGCGCCGGGTCGGCGACGATCCGCTCCGCCTCCGCGAGCGTGCGGCAGATCGGCATGAACGGGTACGGCTCGGGGTGGGCGCGCAGCAATTGCAGGCGGGTCTCGTCGGTCGCGTGGCACTTCAGTAGAATCCGCTCGGTCACGCCCTGCTCGTCGAGCCACGGCAACAGCGTCTCCCACCACGGCCACGACCGGTCGAGGTTAATAAGCGCGTCGTCGGGCAGGGCGGCCAGCAGGTCGCCGAGCTCTGGCACGCGGCCGTCGCGCGCGGAGCCCGCGATGCGCAGGTGACGCAGCGTGCGGATCCGGTCGGCGGACAGGTGCTGCAGGTTCTGCGGCACGCCCAGCAGGATGGGCTCCATCCCGTCGTGAAAGGCGAAGAGCACGCCGTCGTGCGACGCTACGGCGTCGAGCTCGACCACGTCGCCGCCCGATCGGAGCGCGGCGCGCACGGCCTCGATCGTGTTCTCCGCTACGGACCCCGTTGCGACGCCGCGGTGCACCACGATGAGCGAGCCCTTGTCGTCGAGCCGCTCGGCGAACCGGCGGTTCACGTGCGCGTGCTCGGGGCGTCCGAGCATGCGCGTCATCGCGCCGACTCCGCCGCCACGCTGGCACCAAGAGGCGACGTGGGCCAGGCGAGGGCACCCCCCGATGCGGCGTCGTCGCGGGATGCGTCCGAGACACCCCGGCCGGCCGCCCGCCGCCTCGCACCAGCACTGCGGGACGCTTTCCGAGTCGCCCGGCCGTAGACGAGCCACATCGTCACGCCCGTGATGATCATGAGTAGCACGGTGTAGACGAAGGTGTTCGCCCGCGCGTTCACGTCCAGCGAGCCCGAGGCGCTGGCCTGGATCACGAGGCCCAGCGGCTGGAACAGCGGGTGCGCCAGGAACACGGCCGTGTCGTAGTCATCCAGCAGCGAGTTGAAGTTCAGCGCGAAGACGGCCGCGGCGGTCGGCAGCACCACCGGCAGGATGATGCGCCGGTAGATCGTGAACGTGCCGGCCCCGAGCAGCGACGCCGCCTCCTCGAGCGCCGCGTTCACCCCGAGGTACGCGGCCTTCATGAGGCGCAGCGTGAACGGGATCTTCGCGATCACGAACGCGATCAGGAGGATCGCGGTGGTGCCAGTCAGCACGATCCCGCCGACGAGCGGGTTGGGGTGGTCGTAGCTCATGATCAAACCGAGCGCGATCATGGCGGCAGGCAGGATCCACGGGATGTGCAGCAAGTACTCGAGCGCCGTGCTGATCGCATTGCGGTGGCGCACGATGATGCGCGACAGCACAAGCATGGCGAGCACGGCGATGCCCGCGGCGAACGCGCTGTAGACGGTCGAGACGACGAATGGCCGCAGCGCCGAGCCCTGGCTCAGCACGCGCACGTAGTTGTCGAGCGACATCCGGTCGAGCGCAAGCGCGCCCGTCTGGATCGCGGCCGAGTCGGCGAACGAGTACAGCACGATCAGCACGACCGGCAGCAGGTACACGACGAACAGCAGGTACGCCGCGCCGTGGACGAGCGCGTTCACGATCGGGTTGCGTAGGCGCTGGCGCTGCAGCGGGGTGGAGATCTTCGACAGCGAGAAGTAGGTGCCGCCGCGCTCAATGCGAGTCAGGATCGCGAGCATCGCGATCGTGACGAGACCCAGGATCACGGCCATCAGCGCAGCAATGTCGCGCGAGGTGGCCGAGGTGGCGAAGCTCAGGATCATCGGGGCGATGGTCTGGAAGTCGCGCCCGCCGAGCACCTGCGGCGCCGAGAGGGCGCCGAGGCCGGTGAGGAACGACAGGATCGTGACGGCGAACAGCATGGGCCGCAGCGCGGGCAGCACGATGCGCCACAGGATGGTGCCGTTGCCGGCGCCGAGGTTGCGGGCGGCCTCGATCAGCTGGAAGTCGAGCTTCGCGATCGCGGGCGACAGGAACAGCAGGTGGTTGGTGGTCGTGGCCAGGGTCATGACCATGAGCACGGCCGGAAAGCCCTGGAACCACTGCGGATCCATGCCGGGGAACCACGCCAGCAGCAGCGTCGTGACGATGCCATCGTCGCCGTATACGAACCGGTAGCCCGCGGCGAGCACGATGCCGCCGTAGATGAGCGTGGTCGCGTAGCCGAGCCACAGGATGCGCGCCCCGGCAACGTGGAAGTACCGCGTCACGAGCACGATGAACACGCCCACGACGTTGGTGCTGATCGCGAGGGCGAACGCCAGCAGCACGCTGTTGCCGAGCGATCGCAGGGCCCGCTCGGAGCTCAGCAGCCGCTCGACGGCGCTGCCCGAGAACGCGCCGTCGGGGAAGAACGTCTCGAGCAGCAGGTTGGCGTTGGGCCACACGAGGAACGCGACGATCGCCCATCCCGTCACGAGCAGCGTGACGACCGTGAAGGGCGAGCGCAGCATCCGCCGCGTCGACGCGGCCGCGCTCATGCCACCGCCTCGGCGATGCGCGCGGCGATGCGGCGCCCGCTCGCGTCGTACTGCAGAACATGCGCGGGGTCGATGGCGAGGTCCACCCGCGATCCGGTCGAGGGCACCGCACCCTCGTCCGGTCGCACCAGCACCTGCACCTCGGCGCCCTCGGAGGCGACGGTGCAGCTGGTGTGGGTGCCGTGGTAGCGGGTGCCGGTTACCTCGCCGGCCACGCGCACACCGTCGGCATCGGCGCCCGGACGGACGATACGGGGCCGTTCGACGCGCACGTATGACGACGCGGCGGCCGGGAGGCCGAGCCGCTCGACGAGCGCGGGCGTGAGCTTCGAGGCGGCCCCGACGAACGTGCACACGAACTCGGTAGCCGAGTCCTCGTAGATGTCCTGCGGGGTGCCGATCTGCTCAATCCGACCGGCGTTGAACACGGCGATCCGGTCGGACATCGACAGCGCCTCGTCCTGATCGTGGGTGACGTAGAGGGTGGTGATGCCGAACTCCGACTGGAGGGCCTTCAGTTCCGCCCGCAGCTGCTGGCGGAGCTTCGCGTCGAGGTTCGACAGCGGCTCGTCGAGCAGCAGAATCTTCGGCTGCATCACGAGCGCACGCGCGATCGCCACGCGCTGCTGCTGACCGCCGGAGAGCTGGTCCAGCGTGCGGGCGAGGTGCCCGTCGCTCAGCTCGACGCGGCGCGCGACCTCGGCGACCAGCTCGTCGCGGCGGCGGCGCGGCACGCGGTTGACGCGCAGGCCAAACGCGATGTTCTCGGCGACGTCCATCGACGGGAACAGGGCGTAGTTCTGGAACACCATGCCCACCTGCCGCTGGTCGCTGGGCAGGCGGGTGACGGCGCGATCCTGCACGTAGATCTCGCCTCGCGTGGGCTCGACGAAGCCGGCCAGCGCGCGCAGCGCGGTGGTCTTGCCGCACCCCGAAGGGCCGAGGAGGGTGAAGAACTCCCCCTCGGCCACCTCGAGGCCGAGATCCGGGATCGCGGTGAAGTCGCCGTAGCTAACCTCGACGTTCTCGAATCGGATCACGGGATGTACTCGAGCTCGATCTTCTCGACCCAGGCGGGCAGGTTCTCGGCGACGAGGTCCCAGTCGATCTCCTGGCGCGGCAGATCCTCGTGGAACGCGACGATCTCGGCGTCCGCCTCGGCGATCGCGCCCTCGTTAACCGGCATGGAGTCGAACTCGGCCGACCACGCGGCCTGCACGTCGGCGCTGCCGAACCAGTCGATGAACTCCTGCGCCTGCTCGGCCTGGTCTGTGCCCTTGACGACCGCGACCTGCTCGACGGCGTAGGGCACGCCCACCTCGGGGCGCACGACCTCGCTGTCGATGCCGTACTGCTCCTCCCGGGCGGGCAGGCCCGAGGTCCACATCTGGCCCATGTCGACCTCATCTTCGGCCATGCGGGCGTAGAGGTCGGTGTCGGGCACGGCGGGGTTGCCGTGCTCGAAGTAGGCGGCGACCTGCTCCCAGCCCTCGTCGGAGACGCCGAGGTCGCCCGACTCGTCGAGGTAGCGGGTGAGGATGCCGGCGAACACGAGTTGCGAGGTCGCGCCGCCCAGGTCCGGCACGGTCTCGTAGCGGCCCTCGAAGCGGGAGTCGGTCCACAGGTCCGTCCAGTCCTGCGGGGCGTCCTCGGGCGTGGGGAAGGCGGCCGTGTTGTAGGCGAGTACGATGCCCTGCTGCACGAGCGGCCAGTAGTAGCCCTCGCCCGACGGATCGCCGAGCGCCGGGGCGACCTCCCCCGACCACGCGGGCGTGTAGGGCTCGATCGTGTCGGCGGCAATCAGCTGCGAGAAGTACATGTTGTTCAGACCGAACACCACGTCGGCCACCGGATTGCCGGCCTCGGCGATGAGCTTCTCAGTGGTGTCGCCGCCGCCCTGGCCGACGATCTGGATCTCGAAGCCCGCCTCGGCGGCCTGCGCGGTCAGCCACTCGGCGCGGCCGTCAGCGTTGGAGTTGGTGTAGATGATCAGCGGGTCGCCGCTCTCGGCGGCGGCCTCGCCTGCGGTTCCCGCGGAACAGCCGGCGAGCAGGGTCAGGGTGGCCGCAGCGCCGACGGCGACCGCGGTTTGGGCGTACTTGTGCACGGCTCGGTGGTCCTTCGCTCTGGTGGATCGGGCGCGGGATCAGCTCCCCTTCCGGGGGGAGCGCTCTCCCCGCCCTTCGACCCTGTCGAGCGAGGGTGACGCCGCCCTGGCGCTCACGCGACCGTTGAATGAACATCGGTTCCGCCCCCGTTAACCAGGCACGGGTACGCGGGGAGAGCGCTCCCCCTCACCCGTCGGCGCCGCGGCGCCGGCACGCAGACGGCCCCATGCCAGCGTGTGCGTAAGCGGATCATGCAAGCATGCGGATACGCCCGATGGCGCGGGTGGCGATCGGGCGCGGAGATCCGGAGCATCAGGCTCCGATCGCGAGCGGGTTCGCGGCGTTCGGGCAGACGCCGGTGAGCAGCATCACCTCGAAGCTGCCATCGATTCGTGACCGAGACGCCCAGACCGGGCTTTGTCCACTACTCCTCGCATGCCGCTACCCAAGAACCGGTTACGTTCCCGTTCTTCTTGACGGTTAACGTGGCGGTGCCGGCTCCCCGCGGCGCCGGCGACCTCGGGCCAAGTGAACCGCAAGGGATGGTCCTCATCGGTAGACGCGCTCCTGCATTGCGCGTTCAACTGCCCAGGGCCGCTTGGTGACGCGCGTGCGGTTGGCGAGAGGCACATCGCACAGCTCGAGAACCGCGCCAGGGAGCTTCTCGCGGGGTCGTCCGAGCGCACGCAACGCAAGACTTGCCAGGAGATCTCGTAGCGCTCCCCATCTGTCACCGGCGGCTTCGGCGCAGTGTGGCTCGCGCTTCCTCGACGCTCAGCGTGCGACCAGCGGCTATGTCCGACTCCGCCTCGTCGATCTCGCTCGCAGTGAGGGAATCGCTGAGCCAGGCGACCGTGTCGGTGAGCTGCTGCAGGTCATCGGCCGCGATGAGGACCGCAGCTGCCTCCCCATGACGCGTGATGGTGATCGCATCATGTCCGGATGCAACGGCCTCCACCAGCTGGGACAGCTTGTCCTTGGCATCGCTGACGTCCATGGTCCGCATGAACCGTAGGTTAAGGGCTTGGCCGAAACCTTGGCTAGATCCAGTCGAGACGCAGCACAGGAAGATCGCGGCATGGCGACCGGATCACGGCGACGCGGCGCAGATCGCTGCAGCCGTCGGGGCCGCGGCGAGCTCGTCGGTGGTCGCGAAGAGCTCGTCGACCACCCCTCGAGCGGCGTTGAGCGCGGAGAGGTCGTCGAAGGAGAAGGGGCCGGAGTACACCTGCGTCAGGTGGGCGATCTTCTGCTGCGGTGCTCATGCTCGTCTTCTCCGGTTGATGGGCACCCGACCGGTCGCCCGTTGCCCGCCGGCACGGCTGTGCCGGCGCCACCTGATAGCACTGTCCCCTCGTCGCCCCCGCAGCTGCCCGATGCCTTGACTCGCGCGAGTTGGCCCGAGGACCATAGCGTGCGTACCTTCTGGACCTCGATCACGGCCATCACGCCATTGCCATGCAGGTCCCGTCATCGCAACCCTCTCCCCCGCCATAGGCGCCGGTCGGTAGACCTGGAGACCCAGACCGAATCGAACGAGGAGCATCATGCCCACTGGAGACGTCGAGACCTATCACCGCGACGGCGCGTGGCACAACCGCATCGAGGGCACCGGCGTCACCGTGCCCGAGACGTACCCGACCAAGCACGAGGCGGTCGAGGCGGGACGGGAGATGGCGCGCCAGCGGAAGACCGAGCACATCATCCGCAACGAGAACGGCCAGATCGGCGAGCGGAACTCTTACGGCAACGACCCGCGCGGCGTGAAGGGCTGAGGGTGCGCGCATGATCATGCCGGCCGGGCTGAGGCCGCCGCTTGTGGTGGCGCTCGCCCGGCCGGTGGACTCGATCCCGGGCGCAGACGCTCTGCCGGGAGGGACTCTCTACGAGCCGAAGTCGGACGGCTTCCTTCACTGAACCCGGGAAGGCCCGGTTGGACGTCAAGTGTGCGGCTCCGGGCGGAAGATCTCTTCCCAGGTGGTACCGAAGTCACGTGTCGTGACCACGCCACGTTGGTCGACGAGGGCGATCTCGTCGCCCGGCGTGACGGTGAGGGCCTGGGCGGCACCTTCGTACTCGCCTCCGGTGGCCCACTCGCCGCTGGGGAGCTGGTAGACGAGTGTGTTGTCGAAGCTGGTGCCGACCAGTAGCCCCAGGCTGTTCGTCGCGATCAGAACCATCCGCGGCGCAGTCTCGTCGAGCTCGAACGTCGCACCCGCGTCACGGCTGACATAGAGCCCTTCGGGAGTGGTCGCGTAGACGGTGTCGGAATCGTCGGGGTCGGCGAGCATGTCGCGTGCGTCGACGCCGACTCCGTCGTTCCAGGTGCGCCCGCCGTCGTCGGAGCGGTAGACGATGCCGAAGTTGTTCGCGTAGATGCGATTCGGATCGGATTCGCTGATGGCGAGGTCGTGAAAGTCGGCCTCACCGGTGAATGCGACGTTCGTCCAGGTGCCGGCGTTGTCGTCGGAGCGGATGAGGCCGAGATTCTGGCCGGCGAAGTGGTCGGGGCTGTTCGGCCCGGGGTGTCCGGAGGCATAGAGCTGACCGTCGACGGCGGTGAACCCCATGGCGTCGAAGTCGTTGCCGGCGACCGGTCCGCTGAGCTCCGCCGAGCGGGTGAGGGCGTCGAGTTGGTAGATGCCGCCGTGGCTGGCGATGAGCAGACCGCCCGTCTCGGGGTCGGAGGCGAGCCCGTGGATGTGCTCGAGGGCCACCTTGGTGTCGTGGTCGGGGTCCTCGGCTCGGATCAGAGCGCAGCCGGTGAAGAGGGGCGCAGTCAGGGCAAGGGCGGCGAAGGCGGCCAGGCGCCGTCGGGGAATGGCGGGGGTGAAAGGCATGGGAGATCTCCGGGATGGTTTGGGCAGGGCGGAGCCGGTGACCCACCCGGACGGGGTGGCCACCGGCGTGGCGGGTGCTCACAGCTGGGCGAGCAGCTCCTGCATCTCGGTGATCTCGGCGGTCTGGTCCTCGACGATCTTCTGCGCGAGGGCGACGGCGTCGGGGTTCTGGCCGTTGTCGATCTGGGCCTGAGCCATGTCGATCGCGCCCTGGTGGTGCATGATCATCTGCTCCAGGAACAGGCTCGATGCGGTTTCGCCGTCGGCTTCCTCGAGGGCGGCCATCTCCTCTTCGGACATCATGCCGCCGCCGTGGTCCATCCCACCCATGTCGGTGTCCTGGCCCCAGTCTTCGAGCCACTGGTTCATGGTCTCGATCTCCGGGCCCTGAGCGGCGTTGATGCGCTCGGCAAGCGCGACGACGTCCGGGTGAACCCCGTCCTTGGCCAGCAGAGTGTCGGACATCTCTATGGCCTGCTGGTGGTGCATGACCATCTCCATCGCGAACGTCACGTCCGCGTCGTTGAACACCGCGCCACTGGCCTCAGCGGAGGCGCTGGGCGAGCTGCTGGTGCCGTTGCCGTGGTCCATGCCTTCCATATCGGAGCCACCGGTGTCGCTGCAACCGGTCAGGACGAGCGCGGTCGCGAGGATGCCGACGTGGAATGCAATCGTGCGGATCTTCATGAGGGTCTGTCTCCTAAGTCGTTGTTGAGGGGCGTGCCGAAGCACGGGATCTGCGACAGCAGATGACCCTCAGGTGCGACTGATGGAGAGGACGTTCAGATCGGGAGGAACCGGCGGCGCCTCCGTGAGCGTCGCCGTGGCATGTGGCGGCGCCTGAGCGCGCGCAATGGTGACGACCCGGCCGGGGCGAATGGCGAGGACGATGCTGACGGCGAGCAGGGCGAGCACGCACGCCATGAACGCCATCGCGTCCATGCCGCCCCCGCAGTCGCCCTCAGCGCAGGGATCCGCCGCGGAATGATCACCGGCTGTAGCCGCGTCCGGGCTCGCGACGTCAACCATCGCGGGCTCACCGCCATGGTGCCTGCTCTCGCTGATCACCACGGGAGCGTGGTGGGTGCTGCCGCTGCTGAGCACGTGCATGCCGACTAGGCCAATCAGCACCCCGATGACGGCCGCGGCGGTGAGTAGGAAGGTGCGCGCCAGTGTGGCGCTCGGACGCATCGCCTGGCGCAGCGTCATCACGCTCATCAGCGCACCTCCCTTCCCGCTCACAATCTACGAAACCCGCCTGTCAGGCACCACGCAAGACCGCTGCAGCGGTGATCTCGGGGCGCATGTCCAGCCGGCGCAACAGCTGCGCGTTCAGCGCGACGACGATCGTCGACAGCGACATCAGGATCGCCCCGACCGACATCGGGAGCACGAACCCGAACGGGGCGAGCACCCCGGCGGCGAGCGGGACGGCGATCAGGTTGTAACCGGCAGCCCACCACAGGTTCTGCTTCATCTTCCGGTAGCTTGCCCGCGACAGCTCCATCACCGACAGCACCGATCGCGGGTCGTCGCTGGCGAGGATGACACCGGCGGAGGCGATCGCGACGTCGGTGCCCGCACCGATCGCTATACCCACGTCGGCCTGGGCGAGGGCGGGAGCGTCGTTGACGCCGTCGCCGACCATCACGACCTTGCGGCCCTCCTCCTGCAGCTGCTTGACCTTGGAGGCCTTGTCCTCGGGACGCACGCCGGCGAAGAACCGGTCGATGCCAAGCTCCTCGGCCACGGAGGCGGCGACCGCTTCCGCATCGCCGGTGATCATCACGACCTGGACGCCGCGGACGTGGAGCGCCTCGATCGCCTCCCGGGACTCGCTGCGGATCTCATCGGCCAAGCGAAGCGCCCCGGCGACCTGACCGTCGATCAGGATGTGCAGGATGATCGCCCCCTCGCGGCGCCACTCGTCCGCGACGGGCAACTCGGCGGATCCCTCCTGCTCGAGCAGGTAGGGGCCGCCGACCTGTACCAGGTGCCCGTCGACGGTGGCGCGCACGCCGACCGCCGGTGAGGACTCGAACCCGGAGGATCCCGGCACCGCCAGTCGCTTCTCGCTCGCGCCGTTCACGATCGCGCGTGCCAGGGGGTGCTCAGAGTCCGCCTCGGCCGCCGCAGCGAGGGCGAGCAGCCGATCGGCGTCGATCCCGCCGGCGGGGTGCACCGCGGTGACCGCCGGAGCGCCCTTCGTCAGGGTGCCGGTCTTGTCGAACAGGACCGTGTCGATGGTGCGCATACTCTCCAGCGCCAACCGGTCCTTGATGAGCACTCCGCCGCGCGCGGCCCGCTCGGTGGCGATGGACACCACCAGCGGGATCGCCAGGCCCAGAGCGTGGGGGCAGGCGATCACGAGGACGGTGATGGTGCGGACCACGGCCTGATCTGGGAGGCCCAGCAGCGTCCATACCAGCGCGGTGATGACGCCTGCGATCAGGGCGAACCAGAACAGCAGCGCCGCGGCGCGGTCAGCGATTCGCTGCGCGCGGGACGAGGAGTTCTGCGCTTCGGCAACCAGCCGCTGGATGCCGGCGAGGGTGGTGTTCTCTCCGATCGCGGTGATCTCCACGCGCAGGCCCGAATCGGTCGCGACGGTGCCGGCGACGACCTGGTCGCCCTCGGAGCGGCGGACCGGGCGGGATTCGCCGGTGATCATGGCCTCGTCCATGCTCGCGGAGCCCTGCACGACCCGCCCGTCTGCGGGCACGCGGCCGCCCGGGCGGACCACCACGACGTCCCCGACACGCAGGTCGGCGGGGGCGACGGTGACGGTGGTGTCGCCCTCGATGCGCTCGGCCTCGTCCGGCAGCAGCGCGGCGAGGGAGTCCAGCGCGGACGTCGTCTGGGCAAGGGAGCGCATCTCGATCCAGTGCCCCAGCAGCATGATGACGATCAGCAGCGCGAGCTCCCACCAGAAGTCGAGCTCATGGTGCAGGACGCCCAGGCTCGCGCCCCACGAAGCCAGGAACGCGACCGTGATGGCCAGACCGATCAGCAGCATCATCCCGGGCTTGCGGGTGCCCAGCTCGCTGACCGCGCCGGTGAGGAAGGGCGCACCGCCCCACACGTACATCACCGTGCCGAGCACGGGTGAGATCCAGCTCACCCATGCGGCGTCGGGCAGCGCGTACCCGAGCAGCATGGCGAACATGCTCGAGAACGCCACCACCGGCACGGCGAGGGCGAGCATGATCCAGAACAGGCGGCGGAACTGCCCCACGTGATCACCGTGACCGGCATGCCCGCCATGGCCGACGTGCCCGCCATGACCAGCGTGCGCGGCTTGACCGCGATGCGCGCCGTGATTGTGCTCCGCTTGATCGTGACCGCTGTGGTCCTGGCTGCCGTGCGCTGCCGGTTCGGTCGCGACGGCTTCGCGCATACCCTCGGCGGTTGCCTCGGGATCCGTGTGCTCCGTGGTGCTGTCGTGTCCGGCGCGGTTGTGGCCGGTGTGCCCGTGCATGGTGTGATCGTGCTGGCTCATCGGAGCCTCCTCTGCGAGTTGCCGCCGCTGGAAGGCCGGGAGGGCAGGAGTGGGTGGATGCTCGGCCGTGTCAGGCGTCGCTGACGGTGTAGCCGGCCTCAGCGACGGCGACGCGCAGCGCATCGGCGTCGACGGGAGCGGAGCTTCGGACCGTGACGGTCGAGGTGCCGCCCGCGGTGAGCGCGACCGACACGTCGTCCACGCCGGGAACCGCGGACAGCTCTTCGGTGACGCTGGCAATGCAGTGCGCGCACGTCATCCCCTCCACCAGCAGCGTGGCCGACAGTCCCGCTTCCACGGGCAGCTGTTGCGTCGTCGAGGCGCTCGGGGCGGCGCAGCAGGCGCATCCGACGCCGGCGTCCTTGAGACCCAGCTCGACTCGTTCGATCGTCATGATGATGTCCTTCCGGTGACGTGGTTCACGAGCGCACCAGGCGCGCGATGGCGGCGTTGGCTTCGCGGATCTTCTCCTCCGCGACCGGCCCGCCCTGCGCGGTCGCCTCGGCCACGCAGTGGCTGAGGTGGTCGCCGAGCAGCGACAGTGCCACCGCTTCGAGGGCCTTCGTCGCTGCGGAGACCTGCGTGAGGATGTCGATGCAGTAGTCGTCGTTCTCGACCATCCGCGCGATCCCCGCGACCTGTCCCTCCGCGCGGCGCAGCCTCTTCAGCAGCGCTTCCTTGTTGTCCGCGTACCCGTGCACGCGCCAATGATACATACCCCCACGGGGTATGCAACCCGGTGGGGGAATCTGTGCCGAGGCCCTACCGTGCCGAGGGTCGGGGAAGCGCCCCGATCGAGGAGAAGGAGGACGATATGACTGTTGCAGAGCAGATGCTGACCACTCACCCCCGGGCGGGCGCCGGCGCCGACACCGCGGCCTTGGTGCGCTGTATCGAGGCGTGCGTGGAGTGCGCCCAGGCGTGCACCGCGTGCGCAGATGCCTGCCTGAGCGAAGAGATGGTGGCTGACCTGACCGCGTGCATCCGCAAGAACCTCGACTGCGCCGACGTCTACGCGACGACCGCCGCGGTCCTGTCGCGCCAGACCGGCTCGAACACCGACGTCCTGCGCGCCCAGCTCGAGGCATGCCGCGCGGCCTGTGCGTCGTGCGCGGCCGAGTGCGAGACGCACGCCCAGATGCACGAGCACTGCCGGGTGTGCGCCGAGGCCTGCCGCCGCTGCGAGCAGGCGTGCGCGGAGCTGTTGGGGGCACTGTGAGCCAGGCCGGGCACCACTCCGAGCACGAGGGCATGCCGCACTCGAAGCAGGGCGGGATGCAGCACGGGGGGATGGCGAGCTACGGCAAGCTCGCCATCTCCCTCGCACTCAGCTTCATCGTGATGTACCTGCTCACCTTCGCGATGATCAACGTCTTCGCCGACTTCCTGCCCAACATCAGCAACCTCTACATGGCGCTGATGATGGTGTTCCCGATGGGGATCATCATGATCGCCGTGATGTGGAAGATGTTCCCCAACAAGCCACTCAACATCGGACTGCTCGTCGGCTTCGCCGCGCTGTTCGTGGTGGCGTTCCTCATGGGCCGAGCAGAAGCATTCGTCGGGGATGACCAGTTCCTGCGGTCGATGATCCCGCACCACTCCCGCGCGATCCTCGTCTGCGAGCAGTCCAACATCACCGACTCCGAGATCGTCACGCTGTGTGAGCAGATCGTTCAGTCCCAGCAGGAGGAGATCGACCAGATGAAGGACATCCTCGAGCGGCTCAACGATTAGGGGTGGTGTTAAGCACCTCCGTGAGGCGAAAATCGACCGGCTTCTCGAGCTGCTCGTACGTGCATGTCGTCGGGTCTCGGTCCGGAGCCATCTCGACCGAGCGAGGTACCTGGGGTTTGAGTCAAATCGCACGCTCGGCGACTATGCGGACGATCACGAGCGGATCTTTCACGCGCTGCGGGATGGACGCACCGAGGACGCCCATGCTGAGCTCTGCACGCACCTTCGTCAGATCCTTCACGACGTCCCACGCATCCGGGTTCAGAAGCCCGAGATCTTCGGATGACCTTGTGACCCGGACTCCTTCTGCAGCAGCTCACGTCGGCGCTCAAGTCGCCTCTGCTCGAATTCGTTGCCGAATAACGCGTTCAGCTCGCGGTCGCCCCCAGCCACGAGTTGTGGCGGTAGCTGATGAACGTATAGTCCCTCGCGCGCCTCACCGAGGCGCTGAACGTCAACGCCGAGGAGCGCCTCTCGGGCGGGCGATTCAGGCTTCCTCGATCTCATTCGCGGTGCGAGCCAGAGCCCGCACTCGCTCGGCCGCTCCGCAGAACCGCCAGAGCTCGATGGAGTTAGCAGCGGAGAAGAGCATTGTCCCGCCCGCGAAGACTCGTCGTGTGAGCTCACTCAGGCGCGACGTGGTGTTCTCTGAGCGTGGACCGGCGTAGTACGCAGATTTCCGCGTGCGACTCGTCGACCTCGCGCATCGATGGTGGGTCGAAAGTCTCGTCAGTGTGACCACCGGTCAACGTCTTCCTCGGCCATACGTTTGACTTCGCCAGCATGCCCTGCGCGGAGAAGCGTCGCCGCCGTTTCTCCGCCTCGATCGTCCATGGGCGAGTTCAACCACAGCGCGACATCCCAGGGATCACTGAGCACATTCCGCAACATCTCGAGGACCGGAGGCAACGCGGGCAAGGTGGCACCATCATCCGAGAACTGGAACGTCGGGAACAGGGTCTCCTCGCCGGCGATGACCGCGATCAACTCTCCACGCTCGACGAATTCTTGAAGAGCATCCACCGGCAGGTCGCCGAGCAGACGCGCTACGGACTCCGGACGGTAGAACGGTCCGAGGGCTGCGTCCCAATCGTCGATACTCGCGCCTCGCATACGAGGAAGAGTAGCCCTCCGTCCGCTACGCCGCCCCGCTCGCGCCCCTCGCCTCGCATCGCCTCCGGCGCCCGACTCGAGATCCGGGCGACGCGCCACCAGATGATCCCACCCCACACAGCGCCACCAAATGGTCCCAGCCGCCAGACCGGCGCCAAGGGCGCCCGGCCCCGCGCTACCAATTGACGCCACCCCAGCAGGCGCCACCAAATGATCCCACCCCGCCAGGCGCCACCAATTGATCCCACCCCACACAGCGCCACCAAATGATCCCAGCCGCCAGACCGGCGCCAAGGGCGCCCGGCCCCGCGCTACCAATTGACCCCACCCCAGCAGGCGCCACCAAATGATCCCACCCCGCCAGGCGCCACCAATTGATCCCACCCCACACAGCGCCACCAAATGATCCCAGCCGCCAGACCGGCGCTAAGGGCGCCCCGCCCGAGCGCCACCAAATGATCTCACCCGGGCGAGCGCCACCAACGGGGTCATCCTGGAGCGCGCTCGCCCTGACGCTGAGACCAGATGCGGCCGCAGCCAGAAGCAGGCAGTGCACGCCCTCACCCGCGCCAGGTGGTGATGTGGGGAACAACCGCCGATACGACTCCGTCGGACCCACTCTGGATCGACTCGCGCGCGACAATGAGGCCAGGGCGGTTCCGCAAGGGCTCACGCCGGAGGAGGTTCAACTTACCGGCAAGCGGAAGGACCTTCGCGAGCCGGTGCCGTGCGCTGCGCTCGTCCAGCATCGAGTCGAACGAGTCGATGCCAGGCAGGTCGACGGCGAAGTGATCGCAACTACTCCCGGTGGTGCTGTCCTCGTGCGCTGGAAGGACGAGCGCGGCCATCTGTGCCATGCCTGGCTATGGGGCGGGGCGGTTCGACCGAGGTAACGGCTCCGTGGCGCGCCGCTCCTCCCGTGCTACTGCGCCCAACCGAGGCGGGACAAGTCAGCGCGCCGGGGCTTGGTTGAGGTACTCCTCAAGCATCTCAATCAGCTCATCGACGGTCGTCGCGCCGGCAACGGAGAGCAGATCGCGAACCTCGGACCAAGTGAGCATGGCGCGAGCGTAGCGTTGAGTGAGGAGCGGTGCGCCACTCTCCATCGGCCGCCCTGCGCGCACGACACGCCGAACAGAGGCGACGATTTGAGCGCTACCCGGGCGGCACCGACATTTGCTCATATACGAGCCAATCTCGCTCCCCTCGCACGCAGTAACTCCCGGTCAAGCGGCATATCCCGGCGCAGAGCTCTCCGCTTCACACCGTAGCATCGAGGCCATGAATCATGATGCGCCCCGCGAAGAACCGGAAGCCGCGGAGCGAGCTTCCGCGGTTGAGCGCCAAGCGTTCGAGCGCTTGTACGCGGCGCTGCAACGTCTGGGCGGAAACACCGATTGGCTCGTGGAAGGGCTGACCGAAGCACTCCTGCGCATTCCGCCCGTTCAGAAGGACGGGCTGAGCGAGCGGCAGGAGCAGTTCCTGATCGAGGTGGGCGTGTTCACCGCTGACAAGCTCGACGAGGCACGATCGGACGTAGCGAGAGGAGCCCTACAACTGAGCGCCGCGAGAGCCTTCCTGACCCACATCTCAAGCATGATGTCGCTCGACGACGTCGTCGCCTACCTCGGGTGGACCGAGGAGGCCGTGCGAGCGGCAGTGAGAGAGGATCGGCTTTACGCGGTCGAGATCGCGGGCCGCCTGCTGTTCCCCTCCTTCCAGTTCACCCTGCTCTTCGGTGAGAAGCTGCTCCCCGGGCTGAGCGAGATCATCAAGGCAGCCAAACGCCGCTGGACCTGGCAGGACTTCAGTGCCTTCATGTCGACGCCGCAGGAGGATCTGATCTCCAGGGGACGGCAGACGCCCACCGAGTACCTTCGCTGGGGCGGCCCCGTGGACCGAGTCGCGCAGATGATCGACGAGTCGGGCTGGCGGTGAAAATCTCCGCCGGTGCGCCGCGAGGCGCAAGCAGCGCCGCGAGAGCGAATGACGGTGACTGAGCCAGCAGAACGACCCGGCTCGCCCGCAGGACGGGTGAAACTGATCGATAAGACCGCGCGTTGTTACGCGAACGAGGAGCACCGGCGCAGCGGAAGGCGGCTGCCACCCTGGGGCGATCGGTCTGAGGAACAACAGAAGGTGCTCATCGAGGAGATCACCCGCGTCTTCCAGGCGATAGACGAAGCTCAACGGACCGTCGCGGTAAGTGAGCCCGCTAAGGCAGATCCGCTGGCGTTCCCGGCCTCGGAGGACGACCAGTTCCCGTACGACGGCGAAGGCTCCTGGCCGTACGGGCTTGAGAGCGGACGATACGACGACGATCTGGACGCACTTTTGACTTCCCGTGGCTGGACTTCGGACAGATCGTGGAAGGAAGACGTAGTTGTGGACCAGTGGCTCCTGACGTTCGGTCCCGATCACTACGGGCGCACGAAAGAGACGGTCATTACCTGCAATGACCGCAATGCCGACCTCTTCACTGTCCAGCTCGCCGGCGTCGTGAGCTTCGGCACCGACATGACGCGCGACGAGCTTCTAGGGACCCTCGACGCGCTCGAGGCGCACCGGCCATAGACGCGACACCGCACCCCGGCTTACCCGGCTTGCAGACCGCAGACGCGGAGGACTTCCGAGACGGATATCACCTACGCCGTGCACAACGTGTTTCGCATTAGCCTCCGCGGCGCCGCGCGTATCGATGGTGTCCATACCGCCTCAGGCGTCACCGTGGCCACCGCCGAAGCTCTCGGGTCACTCGCCTACGCCGAAGACGCTCAGGGCAGCGCCGTGGTCGTCATCGACGAGAACGCGGTGCGCGTCGCCTGTCAGCTCGCCGGCTACGACGTCGGAGCGCGGAACGACCCCTCGCTGCGGAACCCCGACCACGGAGCGCACAGGGTTTCACCCCGAGCGAGACGACGGTCACGCACATAACGATCATGCTCGCCCGCACGAGGACGTTCTTCGACGCGTTTAGACCGGTCACGAAGGACGGCTTCATCTTCACCGACCCTGAACTCTTCCTGCACCGCGATCGAGGCGGCTAAAGGAATCTGGTCGATTCCGGTGACGGCGACTTCCTCACGGCCGACACGCTCTGGGACATGAAGATCTCCGCGAACAAGCCGACGAAGGATCACACGCTCCAGCTCCTGATGTACTTCCTGATGGGACAGACCTCTGGCCCCCGGGGTTCGCACACCTGACGCATGTGGGGCTGATCAACCCCCACCTGGGCACCGTGCATCGCCTAGCCGTCGCCGGTGTGCCCAGTGACACCATCAACCTGATCCGTTGCGACGTAGGGTACGAGTCGTAAGCTTCGGGCCCGAGTGCCACCGATTGGTCCCACTCGGCAGGACCCGATCACCCCCGGTCTTCGCGTCAGCTACGTCAACGCGCAGCGGTAGCAACGGTCCCAGTCAGACCGCCACCAGTTGTTCCCACGCGAGGGTCCCCGGCGCCACCGATTGTTCCCAGCAGGGAGTCGCGACGGACCAGGGCGCCACCTTTTGTTCCCATCAGGAGTCCGTTACGGAAGGCCGGCGCCACCGTATGTTGCCTCTGCTCCCGCACGCGGAGAGCAGAGGCGCCATCAATTGTTCCCACGGCTGCTGAGGTGGCAGCGCGGTTGAGCACCTCGGCTGCGCGGGGCGGCGGCCGCCGCGACAGCGCGCAACCCCTTCCGCCATCCCGTGGCGCGCCGATAGAGACGGGGGGGGGAGGATCAAGGCCAGAAGGAGGGCTTCATGCCGGACGCGATGCCGCGCGCGAGCGACGCGTCGAGCACATCCTTCGGAATCTATACGGACAGATCGGCGAGCGGAACTCCTACGGCCACGATCCCCGCGATGTGTCCCGCCGGCTGAGGTCGCGGATCCTGTCCATGAGAGTTCGCTCGAACAGGGCCCCCTTCGCTGCATACACTCATGCCGTGGGCAAACACGAGAAGCTCATCGAGCAGGCGCAGGCGCACCTCGATGAGGGCGAGACGGTGGATTGGTCGGTCTTCGGCTTGTACGAGGCCATGCGCCTGGGCAATAAGGTCGCTCGGAACGGGGTGCTGATCGCGACGGACCGGAGAGTTCTCTTCTATGCCAAGCGCCTCGGCGGCTACGACCTGGAGTCCTTCCCGTACCGGAACATCTCGTCGTTCGAATCGGGGAAGTCGCTCACTGGGAGCAATGTGACCTTCTTCGCATCCGGCAACCAGGTCCGCGTCAAGATGATCCAACCCGACGGCGCCGTCACGAAGCTGGTCGAGCTCGTTCGGCAGCGTATGTCCGCACCCGCGGCCCCTGTCGGCACGGCGCCGGGGACGAGCGGCGGCACGGAGGACGTCATCGCTCAGATCGAGCAGCTCGGGAAGCTCCGGGACGCCGGCGTCCTCACGGAGGAGGAGTTCGCGACCAAGAAGGCGGAGATGCTCGGCCGTCTATGACGCCTCGCCTCGCTCGCGCTCCGTACATCCGCCTGCGAGAGTGGCGGCTTGTGCGGACGCTTCGCTCTCAGCTCCTGTCTGGGAATCGTTCGCCCGATGCAACCGGCGTCTGTGGCCGCAGCGACGTAGGCGGACGCCCAGTGAGAACCAGCAACCCCGGAAGCTGCACCAGGAGCGTGACTTTCCCGCTCGTCAGTGCTGCAGTTCGAGGCGGGGTGTGAGCTGCACCAGCTGGGTGGGGGCGGCGCAGCAGCTGCCAGCTGCAGCTCCGAAGTCGCCTGCTCCCCCGCATACCCCGGTGTCCGGGAGGACGAGCTCGTTGCGCGCGGCTGCTTCGTGGTCGCCTGCGAGGTGCGCTGCGACGCTCCGGGCCTGTTCGTATCCGGTGAGGGCGAGGAACGTCGGGGCGCGGCCGTAGCTCTTGGCTCCGATGATGAAGAACCCCGGTTCGGGCTGGGCGAGCTGGCGAGCCCCGGTGGCTCCGACGGAGCCGCAGGAGTGGATGTTCGGGTCGATCTCGCTGGCGATGCCGGCGACAGCTTCGAAGGCGGGGTCGAGGCTGGTCCGAAGCTCGGCGAGCATGGCGGTGTCGGGGCGGAAGCCGGTGAGAGCGAACACGCGGGCGACACCCCCGATCCCCCGTCCGTCGTCTGCGGTGATCGTGATGCCGTCCTGGTCGTGGCGGATCTCGTCGACGCGGAAACCGGTGACGACATGCACGTGGCCCTGCCCCACGGCCCTCTGTGCGCGGGTACCGAGCGCCCCTCGCTCGGGGAGCTCGTCGGCTCCGCCGCCGAAGACGTTCGTCGTGGACGCGCGTCGGAGCAGCCAGGTCACACGGGTTCCGGGGGTCTTCCGGGCGAGGTCTACGAGGCGGAGGACCGCATGTGTAGCGGAGTGCCCCGAGCCGACGACCACGACGTGCTGGCCGGCGAGGTCGGAGACGTCGTCCGGGATGCGGTAGGAGATGGCATCTCCCGTGGCGTGTTCTCCGAGGGCCGGAAGCCCGTTCGCCCCGGCGGGGTTCGGGTGCGCCCAGGTGCCGGAGGCGTCCAGGACGGCGCGGGCACGGTAGCGGTCTTCACGCCCGAGCTCGTCAACGGTGTGCACGACGAGGGGTGCGTTCTTCCGCCCGCTGTCGACGACTTTGTCCCGTCCCGCGCGGCTGATGCCCGTGACGGTGATCCCTGTGCGGACACGCTCCCCGAGGGCGGCTGCGAGCGGGCGGAGATAGGTGTCGACCCACTGGGCACCGGTCGGGTAGCCAGACGCCGGCGCAGTCCAGCCGGACCTCTCGAGAAGGTGCCGGGACGCGGTGTCGATCAGCTCGGGCCAGGCCGAGAACAGCCTCACGTGTCCCCACTCCGTCACCGCCGCCCCGGCTGCAGGTCCCCGCTCGAGCACGATGACGTCCTGGTCACGCTGGACGAGGTGCGCGGCCGCGGCTAGTCCCTGAGGGCCGGCGCCGATGACGACGATGGGAAGGTCCGACATGCTCACTCCTCACATTGAGAAATTTCAATGCGACACTATTCGGCATCTATCGAAGGATGTCAATACGTGTCAGGATGGAGGCGTGAACATGCCCCTGATCGTCGACGCCGCAACCGAGTCGTCCTGCTGCGCCCCGCGCATCACCTCTGCGCTCAGCGATGAGGATGCAGAGCACCTCGCGAAGGTCTTCAAGGCGCTCGGGGACGCGACCCGGGTGAAGCTGCTGTCGCTGATTGCGGCGGGCGAGGGCGGTGAGGCCTGTATCTGCGATCTCACCGAGCCGGTCGGGCTGTCCCAGGGCACGGTCTCGCATCACATGAAGCTTCTCACCGACGCGGGCCTGGTAACCCGCCAGCAGCGCGGCAAGTGGGCGCACTTCTCCGTCGCCGACGGGGCGCTGGAATCCGCTGCGGCAGCCCTTCGCGTCGAGTGAGCGCGATAGAGGTCCGCCCGTTCCGCCCCGCGGACTGGTCGGCGGTCGAGGAGATCTACCGGCACGGCATCGCCACGGGGCATGCGACGTTCGAGGAGCACCCGCCCACGTGGGAGGAGTTCGACCGAGGGAAGATCCCCGGTCTTCGGTTCGTCGCGGACATCGAGGGGCGCCTGGCCGGGTGGGTGGCTGCGTCTCCAGTCTCGTCCCGCGCGGCCTACCGCGGAGTCATCGAGCACTCCGTCTACATCCACCCGGCCGCTCAGGGGCAGGGTGTCGCGCGGGTGCTGCTTGCCGAGTTCCTCGAGGCGTCCGACGCCGCGGGATTCTGGATGGTGCAGTCGAGCATCTTCCCCGAGAACACCGTCAGCATTGCTCTCCACGAACGGGCTGGATTCCGGCGCGTGGGCGTGCGGGAGCGCATCGCCCTCATGACGTACGGTCCCCTCGCCGGCACCTGGCGGGACACGGTCCTCTTCGAGCGGCGACGCCCCGCGGAGTGAGACCGCGACGTCAGGCGGTAAGGCGCGCGGCAAGGGCTCGGACGTGCGCCGCCACGTCATCCCGCAGGCCCCGCACCTCGTCTGCTTCCCAGTTCGCAGGGTCGGGAAAAGACCACTCCACGAGCTCCCCGCGCACCGGGCCGGGCAGGGGAAGGCCGGGCTTCATGAGCACGACGACGTCTGCGTCCTGGAGGTCCTCCGGCGTGACCAAGCGAGGCTTCGCCGCGGTGGTGTCGATGCCGAGTTCGGCGAGCGAGGAGGCGATCGCGGGGTTGATGGCATCCGCGGGAGCGATGCCAGCGCTCATGGCCGCGAGGCGCTCATCATCGAGGTGCGTCAGCAGATGCGCGCCGAGCTGAGAGCGACCGGCGTTGTGCTTGCAGATAAACAGAATACTCTTCGGCTTCGTCATACCCATGTCCTTCAGTGTGGGGACGCGGATGACGAGCGGGTGAACCCGTCGTCGACAGAGTTGCGCACTACATAGACTGTTGTCAATATAGAAGCATGTCGATACAAGAGGTTGAGCTGCTGATCATCGGATCTGGTCCCGCCGGGTACACCGCGGCCGTCTACGCCGCGCGCGCCGGTCTGCAGCCGGTTGTGCTGGCCGGGTCCGTGACGGCCGGTGGGGCGCTGATGACGACCACGGAGGTTGAGAACTTCCCCGGGTTCATCGACGGCATCCAGGGCCCTGACCTCATGGACGCCATGCGGCAGCAGGCCGAGAGGTTCGGCGCGCGCATCCTCCTCGACGACGCGATCAGTGCCGAGCTCGAAGGCGACGTGAAGGTTGTCCGGACGGGCGCTGGTGAGACGTTCCACGCGCAGGCGGTCATCCTCACCATGGGGTCCGCGTACCGCAAGCTCGGTCTCCCCGACGAGGAGCGACTGTCGGGTCACGGTGTGTCATGGTGCGCCACATGCGATGGGTTCTTCTTCCGTGAGCAGGAGATCGTCGTGGTGGGGGGTGGGGACTCCGCGATGGAAGAGGCGCTGTTCCTCACCCGGTTCGCCTCGAAGGTCACCCTCGTGCACCGTCGTGGCGTGTTCCGGGCCTCGAAGATCATGGCCGAGCGCGCGCTCGCGCACCCGAAGATCGACGTCGCATGGAACAGCGAAATCGCCGCCCTCGTCGGGGAGGACAAGGTCGAAGCCGTGCGACTGCGCGACACGGTCACCGGCGACGAGCGGGAGCTGCCCGCCACCGGCGTGTTCGTCGCGATCGGGCACGACCCGCGCTCCGAGCTCGTCACCGGCCAGGTCGAGACCGACGACGACGGGTACGTCCTCGTGGACCACCCCACCGCCCGCACGAACCTTCCCGGGGTCTTCGCCGCGGGGGATCTCGTCGACCACACCTACCGGCAGGCGATCACCGCCGCCGGCACGGGATGCGCGGCCGCGCAGGACGCCCAGCACTACCTCGCCGCCCGCGACGGTGTCGTCCCGGCGCGCGCCGGGGAGGTGTACGCGTGAGCGCCACCACCGCGTCCCTGCCCCAGGTCGCCACCACGCGCCGCCTGTCGCCCCTTGACCGGTGGCTTCCGCTCTGGATCGGCCTGGCGATGGTCGCCGGACTCCTCCTCGGACGGTTCGTTCCCGGCGTGTCCACGGTGCTCGCCCGCCTCGAGGTCGGCGGGATCTCCATCCCCATCGCCCTGGGGCTGCTGGTGATGATGTACCCGGTGCTGGCGAAGGTCCGCTACGACAAGGTCGCCGCCGTTACCGGCGACAAGAAGCTCCTCGTGTCCTCGCTCGCCCTGAACTGGCTGGTGGGGCCAGCGCTGATGTTCGCTCTGGCATGGGTGTTCCTGCCGGACCTTCCCGAGTACCGCACCGGCCTCATCATCGTCGGCCTCGCGCGGTGCATCGCGATGGTCGTCATCTGGAACGACCTGGCCTGCGGCGATCGAGAAGCGGCCGCGGTGCTCGTAGCGATCAACTCCGTCTTCCAGGTTATCGCGTTCTCGCTGCTGGGGTGGTTCTACCTCACCGTCCTACCTGGCTGGCTGGGACTGGACAGTCAGGGTCTGGACGTATCGGTCGGGCAGATCGCCATGAACGTGCTCATCTTCCTCGGCATCCCGCTCGTCGCCGGGTTCGCGTCCCGGTACGTCGGGGAGCGCCGCCGAGGACGCGCCTGGTACGAGGAGGCGTTCCTGCCGAAGGTCGGCCCGTGGGCGCTGTACGGGCTGCTGTTCACGATCGTGCTGCTGTTCGCTCTGCAAGGCGAACAGGTCACCACCCGCCCCTGGGACGTCGTCCGCATCGCGCTGCCGCTGCTGGCGTACTTCGCGGTGATGTGGTTCGTCGGGCTCCTCACCGGGAAGACTCTCGGCCTCGGATACGCCCGCTCTTCCACGCTGGCGTTCACCGCGGCGGGCAACAACTTCGAGCTCGCCATCGCCGTCGCGATCGGCACGTTCGGCGCCACCTCCGGGCAGGCCCTCGCCGGTGTTGTCGGGCCTCTTATCGAGGTGCCCGTGCTCGTCGGCCTCGTCTACGTCTCCCTCTGGGCCGCGCGCACCTGGTTCGCCACCGACCCCTACGCCATCCCCACCGCCGACGACAGGACTCCCCGATGAGCACGACCGTCCCCCCCACGCCCGTCGACGCCGCCTGCGCCCCGTCGTCCACGCACACGATCGGACAGCCCGCCGCCGCCGCCCTCGCCGGCACCCTCAAGGCCCTGTCCGACCCGCTGCGGCTGCGGATGCTCTCCGCAATCGCCACCGACGCGCGCGGGGAATCGTGCGTGTGCGACCTCGCCGAGCTCGCAGACGTGTCCCAGCCCACCGTCTCCCACCACCTCAAAGTGCTCCGCGACGTGGGTGTGCTCACCTCCGAACGCCGCGGCACGTGGGTCTGGTACCGCATCACTCCGGAACTGCGACCCGCGGTCACCACCCTCCTGGACTCCTTCGCCCCCGTCGCCGTCCACCCCCACCCGGCCGAGTACGGCGGACTCGAGAACGTCGACGACGCCCTCACCCGTCTCGCCAACGTCCTCCACAGCCTGCACCCGTCGCTGAGCGCGGACCTGGTGACCACCGTGGTGCGGGAGTCCTACACGTCCCTCGCCAGGAGCGCCCGCATGAAGACGCACCTGCTGGCCCTTACCGAGCACTTCGCCCGTCAACGCCTCGCCGACATCACCCGCGACCGCACCAGCGGACAACCACAGGTGCTGTTCGTGTGCGTCGCCAACGCCGGCCGCTCCCAACTCGCCGCCGCCCTCGTCAACGAACGCTCCGGCGGGACGGTTATCGCCCGTTCCGCCGGGTCCGCCCCCGCCGCCGAAATCCACCCCACCGTCCAGCCCCTCCTCGAAGAGATCACCGGCACCACCGATGAGGGACGGTTCCCGAAGCCCCTCACTGACGACGCCGTCCGCGCCGCCGACGTCGTCATCACCATGGGCTGCGGAGACGTATGCCCCGTCATCCCCGGCGTGCACTACGAAGACTGGGCCGTCGGCGACCCCGCCCTGGCCTCCGCCGAAGGCGTCGCCGCCATCCGTGACGACATCGCCCACCGCGTCGACGCCCTCCTCGCCACCCTCACCACCGACTGAACCGGAGACACCATGACCGCTCAGAAGCCCTCCGTCCTGTTCGTCTGCGTCCACAACGCCGGCCGCTCTCAGATGGCCGCCGGATTCCTCCGCCACCTCGCCGGCGAACACATCGAAGTCCGCTCCGCCGGGTCCATGCCCGCCGAGCAGATCAACCCCGTCGCCGTCGACGCCATGGCTGAGCTCGGCATCGACATCATCGCCGAGCAGCCCAAGGTCCTCACCACCGAAGCCGTCCAAGCCTCCGACGTCGTCATCACCATGGGCTGCGGCGACGCCTGCCCGTTCTTCCCCGGAAAGCGCTACGAGGACTGGAAGCTCGACGACCCGGCCGGGCAAGGCCTCGACGCCGTCCGGCCCATCCGCGACGACATCCGATCCCGCATCGAGCAACTCGTCGGCGAACTCCTCTGATCGCGGCAGAAGCTAGGTGCAACAATGATGCATCTGATGGCATGCTTGGGGGGTGAACTCAGGTCATAGCGGCGCAACGGCTCTGCGGCTCCTCGGAAACGTGCGGCCGCTGGACGAGAAGCAGTTCGTCTATGACGCGATGCTCGCAGGGTGGAGTGATCAGCAGTCCAGCCGAGGTCTGGCCGCTTCGACGATCCGCAGCCGGGTTCTCACCGTCCGGCGCTTTGAAGCGTTCACCGCCAAGTACCCGTGGGATTGGTCGGCCACGGACGTCGAGGACTACACAACGCGGCTGAAGTCCAGAACTCGTCCCGCCTCACGCTCGACCATCCGCGCGTTTCAGACGATCGTGCGCCTGTTCTGCGACTACCTCTGCGATGGGCGCTACGAGTGGGTGATGGAATGCGAGCGCCGCTTCGGACGGGCTCCCCAACAGGTCTGCCATGAGTGGAACACCACCGCGCACCTGGTCGACTACGAAGGGCGCGCGCAGCGCCGGGCGCTCACCTACGACGAGCTCGAGCGATTCCTCGCCGCCGCCGACGCCCGCGTTGAAAGCATCCTCGCTCAGGGCCGTAAAGGGGCTCTGGCTGCCTTGCGGGACGCGCAGATCTTCAAGACGATCTACGCCTACGGACTTCGCCGGGCCGAGGTCGTCGGGCTCGACCTCGCGGACCTGCGTCCCAACGGCGCAGCTCCCAGGTTCGGACGTTTCGGTGCCGTCGAGGTGCGCTGGGGCAAGGGCGCGAACGGTTCCGGCCCTCGGCGGCGCACGGTGCTGACCGTCCCCGAGCTCGGGTGGGTCACCGAGGGTCTCGCTCAGTGGGTTGACCACGCACGACCACGGTTCACGTCCGAGGCCGGGATGCTCTGGCCGACCGAGCGCGGCAGCCGCGTGAGCCTGCGTTATATCGACCTGCGTTTCGCGGCCCTGCGCGATCAACTGGGACTCCCTCCCGAACTCAGCGTCCACGCCCTTCGCCATACCTATGTCACCAACCTCATCGAATGGGGCTACACGGAGAAGTTCGTTCAGGACCAGGTGGGGCACGCCTACGCCTCGACCACCGCGATATACACCTCGCTCGGAGACGACTACAAGACGCGCATGGTGACCCGTGCGCTCGCCCGCATCTACGGAGGAAACGATGCCCACAGCCGCTGACGACAGCCCGATCACCTGGCAGCTGCGCCAGGTCATGGCCACCGCCGGAATGTTTCACACGACCGACCTCATCGACCCGCTGCGGGAGCAGGGCGTGTCCTTGTCCCGTGAGCAGATCTATCGCCTCGTGACGAAGACGCCGGAGCGGCTCAACGTCGAGGTACTCGCCGCCCTGTGTCGCATCCTCGACTGCACACCCAACGACCTCATCGACGTAGCGCCCGCGGCCGCGGCACGCGCGCCACGAGCTGTCGGCGAGACCCGCAGTTCGGGGCCCGCCATCGGCTCGCTCCGCCCGATCCCAGCGAAGCTCCACCGCCCTGCAGACTGAGACACAGAGCCGACCATGAACAACGGGTGGAAGCGCCGGTGCGACTCATGCGAGCGCGACGTCGAGGCTCGCTACGAGATCCTCGGGCAGCGCATCTGCAACGCCTGCTACAGCCGGCTGCGACGGAATGCCGCCACCTGCCCCGGATGCGGAGTGACGAAGGTTCTGGCCTTCCGTTCCGATAGCGGACAGGTCGTCTGCGCCACGTGCGCCGGCGTCCCTGCGCGATTCGGGTGCACCCGATGCAGTAGCGAGGAGTTTCTCGCCGGGTCGCACTGCGGACGGTGCCGACTCGAGGAGCGGCTGAACGAGGTCCTCACCGACGACCAAGGTCGAATCCATCCGCAGCTTGCCCCGCTACGCGCGCACCTCCTGAGTACCCGTGACCCCCGCTCAGCTGAGCGGTGGCTGCGCCGTGAGCCCACCGGCGCCACTCTCCGAGCGATGGCAGGGGGCTTGAAGCCGGTCCGCCATGAGACCCTCGATGAACTTCCACCCTCGACCCGCCTCCGATACTTCCGGCGGACGCTCATCGCGGCGGGCTGTCTGCCCGAGATCGACGTGCGACTGCACGACCTCGCGTTGCGCACGGAGAGCTTTATTCAGACGCTCCCCGCCGATCATGCCGTTATCGTGGCGCGGTACTTCTCGTGGGAGACGCTCCGGAAGCTGCGTCGACGGCCACTGGACCGCCCGGTCAGCGTCGGCGTCGTCAATACCCGCACGACCGAGGTCCGGAAGATCGCCGCGTTCCTCGCTTGGCTCGATGAGAACGACGTGGAGCTTGAGACTCTCCAGCAGGTCGCCCTAGACCGCTATCTCGCACATCGGGACCCGCATCGCGCCCTCGCACGGTTCCTGCGTTGGGCCGTGCACCATCGGGTCATGCCGAGGGTCCGTCTCCCGCCGACCCCGAGGGTAGAGCGCGGCCCAGCCACGAACGCAGATGCGCTCTGGGACCACGTCGACGTGCTCCTGCACGACGAGACCACGCCGCTGCCAAGCCGCATCATCGGACTCTTCCTGCTCGTGTTCGCCCAGCCAATCAGCGACTCCGCACGCCTTCGCCGCGACGCCGTGCAGGGATACGGCGAGGAACTCACCGTCAGGTTCGGCACCACACCCGTCAAGATGCCCCCACCGATCGCCAGCCTCCTTCAACAGCATCTCGCCGAAGCCGGGAACCGCCGGCCGTACGTCGGGCAACCATCGGCGTGGCTATTCCCCGGCACCATGCCCCAGCAACACGTCACCGAGGACGCTGTCAGAGGGCATCTTGCAAAGCACGGTTTCCATGCCCGCGCTGCCAAGCGAGCGAGGCTCCACCAGCTCACTCAGGTCCTCCCGGCAAGCATCGTCGCCGACATCACCGGATACGCCGTTCAGACGGCGGTGCGTCACGCTGCGAAGTCGGGAGCGGCATGGGGGGCATACCCCGAGCTGAGGGAAAGCGAGACCTCAGAATTGGACGGGCACAAATAATGCTGATTGCCAATACCATCGACCAGCTCATCCGCGAGTTCGTCTCCGAGGGAGGGAAGCCCGAGGGCTGGCGGCCGGGATGGGAGCCGCGCTACTCGACCGCACCGGAGACGGCGAGCAAATGCGAAAGGGACGCCGCTTTCATCGCCGTGTCCAGGTCCTCCGAGACGGCGCGCGTGTCCCCGACAGCGAGGCCTGGAAGGAGCATCGATCCCGGCTGCGGCAGGGTCGACGCACGCTCGACGAACGTGTCGCGAAGACCGGCCGCGATGGCCAAGAGCGCCGGTGGCGCGGCGAGCACCTCCGTCTCACACGCGAACACGACGAGCACGGCCCGATCACCAGCATCACCGGCGATGGCGCTTCCGTTCACCGTTGCGACCGAGCCGAGGTCGAGCTTCTCCCCCTTCGCCGCATCCGCAGCCACGCTTACCGTCACCGACATAAGGCCCTGCAGCGTCTCGTCGCCGCGCCGGACGGCGGACGCCTCGGCGTCGAACCACAGGGCTTCTCCTCGCCGCTCGACCTTCGACGTCACGGACAGCTCGAGGTCGACCGCCTCGCCGCCGCCCGCGGCGAACTCGCCTACCGCGACACGAGCCGGCTGCGCCAACGCGACGTGGCTGGCCACGGCGCCCGCAGCCGCAGCCGCAGCCGCGCAGGCTATCACCGCCATCGCACACAGCTCCGGCAGGCGACCCGCCGCCATACGGAGAGCCAGCTCGCCACGAGGACGACAGCACCGATCGCCACGCCGAGAGCGATCGCCGGCACGACCACGCTCAGCAGCGCAGCGCACCAGCAAGCCACTGCGACCGCAACCATGCGCCGATCACGCGGAACTGCACCTGCAGGAATCCGCTCGGCGCTCGACATGGCGCAACGCTACGAAGTGAGCGCGGGGCACGGGCACACAGCGAGCCTCGTGTGAACGCCTCCGGACAGCCACGGCCTTGGGGACGAGAGACCGGCGCCATCTACCCACAAATCGGGTGTCCCTTACTCGTGCAGCAGACCCGTGATGTCGGCGGCACCGGATACTTTGGGGGCGAGACACCTGTTGGAAACCGGGAGGACGGCCGTGACCGATTCGCTGCTCAGATCGCTCCGAGACCACATGATGGACGAAGCCGAGCCTCTTGCGGGTCTCCTGCGCAAGTGTCTGCTCCTTGGTGCGGAGACGGGATCTGTCTCGCTCAGGCAGTGGGCGCGGAAGGAGTTGCACGGCTACGAGGATGCGGACGAGTTACCCGGCTATCGGAAGCTGCCCACGCCGCCGATCTCCGCAGACACGCTGAGCGGGAATACGTGGGCCTCGAACATGACCTACAGCGTGCTTCAACTGCCGTCCGCCGCGCGTGAGTACTTCCGCGACGGATTCTTCCTGTACCAGCCAATTGAGGAACTGGAAAAGATTGCCGCACAGAAGTCGGCATCGTTCACGGGCCCGGGCCTGGCCTACGCGCAGCATGCGTGGAACAAGGGACTTCCCTTCGGCCAGCAGGTTGTCAACCTGAGGTTCACCCTCTCGGGGTCGACGTTCGCCGGTGTCCTGGGCCAGATCCGCACGCAGCTCGTAGATCTTGTCGCTGACCTTACAGCGGGCACGCCACTCGAGGAGCTGCCGCGGAAGGAGCTCGTCGACGCGGCGGTCGGCACCCACATCGGCACGCAGTACAACACGACGATCCAGACGATGAACGGCGCAACCGCGATCGGTGACCAGGCCAGGGCGAAGAGCGAAGGGCTCAGCGTCGATGATGCGATCAGGTTGCTCGACGCCGTGCGGACCGCGTCCGGCGACGTTAGCGATGCGGACGCCAAGTCGGAGCTGCTGAAAGCCATCGAGGACCTCCGAGGCGAACTGCAAGCGGACTCACCGGAAACGAGTGCCGTCGTCACGAAGGCTGGGAGACTCAAGGAGATCGCGGCGAAGATCGGCGGTGCTGGTGTGAGCGCAGCGGCTTCCGGCGTCATTGAGGCGGTCACGGCCCTCGTCATGAGTGGCGCCTTCGGCTGAAGGTGACCAGATGGCCTCGAAACTTGACCTCTCCCCTGCTGCACGCGATCTCCTGAAGCGGGTGAAACAACGCTATTTGACGTCGCGAGACTTCAACGGGCTGCACCTCCGCCCCGACCAAACTTCCGCCGAAGAGATCGCGGCCGCGATCGAGGTCGTTGAAGCGGATCTGGTTCAGGTCGTGGGACCAGACGACTACATCAACATCCACATCCGTCCCTGGCCATCGCGCCGGGCTATGGCCGCGCAGGTCGAGGAACTGCGCGACTTGTCGGGGGACGACTATGGCGTTGTCCTCTATCCGATGGCGAAGGCTATGAAGTCGGTCAAGCTCCCGAAGAAGTACGAAGCTACCCCGTTCTCGCGTGCGATGGCGCGTGGCCGGTCGACGCTAGAAGTCGCATTCTTCAGCGCGGACGTCCTTGAGGGCTATCGCAACGACGCCCGGTTCCGGTTCGGCATGAGCGACTTCGGCATCAACTTCTGGCTGACTGACGAAGCGAGTGACGACGAGGACCACTCGGACAAGGACAGCGTCTCGCTCGTTCATCTGGGCTTCGCATACGACATGCGAAAGTACTCCCCCGAGGATCCGGAGTCACCGATCGTGCGACGCGTCGCTGCGTTCTACGGCGATCTGAAGAACCTGACCCCCGAGCACCAGCAACGATGGTCCAGCTATCAGGTCGATACCGACGGAATAGACCCTCATCCGGTCTGGTTCGCGTCGCAGATGGGCACCTGGCCGGACGGCGTCGGACCGTTCGGGCGGCTAAGACAGGAACTCGAGAACATCAACGAACTGTTCGAGAACGTGTGGGGCATGAAACTCTTCAGGACCCACGAGGCCCCCGACGACTTCGGCTGGATCCTGCGGGCCGACCAGAGGGAGTGGGACCACTTTATTCACTCCCTCGACAAGCTCCTATCAGACAACATCAACGGTTCTGCCCTCGACAATGCGGGGGTCGAGAGGAAGAACTCTGCCGGGCAGCCGATTGGCACCCTTGTTCGCCTCGAGCGGTTCATGAGGATGAACCACGTGGAACCCGACAAGGCAACCTGGGCGCTTGCACCGTTGCGCGAGGTGAGAGCCGCGCGCCAGAAGCCTGCGCACTCCCTACGCGCCAACGTCACTGACAAAACGTTCGTCCGCAAGCAAATGCGCTTGATGCACGACGTGAACGAAGTACTTATCAACATGCGTCAATGGCTGGCGAGCCATCCGCGGAATCGCGAATGGTCTGATCCGCTGTCCGGACTCAAGAACTACCCCATTTAGCCGCGAAGGTCGCCATGTACCCGCTCAGCGGCGATATCGCCGAGACGCATCGATACGAGGCGGGTGTCGACTGGCGATTGGACCGGCGAGCCGTGCCGGGCGGCTGAGCCCGTTACCACTCACCCTCCTGTTCTCGCTGCACGACTTCGTTGAGCTGCGCTTCGAGGTGGCTAATCGTACGGCGGCACCAGCGCATCGCGCCTTCGGATTGGCCGGGCTCCGTGAGCCAGCGTCCAACCTGTGCAATCTGATTGCGGTCCGGACCGACTCATTACCGGTCCAACCGCCGGAAACGAAATCCCCCAGAAGGATGGCGGAGACAGTCTCGTCGTCGGGGAAACGCTCCAGAAGGAACGAAGCGACAGGACCAAGCGTGTTGTCACCGACCGAAGCGACCGGTGCCACGACGCGCGCCCGTTCCTCGGATTCGCCGAGCCACTCCTTAACGACGTCGAGGTCCGCGGCGTCAGCAAGCCACCCGCGCGCAGCGAAGGACAGGCGCCACGAGTCGCGGAGGGCGAGTCGGTCCATGACCCGGCACCAGGCGGACGGGTCCGAAGCCCCGATAGCGTTCCTGAACAACTGCTTTTCGTGAGAGTCCGAGAAGATTCTGACGGCATCACTCTCCACCAGCTCCACGAGGGCATCGAGCACTCGCTCCGGCGCCCGCTCGAGCTCCCCCCTGGCGAGGGTGACCCAGTCGTAACTTTGCTGTCCGACGTCCGGGAAGGCCTTGCGCATCATGACGATCTCGCCGATGAGCTCACTCAGCTCGGCCGACGGCCCAGGTCGATCGTGCAAAGCGAAGGCTATGACGTCGACTAGGGCGTTGTAGTCGGCCTGAGTTTCGACGCGAGCCTTCCATCCGACGATGAGGTCACGTAGCGCCTCCTCATCTTCCGAATCGCGCACTCGGTAGAAGACCGTGCGGGCACCATCGGCCACCGACACCCGCCGCAATAGCTCCGCAATCCGTACCTCAGAACGAGCCGTGGAAGGCCCCTGCGCGGTGAGACGGAGTTTCACGACAGCGTCGAAGTTGGCGGCGTCAACAAACGAGTCGTACGCGCCGGGATCCGCTTCGTCTCGGGCGAGAAGGTATCCGATGAGCGCGCGCTGGTTCGGACCCCCCAAGCAGTCGACGAGAAGCTTCTCAATGCGATACTCCGCGGCACCAAGCCGCCCGATTGCGCGACCGATGCTGAAGTCCGTGGGCACTGCGGTCGTCAGGGTGCCCGCCAGCGCCAAGGCGGCTTCGGCCGGACGCAGGTCGCTGAGGATGCCAAGCAGCTCGGCCTCGACATCACTGTTGCGCCGGTCCCACGGCGACGAGTGAGAAACCACCCAGAGCCGGTCGGCAATGGTGCCTTCCGGCAAGGCGGCGACCATCGCATCGAGCGCCTCGCGATAGTTGCGCTCGTCGCCGCTACGGGAGTAGAGCGACTCCAGACTCGCGATCTCGGCCCGCGTGCGCTCCAGTTGCGAAGGCAACAGCGTCGCGAGAGTCGCCGCCAAATGGTCACGCAACCGATCTATGTCCAGGAAGCCATGGATGGCGCCGGTGAGCGCCTCGACGGCGGCGTCCGCCACGCTCGTCTCTGGATCATCCGCCAGCGACCTAGCCAGGTCGACAGCCGCGTTGCGGTAATCCCAGGAATCACTCCGGGTAGCCGGCATTCCGCGGGGCTCGACGACCCCGCCACCCTGCAGTTCGCCCGAAACGATCGTGGACTCGTTGGTATCCAGCGCACGGCGTGCCGCTCGCACGACCAGCTTGCGGACCACCGGATCCTCCGACTGCGCCTTCTCACGCAGGTAGGACAGGCGGGAGTCCGGCGTCGCCGCGGTGGACGGAAGCATGGTGCCGAATAGCTCGATCCAGACCGCAGTCGAGTTGTTCGAATATGTTTCGTTCTCAGCCAGGGCGAGACGAAGGAGCGAGTCGGCCGCTTCGGCGAAGGTCGCCCTGTGCCAGGCGAGCTCCTGCAACGCCCAAACGAGCGACTGCCTCGCAGCGGTAGCGGCCTGAAGGGCCTCCTGGGAGCTGCTTTCCAGGAGCTCCCAAATGCGCCGCGACACGCGCGCGGGAGAAAGAATTGCGAGGTGGTCGAGAAGATTCGTTCGCCGATCCCCGGACACGGCCTCCAACGAGCTGAGCGGCCCGTCCGCCCCGAGCATCCTGTCGACCACTTCCCGGGGCAGCGATGCGTCGCCAATCTCGGCCGCTCGCGCGAAGAGGCGATGGACCATCTCGTCACTGAGCTGCGGGATGAGATCCGTCACGACTCGGGATCCGAACTCCGACCATCCGCTCGAAGCAAGGTAGATAGCGACCGGACTCGGGCCGACGCTGCGGTAGCGTCCCTGCCGGGCCAGCAGCCCATTGGCAGCGAGCTGCGAAGCGGCTGCCCGGAGGTCGTTCTCGGGAATCCCCAGCGATTTGCTGATGATGCGGAGCTCTTCTGCTGGCACGCCGTCGAATCCGAGCCGGCTAAGAAGGGCGAGAGCGCAGGACGCTAAGAAAAGTGCGCCGCCCGGGAGTTCGTCCACGATGAACTGTCGAATGTCGCTCGGGCTCACTAGCTGGCGTGCGGTAGCGGATCCCTGAGCGATGAGTGCCTTGGCGCACTTCAGCGCATAGTCAATGTTTCCGGCGGACACCTCAACAATCACCCGAGCCGCTTCAGGCCACAGCGCAGGCACGTTGGCGAGGAGCAGTTCCGAGAGCGGCTCGTCTTCGAAAGCAGTAATCAACAGGGGGTCAACTCTGATAAGCCCAATAGGTCGGCTCGTGGCCCACGATCCAAGGGGACGGCAGACCCGAGGAACTCACAGCCCTGGCCGACGCGCGCCTTGTTGCATAGAGTGGCCCCGGCTCCAGGAAAGCGGCCCCCAAGTGCGGCTGATGTCGGCCGTCTACAGCTACGAGCGCCGGTCTCATCAAACCGATCAAGTCGCCCACCCACCCTGGTTTGCAACGGTATCTCCGCTCACCGCGGTCAAGTGCGACAGCGATGACGTCTTCATGGCCGCGTCGAGGTCGTCTGAGACGCCGCGGTCATCGCCGACGGCGAGCCCGGGCAACAGGCCGGCACCTGGCTCGGGAAGCCCTGCCGCGACGTCGTGCACGAAGCCGTCCCGCAGCCCGCTCATGAGCCCCAGCACGTGCGGCGGCCCGCGCATCACCTCGCCCCGCTCTGCGAAGACGACCAGCACCGACCGCTCGCCCGCGTCGCCCGGCTTCGCCGACCCCCGCAGGGTCACCACCGACCCGAGGTCGAGAGCCGGGCCATCCCGCAGCTGCGCCGGCTCGATCGAGACCGTGATGGGAATGCGCAGCGGGATCTCGTCGCGCCCGCCGCGCAGCCGCGCGGTGTCGCCGTCGAACCACAGCGCATCGCCCACCTGGCGCACCTTCGTCGTGAGCGTCACCGTCGCCTCGACGACGCGGCCGGGCTGCGTCGCCAATGCTCGCGCCGACGCGCGATCGCCCTCGGCGACGGCCACATGCGCCGCGACGGCCCCGGAGACGGCCAAGGCCACCGTGAGCAGTGGCATCGCGGTCGCGATGAGCCGGCCACGTCGCACCGCGAGCAGCACCACCAGCGCGAGCGCCGCCATCCACAGCCCGACGGCGACGCCCGCTGCGGCCATCGGCAGCAGCACGCACACGAGTGCCACCGCCCAGACGACGCCGGCGATCGGCAGCAGGCGGAGGTCGCGAACGCGTGTCATAACGTCACCAGCGGACGGAGGGTCTCGAGCATCTTGTCGCCGATGCCCGGGACGGCGAGCAGGTCCTCGACCGCCGTGAACGGCCCGTTCTCGTCGCGCCACGTCATGATGCGCTGCGCGAGGGCGGGGCCGATCCGCGGCAGTGTCTCGAGCGCTGCCTGGTCGGCACTGTTGAGACTCACCAGCGCTCCCTCGGCGGATGGCCCCGCTTCCGTTCCCGGGGGCGGTGCAGGTGGAGGCGGCTCCTCCCCCACGACCGGCACCCCGAGCTGCTCGCCGTCCGCGAGCGGGCGCGCCAGATTCACCGCTGCGGCATCCGCGTCCTCGGCGAGCCCACCGGCTGCCGAGATCGCATCGACCACGCGGGCGCCGGTCGCCAGCACGTAGAGCCCGGGTTCTTGGACGGCGCCGTGCACATGCACGAACAGCTGCCCGGCCTCGGCGACGGGGCTGCTCGTGGGTGCCACGGTGACCGCGACCTCCTCCACGGGGGAGGAAGCGCCACGCCAGATGCCGATGCCGACCGTCACGGCGAGGGCGGCGAGCACGAGCACGACCACCCCGCCCACGCCCAGGCGGGCGCGCGGCGATCGGAAGCCCGTCTCGGCGCTCATCCTCGTCACGCTAGGCGGCGACGGGCACCGAGGGCCGGGCACAGGCGAAGCGGCGCGCGCCACGCCGTGCCCACCCGCCTGTGCAGACGGCGACGCAGCGGATCACGGCCGGCGCGAGCGCTCAACTCCAGTGGATGCACGAAGGCCGGCGTCCCCTGACGGGAAGCCGGCCTTCGGGCGCCTCGGCCTTACTTCGTCGAGAAGCTGACGACCTTCGGTGGGCGGACGATCGCGCGTGTGATGTCGCGCTCGCCGAGCGCGCGCAGCACGCGCTCGTCGTTCCGGGCGAGGTGCTCGAGCGACGGACCGTCGATCTTCGCCGGCACCTCGAGCGTTGCGCGCACCTTGCCGTCGATCTGCACGACCGCGGTGACCTTCTCCTCGACGAGGAGCGTCGGGTCGGCGTTCCGCCAGGTGACGAGGCCGACCGAGGGCTCGTAGCCGAGTGCCTCCCACATCTCCTCTGCGGTGTGCGGGGCGAAGAGGTCGAGCACCATGGCGGTGACCTCGGCGGCCTCGCGGACGGCGGGGTCGCCGGCGCCTGCTCCGCTGTCGATCGTCTTGCGGATGGCGTTGACGAGCTCCATGAGGCGCGCCACGACGACGTTGAACTTCGTCTGCTCGACCAGGCCCGGCGCCTCCGCCAGCAGGCGGTGGGTCACGCGGCGCAGCGCGATGTCGCCGTCGGCCCACACCACGTCGCGCGAGCTCGTCACGTCCTGCGCGACGCGCATCGCGCGGGCGAGGAACTTCTGCGCGCCGGTGGTCGAGACGTCCTTCCAGTCCTTGTCGTCCTCCACGGGCCCCGCGAACGCGAGGGCGACGCGCAGCGCGTCGGCGCCATGGGCGGAGAGCTCGTCGCTGAAGAGCACGAGGTTGCCCTTCGACTTCGACATCTTCGCGCCGTCGAGGATGACCATGCCCTGGTTGATCAGGCTTGAGAACGGCTCGGTGAAGTCCACGCGGCCCATGTCGAAGAGGACCTTCGTGATGAAGCGCGCGTACAGCAGGTGCAGGATCGCGTGCTCGACGCCGCCGATGTAGGCGTCCACCGGCGCCCAGCGCGAGGCGTCCTCGGAGCCGAACGGCGCGCCATCCATACCCGGGGACAGGAACCGCAGGAAGTACCACGAGCTGTCGACGAACGTGTCCATCGTGTCTGGGTCGCGCAGCGCGGGAGCGCCGGTCTCCGGATCGGTCGTGGTGACCCACTCCGTGGCGGCGCCCAGCGGCGACTTGCCCTTCGGCTTCAGGTCGAGGCCCGACGCTGCCGGCAGGCGCACCGGCAGCTGGTCCTCGGGAACGGGGACGACCCGGCCATCCTCGGTGTGGAGCATCGGGATGGGCGTGCCCCAGTAGCGCTGGCGCGAGATCAGCCAGTCGCGCAGACGGTACTGCTTGGCGGCGCGACCGGTGCCGGCGGCCTCCAGCTGCTCGACCACGCGGACGATCGCGTTGCGCTTGGAGAGCCCGTTGAGCGCGCCCGAGTTGATGAGGCGGCCTTCACCGGTGAGAGCGACGCCGGTCTCGCGGGGATCCGCCGTCGGCATGGGGTCGATCGGCACGCCGTCCTCGTCGAGCTCGATCACCGGGATGGCCCCGGTGACGGGAGCGGCCGTGTCGACCACCACGCGCACGGGCAGATCGAAGCGAATGGCGAAGTCGAGGTCGCGCTGATCGTGCGCGGGCACGGCCATGACGGCGCCGTGGCCGTAGTCGGCCAGGACGTAGTCCGCGGCCCAGATCGGCAGGCGCTCGCCGTTGACGGGATTGATGGCGAAGCGGTCGAGGAAGACGCCCGTCTTCGGGCGGTCGGTGTTCTGGCGCTCGATGTCCGTCTGCTTGCGCACCTCGTCCAGGTAGGCCTGGAAGGCCATCCGCACCTCCGGCGAGGAACCGGCGACCAGCTCCGCCGCGAGGTCGCTATCGGGCGCGACCACCATGAACGTCGCGCCGTGCAGCGTGTCGGGGCGCGTGGAGAAGACGGTGACCTTCTCGTCGCGGCCCTCGATCTCGAAGTCGATGTCGGCGCCGACCGAGCGGCCGATCCAGTTGCGCTGCATCTGCAGCACCTTGTGCGGCCAGAAGCCCTCGAGCTGGTTGAGGTCGTCGAGCAGGCGGTCGGCGTACTCCGTGATCTTGAAGTACCACTGCGTGAGCTTCTTCTTCACGACCTCGGCACCGCAGCGCTCGCAGTGCCCGTCGACGACCTGCTCGTTCGCGAGCACCGTCTGGTCGTTCGGGCACCAGTTGACCGGGCTCTCCTTGCGGTAGGCCAGACCCCGCTCGTGCAGCTGCAGGAACAGCCACTGGTTCCAGCGGTAGTAGTCCTCGTCGCTCGTGTGGAGCACGCGGCTCCAGTCGAACGAGACGCCGTAGCGCTTCAGACTCTCCCGCTGCTGCGCGATGTTGGCGTACGTCCACTCGCGCGGGTCGGCCTTGCGCTGGATGGCGGCGTTCTCGGCGGGCAGGCCGAACGAGTCCCAGCCGATCGGGTGCAGCACGTTGTAGCCGCGGTGACGCCAGAAGCGCGCGACGATGTCGCTGTAGAGGTAGTTCTCCGCGTGCCCCATGTGCAGATCGCCCGACGGGTAAGGGAACATCGCGAGCACGTACTTGCGGGGGCGGGTGTCGCCCTCTTCCCCGGCGAGGAACGTGCCGTGCTCGCTCCAGTAGGCCTGCCACTTCGCCTGGATGGCGTGGACGTCGTTCTCGGGGTGCTCTGCGGGGTTCTGCGACACGGGGTTCTGCGACACGGTGCGATGAGGCCAATCGGAATCGAAAGGCGCCGCCCGGGGAGCCGGACAGCGGAAGATCGGGAAGACTCAAGGTTAGCGCGAGCGCTCGTCTCGTAAGCTCGGCACGTGATCAACGAGATCCTCCTGTGGATCCTGGACCTCGTCGCGGCGGTGGATCCGGTCCTGCGCACCGCGCTGGCGGGTCTCGCGGTCATGCTCGAGACCAGCGTCCTCGTCGGCCTGATCGTGCCGGGCGACACCATCGTGATCGTCGCCGCGGCCGGTGTGGAGTCGGTGTGGCAGGGCCTCGCGCTCGGCTGCGCGGTCGTCGTCGGCGCGCTCATCGGCGAGAGCATCGGCTTCGCGCTCGGCCGCTGGCTGGGCCCCCGCATCCGCCATTCCTGGCTCGGACGTCGCATCGGCGAGCGCAACTGGGAGCGATCGGAGCGCTACCTGCAGCGCCGCGGCGGCATCGCCATCTTCCTCTCGCGCTTCCTGCCCGTGCTGCACTCCCTGGTGCCGCTCACCGTCGGCATGACCGGGTTCGCCTACCGCCGGTTCATCGCGTGGACCCTCCCGGCCTGCGCGCTCTGGGCGGGCATCTACGTGAGCATCTCGGCGGGCGCCGCGCGGGGGTTCCGGGAGATCGCCGACCAGGCGCACTACGCCGGCTACCTGTTCGTCGGGGGCATCCTGCTGTTCGCCGTCCTGGTCGTGGTGGCCAAGAAGATCATCGCCCGCATCGAGCACCGCCACCTGCATGGCGACGAGAGCCCCGCGAGCGATCCCGCCATGGAAGACTGAGGGCGATGTCCTCCTTGACACCCGCCCCGGACAAGATCCACTGGGTCGCGCGGCTCGAGCGCCGGTTCCATGCATGGCGCGAGCGCGTCGCGCGCCGCAAGGGGCGCGTGCCCACCGCCGTCCCCTTCTCGGGCTACGGCGGGAAGGGGTGGATCCGCGTCCTCGGTCGCGTCCTGATCGTGCCGGCGCCGCGCAGCACGCCCGAGGGCGAGGCGGCGAGCGTTCGCGGCTGGCGATCCTTCGCCGGCATCCCGATCGCGTTCGCGAAGGTCACCGTGACTGTGGGCGGTGCCACGCACGAGGTCGTCGCCGACCGCGGCGGCGTGATCGACGCGGTGGTGCCCGCCGACCTCGAACCCGGATGGCAGACCTTCCGGCTGTCGGTCGAGGGCGGCAGCGAGACATCCGGGCGCGTGTTCGTCGTCGACCCCGACGTGCGGTTCGGCATCGTCTCCGACGTCGACGACACGGTCATGGTGACCGCGCTTCCGCGTCCGCTCCTGGCCGCGTGGAACTCGTTCGTCATCCACACTCACGCCCGTCAGCCGGTTCCGGGGATGGCCGTGCTCCTCGAGCGCATCGTCCGCGAGAACCCGGGCGCCCCCATGCTGTACCTGTCGACGGGGGCATGGAACATCGCCCCCACCCTCACTTCATTCCTCTCGCGGCATCTCTTCCCACCCGGATCCATGCTCCTGACCGACTGGGGCCCCACCCACGAGCGGTGGTTCCGCAGCGGCAGCGATCACAAGCGCATGAACCTCCTGCGCCTCGCCGAGGAGTTCCCCGACATCGCGTGGCTCCTCATCGGCGACGACGGCCAGCACGACGACGAGATCTACACCGAGTTCACGCGCAAGCATCCGGACTCCGTCTCGGCCGTGGCCATCCGTCGTCTCTCGCCCGCGCAGGCCGTGCTCGCCGGCGGTCGCACCGTCGTCGACGACCACAGCGCTGCCGGCGTGCCGTGGGTGACGGCGGGCGACGGGGCGGGGCTCGCCGAGCGGCTCGAGGCTGTCGGACTCCTGAAGGCGTAGCCTGCCACCGTGTGCGGACGCTTCGTCGTGGCCCGGGTGGGCTCGGAACTGGTCGGTCAGCTGCGCGTGGATCTCGTCTCGGACGACCTCCCCGCGCCCTCGTTCAACGTCGCGCCCACCGCGCAGGCCGCGATCGTGCTGGACTCCGCGAAGACCGATCCGCCGACTCGGCGGCTCGAGTCCGCGCGGTGGGGACTCGTCCCGTCGTGGGCGAAGGATCCGTCCATCGGCGTCCGCGCCTTCAACGCCCGCGCTGAGGAGCTCGAGGAGAAGCGGATGTTCGCACCCGCGCTGCAGAAGCGCCGCGCGGTCGTCCCGGTGACGGGCTACTACGAGTGGCAGGTCACCGAGGAGGGCAAGGTGCCGCTCTTCATCCACCCGTCCGAGGAGGAGGCGCTCCTCCTCGCCGGACTCTACGAGTGGTGGAAGGACCCGGCGAAGGCGGCCGACGATCCGTCACGCTGGATGCTGAGCTTCACCATCCTCACGCGCGAGGCGATCGGGCAGCTCGGGTCCGTGCACCAGCGGATGCCCGTCTTCCTCGACGCCGACCACGCGGACGCGTGGCTCGACACGGACGTGGACTACCCGCTCGACATCCTCGACGCCGCGCTCGACGACGCCCCGCGCGTGGCCGAGCAGCTCACCTACCACCGCGTCTCGGCGGCGGTGGGGAATGTGCGCAACGACTCTCCGGAGCTCATCGAGCCAGTGGAGTGACCGTCGGGGTGGGCGTCGCCCAGCGAGCGCTCGATACCCTGGAGGGATGACCGTCCCGACTGCCGCACGCGCCCACATCGACGACCTCGCCGCCTTCGTGAGCGCGTCGCCGTCGTCGTACCACGCCGCCGACGAGGCGGCGAGGCGTCTGGTGACCGAGGGCTTCATCCGCCTGAGCGAAGCGGAGGCGTGGGATATCGCTCCCGGCGGTCGATACGTCGTCGTGCGCGACGGGTCCGTGATCGCGTTCGTCGTGCCGCATGGCGCGACCGCGACGACGCCGTTCGCCATCGTGGGCGCGCACACCGACTCCCCCGGCTTCAAGCTCAAGCCGAAGCCCACGACCACCGGCCCGGGTGGGTGGTGGCAGCTGGGCGTCGAGATCTACGGCGGCCCGCTGCTGAACTCCTGGCTCGACCGTGAGCTCGAGCTCGCCGGGCGCGTGGTGACGGCGGATGGCAGGGAGCACCTCGTGCGGACCGGTCCCCTGCTGCGCCTCCCGCAGCTCGCCGTGCACCTCGACCGCTCGGTGAACGACGGCCTCGCACTCGACAAGCAGCGCCACACGCAGCCGGTCTGGGGCTTCGGCGACCGGGAGAGCGCGGACATCCTCGCCGTCGTCGCGGAGCTCGCCGGCACGACCGCCGACGCGATCGACGGCTACGACCTCGTCGTCGCCGACACGCAGACCCCGCGCGCGTTCGGCGCGGACGAGGCGCTCTTCGCGTCCGGCCGTCTCGACAACCTGCTGTCGACGCATGCCGCGCTCACCGCCATCCGCGATGCCCGGCCGACCGATGCGATCGCGATGTTCGCTGCGTTCGACCACGAGGAGATCGGCAGTGCGTCTCGGTCGGGCGCGGCGGGGCCGTTCCATGAAGAGGTGCTCGTGCGCGTCTCGACGGCGCTCGGCGCGGGGCCCGAGGAGCGCGCGCGGGCGTATGCGGCGTCGCTGCACGTCTCGAGCGACGTCGGGCACGCCGTGCACCCGAACTACGCCGATCGCCACGACCCGGCCAACCAGCCGATGGTCGGCGGCGGCCCCATCCTCAAGATCAACGCGAACCAGCGCTACGCGACCGACGCCCACGGAGCCGCCGCGTGGAACGCCGCGTGCCGGTCGGCCGACGTTCCGTCGCAGGAGTTCGTATCGAACAACGCCATCCCGTGCGGTTCGACGATCGGTCCGATCTCGGCGACGCGCCTCGGCATCCGCACCGTCGATGTCGGCGTGCCGATCCTCTCGATGCACTCGGCGCGCGAGCTCACGGCGGTCGTCGACCCCTGGTACCTCTCCCGCGCAATGAGCGCCATCCTCGCCCACTGAGATGACGACGTTGGCCTCTGCCGAATGGCGTGCGCGGGAGGAGGCACACGTCGCCCGCGCGGATGCGCTGACGGCGGAGCACCGTGCCCGCGCCGCGCGCGGCGAGAAGCACCCGGTATGGGACTTTCTCTTCACGTACTACTCGTACAAGCCGTCGGTGCTGCGGCGCTGGCATCCGGGTCCCGGCGTCGAGCTCGACGATGCTGCGTCCGACGAGCGGGCCGGATGGCGCTGGTACACGTCAGGGACAGCTCCGGGGTCGCTCGTGGTCGACCGCGACGGATTCGAGGCCGCGAAGCCGCACCTGCTGTCCCTCATCGGCGCCATCCTGCGCCGGACGGCGTCGCGGCCGGGCCAGTTCGGGTGCTTCGGCTTGCACGAGTGGGCGATGGTCTACCGACAGGGTGACCACCGCCATCCGCAGCCCCTGCGCCTCGGGCAGGACGCGACGGACGCCGTGGTCGATTCGCACGAGCTGCGGTGCACGCACTTCGACGCGTTCCGGTTCTTCACGCCCGACGCCGTGCCGCGGAACCGCGAGCTGCTGAGCCGCGAAGGGCAGCCGGAGCGCGAGCAGCCCGGGTGCCTGCACGCGGGCATGGACGTCTACAAGTGGGCAGTGAAGCTCGGGCCCCTCGTTCCCGGGGAGCTGCTGCTCGACGCATTCGAACTCGCTCGAGACATTCGCCGACTCGACATGGAGGCGTCGCCGTACGACCTCGCCGACTGGGGCTTCGAGCCCGTCGCGATCGAGACGCCCGAGGGCAAGGCCGAGTACGTGCGCCGCCAGCGTGAACTCGCGCCTCGTGCCAACGCGCTGCGTGCGCAGATCCTCACGGCGTGGCAGGGCAAGGGCTGATCGCTGCTGGACGCAACGCGTGTGGGCCTTCTCGGTAGCTGCACCGCGGGTCATCGCTGGGTCCATCGAATTCTCGTGTGGAGTCGGGTGGTGGAGGTGGGGGCGGGCCGGTAGCGGTGGTGTCGGTCGATCCAGTTCGGGGCGGCGATGTAGGGGGCGCCGTTTCGTATCTGGATGTCCCATCCGGAGTGTTCGAGGTGGTGGTGGTGCCACCAGCACAGCAGGACGCCGTTGTCGGTGCGGGTGGGGCCGCCTCGGGCGTGGTCTTGGACGTGGTGGATCTCGCACCAGGCGGCGGGGATCGTGCACCCGGGGATGATGCACCCGCCATCGCGGGCGACGATCGCTTTGCGCTGGGTGGCGGTGAAGGTGCGCTGCACGCTGGTGAGGGACAGGATCCTGCCGTTCGGGGCGTGCACGGCGCGGAGGATGTCGCCGCTGCACCCGATCCGCCGGGCGACGGACGCCGGCACGGCCCGGTGGACCCCGTCGAGATGCGCGATGCCGTGCTTCGAGCGACTCGGCGCTGATGGCGGCGGGGGCGGTGAGGGCGGTGGGGGCGGTGGTGGCTCGTCCCATGCGGGCTCGTCGCCCCACGCAGACTCGGGGAACCGCGTGGACGCGAGGTCCTGCTGCGCGACGTGGACCATGACCGTGGGGGCGGCGCCGCCGAGGGTTGGAGTCTCGGCTGCGCGGGAGGCGGCCTGCAGCATCGCCATGAGCGCGTCGTGACGCTTCTGCGTGGCCGTGCGCGGGTCGTGGACGATTTCGTCCGACTCCCAGGCCGCATCGCCTCGATCCTCGGGAGCGGTTCCGTCGATGAAACCGCCGCCCTCGGGCGCCGCCACCTGTTCGTCAGCGGAATCGCCGGCGAACGCCACGGTGCGGGCGGGGTTCGTGTGCGCGGCGAGGAGGACCTGCAGAAGGGCGCCTGCTTCGGGGACGAGGACCCCGTTCACCCGGAAGTTCCCGTTCGGAAGCTCCGTGACCGTGAGGCTCCGAGCGCGGAGCGCCTTGTCGTGTTCATGGTCCGGATCGAACCCGTCCGCCGTGAGCACATCGACCCACGCATCCGCGTGCGCCTTCACCACGCTCCACGGCGGCGGCAACACCCCACCTGCGGCAGCACCATCGGCTTCCGCATCCGCTTCCGCGTCGGCATCGGCGCCAGCGGCGTCTGCAGCGGTCTCGGTCGCGGGGTCCAGGAGGTCGACAAGCGGACCGGGAACGGCAGCGTCGTCGAGGTCGGAGCCGATCGCGCCGGTGGCGATGCCGACCAGGTGCGCCTCCATCGCATCGATCTTGTACCGCTCCTCGGCCGGCAGCGCCTTCGACGCCGTATCGAACGCCTTCACCAGCAGCGCCGCCGGCTCCACCCCGATCCGCCCGGCCGCCAGGGCCGCCGCGAGGACCGGGCGCTCCGGCAGCAGCGGCAACCCCGTCGCGGACTCCCGCTGCCGGGTCCGCTCATCCAACCGCGCCCGCGAGGAGAGCGTCACCCCCGGCACCCCGGTCACCCGCTCCAGCACCTCCCTCCCGGTGCGGCACCCCAGCCCCTCCGACAGCGGATGCTCCAACCCGCGCCCCGAACGTCGCGTCACCTCTCCCGCCGTTCGAACGCGGACGGCGTCAACCATCCGGCCCAGCTGCTCCACCCGCCCCGTCAGCGCCACGAGCTCCGCGTCGGGAAGCTGCTCGACCAGCCCCAAGACCCCGTCCAGCAGCTCCGCGACCGCACCCACCGAAGTGGCGGGAGCGGTTCGCGAGACCGGCCTGGCATCTTTGACCATGCCCTCACGATAGAAGCCACCACCGACATTCCCGGACCGGACAACCGAACATCCAGCAGGTGTGGAAAACCCACCTCAGACACGCCGACGCGCGCACGCTGTGCACACGACGACGCTTAAAACGACGCTCCCACTCAATCTCCTTCAGTGCCTTAGCACCTCATCCGCTCGTCGCGCGAGCCAGATCGGCGGCAGAGTATCAAGCGCTCTACTTAACTCAGCAGGCGACCTCAGTCATCCGCCACGCGCGCCGAAAAGTAGCTGCCCCAGCGGCAACGACACAACCGCATGTCCCACTTGTGCACCCCAAGACCCGGTCTTGGGGTGCACAAGTGGGACATGCTCAGAAGGCCGGGCCCGGAGAGAAGGCCGGCTCGCGAAGCGGTCAGCCCTGGGGCGCGGCGCACTCCCCCTCGCACGGCAGCAGCGAACGCCCCGCGCCGCCGGCCTGGAGGCGCAGCGCGACGACGCGGGTCGCCGCCTCGGTCAGTCGCTCCTCCGACAGCGTCCCCGAGTCCACCGCCGCGGCGATGCCCGCAGCCATGTCGGGAGCGGTCTGCGCCGTCGAGCTGGCGACGGTGAGCACGAGGTCCGCGCCGGCGGAGAGCGCCATGATCGCGTTCTGCACGGGGTCCTGGTACTCCGGGCGCCCGCTCTGCACGAGCATCCCGAGGTCGTCCGTGACGGCGACGCCCTCGAAGCCGAGCTCATCGCGCAGGATCCGGTACCACTCGGGTGAGAGCGACGCCGGCGCCGGGTCGACGGCCGTGTAGGAGAGGTGCCCCATCATGACCAGCGGCGCCTGCGCGGAGATGCCGGCCAGAAACGGGCGCGCGTCCCGCGAGTTCCACCGCGACAGCGTCGTATCCGTCGCGGGGATGGTGAAGTGCGAGTCCTCGCGCACCGGCCCGTGCCCGGGGAAGTGCTTGAGCGCCGACAGCACGTACGGCGACTCGCCGCTCACAGCCGCCGCGACCCGCGACGTCGCCGCGCTCGGCGTCTCGCCGAGCACCCGGCTCCAGATGAACGAGCCGGTGTCTGCGGTCGTGTCGGCGACGATCCCGAAGTTGACGCTGATGCCGGCACGCGCGACGAGCGCCCCGCGGGCCGCGAAGGCGGTCTCCGTCGCACCCGGCGACTGGTCGCGCAGCACGCGCGCAGAGGCCGCGTCATCCCAGTAGAGACGGGACACCACGCCTCCCTCCTGGTCCACCGCGATGAGCGGTGGCAGCGCAGGGTCGACGGTCATGGCGTCGGTGAGCGCGCGCGTCTGCTCCTCCCACCCGACGTTCGCGCCCATCAGGAGGAAGCCGCCGAGGTTGCTGTCGGCGAGGTACGACCGCACGGTCTCCGCATCACGCGACGGGATGTGCCCCATCACAACGGTCCCCGCTCGCTGCGCGGGGGTCATCTCGGCGACGATCTGCGCCGCCCGGGCCGCGTACGCGTCGGACGAAGCCGCTTCCACGCGAACCGTCGGCTCCGCAGGCGGGGCTGCGGATGGCGAGGGCTCGACCGAGGCGGATGGCACCGGCTCGGTCGACGGGGATGGCGACGTCTGCGCGGATGCGACGGCGGGAGCTCCGGCGAGGAGGAGAGCGGTCACGACCGCGGCACCCGCCGCTCGGGTGAGAGCCCGCGTGCGTCCGGTCGATCTCGTCCTCATAGCGCAATGCTAAGCCGGGGCCCCGCGCGGGACACGGTGACGCGCAGCTCGCCCGCGCGTTCTCAGGTCACGCGGAGCAAGCGCGCCGGCGGCTACGCTCGGGACCATGCCGTCCGAGCCCCTGCCGCCCGCCACCGCCCGCGCGCAGCTGGAGGCCCTCGCCGCGGATCACGACTTCGCGGGGCCCTGGGCGGCGGAGCGGGCGCGCATGATGCCCGCAGCTGGCCGCCCGGCCGCCGTCCTCGTCCTGTTCGGGGTGCTCGACGACCTGCCTGCCGCCGGCGCGCCCGCTCCGCAAGCCGCCGGCGCGCCCGCTCCGCAAGCGGCCGGCGCGCACAGCGAGGTCTCGCGCGATCTCGATGTGCTGCTGCTGGCCCGGGCGACGACCCTGCGGTCGCACCCGGGAGAGGTCGCCTTTCCCGGCGGCCGCGTCGACTCGCACGACGCCGACGTCACCGCCGCCGCGCTGCGCGAGGCGCACGAGGAGACCGGGCTCGACCCCGCCGGAGTCGACGTGCTCGGCGAGCTCGCGGCCATTCCCGTGCCCGCCTCCGGCCATCTCGTCACGCCCGTCCTCGCCTGGTGGCGCCGACCGTCCGCCGTGCGCGTCGTGGACGTCGGCGAGTCCTCGGCCGTGTTCCGCGCGCCGGTCGCCGACCTGCTCTCGCCCGCGTTCCGCTTCACGTCGGTCACGCGCCATCGCGGCAGAACCTGGCGCGGGCCGGCGTTCGTCGTGCCCGACCCTCGCACGGGCGAGGAGCGCGTGGTGTGGGGCTTCACCGCCGGCGTGCTCGACGCGATATTCGACCGGCTCGGATGGACCCTCCCGTGGGATGCGAGCCGCACTCTGGACGTGCCCGCCTGACGCCGACGCTCGGCGGATCGGAGAGGATGGTCCGGTGACCATCGGACTCCTCCTCGACGTCGACGGCCCGCTCGCGAGCACCGTCACCCGCACGCTGCGCGTGACCTCGATCGCGCCCGACCTCGTCGCGCTCGCCCACGCCGGCGCGCCCGTCGTGTTCAACACGGGCCGCTCCACGGCGTTCCTCGTCGAGCGCGTGATCCCGGAGCTCGCGGCTGCCGGCCTCCGACCCGACGCTCCCGTATGGGGCGTGGGCGAGAAGGGCGCGACCTGGTTCTCGCTCGAGCCCGATGCGCCGGAGGTGCGGGTCGGCGAGATCCACGCCGACCTCGAGCTGCGGCCGCCGCAGGCGCTCACGGACGCCATCCGCGCACTCGCCGACCAGCACACCGACCTCATGTTCTGGGACGACACCAAGCGCACGATGATCTCCATCGAGCAGAACCTCGACGTCGCGAGCGAGGCGTACCTCGCGGCACAGCCCGCGCTCGTCCGCGCCTGCCAGCAGGTCATCGACGACCAGGGGCTGAGCGACCGGTTCCACATCATCCCGACGATCATCTCCATCGATATCGAGCACGTCGACGCCGGCAAGGCGCTCGGCGCCGCCCGCGCGCTCTCCCTCGTCGAGCAGCGGATGGCCGCGCCCAGCCGCTGGTTCACGGCGGGAGACTCCCCCAGCGACTACGACATGGCGCGGTGGCTGCACGCCCGCGGCGACGCGGTCACCCATCTCGACGTGCGCGTGGACGGCGAGGCGATGACTGAGCCGTTCGAGGTCGTCCGGGAGATGCCGACGCCGGAGCGCGCCGAGGACGACATCACCGCGGAGCACCTCGGCCGGCTGCGGGCCGAGCTCCCCGCCTGACGACCCGCGCCCCGCTCGCGCGTCGTAGCCTGGAGGCGCGGAGGTGACGCCATGGCAGCACGCGACGAGGAGCACGTCGACCCGCGCTTGAGCGCGGTCCAGTACCGCATCGATCGCATGCGCGAGGAGCTCGGCGAGACGGACGACACCCCGACGGGCTCCGCGGGCGCTCCCGGGCTGACCGATCGACCCGCCTACGTCGAGATGGTCATCCAGCAGGCGATGCGCCGCGGCGAGTTCGACGACCTGCCCGGTGCCGGGCGCCCCCTCGAGGGCCTCGGCGAATCGCACGACCCCGACTGGTGGATCCGCCGCAAGATCGAACGCGAGGGGCTGACCGGGCTCGGCCCGCCCGCCCTGCAGCTGCGCTCGGAGCACGCCGGCCTCGCGCAGACGCTCGACACGATGTCGCGCGAGCAGGACGTGCGCGAGCACCTCGACGACTTCAACCGCCGTGTGAAGCTCGCGCGCATGCAGCTGCTCGGCGGCCCGCCCGTTGTCACGCCGCTCGTGGACATCGATGCCGAGGTGGCCGGATGGGCCGCCCGACGGGAGGAGCGCCGGCAGGCGGCTCGCGCCGTCGCGGCGCCCGAGCAGACGCCGCGACGCCGGCGGCTGCGACGTCGTCGCGGCGCGGACGGCCGGTAGCATCGGTCGGATGACGGATGCACCTGCCGCCGACGCCGGCGCCGCTCTCGACGACGACCCGCGCACGGCGCGGCGCGTGCCCGAGGCGATCGACGAGTACCAGCGGCGCGAGCGCAATCCGGAGTACCGCGTCGACGTGGAGCGCATACGCTTCTCTCCGTACTACTCGCGCCTGTCGGCGGTCACCCAGGTCATCGCCCAGGCCGGCGCGGGACTCGCCGTCCACAATCGGCTCACGCACTCGGTGAAGGTCGCCGCCGTCGCCCGCGGCATCGCCGTGCAGCTGTCGCACAGCGCGGGCCCGGAGGGCGAGATCGTCGCCCGGCTCGGCGGCTGCGATCCCGTCGTCGTGCAGGCGGCCGCCGCGGCCCACGACCTGGGCCATCCGCCCTTCGGCCACCTCGGCGAGCAGGCCCTCGACCGGCTCGCGCGCGACCGCTTCGGTCTGCGCGACGGCTTCGAGGGCAACGCGCAGACCTTTCGCATCGTCACCCGGCTCGATGAGTACGACCGGGCCGGCGCGGGTCTCAACCTGACCGCCGCGGTGCGCGCGGCGGTGCTGAAGTATCCGTGGCTGCGCGCCGAGGGCGACGGCTGGTCCGGTCGACCGGAGGCCCCGCGCGGCATCACTCCCGCCTCGCCCGGCAGCGGCGCCTACAAGTTCTCCGCCTTCGCGCTCGACGCGCACGAGATGCGCGCCGCCCGCGCTCCCTACCCCGCGATCGCGCCGCTGCAGCAGACGATGGAGTGCTCGGTGATGGACATCGCCGACGACATCGCGTACTCGCTGCACGACCTCGACGACTTCTACCGGGCGGGGCTGCTCAACCAGTCCACGATCTCCGCCGAGTTCCGCGCATGGCGCCGTGACCGCGCCGCCCTGCACGCCGCCGCCCAGGGCGACCTCGTGCTGTCGCAGCGCACGCCCGGTCGCTCGCTCGAGCTGCTGTGGCGGCGACTCGAGGCGAAGGACCCGTGGATCGCCGACGAGGAGGTCTTCGCAGCCGCCGTGGCCCGGGTGACGGACGAGGTCATCGACGGTCTCCTCGCGGTGCCGTTCGACGGCTCCATGCTCACCGAGCGCACGCTGTCGCAGTTCACCGCCGCCTGGATCACCCGGCTGCAGCACTCCGTGACCGTCAGCGAGACCCCGCCCATCCGCTCCGGGCACGTCAGCCTCGACCGCGACGCGTGGCACGAGGTCGCGGTGCTGAAGTTCCTGCACCAGCGCTTCATCCTCGAGCGCCCCGACCTCGCCCTGTACCAGCGCGGCCAGGCGAGCGTGCTCGAGCGCCTCGTCGACGGCTTCGCCGCCTGGCTCGACGACCCGCACGACGTGCGGCGGGCGCCGCGGCGCCTCCTCGACCTCGTCGACCTCGCCGCCGAGGACTACGCCCGACTGCGCCGCGACGAGCCCGAGCTCGCCGACGCGTCAGACGGCGTCGAGCTGCGGCGGCGCGCGACGGGCCGCGGCATCATCGACTACGTCGCCTCGCTCACCGACGCGCAGGCCATGCACATCGACGCGCTCATCAACGGCTCGCCCGAGCGTCTCTGGGACGCCGGCCAGGGCCTCTGACAGGTCCGAGCACGGCGTCCGTCGCGGGCGATGCCGGCAGCGCGATGTGCACGGCCGGCCCCGCGGCCGCCGTGCCCGCCGTGCCCGCCGCCGAGACGGCGAGCACGGCGCGGCGGGTCATGCCGCGATCGCCTCGGTGATCGGCGTGCTGCCGTTGCCGAACGGGATCGAGCGCCCGACCGTGCTCGCATCGGCCAGCACGGCGGCGGCCACGGCCGCGACATCGCCACGCGAGACGCGCCCGTCGCCCGGGTCGGCGGTCTCGATGAGACCGGTCGGCTCGTCGAGGGTCAGCCCGCCCGGCTGCAGGATGGTGTACTCCAGGCCGCTGCCGCGCAGGTGCTCGTCGGCGGCCGCCTTCGACTCCGCGTAGGCGTAGAAGGCGTCGTCCTCGGGGACGCCGTGGTTCGGCCCCGCGCCGAGATACGACACCATGACGTACCGCGAGACGCCCGCCGCGCGCGCGGCGTCGATCGAGCGGATGGCCGCATCGCGGTCGACGGCCCAGGTGCGTGCGGGGTTCCCGCCTCCCGCGCCAGCCGACCAGACGATGGCGTCGTGACCGCGGACGAGGTCGGCCAGGCCGTCGACGTCCAGCGTCTCGATGTCGGCGATGACCGGCTCGGCGCCGGCCGCACGGACGTCGGCCTCGTGATCGGAATTGCGGATGACGCCGGTGACGGCGTCGCCGCGCTCGGCGAGCAGCGGCGCGAGGCGCAGCGCCACCTTTCCGTGTCCTCCGAAGATCAGGATGCGTGCCATGGGTATCCCCTTCCGGTTGCGTCCGTCCACCCTATGCGTGCGGCAAACCGCCCAGGCCGTGGGGCCCGGGCGACGCCGTCACGCGCCGCACACCTCGGTCAGCTCGCTCTGTGCGTCGGTGAGCTCGGTCGACGACGTGGTCATCGCCTCGCTCGCCTCCGTGACGGCGTCGACGTCGGTCATGTCGAGACCGGTCATCGCGTCGATCTGTTCGGCGAGGTCGCCGAACGCGCCCGCGAAGCGGTCGAACGCGGGCTTCACCTCGTCGTTCGTGACCTTCTCGCCCAGGGCGCTGATCTCGTCGTTCACGCTGCCGACCTGCTCGGCCAGCGAGCTCGAATCGCCGCTCGTCATCGACGTCGAGATCTCGCTGAGGCTCGCGCTGAGGTCCTCGTTCCCGCTCTGGATGACCTCGCAGGCCTCCTCGACGGTCTGACCGCCCCCGCTGCAGGCCGCGAGGCCGGGAAGCAGCGCGAGTGTGGCGGTCGCTGCGAGTGCGGTCCTGGTGATGCGGCGGATGGCCATCAGTCTCTCCTGTCGTCGGCGGTGGGTGGGCCGCGCACGCGACACCACGCCGACACGATGCCGACGACCCCCTTCTCGACCCTAGCCGGTCAAGACATCTGAACCGAGGCGTCGGGGTTGTTGAGCACGACGACGGGGGTGATGGTGGGATGACCCGCCGCACGCAGGCGGTCGAGGTCGATCCGCAGCAGCGGCGTCCCGGCCGTCACCTCCTGACCGGCGGACACCAGCGTCTCGAACCCCTCTCCCGCCATGTCCACGGTGTCGATCCCGACGTGGATGAGCAGTTCGGTGCCGTCCGCGAGCACCATCGCGACCGCGTGCGCGGTCGGGAAGACGTGTTCGACCCGCCCCTCGGCCGGTGCGACGACGGTGTCGCCGGTCGGCTCGATCGCGACGCCCGGCCCCATGATCCCCTCGGCGAAGGTGGGATCGGGCACCGTCGACAGCGGCACGACCCGCCCCTCGATCGGCTGACGGAGCCGGACGACGGCGGGCGCCGTCGTGAGCACCGGAGTCGGCGCCGCCGCGTCGTCTCGTCGCTCGGCCACGGGGGCGCGACCCGCCATCAGATCCTCCATCGCGTCCTTCACGAACTGGACGTTCAGGCCGTAGACGACCTGCACGGCCCTGCCGCCCGGGCGCATGACCCCAGCCGCTCCCGCACGTCGCAGCGTCGCGTCGTCCACCTTCGCGACGTCGGCCACGACCATCCGCAGCCGCGTCGCGCAGTTGTCGAGCTCGACGATGTTCTCCTGCCCGCCGAGCGCCTCGAGGAATCGCGCGGCGGTGCCCCGGAAGCGATCGTCGCCGTCGACCGGCCGGACGCCGTCGGTCTCGACCTCGTCGTCCTCGCGTCCGGGCGTCTTCAGATCGAACCGCACGATGACGAAGCGGAAGACGAGGAAGTAGACGGCGAACCAGAACACGCCCATGACCGGAATGAGCCACGGGTTCTGCGCCATCGGGTTCGTCCATCCCAGCAGCAGGTCGATCGCGCCGCCGGAGAAGCCGAAGCCCATCCGCACCGGCAGGATGGCGCTGATCGCCAGGGAGATCCCCATGAAGACCGCGTGGATCAGGTAGAGCACCGGGGCGAGGAACATGAAGGCGAATTCCAGCGGCTCGGTCACGCCGACGACGAACGACGACACCGCGCCCGAGAGGAGGAGGCCCGCCGCGACCTTCTTCCGCGTCGTCTTCGCCGTCACGTACATCGCCAGCGCCGCGCCCGGCAGGCCGAACATCATGACCGGGAAGAAGCCCGTCATGTACTGGCCGGTCACGCCGTACTCGCCCTCGCCGCCGAGGAAGTTCACGAGGTCGTTGATGCCCGCCACATCGAACCAGAACACGGAGTTCAGCGCGTGGTGGAGGCCCAGCGGGATGAGGATGCGGTTCATGAAGCCGTAGATGCCCGCGCCGAGCGGACCGAGCGCGGCGATGAACTCGCCGAAGGCCACGAGCGCGCCGTACACGACCGGCCAGGCGAGGAAGAGGATGAGCGCCACGACCAGCGACATCCCCGCCGCGACGATCGCGACCGACCGCTTGCCGGAGAAGAACGCGAGGGCATCGGGCAGGCGCGTGTCCTTGAAGCGGTCGTAGCTGAACGCGCCGATGAGCCCGGCGATGATGCCGACGAACACGTTGTCGATCACGCCGAACGCCGGATCGACGGCGCCCTCCTCGACCCCCTGGAAGAGCGCGACGTTGGCCGGCGACAGCAGCGTCGTGATCGTCAACCACGACACGAGGCCCGCCAGCGCGGACGTGCCGTCGGATTTCGACGCCATGCCCAGCGAGATCCCGATCGCGAACAGGATCGGCATGTTGTCGAGCAGCGCGCCGCCGGCGCCGTTGAGGAACGTGACCGCGACGTTCTCCCCCGCGACGTTGCGGATGAAGAAGGCGACGCCGACGAGGATGGCCGCGATCGGCAGCACCGCGACGGGCAGCATGAACGATCGGCCAAGCCGCTGGAAGAACTTCATCCTGACCTCCGGAGACGAGCGATGCGGCCGACGGTACACGCTGCCGCGGACACCGCCAAGGAGATCGGCGGGCGCCGTCCTATGCTGTGGGGTGGTGGCAGATGCGCGCGGTTACGAGAGCGGCGATGACGAGGTGGACCTCATCATCGACGCCTGGTCGGCGATCCTGCCCGACGTCGACCTCTCGCCGCTCGATGTGATGTCGCGCCTGCGCCGCGTCGCCCGCGACCTGCAGCGCGTGCGCGAGTCGGCGTTCTCGGCCGCAGGACTGCGCGCGTGGGAGTTCGACATCCTGTCGCTGCTGCGCCGCTCGCCCGAGCAGGCGATGACGCCGTCGCAGCTGGCCACGTGGACCACCGCCACCAGCGGCACCATCACCTACCGCATCGAGCGGCTGGAGGAGCGCGGCTATCTCGCGCGCACCGACAACCCCGCCGACCAGCGCAGCCGCATCGTGACGCTGCTGCCGGCGGGCCGCGATCGGGTCGAGTCCGCCATGCGCACGCTCGTCGCGCAGGAGTCGGCCCTGCTCGAGGGCCTCAGCTGGGCGCAGGTGGCCTCGCTCATCGACGCGCTGCGCACGATCGGCGCCACCACGCGTCGAGGCGCGCGCCCGGGGACGGGACCGGAGACCGCGTCGTGACCCTGCGGTACACCCTCATCGCCGAGCTCCTGCGCGGTCGGCGTCACGAGCTGCAGCCCGAGGACGTGGGTCTCGCCCGTGACCACGGCAGGCGCGTGCCCGGTCTGCGCCGCGAGGAGGTGGCCGAGCTCGCCGGCATCAACCGCGACTACTACATCCGCCTCGAGCAGGCCCACGGGCATCTCCCCTCCCCGCAGGTGGTGGCGTCGCTGTCGCGCGCGCTGCGGCTCGACGCGGACACGACGGAGTACTTCCAGCAGCTCGCGCAGACGAGCGCGACACGCGCCATCTCGCGCCGCGACGGACTGCCGAAGGGCGCGTTCGCCATTCTCCGCCTCGTGGAGCCGCACCCGGCCTACATCACCAACGGCATCCACGACGTGCTGGTCGTCAACCGCGCGTGCGCCCAGGTCGCGAACGGCTTCCTCGACGTCGGGCGGAACCTCCTCGTGGAGGTGTTCGAGCACGAGGACGAGGCGCCCTCACCCGGCGAGTGGCGGGAGACCGCCATCCGCCTCGTCGACTCCCTGCGCTTCCAGGCCGCACCCGACGAGGAGCGCTTCCAGGAGCTCGTCGCGACGCTCCACCGGCGCTACCCGTCCTTCCGGGCGCTGTGGGAGCGCCAGCGCGCACGCAAGCTGACGTTCGGGACCAGCCTGTTCTACGACGTCGAGCACGGATGGCAGCGGTCGACCTGGCAGACGCTCGTCGTGCCCGACCATCCGGATTCGCTGCTGACGGTCATCCACCCGTGAGGGCGGCGTCCTCTCCCGCCGCCCGGGAGCGGAGCGTCGTCAGCACCACGTGCATCACGCTGCGGCGCAGCCCGTCCGCGAGCTCGTCGCGGACGACCTCGGGGAGGTTCTCGAGCCGGTAGTAGAGCGTCGTGCGATGGATGTGGAGCCGCCGGCACGCTTCGGAGACCCGGCCGCCCGCGTCGAGATACGCCTCGACGGTCGCGAGCTGCGCGTCGTCGTCCGACCGCCAGAGGGCGAAGGCGCCGGGCGAGGCGCGGCGCAGCAGATCGACGGGGACCTCCACGTCCTCGAGGAGCAGCCGCACTCCCGGAGGCAGCCGCAGGCCGTCGTCCATCGCGGTGCGCGCGTGCAAGGCCTCCCGCACGGCGGGAAGCAGGTCGTCCTCGTCCGGGTGGAGGGTCGCGTCGTGCAGACGCGCGTGCGGATGGCCGTGGCGGCGCACCTCGCGCTCCAGCGCCTGCCGCGCGGGCTCGGGCACGCGCGAGCACGACGTGACGAGCACGGGCAGCCCGAAGGCGTCGCCGATGTGCCACGTCGCTCCGCGCCCGTCCGCCTGCAGCGCCATCGCCAGTCGTCGCAGATCATCGGCGGACGTCGCCGAGTCGACGAGCGCGACCAGAAGCGGGGAGGCCGCGTCGAACCACCGACGCTCGCGCGCCTGCGCGAGCGCGCGCACTCGAACGGCCCGCTCCGCGTCGAGCAGCCGCCGGAAGACGCGGAGACGTCCTCCGGCCGACGCCTGCGCCTCATCGACGGGCGTCTCGGCTCGCCCCCTGAGATCGTCGTCCTGCCATGGCCGCTGCGCGCCGGGCACCGCACTCGTCTCCGACATGTCCTGCTCCACACTCGCGCCGCGCACCACGCACGGAGACACCATCACATCAAGAAAGTAGGGCGATCTCAGGGTGCCGAGGGTGCTCTTTCCACACCCACCCGGCCACATCGCGGCGCGTCCTGGTGCTTTTCCGACGTTCGTCGGAAAAGCGCCACGTTCCGCCACGCCCAGGGAGCAGCACGCGGACGTCGCACATCCCGGCCGTCTAGCGTTGTGCGCATGGGAGTGCTCTACTACGGCGCGAATGCCTCCGCCATCCACATCGACGATCGTGCCCTCGCGCACCTCAAGGTCGTCATCATCAGCAAGCTGCGCCGCGACGAGAGCTTCTCGGTCTCCTGGCGCCATCCGGAAGAGCAGGACGACGGCCGCAGCACCATCTGGGTGCACCCGGCCATCCCGCTGCGCTTCGAGTTCGACGAGCCTCAGGCTCCGCCGCTCAACCGCGAGTGGGTCGAGGAGCTGGCCGTCTCCGCGAACGCCCTCGGCGGCATCCAGCTCGTCGAGGAGCACATCAACAACGCGCCCCGACCCCTCTGACCCTCACGCCGGCGCGTCGCGGACTCCCAGCCAGGACGCGACGCCGCCGGCGGCGAACAGCACCGCGGTCACGACGGCCGCGGAATGGAACCCCGCGAGGTCCAGGCGCCCGCCGACGATCGTCGCCAGCAGCGCGATGACGAGGAGCCCGGCCACCCGCGAGACCGCGTTGTTCACGGCCGAGGCGATGCCCGATCGCTCCGTGTCGATGGCGCCGAGCACCGTCGCGGTGAGCGGCGAGACGGTCAGCGCGAGTCCCGCGCCCAGCACGATCATCGACGGCAGCACCTGCCGGACATAGTCGAAGTCGTGCTTCACGGTCAGGAGCAGGGCGGCGCCGACGGCCATCACCAGTGGCCCCGCCGTCATGAAGCCGCGGGTCCCCCAGCGGCCGGCGAGCGTGCCAGCCCTGGCGCTGAGGAGGATCATGAGGATGGTCACCGGCAGGCTCGCAAGTCCGGCGAGTGTGGCCGGAAGCCCCGCGCCCTGCTGCAGGTAGACGCCCACGACGAAGCCGTTGAGGGCCAGGGCGGCGTAGATGAACAGTGTCGCGAGGTTGCCCGCCGAGAAGTTCCGCACGGTGAAGAGCTCCAGCGGCAGGATCGGATCTCGCACCCGGCGCTGACGGAGGAGGAACGCCGCGAAGAGCACCGCGCCGATGACGAGCGGCACGGCGATCGCGGGAGACGACCAGCCGAGCCTCGGCTGCTCGATGAGCGCGAACACGGCCGCGCCGAGCCCGAGCGCGCAGAGCGCTCCGCCGGCGAGGTCGATCCGCACTCCGGGCCTGCGCGCATTGCGCGCCTCCAGCCGGGTGAGGAGCCACAGCGTGACACCGATCGGCAGGACGTTGATGAGGAAGACCAGGCGCCACGACAGCAGATCGACGAACAGCCCGCCGATCAGCGGGCCCGCGATCATCGCGGCGGTGGTCCACGCCGTCCAGACGCCGATCGCCCGCGCCTGCAGGGGCGGGCGGATGGCCGCGGTGATGAGGGCGAGGGAGCTCGGCACGAGGAAGGCCCCCGCCGCACCCTGCACGGCGCGCGCGGCGACGAGCAGGGCGGGGTCGGGGGCCGCCGCGATGACGAGCGAGGAGAAGCCGAAGCCGACGAGCCCCCACCGCATCACGAGGATGCGGCCGAAGGCGTCGGAGACCGATCCGGCCAGGAGCATCAGCGCGCTCAGGGTGACGAGATAGGCATCCACCACCCACTGCTGCGTCGTGAGGCCCCCGCCGAGCTCCCGGCTGATCGCCGGGAGCGCGACGTTGACGACGCTGCCGTCGAGGAAGCTCACGAACGACGCGAGGATCGCGATCACGACGACGAGTCGCTGCTGCGCCGTCAGGCGCTCTCCGGTCGCGTCGGCCACCGGCCCCTCCTCGGCGTCAGGAGATGTCGCCGCGCCAGGCGCCGGTCTCAGCGCCGCGCGACTCGATGAACTCCTTGAAGTGCGCGAGGTCCTTCTTCACAGCACGATCGTCGAAGCCGAGGACCGCACCCACGTTCTCCGTGAGGCTGGTCGGCTCCCAGTCGAGCTGCACGGTCACGCGGCAGCTCGTGTCCGACAGGCGGTGGAACGTCACGACTCCGGCGTGGTCGGCGTCACCCGAGATGCTGTTCCACGCGACGCGCTCGTCGGGGTGCTGCTCGGTGATCTTCGCCGTGAACTCGCGCTGGACGCCCCCGATCTCGACCTTCCAGGCGGTGGTCTCGTCGTCGATCTGACGGATCGACTCGACGAAGCTGAGGAACTGCGGGAACGTCTCGAACTGCGTCCACTGGTCATACGCCGTGGTCACGTCGACGTCGACATCGATGCTCTCTGTGATGCGAGCCATGAGGTGTCCTTTCCGATCGATTGCGTGGATCTCCATCGTGCGGGGACTGCGGCGGGCAGTGAAGGGGTTGCGGCATGCGCACGCCTCGGGTATCGCGAGCACGGGACAGATCGCGCGCCCGCTCGTAAGCTGGAGTTCGGGACACCACGCGGCGGAAGGCAGACGGCATGACGCATCAGCATCACGCGGACCGGGCGCTCCCCTCGGGCAGCCCCGTGTTCGCGTTCGACCAGGCGGTCGACGGGCTCGCCGAGGAAGGCGCCTTCCTCGCGCTCGGGCCCGACCGTCAGGCGGCCCGTTATCTCGCGGAGGCGCACCGGGTGCTCGACGACGTGCGGACAGCCATGCACCGTCTCGAGGTGCGCGCCGCCGACACGACCTTGCGCAAGCGCGCTCGCAAGCGCCTGCACGGCATGGCCGCCGAGCTCGCCGAAGTCGGCCTGCGCGACGTCGAGCGGGTGCGGGCGACGGCCGAGCGGCTGCGCATGCGCCCGATCGACCCGGCCGCGGGCTGGGGCAGGAACCTCAAGGTGCAGACCACCCGGGGCCTCGCCTGGGGCGTCGAGAAGTGGACCGGTTCGCCACTGGCGGCCGTCGAGCTGCGCAGCACCCGCACCGCGGCGACGGTCGAGCGGAGCGCCGATCTCGTCGTCCAGCGCGGACGGGCGCCGCGCTCGCGGCTGCGCACCGGACTCATCGTCGGCGGCGGTGCCGTGGGCGCGGCGGTGGTCGGCGGCGCCTCGCTCGCCGCCTACGGGGCGTGGAGCCTGATCGGCCTCATCCTCGGCGTCGGCTGAGGCCGGACAGTCCGATGGGCGGGACCCGTCGGGTCCCGCCCATCGACGTGCGCGTGCGGGTCAGCTGCCCTGCACGTTCTCGCGCGCATCCTTGGCGCGGTCGGTGACGTTCTCCGCCGACGACTGGGCCTCGGAGCGCACGGTGCCCGCGGCGTCGGTCGCGGCGTCCTTGACGGATGCGGCGGCCTCCTGCGCGGGCTCCTTGAGGTTGGAGCCGACCTCCTGGGCGACGCTCTTCGCCTCGTCCAGCAGCGGCTGCGCCTGCTCCTTCACGTCCTCGGCCATCCGCTTCTCCTTCTCGGAGGCGGGGATGAGCGAGGAGATGAGCAGACCCGCTCCGAAGGCGATGAGGCCCACGGCCATCGGGTTGCCCTCGGCCTTGGCGGCGGCGCGGTGCGTGGCGTCGGAGACGGCCGAGCCGGCTCCCGAGACGGAGCCGGAGACCGAGCCGCCGACGTTCGAGCCCGCGCGGTGCATGCTCGAGCCGGCGTCGTCGACCGCGCCCATGACGCGCTCGCGGACGGAGCCGAACGCGCCCTTGAGCTTGCTGGTCTGCCGGTCCATGATCTTCGAGGGCGTGACCTTGTCGACGAGGGCGTCGGCGTCGCGGCCGAGCTCGCGGCGGGTGCGCTCGATGTCGGCGCGGATGGCCTCAGGTGAATCAGTCATCGGTTCTCCTCATTTCTCTTCAGAGCGTCGGGGATCTTCTTCAGCGACTCCACGGTCTGCGGAGCGCCCTTCACGGTCTTCATGTCCTTGCGGCCCTTGGCGAACAGGACGGCGGCGATGATGCCCCAGATCACGGCCACGATGACGGCCGACCATCCGAGCCCCGTGAGGAGCCCGATCGCCCACCACAGCGCGACGGACAGGAAGAACACCGCCATGAGGCCGGCGTATGCGGCGCCGCCCATCATCCCCGCACCCTTGCCGGCGCGCGTGGCCGACTGGCGCAGCTCCGCCTTGGCGAGTTCGAGCTCCTGGCGAATGAGCAGCGAGATGTCGCTGGTCACCTCCGACAGGAGATCGCCGAGCGAGGTGGCCGCGGCCTTCTCCTCGGACGGGGTGTTCTCAGATTCCATGCTGGCTCCCCTCATCGCCCGTGAGGTTCTGCGCACGGGACCGGTCGTAGACGGGCGTGCCCTCGTTGCGCGTCGGCGGAACCACCGGCGGCGTCACGGGGGCGCCGGTGGCGGAGCTGCCGACGACGGGGGCCGTGCCCGTGCCGCCGATCGTGCCCGCGCCGCCCACGGTGCCGCCCGGGACCGCCGGCGGCGTCGATGCCGGCGTGGTCGTCACGGGCGGGACAGGCGGGGTCGTGACGGGACGGGGCGCTGCGCCCGCACCGGCGACACCCGATGCGTCGCTCTCGTCGTGCGCGCTCTCGGCGAGAGCGCGGGTGAGGCGGCCGGCGGCGAGACCCGCCACCAGCGCACCGGCGATGAACACCCCGGGCTTGCGGCGGGCGAAGTTCTTCACCTCGTGCAGCAGGTCGCCGGGCTCGCGATCCTCGAGCCACGACGACGCGTCGGTGAGGCGCGTCGACGCCTGGCGCACCAGGTCGCTCGCGATGCCGGGGTTCGACGGCGCCTCGCCCACCGCGAGCGACTGCAGCTCGTGGCCGATCGTGCGGAGGCCGTCGGCCACGCGGCGCTGCTGGCCCGCGGCCTGGTCCTTCAGCTCGCTCTGGGTCTGCGAGTACACGCTCTTGAGCTGCGACTTGGCCTCGTGTGCGACGTGCGAGGCCTCCTCCTTGGCGGTGCCGAGAACGTGCCCGGCCTCCGCCTGGGTCGTGTCCTTGAGACCGGAGGCCTCCTGCCGGGCCGACTCGACCGCGCCGTTGGGGCGGCTGTCCGCCTCGCTCGGCACCTGACCGGGAATCTGAGACATGTGTGACTTCCTTTCCGTTACCGCTCGGATGGACTGATTGAGATGCAACACGGTCTCGCGCCGTTCCGCGCGAGGGTTGACGTGCGACCGGATTCTGTGGCAGAACGCGCCTGCGGTCGTGTTCGAGGCCCTTCTGCACGATCGTGCGCGGCGTCAAGCCCGAGACAGCGAGCGGCCCGGCCCGGAAGACTGCGGGGATGCCGACAGAGCGACTCGTGCAGGTGCGCGACATGACCTTCCGCGTCCACACGACCATCCGACCCGGCGCCGAGCGCGTGTTCGTGCTCGTGCACGGCATCGGCATCTCACACCGCGCGTTCGCGCGGCTCCACGATGTCCTCGCCGCCGAGCACACCGTGCACTCCCTCGACATGCCGGGCTTCGATGACCTTCCGGAGCCCGAGCGCTCTCCCGACGTCGTCGAGATGGCGAGCCTCCTGGGCGAGGTCGTGGCGGGCCTCGCCGAGCAGCCGGTCGTGGTCATCGGCAACTCCATGGGCACGCAGTGGGCGGTGGAGCTCGCTGTGCAGCGCCCGGACCTCGTCTCGCACGTCGTGACGGTCGGCCCCGTCGCCGACGAGCGGCATCGCAGCGCGCTGCGCCAGGGCATGTCCCTCGGGCTGGACTGTCTGCGCGAGACGCCCGCGACCGACCTCATGGTGCTCACGGACTACGCGCGCTGCGGACCGCGCTGGTACGCGCGCCAGCTCCCGCACATGCTGAGCTACCGCATCGAGGAGCGGGTCCGGGTGCTCGAGCGCCCGCTGCTCGTCGTGCGCGGCGGCCGCGACCCCATCGCAGGGCGCCGCTGGTGCCGCCGCCTGCGCGACGCGGCGCCGCGCGCGCGGCTCGTGGAGATGCCGGGCCATCCGCACCTCGTGCAGCACACCGCTCCGCGCGCGGTCGCCGCCGCACTGCAGGACTTCCTCGCGACGGAGACCGCGTGGCTTCCCGCGGCGTGAGCGAGCTGCTGCGGCGGGCTGTGTGGTGGGCGGCCGACTACGCCTACGCGGGGCTCGGGCAGGTACGCGCGATCACCCGACGTCGCTCGGCCCGGGAGTTCCGCGGCGGGCGACTCGCTCCCATCGTCGTGATCCCCGGCGTCTATGAGTCCTGGCGGTTCCTCACGCCGCTCGTGGTCGCGCTGCACGATCGCGGACATCCCGTGCACGTCGTGGAGCCGCTGCGTCACAATCGCCGCCCATTCGACGAGGGCGCGGAGATCGTCGCGCGACTTCTCGACGAGCGCGACCTGCACGACGTCGTCCTCGTCGCGCACAGCAAGGGCGGGTTGATCGGCAAGCGGATGATGTCGGCCACGGCCGCCGCCTGGCGCGTGCGCGGGATGGTGGCGATCGCGGCGCCGTTCGGCGGCTCGCGATACGCGAGATTCCTCGCCCTCCCGACCCTGCACGCGTTCTCCCCGCGCAATGCCGCCATCCTCGCCCTCGCGCGGGAGACGGAGGTCAACCGCCGGATCGTCTCGGTCTACGCCCGCTTCGATCCGCACATCCCGGAGGGCAGCGAGCTCGCCGGAGCGCGGAACGTCGTGATCGAGACGGGCGGCCACTTCCGCGTCCTCGCGCATCCGCGCGTGATCGCCGAAGTGGCCGCCTTCTCGGAGCCCTCGCCGGGCTGACCCGGTCCTACTCCTTGTGGAACATGTCCTGCGCCGCGCCGGCGATCTTCTCGATCCGGTTCGGCACCTCGGTCGTGCCGTAGAAGCGCGCATCGGGGTGCGTCGGGCCCGGGTACGGAGCCGTCGTCGTGGGCCCGTCGTGGTACGTGAACTCGCCCTTGCCGTCGGGCGTCGGGCCCGAAGCCCACGAGCCCTCGCTCGCGGCCGCGCCGTCGCTGAAGTTCAGGTACTGGTACGACACGTCGCGCTCCTCCTTCGAGAGCGGGAAGTTGCTCGGCACCGGCAGCTCCTCGATCTTCTCGGCCTTCAGCTCCTCCGCCGCGGCGAGCCACTGGTTCTGATGCATGGTGTCCCGAGCCAGGAGGAAGCCGAGCAGATCGCGCACACCGTGGTCGTCGGTCATGTGGTAGAGCCGCGCCACCTGGAGGCGGCCCTGCATCTCCGCATTCGCGTTCGCCGTGAAGTCGGCGAGCAGGTTGCCGCTGGCCGTGATGTACGAGCCCGACCACGGGTTGCCCATGCTGTCGGCCGGACGCGCACCGGCACCGGCCACGATCCCCTGCTGGATGTCGGTGCCTCCGACGACGGCCGCGACGGTGGGGTCCTTCTGCACCGCCTCGTCCGTGATGCCGAGGGGCGACTTCTCGAGCAGCTGGGCGATCATGACCGCCAGCATCTCGACGTGGCCCATCTCCTCCGCCCCGATGCCGAACACCAGGTCGCGGTACTTGCCGGGCATGTGCATGTTCCAGCCCTGGAACTGGTACTGCAGAGCGACGGTGATCTCTCCGTACTGACCGCCGAGCACCTCCTGGAGCTTGCGCGCGTAGACCGCGTCGGGGGCGTCGGGCTTGGCCTTGTGCTGGAGTTCCTGTCGATGGAAGAACATGAATCGCCTTTCGAGTCGGATCCTGCGGTGATGCCGTAAGTCTGTGCTCGATATGCCGGTGGGCGCAGGGGGTTCCGGTGCACGGGGGGCACGTGGCACAATCCGCTCTCCGGGCCGGGACTTCTTCTACAACTCCTTCTCCTTCTCCGCAAGCCACTTCCCCCGGGCGCGGGGATGCGGTTCTCTAGGAGCAGTTCCCTCCGGAGCGCAGCTTCGGAGTCACCACGACCGCAGATGCCGCGGGCGACACGCGTGCTGACGCGGCGCTCGTGACCACCTGCGCGACGCTTCGAAAGAGGTGCCCATGCCCGTCACGACCCTCGCTTCCCTCGGAAGCCCCACGCGCCGGGCTGCGGCAGCGGCCCGCCGCGCCGAGCAGGATGATCGGAACGCGCGCTCGGTTGCACTGCTGACCGAGGCGCTCGGCGCTCCCGAGGCCGAACGGCGGCGGATCCAGCAGCGGGTCGTGGTCGACTACCTCGACGTGGCGGACGCGGTGGCGAGCCGCTACCTCGCGCGCTCCCAGGACGCGGGCGACCTGCGGCAGGTGGCGTACCTCGGGCTCACGAAGGCCATCCAGCGCTTCGAGCCGACTCGCGGCGGGGACATCGTCTCCTTCGCCGTGCCGACGATCGCCGGCGAGATCAAGCGCTACCTGCGCGACACGAGCTGGCTGGTGCGCCCGCCCCGGCACCTGCAGGAGCTCCACTCGGAGCTGCGGACCGCCATCCCCCGCATCGCCCAGCGGCTGGGTCATGAGCCGAGCACGGCGGAGATCGCCCAGGAGACCGGCTTCGGCGTCGACGACATCGTGCAGGCGCTGGACTGCGGACAGAGCAGGCAGCCGGCCTCGCTCGACGCGCCGCACGGCATCGCGGCCGACGGCCTGGGCACGCTCACCCTCGGCGACACGCTGCGCGCGACGGGCGGCGAGTTCGCGCGCGCCGAGGTGGCCGCGGCCCTCGCCGACGCCTGCCGCACCCTCAGCCCGCGCGAGCGCCGCATCCTCTATCTCCGCTTCGTGCACGAGCAGACGCAGGCCGAGATCGCGCGCGAGTGCGGCGTCACGCAGATGCAGATCTCGCGACTGCTGACGAAGATCCTCGCCACCCTGCGCGGCCGCCTGACCCCCGACCTCCTGGCGGCATGAGGGCGGCCGGGGTCGGAGCGCCGACGGGATCAGGCCGCGCGGCGCACCCGACGGGCGGCTGCCAGCACGTCGTCCGCTGTGACCGCCAGCAGGGCGGGGTCGGGGGCGTCGGCGAACGCGTCGCCGCGGCGCAGGCTCGCGTCGGTCAGGGCGATGTGCGGACCGGCCGGCGGGCCCCACTCCTCCACGGGCGCCGGGCCGAACACGATGACCGACGGCGTGCCGTACGCGGACGCCACGTGCGCCGCGCCGGTGTCGGCTGTGACGACGACCGCCGCCGCCGCGATCAGCGCGGCCAGCGCGGTGAGGTCGGTGCGCCCGGCCAGCACGTCCTCGTCGGCGATCCCGACTGCCGCCGCGACGGCCTCTGCGCGCTCGCGATCGGCGGCCCCGCCGGTGAGCATCACGCGCATCCCGTCCTCGCGCAGCGCGGCGGCCACGGCGGCGAACCGCTCGACGGGCCACTGGCGGGAGCCGTAGAAGGCGCCGACGTGGATCACCGCCGCCCCGCGCGCGAGCGGCTCCTCGTCGGGCACCGAGATGGCGACGTCGTCCTCGTCGGCCGGCGCGCCGAAGGCCGACACCAGTCGCGCCCAGCGGCGGCGCTCGAGGATGCCGTCGAGCCACGGCAGCGCCTCGGGGTCGGACGGCGAGCGGTGGACGATCTTCACCCGGGGCTCGAGCGCGTCGATGACCGCGCGGCTCTCGGGGCCGTTCCCATGCAGGTTCACTGCGACGTCGACGACGCCCGGCGCCAGCGGCAGCAGATCGTCGAGGCCCGGGGTCGGCAGCAGCGCGTCGATGTCGCCGACGAGCGCGGCCACGGGCGCCAGCCACCCCGGGCCCGCGAAGACGAGCTCGTGGTCCGGGTACGCGCGTCGCAGCCCGTGCAGGGCCGGGACAGCCACCAGGAGGTCGCCGAGCTTCAGCGCGCGCAGCGCCAGGAGGATCGGCCGGTCGGAGGGTTCGGTGAAGATGCGCACCCGTCCATCCTGGGGTCTCCGGGGAAGGCGGCGGTAACCGACCCCCGGTCGAGCACGCGGATGGCGGGGCCGCGCCACGCCCGGAGGGGAAGTTCTCGCGGAGGAGTTTGCTTCCGCGCCGAGGAGGGAAGTGCTTCTTCTATGACCGCCGACGACGCCCTGCGCGCGATCCTCTTCGATCGCGACGACACTCTCATCGTCGACGTGCCCTACAACGGGGATCCGGAGCAGGTGACGCCCATGCCGACGGCGGTCTCGGCGCTGCAGCGCGTCCGCGCGGCGGGCCTCGCCACGGGCGTCGTCAGCAACCAGTCCGGCATCGCGCGCGGCATCCTCACCCACGAGCAGGCGCGCGCGGTGAACGCCCGCGTGGACCAGCTGCTCGGTCCCTTCGACGTCTGGCGGTACTGCCCGCACGGGCCCGAGGACGGCTGCGCATGCCGCAAGCCCCTGCCCGGCATGGTGCTCTCGGCGGCCGCGGCCCTCGGCCTCGCGCCGTCGCAGGTCGCCGTCATCGGCGACATCGGCGCCGACATGGGCGCGGCGGCTGCAGCCGGCGCGCGGGCCGTGCTCGTGCCGACCGCGCGCACCCTTCCGGAGGAGGTCGCCGCCGCACCCGCCGCGGCCACCGACCTCCGCGCGGCCGTCGAGATGCTGCTCGCGCCCGTGGGAGCAGCCTCGTGACCCGGCGCGTGCTCGTCGCGCGCCTGGACAGCATGGGCGACGTGCTGATCACGGGCCCCGCCGTGCGGGCCGTCGCGCGCGAGGCCGAGGTGGTCATGCTGTGCGGTCCGCGCGGTGCGGCCGCGGCGGCCCTCCTCCCTGGCGTCGCCGAGGTGCTGGTTTGGGACGCGCCCTGGATCGCCGACCCTGCGCCGGCCGCCACCGATGAGCACATCGGGCGCCTTCGCGAGCTCATCGCCGCGGCCGACGTGTCCGAGGCGGTCATCCTCACGTCGTTCCACCAGTCGCCGCTCCCCCTCGCGCTCATCCTGCGTCTGGCGGGCGTGCCGCGGATCGCCGGCGCCTCCGTCGACTACGCCGGCCCGCTCCTGGATGTGCGACTGCGGCCCGGCGAGGACCTCCCCGAGGACATCCCCGAGGTCGAGCGCGCGCTCGCCATCGCGGCGGCCGCCGGGTTCGCTCCCGAAGAGGATCGGCGCATGCGCGTGGCGACGCCGCCGGACATGAGCGAGCTCACCGGCGCGGACCCCTACATCGTCCTGCACCCGGGCGCGGCCGTCGACGCGCGCCGTTGGCCGCCCGAGCACTTCGCCCGCACGGCGGCGCTGCTCGTCGAGGTCGGACGCCGCGTCGTGGTGACCGGCTCCGCGGGCGAGCAGGACCTCGTCGACCTCGTCGTCGCCGCGGCACCGGGGGCCGTCGACCTCGCCGGCGACCTCGAGCTGTCGCAGCTGGCCGGGGTGCTCGCCGGCGCGGACGTCGTGATCGTCGGCAACACCGGGCCCGCGCACCTGGCCGCCGCCGTGGGAACACCCGTCGTGAGCCTCTTCTCCCCCGTGGTCCCGGCCATCCGCTGGGCGCCCTACGGGGTGCCCGTCGCGCTCCTCGGCGACCAGGAGGCGGCCTGCCGCGGCTCGCGCGCGCGGAACTGCCCGGTGCCGGGACACCCGTGTCTCGCGGGCGTCGCTCCCGAAGAGGCGGCGGCCGCGGCCATCCGCCTCGCCGACGAGCATGCTCGCATCCCCTCACCCCTCTCCTCGAAGGACGGAGTCACCGCATGAGGATCTTGGCCTGGCACGTGCACGGCGGATGGATGAACGCCTTCCTCTCCGGATCGCACGACTACCTCATCCCGCTCGCGGCGGGCGCGCCCGCCCCGCCGCTCCCGCCCGCCGCGCGCGCGGTCGACGAGACGGCGCTCCGCGACGAGGAGATCGACCTCGTCGTGCTGCAGCGCCTCGAGGAGATCGATCTCGTGGAGCGACTCCTCGGTCGCGTGCCGGGGCGCGACGTGCCGGCGGTCTTCGTCGAGCACAACACGCCCAAGCAGCACCCGATCGATCAGCGGCACCCGCTGGGCGACCAGACGGACATCCCCATCGTCCACGTGACGCACTTCAACCGGCTCGTGTGGGACAGCGGCCAGGCTCCCACGGTGGTCATCGAGCACGGCATCCCCGATCCGGGCCCGCTGTACACCGGCGAGATCCCCGCGCTCGGCGTCGTCGTGAACGAGCCGGTCCGGCGCGCGCGCGTGACGGGTACCGACCTGCTGCCGCGCTTCGCGGAGGCCGCTCCCCTCCACACCTTCGGGATCGACAACCACCTGCTGCCGGCCGCTCTGGGTCTCGGCGAGGATCGCCTGCAGGTGGTCGGCGACCTGCCCACCGGGCGCCTGCACTCGGAGCTGGCGCGACGCCGCGCGTACCTGCACCCGCTGCGGTGGACGTCGCTCGGGCTCTCGCTGCTGGAGGCCATGCACCTCGCCATGCCCGTGCTCGTGCTCGCGACCACCGAAGCCGCGCGCGCGGTGCCGCCGGAGGCCGGCGCCCTGTCGTCCGACCCGGAGGAGCTGGCGCTGGCGGCTCGGCGCCTCATGGACGACCCGGACGACGCCCGGACACGTGGCGCCGCGGCCCGCGCGTTCGCGCTCGAGCACTACGGCCTGGCGGCCTTCCTGCGGGCGTGGGACGGGCTCTTCGAGGACCGCGTCGCGGCGCATGCCGCGGCACGACGTCGGCGGGCGTCCGCCGGCACCGGCGACGCGCGGCGGATGGCGCCGACGCTCGTCACGATCACGGAAGGAACGGACCGATGAAGATCTCGATGGTCTCCGAACACGCGAGCCCGCTGGCCGCACCCGGAAGCGTCGACGCCGGCGGCCAGAACGTCCACGTCGCCGCCCTGTCGCGCGCCCTCGCCCGCCGCGGCCACTCCGTGACCGTCTACACCCGCCGCGACGACGAGGCGGTGCCGCACCGCGTCGCCTTCGACGAGGGCGTGGACGTCGTGCACGTCGACGCCGGCCCCGCCGAGCACGTCGCGAAGGACGACCTCCTGCCCTACATGGGCGAGCTCGCCGCGGGCCTCGCCGCTCACTGGAGCGACGACCGCCCCGACGTCGTGCACAGCCACTTCTGGATGTCGGGTCTCGCCGCCCTCGACGGCGCGGCTGCGCTGCGCGGCGCGAGCACGCCGCCCCCGGTGCTGCACACCTTCCACGCACTCGGAGCCGTCAAGCGCCGGCACCAGGGCGCCGCCGACACGAGCCCGCCCGAGCGCGAATACCTCGAGCCGCGCGTGGGCCGCGAGGCGGACACCGTCGTCGCGACGTGCTCAGACGAGGCATTCGAGCTGCGCGCCCTCGGCGTGCCCTCGCGCCGCATCGCGATCGCGCCCTGCGGGGTCGACCTCGACCTCTTCCAGGCCAAGGGACCCGTCGAGGAGCGCGGTGCTCGCTACCGCGTGCTGAGCGTGGGGCGCATCGTCCCCCGCAAGGGCGTCGACCTCGTCGTGCGGGCGATCGCGCTGCTGCGCGCGGAGGGCATCGACGACGTCGAGCTCATCGTCGCCGGCGCCACCCCCGGCGACCCCGAGGTGCACCGCCTGCAGGAGCTCGCGGACGAGCTGGGCGTGAGCGACCTGGTGCGCTTCCGCGGCCAGGCGAGCCGCGAGGACATGCCGGCCCTGCTGCGCTCGGCCGACGTCGTGGTGTGCGCGCCCTGGTACGAGCCGTTCGGCATCGTGCCGCTGGAGGCCATGGCCTGCGGCACCCCCGTCGTCGCGGCATCGGTCGGCGGCCTCATCGACAGCGTCGTCGACGGCGTCACCGGACTGCACGTGCCCCCGCGCGACCCCGAGGCGATCGCGTCGGCGCTGCAGATGCTCCTCCCCGACGCGGACCGGCTCCGGGCCTTCGGCGCCGCGGGACGCGCGCGCGTCGAGTCGCGCTACTCGTGGGACCGCGTCGGGGCCCAGACCGAGCGGATCTACCGCAACACCCTGTCGCGCTCACGTCGAGCGGGGCACCGTCTGGAAGGAGCGGCGCTGTGACCATCGCCGAGACCGCGCGACCCGACACGGGCGCCGATGTCGATCCCGTCCGCGAGCACCTCCGCGACGCCGCGGCCGCCCTCATCGCCGCCGAGCAGCACGCCGACCGCCTGCGAGCCTGGGGGGTGGAGCTCGCCGCCCGCCTGAGCCGCGGCCAGCGGATCCTCGTCGGCGGCAACGGCGGCTCGGCCGCCGAGGCCCAGCACCTCACCGCCGAGCTCGTCGGCCGCTACCAGCACGACCGGCCCGCGTTCTCCGCCATCGCCCTGAACGCCGAGTCGTCGAGCGTCACCGCGATCGGCAACGACTACGGGTTCGACGAGGTGTTCGCCCGCCAGGTGCGCGCGCACGCGCGCCCGGACGACATCGTGCTGCTGCTGTCGACGAGCGGGGCGAGCCCGAACCTCCTGAGGGCCGCGCAGGCCGCACGCGAGGCCGGGGCGACCACGTGGGCGCTCACCGGTCCGGGCCCGAACCCGCTCGCCGATGCGAGCGACGAGGCGATCTGCCTCGAGGGCGCGTCGCCGCACGTGCAGGAGGCGCAGCTCGCGGCCATCCACGCCGTCTGCCTCGTCTTCGACGCGCAGGTGCAGAACGAGGAGGGGGCTCGGTCATGAAGATCGCGGTGGTGGGAGACACGCTGCTCGACGAGGACATCGACGGGACCTCGACGCGACTCTGCCCGGATGCGCCGGTTCCCGTCATCGAGGTCGGCGATCGCTCGCGACGCGCCGGCGGCGCGGGACTCGTCGCCACGATGCTCGCGCGCGACGGTCACGAGGTCGTGCTCGTCACGGCGCTCTCCGACGACGGCCGCGCGCAGCAGCTGCGGGAGTGCCTCGCCGGCATCGGCGTGGTGGCCGGCCCTTCGCATGCGCCGACGCCCGTGAAGACGCGGCTGCGCACGAACGGGCTCCCCGTCGGGCGCCTCGACGAGGGCTGCGAGGAGCCGCCGGCGCCCGAGGTGACCGCCGACATGCTCGCCGCGATCGCCGTGGCCGACGCGGTCATCGTCGCCGACTACGGTCGTCGGCTCGCCGCCGACGAGACGCTGCGCGCCGCGCTCGCCGAGCGCGCGGCCCAGGTGCCCCTCGTGTGGGACCCGCACCCGCGCGGCGCGACGCCGATCGCCGAGGCGCACCTGGTGACCCCGAACCAGGCCGAGGCGACGGCCGCGGCGGGCGTCCGCGACGCCGACGAGGCGGCGGCGGTCCTTCGGGAGCGCTGGGGCTGCATGGCCGTCGTCGTGACGCTCGGCGACCAGGGCGCCCTGCTCCTCGAGGGCGACGAGGCCGTGCGGCTGCCCGCGCTTCCGGTGGCGACGTCCGACCCGTGCGGTGCGGGCGACCGCTTCGCGGCGACCGCGACCACGGTGCTCGCCGAGGGCGGCAATCGCCGTGCGGCGGTGCGGGCCGCCATCGACGCGGCGGGCTCGTATCTCGCGGCGGGCGGTGTGGCATCGCTCGCCTCGCGCGAGATCGCGCACCTCGGCGACGACCGCGGTGACGCGCGCGCGATCGCGGAGGCCGTCCGCGCGCGCGGCGGCACGGTCGTCGCGACCGGCGGCTGCTTCGACCTCGTCCACGCCGGCCACGTCCGCACGCTGGAGGCCGCGCGCGCGCTGGGCGACTGCCTCATCGTGTGCCTGAACTCCGACGACTCGGTGCGCAGGCTCAAGGGCCCGCAGCGCCCCATCATCGGGCAGCAGGATCGCGTGGAGCTGCTGAGCGCCCTCGCATGCGTCGATGCGGTCGTCGTCTTCGATGAGGACGGACCCGAGTCCGCGATCGAGGCCATTCGCCCCGACCTGTGGATCAAGGGCGGCGACTACAGCGCGGAGAGCCTCCCCGAGGCCCGCATCCTCGAGCAGTGGGGCGGCCGCGCCCTCACGCTCCCCTACCACCTCGGCCGATCCACGACGGCGCTCGCCTCGGCGCTCGCCAAGGTCGGCTGACACCCCATCCAGATCACCGGCCACACGCCGGAGAAGGAGCAAGCACATGCAGGACACCTACCCCCGCCCCGTCGGCCGCGTTCTCATCACCGGCGGAGGATCCGGCCTCGGTCAGGCCGTCGTCCGCGCCGTCGCCGAAGCAGGCGGCACGCCCGCGGTCATCGACCGCGACGTCACCGGAGCCGGAGAGGGCGTGCTCGCACGCCAGGCGGACGTCTCCGACCGCGCCGCCGTCGAGCGCGCGGTCGCCGAGATCGCCGAGGAGCTCGGCGGGATCGACGCCGTGGTGACGGCCGCCGGCATCGACCGCTGCGGCCAGCTGGGCGACGTGGCGGCGGACCAGTGGGAGCTCGTGATCGGCGTCAACCTGCTGGGCACGGTGTCGACGGTCCGCGCGGCGCTGCCGCACATCGAGAAGGTGCACGGCCGCGTCATCACGGTCGCGTCGTCACTCGCGCTGCGGGCCCTTCCCGACGCCACCGCGTACTGCGCGTCCAAGTTCGGCGTGCTCGGGTTCTCTCGCGCTCTGGCCGCGGAGTCGCACGGCCGCATCGGCGTGACCACGCTGATCCCCGCCGGCATGCGCACGCGGTTCTTCGACGACCGCGACGAGCAGTACAAGCCCGGCCCCGACGCGCAGCTGATCGACCCGTCGGAGGTGGCGCGCACCATCCTGTTCGCGCTGCAGCAGCCGCAGGGCGTCGAGGTGCGCGAGCTCGTCGTGGCGCCCGAGGCCGAGCCCTCCTGGCCCTGATCCGCGCTTCACGACAGCGGCCCGCCGGCTTCCGCCGGCGGGCCGTCGTCGTCTTCGGCTCAGCGCGCGGCGGCTCAGCGCGCGGGCGCTCAGAGCGCCGCGCGCTCCGCGATCGCGTCGGCCAGCAGCCGCAGCACGTCGCCCTGCACGTCGGCCGCGGCCACCCCCGCGACGAACGAGTCGTCGTGCTCGCAGCGCTCCGCCGTCCACCCCACCTGCGTGCAGTCGCGGCCGCACACGGGGCAGTGAGTCGTCCAGCCCAGGTGCACGCGGTGGCGCCCGCGCCCGAGCGGACCGGCGTTGACGACGTTGCCGAACCAGAAGATCGAGACCGTGCGGGCGCCGACTGCCTGCGCGAGGTGGCGCGGGCCGCTGTCGTTGCCCAGCATGACGTCTGCGCGGGCGAGCACGCCCGCGAGCGTGCCGAGGCCCAGCCGTCCGGAGGCGTCCACGACGAGGCCATCGCCCGCCGCCCCGACCGCCACGGCGATCTCGCCGCACAGGTGCGCATCCGCACCGTCGCCGACGAGCACCACGCGTGCGCCCTCGGCGACGACGGCGGCGGCGACCTCCGCGAAGCGCTCCACGGGCCAGCGTCGACGCGGGTCGGTGGCGCCGGGGTGGATGACGACCACCGGGCGGTCCTCGCCGCAGACCGCCGCGGCGGCGGCATGCTCGTCGTCGGAGACGCCGAGCCGCGCCTCCAGCGCCACCGGCGCCGCACCGGCGAGCCCCGCGACCTCCAGCCCGCGGAGCATCTCGTGCTGGTAGTACACGTAGTCGATGGTGCGCTCGAGCTCCGCCGCGTCCTCGGTGCGCGTGCCGATGGTGTGCGTCGCGCCGAGCGAGAGCAGGAACGGGTTGGAGAAGCGCCCGCCCCCGTGCAGCTGCACCGCGAGGTCGTACTCCCGCTCGCGCTGCGCGGCGACGAATCGCGCGATCTCGTCGTCATCGGTGACGGCGTCGGGCGCGGCGCCGACCCCGTGGATGGGCGGCAGCACCTCGACGCGGTGCGGAGCGCCTGCGCGGCCAGGGAGCAGGGCCGCCGCGATCGGCGAGCCGAGCAGCGTGACCTCCGCGTCAGGGTAGGCCGCCATGAGCGCCTGCGCGGCGGGCAGCGCGAAGAGGAGGTCGCCCAGGCCGCCGCCGCGCAGCAGCGCGATGCGCCGCACGTCGGCGAATCGCTCGCTCGGCGGCGCCACGACGGCGAGGGCGGGCGCTGCGGTGTCGAGCGCGGCGTCTGGGGTCATGAGTGCTCCCTGTCTCGGCGCCGACGAGACGGCGCGGGCGGTCCTGTCCTCCCACTTCCCCACCGATCGGGAAAGCAAACCTCCGCGTGTGCGTGTGAACGGCGCCGGGTTTGGGTAGGGGTCGGTCAAGAGCCGAGTTCGGGAGGAGCGCATCGATGAGCGCAGGGGCAGCATTCGTCCGCACGGGGGATGAGATCGTGATCGCCGATCCGCGAGACGGGTCGATCGTGGGCGGCGTGCCCGCGGCCGACGCCGAGGAGGTGCGCGCCACGGTCGCGCGCGCCCGGGAGGCCTTCCCCTCATGGCGCGCCACGCCGGCCGCCGCGCGCGGACAGGCGCTGCGCCGTGCGGCGCACGCGCTGGCCGCGCGGGCGAGCGAGGTCGCCGACCTCGAGCAGCGGGAGAACGGGCGCCTCCGCTCCGACGTCGAAGGCGGGATCGGCGCCGCGGTCGACACGCTCCTGCAGTACTCCGAGTACGGGCCCCTCCACCGCGGTCGGAGCCTGCGCGGCGGCGCGGACGCGCTCGACCTCACGCGCGCCGAGCCTCGCGGCGTGGTCGCCGTCGTCACCCCGTGGAACGACCCGGTCGCGGTCGCCATCGGGCTCATCGGGGCCGCCATCGCCACGGGCAACACCGTCGTGCACAAGCCCAGCGAGCGCTGCCCGCACCTCGGCCTCCTCATCGGGGAGATCCTCGCCGCCGAGCTGCCCGATGGCGTGCTGTGCACGGTGAGCGGGCACGCGCAGACCGGCGAGGCCCTCGTGAGCTGCCCCGACGTCGACATGGTCGCCCACGTCGGCTCCACCGCCGCCGGCGAGCGCATCGCCCGCGCGGTCGCCCTCACCGGAGCGCATCTCATCCGTGAGAACGGCGGCAACGACGCGCTCATCGTCGACGCCGGCGTCGACCCGATCTGGGCGGCCGGGCAGGCCGCGCTCGGGTCCTTCGCGAACAGCGGCCAGATCTGCACGTCGGTCGAGCGGATCTTCGTCCACCGCGACATCGCCGACGAGTTCCTCACGGCGCTCGTCGCCGAAGCGGAGTCCCGCAACGCCTCGAACGCGCTCGCGCCGCTCGTCGACGAGCGCATGCGCGCGGAGGTCGACGCCCAGGTGACCGCGTCCGTCGCGCAGGGCGCACGCGCGCTCGTCGGAGGGTCCATCCCCGACGGCCCCGGCTGCCACTACCCGGCGACCGTCCTGGTCGACTGCACACCCGCCGTCCCCGTCTTCCAGAAGGAGACCTTCGGGCCGGTCGCGCCGATCATGATCGTCGACGACTTCGACGAGGCCGTGCGCCTCGCCGCCCATGACGAGCACGGGCTCGCCGCGAGCGTCCTGACCGCCGACATCGGCCACGCCAACCGGGCCATCGACGCCCTGCCGGTGGGGACGGTCAAGGTGAACGCGGTCTTCGGCGGCGCGCCGGGCGGCTCCGCCGAGCCGCGGGGCCGCAGCGGCTCCGGGTTCGGCTACGGCCCCGAGCTCCTCGACGAGATGACCACCGTCAAGGTCGTCCACCTCTCGCCGGCGGTCACGCGGTGAGCGCGCTCGACGACCTCGGAGTCATCCGGGCCCGCGCGCCGCGGGTCGTCGTCATCGGCGACTACCTGCTCGACGGCTGGTGGAGCGGCGACATCTCGCGCCTGGCGCGTGAGGCGCCCGCCCCTGTCGTCGATGTCGTCGAGCGCGTGCACGCGCCCGGCGGTGCGGCCAACACTGCCATGAACCTCGCCGCGCTCGGCGCGCGGGTCGAGGCGGTCGGCGTCGTCGGCGAGGACGAGGCAGGGCGCAGTCTGCGCGCCGCGCTGTCCGAGGCCGGCGTCGACATCACGCGGCTCCGGCCGGTCGCCGAGACACGCACCACGACGAAGGTGCGCGTGATGTCGGGCGACCAGCTGATGCTGCGCATCGACGAGACGCACGAGGGCGGATGGCCGCAGCACGCGATCGAGGGCCTGGTCGCCGACGCGCTGGCCGCGACCGACGGCGCCGACGCGCAGCTCATCTGCGACTACGGATCGACGCTCCTCTCCGACGCGGTCGTCGCCGCGCTCGGCGCCGGAAGCCGCCCGGCGCTGCGCGTCGTCGACGCCCACGATCTGGCTCGCTGGCGCGGGCTCGAGCCCGACCTCGTGACCCCGAACGCGGGCGAGACCGAGCGCGTGCTCGGGGCGCCGCTGGGTGCGGGCGAGGAACGGCCGGAGCGGGTGGCAGCGCACGCCGCGGACATCCTCGCGGCCTCGGGAGCGCACGCGGCCGTCGTCACGCTCGACCGCACCGGGACCGTGCTCCTGCAGCCCGGCCATCCGCCGCTGCGCACGCACGCGCATCCGACGCCGGAGAAGCAGGCATCCGGCGCAGGCGACGTCTTCGTCGCCGCGCTCACCGTGGCCGCGGCGGCGGGGCTGCCGGTGACCTCCGCGTGCGCTCTGGCGCAGCAGGCCGCCGACGTCGCAGTGCGGAAGCCCGGCACCTGCGTGTGCTCGCTCGACGAGCTCGCCGCCTGGGCGGGGCGCCCCTCCGACGCCGCGCTCACGGCCGATCAGCTCGCCGCCGAGATCGAGCGGCACCGCGCGGCGGGCGAGCGCATCGTCTTCACCAACGGCTGCTTCGACGTGCTGCACCGCGGGCACACGAGCTACCTGCGCCAGGCCAAGCGCCTGGGCGACGTGCTCGTCGTGGCGGTGAACGGCGACGACTCCGTGCGGCGGCTGAAGGGCCCGGACCGGCCGGTGAACGGCTCCTCCGACCGCGCGAACGTGCTCGCGGCCCTGGAGTGCGTGGACTACGTCACGGTGTTCGACGAGGACACGCCATCGGCGCTCATCCGCCGGCTGCGCCCCGACGTCTACGCCAAGGGCGGGGACTACACCCCGGAGATGCTGGCGGAGACGGCCGAGGTGCGCGCCGTGGGGGGCGAGGTGGCCATCCTCGACTACGTCTCCGATCACTCGACAACCGAGATCCTCGGCCGCATCCGAGCGGTGCCGGCCGCCACGGAGGGGATGCCGCCGCGATGATCCCGATCAGCCGCCGGGGCGCCGCGCGCTGGGCGCTCCCCGCCGAGCCGGCCCGACCAGCGGTCGACGTGCTCATCCCGAGCGCCGGGCGCGCGTCGGCGCTCGCGGTGACGCTCGCCGGCCTCGCCGCGCAGGACGACCCGACGTTCCGCGTGGTCGTGAGCGACCAGTCCGACGACGGCGCCGCGGCGGTCGACCCCGCCGTGCAGGCCATGGTCCGCGTCCTGCGCGCGCAGGGCCGTCCGGTCGAGGTCGTGGCGCACCTGCCGCGTCGGGGGATGGCCGAGCAGCGGCAGTTCCTCCTCGAGCAGGCCGGGGCCCCGCGCGTGCTGTTCCTCGACGACGACGTGTGGCTGGAGCCGGGCGCGCTCGCGCGACTCGACGCCGCCCTGACGGAGGCCGCCTGCGGCTTCGTCGGGTACGCCGTGCAGGGTCTGTCCTACCTGGCCGACGTGCGCCCGCACGAGCGGACGACGTTCGAGCCGTGGGGCCCCGATGGCGTGCGACCCGAGCGGATCCGCCGCGGCTCCCCCGGCTTCGACCGCTGGCCCCTGCACAACGCCGCGAACCTCGCGCACGAGGCCGCCGAGCGCGGACTGTCCGACGATGACCGCCTCGCGTACCGCATCGCGTGGGTCGGCGGCTGCGTGCTGTTCGACCGGCAGGCGCTCGAGGCGGCGGGCGGCTTCGATTTTTGGCCGCGCCTGCCCGTCGCGCATGCGGGCGAGGACGTGGCCGCGCAGTGGCGCGTCATGGAGACGGCGGGCGGGGCCGGGGTCCTCCCCAGCGGCGCCGTGCATCTCGAGGCGCCCACCACCATCGTCGACCGGCGCGTGGAGGCGACAGACGTCGTCTTCGGCCGATCGCAGGCGGGCCCGGACGGGTCCGACACCGAGAGAGGAGAGAAGGATGAGCGACACCCCGAACCCGATTCAGGTGCAGAAGCACCTGGGCGGCATCGACTATCCCGCGACCAAGGAGGACATCCTCGCCTCGGCGCGCGAGTCGGGAGCCGATGACGACATCATGAAGGCGCTCGAGGCCATCCCCGACGGCGAGTACGACGCGCCGACGGCGGTGAGCTCGGCGATCGCCGACGCGAACTGAGCACGAGGAAGCGGCGGGGACGGCCAGCCGTCCCCGCCGCTTCCTGTCGGTCAGACCGTGCGCCAGTCGTGCGACGTGACCGCCGCCCCGGCCTGCGGGCCCATCTGGAGCATGCCGCCGTCGACCGCGATCGACGTGCCGGTGATGTAGCTCGCCTCGGGCGACGCGAGGAATGCGATGAGGGCGGCGACCTCGCGGGCGTCGCCGGGGCGACCGAGGGGGATGCCAGGGCGGTCCACGGTGTGCGGGTCGACATCCTCGTTGCCGGTCATCGCGGTGGCGATCTCACCGGGCGCGACGCTCACGGCCGTGATGCCGGTGCTCCCCAGCTCCAGCGCGATGCTCTTCATGAGCCCGCCCAGGCCGTGCTTCGCGGCGTCGTAGACGCTGGAGCCCACCATGGGCTGGTGCGCGTGCACACTCGTGACGGCGATGAGGCGTCCGCCCTGACCGGCCGCGACCATCCGCCGCGCCGCGCGCTGCAGGCAGATGAAGGCGCCGGTGAGGTCGATGTCGACCACCTGGCGCCACTGGTCGAGGCGCAGGTCGAGGAACGGCGTCTGCGATCCCGCTCCCGCGTTGTTGACGAAGACGTCCAGGCTGCCGAGCTCGTCGGCCATCCGATCGATGACGTCGCCGCAGGCGGGGATGTCGCTCACGTCGAGGCGCTCGACGACCGCGCGCGAGCCGTGCGCACGCACCTCCTCGGCAGTCGCCGCGGCGCCGTCCTCGTCCTGGAACCAGGTGATGCCCACGTCCATGCCTGCTGCGGCGAGCGCGACCGCGGTGGCGCGACCGATGCCGGAGTCGGCGCCCGTGACGATGGCGCGGCGGACGACGGGCGGATGGGTGCTGGCTGAGATGTCGTTCGTCATGGCGGCAACGTTGCCCGGCACCAGGGCGCGTGGCAAGCCCCTGTTCGCGGCGTCTTCCAGCGTCTAGCGTGCGGAGGAACCGCCAGAGCAGGGAGAGGGATATGACGCGTTTCGGATACACGCTGATGACCGAGCAGAGCGGACCGCGCGAACTCGTGCGATACGCCCAGGCCGCGGAGAACGCGGGCTTCGACTACCTCGCGAGCAGCGACCACTATTCGCCGTGGCTCGTGAGCCAGGGGCACGCGCCGTATGCGTGGACCGTGCTCGGCGCGGTGGCGCAGGCCACGTCGCGTGTGGAGCTCATGACCTACGTCACCTGCCCGACGATGCGCTACCACCCCGCCGTCGTCGCGCAGAAGGCCGCGACGCTGCAGGAGCTCTCCGAAGGGCGCTTCCTCCTCGGGCTCGGCTCGGGCGAGAACCTCAACGAGCACGTCGTGGGCGAAGGATGGCCGGCCGTGCACGCGCGTCAGGACATGCTGGTGGAGGCGATCGAGATCATCCGCGCGCTGCACACCGGGGATCTCATCACCTACGAGGGCGAGTACTTCCGGGTCGACTCCGCGCGCATCTGGGACTGCCCCGTCAGCGGCGTGCCGATCGGCGTCGCGGTGTCGGGACCGAGCTCCATCGCCGAATTCGCCCCGCTGGGCGACCATCTCATCACGACGGAGCCGGACGGCGAGCTCCTGCAGGCGTGGGACGGCGCACGCGAGGGCGAGGAGCCGTCGCGGAAGATCGGGCAGATCCCGATCTCGTGGGACCCCGACCGGGAGCGGGCCGTGGCGCGCGCGCACGACCAGTTCCGCTGGTTCGCTGGCGGATGGTCGGTGAACGCCGATCTGCCGACGCCGGCGGGCTTCCAGGGCGCGAGCGCGTACGTGCGTCCCGAGGACGTCGCGGAGTCCATCGCGTGCGGGCCCGATCTCGACGTCCTCGCCGAGAGCGTGCGCCCCTTCGTCGACGCGGGCTTCACCGATGTCGCGATCGTGCAGGTGGGCGACGAGCAGCAGGAGCGCTTCCTCGCGGAGGTCGCGGAGCCGCTGCTGGAGCGGCTCCGCGACCTCTGACGCGCTCCCGCGCTACTGCGCGGGGCCGAGCTCCTCGACGGCGTCGTCTGCGATGTCGTCGAGGGGCAGGTCGGGCTTCGGCTCCTCCTGGTCGACGGTCTGCTCCGGAATCCCGCCGGGATCGGCGATCCCATGCTCCTTTGCGATCCGGTTGTACTCCTCGGCGTCGGCCATGGCCTTGCCCTCGTCAGGTTGGTCGCTCATCTGCGGGTCCTCTCGCCGGGTCAGCCGGACGGGTTGTCAAGCGGGCGGTCGTGCTCGTCGGTGGTGTCGGGCAGCAGCTCGTCTCGCGCGGCATCAGCATCGGCATCGCTCTGCTCGTCGGTGGCGACGCCGGTCGCCTCGCTGTCGTGCACCCGGTGGGGGATGCCGAGCTCCTCCGCGAGGGCCCTGCCGGCCGCCACCGCCTCGTCCCGGCTCGCGAAGCTCTGCGAGTTCTCGCTCTCCCCCGGGACGCGGCTCACCCACTGCCCGCGCTTCGAGATCGTCTCCACATGTCGTTCCGTCATGCGTCCGCCCTTCTCGTCGGTGTCGTTCCTCCACGCTAGGTCGCGCTGCTGCGGCCACGGAAGGGGTTGCGCGGGAGGCCTCCGACCGGGTCAGCCGCGCAGCCGCGCGATGAGCGCCCGCTCGTCGGCGTCGGAGAGGCCCGCAGCTCCCGCCTCGCCGCCGCCCTCACGCCAAGCGAGCACGTCGCGGAGCGTCTCGACGGGCGGCCGGAGCACGAGGCCGCGCTCCACCGCCCGGGTGGCCGACCGGGCGAGCATCGGCCAGGCGGACCGGTCGGCGATCCACAGCGGCAGCGAGCGCGGTCCCATCCACTCCCTCACCCCCTGCTCCTGCAGCCACGCGGTGGGAGCAGGCAGCAGCCCGGCCGCGCCGCCGGCGACGGCGCGGGCGCTCTCCAGGTGCTCGCCGAGCGGAACGACAGGGCCGACCGCGTCGTACACGCCGGCGAGCTCCCCCTCGAGGGCGTGCACGAGCCAGGCGGCGAGGTCGCGCACGTCGATGATCGATGTCGGCTGCTCGGACGCGTCGGGAACGAGAACGACGCCGTCCGCCGCCGGGTGCGCGAAGCGCCAGGGCCAGTAGCTCGTCCGGCCCGACCCATCGCCCGGCCCCCCGATGAGCCCGGGCCGGACGATGAGCGAGCGTGCGGCGCCGAACCCCGCGAGCACCGCGGCCTCGCAGGCGACCTTGGCCGGTCCGTAGTCCTCCACGCCGCCCATGCGCTCGCCGGCGAGCGCGGGCACCGTGCCCTCGTCGTCAGCGCCCGTGTAGACGCTCACCGTCGAAACCAGGAGGTAGCGGGCGGCGTCGAGATCGCGGACGGCGCGTCGGACGTGCACGGGCTCCCGCCCGACATCGACGACCGCGTCCCAATGCTCGCCGCTCACGATGCGCAGCCCCGCGTCGTCGTCGCGGTCGACCACGACATGACGCACCCCGATCGGCAGTGCGTCGCCGCGGCACGCGCACGTGACGTCGTGGCCGCGCGCGAGCGCGGCGCGAGCGAATTCGCGGCCCAGCCACCCGGTGCCGCCCAGCAGGAGGATCCTCATGCCGCCATCCCACCAGCACCGCCGCCGCACGGGAAGCCCGCAGATCGCCTCTCGACCTGACCCGGTGCACCTGGTTGACTGCCGGGGAGAGCGCCGCAGCCGACGAAAGAGGAACCGTGACCATGCCCTCCCCCTCCCCCGGTCGTCCGCTGCGAGCGGGAGTCGTCGGCATCGGCTGGGCCGGCCAGCAGCACATGGCCGCCTACGCCGCCGCATCCGACGTCGAGCTCGTCGCGATCGCCGGCAAGGAGGAGGCCATCCGCGCGGAGCTCGCCGCCGCCTATGGCGTCTCCCGCACGTACGCGGACTGGGAGGAGATGATCGCGCGCGGCGACCTCGATGTGGTGAGCGTGGCGGTGCCGACATTCCTCCACGCCCCGATCACGATCGCGGCGCTCGGCACGGGCGCGCACGTGCTGTGCGAGAAGCCGATCGCCCGCACCGGCGTCGAGGGCCAGGCCATGGTCGACGCCGCCCGCGCGGCCGGCCGCATCCTCGAGATCACCTTCAACCATCGGCGGCGCGGCGACATCGAGGCCATCCGCGCGGCGGTCGAGGACGGCACCATCGGCCGCCCGTACCACGCGCGGGCGATGTGGCTGCGACGGGCGGGGATTCCCGCGCTCGGCAGCTGGTTCACGAACGCCGAGATGTCCGGCGGCGGCCCGCTCGTCGACCTCGGGGTCCACGTGCTGGACTGGACGCTGCACCTCATGGGCGAGCCGAGGGTCACCGCCGTCTCCGCCGTGACCCACTCCGAGCTCGGCCCGCGCGGGCTCGGCGGGTCGGGGGCGGTCAAGCACGGCACCGGAAGCGCCTACGAGGTCGAGGACCTCGCCACCGCCCTCCTGCGGCTGGAGGGCGGCGGCTCCATCGTGCTGGAGACGAGCTGGGCCTCCCACCGCTCCACGCCCGACCAGTTCGGGATCACGCTGTACGGCACCGACGGCGGCGCTGACCTGTCCGTGGTCGACTACGCGCCCTCGGGAGAGCTCACGATCTTCACCGGCGACGGCGAGACGAGCGTCGACACCCCGGTCGCCGCGCCTCCCGGCCGCGGCCACGCGGCCGTTGTCGAGACATTCCTCTCCCACGTCGCCGACCCCTCATCCTGGCCGACCCACGACGGATCGATCGGCCTCAGCCGCGCCCGCATCGTGGACGCCTGCTATGCATCCGCCGCGGCCGGCCGGGAGGTCGCCCTCGGCCCGGAACTCGAGATCATCGGAGGACGCCCATGACCATCCGCGCACTCGTCTGGAACGAGAACGTCCACGAGACCACGCAGGAGGAGATCCGCGAGATCTATCCCGACGGGATCCACGGGACCATCGCCGCGGGCCTGCGCGACCTGCTCGGCGACGACGTCGGGGTGCGCACCGCCACCCTCGCCGAGCCCGAGCACGGTCTCACCGAGGAGGCGCTGCGGGCGACCGACGTGCTGCTGTGGTGGGGGCACATCGCGCACGATCAGGTGTCCGACGACGTGGTGCGCCGCGTCCAGGAGCACGTCCTCGCCGGGATGGGGCTCATCGTGCTGCACTCCGGGCACTTCTCGAAGATCTTCACCCGTCTGCTCGGCACGACGTGCTCGCTCGCCTGGCGGAACGACGGCGAACGCGAGCTGGTCTGGACGACCGCTCCCGGCCATCCGATCGCCGAGGGTGTCGAGAGCCCGATCGTCATCGACCGGCAGGAGATGTACGGCGAGCACTTCGACATCCCGAACCCCGACGACCAGGTCTTCATCAGCTCCTTCGCGGGCGGCGAGGTGTTCCGCTCGGGAGTCACCTTCACGCGCGGCCGCGGCCGGATCTTCTACTTCAGCCCCGGCGACCAGGAGTACCCGGTGTACTTCCACCCGCAGGTGCGCCGGGTGCTCGCGAACGCGGCGCGCTGGGCGGCTCCTGTGGACGAGCGGAGACTCCCCGAGGTCCGGAATCCGCAGCGTCGGGACTGGAGCTGAGCGCGCATCCTCCGTCAGGATCGCGGATCTGTCAACCCTTTTGAGTCGTCTTGGAGGGACGCGGCCGCGCTCGATAGAAATTCCCTATCGCCGCAGACCGCGGCAGCTCAGAACGGAGGACAGATGTCGCTGATCGCAGAGGCAAGCCCGAAGGTCGCCACCGCCCGCACCACGTCGCCCATGCGGACCGGTCACCCGAGCCTGGGACGTGCGCCGGAGGCCACCATCATCCCCGTGAGCCTCACCTCGTACCAGGTCGCGCTCGCCGACCAGATCAAGGGCTACGTGTGCGTGAAGGGCTCCGGCTGGGAGCTGTTCGCCGGATCGCACATGGCCGACGCCGTCTCGCTCGGCACGCGTCCCACGCTCACCATCGCCATCCGCGACCTGGTGACGGAGATCCCCGACGCCGCCTGAGCACGCCGCACGACGAGAGCGCCGCCCCACCCGGGCGGCGCTCTCGTCGTCTCCGGCGCGGATCAGCCGGGCCGATCGGGGTCCGCCCGGTCGGGCGAGATGACGGGGATGGCCTGGGTGAAGCTGCTCGCGCGCGCTTCGGCCGCGGCGCTGCCGGTGAAGAGGCCGACCTCCCCCGTCGGCGTGGGGTCGTCGGGCTGCCCCTCCGCCGGGTCAGCCAGCACCACCCGCTGCACCGGCAGCGCGTCGGGGGCGTTCCGCTGCACCCACGCCACCATCGCCTCGCGCACGACGCAGCGGAGGTCGAACAGCGTCGGGGCATCCTTGGCGGTGACGAGGATGCGGACGCGCACGAAGCCGCCCGTCGCCTCTGTCACCTGCAGGACGCCGGCACGGCCATCCCACAGCGGCGTCGTGGCGAGCACGGCGTCGAGGTGCGCGCGCATACTCGCCGGTGACACGCGCCAGTCGAGGTCCAGCTCCACCGAGCCGAGGAGCTCCGACCCCTGCCGCGTCCAGTTCTGGAACGGCGTGGTCGTGAAGTACGTGCACGGGAGCACCAGCCGACGGTCGTCCCACAGGTCGAGCACGACGTAGCTGAGGGTGATCTCGCCCACGCGCCCCCACTCGCCCTCGACCACCACGACGTCGTCCACGCGCAGCGCGTCGCTGAAGACGAGCTGGATCCCGGCGAACATGTTCGCCAGCACCGACTGCGCCGCGAGGCCCGCCACGATCGAGGCGATGCCCGCCGACGCCAGCACGCTCGCGCCGACCGCGCGGACGGCGGGGAAGGTCAGCAGCGCCGCGCCGATCGCCACGACCACGATGATGGCGATGGCGAGGCGCCGCACGATGAGAGTCTGCGTGCGCACCTTGCGCGCGAGGCGGTTGTCGGGCACGTCGATGCGATAGCGGCCGAGGGCGAGGTCGCTCGCGAACAGCACGAGGGTCGCCAGCAGCCATCCGGTCGCCGCGATGAGCAGGATCGTCATCACGCGGTCGACGAGGCCGCCCACGTCCATATCGGCAGGCAGGGCGTTCGCGAGCGCGACCCACAGGGCGACGACGAGCATGGTCGCGCGGAACGACGCGCGGGAGCGCTGCACGAGCGCTCGCGGCCACGAGCGACGGCGGGCGGCGAGGCGAATGGCGACGGCCGCCAGGACGGTGACGGCGAGCGCCGCCGCGACGCTGACGCCGAGGACGATGCAGAAGCGGATCCAGGGTTCCGACATGAGCCTCCTTCGATCGGGCGCTGACCACGCTATTGCCGCGCACGGGCCGGCTGCAGGGGCTTGCGGACTAGGCTCGTCCGGTCCCCCTGCTCACCCACCCGAAGGACGACGCGCGCCCGATGACCAGCTCCGCCCCCGCCCTCCCGCGCGTCTCGACCGCCGGCTTCATCCTCAGCGCACTGGCCACGGTCGGCGCGGGCATCGGGATGGCCGTGCAGGGCACCGCGAACGGAGCGCTCGGCGGCGTGCTCGGGCACGGCCTGTTCGCGGCGACGGTGGCGTTCCTCGTCGGGCTGGCCATCCTCGTCGTCATCACGCTGGTGGCCCCCTCCGCGCTCGCGGGCGCGGTGCGCGCGTGGCGGCTGGTGCGCACCGGAGAGTTCCCGTGGTGGATGACACTCGGCGGGCTCGCCGGCGCGACGGTCGTGGTCTCGCAGGCGTTCACCATCCCCCTCATGGGCGTCGCGGTCTTCACGATGGCGTACATCGCCGGTCAGCTCGCCGGCGCGCTCGTCGTGGACAGCACCGCGCTCCCGCCCGGGGGCCGGAAGCCGCCCACACGCTGGCGGGTCATCGGCACGCTCGTCGTCCTCGTCGGCGTCTCGCTGTCGGCCGTCGGCGTGCTGAGCCAGGGCATCCCGCTCTGGGCGCCGGTTCTGCCGGTCGTCGCGGGAGCGCTCACCGCATTCCAGCAGGCGTTCAACGGACGGCTCCGCATGAGGGCCGGGTCGGCCATCGCCGCGAACCTCACGAACTTCCTCACCGGCTCGGCCTTCCTCGTGCTCTGCACGATCGGCCTGCTCGTCGCCGGCGTGCGCGTCGAGGCGCTGCCGGACCTGCCCGCGGACTCCTGGATGCTGCTCGGCGGGGCCCTGGGCGCGGTGTTCATCGGGGTGACGACGGTGACCGTGGCGCGGCTCGGCGTGCTGCTGCTGAGCCTCATGACGCTCTTCGGCAATCTCGTCGGCTCGCTCGTCATCGACCTGGCGTTCCACTCCGCCCACGCCGAGGTGAATGCGATGACGTTCGTCTCCATCGCCGTCGTGCTCGTCGGGGTCGCCATCACCTCGATCCCTGCGCCGGCCCGTCTCAAATGACCACACCCGGTCCCTTTTCGTCGTCGGTAGGGTCGGAGCATGTCCGCAGGCGCGCACCCCCAGGCCCTCCGCCCGAGCATCGCCGTCATCGGGCAGGCAGGCCGCGATCTCGTGCTGCAGGTGGATGACCTCCCCGAGGCCGGTGCGAGCGCGCCCGTCACGCAGCGGATCGAGCGCGTCGGCGGCAAGGGCGCGAGCATGGCGATCGGCATCCGGCAACTGAACCCCGACGTGCGACCGACGCTCCTCGCCGTGCTGGGATCGGACGCCGCGGGCGACCAGCTGCACCACGAGGCCGTGGCAGCCGGTCTCGATGTGGCGCACGTGACGCGTCGTGGGCGGACCGCTCTCATGGTCGACGTCGTGGCAGCGGGCGGGGAGCGACGGCTGCTCGAGGACGCGCCCGAGGAGTCGCTGCTCACCACCGACGACGTGGCGCGAGCATCCGACGCCCTGGAGCGGGCGGACGTCGTCGTGCTCCAGCTGCAGCAGCCGGCGCCCGCGCTGCTCGCTGCGGCGCGGCTGGCGTCGCACGCGTGCATCGTGCTCGACGGCGCGGTCACCGGGCCCGAGCGCGGCGAGCTGCTGGAGCTCGCCGACGTCGTGCGCGCGGACGCCCACGAGGCAGAGCTGCTGACCGGCACGCGCATCCGGACGCGCGAGGACGCCTCCCGCGCCGCCGTCCGGCTTCTCACCGGGCGGACGACGCTGGTCGCGCTGTCGGTGCCGGGCGAGGGCGATCTCATCTCGTGGCGCGGTGGGGAGGAGTTCCACCCGCACGGCGAGGCGGAGATCGTCGATGCGACCGGCGCGGGCGACGCCTTCGTCGCGGGGCTCGTCACCGGCGTGCGGCGCGGTGAGTCGCCGCAGCGCACGGGACAGCTCGCCGCCGACTGCGCGGCGGCGACCGTGCAGCGGCTGGGAGGCCGCCCCGATCTCACGGCCCTAGGCGCGGGCGTGTGAGACGGTGAAAGGGTGACTCGGCCTCTCGCTTTCGACACCGCGCCCTGGAGCATCGGCCTCGCCGGTGTGGACCCCGATCAGCTCGCACACCGGGAGTCGGTGTTCGCGCTGTCGAACGGGCACGTCGGATGGCGCGGCAACCTCGACGAGGGAGAGCCGCATGGCATCTCCGGCAGCTACCTCAACGGCGTGTTCGAGCACCATCCCATGCCCTACGCGGAGGACGGGTACGGATACCCCGACCGCGGTCAGAGCGTGATCAACGTGCCGAACGGCCAGATCATCCAGCTGTTCGTCGACGACGAGCCGTTCGACGTGCGCACCGGCAGGATGGCCGTGCACGAGCAGCGGCTCGACTTCCGCGACGGGACCCTCCGTCGCGACGTCGAGTGGACCTCCCCCGCCGGCCGCACCGTGCGCGTGACGTCGACCCGCCTCGTCTCCCTCGCCCACCGGTCGATCGCGGCGGTGCGGTACGAGGTCGAGGCCGTCGACGCCGCGGTGGTGATCACGCTGCAGTCCGAGCTGGTCGCTAACGAGCCTATGCCGGAGCCGCATCCGGACCCGCGCGTGCAGAAGGCCCTGCACCGGCCGCTCGAGGAGGCCGATCGCTTCGTGCTCGGCACCGGGGCGACCCTCGTGCACCGCACCCGCGAGAGCGAGCTCGGCGTCGCCGTGAGCATGGATCACGTGATCGCCCGGGCCGGCGAGCGTGCGCCGACGACCGACACCGCGACATCCGACGATCTCGCGCGGACGACCATCTCCGCCGAACTCGTCCCGGGCGAGCGTCTCGAGGTCGTCAAGTTCGTCGGGCACGAGTTCCAGCAGGGGCTGTCGGTGTCGGGGCTCCGCGACCGCGCGGAGGCGGCGGTCGGCGAGGCCGTGCGCGACGGATGGCAGGGGCTGGTCTCCGGGCAGCGGTCGCGTCTCGACGAGTACTGGACCTGCGCGGACGTCGAGGTGGAGGGCGCACCGCGCCTGCAGCAGGCGGTGCGGTTCGCGCTGTTCCACGTCTTCCAGTCCGCGGCTCGCCTCGAGGGGCGCTCGGTGCCGGGCAAGGGGCTCACGGGCGCGGGGTACGAGGGACACACGTTCTGGGACTTCGAGGGCTTCGTCCTGCCTGTGCTGACGTCCACCGCACCGGCGGCGGCCGAGCAGGCGCTGCGCTGGCGCCACGCGACCCTCGACCACGCGCGGTCGCGCGCGCAGCAGCTGCACCTCGCCGGGGCAGCGTTCCCCTGGCGCACGATCGACGGGGCGGAGTCGTCGGGGTACTGGCCGGCTAGCACTGTGGCGTTCCATCTCAACGCCGACATCGCCGCCGCCGCGATGCACTACGTGCGGGCGACCGGCGATGAGCGGTTCGAGCGCGAGGCGGGCCTCGAGATCCTCGTCGAGACGGCGCGGCTGTGGGTCTCGCTCGGCCGGTGGGATGCTGACGGCAGCTTCCACCTCGACGGCGTCACCGGGCCGGATGAGTACTCCGCGATCGTCGACGACAACGTCTTCACGAACCTCATGGCGCGGCAGAACCTGGTGGGCGCGGCGGACGCGGCGCGGCGCCAGGCCGATGTCGCGGAGGCGCTCGGCGTGACCGACGAGGAGATCGGCGGATGGTCCGCGGTGGCCGCGGCCATGGCCATCCCCTTCGACGAGCGCCGGAAGGTGCACCCGCATTCAGCGGGCTTCACCGAGCGGGCCCGCTGGGACTTCGAGGCGACCGGCGACGACCAGTACCCGCTGCAGGATCACTTCCCGTACTTCGACCTGTACCGGAAGCAGGTCGTGAAGCAGGCGGATCTCGTGCTGGCGCTGCTCTTCGCGCACGAGGAGTTCACCGCCGACGAGAAGGCGCGCGCGTTCGCCTACTACGAGGCGCTCACGGTGCGCGATTCGTCGCTCTCGGCGGCGGCCCAGTCGGTGATCGCCGCCGAGGTCGGCCATCTCGGCCTCGCCGCGGATTATCTCGCGGAGGTCGCCACGATCGATCTCGACGATCTCCACGGCAACACCGACGAGGGGCTGCACATGGCGTCGCTCGCGGGCATCTGGATGGCCATCACCGCCGGTCTCGGCGGCATGCGCGAGAGCGAGCGGGGACTGCGCTTCGCGCCGCGACTGCCCGAGCAGCTGACCCGGGTGAGCTTCGGGATCCGCGTGCAGGGGCACATGCTGCGGCTCGACATCGGTCGGGAGGCCACGACCTATCGCGCGGTCGACAGCACGCCGCTCGTCGTCCGGCACTTCGGCGAGGAGCTGCTGCTGCAGCCCGGCGCAGCGGTGACCATGCCGACGCCCCCGCTGGGCGACCCCGGTCCTCGTCCGGAGCAGCCGCGCGGATGCGCGCCGCGCGACTTCGAGGCGGCGTTCGGGGAGTAGCGCCGTCAGCCGCGGCGGAGGACATCCGTCAGCGTGGCGGTGCGCGGCTGCTCGAGCTGGGCGAAGGTGCACGAGCGCGGATCGCGGTCGGAGCGCCAGCGGCGGAAGCTCGGGATGTGCCGGAACCGGTCGCCTTCCATGTGGTCGTACGCGACCTCGACGACGAGCTCGGGACGCAGCGGCACGAAGGAGAGGTCCTTCGCCGCGTTCCAGCGGCTGCCCGCGCCGGGCAGCTGGCCGCCGTTGCCGGCGCCGCCGCCCCACGGATGCTCGTCGGACTCGTCCTGACGGTACGGCGCCAGCTCGTCGAGCAGCTCGCGTCGGCGCGCCATGGAGAACGACGCGGTGACGCCGACGTGCTGCAGCCGCCCGGTGTCGTCGTACAGCCCGAGGAGGAGCGAGCCGACCACGTCGCCGGACTTGTGCCAGCGGAATCCCGCGACCACGCAGTCGGCCGTCCGCTCGTGCTTGATCTTGAACATCGCGCGCTTGTTGGGCTGGTAGGGGTCGTCGAGGCGCTTGGCGACGACCCCGTCGAGCCCTGCGCCTTCGAAGGCGTGGAACCACTCGCGTGCCTCTGCCACGTCTCCCGTCGCCGGCGTCAGGAAGACCTGGTCCGAGGCGCTGCCGAGCGCCGCGGTGAGGCGTTCGCGCCGCTCGCGGAAGGGGCGCGGCATGAGATCGACGTCGCCCTCGGCGAGGAGGTCGAACCCGACGAACGATGCGGGTGTCTGTTCGGCGAGGAGGTTCACGCGACTCGCTGCTGGGTGGATCCGCTGCTGCAGCGCCTCGAAGTCGAGCTGTCCGTCGGATGCGACGATGATCTCGCCGTCGACCACGCAGCGGGCCGGGGTGCTCGCCTTGATCGCCTCGATGAGTTCGGGGAAGTAGCGCGTCATCGGGCGCTCGTTGCGGCTGCCCAGCACCACCTCGTCGCCGTCGCGGAAGACGATGGTGCGGAATCCGTCCCACTTCGGCTCGGTGTGCCCGAGGTCGGGAATCTCGGAGACCGCCTTGGCGAGCATCGGGGCGACGGGGGGCATGACGGGCAGCTGCATCGGCTCAGTCTTCCGGTTGCCGAGCCGGATGGCCAGGGCCGCGTCAGGCGACCAGGCGGTAGCGGGTGGGGCCGCCGCGGCGGGGTGCGCGGGCGTGGTCCAGCCAGGGCGGGGGAATGAACCAGGGCACCGCGTTTCTGCCGGCTCCGTCGATGCGGATCTCCCACCCGTCGTCATGGATGCGGTGATGGCAGGCCACGCACAGGAGGATCCCGTTGTCGAGGTCGGTGCTTCCGCCGCGGGACCACCAGTCGATGTGGTGCACGATCGTGTGTCCTGGAGGCGCTCCGCAGAACGCGCATCCGCCGTCTCGTTCGACGAGGGCGAGCTTCTGCTTCTTCGTGAACAGGCGCTCCTCATGTCCGAGGTCGAGCACTTCGCTGTCCCCGCCGAGGACGCACGGGATGATCTGCGCATCCACGGCCATCCGTCTCACGGCTCGGGCGGTGATCGACTGCTCGATCCCGTCGATCCGCGCCGTCCCCGCCGGAGCTGCATTCTCCCTCGCGCCCTGAGCGTCGGCGTTCTCATCGAGGGCAGCCCGGAAAGTGCCGTAGTCCATCCGGACCACCATCGTCGTGATCGGCTTGGTGGGGACCGCTCGGCACCCGAGCGCATGGCGGGCGATGTCGGCGAGGATGTCGGCCTGCATCTGCATGCGGGTTCGGCTGTCCTTCCTCGCCGGGTCGTCCTGGTGCTCGTTTCGACGCATGATGCGGGTGACGATGCCGTCGATCGCGGTCACGATCGGGGCGGCGGTCTCCGGATCGAATCGGCCGGTGAGGGAGATCGATCCGTCACGCTCGGTGCGGAACGCCAGCATCCGGCGGTCCCGCCGCTCGTGCTCGCGCGGTTCCTCTCCATCCGGATCGAGCCGCGCCTCCGCATCGAGCAGCAGCCGGCGCAGCTCGTCGCTGGTCAGACCGGGCGCCCGTTCGGCGAGAAGCGCTTCCATCTCGTCGCACGCGGCGTCTCCCGCGCGAACGACGACCCGGTCGAGCAGACTCACGATCCCCTCCGCCGCGGCTACGCTCAACACCCCCGCCTTCACCGCCTTCGCGACGTGGGGGTGCTTCGCGGGCAGCTCCTCCCCCACGAGGCTCCGCCGCGGCGCAGTCGCCTCTCCGACCTTCATCATCCGGGCTGCGTCCGCGGTGCTCGACCCCCGTGGCAGCGGAGATCAACGCGGCCGGGGAGGTGAACCCGCGCTTGCGGGAGTAGGAGTCCCTCCCCAGCTCCCGCCGCGACTGTCGACTGATCTCGCCCGCGACGGGGGCGAACCCCGCCTCCGAGACCCGGCGGATCGACGCAAGCACATCGGTGAGCTCCGCGAGCTCACCTGGAGCGAGACCCGCGACGTCGAGGTCTGCCACCGCGCTCTTGAGCGCTTGCAGGACCTCGATGAGAGGATCTGTCTCCTTCGACATGCCTCTATCGTACTGCTCTTCGGATGTGCATGCAACAAGTTTCGAAGACAATCCGCCTCGATCGGCCGCGCAGGCCGCTTACTCGCCACCCGCCGTCCAGCCATCTCGGCGCAGTACAGCCGATTGCTAATCTTTCTCCTCTGCTCCACGAGGCCGACGCCGCTCGCTCTCGAAACCAGACGTTCACCATCCGCTCGCCCCGCGTCCGCCGACATCCCACGCCCTCGCGCAGAACATGGACAGACGGCGCCCACGCCATCCGCTCTCGACCCCGTCCTGAAAGGCGCCCGATGACCCTTCGAGTGCTCTCCCTCTACGAGGGCTTCTTCGCCGGCGGCGCTCGCGTCCTGCACACCGACGTCGTCGCGGGCCTCCACGACGGCGTCTCGCAGACCCACACCGTGCTGTCGCTGTCGTCCCGCGCCCGCCGCGAGGGCACCGAGCAGCACCTCGACGAGGACGCGCGTCACCGCCGTCTCGCACGTGCGGGCGTGGAGACCGTGGCGCTGAGCGGCACGGCGGGAAGCGACCCCTTCGACCCGGCGAGCTTCACCGAGCTCGACCTGCGCCGCGCCGCCGACGCCATCGCAGCCGCCGACGTCGTGCTCTCCCTCAAGGAGCAGCCGCTGGGCCTGCTGCTCGCGCTCCGCGACCACGGCCTCCTGCCTGCGGTTCCCGTGGCCGCGTGCCTGCACCGTTCCGACCCCGAACACTCCGGCCCGGCGCTCGGGTGGCTCACCGACGCGGGCCGCGCGGGCATCCTCGGGGCGACCATCGCGTGTGCGGTGTCCACCGACGACGCGTACGCCCGTCACCTGCCGGTCTCGGTGGAGCGCCACATCGTCGCCAACGGCGTCGACGTGGCCCGCTTCACCCCGGGCGGGCTGGAGGAGACCGACCACACCCGCCGCCATCTCGGGATCCCCCTCGACGCGCCGATCGTCCTGCTGGCCGCGCGCTTCGACCCCATGAAGGATCCGCGCCTCTTCCTGCAGGCGGCCGCGCTGCACAGCGCCGTCCGCTCCGATACCCACTTCGTCATGTGCGGAGCCGGCATGACGAAGGAGAACCCCGCATTCGCCGCGCTGCTCGCCGACGCCGGCGTCGATCCCGCTCGCGTGCACGCCCTCGGCATCCGCGATGACATGCCCGCCATCCATCGGCTCGCCGACATCGTCGCACTCACCAGCGCCTTCGGAGAGGCGTCGCCGCTGTGCCTGCTCGAGGGAGCGGCGAGCGGCGCCACCCCCGTGACCACGGACGTGGGTGACTCCGCGCGCGAGGTCGCCGGCTTCGGGGTCGTGACCACCCGCTCCGCGCAGGACATCGCCGCCGCATGGGGCGCGGTGCTGGAGGACCGTGCCTCGCTGCGACATGCCGCCCTCGCGGCGCGACCCGCGCTCTCACGTGAACGGATGCTCACGGAGTACCGCGGAGTCATCGAGCGGCTCGCGCGGCGCGAGAGCATCGCGGCCTGAGCGTCTGGACGGCCGGCGGCAGCGGGTGCGCGGGCCGGAGCGCCCTACAGGGACACGTCGTTCTCGATGTCCTCGGCGAGGTCGTCCACCCGCTCCGGGCGCAGGTCGACGCCCACCTCGTGCAGGCGCTCGTCCAGCACGAGACTGACGTCGTCCGTCACCTGCCCGTGCCGGATCTCGTCCCGCACGTCCTCGACCACGTGCTCGACGATGTCGTCTGCGTCTTCGGGGCCGGTCCCTGGCTGCTGCTCATCGGAGGTCATGGTCTGATCGTGCGACCAGCGGCCACCGCAGCGCGAGCCCTTGACGAACCGGCCTCGGCGATGGTCGGTAGTCGGGAGCGGGCCCCGGGCGGCGCGCTCACTCCTCCCGGGCGGATCGCGACGAATCACCACGCAGGAAGTACGCTCCGAGCGACCCGGCCAGTGTCGCGAACACTGCCACCGAGTACACCGACAGCGCCACGTGCAGCACCCGCGAGAAGGGATCGTCCGTGGTGATCCCACCGCCGGTGATCGTGGCGAGGGCGGCCTCGTAGAGGGCGTCTGAGTACCGCGCGTGTGATCCGAACGCGTACAGCAGCTGGCTGGCGGCGAGCACGACCACCGCGGTGAGCGCGACGACCCAACCGATGCGGTTGGAGAGGAGGCGTGCAGAGGAGCGCGACCCGCGCACGCCGGCAGAGAGGATGCCGCCCAGTCGCGCAACTCTCGCCGCGCGGAGAGCCCGAACGGCCTGCAGCGCACGCAGGAAGCGGAGGAACGGCACGAGGAGGAAGATCACCTGCCACCAGTTGCGCTTCCAGAACGCACGCCCGAAGCCCGCGATGTACGCGCGCAGCAGGAACTCGGCCACGAAGACCACCCAGAAGACCCAGCCGAGGGTGGCGAAGATGATGCTCCATCTGCCCTCCCCGACCACGACCTGCCCGAGCACGACGAAGAGGAACACGACGCCGAGCAGGCTCATCGGCTTGTCGAGTCGACGCGACAGCGCCTCGGCGGCTTCGACTCGGTCGGATGGACGGTGTTCGCTCTGATTCACGAGCGACCGGCTCCCGGCACGTCGTCGAGCGCCGAGCGGTCGCCGCTGCCGCTCACGGCTCGACGGACCCCCGACACCGTGAGCCAGCTCCTGCGCAGCGCTATCCACGCGACGACGGGCGGCAGCAGAGCCATGACGGACGCATACGCCGCGGACCCCACCGCGAGGATCCGGAGGGTGGCGGACCAGGAAGCGAACCGCATGATGATCACCTTTCGTCGCTGACGGGGTCAGGCTCTCTCTGCTCGCTGCTGCTCGCGCCGATGCAGCACATAGCTGAACGGAGCCGAGGTGACGCCGTGCAGGACCACGGAGATCGTGATGGCCATCGTCACATAGCCGAACACGTCGGGGTCACCCGTCTCGTGGTGAGCGAGCGTGGCGTAGAACAGCGCAGACACCCCGATCGGCCCGAACCAGCTCAGGAAGGCCGTCTCCACCCTGCTGTGCTCGGAGCGGAGCAGCGGGCGCAGCGTCCACAGCGCCACCACTCGGCGGAGGACGAGCGCCAGCAGCAGCGCGACAGCCGGCAGCCATCCGAGCTCCACCCAATGCCCGATGGGCAGCGCCAGACCCAGCAGCATGAAGATCGGCAGGATGAAGAAGCGGTTCACCGTGTCGTCCATCCTGTCCTGATGCTCCTCGTCGCCCTGCGGAATGACCTGACCGAAGACCGCCGCGGCCAGGAAGACCGCCAGCAGCGCATCGACGCCGAGCAGCCGCCCGGACCCGAGCACGACGAGCGCCAGCGGGATGATGAATCCCAGATACGAGCTCTCCTCCATCAGGCCGCGCGAGCGGGCGAACCGGTAGAGGTGACCGAGGAGATACCCGGCGCCGACGCCCAGCACCGCGGCTCCGAGCACCTCGCGCAGGAGCACGGTGGTCAGCAGCTCCGACCACGCCGTGTCGGGTTTCGTCATGAGCAGGATGGGCAGGAAGACGAAGAGGTAGCCGAGCCCGTCGTTGATGCCGCTCTCCGAGGAGACGTTGAATCGCACCCGATCGGGGATGTTCTTCTCGGCGAGGGACCCCGTCACGATCGGCGTGGTCACGATCGGGTCTGTGGGCGTGATGATCGCGCCGAGGAGCAGCGCCGTCACGAGGGGCAGGCCGAGCAGAGCCCAGAGCACGCCGGCGGCAACGGCGAGCATGACCAGCATGCCGATGCCGATCATGACAGCCACCCACCGCACGTGCTGTCGCCAGTAGCCGTGCGGCAAGCGCAGCGCCACTCCCGACAGACCGATCGCGAGGGTGAGTCGGGCCGCCTCCTCGAGCAGAGTCATCGTCGGGATCCCGAGCACATCCGCGCTCAGCACCCCGAGCGCGTGCGGCCCCACGAACACGCCGAACGCGAGAGCGAGAAGCGGCCCGGGCAGACCCTTGCGCTGCAGCGCGGAGGAGAAGGCGGAGATGAGCAGGATCGCACCCGCGAACAGCAACAGGGCTAGGTAAATCGGCACCGGCCATCCGATCTCTTCGTCGGGTCTTGCAGTCCTACCAGCGTGGCATCAGATCGAGGCACTCGGCTCAGCGGTGCCGATCGCGGCCCTCGATCCCGGTGTAGCGTCGCAGCTATGCGGGCCATCACCATCAGCCGTCCCGGCGACGAGGACGTCCTCACCCTGACCGAGATGCCGAACCCCGTTCCAGGGCACGGCGAGGTGCTCATCGAAGTGGCGGCCGCCGGTGTCAACAACGCCGATCTCCTGCAGCGGCAGGGTCACTACCCGCCGCCTCCCGGCACCTCGGAGCTGCCCGGCCTGGAGGTCTCGGGCGTCATCAGCGCCCTCGGCGACGACGTCACGGAGTGGAAGGTCGGCGACCGCGTCGCCGCGCTCCTCGCGGGCGGCGGGTACGCCACGCTCGCCGTGGCTCCCGCGTCGCAGCTCCTCCCCGTGCCCGACGACCTCGACCTGGTCTCCGCGGCCGCCCTGCCTGAGGCCGCCTGCACGGTGTACTCGAACCTCGGCCTCATCGCCGGCCTGCGTCCCGGGCAGACGCTTCTCGTCCACGGCGGCACCGGCGGGATGGGCTCCCACGCGGTCCTCTGGGCGAAGGCGCTGGGCGTGCGCGTGATCGCCACCGCAGGCGGCGATCGCAAGACGGCGGCCACGCGCGAGTTCGGCGCCGACGTCGTCATCGACTACCGCACCGAGGACTTCGTCGAACGGGTCCACGAGGAGACCGACGGCGTCGGCGTGGACGCCATCCTCGACGTCGTCGGCGCCGACTACCTCGAGCGCAACCTCACCGCGCTCGCACCCAACGGGCATCTCGCCGTGATCGCGTCGGCGAGCGGCCCCTCCGCGCAGCTCCCCTTCGGACTGCTCATGCGCAAGCGCGCGACGATCAGCGGCACCACGCTCCGCGCGCGCCCCCTCGCCGAGAAGGCCGCGATCGTCGCCGCGGTGCGCGAGGCCGTGTGGCCGTTCGTCCTCGACGGCCGCGTCCGACCGGTCATCGACACGGTGCTCCCCCTCGCAGACGCGCCGGAGGCGCACCGACGGATGGCCTCGGGTGCGGTCATCGGCAAGCTCCTGCTGCGCGCATAGGGAGACGACGAGAAGGCTCCCCGAGAGCCGGGCAGTCTAGAGGCCGACGCCGGCGTGGTCGAGGGATGGCGGACAGCCGCTCCTTCGTCGGAGACTGGGGCCATGCAATCGGAGACCCTCGTGTCGCAGACCCTGGAAGGCCGTGACACCGATCGGCTCCCCTTCGCCGCCCGCGGGCCGCTGAGCGACGCGGTGCTGCGTCGGCTCACCGGCCCCGCCGGAGGCGAGGGCGCCGCGCACGGCGAGCTCGCGCGGCGGGCGGTAGCAGGAGCCGCCGACGTCATCCGCGACGACGACGTGCAGCTCGCGCTGTTCGCCCTGTATGCCTCCTCGTACGGCTCGATCGACGCGTTCGACCCGGACCTCGAGTGGGACCCCGAGCTGATCGCCACGCGCCGGATCCTCGAGGAGCGCTTCGAACACGAGTTGCGGATGGCCGTCCCTGCCCCGGATCTTCCCGATCCGACTGCGGATGCGGTCTCCCGATCGCTGTTCGCGCTCACCGGCGCGGACTCGGGGCCCAGCCTGTCGCGGTACATGGCGAAGAAGGCGACGCTCGACCAGGCGCGCGAGTTCTTCATCCAGCGCACGGTGTACACGCTGCGCGAGGCGGACCCGCACTCCTGGGCCATCCCACGTCTGCAGGGGCGCCCCAAGGCCGCACTCGTCGAGATCCAGGCCGACGAGTACGGCGGCGGTCGCCCCGATCGCGTCCACGCCGAGATCTTCGCCGCGGCCCTGCGCGGCGCCGGGCTCGACGACACCTACGGCACCTACATCGACGACATCCCGGCGATCACCCTCGCCTCGCACAACATGATGTCGATGTTCGGGCTCAATCGCCGCCTCGTCGGCGCGATCGTGGGTCACCTCGCCGCGTTCGAGATGACCTCCTCGATTCCGAGCCGCATGTACGCAGACGGGCTGCGCCGTCTCGGCTTCGGCGACGACGTGACCGACTACTTCGACGAGCACGTGGAAGCGGACGCGGTGCACGAGCAGATCGCCGGCCGCGACCTCGCGGGCGCCCTCGCCGAGGACCGCCCCGATCTGCTGCCCGACGTCATGTTCGGCGCGGCGGCGTGCCTCACCGTCGACGGATGGGTGGGCCGGCACATCCTCGACGCCTGGACGCACGGGCAGTCTTCGCTGCGGAAGGGCGCCGATGATGCCTGAGCCGCGCCCCACACTGACGCCGTACCCGGATGGCCCGCTCCTGCTGCGGGGACGTCGACCTCGTCACCGCGGAGGGGGAGCCGATTCCACGTCATCGCCGCACCGTCGCGCTGTGCCGGTGCGGGCTCTCGACGATCAAGCCCTTCTGCGACGGCACGCACAAGGCCGCCGGCTTCCGCACGGATGACTGACGTCTCGGAGGCAGCGCACGTCGTCCCGATCGCGGCAGAGTACATCCTGCCGCTGCGCTGGAGTTCCGACGAGGGTCTCGAGGAGCTGACCGCCTACCTCCGGCGGTTGCGGGAGTGGGTCGACGTGACCGTCGTCGACGGTTCCGATCCCGACTGCTTCGCCGCGCATGCCCACGCCTGGCGAGGCCTCGTGCGCCATGTCCCGGTCACGGTGGCCGCGGGTGCCAATGGCAAGGTGCGCGGCGTCCTCACCGGCGTCGGGATGGCCCGGCACGAGGCGATCGTGATCGCCGACGATGACGTGCGGTACGACCGCGAGTCGCTGGAGACCGTTGTGGCGGAGCTGGCCGTCGCCGACCTCGTCAAGCCGCAGAATCACTTCGCCCCTCTCCCCTGGCACGCACGCTGGGACACCGCGCGCACGCTGCTGAACCGCGGCCTCGGATCCGACTACCCCGGCACGTACGGCGTGCGCCGCACGACGATCGAGGCGACGGGCGGGTATGACGCCGACGTGCTCTTCGAGAACCTCGAGCTCGAGCGCACCGTGCGGGCAGCGGGCGGGCGCGTCATGTCGCGGCGCGACATCCTCGTGGCTCGGCGCCCGCCATCCGCTCGTCATTTCCTCTCGCAGCGCGTCCGTCAGGCGTACGACAGCTTTGCGCAGCCCTGGCGCCTCGCGCTGGAGGCGGCCATCCTGCCCATCCTCTTCTGCCTGCGGCGCCGGCCTGGCGCGCTGCTCGCGCTGGCCGCGGTGCTGATGGCCGTCGCCGAGCGCGGCCGGCGCCGAGATGGCGGACGAGCGGTCTTCCCCGCGTCCAGCGTCGTGTGGGTTCCGCTGTGGCTCGTCGAGCGCGGCACCGCGAGCTGGATCGCGATCCTGCTGCGCCTCCGCGGCGGGGTGAGGTACGGCGGCCGCCGCCTCGCCGTGGCCGCGCATTCCGTGCGAGGCATCCGCCGGCGTCTCGCCGCGGAAGCACGACCCACTTCACGGCCCGTCGAGGATGGCCACGACAGAGACGACGAACTGCGGTAGGAAGATCACGACGGCCAGCACGAGCAGCGCGCGGCCGAGCACGACGCCATCGCCTGAGGCGCGCGCGGCGCCGACCGTCGGCAGCGCCCGGGGGAAGAGCACCGCGATGACGGCGCCGAGCGCCAGGAGGATGCCGAGCGGGACGTACGCGACGGCGAGCAGGAACGGCACGGCCGTCGCCGGCAGATTCCTCTTCGACATCGGCGGCAGACTGCGGCTGAGCCGCGCGGCGACAGCCGCGACGAACGCACCCTGCAGCACGGCGAGCAGGGCGAACAGCACCAGCCCGAGCCAGTCGGGGTCGAGGATGGCGAAGTCGATGTTCTCCGCGCGCAGCGGGTCGACGGTGGTGCCGACGATGACGAGGCAGACGCCGGCGAGCACCGGCCCCGCCAGCGCGCCACGCGGAATCCAGTGCGCGACGAGCAGATACAGCGCCGTGGACACGAGGGCGGCGGGCAGTGCGCCGAAGAGCAGGTAGCCGAGGGTGCCTTCCACGGTGATCTCGCCGACGGTGGCCTGGGCTTCGGTGATCCTGCCGGACGCCTCGGGCGAGGCGACGGCGAGCAGGCGCATCACGAGTCGTCCGCCGGCGCCGACCACGAGGACGCCGGACGTGATCCCGACGATGGTGAGCATCAGCGCCCACCGCGCGTAGACGCGCAGTCCGTCGGCGCGGCTGCCGACGGGGGCGAGTGGTGGATCGATGAACGGCTCCCGCCACCACACGGCCGTCAGCACCACGGCGACGACGAGCAGCGCGGCGCAGATCAGCACCAGGAGCACGGGCACCCTCGATCGACATCGGTGTCTGGCCGTGACGATACGCCCGCGCCCCTGCCGCGTCCAGCCGGGCCGGAGCGGGCACCCGCCCCTCTTGCGGAGCCGCCTCGCCGGGTGGATCATGAGCGCCATCCGGGCCGCACGTGCGGTTCGGGACGGCCGGCAGGCCCCCTGGGAGACGTGCGAGATGCGCCGACCGGCGGTCCGCAGAGCCGCCTTCGGCGGCTTCCTCCTCTGAACTGCACGCTCCACGTCTTCGGGATGCAGACATGGCCTTGTTCTCGTTGCTCAAGGACTTCGGCGTCCTGGAGGGCGTCGTCATCCCGGCGCCCGTCGCGGCACTGCTGGAGGGCCTCGATCCGACACCCTCCCCCGTCGGGCCCCTGCCGGCGTCCGGCATCGGCACCACCAACGTGGCGCTCCCCATCGCTCTCGGCGCCGCACTGCCCGCGGGCGCCGCGCTGAGGTGGACGCTGACTCAAGAGGGCGTCGATGGCGCGAAGCTCACGCTCGCCCTCGCGGGGGTCGACGCGCTGATGCCCGGCCTCACGGTCGCGGCCGTGACGGATCAGGGCGCGGGAGCGACCTCACGGCAGGTCTTCACGGCGACCGGCGCACCCCTGCTCCTGAGACTGCAGGGCGCGCTCGCCGTTCACCTCTCCCCGACGGGCACCTCGGTCACGCTCGAGCACCTCGCCGTCACCCCGTCAGCGCGAAGTGTCATGCTGCCGGCGGGGTTCGGGCTGACCCTGCCGGTGTCCTTCGCGATCGCGGACGACGTCGTGGACCTCGCCGAGATGGTCCTCGTCCTGCCGGCCACGGTGCCGCTGCTCGGCGGACTCCCGCTGCGCACGGCGATCACGGGTGGCGGCGGCGCGCGCAGCCTCACCGTGTCGGTACCGCCGACGGGTACGGACCCTCGCGTGTCCGGGACGCTGACGTTCCAGCTCCCCGACGACTTCTCGCTGGCAGACCTCGTGCCGCTCATCGCCGACGTGGCGCTGACGCTGCCGGCCGGGTCCCGTCCGCTCGGCCCCTCCGGCCCGGTTGTTCAGGGCGCGGTCACGGTTCGTGCGGTCCTCACGCGACCTCCGGCAGCCCCGTCCGAGGTCACCATCGCGGTGACGGCGCAGTCCGACCAGCCCGACGGGCTGGTGTCGGGCGGGGGAACCGCGCCCGGCGACGTCGCGCTCGGCGTCACGCTCGTGCTCGGCCCGGCGATGGCCGCGCAGCTCGGCGCGATGGGACCTGCCTCGCTCGCCGCCCTATACGCCGCCGCATCCGCGCTCGGCAGCACGGTGGCGACCCGCGGCGACTACGCCTTGAACAGCGTCACCCTGCAGGCGGCGCCCGCGGCCGGGGTGCTCGCGGTCTCCCTCGACGTCTCCGGCGGCATCGGCTTCACGACGATGGACCTCGGGATCGCGAAGATCTCGATGGACGCCGATCGCCCGATGCGCGTCCGCTGGCGGGGCATCGCCGCGACGATCGACCTCGGCGCGCTCACCGGCGGCGCGGAGGCCGCGAGCGCACTGGACATCGACTTCCGCACGGCGCGCTGCGAGGTGGTCGACCCCGGCGGCTGGGAGATCACGACGCCCGCCATCCCGAAGGACGTCCTCCAGATCGTGGGGACGCGCTCCGGCAGCGGATCGACCTGGGTCGAGGTCGACCTGCGCTTCGCCTTGGACCTCGGGCCGGTGAAGATCTCCGGCGCGACCGTGCGCGGCACGTGGGACGGCGGATCGCCGAGCTTCGGCATCCGCGGCTTCGACGCGCGGCTCGACCTCCCCGGCGTCGTGGTCGGCGGCGGGAGGTTCGAGCTCGGCGGCGATGCGGGGAACGACGGGGTCGCGGTCTCCCTCTGGGGGACGCTCGTGCCGCTGAACGTCGGCGGCTTCCTCGTGTTCGCCCTGAGGAAGGCGGGCGGCGTCACGCAGTACGCGTTCGGGATGGGGCTCGACCTCCCCGCCGCGATTCCGCTCGGCCCCACCGGACTCGGCGTCTACTCGATCGCGGCCTCCTTCGGCGCGAACGCCGCGATGACCCCGCTGACTCCTGGGCCCGGTCAGCCCGCAGATCCGCTGAAGAAGCTGCGTGCCTGGAAGCCGTGGACGGGGCTGGATGTCGCCGACGGCCAGGTGACGATCGGCGCCGGCGTCGTGATCGGGACGGTGCCGGACGCCGGGCTCACCTTCAACGCACTCGGCGTGCTCGGCCTCACCGTGCCCGACTTCGCCCTGCGCCTCGGCGTCAACGCGCAGCTCTTCCAGGCCGAGCGGCAGAGCATGGCCGCCCTCGAAGCCGGCGGCGCCGACGTCGAGCCGGGCACCGGGCTGTCGCTCCTCGGCGGGGTGTCGGCCACGAGCAGCGAGCTGCTCGTCGGCGTCGAGGGACGGTACCGGGTCCCGTTCGTCGTGGATGTCCGCATCCCCATCGCCGCCCGGTACGCCTTCGGCGACCCGGGCGCGTGGTACCTCCGGGCGGGAAGCGATGAGGGGATCGGCGTTCATCCCCCGCGCCCGCCCGGCCCGCTGCAGGCGACGGTCTTCCCGGACCTCGCCCCACTCGAGACGACGGGCTGGGCGTTCCTCATGGTCAGCGGCGACGGCATCCCGCAGGTCGCCGGGCAGAGCATCTCGCCACAGGGCTTCGCGGTCGCGCTGGGCGTCGGCTTCTCGAAGACGTTCGGCGTCCGGGGCGTGCTCTGGGCGAGCGTCTCCACGAGCCTCATCGCGGCGATCGGGACGCGGCCGGTCATGGTCTGGGCGGATGGCCGGCTGTCGGGCGAGGTCGGCATCGGCCCCTTCACGCTGGGAGTCGACGCGCTGCTGCAGGTGCAGATCGGGCCGGACAGCCGCCTCGACTTCCACCTCAAGGTCTGCGCGGAGGTCGACCTGTGGTTCACCACCCTCGAGGGCTGCATCGAGCTCGGCGCCCTCGACCCGGCGGCCGCCGCCCCGATCGACCCGCGCGCCGAGGACTGGCCATGGCCGCGCGTCGACCTCGCCGACGGCCTCGGGCACCTGCTTCCCGACGCACGACCGCTCCCGCAGAGCCTCGGCGCAGAAGCACCCGCCGCCGAGCCGGCGCCGGCGGGCCCGTCAGCCCCCGCGAGCTGGTCGACCGCGCCCACCGTCTGGACGGACACCATCCCGCTCCTGACCTTCCCGATCGCGCCGATCCCCGTCGCCGGGGTGCCCGGAGAGAACGGCGCGATCAATGGAGGCAGGAGCGGCGCCGGCACGACGACGTTCGAGTGGCATCTCACCGCCGTGACTCTCGAGCCGGTCGACAAGAACGGTGCGGCGACGGGCGCCGCCGTCGACCTGACGCGGTCGGCGTGGCAGCCCGCCCTCGGCCTCCCCGCCGGCGCCGCCGCGGTCTCGTCAGCGCGCCAGCTCGCCCTGCTCACACGCGCCCGCTGGCTGCCGTTCGTCCACGCAGGCGAGGATGCGGCAACGGACGACGCCCACCGCGGCGCGGTCGGCCTGTGCGGTCTCGCGTTCTCCGCCGGATGGGCCTGGACGTACGGGATCGACGCCCGTCGCGCTTCCGCATCGGGAGCCTGGCACGTCCCGCGCCGGGATGGCCTCGCCGCCTTCTCCCCGTTCTCCACGTTTGCGCGCGGTGTGGGCTTCCGCATCGAGGCGCCCGCGCGCGAGACCAGCTGGGGGCAGTCGAGCGTGGACTGGACGGAGGGTCCAGTCGCCTATGCCGAGGCGCTGACGGTGACGGTGCCCGCGGGCGGAGCGGGCGAGGAGGAGACCTTCGCCGGCGCCTTCCGCACACCCTCGCCGAGACGGGTGGCACTGCCCTACGAGGGCGGCGAGACGACCTACCGGATCCTGCTCGACGAGCCGGCCGACGCCGGCGACCTCATCCTCGCGGTGCACCTCCTCGGCTATTCGGCGCAGACCGGCGTCGACGGACTGCGCCGGAGCCTCCGCGCGTCGGTCCACACGGAGGACGGCGGCACCGAGGCGGTCGCCGACGTCCGCCTGGAGCGCTCCCCCGCCCCCGAGGCGACCGACGCCGATGCCGTCGTCGTCCTGGAGCTGCCGCCCGACCGGCGCGTCATCGCGGTCTCGTGGACCCTGACCTGGGCGGCATCCGTCGATGTCGTCGGCCTGTACGCGTGCAACTCCGCGGATGCCGCCGCGGCGGCCGCGGCCGACGACGACCGGAAGAGCAGCGCGGCCACGGACGCGACGGAGGCGACGCCCGGCAAGGACGTGAGCACCCTGCGGACGGTCCTCAAGCCTGGCACCCGCTACCGCCTGTCGGTCGGCCTGGCCTGGACCCGGCTCACGGACGACGGCTCCGGAGAGCCGCCCACGCGAGAGGACGGCACCGGCCGCACGGCGACGTGGTTTTTCCGCACCGCGCCCGTCCCGCCCGCCGGCATCGCGCCGCTCACGGTGTGGAAGAGCTCGATCGGCAGCGGACCGCTCGTGTCGTTCACGGTCGACACGTTCAAGGTGGAGTACCTCGACCGCTACCTCATCGGCTACTCGGTCGCCGACCACGAGCGGTTCGTCTTCACGAAGGACCGGCCATCCGCTCGTTTCCGCGCGCCGCACGTGCGCGCCCTCGCCGCCACCTACGGCCGGGACCTCGGGCTGCTCCTCAAGCCGACCGATCGCCCCGACCCGCCGCTGTACCGCAAGCCGGAGATCATCGGGCTCTTCGGCGCGCTCGCGCTGCCGTTCGCCGATCCGATCGCCGCGGCGAGCGCGGCGTACGGATGCCCACTGCCGCCCCGGGAGGCGGAGACGGCGTGGCCGAACGTCCTGCAGCCGAGCACGCCCTACGACCTCTCGGTCGCGCTTCCTCCGAAGCGGAAGCGGGCGACCGCGGCGAGCGCGCAGCTGCGCGGGATCACGTTCGTCACGAGCGCGTTCGCGGGGCCCGCCGAGCTGGTCGCCTCCCTCGGCTTCACGCGCTCGACCGCGGCGAGCAGGATCGCCGCGGCTGCGGCGTCCGGGCATCTGCCGGTGACGTCCGCGGCTCCCCTCGCCGAGGGTCTGAGCGCGGACGACGACGCCTTCGAGGCGGCGATCTCGGCGCTGGGGCTCCCGCCGCTGCGCATCCCCGACCCGAGCGCGACCGGCGCGCCCCCGCCAGGTCGCAGCAGCCTGCTGTGGGAGAAGCTCTCCGACGGCCGCTGGGCCCTGCGCGGCCTGCTGCTGGAGGCGTCCGAGCCGCTGGTCCGACAGAACGGAGCCCGGATGGACATCCAGGAGGCCGCGTACTCCCGCACGGATTCCGTCGCCGTGCCGCTTCCCATCCGCCGCCGGGACCGCACGGGCACCCGCGCGCTCTGGCTCCTGGCCGAGCCGATCGTGCCGGCCGCGCCTCGCACTCTGCGCGTGCGGGTGACGGACCGGAGCACCGGATTCTGGATGCGGATCACCGTTCCCGTCGCGCCGGTCTTCGCGACGTCGGCGATCGTGGGGAGGAGCCGACCGTGAGCAGTTCCCTCGCCCGCCACGATGAGGGGTACGCCGAGGCCGCGCTCATCCGCCATGGCCAGCCGATCCCGAGCGACGAGCGCGTCCCGGAGGGCGTGCACTGGCGCATCATCCCGCCGCCCGGGATCCTCCCCGCCGGTCCGGTCGTCGTCTGCGACTCCCCGATCGACGGCACCGGATCCCGCGAGGTGCGCTCGGATCGCGACACGGCCGGCCCCTGGCACGTCGACGAGGACCACGACCTGCTCCTCACCGTCGACAGCGCGCCCGATCAGATGACGGGATGGCTCGGCATCCAGGCCGAGGGCCGCCTGCGCATCGCCGTCATCGCCGAGCGGACGGCCTCGAACGGCGAGTACATCGAGATCACGGCCCGCGACATGCCTCCCGACCAGGGCGAGTGCGTTGTCGCCGCGAGCGACATCTCGCGGGTCCGGGTGACCGGCCGCGGCACCGTCATCGAGGTGTGGGCGAGCTCCGTCCCGCGTGAGCGCGACTGGGCTGGCGAAGTCCTTGACGTCGCCGCGCTGGACCCGGACGCCGCAGACGCGATGGGCGGCGCCTACGCCCCGCTGAACGTCGCGCTCGAACCAGCTCGAGAGAGGGTGCTGCGCGCCGCCCCCGACCGGCCGGTGCCCTACGCGCCGCGTCAGCCCTGGCCGGAGTACACCGTCGACGACGAGGTCGCCCGCGTCAGCCGGCTGGTGGACGAGGAGGACACGATCCGGGGGTGGCTCCGGCTGGCGGGCGAGGGCATCCTGGCGGGACGCCGCGGCGAGGTGGTGCAGGAGGTCGGCGGCGCGCAGGCGCTGCGCTATCCCGTCGCCTCCGCGCTCGGCGTGGCCGCGGCCGATCCCGGCGTGGCGCGGTGGCTCGCCCGGCAGGGGATGTTCGTCGACAGCCCTCGCGGATGGAACCGGGGGCCGGCGATGGCCGTCGCGCTCGTGCCGATGATCGTCCTCCGTGCGCCCGTCTTCGTCCGTCCGGCACCCGGTCTCGAGGAGATCTACGAGTCGCAGGTCCCCGGAGCGCTGGGCGAGCTGCGCGCGCGGGCCGCGGACATCCCACGACCGCCCGAGTACCGGCCCGGTCGTTTCGGGCGCGACGACCCCTTCGACCCGTTCGGCGGCGGCGGCGGGAACCGGCTGCTGCGGCCGCGCTGGGTCGTCGACCTCGTTCAGCTGCCGATGCCCCTCACCCTCGACGGATCCCCCGCGCTTCCTCCGGCCCCCTCCCCGGCGCTGTCGGGCCCGGCCACGTGGACGCTCGCGGAGCCGGTCGACGCCACGCCCCAGCGCACGGACGCGCGGGAGCAGAGGGTCGCCCTGCGCGGGGTCGCGCCGTTCGGCCCCGTCTCGTTCGTGCAGATCCCTCCGGACCCTGGCGGCCCCGACCGCGTCACAATGCACGACCGCGTGTCTGACGACGTCGCCCGTCCCCTCCTGGCGGGATGGCCGCAGCCGACGACCCTTGGCGCGCCACCCGTGACGGATCCGGTGCTCCGCGGGCGCGTGCCCGTCGCCACGCCCGCCGATGCGCGGACCGTGGAGTGGGAGGTGCAGCTCGGCGACTGGATCGGACGCTGGGGAGAGCCCGGACGCGTCGTCGCCGAGCCGCCCCTGCCCGCTCCGCCGGTTCCCCCCGTGCTCCGCGCGACCTTCGTCCGTCTTCCGGCGACCGGCACCGCACCCGCGTCACCGGGGACCATCCACGTCGAGCTGGTTGTCTCGCCGGCGACGGCGCCCGGGGCGCTCCCACTCGGCGCCGTGCATCTGCGGATCGACGGCGCGGACATCCCCCTCGCGACGCCGGACGTGACGACCGCCCACGCGACGGTGACGCACGACCATCCGGCGCCGCCGACGGTGCCCGGACAGGATCGCGTCGTGCGCATCGAGGCCTGGGTGACGGATGCCGCGGGCACCTCCTCGGCCGCGCCGAACCCGGCCGTCGATGTCCACGCGGCCGACGCGCGGGCGCTTCCCGTGCCCTCCGTCTCGCCGCGGCTCGTGATGACGGGCCGCGCGGGTCCGGCACCCGACGTCGCGGTGCGACTGAGTGTGCGAGCCGCGCCGGGGGCCGCGTTCTACCGCTTCTACACCGCCCCCGAGCAGGTGGTCCGCGCCGCCGTCGGCCTCGCCTCCAGCGGATTCCGCTCGGATTCGCGGCCGGCGCGCGCGGCGGCGCTCCTGGCCGCCGCCGCCCGCCCGCCTCGGAAGGGGTTCACGCTCGCGGCGACCGCCGAGGTCGTCGGCGGCGTCGCCACCGGCGCGCTCGCCATCCCGAGCGTCACGACCGACCTCGTGCTCGTGCGCGCGGTGCCCGTCACCGGCGTCGTCGACGCGTACGGGAAGAAGGCCGAGGGCGTCGAGGCCGACGTCGCCGCCGCCGTGCCCACGTACCTCGCCGTCCCGACCGCCGACGTCCCTCCCCTGCCGCGCCTCACCGCCGAGGTGATCGCGGACGGCGCCGCCCGGGAGGTGGCGGTGACCGTGACGACGTCGGGCGTCCCCTCCTCGGTCCTTCGTCGGCTGCCGGGGGTGATCGAGGCCCGGCTCGTCGAGGCGATCGACCGCACCGATCCGCACTACTGGCCGCAGGTCACGACGGTCCCTCTGACCGCGCATCCGGACGGGTCGCACACCGCCACCGCGCGGATCCCCGTCCCGACCTGGGCGCGCGTGCGGCTCGCCGCGTCCGTGCGCTTCGCCGCTGAGGGCACGACCGTCCCGGGCGCGGACATCGTCGTCGATCCGGACCTCGCCAGCGCCGCGCCGCAGCCCGACGCGGTGATCTCCCCGTGGGGTCCGCTGTCGGCGCCGATCTCGGTCGACGTCGACGGTCCGGAGCCCGCCGTCACCTCGGCGCCGGATGCGTCGGGCACCGCCGTCACGGTGACGGGCCTCCCGCTCACCGCCGCGGGCAGCAGCCCGTTCACGGCCGTGCTGTATCTCGCCGACCCGTCCGGAGCGCTCATGGAGTCGTCTCGCCACCGCTCCGTCACCGGCGAGGCGGCGTCGTTCACGGTCGCCCCGGCGGGCGCGGCCGCGGTCGTCCTCGTCGATCCGTTCGGCCGACCGCGGGCTGCTGTGCGGATCGACTGATCATGCCCGCCTTTTCGACACCCACGAGAGCCGACGGCTGTCGGCAAGGAGGATGATTCCCATGGGACTCACATCCCGTCTGTTCACCGATCCCCCGGATCCGCGCTTGGACGCGTGTCTTGTCGACGACGCCGCCCACATCTTCCAGGGCGCGGACGGCTCCCACGTGGCCTGCATCCAGATCGCGCTGAGCCTGCTCAGCGATGGCCAGGTGTTCCTCGTCATCGACGGGGTGTTCGGTGATCAGACCTCGCAGGCCGTGTTCGATTTCAAGGATGAGCGGGGCATCCTGGCACCCGGAGAGGTCGTTCCGAATCGCATCGTCGGAAAGGGCACGATCAAGGCGCTCGATGAGGAGATGGAGGTCTTCGAGAATCAGTCCGTTGCGACGGACGAGTTGGTGGCGTCGACCGTGCTCGGCGCGCCGCACGATCACTCGCTCTGTCCGACATCCGGGTTCTCGGCTCCCGGTTCCGGAGGCCGCGTGAATCACTTCGGCACGCCCGTGAATCCGCTGCCGGGCCGGAGCATCAACATCTCCGGCGAGCATGAGACCGACTATCTCGGATTCGAGGACTTCACCACGGGCATGGTGCTGGGTCCGCCCCGTCCACTCACCTCCATCATCCCGGACCACACCATCCAGAACATCTGCCTTCGCGACAGTCCCTTCTCGATGGACGGATCGGCGGATGCCGCGCGTGATGAGATCCTGCGCATCGCCGCACCCGACTGCCGACTGACCTTCTGCGGTGACGTGCCGCAGTACCGGCCTCAGCTGCTCTCACTCGGGGTGGTGCACCAGCACATGGTCCTGGCCGATCCTCGCTTCACCAACCCCGCGACGGCGACGGCCGAGGTCCTGATCATCGCGATCCCGTGACAGCTTTCAGGATCGCGCAGAAAGCCCGGGAAATGGAAAAACCCCCGCCGAAGCGGGGGTTCTTGGTGGACCTGAGGGGACTCGAACCCCTGACCCCCTGCATGCCATGCAGGTGCGCTACCAGCTGCGCCACAGGCCCAGATGCTGTCCGGTAGAAGCCCCGGACAACTCCTTTAGCTTACACGACCGTGTGGGAGCGGTGAAATCCGCTCACTCCGCCGGGCGCGTCGCGGGAAGATCGATCGGAACGACCGGGCAGTCCTTCCACAGGCGCTCGAGCGCGTAGAACGACCGCTCCTCCTGGTGGAAGACGTGCGCGACGAGGTCGCCGAAGTCGAGCAGGATCCAGCGCGCCTCCGCTCGGCCTTCACGGCGCAGGCACTTGTGACCGGCTTCGAGGAGCTTCTCCTCGATTTCGTCGGCGATGGCGGCGACGTTGCGCTCGCTGCGCCCCGTCGCCATGAGGAAGATGTCCACGAGCGGCAGCGGCTCGGAGACGTCGAGCGCCACCTGATCCTCTGCGCCCTTGCCATCGGCCGCGGCTGCGGCGATCTGCAGCATGTCGATGGACGACTGTGTTGCCATTATCCGAATACTCCTGTGGTCCATGCGATGACGACCGCACCGACCACGACGATGCCGAGGCCCGCAGCGGTGATGCCGAGCGTCAGCACGAGCTTCTGATTCTTCTCGGGAATGGGAGGCCGGATGACCTCTCCCGGGCTCTTGGACGTCGACACCGCACTGCTGGCGGCGATCGGCGTCGGCGACGACGAGAGCGGGAGCTCTCCGTCGAGGAGCACGGCGTCGACCTCGCGGCCGTCGGTCGTGCCTCGTGCTGCCCCGCTGGAGCCGAAGCCCTCGGGCAGCTTGTGCGAGCTCGTGATGAGCAGCTCGCCGGTGGCGGTGATCGGCGCGCTGAGCGCGGCGGTCGCCGGGATCTCGTCGAGGATGAGCGTGCTCGGCGCCGAGCTCGACCCACTGGTCTCGTGCGGGTAGGTGAGGAGCTCGTCGAACGACGACGGCGAGTGCGTCACGTCGTCGATCGTCATGTTCTCCCCGAAGCCGGGTCGAAGTGTCGCCCGGGGACCCTCGGCTTCGCGCAGGAGCGCCGGCGATTCCTCAATCTCGGCCGGCGCCTGCGGCTCGTCCTGTGCGTCGATCGGCTCGACCGGCTGGGGCACCTCGTCGGTGACGATGGTCGCCTCGATCGGCTCCTCGTCGTCGACGTCGGCCGCCGGGATGGTCGTGAGGCCGTCGGTGCGCAGCCGCTCCTGTTCACGCAGCTGACGACGCGTGAGGCGCGGATGGCCGTCGTCGGCCGAGTGCGGATCGGTCGTCTCCGCGGGAACGGGCTTCTCGACGGCGGTCGGGTCGGTCTCCGCCTCGGGGTCCGTCGGCTCGTCGGCCTCCTCGACCTCGGTCACGTCATCGTCGCGCTCCGGAGCGTCGGGGGCGACGACCTCATGCTCGCTCTCGTCGTCCTCCTCCGGGGACGCGGCGACGTCGTCAGCGGGGATGATCGGGTGCTGTCCGGTCTGGCGCAGCTCACGCAGCTGACGTCGTGTGAGCGGACGACCGTCTGATGTGCTCATGACTTGCTCCGATACAGATGATGCTTCGCGATGTACTGCACCACGCCATCCGGCACGAGGTACCAGACGGGAAGATCGCGGCTCACGCGGTGGCGGCAATCGGTGGAGGAGATCGCCAGCGCGGGGATCTCGAGACTGCTCACGACACCTCCGGGCAGTCCGTCTGTGCTCAGCACATGACCGGGACGCGAGACGGCGACGAAGTGGGCGAGCTCCCACAGTTCATGATGGTCCCGCCAGCTGAGAATCTGCGCCACGGCGTCCGCCCCGGAGATGAAGAACAGCTCCGCGTCCGGTCGCTCCGCCTGCAGATCTCGCAGCGTGTCGACCGTGTACGTCAGCCCGCCGCGATCGATGTCCACGCGGCTGACCGTGAAGCGCGGATTCGAGGCGGTGGCGATGACCGTCATCTCATAGCGCGCCTGCGCGGCGGACACGTTCTCCTTCTGCCACGGCTGCCCCGTGGGCACGAAGACGACCTCGTCGAGATCGAACGAGGTCGCGACCTCGCTCGCCGCCACCAGGTGGCCATGGTGGATGGGATCGAACGTCCCGCCCATCACGCCGATCCGCGGAGCGCGCCTCGAGGTCGTCACCGTCCGAGACCTAGTGGCCTGCGCCGTCTGCCTGGCTCGACGCGTGTCCGTCGGCGCCGATGTGGCGGTTGGCGACGTTGCGGTACGACGCCATGATCAGCGCGAGCACGCCGAAGACGCCGAACGCCACGAGGCCATAGTGGACGGTCTCGAGAGCGACGTTGCCGTGGTGCTCGGATTCAGCGGCGAGGGTCGTAATCGCGGTGGCGAGGTCCATGTGAGCTTCCGTTCTCGGGGCGGGCGAACCGTTCCAGCTTACCGTCAGCCCCGCACCTGACCGGAGCCACGCCCGATCCATTTGGTGCTGGTCAGCTCGGGAAGACCCATCGGTCCGCGCGCATGCAGCTTCTGTGTGGAGATGCCCACCTCCGCGCCGAAGCCGAACTCCGAGCCATCCGTGAAGCGCGTGGACGCATTCGCGAACACGGCCGCGGAATCGACCTCGTCGAGAAACCGCTCGGCGTTGCGCACGTCGGCCGTCACGATCGACTCCGTGTGGCCGGTGCTGTAGCGGCGGATGTGCGCGATGGCTTCGTCGAGCGAGTCGACCACGCGCATGGCGATGTCGAGGCTGAGGTACTCGGTCTCCCAGTCCTCCTCGGTCGCGGGGACCACGTCGGACGCCAGCGACGTCACGGTCTCGTCGCCGTGGACGGTGACCCCCTCGCGCTGGAGCGCCGCGACGACGGCGGGCACCAGACGCTCGGCGGCCGAGCGGACGACGAGCACGGTCTCGGCCGCGTTGCACACCGACGGCCGCTGCACCTTGGCATTCACGACGATGTCGCGCGCCCAGTCGTCGGGGGCGCTCGCGTCGAGCACCACATGCACGTTGCCGGCGCCGGTCTCGATGACGGGCACGATCGACTCCGTGACGACGGTCTCGATGAGGCTCGCACTCCCCCGCGGCACCAGCACGTCGACGAGGCCGCGAGCCCGCATGAGCGCGCGCGCACCCTCGCGCCCGAAGTCGTCGACGGTCTGCACGGCGTCGGCGGGAACGCCCTGCGCGTCGAGCGCGGCGCGCATGACGTCCACGAGCACCTCGTTCGACGAGCGCGCCGCGCTGCCGCCGCGGAGGACGACCGCGTTGCCCGACTGCAGGGCGAGAGCGGCGATGTCGACCGTGACGTTCGGGCGCGCCTCGTAGATGACGCCCACGACGCCGAACGGCACCCGGCGCTGCTCGAGCATCACGCCGTTGTACATCCGCTGACCGCGCACGAGCTGCCCGACCGGGTCGGGCAGGGCGGCGACCTGGCGCACGGCGGACGCGAGGGCCTCGATGCGGGCGGCATCCAGACGCAGACGATCGAGCAGCGACGCACCGATTCCCTGCTCCTCGCCGCGACGCAGGTCGTCGGCGTTCGCGGCGACGATGCGGTCGCGATGCACCACGAGGGCGTCCGCGATCGCGTGCAGCGCGGCGCGCTTCTCGTCGCTCGTCAGCCGCGCGACGGCGCGCGAGGCCTCCTTCGCGCGACGCAGGCGATCCTCGGGAGCGTCCACCGCGGTGTCGGAAGCGAGCAGGGCGTCTGTGGTCATCCGCCCAGTGTAGCGAGCGGTCCCGTCAGCGCCGGGCGGTGGTCGGATGGCGAGAACCAGGTTCCGATGGCGGCTCCCGAGAGCGCTTCGGCGACCTGGTCGGCACTCGTGACGAGCACGCCGATGCCCGCCGACGAGGCCAGCCGCGCGGCGGAGGCCTTCGTCGCCGCACCGCCGGTGCCGACGCTGTTGACGACCTTCGACCCGAAGGCGTACGCCGACAGGTCGTCGTCGGCCTCGATCACGGCGATCGGCTCGGCGCCGGGCTCTCCGGGCGGGCGAGTGTAGAGCGCCGTGATGTCGCTCAGCAGCACCAGCGCATCGGCGCCGACGAGGCGCGCGACGAGCGCCGCGAGGCGGTCGTTGTCGCCGAAGCGGATCTCGTGCGTGGCGACGGTGTCGTTCTCGTTGACGATCGGCAGGATGCCGAGTCCGAGCAGGCGCTCGATCGCACGCCGCGCATTGCTGCGGTGCGTGGGATCCTCCATGTCGTGCGCGGTGAGGAGCACCTGGCCCGCGACGATCTTGAAGGGCGCCAGCGCCTCCTGGTACCGGTACACGAGGACGTTCTGGCCGACCGCCGCCGCGGCCTGCTGCGTGGCGAGGTCGTGCGGCCGCGACTCGAGGTCGAGGAACGGCATCCCGGTGGCGATCGCGCCGGACGACACCAGCAGCACCTCGACGCCGCGCGCGTGCGCGGCCGCGAGGGCCTCGACGAGCACGGGGATCCGCCAGGCGGCCTCGCCGCTGATCGACGACGAGCCGACCTTGACGACGATCCGCCGCGCGGCGGGCAGTTCGCTCCGCTCCCGCAGGGTCATTCCGCGTCGTCCTCGTCTCGACGGGCCAGGCGGCGCTCCTCCTCGAAGGCGCGCTCGGCGGTGCGGGCGTCCTGACGGGCGTAGTACTTCTCGCGGCGCTCCGAGGTCGTACGACGGTGGTTCGGGTCCAGACGCGCATCGAGACCGCGGGGGGCCTGCACGAGCTCCGCTGCCGAGGCGATCGTGGGCTCCCAGTCGAAGACGATGCCGTCCTCGCCGATGACGACCGTCGAGCCCGCCACCGCGCCGAGGCGGAACAGCTCGTTCTCGACGCCCAGCTTCTCCAGGCGGTCGGCGAGGAAGCCCACCGCCTCCTCGTTCTGGAAGTCCGTCTGCTGCACCCACCGCAGCGGCTTCTCGCCGAGCACGTGGTAGACGTTGCCGTACGTGCCACCATCGACGCGCACGGTGAAATCCTTCTCCGCGCCCTTGGGGCGGATGACCACGCGCTCGCGGGGCGGCTCGACGGGAGCGTTCCTGCGGTGCTCGTCGATGATCTCCCCGAGCGCGAAGGTGAGCTCGCGCAGCCCGCGGCGCGCGACGGTCGAGATCTCGAAGACGCGGTAGCCCAGCGCCTCCAGATCAGGCCGGACGAACTCGGCGAGCTCGTGGGCCTCGGGGACGTCCACCTTGTTCAGCACGACGATCTGCGGGCGCTCGAGAAGCGGCACCTGGCCATCCGCGACCGGGTAGTTGGCGAGTTCGTGGCGGATGGTCTCGAGGTCGCTGAGCGGGTCGCGACCGGGCTCGAGGGTGGCGCAGTCCAGGACGTGGACGAGCGCGGTGCAGCGCTCGACGTGACGGAGGAACTCGAGGCCGAGGCCGCGCCCCTCGCTCGCGCCCTCGATGAGGCCGGGAACGTCGGCGACGGTATAGCGGATGTCGCCGGCCTGCACGACACCGAGGTTCGGGTGGAGCGTGGTGAAGGGGTAGTCCGCGATCTTCGGGCGGGCGGCGGAGATCGCCGCGATGAGGCTGGACTTGCCGGCCGACGGGAACCCGACCAGCGCGACATCGGCGACGGTCTTCAGCTCGAGGACGACGTCGCCCTCCCAGCCGGGCGTGCCGAGCAGCGCGAAGCCGGGAGCCTTGCGCTTGGGCGAGGCGAGGGCGGCGTTGCCCAGGCCACCGCGGCCACCGGGCGCGGCGATGAAGCGCATGCCGGGCTCGATGAGGTCGACCAGCACCTCGCCGTCCGGCGCCTTCACGACGGTGCCGACGGGCACGGGCAGCTCGAGGTCCTCGCCCTGTGCGCCCGAGCGGTGGTCGCCCATCCCGAACCCGCCGTTGCCGGCCGAGCGGTGGGGCGAGTGGTGGTAGCTCAGCAGCGTCGTCGTCTGCGGGTCGGCGACGAGCACGATGTCGCCGCCGTCTCCGCCGTTGCCGCCGTCCGGACCACCGAGCGGCTTGAACTTCTCGCGGTGCACCGACACGCAGCCGTTCCCGCCCTTGCCCGCGCGCAGGTGCAGCGTCACCTCATCGACGAACGTGACCATGTCGGTTCCAGCCTCTCGGAGATCCCGGTGCGAGCCGGGGGTAAAAGAGAACGGGGCGGGCCGAAGCCCGCCCCGTCCAGATGCATATGCGTCTCGAGGTGATTACTCGCCCGCGACGATGTTGACGACCTTGCGGCCGCCCTTGGTGCCGAACTCCACGGCGCCCGAAGCGAGGGCGAACAGCGTGTCGTCGCCACCGCGGCCGACGTTGGCGCCCGGGTGGAAGTGCGTTCCGCGCTGGCGGACGAGGATCTCGCCGGCGTTGACGGTCTGGCCGCCGAAGCGCTTGACGCCGAGGCGCTGCGCGTTCGAGTCGCGGCCGTTGCGAGTGGAGCTTGCGCCCTTCTTATGTGCCATCTCTGGAGCCTCTTCCGCTTACTTGATGCCGGTGATCTTGACGCGCGTGAGGTCCTGACGGTGGCCCTGGCGCTTCTTGTAGCCGGTCTTGTTCTTGTACTTCTGGATGACGATCTTCGGGCCGCGGAGGTCGTTGAGCACCTCGGCGGTGACCTTGACCTCGGCCAGCTTGGCGGCGTCGGTCGTCACGGCGTCGCCGTCGACGAAGAGGACGGCGGGCAGCTCGATCGTCTCACCCTCAGCAGCCTTGAGCCGGTCGAGGGTCACGATGGTCCCGACCTCGACCTTCTCCTGCCGACCACCGGCGCGAACAACTGCGTAGACCACGTTCATACCTGTTTCATTGGGGAAGCCGTGCGGCTTCCGAATCTCACGGGAAGACTTCGCTTGCGTATCGCACGGGATGTGCGAGGTGCGTCTCGGGCAAGACTTTCGTCGCGCCGCCAGTGGGAGAGCGCGCGACAGGGGACGCACCAAAGGAATACTTTACCCCATCGAGGCCGGTCCGCCAAAAGCGGCCGAACCGGCGCGTTGAGGGCGGATGTCCGTAGGCTGGATGGCCATGACCGTTCTCGTCGATCAGGCCCTCTGGCCCGCACACGGACGCCTCTGGGCCCACCTGGTGAGTGACGAGAGCCTCGCGGAGCTGCACGCGTTCGCCTCGGCCAACGCCATCCCCCGTCGAGCCTTCGACCTCGACCACTACGACGTCCCGGAGGACGCGCTGCCGCGCCTCGTGGCCGCCGGAGCGGTGGCGGTGTCGGCGCATGAGCTCACGCGCGCGCTCATCGCCTCGGGCCTGCGGGTGCGCGCTCGAGACCGTCGCTGAGGTCTCGAGCGCGCCCGCTCACTCCCCTTCGGGGTTGCGCTTGACGTCGACCGCGGTGCCGAGGAGCGCCGCCGTGGTCACGCGACGACGCGCGCGGCCCTGGCCCGGCGCCTTCGGCTCCGGAAGCGCCTCCAGCACGGAGTCGAGCAGCTGCGCGGCCTCCGACGCCGGGGCGACCGATGCGGGCTTCTCGACCTGACGCTTCTTGCGCGGCCGGCGCGGGCGCTCCCGCTCCTCGCTCTGCGCTCCCCCGCGTGGTCCCTCCGGCAGCTCGATGCCCAGCGAGGGCAGCTCTGCGGCGCCCTCGGCGGGAACGTGCTCCTCGTGCTCGGCGTGCTCGGGCTTCGCGATCGTCGACGCGGCGATCTGCGCGAGAGCCGACTTCACACCATCCGTGATGACGTGCGCAGCCGTCGACGCCTGCTGCGCCACCGGCGAGCTGGCGGGAGCCTGGCCGCCGCGCGAGCGACGCCCGTTGGAGCCGCCGTTGGAGCCGTTCGATCCGGTGGAGCCGCTGCTGCTCGAGCGGTGCTTCACCACCGGGTCGTGGTGGACGATGACACCGCGGCCGGCGCAGACCTCACAGGGCTCGCTGAAGGTCTCGAGCAGGCCGAGGCCGAGCTTCTTGCGGGTCATCTGCACGAGGCCGAGCGACGTCACCTCGGCGACCTGGTGCTTGGTCCGGTCGCGGCTCAGGCACTCGATGAGCCGTCGGAGGACGAGGTCGCGGTTCGACTCGAGCACCATGTCGATGAAATCCACGACGATGATCCCGCCGATGTCGCGCAGCCGCAGCTGACGGACGATCTCCTCGGCGGCCTCGAGGTTGTTCTTCGTGACCGTCTCCTCGAGGTTGCCGCCCGAGCCGACGAACTTGCCCGTGTTGACGTCGACGACGGTCATCGCCTCGGTGCGGTCGATCACGAGCGAGCCGCCCGAAGGCAGCCAGACCTTGCGGTCGAGCGCCTTCTCGATCTGCTCGGTGATGCGGAAGTCGTCGAAGGGGTCGCCATCGCCCTCGTAGTGCTCGACGCGGTCGAGCAGGTCGGGCGCGACGCCCGTGAGGTAGTCGACGATCGTGCGCTGCGCCTCGGCGCCCTGGATGAGGAGCTTCGTGAAGTCCTCGTTGAAGACGTCGCGGATGATCTTCACCAGCAGGTCGGGCTCGCTGTGCAGGAGCGCGGGAGCGCTGCCCTTCTGCACGAGCTCGTTGATGTGCGCCCACTGCGAGGTGAGGCGGTTCACATCGCGCGTCAGCTGGTCCTCGGTGGCGCCCTCGGCCGCGGTGCGCACGATGACGCCCGACGACTCGGGGAGCACCTCCTTCAGGATCTTCTTCAGGCGCGCGCGCTCGGTGTCGGGGAGCTTCCGCGAGATGCCGTTCATGGCTCCGCCGGGCACGTACACGAGGTAGCGGCCGGGAAGCGAGATCTGGCTCGTGAGACGCGCGCCCTTGTGGCCGACCGGGTCCTTCGTGACCTGCACGAGGACGCGGTCGCCCTGCTTGAGCGCGAGCTCGATGCGGCGCGGCTGGTTGCCGGTCTCCACGGCGTCCCAGTCGACCTCGCCGGAGTACAGCACGGCGTTGCGGCCGCGCCCGATGTCGACGAACGCCGCCTCCATGCTGGGAAGGACGTTCTGCACGCGACCGAGGTACACGTTGCCGATGAGCGACGCGTCCTGGTTGCGGGCGACGTAGTGCTCGACGAGCACGTTGTCCTCGAGGACGGCGAGCTGGATGCGGCCGTTCTTCGATCGGACGATCATCTGCCGGTCGACGGCCTCGCGGCGCGCGAGGAACTCCGCCTCGGTCACCACGGGGCGACGGCGCCCGGCCTCGCGGCCGTCACGACGACGCTGCTTCTTCGCCTCCAGGCGCGTAGAGCCCTTGATGCGCTGCGGCTCGGTGATGACCTCGACGACGCGCTGGCGACGACGCGGCTCCTCCACGGGCTCCGCGGGCTCCTCCGGCCCACTGCGACGGCGACGCCGGCGCGAGGACGACGAGCGACCGTTGGACGAGTCCTCCGGCTCCGGCTCGGGAAGAGCGGGCAGCGGCGCGACCTGCGGCGCGTAGAAATGCAGGTCGGTCGTCACGCGCGAGACGAACTCGGCGGGCAGCAGGCCGAGGCTCACGGCCGTCACGGGCTCGGGCTCAGGCTCGGGCTCGGGCTCGGGCTCGGGCTGAGCCTGCTCCGCCGTGGGCTGCTGCTCGGTCGCGGAGACCTCCTCGGCGGGGGTCTCCTCGACGGAAGCCTCCTCCACTGCGGTCTGCTCGCTGAGGGGAGCATCCTCGGCGGCGGTCCCCTGCTCCGCGGGCTGCTGCTCGGCGGGCTGCTGCTCGGCGGGCTGCTGCTCGGTGGAAGCCTCCCCCGCCGGCGCCTGCTCGACAGGACCCTGCTCAGCGGGCGCCTCCTGGGCCGCCTGCTCGGCCGGCGCCTCCTCGGCGGCCGGCTGCTCCTGAGGAGCCGACGCATCGCCATCCGCGATCTGCTCCTGGGGAGCGGACGCGCCGCCATCCGTCGGCTGCTCGTCGGCGGGCTGCTCCTGGGGAGCGGCCTCGACGCTCTCGAGGGGCGCGTCGCTCGTCTGGTCGCTCGTGGGCTCGGCGGCGTCTGCGGCGCCTCCGTTCACGTCGAAGGTTCCGTCTGTGTCGTTGTTCACTTCAGCCATCGCTGGCGTTCTCCCTGCGGGGCGGAAATCCGCCCGAGAATCTCGTGCGGCCCCGCGTTGCGCGGCCGCGAACTCCATCGGCATGCGACCGGCACATCGCTCTGGTCGCGCGGGGCAGTCGTCGCCCCGAAGTCTTCATCGTCCGACGCCTCCCCGGTCGCGCCGGGATTCACGTCGCGACCATTATCTCACTACCGGCCGTTCACCCGCACCCAGGTGACGCTCGGGGTCGCGGCGGCGCCGGGCGCGGCGGTCGGCTCAGGCCGCGATGCGATAATCCGGGCATGCCCGAGACTCGCACGCGCCCCACCGCTCTGGCCATCTGGCTCGTCCTCGCTGGCGTCGTCGGCTGGTGGGCGGCGTTCTCGCTCACGGTGGAGAAGTTCCACCTGCTGCAGAACCCGGGCGCGGCGCTCGGCTGCGACTTCAACCCGCTCGTGCAGTGCGCGAAGAACCTCGACTCCTGGCAGGGCGCCGTCTTCGGCTTCCCCAACCCGATCATCGGCCTGGGGGCGTGGATCGCCCCCATCGTGGTCGGCATGGCCGTGCTCGCCGGAGCACGCTTCGCCCGCTGGTTCTGGGCCCTGTTCACCCTCGGCATGGCCTGCGGGTTCGCCTTCGTGTGCTGGCTCATCTTCCAGAGCATCTTCATCATCGGAACGCTCTGCCCCTGGTGCATGGTGACGTGGTCGGTGGTCATCCCGTCGTTCTATGCCGTGCTGCTCCATTCGATCCGGATCGGGGCGATCCCGCTGCCCGCGGGGGCCCGACGCGCCGCGGACACCCTCATGGGCTGGCTGCCGGTGTTCGCGGTAGTGAGCTACGCGATCATCGCGGTGCTCGCGCAGCTGCGGCTGGATGTGCTCGGAATGCTCTTCTAGCACCGAGCGAGCGAGCGCCTCCCGGTCATCGAGCGAGCCGAGATGCGGCGAGCCGCCCCGGGAACGTTCCCGGGGCGGCTCGCTTCGTTTTCGACTCGCTTCGCTCGCTCAACGACCGGAAGCGGCTCGCTGCGCTCGCTGAGTGTCAGAACCAGATCTCGAGCTCGCGCGCTGCGGACTCCGGGCTGTCGGAGCCGTGCACGAGGTTCTGCTGCACGGCGACGCCCCAGTCGCGACCGAGGTCGCCGCGGATGGTGCCGGGCGCGGCGGTCGTCGGGTCGGTGGTGCCGGCGAGCGAGCGGAAGCCCTCGATCACGCGGTTGCCGGCCACGCGGATGGCGACCACCGGGCCGGAGAGCATGAACTCCAGGAGGGGCTCGTAGAAGGGCTTGCCCTCGTGCTCGGCGTAATGACGGGCGAGCAGGTCGCGGCTGGGCTCGACGAGCTTGAGGTCGACGAGCGAGTAGCCCTTCGCCTCGATGCGGGCGAGGATCGCGCCGGTGAGGCCGCGGGCGACGCCGTCGGGCTTGACGAGGACGAGGGTCTCTTCGGTGGCCATGGAGGTGCCTTTCTGTCAGGACGGGGAAGGACGGATGGTCCGGTCAGTCGGTCTCCGCGGCCGCCGCGGCGCGCTGCGCGGAGATGCGCCGTTCGATCCGCGCCCCTCCGATGGTCGCATACACCCACATGCCGCCGAAGACGAGCGTGACGAACAGGATGGCCGGGACGAAGAGCGCACCGAGGGCGGTGATGACCTGCAGCACCCAGCCGAGGGCCAGGCCCCAGCGGTGCCGCAGCAGGCCGCTCGTGAGGATCATGAGCACGGCCATCACGGCACCCGCGACGATGCCCCACCACTGCGGGACGCCATCCGGCAGCGCCTTCAGACCGAAGATCGACAGGCCCGCGAGGAACACGACGATCGCCTCGAACGCGAGGACGACCGAGCCGACCTTCTCCGGAAGTGTCCGGTAGCGCCGCTCCCGCGGCTTCGCGTCGCTCATTCGCCCGTCACCGGCTTCCACTCCTCCTCCTGCGCGAGCAGGATGGCCTCGCCGGCCAGCACGACGGAGCCCGCGATCGCGACCGCGCGCTTCTCCCCCTGCTGCGCCCAGGCTCGCGCGGCCTCCGTCGCGTCGTAGACGCCGGGGTGGACCGTCACCCGCAGCCCGGCGGCCTCGACGATGTCGGCCAGGCGCTCGACGTCGCCGGCACGCTCGGACGACGGCGCCGTGGCGAAGACGTGCGCGGCGACGGGGGCGAGCGCGGCGATGATGCCGGCGGCGTCCTTGTCATCGAGCACGCCGAGGACGATGCCCCACTCCGCGAAGTCGAACGACTCCGTGAGGGCGCTCGCCAGGGCCCGCGCGCCGTGCGGGTTGTGAGCGGCGTCGACGAGCACTGTCGGCTCGATGCCGACGAGCTGCAGGCGCCCGGGGGAGGTCGCCTGCTGGAGGCCCTCGGTGATGATCTCGGGCGCGATGGCCTGCGACCCCGCGCCGATCAGCGCCTCGACGGCCGCGATGGCGACGGCGGCGTTCTGCCCCTGGTGGCGCCCGTAGAGGGGCAGGTACTCCTCGGAGTACGACGCGGCGAGCCCCTTCACAGTGATGAGCTGTCCTCCGACCGCGAGCCGGTCGTCGACGAGCGCGAATTCCTCGCCCTCGGTGACGACGGTCGCACCGCGCGCAGCTGCCGCGCGGTGGATGACCGCGGCCGCGTCCGGCTGCTGGGCGGCGGACACGACGATCGCGCCGTCCTTGATGATGCCCGCCTTGACCTCCGCGATCTCGGCGACGGTGGAGCCGAGCCGGGTCACGTGGTCGATGTCGATCGGCGTGAGAACCGCCACATCGCCATCCGCGGTGTTCGTCGAGTCCCAGGCGCCGCCCATCCCCACCTCCAGGACGAGCACGTCGACCGGCGCGTCCGCGCAGGCGACGAAGGCCAGCACCGTGAGGAGCTCGAAGAACGTCAGCGGCGCGTCGCCCTTCGCCTCGAGCTCGGCGTCGACGAGGGCGACGAACGGCTCGATCTCGTCCCAGGCGTCCGCCACGGCGGCGTCGGCGATCGGCTCGCCGTCGATGAGGATCCGCTCGGTGAACCGCGTGAGGTGCGGGCTCGTGAAGAGCCCCGTCCGCAGACCGTGCGCGCGCACGAGGCTCTCGATGATGCGGGCGGTCGACGTCTTGCCGTTGGTGCCCGTGATGTGCACGACGCGGTACGTCCGCTGCGGGTCGTCGAGCAGCTCGAGGATGCGCGCCGTGCGCTCCACGCGCGGCTGCACCCACTGCTCCCCGGCGCGCGCGAGCAGCGCGTCGTAGACGGCGTCGGCGCGGGCGGTGTCCTGCGCGCTCATGCTGCGCTCCCCACTCGAGAGACGGCGACGGTGAAGTCTCCCGCGTTGGCGTAGGTGCCGGCGGGCACCTGCGCGGTGTGCTCGGCCTCGTTGGTCGCATCGGTCACGCTGTGCTCGACCGCCAGGGTCTCCCCCGCGACGTCGGCGATGTCCCAGGCGAGTCGGACCGCCTCGGCGTCCGCGTCGGACGCGAACGCCAGCTGCAGACGGATGCGGTCGCTGACCTCGAAGCCGGCGGCCTTGCGCGTGTCCTGCACGGCGCGAACGACGTCGCGGGCGAGCCCCTCGGCCTCGAGCTCCGGGGTGGTCGTGGTCTCCAGCAGCACGAAGCCGCCGGACGGCAGGGTCGCGATGGCCTCGCCCTCGGGGCGCCCCGAGGTGTCGAGCGCGAGTTCGTACTCCCCCGCCTCGAGCGCGATGCCGCCCGCGGTCACGACTCCGTCCTGCTCCGACCAGTCGCCGGACTTCGACGCCTTGATGACCTGCTGCACCTGCTTGCCGAGGCGCGGACCCGCCGCGCGGGCGTTCACGGTGAGGCGGTGCGAGATGCCGTACTGCCCGGCGGTGTCGTCGCCGAGCTCGACGAGCTCGACGGACTTGACGTTGAGCTCCTCCCGCAGGATGTCGTCGAACTGGGCGAGGCCATCCGCCCCGCCCGTGACCACGGTGAGCTTCGCGAGCGGCAGGCGCACGCGGAGTCCCTCCTTCTTCCGCAGCGCGTTCGCGACACTCGACGCCTCGCGGACCGCGTCCATGGCGGTGCGGATGTCGGCGGCGCCGGCGAACGCCGCGGCGTCGGGCCAGTCCTCCAGGTGCACGCTGCGGCCACCGGTGAGGCCCTGCCACACGCGCTCCGCCACGAGCGGGATGAGCGGCGCGGCGACCCGCGTGAGCGTCTCGAGCACCGTGTAGAGGGTGTCGAACGCGTCACGGGTGCGCGGGTCGTCGGTGACGCCCTGCCAGAAACGGTCGCGCGAGCGCCGGATGTACCAGTTGGTCAGCACCTCCGCGAAGTCGCGCAGGCGCGCTGCGGCCGTCGTGGAGTCGAGGTCGTCGAGGTCCGCGGCGACATCCCGCACGAGGTCGCCCGCGAGCGCGAGGATGTAGCGGTCGAGCACGTCCGTCGAATCCGTGCGCCAGGTGGCCTCGTAGCCCTGGCCATCCGGACCGCCCGCGGCGTTCGCGTAGGTCGCGAAGAAGTACCACGAGTTCCACAGCGGCAGGAGGAATTCGCGCACGCCCGAGCGGATGCCCTCCTCCGTCACGATGAGGTTGCCGCCGCGCAGCACGCTCGACGACATGAGGAACCAGCGCATCGCGTCGGAGCCGTCGCGCTCGAGCACCTCCGACACGTCGGGGTAGTTGCGGAGCGACTTCGACATCTTCTGGCCGTCGCTGCCGAGCACGATGCCGTGGCACGAGACGCCCGTGAACGCCGGCCGGTCGAACAGCGCGCCGGAGAGCACGTGCATGACGTAGAACCAGCCGCGGGTCTGGCCGATGTACTCGACGATGAAGTCGGCCGGCGAGTGCGTCTCGAACCAGTCCTTGTTCTCGAACGGGTAGTGCACCTGCGCGAACGGCATCGAGCCGGAGTCGAACCAGACATCGAACACGTCCTCGATGCGGCGCATCGTGCTCTGCCCGGTCGGGTCGTCGGGGTTCGGGCGCGTGAGCTCGTCGATGTACGGGCGGTGGAGGTCGACCTGGCCCTGCTCGTTGCGGGGCAGCGTGCCGAAATCGCGTTCGAGCTCCTCGAGCGACCCGTAGGCGTCCACGCGCGGGTGGTTCGGGTCGTCCGACTTCCACACCGGGATCGGCGAGCCCCAGAAGCGGTTGCGGCTGATCGACCAGTCGCGCGCACCCTCGACCCACTTGCCGAACTGGCCGTGCTTGACGTTCTCGGGCGCCCAGGTGATCTGCTCGTTGAGCTCGACGAGGCGGTCCTTCACGTCGGTGACGCGGATGAACCAGCTCGAGACCGCCTTGTAGATGAGGGGGTTCCGGCAGCGCCAGCAGTGCGGGTACGAGTGCTCGTACGACTGGAGGCGCAGGAGCCGCCCGCTCTGACGCAGGAGACGCACGAGCGGCGTGTTGGCGTCGAGCCACAGCTCTCCCGCGACGTCGGGCACCATGTCGAGGAAGCGGCCGTCGTCGCCCAGCGACACGATGGTGGGGATGCCCGCGGCGTCGTTCAGGCGCTTGTCGTCCTCACCGTAGGCGGGGGCCTGGTGCACGATGCCGGTGCCGTCGCCCGTGGTGACGTACTCGTCGACGAGGATGCGCCAGGCGTTCTCGGTGCCCCACTTGTCGGTGTCGGCGAAGTAGTCCCACAGGCGCTCGAAGGTCACATCGCGCAGCTCCTCGCCCGTCACGCGGAGGCGCACGGCCTCGCGCACGGCGGCGGCGTCCTCGTAGCCGAGGTCCTTCGCGTAGCCGGCGAGCAGGTCCTCCGCGAGGAGGAACTCGGCGCCCTCCGCACCCTCGGCGGCGCCGTTGGGCCCGACGGGCACGACGGCGTAGACGATCTCCGGCCCGACGGCGAGCGACATGTTGGTCGGGAGGGTCCAGGGCGTCGTCGTCCACGCGAGCGCGCGAGCGCCTTCGATGCCGAGAGCCGCGGCCTTCTCACCGGTGAGCGGGAAGGACACCGTCACCGACGGGTCCTGACGCATCTTGTAGACGTCGTCGTCCATCCGCAGCTCGTGGTTGGACAGGGGGGTCTGGTCGCGCCAGCAGTAGGGCAGGACACGGTAGCCCTCGTACGCGAGGCCCTTGTCGAAGAGCGTCTTGAACGCCCACAGGACGCTCTCCATGTACGTGGCGTCGAGCGTCTTGTAGCCGCGCTCGAAGTCCACCCAGCGGGCCTGGCGGGTGACGTAGTCCTCCCACTCGCGCGTGTACGCCAGCACGGACTCGCGCGCCTTGGCATTGAACGCGTCGATCCCCATCTCGAGGATCTGGTCCTTCTCGGTGATGCCGAGCTGCTTCATGGCCTCGAGCTCGGCCGGGAGGCCGTGCGTGTCCCAGCCGAAGACGCGATCGACCTTCTTGCCGCGCATGGTCTGGAAGCGCGGGAACAGGTCCTTCGCGTACCCGGTCAGGAGGTGGCCGTAGTGCGGCAGGCCGTTGGCGAACGGCGGGCCGTCGTAGAACACCCACTCGTCGGCGCCGTCGCGCTGCGAGATGGAGGCGCGGAAGGTGTCGTCCGCGGCCCAGAAGTCGAGGATCTCGCGCTCGATCTCGGGGAAGCGCGGGCTCGGCACGACAGCGCCCGGTGCGGCCTTCTCGGCGGCGGGACCGAACGAGGACTTCGGGTAGGTCATCTCACTCCAGCAGTTCCTAGGGGACTGCGAGGACGACCCCCTGCTCGACGACAGGAGCCGCGGTACCACCCCGCGTGCGCCGCACGCGGCGCCACTCTCACTGCGGCTGTGACGGGCCTGCCCCGCGCGGTTCTACTGGGGTCCTTGCGTTCCCGTTCTTCCGCGAGCTCCCCGGTGATGGCCGGATCGGTGCCGATGCCTCCATGGTACCGCGACGGCGCCGTCGCGGGGGCGGGCTAGGGTCGGGGCATGGCGAGAAGGCAGGAGCGGCCCGCGGCGCCGCGCATCGGATCCCCCGACCTCCCGGCGCACCTCGAGGATGGCCTTCCCCGCCGGCACGCCGACCTCCGGCAGGTGCGGCTGGCGGGCCTCTCCGGCGAGGTGGATCTCGAGCACGCGTCCCTCGAGGAGTGCGTCGTGCCATCCGCCGCCGTCGACACCCTCGCTCTGCGCGGCGCGACCCTCGTCGACGTCGAGGTCACGGACATCCGCGCCGTCTCCGTCGTCGCCCGCGACACGGCCATCCGCCGCGTGCGGATCACCGGCGGCCGCATCGGCACCCTCGACCTCGCCGAGGCACGTATCGCCGAGCTGGAGCTGCGCGACGTGCGGATCGACTATCTGTCTCTGGCCGCGGCGCGCGTGGAGGACGTCCTCATCGCCGACTGCGCCATCCGCGCCGTCGACCTGCCGCACGCGCAGCTGACGCGGGTGGCCTTCGAGCGGTGCCGCGCGGACGAGGTCGACCCCCGCGGCATGCGAGCGAGCGACCTGGACCTGCGCGGACTGGACGCGCTGTCGTACCTCGATGCGCTCGCGCTCCGCGGCGCGACGCTGACGGAGGACCAGGTGCGCGCGCTCGCGCCGGCCTTCGCCGCCGCCGTCGGCATCGACGTGCGCTGAGGCCGCCCCGGCCGGAGATCCCGCCAGCGCCGGACGCTGCGCGCCGGATCCTCCGGAGTACGCGGGATCTCCGGCGGACGCGACCTCGATGAGCCTCAACGAGCGGACTTGTGGAGTCCCTGCGCGACCGCGCGGACCATGAGGTCCTGCACGCCGGCCCAGTCGAAGAGGATCTGCGCGTAGCTGACGCGGATGACGTGGTAGCCCATGAGGCGCAGCTGCGCGTCATGCGCGTTGTCCTGGTCACGCTGCGGCCCGACGTGGTGCCCGCCGTCGATCTGCAGCACCAGGCGCTCGCCGATGAGCAGGTCCACTCGGTGCCCGGCGATGTGGACCTGCCGCCGCAGCGGGAGCTTCAGCCAGCGCAACCGTGGCACGACGAGGGTCTCGAGCCCGGAGTCCGCGAACGGCAGCGCCTCATGCAGCAGCCGTCGGGCGGTCGGACCGAGGTGCAGCCGCTCGATCGTCTGGGATTCGAAGAGCCCTCGCCTCATCGCCGACTCCCATACGACGAGCGCGTTCTCGTACGGCTGGCAGGCCGCCGTCATCACCAGCACGTTCTCGATCGGGTCGACGAGGTCGTCGGGATGTCTGGGCACGGCCGGCAGGGCCCAGTGGAGGTGAGCGGATGTCGGCCTCGCCGGTTTCCCGTGGGCGGCCATCCCCAGATGCCACGCCCCGTCCTCGATCGTCCACAGCCCGAGGCGTGCGGCCTGCGAGATGCACGTGATCACGGCGCCGATCTCGGCGGCGGCGATGAGTGCGGGGTCGGCGTCGGCTCGCGCCACCCAACCGCGACGCGGGCGCACGAGCGCGCCACTGCGGGCGGCTCGGCGAATCTGCTGATCGCTCACACCTGCCGCACGCAGCGTGCTCACCCGCGCGACGCCCTGACGAGCCGAGAGCGCCGTATCGATCTCCATCCCTCCACGGTGAGCGAGGGCCGCACCGCAGCGAACAGGCAAGACGGATCTGTGGACGACGAAGCACTCCGTGGCACCCGGTGCACGAGGTGTCCTGGCGGGAAACCGACGTCGACAAGTCCCCACGTCGGAGATCTCGCCGGCACCGGACGGATCCCGCCATGGGCTCCTTCCCCCGCGGGATCTCCGGCGTCGAGGCGCCATCAGCCCCTCGCCCGAGCCGCCCCGGCCGCCCGGCCCCGGCCATCCGCCCCCGGTACACTGGACCGGCACCCACACTCAGGCACGCAGACACCGTGCCGTACATAGCGCGCGAGGAGATCCCATGGCCGCCGTTCCCGACAAGCCCGCACTCGAGGGTCTGGAAGCGAAGTGGGGTGAGACCTGGGAGCAGCAGGGCACGTACCTGTTCGACCGCGACGCCGCTCGCGCGAAGGGTCGCGCCGGTGTCTTCTCCGTCGACACGCCGCCTCCCACCGCGTCGGGCAGCCTGCACATCGGGCACGTGTTCTCCTACACGCACACCGACGTGAAGGCGCGCTACGAGCGCATGCTGGGGAAGACCGTGTTCTACCCGATCGGGTGGGATGACAACGGTCTCCCCACCGAGCGCCGCGTGCAGAACTACTACGGCGTCCGCTGCGACCCCTCGCTGCCGTACGACCCCGAGTTCACGCCGCCGTTCGAGGGCACGACGAAGACGATCAAGGCCGCGGACCAGATCCCGGTCAGCCGCCGCAACTTCATCGAGCTCTGCGAGAAGCTCACCGTCGAGGACGAGAAGACCTTCGAGGACCTCTGGCGCTCCCTCGGGCTCTCCGTCGACTGGACGCAGACGTACCGGACGATCTCCGACGACACCATCCGCACCAGCCAGCTCGCGTTCCTCAACAACCTCGAGCGCGGCGAGGCGTACCAGGACCTCGCGCCGACGCTGTGGGACGTCGACTTCCGGTCGGCGATCGCGCAGGCGGAGCTCGAGGACCGCGACCAGCAGGCGTCGTACCACCGGCTCGCGTTCCACAAGACGGATGGCTCGGGCGACATCCACATCGAGACGACCCGTCCCGAGCTGCTCGCGGCGTGCGTCGCCCTCGTCGCGCACCCCGACGACGAGCGGTACCAGCCCTTCTTCCACTCGACGGTGACGACCCCGGTGTTCGGCGTCGAGGTGCCGGTGCTGCCGCACCCGCTCGCACAGCCCGACAAGGGCTCGGGCATCGCCATGATCTGCACCTTCGGCGACGTGACCGACATCATCTGGTGGCGTGAGCTCGACCTCCCCAACCGCACGATCATCGGCAAGGACGGCCGTGTCGTCGCCGACGCCCCCGAGGCGATCACGACCGAGGCCGGCCGCGCCGCCTTCGCCGAGCTCGCGGGCAAGACCGTCTTCAGCGCCAAGAAGCGGATGGTCGAGCTGCTGGAGGAGTCCGGCGAGCTGGAGAACGTGTCGGCCGCGTTCACCCACCCCGTGAAGTTCTTCGAGAAGGGCGACCGCCCGCTCGAGATCGTCTCGACGCGCCAGTGGTACATCCGCAACGGCGCTCGCGACGCGGAGCTGCGCGCCAAGCTCATCGAGCTCGGCCAGCAGATCGACTGGCACCCCGAGTTCATGCGCGTGCGGTACGAGAACTGGGTCAACGGCCTCACCGGCGACTGGCTCGTCTCGCGTCAGCGCTTCTTCGGCGTGCCGATCCCCGTCTGGTACGGCCTGGACGAGAACGGCGACCGCGACTACGACCGCGTGCTCGTGCCCGACGCGGCGACTCTGCCCGTCGACCCGTCGAGCGACGTGCCCCCGGGCTACAGCGCCGACCAGCGCGGCGTCCCGGGCGGCTTCGAGGCCGAGACCGACGTCTTCGACACCTGGGCCACGTCGTCGCTCACCCCGCAGCTCGCCGGCGGATGGCAGCGGGACGCGGATCTGTGGAACCTTGTCGCGCCGTTCGACCTGCGCCCGCAGGGCCAGGACATCATCCGCACCTGGCTGTTCTCGACGCTGCTGCGGAGCGCCCTCGAGGATGACCGCACGCCCTGGGCACACGCCGCGATCTCCGGCTTCATCGTCGACCCCGACCGCAAGAAGATGTCGAAGTCGAAGGGCAACGTCGTCACGCCCGCCGACATCCTCGCCAAGCACGGGTCCGACGCGGTCCGGTACTGGGCGGCCTCCAGCCGTCTCGGCACGGATGCGGCGTTCGACCCGCAGAACCCGACGCAGATCAAGATCGGCCGTCGCCTCGCGATCAAGGTCCTGAACGCGGCGAAGTTCGTGCTCGGCTTCGAGGCGCCCGAGGGCGCCACGGTGACCGAGGCGCTCGACCTGTCGATGCTGGCTGCGCTCGACGACGTCGTGGCGCAGGCGACCAAGGCGCTCGACGGCTACGACCACGCCCGCGCGCTGGAGGTGTCGGAGTCGTTCTTCTGGACGTTCTGCGACGACTACCTCGAGCTCGTGAAGGAGCGCGCGTACGCGGGCGGTGATGCCGGCGCTTCCGCCGCCGTGGCCCTGCGCACGGCGCTGTCCACGCTCCTGCGCCTCCTGGCGCCGGTCGTCGTGTTCGCCGCCGAGGAGGCCTGGTCCTGGTTCGAGAGCGGCTCGATCCACCGTGCCGGATGGCCGGAGGCCAGCGGCCTCGGCGGCGACCCCGCCGTCCTGTCCGTTGCCAGCCAGGCCCTCATCGGCATCCGCCGCGCGAAGACCGAGGCCAAGGCGTCGCAGAAGACCGCGGTGACCTCCGCCTCGATCGCCGCGCCGGCGGGTCAGATCGAGGCGCTCCGGCTCGCCGCGGAGGACCTCAAGGCCGTCGGACGCATCGCCGAGCTCGAGATCGCCGAGGGCGACGCGTTCGCCGTCACGAGCATCGCCCTGGCCGAGGAGGCCTGATGCAGCTCGGCACGCGCTGGTCGGTCGGCTCCGAGCCGCCGGCCAGCGTGCCCGCCGAGCTCCGGCCGGAGATCGCGCGCGTCGAGGCGGAGCTGGCGGATGGCCCGGGACGCGCCTCCTGGACGCTCACCTGGCTCGAGGGGCGCCCGATCGCCGAGCTCGACGCCGGCTTCGAGGTGCTCCTCGACCCGGAGGGCGTCGCCTTCTCGCGTCCGTTCCAGGACTGAGCGCTGGTCTCACCCGCGAGTGAGACCCCATGACGTGCGGGCGGCCGCCAGGTCGCCCGCACGTCTGCTCTCGGCGAGGATCGCCTCGCGCGCGAGATCGGCCGCCAGCCGAGCCGCCCGGGCGCAGGCGCGCCGGCGCACGTGCTCTTGAAGCGCATCGGCCACCCGCAGAGCGAGCCGCTCCCCCGCGTGCAGTGGCGGAAGCGGCGACGCTCCCCGCAGCGGCGCCGCCGTCATCGTCGTCATGATCGTTCCCCTCTCCGCGGCAGCGGGAACATGTCCGCACGCAGCGACACCGCGCGCACGCCCTCTCCCGTCTGCCCTCGATAGCGCTCGGCGTACTCGGTGAAGAGCGCGTCCATCCGCTCGGCCAGCTCGCGCATCTGCGAAGCGGTCAGGTGCGCGGTCGTGGTCGATGACACGCTCGCTTCCCGCCAGTCCTCGGTCTCGGTGTCGGCGCCTCGCGTGAAGTAGTCGAACATCTCCTGGAACCGCGCTCGGTGGTACTCGGCGACGGCGACCTGGAGCACGGCGCGCGCCGCCGGCGAATCGCCCACGGACTCGTCGCCGAAGCTGATCCGCCCGCGCGGCCGCTCCCACCAGCGCTCGCGCCCTGCCCGCCCCTCGACCTCGCGGACCAGGCCGTGCCGCGCGAGCATCCGCAGGTGGTAGCTCGTCGACCCCGACGACTCCCCTGTCAGGGCTGCCAGCGTGCTGGCGGTCTGCGGGCCCTCCTGGCTCAGCAGATCCAGGATGCGCACGCGCAGCGGATGAGCGAGCGCACGCAGCGCGCCGGTATCGAGAACACGCGTCGCCGAGGGCTCGTCCGTCATAACTGCAAAGATAGCTTTGCAAAGCTTCCTTTGCAATAGCGTCTCGTCAGCGAGACGGATGGCGAAGGCGGGTCCGTCGTTAGGCTGGCGGGATGACCGCGCCGGCTTTCAACCCGCTCCTGGCTCCCTCGCCGCTGCCCTACGGCATCCCGGACTACGCGGCGATCGAGCCGCAGCACTACCTGCCGGCGTTCCAGGCGGCCTTCGCGGAACAGCGCGCGGAGATCGACGCCATCAGCACGGAGCCCGCGGCGCCGACGTTCGAGAACACGCTGGAGGCACTCGAGCGATCCGGCGCGCTCCTCGACACGGTCTCCCGTGCGTTCTACACCGTGAACTCCGCGCATGCTTCGCCGGAGATCCAGGAGATCGACGAGCAGCTGGCACCCCTGATGTCCGCGCACGCCGACGCGATCGCCCTCGATTCGGCGCTCTACGAGCGGATCGCGACCGTGCACGCGCAACGCGACGACCTGCCGCTCACTGGTGAGCAGCGTCGGCTCGTCGAGCGCCGGCACACGGAGATGGTGCGGGCGGGCGCCGCGCTCGACGCGGAGGCGAAGGGCCGTCTGACGAAGCTCAACTCCCGCCTCGCGACCCTCACCACACGGTTCGAGAAGAACCTCCTCGCCGACACCAACGATCTGGCCGTCGTGTTCGACTCCGCAGCGGAGCTCGAGGGGCTCTCCGCGGGCGAGATCTCCGCCGCGACGGAGGCCGCTCGGGCCCGCGGCCTCGCCGGGCGATACGTCGTCCCGCTCACGCTGTTCACCGGTCATCCGCAGCTGTCCTCCCTGGTGCGTCCGGGGAGCCGCCGGCGCCTGCTCGCCGCATCGCGAGCGCGCGCCGCCCGTGGGAACGCCCACGACAACACCGCGGTGGTGCGCGAGATCGTCCGCCTGCGTGCGGAGCGGGCGGAGCTCCTCGGCTACCCGTCGCACGCCGCCTATGTCACCGCCGACGAGACGGCGGGCTCCCCCGAGGCCGTGCGCGACATGCTGCATCGTCTCGCCCGGCCCGCGGCGCGGAATGCGCAGCGGGAGAAGACGGCCCTGGAACAGGCCGCCGGCCATCCGATCGAAGCCTCGGACTGGGCCTTCTACACCGAGAAGGTGCGGCAGGAGTCGTACGCCATCGACGTCGTGGCCCTCCGGCCCTGGTTCGAGGCGGAGCGCGTGCTGCAGGACGGGGTGTTCCACGCCGCCCACGCCCTGTACGGCGTCTCGTTCCGCGAGCGCGCCGACCTCGTGAGCTATCACCCCGAGGTGCGCACGTTCGAGGTGCTCGACGCCGACGGCTCGGCGCTCGGCCTGTACCTCCTCGACCTGTACGCTCGCGACACCAAGCGCGGCGGCGCCTGGATGAACTCCCTCGTCGCGCAGTCGGAGCTGCGCGGCACGATGCCCGTCGTCGTCAACAACCTCAACGTCGCAAAGCCCGGGCCCGGTGAGCCGACGCTCCTCACCCTCGCCAACGTGACCACGCTGTTCCATGAGTTCGGGCATGCGCTGCACGGCCTCTTCGCCCGCGTCCGATATCCGCATCTCGCGGGCACGGCCGTCCATCGAGATTTCGTCGAGTTCCCGAGCCAGGTGAACGAGATGTGGCTCCTCTGGCCGGAGGTGCTCGCGAACTACGCCGTGCACCACGAGACGGGCGAATCGCTGCCGCCGGAGATCGTGGACCGGCTGCAGGCGAGCACGACCTTCAACCAGGGCTTCGAGACGAGCGAGTACCTCGCCGCCGCCTGGCTTGACCAGGCGTGGCACTGCCTGAGCGCGGCGGAGGCGGCAGCCGTCGACGATGTGGCGGCGTTCGAGGCCGCGGCGCTCGCGGAGATCGGCCTCGACGACCCCGCAGTGCCGCCCCGCTACTCCTCGACGTACTTCCAGCACGTGTTCGCCGGCGGGTACAGCGCCGGGTACTACTCCTACATCTGGGCGGAGGTGCTCGACGCCGACACCGGGGAGTGGTTCCGGGAGAACGGCGGTCTCTCGCGGAAGGCCGGCGATCGCTTCCGCCGGCTCCTGTTGGGCGTGGGCGGCGCGAAGGACCCCCTCGATGCCTACCGCGACTTCCGCGGCCGCGACGCCGACATCGCCCCGCTACTTCGCCGCCGCGGGCTCGACGCGTAACCGCGCCGGGCGGTGTCAGGGGCGGTAGCGATAGCCGAGCCCCGGCTCCGTCAGCAGGTGGCGGGGTCGGGCGGGGTCCGCTTCGAGCTTGCGTCGGAGCTGACTCATGTAGAGACGCAGGTAGGCGTCCTCGCCCGTGTACGCCGGGCCCCACACCGTCGTCAGCAGCTCCCGCTTGCCCACGAGCCTGCCGACGTTCTGCAGCAGCACCTCGAGCATCGACCACTCGGTCGCGGTGAGATGGACGGCGGCGCCCTCGCGCGTCACGGCGTGCGCGGCGAGATCGACCGTGGAGGGCCCGAGCTGGAACCGGTCGGCCTCGCCTGCTCGAGCGGGCGAGACCCGCAGCAGCGCGCGCACACGCGCCAGCAGCTCGTCGACGGCGAACGGCTTCGTCACGTAGTCGTTCGCGCCCGCGTCGAGGGCCGCGACCTTCTCCGCGGTCTGCGACCGTCCGCTCAGCACGAGGATGGGCATGCGATGCGCGCTCCGGACCGTCGCGATCACCTCGATGCCGTCGAGCGCCGGCAGGCCGAGGTCGAGGATGACGAGGGCCGGCTCCCGTCGCGCGATCTCGCGGACGGCCTCGGCGCCGTCGCCCGCTTCCATCACGTCGTACCCGCGCGCCTCCAGGTTGAGCGCGAGGGTACGCCGGATGGCCGCGTCGTCCTCCACGATGAGGATGGTCATGATCGACCGCCGGCACCGCGACGGCCGTCATCCACGACAGGAAGGATCAGCACGCCGGTCAGGCCCCCGCCCTCGGTCGGCCGCAGCTCGAGCGCACCGCCCATGGCCTCGGCGAATCCTCGTGAGAGGGAGAGCCCGAGACCCGCGCCCGTCCCCCGGTCGTCGAGCCGGCGGAACGGACGGAAGGCGTCGGCGCGCTCGGACGTGGGGATTCCCGGCCCTCGGTCCACGACGGCCAGCTCGACCCGGGGCCCGGTCTGACCGATGCGGAGCTCCACCTCACCTCCACCGTGATGGAGGGCGTTGCGCACCAGGTTCACGATGACGCGCTGCACGAGGACCGGGTCGCCGACGGCGTCCGAGACCGCCCCGGACACCGTGACGCGCACGCCGTCGCCCTCCGGCCCCAGCTCATCGAGCGCGAGGCCCGCGGCGTCCTCCGGCCGCATCGCCTCGAGCGCGACCGGGAGGACGCCCGCATCCAGGCGCGAGGAGTCGAGGAGGTCGTCGAGCAGCCGCTCCAGCCGCGCCAACGACGCCAGTGCCGTGGTCAGCAGCTCCCGACGCTGACCGGGCGTCCACTCGACGTCCTCGCTGACGAGGCTCGCCACCGCGGCCGAGGCCGCCGCCAGCGGCGTGCGCAGGTCGTGCCCGACGGCGGCGAGGAGCGCGCTGCGCGTCCGGTCGGCCTCCTGCGCCGCCTGCGCCCGGCTCTCCGCGGCGATCGCCTGTCGCGCCAGCAGCAGCCGCGCCTCGGACTGGCCGACGACGAGACTCACCAGCACGCCCACGGCGACGAACACGGCGATGGCCACGAGCTGCGCGAGATCGGTGACGTGCACGGTGTGCACGGGTTCCGTGAAGAAGAAGATGAGCAGCGGTCCCGCCACCACAGACGTGACGAGAGCGACGACGAGGCCGCCGAGCACGGCGGCGACCACCACGATCAGGAGGTAGAGCAGCGCCGCCACCACGAGATCCTGCGCGTCCATCGAGGCCGCGACGCCCGCCGTGGTTCCCACCAGCGCGAGGAGCACCACGGCCGAAGCCGTGAGCTGTCGCCGGAGGGGAAGCATCGCGAAGCGCCGCACGAGAGGGATTCTCCCCGCTCCGGGGGGCACCGCCCCCTCGCGGCGCGCCGACCCCCGGGAATCCTGACGCGATCCTGACGCCGAGGCACGTCCGGCGCCCCGACGCGGGACTAGCGTCATCCGGTGTCCAGTTGGAGAGGCGGAGATCAGATGCTCGTCGAGAGCGCAGTGAACCCGGAGAGCCGAAGCGGAAGCGAACCGGAGATCGATCCGGGCGGGGGCGCGCCGTGGTGGCGGGTGATGTGCCTCACCGGCGTCGACTACTTCTCCACACTCGGCTACCAGCCCGCCATCGCGGCGCTGGCCGCCGGCCTCCTCTCCCCCATCGCCACGCTGGTGCTCATCGCCGTGACGCTGTGCGGAGCCCTTCCCGTCTACCGGCAGGTGGCGAAGGAGAGCCCGCACGGCGAGGGATCCATCGCGATGCTCGAACGGCTGCTGCCCTGGTGGGGCGGAAAGCTGCTGGTCCTCGTGCTCCTGGGGTTCGCCGCGACGGACTTCATGATCACGATCACCCTCTCGGCAGCGGACGCGACGGCGCACATCGTGGAGGACCCCTTCGTTCCCGAGGGCTGGGAGAGCCTCGAGGTGCCGATCACGCTGCTGCTCGTCGCGCTGCTCGGCGCCGTGTTCCTCAAGGGCTTCCGCGGCGCGATCTCGATCGCCGTCGTACTGGTCGGCACCTTCCTCGTGCTGAACGCCGTGGTCATCCTCGTGTCGATCGCGGAGGTCGCGGCCCGCCCGGTGCTCCTGCGCGACTGGCTGACCACCGTCACCACCGCCCACGGCAGTCCCCTGGCGGCTGTCGCGGTCGCGCTCCTCGTCTTCCCGCGGCTGGCACTGGGTCTGTCCGGGTTCGAGACCGGGGTGGCGGTGATGCCGCAGATCCGCGGTCGACGTGGCGACACGGAGGCGCGGCCGACGGGGCGCATCCGAGGAGCGCGCCGGCTTCTCACCGCTGCCGCCGTCACGATGAGCGGCTTCCTCCTCGGGTCCAGCTTCGTGACGACGCTCCTCATCCCGCAGGCGGAGTTCCAGCCCGGCGGCGGGGCCAACGGGCGGGCGCTCGCCTATCTCGCACACGACCTCCTCGGCGAGCGATTCGGAACCGCGTACGACATCACGACGGTCCTCATCCTGTGGTTCGCGGGGGCCTCGGCGATGGCGGGTCTGCTGAACCTCGTCCCCCGCTACCTCCCGCGGTACGGCATGGCGCCCGCGTGGGCGGCGGCGACCCGGCCCCTCGTGATCGTCTTCACCGCGATCGCATTCGCCATCACCATCGCGTTCCGCGCGGACGTCGACGCCCAGAGCGGTGCGTACGCCACGGGCGTGCTCGTCCTGATCACCTCGGCCTCCATCGCCGTCTCCCTCTCGGCGCGTCGCCGGCGCAGGCCGCGCGCGGCCGCCGCCTTCGCCCTCATCGCGGCGATCTTCCTCACGACGACGGCAGTCAACGTCGCCGAGCGACCGGATGGCGTGAAGATCGCCGCCCTCTTCATCCTCGGCATCGTGTCCGTGTCGGTGCTCTCGCGCGTGCCGCGGTCCTTCCAGCTTCGCGCGCGTTCGGTCCTCTTCGACGACCGGGCGCTGGCGTTCATCCGGCACGACGCCGAGCACCACGGCTCCGTCCGCATCGTCCCCAAGGAGCCCGGGATCGGCACGGCGACGGAGTTCGCGGACAAGCTGCGGAATGAACGACGCTTCAACGGCATCCCGCGCGCGGCTCAGGTCGTGTTCCTGCAGGTGCACGTGGGCGACTCCTCCGAGTTCGAGGAGGATCTCATCGTCCGCGGCGAGGAGCACGCGGGTCACCGCGTGCTGAGCGTGCGGGCGGCGTCGGTGCCGAATGCGATCGCGGCGGTCCTGCTCGCCATCCGCGATGAGACGGGCGTCGTCCCGGATGTCTACTTCGAGTGGAGCGAAGGCAGCCCGGTGTCGAACATGCTGCGCTTCCTCATCTTCGGCACCGGCGAGATCGCCCCCGTCACCCGCGAGGTGCTGCGGCGAGTCGAGCCGCTGCGGCGGTGCCGACCGGACGTGCACGTCGGCTGACCGCCGCGGACAGCGGAAGGGCCGGGATCGCTCCCGGCCCTTCTGCATCGCAGGTCCTGCCTAGGCGCTCTTCTTGCGCTGACGCAGCACCACCGTCGGCGCGGCGCCGTCTTCGACGGCAGCACGGGTGATGACGACCTTCGCGACGTCGTCGGCGGAGGGGATCTCGAACATGATCGGCCCGAGCACCTCCTCGAGGATGGCCCGAAGGCCCCGTGCGCCCGTCTTCCGACCCACAGCGAGATCGGCGATCGCGCGCAGCGCCTCCTCCTCGAAGTCGAGGTCGACGCCGTCGAGCTGGAACATGCGCTGGTACTGCTTGACGAGGGCGTTGCGCGGGACGGTGAGGATCTCCATCAGCGCGTCCTGGTCGAGCGCGCCGACGGAGGCGATGACCGGCAGACGCCCGATGAACTCGGGGATGAGCCCGAACTTGTGCAGGTCCTCCGGCAGCACCTCGGCGTACAGGCCGCCGTCTTCGCGCTTGTCCTGCAGCGGAGCGCCGAAGCCGACGCCGTGACGACCGACGCGCGAGGAGATGATGTCCTCCAGGCCGGCGAATGCGCCGGCGACGATGAACAGGACGTTCGTGGTGTCGATCTGGATGAACTCCTGGTGCGGGTGCTTGCGCCCGCCCTGCGGCGGCACCGACGCCACCGTGCCCTCCAGGATCTTCAGCAGCGCCTGCTGCACGCCCTCACCCGAGACGTCGCGCGTGATCGAGGGGTTCTCCGCCTTGCGGGCGATCTTGTCGACCTCGTCGATGTAGATGATGCCGGTCTCGGCGCGCTTCACGTCGAAGTCCGCCGCCTGCAGCAGCTTGAGGAGGATGTTCTCCACGTCCTCGCCGACGTAGCCCGCTTCCGTGAGGGCCGTCGCGTCTGCGACGGCGAACGGCACGTTCAGGCGCTTCGCCAGGGTCTGCGCCAGGTAGGTCTTGCCGGAGCCGGTCGGACCGAGCATGAGGATGTTGCTCTTGGCGATCTCGACGTCCTCGGCCTTCTGCTCGGCCGTCTTGATCTCGCCGCGTGCGCGCACGCGCTTGTAGTGGTTGTAGACGGCCACCGCGAGGGCGCGCTTCGCGGGCTCCTGACCCACGACGTACTCCTCGAGGAAGCCGAAGATCTCGCGCGGCTTCGGGAGGTCGAACTCGGCGACCGCTCCCTCGGAGCCGGACTCGGCCATCCGCTCTTCGATGATCTCGTTGCAGAGCTCGACGCACTCATCGCAGATGTACACGCCGGGTCCGGCGATCAGCTGCTGCACCTGCTTCTGACTCTTGCCGCAGAAGGAGCACTTGAAGAGGTCGGCACTCTCACCGATGCGAGCCATGGTCCTTCTCCTCCTGGGATCCCTGTCGGGGTTGTGTTCGAGCCTAACCTCTGCTGCCGACACCGACGCCAGCGACGCGGAACCGCAACAGGAGATGCCCCGGACGCGATCGCGTCCGGGGCATCTCGGCGCCCGTCCTACTTGGACAGCGGCGTGCGCTTGCGCGTGGTCAGCACCTGGTCGACGAGGCCGTACTCCACGGCCTCCGCGCCACCGAGGATCTTGTCGCGGTCGATGTCCTTGTGGACCTCCGCCTGCGACTTGTTCGAGTGCTTCGCCAGCGTCTCCTCGAGCCAGGTGCGCATGCGGAGGATCTCCGCGGCCTGGATCTCGATGTCCGATGCCTGACCGTGGCCGGCCTCGCCGACGGCGGGCTGGTGGATGAGGATCCGGGCGTTCGGCAGCGCGAGACGCTTGCCGGGGGCGCCGGCGGCCAGCAGCACGGCGGCTGCCGAGGCTGCCTGGCCGAGCACGACCGTCTGGATCTGAGGCGAGATGTACTGCATCGTGTCGTAGATCGCCGTCATGGCCGTGAAGGAGCCGCCGGGCGAGTTGATGTACATGATGATGTCGCGGTCGGGGTCCTGGCTCTCGAGCACGAGGAGCTGGGCCATGACGTCGTCCGCAGACGCGTCGTCGACCTGCACGCCGAGGAAGATCACGCGGTCCTCGAAGAGCTTGTTGTACGGGTCCTGGCGCTTGTAGCCGTAGGCCGTGCGCTCCTCGAACTGAGGCAGGATGTACCGGCTGCTGGGGACCTGGAAGCCCTGCGGCGTCGCGGTGTAGGGGGTGTTCATCGTGTGGGTCCTCTCTCGCCTCACTGCGCGTCGCGGTCGGTGCCGCCCGCGCCCGCCACGTCCGCCGCGTGCTCGCGGATGTGATCCACGAAGCCGTAGGCCAGTGCCTCGTCAGCGGTGAACCAGCGGTCGCGGTCGCCGTCCTCATTGATCTGCTCGACGGACTTGCCGGTCTGAGCTGCGGTGATCTCGGCGAGGCGGTTCTTCATCGAGATGATGAGCTCGGCCTGCGTCTGGACGTCGCTGGCGGTGCCGCCGAAGCCGCCGTGCGGCTGGTGGAGGAGCACGCGGGCGTTGGGCGTGATGTAGCGCTTGCCCTTCGTGCCGCTCGTCAGCAGGAGCTGCCCCATCGAGGCCGCCATCCCGATGCCGACGGTCACGATGTCGTTCGGAACGAACTGCATCGTGTCGTAGATCGCCATGCCGGCCGTGATCGAGCCTCCGGGCGAGTTGATGTAGAGGTAGATGTCCTTCTCGGAGTCCTCCGCGGCGAGAAGGAGGATCTTCGCGCAGATCTCATTCGCGTTCTCGTCGCGCACCTCCGTGCCCAGCCAGATGATGCGGTCCTTGAGGAGCCTGTCGAAGACACTCTGTGCCATCAGCGGTTCGGCCATGAAATCACTCCATTTCGGTGATGCGTCGAGTTCGACCCTACCGGCGCGATTTCAGCGCCCCGTCCGTGTTCGCCGTGGGCATATCAGCAGCGTCGGCGGTTCTCAATACCATGAGCGCGGCGCGCTTTCCATGCCTATCTTCCGGATGCCGCGCGCGCATACGTTCGCCCATGACACCAGGAGGAATCTGTGATCACTTGGCCAGGCACCCCGTACCCGCTCGGGGCCACGTACGACGGCGATGGAACGAACTTCGCGCTCTTCAGCGAAGTCGCGGAGCGAGTCGAGCTCTGCCTCATCGGCGATGACGGCATCGAGACGCGGGTGACGCTGCAGGAGGTCGACGGCTACGTCTGGCACGCCTACCTCCCCGAGGTGGGACCGGGTCAGCGCTACGGCTACCGCGTGCATGGCCCGTCCGACGTCACCGCCGGCCAGCGCTGCAACCCGAACAAGCTGCTCGTGGACCCGTACGCGAAGGCACTGTCGGGCGAGATCGACTGGGATCCGTCGCTGTACGACTACCAGTTCGACAACCCCGACGAGCGCAACGACGACGACTCCGCGGGGCACACGATGCTCGGCGTCGTGGTCAACCCGTACTTCGACTGGCGCGGCGACCGCCAGCCCCGCACGCCGTACGACGAGACCGTCATCTACGAGGCGCACGTGAAGGGGCTCACCGAGCTCCACCCCGACGTCCCCGAGTCGGACCGCGGCACCTACGCCGGCATCGCGCATCCGAGCGTGATCGCCCACCTCCAGCGGCTGGGGGTCACGGCGATCGAGCTCATGCCGGTGCACCAGTTCGTGCACGACAACATCCTGCTCGAGAAGGGGCTCCGCAACTACTGGGGCTACAACACCCTCGGGTTCTTCGCCCCGCACAACGGGTACTCCGCCTGGGGCGACGCGGGCGAGCAGGTGCAGGAGTTCAAGGCGATGGTGCGCGCTCTGCACGCCGCCGGCATCGAGGTCATCCTCGACGTGGTCTACAACCACACGGCCGAGGGCAACCACATGGGCCCGACCCTCTCCTTCAAGGGCATCGACAACGCCGCGTACTACCGACTCGTCGACGACTCCCCGCAGCACTACATGGACTACACCGGCACCGGCAACACCCTCAACGTGCGGAACCCCCACTCGCTGCAGCTCATCATGGACTCGCTGCGCTACTGGGTGACCGAGATGCACGTCGACGGCTTCCGCTTCGACCTCGCCGCCTCGCTCGCACGCGAGTTCTACGACGTCGACCGGCTCTCGAGCTTCTTCGAGCTCGTGCAGCAGGACCCGATCGTCTCGCAGGTGAAGCTCATCGCCGAGCCGTGGGACGTCGGACCCGGCGGCTACCAGGTCGGCAACTTCCCGCCGCAGTGGACGGAGTGGAACGGCAAGTACCGCGACACCGTCCGCGACTTCTGGCGCGGCGAGCCCTCGACCCTCGGCGAGTTCGCCTCGCGCATCACCGGCTCCGCCGACCTGTACCAGACGTCCGCGCGTCTGCCGCGAGCCTCGATCAACTTCGTCACAGCGCACGACGGCTTCACCCTCAGCGACCTCGTGTCATACAACGAGAAGCACAACGACGCCAACGGCGAGGACAACCGCGACGGCGAATCGCACAACCGCTCGTACAACCTCGGCGCCGAGGGCCCGACCGACGACCCGGAGATCCTCGAGTCGCGCGCCCGCCAGCAGCGCAACTTCCTCGCGACGCTGCTGCTGTCGCAGGGTGTGCCGATGATCGCGCACGGAGACGAGCTCGGGCGCACGCAGCAGGGCAACAACAACGGCTACGCGCAGGACAACGAGCTGAGCTGGATGCATTGGGACGAGGCGGATGATCCGCTGATCGAGTTCACCTCGGTCGTCACGCGTCTGCGGCGCGATCACCCCACCTTCCGCCGCTCGCGCTTCTTCGACGGCCGCCCGGTCCGGCGCGGCGAGGGCGACCCGCTGCCCGACATCGTCTGGCTGCAGCCGAGCGGCACGGCGATGGAGCCCGAGGACTGGGAGACCGCGTACGCCCGCTCGGTCGGCGTCTTCCTCAACGGGCAGGGGATCATCGGGCGGGGGGCCCGCGGGGAGCACATCGTCGACGACAACTTCCTCATCTGCTTCAACGCGCACATCGAGCCCGTCGACTTCGTGCTGCCGGCGGAGGAGTACGGCGAGTGGTGGGTGATCGTCCTCGACACCGCAGACGGCATCGACCTCACCGCCCGCGCAGCGGGCTCGTCGGTGCGGGTGGAGGGCCGCTCGATCGTCGTGCTGCGGGCTTACCGTGAGCCGGAGGAGACGCCGGACTACTCCCCCGCCGCGTCGGTCGAGCTCGCGCTGAGCCGTGCCAAGGGCGAGGAGACGTCGTGAAGACGCCTCGCTCGACGTACCGCCTCCAGATCGCGCGGGACTTCCCGCTCGACGCCGCCGCCGAGGTCGTGGGCTACATCCGCGACCTCGGGGCGGACTGGGTGTACCTGTCACCGCTCCTGACCGCCGAGCCCGGCTCGAACCACGGCTACGACGTCGTCGATCATTCCGCGGTCGACCCCGAGCGCGGCGGGGCGGATGGCCTGCGACGGTTCGCCGAGGCCGCTCGCGAGGCAGGGCTGGGGATCCTCGTCGACGTCGTGCCCAATCACGTCGGGGTGGCGACGCCGGAGCGGAACCCGTGGTGGTGGGACCTGCTGACGCACGGGCGCGAGTCCCGGTACGCCGAGGCGTTCGACGTGGACTGGGACGCAGGAGACGGACGCATCCGCCTGCCCGTCCTCGGCGAGGACGACCCCGAGCTGCGCATCGAGGACGGCGCGCTGTGCTACTTCGAGCACCGGTTCCCCATCGCGCCGGGCACCGCGGATGACGGTGCGGACGCCGCGACCGTGCACGCGCGTCAGAACTACGAGCTCGTTCCCTGGCAGCGGGAGAACGCCGAGCTGAACTACCGCCGCTTCTTCGCCGTCTCCACCCTCGCGGGCATCCGCGTGGAGGAGCCGTGGGTGTTCGACGAGTCCCACGCCGAGATCCTGCGCTGGGTGCGCGAGGGCATCGCCGACGGTCTGCGCATCGATCACCCCGACGGCCTCGCGGACCCCGGCGGGTACCTCGAGCGCCTCGCAGAGGCGACCGACGGCCGTTACGTGCTGGTGGAGAAGATCCTCGAACCCGGCGAGCAGCTTCCGACGCACTGGGCGACGGCGGGAACCACGGGATACGACGCGCTGGGCGACGTCGACCGGGTTCTCGTCGACCCGGCGGGGCGCGCCGTGCTCGACGCTCTCGAAGCGGAGCTCGCCGGGGGCGAGGCCGACTGGGAGCGGATGGTCCACGACGGCAAGCGCGGCATCGCCGACGGCATCCTCGAGTCGGAGGTCCGACGTCTCGTGCGTCTCCTCCCGGAGGTGCCGGACGCGCAGGACGCCCTCGCGGAGCTCCTCGCCTGTTTTCCCGTCTACCGCTCCTACCTGCCTGCGGGGCGCGAGCACCTGGAGGAAGCCGCGGCGAAGGCGCGCGCCGCACGCCCCGATCTCGCGGAGACGATCGACCGTCTCCTCCCGCTTCTCGGCGACCAGGGCCATCCCGCCGCCATCCGCTTCCAGCAGACGTCGGGCGCAGTCATGGCCAAGGGCGTGGAGGACACCGCGTTCTACCGGTATGGGCGTCTGGTGTCGCTCAACGAGGTGGGCGGCGACCCGTCGGAGTTCGCCGTCACGCCCGAGGAGTTCCACCGTCGGCAGCAGACGCGCCAGGCGATGACCCCGGTCTCGATGACGACGCTCTCCACGCACGACACCAAGCGCGGCGAGGACACCCGCGCGCGCATCGACGCCTTCTCCGAGGTGCCGGAGCGCTGGCGCGAAGCACTCACCACGCTCCGATCGCGCGCGCCGCTCGGCGACGGCCCACTCGAGGCGCTGCTGTGGAGCACGCTCATCGGGGCATGGCCGCTCTCCCGCGAGCGCGCCCACGCATACGCCGAGAAGGCGGCCCGTGAGGCCGGCACCGGCACCACGTGGACGGCGCCTGACGAGGAGTACGAGCGTCGCCTGCACATGCTGGTCGACGCGGCCTTCGACGACGCGGAGGCTTCCGCCGTCGTCGAGGAGTTCACGGCGACCGTGCGCGCGGCCGGGTGGTCGAACGGACTGTCGGCGAAGCTCCTGCAGCTGACCATGCCGGGTGTGCCCGACGTGTACCAGGGCAGCGAGCTGTGGAACCGCTCGCTCGTCGACCCGGACAACCGCCTACCGGTGGACTACGAGGAGCGGCGGGCGGCTCTCGCGCGCGTCGACGGCGGCGAGCTGCCGCCCGTGGACGAATCGGGCGTCGCGAAGCTGCTCGTGACGGCGCGAGCGCTGCGTGCGCGTCGCGACCGCTCCGAGCTGTTCACGCGCTACGCGCCGCTGCCCGTCGTCGGAGAGGCCGCCGCGCACCTCATCGCATACGACCGCGGCGGCGCGGTCACCCTCGCGACGCGCCTGCCGATCGGGCTCGAGCGGCGGGGCGGCTGGGGAGACACGCAGGTGCTGCTGCCTCCGGGAGCGTACGTCGACGCGATCACGGGCACGGCCATCCGCGGTGGCACGCTGCGCGTGACCGACGTCCTCACCCGCTACCCGGTCGCGCTGCTGCTGAAGGAGGAGTCATGAGCTTCGAGGTCTGGGCCCCGAACGCGGGGACGGTGGCGTTGCTGCTGGACGGCGACCGCCACGACATGCACGCGGTGGGTGACGGATGGTGGAGCGCTGTCATCGAGGAGCGAGCCGGCGCCGACTACGGCTACCTCCTCGACGACGACGAGACGCCCCTTCCCGACCCGCGCTCGCGCCGACAGCCGGACGGCGTGCACGGCCTCAGCCGCGTGCACGACCCGAGCGCCTACGCGTGGACCGACGAGGGATGGACGGGCCGCCAGCTCGCCGGCGGGCTCATCTACGAGCTGCACATCGGCACGTTCACCCCGGAGGGGACGTTCGACGCGGCGATCGCGCGGCTGCCGCACCTCGTCGAGCTCGGCGTGGACTTCGTGGAGATCCTGCCGGTGAACGCCTTCAACGGCACGCATAACTGGGGCTACGACGGCGTCCTCTGGTACGCCGTGTCGGAGAGCTACGGCGGGCCCGAGGCGTACCAGCGGTTCGTCGACGCGTGTCACGGCGCCGGTCTCGGCGTCGTGCAGGACGTCGTCTACAACCACCTCGGGCCGAGCGGCAACTACCTCCCGCGGTACGCGCCGTACCTCTCGGACGCCAGTGCGAACACCTGGGGCGCGTCGGTCGACTTCAGCCGGCCCGAGGTGCGCGCCTTCGTCGTCGACAACGCCCTGATGTGGTTGCGCGACAACCACGTCGACGCGCTGCGCCTCGACGCGGTGCACGCGCTCGTCGACGACGGCCCCGTGCACATCCTGCAGGAGCTCGCGGAGGAGGTGGACGCGCTGAGCGCGCACCTGCGCCGGCCGCTCACGCTCATCGCGGAGTCGGACCTCAACGACCCGAAGCTCATCACCCCGCGAGAGGCGGGCGGCTACGGCCTCCATGCGCAGTGGAGCGACGACTACCACCACGCCGTGCACGTGGCGCTGACGGGCGAGACGACCGGCTACTACGCCGACTTCGAGCCGATGTCTGCCCTGGCGAAGGTCGCCACGCGCGGCTTCTTCCACGACGGCACATGGTCGTCGTTCCGCGAGCGCGAGCACGGCAAACCCATCCCGCCCGAGACGCCCACCTGGCGGCTCGTCACCTATGCGCAGAACCACGATCAGATCGGCAACCGCGCGACCGGCGACCGCCTGAGTCAGACGCTCGACGACGACCGGCTCGCCCTGGCCGCCCTCCTCTCCCTCGCGACGCCCTACACGCCCATGCTGTTCATGGGCGAGGAGTGGGGCGCCTCGACTCCCTGGCAGTTCTTCACCTCCCACCCCGAGCCCGAGCTCGCGGAGGCGACGGCGGAGGGTCGGATTGAGGAGTTCGCGAAGATGGGCTGGGACCGGGACATCGTGCCCGACCCGCAGGACCCGGAGACCTTCACGCGATCGCACCTGGACTGGGACGAGCCCTACCCGGCCGACGGCGAGCCGACCCGGCACACGCGCCTCCTCGGGGTGCACCGGTCGCTGGCCCGACTGCGGCGGAGCGAGCCGGAGCTCACCGACCCGCGATTCGGGCGGCTCTCAGCGGAGTGGAGCGAGGAGCCGCGCTGGATCCGCCTGCGGCGCGGCGGTCTCGAGATCGCCGTCAACCTCTCCGAGGAGCCGCTGTCGATCGGGCGCCCGTCGGAGGTGCTGTTCGCGACGGCGGCGCTGGGTGAGGCGGATGGAGCCATGACGGTGCCGCCCCAGGGTGGCGCGATCGTCCGGGTCTGAGGCTCTCCCGACGCGCGAGAGAGCGCGGGTGCCATCCGGCACCCGCGCTCTTTCGCGCGTGGCGCGGCACCCGGCGGTGCGACCTCACGGAATGCACGCGTCTCAGCCGCAGAACGGCACCCCTGAGTCAGACCGCCATCTCCGGCCGGATACACGAGAGAGCGCGGGTGCCATCCGGCACCCGCGCTCTCTTGTGGTGAGGTGTTACTCCGCCTTCTCGGCGGGAGTCTCCTCGGCCTTGGGCTCCGCCTTCTTGCGCGTAGCGCGCTTCTTGGGCTTCTCCTCGGCAGCAGGCTCCTCAGCCGCGGCCTCGTCGGCCTTGGGCTCCGCCTTCTTGCGCGTAGCGCGCTTCTTCGGCTGCTCCTCGGCGGCGGGCTCGTCCGCCTCGGGCTCGGCGGCAGACTTCTTCTTCGCTGCGGGCTTCTTCTTCGCGGCGGGAGCCTTGACGGCCTCCTCCTCGTCGGCGGGAGCGTCAGCCACCGGCGCCTCGTCGACCGAAATCTCCTCGGCCTCGTCGGACTCCTCGTCGACGGCGGCGAAGTCGCTCACGTCCACGGGGTTGCCGGCGGAGTCCACGACGGTGACCTTGCCGAGGACGATCGCGATCGCCTTGTTGCGCGCGACGTCGCCCATGAGCGCGGGCAGCTGGTTGCCCTGCTGCAGCGCCTGGACGAAGTCCTGCGGCGACATGCCGTACTGGGTCGAGGCCTGGATGAGGTACTGCGTGAACTCGTCCTGCGAGACCTGCACGTCGAGCTGCTCGGCGATCGCGTCGAAGAGAATCTGCGTGCGGAACTGCTTCTCGCTCGCCTCGGTGACCTCGGCGCGGTGCTCGTCGTCCTCGAGGCGGTTCTCCTGCTCGAGGTGACGGTGCACCTCGTCCTCGATGAGGCTGGCGGGAACGGGGATCTCGACGGTCTCGAGCAGCGTGTCGACGAGCTGGTCGCGCGCGGCGGAGCCCTGCGAGAACGCGCTGCGCGAGGCGGCGGTCTCCTTGAGCGACTCGCGCAGCTCGGCGATCGTGTCGAACTCGCTCGCCATCTGGGCGAAGTCGTCGTCGGCCTCGGGCAGCTCGCGCTCCTTGACCGCCTTGACGGTCACAGCGACCTCGGCCTCCTCGCCGGCGTGGTCGCCGCCGACGAGCTTCGAGCGGAACGTGGTGTCCTCGCCGGCGGTGAGCGAGTCGATGGCCTCGTCGATGCCGTCGAGCAGCTCGCCCGAGCCGACCTCGTACGAGACGCCCTCGGCGCGGTCGATCTCCTCGTCGCCGATCTTGGCGACGAGGTCGAGCTCGACGAAGTCGCCCTTCGCGGCGGGACGGTCGACCGGGACGAGCGTGCCGAAGCGCGCGCGCAGGTTGTCGAGCTCCTCGTCGATCTTCGCGTCATCGATCTCGACTGCGTCGACGGTGACCGTGAGGCCCTCGTAGGCGGGGATTTCGAACTCGGGACGGACATCCACCTCGACGTCGACGACGAGGTCGCCGGAGAAGTCCTTCTCGCTGGGCCACTCGACGATGTCGGCCTGCGGACGGCCGAGGATCTTCACGTCGTTCTCCGCGACGGCGGAACGGAAGAAGCCGTCGAGGCCCTCGTTCACGGCGTGCTCGATGACGGCGCCGCGGCCGACGCGCTGATCGATGATCGGAGCGGGAACCTTGCCCTTGCGGAAGCCCGGGACCTGCACGTCGCGGGCGATGTGCTCGTACGCGTGCTGGATGCCCGGCTTGAGGTCTTCGGGGCTGACCGTGATGTGAAGCTTCACCCGCGTCGGGCTGAGCTTCTCGACGGTGCTGTTCACCATGCTGGTTCGTTCTCCTTGTGACGGACCCGCGCGCTGGGCGCCGGTGCGGGCTGAGGTCTGGATGGGCCGTTGGTCGGGGCGACAGGATTTGAACCTGCGGCCTCCCGCTCCCAAAGCGGGCGCTCTACCAAGCTGAGCTACGCCCCGCGGATATCCCCGCGAACGGGAACACGAAACGGCCTCGGAAAGTCTAGCCGACCAATCCGCGTGGCCATGCCACCGGCGGGGCGAGAAGGAGATGTGGAGGGGATGACGAGAATCGAACTCGCGTGACCAGTTTGGAAGACTGGGGCTCTACCATTGAGCTACATCCCCGGAGCCGTCTCCGGCACCGGGAACGATCTTAGCCCAACCCCGCGAGTGGTTCGAACACCGCGGATCCGCCCGCGCGCGTCGCCTCGGCGATCCTCAGCCCTCGTCGAGAGCGGCCGCATGGCGCGTCGCGTGCCCGAGGTAGTTGGCGGCGTTGCGCGCGAGACCCGCGACCTCCTCGTCGGTGAGCGATCGGCGCACCTTCGCCGGCACGCCAGCGACCAGGCTCCGCGGCGGGACGACGGTGCCCTCGAGCACGATGGCGCCGCCCGCCACCAGCGACGACGCCCCGATGTCGGCGCCCTGCAGGACGACCGCGCCCATCCCGACGAGCGCGCCGTCGCCGATGCGGCAGCCATGCACCACCGCGTTGTGCCCGACCGAGACGCCGTCGCCGATGATCGCGTCGAAACCGGCGCCCACATGGACGGAGACGTTGTCCTGCAGGTTGCTGCGCTCGCCTACGCGGATGGCGCCGGTGTCGCCGCGAAGGACCGCGTTGTACCAGACGCTCGAGCGGGCGCCGATGATGACATCCCCCACGATGCGGGCGCCGTCGGCGACGAAGACGTCGGAGGCGAGCTCGGGTGTGTCGTCGCCGAGCGCGAGGACCGTGGCACGGGGTGAGATGGTCATGCCACGACCCTATGCGCTCCCGAGGTTCGGTAAGCCTCACTTTCCCTGCTTCACCGGCGATTTAGCCGAGCCTGCGCTTGCTTGCGGAATGCCTGTCGGCGAGTAGCGTTGTATTCACCGACAGGGCGTGACCCACGCTCGGCAAGACGAAGGAGAACCACCATGAGCGACGCACAGACCATCTCCGCCACCGCTTCCGACCCGACGGTCGCCGCCGGCTCGGCTCAGTTCCTCTCCCCGGTCGTCCTCGGCCTGCAGGCCCTCGTCGTCAACGGCAAGCAGGCGCACTGGCACGTGCGCGGCGCCAACTTCATCGGGGTGCACGAGTTCCTCGACACCCTCGTCGAGCACGCGCAGGAGTGGGCGGACCTCGCCGCCGAGCGCATCGTGGCCCTGGGGCTTCCCATCGATGCGCGCCTGAGCGCGGTCGCCGGCAAGACCCCCACGACGGGCGCGCCGGCGGGCTTCGCGCAGTCCGACGTGGTCATCCGCGGCGTCGTCTCCGACATCGACACGGTGCTCGCCGACCTTCAGACCGCCATCGAGGGTCTCGACGAGGTCGACCTCACCAGCCAGGACGTCGCCATCGAGATCAAGGCCGGCCTCGAGAAGGACCGCTGGTTCCTGGTGGCGCACATCGCGGAGTGATCGCGCACTCTCCTCGTCAGAAGGCCCCGGTCCGGATGGATCGGGGCCTTCGGCGTGTGCGCGCCTGATCTCCCATGTCTCACTTGCTGCGGCCATCCGACGCTCAGACCCGCCGCAAGTGAGACATGGTCGGCACATCCGCCCCGCCCTGTCTCACTTGCAGCGGCCATCCGACGCTCAGACCCGCCGCAACTGAGACATGGTCGGCACATCCGCCCCGCCGTGTCTCACTTGCAGCGGCCATCCGACACTCAGACCCGCCGCAAGTGAGACATAGTCGGCACATCCGCCCCGCCGTGTCTCACTTGCAGCGGCCATCCGACGCTCAGACCCGCCGCGAGTGAGACACGGTCGAGAGCCTCACCCCGCCTCCGCCGCCGCCGCCACGCCGCCGCCACGCCGCGTCAGGCGAGGTGCGTGAGGCGACCCGCCAGCAGCGTCGCGTGGACAGGCATCCCCCGCAGCTGCTCGGCGGACGCCGCGAGCGGGTCGTGCTCGACGAGCACGAGGTCCGCGACCTCGCCCGGCAGGATCCGAGAGCCGTTCGCCGACCCTCCGGCAGTGGCTGCAGCGAGCGCGGTGGCCGAGTCGATCCCCTGATCGGCGCGCCACGGCTCCTCCCCCGAACGTGCGCGGAAGACGGCGGCGGACATCTGGATCCACGGATCCAGGGGCGTCACGGGAGCATCAGAGCCGAGGAGCACGTTCGCGCCGGCGTCGACGAACTCGCGCAGCGGGTACGCGACGGCCGTCTGCGCGCTCCACTCCGCCGCCACGAGCTCGCGGTCGTCGAGCGCGTGCTCCGGCTGGATGCTCGCTTCGACGTTCAAGCGCGCGAACCGCGCGATGTCGGTGCGCGTGACGAGCTGCGCGTGCTCGATGCGGCCGGGGACGTCCGCGGCGGCGAACGCGTCCAGCGCGTGCCGGTTCGCGACGTCGCCGATCGCGTGGATCGTCGTCACGATGCCCGCCGCCGCCGCCCGGGTGACGAGCTCGAGGAGCGCGCGCGGGTCGGCGTTCAGCCGGCCGCGGCTGCTCCCGTCGGCGTACGGACCCGAGGTCGCGGCCGTGCGCGTGCCGAGCGAGCCGTCGGAGATGACCTTCAGCATGCCGAACTCCACCAGGGGCGACCCGTCGAGCGCGTCGCCGGTGAGGAGACCCTCGGCGATGACGCGGTCGAGGTCGTCGGGGTACGCGTCGAAGCGCACCCGCGTGACATCGTGGCCGCGGGCGAGGCGCCGCCGCCACCGGTCGGCGTTCCACGCCATCTCGAGGTCCTGGACTCCGACGACGCCGCGCGCGGCGGCCTCCTCGAGCGCACCATCGAGGGCGCGGTCCTCGTCCTCCGCGGGGAGATGCTTGAGTCGCTGCTCGATGGCGAACGCGACGCCCTCCCGGACGAGGCCCGAGCCGTCCGTCGCCACGCCCTCGCGTCGCAGCGCGGCGGTGTTCATCCAGACGCTGTGGAGATCGGCGCTCACGAGGTAGGTCGGGACCTCGCCGGTGACCTCGTCGAGCACGGCGAGCTCGGCGGGCTCGTCCCACAGGCCCTCTCGGAGGCGGGCGACGACACGGCGACCGTCGGAGCGCACGGGAGCGGCGAGCGCAGCCCGGGCGGCGTCCCGCGAGGAAGCCGCCTCCTCCACGGAGACGGTGCCGCGGGCCAGCGCGTGCTCGAGGGTGTGCACGTGGTGGTCCCACAGGCCGGGCACGAGCCACGCGCCTCCCGCATCGAGCACCGCACCGCGGTGACGGATGGCCCCGGCCGGGGCGATGTCGACGATGCGGTCGCCATCGAGCCAGACGTCGTACACGCCGTCCACGTCGTAGTCCGGGTGCGCGAGCAGCTCGCGTCCCTCCCCGCCGATGCGCGCCCCCGCGATGACGTCGATCCGGTCCCCGCGCCTCATCGCGCCGTCTCCCGCGCCGCGCGCCGCATCTCCTGCGCGCGGCGCATCTCGTCCGCCAGCTCGGGGTTGCGGTAGGGGCCGTCCGACGCCAGGCCCGCGGCGATCGTCTCCACCACCGCGTCCGGGCGGTTCTGGCTGAGCTTGCGCTTGGCCACGACCTTCGCGGGCGTGAGGCGGAAGCCCACCGTCCCCGCCTCGAGGCGCTCGATGAACGCCGCGTCGTTCGGCCGCTCCCACATGAGCCGAGGGTCCTCCGCGAGGTTCTCGAAGTGCGCGACGAGCCGGTCGAGCACAGCGAGGTTCTCCTCGGACGAGAGCAGCTCGGGGACGCCGGAGAGGTGCACGGAGACGAAGTTCCATGTCGGCACGGCCTTCCCCTCGCCGTACCAGCGCGGGGTGATGTAGCCGTGCGGCCCCTGCAGCACGACGAGCAGCTCGCGCTGGCCGAGACCGTGGATGAGGTCGTCGGGCTTGCCGACGTGGCCGACGACCGTCAGGTCGTCTCGCCCCTCCTCGAGCAGCACCGGATAGTGCGAGGCGACGAGTCCGTCGTCCGTCGCGCTCACGAGCGTGGCCCACGGATGGCCGTGCACGATCCGGCGGATCTCCGGCACGTCGGTCATCGCGAAGCTCGGGTTCTGCCGCATCCTCCGATGCTACGCGGGCGCCGGCACCGGCCTGCTCAGCGCTGGCACGTGGGGCACCAGTAGAGCTTCCGGGCCTGCATCTCCTCGAGCACGATCTCCGTGCCGCACACGCGGCAGGGCAGGCCGGCACGGTGGTAGACCCAGTGGCGGTCGTCGCGGCTGGCCATCGCACGGCGCCAGCCGTCCGCGTCGAGGCCGTCCATGGTCATCATCTGCCCGGTCTCGACGCCGATGCGCAGCAGCTGCACCCAGTCGCGCCAGAGTTCCCGGACGATCTCCTCGGGGATGGCCTTCCCCGGCGTGTGGGGATCCAGCCGGGCGCGGTAGAGCATCTCCGCGCGGTACACGTTGCCGATGCCGCTGACGACGGACTGGTCCATGAGCAGCTGCCCGATCGCGACGTTGCGGCGGCGCACCGCGCGGACGAAGCGCTCCTCGCCCTCCGCCACGTCGCCGACGAGCGGGTCGGGGCCGAGCTTGGCGATCACCGCGGCGATCTCGTCCGGCGTCTGCACCGCGCACGCTGTGGGCCCGCGCAGGTCCGCGCACGTCGCGTCGGTGAGCAGGCGCACCCGCACCTGCCCCACGACCGGCGGCGGCCAGGGCGCGTCGTCGGCGGCGAGGCCGTCGGCCTCATCCAGGCCGCTCGTCTGCTCGGACATGCGCACGTGCACGCGCGCCCGGCGCGGGGCGCCGATCGACGTGAGGGAGTTCTCCCCCGCGTCGTCGAACACCCGCTCCGCATCGGGAAGATCGGTTCCCCGCTGGTTGGTCTGGCCCATCCGCCCGTTCGCGGAGGCGATCGTGGGATCGACGAGGACCTCGCCGGCGAAGTCCCACGCGCCGTAGAGCCCGAGGTGCACGCGCAGCCAGACCTGCTCGTCGAACTCGAGGAACATCTGCTTGCCGACGGACTCCGCGCGCGTCATGGTGCGGCCATCGAGAACCTCCGCGCCCTGCGCGAAGCGGCCCTGCGGGCTCGAGACCGCGACCGGGCGCCCCACGAAGTTGCGCGCGAACTGGCGGGTGATCCGATGGACCGAGTGACCCTCGGGCATCCGAGCTAGGAGACCTGGCGCGGGCCGGGGCCGTCGACGAGCGCACCCTCGCGCTCGTAGGCGCCGATCTGCGCGATCCGGCGGGCGTGCCGCTCGTCGTTCGAGAACGGCGTCTCGATGAAGCGGTCGATGAACCGCGTGACATCGTCGAACGTGTGCTGCCGGGCGCCGATCGCGATGACGTTCGCGTCGTTGTGCTCGCGAGCGAGCTCAGCGGTCGACAGGTTCCACACCAGCGCGGCGCGGACGCCCTCCACCTTGTTGGCGGCGATCTGCTCGCCGTTGCCGGAGCCGCCGAAGACGACGCCGAGGGCGGAGACACCCGCGCGCTGGTCCGCGACGACGGCCTGCGCCGCGCGGATGCAGAACGCCGGGTAGTCGTCCAACGGCTCGTACTCGACGGGACCGTGGTCGAAGACCTCGTGCCCCGCCGCCGCGAGGTGGTGCTGGAGCTGGGTCGAGAACTCGAGACCCGCGTGATCGGTCGCGATGTGGATGCGCATGGCTCCGATTCTCTCGCACCTCGCCGGGCCGAGGCGCACACCGGCGGATGGCTCGCCGCGAATGCCGTGAGCGCGCGCCGTCGAGCACGTAGAGTGTTGAGGTTGCCGCAGGCGTCATCAGCGCCCGGAGATCTTTCGTCCCCTACCCATGGGAGTGGAACAAGTGCCTGGAGAGAACCTCACCCGCGTCGAGGCGCAGGAGCGCCGCGCGATCGTCGAGACGCAGACGTACGAGATCGCGCTCGACCTGACCAAGGGCGCCGAGGTGTTCGGGTCGCGCAGCGTCGTGCGCTTCGCCGCGACCGCCGGAGCGAGCACCTTCATCGACCTCATCGCGCGGGACGTCCGCGAGATCACGCTGAACGGCCGCGAGATCGACCCCGCCACCGCGTACGCCGACTCGCGCATCCGTCTCGACGACCTCGAGGCCGAGAACGAGCTCGTCGTCGACGCCGACTGCCTCTACACGAACACGGGCGAGGGCCTGCACCGCTTCGTCGACCCCGTCGACGGGGAGGTCTACCTCTACTCGCAGTTCGAGGTGCCCGACTCGCGCCGTGTGTTCGCGGTCTTCGAGCAGCCCGACCTCAAGGCGACGTTCCAGTTCACCGTCACCGCGCCGGCGGCGTGGAAGGTCGTGTCGAACCAGCCGACGCCCGAGCCCATCCCCCACGACGACGGCGTCAACGCCACCTGGGGCTTCGAGCCGACGCCGCGCATCTCGTCCTACATCACCGCGCTCATCGCCGGCCCCTACGAGGAGACGCGCTCCGAGCTCACCTCCGCGTCCGGTCGTGTGATCCCGCTCGGGCTGTTCGCGCGCAAGAGCCTGTGGCAGCACATGGACGCGGACTACGTCTTCGAGAAGACGCGCCAGGGCTTCGCGTACTACGAGGAGAAGTTCGGCTACCCGTACCCCTTCGCGAAGTACGACCAGCTCTTCGTCCCCGAGTTCAACGCCGGGGCGATGGAGAACGCCGGCGCGGTGACCTTCACCGAGACCTACGTCTTCCGCAGCAAGGTCACCGACGCGGTCAAGGAGCGTCGCGTCGTCACGATCCTCCACGAGCTCGCGCACATGTGGTTCGGCGACCTCGTCACGATGAAGTGGTGGAATGACCTCTGGCTGAACGAGTCCTTCGCCGAGTGGGCCTCGACGATCGCCACGGCCGAGGCCACCGAGTGGACCGAGGCCTGGACGACCTTCAACGCGATGGAGAAGACCTGGGCGTACCGCCAGGACCAGCTCCCCTCCACGCACCCGATCGTCGCCGAGATCTCCGACCTCGAGGATGTCCAGGTCAACTTCGACGGCATCACCTACGCCAAGGGCGGCTCGGTTCTCAAGCAGCTGGCCGCGTGGGTGGGCATCGACGCGTTCTTCGAGGGCGTGGGCGCGTACTTCCAGAAGCACGCGTACTCCAACACCACGCTCTCGGACCTGCTCGTCGAGCTCGAGCGCACCAGCGGCCGCGACCTCGGCCCGTGGTCGCGGAAGTGGCTGGAGACGGCGGGCGTGAACACGCTCTCGCCCGTCATCGACGACGACCACGACGGCCGCATCACGCGCTTCGCGATCACGCAGACCGCGCCGGCCGACTACCCCACGATCCGGCCGCACCGCCTCGGCATCGGGTTCTACGACCTCGTCTCGGGCGCGCTCACGCGCACGCACAGCATCGAGATCGACGTCGACGGCGATCTCACCGAGGTTCCCGAGCTGAAGGGCGCGCGCCGCCCCGCGCTCGTGCTGCTCAACGACGCCGATCTCGCGTACGCGAAGATCCGCCTCGACGACCGCAGCCTCGAGACCGCGATCGACCACCTCGCCGACATCGCCGACCCGCTCGCGCGCTCGCTCGTGTGGGGCGCAGCCTGGGATCAGACCCGCGACGCGGAGACCGCGGCGACCGACTACGTCGACCTCGTCCTGCGCAACATCGGGCGCGAGACCGAGTCCACGACCATCCGCACGACCCTCTCGCAGCTGCAGCTGGCGGCGAACAGCTACGTCGCGCCAGAGGCTCGCGAGGAGACCCGCGCGCGGGTCGCCGACGGCCTCTGGGAACTCCTCCAGCGAGCCGAACCGGGCAGCGACCTCCAGCTGCAGCTGACCACGGCGTTCGCGTCGGCCGCGTCGACCGCTGCTCAGTGGGAGCGCGTGCGGGCGCTGCGCGCAGGCGAGAGCGTGCTCGACGGGCTCGAGATCGACACCGACCTCTCCTGGCAGCTCCTCGTCTCGCTCGCCGCCGGCGGCGTCGCGGACGCGGCGGCGATCGACGCGGCGCTGGCCGCCGACAACACCGCGAAGGGCGCCGAGTCCGCCGCCCAGGCGCGCGCGGCCATGCCGTCGGCCGAGGCGAAGGCCGCGGCCTGGGCGTCGCTCGTCGACAGCGACGCGCTGCCGAACACGGTCGTCCGCTCCGCGGCCGCCGGGTTCGTCCACCCGGCCACGCGCGAGCACCTCACGCCGTTCGTCGAGAAGTACTTCGCGATGCTCCTGCCGGTGTGGGAGTCGCGCACCTTCCAGATCGCGTCGTACCTCATCGAGCTGCTGTACCCCGCGCCGCTCGCCAGCGCCGAGCTGCGCCGCGCGACCCGCGCGTGGCTGAGCGAGCACCCCGAGGCGCCCGCGGCCCTGCGTCGCATCGTGGCGGAGAACCTCGCGGGCGTCGAGCGCGCGCTGGCCGCTCAGGAGCGCGACGCGGAGTAGCCCCGTCCGAAGGGTGCCGTGAGTCCCGGTGGATCCCAGGATCCGCCGGGGCTCGCGCCGTACCATCGAGGGGATGATGCTGCCGACAGAGACCACCGACCCCACCGACCTGGGCTTCTGGCAGAACGTCCTCAAAGACCTGGGCGTGTTCGGGCTAGATCTGCTCTGGGCCGCCGCCAACGTCGCCGTCTGCATCTTGATCGCCTGGGTGCTGCGCTTCGTCATCCGACGCGTCGTGAAGCGCATCGTCGAAGGCGCCAAGAGCAGGGCGAAGGTCGACGACACGCGAGCGCTCGAGCGCTCCCCGCTCGCCGCGGTGCGCGTCGTGCAGCGCACCCGCACGCTGGGCTCCATCCTCACGAACGTCGTGAACATCACGATGGTGATCGTCGCGCTCGTCCTGGTGGCCTCGATCCTCGCTCCGAACGTCCTCGCATCGCTGTCGCTCCTCACGGCGGCGGTGGGCGCCGGGCTCGGTTTCGGCGCGCAGAACATCGTCAAGGACGTGCTCAACGGCATCTTCATCGTCGCGGAGGACCAGGTCGGCATCGGCGACGTGGTCGACCTGGGGCTCGCGACCGGCGTGGTGGAGTTCGTGAGCGTGCGCATCACGCATGTCCGCGACGTGAACGGGGTGCTCTGGTACGTGCGGAACGGCGAGATCACCCGCATCGGCAACATGACGCAGGGATGGTCGCGCGTCGTGCTCGACCTCACCCTTCCCAAGGACATCGTCATCGAGGACGTCGAGCACCTGCTGACCGATACCGCACTCGCCCTCGCGCACGATCCGCGCTGGCGATCGCGCGTCATCGGCGAGCCGGAGGTCTGGGGTCTGGAGTCGCTCGAGGGCGACACCCTGGTCATCCGTCTCGTCATCAAGGCCAAGCCCACCGCGAAGGACGACGTGGCGCGGGTGCTGCGCGAGCGGCTGCGAGCGGTGCTCCTCAACGAGGGCATCGACGTCACCGGCATCGCGCGTGCGGTGCTCGAGGGCGCCGAGGGTGCGCTCCGGGTGCGTGGCGCCAACCCGCCGACGCTCACCAGCGAGCTGCCGGAACGACCGACCTGGCGCCCGCGCAGCGGCGCCGCGCAGAGCCAGAGCGAAGAGGAGTCCGGAGCATGAGCGAGCCCAAGAGCCTGCGCCCCCTCGGAGTGGGGACGTTCTACGAGCAGGTGGGCGGGCGCGAGACCTTCGCGAAGCTCGCTGCCGCGTTCTATCGGGGGATCGCCGACGATGAGGTCCTGAAGCCCATGTATCCCGAGGCGGATCTCGCCGCCGCCGAGGAGCGGATGCTGATGTTCCTCGAGCAGTACTGGGGCGGGCCGACCACCTACAGCGAGACGCGCGGCCATCCGCGACTGCGCATGCGCCACGCGGGGTTCCACATCGACCCCGAGGCGCGCGACCGATGGCTCGCGCACATGCGCCGCGCGGTCGACGAGCTCGAGCTCTCCCCCGTGCACGAGGCCACGCTGTGGGACTACCTCGAGCGCGCCGCGCACGCCATGGTCAACACCTTCGAGCCGCAACCGGGGCGCTGACCGCTCGCCTCGTCCCGCGTCGGATCGGCGTCAGCGCGCTCCGGTCTGCCTCACCGCGGTCAGTCCCACCGCGGCCGGGCCGCGCGTGAGGATGTGACCGCGCTCGAGTGTGACGCGCGTCCAGCGGCCAGCCGTGGACACGCGGGCCTCCTCCTCACCGCCGATGAAGCCGAACGAGAACGCCGCGAACGCCACGCCGCGCGGCAGGCCCGCCAGCTCCTCGTCCGGCTCGCCCCAGATGCTGCCCCGCACCGAGCGCACCACGTCCTCGCCGGGTTGTGCGGGCAGCGCGTGAGCGACCGCGGCGATCCCCCACTGGGCGCGGCTCGCGAGCACAGCGGCCGCGATCCCGCCCGCGGGCGTCCAACCGCCGCGCGGCGGCGAGACGCCGGCCCACGCCGGAGCCAGCGCCGTATCGGGCAGCGCGAGCGCGCTCGGCTCCTCGGTCTCCGCGAGGGACGCGACCGTGAGATCGCACTCCAGTTCGGGATCCGCGCGCAGCACTCGCATCGCGAGCACGGTGGGCGTACGGTCGAGGAGCCCCTGCGGCGCGAGCGCGGCGGAGGACATCACGAGGACGCCGCCGGCCGCCTGCAGACGCACCCCCTCGTCGCCGACGCGGGAGGCACGGCCCGCGAAGGTCAGCGCGTCACGCGCGGTCGGGGCATCGGCGAGCAGAAGGCGAGCGGTCACCCGCTCTAAACTAGCAATGTGACCATCGAGCCCCGCCCAGACGACCCGGTCCAGATCATGCTCGACGTGATCGAGCTCGAGCGGATGGCTGCGCGGACGCACGAGGACATCTTCCTCGGGCGCTCGCACTACATGCCAGGCGGACGGGTGTTCGGCGGGCAGGTTCTCTCGCAGGTCGTCGCGGCGGCCGCGCGGACGCTGTCCGACGACCGGTTCGCGCACTCGCTGCACGGCTACTTCCTGCGCCCCGGCGACATGACGAAGGACATCACCTTCGGCGTGGACCGCATCCACGACGGCCGGTCGTTCGCGCGGCGCCGCGTGCAGGGGTATCAGGACGGGGTGCCGATCTTCTCCGGCATCCTCTCCTTTCAGGACGAGGACGAGGGCGTGGAGCATCAGTTGCCGATGCCCGACGTCCCCGGCCCCGAAGACCTGCCGGACCCGGCGGCCGACCCCGAGCGCCACCCGCAGTCTCGGCGGCTGCTGGCGGCGAACCCGATCGAGGTGCGGCACCTCGAGGGAAGCCTCATGGGCCCCGCGCCGGTCGGCGCGCAGCCGACGCAGGCCGTCTGGACGCGCGTGCGGCGCCCGATCGGCGACGACCGGCTCCTCCATCAGGCGGCGCTCGCCTACCTCAGCGACTACACGATCCAGGAGCCGTCGATGCGCGGCGCCGGGCTGTCGTGGGCGGCCCCTGGCCTGAAGGTCGCGAGCCTCGACCACGCGATGTGGTGGCACCGTCCTGCGCGCGCCGACGAGTGGATGCTCTACGTGCAGGAGTCCCCCGGCGCGCAGGGCGGGCGCGGGCTCGCGTTCGGGCGGATCTACGCGCGCTCCGGCGAGCTGGTGGCCTCGGTCGCGCAGGAGATCATGCTGCGGACGCCGGTCACGACGCCTGCTTGAGATCGGCCTCCAGCGCCACCCATCCCAGCATCGCGCACTTGATCCGCATGACGTACTTCGCGACGCCCTGCAGTGCCGCCGCGTCGCCCAGCGCCTCCGATGGCGCGACCGCTCCTCGAGAGCGCAGCATCGTGCGGAACTCGTCGATGAGTGCGAGTGCCTCTTCCCGGGAGGCGTGCTCGAGGAGACCGGTCATGATCGAGGCGGAGGCCATCGAGATCGAGCACCCGTGGCCATCCCATCGCAGGTGCGCGATCGTGCCGTCCCCACCCAAGGTGACGCCCACGGTGATCTCGTCGCCGCACGACGGGTTCAGCTCGTGATGCGTGTGCGCGAGCGGCGTCGGGTCGCCCTTGCCCTCCGGATTGCGGGCGTGATCGAGGATGAGCTCCTGGTAGAGCCCCTGCAGGTCGCCGCTCATCGGTCCGCTCCGAAGAACCCGCGGACCTCGCCCAGCGCGTCGTGCAACGCGGCGATCTCCGCAGAGGTGGTGTAGACCGAGGCGCTCGCACGCGTGGTCGCCGTCAGACCCAGGCTGCGATGCAGCGGCTGCGCGCAGTGATGGCCGGTCCGCACCGTGATGCCGCGGTCGTCGAGGAACTGGCCGACATCATGCGCGTGCACGCCCTGGACGTCGAAGCTCGCGAGCGCCGCGCGGGGTGCCCCCGGAGGCGGGCCGATCAGCCGGACACCGGGCACCGAGACCACGGCGTCGACCAGCTCCGCCGCGAGAGCGTCCTCGTGTGCTCGCACGTTCGCCATCCCGAGCTCCTCCAGGTAGTCGACCGCCGCGCCGAGCCCGACGATCTGCGTGACCGGCTGCGTGCCGGCCTCGAATCGCTGCGGCGCGGGCAGGAACTCCGCCTCCGTCATCGTCACGGTCGTGATCGCCGAGCCGCCCGTGCGCGCCGGCGGGAGCTCGGCGAGGAGCTCCGCCCGCCCGAACAGCACGCCTACACCGTTCGGGCCCAGCATCTTGTGACCGGAGAACGCGGCGAAGTCGACGCCCAGCCGGCCGAGATCCAACGGCAGGTGTGGAGCGGACTGGCAGGCGTCGAGCACGGTGAGCGCTCCCGCCTCCTGCGCGAGCGCGACGATGTCGGCGACCGGGGCGATCATGCCCGTGACGTTGGAGACATGGGCGAACGCGATGACGCGGGTGCGGCTGCTGAGCTGCGCGCGCAGGTCGTCGATCGTCCAGAGGCCGCGCTCGTCCACCGGCACCCAGCGCAGCGCAGCGCCGGTGCGGCGGGCGAGGCGCTGCCAGGGAATGAGGTCGGCGTGGTGCTCGGCCTCCGTGACGAGGATCTCGTCGCCGGGCCGCAGCGCGAAGCGGTCGCCGCCGAGGCCGGCGGAGGCGTCGGACATCCCGAGCGCCACCACGTTCAGCGCGTCGGTGGCACTGGCGGTCCAGACGACCTCCCGCTCCCCCGCTCCGATGAAGGCCGCGACCCGCTCACGCGCGGTCTCGAAGGCGTAGGTGGCCTCCCCGGTGGCGAGGCTCGAGCCGCGGTGAACGGCGGCGTAGTCGCGGCGCGCGAAGTCCGCCTCAGCGGCGATCACCGACTCTGGGCGCTGCGAGGTCGCCGCCGAGTCGAGGTAGACGCGGTCGGGGCGGCCGGCGATGCCGGGGAAGTCCGCGCGGATGTCCTTGCGGACCGGCGCGGGCGAGACGAACGACATGGTGAGCTCCCTGCAGGGCGGGTAGGGCGTCTTCCAGTGTCTCATCCGCCCGCCTCCGCCGCTCAGCGGCGGGTGAACGTCACAGGCTCCTCCACGTACGGCTCCCACGCCGAGCGCATGGCCGGAGTCAGTCGCACGGGGCGGGCGGACTCCACGTCGACGAGCACGACGACCGCATCCGCGCGCGCGTAGATCACGCGCTCCTCCTCGCCCTCGGCGCTGTGCACCTCGTAGCAGACGTCGATGCTGGAGCCGCCGAGGCGGCCGATCCACAGCTGCACGTCCAGAGGCCGATGCCGATACGGCACGGGGTGCAGGTACTCGATGCTCTGCCGCGCGATGAGCGTGGCGACGCCCGTGGGCGAGCCGAGGACCTCCGGGTCGAACACGGCGGTGGCCGGAACGCCGTCGCCCGAGTCCTCCGCGCGGAAGAACGCCCGGCAGCGCGCCTCCTCGAGCAGGCGCAGCATCGCGGCGTTGTTCACATGGCCGAAGGCGTCGAGGTCTCCCCACCGAAGCTGGATGGGGACGTGCACGCGCGTCATCGGGGTCCTCTCCGGGCGGGATCCGGCGTCGGGGGTAACGATCCGGTCACGGTAGCGACCGCCCTTTCGGGCTCGACCATACCGCCTTCTTCCGCACCACGACGCGGAAGTCGGCGGTGCAGGACCGGTCATCGCCGCCCCCCGCTCGAGCACGTGGACGTTGTTATGGTGTCGGAGGCCCGCTTCGCCGCAACAGGAAGCGGGCCGCACCGCCGGCGACGCGTCCGACACGACCGAGCGGTGACCCGCCCAGGACCGCGAATGCCGCTTCAGCGGCGTGCGTATGGCCGACGAGCAGCCGCCCACCCGGACGGCCGCGAGCCAGGTGCCCGAAGCCCGGCCCCTCGTCTGCCCGGACCGCAACCGATGACCGAGCGTGGATGTTGCCTGCCTGGAGATCCCGCGTTCGGCATGTGGAGAACGTGACCGACAACGACACGACCATTGCCCTGCGCGCGGAAGGCCTCTACAAGGTCTTCGGCCGACGTCCGCACGACGCCGTGGAGCGCCTCAGAGCAGGTACCACGCGCGACCAGCTCGAGGGCGCCACCGCGGCCGTCATCGACGCCTCCTTCGAAGTCCGTCGCGGCGAGATCTTCGTCGTCATGGGGCTCTCCGGGTCCGGCAAGTCGACGCTCATCCGCATGCTGAACGGACTGCACGACATCACCGCGGGCACCGTGACGATCAACGGCGAGCCGATCACCGGCATCCCCGGCGCCCGCCTGCGGGAGATCCGGCGCGACCGGATCTCCATGGTGTTCCAGCACTTCGCGCTGCTCCCTCACCGCACGGTGGCGGCGAACGTCGCGTACCCGCTCGAGCTGCAGGGGGTCGGGCGAGCCGAGCGGATGGCCAAGGCCGCCGAGATCCTGGAGCTGGTCGGGCTCTCGGGCTGGGGAGACAAGCTGCCCGCTCAGCTCTCCGGCGGCATGCAGCAGCGCGTCGGCATCGCCCGCGCCCTCGCCGCGGACACCGACATCCTGCTCATGGATGAGGCCTTCAGCGCGCTCGACCCGCTCATCCGACGCGAAATGCAGGACCAGCTGCTGGAGCTCCAGCAGCGCCTCGGCAAGACCATCGTCTTCATCACGCACGACCTCAACGAGGCGATGCACCTCGGCGACCGCATCGCCGTGATGCGCGACGGCCGCATCGTGCAGATCGGAACGCCCGAGGACATCCTCACCGATCCCGCGAACGACTACGTCGAGCAGTTCGTGCAGGACGTCGACCGCGCGCGGGTGCTCACCGCGGGTAACGTCATGGAGCGGCCGCGCCCGGTCGTCGCGGAGAGCGCGGGCCCGCGTACGGCGCTGCGCACCATGCGCGACGCGTACACCTCCGCGACGTACGTCGTCGGCCGCGACCGCCGGCTCCTCGGCATCATCTCCGACCGCGACGCGATGAAACTCGTCCGCAAGGGCGAGAGCGCGCTGGCGAGCATCCTGAAGCCGGTGCCGCAGGCCGTGAGCGAGGACGACGTCCTGATGGACCTCTTCGTGCCGGCCGTGGAGTCGCCGCTGCCGCTCGCGGTGACCGACGGCAACGGGCGTCTCGTCGGCGTCATCCCGCGCGTCACCCTGCTCGCCGCCCTCGGCCCCGGCCCTGGCGCCACAGAGGAGATCACCTTGCCCCTGCGTCCCGTCCCGACGACCGTGATCGACCAGCTCCTCGCGGAGACGGATCCGGACGGCGCCGTCGAAGGCGGAGCCCGCGAGCCGGAGGGGGTGCGCTGATGGACGGCTTCATCCGCCTCCCGCTCGGTGACGTCGTCGCCGAGGCCATCCAGTGGGTCGTCGACAACCTGGGCGGCCTGTTCGATGTGATCCGCGCGGTCTTCGTCGGCATGTACGACGCCCTCGCGCTCGTGTTCGGCGCCCCCTCGTTCTGGATCGTCGCAGCCATTGCCCTCGTCATCGGCGTCCTCGCCCGCGGCTGGGTGTTCGGCATCGGCTCCGGTGTCGGTCTCCTCCTGATCGCCGCCGTGGACCAGTGGGACAATGCGATGAGCTCCCTCGCGCTCATCATCGTCGCGACGGTGTGGGCGCTCGTGCTCAGCATCCCGCTCGGAATCGCGGCGGCGAAGAGCGACCTCGTGTCGAAGGTCCTGCGCCCGGTGCTCGACTTCCTGCAGACGATGCCCGCCTTCGTGTACCTGATCCCCGCGCTGCTGCTGTTCCGCGTGGGCGTCGCGCCCGGCATCTTCGCGACCATCGTGTTCGCCATGGCCCCCGGCGTCCGGCTCACCGAGCTCGGCATCCGCGGCGTGGACCGCGAGGTCGTCGAGGCCGGCCACGCGTTCGGCTCCACCGGCGGACGCATCCTCCGCCAGATCCAGCTGCCACTGGCCCTGCCGACCATCATGGCCGGCGTCAACCAGGTGATCATGCTGGCGCTGTCGATGGTGGTCATCGCCGGCATGGTGGGCGCGGGCGGCCTCGGTGGCGACGTCGTCGCCTCGCTGAACCGTCTCGACACCGCTCTCGGCGTGGAAGCGGGCCTCTCCGTGGTCATCCTCGCGATCATCCTCGACCGGCTGACCGGCTCGTTCGGCAAGCGGATGGGCCTGCTCGCGCAGCTGAAGGCGACGCGCGCCGCGCGCGCCGACCGCGCCGCAACCGCTGATCGGGCAGAGCCCGTCGCCGTCGCGGCCTGAACTCACACACCTGCGGAGCCGCACGGCTTCGTCGCATCGGAACGCACGCCGATGCAGGCGGCGCGGAGAGACTCTCCCGCCGAGGAAGGAACACACGCATGACCAAGCGCATTCTCGCTTTCACCGCTCTCACCGCCACGGCGGCGCTGGCCCTCACCGGCTGCGCGGGCTCGGACGAGGCCGCCGGCGACGACGACTCGAAGGGCAGCATCACGATCGCCGTCTTCAACGGCTGGGACGAGGGCGTCGCCACCTCCGAGCTGTGGAAGGCCGTCCTGGAGAACGAGGGGTACGACGTCGAGCTGGAGTACGCCGACGTGGCGCCGCTCTTCACGGGGCTCTCGACGGGCGACTACGACTTCACGACCGACGTGTGGCTGCCCGTCACCCACGCCTCCTACCTGGAGAAGTTCGGCGACTCCATCGAGGAGCTCGGCGCGTGGAATGACGAGTCGCGCCTCACCGTGGCGGTCAACTCCGACGCTCCGATCGACTCGCTCTCGGAGCTCGCCGACAGCGCGGGTGAGTTCGGCGACCAGATCGTCGGCATCGAGCCGGGTGCGGGCCTGACGCTCACCATGGACGAGTCCGTGATCCCGACCTACGGCCTGGAGGACATGGACTTCACGACGTCCTCCACCGCGGCGATGCTCACCGAGCTCGAGGCGGCCGAGCAGTCGGGCGAGAACATCGTCGTGACGCTGTGGGAGCCGCACTGGGCGTACGGCGCCTACGACATCAAGAACCTCGAGGACCCGGAGGGCGCACTCGGCGACGCCGAGAGCCTCTACTCCTACGGCCGCGAGGGCTTCGGCGATGACTTCCCCGAGGTGGCCGAGTGGCTGTCGAACTTCCAGATGGACCTCGACACGCTGTACGACCTTGAGAACCTCCTCTTCGTCGAGAACGACACCGACGACTACGCGCCGCTGATCGACCAGTGGATCGAAGACAACCAGGAGTACGTGGACTCGCTCACCAGCTGAGCTCGCACGCTCGTCACGACAGGGCCGCCCTCGCGGTTTACGCGAGGGCGGCCCTGTGCATACGCGCACGCGCTGTGCGCACGATCGACAAGGAGAACACGATGAAGAACACCACCACCAGGATGCTCGCCGCCGGCTCCCTCACGGCCGTCACCGCGCTCGCTCTCGCGGGCTGCTCGGGCGGTGAGGCCGCCTCCGACGACCGCGGCGAGGAGGTGACGATCGCGGTGTTCAACGGATGGGCGGAGTCCATGGTCTCGAGCGAGCTCTGGAAGGCTGTCCTCGAGCAGAAGGGGTACGACGTGGAACTCGTCCCCGCCGATCCTGCTCCCGTATTCGCAGGCCTCGCCAGCGGCGACTACGATCTCGCCACGCAGGTGTCGCTGCCGACGCTGCACGCGGACTACGTCGCCCAGTTCGGCGACGCGCTCGAGGATCTCGGCGCGTGGTACGACAAGTCCTCGATCACCGTCGCGGTGAACGAGGACGCTCCCATCGACTCGCTCGACGAGTTCCTGGACAACGCAGACGCATTCGGCAATCGCATCGTCGGCATCGAGGCGGGAGCGGGTCAGACCCAGCTCATGGAGAGCGACGTGCTCCCCGGGTACGGGCTGGAGAGTGTGGACTTCCCGACGTCGTCGACGCCGGCGATGCTGGCGGAGCTCGATGCGGCCATCTCGAACGGCGAGAACATCGCCGTCTCGCTGTGGGAACCGCACTGGGCGTACGCGGTCTATCCGCTCAAGAACCTCGAGGACCCGAAGGGCCTGCTCGGGGAGCCGGAGCTGCTGCACACCTTCGCTCGGGAGGGGTTCTCCGACGATCACGCCGAGGTCGCCGGATGGCTGCGGGACTTCCAGATGGACGAGGAGCGGCTGCTGGACCTGGAGGAGCTCCTCTTCGTGGACAACGACACCGACGAGTACGGCCCGATCGTCGACGCGTGGATCGAGGAGAACCAGGACTACGTGGACTCGCTCACCAGCTGACGCGAGAACGACGAAGGCCGCCCCGTTCGCCGGGGCGGCCTTCGTCGTTCTCGCTGTGATCAGTCGCGCGTGAGCTTGCGGTGCGTCGCGCGGTGCGGTCGGGCGGCATCGGCGCCGAGCCGCTCGATCTTGTTCGCCTCGTACGCCTCGAAGTTGCCCTCGAACCAGTGCCACTGGGCCGGGTTCTCGTCGGTTCCCTCGTAGGCGAGGATGTGCGTGGCGATGCGGTCGAGGAACCACCGGTCGTGGGTGATGACCACGGCGCAGCCGGGGAACTCGAGCAGTGCGTTCTCGAGCGATCCCAGCGTCTCCACGTCGAGGTCGTTCGTCGGCTCGTCGAGGAGGAGCAGGTTGCCGCCCTCCTTGAGGGTGAGCGCGAGGTTCAACCGGTTGCGCTCGCCGCCGGAGAGGACGCCGGCCTTCTTCTGCTGGTCCGGCCCCTTGAAGCCGAACTTCGACACGTAGGCGCGCGAGGGGATCTCGGTCTTGCCGACCGTGATGTAGTCGAGCCCGTCGGAGACGACCTCCCACAGCGTCTTCTCGGGGTCGATGTTCGCGCGCGACTGGTCGACGTAGCTGATCTTGACCGTCTCGCCGATCTTGAGATCGCCGCCGTCGAGGGGCTCCAGCCCGACGATCGTCTTGAACAGCGTGGTCTTGCCGACGCCGTTCGGACCGATGACGCCGACGATGCCGTTCGGCGGCAGGCTGAACGAGAGGCCGTCGATGAGCGTGCGCGCGTCGAAGCCCTTCTCGAGCTTCTTCGCCTCGATGACGACCGATCCCAGACGCGGGCCCGCGGGGATTTGGATCTCCTCGAAGTCGAGCTTCCGCGTGCGCTCGGCCTCGTTCGCCATCTCCTCGTAGCGCGCCAGACGCGCCTTCGACTTCGCCTGGCGGCCCTTCGCGTTCGAGCGGACCCACTCCAGCTCCTCCTTGAGGCGCTTCTGGAGCTTGGCGTCCTTCTTGCCCTGGACATCGAGGCGCTCGGCCTTCTTCTCCAGGTAGGTCGAGTAGTTGCCCTCGTAGGGGTAGAGCCGGCCGCGGTCGACCTCGGCGATCCACTCCGCGACGTGGTCGAGGAAGTACCGATCGTGGGTGATCGCGATGACCGCGCCCTTGTACGCCTGCAGGTGCTGCTCGAGCCAGAGCACGCTCTCGGCGTCGAGGTGGTTGGTGGGCTCGTCGAGGAGCAGCAGGTCGGGCTTCTGCAGCAGCAGCTTCGCCAGCGCCACGCGGCGCTTCTCGCCACCGGAGAGCGGCGCGATGGCGGCGTCGCCGGGCGGCGTGCGCAGAGCGTCCATCGCCTGCTCCAGCTGCGAATCGAGGTCCCAGCCGTCGGCGGCGTCGATCTCCTCCTGCAGCGTGCCCATCTCGGCCAGCAGCGCGTCGAAGTCCGCGTCGGGCTCGGCCATGAGCGCGGAGATCTCATTGAAGCGATCGAGCTTGGCCTTGATGGCGATGCCGTCCTGGATGTTCTCCAGCACGGTCTTCGACTCGTCGAGCTCCGGCTCCTGCATGAGGATGCCGACCGAGAAGCCCGGGGTGAGCTTCGCGTCGCCGTTGGAGGGCTGGTCGAGACCGGCCATGATCTTGAGGATCGTCGACTTGCCGGCGCCGTTCGGGCCGACCATGCCGATCTTCGCGCCGGGCAGGAACGACATGGTCACGTCGTCGAGGATGAGCTTGTCGCCCACCGTCTTGCGGGCGCGCACCATTTGGTAGATGTATTCAGCCATTTGAGGTCCAGTCTAGAGGGCCATGGCTGAGCAGCGGATGGCCCGCGCCGGTGAGCAGGCCGACAGGGGACGTCGACGCGGGCGGCCGCTCAGAACGGGGAGAGCTCGCGCTCCGCCTCCTCTCCGAGCATCTCCGGTTCGCCGAGCGGCGCCGTGCTCCACGCCATGTCCGGCTCCTGCGTCTGCTCGGGCTCCTCCCGCCGGATCTCGCCGCCCGCGGCGTTCTTGGAGTACGAGACCGTGCCGAAGAGGAGGTCGACCGCGAGGTTGTCGGCGGTGATCTCCACGTCGGTGCCCTTGGCGCCCTTGTCGTTCTCCCACGGGCGCACCCGGAGCCGCCCGGTGACCAGCACGCGCATGCCCTTCGACAGCGACAGGGCGCCGTTGGACGCGAGGGACCTGAACGCCGACACCTTGTAGAAGTTCGGCGGGTCCTCGACCCACCCCGCCTTCTCGCGGACGTAGCGCCGGGGATTCGTCGCCAGACGGAAGCGAAGGACGGCGGTGCCGTCGGCGAGCGTGGTGGACGTCGGGTCGTTCGTGATGTTGCCCACCACCACGATCTGATCGGTCATGGGGATCCCTTCCGCCGGGGACGATCCCCGACTGCATCCAGCACACCGCCTGCGAGAGTCCGGCGGAGCGGGCGGCGGGGATCTGTGGATGCAGCGAACCCCTCCGCACCGCTGTGCACGCGGTGTCGGAGGGGTTCGCAGGATCTCAGGCGGCGTACTGCGCGAAGCGCGCGCGGACCTTGTTCACCTTGGGCGCGGCCACCGCGAGGCAGTACCCCTGCGTCGGGTTCTTCGCGAAGAAGTCCTGGTGGTAGTCCTCAGCGTCGTAGAAGTCGCCGAGGGGATCGATGCGCGTGACGATCGTGCCCTCCTCATCGCCGATGGGCGCGTCCCAGATCTCCGCGGCGCGCTCACGCGCCGCCTCGAACAGCTCACGCTGCTCGTCGCTCTCGTAGAACATCGCGCTGCGGTACTGGGTGCCCCGATCCGCGCCCTGATGGTTCAGCTGACGCGGGTCGTGCATCGTGAAGAACGCGTCGAGGATGATGTCGGGCGCGATGACCTCGGGATCGAACGTCACCTTCACCGCCTCGGCGTGCCCGGTCGCGCCCGTGCACACCTGCTCGTAAGTGGGATGGGGGCGTCGGCCACCCGTGTATCCGGACACGACGGACGAGACGCCTCGCAGCGCTCGATACGCGGCATCCAGACACCAGAAGCAGCCGCCGGCGATGACGTACGTCTCGGTCATGTGCACTCCTCAGAACGAATGTCGGAACCCCCTCCTATCGTCGCAGAGAAGCTCAGGAGGGATCACCGATGACCAACGCCGCCGTCGCCGCCGCCATTCCCCTCGCGCCCCCGGCTGTCCGCCGCGGACGTCTCACGCGCGCGGGTGCCGCGCTGTGGCGGGTCGTCGCTCCCGACGGGCGCGTCGCCGGCCACCTGCGCGCGCTCGAGTCCGACGCCGGCATGCGCTACCGAGCGGAACGACTCCGTGCGGGGGCGCTCGTCGCCGTCGGCGAATTCTGGACCCCCGACGAAGCGGTCGAGACGCTCCTGCTGTCGCGCTGAGCGCGCGGCTCAGTGCCTCCGGAACTCCGGGCGCTCCGCGCCCGGCTTCAGGTGCGCGTGCAGCGCGCGCTTCGCGATCTCGAGCTGCGGGTAGGTGCCGACCGCCCGGTCTGCGCCGACCATCCGCACCTCGTACTGGCCGTCAACCTCTCGGATCGACCCGACGGCCCCGACCGGACCGTGCGCGACCCACAGTCGACTCGTTCGCGTGATCGTCATCTTCGTCCCCCTCCGCTGACTGCCCCACCTTCGACGATACGAGCAGAACGGGCCGCGCACCAGGGCTTCAGCTGCAGCCCGCAGGCGGTCGAGATGACGCACCGGGCCGGACTCGGTAACCTGGGACCGACCCCCAGTAGCTCAGTGGATAGAGCAACGAACTTCTAATTCGCAGGCCGCACGTTCGAATCGTGCCTGGGGGACCGAGAGCCGAGTGTCCGCCCCGTCGATAGGCTGGGGGGATGTCAGGTGCCTCCGAGAACGACAGACTCGTCTGGATCGACTGCGAGATGACCGGCCTCGACCTCGCGGTCGATGAGCTCGTCGAGATCGCGATCGTCGTGACCGACTTCGAGCTGCGCATCCTCGACCCCGGATTCCAGGCGGTCATCAAACCGACCGAGGCGGCCCTCGAGAACATGGGCGACTTCGTGACGGAGATGCACCGCAAGTCGGGGCTCCTCGAGGAGATCCCCGGGGGCGTGAGCCTCGCCGAGGCCGAGCGGCTGTCGCTGGAGTACATCCGGCGCTTCGTCCCCCTCGAGCGCAAGGCGCCCCTGGCCGGCAACACCATCGGCACCGACCGGATGTTCCTCGCCCGCTACATGCCGGCGGTCGACGGCTACCTGCACTACCGCAACGTCGACGTGTCCAGCATCAAGGAGCTGTCGCGCCGGTGGTACCCGCGGGCGTATTTCCAGGCTCCGGCGAAGGACGGCGGACATCGCGCGCTGGCGGACATCCTCGAGTCCGTCCGCGAGCTGGAGTACTACCGCCGCGCGGTGTTCGTCGCCGATGGACCGACCTCCGAGGAGGCGCGACAGGTCGCCGCCGACGTCGTGTCGTCATTCACTCCGAACGTATGACAGAATAGAGAAGTTGCCCCGGCAGGCCGGGACACATGGTGGCTGTAGCTCAGCTGGTAGAGCACCGCGTTGTGGTCGCGGGGGTCGCGGGTTCAAGCCCCGTCAGCCACCCCAATGAGGCGAGGTTCGATTCTCGGCGAGAGGGAGCGCTCTCGGTCCGGGTTCGAACCTCGCCTTTCTTCACCTCGGGAGAGCGCGAGCTCTCGCGGTCTTCGCCACCTCGCCGGCCCGCTCGCCTCGGCGCCGAACGGAGCGGCCATCCGCGCCCAGGGCGGCGTTCTGACGACGCCGCAGTGACGAGTGATGGCTAGACTCGGAAGCCGATGATGGACATGGACGCCGACGCCTTCGAGGCCCTCGTGGTGGATGAGCTGGATCAGCTGCCCGACGAGATGGTCGACGGCCTGGACAACGTCGTGTTCGTCGTCGAGGACCGCTCCGACGACGGCGAGGAGCTGCTGGGTCTGTACGACGGGCTCGCCGTCACCGAGCGCGACCGCTACGGCATGGGCGAGCTGCCGGACCGCATCATCGTCTTCCGCGAGGCGCACCTGGAGCGGTGCACCTCGGAGCGCGAGCTTCGCGACGAGGTGCACACGACGCTCGTGCACGAGATCGCTCACTTCTACGGCATCGACGACGCCCGGCTCCACGAGCTGGGATGGGCGTGACCGGAATGACGAGCGCGCTGGCCGACCACGCGACCGAGGAGGACGTGCGCCTCGTCGTCGCTCCCGAGAGTTCGGCGCCCTGGCAGACCGTGGTGTGGGACGATCCGGTCAACCTCATGAACTACGTCGTGCGGGTGTTCCGCGAGTACTTCGGCTACGGCGAGGAACGGGCGACGCAGCTCATGCTCGCGGTGCACAACGACGGCCACGCGGTCGTCGCCGAGGGTGCCCGTGAGCAGATGGAGCTGCACGCCCAGGCGATGCACGACTACGGCCTGTGGGCTACCGTCCGCCGGGCCCCGATGTGAGGAAGACCGCATGACCGAGAAGCTGGTGATCTTCACGCTGACGCGGATCGAGGCCGCGCACCTGCGCGATCTCGTGACGCAGTTCGCGTCTCTCGTCGCCGAGACGCCCGCCGAGACCGACCCGGCCGTGGAGCGCCTCGCGCCCGACGCGTATCCCGACGATCGCGAGGCCGGCGCGGACTTCCGCAGCGTGACGCGCGGAGACCTCCTGGCGCGGCGCGCGGCCGACGCGGCCGCCGTCCTCGCGGATCTGGCGCGGATCGAGGATGCGCCCCTGGAGGACGCGCTCTCCCCCGTCGACGTGAGCATCGAGGGGCCGGCGCTCGACGCGTGGCTGCGCACGCTCGCGGCGGTCCGCCTCGTGCTGGCGAGCCGCCTCGGCATCCAGACCGCAGGGGACCACGACGAGGACGACCCGCGCTTCGCGCTGTACGACTGGCTGGGATACCGCCTCGACGGCCTGCTGCAGGCCGCGGAGGACGCCTGAATCAGCAGGTCGTCAGCGTGAGGTCGGCGAGCTCCTGCGGCGCCTCCCGGCGGATGTGCGCCTCCTCCTGCTCCGCCCACATCTCCCAGTAGGGTGCGAAGCCGTCTCCATCACGGCAGAGGGCGCGCTCCCGGCGGCGGTCGGCGTCGCCGTCGAGCCACGCCGACACATCCGCCAGCCCCGCTGCGGCGGCGGTGAGCGCACCGCATCCTTCGACCACGAGCGGCCGCTCCGGGTCGATCTCGACCAGCGGTCCCGCGAAGGTGCCGTCGACCCAGTCGAATCGGCGGTAGTCGCCGCGGCGCCCCTCTGCGTGCGGGGCGAGCACGAGCGCGCTCGCGAGCGCCGCCCCCTCCCGCAGGCCGCCCCAGCCCGGATACACCTCATCCAGTGAGAGCAGCTGCGCCCCCGACCACGACGCGACGAGATCGCGTGCGAGCGTGGTCTTGCCGGCGCCGCTGCGGCCGTCGATGACCACACGACGAGCACCGCTCCCCCGCACGAGGGTGCGGATGAGCTCGAGCGCGCGCGGGATCGGAAGCGGGGCGCTACTTCTTGAGGGCACGGACGAGCTTGGCCAGCATGCGCCCGGTCACCCAGAACAGCGGGATGGCCACCGCGAGCGTGGCGATGAGGTTCGGCTCGAACCGCAGCTCGCCGTTGCGGCGCACGTATGCGCCGATCGGCATCGAGAACCCGCCGCCGCCTCCGCCGCCGTTGCCGGTCTCGTCGGATCCGCCGCCGAACCCGGTCCAGGTGGCGGCGACCGGGACGAAGCGCTCGCCGTCGATGTCCTGCGGCTCGCCGTACGCGGCGGTCACGCCGAGGTTCGCGGAGATCCGGCCGATTTCCAATGCGATGTTGGGCATGAGGCCACGCTACCGCCGACCGGCGCCGCTGTCAGTCGGAATCCTCCGCCGGCCGCGGCGTGCGCGGCACCTGCGGATGGCGCTCCGTCCTGCCGAGGAACGCTGCGCGCATGACGACGCCGTCCCCGAAGCGGGAGACCGCGTCATCGAGGGTGCCCTCCACGCGCTTCCAGTCCGCGTCCTCGTCCCACAGTGCTAGGGCGGACGAACCGGCTTCGCGCAGCCGCTCGGCGCGCACGCCGATGAGCCGCACGGCCTGGCGCAGCTCCACGCCCGCGAGAAGATCGCGCGCGACGTCGCCGATCCGCTGCCCGAGCGCGGTGGGCTCGGCGAGGGTCTGCGAGCGGGTGAGCGTCGTGAAGTCCGAGAACCGGACCTTGATCGCGACACCCGCGGCCTCGAGGCCGCCGCGACGCAGCCGCACGGCGACTCGGTCGGAGAGCCGCAGCAGCTCGGCGCGCAGCAGCACGACGTCGTCCACGTCCGTCTGGAAGGTCTCCTCATGCGAGACGCTCTTCTCCACGCGGTGCGTCTCGACCTCTCGCGAGTCCTCGCCGCGGGAGAGCGCGTGCAGACGCTGTGCCGACGCCGCCCCGACGGCGCGCGTGAGCACGGGCAGCGGCGTCTCGCGCAGGTCCGCGATGGTGCGGATGCCCCGGCTCTCCAGCACCTCCGCCGCCTTCGGCCCGACGCCCCACATCGCCCGCACGGGCCGAGCGCCGAGGAACTCCAACGTCCGTGCACCCGGCACCACGAGCATCCCGTCCGGCTTGCAGATGGTGGAGGCCATCTTCGCGACGTGCTTGCTGGCGGCCACGCCGACGCTGCAGGTGATGCCGGCCTCGGCGTGCACCCGCGCGCGGATCATCCGCGCGATCTCGGCGGGCGTGCCCCACAGGCGGCGGGCACCCCGCACGTCGAGGAACGCCTCGTCGATCGAGAGCTGCTCCACGAGCGGTGTGAAGTCGCGGAAGATCGCCATCACCTGCGCGGAGACCGCGCGGTACCGGTCGAAGTGGGGCGGCACGATGAGCGCGTGCGGGCAGAGCCGCACGGCCTGGCTCACGGGCATCGCCGAGCGCACCCCGTAGCGGCGGGCCTCGTACGACGCGCTCGAGACGACGGAACGGCCATCCGGAGCGCCGATGATGAGCGGCTTCCCCGCCAGCGACGGGTCGTCCAGGATCTCCACCGCCGCGTAGAACGCATCCATGTCGACGTGGAGGATGCCGGTGCCGCTGTCGTCCGCGCCCTCGGCGGAGACGATGCGACCGGTGCCGTCAGCGCGCCCCATCCGCCCATCCTCTCCCCGGCCACGGACATCCGCTCACACAGCGCGGGCGGAGGCTTCCGCCTCCGCCCGCGCCGCTCGACTGCGCGTCGTCGTTACTCGTCGTCTTCCTCGAGCTCGGCCTGCACCTCGGGCGTGAGGTCGATGTTCGTGAAGACGTTCTGCACGTCCTCGCTGTCCTCGAGGGCGTCGATGAGGCGGAAGACCTTGCGCGCGGTCTCGGCGTCGGCCTCGACCTTGAGGTTCGGCACGAACTCGGCGTCGGCCGACTCGTACTCGATGCCGGCGTCCTGAAGCGCCGTGCGCACCGCGACCATGTCGGCGGCCTCGGTGATGATGGCGAACCCGGCGGGGTGCGGCTCGATCTCCTGAGCGCCGGCCTCGAGGGCGGCCATCATGACGTCGTCCTCGGTGGTGCCCTCGCCGGAGGCGACGATGACGCCCTTGCGCTCGAAGTTGTACGAGACGCTGCCCGGGTCGGCCATATTGCCGCCGTTGCGGGTCATCGCCGTGCGCACCTCGGCGGCCGCACGGTTCTTGTTGTCGGTGAGGCACTCGATGAGCATCGCGACCCCGCCGGGGGCGTAGCCCTCGTACATGATCGAGGTGTACTCGACCGCTTCGCCGCCGATGCCGGCGCCGCGCTTGATGGCGCGGTCGATGTTGTCCTTCGGGACCGACGTCTTCTTCGCCTTGAGCACGGCGTCGAACAGCGTCGGGTTGCCCTGCAGGTCGGCGCCGCCGAGCTTGGCCGCGACCTCGATGTTCTTGATGAGCTTGGCCCACGACTTCGCACGCTTGGCGTCGATGGCCGCCTTCTTGTGCTTCGTCGTGGCCCACTTGGAATGCCCGGACATATCTCTCCCGCTCGTGTGACTGCGAGACCGCACGCCGCGCGCGCAGGCCTCAGGCGATTCTATTCTCTCGCACGGCCGGCTCGGTGCGGATGGCCGGGGCCGGGTCGGGTGCGTCAGGTCGGTCGCCACCGGCGGGCGGGCGCAGCGCGCGTCGGGTGCGGCGGGCGGGCGCAGCGCGCGTCGAGTGCGGCCGGCGGGCGCGCTGGGCCGGTGCATCCCATGTCTCACTCGGCGCGGGAACTGCAGACGAATAGCCGCAGCAAATGAGACACGCACCGCTCGCCCAAGATCCCATGTCTCACTCGACGCGGGAACTGCAGACGAATAGCCGCAGCAAATGAGACACGCACCGCTCGCCCAGGACCCCATGTCTCACTCGACGCGGGAAAAACCGTCCTGAAGCCGCACGGAGTGAGACACGCCCCACACCCACGGCCGGCCCGGTGCGGATGGCCAGGGGCCGGTCAGTCGCGGATGTAGACCGGCGTGCCCTCCGGCAGCTCCGCCAGCCGCGTGATCGCGCTCTCGTCGAGTCGGATGCAGCCGTTGGAGATCTCGCCGGAGTGGGCGTCGTGGTAGTGGAACGCCGTGACCGCCACGCTCTGGCCGTCGAAGCCGTCGAGCACGGGCGACTGCGCGGAAAGGTACACGAGCGGCAGCCCGCGCGTGTAGGCGAGCGATGCGGTGCGCGTGGTCATCACGAACGAGCGTCCCCGCGGGGTGGGGGTGGCCGTCGCGCCGGAGGCGAAGTCACTCGCGACCCGCTCGGACTCGCCGCCCGTGACGATGTCGATCGTCCGATCCGACAGATCCACCTCGACGCGGTACGGATTGGCCGCCAGCTCGACATCGGCCATCCGCAGCCAGCCGGTGACCTGGCCGGGGTCGCCCTGCGACGGGATGGCCTGCCGCCCGACGAGCAGCACGCGCACCCAGTGCTCCTCGCGCTCGATCACCGGGACGACCGTGCCCTCGAAGTGCTGCGTGCGCGGCAGGTAGGCCACCGGCTCCCCGGTCGGATCGGCGAAGACCGGCGCGCCCTCCGCCAGCGGCTGCGCCGTGAGCGGTTCGGTGTCACCGTCGGGGTTGTCGTCGACGGGGAGGGCGGGGTTCACCTCGAACACCTCGACGACCTGGAGGGACGCGAGGTCGTAGGCCCGCGTGTTCTCCGGATGGCCCTCGGGCGTGGGCGACGGAGTGGGCGTGGGCGCCGGTGTCGCGGTCGGCGTGCGCGTGGGCTCCGCCGTGGGAGTCGGCGCCGGCAGCGCCTGCTGCTCGCGCGCTCCCGCGACGAGGAACCCCGTGACCACCGCGGCCGCCGCCACGAGGATCGCCACCGCCACCCAGATGATGCGCCGACGCGCCGTGATCGCCCCCATGCCGCCATTCCACCACGCGAGCGCGGCGGTCGGCGACGGATGAGAGGATCGCAGGATGAAGATCCTCTCGATCCAGTCCGCCGTCGCGTACGGACACGCCGGCAACTCCGCCGCCGTCTTCCCGATGCAGCGCATCGGAGTCGAGGTGCTGCCGGTCTACACCGTGAACTTCTCCAACCACACCGGCTACGGCGCCTGGCGCGGGCCGCTCATCGCGCCGAGCGACGTGGCCGAGGTCATCACCGGTGTCGAGGAGCGTGGGGCGTTCCCGACCTTGGACGTGGTGCTCTCGGGCTACCAGGGCAGCGAGGGCATCGCCGACGTCATCATCGACGCCGTCGCCCGCGTCAAGCAGGCCAACCCCGCCGCGGTCTACGCCTGCGACCCGGTCATGGGCAACGCGAAGTCCGGCTGCTTCGTGGCTCCGGCCATTCCCGATCTGCTCCGCGAGCGCGTCGTGCCGGTGGCCGACATCATCACGCCCAACCAGTTCGAGCTGGGATTCCTCACGGGGACCGAGCCCGACACCCTCGAGTCGACGATCGCGTCGGCGGACGCGGCGCGCGCGATGGGGCCGCGGACCGTGCTGGTGACGTCGGTGGAGCGCCCCGACCGGCCCGAGGGGACCATCGAGATGATGGTCGTCGACGACGAGGGCGCCTGGGTCGTGCAGACGCCGTTCCTGCCGATGAAGGCCAACGGATCCGGCGACGTCACGGCGGCCCTGTTCACCTCGCACTACGTGGCCACGAACTCGGCGCCCGATGCGCTCGCGCGCACGGCGTCGAGCGTCTTCGGCCTCCTCGAGCAGACCTACGCCGTGGGAGACCGTGAGCTGCAGCTCGTGCAGTCGCAGGAGCACTTCGCGAACCCGCGCCTGGAGTTCGAGGTCCGCCAGCTGCGCTGAGTGCCGTGTTCCGAGCCGGTGCCCCTACGCCGACGCTCGCACGTGGTCGAGGAAGCGCCGATGAAAGCGGTCCTCCCCCGTCACCTCCGGATGGAACGAGGTGCCGAGGAGTGATCCCTGCTCGACCGCGACCACCCGGCCGTCGGCGAGGGTCGCCAGCTCCGTCGCCCGCGCGCCGACCTCGGAGACGATCGGGGCGCGGATGAACGTGGCGCGGACGTCGGCGGCTCCGAGCGTCGGCACGGCCAGCCCGGTCTCGAACGAGTCACCCTGCGTGCCGAAGGCGTTCCGGCGCACGGTGACGTCGAGGCCGCCGAGGGTCTGCTGTCCGGGGATGCCGTCTTCGATGCGGTCGGCGAGCAGGATGAGCCCGGCGCACGTCCCGTAGGCCGGGAGCCCATTCGCGAGGGCGGCGACGAGCGGCTCGCGCAGCTCGAAGGCGCGGGTGAGCTTGTCGATGACGCTGGACTCGCCGCCCGGCAGCACGAGGCCGTCCACCTCGGCGAGCTCACTCGGTCGCCGCACCCGCGTCACGCGCGCCCCGAGGTGCTCGAGCACCGCGACATGCTCGCGGACGTCGCCCTGCAGCGCCAGGACGCCGACGCGCGGCGCCGCGCTCACCAGCCGCGCTCGGCGAGTCGGTGCGGTGCGGGCAGATCGGCGACGTTGATGCCGACCATGGCCTCGCCGAGGCCGCGCGAGGCGTCGGCGATGGCCTTCGGGTCGTCATAGAACGCCGTCGCCCGAACGATCGCCGCCGCCCGCTTGACGGGGTCGCCCGAACGGAAGATCCCCGAGCCGACGAAGACGCCGTCGGCGCCCAGCTGCATCATGAGCGCGGCATCGGCCGGCGTGGCCACGCCGCCCGCGGTGAACAGCACGACGGGGAGCTGGCCGGTCTCGGCGACCTCCACGACGAGCTCGTAAGGCGCCTGCAGCTCCTTGGCCGCGACGTACAGCTCATCCTTCGTCTTCGAGCGCAGCACGTTGATGTCGCTCGTGATGCGACGGATGTGCTTGGTGGCCTCCGAGACGTCGCCGGTGCCGGCCTCTCCCTTCGAGCGGATCATGGCCGCGCCCTCCGTGATGCGGCGGAGCGCCTCGCCGAGGTGAGTCGCTCCGCACACGAACGGCACCGTGAAGGGCCACTTGTCGACGTGGTTCACGTAGTCGGCGGGCGAGAGCACCTCCGACTCGTCGATGTAGTCGACGCCGAGCTCCTGCAGCACCTGCGCCTCGACGAAGTGGCCGATGCGCGCCTTCGCCATCACCGGGATGGACACGGCCGCCCTGATCTCGTCGATGAGGTCGGGGTCCGTCATGCGAGCCACCCCGCCCTGCGCCCGGATGTCGGCGGGCACCCGCTCGAGCGCCATGACCGCGACGGCACCCGCGTCCTCGGCGATCCTCGCCTGCTCGGCGGTGACGACGTCCATGATGACGCCGCCCTTCAGCATCTCCGCCAGCCCCCGCTTGACGCGCGCCGTCCCCGTCGTCGTACCGGTCATGGGTGTCCTCCCTCGCCTCACCCACGACTATGACAGCCGTGGATTTTGTCCTATGCCAAAAGCTAGCACGGGATGGGCCGTAGGATCGTCTCGATGCAACACGGCGACTCCTCCCCCGCGATCATCGGCCGTTCGACGGCCGAGATCGCCGAGAGCGTGCGCGGCTTGATCGAACGGGGCGCTCTCGCGCCGGGCGCCGCCCTTCCCTCCGTTCGCGCGCTCGCGGAGCGCCTCGGGGTGAACCGCAACACCGCGGTCGCCGCCTACCGGCAGCTCGCGCAGGCCGGGCTCGTCGTGACACTGGGCCGCGCCGGCACCCGTGTCACCGACCGCGCGGCCCTCGCCCAGGACGGCTTCGCCGCGGACAGCGTGCTCCGCGACGTCGGCACCGGGAACCCCGAGCCGGCTCTCATCCCCGACATGTCAACCGCCCTCACCGCCCTCGCCGGTCGCCCCGTGCTCTACGGCGAGCCCGTCATCGACGCCGGCCTCGAGGAGCGCGCCCGCGGCTGGCTCGGCGACGACGTGGCATCAGCAGAGGAGATGCGCCTCACCGTCACGAGCGGAGCGTTCGATGCCGTCGAGCGCCTGCTCGCCCAGGCCCTCACGCGGGACGACGCAGTCGCGGTCGAGGACCCCTGCTTCCTCGCGACGATCCGCACCGTCCGCCTCGCCGGCTACCGCCCCGTCGCCGTTCCCGTCGACGAGGAGGGCATGACGCCGGATGGCCTGCGCGCGGCCCTCGCGGAGGGGGTGCGCGCAGTGGTCTGCACCCCGCGCGCGCAGAACCCGACCGGCGCGAGCCTGTCGGCCGAACGCGCGGCCGAGCTCCGGGCCATCCTGTCGGAGCACCCCTACGTGCTCGTGATCGAGGACGACCACTTCTCGCTGCTCTCGCGCCATCCGTACCACTCGATCATCGGCCCGGCCCATCGACGCTGGGCGCTCGTGCGGTCGGTGTCGAAGTTCCTGGGTCCGGACATGTGCCTCGCGGTCACCGCTTCCGATGCGGAGACGGCGGAGCGGCTGGCGATGCGGTTGAGCCCCGGGACGACCTGGGTGAGCCACCTGCTGCAGCGACTCGCCCTCGCGCTGCTGACCGACCCCGTCGCTCTCGACACCATCGAGCGCGCCGGCGAGCACTACGCCGAGCGCAACCTCTCGTTCGCCGAGCGACTGCGGCGGCACGGCATCGACACAGCGCCTCTCGACGGGCTGAGCCTCTGGGTGCGGCTGCCCCTGCCGGCTCGCACGGTATCCGAGCGGCTCATGCGCCGCGGATGGCTCGCGCGGACCGGTGACGATTTCGCCCTGTCGCGAGGGGGCGCGGCCTCGCGCCACCTGCGCCTCACCGTGCACGGCCTCGACGACGCCGACGCCGAGACGCTGGCGGCCGACCTCGCGGCCGCCTGCGCGCAGCGCGTCTGACGTCGGACCGCTCAGGCGGCGGGCCAGGCGTCGGCGATGGCCGAGCGGACCTCGCCGAGGAGCTGCGGCAGCGCCTTCGTCTTGGCGATGATCGGGAAGAAGTTCGCGTCGCTCGTCCACCGCGGCACGATGTGCTGATGCAGGTGCTCCTCCACCCCTGCACCGGCGACGTGGCCCTGGTTCATGCCGATGTTGAACCCGTCGCAGCGCGACACCGTCCGCAGCACCCGCATCGCGGTCTGCGTGAGATAGGCGATCTCCGCCGTCTCGTGCGGATCGGCCTGGTCGTACAGGCCGATGTGGCGGTACGGGCACACGAGCATGTGCCCGGAGTTGTACGGGAAGAGGTTGAGGAGGACGAAGGCATGCTCTCCTCGGTGGACGATGAGGCCATCCTCGTCGCTCTTGTCCGGCGCTGCGCAGAACGGGCAGCCGGTCCCCCGGTTCGCGTCCGCACCGGCGTTGATGTAGGCCATCCGGTGCGGCGTCCAGAGGCGCTGGAACGCGTCTGAGGACGCCGCGAAGTCCGACGCGGGCTCGAGGCGCGCGAACTCCTCGCGCGCCTCGTGCTCGGTCGTCATGCTCAGAGGTCCTCGTCGGCCAGCACGAGGCGCTTCTCGGCGATCGCGCGGGTGACGAGCGCCACGGCCTCGTCGACCGGGACACCATTGCGCTGAGAGCCGTCCCGGAAGCGGAAGGAGACCGTGCCGGCGGAGCGGTCCTGCTCTCCCGCGATGAGGAGGAGCGGCACCTTGCCCGTGGTGTGGGTGCGGATCTTCTTCTGCATGCGGTCGTCGGAGTGGTCGACCTCGGCGCGCACGTCGGCGACGCGCAGCTTCTGCACGACCTCGTCGAGGTACGGCGCGAACTCGTCGGCCACCGGCACGCCCACCACCTGCTGCGGCGCGAGCCACAGCGGGAAGTCGCCCGCGTAGTGCTCGAGCAGGATGGCGAAGAATCGCTCGATCGAGCCGAACAGCGCGCGGTGAATCATGATGGGGCGCTGCTTGGTGCCGTCGGCCGCGGTGAACTCGAGGTCGAAGCGCTCAGGCAGGTTGAAGTCGAGCTGCACGGTCGAGAGCTGCCACGAGCGGCCCAGCGCGTCGGTGACCTTGAGGTCGATCTTCGGGCCGTAGAAGGCCGCCTCGCCGGGCTCCTCGATCAGCTCGAGTCCGGTGGACTTGGCCACGCGGCGCAGGGCGTCGGTGGCGGTCGCCCAGACATCCTCCTCGCCGATCCACTTGGACTTCTCGTCGTCGCGCATGGAGAGCTCGAGGCGGAAGTCCTCCAGCCCGAAGTCCTTGAGCAGCGAGAGCACGAATTCGAGCACCTTGGTCGTCTCGGCCTCGAGCTGGTCGGGCGTGACGAAGAGGTGCGCGTCGTCCTGCGTGAAGCCGCGCACGCGCGTGAGCCCGTGCAGCGCGCCGGAGAGCTCGTTGCGGTAGACCGTGCCGTTCTCCGCGAGGCGGAGGGGCAGGTCGCGGTAGCTGCGCGCGCGCTCCTTGTAGATGAGGATGTGCATCGGGCAGTTCATCGGCTTCAGGTAGTAGTCGACGCCCTGCTTCGTGACGTTGCCGTCCTCGTCGCGCTCCTCGTCCATCCGGATCGGCGGCCAGATGCCGTCCGCGTACGTGACGAGGTGGTTGGAGGTCACGAAGAGGTCCTTCTTCGTGATGTGCGGCGTGTAGACGTAGCTGTAGCCCTCGGCGATGTGCCGGCGGCGCGCGTGCTGCTCCATCTCGCCGCGCGCGATCGCCCCCTTGGGGTGCCAGACCGACAGGCCAGACCCGATCTCGTCGGGGAAGGAGAAGAGGTCGAGCTCGCGACCGAGCTTGCGGTGGTCGCGGCGCGCGGCCTCGGCGAGCCGGTCCTGGTACGCCTTGAGGTCGTCCTTCGTCGGCCAGGCGGTGCCGTAGATGCGCTGCAGCTGCGGGTTCTTCTCGCTGCCGCGCCAGTACGCGCCCGCGGTGCGGACGATGTCCCAGCCGTTGCCGAGCATGCGCGTCGTCGGCACGTGCGGGCCGCGGCAGAGGTCCTTCCACTGCGTCTCACCCGTCTTGGGGTCGACGTTGTCGTAGATGGTGAGCTCGCCGCCGCCGACCTCGACGTTCGCGCCTTCGGCGACTTCCTTCTGGCCGCCCTTGAGGCCGATGAGCTCGAGCTTGTAGGGCTCGTCGTGGAGCTCAGCGCGTGCCTCGTCGTCGGAGACGGCGCGGCGGACGAACCGCTGGCCCTCCTTGACGATGCGCTGCATCTCCTTCTTGACCGCCTTGAGGTCGTCGGGCGTGAAGGGCTCGGCGACGTCGAAGTCGTAGTAGAAGCCGTCGGTGATGAACGGACCGATGCCGAGCTTCGCGGCCGGGTTGATCTTCTGCACCGCCTGCGCGAGCACGTGCGCGGTCGAGTGGCGCAGGACGTTCAGCCCGTCGGGGCTGTCGATCGTCACCGGCTCCGTCGTCGCCGTGTCCGGGACCTCCGCCGCGAGGTCCTTCAGCTCACCGTCGACGCGCATCGCGACGACATTCTTCTCGGGGTACAGGTCGAATCCGGAGGTCACCGCACCATCCTAGTTCCGCGGACGCGGAGGCCGTGTCGGCAGGTGCGGGCTGAGCGCCGGGTGGCGGCCCTGGACCGCCGGGAACGAAGAAGGGCCTCCGCGAGGAGGCCCTTCGAGAGAGCGGATGACGAGATTCGAACTCGCGACCCTCACCTTGGCAAGGTGATGCGCTACCACTGCGCTACATCCGCATGCCGGGACGAGTCCCGGACGTCGGAAACCCCCGGCGAGCCGGGGGTTTCTCTGGTGGGCGATACTGGGATCGAACCAGTGACCTCTTCCGTGTCAGGGAAGCGCGCTACCGCTGCGCCAATCGCCCATATTGCTCCGGCCTGAGCCGGGAGTGGAGGTGGCGACGGGATTCGAACCCGTGTAAACGGCTTTGCAGGCCGGTGCCTCGCCTCTCGGCCACGCCACCGCGGGGGTTTCGAACCCGCATGCCGAGATCTCCGAAGAGATCCCTGCACTCGAGCGGATGACGAGATTCGAACTCGCGACCCTCACCTTGGCAAGGTGATGCGCTACCACTGCGCTACATCCGCATTTCATCCCCGGCTGCTTGCCCCGGGCACTTGAACTACATTAGCCCAGGTTCGGCGGGCGTCCAAACCACGCCTCAGATCCGGGCGTGTCACCGGCGCAGCCGTCACCCACGACACGCTCGGCTCTCTGCCCTGGTTCGTCAGCCACCCCAGCATCGGGTATGCTCGTCATCTGTGCCGCAAGGCCGACAACTTCAGAGCCTGGGCGATTGGCGCAGTTGGTAGCGCGCTTCCTTCACACGGAAGAGGTCATCAGTTCGAGTCTGGTATCGCCCACCACCCAAGACCCCCGGTACGCCGGGGGTCTTGTCGTTCCGCTGATTTCGCTCACGACGGCGGCGCCCTGCCTCCTCGGGAGGCGAGCACGATGCGAGCGCGTCAGGCGCCCTCGACGATGTCGAGTCGATAGCCGCGCTTCACGACCGTGCGGATGAGCTGCGGAGCGCCGAGCGCCTCCCGCACGCGCGCCACGGCGACCTCGACCGCGTGCGGACTGTCTGCCGAGCGCGCGAGAGCGCACTGCAGCTCCTGCCGCGAGACCACTCCGCCGCGCGCGTCGAAGAGCGTCCGCAGCACGCCGATGCCCGTGCGCGAGAGCGGCACGTGCCGCCCGTCGAGCACCGCTCCGGCGCTGCGCAGCTCCAGTCGCCCCGCGGCGGTCTCGAGGGACGGGGCGTGACCGCCGCCGAAGTGCGTGACCACCGCGCGCACGAGCGAGCCGAGCCGCCCCCGCTCGGCCACGAGCACCTCGATGCCGACGTCGACGAGCGGGGCCGAGGTGATGGGACCGACCGCCGCCATGAGCAGCCGCCCCGAACGCGACAGCCGCGCGAGGTCGCCGAGCACCTCCTGCCGGTCCGCCGCCGCCAGCCACTCCGCCGCGCCGGGTGCGGAGGTGAAGAGCACCGCGTCCACCTCGCCCTGCGCGGCCGCGAGCACAGAGCGGATCACGACCTCCGGATCCGGCGGCGGCCCCCACCGGTACACGGTGAGGCTCACGACGTCGGCGCCCGCCTCGGTGAAGAGGTCGTCGAGGCCGTCCGCGCCCGACCCGTGGTGCTGGATGGCGACACGACGCCCGCCGACACCCTCCGCGAGGAGGAACGCCCCGAGCTCGCTCGATGTCTCCGACTCCGCGACCCAGTCCGCGGAGAGGCCGGCCTGCTCGATGGCTCCCCGCGCCTTGGGCCCGCGCGCGACGATCTGGGCGGTGCGCAGGGCGGCCTGCAGCTCGTCGCGCAGCCCCGCCTCCTCGGCGGCCTCGATCCATCCGCGGAAGCCCACGCCCGTCGTGACGACCACGATGTCCGGTGGCCGCGCCACGAGCTCGCGCGTGGCCGACAGCAGCGCCTCGTCGTCGATGTGCGGCACGATGCTCAGCGCCGGCGCGCGGCGCACCCGTGCGCGGTGCCGTTCGAGGGCGGCCGCGAGCTCAGAGGACCGACGGTCGACGGCGATGACGATCGTGCAGCCGTCGAGGGCGGCCGAGAGGGCGGCACGGGCGGGGGCGGTCACGACGTCGCATCACCCGTCAGCGCGGGCTCCGCGAGCAGCAGCCCCACCCGGGCGACCTCTCCGACGACGATGACCGCCGGGTTCCGCACGCCGGCTGCCGCGGCGTCTGCGAGCACCCGGCCGAGCGTGGTGCGGGTGGTGCGCTGCTCGGGGGTGTGCCCGCGCTCGACGATCGCGACGGGCCGCTCATCGGGCGCGCCGGCCTCCCGCGCGGCGGCGACGAGGCGCGGGAGCGCCGCGACGCCCATGAGCACGACCGTCGTCACGGTCTCGTCGGCGAGCGCTGCGAGGGTGGACGGCGACACCTCGGCCTGGCCGTTGACGACGTGCAGGCCGGCGGATGTCCCCCGATGGGTGACGGGGATGCCCGCGGCCTGCGGCACGGACACCGCGCTCGTGAGCCCGGGGACGACCTCGACGGGGATGCCCGCCGCGAGGCACGCCGCCACCTCCTCGCCGCCGCGACCGTACACGAACGCGTCCCCGCCCTTCAGGCGCACGACCCGCTTCCCCTCGCGCGCGAGGGCGACGAGGAGGGCGTTGATCTGCTCCTGCGGCATCGTGTGGCGCCCCGGGCGCTTCCCGACGTCGATGACCTCGACGCCGCCCTCCAGCTCCCGCAGCACGTCGGTCGGCCCCAGGCGGTCGGCCACGACGACGTCGGCCTCGGCCAGCAGCCGGCGCCCGCGCACGGTGAGGAGGTCGGCCGGGCCGGGGCCGCCGCCCACGAGGTCCACGCGACCGGGGCCGCCGGCGCGGCGTGCGCGCAGCGGCAGCCGTCCGTCGCGCAGCTGCGCGCCGACAGCGTCGCGGACGGCGGCGGCGCGCCCGGGATCGACGCCGTCGTGCGACATGGCACCCACGACCACGTCGCCGGAGCGGGTCTGCGCGGTCATGCGCGCGGTCCCGTGCGCCCCGTCGGAGGCGTTGACGCACAGCACGCGTCGGCGCTCGCACTCCCCCGCGACCTCGTCGTCCGCACGGCGGTCGCCCGTGGCGGTGTGGACCATCCACGCCCCCTGCACGTCGTCGGCGCGCGCCTCCCGCGGGATCCACTCCAGGTCGTGGCGGAGGATGAGCTCGCGCGTGGCCGCGGCGAGCGCGGGCGCGACGACCACGACCTCCGCCCCCTCGTCGAGGAAGCGGGGCAGCCGCCGTGCTGTGACTGCGCCGCCGCCGACCATGAGGACGCGGCGGCCGGTGAGGGAGATCCCCATCATGATCGTCATGCGAGCGCCTTCCACTGGATGAGCACGAGGCCGTCTTCGGAGACGGCGGCGGGCCAGACGCGCAGCGGCGTCGGCTCCTTGCCCTGCGCGTCGAGGCACGCCCCGGTGCGAAGGTCGAAGACCTGCTTGTACATCGGGGAGGCGACGGTGGGGGCGTCCTGCCGGGTGCCGACGATGCCGCGCGCGATCACGTGCGCCCCGCTGTACGGGTCGCGGTTCGAGACGGCGTGGACGCGTCCGCTGTGCAAGAGGAACAGCGCCACCTGCTCACCCTCGACGAGGGCGGCCCGGCCGCGCTCGACCTCGAGGTCGCCGACCGCGCACACCGGCAGCCATCCCGTGCGCGGCTCGGCCGTGACGACGTCGAGAAGGGTCATGAGCGCACCTCCAGGGTGGTGCCGGCGATGAGGACGCGTGCGTCCTGGCGCTCGGCCTCGGTCGCGGGGCGCGCCTGCCCCCGCTCGACGGTGTACGCCAAGGACGGATCGGGCGTCGCGGGCGCGTTCACGAACGACGAGAACCGGCGCAGCTTCTCCGGGTCGTCCAGCGTCGCCTTCCACTCGTCCTCGTAGCCGTCGATGTGGCGCGCCATAGCCGCGTCGAGATCGTCGCACAGGCCCAGGCTGTCATCGAAGATCACCGCGCGGAGCCCCTCGATGCCGCCTTCGAGGTCCTCGAACCACGGCGCGGTGCGCTGCAGCCGGTCGGCGGTGAAGATGTAGTACATGAGAAAGCGGTCGATGGCGGTGAGGAGCGCGTCGTCGTCGAGTCCCTCGGCGAGGAGCACCGCGTGGCGCGGGGTGAACCCGCCGTTGCCGCCGACGTACATGTTCCATCCCGCCTCGGTCGCGATGACGCCGACGTCCTTGCCGCGCGCCTCCGCGCACTCGCGCGCGCAGCCGGAGACGCCGAACTTGATCTTGTGCGGCGAGCGCAGGCCCCGGTAGCGCAGCTCGAGCCGCACCGCCATCCCGACGGAGTTCTGCACGCCGTACCGGCACCACGTCGACCCGACGCACGACTTCACCGTGCGCAGCGACTTGCCGTACGCGTGCCCGGACTCGAAGCCGGCGTCGACGAGCCGCCGCCAGATGTCGGGGAGCTGCTCGAGGCGCGCGCCGAACATGTCGATGCGCTGGCCGCCGGTGATCTTCGTGTACAGCCCGTAGTCGCGGGCCACCTCGCCGATGACGAGCAGCCCCTCCGGGGTGATCTCGCCGCCGGGAATGCGGGGCACGACCGAGTAGCTGCCGTCCTTCTGCAGGTTCGCCATCACGTGATCGTTGGTGTCCTGGAGCGTCGCGTTCTCGCCGTCCAGGACGTGAGCGCCGGTGAGGGTGGAGAGGATGCTCGCAAGCGCGGGCTTGCAGAGGTCGCACCCGCGTCCTTGCCCGAACCGCTCGATGACGGCGCTGAATGTCCGCAGGCCCGACACCCGCACGGCGTCGAAGAGCTGCCGGCGCGACAGCGCGAAGTGCTCGCAGAGGGCGTCGCTCGCGACGGCGCCGGATGCCGCGAGCTCGCCGGCGACGAGCTTCTTGATCATGCCGACGCACGAGCCGCAGGCCGCTCCGGCCTTCGTGCACGACTTGACCGCCGCGACATCTGCGCAGCCCTCCTCGTGCACGGACGAGCGGATGCGTCCGGCCGTGACGCCGTTGCACGAGCAGACGAGCGCCTCATCCGGCAGGGCGCCGCTCGGCGCGGCAACGCCGTCCTCCGGCATGAGGTACGCCACCGGGTCACCGCCCAGGGCGCTGCCGACGAGGGGGCGCAGAGCTCCGTAGGCCGACGCGTCGCCGACGAGGATCCCGCCGAGCAGGGTCTTCGCATCGTCGGAGAGGACGAGCTTCTTGTAGACCCCCGCCACCGGGTCGGCGTAGACGACATCGAGCGCGCCCGGCGTCTCCGCGAACGCGTCGCCGAAGCTCGCCACGTCCACCCCGGAGAGCTTCAGCTTCGTCGAGAGGTCGTACCCGCCGAAGGCCGCGTCGCTCCCGAGGAGGCGGGTGGCGGCGACCTCGGCCATGGCGTAGCCGGGGGCGACGAGTCCGACGCTCGCGCCGCCGAAGCTCGCGACCTCGCCGATGGCGGAGATGCGCGGGTCCGCCGTGCCGCAGGCCGCGTCGATGACGACGCCACCCCGCGGATGGACCTCGAGACCCGCCGACCGGGCGAGCTCGTCGCGGGGGCGCACGCCCACCGTGAAGACGACGACGTCGGTCTGCTCCCACGCGCCGTCCCGGAACTCCAGCCCCGTCACCCGGCCGGACCGGTCCGCGTCGAGCCGGGTCGTGAGCGACTCCGTCCGCACGCGGAGCCCCCGGGCCTCGATGAGCCTGCGGAGGACGTCGCTGCCCGGTCGGTCGAGCTGCGCCGACATGAGGCGGTCGGACGACTGCACGACGGTGCATGCCACGTCGAGGCTCTGCAGCGCTCCGGCCGCCTCCAGCCCGAGGAGGCCCCCGCCGATCACGGTGCCCACGAGCGGCCGTCCGAGCTCCGCGCTGCGATGCCGCACGAAGTCGCGCAGGCGGGTCACGTCGTCGAGCGTCCGGTAGACGAAGCATCCGTCGTGCTCGAAGCCGTCCACCGCGAGCTTCGCGGCATACGACCCTGTGGCGAGCACCAGGTGCTCGTAGCCGATGCTCAGGCCGCTGCGCGTGGTCACTCGCCGCGCGGAGCGGTCGATCCGGACGACGGGATCGCCGGAGAGGAATCGCACCCGCTCGTCGTCGAGCCACGTGCGCTCGAGCGCGAGCTCGTCCGCGGACGCGCCGGAGAAGAACGAGGTCAGGCCGACCCGGTCGTAGGGTCCGTGCGGCTCCTCCCCCACCAGGGTGACGCGCCACTCGCTGCCGCCGCGGCTGAGGAGGCTCTCGACGAAGCGATGGGCGACCATCCCCGCGCCCACCACGACGACGTTCGTCGTGGTCGCGTCGGTGAAGCTCATTCGGTCACCGTAGGCGTCCGGTGTTGCGGTCATGTCAGCGGGATGTTTCCGGCTCTTGACGTGGGCCACGGAGATCCTCCTTCCGTCTGCGTCGCGTCAGACGCCGGTCGGGACCGACGGGGCGGCGGAGGCCGGGGCCGCGGCGGGCAGCGCGCTCCCCCGACGGTCGCGACGCGGCGAGCTCGAGCGGCCGTACGTGGCGTAGAACGGGAGGCCGACGAACAGGAGGCCGCCGACGAGGTTGCCGAGCACGGTGGGGATCTCGTTCCAGATGAGGTAGTCGAGGATCGTGAAGTCGCCGCCGAGGAGGAGGCCCGAGGGGAAGAGGAACATGTTGACGATCGAGTGCTCGAAGCCCATGAAGAAGAAGAGCATGATCGGCATCCACATCGCGATCACCTTGCCCGGCACGTCCTTCGCGACCATCGACAGGATGACCCCGGTGGCGACCATCCAGTTGCACAGCACGCCGCGCACGAACAGGGTGAGCATGCCGGCTGCGCCGTGCTCGGCATAGCCCACGGTGCGCCCCTCGCCGATGTGGCCGATGGCCTCGCCGACGGCGTTGGGCGCCGAGGAGAAGCCGAACGTGACGACGATCGCCATGAGCACCGCCACCGAGAACGCGCCGATGAAGTTCCCGAGGAACACCAGCCCCCAGTTGCGGAGGATGCCGCCGAACGTGACGCCCGGCCGGCGGTCGAGCCACGCCAGCGGCGTCAGGACGAAGACACCCGTCAGCAGGTCGAAGCCGAGCAGGTACAGCATGATGAAGCCGACCGGGAAGAGCAGGGCGCCGAGCAGCGCCACGCCGGTCGTGGTGGAGACGGTCACGGCGAAGGCGGCCGCGAGGGACAGCATCGCGCCCCCGAGGATGCCGCGCAGCAGGGTGTCGCGGGTCGACAGCATCACCTTGGATGCGCCGGCATCGATCACGGTTCCGATGAGTTCGGCGGGCTTGAGGTACGTCATGGCGGTTCTCCTCGAGTCGAAGGGCTTCGGGCCTTGATCCGAAGCTAGAACCCGCGTGTTTCCCGCCGACGACCCCTTCGAGCCCGTTGCGTTACCTCTCTCTCTCAACCCGGCGCGGCCGGTTGTGAGAACGCGCTATGCCCGCCAGCCGTACCGGCGGTGGAGCTCCTCGGCTACCCGGGCGAACCGCTCGCGATCGAGCTCCGCGGCCTCGCGACGCATCCCTTCGGGGTGGACGCTGTACAGCTGATCGAGGTCGACCCACGATTCCCGGCCCTGGCCATCCCACGGCCCCGCGCCGATCGAGACGTACTCCCGGTCGCCGTCGTGCGACTTGCTCGTGAGCTTCACCGCGTACGCGCGGTCCGCGCCGTGCGCCGCGATCACGAGCACGGGACGGTCCTTCCCGCGTCCGTCGTTCTCCGCGTACGGGACCCAGGTCCAGACGATCTCGCCGGCGTCGGGAGCCCCATCGCGATCGGGCGCGTAGCGGAGGCGCAGGTCGCGCACCGCGCGCGGGTCGATCTCGACCGTCTGCGCGGCCGAGTGCGCATCGCTCGCAACAGGAGGAATGGGCCGCACCGCGGCAGGGGCGGAACGCCTTCCCGCGTCGTGGGTGGGCCGAGATGCGCGACGCGGCGCCGCGGGCGCGCCCTGAGCAGCGCCGGCGAGCGCGCCCAGCGCGCGCGTGACGAGCATGCCGAGGAGTCCCTGTCGTGCCACGTGGTCACCCTACCTGCGCGCAGGAATGCCCCGGCCGAATCCGGCCGGGGCATTCCTCGAAGCGGGCGCTCAGCGCGCGGTGAGGACGTAGCCCTCCTCGCCGTGCAGCACCGTGTCGATCCCGGCGACCTCGTCCTCGTTCTTCACGCGGAAGCCGATCGTCTTCTCGATCGCGAAGCCGATGACATAGGCCAGCACGAAGGAGTAGACGAGGACCGCGGCCGCGGCGATCGCCTGCACGATCAGCTGGTTGATGCCGCCGCCCATGAACAGGCCCGTGCCGTTCGCGAAGAAGCCCAGGTAGAGCGTCCCGAGGAGACCGCCGACGAGGTGGATGCCCACGACGTCGAGGGAGTCGTCGAAGCCCCAGCGGTACTTCAGGTCGATGGCGAGGGCGCACACCGCGCCGGCGATGAGGCCGAGCAGGATGGCCCAGACCGGGTGCAGCGACGCGCAGGCGGGGGTGACGGCGACGAGACCGGCCACAGCGCCCGAGGCGGCGCCGACCGAGGTGGCCTTGCCGTCCTTCACCTTCTCCACGACGAGCCAGGCGAGAAGCGCTGCAGCGGGAGCGGCGATGGTGTTCACGAAGGCGAGGGCCGCGGTGCCGTCGGCGGCGAGCTCCGAGCCGGCGTTGAACCCGAACCAGCCGAACCACAGGAGTCCAGCACCCAGCAGCACGAACGGCGGGTTGTGGGGCACGTGCGCGCCCTTCTGGAACCCGACCCGCTTGCCGAGCACGAGTGCCAGGGCGAGGGCCGCGGCACCGGCGTTGATGTGGACGGCCGTGCCGCCGGCGAAGTCGATCGCCCCGACGCCGAAGACCTCCTGCATGCCGTACGTGATCCATCCGCCGTACGCGAAGGAGCCGTCGTCGGCGAGGCCGAAGTTGAACACCCAGCTGGCGACCGGGAAGTAGACGACCGTCGCCCAGATCCCCGCGAAGGTCATCCACGCCCCGAACTTCGCGCGGTCGGCGATGGCACCGGACACCAGCGCGACGGTGAGGATGGCGAAGGTCGCCTGGAAGGCCACGAACGCGAGCGGCGGGAAGGCGGCGTCCTCAGGGGTCTCCAGCAGGCTGTCGAGGCCGAGCGCCGTCCAGTCGATGGCCCAGGGCGCGACGAGCCCCTCGGCGCCGGGGAACGCGACGGCGTAGCCGTACAGCACCCAGAGCACCCCGATGAGGCCCATGGCCCCGAAGCTCAGCATCATCATGCTGATGACGCTCTTGGCCTTCACCAGGCCGCCGTAGAAGAACGCCAGTCCGGGCGTCATCAGCAGGACGAACGCCGCGGCGATCAGCAGGAACGCCGTGTTGCCTTGATCCATGTGCATCTCCAGATCCGTGAACAGGACCCGGGCGAGATGGGCGGATGACCTCAGCGGCTCGACCGGGTGCTCTCAGTGTCGAGCGGTCGCGTTACCGTCAACCTGCACTCGGTGTTTCCGCGGTGTTACAGGTCGCCCCTCTCCGTGAACACCGTGTTTCGCGGAGAGGGGACGACCGGATGACGCGGGTCAGGAGTTCGTGGAGGCGACCAGACGCGAGACGGCGCGCAGGTACTTCTTGCGGTAGCCGCCGGCGAGCATCTCGGCGCCGAAGACGTCGTCGAGCGGCGTGCCGGTGGCGCGGATCGGCAGCTGCGCGTCGTACACGCGGTCGACGAAGGCGACGAAGCGCAGCGCCTCGGACTGGTCGGTCAGCTGCCGCACACCGCGGAGGCCCACCGCGCTCAGCCCGTCGATGAGGCGGATGTAGCGCGAGGGGTGCACGCGCGCCAGCTGCCCGATGAGGGCGTCGAAATCGTCGTCGGAGGCGGTGCCACCGGCTGCGGCGAGCGCGTCGTCGTAGGCGCGCTCCTCGAGGACGGCGGCGTGCCCGTCGAGCGACCGCTGGCGGAAGTCGACGCCGTCGATCCGCAGGGTGCGGAAGCTGTCGGCCATGGCGTGGATCTCGCGCAGGAAGTCCTGCGCGGCGAACCGGCCCTCTCCGAGCGCGTTCGGGGGCGTGTTGCTCGTCGCGGCCAGGCGCGTTCCCGACCCGACGAGCTCGCCCAGCAGACGGGTCATCACCATGGTGTCGCCCGGATCGTCGAGCTCGAACTCGTCGATGCACAGCAGCGCCGACCCGCGCAGCAGGTCGACGGTGTTCTTGTAGCCGAGCGCGCCGACGAGCGCGGTGTACTCGATGAACGAGCCGAAGAACTTCCGCCGCGCGGGCACCGCATGGTAGATCGCAGCGAGCAGGTGCGTCTTGCCCACGCCGAACCCGCCGTCGAGGTAGACGCCCGGCTTGATCTCCGGCGCCTTGGGCTTGCGTGAGAAGAATCCGCCGCGGCGCTCCGGCTGCCCGCCCGATGCGAAGAGCTCGAGCTCCTGCTTCGCCTCCTCCTGCGAGGGATACGAGGCGTCGACCCGGTACGAGTCGAAGGTCGCGGTGTCGAACTGCCGCGGCGGCACGAGGCTCTCGAGCATCTCCTCGCCGGAGAGCTGCGGATGGCGTTCGGCGAGGTGGACGATCTCGGTCGCGGTGGAGGTCATGGGTCCTCGGATCTCGGAGAGTCGCGTCTCGACGGAGGAGCCGAGCCGCCCCGTGCTCGCGAGCCTTAGGCTCGAAGACGGATCCCATCAACGATAACGAGGAGCAGCCATGCCCGTCGCATCCGACCAGTCGCAGGAGAAGTTCGCGGCCTACGCCGAGCCGTGGCGGCTCGTCTCCACCCAGTGGCTCGAGGAGCACCGCGGCGACGCGGGCCTGGTCGTCGTTGAGTGCGATGAGGACGTCCTCCTCTACGAGGTCGGGCACATCCCCGGCGCCGTGAAGGTCGACTGGCACACCGAGCTCAACGACCCCGTCATGCGCGACTACCTCGACGGCGCCGGCTTCGCCGACCTCCTGAGCCGCAAGGGCATCTCGCGCGACGACACCGTCGTGATCTACGGCGACCGCAGCAACTGGTGGGCCGCCTACGCGCTGTGGGTGTTCTCCCTCTTCGGCCACGAGGACGTGCGCCTGCTGGACGGCGGCCGCGACAAGTGGGTGAGCGAGGGCCGCGAGCTCACCGCCGAGCGGCCGCAGCGCGAGCGCACCGACTACCCCGTCGTCGAGCGCGACGACGCCGAGCTGCGCGCCTTCAAGGACGACGTCCTCGCGCACCTCGGGAACCCCCTCATCGACGTGCGCTCCCCCGAGGAGTACTCCGGCGAGCGCACCACGGCGCCCGCCTATCCGGATGAGGGCGCGCTGCGGGCGGGGCACATCCCCTCCGCCCTGAGCGTGCCGTGGGGGCGCGCGGCGGCCGAGGACGGCACCTTCCGCACCCGCGCTGAGCTCGAGGCGATCTATCGCGACGAGCTCGGCCTCGGCGGTGACGACGACATCGTCGCCTACTGCCGCATCGGGGAGCGCTCGAGCCACACGTGGTTCGTCCTGAAGCACCTCCTGGGCTTCCCGCGCGTACGCAATTACGACGGCTCCTGGACGGAGTGGGGCAGCGCGGTGCGCGTCCCGATCGTCACGGGGTCCGAGCCGGGACCTGCTCCCGCGAAGGCGGCGTGACATGACCGAGAGCGCCCTGCCCGCCGCCCTCGCCGAGATCCGCGACGAGTTCCTGGAGCTCGACGAGCCCGAGCGGCTGCAGCTCCTCCTGGAGTTCTCCAACGAGCTGCCGGCGTTCCCGCAGCGCTACGCCGACCGCCCCGAGCTCTCCGAGCGCGTCGTCGAGTGCCAGTCCCCCGTGTTCATCGTGCTGGAGGTCGACGACGACCAGCGCGTGGCGATGCACGCGTCGGCGCCGGCGGAGGCGCCCACGACGCGGGGATTCGCGAGCATCCTCGCGCAGGGCCTCACCGGCCTGTCAGCCGCGGCGGCGCTCGCCGTGCCGGACGACTACCCGCAGTCGCTCGGTCTCACGCGGATCGTGTCGCCGCTGCGCATCTCCGGGATGACGGGGATGCTGCTGCGCGCGAAGCGGCAGATCCGAGCGCGCATCGGGGAGTGAGCCGGCTCAGGCGCCCGGGGCGAGCGAGCGCTCGCGCAGCCATTCCCGGATGGCCTCGTTCCACCGTCGCTCGTCGTAGTTCCAGAGCTTGGTGTGGCGCGCGGTGCGGAAGCTCTCCAGGGTGACGAGGTCCGGCCGCTCCGCCGCGAGCCGGTGGGACGCGTCGGACGGCACGAAGCCGTCGTCGTCGCTGTGCAGAAGCAGGATGGGATGGTCGAGCTCTCCCGCGCGGGAGACGATGTCGAGGTCGTCGAGCGAGATCGGGTCGCCCCGCCGGATCATGCGGGACGTCCAACTCCGTCCGAGCGCTCCCATCGCCAGCCGAGTGACCGGCGAGGGGACGCGCATCCGCTGCGCCTGGAAGCCCAGCACGAGGCGCCAGTCGACCACGGGCGACTCGAGGATGACGCCCGCGATGGCCTGGGCGTGCACGGAGTTGAGGGCGACCTGGAGCACGATCGCGCCGCCCATGGACCAGCCCATGAGGAGGACGCGGCGAGCGCCGTTCCGGAGCGCCCATGCCACGGCGGCGTCGACATCGCGCCACTCGGTCGCACCCAGCCCGTAGTGCCCCGACCGGCTGCGGGGCGCCTCGCCGTCGTTCCGGTACGACACGCACAGGACGGGAAGACCCTCCTCGTGCAGGACCGGCACCGCACGCAGCACCTCGGCGCGCGTCGTGCCGCGGCCGTGCACCGCGATGACCCACGTGTCCGCCGCCGCGCCGGCTGCGGGGAACAGCCATGCCGGGCACGCGCCGACGGGCGTACCGACCGAGACCGTGGTGAACGGCAGGTGCAGCTCCTCCGGACCCATCCAGTACCAGCCGCTGAACGCGGCGAACGGGGCGATCTCGGTGTCGGCGTCGACCTCGGTGAGGAGCTTCCGCCGCACGCTGAGACCGTCTTCGGAGAGCACGGCGCCCAGCTTCAGGTAGCGCTCGGTGCCGCCGGTGAACAGGCCGTAGCGGCCGGGCAGCACGGTGTCCGGCGTGCGCGCGAGGGTGATCGTCTGCGCCGCGGTGTCGAACCCGTGCACCGCGACGTCGGCCACCCGCACCGCGGGGGTGACGGCGGTGCGCGCGACCCGCAGCGAGAGGTAACCCACCGCTCCCGCGACGGCCGCGCCGAGCGCTCCGGCGAGGGTGAACGTCGCTCTCGCTGCTGCGAGGACCGGGGATGCGGCGCGCCTGGGGGTCTTCATGGCCCCCTCACTCTAATCTGTCGACGTGACGCGAGATGGGGCGGGCTCCGGCGCCTTCGCCGAGGCCGAGGCGGCGGTGCGGTCGGCGACGTTCCGCTCCGACCTGTCGGTGCGCGACATCCCCGCCCCGCAGGGACTGGCGCCCTTCAGCCTCGCCCTGGCCGCCGACATCCGTCCCGACGATCACGGCGACTCCCCCTACGGGACCGGACGCCTCGTCCTCCTGCACGACCCGGAGGGACAGGACTCCTGGGCCGGACCCTGGCGCATCGTCAGCTTCGCGCAGGCGCCTCTCGAGTCGGAGATCGGCACCGACCCGCTGCTGGCGGACGTCACCTGGTCCTGGCTCGTCGACGCCCTGCACTCGCGGGGCGCTCCCTATCACTCGCCGTCCGGCTCGGCCACGAAGATCCTCTCGAAGGGCTTCGGGTCGCTGGCGGACGAGGGCGACGGCGCGCAGATCGAGCTGCGCGCCTCCTGGTCGCCGATCGGCTCCTTCCGTGCGCACGTGGAGGCGTGGGCTGAGCTCGTGTGCATGCTGGCGGGGCTGCCGCCCGGCTCAGAGGACATCGCCGTGTTCGGCGCCCGGAGGTTCCGTGACTGACTACCCCGTGATCGACAGCGCCGACGCGTTCGAGGCCGCCGTCGAGCGCCTCGCCGGCGGCACCGGCCCCGTCGCGGTCGACGTGGAGCGCGCGTCCGGCTTCCGCTACTCGCAGCGCGCGTACCTCATCCAGCTCTACCGGCGCGACGGCGGGGTGGTCCTCGTCGACCCGATCGCTGTTCCCGACGTCTCCGCGATCCAGCGCCAGCTCGGCGAGGAGGAGTGGGTCTTCCACGCCGCGAGCCAGGATCTGCCGTCGCTGCGCGAGCTCGGCCTCGACCCGCGCCGCATCTTCGACACCGAGCTCGCCGCGCGCCTGCTGGGCTGGGAGCGGGTGGGCCTGGGAGCCGTCGTCGAGGCGGCGCTCGGCATCTCCCTCGCCAAGGCGCACTCCGCCGCGGACTGGTCGACCCGTCCCCTTCCCCGTGAGTGGGTCGAGTACGCCGCGCTCGACGTGCTCCACCTCATCGACGTCCGCGATCGGCTCGCGGACGAGCTCGAGGCCGCGGGTAAGACCGAGTTCGCGCGACAGGAGTTCCAGGCGACGCTCGACCGGCAGCCCAAGGCCCCGCGGGCCGACCCGTGGCGGCGCCTCAGCGGGCTCCACAAGGTGCGCGGACGCCGCGGTCTCGCGGTCGCGCGCGAGCTGTGGCGCTCCCGGGAGGAGCTGGCCCAGCAGCAGGACGTCTCCCCCGGCCGCCTCGTGCCCGACCGCGCGCTGCTGGCGGCGGTGCTCGCGATGCCCCGCACGAAGCAGGCGCTCGCCGGATTGAAGGAGTTCACCGGGCGCGCGAGCCGCACACAGCTCGACCGCTGGTGGGATGCCATCGTCGCCGGCCGGGAGACCGAGGATCTGCCCGCGGAGCGCGTGCCGAGCGACTCCCTGCCGCCGCATCGCGCCTGGGCCGAGCGGCACCCCGACGCCGACGCGCGCCTCAAGCAGGCCCGGCCCGAGGTGGAGGCGAAGGCGGCGGAGCTGGACATGCCCACGGAGAACCTCCTCACCCCGGAGACGCTGCGCCGGGTCGCGTGGGAGCCGCCCATCCCGATCACCGCCGAGAGCATCGCGGTGGCCCTCCGCGAGCAGGGCGCGCGCGAGTGGCAGATCGAGGCGACCGCCGAGGTGATCGCCACCGCCTTTGTGCGCGCCGCGCAAACACCCGGAGAGGACGCCGCCGCCGCTTCGTAGGTTCATCCCAATCGATGCGATCTCGCGTCGGAGGCCCCGCCTAGGCTGAAGCCAACTGACACAGGGAGGCAGAGTGGCCGAGCTTTCGGATGTCCACTTCGTGGATGGCGTGCGGACCCCTTTCGGGCGCGCGGGTGAGAAGGGCATGTACGCCGGTACGCGGGCGGACGACCTCGTCGTCAAGGCGATGATCGGGCTGATCGAGCGCAACGGCGGCGTTCCGCCCGAGCGGATCGACGACGTCGCGATCGCCGCGACGTCGCAGACGGGAGACCAGGGGCTCACCCTGGGACGCAGCGCGGCCATCCTCGCCGGCCTCCCGCAGACGGTCCCCGGCCTCGCCATCGACCGCATGTGCGCGGGCGCGATGACGGCCGTCACGACCATGGGTGCCTCGATCGGCGTGGGCATGTACGACCTCGCCATCGCGGGCGGCGTCGAGCACATGGGGCATCACCCGATCGGGAAGAACGCCGACCCCAATCCGCGCTTCGTCGCCGAGCGGATGGTCGACCCGGGGGCGCTGGACATGGGGGTCACCGCGGAGCGCATCCACGACCGGTTCCCGCACCTCACGAAGGAGCGCGCGGACCGCTTCGCGGTCGCCAGCCAGCAGAAGGTGCAGGCCGCGTACGACGCCGGCCGCATCCAGCTCGACCTCGTGCCCGTGGCGGTGGCCGGGGCGGACGGGGCCTGGCGACTCGCCGCCGACGACGAGGGCCGGCGCCCGGAGACGACGATGGAGGCGCTGGCGAACCTCAAGACGCCCTTCCGCCCGCACGGTCGCGTCACGGCCGGCACGTCGTCGCCCCTCACCGACGGCGCGACCGTGAGCCTCCTCGCGAGTTCCGCCGCGGTCAAGGAGCTCGGCCTCACGCCCAAGATGCGGATGGTCTCGTTCGCGTTCGCGGGGGTGCAGCCGGAGATCATGGGAATCGGTCCCATCCCGTCCACCGAGAAGGCGCTCGCGAAGGCCGGACTCTCGATCGACGACATCGGGCTTTTCGAGCTCAACGAGGCCTTCGCCATCCAGGTGCTGTCGTTCCTCGACCACTTCGGCATCGCCGACGACGATCCCCGCGTGAACCCGTGGGGCGGTGCGATCGCCGTCGGCCATCCGCTGGCCGCATCGGGCGTGCGCCTCATGATCCAGCTCGCCGCGCAGTTCGCCGAGCACCCCGAGGTGCGCTACGGCCTCACGGCGATGTGCGTGGGCCTCGGCCAGGGCGGCAGCGTCGTGTGGGAGAACCCGCACTACACCGGCAAGAAGAAGCGGAAGTGAGCACGATGACCCACTACAGCTCCCTCGACTTCTCCCGCCTCGAGCAGCTGGCGACCGAGGAGGTCGTCACTCATTCGCTGGTGAGCGACATCGCCCTCGCCAGCGGGCGCACCCTCGCGCTCATCACGCTGCACAACGGGCGCGACCACCGCCGTCCCAACACGATCGGCCCGCGCACGCTCCTCGAGCTGGACGACGTGCTGGAGACGCTGCGCGGGCGTGCGGCGGCCGGCGAGATCGACGCGGTCGCGATCACCGGCAAGCCGTACGTCTTCGCCGCCGGCGCCGACCTGTCGCAGATGAATGCGCTCCGCGAGCGCGACGACGCCCTCCTCGTCGCCCAGCAGGGGCACCACGTGCTGGGCAAGCTCTCCGACCTCGGGGTGCCGTCGTTCGCATTCGTCAACGGCGTCGCGCTCGGCGGCGGCACGGAGATCGCACTGAACTCGACGTACCGCACGGTGGACTCGTCGGCCGCCGCGATCGCGCTGCCCGAGGTGTTCCTCGGACTCGTCCCCGGCTGGGGCGGCGCCTACCTGCTGCCGAACCTCATCGGCATCGAGAACGCCCTCGAGGTCGTCATCTCGAACCCGCTCAAGCAGAACCGCACCCTGAAGCCGCAGCAGGCGTTCGAGCTCGGGATGTTCGACGCGATCTTCTCCCCCGCGAACTACCTCGAAGACTCGCTGCGCTGGGCCGACGGCGTGCTCTCGGGCGCGACGAAGGTCGAGCGGAGGAACGCGCCGGGGCGCCTCGAGCGTCTGACGAAGTGGCCCGTGGCGATCAAGATGGCGCGCGGCATGCTGGAGAGCCGCATCGGCACGGTGCCGCTCTCGCCGTACCGCGCCCTCGACCTGCTCGACAAGGCGAAGTCAGGCACCCGAGAGGAGGGCTTCGCCCGCGAGGACGAGGCGCTGGCCGACCTCATCTCGGGCGACCAGTTCGCCGCGTCGATGTACGCGTTCGACCTCGTGCAGAAGCGGGCGAAGCGCCCTGTGGCCGCACCCGATCGCTCACTCGCCCGCAAGGTGTCGAAGGTGGGCGTCATCGGCGCCGGCCTCATGGCCAGTCAGTTCGCGCTGCTCTTCGCGCGACGCCTGCAGGTGCCGGTGCTCATCACCGACGTCGACCAGGCGCGCGTGGACAAGGGGCTGCAGCACATCCGCGAGGAGATCGGCAAGCTCGAGCAGAAGGGCCGCGTGGATGGCGACACCGCCAACCGGCTGCGCGCGCTCGTGCAGGGCACGGTCGACAAGAGCGCCTATGCCGACTGCGACTTCGTCATCGAGGCGGTGTTCGAGGAGACGGGCGTGAAGCAGCAGGTGTTCGCCGAGATCGAGCGCATCGTCGCTCCCGAGGCCATCCTCGCCACGAACACGTCGTCGCTGTCGGTGGAGGAGATCGGGTCGGTGCTCGAGCATCCCGAGCGGCTCATCGGCTTCCACTTCTTCAACCCGGTCTCCGCGATGCCGCTCGTGGAGGTCGTGCGGACGCCGCGGTCGAGCGAGGAGGCGCTCGCCACCGCCTTCGCCGTGGCGAAGGACCTCCGGAAGAACGCCATCGGGTCGGCCGACGCCCCTGGCTTCATCGTGAACCGCCTGCTGGCGAAGGTCATGGGCGAGGCCGCGCGCGCGATCGACGAGGGCACGCCCCTCATGACAGTGGAGCGTGCGTTCGGCCCGCTGGGGCTCCCGATGACGCCGTTCCAGCTCATCGACCTCGTGGGCTGGAAGGTGGCCGCCCACGTGCAGGACACGATGGCGACGCACTTCCCCGAGCGCTTTCACGCCTCGGCCAACCTGCACGCGCTCGCGGACCTGCCGCACGCGGTCGAGAAGGACAAGAACGGCCGCGTGACGGGCTGGACGAAGGAGGCGCAGAAGGTCCTGCGTGTCGGCCGCGCGCCGGTGCCGGAGGCGGAGATCCTGCGCCGGGTGGAGGACGAGCTCGCGCGCGAGATCCGCATCATGCTCGACGAGCAGGTCGTCCCCGAGGTGCAGGACATCGACCTCGCCCTCATCCTGGGGGCCGGATGGCCGTTCATCGACGGCGGCGCATCGGCCTACCTCGATCGGGTGGGGGCTTCCGAGCGGGTGTTCGGCAGCACCTTCCACGACCCGGTCATCCGCGGGGTCTCCGCCTAGCGGACGACGTCGCTGCGGACGACGTCGAGGGGTGGGTGCCGGAAGGCGTCCGCCCCTCGTCGCGTCAGGACGAGGCGCCGCCCTCGCGGGTCATGGCTGGAAGGCCGCGCCAGCCCTTCTCCGGACGTGCCACCGGCACTCGCGTGCCCAGCACCTGCGACACGACGTCCTGCGCGATCTTCGCCGGTGTGAGGCCGGCGTCGGTCAGCACCTGCTCGCGGGAGGCGTGGTCGATGAACGCGTCGGGCAGCCCGAGCTCGTCCACGGCCGTGTCGACGCCCGCTTCGCGCAGCACCTGACGCACGCGTGTGCCGATGCCGCCGACGCGGATGCCGTCCTCCAGGGTGATGACGAGGCGATGACGATCCGCCAGCTCGACGATCGAGCGCGACACCGGCACCACCCAGCGCGGGTCGACGACGGTCGCGCCGATGCCCTGGTCGCGCAGGCGGCGGGCCACGTCGAGCGCGGTGGCGGCGAACGCGCCGATCGCGATGATGAGCACGTCCTCCTCGTCGCCGCGCGCGAGCACGTCCACGCCGTCCGCGAGGCGCTCGAGCGCAGGGATCTCCGCGCCCACCGCGCCCTTCGGGTAGCGGATGACCGTGGGGGCGTCGTCGACGGCGACGGCCTCTTCGAGCTCCTCGCGCAGGCGCTCGGCGTCGCGCGGGGCGGCCAGGCGGATGTCGGGGACGATGTTCAGCAGGGCGAGGTCCCACATGCCGTGGTGGCTCGGGCCATCCGGCCCGGTCACGCCGGCGCGGTCGAGCACGAAGGTCACCCCGGCGCGATGCAGCGCCACGTCCATGAGCACCTGGTCGAAGGCGCGGTTCATGAACGTCGCGTAGAGCGCGACGACGGGATGCAGGCCGCCGTACGCCAGACCCGCCGCCGAGGCCACGGCGTGCTGCTCGGCGATGCCGACGTCGTACACGCGGTCGGGGAACCGCTCGGCGAACGGCGCGAGGCCGGTGGGGCGCAGCATCGCCGCCGTGATCGCGATGACGTCGTCGCGCTCCTCGCCCACCCGCACCAGCGCGTCGGCGAAGACGTCGGTCCAGCCGCGCGCGGACGCTCCGCCGACGGGGTCGCCCGTGAGCGGATCGATGCGGCCCACCGCGTGGAACTGGTCGGCGACGTCGTCGAGCGCCGGCTGGTATCCGCGCCCCTTCTCCGTGATGACGTGCACGAGCACGGGCGCTCCGAAGGCCTTCGCCAGCTGCAGCGTCTCGATGAGCGCCGGCAGGTCGTGCCCGTCGACAGGGCCGAGGTACTTGATGTCCAGCTGCGAGTAGAGCTCGCTGTTGTTGGTCAGGCGCGAGAGGAACCCGTGCGTGCCGCCGCGCACGCCGCGGTACAGCGCGCGTCCGGCGGCGCCGAAGCGGCCGGCCAGCCGCCCGGACTTCTCGCCGAGGTCGCGGTAGACCTCCCCGGTCCGCACCCGGTTCAGGTAGCGGGCCATGCCGCCGATGGTCGGGGCGTAGGAGCGGCCGTTGTCGTTGACGACGATGACGAGGTTGCGCTCGTTGTCGTCGGTGATGTTGTTGAGCGCCTCCCACGTCATGCCGCCGGTGAGGGCGCCGTCGCCGACGACCGCCACGACGTGGCGATCGGCGCGACCGGTGCGCTGGAAGGCGCGGGAGATGCCATCCGCCCAGCTCAGCGAGCTCGACGCGTGCGACGACTCGACGACGTCGTGCTCGCTCTCGGAGCGCTGCGGGTAGCCGGCGAGCCCGCCGCGCGAGCGCAGCGCCGAGAAGTCCTGGCGGCCCGTGAGCAGCTTGTGGACGTACGACTGATGCCCGGTGTCCCAGATGATCGGGTCGGACGGCGAGTCGAAGACGCGATGCAGCGCGATCGTCAGTTCGACCACGCCGAGGTTGGGGCCGAGATGCCCGCCCGTGCGCGCGACGTTCTCCACGAGGAACGCGCGCACCTCCTCCGCGAGGGTCGCGAGCTCGTCCTGAGACAGGGCGTCCAGGTCGCGGGGGCCGGCGATGCCGTCGAGCAGACTCATGCTCCGAGCCTACGCCGGGCCGCTGGGAGCGGGCGCGAAGCGCGCCCGCAGACGACGGCGGCCCCGGGATGATCCCGGGGCCGCCGTGCGAGGAGTGCAGGTCAGACGAGGCTGCGCAGCACGTACTGCAGGATGCCGCCGTTGCGGTAGTAGTCAGCCTCACCGGGGGTGTCGATGCGGACGACCGCGTCGAACTCGATGGTCTCCTTGCCGGGCGCGGAGTGCTCGCTGGGCGACGCGGTGACCTTGACCGTCTGCGGGGTGACGCCGTCGTTCAGCTGGTCGAGGCCCTCGATCGAGACGATCTCGGTGCCGTCGAGCCCGAGCGACTCCCAGCTCTGGCCCTCCGGGAACTGCAGCGGGACGACGCCCATGCCGATGAGGTTCGAGCGGTGGATGCGCTCGAAGCTCTCCGTGATGACCGCCTTGACGCCGAGGAGGCTCGTGCCCTTGGCCGCCCAGTCGCGCGACGAGCCGGAGCCGTACTCCTTGCCGCCGAAGATCACCAGCGGCGTGCCCGCCTCCTGGTAGTGCTGGCTCGCGTCGTAGATGAACGACTGCGGGCCCTCCGGCTGCGTGAAGTCGCGGGTGTACCCGCCCTCGACGACCTGGCCGTCGTTGACGGCGCTCACGAGGAGGTTCTTCAGGCGGATGTTCGCGAACGTGCCGCGGATCATCACCTCGTGGTTGCCGCGGCGCGAGCCGTAGGAGTTGAAGTCGCGCTGGGCGACGCCGTGCTCCGTCAGGTACTGCGCGGCGGGGGTGCCGGCCTTGATGTTGCCGGCAGGGCTGATGTGGTCGGTCGTCACCGAGTCGCCGAGGGTCGCGAGGACCCGGGCACCGGAGATGTTCTCGACGGGCGTCAGCTCCATCGTCATGTCATCGAAGTACGGCGCCTTGCGCACGTACGTCGAGTCGTCGTTCCACTCGAAGACCGGCCCGGTCGGGGTGGGCAGGTTCTGCCAGCGCTCGTCGCCGTCGAAGACGGTCGCGTACTGCTTGATGAACTGCTCGCGCGAGATCGACGAGTCGATGATCTCCTGGACCTCCTCGGTGGAAGGCCAGATGTCCTTCAGGAAGACGTCGTTGCCGTCGCCGTCCTGGCCGAGCGCGTCGGCGTCGAAGTCGAAGTGCATCGACCCGGCCAGCGCGTAGGCCACGACGAGCGGCGGGCTCGCGAGGTAGTTCATCTTCACGTCGGGGCTGATGCGCCCCTCGAAGTTGCGGTTGCCGGAGAGGACGGCGGTGACGGCGAGGTCATGCTCGTTGATCGCCTCGGAGACCTCCTCGATGAGCGGACCCGAGTTGCCGATGCAGATCGTGCAGCCGTAGCCGACCGTGTAGAAGCCGAGGCCCTCGAGGTCCTTGTCGAGGCCGGACTTCTCGTAGTAGTCCGTCACGACCTTGGAGCCGGGACCGAGCGTGGTCTTCACCCACGGCTTCTGCTTGAGCCCCTTCTCGCGCGCCTTGCGTGCCAGCAGCCCCGCGGCGACCATGACGGTCGGGTTCGAGGTGTTGGTGCAGGAGGTGATCGCGGCGAGGGTCACGGCCCCGTTGTCGAGGATGTACTTCTCACCGTCGGGCGTGGTCACCGGGACCGGCTGCGAGACCGCCTCGGGCGCGCCGCTGGTCAGCACAGGGCGCTCGCGCTCGTGCTGGTAGGACACGCCCTCGGGCGACACGTGCTCGCGCTCGACGCCGGGAGCGGTGCCCGGGTCGGACGCGGGGAACGTCCCCTCGACCTCGACCGAGTCCTCATCGGCGACGTTGGCGTAGTTGAGGATGTCCTGCTCGAACTGCGTCTTGGCGTCGGAGAGCAGGATGCGGTCCTGCGGACGCTTCGGGCCGGCGATCGACGGGACGACCGTCGCGAGGTCGAGCTCCATGTACTCGCTGAAGACGAGCTCGCGCGAGGGGTCGTGCCAGAGATGCTGCTCCTTGGCGTACGCCTCCACGAGGGCCACCGTCTGCTCGTCGCGGCCGGTGAGGCGCAGGTACTCGAGCGTGACGTCGTCGACGGGGAACATCGCGGCGGTGGAGCCGAACTCGGGGCTCATGTTGCCGATCGTGGCGCGGTTGGCCAGCGGCACCGAGGCCACGCCCTCGCCGTAGAACTCGACGAACTTGCCGACCACGCCGTGCTTGCGGAGCATGTCGGTGATGGTGAGGACGACGTCGGTCGCCGTCACGCCGGCGGGGATCTCGCCGGTGAGCTTGAAGCCGACCACGCGCGGGATGAGCATGGAGACGGGCTGGCCGAGCATGGCCGCCTCGGCCTCGATGCCACCCACGCCCCAGCCGAGGACGCCGAGGCCGTTCACCATGGTGGTGTGCGAGTCGGTGCCGACGCAGGTGTCGGGGTACGCCCGCAGGACGCCGCCGACCTCGCGGTCGTAGACGACCTTGGCGAGGTGCTCGATGTTCACCTGGTGCACGATGCCGGTGCCCGGGGGCACGACCTTGAAGTCGGAGAACGCCGTCTGGCCCCAGCGGAGGAACTGGTACCGCTCGCCGTTGCGCTCGTACTCGATCTCGACGTTGCGCTCGAGCGCGTTCTCGGTGCCGAAGAGGTCGGCGATGACCGAGTGGTCGATGACCATCTCGGCCGGCGAGAGCGGGTTGATGCGGTCGGGGTCGCCGCCGAGCGCGGTGACGGCCTCGCGCATGGTGGCGAGGTCGACGATGCAGGGCACGCCCGTGAAGTCCTGCATGACCACGCGGGCGGGCGTGAACTGGATCTCCGTGCTGGGCTGAGCCGAGGCATCCCAGGAGCCCAGGGCCTCGATCTGTTCCTTCGTGACGTTCGCGCCGTCCTCGGTGCGAAGCAGGTTCTCGAGCAGCACCTTCAGGCTGAACGGGAGCTTCTCGTACCCGGCGACCTTGTCGATGCGGAAGATCTCGTAGTCGGTGCTGCCGACCGTCAGGGTGCTCTTGGCACCGAAGCTGTTCACCGTTGACACGGGCTGTCTCCTCCTGGTCGACCGCGCACTTACGCCCCCATCTTGCTCGCCGTCTCACCGGTTCGGCTAGGAAGGCGGACCTCACCGGCCGTGGGCGAGGCGAGGGGCGTCGGCAGTGCGCGATTTATCTCGATGTCGAGATAAATCTATCACGAGGGGTGCCGCGGTCATCGAGCGGCGCGCGCGTGCGTCGGCTCGTCGCTTGGCCGGTACAGCGCGCGCACCGCGAGCCACGTCACCGCGACCAGCGGGGCGAACAGCGGCAGGCCCATCACGAGCTTCAGGGTGCCGAGCGCCGTGACGTCGCCGGCGAAGTAGAGCGGCAGCTGCACGCCGAGCCGGGCGAAGAAGAGCGCCGACCAGGCGATGGCGAGCCAGAAGAACACCCGCCGCTTGCGGCGATCGGCGCGCCACGCCGTCCCCTCGCCCATGAGGAATCCCGCCGCCAGGCCGATGAGCGACCAGCCCACGAGCGCCGACACGAGCAGCGCCGAGCCGTAGATCGCGTTCGTGAAGAACCCGGGGACGAAGTTGTCCTCCCCGCGCCCGGTCCACAGGGCGAGCGCGGCCGCGGCCGCGGCGGCGACGAGGCCGCCCAGTGCGGCCGAGGGCGGAGACTTCTGCACGAGGCGCACGACGGTGAAGACCGCCGCGAGCCCGACCGAGACGCCGAGCGCGAGGCCGAGCGCGGCGGGACGCAGGGTGAACAGGACGACGAAGGCGAGACTCGGCAGGACCGACTCCAGCACCCCGCGCCATCCGCCCATCGCGCCCCAGACCACGTGTCCGGCGCTCCGTTCCTGCGCGGGGTCGAGGCCCATCCGGCGGGCGGCGTCGCCCAGCGCGGCCCCGAGCGCGTCGGATGCGCGCGGGGGCGCGCCCTTCGCCTGCTCGTCGGGTCCGGTCACGCGGCGCCCGGAGTCTGCGGCATCTTCAGCGGGATGAGGTCGCGCGGGGGCATGGGCGTGCCGCCGCGGACGACGACGATGGAGCGGAAGAGGTCCTCGACCCGGGCCGCGGCCTCCGGGTCACTCGTCGCGCGCCCGCCGATCACGCCGCGCAGGAACCAGCGAGGGCCATCCACGCCGATGAAGCGCGCGAGGCGCTTCTCGGCGCCACCGCCGCCGGCGACGACGGGCACCTCGGCGAGCAGTTCGGCACCCAGCGGGCCCTCGCGCTCCTCGACGCGGCCACCCTGCTGGCGCACCTGGTCGCGGATCTGGTCGCGGGTCTCATCCCACAGGCCGGTGGAGCGCGGCGCCGCGAACGGCTGAACCTGCAGCGTGGAGTCGGCGTAGTCCAGCCCGACCGCGACGATGCGCTTGGACTGCTCCTCGACCTCCAGGCGGAGGTTCAGACCCTCCCGAGGCAGGATCTTGACGCCGCCGAGATCGATGTACGGGCGGACGGGGTTCGCCTCGCTCTCGTCGAACGGCCCCTCCTCGGCGCGGTTGCGCGTGGGCGCCTCCGCGGGTGCGGTGTCGTCGCCGTGCTGAACGGACTCGTCGCTCATGCCACTCCTCGTGTCTGATAGCCGGTCGATCCGAACCCGCCGGCCCCGCGCGCGGAGTCGGACAGGTCGTCGACCGGGATGAATCGCGCGCGCGTCACGGGCATGACGATGAGCTGGGCGATGCGGTCGCCCTCGTCGACGCGGTACGGCTCGCGCTGATCGGTGTTGAGCAGGGCGACCTTGATCTCGCCCCGGTAGCCGGCGTCGACGGTGCCCGGCGCGTTCACGATGGTGATCCCGTGCTTCGCGGCCAGTCCGCTGCGCGGCACCACGAATGCGGCGTATCCCTCGGGCAGGGCGATCCGCACGCCGGTGCCGACCAGAGCGCGCTCCCCCGGCGCCAGAGTCAGCGACTCTGCGGCTACGAGATCGGCTCCGGCGTCGCCGGCATGCGCGTAGGCCGGAGCCTCGGATGCCACAATGGGGACGTCCACGATATCGGTCACGCAACGAGGGTAATGCAGAACACAGTGTCGTCCCCGAATCGCGCGTCCGCTCAGGGCGCCACCTACCGCGAGCGGCTCTCGCCCTCGCTCTGGCTCCTCGGCGCGGCGGCGATCGTCGCGCCGATGGTCGCGCTCGTCTTCGTGCGCATCGACCCGGCCATCTCGCTCGTGCTCGGCGTGGCCGCCGCCGTCGGGCTCATCACGCTGCTCCTGGCCGCTTCGCCCGTCGTGGCGGTGGCCGACGGCCGCCTGCGCGCTGGCCGGGCGCGGATCGAGGTGGAGCATCTGGGAGAGCCCGTCGCGCTCTCGGGTGAGGAGGCGCGGAATGCGCGCGGCGCGGGGCTCGATCCTCGGGGCTGGTATCTCGTGCGAGGCGGGATCGATCCGGTGGTGGTCATCCCGGTGACCGATCCCGACGACCCCGTCACGTCGTGGACGATCTCCACGCGCACCCCGGACCGCCTCGCGGCGGCCGTGGTGCGCGCGCAGATCACGCAGCGCAGTCGCGGCAGATGAGGCCCTCGGCCCCGTCGTGGTCGAGCTGCGAGCGGTGCTTCACGAGGAAGCAGCTCATGCAGGTGAACTCGTCATCCTGCGGCGGGAGCACGACGACGTCGAGCTCCACGTTGGAGAGGTCAGCCCCAGGAAGGTCGAAGCTCGAGGGGTTGTCAGCGTCCTCCGAGTCGATCGAGCCCGCGTTGTCGGGGCGGCGCGCCTTGAGCGCTTCGATCGACTCGTTGTTGTTGTCGTCTTCGCTCTTGCGCGGCGCGTCGTAGTCGGTTGCCATCTGAAGGCGTCACTTCTTTCGTCATCGGGTGTTGCTGATCCCCGACGTCGGGCGGGGCGGCGATAGTTTGCACGACGACCGCGCCTTTCGCAAATGCTCAGCGCGTCGGCTCGCTGCGGGTCACCGTGCTCGCGATGAAACCCGCGGCGCGCCCGCCGTATTCCCAGCCCCGACGCCGTGCCCGTGAAAGCATGGCGGAACACCATGGGCATCGTGTGAGGAGCAGGAGCATGGATCAGCTCACGATCGTGGGGACCGAGGACGGCAAGCTCGTCCTCGCGAACGAATCAGGGCAGCGCTTCACGCTCCCCGTCGACGACCTGCTGCGCTCCGAGCTGCGGCGCATCGACCGCGCGTCGCACCGCGAGGAGCCGCGCCCGCCCTCGGCGAGCCCGCGCGACATCCAGCAGCACATCCGCGCCGGCCTCACCGCCGAGCAGGTCGCCGAGCTCCTCGGCGCGAGCGTGGCCGACGTCCGCCGGTTCGAGAGCCCCGTGCTCGCCGAGCGCGAGCACATCGTGGGCCGCGCGCTCTCGGTTCCCGTTCTCATGGGCGCCGATCTCACGGGCGACCAGAACCCGACGTTCGGCGAGGCCATCCGCTCGAAGCTCGCCGATCTGCAGGCCTCGGGCGAGCGGTGGACGAGCTGGAAGGACGAGACCGGCTGGATCGTCAAGCTCGAGTTCACGGCCGCCGAGGTCGATCACGACGCCCGGTGGAGCTTCGATCCGCGGCGCAGCGCCCTGGCGCCCCTGAACGCCGATGCGACGCAGCTGTCCCGGCAGGGGCCGATGCCCGAGGGCCTCATCCCGCGGCTGCGGGCACTCGACACCGCCGAGACGGCGGACGACGACCGGTTCGACTCGGCGGCCTTCGGCCCGCGCCGCACGCCCGAGCAGGAGGGGGCGACGGACGGCATGACCCGCGCCATCCCGTCGGTGCGCGAGGCCGCGACGAAGCACGCGCCGAATGCCGACGCTCCGAACGCGGAGACCGCCGACCTGCTCGAGGCGCTGCGCCGCCGCCGCGGGCAGCGCGAGAGCGCGCCGGTGATGGAGTCGGAGGAGAGCACCACGGAGGAGCCGAGCTCTCCCGTGGTCATCCTCGACGGGGGCGAATCCGGCCGCCGCTCGGAGCCGGAGGCGAACCCGGCCGAGCACGGCGGCTCGCGCCGACGCGGGCGCACGTCGATGCCCTCGTGGGATGAGATCGTCTTCGGAGCGCGCGCCGACGACTGATCCGGTGGATGGCCGCGCGGCCATCCGACGCTCAGCCCGCGTACGCGCCGAGCCGGATGAGCGGGACGGTCATCTCCTCCGGCGTGATGGAGCCGTGCTGGCCCACCATGAGCTGCGGCCGCTTGTCGGCGAGACGGTCGTCGTAGAACGCCCAGAGGCCCCGCGCCGCGACGAGCACGTCGCCGATGCGTGGGGACACGGCCTCGTCGACCCGGCCGAAGAGCCCCGCCGCGACCGCCTCGTCGCGGGTGGCGATGTCGGCGGTGCGCTCGGATTGCGCGCGCCAGGTCGCGGCCACGGCGTCCGCGTCCGCGCCGTCGTCGAGGTACAGGTGCAGCATCCGCGGCTCTCCGCCGATGTGGGCGACGCCGTCGAGGCGCGGGTCGCCGTCGCGGAGCAGCACGTGCCGATGGGGCGGCACGTCGACCATTCCGTGGTCGGCGGTGACGAGCACGCCGACGCCCGCCGGCACCGCGGCGGCGAAGGCCGCGTCGATCTCCTCGAGCGCCGCGATCCACGCGTCGGAGGCGACGCCGTGGCGGTGGCCGGCCTTGTCGGCCTCCGGCAGATAGCAGTACACGAACGAGCCCGGCTCTGACGCCGCGAGCGCGTAGGCCGTGGTGATCCGAGCGCGCACCGCGTCCTCCGGCACGTAGCGCGCGCCGCGCAGCACGGCGCCGGTGAAGCCGCTGCGCTCGTACTCCGCCAGTCCCACCGCGAACGCGGGGCGTCCCTGCACCGCCGCGCGCTCGAACACGGTCGAGGCGCGCTGCCAGGCAGCGGGGTCCAGTCCATCGCGCTCGTAGCCGTTGAGCTGGTTGACGAGCCGCCCGCGCGCGGGGTCGAGGACTCGGTAGCCGGCGAGGCCGTGCTCCCCCGGCCATGCCCCGGTGAGGGTGCTCGAGAGCGCCGCGGCCGTGGTCGAGGGGAAGACGCTGCGCGCGACGTCCCTCCTGGCCATCGCGCTCCCGAGGCGCCGCGCGTGCCCGGCGTGGGCGCGCAGCTGGATGGCGCCGAGCCCGTCGATGACGACGACGACCGTCGATCTCGCGGGGGCGAGCCAGGTCCCGGTGCCGTCGAGGGAGCGCAGCGTCTCGTCCGCGATCTCGGTGAGGCTCCGGGCGTTCGCAGGGCCCGACGGTACGATGAGGGACATCCGGGCCAGTCTCCCACAGCGGGGGCGCTCGTCCTCCGCGCCCGCGGCGCCGACGACAGGTGGCCGGAGTTCCGTCCCACCCGAGGAGAGGGCTGAATGGCGCGCAAGCAGGCATCCGACGCCGCATCTGTCGACGAGCGCATCGAGGACATCGACCTCGAGTCGGAGATGCAGGGGTCGTACCTCGAGTACGCGTACTCCGTCATCTACTCGCGAGCCCTCCCCGACGCGCGCGACGGGCTGAAGCCCGTGCAGCGGCGCATCCTCTACCAGATGGCGGAGATGGGCCTGCGCCCCGACCGCGGCCATGTGAAGAGCGCCCGCGTCGTGGGCGAGGTGATGGGAAAGCTCCACCCCCATGGCGACACCGCGATCTACGACGCCCTCGTGCGCCTCGCGCAGGACTTCGCCCTGCGCGTGCCGCTCGTCGACGGCCACGGCAACTTCGGCTCCCTCGACGACGGCCCCGCCGCCGCCCGCTACACGGAGGCACGCCTCACCTCGGCGGCGATGGCGATGACCGAGGACCTCGGCGAGGACGTCGTCGACTTCGTACCCAACTACGACGGGCAGTTCCAGCAGCCCGACGTGCTGCCGGCCGCGTATCCGAACCTCCTCGTCAACGGCACGACCGGCATCGCGGTCGGGATGGCCACGAACATGGCCCCGCACAACCTCACCGAGGTCGTGGCGGCGGCGAACTTCCTCATCGAGAACCCCGAGGCCACCCTCGACCAGCTCATGGAGTTCGTGCCGGGCCCCGACTTCCCCTCCGGCGGCATCGTCGTCGGGCTCGACGGCATCCGCGACGCCTACGAGACGGGGCGCGGGGCCATCAAGGTGCGCGGCAAGGTCTCCGTCGAGCAGATCGGCCCGCGCCGCACCGGCATCGTCGTCACCGAGCTGCCGTACATGGTCGGGCCCGAGCGCGTCATCGAGAAGCTCAAGGACGCCGTCCAGTCGAAGAAGCTGCAGGGCATCAGCGACGTCACCGACCTCACCGACCGCAACAACGGGCTGCGCATCGTCATCGGGGTGAAGACCGGGTTCGACCCGCAGGCGGTCCTCGAGCGGCTCTACCGGCTGACACCACTCGAGGACTCCTTCAACTTCAACAACGTCGCCCTCGTCGGCGGCCGCCCTCACACGCTCGGCCTCGTCGAGCTCCTCCGCGTCTACGTCGACCACCGCATCGAGGTCGTCACGCGGCGCAGCCGCTACCGCCTCGCGCGGCGCCAGGAGCGACTGCACCTCGTGCGCGGTCTGCTCGTGGCCATCCTCGACATCGACGAGGTGATCCAGGTCATCCGCTCGTCGGACGACTCCGAGCAGGCCCGCGCGCGCCTGTGCCAGGTGTTCGACCTCGACGACGTGCAGGCCGAGTACATCCTCGAGCTGCGTCTGCGGCGTCTGACCAGGTTCTCGCGCATCGAGCTCGAGAAGGAACGCGACGAGTTGCTCGCCGAGATCGCGCACCTCGAGGAGCTGCTGGGGTCGGACACGCTGCTGCGCCGTCAGGTGGCAGCCGAGCTCGACGCCGTGGTGGACAAGTACGGCACGCCACGCCGCACGCTGCTCATGAACGGCAAGCCCGCAGCCACCCGCTCGCGCCAGAGCGCTGATGTCGATCTCCAGATCGCCGACGGTCCGACGCTCGTGGCGCTGTCCACGACCGGCCGCGCCGTGCGCGTCGAGGTTCCGGAGGGCCAGCAGCTGACCGCACCGTCCCGACGCAGCAAGCACGACGCCATCCTGTCCACCGTGTCGACCACTGTGCGCGGCGAGGCCGGCGCGCTGACGAATCGCGGCCGGCTGGTGCGGTTCCACCCCGTCGACCTTCCGTCGGTGCCGGCGACCTCGGTGCAGCTGGGCGTGGGGGTGAAGCTCCACGACTACATCGGGCTCGCCGACCGGTCCGAGCGCGTGATCGGCCTCGTCGCGCTCGACGACACAACGCCGATCGCGCTCGGCACCGCACAGGGCGTCGTGAAGCGCGTGGTCCCGGCGACGGTGCCCGCGAAGCCCGAGATGGAGGTCATCGCCCTCAAGCCGGGCGACGAGGTTGTCGGCGCGGCCCCCGCGCCCGACGAGGCCGAGCTCGTGTTCGTCACGACCGACGCGCAGCTGCTGCGCTTCCCCGCCGCGACGGTGCGCCCGCAGGGGGCGAGCGCGGGTGGGATGGCCGGGGTGAAGCTGAGCGCGAAGGGCACGGCGCTCTTCTTCGGCGCCGCCTCCGGCGATGACACCGTGGTGGTGACGGTCTCCGGCTCCGAGGGGATGATCGCGGGCGCCGACATCGGGCGCGCGAAGATCTCGGACTTCTCGGAGTTCCCCGCGAAGGGCCGCGCGACCGGTGGGGTGCGCGCACACGGGTTCCTTCGCGGCGAGGACCGGCTCACCCTCGCGTGGGTCGGCCCGGACCCCGCTCTCGCCGTCGATGCGACGGGATCGGTGCGGAAGCTGCCGCAGACCCTCGCCAAGCGCGACGCATCCGGTCAGCCCCTCGACGCGGTGGTGTCGTCGATCGGCCGCACGCTGGTGTAGCCCGGCGCGGCTGTCGCCGGGCGCGGGGGCGTGTGCCGTCCGATGCGCGGGATGGATGACGTCTGATGCGCGGATAGGCCGGCCGGAGCGCCCGAACCTCGGAGGATCGCGCTTCCCCAGGACGCGAAGCGGCAGAACCCTCCGGGGTAAGCGCCATTCTCCGGAGTCAGGGCCGGCGTCGCGGCCCCTCACGCACCAGACGATGTCGTCTCGCCGGCGCGACACGAAAAACCGCGGAAAGCCGTGTCACCTCGGCGAGACGACATCGTCTGATGGACCCGCGCCCGGCGCGCCGGTCCGTGTCAGACGTCGATCGCCTCGCGGTCCAGGCGGTCTGCGGAGTCGATGATGAACTCCCGGCGCGGGGCGACCTCGTTGCCCATCAGCATCTCGAACACGCGGCCGGCGGCCTCGGCGTCCTCCATGCGCACGCGGCGCAGCAGGCGGCCGTCGCGCTGCATGGTGGTCTCCGCGAGCTGATCGGCGTCCATCTCGCCGAGGCCCTTGTAGCGCTGGATCGGCTCCTGCCACCGCTTGCCCTGCTTGCGCAGGCGAGCGAGGAGCCTGTTGAGCTCGCCATCCGAGTACGTGTAGATGGTCTCGTTGGGCTTGGAACCCGGGTGCATCACGATCACGCGGTGCAGCGGCGGCACCGCCGCGTACACGCGCCCGTGCTCGATGAGCGGGCGCAGGTAGCGGTAGAACAGCGTCAGCAGCAGCGTGCGGATGTGCGCGCCGTCGACATCCGCATCGCTCATCATGATGACCTTGCCGTAGCGCGCCGCGTCGATGTCGAAGGTGCGCCCGGAGCCGGCGCCGATGACCTGGATGATCGACGCGCACTCCGCGTTCGACAGCATGTCGCCGATCGAGGCCTTCTGCGTGTTGAGGATCTTGCCGCGGATGGGCAGCAGCGCCTGGAACTCGCTGTCGCGCGCGCGCCGTGCGGTGCCGAGCGCGGAGTCGCCCTCGACGATGAACAGCTCGGAGTTCGACACGTCGTTCGAGCGGCAGTCGATGAGCTTGGCCGGCAGGGACGAGCTCTCCAGCGCGTTCTTGCGGCGCTGCGTCTCCTTGTGGGCACGCGCCGAGACACGGGCCTTCATCTCCGCGACGACCTTGTCGAGCAGCATCGACGTCTGGTTCTTGTCATCGCGCCGCGTGGAGGTGAAGCGCTCCTTCAGCCCCTCGCGGACCACCTTCGCCACGATCGCGCGCACCGCCGGCGTGCCGAGGACCTCCTTCGTCTGGCCCTCGAACTGCGGCTCTGGCACCGAGACGGTGAGCACGGCGGTGAGCCCGGCGAGCACGTCGTCCTTGTCGAGCTTGTCGTTCTGGCCGACCTTCAGCCGCCGCGCGTTCTTCTCCACCTCCGCGCGGATCTGCTTCAGCAGCTCCTGCTCGAAGCCCTGCTGGTGCGTGCCGCCCTTGGGCGTGGAGATGATGTTGACGAACGAGCGGATGATCGTGTCGTAGCCGGTCCCCCAGCGCAGCGCGATGTCGACCGTGCACTCGCGCTGCACCTCGGTGGAGCGCATGGAGCCGTCGGGCTGCAGCATCGGCACGGTCTCGGTGAACGACCCGGACCCCTGGAAGCGCCAGTCGTCGGTGACGGGCGCGTCGGTCGCGAGGAAGTGCACGAACTCGGAGATGCCGCCGTCGAACTTGTACGACGTCTCGCTCGGCTCCTCGCCGCGCTCGTCACGGATCACGATCTCGAGCCCGGGCACGAGGAACGCGGTCTGCCGTGCGCGGGTGACGAGCTCGTCGACCTGGAACGCGGCGTCCTTCGTGAAGATCTGCCGGTCAGCCCAGTAGCGCACGCGCGTGCCGGTGACCCCGCGCGCGACCTTGCCGACGACCTGCAGCTCGCTGCGCTCCTCGAACGGCGAGAAGGGCGCGTCGGGGCTCGGCTGGCCCTGATCGGCGAAGCGGCCGGGCTCGCCACGGTGGAACGACATCGCCCACGTCTTGCCGCCGCGGTCGACCTCGACGTCCAGACGCTCGGACAGGGCGTTCACGACCGAGGCGCCGACGCCGTGCAGACCGCCCGAGGCGGCGTACGACCCGCCGCCGAACTTCCCGCCGGCGTGCAGCTTCGTGTAGACGACCTCGACGCCGGACAGGCCGGTGCGCGGCTCGACGTCGACCGGCACGCCGCGCCCGCGGTCCTGCACCTCGACGCTGCCATCGCCGCGCAGGATCACGTCGATGCGCGAGCCGTTGCCCGCGACGGCCTCATCGACGGCGTTGTCGATGATCTCCCAGAGGCAGTGCATGAGGCCGGGCGATCCGTTCGACCCGATGTACATGCCGGGACGCTTGCGGACGGCCTCGAGGCCTTCCAGCACCTGGAGATGATGGGCGGAGTACTCGGAGGTCACGGTCTTCGATCATACTTTCGATCGCCTGTGCGGACGCCGCGACACTCCCCTGTGCCGGATGGCCGTGGCGCCCATCCTGAGGATCGCGTACGCGCAGAGCGAAACTGCCGTCATCCGGGCATGATTCGGAGCCCCGCGTGGTTTCATACAGTGAATCGGAAGCGTCGAGACTCCTCGACAGGTTCGAACAGGGAGGCAGACCATGACCGCGACATCCACGACCGAAGCCCCTGTCTCCTACCGTCTCACGGCGGCCGACCGCTGCGACAGCTGCGGTGCACAGGCCTACATCGCCGCTGAGGTGAACGGAAGCCAGCTGCTCTACTGCGCCCACCACGGCCGCAAGTACGAGGAGAAGCTGCGCGCCGTCGCCACCTCGTGGCTCGACGAGACGGCCCGCCTCGACCAGGCGGACTGATACCGGCTTCCGAAGCGCCCGTCCCTCCGGGGGCGGGCGCTTCGTCGTTCCCGGGCGGCTGGCCGGGGCCGCGTGCGCGGCCGCCAGCCCGGGCGGATGGCCGGGTGCGGCTCAGACGGCGACGCGCGGGATGAGCGGGGAGACGCGCAGCAGCGGCTCCTCGCCCACCGTGCCGATGGCCTCCGCGACGGTGGTCGCGGTGCTCTCGTGCGCGTCGCCCGGTCCGAACACGCGCACCTCGTCGCCGATGGCCGCGCCCTCCCAGGCGTCGACGACGGCCGTCGTCTCGCGGACCTCGCGCAGCGCGCGCGGCCCCGCCGGCGTGCCGACGGCCATCCGCCCCGCCAGCGTCGAGAACAGGCCGTCCAGCCAGCCGATGCCGAGCTCCACGACGCCGTCGTGCACGGCGACGACCTCGGTCACGAGAGTCGCGGCGGGCGCGATGCCGGGGATCTCCGGGCCGTCCGCCGAGCGGATGCCGTAGCAGAACGCGCCGATGCGGACGAGATCGCAGCGGAACTCCGCCCGATGCCAGCTTGCCGCGCTGGCGGCGAGGTGCCGCACGTCGGGATCGAGGCCCGCGGCGCGCGCGACGGCGACCGCGTCGTCGAACACCGCGCGCGCGGCGTCGTCCTCGGCGTCGCTGGCCTCGGCGATGTGGCTCCAGATGCCGACGACACGCACGGTGCCCTCGCGCTCCCGCTCGGCCGCGTGCGCGACGAACTCCGGCCAGTCCTCGCGCCGCACGCCGTTGCGGTGCAGCCCGGTGTCGATCTTCAGATGCACGAGGGCGGGCTGCTGCCGCTCGGCGGCGACCGTCGCCACGCGCTCGAGGTAGTCGGCGTCGCCCACGCCGAGCTCGAGCTCCGCATCGAGGGCGGCGGCGATCTCGTCGCCGCCTGCCGTCTGCCAGCAGAACACGCGCGCACGGTCGCCCGCGATCGCCTTCGCGCGGCTCGCAGAGGAGAGGTCGATCGCGCCCATCCAGCGCACGCCGACCTCGAGAGCCGCGGGGACCATCCGCTCGACGCCGTGCCCGTACGCGTCGTCCTTCACGACGAGGAGGAGATCGGCGGGCGCGACGCGCTCCGCCACCGCACGCACGTTGTCCTGGAAGCGCTCCAGGTCGATGCGCAGCTCGCTCACGCGACCACCTCCCGCTCGACGCCGAGGCCGATGCGCGCGGCGAGCTCGCCGCCCGTCAGACCGGTGACGGCAATCCACTCGCCCAGCTCGTCGCGCACCGCGCCCGCCCCGAAGTAGACGACCTCGTCGCCCGGGTGAGCATCCGGAGCCTCGCCGATGTCGACGACGCAGACGTCCATCGCGACGCGCCCGATGATGGGGCAGCGGCGCCCGCCGACGTCGACGTGCCCTCGGCTGCCGAGCGCGCGGACGACGCCCTGCGCGTAGCCGCCGGGAACGAGCGCCACGCGCGTGTCGGTCGGCGCGCGGTGGATGAACCCGTACGACACGCCCTCACGCGCGAGGAGGCGCTTGGTGGAGAGGATGGGCGCGACCAGCGACAGCACCGGCTCGCCGCCGGAGCCCGGGAGGCCGAGCACGCGCGGCATGGCCAGCGTCGGCTCATCGGCGGCGGCGGTGAGCCCGAGTTCCTCGACGACCGCCACATCCGGGCCGTCCGCCCGCACCCGCTCGACGCCCGCCGCGCGCAGGGCGCGGGCGACCGTGAGGAGGCCATGCCCCCACGCGTCGCGACGCAGGTCGCCGACGGCGCCGGACGGTGCGTCGTGCAGGTTCGCGGCGAGGGCCGAGGTCGACACGCGCCCGAGGGGCGCCGCGGTCCGAAGGCGCTGCGAAGTCACCCGATCTAGACTAGCCAGGCCCATCGCAAGCCACCTGGAGGACGCCCGCATGCCCTCGACCCGCCTGAGCCCCGGCCCCAAGCTCCGCTACCTCGTGGAGCGCGCGCGCCGCATCGACGTCGGCTCGGTGATCGAACGCGCCAAGGAGGTGCACGAGCAGCACGGCAAGGCCGTGCCGCTCGTCGTCGCCGACATGCTGTGGTCCGCCGCCCGCCGCGACGTCGCCTTCCAGGACTACGTCGACTACGACTTCGCGATCCTCAGCCCCGAGGAGCGCGCGACCTTCATGACGCACCCGGTCTCCGCGCAGCTCGCCGCGCGCTATGCGCACCCCGACCATCGTCTGGTGTTCGAGAACAAGATCGAGTTCAACCGGCGCTTCGACCGATTCCTCCGTCGCGAGTGGCTGGTCGTCGAGGCCGGCAACGCCGATGCTGTCCGCGCCTTCGTCGAGAAGCACGGCACGATCGTCGCGAAGGTGCCCGTCAGCCACATGGGGCTCGGCGTGCACCGCTACCACGCCGCTGAGGTCGACGACTGGTCGGCCTTCCACCGCGGCCTGCTCGAGCGCGACGAGATCCTTCTCGAGCAGCTCATCGTGCAGCACGCCGATCTCGCCGCCGTCTGCCCCGGCACCGTCAACACCACGCGCATCACGGCGTTCAACGACAAGAAGGACGTCCATATCCTCGCCATCGCGCAGAAGTTCGGCCGCGGCGCGGTCAGCGACCAGATGTCGTTCGGCGGCTTCTACACGATGCTCGACGACGCCGGCCGCGCGATCGGGGCCGGGTACGACTCGCACGGCCACGTGCACGAGAAGCACCCCGACACCGGCTTCCCCATCGCCGACTTCCAGCTGCCGTTCATGGCGGAGGTCCGCGCGTTCATCGACGAGGTCGCGCGCGTCGTGCCCGAGGTCCAGTACGTGGGATGGGACGTGGTCGTCTCCCCGGACGGGCCGGTCCTCGTCGAGGGCAACTGGGGCGCCGGCGTCTACGAGAACAAGCCGTCGGTGACGGGCATCCGCACCGGCCACAAGCCCCGCTACCGCAGCGCCATCGGCTTCTGAGCACACCACAAAGGCGGGCCCCCCGAGGGGAGCCCGCCTTTGTCATGCCCTGTCTGCTGTCATGCCCTGTCTGCTCAGACCTTGCGGATGATCCCGAGCGGGGTCGACTGGTGCCCCTGGCCGAGCGGGTTGTCGCGGAGGATGCGCACGAGGCGCTTCTCCCCCGCCTTGTCGAGCGTCGAGCCGAGGATGTTGCCGCCGATGTCGTTGATGTCGACGACGGCGACGTCGGCGTCCACGCCGAGCAGCGACCGCACGTGCGCGGCGACGTCGCGCGGGCGCTCGGGCCCGAGCACCACGGCGCGGTTGTACGGCGGGATGGTCCCGGGCGTCGGGCCGTCGATGGCACGCGCCTTGTCGCCGGCGATGCGGTAGAAATCGCCGCGTCGTCCGAGGAGTTTCGTCACAGCGGAGACGCCCGCCGCGAAGAGGATCCTCGGGGTGCCGACCTCCCGCAGCGCCATCTCCATGGTCTCGGGGATGCCGAGCCCGATGCCGTACGCCGTCTTCGTGACGTACTTCGACAGGAACGTCGCGAGCTTCCGCGGACGGATCTCGTCCATCATGTACGAGCGGCCCTGCATGATCGCGATGATCTTCTCGGTCACGAAGAGCAGGTCACCCGGACGGACGGCATCCTTCGCGTACTCCGCGATGATCGCGTCGATCTCGTCGCCCGGCATGACCACGCGCGTGCGCAGCGGGATGCGCTGGTAGCGCGCGCCATCCACCTCGACCTCGAGGAGCTTGCCCTCGTTCGCCTCGCCGCTCACTCGAGGTAGTCCCGCAGCGACTGCGAGCGGCTCGGGTGACGCAGCTTCGCCATGGTCTTGGACTCGATCTGGCGGATGCGCTCACGCGTCACGCCGAAGGTGTCGCCGATCTGGTCGAGGGTCTTCGGCTGGCCGTCGCCGAGGCCGAAGCGCATGCGGATGACGCCCGCCTCGCGCTCGGAGAGCGAGTCGAGAAGGCTCTCCAGCTGACGCTGCAGCATGGTGAAGCCCACCGCGTCGGCCGGGACGACCGCCTCGGTGTCCTCGATGAGGTCGCCGAATTCGCTGTCGCCGTCCTCGCCCAGCGGGGTGTGCAGCGAGATCGGCTCGCGGCCGTACTTCTGCACCTCCACGACCTTCTCCGGGGTCATGTCGAGCTCCTTGGAGAGCTCCTCGGGCGTGGGCTCGCGGCCGAGGTCCTGCAGCATCTGCCGCTGGACGCGCGCGAGCTTGTTGATCACCTCGACCATGTGCACCGGGATGCGGATGGTGCGGGCCTGGTCGGCCATCGCGCGGGTGATCGCCTGGCGGATCCACCACGTGGCGTACGTGGAGAACTTGAAGCCCTTGGTGTAGTCGAACTTCTCCACCGCGCGGATGAGACCGAGGTTGCCCTCCTGGATGAGGTCCAGGAACTGCATGCCGCGGCCGGTGTAGCGCTTGGCCAGCGACACCACGAGTCGGAGGTTCGCGCCGAGCAGGTGGCTCTTCGCACGCTGACCGTCGCGGGAGACCCACTGGAGGTCGAGGCCGAGCTGGCTCGACTTCTCAGCGGCCGACATCTTCGACAGCTTCTCCTCGGCGAACAGGCCGGCCTCGATGCGCATTGCGAGGTCGACCTCCTCCGCGGCGTTGAGGAGCGGCACCTTGCCGATCTGCTTCAGGTAGTCCTTGACAGGGTCGGCCGTGGCGCCGGTGATCTGCGTCGAGTAGACGGGGACGTCTTCCTCGTCGGTCGAGCTGATGACGATGGCGCCCGTCGGAAGCGGCTCGGCGACCGGCTTCTTGTCGTCCTTCTCTTCGCCCTTGGCGTCGTCCTTCGGCTCCTCGGCCTCGTCGACGTCTTCGATCTCGACGTCGTTCTCGGTCTCGGCATCCTCGTCGGACGTCTTCTTCGCCGTGCTCTTGGTCGCCTTCGCCTTCTTCGCCGGCGCGGCCTTCGCTGCGGTCTTCTTGGTCGTCTTCTTCGCCGCGGCGGTCTGCGTCGTCTCCTCGACGACCTCGCTCTCGGCGGTCTCGTCCTTCTTCGCGGTGCTCCGCGAAGCCTTCGTGGCAGTTGTCACGTTCTCGCCTTTCACCGACGGCGCTGCGCGCGTCGCCCTCGGTTGTCTTCGGGCACTAGTAAGACCCTTGTCAAGTGCCGTGCCTTCACAGCACGGACTCGGCAATGGGTCGTGGAGTCATTCTCTCATACCTCAGCTCCGTCCTCAGACGTGCTCTGCAGTCAGAGATGCCAACGCCCGCGGGGCGGCCCGCATTCCCCCGGACCCGCTCAGTTCGGCTTGTCCTCGTCGCCGTTCGGGCGCGTGGCGAGGTAGCGCTCGAGCTCGGCGGCGAGCTCGTCGGCGCTCGGCAGATCGCTCTCGTGCAGCAGGCCGGTCGAGCTGGCCTCGGCCCCGCCGGAGAGGTTGGCGATGTAGGCGTCGTAGCGCTCCTCGAGCCCCGTGACCATGCGCGCCAGCTCGTCGTTCGCGACGATCTGCTCATCGACCTTGCCGAGATACTCCATGTTCTCCCGGCGCAGGCCGTCGAGGTCGAACACGCGCCCCGTGGACGACGCGATCCGATCGATCGCCGACAGCGTGGCCGCCGGGTAGTCCGTCTCCGCGAGGTAGTGCGGGATGAGGAGCACGAAGCCGGCCACCAGCATCCCCGCCTCCGTCGCGCGGAACTCCAGCAGATGGCCCGCGGTCGCGGGCACCTGCGTGCGCGGCTGCCAGATCGACTGCGCGGCGATGAGCTCGCTGCGGTTGCCGCTCACGGTGACCCCCAGGCCACGTGTGTGCGGCACCGGCATCGCGATGGCGTGGACCCAGGTGAGCCCGGTCACGTCGAACTCGCGCGCGAATGCCACCACGGCGTCAGCGAACGCCTCCCACACGAAGTCGGGCTCATAGCCGGAGAGGAGGAGGAACGGCTGCCCCAGCGCGTCGTGCACGAGCGAGAGCTCGAGCCGCGGCGGCCGGAACTCCGTGAGGTGGTCCTTGTCGAAGGTGACGATGGGACGACGCGCCCGGTAGTCGAGGAGCACGTCGTTCGAGAACACCGCGACGGGTCTCGGGTCCAGGTCCTCGCGAATGTAGTCGATGGCTCCCGAGACCGCGCCGCCGGCGTCGGTGAATCCCGTCAGGAGAACGACCAGTGGCAGCCCGCCGGGGACCACGGGGGCGTCGGCGAGGCGTTCGAAGAGGTCTCGAGGGGCGGGCATTCCTCCATGCTACGAGTCGCGCGGATGAACCGCTCGGGGTCGACCGGCGCCCGCCGCGGCCAACCTAGGATGGAGGAATGCCGTACCCCGAGATCGTGCTGTCCCCTTCCGCATTCCCCACCGACGGCGCGGAGGCCCTCGTCGTCGCCGTTCCGGATCTCTCCGGCGGGGCCCCAGCGGAGCTGGCCGATCTCGCTCCCGCGCTCGACGCTGTCGGCTTCACCGGCACCCGGAACGCCTTCGCCCGGGTCTACGCGCCCGCGTTCGCCGATCTGCCGCTGGCCGTCGTGGGTCTCGGGAAGAAGGCCGACGCGAACGCCGTCCGCGATGCCGTGGGCACCGCCATCCGCTCTCTCACCGGATTCCAGTCGGTCGGCATCGCCGTCGCCGCCGAGGTGGACGACGCCTGGCGCGCCGCCGCCGAGGGCGCCGCGCTCGGCGGGTACGTGTTCGACTCCTACAAGACGGACAGCGCGGAGAAGGCCGCCAAGCGCCGCCGCGCCACCCGCGTGATCGTGAGCGCTCCCGCGTCGGCGGACGACGCCGCGCTCGCGGCCGTCCGGGCCGGCGCCGAGGCCGTCGCGCTCGTGAAGGATCTCGTCTCGACGCCCGCCGAGTGGCAGAGCCCTGCTCAGCTCGCCGACCGCGCGATCGAGTCCACGAAGGACCTCCCCGTCGAGGTCACCGTGTGGGAGGAGAAGGCGCTGGCGGATGCGGGCTTCGGCGGCATCCTCGGCGTCGGCCAGGGGTCAGACCGGCCGCCGCGCCTCGTGCGCCTGGACTACGCGCCCGCCGGCGCCGAGCGGCACGTCGCGCTCGTCGGCAAGGGCATCACGTTCGACACCGGCGGTCTGTCGCTGAAGCCGGCCGCCTCCATGGTGGGCATGCAGGAGGACATGACCGGAGCCGCCGAGGTGCTCGCCGTCGTCCGCGCGGCCGCCCAGCTCGAGCTCCCGGTGCGGGTCACCGGCTGGATGTGCATCGCCGACAACATGCCGTCGGGCCGCGCCATCCGCCCCGGCGACGTCCTCGTGATGGCCGACGGCACGACCGTCGAGGTCACGAACACCGATGCCGAGGGCCGCCTGGTCCTCGCCGACGGCCTCATCGCCGCCAGCCGAGAGGACCCCGACGTCATCGTCGACGTCGCCACCCTCACCGGCGCGATGATCGTCGCGCTCGGCACCCGCCACACCGGAGTCATGGGCGAGGGCGACGCGGTCGACGCGTTCCTCCGCTCGGCCGACCGCACCGGCGAGCTCGCCTGGGCGCTGCCGCTGCCGGAGCACATCGCCGACGAGCTCGACTCCCGCGTGGCCGACATGCGCAATGCGAACGTCGGCAACCGCGCGGGCGGCGCCCTGTTCGCCGGGCTCTTCCTGCAGCGCTTCATCGGCCGCCGCGGACAGGGCGAGGACGCCGCTCGGATCCCCTGGGTGCACCTCGACATCGCGGGGTCCGCGATGAGCACGTCCAGCCCGTTCGGCTTCACCGACAAGGGCCCCACCGGCGCCAGTGTCCGTGCGCTCATCGATTTCGTCGCCGCGGGCGGTGAGGTGCGATGACCGAGCGCTCCTTCGACGTCGTCGTCCTCGGCGGCGGCAGCGGAGGGTACGCCGCGGCGCTGCGCGCCGCGGAGCTCGGACGCACGGTCGCCGTGGTCGAGCGGGACAAGGTCGGCGGAACGTGCCTGCACCGCGGGTGCGTGCCCACGAAGGCGCTCCTCCATGCCGCCGAGGTCGCCGACACCGTGCGCGATGCGGCCCGCTACGGCATCCACGCGGACCTCCTCGGCATCGACGCCGCGCGCATCGCGACGTACCGTGACGGGATCGTCGCGAAGAAGCACAAGGGGCTCGAGGGGCTGCTGAAGGCGCGCGGCATCACCGTCGTGCCGGGCGAGGGACGCCTCGAGAGCGGCCCCGCCGTGCGCGTGGGCGACGAGCTGCTGCGCGCGCGCGATGTCGTGCTCGCCACCGGCTCGTACAGCCGGACGCTGCCGGGGATCGAGATCGGCGGCCGGATCATCACGAGCGAGGGCGCGCTGGAGCTCGGCGAGGTGCCGCGCAGCGCGATCATCCTCGGGGGCGGGGTGATCGGCGCGGAGTTCGCCAGCCTGTGGCGCTCCCTCGGTGCCGACGTCACCATCGTCGAGGCTCTGGACCACCTCGTCCCGAACGAGGACGTCACCCTCAGCAAGGGTCTCGAGCGCGCGTACCGGCGCCGGGGCATCGGCATGTCGCTCGGCGTCCGCTTCGCTTCCACGAGGCAGGACGACGACGGCGTCACGGTGGCGCTCGAGAGCGGGGACGCACTCACGGCCGACGTGCTCCTCGTCGCCGTGGGCCGCGGTCCGGCGACCGACGGCGTGGGCCTCGACGAGACCGGGGTGCGCCGCGAGCGCGGCTTCGTCGTCGTCGACGAGCAGCTGCGCACGAACGTCCCGAACGTGTGGGCGGTGGGCGACATCGTCCCCGGCCTCCAGCTCGCGCACCGCAGCTTCCAGCAGGGGATCGCCGTGGCCGAGCGCATCGCGGGGATGGCCAGCGCGCCCGTCCCCGACACGCACGTGCCGCGCGTGACGTACTCCCACCCCGAGCTCGCCTCGGTCGGTGTGACCGAGGCTCAGGCCGTCGCCGCGCATGGCGAGGCCGAGATCGAGACCGCCGAGTACAACCTCGCGGGCAACGCCCGCAGCGAGATCATCGGGACGGGCGGGCTCGTCAAGGTGATCCGACGGAAGAACGGGCCGGTCCTGGGCGTTCATCTCATCGGCGATCGCGTCAGCGAGCTCATCACGGAGGGCCAGCTCGCCGTGGCGTGGGACGCCCACCCCGAGGACCTCGCCCCTCTCATCCACGCGCATCCGACGCAGAGCGAGGCGCTCGGCGAAGCCTTCCTGGCCCTCGCCGGAAAACCGCTTCACGCGCTCTGAGCCCGTCGGCGCGCGCGACGACACTAAGCTAGATAAGAATTCGACACTCCGAAGGAGACTCCTGACATGAGCACTTCCGTCGTCCTCCCCGCGCTCGGCGAGAGCGTCACCGAGGGTACGGTCACCCGCTGGCTGAAGCAGGTCGGCGACACCGTCGAAGCGGACGAGCCGCTTCTCGAGGTCTCGACCGACAAGGTAGACACCGAGATCCCCTCCCCCGTGAGCGGCGTCCTGGAGGCGATCCTCGTGCAGGAGGACGAGACCGTCGAGGTCGGCGCCGAGCTCGCCCACGTGGGCGACGGCTCGGGTGCCGCCGAAGCGCCCGCCGCCCCCGCCGCCGAGAGCGCCTCCGCACAGCAGAGCGCGCCCGCAGAGCAGAGCGCACCTCAGCAGAGCGCTCCCGCTCCCGCCGAAGCCGCTCCGGCGGCCGCCGCCGATGCCGGAGCGAGCGACGACGCCTCCGACGTCGTCCTCCCGGAGCTCGGCGAGAGCGTCACCGAGGGCACCGTCACCCGCTGGCTGAAGCAGGTCGGCGACAGCGTCGAGGTCGACGAGCCGCTGCTCGAGATCTCCACCGACAAGGTCGACACCGAGATCCCGTCGCCGGTCGCCGGCACCGTGCAGGAGATCCTCGTCCAGGAGGACGAGACGGTCGAGGTGGGCTCCGTGCTCGCCCGCGTCGGCAGCGGCGCTCCGGCGGCGCAGCCGCAGGCACAGCCTCAGGGCCAGGCGCCGGCGCCCGCACAGGCTTCCGAGCCCGCTCCCCAGCACGAGGTGGCGGAGGAGACCGCGCAGTCGCCGGCAGCGCCCGCCGAGTCGGAGGCCAAGGAGCCCGTTCAGGCGCAGGCCGCCGCACCGCAGCAGGCTCCCGCCCAGCAGGCTCCCGCCCAGCAGGCTCCCGCCGAGCAGGCTCCCGCCGAGGGCGAGGAGAAGCTGTACGTCACGCCGCTCGTGCGTCGTCTGGCCGCTCAGCACGGCGTCGACCTGGCCTCCGTCAAGGGGACCGGCGTCGGCGGACGCATCCGCAAGGAGGACGTGCTGAAGGCCGCCGAGGGCGCTTCCGCTCCGGCAGCCGCCGAGGCCGCCCCTGCCGCGCCGGCCGCCAAGCCCGAGCCGTCGCCGCTGCGCGGCACCACCGCTCCGATGTCGCGCCTGCGCAAGGTGCTCGCATCGCGCGCCGTGGAGTCGATGCAGAAGACCGCTCAGCTCACCACCGTGGTCGAGGTCGACGTCACCAAGCTCGCGGGGTACCGCGACCAGGTGAAGGGCACGTTCCTCGAGAAGACCGGCGACAAGCTGTCGTTCCTGCCGTTCTTCGCGCTCGCGGCCGCCGAGGCACTGCAGGCGTTCCCGATCGTGAACTCCACGGTCGACGCCGACAACAACATCGTGTACCCGCCGAGCGAGAACCTGTCGATCGCGGTGGACACCGAGCGCGGCCTGCTCACGCCGGTCGTGCGCGATGCCGGATCGAAGAACCTCGCGCAGATCGCCCACGAGATCGCCGACCTCGCCGCACGCACGCGCGACAACAAGCTGAAGCCCGACGAGCTCTCCGGCGGCACCTTCACGCTCACCAACACGGGTTCGCGTGGCGCGCTGTTCGACACCCCCGTGGTGTTCCTGCCGCAGTCCGCGATCCTCGGCACGGGCGTCGTCTTCAAGCGCCCCGGCGTGGTCAAGGTCGACGGGGTCGAGGCGATCGGCATCCGCTCGTACGTCTACCTCGCGCTGTCGTACGACCACCGCACGATCGACGGAGCGGACGCCGCGCGCTTCCTCTCCGCGGTGAAGACGCGGTTGGAGGCGGCCGACTTCGCCGCCGACCTCGGGATCTGATCTTCCGAGCCAGCTGACGAAGGGGGCCGGATGGACGTGTGTCGTTCATCCGGCCCCCTTCGCCGTCTCGTAGAGCTGTCGCACGCGCCACTCGCCCTGCACGCGCTCGAGCACCACATGGCGGTGCCCGGCGTCCTGGGCGATGCGAGTCACCGCGACGTCGCCGAAGTCGTCCACGAGCGCGACTTCGTCTGCGGTGACGCCCTCCACGAGGCGAGCGGTCGCCTCCTCCGGAGTCTCCTCCTCCGGGGTCTCGTCCTCCGGGGAGCTCTCCTGTCCTGCCGCGCCCTCCGGGGTGTTCTCCGCCGGCGAGACGGGTTCGGCCGAGGTGGGCTCCGACGGATCGCCCGACGGCGCGGATGCCTCGACCATCGCGGACTGCTCGCCAGAAGCCGGCGGTGCGTCGGAAGCCATCGGCGCGTCGGCTTCGGCGCTTCCCTCCCCGGGCCACAACGCTCCGATGAGGAGCACGGCTCCCGCACACGCGGCACCCACGAGGAGCGGAGCGCGACGGGACCGCGAAGGGCCCGACGGCCGCCGGGTGCTTCGACGCCGCCCGACCGCCGTCATCATCTCCCCCACGGACTCCCACGCCCCCGCCGCGAGAGCGGCCACTCCCGCGTCCACGTGCCGATCGAGCCACGCGCCGACGGCCTGCGCCGCGCCCTCCGCGGAGGGAGCAGGTCGCTCGACCTCGGGGATCGCGTCCTCCGCCGTCCGTTCCTCGAGGGCGAGCGCCCGCGGTGCATACGCTTCGAAGAGCCTCCCCTCTATGGCGTCGACGGCGCGGTGAAGGCCGCGCGGTCGTTCGAGTGCCGTGACGGCCTCCTCGAGGACGCGGCGGAGCACCCGGTCGGCCGACCCCCGTGCGAGGCCCTCCAGCACGCGCCGCGCCGAAGCCTCCGGCGTCTCGCCCGCGCCCTCGGCGAAGATCGGCCGCGCCTCATCGGTCAGCCACCACTCCCCGGCCGGTCCCTGCTCGTGTCCGGTGCGGCCATCCCACGCCTCCTGGACACCGCGCAGCAGGCTGACCGCCAGCGTCACGACCTCGCCGCCCGCGGGCGGTGAGCCCGACGCCGTGCGCATCGCCAGCCAGACCTCCAGCCGCGCGACGCACCACGGCAGCACGAGCGCGTGCCCATCGGTGAGGAGCACGATGTCCCGCGGCGAGAGGACGTGCGCGTGGCCTGCCGCGCGCCATCCCACCCAGTCGTCCAGCACCTCTGCGCGCACGAGCTGCACCACGTCGTCTCCGCACCTCGCCAGCTCCCCCGCGATGGGCACGGCGGGCGGCCGGACGTGGCGAATCGGGCGATACGCACTCGTCGCCTCCGAGATCTCCCGCTCCCCGGCGAGGACGCCACCCCAGCTCATGCCCTCAGCCTGCCGCCCCGTCGCGAGCTGCAGCGGGGTGACCGCGTCGCAGCGCACGACGCGCCGGTTCCGGCTCGCCTGTGCACACGGCGTCGGGCCGCGTGAACAGGAGCGCCCCGGTAGTCTTGTTCTCATGGCACGCAGCACTCCCACCGAGAAGCGGCCGGGCTTCTTCTCGCAGATCCGGTCACTGTTCACGTTCACCCGTGAGGCCTTCCCGTGGATCGGATGGCTGCTCGCCGGGATCATCGTGCTCGGCGTCCTGCTGGGTGTCGTCGTCGGCTTCCTCCTGCAGCCCCAGTGGTGGGGCATCCTCCTCTGGGGCATCACCGGTCTCATGGTCGGCGCCCTCGCGGCGATGATGACGATGACGCGCCTCTCCACGCGTGCGATGTACCGCAAGCTCGACGGGATGCCCGGGGCGGCCGGCCACGTGCTGGCGAACATGCTCGGCCGCAACTGGCGCGGCGAGGACATGCCGGTGGGCATCAACCCCAAGACGCAGGAGGCGGTGTACCGCGCCGTCGGCCGCGGCGGCATCGTCGTCGTGGGCGAGGGATCGAAGGGCCGACTCACGCGCCTCATGCGCGACGAGCGGATGCGCGCTCAGCGCGTGGCGCACGGCGTGCCGGTGCACGAGTACTACGTCGGCCACGGCGACGGCGAGGTGCCGATCGACCAGCTCGCGAAGACCGTCAAGTCCCTGCCCAAGGCGATCGACCGGGCGACGATGGCGGCCGTGCTCCAGCGCGTCGAGTCCGTGTCGCAGTCCATCGCGTCGCTTCCCATTCCCAAGGGCATCGACCCCACCAAGGTGCGCTCGCAGCGACCGCGTTGAGTCGCCCCTGACACGACGAAGCCCCGCCGATTCCGGCGGGGCTTCGTCGTGTCCGGCGCTCAGCGGCGCACGAGGACCGTTCCGGCGACCCGGTCGTGCAGTCCGCGGCGGTCGGCGTCCCACACGACCGCGGGAATGACGACGACGAGCAGGATGGTCCGGACGATCGGGCGCCAGATCCCCGTCCAGGCGCCGTCGGCGCGGACGAGACGCAGGCCGGCGATCCGGTGGCCGGGACTGCCGCCCAGCATGGGGATGAAGACGATGTGGAGCACGGCGAAGACCATCATGGGCGCGAACAGCGTCAGGCCCGCCTCCTCCGGCAGCGCGAACTGGTCGTAGCCGAAGAACGCCGTGGCGATGATCGTCGCGGCGGTGTAGTCGATGACGAGGCCGATGATGCGGCGACCGAGGCGGGCGATGGAACCGGGGCCTTCTGCGGGGAGACCGAGGCTCGCTCCCGGGTGGTCGGCGTGGGAGGGGGATGTCACCGGATGAGCCTAGAGGACCGGGGCTGTGTAACATGCCGGAAACATAAGGGACACGGCGGGGCAATCCCGCCGTCATATGTTTGCGCCGTTGTCCGTTCGCGGACGCCCGACTCGAGACCCGACTGGAGCCCCCGATGTTCAAAGATTCCTCCGAGGTGCTGGCCTTCATCAAGGACGAGGACGTCAAGTTCCTCGACATCCGCTTCACCGACCTCCCCGGTGTGCAGCAGCACTTCAACATCCCGGCCTCGACGGTGGACGAGGAGTTCTTCACCGTCGGCCAGCTCTTCGACGGATCGTCCATCCGCGGGTTCGCGAACATCCACGAGTCCGACATGCAGCTCATCCCCGACGTGTCGACGGCGTACCTCGACCCGTTCCGCGAGGCGAAGACGCTGATCATGGTCTTTGACATCTACAACCCGCGCAACGGCGAGATCTACTCGAAGGACCCGCGTCAGGTCGCCAAGAAGGCGGAGAAGTACCTCGCCTCGACCGGCATCGCCGACACCGCGTTCTTCGCTCCGGAGGCCGAGTTCTATATCTTCGACGACGTGCGCTACGAGGTGAAGGAGAACTCGAGCTTCTACTCCGTCGACTCGGAGGAAGGCGCGTGGAACACCGGGCGCAAGGAGGAGGGCGGCAACCTCGCCAACAAGACCCCCTTCAAGGGCGGCTACTTCCCCGTCTCGCCGGTCGACAAGACGGCGGACCTCCGCGACGACATGAGCCTCAAGCTCATCGAGGCGGGCCTCGAGCTCGAGCGCTCGCACCACGAGGTGGGCACCGGCGGACAGCAGGAGATCAACTACCGCTTCGACACCATGGTGCACGCGGCCGACGACATCCTGAAGTTCAAGTACATCATCAAGAACACCGCCGAGGAGTGGGGCAAGGTCGCCACCTTCATGCCGAAGCCGCTCTTCGGCGACAACGGCTCGGGCATGCACACGCACCAGTCGCTGTGGGCCGACGGCAAGCCGCTGTTCTACGACGAGACCGGCTACGGCGGGCTCAGCGACCTCGCCCGCTGGTACATCGGCGGCCTGCTCGCGCACGCTCCCTCGGTCCTCGCGTTCACGAACCCCACGCTGAACAGCTACCACCGTCTGGTGAAGGGCTTCGAGGCGCCGGTCAACCTCGTCTACTCCGCCGGCAACCGCTCCGCGGCCATCCGCATCCCGATCACGGGCTCGAACCCGAAGGCCAAGCGCATCGAGTTCCGCGCACCTGACGCCTCGGGCAACCCTTACCTCGCCTTCGCCGCGCAGCTGATGGCGGGCCTCGACGGCATCAAGAACCGCATCGAGCCGCACGAGCCGGTCGACAAGGACCTCTACGAGCTTCCCGCTGAGGAGGCCCGCAACATCCCGCAGGTGCCGAACTCGCTCCAGGACTCGCTCGACGCGCTTCGCGACGACCACGCCTTCCTCCTCGAGGGCGGCGTGTTCACGCAGGAGCTCATCGACACCTGGATCGAGTACAAGGAGGAGAACGAGATCAAGCCGCTCGCGCAGCGCCCTCACCCCTTCGAGTACGAGCTGTACTTCGGCGTGTGATCTAGCCACTTCGACGGCGGGGGCCTCCTCCCCTAGTGATGACGCGGATTTCCGCTCCACCACTGGGAAGGAGGCCCCTTTCGCTATCGCCTCGCCGGTCCTGTCGAGTCCTGCTCGGTCCTGCTCGATCCGCTCCGTTTACAGCCAGATCACATCCCGAGAGTCCCCCCTATGCTCACCTGGTCCGAGGTCCGCGACCTGCTCTCCGTCGTCGGCGCGACCGACGTCGACGAGCTCATCGAGTGGCTGCGGGAGTACCTCGACCAGGCGCCCTCTTCGTAACGGCGTTCCGCCACACCACGATCTGATGCGTGCCACCCGGCTCCCGCGTGAACTCGATCAGCACGACCCGGTCCACTGCACCCATGCCCACACCGGAAGCGGGCGCTTCGCCCACTCCACGCGGCCGCCGTACGCCTGCACCGGCAGCGTCACCGGCCGGCGCTGCGCGAGCGCCCGTTCGATTGAGCCGTCCGACGGCGGTCTGTTGCTACCCACCCGGCGAGGCTACGGGCGGCCTCGGACACCCTCCGCCCTCGTCAGCTGCTCACGGCGAAAGCGCGGGCGGCGAGGTGCGCGGCGTGCTGGTCGAGATTCCCCCGGTTCCGGTAGTAGTGCAGCGTCGTGCGCGGGTCGGCGTGGTCGGCGAACTCCTGCGCTTCGATGAGGGTGGCGCCGGCGTCGATGACCGCGGTGACGGCGGCGTGGCGGAGGGTGTGCGGGTGGGCGTTCTCCGGGAGGTCGGCTTTGCGGAGGAGGCGCTTGGTCCAGTCGTACGCGCCGGCGCGGGTCTGCTGCTTCCCGGCGCGGGTGAGGATGAGCGGACCACTGGTGCGGTCGCCGGCGGCGCGCTGGATGATGCGCAGTAGCGGGACGGGGATCGGCTTCACGCGGATCTTCCCGCCCTTGCGGACGGTGCGGAGGACGACGTACCCGAGGTCGTCCTCACGGAAGTCCTCGACGCGCACGGCGCACGCTTCGGACACGCGGAGCCCGAGCATCGACATGAGGCCGACGAGCGCGGCGTGCGCGGGTGAGGTGTCGATCGCGACGCGCAGAAGGGTCTTCACCTGCTCGGGTGTGAGGGTGGCGATGGCCTCCGGGTCCTCGTGCACCTTCGGAAGGCGGAGCAGCACGGTCGGGTCGCGGTCGATGAGCTCGTCAGCGACGGCGAGCTGATAGAAGCCACGGACAGGCTTCATCCGTCGGATGACGGAGGAAGGCTTGTTGCCGCGGTCTTCGAGCAAGTGCTGGATGAACAGCTCGAGGTGCGGACGTCGGGCGGCCATCGGGTCGACGCCGGCGGCAGCGCACCAGGTGAAGTAGACGCGGAGGTCGGCGGCGTACAGCTGCCGGGTGGCTCCGTCGTACCGGGCGAGGTACGCGTCACGCGCGAGCGCGGCGATGTCGTTTCGGGCAGGGGTGTGCGCAGTAGCATTGGCCACGGCGGCTCCAATCTCACACATTGGACATCCTCGCCCGCGAGGTCGGGACGTGGATCGGGTACTACGAGAACGACGACACCCGGGGGCTCTGTGACGGGCTGCGGCGCATTCCCGGCGTTGAGGAGTGGATACCCGTCGGACAGGCGCGGCGAGGCGCTGGACGCCACGAGACACCGCGCGCCGACGCCGACCACCCCTGAGCACACGCAGGCCATGATGATCACATGGACAAGCGCGAAGCTGCACACAACAGACTCAAGACCGCTATCGAGACGGCCCTCGCGGAGGCGGCTGGACACAAGGGGCGGATCCGGATCGAGGATCAGAACCACGCTCGTGAGATCACCCAGGAGATCGACCGGTTGATAGCCCTGCACGCCGCCGGTTCTCTCGACGAGAACTACGGATAGCCCGAGCACGACGAAGCCGCCCCTCCCTCGACCGGAGTCGAGAGAGGGGCGGCTTGTACGTTCAGAACGCGTAGGAGATGTTCATGACTGAGGGCGCGATCGCGTCGGTGCCGATGTCCACAGTGATCGTCGACGGACGCGAAGGATTGAGGTAGAGGTAGTCCACATACATCGCCATCGACGTCGTCGATTGTGCGAGCTGCTCAATGGTTTCGCCCTCATGCTTGCTCACGCGGAAGTCGATAAGCGTGAGCTTTTCCGGGAAGGCGACGAATACATTCGCTTCCCCGCCAAAGCCGTTGACGCGAGTCGCAACGGAGCCAAGCGTGTCCTCAGGGAGGGCAACCACGACGGGAGTCGAGCCATCGGAGAGACGCACAGGCAGCGGCTCGACAGCGGAGCGACGCGCTACGGTCTTCATGACCCGTCGCGTTGCGAGACTGTGAGTGTTCATCGCCATCCACCTCGGCAGTAGTTGTCGTGACGATCGTGCACGAGATCGTACGCCCTGTCGAAGCATTCTTGCACGTCGACCTGGGAGCGCAAGGCGCTGATGTTCCGCCTGTCATCGTTCTTGCGGTGCCCCGTCAGATGCTCGTGGAAGTAGCCGTGCTGCGAGTCGCATGAGTACTGCTCCACCCAGCGACCCAATGCGTCGCGGGTGATCCACATGATCGCGAACTGCACGAGCAGGTGATTTTGGTAGCAGTCGCGCTGCACGATCCGGCAGCCGCAAATGAGGTCGACGGGGATCGTGATCTCCTCCACGTCGAAGCCAGATGGAGCCTCGTATAGGGCCTCAATCGGTTGCGTGGCCAAGAGCTTGCTCGCCTTCTTGGCGTTCTTGTGCCTGTCGCCCTTCCTGGCCATGCCAGCGAGCCTACACACACGTCGAGACGCCCCTCCCGGGGAGCCTGCCGCCGTGTGGCGTCAGTAGCTCACCCAGGAGGGGCGGTTCGAGTATCTGTGCGGATAGGTGGGTACGTCAGGCGAGCATCTGCGTGAACGCTGCGTCCACCTCAGCGTCCGTCAGTGCGCGCTCGAACAGAGCGAGCGCGACAATGCCGCCCGTGAGGCGCTTCGTGGCGACGTTCGTCTCCCCGAGTCGGAGCACGTTGCCGCCGACCGCCGCACCGAGGGTGCCCGAGCTCTTCGAACCGTCGATGTACATGGCGCTCGTGGCCCCGTTCGCGACGATCCCGAGGCGCAGGTAGCTGGCCCCGGGCGTGAACGCCGCCGACAGGGTCTGACCGCTGCTCCCGGGCGCTGCCACGAGTGCCGTTCCCGCCTCGGAGTAGAGGTTGGTGGCGACACCCGAGCCGCTGAGCGAAACCGCGCACCCGTCAGCGTTCGTAATCGCACCGATCACCAGCACCGTCTGCGCGCCAGAGTAGGAAGCCGCCAGCGTCGCAGCCATGTCGTCATCGACGCCATCGAACAGGAGCGCCCGCTTCCCGCCATACACCGCCCCCGTGGACATGACGGGACGTTCGGCCGTCGCGCTCCGTGCGAGCGCCACAGTCTCGATACCCGCGCTCGGCGTCCACGTAGCCACCTGCGCCCCATCTGCCAACGCGGACAGCGAAGCGCTGTCGTAGAACGCCACGAGGCCAGGATCAGTGCGCAGGTCGAACGTCTCCGCTACCTCTCCGCCCGCGGTCGTCCCCGCTACGAGGCTGACCTGCACCGCCCGCCGTGTCATGTAGGCCAGGAGCGCGTCGCGAGCGGTGAGGAACAGGGCCTGCCCACCCTCCGCACTCGGGTGGACGCCGTCCGCCTGCACGAGAGCCCCATCGACTCCGGGGAGCGCCTTGGCCTTCGTCCAGTACCCAGCCTTCTGCGGGTCCGCGACGATCACGTTCGGGAACTCCGCGGCCACCTCGTCGACCAGTGCGTTGAACGCGTCGAGCGCCGCATCCGACCCGTTCGGGAAGGTTGTGCTGTAGGAGTAGTCGCCCAGGTAGGGCTCCTTCATCCACAGCACCGGCGGCGGGGTGAGTGACTGGGTGAGCAGCGCGTCGAAGTAGATCGACGTTCCGCCCGTGCGCGTGAACCGTACGACGTGGCCGCGCGCGGAGGCGGGGATGCGCCATGCGAACGGTCCCGTCGTTCCGAGCGCCTGGTTGGACAGGTCGAGGCTGTCCAGCGTGGTCCCGGTGTTCTGGTCGGTGATGGTGATGGTCGCGCCGGCGGTGCCCGCGCCTCGGGCGACGCTGAGCACGTACGCGTCTGTGAGAGGTGCGGTGAACTCGAAGTACGCCCCCGTGCCACTGTTGGACTTCACGCCGCCTCCGGACGCGGTCGTGACGGTGCCGTTCGTCCACGTTCCCGCGGAGTACGTGATCGCCGCGTCTGTCTCCTCGGTCTTCGCCGAAGCGTTCAGCGCTGCCATCATGGCGCGCATCGCGTTCCGCGCCGCGGTGAGGTCGAGTGCCACCGCGCCGTTCTTCCGAGCCGTGTTGATGAGGTTCTCCACGACCACGAGCTGCCCCGACCCGGGCACGTACGGGGCTGTGTTGAGAACGCGGGCCGCGGAGTCCTGCACCTCGGAACCGCCCACGGCCCGCTTGAGGTCGTTCGCCGTGCCGCCCTGGCTGGTCGGGTAGGTGAGTCCGAACGCGGCCGCGAACCGGCGAGCCCAGTGCGCCGTCACGTCGGCAAGGCCCTGCTCCGCGAGGAAGCTGTGCCCGTAGGTAATCTGGTTGAAGCCTGCGTAGACCTGCGCGAGGAACCCGAACGGGCCAGCTGCCGCCACCGCCTCATCAATCTGGGTGGATAGTCCAGCCGGAGTGAGCTCTTCGGGGAGCACCTCCTCGCGGACCTTCCCGTCTTCCCCGAGGATCGCCGACCCGTCAGCGAGCTGGGCTGCGGCCTGCGCGTTCTGCATCGCGACGGCCGCTTCATCCCGGTACTGCTTCGACTTCGCCGCCGCGGCCTCCGCGAGCTCGCGTTCCTCCGTCGACACGACGAGGGCGTACGGCAGCTCCCCTTCCGCCCCGAACTGCTCCTCGAGGTTCGTCGTCACGCCGCCGCCTGCAACGTTGAACGTGACCGGGTCCAGGTCCGCCTTCACGCCCTCGGCGTCTATCGTCGCCGTCCACTGCACGAAGTTCGGGACCGCGTTCGGCTGCGCGTACGCGATGACCGACACCCCGGGCTCGTTCGTCTCCGGGTCGACCAGCAGCCCGTCGACCACGGGGCACACGACGTCGTCGAGGTAGAAGATGCCGCCGTCCTCACCGAGGACTCGGATCCACCGCTGCGACGGGACGAGGGTGACGGTCACCGTCAGGTCCGCCACGTTCGGCGCGCGTCCCTCGTCGACCGTGTCGGTGATGATCTTGCCGATGCGGCCCTTGACGATGCCCCAGTCGAGGCTCTCGGGAATGTCAGCCATAGCGCCTCCTCAGGCGGAAGCCCCTCCCGGCGGCCAGGCTGGGAGGGGCGAGTGATGTGGTCGTCAGGGCTTGGTGAGGGGCGGCTCGTCGTCGTCGGCCGGCGCCTGCACGATGTGACCGTCGCGGTCTAGGCCGAGGTACTTCGCGGCGGCGGGCGCGACCACCTCAGGCGACACCTTCGGCAGATTCTGGATGATCACCGGCCCACCGGATGCGGGCGCCGGCGTCGGGTCCTGCGGGAGGGTCGCGAGTATCAGGCGCAGGAACGACAGCAGCGCGGACATCACGGCCGCCTGCAGCACGACGCCCCAGTCGACGTCGGTGATGAACACGGCGCCCACGAGGCCGGCGGCGAGGGACTGCGCGAACGTCTTCACCACCCGCTCGATCGCGGCGAGCCACCACGGCAGGTCCACACCTGCGGACTCGGGGAGCCCGGCGAGCGACGTCGCGAGTGAGAAGATCGCGCCGAGCAGAGCGGCGGACAGTGCGGCGAACCACGGCACGTCCGCGACGAGCGTCGCGCCGAGGTACGGGATGGCGACTGCGATCGCCGTGTACAGGGCCCGCAGGCCCGCGTCGCGCCACCATGCGGCGCTGGTGAGGTTGGTCTTCATGATGATCCCTCCCGGGGTCAGTTGTTGTTCTCTGGTTCCTCGACGAAGTAGCCCAGACCGAGGCGCTTCAGGATCGGAGCCGGAAGCATGGGGAGGTCGCCGGGGCGACCGCGCTGGTCCCACAGCCACAGCTGTGTCTCCCGCGCCCGGACGGCGTCGTGCATCTCGTGAGACTCGTCCTTCACCCGCTGTAGCTCCGCCTTGATCGGGGCGACCTGCCGTTCGACTTCCTCGCGGATGTACTTCGCCAGCTCGGAAGCGTCATCCCACCGGGCGGCGATCGCGGCCTGCTGTGCGTTCGTCTCCGCAACGTCCGTCTCTCGCCGCTTCCCCCGCCAGCCCATGTAGGCGGCGAACACGACGCCCGCGAGGCCGAGGGCTGGACCTCCGATCGCGAGCCACTCCATCAGCTCTCCCTCTGCGCGGCGAGCACCTGCCCGAGCCGGCGGGCGCGCACGCGCCGTCGACGCTCTCGGAGGAGCCACACGATCCGCCACATCGGGACCACCGCGCACGCAGCCGTCACACCGGAGACGAACCCTCGGGACTGGCTCCCTTCGAGCGCGAGCCCGAAGAGCAGGGCGGCGTACGTGATGAGCACGGCTACGAGACCGCACTTCGACGCGAACTCCAGCACCCAGAGCTTCGGGAACGACACTCCGACGAGGCACGCGGCGGCGAAGACGAGTACGGCGACGGCCGCGGCGTAGGAGACGGCCTCGTTGTAGACGATCGCGACGCTGGGGAGCCCGCCGGTCAGGCCGACGGCGCTCCCCAGGATGAGCAGGGCGTCGATGGGGGGAAGCACCCACCGCTTCACGTCCCGCGCGAGCTCCCCCTCACTGGCGGGGATGGCGTCCTTGTGCCAGATCGTCGCGCGCCCGAGACGCTTCAGGGCGCGCACGGGTCAGACTCCGTTGGCGTCGAGGATCGCCTTCACGCGCCAGTCGGCCAGCGTCTTCAGCGCGGTGATGGTGGGCGGGATGATCATCGTCGTCTGGCCGGCGTTGCGGAGGGTCTTCACCGTCTCCCGCCACGCGTTGTAGTCTTCCACGCTGGTGAACTTCTTCTTGAGGCCGGGGCGGGTGTAGTACACATCGCCCTTGCCGTAGTGCTGGTCGCCGGAGGCGAGAAGATAGGTCTCCACGAGGATGTCTCCCTTGTTCGAGGCGACGGCGTCGCCGGTGGTGGTATCGGTGCTGGCGGGTGCCGGTGTCCCGTTCGAGCTGATCGGCTGGCCGGGGTCGGAGGGGTCGATGGCCGTCGGCTTCCCCTGCCCGAGGAACGGGTCAGAGATGCCGAGGTCCTCGAAGTGCCACGGCTCCGCGAAGTTCTTCCCCGTGTGAGTCAGTCCGAAGCGGGACGCGTTCTGGGAGAGGAGCTGGTTGCGGGGGGAGCTGAACGACGATGCGACACCCGCGTCAGGGCCGGAGTCGCGGAGGTCCAGGGACCGTCCCGTCTCGTGGTTCGACGTGCCCGGTGCGGCAACCGTCCCCGCGGCGCTGATCCGGTACCAGAGGACGCCCTGCCAGGTGCGGATGTCGTACACGCGCCGCCCGTTCGGGGTGCGCGTGTACCGGGCGGTGAAGATCGCGACCTGATCGTCGTACGTGCGGATGGCGCTGTACACGATGAGGTCGTACCCGGTCTCCCCGCGGAACCAGGCCTTCGCGGCGAGCACGTTCTCCACGATCCCAATCGCGACGGGGAGTCCGTCGATGCGGGCGAAGGGGCGAGTGATCGTCGTCATGACGCGTCCTCCCCTTCGGACACGTACACGCTGGACTCGAGCGTCGCGCCGGATACGACGGTCAGCTTCCCGTCGCCGTCGAGGCCGTAGAAGTCGGGGACACCGTCACCGTCCACGTCATCGAACAGGGGGATCGTGGGGTTCTCCTCGCCGGCTTCGCGCCATGCCAGGAGTGCCTGCACGATCTGCTCCTCCTCTTCAGGAGTGAGTGTCTTGGCCACGGTGGGCCTCCTTCCGGGGTAAGCGAAAGCCCCACCGGTTCAGGTGAGGCTGGATAAGATGTGCCGCATGAGCACGAGCGCAGACACCGCATTGCCGGTCGCGCTGCGCGCCGGAGCATGCCCGGCCTGTGAACACTCGAGCGTCGAAGCAGGCCGCAGCCCAGTGGTCGTTGTTTGGGCGCGTCACCTATTCGGGCGAACACCTCGCGCCGCCCAATGCCGCGCCCCCGAACTCGACACGTCAGGGCTCGCAGGGCTGCCGTGCGAGTGCGACCACCCGTTCCACGGGTCCTAGACGTACGCCCGGAACTCCTCGAACGACGTCGTGACGTCGGACTGGTCGGCGTAGATCCCGACATGCGTCGCCGTCGGGAACGACGACATCGACGCTGAGAACAGCTCATCGGTGCCCGCGGGGCCCGCGTAGCAGGTCACCCGCCCGCTCGCTTCGACCTCGGCACGCAGGAAGTCCCCCACGAGCGGCTCACGACCCGACGTCGCGATGACGCTCCCGAGTTGTCCGTCCAGACGCCGGAAGAGGCTGTACTCGCGGACGGTGCTCGACGAGCGGAGGAACAGGCCGTAGTAGTTGTCGCCGTCCACGGCCCGGAAGACGAGCGCCGGGACCGGGCTGGTGGCGAGCGCAGCGATCCGAGCGACAGCAGTGACCTTCGCGGACCCCGGGTTGACAACCGCGATCGCGCCACCCGACCCCGAGGCGCCGGCGCGGAGCCGGCCCGACCCGTCCAGCACGATCTCCGAGTTCGACCCTGTCTGCCGTCCACGACCCCACGTCAGCCCGCCGCGAGGCATTGCACGCCCCGAGACATTGCCCGCCGCGCCATCGAAATTGTCGTGGTAGTTCGCCGCGTTCACCACGACCAGGCGAGTCTTGCCAGCCATCAGGGCCTCCTAGATGTTGTAGAGCGCGCTCTCGTATGCCTCGATGTACGCCTTGTGCAGTAGCCACTGGCCCTTGCCAGTGAAGTGCGTGTTGTCCGAGTTCGCGTACCCCTGACCAGGCGCGGGCGCGAAGCCCGTCCGCGTCACCCGGCTCGGCGTGGACTGCAGGACACCGTCGAGCTGCGCGTACGTTCCCGGGCGCCGCACGTTGCGGAACTCCCACACCGTCTGACCGGCGAGGAACACCGCGTCCTGCGCGTTCGGCATCGACATGCGGAACCCCGCGATCAGCGCATCCAGGTCGGCCGCGTACTGCCCGGCCGTGATCCCGCCGACGGCGTCCGCCTCCATCTGGTGCCACAGGATCGCGGGCACCTTCACCGTCCCGCCCACGAGGGCCGCGGCCGCCGCGACGCGGTTGATCGCCGCGCGGTAGAGGTTCGTGATCCCGGCTTCGCCCTCACGGCCCGGCGCCCACGAGTACGTGTTCGGCGACGAGAACCGGAACCCAGTGCCGGACACCGCGCACGGGACGAGCACGACGCGCACGTCCGGGTGCTGCAACGCGTACCACCGGGCGAACGCGAACGCGAAGCCGCGCGTGTTCGCCTGCGGCGCGGTGACCGGATGCGCGAGCGGCTCGGAAGCCTGCACGAGCGTGCCGGCCCCGGCGCCCTGCGCCGGCATCGCGAAGAGATTCGGCAGCTGGTCCGCGCTCCCCGGTGCGATCGGGGACGCGAGAACACCCACGGCGTTCGACTGCCCGGTCACCGGGATGAGGTGCGTCTCGCTGAAGTCCGTGTCGCCGCCGGCGCTGCCGCCCGACGCCGCGGAGGTGAACACGACCACCCCAGCGTCGTCCACGATCTCGAGCGCGGACCCGGAAGCCGCAGCGCGCGACGCCACGAGGTTCGCGTTGACGATCGCCTGCGCGACGCCCGCGGCCGCCGCCTGGGAGACGGTCGGCGTCGCGGCGATGATCCCGGCCGCGACCGGCCCGATGCGCTCTTCGACTGCGACCTGCGCGTGCGACGCTGTGCGCCGGATGTTCGCCGCGGTCGTCAGATCAGACGCGGCATCGAACTCGCCGTAGTAGACCAGAGCCATCAGGCGTTCCCTCCCTCAGGACCCCACACCCGGACCTTGGGTCCGGTGAGGTCGAAGTAGACGACGTCGTGCAGCTGCTCCGGCGGAGCCCCCCACCCGTACAGCACGCCGTTGATGTGCACTGCCGGTGGGAGCTCCTCGATGGGTCCGCCCTTGCCGGGGAAGATCGCCCGCCACTCGCAGTACCCCGTCCGGTCGTTCTCGCTCGTCGCGCCGTCCGTGAGCCAGTCCATGAACGGCACGAACAGCAGGCCCGCCGTCGACTCGAGCTGCACGGATCCCGCGCCTGTCGTCGGGTCGAGGCTCCCCCACACTTCCCGGTTGGTCATGAGACCGTTCGCGAACGACGTCTGCAGGGGCCGGAACCCAACGCGAGGCTGTCGCGACGCCGGGATCACCTCCCGGTTGTGGTTCCACGCGTTGTAGGTGATGGTCACCAGAGCCATGCGCTCTCCCTTGCATTTGTGGCCACAGTGGCCCTACGATTGCGGCATGAGCGAAACGCCCATCCGGAAGGTCCGAGTCGCGGACGACATTTGGAAGCCCGCCGACGAAGCCGCCAAACGGAACGGCGAGAATCTGTCCGTCGTCATCCGGCGAGCGCTCATCACCTACACCCGGGAGAACTCATGAAGCGCGCCACTCTCGCGACCACCATCACCGCCGCAGCCGTCATCGTCGGAGGTGGCACCGCCAGCGCGTTCGCGCTCGCGCAGGACCAGCGCACCCCGGATACCACCGTGCAGTCCGCAACGGCCGAGCCGACGCCTGAGGTAACGCCGACCGGGACGCCAGAGGCGGTAGAGACGCCGGCGCCCAGCGCGGAGCCGACACCTCAGGCCACGTACAGCGAGGGTGAGGCGTTCCTCATCGAGGTCACGCAGCGGGATCTACCCGAGCTGGCACTCACTGGCCAAGAGATCCTCGATGCCGCATTCGAAGTGTGTGCAACACCAAACGCTGGTCCCGTCGTCCCCACCGATCGCTTCACTTCAGCGAGTGAGGACCAGATCATCCAGTTCCGCGTGAATGCGGAGTACCACGTCTGCGACTAAGCCGCGAGCATGTACGCGTAGAAGTCATCGAGAGCAGATGCGCCGGGGAACAGTCCCGTGTATCCGCGCTTGAAGCTGACGTGCGTGTGCGGCCCGTAGCCCGCCTCGCTGCCCTTCCCGGACCCGCCGGAGTACGCGAGGACCTGCCCCTGCGTGACCGTCTGCCCGACGCTCACCTCGATGGTCGAGTTGTGGAGGAACCGGAACCAGTCGCCGGCATCCGTCACAAGGGTGACGTAGCGGCCCGCATCTCCCGAGGTCGAGGTCCAGGTGTCGACGATGGTCCCGGGGCCGGGTGCCCAGATGGGCGTCCCTGGTGGGCACCACCAGTCGATGCCCGGTTCCGCGGAGCCTCGCGCGACGTGCGCGGCGTAGTCGTCGCCTAGGGTCCAGGCGTTGGGGTCGACGGGGTAGATGTATCCGGCGGCGTTGTCGCCGGGCTCTCCCGGTGTGCCGGGGTTTCCCGGCCCGCCGCTCGCGAGCTTGACGAGTCGGTTGTCGTCGTCAACTCCGAGGTATCGCCCGCCCGCTCCGTCAGGGACGCCGACAACGTAGATGCCCTCCTCGATGTTGGGATCCGTCTCTTCCACGAGGATCAGCGAGCGGCTCGATGTCGAGACCGCGACTTGCGTCTCCGTCAGCGTGACGTGCGTGCCGCCGGTGAACATCTCGATCTGTCCGCCGTCGTCGTGCGAGAAGACTTGCGCACCGTTGTCGAAGATGATCGCGCCGTCGCCCTCGGTGGGGTCGATGGTGAGCTTCCCCGCATTGACCTTTCCCGTCTGGCCGTCGAGGACGACCTGAGCGGCTCCCACGCCGACGGTGACCTTCCCGCCGGAACCGGGCGTGATGAGGACGTTGCCGACCTTGATGCGCCCATCGCCGAGCACCTCAAGGTTGCCGGTCAGATCGAGGTCGCCCGTGACGTCCACGTCGCCGGCGATGTCGCCGGGACCGTTGAACTCCCACGCGCCGTTCTGCGTCCACTTGCCCTCAGCGACCACGTCGCCCGTGATCGCACCGTTTCCAGAGAACCGCCACTCCCCCGTGACGTTCAGGTTCCCGGAGATCGTCACAGGGCCCGTGATCGACGTGGTGCCCTCGACCTGGAGGTAGCCGACGATCTCCACCCGCCCGCCAGAGTCGACGCGGAGGGTGCCGCCGATGAACCGCATGCGGCCCTTCGTGATCGACGAGTTCCCCAGCTGGGCACCGGACTCGAGGCGCTCGATGCGGCGGACGATCTGCTGGATCCAGCCCCATGCGTCCTTGAGGTCACGCAGCACGCTGCACCTCCACTTCGATGATCCGCGACGTGACCTTGCCCTTCGCGGAGATGACACGCAGCTCGTGCGTCCCGTCGGGAATGACCGGCTCACCCTGCGAGTAGATCGACCAGCCGCGGGCCGGGAGCGCGTGCTCAGGCGACCATTCGTCGCTGATGTGGAATTGGCCGATGGACCACTGCACGAGCGGGTCCTGGTCCTCCCTCAGCCCCGCCTCAGTCGCAGCCGTGAGACGGTCGCCGACGAGATCCGGGTACTCCTTCTTCGTGTCGCGCACGATGATGTCCTGCCCGGTCGTCGACCCGGCCCACGCGACCTTCTGGTCCTGCTCCATCCCGTCGCCGAGACCCTGCACGCCGGTGACCTCGCTCGACCCGTCCACCGTGTACGTGATGTGTTCGATCGGGATCTCCGGCGCCTGCAGGATGAACTTCGTCCGGCCGAGGATGATCTTCGACGCGACGACCGTCTGGAAGCGCACCTGGTCCCCGGCGAGGTAGGGCCGGAAGTAGACCTCGAACCCTTCCTCCTCGATCTGCTGCAGCAGGTCGGAGATGCGCAGCTTCCGCCAGAACTCCCACGTCTGCGAGATCGTCCCGGACCCGTCGGCGGGGAGGTCGATGGGCAGTGCCCACTCGGCGGACCACTGCATCATGCGCGCGAGGATCGCCCGCACCGCGCCGGACGCCGACCTGTTCGTAATCGTCAGGGTGCCGTTTTCGTACTGGTTCACGCCGTAGGTGAGCCGCCACATCGTCTCGATGCGGATCTCCACCGTGGAGACGGTGAGCGTCTGCGCGTCGCGGGCGTGGGAGTAGGTCTCGATCTTCCCCGCGTAGAGGACGATGCCGCCCGCGATGACGGCGAGGCCGCGCGCGTTCGGCCGGAACGTGGCGGCCACGTTCGTGACTGGCCGTTCCTCGTCGTCGGTCTTCCACACAGCGTCGGAGGTTCCGTTGCCGAGCAGATCGGTCGACCATGTGTGCTCGGACGGGAAGACCCTACGGATCCGGTCGCCCGTGCGCAGGTTGAAAAGCCACGTCTCCTGATCGGCCACGTCGACCCCCTCACACGAACGTCGTCGGCGTCAGCACCCGCCCGGGCGCCGACAAGGTGTGCGCCCAGGACGCCCCGACGGGGACTGCCCAGATCGCGCCGGTCACGGTCGCTGTGTCGGTGACGTCGACGCCGTTCCGGGTCAGGCGGCCGGTGCGCATGTCGAACCGGTGCGTCCCGCCCGCTGGCGCGCCGCTGACCTGCAGCGTCCCGCCCGGGCTCGTCACCGACCATGCGGCCGGTGCGTTCGGGATCTCGATGACCGGGTGCGCGGGGAAGTTCCCGTACTGGAACGCGAGCGCGCTCGTCGCCGTCCCCGTCTCTGGTGCCGTCTTGACGTCGCCGTACTTCCGCGGGTCCGCGAACACGAACTGCAACTGCCCCGACGACCGCAGGTAGCGGCCGTGCCGGACACCCTGGTCCTCCGCTTCCGCGACGAGCGTGCGCCCGAGCGCGTGGAGCTCCTGCCCCTGATGATCGATGGTGACCTTCAGCCGGCCGCCGTCAGCCCCCACACCGGTGAGAATCTGCGACAGCGTCCGCAGCATGTCGACCGTCTTCGCGATAATCCACACGTCGACCGTCAGGACACGGGCACCGAGGTAGACGGGCACGTCGTGGTCGCCGTGCTCGACGGCGCGCGCGACCTGCTCGCGCCGGCGGTCCGTGATGCCTTCCCACCCCTGGAAACCGTTCGGCTTCACGAAGATGCCCTCGACGCGGTCGCGGGTCGGGCAGCCGCGGATGACTGCCCGACCCGCCCGGATCTCGAGGATGCCTCCCGTCATCGGACACCCGCCCTTCGAGCCACAGCGGACAGGCGCTGCCCGGTGGCCTGGATGCCGACCTCGGGGTCGACGTGCGCGAACTGGTTGTTCTGGATGAACGTCGACCCGCCTCCGCTGCCGGCGTTCGCCGCCGCAGAGCCGCTGACAGTGGCCGCGGCGGACACCGTCGCGGAGACGGCGTCCATGGCCCGCTGCGCCTTTCCCGACGCGTTCCGCGCCATCGACACCAGCGAGTCCCCGAAGGCGGGCGCCTCGTCCTCGACACCGCCGACAGCGCCCTCGACGAGGTTCACACCCGCGCCGCGCATGAGGCGCGACGGGGAGTGGATGCCGAAGAAGTCGGTGAACCCGTCCCACGCCGTCGACGCGAGGTCGCCGATCATATCGCCGACGTTCCCGATCATCGAGCCGAGCCCGTCGATCAGGCCCTGCACGATGTCCTTCCCGAGCTGCGCCCAGTCGATGTCGGCCAGGCCGTTCCAGATCGCGTCGACGATCTGCGGGAGCATCGCGACGATCTGCGGGATCGCGGTAATGAGTCCCTCGATGAGCGCGAGGATGAGCGTGATGCCCGCCTCGATCAGCTGAGGGAGCATCGTGATCAGCCCGGCCACGAGCCGCACCACGAGCTCCACCGCTGTGACGAGCAGCTGCGGGAGCGCGTTCAGCAGACCGAGGGTGAGCGCCAGCAGCAGCTGGATGCCCGCCTCGATCAGCATCGGCAGGTTCGCCACCAGTGCCGACAGCAGGCCCATGACCAGCTGCAGCGCCGCCTCGAGCAGAAGCGGCAGCGCGGTGATGAGCCCGGTGACCACCGCCATGAGCAGCGTGATGCCGCCCTCGATGATGACGGGCAGAGCGGCGATGATCGCGGTCAGCAGGCCGTTGACCAGCTGCAGGGCCGCCTGCACGAGCAGCGGCAGGGCGAGCACGATGCCCTGGATGAGCGACGTGACCAGCCCCACTGCGGCCGTGATGATCGTGGGCAGCGCCGACACGATCCCCGCGATGAGCGCCTGGACGAGCGTCAGCGCGGCGCCCGTGATCTGCGGCACGAGGGCGGGCAGCCCGGCGACGAGATTCGACACCAGCCCCGTCACGCTGGACACGAGCCCGCCGAGGTCCGCTCCCGAGAGCGCGAGCCCGGCGAGACCGGCCGCGACGATCCCGAGCGGCGACCCGAGCGCGGCGAGCGCCCCGCCGAGGCCCGGCAGGAGCGCGCCGAGCGGGCCGAGGCTCGAGACGATCGACGCCAGCCCACCCGCGCCGAGAGCGGCGACGAGGGGGGCGACGAGCCCGGCGATGTTCGGAATCGCGTCCCGGACTGCTGTGAACGCGTCCCGCACGCCGAAGAGGAATCCGACGAGGGCCGAGTCCTCCTCGACGTTGAACATCTCGCGGAACCGGCTCGTGAAGTCGCCCGTGGTGAGCAGGAGCACCAGCTCCCGCACCTTTAGCAGGAGCCCCACGATTGGGGCGTCCTCCTCGACGTTGAACGCTTCCCGGAACGCGCCAGTGAAGTCGCCCCGGCCGAGGAGCGACACGAGCCCCTCGACACCCTTGGAGGTGCGGTCGAAGAACGCGGTGAACCCGTTCGCGGCGCCCGACAGAGCGCCGGTGATGAGGGGCTTCAGCGGGGTGATGGTCTTCACCAGGCCGCCGGTGATCGAGGCGTCGAGGTTGCCCATCGCGCCCTCGATGGTCTTCGTCGAGGTCGCAGCCTCACGAGCGACGTCGGTCATGCCGAGGTCGAGGATCGCGGCGTTGAACTCCTCGGCGGAGATCTGCCCCTCGGCCATCGCGTCGCGGAAGTTGCCCGTGTACGCGCCAGTGCTCTTCAGCGCGTCCTGCAGCTTCCCGGCCGCGCCGGGGATGGCGTCGGCGAGCTGGTTCCAGTTCTCCGTCGTCAGCTTCCCCTGACCGGCGGTCTGGGTCAGCACCATGCCGACGGACTTGAACGTCTCCGCGTTGCCGCCGGCGACGGCGTTCAGGTTGCCGCCCGCCTCGGCGAGCCGGTCGAAGTCCTTCACGCTGTTCGCCGCAAGCTGCGCGGTCACGGACTGGATGTCGGACAGCTCGTAGACGGTCTGGTCGGCGTACTTCTGCGTGCTCGCGGTGAGGGCGTCGATCTGGCCGGTGTCGATGCCGGCGAAGCTCAGGGTGCTGCGGAACTTGTCCACGGCGTCCGACGCGCGCACGGCGTCGGGGGCGAGCGAGCCGATCTTCGCGCCGATGACGCCCAGGGCGACGCCGGAAGCGGTCTGCGCCGCCTCGAACCCGCTCGACAGGGCGGACCCGATCGCGCTACCCGCTGACCGGGCCGCACCGACCACGCCCGAGAGGCCCGCGGCCGCCGCGGAGCGGAAGCCGGCGAGGCGCCCAGCGCCGCGCTGCGCGGACCCTGCGGCCGCGTCAGTGGCGCCCTTCACGGCGTCCTGCGCGGACTTCAGCCGGTTCGATGCCGCCACGACGGTATCCGTCGCGGCGAGGTGCTGGCGGCGGGCGGCCGCGAGGCGCTCCTCCGCGGCCACGGCCTGCGAGGATGCCGCGCCGGACTTCGCTATCGCTTCCTGCAGCCGCACCTCGGCGATGCGCACCTTGCCGACTTCGTCCTGCTGCTTCAGCCGGGCCTTCGACAGCGCGGATGCGGCCGAGGCGACCTCGGACTTCAGCTTGCCGAGCGCGGCCGCTCCGACGTCGCCCGCGGACGTGGTGAGCGCCTGCTTCATGTCGCGGCCGAGGGCGCGGCCCGCGCGGGTGCCGGCGCCCTTGAAGCCGCCCTCGAACGTCTTCGCGCCGCGCGCGCCCGCGTCGCGGGTCTCCTTCGCGACCCTCGACTTGAACCCGGTGAGGACCGGGAAGATGCTGACGTGACCGGAGCCGACCTCAGACGACATCAGCACCCCCTCGGTCACTCCGCGAAGACGATCCCGGAGTCCAGTTCCGCCTCAGCGGCTGCGATTTCGTCGGTGGTCGCTCGCGTCTCGTCCTGCCGCTTCGGGCTCTGCATCACCCACGGCATGACCTTCCGCGCGGCCTTCTCGTTGCCGATCTGCGCGATCAGCGTGAGGAGGTCGGGCATGCTCGCCGGGTACGCCCAGTCGGCGAGCTCCGCGCCGAGCGCGGTGGACGGGTCGCCGGATGCTTCCTCGATGAGGAGCTTCGCTTCACCCCAGGAGAGGCCGTCGCCCAGATCGGACAGACCGACGCCGAACGTCTCGCGCAGTGTGCGCGCGACGGTGTGGCGTCGTTCCCGGATGATCCGGGCGACGGCGATCATTCCGGGAGTGACGCCTTGGCGATGCGGCTGAACACGCGGAAGAACTTCTCCGCCATCACCGCGGTCTCCGCGAGGCTGTGCCGGGTGAACTCGGCCGTCGCCTCGTCCCCGCCGATGCGGCCCAGGAGGGTCTTGAACTGGTCGACGGGCGGGAGCCCCTCGAGGGCGTCGACGTCATCGAGGCTGACCTCCAGCGGCATCTTCACGATGGCGCCGTCGGGGAAGCGGCCGACAAACGACTCCTCAACGATGATGTAGCGAACGTCGGGCTTGAGCGCCTCGATCGCTTTCGCCTCGTCCTCCTCCGACCAGCTGTCGAAGTCGTACTCGGGCTCGGTAGTGCGTGCAGCCACGGTGGGCCTCCTTCATCGGGGTTCTCGGGTTCGGGTTAGAGCTGGCCGGGGCGACCCGATAGCACCCCGGCCAGCGGTCTGTCAGGCGCCGGCCGCAGCGCCCGGCTTGGCCGGGCCCCACTGCCAGAACGGCGCGCCGTTGAACAGCTCGTCCTCCAGCCACGTGAACGTGACCGCGGCGCCCTCGACGGACCCGCGCTCCTGCTGGTCCGGCTCGACGGCGCTGACCCACGCGACGCCCTGCTGCCGCTTCTCGTTCCCGTTGCGGTACTTCGTGACCACGAGCAGGATGAACCGGTTGTCGGGCAGGTTGGACGACACCTCGATGACGCCGTTCGCGTCCGGCGTCTGCCCCTCGATGAGCTGCTGCACGGCGGCGTTCTGCTCTGCGAGGGTGATCGCGACGGAACGGGTGCCGTCGCCGGCGAGCTGGTAGCCCTTCTGGAAGAACTCGATCGCCTCGTCCTGGTCGCGGGTGGGCGCGGGGCCCCCGTCGGCCTTGTACAGGCCGAGGCGCTTGAATGCGGCCGGGAGGACGAGCGGGCTGGCCGCCATGTCCGCCTTCGGGATGACGTTCGCGGTCTCCGCGGGCGCGAACGCCGCGAGTCCGGTGATCGGGACGCCGACGGCCCCGAGGTCGTTGCCGGCTTCGTCTGCCGCCATGGTGTGCTCCTTCACATGCGGAAGGTCGCGCATCTGCGCGACCTCGGTGGATTTCTGGACGGCTCAGACGAGCCAGGGTGTGACCGCGGCGGTCACTTCTTCCGAACGGCCGGCTTGGGCTTCGGTTCGTCGTTGGGCACCTCGACAGGCTCCGGCGTCTTCGCGGGCTCGGGTGCCTGCTGACCGGCGATGATCACATCGACACGGGGGTACATCCGCACTTCCTCTCGTCGGGGGTCACCAGGACCCGGTGACGACGTACTGCGCGGTCATGTATCGACGCGCAACGTCGAGCTCTTCCGCCACCGCGTAGGGGCCGTTGCAGCCATCCCATTCGACGGACGCGATCGGGCTGTTCTCGGCGAGCACGATGGCGTCATCGAAGAGCACGGCAGCGAGCCAGCGGGCGATGTCGTTGATGGGCTGGTCGGCGCGCTTCGACCCGCCGAGGACGGACGCGCCGATCGACCGGTCGAACGTCGTCCACTCGAGGCGGGTGCCGGAGTCGTCGCGGATCACGATGAGGGGCCGATCGAGCGGGAGCCGCTGGCCGAGGTCGGCGGGCTCCTTGTTCGTCACGTCGACGGTCTTGCCCTCGGTGGCCGCGACCGCGCGGACGTAGCGGGTGAGCCATAGTTCGAGGTCGGGCGGGGTGACTCTCATCGCTTCCTCGCCGCCTTCACCGAGCGGGCGAGGTTGCCGGTCCTCGCCTCGATGAGCATCGTCTTCGGGTCGTCGCCGACCACGCGCGCGGTGCGCCGGTAGCGGCCGTCCTCGTGCTCGATGTGCAGCCCCGCCTTGTAGGCGCCGGTGTCCTCCGGCGCGGTGGCCTTCGCGGTCGCGAGGGTGTCCTCTGCGGCGGCGTCGACGATGCGCTCCACGCCGTTGCTACGGAGGATCTGGTCGAACCACTTCTGGTTCGGCTCGAAGCTGGTCTCCCCATTGCGTGGCATGGCGGTTTCTCCGATCAGCCGAGCGCGCGCGTGAGCGGCACTTCCATGACGGGCTGCCAGCCGGTGAACGGGTTCGTGTCCGCGGCGGGGAACCCGTCGACGGTGAACACCTCGCCGTCGGCGCGGATGCGGTCGCCGGGCTGCACGTCGGCGGCGGGGTCGCAGTACAGCGACTTCGCCTCGATCGCTTGGGTGCGGGTCGCGGTGCCGACGCGCGACGTCGACGACTGCGCGATGAACGCCCCATCGATGGGGAGCTCGTCGGGCTCGTCCCATCCGCCGGGCGTCTGCTCGTCCGAGTAGGGGTCGTCGATCATCCGCGGCCGCAGCCGGTAGACGGTGGTGCCGTGGGCGAATTGCATCAGTACGTCTCCGGCCACATGCGCGCGGTGGGCCGCTCGGTGGGGAAGGACCCGATGGCGGTTCCGCCGGCGGTTGCCGCGCACAGCGCGCGCAGGGCGCGTCGCGGCTGCCCGTCGAACGCGGATCCGATGTCGGCGTACTCGACTCTCGCGGGCCCGATGCTCTGGCCCTTGATGAACCGGGAGCCGCGCGCGGTGATGTCCTTGTACACGCGCTTCAGGATCGCCAGCGCGTCTTTCTGCTGCTCCGACTCGTCTGGGAACGAGGCGAGGCAGGGGGCGATGCCGCGAGCGATAATGAGCACCTCGCGTGCGAGGTCCTCATCCGGCCCGATCTTGTCGTGCGTGATCACGTCATCGCCCCCTTCTCGTTACTTCTTCGGCGTGCCGACGAGTCCCACCGACTGGGCGTGCTTGACGCCTTCCGCGGTGTAGTCGTCGCCGACGGGGGTGCCGCGGTACACGTACCGTTCCCCGCCCGACTTCAGCGGCAGCACGGCCACGGGGCCGATCACCTGCAGCTGCGACGCCGCCTCCGCGGCTGCCGCGACGCGATCCCGCTCGGCGTCCGCCGCCGCCTTCTCGGCAGCGGCCTTCTCCTCGGCGGCCTTCGCTGCGGCCTCCTGCTCGGCCTTCGCCTGCGACTCGGCGGCCTCCTTGTCGGCGGCGGCCTTCTGCTCGGCGGTCTGTGCGGCGGCCATCAGAGGCCCGTCCCGACGAGCTGGACGCCGGCGAGCGGCTCGAGGACGACGGGCACCGTGACGCGGCGGCCGCGGAGCTTGTAGCCCTCGGCGTCGTCGTCGCGGATCGACTTCGTCTCGACGCCGAACGAGCCGGCCGAGGCGTAGCCAGGGCCGCCGAGCTTCTCGTCGGCCATGCCGCCGAGCTGGTCACGGTCCACCAGCAGCGGGTTCGTGCCCTGGAAGTGCGGCGTGGTCGCCCACGTCAGCCCGAGCGCGTTCACCGGCAGGTTGCCGTTCACGGCCGTCTCCCCCGCCTCCCGCGGCAGCGCCTTGTCGTCCACGAGCAGGCGAATCACCTTGGCGTACTGCGTGGGACGCAGCACCACCGTGTCGAGCTCGATGCCGAGCCCGAGGTCGGCGCGCTCACCCTGGATCGAGATCGCGGCCTCCACCGCGGCCCCAGCGGTGTCCCACGCGTCCGAGGCGTGCGTGCTGGTGACCTTCGACTGAATCACGGCCATGGCGACCGAGTCGACGTAGCGGATGATGGTGTTCGCCACGCGCAGGATGCCGCGATCCACGTAGGTGCGTCCCTGACGGGCGATCTTCTCGTCCGAGACCATCGTGTCGAGGCCCCACTTGTCGGTCTTCGCCGACACGACGGTGCCGTCGTCGAGCACGACGAGGGGGAACTCGCCCAGGGGGCTAATCGCCTCGGGGTCCTGGTTCGCGAACACCGGCTCGCCGGTCTCGTAGAAGATGCCGCCGCCGGTCGCGTCGAGACGCGCCTGCAGCAGGTAGTCGGCGATGAACCGCATCTTCGTGATGTCCGCAACGCGGCGGGCGATGAGGTTGCGGTTGGACAGGAACAGGTGCAGCTGCTCCGTGGTGAGCGTCCCCGTGGGGTGCGCCACCGGGTAGGTGTACGACATCGCGTCTCCTCTCAGACGAACAGGACGTCGATGACGTCGTTGTCGGCGGCGGCCGCCTCGAGGGCGAGGCCGATGGGGTTGGTCGTGGTCCCGATGGTCTGGACCTTGCCGGATGCGGCGGACGAGACCTGGGCGCCCGCGGCGATCGCGCCGTTCGCGGTGAGCGGGTGGACACCGCCTGCGCGGGTGAACACGGTGACACGCTCACCGGCCTTCGCGTCGAAGCCGGCGACGCCGACGACGGCGGCCGAATCGGCACCTGCGGGTCCGACGGTGCGGTTGCCGGTGATCGCGACGAGGCGACCGCCGGTGACGTCCGCCGAGGCCGTGAAGGTGACGGACTGGCCGGGCTTGAACTTGGGCAGGTAGTCAGCCATCTCAGGCCTCCTTCTCGGTGGAGCCGTACATGGCGCCGTAGAGGGCGTCGTCGGCGCTGGTCACGGTGTCCGAGTGTCCGATCTCAGCCACGGGCGCCGCGGTGTTCTTCGCGAGCGAGGCGAGGAGCACGCTGGCGCCCTCCTCGTCCTTGTCGAGGTGGGCGCGCCAGGCGTCACGCGACGCGGCGGTGATGCGTCCCTCGTGCAGTGCGGTCGCGACGATGCCGTCGCGGCGGGTGCGGTCCTGCTCGGCGCGAGCCTCGGCGCCCTGGCGGGCGTTGTCCTGCAGCTCGGCGAGGACCGTGGCGTCGATGGCGACGGTGCCCTCGGGCAGGGTCGTCGACGCGGTGGGCGTGGTGGTGGTGTCGGGCTGCTCCGCGAGGGTCTCGTCGAGCGCCGCGAGCAGCGTCTCGTCCGAGGCGTCGGCATCGGTCACACCGAGCCGCTCACGGAGACCAGCCTGAAGGTCGCTGTAAGCCACAGCTTCGTCCTTTCGGTTGGGGGTACCCGGCTCGGTCGAGACCGGGAGTTCGGGGATCTCCACCCGCGGAGCGTTCGCGCGCGCCACAGCAGAGAACACGGTCGGGTCGAAGCGCGCGGTCGGCACGGGGCCTGCGGCGGCCGCCGCGGGCGCATCCGCCCACTCGTCGGCGAGGCCGGCGGTCACCGCTTCCTCGGCCGTGTACCAGGACTCGGCCCGCATGAGCGCCCGCCAGTGCGCGCGGTCCTCGCCGGCGCGGGCGGCGTACACGTCGGCGATCGAGTCGGACAGCTTGTGGAGGATCGACGCCGTCTCCTCCATCAGCTCCGCGTTGCCCCACGCCCCGCCGGAGGCGTCGTGGATCATCATCTGCGAGCCGCGGTTCATCACGATGTGATCGCCGGCCATCGCGATCACGGACGCAGCCGAGGCCGCCAGCCCGTCGACGATGACCTCCACGCGCGCCCGGTGGCGGCGCAGGGAGTTCATGATCGTGATGCCGTCCCACGCCGCACCGCCGGGGCTGTTCAGGTGCAGGTAGATGGTGTCGACGTCGAGCTCGTCGAGCTGCTGCGCCATCGACCGGGCGCCGACGCCGCCGCCGTACCAGCGGTCCCCGATCTCGTCGTAGATGTAGACGTCGGCGGAGGCTGGCGCCTCGGCATCGTCGGATGCGCGCGCCTGGATCTTGAACCAGTCCCGCGCGGGTGTGTTCGCCGTCATGCTGCAGCCTCCTCGGCGCTTCGTGTCTGTGCCGTCGCGGGGTCTTCCACGGGCATCCCGTACTTGTCGCGCACGTGCGCGCGCAGCGGGGCGTCGACGACGACCGCGCCGGACTCGATGAGCGCCTTGATCGCCTCGGCTGTGACCTGCTGCTGCTCGCCGATCGCGGCGGGGACGAGCCGCGGAGCGGGTTCCGCCGTCCCCCAGTTCTGGTCGACGAGGTCTTCGATGACGTGCTGGTTCGTGACCTCGGCGATGTGCTGTGCGACGGCGTTGAGCGAGTCGGTGAAGAAGTTCGCGAACGTGGATCCGAGCGCCCACGACCCGGTCTCGGTGCCGAGGTTCAGGAAGTGGGCGAGCACCGCACGGGCGATCTGCTCGTCGTAGTACCGGATCGGGCCGTCGGTGTCGGGGAGCTTCCCGGTGACGCCGACGAACTGCAGCGTGGCCCCGTGAGGGAGGGACGCCCCTGCGGCCTCGCCGGCGCGCGCATCCTTCGCGAGCTTCAGGTTGGCCTTGATCTGCTCGTCCAGCCACTTCACGATCTCTTCGAAGGACTCGCCCTCGGGAGGGGGTGCGCTCGTGACCACCGGCAGGCCGAGACCATTCCGCTCCGCGGTCAGGGCCTGGATGCGCAGCACCCGGTCCTTCAGGATGGACATCTTGTACGCCGAACGCAGCAGGGACTCCCCGACCCAGTTCGCGCCCTCGCGTTCGTTCACGAACACGACCAGCCGGTCGACTGGGATCTCCACGTCGGCGCTGCCCAGGCGCCCGTACTGCTTCACGGCGACGAGGCCGCCGTCACTCGCGACGTCGATGCTGGAGATCGTGCGCGGGGGCCGCCAGGCGAGCTTGCCGATATGCGCCCGCCCGCGCTCGTCGAATCGGTACACCTGCTCGAAGATTGAGTGCCCGTAGACGAGCTCGAGCAGCGCGAGGCGCAGGAACTCCTTGAACGAGAACCGTCCCTTGGTGCGCAGCGGCGCGACGGACGGCTTCCCCTTCACCGGCAGGCCGAAGTCGTTCGCGATGTGCTCCACGACCTCGTCACGGCATCCGGTGCCGTCGATTGCCCATTCGGTGCGGAGGATCGGGAGCGTGACCGCGCGGAGCACCGACTTCACCTGCGGATCCTCGCGCCGCATCCGGTCAAACACGTCGATCGACTTCGGCCACTGCAGGTCCGGGTTCGTCTCGTGCGTCTCGGCGAGCAGCGACCCCCACGTCACCAGTCCGGAGTCCGCCTGGTATCCGAGCTCAGACAACGGCAGCCTCCTTCGTTTCAGAACCTCACCGTCGCGAGGTCGATCTCGTCACGAGCGACGTCGCCGCGCGTCAGTACCGCTGCCTTCGGCGGCGGCGGCGTGGACTTCTTCGGGGAAGCCTCGGACTTGAGTACGCCCCACAGCGCCCACGTCACGGCCTGCGCCTGGCTGACGGGCTTCGTTGGGTCGGACTGCTCCCATGTCACGCCGGCGCGCCCGATGTTCCGCGTCGTCGCCAGCTCGAGCGACTTCGTCACCTCGTCCTGCTTGCGGTGAGGCACAAGGCCCGCGTTCACGTGCTCGATGAACAAGGTGTGCGCAGCGGCGATCTCGTCGAGGTTCATCGCGAGGTACTTGATCTTCGCGGCGTCGAGCGCTCCGATGACGGCGGCCGCGTTCTTCGCATCCAGCACGACGAGCGCGTTGCCGTACTGCGCCTTCAGCTCCTTCAGCTTCGGCGCTATCCACCGTGTGCCTGCCTCGGTGTGGAGGTGCTCGACGGCGATCGACTCGGTGTCGACGCGGACGGCGGCGGCGATCGTGCCGTACCCGCCGCCTCGGCCCAGAGCGAGGGACAGCACCACGCCGTCGCCGACCACGCCCGCGTCCTCGTGCGCGTGCCGCTTCCAGACCTCGATGTCGAGCTCGGACAGCTTCTCGGCCGCCGCCTGGCGGCGGCTCGGCCAGATCGAGCAGCGCTGGCGGGCGAACGCCTCGGGGCTCGTCTGCCCCATCCGGTCCCAGTCGTCCTGCACGGTCTTCCACGCGAGGCGGATCCCGAGACCGGGGTTCGCCTCGCGCCACGTCTGCGGCGAGCCGAGATCGATCTTCTCAGCGGTGTCCGGGTCGTCTGACCCGACCGGGGTGTGCTCGATCCATCCGGTGCGCTCGAAGCCGCCCTTGCGGCCGCGGTCGCGCAGGCCCTCGAAGTACTCCCCGTCCTGGTCCTCCTTCGGGACCGTGCCGGTGAACAGCACCTGCTTATTCGGGCTGGCGTCCGTCGTCGGGAGCAGCGCCTCGAGGATGGTCAGCGGCGAGTGCTGCGCCTCGTCGACGATCAGCACGTCGAACGACAGGCCGACTCCGGCGGACCCGGTGCGGGTGAAGAACACCAGCCGGTTGCCGTTCTTCAGCTCGATCGACCAGTTGCCGTTGCCGGTGGAGATCCCGGTGACGCCCTGCGCGGTCTGCTTGCCGCCGCCGACGAGCTCGGCGCGGAGGATCGGCGAGGCGAGGATGGCGCGGCGAGCCCGGCGGAACGCCTCGCGGGCGGTGACGCCTTCGTGCGCGGTATGGCCGATCAGCTTCGGCGCGCCGTCCTCGCGCGGCCAAAGGAACAGGTGCGCGAGCTCGTAGGGCAGAAGGATGTTGCCCTTGCCCTGCTGGCGAGAGACGAGGATGCCGAACTCCGTCGCGGCCCACTGGCCGTCGGTGTCGATCGACGCCACAGCCTCGAGCCCGCCCTCCTGCCACGGGTCGCACCGGATGGACGCGAGGTCGCAGATATCGAGGACGTCGTCGAGGAGCGAGTCGACGCGGCTAAGAGGGAGCGCCCTGACTCTGGGCTCTTGCAGCCCGAGCTTCTCGAGCTGCGGCGAGTTGGTCAGCAAGGCTCAGCTCCTTCGGCGCTTCCCCCGAGGAGTGGGACGCCTCAGCGACGGCAGCGCGGAACTCGCGCGCGATCGGAGCGAGCTTCGTGGGGTCCTTCTCGGCCACCGCCTTGAACGCCGACCGCAGCGTGTCGACGATCAGCTTCATGTCGTCGCCGTCGGCCTCGGGGGTAGCGACGACGGTCGCTGTAACCGCTGGAGCGGCGGCAGGCGAGCGTCGTCGCGCTCGCTGGGCTTCCGTGTGCGCCTGACGGCAGGCAACGTCGATCGGCTCGTCATTCCGGAGGTGTCGGCGGTACGCCGCATCCGTGCCACAGGGTGCCTTGGGCCGTGCCATTCACCCCACCCCCTGCAATTCCCCCACATCGTCGAATTCACCCGCGGAGAGAGGCGCCAGGACCGCGCGGGAGACTGGCAGCGATCCGGCGTCGCCGAATTTTTCGAGAACGCCGGTGTTGGACGGAGCAATGTCTATGAGGCGAGCCGCGACGCGTGCCGGGAGCACTAGAGACTCCACCTGCCTCTCAACAGCGCTTGATGGAACAGTCATGAGGGAGACCACGGCCGAGAGACGCCACCATCACGGGGAGCAGAGGCCGGGTGGCTGGGCGACTGTCTGACTCTTGGGAACGCGAGCGGCGATTGTCCACCACCGGCTAGCCTGACCGATAACGCGACGCGAGGAGGCTTCATGCAAGAGGGTCATGCGGTGAGCGGCGGGCTGACCGCTTTCATCATTTCGCCGATCGGGAATCGACTTGAGCCCGTCGGCTCACCTGGCCGCGCACGCTACGAGGAATCTGGCCAGATGTGGGAAGAGGTGTTCGAACCCGCCTGCAAAGAGTTCGGGCTCACGCCCGTGCGATCGGACAAGATCACCGAGACCGGTGAGATTCCCGACCAGATATTCACCTACCTGCGCGACGCGGACGTAGTCATCGCGGATCTGAGCCATGCGAATCCCAACGTGATGTACGAGCTTGGGCTGCGGCACTCACGGGCTGGCAAGATCACAATCCAGGTGGGAGAGTACGGCCAGCTCCCATTCGATGTAACGACGATCCGCACTATCCAGTTCAAGCGCACTGAGGCCGGTCTGGTGGCAGCGCGAAAGGAACTATCCGAAGCACTCAAGGCAGCCCTCGAGGGTGGAGGCTCTGCGCTTAGGGCAACGTTGGTATTCAATGACGCACCGTCCGCGTCCCCCGAGAAGGTTCGCGCGGACGCCAGCAAGTCGGCGGCGGAGGATGAGGGGTCCGTTGAGTCCGATGACCCCGCAGTGCTGGACATGCTGGCCGAGGGCGAGGCTGCGATGCACCACATCGCTGAAGTGCTGGAGGAAGCGAACGTGCTGATCAGCGATGTGAGCGCACAGACGGTCATTTCGCAGGAGAAGATGCAGCAGTCCGATTCCAAAGGTAAAGGCTTCGCCGGGCGGCTTCTCATCGTGAAGGAGCTCGCGGAAGCGATCGAGCCCACAGGCATCGAACTTGAGGAGCGCGCCAACGAGTTTCTCGCTGACGTCCGCCAGCTGGACGCGATGATCCGGTACGGGATTCAGCGATTGCAGAATGGCGATGAGGATATCGCGGAGGCTGGCGGCTTCATCACTTCGACACTGGGCTTGGTCGATTCGGCCGAGTCTGGGGCTGTTGGAATCGCGAAGTACCAGACGAGCACGAAGAACCTCCGCAAGATGTCTAAGTTGCTCGACCGTCCGTCGAAGTCACTTGAGCGCGGTTCAGGCCGTCTGCTCGAGGGTATCGACATAATGAGCCACTGGAAGGCCCCTCTTGAGGAGCTTCGCTCGCAGTTGCCCGACGATCGCGACGGCAGTGCGCCGACCAGTTGAGACTGCCCCCATCGTGACGCCAGCGGACGGATAACCAATCAGCTGGCGCTCCATATCTCGACAGCGGCATGGTCGCTCTTGCGGCTGTTGCAGCTGCGGTGCATCGGCACGAGCGGGCCCAGCAGCTTCCCCCCACCTGCGAGCGGTTCGTCATGGTCCGCGGTGAAGGAGAGGCTGTGGGTCGGTGGGAGCGTCGTGTCGATCGAGTTCCCACACCCCCACCCGTGGGTGGAGCCATACCCGCACGGGAGGTCCTCGACCGCGGTGCGGCGCTTCAGCGCGGCCTGCCGGCGTCGATAGGCGCGGTGGCCCTTGCCATCCCGGACCGCGTGGCTCCCCATGCTGCGCTCCCTCGGACGATGATTCCCGGCGTGCTCGGCTCGCGCGTGCGAGTGTCTAGGCGAGGGCACGACCGTGAAGCATTGGGTGAGCCCGGCACCCGCACCCTGCACCTCGATACTCTGCTCAAGTGCTATCGCTCTTGGCTGCGCTCATCCCGACGCTGGGCGGACTCTTCGTCGCCGGCTCGGTGCTGATCCAGCAATCACGAGCAGCGCACGAGCACAGAGTCCGAAGCCGGATATCCCCAAGGCTTGAGGCGAACCATCAGCGTCTTCTCGCGCGAGCCAGAGCGCACGACCTCACTTACGACGAGGTGTCCGCGAAGCAGGAGGAGTACGAACGCGAGCTGCTCGCCCTGAACGGGATCCACGCGAGGCGCCCAACCTACCGGGACGTGGACATCGCCATGAACATGGCAGTGCCGTTGATGCCCGCCCGCGAGCGCCTCCACCAGTGGATCCTGCTGACCACCTCGACGCTCTCGCTGATCCTCCTCGCGATTGACCAGCTCTAGGAGATGACGTGGGGCGCAGGGTCCGTTCGAGCGCGGCCTTAGTGACGCCGTCTCAGCCGCTCCGGTTTCCTTCGGGTGAAAGGTCGATCGCGCGAGCCATTGCTGGTTCGGTTGGATGATGGCGGCCCGTTGACGCCCCACGTCAGGACTAACGCCGAGCCCGCGCGGTGCGATGCACCCAGATACGCGGAAGGGCCCGGGATTCCTCCCGGGCCCAGCTCTCGACTACGTCTAGCGTATCAGGCGCGCGCGCGCGACGCACACGATCCTCACCGCGCGTCGAGCGCTCCCTTCCGCACTGTGCCTGTCAGGCCTCCGGTCTCCGGGTTGAAGGCCACCGTGCCGACCTTCACGCCGTCGATCACGAGATCCATGTGCACCCGCTTCTTCGGCCCGTGCTGCCGGTCACGTTGCTCGGCGTCGACCTGCACCAGCGTGTCCGCGTGGATCAGCCCGTGCAGGGTGCGCAGCTTCCCCTCTCGTCGCCACCGGCGGATCGTCTGCTTGTCCTTCCCCACACGCTCGGCCGCTTCCTCCACCGACAGCCAGCCAGGGATGCCGTCAGCCACTGCGCTGCCCGTAGTCCTGGCCAGCGGTGAAGCGTGCGACGTGGTCGAGCGCTCTCGCGAGCACGGGCCACTCGAGGCGCAGCTGACCCTGCGCGCGGTGATGCGTCACCGGGTCACGGCCCTCCACGCTCCACGCGGCGACCACCGTTCGTAGCGCGTCCGCGGCCGCGTGGTCGACGGGCGCCGGCTGCTGGGCTGCGGCGAGCGCGAGCGTGGCGTGCACCTGCGCGGCCGCGACCGCCACCTCCGCCTCGCGGATGTCGCCCTTCTCGTTCGCCACCTCCACCAGACGCGCCGCCTCGGCCGCATGGTCGATCGTCTGCGCCGTCATCGCCCTTCCCCCTGCCCCCCGATCCGGGCGGCCCACTCGTCCCACCGCCACGACGGCAGCCAGCCACTCGCGTCGTTCTGACCGTCGATGATGTCGGCGAGAAGACGCGCCGCGTGAGCCTCACGCTGTGTCGCCTCGTGGTCGTACTCGGCGCGCGCGTCGGCCAGCCATCGAAGGTTCGCCGCGGCCTTCTCGCGCTCCTCGGCGCGCACGGCCTCATCGTGCGCGGCCATCATGCGATCCCACTCTGCGCCCCACTCCTCCTTCGACTGCGTGGGGCCAGGCTTCTCGAAGCACTCTCGGAAGTTGTGCGCGATGTAGAGTCCGCGCACCTCGTCCAGGCTCGGCGTGTAGTCGTCGCTCATGGTCAGTCCTTTCGCCAGTCGTCGTGTCCGGGGAGCTCGGCGTCGTCCACGTCCGCCAGGGTCACCCTCTGCTCCATCTCGGCGACGAGCATCTGCTCGTGCCGGTCCCTCGCCCAGCTCATGCGACGTCCTCGAGGGGCTCCTCGGGCACGAACCCGGGCTGTCCCATCCGGTGCGAGAACATCAGCGCCCACGGGGCGTCGTCGTCCGTGTCGTCGCGCTCCCAGTCGCACGCGGGCGACTGGCACACGAACCGGGTGCGGCCGGCGGGCGTGCGAGGCGGGAACACGCGAACGCTCTTCAGCCCGCACCCGCCCATCCCGTCCTCGTTCGGGCACGGCTGCGCCGCCCACCACGCCCGCTCGACCAGCGACCACCGGTTCAGCGCGCGCGTCAGCGTCCACGACCGGTCCTCCTCCGACCGGTCGAGCTCGTCGTGGATCCACTGGTCGAGCGTCCACGAGCACAGCGCCAAGACGTTGTCGCGGTCGTTCACGACGTCGTCGAGGCGGTCGAGGATATCCACCGCGTACTCGCGCGCGAGAGCATGCGCGACGTCGGCGCCCGCGCCCGGGGCGAGGCCCGGCGCCCGGTGCAGCGGCGCGACGCCATGCCTCAGGAACCGCGACCACTCCGCCAGGCGGGACGTCAGCTGCTCCCCGGCGTCCACGAGATCCGCGTCGACGGGCGCCGGCGCGAGATCCGCACGCGACCCGCCCACGATCTCCCGGTCCATGTTCCAGCCCGACTTCGACGGGTCCGCCTTCGAGCGGATCAGGCCGATCAGGTCCGGGGCGTCGTCGAGCAGCCTGCGGAGCCGCCGGTAATCGCGGTCGCAGATCAGCGCGCCCTCACGGGCCTCCACCGGGACGCACCCGCGGCACTCGGCGTCCACGGGTGCGCGGCCGTAGTTCGAGCACCCGGCGAAGTGCTCGCCCCGCTTCACGCAGCCCCGCACGCATTCACGCTCGTGCGCCATACCTCGCCCCGTCCTTCGAGATCGTCTCAGGGAAGAAGATCCAGTGCTGGAAGCCGGAACGCGTCTGCGCCTCGTTCAGCTCGACCGCGCGCTTCGAGACGGTTGGGTAGTCCCCGGTCATCTGCTCGAACTGCGGCGGGATCTCGGGCAGAGTGGCCGCCCTCTCCGGCTCCTCGATGAATCGCTTGCCGCGCACGCCCGACACGATCTGCCCCGGATGTGCCCGGAAGCCCAGCTCGAACTGCACCTGATCTGTCATCGTCTTCCCCATCTGCTCGCGTTGATCTCTGCCCGCATCGCTTCCCCGGCCTGCTGCTGCGACCGTGCCGCGGCCTGCACAGCCGGGCGGGCGTGGCACCGGCACACCGGGTTCCCGCACCACGGGAACGGGACCTTGCACGCCGCGCAGCACCGGCCCTGCACCTGCTTCGGCTCAGAACGGCGTGTCATCGCCCGCCCATCCCCCCGCACCGCTCGGCGTCGACCAGGAGTCCTCCTGCGGGGCCTGCGACTGCTGCTGCTGGCTCTGCTGGCTCTGCTGGCCGCCCTGCCCCTGCTGACGGGCCGCGCGGGTGACCTGCGCCGTCGCGTACTTCAGCGACGGGCCGATCTCCTCCACCTCGAGCTCGATGGACGTGCGGCGCTCGCCCTCCTTCGTCTCGTACGAGCGCTGGCGGAGGCGGCCCGTCGCGATGACGCGCATGCCCTTCGTCAGCGACCCGGCGACGTGCTCCGCGAACTCCCGCCACACCGACGCGCGCAGGAACAGCGCCTCTCCGTCCTTCCACTCCCCCGACGCCCGGTCGAAGTTCCGCGGAGTCGACGCGATCGTGAAGTTCGCCACCGGGAGGCCGTTCTGCGTGTAGCGCAGCTCCGGGTCGGCGGTGAGGTTGCCGACGACGGTGATGATCGTCTCGCCAGCCATCAGCGGACCTCCCGATCGATGCGCGCCACGCCGGCCACGCGTCGCATCGACAGCTCGAAGCGGCCCTCCGAGAGTTCGTCGAGGATCTCCTGCGACCCCTCATCGATGCGACCCTCCAGGTCCCATCCGCCGCCGAGCGTGTTCAGCGACGAACGCACTACCCCGGGCCCCTGGCCGTTGTAGCTGGATTCGAGATGCCCGGTGATCGTGTACTCCACGATGCCCTTTGGGTGGAAGGCTGCCTGGCGGACGGCGACCACGTGTTCGTCGTTGCGGGCTGTCGTGGTCCACCAGGCGCTCTCGCGCGATCCCGGGATGAACCGGACGCGGTCGCCGACCGCGACGTCTCCGATGGGCACCGTCTCGATGTTCTTCGTCATGCTGTCTTCCTGTCTGTTCGTGCCGGATACCGGCGGTTTGCTGGGAGGCCGAGCCCTCGGCGCGTGTCCGCGACCCAGCCGTTCGAGTAGTGGAGTCGTGCGGCGATGTCGGCGTCGCACAGGCCCGCCTCGACGAGCTCGCGCACCTTCTCCCGCATGTCCCGGGAGCGGCGCTGCAGAGCGATCTCGTCGCGGAGCACGTCGCCAGGTCTCACGCCGAGCTGCTCGGCCTTCTCCTGGATGCGCCACACGTCCCGCGGGTCGAGGTCGACGGTCACCTTCATGGCGCGCCCCGTCCCTCGTGAGACGGCGTCAGAAGGGCTCGTCGTCGCCGACCGCCTGCTCGTAGTCGGTGAGCTTCTCGCCGTACCTGGCTTCCGCTACCCACCTGTCGTGACGTCGCCGGGCGGTGCCGCAGGGACCGCAGTCCTGGTACCTGCCGTTGGGGTGGTCGGGACATCCGATGGGCGGAGCATCCAGCAGCAGCGGACGTCGAGGCGGTTCCGGCCGGCGTTCCTGCCCATCCGCCCACGTCGCCCACTGGCTCGCCCGCACGCCCTGCTCGGCACGCATTCGCTCGCCCGCTCTCGCCGCCGCCCGCTCCCTCGCTCCCCCCATAGCCATGGGATCCCATGGAGAGTCCTGGACCGGCGGCGGCGGGCAGTCGTCCGGCGCCCCGCGGGTGTCCGCCTTCAGCGGCCGCACCAGCTGGATCCACTCCGACCCGTCCGCCCGGTACAGCGTCAGGAACCCCGACTCCTGCAGCATCAGCAGATGCGTCTCCACGCGATCCGTCGCGTCCTGCCCCGGGTAGATCTCCCCCGCAATCAGCTCCGGCACGCACTCCCGACGCCCGAACACGTCCGTCGACTTCGTCCACAGGCCCAGCGCCGTCGGCTTCGCCTCGTGCGGCGCACGCAGGTAGCCCCGGAACTCGAGATCCGCGCCGCTGATCATCCGCTGCTTCCTCGTTGACACCCTGGTCGTTTCCCTTCGCGAATCCCTCGAAACACAGGTCGACGGCGAGCTGCAAGTGGTGCTCGTCGACCGTGAAGCATTCCGACCAACCGCGGCCCAGGAACAGCAGGTCCCGGGCGTCGTCCTCGTTGCGGAATGCGCGCGGGAACCAGGCGGAAAGGATCCGCAGGGCCTCCGCCTCCCACGTCGCGTCCGTCCCGCGGGCGAGCACGAGCACGTGCCCTCCCGAGCGGGTCATCATGTCGATGCGCGCCCACTGGCACGTGCGGCCCACCTTCAGGACCTCCTCGCGCGGCCAGTAGACGACGTACGTCATCGCGTACTGCGGCATGCCGGCCATCAGAACGGCACCGCCCCGCCGACCTTCGACGCGTGCACGCGCGACGTCGCCGACACGAGGAACCACCGCTGCCCATCAAGGCCCTCCGCGGGCGTCTCCTTCGCGCGCTGCAGCGTCTCCTCGTTCGTCGCGGCCTTCCGGATCCACAGCCCGCGCTCCTCGAGGTCGAGGAGCACGAGCGAGCGGGCGTCGGCCTTCGCGCCGTTGCAGAGCGTGCACGCGGCGATGAGGTTCGCGGGGTGGTCGAGGACCGGCGAGCCGCCCGAGCCGCGGTTCGCGCGGTGGTCCGTCGTCTGCGCTTCCCCGAGGCACCCCGGAAGCGCGAGCAGACAGAACCCGCCGTCGCGCGCGATCACCTGGCGCTTCGTCCCCACAGAGACTGTCACGGGGTCACCTCGGGCGCGTCGAAGCAGACCGATAGGGTGCACGCATGGACAACGGATGGGCAGTCGTTCTTGGTGCGGTGATCGCCTTCTTCGGCTCGGCTCTGCTTCCCTGGGTGCGCGATGCGTGGGCCGACCGCCGCCGCAGGAGCGACGAGGCAGCAATCCGGCGTCGCGACGCAATCGTTGAACTGCTCGCTGCGAACAACGCAGTCGGATTGGGCATCGCCGGGAAGCAGAGCGACAGCGTCTTCCCGGCGTTCGAGCGCCGGGCACGAGCCGCCGCGCGTCTGCTGCTCGAGCTCGCTGATGGTGAGCGTGCACCGATTCGAAACCTGCTCACCGACTCCGTTCCCGTCGGCGACGATGACCGACCGGGCGGAGTCGGCCGCAGGATGAACGCGCTTCAGCAGGTCCTGACCGACTGGGCAGCGGGTTCTCTGAGTGTCGACAAGATCGAGTCCACCTACTCGCGGCTGGTGAACGAGCAGCTGAGCGCGGCACAGGCCTCCGAGAAATAGCCTCCGGGCGCTCATTCGTCGCCCCCGTCGCCGCTGCTGGGCTGGATGAGCGCGGTCGCGCGGAGATTGCCGCTCTCCCAGAAGTCGAGGAGCGCGGGCCCGGGCTTGCCCTTGGGCCCGGCGGTGAACTGGATCACCGGCGGGTCGGTGAAGGTGGTCTCGAGGTTCTGCGCGTCGGCGATGAACGCGAGCTGGATGGGGTGCGGCATCGTCGGCTCGGCGGCGCGCGCCTGGTCGATGATGCGCTCGACGTGCGGGTAGGCGTCCTTTACTAGGGGCGCGTCGAAGCGCGCCGACGGGGCGGTGTCGTCGTCCCACTCGCGGTAGATCGCGGACACCCACCCGGCGATGCTGTTCTCGTCCTGGATGGCGGGGACGGCGAGCAGCAGCGACGCGACGGGCTCGATGAGGCTGTCGCGCTTGGGCTTGAAGGTGCGCACGTTGCGCTTGGCCCACACGAGCACGTCGCGCGGGATGACCGCCTCGATGCGCTCCACGGGCTCGCGCAGCGACAGGTGCATCTGGTGGAGGCGGTAGCCGTCCGTCGACTCGGCGATCGCGGTGAGGCCCTCGGCGACGATGTGCGCGTGCTGGCGCACGCCGTACACCTCGCCCTCGGCGGCCGCGGCGAGCATGCCGGCGGCGAGCCATCCGAGGTCAGGGGTGGACACCTTCAGCTCGCGCGTGACCATGATGTCGCGCGCGTCGATCGTGGTGGTGGTCATGCTTCCCACGCCTTTCGCTCTTCGGGGGTGAGGACGTCGACGCACGGCCTGCAGAGCCGGGTCTTGCGGTTGTTGCGGTGTCCGCGGGGTCCGCCGCAGCGGTCGCAGACGAAGCTGGGCGTCCGCGCCGGGGTGGAGGTGGCCTTGATCGTCATGACCCGTGCTCCGCCCGGTAGTTGGCGTTCAAGCTGCGGAGCAGGTCGATGTCCTTGTCGAGGGTCTTCCGCAGCTCACGGCCGTACTCGAGGCGCAGCTCGGCGTCGTCCGCGGCCTCGCGCGCAGCCGAGACCTTCTCGTCGCTGTCGACGAGCGCACGGGCGTCACCGAGGGACCAACCCTCGCTGCGGTAGCGGGAGAACGCGAGCGCGCGGGCGACGATGAGGTCGCGCTTGGCCTTCTTCAGCTCGCCGGAGAGGGTGTCGAGCGCGGCCGGGGCCTTCGCGAGACGCTCGCGGGCGATGAGCATCGCCCCGGCGACCTGCCGCGGCGTCGGCAGCAGCTGCAGGATCTCGTCCTCGTTGAGGCCTGAGATGTTCAGCGGGACGAGCGCGGTCTCCTCCTCGGAGATCTCACCTGTGCGCGGGTCGACGGCGCTCACAGCTCCTCCATCCCGGGGAGCGCGACGAACTCGGCGGGCGCGACGTGCGTGCGCTCCGTCTTCAGGAGCTCCACCTCGCTCTTGTCCCACATGTCGATCGAGTCGAGGTCGAACAGGCTCTCGTCGGTCTCCTCGAGTGCGAACTCCTCAACCGACTCCCAGTCGATGTCCTCGTCCCCGTCGATCCCGAGCCACTCGCGCACCTGCTGGTCGGTGACCTTGACCGTCGCCGTCACGGTGGCCGTGACGCGCGACTTGATCCGCACGGTGCGCACGGTCTGCGTGCCGGGCATCCCGCTCATCGCTGCTCTCCGTCACGTCGAGCGAGGGCCTCGCGCATGGCGGCCTCGACAGAGGTGCCGGTCTGCACCCGCTCCTCACGCGGCGGCCGGGGCTTCCGAGTGCGGCGCTTCGCCTTCGCGCGCTCGGGCGCCGGCGCGGCGGATGCCTCGGCGGTCGCCGACTCGGGCTCCTGCGCAGCGGACGCCGTCGGCGCCTCCCATGCGGCGTCGGTGAGCTCGCGGCGGCGGGCGCGCAGCGCGCGGTCGAGCGGGACGGTGACGGCGCGTGCGCCCTTCATCTTGCGGTGCAGGGCGTCGAGCTCGTCGAGCGTCGACACCGCGGCAATCGCGGCTTCGTACGTCTCCGCGTCGGCGGCCGGCGCGGTCGCGGTCGAAGTCGGCGCGTGGTCGATCTCGTCAGGCTCGCGGCGCTGCCCGATGGCGTCGCGGAACGCGCGGCGGAGGGCGGCGCGCGCGGCGTAGGCGCCGGCGAGCTTCATGGGCTTCCGCTGCCACAGCTCGCGCCACGACTCCTCGGCGGGCAGCGACTCGTCCCAGGAGACGTAGACCGTCGTCGGGACGCCGTCGCGGTGCACCGTCGCGCGGATCATCGCGGGCGACGTGGTGCCGAGCCAGTACGGCGCCCACTCGTCGACCGAGAGGCCAGACCAGAACTCCGGCGGGTCGATCTGGACGCGCGCTCCCGTCTCGATCGCAAGGCGCTCGTACTCGGCGAGGGTCTGCGCGACGTCGTCGGTGGTGGGGGTGCTCACTGGTCTTCTCCCTTGGGCTGGACGGGCAGCAGGCGCCGCGTCGCGGTGGTCTTCGTGTAGAGCGCGGCGGCCGCGGCTTCGGTCTCGGCGAGGCGCTTGCGGAGCTCGACGACCTCGGCGTACCCGTCGGGCTCGGCGGTCTTCCACGCGTCCTCGTCGAGGACCTGCTTGGTGGTGACGGAGTATGTGAACCCGCCGACGGTGCTCGTGGGCTTCCAGCCGCGCTCCTCCGCGTCGTCGCGGCGGGAGATGAGCGCGCGCACGCGTCCCTCGAGCGCTTTCGCGGCGGCCACGGCTGCGTCACGGCGGGCGACGGCGGCCAGCCACGGGGTGACGACGTCCTCGAAGTCGTCGGGTAGGTCGTCGTCCTCGTCGGGCGCTCCGGCGTCGCGCCACGCGAGGTAGGCGTCGGCGGCTTCGACGAGCACGGCGATCCGCTTCTCGTCGCGGTCGACCCACCGCATCAGCGGGTCGTTCAGGGTGGGCTCGCCGTCCTCGCCCATCACCTCGCGGACGTACACCCACTTCGTGAATCCGAGGACGTGCATCCCCCACTGCATCTGGTCGTAGTGCTCGGCGGGGATCTTCCCGAGGTCGCTGCCGAAGATGTGCGACTTCGCCTCGACGCCGTAGCTGCTGCCGACGCCGTCCGGTGTCGCCATGTGCCGCGGGTTCGCGGCGGCGGCGAACAGCTCGCCGGCGGCGCGGATCTCCTCGCCGAGGACGTCCTCGACGTACGCGATGAGGAACGGCTCGCGCTCGTGGCCGCGCCGGGTGTGCCGGTTGCCCTTGAACGTCGACCCGTTGAGGTCGTCATCGAGGAGACGCCGCCAGGTGCGCTTCGAGCCGTTCGCGATCGCGTGGATACGCGACGCGGTGACGCCGGTGCCGCGGACCTCGTGCCAGCGATCCTCGTCATCCTGCGAGGACGCTACGACCGTCGCGGTCGTGATCGTCTGCATGGTCATGCCGTCTCCGTTCCCGCGAGACGCCAGGCCATCGCCCTGCGCCCCTTCTCCGTCTTGCCGTGCCCGTCCTGGACGACGGCGCCCTTCTTCGTCAGCTGCGCGCGGGCGGTGCGCATCCGCTCGTCGGTCCACAGCGGGACGCCGTCGAGCTGCCAGGCGCGCTGCACGTGGCGCTTCGCGATCGCCTGGTCCGTCAGCGGCTCGTCGGCGGCCGCGAGGATCGTGAGGACCTCCTGCTCGGAGGCTTCGAGGTGCTCGGCGCTGATCGAGTCCGCCGCGGCGTGCGAGGTCCCCGGGTCGCTGCGGCGAGCGCGGGCGTCGTCACCCGTGATCTGCGACAGGATCGCCGGGCCCGGGTCGAACGTGCGTGCGGGGAGCATCAGATGCTCACCCCCATGAACGCGGCAGCCATCGCGCCGACGAGCACGACGACGGCCACGGCGACCATCTGCGCGGTCTCGCGGGCGTCCTGCGGCGACCGGGTGCGGAGCGATGTGAGGATCTCCTCCGCCCGGGCGGCATCGCTCGCGGGCTTCGGAGGGGAAACGGTAGTCTGCTTCTCGAGGGACATGGCTGTGTCCTTTCCAGCGCCGATCCGTGCCAGCGGGTCGGCGCTTCTACGTGGTGGTGGCGACCGCTACGCGCGGTCGGGAGTCCTGGGAGTCGGCTTCGGGTCGTGGCGGCACGAGTGCACGGCCAGCGCGAGGATGAACACGAGGCCGGCGAAGCCGAACAGCAGCCAGGTCGTGTTGAAGATCCCGGTGACGCAGCACCAGGTGAAGGACCACACGGCGACCAGCAGGCTGATGGCCGCGACGAGGAGAGCCATCAGGCGGCCTCTGCTCGCTGCTTCGCCTCGTACCGCTCGACGGCGGCCTGCTCGAAGCGCACGTACCGCCCGACCTTGATCGACGCGACCTGCTTCCGGCGGGCGAGCTCGAGGACGTGGCGCCTCGGGATGCTCCACCGCGCGGCGACGTCATCGGGCGTGAGCAGGGCAGGCTTCGTCGCGCTCACGCCGCTGCCCTCGCCTGCGACTGCGGCTTGCGCGCGGCGACGAGGAGCGACACCACGTCCGTCCCGAGCGCACTCGCGATCACGTCGAGCTCCTCGAGGGACATGTCCGAGGGGTTCGTCTTATGGAGACGGCGGGCGAGCGTCCGCATCGGGATTCCCGTCGCCGCTGCCAGCCACTCCTGGGTGCGGTTCTGATCTTCGAGCGCCTTGCGGACGACCTTGGCCGCCTTCGCGCTCATGCCATTCGATGCCATATGGCAATGGTGCGTCTCTTCTTGCCAAATGGCAAGCCCACCTGCCAGTATTGGCACATGCCTACCGGAGCCCATGCCCTCCCAAGCCGACTGAGCCAGGAGGTCGGGCGCATCCTCACCGAAGCCATCGCGCGCGGCGCCACCTCACAAGCGCGCGTCGCCGAAGCCGCCGGCATTTCGGCGTCGCAGCTCTCCCGCGCACTCGCGGGCAAGAAGGTCTTCACGCTCGATCAGCTCGACTCGGTGTGCACCTCCGTGGGCCTCGACATTGTCGACGTCATCGCCGCCGCCGACCAGAGCATCCCTGAGCGCGCGCCTCGGCGCCCGATTGCGGTTCTTCGACGCCCGTCGGCGAATGTCGGTGACCGTCCGGATACTGATCTGGAGACGGTCGAGCTCGATATCACGAAGCTCGCCGCTTCACGCGACAACACGCCGATTGATCCCTCGCACGGCGAGGGGTGACCAGGGGGACGAATGGCTCTGACGGAATGGGACCTGATCGACTACGTCGCGACGCCTGAGGGGTTGTCGTCGCGCACGTCGACGGCGTACATGTACGGCGTCGGGAACTTCGAGGACGGCATCTGCGCCGCGGACTATGACCCCTGGGTGCACGCCGAGCAGCTCGACCTGCCCATCATCTTCCGCGACCTCCCCGACGCGGACATGGTCGCCGCATACTCCCACGAGCACCGCGCGATCTTCGTGCGCACCGGCCTCCACGGCGCGACCGAGCGCTGCAGCATCGCGCACGAGATCGTGCACTTCGAGCGGAACGACGTCGGCGAGGTGAAGGCACAGGAAGACCGCGCCGACCGGATCTCTGCTCGCCGCCTCATCCGCCCCTCGCGCGTGCGTCGCGTCGCGTCCATGACCGGCAACGACCCCGCGGCCATCGCGCTCGAGCTGAACGTCACCGAACAGGTGATGCGCACCTGGCTTCGGATGGTCCGCCAGGGCGTCATCAAGGGGTACTGATGCCAGTAGTCGATCGCTGGTACCGACGCGACCCGAAGAGCAACAAGAAGGTGCGCACCGCGCGTTACGGCGTCGGTCTGCGCTGGCAGGTGCAGTGGGTCACCGAGGACGGCCGGCGGCAGTCGAAGTCCTTCCCCACGAAGGACGAGGCCGAGGCGAATTACGCCGCTATCCGCGCGGACATCTACCGCGGGGCCTACGTCGACCCGGAGGCCGGGAAGATCACCCTCCGCGACTTCGCCGAGCAGTGGCTGGCCTCTCGCGATCACGCGCCGCTCACCGCCATCCGCACCCGCCAGCGGCTCGAGATGCACGTGTACCCGCACCTCGGCCACGTCCCGCTGCGCAAGATCCGGCCGACCACCATTCAGGCATGGCTCAAGACCCTCTCCGCGAAGGAGCCCGGCAACCGGAAGGCGAAGGACGGCGAGACGCCACTGACCCTGGGCGGCACGACACGCGAGCGCATCTTCAGCACGCTCTCGGCAGTCCTGCAAGCCGCCGTCGACGACGAGCTCATCACGAAGAACCCCACCAAGGCGGGCAGCATCCAGAAGCCCCGCCGGGACACGAAGCCCGCCGTGCCGTGGGCACGCGACAGGATCGTTGCCGTCGAGCGCGAGATGGCCGAGCGCTGGCGGCCGATCATCGTCCTCGGCACCGGGCTCGGGCTGCGCCGGGGCGAGATGTTCGGCCTCTCTCCCGACGACATCGACTTCCTCCGCGGCGTTGTACACGTGCGGCGCCAGGTGCTCCTGCACAGCGGCAACAAGCTCACCTTCTCGCTGCCGAAGTATGAGAAGACCCGCGACGTGCCGATCTCCCCGCACGTCGCCGCGGTGCTCGCCGCTCACATGAAGAAGTACCCGCCGCGCGAGGTGACGCTGCCGTGGGAGACCCTCGACGGCGCACCCGTGACGGCGAAGCTCCTCCTGACCTCGCGCGAGGGGCGCGCGGCGAACGGGAACCACATCCAGACGCACGTCTGGCGGCCTGCTTGCAGGGCCGCGGGCTTCGAGCCGACGAACCGCGACGGTCCCCATGTGCTCCGGCACACCTACGCGAGCCTCCTGCTCGACGCGGGCGAGTCGATCATCGCCGTCGCCGAGCGCCTCGGGCACTCCGACCCGTCGTTCACTCTGAAGGTCTACGGACACCTGATGCCGGCCACCGAGCCGCGCACGCGCGCGGCCGTCGACGCCTTCCTCCTCGGCGGCGACGAGCTCGACGACGACGCAGCCGTCGGCTGATTACAGCCGAGCTACATCCCACGCCCCCAGCGACCCCGCTCGCGCCCTTGATTCCGCGGGCCAGCGCGGATTACACGAGCTGTACTTCGGCGTCTGATCCGCCGCAGCTGACGACGAAGGCCCCTTCCCCGCGATCGCGGGGAAGGGGCCTTCGTCGTCAGGCGGCTCGCTCGCCCTCGGTGCGTCGGCGGATGCGCGCGGCCCAGAGGGCGTCGTGGCGGATCCCCTCCAGATCCGCGACGGCTCGCGAGAGAAGGACGTAGTACCGCGCGGGGGTGAGCCCGAGCGCGCGGCGGATCGCCTCCTCCTTCGCGCCGTCGTGAACCCAGTGGGTCTTCTCGAAGTCGATCAGCTGAGCGGGAGTCGGTTTCGGCATCGCCGCCATCCTCCCGCGCACCACCGACATCGCCGCCGAGGTCGGGCGTCGAGGGGCCGGACGTCAGTCGTTGTCGTCGACAACCGCATCCTCCGCCGCCTTCTCGGCTGCCGCACCCTCCTGAGGCGATTCGGAGCCGGTCGAGGCCGCGGATTCGTCGCGGGCGTCGGTGTCGTCCTGCTGGTGGCCTGAGTCGTTCCCGTGATGAGTCATGTCCCTATGAAACACCGGCGGGGGCGGCGCGGACCAGGGGTTGCGTCAGATGACATCGGCGGTATCGTTCCCGCCCTCGTCGGCGGGCGGCACGCTCAGTCCGGGTCGCCGTAGAAGAGCCGGTCGAACACGCGGCGTCCGCGCCGGGCGGCCCGCAGCCAGTCCTCCTCGACGTCGTTCGCCGAGTAGGGCGGGTACTCCAGGATCCGGCCGATGCCATCGAGCGCGCGCCTGTCGGTCGGCAGCACGTCGCTCGTGACCCCGGAGGAGAGCGTGTTCGCCGACCGCAGCCGGGCGGCCAGCCGCCACGACGCCTCGAGCTGCGCGGCGTCCGCCTCCGACACGAGACCGGCCGCCGTCGCTGCCGCGAGCCCCCCGAGGGTCGAGGTCGTGCGCAGGGCCGCGAGCTCATGGCCGTGCTCGAGCTGCAGCAGCTGCACGAGCCACTCCACGTCGCTCAGTCCGCCCGGCCCGAGCTTGAGGTGACGCGTGCGGTCGATGCGCTGCGGCATGCGCTCGTTCTCCACCCGCGCCTTGATGCGCTTGATCTCGCGCGTCGACGCGAGGTCGAGATGCTGGGGGTACCGGATCTCGTCGGCCATGGCGAGGAAGTCCCGAATGAGCGATCGCGAGCCGGCGACGCCGCGCGCACGCAGCAGCGCCTGCGCCTCCCACGACACAGACCAGCGCCGGTAGTACTGCGCATACGCGTCGAGCGACCGCACGACCGGCCCGCTGCGCCCCTCGGGCCGCAGATCCGCGTCGAGATCGAGCGGCAGGCGCATGTCCTCGGACACCCGCCGCAGCTCGGCGACGATCCGCTTCGCCAGCTCCGCCGCGCGGCCCGGTTCGACGCCCTCGGGGCGGTAGACGTACAGCACGTCGGCATCCGAGCCGAAGCCGAGCTCCGCGCCGCCGAAGCGCCCCATCCCGATGATCGCGAAGTCGAGCGACGCGTCCTCGGGCCCCAGCACGTCGCGCTGCACTGCCCGCAGCGTCGCCTGGATCGTCACCTCGGTGATGGTGGTGAGCGCGGTGCCGACGTCGTCGATCGTGAGGACGCCCAGCACCGCGCCCATGGCCGTGCGCAGCATCTCACGCCGGCGCAGCGCGCGGACCGCCGTCATGGCCCCTTCCAGGCTCTCGTGGCGGTCCTGGATGGCCCGCGCCTCGGCCCGCAGGATGTCTCCCGATCGCGGCCGCAGGCGTTCCCCCGCATCGAGCCACGCCACCGACTCCGGGATCCACTCCATGAGGTCGCCGATGTACCGCGAGCTCGACAGCATCTTCGTGAGGCCCTCGGCGGCGCCCGAGGAGTCCCGCAGCATCCGCAGGAACCACGGGGTGTCCCCCAGCCGCTCGCTGACCCTGCGGTACGAGAGCAGCCCGCGATCCGGATCCGCGCCATCCGCGAACCAGTGCAGCATCACCGGCATGAGGTGGCGCTGGATGGTCGCCTTCCGGCTGATCCCGGATGTCAGGGCGCGGATGTGGCGAAGGGCGCCGCCGGGATCGCGCAGGCCGATCGCGGCCAGACGCGCGTGCGCCTCGTCGGTGGTGAGGGTGCGCTGGTCCTCCGGCAGGGCCGCCACGGCGGACAGGAGCGGCCGGTAGAACAGCCGCACGTGCACCTCGCGGACCTCGCGCTTGATCTGCTCCCACAGGCGCTGCACGCCCTGGCCCGTGTCGGCGAGACCGCTCGCTCGAGCGAGAGCGCGCAGGCCCTCCTCCGTGCGGGGCATGAGGTGCGTGCGCGAGAGGCCGACGAGCTGCAGGCGGTGCTCGAGCAGGCGCAGCACCCGGTAGTCGCGGGCGAACGTAGCCGCGTCCTCGCGGCCGATGTACCCCTCCACGACGAGCGCGTCGAGCGCGTCGAGCGTGGCCGGCTGACGGATGGCCTCGTCGACGAGCCCGTGGACGAGCTGAATGAGCTGCACGGCGAACTCGACGTCGCGGATGCCGCCGGGACCGAGCTTCAGCTGGTACGGCACATCGTCGGCGGGGATGTGCTCCATGACCCGCTCGCGCATGCTCTGCACGCTGTCGACGAAGCTCTCGCGCCCCGCGCTCGCCCACACCTTCGGCTGGGTCCCCGCGACGTAGGCAGCGCCGAGGTCGGGGTCGCCTACGAGGGGACGCGCCTTCAGGAGGGCCTGGAACTCCCACGTGTGCGCCCAGCGGTCGTAGTACGTCAGGTGCGAGGCGAGGGTGCGGACCAGCGCCCCCTTCGCTCCCTCCGGGCGCAGGTTCGCGTCGACCTCCCACAGCGGCGGCTCGACCTCCATCTCCGAGATGCCGCGCGTGGTCTGAACCGCCAGCCGATGCGCGATGTCGAGCGCGCGCTGCTCGGTGATCTCCGCATCGGGCGCCGCGCCGCCGACGAAGATCACGTCGACGTCGGAGACGTAGTTGAGCTCGCGCGCGCCGGCCTTGCCCATCCCGATGATCGCGAGCTGCGTCTGCTCGACCTCCGACCGCGAGAAGACGCCTGCGCCTCCCCCGGCCACGCGCGTGCGCGCCACGGCGAGCGAGGCCTCGAGCGCGGCGCCCGCCGCGTCCGCGAGCGCGGCCGACACCGCCCGCACCGCCTCGACGGGGTCGTCCGAGAGCAGGTCGTAGGCGGCGACGCGCGCGAGCTGCTCGCGGTAGGCCACACGCAGCGCCACCCAGGCGGATTCCCCCGCCTCGGCCGCGAAGCCGTCCTCCGCGCCGACCGCGCCGAGGATGGCCGCACGCAGCGCCGCGTCGTCGGGCAGGACGCGCCCCGCATCGAGCAGCGCCGGCAGGGAGCCCGGACGCCGCAGGTAGAAGTCTGCGAAGCCGCGGGACGCGCCCAGCAGCCGCCAGATCACCGCGCGCCCGTGCTGGTCGCGGAGGACGGCGGCCGCGTGCTCGGGGTCGCGCCGGGCGATCCGCAGCAGGCCGTCGAGCGCCTCGGTCGGGTCGGCGGCGCGCGGCGCCTCGACGAGGAGCTCGTCGCGCGCGATGCCGACGAGCTCCGCGAGCTCGTCGAGCTCGGCGTCGGCGCGCGACAGCGAGCTGAAGCCGATCCGGGCGAGGCCCGTGAGGGCCGAGGCGCGGCTTCCCGTCGTCATCGCGCGCGTCAGATGACGTCGAGCGTCGACGTCAGCTCGTACTGCGTCACCTGCGCCCGGTACGCGTCGTACTCGCGCCGCTTGTTCGCGAGGACATAGCGGAACACCTGCTCGCCGAGCGTCTCGGCGACGAGCTCGCTGTCCTCCATGAGCTGGATGGCGTCGTACATGCTCGTCGGCAGCGGCCGGTACCCCAGCGCGCGGCGCTCGGCGCTGGAGAGCGCCCACACGTTGTCCTCGGCCTCGGGCGCGAGCTCGTACTCCTCCTGGATGCCCTTGAGCCCCGCGGCGAGCATGAGCGAGTAGGCGAGGTACGGGTTGGCCGCGGAGTCGATGGCGCGGTACTCCACGCGCGCGGAGCCGCCCTTGCCCGGCTTGTAGAGCGGCACGCGGATGAGCGCCGACCTGTTGTTGTGGCCCCACGTCACGTAGCTCGGCGCCTCGTCGCCGCCCCACAGCCGCTTGTAGGAGTTGACGAACTGGTTCGTGACGAGCGAGATCTCGTTCGCGTGGCGCATCAGTCCCGCGATGAACTGCCGGCCCACGCGAGAGAGCTGGTACTCGGCGCCCTCCTCGAAGAACGCGTTCACGTCGCCCTCGAAGAGCGACATGTGCGTGTGCATGCCGCTGCCGGGCTCCTTCGCGAGCGGCTTGGGCATGAAGGTGGCGTGCACGCCCTCCTCGATCGCGACCTCCTTGACGACGGTGCGGAAGGTCATGATGTTGTCCGCCATCGTGAGCGCGTCGGCATAGCGCAGGTCGATCTCGTTCTGCCCGGGCCCCGCCTCGTGGTGGCTGTACTCCACGGAGATGCCGAGGTCCTCGAGCATGCGCACGGCACGACGGCGGAAGTCGTGCGCGGTTCCGCCCGGCACGTTGTCGAAGTAGCCGGCGCGGTCCACGGGCTCGGGCCCCTCGGCGCCGAACTTCCGCGACTTCAGAAGATAGAACTCGATCTCCGGGTGCGTGTAGAACGTGAAGCCGGCGTCGGCCGCCTTCGCCAGCGTCCGCTTCAGGACGTTGCGGGGCTCGGCCGGCGCGGGCTGGCCATCCGGCGTGGTGATGTCGCAGAACATGCGCGCGGTCGGGTCGACCTCGCCGCGCCACGGCAGGATCTGGAAGGTCGACGGGTCGGGGATGGCCAGGAGGTCGGACTCGTAGGATCGCGTGAGCCCCTCGATGGCGGAGCCGTCGAACCCGATCCCCTCGCTGAACGCTCCCTCGACCTCGGCAGGCGCGATCGCCACCGACTTGAGGGTGCCGAGCACGTCGGTGAACCACAGGCGCACGAACTTCACGCCGCGCTCCTCGATCGTGCGGAGCACGAAGTCCCTCTGCTTGTCCATCGGATCCTCTCCGGCGTCCGCTTCCGACGCGCGCTCTCAGACTACTGGTCGGCGCGGCCTGAGCCCGTCTGCGACCACCCGTCCTCGCGCGCCTCCTCCTCGGCCCACGCGCGCGACCGGGCGCGCATCACCTCGGGCGCCCGCGCGGCTTCATCGGCGGTGTCGAAGGGCCCGGCGCGGTCGACCGACGGCGAGACGAGACCGAACTCGACCTCGCCCGTGCGCAGGTTGTACCAGTACTTCTTCTCCGGGTCGTCGCTCATGGCCTCGATCCTAGGCGCGACCGCGACGACGGGCCAGGATCCCGGCGAGGACGAGGGCGACGAGCCCGAGGAGCATCGCCACGTCGACGGCCGGCGCGATCGCGACGCCCGCCGTCGTCCCGTCGCGCAGCTCCACATCCGCGACCATGAGGCCCGCCTCATCGATCGGCAGCGCGTCGAGGGTCTCGCCGTCGGCGGCGATGATCTGACTGGTGCCGGTCGTGGACAGGTTCACGACGCTGCGCCCGGTCTCGATCGCGCGCATGCGGGCGAACGCCAGCTGCTGCAGGTTCTCGTCGGAGCCGCGGAAGTCGGCGTTGTTCGTCTGGAACATGAACACCTCCGCGCCGTCGCCGATCCCCTCGCCGATGAGGCCATCCGAGATCACGTCGAAGCAGATCGCGAGACCGACCCGCGCGGCGCCCACCTCGAACACCGGCGAGTCGTCGCCCGGCGTGTACTCGCGCTGGATGAGCCCGATGAGGTCGGGCGCGAGCGCCTCGAAGAAGGGGCGATCGGGCACGTACTCCCCGAACGGCACCGGGTGCCGCTTCGAGTGCAGCTGCGGCTCCCCCACCCCGGTCCACAGCATCGAGGTGTTGTAGATCGGCACCGCGGGCGAGGTCGGGTCGCCGCCGCGCGCGGAGGCCGCGTTCATGAGGAGCGGCGCCCCGTACGCGTCGACGAGCTCGTCGAGCACGCGCGCGGTGCCGGCGTTGTAGAGCGGGTCGCTGTCGACGCCGCCCTCGGGCCACAGCACGACGTCGACGTCCTGCTCGCGCAGCGGAGCGGACGCGGCGATCTGCGCGTTCAGGACGTCGAACGGAGCGCGCGCGTCCATGTAGGCGGCCGGCCCGTTCCCCTGCACCGCGCCGACCGAGATCGACCCGACGGGCGTGGTGGGGAACTGCGGCACGGCGAGGAGCACCGCCGCCGTCACGATGGGCGCTGCCACGAGCCAGGCCCGGCGCGGGGCGGGCGCGCGGACGGCGAGGCGCGCGGCCTCGACGAGCAGCGCGCACACGAGCACCATGAGGAACGTCAGGCCGCTCACCCCGACCCACGATGTCACGCGGGCCAGCGGGCTCTCCGACTGGGTCATGGCGATGCGCCCCCACGCGAAGCCGCCGTACGGCCAGGAGCCGAGGGTGGTCTCCCGCCAGGTCCAGATCGCGGCCACGACGGCCGGCAGCACGAGGGCGCGGATGGCCGCGGTGTCGCGGACGCCGGGGATCCAGCGGTAGGCGAGCGCGATGAGGATCGCCCCCGCCCCGTGGAGGAGGGACTCCACCGATGCCAGCGCCACCCACGGCGCCCAGGCGAACGGGTCGTCGCCGAGGAAGGTGTCCGCCCACGAGATGTGCGGGAAGTAGAACGCGGCGGCGAACACGACGCCGACGAGGAACGCCGACCACGCGCGCCGGCCGATGAGGCTCACCAGCGAGAGCGCGACGGCCGGGAACGCCAGCGGCCAGATCCCGAGAGACGGGAACGATGCGTCCAGCGCCACCCCGCCCGCGGCTGCCGCGAGAAGAGCGCCCCACAGCGGCAGCAGCGGGCGGACGGGCATGGTCACCAGCCTATTGCCGGCGCCCCTCACACCGAGCTGTACGCGACGATCCCGCGGCGCACCGCCTCGAGCCCCGAACGCGCCGCGCGAGACAGATCGCCCTCGGCGACCACGGAGAGCTGATCGAGCAGATCGATCGTCTGCTTGGCCCAGCGCACGAAGTCGCCAGCGGCCATGTCGGCGACGGCGAGCACGCGGTCGAGCGCGTGCCCTCGGGCCCACATGTGCATCGCCGGCGCGAGCGACGTCGACAGCACGTTGGTGCCCGGGAGCCCGTGCTCGCGCTCGAGGTCGTCGAGCCGGCTCCACAGATCCTCCGTCTCCGCGAGCGCTTCCCGGAAGGGGCCGCGCGGCAGCGCACGGGGATCGACGGACTCATCGCGCCGCGGCTCGTACACGAGCGAGCAGGCGAGAGCGGCGAGCGATGCGGGGTCGAGCCGCGTCCACAGGCCCTGCCGGAGCGATTCGGCGACGAGCAGATCGCGGTCGCCGTAGATGCGGCGCATGCGCGCGCCGGCGGCGGTGATCGCGAGCCCCTCGTCGGTCGGCTCGACGTAGTCCAGCTCGGCGAGGACGTCGAGGATCCGGTCGAACTGCCGGGCGACGCTGCCGGTGCGCCCCTCGATCTGCTTGCGCATCTTGCCGATGTCGCGGCGCAGCCGCCAGTAGCGCTCACCCCACCGCGCGTGCTTCTCGCGGTCGGGGCACTGGTGGCAGGGATGGCGCTGCATGCGCTTGCGGAGGCTCTGCATGCGGTCCAGACGCTGCTGGCGACGGGCACGCGAGGCGCTCACGTCCTTGCTGTCGAGCTTCTCGAGGTCGCTGAGCTCGCGGCGGATGCCGGAGTACTCGGCGAAGTCGCCGCGGTGGCAGGCCATCGCCTTCTCGTAGCCGGCAAGCGAGTCCTCCGCCTCCTTCACCTGGCGCGCGAGGCCGACGACGGCCCGGTCGGCCTGGAACTGCGCGAAGGAGGACTCCAGGATCTCCCGTGCGCGCTCCTTGCCGAACTGGTCGATGAGGTTGACGGCCATGTTGTAGGTGGGGCGGAAGCTGGAGTTGAGCGGGTACGTGCGCCGCGACGCGAGCGACGCGACAGCCTGCGGGTCCAGGGCGTCGGTCCACTGCACGACGGCGTGACCCTCCACATCGATCCCGCGTCGACCCGCGCGTCCGGTCAGCTGGGTGTACTCGCCCGGCGTGATCGGCACGCGCGCCTCGCCATTGAACTTCTCGAGCTTCTCCAGCACCACGGTGCGCGCGGGCATGTTGATACCGAGAGCGAGAGTCTCGGTCGCGAAGACGGCCTTCACGAGCTTGCGCTGGAAGAGCTCCTCGACGACCTCCTTGAAGGCGGGCAGGAGTCCCGCGTGATGAGCGGCGACGCCGCGCTCGAGGTCCTCCTTCCACTCCCAGAAGCCGAGCACCGCGAGGTCCTCCTCGGGCAGGGCCGACACCCGCGCGCTCACGATGCGCCGGATCTCGTCGCGCTCCTCGAGCGAGGTGAGGCGCACGCCGGAGCGGCGCACCTGCTGCACGGCCTGGTCGCAGCCCACCCGGCTGAAGATGAAGAAGATCGCGGGGAGCAGGTTCTGCCGGCCGAGGAGCTCGATGACCTGGGGCCGATCCATCCGCTCGGGGCGACGCACGGGCGTGTGGCTCGGCGGGCGGCGCCCGCGACGGCGGCGGTCGGCGTAGGAGTCGCCGCCGCGGCCCCCGAACGAGGAGCGGAGGCGCAGCAGCTCCTGGTTCACCTGCGCGGCGGCGGCGCCGGCGCGCTCGTCGAACAGCGGCAGCAGGTCGCCGCGCGCGAGCACGTGCTGCTCGAGCGGCACCGGGCGCGTCTCCGACACGATGACCTCGGTGTCCCCGCGGACGGCGTCGAGCCAGTCGCCGAACTCCTCCGCGTTCGACACCGTCGCGCTGAGGGAGACCAGCCGCACGCCGCGCGGGAGATGGATGATGACCTCCTCCCACACCGCGCCGCGGAAGCGGTCGGCGAGATAGTGCACCTCGTCCATGACGACGTAGCGGAGGCCGCGCAGGGCCGACGATCCCGCGTAGATCATGTTGCGGAGCACCTCGGTGGTCATGACGACCACGCGCGCATTGCCGTTGATGTTCGTGTCGCCGGTGAGAAGGCCGACCTGGTCCTCGCCGTAGATGTCCTGCAGCTCGCGGAACTTCTGGTTCGACAGCGCCTTCATGGGCGTCGTGTAGAACGCCTTCTCCCCCGGCGTCTGCATCGCCAGGTGCACGGCGAACTCCCCCACGATGGTCTTGCCCGCACCCGTCGGCGCCGCGACGAGCACGCTGCGCCCGTCCTCGAGCGCGTGGCACCCGGCGACCTGGAACGGGTCGAGCTCGAACCGCTGCTCCTCGGCGAAGGCGGTGGAGAGCGGGTGCCGCCGGCTCTCGCGGGCGGCTGCGTAGCGTTCGGATGGGCTCAGGCCGCTCATATTCCGAACACTACCCGCCGTGCGGACCAGCGGCGCCGATCAGGCGTCGGGATCGACGAACATCTCCGGATGGCGCTTGCGCTTGCGCCGGTCGAACAGCATCGACACAAGGCCCGCCAGGACGTACAGCACGATGAGGATGCCGGCCAGCAGCAGCATGGAGGTGATGTCGGCTGCGGGCGTGGCGATGGCGGCGAACGCGGTCGCCACGACGACGGCGATGCGCCAGCCCTTCATGATCGCCTTCCCCGAGACGATGCCCGCGAGGTTCACCGCGACGAGGAACACGGGGCTCACGAAGGCGACCCCGAGGACCAGCAGCAGCTTGAAGACGAAGTCGTAGTAGTAGTCGTACTTGTAGAACTGCGCACCGGCTTCGGGTACGAACGAGGCCATCAGCTCGATCACGTGCGGCATGATCAGGAGCCCGACGTAGCAGCCCACGAAGAACAGCGGGATGGCCGTGGCCATGAACCAGACGCTGTAGCGCACCTCCTTGCGTGTGAGACCGGGCATGATGAACGCCCAGATCTGCCACAGCCACACCGGCGCTGACATCAGCAGGCCGAGCGCGAACGCGATCCGCATGCGCATGTCGAAGCCGGCGGTGACGGAGTCGAAGTTCAGCTGCGCGAAGTCGTCTCCGCGGGTGCGAGCGACCTGCGCGATGGGCTCCGTCAGCAGCGTGATGACGGGGTCGGTGATGATGAAGGCGACCACCATGCCCACGACCAGCGCCGCCGCCGCGATCATGAGCCGTCGGCGCAGCTCGATGAGGTGCGCGCCGAGGGTCATCTTCCGGTCGCGGTAGGGCTGGTCGTCCGGCACGGCGACCTCCGTGTCGGTCGTCGCCATGCCGGCGCTAGCTCTGCGGGGAGCCGCCGGCGGTGCCGTCGGCGCGAGGGCGCTCCACCGGCTCGCCGTTCAGGGTGTAGCCGGTGTCGGCGGGCTTCGTCGCCTGCTCCTCACCGCTCTCCTCCTTCATCTGCTTCATCTCGCCCTTGAAGACGCGGGCGGACTGGCCGACGCTCTTCGCGAGCGCGGGGAGGCGGGCGGCCCCGAAGAGGAGGAGGATGACGGCGAGCAGGATGAGAAGGTGCCAGCCGTTGAGGTTGCCGAGCATGAGGGGTCTCCATCGGTCGGTCGGTAGTCCGGGGTCGAGGCCGATTCTAGCCCTCGGAGTACAGATCCAGCCCAGCCTGCGCCCAGCCGAAGGCGGCATGTCGAGCGTCGGACGGCGAGACGATCTCGAGCCGTCCGCCGAGGCGCGCCGCGAGGCGCCGCAGGGTCTGGGGGTTCGCCAGGCGGATGCGCGCGGTCGCCACTGCGTTCTCCTCCGTGACCTCTGCATGCCGGAGGTAGTCCCCCAGCAGCGGCGCGACGGCCGCCGGATACCGCACCACGGCCACCCGATCTGCCTCGCCCTCGCCAAGATCGGCCGGCGAGGGCTCCTCCCGGCGGGCGATGGGGATCTCGGTGAGGCGCACGTCGCTCACGCGGTCGAGGTGGAAGGTGCGCACCGCGCGACGCATGTGGCACCAGCCCTGCAGGTACCACTGGCCGTTGGTGATGAGCACGTTCATGGGGTCCACGGTGCGGGTGGTCGGACCGGCATCGGGGGCGCGGTAGGTGAACGACACCGCGACGCGCGCCCCGAGGGCGCGGGAGACGAGGGTGCGCACCTCGTCGACGGGCTCGGGCGCCACGACGAGGTGCGCGGGTGCGGCCGACGCCCCGCGCGCGAGCTTCTCCACGAGGCGGCCGTACACCTCGGAGTCGGCGACACCGGGGATGCCGCGCGCGAGCTGGAGGCCGGCCAGGAGAGCCGCCGCCTCGCGCGCGGTGAGCCGCGGCGCACGGTCGAGCGCGACCTTCTCCTTGATGAGGATGGCGTCGTGCTCGTCCAGGAGGTCCCAGTCGATGTCGAACATCTCGTTGGGCATCTGGTACCAGCCGTCCTCGCCCGGCAGTCCGATGAGAGGCAGCCGGCGCACGAGGCGGCGCATCTGCTCGGGCGTCACGTCGAACTCGGCGGCGGCGTCGGTCACGCTCACCTCGCCGCGCTCGAAGAGGAACGGCACGAGCGTGAGGAGGATCCGCACCTGATCGCCGGCGAGAAGCGGTCGCTGTGCGCTCACGAGGGGTCTCCCTCGTGCACGGCGGCGGCCGCACGCAGCCGCTCGACGACCGCGTCGCGCAGCTCCGACGGCTCGACCACGCGCACCTCCGGGCCGTACGACGCGAGCTCGTCCGCGAAGATGTGGCGATCGACGTACGACACGAGGTACCCCTGACGCGCGGGCGTCGCCCGACGCAGCAGGCGCAGCGCGCCCTCGCTGCCGGGCGTGACCTCCACGAGCGCCCGCTGCCGCGCGGCGAGGGCCTCGAGGCCGGCCAGCGCGCGGTCGCCGGCGCCCTCGCGGTCGGCGGGGTCGAAGGTCTCGCGCTCGGCGACGACTTCCCCCGTCACCCGCGACAGCAGGAAGGTGCGGTCGGCGCTCACGCCGAGGTCGCGTCCGTACACGTGCCAGCGCCCCTCGTACTCCACGAGCGCGAGCGGTGCGAGGGTGCGGCGCTTCGCGCGGTCCTCGCCCGGCTTGAGGTAGTCGAACGTCACGACGCGAGAGGCCTCGATCGCCGCCTGGAGCGGAGCGAATGCGGGGTCCTGCGCGGTCAGGCGCGGAGCGAACCCGAGGATCGGCTCGTCGACGTCGATCCCCAGTGCTCGGATCTTCCGGAGGCCGGAGCGGGCGTCGGCGGAGAGCGAGCCGGTGCTCCAGACGTCGCCGGCGAGACTCAGCACCGCGAGCTCCGACGGCGTGAAGGCGATGTCCTCCGGCAGGAGGTACTCGGACTTCGGGATCCGGTACCGCGCCTCGCGGAGGTCGTTGGGGTCGGTGCTGGAGGGGATCGTCTCCAGGGGCACGCCGAGTGCGCGCAGCTCGTCCTTGTCGCGCTCGAACATCTTGTCGAGCGCGTCGGATCGGGCGCCGGCGCGCTGCCGGTAGCCCGACACGCTGTCGAGGATCTGCTGCTTGGTGAGCCCGATCTCGGTCGCCACGAGGGCGACGACGAGATTCATCAGTCGCTCTTCCGCTGGGATCCGCTCGGCCACCTCCCCATCCTAGGGACGAGGGCGGCGCCGGGGCGCGCCCGCGCTACTGCGCGGGCGCGTCCTGCACGCCGAGGATGTCGACGACGAACACGAGCGTGGCGTCGCCGGGGATCGTGCCCTGGCCCTCCTCGCCGTAGCCGAGCTCCGGCGGGATGACGATCATGACCTGCGAGCCGACGGTCTGGCCCACGAGGCCCTGCGTGAAGCCCTCGATGACGCCGTCGAGCGGGAAGGGCACGGGCGACCCCGTCTCCCAGGACGAGTCGAAGACCGTCTTCTCCTCCCACAGCACGCCCGTGTAGTGCACGAGCGGCGTGTCGGAGTCGGTCAGCTTCTCGCCGTCGCCCTTGATGAGCGTCTGCACGACGAGGTCCTTCGGCGCCGGCGCGTCGGGCACGATGATACCGGGCCGGCCGTCGGGGGCGCGCACCACGCTGGGCAGGCCGAAGCCGTCGTTGTACTGCAGCGAGCCGGTGGCGGCGGCAGGGTAGACCTTCCGCACATCGACGACCGCGATGATCGAGCCCTCCTGGGGGAAGCCGGCCTGCGCGTACGTCTGCCGGGCCTCGACGGAGATGCCGTCCTCGCCGAGCGCGGCGACGACGCGGGAGCCCTCGGTGGCGCACTGCAGGGCGTCCTCGAGTCCGGGGAACTGCGTGGTCCACTGCGACAGCGCGCCGACGCTGGTCTCGTCGCCGCTGTAGGAGGTGCCGATGATCGGCTCCCCCGTCGCGCCGTCGAAGAGCGTCATGTCGAGCACGGCGGCCTGCCCCATGCCGGTGATCGCGGGGCCGTCGCCCGTCTCGACGTCGACGTACTCGGTCTCGTCGACGTGGAACGGGGTCGGCATGTCGACCGCGGGGGCCGCGTCGCTCGAGCCCGAGACCTGCACCAGGGTCGCGAGGTCGGCGTCCGCGCCGGCGGCCCGGTCGCACGAGGCCGAGGCGCCCCCTGCGGGCGCGCATCCCGTGAGGGCGAGCGCGGTCAGGGCGACGACGGAGAGCAGAGCGGGGGTCTTCTGGCGCACGGGCATCAGTCTAAGCATCCGCGCCGTCCTCACCCGACCCCGCCGCGAGGCGCGCGCCCTCGGCCGCGCGCTGGGCGTCGCGGACCCGCTTGCGGAGGTTCTTGTCGGTGATGTCGCGGTCGCCCACGGCGCCCGGCGTCCACACCTCGAGGTCGTCGTCGGTGTAGCTCTTCTTCGACGCGCGGCGCTTCACCTCGGGAGGGACGACGCCGGGCGCGAGGCGGCGCGCGGTGATGAGGAAGCCGGTGTGCGCGACCATGCGGTGATCGGGGCGGACGGCGAGACCGTCGACGTGCCATCCGCGCACCATCGTCTCGCTGGCCTCGGGCTCCGTGAAGCAGCCCAGGCCGCGCAGGAACTCCGCCACCCGAGACAGCTGCGTGGCGGTGGCGACGTAGCAGATCACGACGCCGCCGGGAGCGAGCGCGTCGGCGACGGGCTCGAGCACCTCCCAGGGGGCGAGCATGTCGAGCACGACGCGGTCGACGCTGCCGGGCTCGACGGCTCCGGGGAGCGCGTCGGCGAGGTCGCCTTCCACGACCGACCACTGCGCGGGCCGCTCGCCGAAGAACGTCTCCACGTTGGCGATCGCCACCTCGGCGAACTCCGTGCGGCGCTCGAAGGAGACGAGGCGCCCGGAGCCGCCCACCGCGCGCAGCAGCGACAGTGACAGGGCACCCGAGCCGACGCCGGCCTCGACGACCACCGCCCCCGGGAAGATGTCGGCCTGCGCGACGATCGCGGCGGCGTCTTTCGGGTAGACGATGGCCGCCCCGCGCGGCATCGACATGACGAAGTCGCGCAGCAGCGGGCGGAGGGCGAGGTACTCGTGCCCGCCGGTGTTCGCCACGACCGAGCCGTCGGGCAGCCCGACGAGCTGCTCGTGCCGCAGCACGCCGTGGTGGGTGTGGAGCTCGCCGCGTTCGCGCAGCGTGATGGTGTGCATCTTCCCCTTCGGGCCGGTGAGCTGCACTCGGTCGCCGAAGCGGAAGGGGCCGCGAGGCGCGGTCATGGGGTCCTCCGGAGGATGGGGGTCAGGAGCGGTGGGCGCGGTACAGCGCGGACACGTCGTCGGCGTCGCGCCCTTCGAGGGTCGGCCACAGCGCGTGCGCGCCGACGCCGTCGAGGGAGACGAAGTGCGGGACGCCGAGGGACACGGCCCCCGACGCGACGGCCGAGCGCAGGCCGTTCGCCGAGTCCTCGATCGCCACGGTGTGGGCGATGTCGACGTCGAGCGCGCGAGCGGCGTGCAGGTAGGGGCCGGGGTGGGGCTTCGGGTGGGGCACGTCGTCGCCGCCGAGGACGACGTCGAACGCGTCGAATCCCAGCAGGTCGACGATGGCCGCGGCCATCCGGTGCATCGACATCGTCACGAGGCCGGTGCGGATCCCCGCCTCGCGGAGGCTCCGGAGCAGCTCCGCCGCGCCCGGGCGGAACGGCACGCCGAGCTCGCCCATCTGCCGCAGCACCTCGTCGGTGAGGTGCTGGACGATCGCGTCCGCCTCCAACCGCACCCCCGCGGTCTGCAGGACGCGCGCGGCGTCGTGCAGACCGAGTCCGACGAGCTGCAGCGCGTCCTCGTGGGTCCAGGTGCCGCCGAAGCTCTCGACGAGCGGCGTCTCCGCGGCCATCCAGTACGGCTCGGAATCGATGAGGGTTCCGTCCATGTCCCAGAGCACGGCGAGGGGCTGCGTCAGTGTCACCGGATCAGCCTAGTCGGGAGGCGTCCGGGACTACCCTGGACGGACACCCGCGCTGCGGGAGGAGGGAACCCGGTGCAGACACTCGGACGCAGGATCATCGTCGCGGCCTTCGACGGCTGGAACGACGCCGGAGAGGCCGCCACGGGCGCTGTGCGCCAGCTGCGGGAGGAGGCCGACCTCCGTCGGGCGTTCTCGGTCGACCCGGAGCTGTACTTCGACTACCAGTACACGCGCCCCCAGCGGGAGGCCGACGGCGAGGGCGGGCACACGCTGAGCTGGCCCGAGGCCACGCTGCACCGCCCCGCGCAGGGCGCGGGCGAGGTGTGGTTCTGGACCATCACGGGCAACGAGCCCGCGCGCGCCTGGCGCTCGTTCGCGAGCGAATTCGTCGACCGTGCGCTCGCGGAGGACATCACGGGGCTCGTGACGCTCGGTTCGATGATGTCGGACGTGCCGCACACCCGGCCCATCTCCGTCTTCGCGAGCAGCGAGAACGCCACGGTGCGCGCGCAGCTCGGCCTCGACCGCTCGACGTACGAGGGACCGGTCGGCATCCTCACCGTGCTCGGCGACGCGGCGGAGTCCGCGGGCATCCCCACGCTGTCGCTGTGGGCGAGCGTGCCCCACTACGTCGCCGGAGCGACGCCGTCGCCCAAGGCCACGCTCGCGCTGCTGACGCGGCTCGAGGAGCTGACCGGCGCGATCGTGCCCAAGGGAACCCTCGCCACGGACGCCGCCGCCTGGGAGGCGTCGATCGACGCCGCCGCGGCGGACGACGAGGAGATGAGCGAGTACATCCGCCAGCTCGAGCAGACTCGCGACACGGTCGATTCCCCGGATGCCTCGGGCGACGCCATCGCGCAGGCCTTCGAGCGCTACCTGCACCGCGACGACCCGCGCGACGGCCGCGGCGATCGCGGCGACCGCCGCTGAGTCCGCTCGCCCCTCCGCGAGACCTCGGCCTCCCGCGGAAGGGGGCGAACCGGGGTCAGAACGCGCTGAGCACGCCGGTCGCGAGCAGGGCGAAGAGCACGAGGCCCAGCGCCACGCGGTAGATGACGAACGGCAGGAAGCTGCCGCGCTTCAGGTACCGCATGAGGTAGGCGATGACGACCCAGCCCACGATGAACGCGATGACCGTCGCCACGAGGGTCTCGGCCATCCCGTAGCCCTGCTCCCCCGGCTCGGTGAACGCGTGGAGCAGCTCGTAGAGGCCGCTGCCGAAGACGGCCGGCACCGCGAGCAGGAACGAGAACTCGGCCGCCGACGTGCGGGTGTAGCCGAGCGCGCGAGCGGCGGTGGTCGTCGCGCCCGAGCGCGAGACGCCGGGAACGAGCGCGAGCGCCTGGGCGAAGCCCAGCGTGAGGCCGTGCGGGTAGGTGATGTCGGCCATGTCGCGCTCGCGTCGGCCGTAGCGGTCGGCGATGCCGAGGATGACGCCGAAGACGATGAGCACCGTGGCCACGAGCCACAGGTTCCGGAAGACGTCGCGGATGACGTCCTGGAAGAGGAAGCCGAGCACCCCGATCGGGAGCGTCCCGATGATGACGAGCCAGCCCATCCGCGCATCGGGGTCGTTGCGCGCCACGCGCCCGCTCAGCGAGAGCGCCCACTGCTTGACGATGTGGACGATCTTCTTCCAGAAGTAGACGAGCACGGCGAGCTCGGTGCCGATCTGGGTGATCGCGGTGAAGGTCGCACCGGGGTCGGAGCGGGAGGGCAGGAACTCGCCCACCACGCGGATGTGCGCGCTCGAGGAGATCGGGAGGAACTCGGTGAGGCCCTGCACGAGCCCGAGGATGATGGCTTCGATGAACGACATGGGGTCTTTCTCTCGCGATGCCGCGGCGGAGCGCGCGACCTCCTGACTTTAGGCGACGCGTGGTCGCGGTCTCGTCAGACTTCCGGATGAGCGGGGGCCGAGGCCTAGTACGAGCGGATGAGATCGGTGAGCACGCGGCGGCCGAACTCGAGGGCGTCGACCGGCACGCGCTCGTCGACGCCGTGGAACATGCCGGTGAAGTCGAGCTCGCGCGGCAGGCGCAGCGGGGCGAAACCGTACCCGGTGATCCCGATCGTGGAGAGCGCCTTGTTGTCGGTGCCCGCACCCAGGAGGTACGGCAGCACCGGGACGCCCGGATCGTGCTTCTCGAGCGCGCCGACCATCGCCTCGACGAGAGCGCCCTCGAACGGGACCTCCAGACCGATGTCGCGCAGGAACATCCCGATCTCGATGTCGGGCCCGACGATGCGCTGCACCTCGGCCAGGACGGCGTCCTCCGTGCCGGGCAGGACGCGGATGTCGACGGTGGCGGAGGCCGCGTCGGGGATGACGTTGTGCTTGTATCCGGCGGTGAGGCCGGTGGGGTTGGAGATCGTGCGGAACGTGGACTTCACGAACGCCTCGGCCGGCCCCGTGTGCGCGGCGAGCCGGTCGGGGTCGCCGGAGTCGTCGCCGGTGATCTCGGCGATGCCCTCGAGCAGCTGCCGTGACGTCTCGGTGAGCTCGACGGGCCAGGTCTCGCGGCCGAGGGCCGCCACCGCCTCGGCGAGCCGTGTCACCGCGTTGTCGTGGTGGAATCGGCTGCCGTGGCCGGCCCGGCCGCGGGCGGTGAGCGTCACCCACAGGAGGGCCTTCTCCCCCACCTGCAGGAGGTACGCGCTGCGGTCGCCTACCGGAATCGAGTAGCCGCCGACCTCGCTGATGGCCTCGGTCGCCCCCGCGAACCACTCGGGGCGCTCGCGCACGACGAGCTGCGACCCCTCGACGCCGCCGTTCTCCTCGTCGGCGAAGAACGCCAGCACGAGGTCGCGCTCGGGCTGCTCGCCAGCGCGCAGCAGCTCGGCCACCGCCGTGAGGATCATGGCGTCCATGTTCTTCATGTCGACGGCGCCACGGCCCCACAGCAGGCCGTCGCGGATCTCACCGGCGAACGGATCGACCGACCAGTCCTCGGCGATGGCAGGCACCACGTCGAGGTGCCCGTGCAGGACGAGTGCGGGCTTCGTGCGGTCGCGTCCGGCCACCCGCGCCATGACGTTGGTGCGCCGCGGGATGGGCTCGTAGTACTCCGGCTCGAGTCCCAGGCTCTCGAGGTAGGCGCCCACGTACTCGGCGGCCTCCCGCTCGCCCTTCGCGTCCCCGCCGCCGAAGTTCGTGGTGTCGAACCGGATGAGGTCGGAGGCGATGCGGGCGACTTCGGGGAGCTCGAGCATGCGCTCCACGCTACCCGAGCGGAGAAGCGCCGCTCGTGGTGGGATGGGGGCATCATGACGCTCTCACGACGCCTCCGTCCGCTCTCCGGCCGCGTCGCTCTCGGCGCCGGCGCCCTCCTCGCCATGGCGACCCTGACCATCCCCGCCACAGCGCACGCCGATGTCGACGACTTCTCGTTCGACGAATGGCACGGCAGCTACGCGCTGTCGCTGGATGGCGACGGCCGGGTGACCGCGGAGGTCACCGAGACGCTCGTGGCGCGCTTCCCCGAGTCAGACCAGAACCGGGGCATCGTGCGCGCGCTCCCGCTGCGCTATGAGGGAGCGCCCGCCGCTCCCGAGGGCATCGAGGTCGTCGACGAGCAGGGCGAGCCGGTGCCGTTCGAGGTCGAGGAGGAAGACGGCTTCCGCGCGGTGCTCACCGGCGATGACGCCTACGTGCACGGGGAGCAGACGTACGTCATCAGCTACACGCTGCACGACGTCGTCGCCCCGCTCGACGGGGGCGACGCGGAGGAATTCCAGTGGGACCTCCTCCCCGTCGAGCGGCTGCAGCCGGTGGCGGATTTCTCGGCCGAGATCTCCTTCGCCGACGGCGTGCTCAGCGGGGGGCTGACGGGCGGGGCCACGTGCTACCTGGGTGCGGCCGGGTCCACTGACCGCTGCGACGTGCGGCAGGAGGAGCGCGACGACGCGACGGTGTTCACCGTGCCGTCGGTCGCCGTCGAGCCGAGCGAGGGCGTCACCGTGGCGATCGGGCTCGAGCCGGGAACGGTCGTGCAGCCGCCGGAGCGGATTCCGAACTTCGCGCTCGACGGCGGGCCCCTCATCATGGGCGGCCTCGCGGCGGCAGCGGGCGCGGGCGGCGGCGCCGCGGCGATCACGATGCGTCGACGCCGACGGCGCGCGACCGGCATCGTCATCGCCCAGTACGACGTGCCGGAGGACCTTCCTCCCCTCGTCGCGGCACCCATCCTCGGGAGCGGGAAGCCCGCGCTCGAGGCGGAGATCGTGCACCTCGCCGTGAACGGCGTCCTCCGCCTGGAGGAACCGGTCGATTCGTCGGCGAGCGCGGAGGGCGGCTCGCCCGATCTCCGGCTGCTCGACCCCGACCGCACCGGTGACGAGCTCGACAGCGCGACGGTCTCGGAGCTCTTCCGCCCCGCGACGCCGGGCGCCCTCTTCTCCGCACCGGAGGAGGACGAGGACTTCGCGCAGCGGATGGCCGCACTCGCCGTACGGGGAACGACTGCGGCGGACGAGCGGGGCTATCTGCGGAAGGAGCGCAGCCGCCTCGGGGCGCTTCTCGGCGCGCTCGCGCTGTGCCTGCTGGTGCCGATGATCGTGCTGATCGTCCTCGGCGCGAGCCGGGAGAACATGACGGTCTTGTCCGTCGGCCTCGTCGGCGGCGCACTCGCGCTGGTCGGCGCGCTGATCGGGATGGCGCGGCACCGCGTGCACACCCGTCGCGGAGCCGAGGCGCACGAGTACCTGCTCGGCGTGCGCGAGTTCATCCGGGTCGCCGAGGCCGACCGGCTCCGCATGCTGCAGTCGGCGGAGGGCGCGGAGCGGACCCGCGACGGCGACGTCGACGTCGTCCGCCTGTACGAGAAGCTGCTCCCCTACGCGATGCTCTTCGGCGAGGAGAAGCAGTGGGCGGAGGTGCTCGAGGTGCGCTACCGCGGCGCGGGCATCACGGCCCCGGTCTGGTACCCGGCGCTCGCCCTGCACGCCGCAGGCGGCCTGGGCGACTCCCTCTCCCGCTTCACGACTTCGTTCACGTCGTCCGCCTCGTACACGTCCAGCAGCTCGAGCGGCGCGACCGGCGGCGGTTTCGTGGGCGGTGGAGGCGGCGGCGGCTTCGCGGGCGGGCGCTGAGCGGCGCGTGCGGGGCGGCGGTGGTGCGCGAGGCCTCGGTGGTGCCGAACTCGCGCCATCCGCGGCGTAGCCGGCACTTCCGCACCACCGAACGCATGAGCGTCCGCCTCGTTGGTGCCGAACTCGCGCTATCCGCGGCGTAACCGGCACTTCCGCACCACCGAACGCACGGGCGCCCGCCTCGTTGGTGCCGAACTCGCGCCATCCGCGGCGTGTCCCGCAGGCCCCGGAAACGGCGAAGGCCCCGGTCTCTCGACCGGGGCCTTCCGCTGTGCGCGAGGGGGGACTTGAACCCCCACGCCCTAATACGGGCACTAGCACCTCAAGCTAGCGCGTCTACCTATTCCGCCACCCGCGCATGGGTGTCGGTCCGCTCTCCGAGGCTTTCACCGCGTTTCCCGAACCAAGAGAAGACATTACCACCCCGCGCGGACCCCGACGAACCAGGCCGCCGCCCGGGCGCGTCACGCCGTCGACACGCCGAACAGCAGGCCCAGCAGATATGTCACCGCGGCGGCGCCGAAGCCGATGCCGAGCTGACGCAGCACGCGGCGCAGCGGCGAGCCACCGGACAGCAGCCCGACCGTCGCGCCGGTGAGCATGAGGGCGATCCCGACGAGCACCACGGCGACCACGATGGCGGCGATGCCGCTGATCCCCAGAAGCCACGGCAGCACGGGGATGATCGCGCCCGACGCGAAGAAGAGGAAGCTCGACAGCGCGGCGCGCCACGCCCCGCCGACGACCTCATGGGCCTCGCCGTGGCGGGCGCGGACGGGAAGGCTCCCGCCGTGCGCGTCCTCGATGACGGTGCGCGCGCGTTCGAGCGCCGCCGCCTCGTCCATGCCGCGAGCGCGGTACACGAGCGCGAGCTCATTGGCGTCGATGTCGAGGTCGACCAGCCCCGCGTCGGCGAACCCGCTCGGCTCGGTCGACTCCAGCAGCTCCCGCTGCGAGCGCACGGAGACGAACTCCCCCGCACCCATCGACAGCGCACCGGCGAGGAGCCCCGCGATGCCCGTGAGGAGCACGAGGCGCGAGCTGACACCGGCCGCGCCGATGCCCAGCACGAGCGCGAAGTTGCTCACCAGGCCGTCGTTGGCTCCGAAGACCGCCGCCCGGAAGGTGCCAGAAAGCCGGCGGCGCCCCTTCGCGGCCAGCCCTCGCACCACCTCGTGGTGGATCTTCTCGTCGGCGCGCATCGCCGCGGTGGCGGCCGGCTCCCCGTCGTACGGCGAGCGCGCCTCGGCGTTCTGCGCGAGAGCGAGGACGAACACCGACCCGAAGCGGCCGGCCATCCAGCCGAGGAGGCGCGTGCGGATGCTCGCCGACGGGAGCTTCTCGGGCTCACCACCCAGCAGCTGCACCCAGTGGCTCTCGTGGCGCCCCTCGGCCTCGGCGAGGCTCAGCAGGATCGCGCGCTCCTCCCCCGACCGACGACGCGCGAGCTGCTCGTAGACCGCGGCCTCGGCGCGCTCGTCGACGAGGTACTGCGCCCAGCGACGGCGGTCGATGGGGGTGGGCGTGGTCGGATGGCCGGAGAGCGCGGGCAACGTCGGCTCCTTCAGGGAGAGGCGAGGGGGGATCCCTCCACGCTACCGAGGGGGCCCTCGTCGACCTGCACGGAGACGGCGATTGCCAGCATTTCGGACCGCCGAAGCGTCAGCGGTGCACGCGCTTGCGGAGCGTGTCGATCCGCGTCTGCAGCTGTGCCACGGTCGCCTGCGCGACGGCCGGGCCGCCGCACGTCTTCCGCAGCCAGGCGTGGACGGCGCCATGCGGCTCCCCCGTCTGACGCGCGTAGACGCCCACGAGGCTGTTCAGCAGCTGGCGCTGCTCCTTCAGCGTGCGGTGCAGGGGCGCCGGGAGCGCGGGCTCAGCGCCGGTGTCCTTCTCGCGCGACTCGCGCACCTGCCGGTGCCGCGACTGGCGGGTCTGCCGCTGCATGAGCAGCTCGTGCACGTGCTCCGGCTCGAGCAGGCCGGGGAGGCCGATGAACTCCAGCTCCTCCTCCGTGCCGGGCACCGCGAGCTGTCCGAACTGCTGCCCCTCGAACACGACGCTGTCGAAGTGCGCGACCGAGCCGAGCGACTGGAACGTGAACTCCTCGGTCAGCGCGTCGGACGCCTTCTCACCGCGCTCGGCGGACTCCAGGAGCGAGTCGTCGAGACCGTCCTCGTCCTTCTCGCCGCGGTCCAGCACGTGGTCGCGCTGGCGCTCCATCTCGGTGGCGTGCGCCATGAGCACCGGGATGTTCGGCAGGAACACGCTCGCCGCCTCGCCGCGACGACGAGCGCGCACGAAGCGCCCGATCGCCTGCGCGAAGAACAGCGGCGTCGAGGACGAGGTCGCGTACACGCCCACGGCGAGCCGCGGCACATCGACACCCTCCGACACCATCCGCACCGCGACCATCCAGCGCGAGGTGTTCGCGGCGAACTGCTCGATGCGCTCGGATGCCTCCGCCTCGTCCGAGAGGACGACCGTGGGCCGCTGACCGGTGATGGTCCGCAGGATCTCCGCATAGGCGCGCGCGTTGGTCTGGTCGGTGGCGATGACGAGGCCGCCGGCGTCGGGCACGTGCTGGCGGATCTCGGTGAGGCGCTGGTCGGCCGAGCGCAGGACGGCGGGCATCCACTCGCCATGCGGGTCGAGCGCCGTGCGCCACGCTTGCGAGGTGATGTCCTTGGTGTTGTCCTGCCCGAGGTGCGCCTCGAGCTCGTCGCCGGCTTTCGTGCGCCAGGTCATGTGCCCGGAGTACACGTGGAAGAGCACGGGGCGGACCACGCCGTCGGAGAGAGCCCGCCCGTACCCATAGGCGTAGTCGGTGATCGAGGTGCGCAGGCCCTGCTCGTCGGGGGCGTACTCGACGAACGGGATGGGCGCGTCGTCGCTGCGGAACGGGGTCCCGCTCAGCGACAGGCGGCGGACCGCTGGGTTGTATGCCTCGCGGATGCCGTCGCCCCAGCTCAGCGCGTCGCCGCCGTGATGCACCTCGTCGAGGATGACGAGGGTGCGCGCGCTCTTCGTCAACTCGCGGTGCACCTCGGGCTTCATCGCGACCTGTGCGTACGTCACGACGACGCCGTGGTACTGACGGGATGGCCGCCAGTGGCTGTTGCGGAAATCGGGGTCGAGCCGGATGCTCACGCGCGACGCCGCGTCCGCCCACTGCGTCTTCAGGTGCTCGGTCGGGCAGACGACGATGATGCGGTCGATGTCGCCGCGGTGACGGAGCTCGTTCGCGAGCGTCAGGGCGAACGTGGTCTTGCCGGCGCCCGGGGTCGCGGCGACGAGGAAGTCGCGGCGGTCGGGCTCGGCGAAGTAGATGTCGAGCGCCTCCTGCTGCCAGGCGCGCAGCTTGCCCGCGGTTCCCCACGGGGCTCTCTGGGGATAGGACGGACTCAGCACGAGCACCCACGATAGCCGCCCCCTCCGACGTCGCTCGGAGGGATTTCGGGGCTAGGGTCGGTAGGCGCAGCGGAAGGAAAGGCGAAGCGACATGTCAGACGTCGACGCTCCCGTCATCCCCCCTCTCACCGAGCCGGAGTCGCACCCCTGGCGGCGCTACGTCGCGCTCGGGGACTCCTTCACGGAGGGCATCGGCGACCCCGACCCGGCGGCGCCGGGCGGGCATCGCGGATGGGCCGACCGCGTCGCGGAGGTGCTCTCGCGTCAGGCGGACGACTTCGCCTATGCGAACCTCGCCGTGCGCGGCCGGCTCATCGCGCAGATCGTCGCGGAGCAGGTGGAGCCGGCTCTCGCACTGAAACCCGACCTCGTCAGCTTCTGCGCCGGCGGCAACGACGTCATCCGCCCGGGCACCGACCCCGACGACATCGCCGCCCAGTTCGACGCGGCCGTAGCGCGGCTGAGCGCCGGGGGCGCGACGATCGTGATCTTCACGGGGATCGACGTCGGCTGGACGCCGGTGTTCCGGCGCTTCCGCGGCAAGGTCGCCATCTACAACGAGAACCTCCGCGCGATCGCCGAGCGGTACGACTGCGTCGTCGCCGACCAGTGGGCGTTCCGCGAGATCCAGGACCCGCGCTTCTTCGCCGAGGACCGGCTGCATATGAACCCGCTCGGGCACCACGAGGTCGCCCGCATGGTGCTGCGCGCGCTCAACGTGCCGAGCGACCTGGAGCCGATGCGGCCGGACACGATAGCCGTCCGGACCTGGCGCGAAGCGCGCTCCGACGACCTCGTCTGGGCGCGGACGCACCTCGTGCCATGGGTGCTGCGGCGGCTGCGGCACCAGTCGTCCGGCGACTTCGTGAGCGCCAAGCGCCCCGAGGCCGGGCCGATCGCGGGCTGGGACCTGTAGCGGCGGTCACGCCGCCGGCGGGTGCTGCAGCGCCCACAGCGCCACTGCGGCCGCCGACGCCACGTTGAGGGAGTCCACACCGCCGGCCATCGGGATGGTCACCACCGTCTCGGCCGCGGCGAGCGCCCGGCGGCTCAGACCGTCACCCTCCGACCCCATGGCGAACGCCACGCGCTCGGGCCGGTGCGCCGCGAACGCGTCCAGCGGCACGGCGTCGTCGGCGAGGGCCATCGCGGCGAGGTGGAACCCCGACGCCCGCAGCAGCTCGGCCGCGCCCGCACCCTCCCGCGGCGCCCACTCCGGCAGCCGCGTCCACGGCACCTGGAACACGGTGCCCATGCTGACCCGCACGCTGCGGCGGTACAGCGGGTCCGCGCAGCGCGGGCTGACGAGCACCGCGTCGGCGCCGAGCCCCGCGGCCGCGCGGAAGGCGGCGCCGACGTTGGTGTGGTCGACGATGTCCTCGAGCACGAGCACCGTGCGCGCGTCGCGGAGGATCTCCGCCACCGGCGGCAGCTCCGGTCGCTGCATGGCGGCGAGCATGCCCCGGTGCACGGCGTACCCGGTGACCTCCTCGGTGACCGCGTCGGGGACGACGTACACGGGTGTGTCCAGCGCGCCCACGAGTCGCTCCACGTCGGGCAGCCACTTGCGGGAGGTGAGCACGGAGCGCGGCGCGTGCCCGGCGCCGAGCGCGCGGCCGAGCACCTTGGCCGATTCCGCCATGTAGAGCCCGCGCTCGGGCTCGCTCACCCGCCGCAGCGCGACGTCGGTGAGGTCGCGGTAATCGGCCAGTCGCGGGTCGGCCGCGTCGTCGAGCTCGTGCAGGATCACGCCTCCATCGTCGCATCCGACCGCCGGTGCGCCCGGCACACCTAGACTCGGCTCGAGGAGGCTGCATGGCTGTCACGGAAGGATCCCGCGCCCAGACGGGTCGCGCGATCGAGGTCCTGAGCGGCAAGCGCGTGGCCGTGCTCACCGGCGCCGGCGTCTCCACCGACTCGGGCATCCCCGACTACCGCGGCGAGGGCGCACCGCGGCGCTCGCCGATGACCGCCCAGACGTTCCTCTCCGACGAGGCGGCCCGCCGCCGCTACTGGGTCGGCTCGCACCTCGGCTGGCAGGCGTTCGCGGCCGCCGAGCCCAATGCCGGGCACCGCGCGCTGGCTGCCCTCGAGCAGCGCGGCGTCGCCACCGGCGTCATCACGCAGAACGTCGACGGCCTCCACCTGCGCGCCGGGTCGCGCCGCGTCGTCGAGCTGCACGGCACCATGCGACGGGTCTTCTGCACCCGCTGCGGGCAGGTCTTCGACCGCCGCGACATCGGCGAGCGCGTGGAGCGGGACAACCCGTGGATCACGGTGCCGGAGAACGTGGAGCTCGGCCCCGACGGCGACGTGCTGCCCGCGACCTCCGACGGCTTCGTCGTGCCCGACTGCAGCGTGTGCGGCGGGATGCTGAAGCCCGACGTGGTGTTCTTCGGCGAGTTCATCCCCGCCGAGAAGTTCCGCGAGGCGGCCCAGCTCGTGGCAGCGAGCGACGCCCTGCTCGTGGCGGGATCGTCGCTTGTGGTGAACTCCGGCATCCGGCTCGTCGAGCGCGCGCGGCGTCGCCGCGTCCCCGTTGTGATCGTCAACCGCGGCCGCACGCGCGCCGACGATCGGGCGGCGGTGAAGGTCGACGGCAGCGCCAGCGAGGTCCTCTCCGCCTTCGCCGACGCCCTCCCCGATCTCCCCGCCGCCGCCCGCTGACAGCGCCGCCCCGCATCAGGCCGCGTAGGGTCGGAGGGTGAGCGTCATCACCCTCGTCCGACACGGGCAGACAGACTGGAACATGCTCGGCCGCGTCCAGGGGCGCACCGACATCCCCCTCAACGACACCGGCCGCGAGCAGGCGCGCGAGGCCGCGGCCGCGCTGCGCGACGGCGGCTACGGCGCGGTCGCGGCGAGCCCCCTGGGCCGGGCGCACGAGACCGCGCAGATCATCGCCGACGCCCTCGGCCTTCCCGCGCCGCGGCTCTACGACGGGCTCGTCGAGCGAGACTACGGCACCGCCGAGGGCCTGACATCGGAGGACCTCTGGGCGCGCGGCCGCCAGGCGATGGGACCCGACGCCGAGACCGACGAGGTCGTCGCCACGCGCGCGGTCGCCGCGCTGCGGCAGCTCGCCGCCGATCACGCCCACGTCGACGGCCCGATCGTCGCCGTGGCGCACGGCTCGCTCATCCGCGTGCTCATCGCGCTCGCCTCCGACGGCGAGTTCCCGCGGCCCGGCGAGCGCGTGCCGAACGGGTCGCAGCACGCCTTCCGGCTCGACGACGAGGGTCGTCTGTCGCTGCTGTCGTACTCGGCTGTCCCCGTCGACGTCTGACAGCCCGACGACGCGCGACAGGCCGTCGACGCCTGCCGGACGCCTCGGCGCTGCGCGCACCAGCCCGCACAATCGATCCGGTAACAACTGAGCAGGATGCGCAATTCTCGCCGGCGCTGCGTGTTACCGTCTGTCTCTATGGCCTCCCTCGATCACGTCGACCTCGAGCTCCTCGCGGCGCTCTCCGAGGACCCGCGCGCGACGGTCGTCGCACTCGCCGAGCGACTGCGCCTGTCACGCAACACCGTGCAGGCGCGGATGGCGCGGCTCGAGCGGGCGGGCGTGTTCCACTCCTTCGAGCGCGCGATCTCGACCGAGGGGCTCGGCTTCCCGCTGCAGGCGTTCCTGTCGATCGGCGTGCGCCAGCCCGACCTTCCCGCGATCGTCGACGAGCTGCGGCGCATCCCCGAGGTCGTGCAGGTGCACGGCGTGAGCGGCCAGGTCGACATGCTCGCGCTGGTCGCCTGCCGCGACGCCCGCCACCTCTTCGACGTCGATGCGCGCATCCTGTCGATCGGCGGGGTCGAGCGAACGGAGACGTCGCTCGTCATGAGCGAGGCCATCCCCTACCGCGTGAGCGGCCTCATGGAGCTCGCGCGCCGCGAGCGCTGAGCGTCTCTAGAGGAACGAGCGGATGGCCTCGGCGGCTTCCGCGGGCTTCTCGTAGTGGATGAGGTGGCCGACTCCGGCGAGCTCGGCGAGACGCGCGTCGGGGAACATCCCGCACAGCGCGCGCTCGGCCTCGATGGGCGTGATGTCGTCGCGGTCAGCGGCGACGAGGAGCGTCGGCTGCGCGATGCGCGGCGCGTACGCCCGCACATCGTGCGACACGCTCGTGACGAACGCGTCGTGGAGCGCCTCCCGGTCGGAGAAGCCGGAGAAGAACCGGTCGTGCTGGTCGTGGATCCAGCGCCGCAGTCCGCGCTCGCGGGTCTTCGCCATCGCCATGCTCATGACGCGCACGATCACCGGCGAACGCAGCAGTGCCGTGCCGAGCGCCGCCGGCAGCTTCGCGCCCGCCCAGTAGTAGAAGACGGCGAGCCGCGTGAGCACGCCGCGCGGCCCCTCGAGCGCGGGCGCCCCGATCGGGTTCACCAGGATGAGGCGCGGGGTCGGGAGCCCGCCCGCCACGGCGGCGGCCGCGACGATCGAGCCGAAGGAGTGCCCGAGCACCACGGCGCCCGGTGCGGCCGCCGCGGCGAAGGCCGTCAGCCAGTCCGCGAATGCATCCAGGTCGAGCCGGCGGTCCGCGGGCGGCGGCGTCTCACCGAAGCCCGGCAGGTCGGGCATCACGACGCGCACGTCGGGAAGGTGCGCGACGACGGGCTCCAGGCCGTGGTGGTCGCCGCGGAAGCCGTGCACCGCGAGGATGGTCGTGGCCGCGTCGTCCGAACCGTAGACCCAGTAGGCGGTGCGGGAGCCTGCTGCCTCGATCTCCTCGCGACGGAAGGGGATGCGCGCGAGACGCGCTGCGTAGGGAGAGGGCACCGGCACCGCACGAGTCTACGTTCGCCGGGGTGGCTTCGCGGCGACGTCGGCGGTGCGGCCTAGATTCGAGCTATGGCGTCAGCATGGCCGGATCCGCCGCCCCTGTTCGAGATCGACGACGCGGGCGAGCGCCCCACGTGGTTCACCCCGCCGAGCGCGCGCCTGGAGCGCGTCGGCGTCTTCGACCTGGAGACGACCGGCGTCGACGTCGAGAACGACCGCATCGTCACGGCGTACGTGGGCGTGCTCGGTGCAGACGGGACGGTGCTGCAGGCGCAGCACTGGATGGCCGACCCCGGCATCGCGATCCCCGAGGGCGCGACCGCGGTGCACGGCATCACCACGGCCCGAGCGCGGGCGGAGGGCCGCCCCGCCCGCGAGGTCGTGGCCGAGGTGATCGCCGCGCTGCGCGACATCTTCGCGCAGGGGGCGCCGGTGGTCGCCTACAACGCCCCGTTCGACTTCTCGATGCTCAAGCACGAGGCGCTGCGCTGGGGCATGGAGCCGATCGCCGCTCCCACGCCCGTCCTCGACCCGCTCGTGGTCGACAAGGGGTGCGATCGCTATCGGCGCGGCAAGCGCACGCTGGCCGTGGTGGCTGCGCACTACGACGTCGTGCTCGAGGGCGCGCACGACGCGTCGGCCGACGCTGTGGCCGCTGGGCGCCTCGCGCTCGCGCTCGTGGAGCGCTACGCGGATCTGCTGCCCGTGGACCTCGACGAGCTGCACGCCCAGCAGATCGGCTGGGCACGGGAGCAGGCGGACAGCCTCACCGAGTACTTCATCCGCATCGGGCGCATCGAGCGGGACGGCGCCCTCGACGGGAGCTGGCCCATCCGCTGACCCCGTCCGTCGACGGGCGTCTCAGGCTGCGGAGCGCGCGCTCCACTCGTCCCAGGCGGCCATGAGCTGCTCGATGGCGGCGTGGAACTTGGCCGTCGCGGCCCCCGGCGAGGTGTCGCCGAAGTAGTGCTGCGCCCAGTGAGCGAGCCGCTGCGTGGCCTCGGGGTCCTTCCGCACCCGATCGATGTGCGCGACGATGTCCGGCGCCTGCGATGTCTCCAGCCACTCGCACGCGGAGAGATACCCGCCCTCGTCGACCGCGGCGGCCGGGTCGGCCGGACGGGTGATGAGCAGCGGCTTGCCGACGGCGAGACGGTCGTAGACCATCGCCGAGATGTCGAGCACCGCGACGTCGGCGGCGGCGAGCTGCCAGCCGAGGTCGGGGCCGTCGTCGTGCACGTGGTGCGCGGCGGGGTCCGCGCGGTTCGCCGCCTGGAGCGCCTGCACGATCCGCTGGTGGGCCTCGCCGAAGGCCGCGCTCACCACACCGCTGCGCGGGTGCGGCCGGTAAATGACGCGATGCCGGCCGGTGGCGAGCAGGGCCGCCACGAGCGCCTCCCCGTGCGTGGCCACGGAGCCGTAGTGCGCGGCCGGGCGGTCGCCCTCCCAGGTCGGGGCGTAGAGGACGACGGTGCGGTCGTCGGCGGGATACGGCACCTCGCCGCCGTAGTGGTCCGCCTGCGGCCGCCCGATCTCGATGGTGCGCGTGTCCACGTCGTAGTCCCACAGCACCCGCGAAAGCCGATCGCGCGCGGCCTGCCCGGCGACGAGGGCCCGGTCGTAGGCCTTGTACTGGTTCGACGTCATGTACATCTTGTCGGACTCGCCGTGGTTGATGAAGACGTGCCAGCGCTCCCCGTAGCGGAACATCTGGAAGTTGCGGGTGTTCTGGTTGACGTACAGCACGACGCGGATGTCCTGCTCGCGCAGGAAGCGCTCGATGCTCGTGACGCTGGGCGCGAAGACGACGGGGAGCGCCGCGTCGTCCAGCAGGGCCTGGGCGCCGAGGGCGTTCCGGGCGATGACGATGACCGGCCAGCGCTCGGAGAGCTCCTGCAGCGGGCGGTACCACTGCCGCATCTGGTACATGTTCACCGAGCTGTCGGCGAAGTACACCGCGATGCGGAACCCGCGAGCCGGCAGCGGCGGCCGCTCGGCGAGGGTCCGGCGCACGGTCCGATGCGCATTCCGCGTCGCCACCGCCTTCTTCAGGATCCGGATGGCCTTCTTCGCGTCTCGCGTCACATCCACTTGGTCAAGGCTACCGGGGGCGTTCGCAGAGGCCGCCGTGGGATGATCGTCGAATGCGTAACGATCCCCCGTCGGGCCCTGGCGCGCCCGGCAGGGACGCCCCGCCGGTCGCCGCCGACGCCGGGGTGTCGTTCGTGATGCCGGTGCTGAACGAGGCGGACTACCTCCGTCGGGCCGTGGCGTCCACCCTCGCTCAGGAGGTGCCGGGCCCCGTCGAGCTCGTCCTCGCGCTCGGCCCGTCCACCGACGGCACCACCGAACTCGCCCGCCGGCTCGCCGCCGAGGACGACCGCATCCTCCTCGTCGACAACCCCGCCGCCGACATCCCCGTGGGACTGAACGCGGCCATTCGCGCGAGCTCGCACCCCACGGTCATCCGCGTGGACGCGCACTCCGAGCTCTCCCCCGGGTACGCGGCGCGCGCGCTCGAGACGCTCGCGCGCACGCGGGCGGGCAACGTCGGCGGCGTGATGCGGGCGGATGGCCGCTCGCCGTTCCAGCGCGCGACCGCCTGGGCGTACAACTCCCCCGTCGGGCTCGGCGGCGGCGCCTATCACGGCGGCTCGCGCGAGGGCGAGGCGGAGTCGGCGTACCTCGGCGTGCTGCGGCGCACGGTGCTCGAGGAGGTCGGCCTGTTCGACGAGAGCGTGCGCCGCGGCGAGGACTGGGAGCTGAACCTCCGCATCCGCTCCGCCGGCTACCGCGTCTGGTTCGACCCCGCCCTGTCGGTCACGTACTGGCCGCGTGAGCGATGGACGCGGCTCGCCCAGCAGTTCTTCGCCACCGGCCGCTGGCGCGGCGAGCTGTTCCGCCGCTACGGCCGTCGCAACTCGCTGAAGTACTTCGCCCCGCCCGTGCTCGTGCTGCTCCTGGCCCTCGGCCTCGTCGTCGGCGCGCTGCAGGCTGTCGGCGCGGTCGCCGTGGCGAGCGCCGCCTCAGCGGTGTACGCGCCGCTGGCCGCCTATGTCGCGCTGGTGGCGCTCGTCGCGCTCGGAGCGCGCGGCGGCGAGCGCTTCGGATGGCGCGAGCGGGGATGGCTGCTGGCTGTCCTCCCGACGATGCACGTCTCCTGGGGGACCGGCTTCCTCACCGGCGCCGTGCGCGGCGCGCACGACACGGTGGACACCTCGCGGCTCTCCGGTCGCAACACCCCGCTTCCCTGAGCCGCCTGCTCAGACGACCGGGAGCATCCCCCGGTCGATGAGGCGCGCGACGACCCGCTCGGCGGCCCGGCCGTCCTCCCGCGCGTTGAAGGCGCGCTGCCACGCCGCGTACCGGTCGGCGTAGGCCGCGGGGTCGGCCGCGAGCGCCGCGAGCAGCGCATCCACGTCGGGCACGAGCGGTCCCGGCGCCCGCTCGGCGAGGTCGAAGTAGAACCCGCGCAACTCCCCCCGGTAGTGGGCGAGATCGGGCACGAGGAAGTACATCGGCTTGCCCGTGACGCTGAAGTCGAACATCACCGACGAGTAGTCGGTGATGAGGGCGTCGGCGGCCAGGAGCAGCTCGGACGTGTCGGGGTACGCGGTCACGTCGATCACGCGCGGTCCGGCGACATCCCGGCCCGGGATGAGCGTGCGGGAGTGGCCGCGCACGAGGACGACGGCGTCGGCCTCGGCCGCGAGGCGCGCGGGATCGACGAACTCCACGATCTCGTCGCGGTCGTCGCGCCAGGTGGGCGCGTAGAGCAGCACGCGCTCATCCGCGCCGATATCCAGGCGCTCGCGCACGGCGGCCGGGTCGCCCGTGACGAGGGAGTCGTTGCGCGGGTACCCCTCGATCCACACCGGTCTCCGCAGGAACGCGTACGCACGGCCGAGGATGCGGGCGGCGTAGGGGTTCTGCGCGAGCAGCACGTCCCAGCGCCGCGACTCCTTGACGACGGCGCCCCATCGGCGCGGGGCGAACCCCCGACGGTGCAGCGCGAGGCGCTTGAGGGGCGTGCCGTGCCAGGTCTGCAGCACGCGCTGGCCCGTCCGGCGCGCGAACGGGCGGCGGAGCCAGTCGTTCACGACGAGGAGACGCGACGAACCTCGCGCGCGCCACCACTCCGGGCTGCCGTCGACGACCGCCACGGCGCCGTCGGGCACCGCGACGGAGAGGTCGACGACGCTCCAGTAGCGGGTGACGCCGGGGGCGCGCCGGGCGATCTCACGGTCGATCGCGAGGGGGTTGCAGCTCGCCGCGCGCCCGTAGAAGCTCTCGAAGAACACGGCGTCCTCGAGCGGCGTCGTATGCGAGAGATACCGGCGCTCGAGTGACCCCTGCGCCTCCGCGGAGTCGTAGATCGGGTCGACGGGGGGTCCGACGAGCACGGTGTCTCCGTCGACCTGCGCGCGAAGGACGCCGAGCTGCGTGACGGGCACGGAGACGTCGATGTCGACGCCGTCCACCTCGACGCGATAGCGGCCGGTGGGCAGCGCCCGCTCGGGCCCGCGCCAGCGCGAGGCCAGGAGCGGAAGCCGTGCGGACCATCCGCCCTCGTGCTGCTCGACGCTTCCCGTGACGCGCACGCGCGAGCCGCTGAGGGACGCGGAGGCGGGCAGCGCTCCCGTGCCGTCGACGACGAGCGCCGGACCGTCCTGCTCGAACCGGGCGATCGTCATCGATGTCCTCTCGTTCGCGCTCGCCCGCTGCGAGCGAGGATCGCGTCGTACACACGGCGCGCGTTGCCGCCGTCACGGAAGGCGTGCACCCGCCGGCTCAGCGCCGCGGATCTCGCCGTGCGCGCGGCGCGCTCGCCGTCGTCGGCGGCGAGCGCGCGCAGCTGCGCCAGCAGCTCGGCCCACGTCGTCGCGAAGTCGGAGCCCGCGACCTCGGCGTACGTGCCGTAGAAGCCCCGCCGGTCGCGGTACTCCGCCAGGTCGGGCGCGAGGTACAGCACCGGCAGCGGCACGAGCCCCGCGTCGTAGGCCAGCGAGGAGTAGTCGGTCACCAGGGCGTCGAGGCCGGGCAGCGCCGCGGTGATGTCGCGCAGTCGGCCCGCGCCGAGGTCGCGCACGCGCTCTGTGGGGAACGGCGGCTTGTACGCGCCCGCGCCCAGCCGGTGCGAGCGCACGAGCAGCACGAGGTCGGCCGCCACGAGGGCGTCGACGATCTCGCGCCACTCCTCCGGCGTCGGCACCGCCGGGTCGGGGGCGCCGTCGCGCCAGGTCGGCGCGTAGAGCACGAGCCCCGCCGAGGCCGGCAGAGCGCCGAGGGCCGCGCTGAGCAGCGCCCTCGCCCGCTCGCGGCGCGCCTCGGCGGTGCCAGCGCTCAGCACGTCGACGCGCGGCTCCCCCGTGACGGCGATGCGGTCGTCGGGCAGCCCGAAGGCCGTCTCCAGGCGGCCGCGGACGAGATGGGAGGCGGCGGGCAGCAGGCGGATCCGCCGCTGCGTGCGGCGGTATGCCGCCGCCAGTGCCATGCGCACGGGACGGGTGTCGGGGAGCAGCGGGAAGCGCAGCGTCTCGGCGGAGTCCAGTCCGATGCGCTTCAGCGGGATGCCGTGCCACAGCTGCACGAGGAACCCGCCGGAGACCGCGTACGGGTTCACATCGCCGGTGCCGTAGGCCACGACGAGCACTCCGGCCCGCGCGGTGGCCCAGAAGCCGCGCCAGGAGAGCCGCGGGACCGTCGGGATGCCGAGCGCGGCGGCCTCGGTCGCCTCCGCTTCGGACGTCGACAGCCAGACGGCCCTCCGGCCATCCGCCGCCGCCACGCGCCACAGCGCGAGCGGACCGTCGCCGACGCCCGCGCCGCAGCCGAAGGCCCAGCGGTCGGTGCGCGGGATCACGAGGGTGGCGAGGCGCCCCAGGCCGTACAGCGGCAGTCTCGCGAGCTTGGCCGCGTTGCCCGCACCGAACGAGAAGGACGCCACCCCACGAGCGTACTGGTGGGGCGGCGTCCTTCCGGTCCGCGGGTGCGGGCGGCGCGCCTACTCGAGCGTGCCGAGCGTGACGGTCGCGGTCTGCTCCTCGCCGTCGCGCACGTAGACCACCTCCGCCTCGCTGCCCGCGGCGGCCGCGCGCACCTGCGCGGTGAGGTCGACGGCGTCGCTGATCTTGGCGCCGTTGAACTCGGTGACGATGTCGCCGACCTCGAGGCCCGCCTCCCCGGCGGCCCCGCCGTCGACGATCTCGGCGATGTACGCGCCGGTGATCGTCGCGCCCTGTACGCCGCTCGAGGGCTGGACGCTCGCGCCGAGGAGGCCGTGCGAGGCGGACCCGTTCTCGATGATCTCGTCGGCGACGCGCTTGGCGACGTTGGACGGGATGGCGAAGCCGACGCCGATGGAGCCGGACTCCGCGGAGCTCTGGTCGGCCGTCGCGATGGCGACGTTGATGCCGATGAGCTTGCCCTCGCTGTCGACGAGCGCGCCTCCGGAGTTGCCGGGGTTGATGGCGGCGTCGGTCTGGATGACCGAGATCGCGATCGACTCGGTCGCCTGGGACTGCTGGTCCTCCTGGCCGGGGATGTCGAAGTACCAGGGGCTCGAGTCCTCGCCCTCGCCCTCCGCGCTGTCGCCCTCGGGCGCGGCGGAGGAGGCGATCTCGATGCTGCGGTTGAGTGCGCTGACGATGCCGGTGGTCACCGTGTTCGCCAGGCCCAGGGGCGCCCCCACGGCGACGGTCGTGGCGCCGACGTTCAGCTTCGAGGAGTCGGCGACCTCCATCGGGGTGAGGCCGGAGGCGTCCTCGAGCTTGATGACGGCGAGGTCGTAGGTGGGGTCGGTGCCCACCACCGTGGCGTCGTACAGGCGGCCGTCGCTCGTGGTGACGCGGATGGCGGCGTCGCCCGCTGTGCCCCCCAGCGTCACGACGTGCGTGTTCGTCAGCACGTAGCCGTCCTCGCTGAGGATGACGCCCGAGCCGCTGCCGGAGGAGGAGCCGCCGGCCACCTCGATGGTGACCACGCTCGGCAGCACCTCGGTGGCCACGGCGGTGGCCTCGTTCACCGAGCCGGGGTTGTTGACGGTGATGTTCGAGGAGCCGCCGCTCGCGGCGGCCACCGTGTCGCCGTCGTCCGCGAGCGAGTTCCAGGCCCAGCCGCCGCCGAATCCGGCGCCGCCGCCGACAAGAGCCGCGATGAGGACCGCGGCCGCGACGCGCCCGCCGCTCTTCTGGCGGGGCTTCTCGGGGGCCGGCGCCCATGCCGCGTGCTGCTGCTCGTCGCGCGGCAGCGGCTGGGTGGGCGCGGTCGCTCCATAGGGCGCGCCGTGCGCAGCACCGGGGCCGGGGTAGCCGTGCGGTGCGCCGTAGCCGGTCGGCGGTGCCGGCCGCGGCGGGATGTTCAGGGGGGTGTCGTCGGAACGCTGCTCGTCCATGGGTGCTCCTTCTTCCACGTCCCCATCAGAGTGATCCTGCAGTCTGTGCGCTTCCTATGATGCGCGTATGCCGCGGACGTGACTTCCTCCGACGGTAGCCTGAGCCGATGCGACACGTCTCGGGTGCCTGGAAGCGGACCGCCGCCGGCGCAGGGCTGCTCGGCGCCGATGGATCTCCCGCGCCGACCGTCTTCGCGGAGATGTCGGCCCTCGCGGCCACGACGGGCGCGGTGAACCTCGGGCAGGGCTTCCCCGACGAGGATGGCCCCCCGGAGGTCCTCGAGGCTGCCCGCGCCGCGATCGCTGACGGCTGGAACCAGTACCCGCCCGGGCGCGGGGTCCCCGACCTCCTCGCCGCCATCGCCGAGCATCAGCGCCGCTTCTACGGGCTGGAGCTCGATCCCGACCGGGAGGTGCTGGTGACGGCGGGTGCGACGGAGGCGCTGGCGGCCACGCTGCTCGCCCTCGTCGACGGACCGGACGACGAGGTCGTCGTCTTCGAGCCGCACTACGACTCCTACGCGGCCTGCGTCGCCCTGTCCGGCGCAACGCTGCGCACCGTGCCGCTGCGATGGCCGGACTTCCAGCCCGACCTCGAGGAGCTCACGGCCGCCGTCACCGATCGCACCCGGATCATCCTCGTGAACGATCCGCACAACCCCACCGGCACGGTCTTCGCTCGGGAGACCCTCGCGGAGGTCGTCAGGCTCGCGCAGCGGCACGACGCGGTGATCGTCACCGACGAGGTGTACGAGCACCTCGTGCACGACGGGCCTCATACGCCGATCGCGGCGCTGCCCGGCGCCGCGGAGCGGACCCTCACGATCTCCTCGGCAGGCAAGACATTCCGCACGACGGGCTGGAAGATCGGCTGGGTCTCCGGCCCCGCCGACCTCGTCACCGCCGTCCTCACCGTCAAGCAGTACCTCACCTACGTCAACGGCGCGCCGTTCCAGCCCGCCATCGCGACCGCGCTGCGCCTGCCGGACGCGTTCTTCCACGGCATCGCCGACGACATGCGCCGCAAGAGCGAGCTGCTGGGGCAGGGGCTGCGCCAGGCCGGGTTCGCGGTGTCGACCCCGCAGGGCGGCTACTTCACCGTGGCCGACGCCGCGCCGCTGGGAGTGCGGGACGCCGCCGATTTCTGCCGGTCGCTCCCGGAGCGCGCGGGGGTGGCAGGCATCCCGCTCACGGCGTTCGCCACGGCGGAGCGCCGCGGCGAGTATGCGACGCTCGTGCGCTTCGCCGCCTGCAAGCGGCTGCCGGTGCTCGAGGAGGCCACGCGTCGCCTTGCCGCGCTCGGCGCGTGACGCGGCGCGCGACGCCGGTCAGCGCGGCGCCACCCGGTAGCGTCGCAGTGCGAGCGCGGGGTTGACGCGCCGCACGTTCTCCACGGCAGTGCGGTCGAGGAACGCGACGGCCACATCCGTGGTGGTCCCCACCGCGGCGATCGCGACGCCCTGCGGATCGACGACGAGGGAGTTCCCCACCCCGAGCGGCGGCGTGTGATCGGCGGCCGCGACGTACATGGTGTTCTCGATCGCGCGCGCGCCGACCAGCGTGCGCCAGTGGTGCTCCTTGAGGGGCCCGCGCACCCATTGCGACGGCACGAGCGCGACGTCGACGCCGGCGTCGGCCAGCACGCGCGCCGACTCCGGGAAGCGCAGGTCGTAGCAGGTCATCAGGCCGAAGACGAGGTCGCCCACGGCGAACGTCTGCGGCGGCGCGAGCTCGCCGGGCTCCACCCAGTCCGATTCGCGCTGGCCGAACGCGTCGTAGAGGTGCGCCTTCCGGTATGTCGCGCGCACTCCCCCCGCGTCGATGGCGACGACCGTGTTCCGCACACGCCTGGCGTCCTCCGCGCGCTCGAGAAGGCCGGCGACGATGGTCGCATCGTGCTCGGCCGCGAGCGCGACGAGATGAGCGACGAAGGGACCGTCCCGGGTCTCGGCGTTCTCGCGCACGGAGTCGTCGAACGGGTGGACAAAGCAGCTGGCGTACTCGGGGAAGACGATCACCTGCGCGCCGCGCGCTGCGGCGCGCCGCGTGAGCGCGGCGATCTCCTCCCGGTTCGCCCGCGGATCGGCGCCCGGCGAGAACTGCGCGACGGCGAGGCCCACGGCATGCTGCGACATGCTCGCCAGCCTAGGTCGCCGTGTTCGCGGGCGCACCTTCGCCATCCGCCCGCTCGCCATCTGGCCGCTCGCCGTCTGCTCGGGAGCGCCTGCGCATGAGCACGGGCAGCACGACCCACAGCACCAGCAGCACGGTGGCCAGCACAGCGCCGACGGTCCACGCCGCGCCGTCGCTGACGACGACGTCGAAGATGAAGCCGACCACGCCGACCAGGAGCGCCGAGATCACTGCCAGCGCCGAGACGAGGCAGACGTGTCCGAACCGCACGGTGAGGCCCTTCCTGCCCGCGCGGAACATCACGCGGTGGAGCGCGACAGGCGCGAGGGCCAGCACCGCGCTCACCGCGGCGATCACCACGAGCACCAGGTAGAAGATCCGCTGCCCAGGACCGAGGTCGGCGAACGCGGGCTGGAAGGCCAGCGCGAGGAGGAACCCGGTGATGATCTGGGAGCCGGTCTGCAGCACGCGCAGCTCCTGCAGCACCTCGTTCCAGTTGCGGTCGAAGCGCTCTGCGCGGCTCTCACCGGGGCGGAGTCCGGCCGCGGGGTCGTCGTCGCTCATGCCGCCGCGCTCACGCGAGGAGCTCCGTCAGGGGCGGTTCGACAGGGGCTGTCGCGCACGTCGCACCCTCCTTCCGCGCTCGACCGTGCCGAGCGCGCCCGATCGGGTCTCGAGCGCCGGCCGAGCTTCGAGAATGCCGAGCATAGCGCGCAGCTCGCGCGGACTCCGCTCAGCCTTCGGGATGCCTCCGGCGGCGGCGCAGCTCCTACGGCGCCGTCACCGGGCGGGACGACGGGAGGGCGGCTTCCCGAGGCGCGAGCGACGGCACCGGCTGCGCCTCGCGCGCGCCCCGGTCGCGGTGCGCGTCGCGCAGCAGCCGCAGCGCCTCGGCGCGCCAGCGGGAGATCTCCGACGGCGTGGCGCCGAGCTCCTCGACGAGCTCCGCGATCGGCCGATGCTCGAAGTACAGCGCCCGCACGACGCGGAGGAGGGTGGGCGGCAGCGCCGAGACCGCCTCCCTGGTCACCGCGATCCGCTCGGCTCCGCCCGCGTCGCCCTCCGGGACGGCCAGCGCGGACGAGGCGCAGCACGTCGCCGGGTCGTCGAGGTCGCCGATGGTGCGCAGCGGGCTGCCCAGCCCGGCGGCGACGGCGGCGGCCCCCACGCCCATCGTGGTGGCGATCTCCTCGACGGCCGGGGTGCGCCCGAGAGCGGCGGCGAGGGCATCGCGCACGCCCTCGGCCTCGCGCTGACGACCGGGCGTGCCGATCGCCCCCTGATCCGCGTCGCGCAGCTCGTCGGAGATGGCGGCGAGGATGAGGCGCCGGGCCTGCGGGAGGAAGGGGACGCCAGCGGACGTGTCGAAGGCGTCAGCCGCGTCGACCAGAGATCGCACCGCCGCGGAGGCGAGCCCTTCTCGCCGGGATGCGCCGATGCGGTGCTGTGCGACGAGGTAGCCGACCAGCGGAAGGTGATCCACGATCAGCCGATCGCGCACACAGGACATGTGAGGCCTTTCGCTCTTCTTCTGCCGGAAAGAAGGAGCCGTCGCCGATCGACCCCCGCGTCAACCCCCTTGACACGAGCGGCACTGCCCCCGTAGCTCACCGTAGCGTCATCGCGGCCCGGTTGTCACGGGCGCATCCTGCGGCGCGTCGCGCGACGCGTGCTGCGCCCGTCAGCTGCGGGCTACGAGCGGCCGGGCGCTCCCAGCAGCAGGCGGATGGGCTGCGCCGGGTCTTCGAGGATCGCCTGCAGTGCGCGACCGGTGCCGCGATGGATCACGATGGGCGCGCGCAGGTTGACGTAGACGCCCTCCTCGGCCGGGTTGGCGACGACCAGCAGCCGGACCTCGGAGAGGTCCTCCGCCTCGACCTCGGCCAGTGCGCCCGGCGGTGGCTGGACCTCGAACCCGTACGCGCCCCGGAGCGGCTCGAGGAGGAAGAGTCGGAGGTCGGCGCCGACGGCGCGCAGCGCGTAGAGGCCGTCGGCGCCGACGACGGGCTCGAGACGGAAGGCGGTGTGCGGCTGCAGCCCGGGCGGCGGCGACGTGAACGAGACATCGAGGGCGGATGCGCCGACGGCCGTCGTGGTCATCGCAGGAACTCCAGGAGGTTGGTCTGCAGGCTCTTCGCGGTGACCTGCAGGGCGGACTGGTAGACGAGCTCGGCCGACTGCAGCCTGACGAGCACCTCGAGGCTGTCGACGTCCTCGACATCCGACCGTCGCGCCTCGAGATCCGTGGCGACGGTCAGGTTCTGCGCGGCTGCGCGCTCGATCTGCGCCTGATTGCTTCCCACCGCGGCCTGCGCGGTGACCATGGCGTCCAGGCGTGCGTCGATGTCGTTCAGGCGCGCGCCGATGTCTGCGCCGCCGCGCAGGTCCGCTGCGATGTCCGCGAGGAGGGTGAAGACGCTGTCCGCGCCCTCTCCGAACACCTGCGCGCCGTCGGCGTCCACGCGCACGGTGACGCCGTCGCCGATGCGGCGGGTCACCCCGTCGGCGCCCGTTCCGGTGAACGCGTGCGTCTCCGGGTCGAAGGCGTGACCGGCGTCGCTCGTGCCCGCGAAGACGCTGCGTCCGAGAACGCGGGTGTTCGCCTGCCCGACGAGCTCCTCGCCGATGCTCTCCAGCTCGACGGCGATCGCGTCGCGCGCGGCGTCGCTCAGGGCACCCGAGTTCGCCCCCTGCACGGTGAGGTCGCGCGCGCGGTTGAGCAGGTCGATGCTCGCTGACAGTGCGGTGTCCGCGGTGGTGACCCACGCCATCCCGTCGCCGATGTTGCGCGCGTACTGCGCCACCCTCGCCTGCTCCCCGTGCACGCCGAGGGCGGCCGCGGCCGCGGCCGGATCCTCGCTGGGCGCGCGGAAGGCGCGCTGAGACGTGGCCTGGCTCTGCAGTCGATCCCGCTCGAGGAGATTCGCCTGCAGGTTGCGCAGCGTCTGCTGGCTGAGCGAGCTGCTGGTGATGCGTCCGATCATGATCGCCTCCGGGTCAGCGGCCCACGAGGCCGGTGCGGTTGATGAGGACGTCGAGGGCCTCGTCGACGGCCGTGAGCACGCGCGCGGCTGCCTGGTACGCCGTCTGGTAGGTGAGGAGGTTGATCGTCTCCTCGTCGGCGTCGACCGAGGCGTTCGCCTGTTGCGCCGAGACGGCGGCGACGGCGCCGATGTCCGCGACGTCGGCGCGCTGCACGTCTCCCGCCACGGCGACGCCGAACCCGGTGACGAAGGTCGCCCACGTGCTGCTCGGTCCGGACTCCGCCGCGCCGAGCGAGCCGATCCGGTCGGCGATCGTCGTGTCGAGCGCCCCCGCACCCGGCGCGGCCAGGGCCAGATCGTCGAGGCCGGTCGGCACGACGCGCAGAGCGAGAGCTGCGGGGCGACCGGGCTCGAGCGCGAAGAAGTCGCCGCCCGGCTCCCCCGCCGTGGTCTGACCCGACCGGTGCAGCTCGTTCACGGAGGAGGCCAGCGCCCGCGCGGTGTCGTCGTACGCGGCGGCCACGCGGGCGAGCGCTCCGCCGCTCTCGGCCGGCGCGAGCACGCTGAGGGCGCCGCCGATCTCTCCGCCCGTGAGGGCGACGACCACATCGGCGCGGTCGGCCCACGCCACGGTCACCGCTCCGCCTTCTGCGACGTCGCGGGGGCCGCTCGCGACGAGCTCGCGGCTGCGGTCGCCGGAGACCAGCGCATTGCCGTCGACGCGGACGGTGAGGGTCCCGTCGGCCGCGAGCGTCGCCGTGGCGCCCACGGCGGTCGACAGCTGCTGGGCGAGGAGGTCGCGCTGGTCGATGAGCTCGTTCGCCTCGCGACCCGACTGCAGCGCGGATCGGATCTGGCCGTTGAGGGCGGCGAGTCGGCTCGCCGTCGCGTTCACGTCCGCCACGTCGCCCTCCACCTGCGCACGCAGCTCCGACCACTGCCGCGCGACCGTCTCATATCCCGAGGAGATCTGGTCGACGAGGGTGCGCGCACCGGTGAGGACGACCTCCGCCGCAGCCCCGCCCGGGGTGTTGGCGAGGTCCGACCAGGCGGCCCAGAAGCGGTCGAGGCCCGCGGCGAGGCCGGTCTCCGTGGGCTCGCCCATCGCGGCCTCCGCTCGGCCGGCCGCCGCGGCCCTGGCGCCCCAGAAGCCGGAGGCCGAGAGGGCGTCCCGCACCCGCGCGTCGAGCAGGTCGTCGCCCAGGCGCGCGACGCCGGTGACCGTCGTCCCGCCCCCGACCGCGACGTCGGCGCCCCATCGTGCCGCCTGACCGGCGGCCGGAGTCGCGGCCTGCTCGAGGCGCTGGCGCGTGTAGCCGGGGGTGCGCTCGTTGGCGATGTTCTGACCGGTCACGGTCATGCCCGCACGCGCGGCGGCGAGGCCGCTGGCCGCGCGCTGGAGTCCTTCGAATGTCGACATGCTCACCTCACGCTTCGGTGTCGAGGAAACGCGCGCCGCCGTCTCGGACGACGTCGCCGGACGTGTCGTAGGCTCCCGTGACGATGCCGAGGCCCGCCACCGACTCCTGCGTGACACGCAGGGCCTCGCGCAGCCGCTGCTCGTTGACCTTCTTCATCTCCCCGATCTCCGCCACCAGCGCCGTCATCGCCTGCAGATGCCCGTCGAGGACCTCCCGCCACGCCGGCGTGGGCGCCGCCTCGATGAGCTCGCGCAGGGTCGTCGCTTCGGGCACGCCCCAGGTCTCCGCGACGGAGACGACGAGCGTGTCGCGCGCGAGCGCGCCATCGGACATGGCTCCGGAGACGCGCTCGATCTCATTGGCGGCGTGCCCGACCCAGCGGGTGCGACCGGTGGCCAGGAACATCTGCAGCGTCTCCAGCTTGAAGAGCATGAGCTCGAGGAGCTCCCGCTCCCGCCACAGTTGCAGGCTCAGATCATGCGCGGCCATGGCACGTCACCTCATCTGGTCGCAGGTCTCGTGGCGGAGGCGACCGCCACAAGACCAACTATCGCCACATCGCGCCTCGGTTGTAACCCATGAATCGGCTGTGTCGGCGGTTCGGGAGATGCCGACGCTGCGGATTCACCCGCGACCGGGTGCGATCGCCGGCTGATCGAGCCGGATGACCCCGACGACGTCGGTCGGATACCCCGCGCTTGCGGCTTCGTCGTACGAGAGCACGGGCAGGCTCTCGCTCTGCGCCGCGATCATCCGCCGCACGCCCTGCCGCAGCGACGGAGCGCACACGAGCACGGGCTCCGTTCCGGCCTCGTCGAGCTCGGCGGCCGTCCGCCGCACCGCATCGAGCACGTGCATCGTCGCGTCGGGGGTGAGCACGATCTGCGGCTGCCCCTCCACGACCCGCATGCTCTCGAGCATCTGCTGCTCGAGCAGGGGATCGATCATCACGACGCGGAGGCGGCCCGACTGGGCGAACCGCGCGGCGATCGCCGGTCCGAGCGCCGTGCGCGCGGCCTCGATCAGCCCCGGCGTCTCGGTCGAGATCCTCGCGCGCAGCGCGAGGGCCTCGTAGATGCGGGCGAGATCGTTGATGGGCACCTGCTCGGCGAGCAGACCCGCCAGGACGCGCTGGATCCCCGCGAGGGAGAGCAGAGCGGGGGTCAGCTCGTCGACGGCGGCGGGACTCGTCTGCTTGAGGTGCTCCGTGAGCTGGCGCACGTCCTCGAGAGAGAGCAGGCGATGCGCCTGCGCGTGGACGATGTCGGACAGGTGGGTGATGATCACGCTCGCACGGTCGATGACCGTGGCCCCCGCGAGATCGGCGGCATGCGACATCTGCGCGGGCACCCACTTGCCCTCCAGACCGAAGACGGGATCGACGACCGCCGTTCCCGGCAGCAGCTCGAGGCCCGTCCCGATCGCGAGCACGTGCCCGCGCGGAACCGTCCCGCGCCCCGCTTCCACCCCGGCGATGAGGATGGCGTAGGTCTGGGCGGGCAGCTCGATGTTGTCCCTCGTCCGCACCGGCGGCATGAGGAAGCCGAGCTCGACGGCGATCTTCCGCCGCAGCGCCTTCACCCGCGCGATCAGGTCGCCGGGGCCGCCGGAGGCGAGATCGACGATGTCGGGCGCGAGGGAGATCTCCACCGCGTGCACGCGCATGCGGTCCATCAGCTCCTCGGGTCCCTCGCTCGTGGATTCGGCCGCCTGCCGCGCGCGGGCCTCCTCCTCGACGGCCGCGTCGGCCTTCGCCTGACCGACCCTCACTCGCGAGGCCGCGACCAGGAGCGCGGCGCCGATCGCGAGGAACGCCGGCAGCGGCATCCCCGGGATCAGCCCCATGGCGATCGCGGCGCATCCCGTGATGATCAGGGCCGTGCGGGACTGCAGGAGCTGACGGCCCGCGGCCTGCCCCATCTCCGACTCGGCGTTCTCGCGGGTGACGATCATGCCCGTCGACACCGCCATCAGCAGCGCCGCGATCTGGGTGACGAGGCCGTCGCCGATCGTCAGGAGGCTGTACGTCTCCAGCGCGTCGGCGACGTCCATGCCGTGCTGGAGCATCCCGATGACGATGCCGCCGACGAAGTTGATGACGATGATGACGACGCCGGCGATCGCGTCGCCCTTGACGAACTTCGACGCGCCGTCCATCGCGCCGTAGAAGTCGGCTTCCGCCGCCACCCCGGCGCGGCGCTCGCGCGCCTCGCTGTCGGTGATGAGGCCGGCGTTCAAGTCGGCGTCGATGGCCATCTGCTTGCCGGGCATCGCGTCGAGGGTGAACCGGGCGCCGACCTCCGCGACGCGCTCGGCGCCCTTGGTGACGACGACGAACTGGATGACCGTGAGGATCAGGAAGATCACCGCGCCGATGACGAGCGATCCGCTGACGGTGATCTCTCCGAAGGCCTGGATCACCTGCCCCGCGTGGGCCTCGCTCAGCACGAGACGCGTCGAGGCGACGTTGAGGCCGAGGCGGAAGAGCGTGGCCACCAGCAGCAGGCTCGGGAAGACCGAGAAGTCCAGCGGCTTCCGCACGAACATCGACGTGAGCAGGATGAGCAGCGCGAAGGCGATGTTGAGGACGATGAGCACGTCCAGGAGCCATGTGGGAATCGGCACGATCAGCAGCAGGATGATCCCGACCACGCCCACCGGCACGGTCCCCTTGGACAGCAGCTGGCCCATCAGCGGTCTCGCCTTCTCGAGTCGTGGTCTGTTGCCGGCGCGGTGCCGGCGGGCATGGTGTGCATGCCACGCGCGGATCCGCGCTTCCTGAGCTGGTGCACGAACGCGAGCACCTGCGCGACGGCGGTGTAGAGCTCCTCCGGGATCTCCCGGCCGAGTTCGCACGCCGCGTGCAGCGCGCGCGCCAACGGGATGTCGCGCACCATCGGGACGCCGGCCTCCTCGGCCTTCTCACGGATCTTCTGCGCGACGATCCCGGCGCCCTTGGCGACCACGCGCGGAGCGGAGCGGCCCGGCTCGTACCGGAGCGCCACCGCGACGTGCGTCGGGTTGACGAGCACCACGTCGCTCTCGCCGACCGCTGCGATCATCCGGTTGCGGCTCATCGCGATCTGCCGGGACCGGCGCTGGGAGCGGACGAGCGGGTCGCCTTCGCTCTTCCTGTGCTCGTCCTTGGCTTCCTTCTTCGTCATGCGCGTGTGCTTGCGGTTGCGCCGCAGCACCACCGCGACGTCGACCGCCGCCAGGAGGAGGCCGACGGCGACGGCGACCTGCAGCAGCCCCACGACGCCGCCGCCGGCCTGCGCGAGGAGCCAGTCGATGCTGTGCCTGCCGCTGGCCATCAGCAGCGGGACGAGCCCCGAGACCACGATCCACAGGGCGCCGCCGATCGCCGCGGTCTTCAGCAGCGCCTTCGCGCCCTCCCACAGCGCCTGCCCGCCGAAGACCCGTTTCACGCCCGCGACGAGGTCGAGATGCTCGGTGCGGAACGTCACCCCGCGCAGGTGCACCCCGCCCTGCGCGATCGCCGTCGCCGCGGTCGCGACGAGCACCACCAGCAGCATCGGCAGGAGGACGCCGCCCAGCGCGGTCAGGGCAGAGGTCAGCGTGTCGACGGCGAGTGCATCCGACGGGCGCGCACTCGCCCGCGTCACGTCGAGCATCAGCTCGGTGACGACCTGCGACCCGAGGGCGATCGTGCTCGGCATCATGACGGCGGCCGCCGCGATGCAGATCCACGCGGTGAAGTCCTGGCTCCGGCCGATCCGCCCCTTCCGACGCGCCTCCTTGAGGCGGCGGTCGGTCGCCTTCTCGGTGCGCTCGCCGCTGTCGCTCATCGCGTCACGCCCACGAGTTGCGCAGCGGCGTCGCCGGCGAGGGCCGCGACCACGGATGGCAGGGCCGCGTACACGAAGCCGACCAGCACCAGGGTCAGACCGATCTTGACCGGGAAGCCCATGGCGAATGCGTTGAGCGCCGGCGCCACCCGGGTGACGAGGCCGAGCCCCGCGTCGGCGAGGAAGAGCACGATCAGCAGCGGCCCCGCGATCTGCACGGCACTGAGCATCATCTGCCCGACCGCGTCGACCAGCGCCGCCGCCGGCTGCCCGAGATCGATCATCCCGGTGACCGGCACCGCGTCGAACGAGCGGAACAGGCCGGCCAGCACGAGCTGATAGCCGTCGGAGGCGAACAGCAGGAGGATCGCGGTCATCTGGAACAGCCGGGTGAACTGCGCGCCGTTCACGGCCATCCCGGGATCGAACGCCTGCGCCAGCTGGAAGCCGCCGAACGTGTCGATGAGGTGCCCCGCCCCCTGGATCGCGCTGAAGACCGCGGTCACCAGGAACCCCAGCAGCGCCCCGGTGATCGCCTGGCCGGCCAGTGCCAGCATGAAGCCGCCCGTGCTCATCGGCTCGTAGCCTGCGGTCACCACCGGCGACACCGCCAGCGCGAGCCCCGCGCCGAGCATCGCCTTGATCCGCAGCGGGATCGAGCCGTGGCTGAACGGCGGCGCGATGACCAGGAAGGCCGTGATCCTCACGCACGCGAGCGCGGTCGCCTCGATCCACGAGAAGTCGAGCGGGATGTGCATCAGCCGCCGCCCAGCAGCGCGGGGATCCGGGCGAACAGCTCGTGCGTGAACGCGATCAGCTCGCTGATCATCCAGTGCCCGCACACGAGCAGCGCGATCCCCACCGCGATCAGCTTCGGCACGAAGGAGATGGTCATCTCCTGGATCTGCGTGATCGACTGCAGCAGCGAGATCGCGAAGCCGACGACGAGGGCCGTGATCAGCAGCGGAGCGCAGAGCTTCGCGCCGACGATGAGCGCCGCCTGGCCGATGTCGATCACCGACTCCGGGTTCATCCGCCACCCCCGTAGGACTGCACGAGGCTGGTGATGACGAGACCCCAGCCGTCCACGAGGAGGAACAGCAGGATCTTGAACGGCAGCGAGATCATGACCGGCGGCAGCATCATCATGCCCATCGACATCAGGGCGCTGGCGACGACGAGATCGATCACGAGGAAGGGCACGAAGACGATGAACCCGATGAGGAACGCCGCGCGCAGCTCGCTGAGCATGAAGGCGGGCACCAGGGTCTGCAGCGGGACGCTCGCGGCGTCCGCCGGGTTGTCCATCTGCGCGGCACGGTGCATCAGCGCGATGTCCTCCTCGCGCGTGTAGCTCAGCAGCCACTCCCGCAGCGGGTCCTGCGCGAGCTCGAGCGCGCGACCGAAGTCGATCTCGCCGGCCGTGTACGGGGCCACCGCGACCGCGTTGATGTCGGTCAGCACGGGCCACATGATGAACAGCGTCAGGAACAGGCTGAGTCCCGCGAGGACCTGATTCGGCGGGATCGACGGCAGCGAGAGCGCGTTGCGGGTGAGCGCGAGCACCACGAAGATCTTCGTGAAGCTCGACATCATCAGAAGCAGGGCCGGTGCGACACTGAGCACGGTGATGCCGAGAAGCGTGATGACGCTGTCGGACGGGGTTCCGTTGATGCCGTTGATGGTCACGCCCTCGCCGCCGCTCGGCGGCGGTGTCGTCACGGGCGGGGTGGGCGGGATCACCGCCGCCTGGGCGCCGGCCGACCCGAGCAGAACCGCAGCGCCGGCGAGCGCCAGCGCGACCGCGACGATGCCCCATCCGCGCGGCGAGAGGCGCAGGACCGCGGGCGCGGAGGCGATGGCGGAAGCGGGCACGGCGGCACTCCGGACGTGGGTGGCGTGGCCGATCCGTAGCCAAGTCGTCGAGCGATCCGTGCTCCGAGACGACTATCGGGACGCTCGGGGCCCGCCGTAACCTGCGGTCGGCGTGCTGTCGTGCGTCAGGCGGCCCGCCGGAGCCGGGGTCGGAGCGCGGGCGCGGCCGGCGTGTCCTGCGGGAGCTCGACCGGCTCGGGCGTCTCGGGCGTATCGGGCGTATCGGGCGTAGCTTCCTCCGGCTCGAGCGCCTCCTGCGGGAGGGCCTCCTGCGGGAGGGCCTCCTGCGTGTCGACGACGCTGACCCCGTGCTCGGTGACGCCGAGCACGTAACGGATTCCGCCGAACTCGGCCACGACGAGCTGCGCTTTCCCGCCGAGCCCCGAGCGGGCGACCACGGTGATCCGCTCCTGCGGGGCGCGCGGGGCGCTTCGGGCCGGGAGCAGGGACTGCAGCCGGGCGAGCTTCTTCGGCACGAGCCCCGCCAGCGGCGAGCCGCCCGTCTCCTGCCCGTCCTGCAGCCGACGGCTCAGCCACCACAGCAGCCCGAGCACGGCGGCCAGCGAGACGATCACGCGCAGCGCGACGAGGAGGTCGGCCATCAGACGTCCTCGGCGGTCTCGAGGATCCGCTCCACGCGCACGGCGAAGTCGCCGTCGGCGACGACCACGACGCCGTGGCCGATGAGCCGCCCGTTCAGCTTGATGTCGGCCGGGGAGCCCGCTGCGCGGTCCAGCTCCACGACTCGGCCGGGCTCCAGGGAGAGCACGTCGCGCACCGGCATCCGCGTGCGGCCGATCTCCACCACCAGCTCCATCTCCACCCCCGCGATGCGGCTGAGGCTCCCGGGAGCCGCGCGCCCGGCGCTCGGCCGCTCGTCGTCCACGCGCACCGCCGCGCGCGCGACCACTCGGCCCTCGGCGCTCACCAGGTCGAACACCTGGGTGCCTCGCGCGGTGAAGACGTCGGCGGCGCCGACGAACGCCGGCTCACCGAGGGTGCCCGCGCCGAGCACGGCGACCGCGGCTTCGAACACCGGGTGCAGCCGGTCCGCGAGCGGCTGCGTGGCCGAGCCGTCCTCGAGGAGGTCGGGGTTCTCGACCTGGATGGCGATGCTCGCGCCCGGCGTGCCGGTGAAGGCGACCGCTACCGCGTCCCCTGCCGCCCCGGGATCGGTGGACGGGGTCGGGATGACGGGGAACCCGAAGGGCAGCTTGGCGGCGATCGCGGCGGCGATCGCCGTCTCGTGGAAGGTGCTCATCGATTCTTCTCCTCGTGGATGGTGGTGATCGTGCATGCGAGGCGCGAGCCGCGGGTGCCGGGCACGGCGCGGGCGATCGGCATCGAGCCGGCCACGAGCTCGAAGGGCGTGGTCTCCGGATGCGGCAGGCGCAGCAGGTCGCCCGGAGCCAGGTCGAGCACCTCCCCCGCGCCGATGGTGATCGGCGCGAGTCGGAGGGCGACCTCCATCGGCGTGCTTCTCACCTGCGCGAGAGCGAGCCCGGCGGGATGGGCGGTGGCGGCGTTCGCGCCCGTCTGCGCGAGTCCGTCGATGACCGCGGATGCCGGGAGCATGACCGTCGCCGTCGTCTGGATGTCGCCGAGGCGCATCGCGTACCGGGCGACGACCACCGCGGCGCTGGCGGAGATGACCTGGAGGTACTGGGGGTTGTAATGCACGCCGCCGAGCACCGGCTCCCCCGGCAGGAGGGGCCCGAGGCTCGCGCCGAGATTCTCGAAGGTCTCCGCCATGAGGTGGCGAACGAGCGCCATCTCGATCGGGGTGAAGGTGCGCGCCTCGGGAAGCGTCGTGCTCCTGCCGCCCATCATCTGCACGACCCACAGCAGCGCGCTGTCGAGGCCGAACTGCACGATGCAGGTCTCGTCGCGTTCCGCGAACGACGCTGCCACCATCGCGGTCGTGGCGGGCAGGCCGTCCGCGTACTCGTCGTAGGCGACGAGCTCGACGCCCTCCAGGCTGAGGTGCGCGCGCATGCGGGTCTTCGCGGTCAGCTGCGCGGACCACAGCCGCGCGAACGCCTCGAACGCCGCCTCGAGCTGACGGGTGTGCTCCCGCCCGAGCTGCGCCGGCCGGCCGAAGTCGTATGGCTCGTAGCGCAGCTCGCGGTCGTCCACGGGAAGGGCTGGGGTCATCGTGGTCTCCTCGGATGTAGCGGGCACGCGGCGTCAGCGCCCCCGCGTCGCTTCGGCGATGGCCGGGATCAGCGCCCGCACCTCGTCCTTCTCATCGGACTCGACGACGATGTCGACGCGCCGGTTGCGGGCGAGCTCCTCGGCGCCGTCCCCCTCCGCGATCGGCCGGGTGTCCGAGAATCCCGTCGCCTTCACCCGCGGCCCGCCGATCCCCTCGTGCTCGACGAGGAATCGTGCGACCTGCGTGGCGCGTCCGCCGGAGAGCTCCCAATTGGTGGGGAAGGGCGCGGCGGGGCTTCGGTGGTCGGCGTGACCCTCCACGCTCACCTGGTTGTCGACATCGGCGAGCACGCCGCCGATCGCGTGGAGCACGGCGCCGGCTTTCGCCGACAGGTCGGTGCTGTTGTCCGCGAAGAACGTCTCCGCCCCGACCAGCCCGACCTTCAGCCCGCGGTCGTCGATGACGAACTCCACCGTGTCCTCCAGCCCCTCGGAGGCCAGGGACGCGCGCATCCGCTCGCGGAGCTCCTCCAGCGATTCGTACTCGGCAGCGGCCATCGCCGCGAGGTCCTCCGGGTCCTCGTCGATGACGGCGTCGGGCGGGACCACGATGCCCTCCACGGTGTCGGCGCCGCCCTCGGTCACCTCCTGACCGAAGCCGGCGCTCAGGCTGTTCGCGAGCTGCTCGTACTTGCCCTTGTCGACGCTCGACATGGCGAACAGCACGATGAACAGGCACATCAGCACGGTCACCATGTCCGCGTAGGAGACCGCCCAGCGCTCGTCGGGCTCGTCGTGCCCGGTCTCGGCCTGCCTCCGCCTGCCGTCTCGCCGGGCTGCGCTCACGTGGCGCCCTCCGCCCGCTTCTCGGCCTTGCCCGCGCCGCCCTTCGGCTTCACGGTCACCATCGCCTCGAGGCGCTCCCTCAGCAGGTGCGGCGCGCTGCCGGACTGGATGGCCAGCATGCCCTCGGTCACGAGCGTCATGCGCTCGATCTCCACAGCGCCCACCCGGCTCAGGCGACCGGCGATCGGGTTCCAGATGAAGTTCGCCGAGAGCAGGCCCCAGAGCGTGGCCACGAACGCCGAGGCGATCATCGGGCCGAGGTGGTCGGGCTCGTCGAGGTTCTCGAGCACGTGGGTGAGCGACACCACGGTGCCCACGATGCCGATGGTGGGGGCATAGCCGCCGAGGGAGGAGAAGAACCGCGACGCGACGTGGTTGCGGGTCGCCGTCGCCGCGGACTCGTCCTCCATGACCAGGCGGAGATCCTCCGCGTCCGTGCCGTCCGCGAGCGACTGCAGCGCCTGCCGCGTGAATGCGTCCGGGGCGCCCTCGAGCTCCTGCTCCAGCGCCAGCAGCCCCTCGCCGCGCGCCTTCTCGGCGTACCCGACCAGCACCGGGATGACCGCAGCGGCCGGCGCCTTCGCTCCTCGCACCATCCGCCCGAGCGATGTCACCGCGAGAATGGTGTCGCGCATCGTGTGGCTCGCGATGCCCACGCCGATCGTCGATCCGAGCACGAGGATCATGGGCGCGGGCAGCAGGAGCGCGCTGAGGTGCGCGCCCTCCATCGTGATCATCGCGAACAGCGCGCCGAACGCGGCCAGCACGCCGATGATGAATGCGGGATCCATCTCAGCCCCCCGCGGTCGCGACCGACGCCGCGGCGAGCACGCGGGCTCGGTAGGCCACGATCAGGTCGACGAGCTCGTCGAGGCTCTCCTGCACGACGAAGACGTGGCCGTCGACCATGTGCAGGGTGGTGTCCGGCGACGCGTGCGCGCGTTCGATGAGGTCGGGGTTCACGGCGAACCGGGTGCGGTCGAGTCGCGTGACGACGATCATCGGACGACCTCCGGGCTCTGCGCGGGACGGGAAGGGGCGGCTCGGACTATCGCGACACCGCACCGAACGGGTAACCAGGAGGGCCTCCCGCGCGGGAGGCCCTCCTGGGAATCAGGGTCAGCGCTTGAGCTGGGTGAGCTCCTGCAGGACCTCGTCGCTCGTGGTGATGATGCGGGCGTTGGCCTGGAAGCCGCGCTGGGCCACGATGAGGTTGGTGAACTCCTGCGACAGGTCCACGTTGCTCATCTCCAGCGCGCCGGAGACGAGGCCGCCGAAGCCGGCCTGGCCGGCCTCGCCCATCTGCACCGCGCCCGAGTTCACCGTCGCGCGGAACGCGGTGCCGCCGACCTTCTCGAGTCCCTCGGGGTTGGTGAAGCTCGCCATGGCGATCTTCCCGAGCGTCTCGGTCTTGCCGTTGCTGAACGTTCCGACGATGGAGCCGTCGTCAGTGATCGAGTACGACTCCAGCGCACCCGCGGCGGCCCCATCCTGCGCGGTGATCGCCACGGTCGACATCTCGGCGTAGCCCGTCACGCCCGTCAGGTCGACGCTCACGCCGCCGGCGGGGAGCACGAGCCCGCCGACCTGCTCGCCGTCGTCGAAGCGCAGGCTGCCGGTGGCCCCGCTGGCGGGGTCCGACACGTCCCAGCCGGCCGCGGTCCTGGTGAAGGTGAGGCTCAGGGTCGACGGGGTGCCCGCGGCGTCGTACACCGTGATGTCGCGGACGAGCTCCTCGCCGACGGCCGCCGTGGAGGGCAGGTTGCCCGCGACCGTGGCGGAGCTGGTGGCGCGGGCAGGCGCGACGGCGTCCTTCGACAGCACGATGTCGCCGGGCGCCGCTCCCGTGCCGACGACGCCGTTCTCAGCGGCCCAGCCCTGCACGATCGATCCGTCGGCGGTGACCATCTTGCCCGTCGCGTCGAACGAGAAGCCCCCGGAGCGGGTGTAGAGCGTCTCACCGCCCGAGCGGACCGCGAAGAAGCCGTCGCCCGCGATCATCAGGTCGGTCGGGCGCCCCGTCGACTGCGCGGAGCCCTGAGCGAAGTTCGTCTGAACGCCGGCGACCTGCACGCCCAGGCCCACCTGCGCGGGGTTCTTCCCGCCGACCTGGTCGTCGGGGATGCCCGGGTTGCCGATGAGCTGCGACAGCGAGTCCTCGAACTGCACCGAGGAGCCCTTGAAGCCGGCGGTGTTGACGTTCGCGATGTTGTTGCCGGTGACGTCGAGCATCGTCTGGTGCGAGCGGAGGCCGGAGATGCCGGAGTAGAGCGAGCGGAGCATGGGGTTCTCTCTTCCTGGGGTCAGTTGGTCGCGGTTGTCGTGGGGGCGGGCACCGCAGGCGCCGGCGCCGCCGGGGCGGCGAGCCCGAGGATGGCGTCGAGCGACACCGTCTGATCGCCGACGGTCACCTGCGGGACGGGGCCGTCGAAGGAGACCTTCGTGACCACGCCGGTGGCGGTCTCGCCGTCGGCGCCGAGGTAGCTGGCCTGCTGGCCGATCAGGGCGGCCGCGGCCTGGCGCATGCTGAGCGCGAACGCCTCGCTGCTGTTCTCGGTGAGAGCCGTCAGCTGCTCCATGCTCGCGAGCTCCGTGGTCTGCGAGATCATCGCATTGGTGTCCATCGGGCTGGAGGGGTCCTGGTTGGTCAGCTGGGCGACGAGGAGCTGGAGGAAGACCTCGCTGTCCAGGGTCTGCTTGGGGGCGGCCGCGCGGGTCGCTCCCGTGTCGTAGGTCGAGCTCGTTGCGCTCACGGCGTCGATGGGCATGAGTGAGGCTCCTCTCAGGCGAAGGTGTCGAGGCCGGCGCCGCCGGCCAGGGCGAGGGGTGTCGGGATGGCGCGAGCCGCCATCCGCTCGGACGCGTGCGGATGACGCGGGTCGGGTCCGGGCTCGCGCCGCGGCGACTGCTGTTCGCCGGGCCCTCCCCCGGTGCCGGACTGCGCACCGCGGTCCGCGGCGTCGTGACCGGCTGCCGCTCCGAGGCTGAGGGTCGCGTGCGGCATCACCGCGGCGAGGTCGCGCCGCAGGTCGGACACGATCGACCGCAGCGCGTCCCTTCCGGCATCGGTGCCGCCGAGCAGCTCCACCTGGACCTCTCCGCGCGACGTGATGTGCGCGCGGACGGTCACCGGGCCGAGATCGTCGGGATGGACGGTCATGGTGAGCCGGTGATCCCCGGCCGGACGCTGCGCGATGCTCACCACGACCGGCGACACCTGCGCTGCGATCGCGCGCGGGGATGCGATGTCGGACGGCGCCGCGGCGACAGCAGAAGCCGGCGCGGTGGGGGCCGGCGCGGTGGGGGCCGGCGCGGTGGTGGCCGGCGCGGTGCGGGCCGGCGGGCCAGCCGGGCGCGCGGCGTCCGACACGTCGCGGATCGCGGTCGGCCCGTCGGGCAGGGCCGGTCGCACGCGGGCGAGGTGATCGGTCTCCGGTGGCGGGAGCGCCGCCGCCGAGGCGGTCGGCGAGGCGGCGGACGCGACATCGGGCTGCGCGCCGGCGTCTCCGGGGGTGCCCGAGGCGCGAGGCGCGGAGGAGCCGACGGCGGTCGGCGCCGCAACGGCTCCCGTCGCCTGTCGAGCGCTCACGGCATCCTTCCCCGGCTTCGTGGTCGCGGGGCCGGTGGGCTCTGCAGCGCTCGGCGCGATCGAGGAGGACACCCACGCGGGGGGCGCGGATGCCGGCGTGTTGGGAGTCGGCGCCGAAGAGTCGAGGGCCGAAGGCGCCGAGGTCCCTGCAGGCGAGGCTGGCGCCGCGTTCAGGACCGGGGCCGGCTGCGCGGAGGCTGGCGACGCCGACGCGGTTCCACGCGCATCACGAACCGGCACTGCCGCGTCCACCGAGGCGTTCGAGGCGGCGGCTGGGACGCCCGGCAGCACCGGGGCCGGGGCGGCGGGTGCGGTCGTCCCGGACGCGGTGAACGCCGACCCGCGGCTCGCAGCGCCGTTGCCAGGATCGGCGGGCGTCGATGGGGTGGATCCGGGAGCGATCGAGGGTGCTGCGCCCGCGATCGCGGCAGCAGCCGGCAGGGCCGGAGCGGTCCCGTCTGGCAGCGCGACGGTCGACCCGATCGCCGTCTGCTGCCCTTCGCGGGCCGTCGTCTCGGCGGCGGCTTCCTCGTCGTCTTCGATCCATCCGCGGCCATCGACGGTCGAGCCGGTGGACTCGGTGCCGAAGGCGCGGGCGAGCGCTGCATCGAATCCCACCCCGCCGTCTTCCGTCCCTCGCCGGTGGTCGCTCGTCGCAGGTGCGGCGGGGGGCGGGAGGATCATCCTGACCGAGGTCATGCGAGCAGCCCCGCGAGGCCCTGCAGCGACGACCCGGATGCGGCTGCGCCCGACGTCTGCACGGCGAACATCGCCTGCAGCGCGGCGATGAGCTGGGCGTCGCCGGTCGCGGAAGCCGTCGCTTTCACCGGCTGCGCGACGGCCGCCTGCGCGACGATGGGCGGCGCGGTCACCGCGACCTCGGAGTCGGCGGGCACGACGCGGCGGATCGTGGCGATCTCGGCGGGCCCGTAGAAGTTGTCGACGATCTGCACGTCCTTGCCGGGTCGCGGCGCGTGCAGCACCTTGCCGTCGCCGATGTAGATGACGACGTGCCCCTCGCCGTGCGGGATGATGAGGTCGCCAGGCTGCACCTGATCGAGGGAGGGCACCTCGACCCCGACGTCGGCCTGGTCCTGCACGACGCGCGGCACGTCGACGCCGAGGTCGGCGAACACGCGCTGCACGAGTCCCGAGCAGTCCATGCCGGTCTCGTCCTCGCCGCCGAACACGTACGGCACGCCGAGGTACTTCTTCGCCTGCTCGACGACCGCCGATCCGGTCACTTTCCCGTCGCCCGTGAGGAACGGCGCCTTCACCGACGGCGGGAGCTCTCCGATCGGCGCCGTCGCCTGGGGCTGGGTCGCCGCATCAAGCGCCGTCGCGAACTGCGCGGCGCCCGTGGTGGCGGGCTGCGCGGCCGCGACCGGCGACGCCTGCGCCGCGCGCGCTGCTGGATCGAGGGAGGTGATGCGGCTCTCGATCTCGCCGACGCGGGCGACGACCGCCTCGACCCCGCTCATGCTGCGGAGCCTTCGTCGCGCGCGGCCTGCACGACGCCGATCTCGTCGAGCGCGGTCTGCTCGGCGTGCAGCTCGGCCTGCGCTGCCGCCGCGCGGTGCGCGGACTCCAGACGCTCGAGCCCCTTCAGCTCGCGGCGCGCGGTCACGTGCGCGGCCTTCGCCCGCTCCGCCTCCGCGCGACGCAGTTCGCTCAGTGTGTGCAGGTCGCTCAGTGCACTCCGGCCCGCGGCGCGAGCGGCGGCGAGCGCCAGGAGAGTGACGTCATCCGCCACCGCGCCGCCGGCCGCGGCGAGACTCGAGCGAGCGCGCTCCTCGGACGCCTCCGCCTGCGATGCGTCGGCGGTCGCGCGCGAGAGCTGCTCGGCGGCGATGCGCTCCTGCGCGCCGCGCACGCGCAGCAGGCCGGCGAGGGGGAAGGTCATCGGGTCACTCCTTCGAACTCGGTGGTGAGAGCAGCGAGCCGCGCCCATGCATCCGGGGCGGGGGTCAGGTCGTCCATGCGCTGCCGCAGGAACCCCTCGATGGCCGCCTCATGGGTGATCGCGGCGTCCACGAGGGGGTTGGCGCCCGGCTTGTAGGCGCCGATGTCGATGAGGTCGTTCGCCGACCGCCGCGCCGCCAGCAGGCTGCGCAGCGCCACGGCGTTCTGCCGCTGCTCGGGTGAGGTGATCTTCGAGACCACCCGGCTCACGGAGCCGAGCACGTCGATCGCGGGGAAGCGCCCGCGGACGGCCAGTTCGCGGTCCAGCACGACGTGCCCGTCGAGGATGCCGCGCGCGGCGTCGGCGATGGGCTCGTTGTGGTCGTCTCCGTCGACGAGCACGGTGTAGAGGCCGGTGACGGAGCCGCGCGGCCCCGTTCCCGCCCGCTCGAGAAGGCGGGCGAGCACCGAGAACGTCGACGGCGGGTAGCCGCGCGTCGCCGGCGGCTCCCCTGCCGACAGGCCGATCTCGCGCTGCGCCATCGCCACGCGCGTGAGCGAGTCCATCATGAGGATGGCGTCGGCCCCCTCGTCGCGGAACTGCTCGGCGATGCGCGTGGCCGCGAACGCCGAGCGCAGCCGGGCCATCGCCGGCTGGTCGCCGGTGGCGACGACGACGACCGAGCGGGCGAGCCCCTCCGGACCGAGGTCGTCCTCGAGGAACTCCCGCACCTCGCGCCCGCGCTCTCCGACCAGCGCGATGACGTTGACGTCGGCCGTGGTGCCGCGGGCGACCATCGACATCAGCGACGACTTGCCGACGCCGGAGCCGGCGAACAGGCCCAGCCGCTGGCCGACCCCCACCGGCGTCATCGTGTCGAGCGCGCGGATGCCGAGCCCGAGCTGGCGCTCGATGCGCTGCCGCCCCATCGCACTCGGCGGCTCGTGGTGCAGCGGCACCTGGGAGACGGCGCGCGCATCCAGCGGGCCCTTCCCGTCGATGGGGCGACCCAGGCCATCCAGCACGCGACCGAGCAGCCCGCGGCCGGTCGGCACGAGCGGCGCCGACCCCGCGTGGCGCACGCGCGCACGCGCCCGGACCCCGTCGAGCGGATCGAGCGGCATGCATCGGGCGCGCCCGCCGTCGACCGCGACGACCTCGGCATCGACGACGCGGCTCCCCTGCGCGTCGATGCGCACGCGGTCGCCGACCGCCGCGTCGATGCCGAGCACCTCGACCCCGAGACCGACCACGGCCGTCACGACCCCCGAGCGCACGGGCCGGGCGGCGTGCAGCGCGCGGCCCCACGTCGCGGTGCCCGCGCTCATCCGGCCGCCCCGATCGCCGCGTCGTCCTCGCCGTGCAGCGCGGCCTCTGCCCGGGCCAGCGCCGCGACGATCCGCGCGTCGACCGCACCGTCTTCGACCTCGACGACGACCCCGCCGAGGTCGACCCCGGGGGACGCGACCAGTGAGACGTTGTCGGGAAGATGCGCCGCGAGGTCGCCCGACGCGAGCGTTGCGTGATCCCGCTCGCTGAGGAGCAGACGCGCACCGCTGGATGCGTGGGCGAGGCCGCGCCGCAGGGCGTGCGCGGCGGAGCGTGCGGGGTCGGAGAGCTCCGTGCCGAGGATCACGCGCGCGAGCTCGACGGCGAGTTCCTCCGTGCGGGTGACGGAGAGCGCCGCCACCTCGGCGGTGCGCTCGACGAGCGCGTCGTGCGCGCGGTACAGCGCCTCGAGAGCGGTCTCGGCCATCCGGTCGGCTTCGTCCTGGTGCCGCTGCGCGCGCTCGCGATCGGCCACGAGCTCGCGGCGGGCCTCCTCGAGAGCGGTTCGCCGGCCATCCGCGTACCCGTCGGCGTAGCCGCGTGAGCGCGCCCGGTCGGCCTCGCCGCGCGCGTCGACGGATCCGACGCCCACGCGGGGCGGCACGAGGGGGACGAAGTCCGCCTCGAGCGCCGAGGCACCGGCCCGGTCACTCAACGATCTCGTCCTCGTCGTCGCGCGAGAGGGTGATCTCCTCGGCGGCCTCGAGCTCGCGGATGATGCGGACCACCTCTGCCCGTGCCTCGTCGACCTGCCGCATGCGGACAGGGCCGAGGACCCGCGCCTCCTCCGCGAGGCTCTCGCGGTTGCGCTCGGTCATGTTGCGGCTGATGACCTCGCTGACCTGCTCGTTGGCGCCCTTCAGCGCGAGGGCGAGCACGCGCAGGTCGATTCCGCGCAGCACGCGCTGCGCGTCGCGATCCTCGAGGCGGGCGATGTCGGCGAACGTCACCATGCGGCTGCGGATGTCCTCGGCGAGCGCCTGGTCACGCCCCTCCAGGCTCGCCAGCAGTGCCTTCTCCAGGGCGGTGTCGGAGCGGTTGATGATCTCGACGAGCGGCTGCACGCCGCCGAGCGCCTCGTGGACGTCGCGCGTGGCGAACACGCCCAGCCGCGAGCGGAGCGAATCCGCGACCACCGAGATGGCCTCCTGGGTGGCGGTGCCCATGGTCGCGATGGCCTGAGCGACGTCGGTGCGCAGCGGGTCCTGCAGTGCGGCCAGCACGGCGGCGGCGCGCTCGGCGCGCAGATTGGCGAGGACGACGGCGACAGTCGTGGGGAGCTCCCCTTCGAGGATGGTCGCGAGCTGGGCCGGGTCGGCCGCGTTGAGGAAGTCGAAGGAGATGCCGCCCTGCGACATCGCGCGTCCGACGATCCCCACGGCCTTCTCCCGGCCGAAGGCGGTCTCGAGCAGTCCCGTCGCGAGCTCCTGTCCCCCGCGCGATGGGACGGCGCCGCCGGCCGCGATGCGGCGGTACTCCCCCAGCGCCTCGGCCGTGGCGGCGACATCCACGCCGCCGAGCCGGGTGAGCTCCGCCGCGAGGATCTCCGCCCTCGCCTCGCCGAGGTGACGCAGCACCGCAGCGCTCGCGGCGCGGTCCATGTTGAGCAGCACGATCGCGGCCTTGCGCAGGCCCGTCAGCGGCGTCACCGGCTCTGCGCTCGACGCGGTGATCGCGCGCGCGTCGAGCGCGGCCTGCTGGGCGTCGGCGATGCCGCTCATGCCGACGCCTCGTCCATCATGCTGCTCAGGGCCGCCGCGGCGGCCTCGGGGTCGGTCCTCGCGATCTGGTCGACCTCGCGGCGCCGGCGCTCCACGAGCATCTGGACGGGCTCGGGCTCGGGCTCGTCCACGATGTCGATCACCTCGGTGGGCGCGAGGGCCGCAGGCGCCGCGCGCGGTGCGGGCTCCGGCACCGAGGTCAGCAGCACCACGTCGTCGTCGGGTGGCAGGAGCGCCGACATGGCCGGCTGCGCGACCAGCTCGTCGACGCGGCGCCTGCGACGACCGCGGATGGCCATCATGACCGCCAGGACGATCGCGGCGAGGACGATCGCGCCGCCGATGATCGTGGTGCGCAGAAGCTCCTCCTGCCGGCGCGCCTCCTCGGCGGCCTCCGCCTCGGCGAGCGCCGCCGCAGCGGCTTCCGCTCCCGCCTGGCTGAACGCGACGAACTCGACCGTGACGCTGTCGCCGCGCTCGGTGTCGATGCCGGCGGCCGTGGCCACGAGCGCCTGGACCTGCTCGGCGGTGACGCCATCCACGGCGTCGCGGTTCAGGGCGATGCTCACCGTCTGCCGAGTGACCTCGCCCGACGGCGTGACGGTCTTCTCTGTGGCCTTGTTCACGGCGTTGTTGCGGGTGGTCTCCTCGAGCTCGTAGGAGCCGGTGCCGTCCTGGGCGGGAGCGGCGATGTTGTCGGGGCCGAGCACGCCGGCTTCGCCGCCGGCGCCGCCGGAGTAGGTCTCCGTCTTCGTCTGCTCGGATGGCGCGAGCTCGCCCTCCGGGGCCGTGTATGTCTCCTCCAAGCGCTCCGAGGTGGAGTTCGCGACGTCGGCGGCCACCGAGACGCTCGCGTTGCCCGGCCCGACGATCGTCTCGAGCATCTGACCCACGGTGGCGGCCACCTTGCTCTCGTACTCCGTGGCCTGCTTGTCCGCGCCGCCGGTGAGACCGGAGCCGACCGCCGACAGCACATGGCCATCCTGATCGGTGACCGCGACGTCCTCGGGGCTCATGCCGGTGACGGCGGCGCTCGTGAGATGCACGATCGCCTCGACCTGGTCGTCGTCGAGCGTGACGCCGCTCTGCGTGCGTACGAACACCGACGCCGTGGGGTCCTGCCGATCGGCGACGAACACCGATTCCTCCGGGATGGCCAGCTGCACGCTGGCGGAGGTGACTCCCGTCATCGCGCCGATGGTGCTGGCCAGCTCCCCCTCGATCGCACGCTTGTACGTCACGGACTGCTGGAACTCGCTGGCGGTCACGCCCATGTCGTCGAGCAACGTGTACCCGTCGCTCGAGTCGCCCGGAAGGCCGGCGGAGGCCGCGGCGAGGCGCTGCGGGTACACCTCGTCGTCGGGCACGAGGATCGTCGCGCCGCCCTCGGTCAGCTCGTAGTCGACGCCGGCGGACTTCAGCTGCTCGACGACGGCGGACGCGTCGGCGGCGCTGAGGCCGGTGAACAGCGGGCTCATCTGCGGCCTGGACAGCCAGGTGCCCAACGCGATCGCGCCCATGGCGAGCAGTGCGACCCCGATGAGCGCGATGGTGCGCTGCGCGACGGTGAAGCCGCCGACGACCTCCTTGGCGCGATCGAGCACGCTCGTGATCATCTTCGGCATGTCAGGCCTGCATCCTCATGATGTCGTTGAACGCCGCGACGCTCCGGTCGCGCACGGCCACGACGAGGTCGAGCGTGACGGAGGCGCGGGAGGCCGCGATCGTGGCTCGGTGGATGTCGTCGAGGTCTCCGGTGACGGCCTGGACGGCGAGCTCGTTCGACGTGGACTGCAGCTGCTGCAGGTTGTCGACGGCGCCGGCGAGGGAGGTGGCGAACGACGCCGCCGACGCCGGGTTGTCGGCGGTGGCGGCGACGGCGCTCGGGATCTCGAAGCTCAGGGCGGACAGCGGGCTCACGCCGGCGGCTGTCACCGGGTCGATGCCGGCAGGCATCAGCTGCGCCCGATCTGGAGGGCGGCCTCATACGCGGTCTTCGCGCGGTCGACGACCGCGGCGTTCGCCTCGTAGCCGCGCTGCGCGAGGATGAGCATGCTCATCTGGTCGCCGAGGTCGACATTCGGGTACTGCACGTAGCCGTCCTCGTTCGCGTAGGGGTGCTCCGGTTCGTACACCAGGCGCCCCTCGGCCTCCGACTCGACGACGCCCGCGACGTACGCGCCGGGATCCTCGGTGCCCTCCGTGACCATGACCAGACGCTCGCGGAACGCCTCCTCGCCGACCGGAGTGGCCGTGTTGACGTTGGCGATGTTGTCGCTGATGGCGTCGAGCCACTTCCGGTGCACGTTCAGTCCGGTGCCGGCGATGCCGATGGCGTCGAAGGTCATGCGGAGGCCTGCCCGATCGCCTTGGTGATGGATGTCGCCTGGCCGCCGATCGCCTGGCTCGCGAACTGATAGCGCAGCGTCGTGTCGATGTTCGACAGCGTCTCGGTGTCGAGGTTCACGTTGTTCTCGTTGAGCCGGGTGGGCTCGAGCGAGGGCTCCACGCTCGCGGACACGGAGCCGTTCCCGGCGGCGACCGCGGCACGCAGCTCGTCCTCGAACCGGACGCGCTTGGCCTGATAGCCGGGGGTGTTGATGTTGGCGACGTTGTCGGCGATGGCGCGCTGGCGCAGCGACAGGCCATCCAGGGCGCTGACGAGCGCTTGGGCGGTGACGGATTCGAGCACGGCGGCACTCCGGAAGAAGCGGGTGGCGTGGCCGGTCCGTGGCCAGGTCGTCGAGCGATCCGTGCTCTGGGGTGGACTATCGCGACAGGTGCGGCGAGGCGTAACCGCCGATGTCAGCCTTCGACGTCGAGATACGCCGGCATGCTCGTGTGAACGGACGGCACACGGCGGAGAGCGGCGATCTCGCGCACTGCGGCGGCCTGTGCTGCGGCGAGGTCCGCGATCGTCCGCTGCTGGGCTGCGAGCACCTCCTGCGCCCGCTCCACGAGCTCGGCCGGAAGGGGGCCGGGCGGCGGCTCGAACGTCTCCGTCGCCATCTGCGCCTCGGCCGCGTCAGCCGCTCGCTCGAACTGGTCGAGAAGCGCATGCCAGGCTCCGAGGTTCTCCGTCACGACGTCGCTCGAAGCAGGGCCGAGGATGGCTGGCTGATCGCGGCAGCCTGGTGCCAGGCATCCCGGAGCGGGGCGACGATCGCGCGGGATTCAGCTGTCGCGGCACTGTCGCGGCCGATGTTCGCGGCGACGAGGCGCGCGTGCAGGTAGATGTAGATCCCGCGCAGCTCCTCGGAGCCGGACCAGGCGTCGGTCAGCGATGCGTTCAACTCGGTGACGATGCTCTGGGCGTGGGTGAGATGGCCGCCGGCAGAGGCCCAGTCGGAGTGCTCCTGCGCTGCAGCCGCGCGGTCGATGTCCACGAGGAGGCGGTCGTACAGCATCGTCAGCAGGCGCTCCGGCGCGGCGGAGGCGACTTGCTGCTCGAGATACTGCTGCTTGGCGCGGGTGAGGGAGGAGATGGCCACGATCAGGGCTCCAATGCGGTCTGCGGGGTCGGTCAGGAGTCGGTCGAGGCGTTGAAGGCGTCGATCTGCTGGGTGAGCCAGGACATCTGGGAGTTCATCAGGGCCATCTGCGTCTCCAGCGCCGCGTAGGTGCGCTCGAGGGTCTCGCGGCGCTTGTCCAGCCGCAGATCCCAACGCTCGACCTGCGTCTCGAGCGTCCGCACCTCGCTCTCCTGCCCCGTGATGCGCTTGGTGAGGAGGCCGTCGTACTTGTCGGAGTACTGCGTGGTGACCTCCTCCACGCGGGCGGCCACGGCCGAGAACAGCGCCTGGGTTCCCTCGGGGTCCTCCTCCATCGCCGCGCCGAACTTCTCCGCGTCGAAGGTGAGCTTTCCGTACCGGTCGACGGAGATGCCCACGGTGGAGGGCGAGATCCCGTCGACGGGGTACTGGATGGCGTTGGCCAGCCCCGTTCGAAGAGCGCGCACAGTGCTGTCGCCGGTGAAGACTCCGAGGGTCGTGGTGCCGCCGGCGTCGGCGACGGTGGCCTTGGAGCCGTTGTCGATGCGGGTGAGGAGGTCGGCCACCTGCTTGACGAACGTCTCCGCTGTCTTGGTTTGCGCGACCGGGTCGGCGGTGACGGCGACTGTGACGGGCTCCGCGCCCGCACGGGTGACGGTGATGTCGACACCCGCGGCGACCGCGGTGAAGGCGTTCGATGCGCTCGTGATCGTCTGCTCCGCGGCGGTGCCGGCGTAGAGGCGGATCATCGCATCGGACCCCTCGGTGATGATCGCGGCGCCGGTCTCTGATGCGACGTCTGCCGAGGTGCCCGCGTCGACATCGGCGGCTGTGCCGCGGTGGAGCGAGAAGGCGCTGGCCTCGCCGGTGTCCTCGCTGGTGAGCTGAATGCGAGAGAGCGGGTTCCCGTCCGCGTCCACGCCGCCGTTGACGATCGTCGCGGTCACGCCCGCGCCGGCCAGGTTGATCTGCTTGACGAGGTCCTCGGCACTGGTCGCGGTGACCTCGTTCTGCTCACCGTCGGAGCCCACGAGGGTGAAGGTCCCCGCGAAGGAGCTGTCGGATGCCGCCGCGGTCACCACGGCGTGCCGCTGCGCAACCGCATCGACGACGATGCTCGTGGAGAACGCTCGGGCGCCGTCAGAGGTGACGACCGTGACCGCATCCGAGGAGGACGAGGTGGTGAAGGACCGCAGTGCTTCGGTGCCCGACGCGGTCTTCGCCTTCGCTGCGAGATCCTGCAGGGAGGTGTTGAGGGTCTGCAGGTTGCTGATCACCAGGTTCCGGTCGGTGATCTTCGACTCGATCAGCGTCTTCGGGATCGCGGCGACGTCCATCAGCGACGAGATGATCGCCGCCGTGTCGAGGCCAGAGGCGAGGCCGGGAAGCGTCACAGCCATGTTCCGGGGTGCCTTTCGTTGTCCTGGTGGAGGGGGTCGTGCTACAGGAAGGCGCCCGGACGGGGTGCGAGACCCCGCCCGGGCGCCGACATGCGCCTGAAGCGCGACGGCTCAGCGGAGCAGCTGCAGGACGCCCTGGCCCGACTGGTTGGCCTGCGCGAGCATGGCCTGACCCGCCTGGGCGAGGATGTTCGAGGCGGTGTACTTGACCATCTCGGCGGCCATGTCGGTGTCGGCGATCCGGCTCTTAGCGGCGGAGAGGTTCTCGGCCGACACGTTGAGCGAGTTGATCGTCGACTCGAGGCGGTTCTGGACGGCACCGTAGCTGGCTCGCGCGGTGGAGACGTTCTTGATCTCGGCGTCGATAGCCGTGATCGCTGCCGTCGCGGTCGCCGGGTCCGTCACGTCCAGCGCGCCGATCGTCGCGCCCAGGTCCGAGAAATCGGTCAGGGCGACCGAGATCTGGTCATTCGCCGTGCCGCCGGCACCCACCTGGAAGGTGATGTTGCCATCACCACCTGCGCCCGCCGAACCGTCGAGCAGGTTGATGCCGTTGAAGTTGGTCTGAGCGGCGACGCGAGTGAGCTCCTCACCCAGCGCGTCGATCTCCAGCTTGATCGCCGCGCGCGAGTCCGCGTTGTTGGTGTCGTTGCCACCCTGGACCGCGAGGTCCCGCACTCGCTGCAGGATCGAGTGCACCTCGGTCAGAGCGCCTTCCGCGGTCTGGATGAGCGAGATGCCGTCCTGCGCGTTCCGGGAGGCGAGGTTGTTGCCGTTGACCTGCGAACGCAGGCCCTCGGAGATGGCCAGGCCCGCCGCGTCGTCGGCGGCACGGTTGATGCGCTGACCGCTCGAGAGCTTCTCGAGCGACTTGGCGTTCTCCTCCGTGTTCACGGACAGATTGCGGTACGCGTTGAGTGCGCCGATGTTGGTTGCGATCTGAAGACCCATGTGATTCCTCCGTGGTTATGGGTGTGGTCGCGGGCCCATCCGTGGGCCTGCTCCCCCACCATTCGCGACGGAATCGGCCGCGCGTAACCGCTCACGGCGAGAATTCTTCAGACCCGGGCGCCGGCCCGCGATCCCGCCGTTCCGAAGAGCCTGTCGAAGAACGCGGCCCGCGTCTTCGTCGAGCGGTCCGGCTCCACGCCGCTCTCCCACACGTCCATCGCCTCGCGCATCAGCGTGAGCGCGGTCGCGCGCAGCTTCGAGACGTACGCGTGGCTGACCTCGAGCTCGGCGGCGATGTCCTTGACCATCCGGTCGTCGACGTAGACCCCGCGGATGATGCGCCCCATCGGCTCCGGCAGCGCGGCGACCACCCGCTCCAGCATCGCCCGATTCTCCGACTGCTCGACCGCGTGCTCGGGCAGGATCACGCTGTCGGTGAGGTCGGCGGCCTGCCGGCCGTCCTCGGCCGCGAAGTGGCTCTCGAAGCTCGTGCTGGTGCGCACCATCTCGTCGAGGCGCAGCATCTCCTCGACCGCCGCTGGGTCCAAGCCCGTCTCCCGCGACAGCTCGACGACCGTCGCCTCGCGACCGGTGCGTGCGCGGATGAGCTCTCCGGCCATCCGCAGCCGTTCGATCTTCTCGCGCCCGCGCACTCCGGCCGGATCGGCCGAGCGCAGCTCGTCGGCGATCGCCCAGTTGATGTGGTTGCGCGCGAAGGCGCCGAAGGGGACGCCCCGCTCCGGCTCGTACAGCTGCGCCGCTCGCGTGAGGCCGAGCCCCGCCGCCGAGATCAGGTCGTCGAGATCCAGATGGTTCGCCGAACGCGCCTTCTCGGCAGCGAGGAAGATCGCCAGGGGCATGTTCTCCCGAGCAAGCGCGTCGGGAGACGTCTTCGCCTGCGGACCCCCGTCCCATTCAGGCGAAAAACTGTAATGACCAGGCACTTCTTCTCCGTGTCATATTCAATTTCGTGCGCGACGAAAGCTACCACAGCGAGAGGGCTCTTTCGGAAACCGAGGCGCCCCGCGGCGGAAGTAGGCTGATCGGATGCTGGTGTTGACGAGACGGATCGGCGAGCGCGTGCTCATCGGAGACGACATCGAGGTGACCGTCCTCGACGTCAAGGGCGACAGCGTGCGCATCGGCGTGCAGGCCCCGCGCACGACGCGCATCCAGCGCGCGGAGATCGTCGCCGCCGTCGAGCAGGAGAACGTCGCAGCCGCGGGCTCCGCGGAGGACGCCACGGCCGCCATCCTGCGCGCCCTCGCCGGCAGCGCGCCCGACCCCGCGGGCTGACGCCACGCCCGGGATGCGTCGCAGGGACCCCTCGATTCGCCCCTCCGCCGTAGCCGTGTTAGGCTATTCATGTGCCGCGGGGTGGAGCAGTTCGGTAGCTCGCTGGGCTCATAACCCAGAGGTCGTAGGTTCAAATCCTGCCCCCGCAACAAAGAGAAGGCCCGGATCCGCAAGGATCCGGGCCTTCTGCCTTTCCCCCTGCGCCCTGCGCGGCACCTCGACATGACGCACAGAGGCCCCGCAGGATCGCTCCTGCGGGGCCTCTGTGCGTGACCGCCTACTCGGCGGGGGCGGCCTGCTCCGACTCGTCGAGGAAGGTCAGCAGCCGCTCGACGGCGTCCGTGAGGTCCTCGTCGGCCTGCGCGTACGCAACCATGTCGTCGGCTGCGAGCGCGTCCTGCTTCGCCTGGATGGCCTCCTGCGCGTCGGAGAGCGCCTGCTCGTAGGTGTCCGTCGACGGCGGAGCCGGCTGGCTCGGCTGCTCGGGGTCCGCGGGCTCCATCGGCTGGTCGGTCTCCGGGTCGACCGGGGTCACATCCTCATCGCCCGTGTCCGCGCCCGAGTCTCCGCCGAAGAGCACATCGAGCGACTCCGCGAGGGTGTCCTCGAATGCGAGCTGGTCGCCGAAGGCGACGAGCACCTTGCGCAGCAGCGGGTACGACGTGCCGCCCGTGGACTGCACGTACACCGGCTGCACGTAGAGCAGGCCGCCGCCGACGGGAAGCGTCAGCAGGTTGCCGAGGCTCACGTCGGACGCGCCGATGGTGAGGATGTTCATCTCGTTCGCGATCGCGGAGTCCGAGTTGAACGAGTTCTGCACCTGGCCGGGACCGGGCACCGTCGTGTCGGCCGAGATCTCCAGCATCGTGAGCTTGCCGTAGTCCTCGCGCACGGAGCCCGCCTCGCTGCCGGCGTCGGAGTTCACGCCGAGGTAGCCCATCAGCACGTTTCGAGTGCCGCCGTCCGGGATGAACGTCGTGAACATCGAGAACGTCGGGTCCTCCTGACCCGGCATCCGCATCGAGAGGTAGTACGGCGGCTGCAGCTGCTGGTCGCTCGTCGGGTCGTTCGGCGTGGTCCACGCGTTGTCGCGCTGGTAGAACGCCCGCGCGTTGTCGACGTGGTACGTGCCGAGCATGGCGCGCTGCACCTTGAAGAGATCCGTCGGGTACCGGACGTGGCTCATGAGCTCGCCCGACATCTCGTCGATCGGCTTGATCGTGTTGGGGTAGATCTTCTGCCACGTCTGCAGCACCGGATCCTCCTCGTCCCACGCGTACAGCGTCACGCTGCCGTCGTACGCGTCGACCGTGGCCTTCACCGAGTTGCGGATGTAGTTGATCTCGTCGATCAGCAGGTTCGGCGTCGGGTTGGTCGAGTCGCTGATCGCCTGCGAGAGGCTGACCTGCGAGGAGTAGGGGTAGGTCGCGCTGCTCGTGTAGCCGTCGACGATCCAGACGATGCGGCCGTCCACCACGCTCGGGTACGGGTCGTTGTCGAGCGTCAGGTACGGAGCGGCCTTCTGCACGCGCGTGAGGGGGTCGCGGTCGTAGAGGATCTGCGACTCCTCGTTGACGTAGTCGGAGAAGAGGATCTGCTCGGACTGGAACTTCAGCGCGTACAGCACGCGGTTGAAGAAGGAGCCGACACTCGGCCCGCCGTCGCCGGAGAAGGTCGTGTTGGTCTGCGTCTCGCCCTCCTCGCCGGCCGGATAGTCCAGCTCGACGGGGTCGGCGCCCTCGGGCGCCCCCACGATCGAATAAGCCGGATTGTTCTCGCCGAAGTAGACGCGGGGCTCGTACTCGAGGTCGGACAGCACGCCGGTGGACGGGATGTTGCTCTCGATGAAGACGGGCTCGCCCTCGTTGGTGCGCTCGTTGCCCCGCGCGGCGACCATGCCGTAGCCGTGCGTGTAGACGAGCGTGGTGTTGTTCCAGGTGCGCGCGTCGGCGTCGAGCTCCTCCATATCGAGCTCGCGGACCGCGACGACCGCGTCCTGCGTCTCACCGTCCACCTCGTAGCGGTCGACGTCGAGGGTGTCCTGGAAGCCGTAGTACGCGCGGAACTGCTGCAGCTGCTGCACGGTCGGGCCGATGATGGCCGGGTCCATCAGGCGGATAGACGCGGTCGTGTCCGCGTCATCGCGCAACTGGCCAGCGGCCGCGTCGGTCTCCGCGGCGAACGGCACGGTCTCGATGTCGTCGAGCCCGTACGCGGCGCGTGTGGCGTCGACGTTCCGCTGGTAGTAGTCCATCTCCAGGGCCTGCTCGTTCGGCTTCACCTGGAAGGTGGTCACCGCCCACGGGTAACCCACGCCGACGACGAGCGACGTGACGATGAGGAGCGCGGTCGCGATGAGGGGGTAGCGCCAGCGGCCGATGACGGCGGTGACGAAGAACAGGATGGCCACCAGTGCCGCGACGATCGAGAGGATGGTCTGGCCGGGGATGACCGCGTTCTCACCCGCGTAGCCGGGGCCGGTGATGCGGTCACCCTGGTCGACCATCGTGTAGTAGCGGTCCAGCCAGAGGCTCGCCGCCTGCACGAGCAGGTAGAGGCCCGCCGTGACCGCGAGCTGGATGCGCGCGGGCTTGGAGATGCGCAGCTCGCCCTGGCCGATCCGCACCGACCCGTAGAGGTACGCCACGAGGGCGGTCACGAGCAGGCAGATGAGCACGACGGCCGACAGGAAGCCGATCACCGCCGCGTAGAACGGCATGGCGAACATGTAGAAGCCGGTGTCGAGGCCGAACAGCGGGTCGGCGTCGCCCGTCGGGGTGCCGTTCGCCCACAGCCACGCCGTCTCCCACTGCGAGGAGGAGGCGAAGCCGGCGAAGAACCCGAAGAAGACGGGGATGCCCCACATCGCCAGGCGACGCAGCGGCTCGACGACCTCCTGGTAGCGGTCCAGCTGGGAGCTGAGGCGGGCGTACACGGGGCGCAGTCGGTAGGCGAGGAAGATCGCGAGCCAGACCGGTCCGGCCATCCCGACGAAGCCGACGACGAACATCACCACGCGTGCGGTCCACTGCGTGAGCAGGACCGAGTCGAATCCCAGCTGGTCGTACCAGAGGAAGTCGGTGTAGAGCGAGGCGAAGACGAAGAAGGCGACGACCAGCGCGGCGATGACCGCCAGCGAGATCGTCACGATTCGTCGGAAGGGGGACGGGGTCGTGGCCGGAGTCGGCGCCGAGGTCGAGGTCACCCCTCCATCCTAGGCGCGCCCATCCGGCCCATCACCCGGACATAAGGAACGCTCAGCTGGAGCAGGTGGCGAGGTCGCCGGTCTCCCCCGCCGCGATCGCGTCGACCGACGCCAGCGCGTCGTCGAGGGTCTCGATCGCGAACACCTCCAGGCCGTCGGGCACGTGGCCCACGACCTCGTCGCAGTTCGACGCCGGGGCGAGGAAGAACTCCGCGCCCGCGTCTCGCGCGCCGTGGAGCTTCTGGCGGATGCCGCCGATCGGGCCGACCGTGCCGGCCGCGTCGATGGTGCCGGTGCCGGCGATCTCCTCGCCGCCGGTCATCTCCCCCGGGGTGAGCGTGTCGATGATCCCCAGCGCGAACATCGTGCCGGCGCTCGGGCCGCCCACGTCGTCGAGGCGGATGGAGACGTCGATCGGGAAGTCGAAGGCGGTGGTGAGGTACACGCCGATGAGCCAGGAGCGCTCGCCCTCGATCGTCGCCTCCTCGGGCGTGATCTCGAGGTCGCGGCGCTCCCCGTCGCGCTCGACGGTCAGGGTGAGCGGGTCGCCCTCGCCCGCAGCCACGATGGCCTTCAGCTCGTCGACGTTCGCGACCTCCTGGCCGTCCGCGGCGAGCACGACGTCGCCCTCCTCGACCACGCCGACCGCCGGTGAGTCGTCGCCGGTCGGCCCGACGACCTCGAGCCGCGCGCCCACGTCGTAGCCGAGCTCGGTGAGCGCGGCCGCCGTCGCCTCCGCCTGCGAGTCCACCATCATCGCGGTGTTCTGCTCCTCGCGCTGCTCGCTCGTCTGGCCGGCGGGGAACACCGAATCGATGGGGACGACCGCGCGCGACCCGTCGAGCCACGCCAGGGCGAGCTCGAACCACGACGGCGTCCGCTCGCGATTGCCCACGACCTGCACGGTCGTGAGATCGAGGGAGCCGGAGGTCTCGTAGGTCTCGGCGCCCTTCACCGAGATGAGGGGCGTCACCTCGCCGTCGGCATCTTCGACGCCGCCGATCGTGTCGTAGACCGGGCCCGGCTGCTCGATGACGTAGCCCGTGGGGAGGAAGGTCAGGACGACGAGCGCGATGAGCGCGACGACGAGCGCCCAGATGCCCGCGACTGTGCGCCGGGGGGCGACCGCGCGGCGGGCGCGAGCGGACGGCGGGCTGTCGATCGAGGTCACGGGTGTTCCTTCCGCCGTCGTTCGCGGGTGGCGTAAGCACATCCGCCGCGCTGCGGGAGGAGCACGGACCGGCGCGATTAGCCTAGATCGCACGGACCGAGACCGGCTGAAAGGCGGCTGACGTGACAGACGACGACAGGACTCCCGACGAGGAGTTCCAGGAGCTCCTGCGCCGACTGATGAGCGGCGGCGCGATCGACCCGGAGCAGCTCTCGCGGATGGCCGGGATGCAGATGGACCCCGCGATGCTGTCGCAGATGATGCAGCAGTTCCAGGGGATGTTCGCCGGCGCGCAGGACGGGTCGATCTCCTGGGACGCGACCAGGCGCCAGGCGCTGCACCTCGCCAACCAGGACGGCCTCGGCGTCACCGACGGCCAGCGCGTGGACCTCGACCAGGCGTTCACCCTGGCGGGTCTGTGGCTCAGCGAGGCGACCACCCTCTCGCCCACAGCGGAGCTGCCGCGCGCGATCACCCGCGGCCAGTGGGTCGAGCAGACGCTGCCGGTATGGCAGGAGGTCGCCGAGCCCGTCGCCACGAGCATCGCCGACGCGCTCACCGAGGCTCTCCGCTCGCAGGTGCCCGAGGAGATGCAGGACGTCGTGCAGAGCGCCGGCCGCCTCATGCGCGGCGTCGGCGGATCGCTGTTCGCCACGCAGCTCGGGCAGGTCGTGGGCAAGCTGTCGCTCGAGGTCGTCAGCGGCGCGGACGTCGGCATCCCCGTGATGCCCGCGGGGACGGCCGTGCTCCTCCCCCAGAACTTCGCCGAGCTCGGCGCGGGGCTCGAGATCCCCGATGACCAGCTGGCCCTCTACATCGCCGCGCGCGAGCTGGCATCGGCGCGCCTGTTCCGTCACGCGAAGTGGCTGCGTCTGCACGTGCTGTCGCAGATCGGCGACTACGCGCGCGGCATCCGCGTCGATACCGACGCCCTCGAGGAGATGGCCTCCCGCCTGGACCCGTCGAACCCCGAGGAGCTGCGTCAGGCGCTCGAGAGCGGCGCGCTCCTGCCGCAGCAGACCGAGGCGCAGCAGCGCGCCCTCGCGCGCCTGGAGAACCTCCTCGCGCTGGTGGAGGGCTGGATCGACGTCGTCACGGCCGACGCCACCTCGCGCGTGCCGCAGCTCGACCGCATCGCCGAGGCCATCCGCCGACGCCGCGCGGAGGGCGGGCCGGCGGAGGACGCGCTGGGCGCGCTCGTCGGTCTGCGCCTGCGGCCGCGCCGCATGCGCGAGGCGGCCGCGATGTGGCGCGCTGTGGGCGAGGCCGTCGGCATCTCCGCACGCGACAGCCTGTGGGACTACCCCGACCTCATGCCGACATCGGAGGACATCGACGATCCGGTGGCCCTCATCGCCCGGCTCGAGGCCCAGGCGCGCGGCGAGGCGCCCGCTGCCGACGACCTCGACGACGCGCTCGCGCAGCTGCTTCGCGAAGAGGCCGACAAGGGCGAGGATGGCCCGGCGGGCGGACCCACCGAGGGCGACGACGACCGCGACGCGCGACCGGAGGGCGACCAGCCGGTCTGACGCCCCGTCCACAGGCGGCGCGGCGCCGGGCCACCGCCCCGCCTCCTGTGGACAGCCGCCGCGGCGGGTGGAGCGCGGGAGCACAATCGCGCTATGGCGCATCTCTCGCTCGACCCGGCATGCCTCCCCCTGTGGCGCGACGTCGCGACGCTCCAGCTCGGGCTCGAGGGCGCCATCCGCATCGAGCGGCCGACGCTCTGGCAGGAGCGGCTGCTCGCGCGTCTCGTCGACGGCTTCGACGAGGAGGAGGCGGGGCTCGCAGTCGGGCTCGGCGTGGACGAGCGCGAGCTGCGCGCGTTCCTCCGCCGCATCGCCCCCGCGCTGCGCCGAGAGACCGCTCCCGCGGCGCTGCACATCGTCACCGCCGACGGCGTGGAGCCGACGACCGTCACCGCGCTCTGCGACGCACTCTCCGCGTGCGGGTGGGCGCCGGAGTGGGTGACGGTCGCCGCGGCGGGGCCGCGCATCCCCGTGGCGCTCGTCGCGCTTCACGCGGTCGCCCCGAGCGCATGGGTGCCGCTCCTGCGGGAGGACGTGGTGCACGCGCCGCTGGTCTTCTCCGTGGAGAGCGCGGAGGTGGGACCCGTCGTCCGCCCCGGTCGCTCTCCGTGCCTCGGATGCCTCGCGGCTCACGAGCGCGAGCGCGACCCCGCGTGGCCGGTGCTGACCCTGCAGCTGCTCGCTCGCCGGGCGCCGCAGACGCCGACGCCGCTGGTGGTCTCGGCCGCGACGCTGCTGTCGGAGCTGCTGCGCGTGTCGCCCGCGGACGACACCGTCCGCTCCGCGCGGCTCACCGCCGACGGCCGCCGACGGTGGCGGAGCCATCGGCACCACGCAGAGTGCCTGTGCCGATCTCCGCGAGGAAGCGAGACGGCTCTCGCTGCATCCGCCCCGACGCCGACCCGCGCGGCCACGACAGCGACAGCGATCGCGCGGCGCGCGTGATGCCCACGTACGCGAGCCGCCGCTCCTCGTCCACGCCCTCCAGCGTCGTGGCGTACGAGATCGGCAGCATCCCCTCGGCGAGTCCGAGGAGGTGCACGTGCGGCCATTCCAGCCCCTTCGCCGCGTGCAGCGTCGAGAGAGTGACCGTCCGCAGCGGCGGCTCGTGCTGGTCCTTCGCCCTGGCGAGGAGGTTCTCGGTGAACGCGCGGAGGGTCGTCCCCATCGGGGCCTCCTCGGCCAGGCGCAGGATGGCCGCGCGCGCCTCCCACGCGTCCCGCAGAGCGCCGCCGGCGGCGGGGGGTTCGTCCTCGTGGCCGAGGCTGCGCAGCACATCGCGGACGATGTCTGCGAACCCCTGCTCGGAGGGCGCGACCGAGGCTCCCCGGAGCGCCATCAGCGCCTGCCGCACCTCCGGCATGTCGAAGAACCGGCGCCCGCCGAGCACGGTGGTGGCGATGCCGCGGCGCGCGAGCGCGTCCTGGATCTCGGCGGACTGCCCGTGGGAGCGGTAGAGCACCGCGATGTCGGACGGGCTCGCGGTCTCCAGCTGCCGTTCGATCGCCGCGGCCACGCCGTCGGCTTCGAAGTGCTCGTCGGGGTACGCCGTCACCACCGGCGTCTCCCCCGCGACCGGTCCGACCGCCTGCAGCCGCAGCGCGCCGGGTCGACCGCGCATGAGCGCGTTGGCGACATCGACGATGGCGGGTGTCGATCGGTAGTTGCGCTCGAGGCGCACGACGGTGGCGTCGGGATGGCGCCGCTCGAACTCGAGGAGGAACCGCGCCTCGGCGCCGGTGAAGGAGTAGATCGTCTGGCTCGCGTCGCCGACGACGCAGATGTCGCGCCGGTCGCCCAGCCACAGCTCGAGGAGCCGGTTCTGCAGCGGCGAGACGTCCTGGTACTCGTCCACGGTGAAGTGCCGGTACTGCTCGCGCACCGCACGCGTGACCTGCGGCTCGGCCTCGAGCATGCCGGCGCATGCCAGCAGGACGTCCTCGAAGTCGAGCTGGCGCCGCGCGTCCTTCAGCGACTCGTACGCGCGCATGAGGTCGAGAAGCGCCGTGGGCGGGATCCCGCCCACCGATCGCTGGAGCGTCGCGTACTGCTCGATGGAGCGCATGGTGACCTTGCGCCACTCGATCTGCGCGGCGATGTCGCGCAGCGTCGCCTTGTCGGGGCGCAGGCGCAGCTCGTCGGCGGCGTGCGCGAGCAGGCGCACCTTGTTGTCGACGATGGTGGGGGCGACGTCGCCGGTGACGGTGGGCCAGAAGTAGTTGAGCTGCGCGAGGGCGGCGGCGTGGAAGGTCTTCGCCTGCACCCCCTGGACGCCGAGCGCACGCAGACGGCCACGCAGCTCGCCGGCCGCCTTCGCGGTGAAGGTGAGCGCCATGACCCGCTGCGGGCTGTAGGCGCCGGTGTCCACGCCGTGGGCGATCCGATGCGTGATGACCCGCGTCTTCCCCGCGCCGGCGCCCGCGAGCACGGCCACCGGTCCTCGCAGGATCGACGCTGCCCTGCGCTGCTGCTCGTCGAGGCTGTCGAGCGGGCTCACGCGCCCTCGTACCAGGCGCGGATGAGTCCGTGCGCGATGGAGACGGCACCGGGCAGCGCGATCGGCCCACGACCGGCGAACGCCTCGCCGATCTCCCCGCGGGTGAACCAGCGCACGTCCAGGATCTCGGTGCCATCGGCGCGGGCCTCGTCGTCGTCCACCGCCGAGGCGAGGAACCCGAGCATGAGCGAGCGCGGGTAGGGCCAGGGCTGGGAGCCGAGGTAGCGGATGCGATCGACGCGGACGCCCGCCTCCTCCTGCAGCTCCCGGTGCACGGTTGTCTCGAGCGACTCCCCCGCCTCGACGAATCCCGCAAAGCAGGAGTACATCCGGCCCTTCCAGGCCGCGTTCGCGCCGAGCAGCAGGCGCTCGCCATCCGCGCTGGTGATCGCGACGATGACGGCCGGGTCCGTGCGCGGGAAGTGCTCGCGTCCGCAGCCCGGGCAGTGCCTCGACCAGCCCGCCTGCGCGAGGGCGGTCAGCGTGCCGCACGCGGGGCAGAACGGCGCCTCGACGAGCCAGCGTCCGAGGGCGACGCCCACGACGAGCGCGTCGAGCTGGGCGCGCGCCAGCAGCGCGCCCACCTCGCGGATGCTCCGCCACGACGCCTCCGCGCCGAGCGGCTCGGCGTCGGCGGGGACCGCGGCCAGCAGCACGGCCGCGCCGTCGTCGTCGCGTCCGAGGAACGCCCAGTGCGGGTGGCCGCCGACATCGGCGACGTCGGCGAGCGCGAGCACGGGGGCGCCGTCCGGGGAGTCGAGCACGGGGGCGGCATCGCCGCGGACGACGAGGACACGCGTGGCCGGATCGGCTGCGACGGAGTCGAGGAGGCCCGACGCGTCGCGCTCCTCCGCGCTCCTGTCGATCCTCGCAGGGGCGGGATGCAGGGCCATCGGGTACCTCTCTCGCGGGCGTGGCGCGGTGGGACGAGCGTCGCCGCGACCTAACCTGGTTCTCATGCCACGCTCACTCCTCACTCTAGCCGCGGCCGCGACGGCCGCCGTGCCCGGTGCGGAGGTCACGGGCGTCCGAGCCCTCACGGCCGGCGGGGGCGGGCACTTCGACGCCGCCGTCGCCACGCTGTCGGATGGGCGGGAGCTCGTCGTCCGCGCGCCGGTCGACGAGGCCGCCGAGCGGGAGATCGCCGCCGAGATCGTCGCGCTGCGCGCGCTCACGTCCGGCGTGCGGGAGCTTCTCGGCTTCGACGCGCCCGAGTACCACGGGGCGGTGCCGTTCGACGGGACGACCGCGGTGGTGACCGGGTTCGTCCGCGGCTACCAGGTGGAGGCCACGCAGATCCCCGGTGGACGCGGCATCGCCCCCTCGATCGGCCAGGCGATGGCGGTGCTGCACGCGCTGCCGGGATCGGTGGTCCGGTCTGCCGGTCTGCCGGTTCGCACGCCCGAGCAGTCGCGAGCTGACATCGAGCGCGTGCTCGACGCGGCGGGCGCCAGCGGCCGGGTGCCCGTGCGCCTCATGGTGCGCTGGCGCGAGGCCGTCGAGGACGACCGGCTCTGGTCGTTCGAGTCGTCGGTCTGTCTCGGCGGCACGCAGGCGACCTCGTTCGTGCTGTCCGACGACGTCGCCGGCGTCCCGCGCGTGGCGGGCGTGCTCGACTGGCACGGGCTCTCGATCGACGACCCCGCCGTCGATCTGCGCTGGGTGGCTTCGGCGCCGGACGCAGCCGACGACATCCACGAGGCGTACGCCGCCGCCGCGCATCGCGCACCCGACGCAGCGCTGCGCGTCCGCGCGCGCCTGCACGCGGAGCTGGAGTTCGCCCGCTGGCTCGTGCACGGTTTGGAAGCCCACCGGCCCGATGTGGTCGACGACGCCGCCGGCATGCTGGAGTCGCTCTCGGAGGGCGTGCGCGAGGATCGCCTGCTCGCGGGTCTCGGTGCGGCGACCTCGGATGTCGACGACGCGCTCGCGGCGATCGGCCGCGTGCCGCAGACCGCACCGACTCCCGTCGACACCTCCATGCACACCGACGCGTACGACCCGGCGCAGCTCACGCTGGACGGGGAGACGGCGTGGAACACCGCTCCAGCGGAGCCGGCGGCGACGACGGACACCGTGCCCGTGGTCGACCTGCCGTCCGCCCAGCCGGCCGATCGCCCCGCCGACGCCACCGTGCCGTTCGACATGGAGGCCTTCATCGCCGAGGAGCGCGCACAGCGGGCCGACTGATCTGTCGCCGGCCGACCGGTCAGCGATCGGCCGGTCAGCTCCGCTGGGCGGCCTGCCAGCGCCGCGCCACCTCCTGCGCGGTGAGCACCCGCTCGTCCCGCAGCACGAGGTCGTCGGCGACATAGTAGAGCGTGACGTCGATGTCCTCGAGCGGCACCCCGTGCCGCCGGTGATACGCGAGGCGGTACAGCGCAAGCTGCAGCATCCGCGCCTCGCGCTCGGCCGACGTGCGCGGCGCGCGGCCCGTCTTCCAGTCCACGATCTCGATCCGGCCGCCGCGATCCTCGCGAAGGTACACGGCGTCGAGCTTGCAGATGACGATGTGCTCGGGCGCGCCGTCGACGCTCGGCAGCGGGAAGTCGATCTCCGTCTCCACGGCAAGCGGGCGCAGGTGCGCCCACTCGCTCTGCAGGAACGTCTCCCGCAGGCGCTCGAGCGCCGCCTCGTCGGCCGCCGACACCTCGGTGTCGCGGGCCTCGTCCCAGATCTCCTCGTCGGTCTCCCAGAGCGCGTCGTCGATGGCGGCGCTCGAGCCGGTCGTCCCCGAGCGCGCCTCCACCCACTGGTGGAACAGCGTGCCGATGCGCGTCTGCTGGTACGGCCGCTCCGGCATCGGGCGCGCGATCTGCGAGATCGTGCCGGCGTAGTCCGCGACGTAGTCCTTGAAGCGCGACGCCGGCACGCGGGTCGGGGCCGCGAAGCGGCGCCCGCGCTCGCGCTCGGCCCGCTCGGCGAGCAGCCGCGCGAGTTGGGCCGATGGCGCCGCGGCGGGCGCCGAGGCGACCCGCTCGACCGCAGCCGAGACTCGGCGGCGCCGGTCGCCCAGCGGGTCCATCGGCCAGGACTTCGTCATCGCGGTCCCCTCGTAGGGGTTCTCCTCGGGATCGGTCTCGCCCACGGGTGCGAGGTCGAGCTCCTCGATGATCTCGACAAGGTACTCGCTCGGCGTCCGCGGCGTCTTCTGTCCGGCCCAGTGCGACCCCGTGAGGAGCAGGTCACCGCGGGCGCGCGTGATCGCCACGTAGGCCAGGCGCCGCTCCTCCTCGCGCTGGTAGTCGCCGTTGCGCTTCTTGAACTCGGTGATCGCCGACGCCAGCGCCTTCTCCGCCGCGCGGTGCCGCTTGCCCTGGTCCTCGCCCGCGGCGTCGATGGCCGATGCGGGGTCCCACTCCAGGCGGGGCAGCGCATCGCGGTCCCCGCGCAGGGTGAACGGCAGCACGCCGAACCCCAGCCACCCGGAGGCGTCGGTGACGCGGCTCGGCAGCTCGTCCTTCACCAACCGGACGACGGCGACCGCATCCCACTCCAGCCCCTTCGAGCCGTGGATGGTGAGCAGCTGCACGACGCCGGGCTCCGGCGGCTCCGGGCGCGGAACGAGCTCGTCGGTGCGCTCCGCCTTCTCGAGCCAGGCCAGCAGGCTGCCGATCGTGCCGCGCTCGTCTGCGGACAGGAACGCGCGCACCTCGTCGCCGAATGCGCGCAGCTGGGTCGCGGCCACGCGCGCCGGCCCGCGGGTCTCGTTGGCGGCGAGCTCGATGTCGAGTCGCAGCTCGCTCTCGATGAGGCGGATGAGCTCGGGGATCGGCTGCCCCGCCGCGCGCCGCAGCCGCTCGAGCATCTCCCCCGCCGCGCGCAGTCGCACACGGCCCTCCGGGCTGATGCCGGCGAGGAGTCGGTAGTCGTCCCGCGCGGTGCGGATGAACTCGACCGCGTCGACGATGGAGACCGCCTCGTCGGCGCCGCGGGAGACGCGCAGCCGATCACGCACCTCGTCGGGCAGCGGGTTCAGAGCTCCGTCGCGCTGGGCGAGCACGGTCGCGAGATCGTGCAGCGCCCCCATGTCGGCCACGCCGACCGCGAACCGCGGTCCGACGAGAAGGCGGATGAGCGCGGACCCGGAGGTCGGATCGTGGACGACCCGCAGCGCGGAGACGACGTCGGTCACCTCGGGCGTGGACAGCAGGCCACCGAGACCGAGGATGCGGTGAGGGATGCCGCGGCGTCCGAGCGCGGCGGCGAACGTCTGCATGTGGCGCTTCGAGCGGAAGAGGATGGCGCCGGTGTGCGCGCGCGCACTCGCCCGCGCCTCATGCTCGGCGCGGACCTGCGCGAACCAGTCGGCGACCTCGTCGGCCTCGTCATCGACGGTTGCGGCGAAGCGCACACCGACGCGCCCCTCGCCCGCTCCCGGTCGCGCGGCCAGCTCGGGAACCGCGAATCCCCCCGCGCGCTGCAGCGGGGCGAGGACGCGGTTCGCGGCTCCGAGGATGCGCTGGTCGTTCCGCCAGCTCGTCATCAGGCTGTAGGAGGCCGCGGAGCGGTCACGGGCGAAGGCGCGCGCGAACGCGTAGAGGTTGTCGGCGCTGGCCCCGCGCCATCCGTAGATCGACTGGTGCGGATCCCCCACCGCCATCACGGCGCTGTCTCGGAAGAGCTCGGCGAGGAAGCGCGTCTGGATGACCGAGGTGTCCTGGTACTCGTCGAGGAGCACCACCCGGTACTGCTCGCGGAGCTCGGCCCGCACATCGGGCGCGCCCTCGACGATGTCGTACGCGCCGCCGACCTGGTCGGCGAAGTCCAGCACGCCGCGGCGCGCCTTCTCGGCCATATACGCGCGCACGAGCTGGACGAGCACGGGCATCGCCTCGAGGTGGCGCCAGGCCTTCTCGATGTCGCGGTCCTTCGTCTCGTCGACGTACGGCGCGACCGCCGCCGCCTCGACGGCGCACACGCGCGCGAGCTCGTCGAGGTCCACCCGGTGATCCAGCACGTCGCCTGCCAGGCGCTGCACCGCGTCGACGAGGGTGCTGAGCGCCTTGTCGATGTCCTCGAGCCCGGTCAGCTCGGCCCGCATGACGACCGCGCGGGCGATGAGCCACGAGGCCGACTGCGTGAGCATCGCCGCGTCGGGGTCGCGGCCGATCCGGGCGGAGTGCTCGCGGACGATGGAGTCGGCGAACGCGTTGTAGGTGGCCACCCGCGGCCGGATCATGAGGTCGTCGGCGGTGCGCGGCGCCGACGGGTCCCATCCGGTGCCGTGCCGCTCGGCCAGCTCGTCGAGGACCTGCCGTCGCACGGTGTCGCGCTGACGGGGCGTCGTCGCGGCGGCGATGCGGTCGAGACCGCCGCCGGCGACGATCCCGGGCAGGTGCGGGAGGAGCCCGCGCCGACCGAACTCGTCGATGAGCGACAGCCGGGCGGAGATCCGCTCAGCGAGCTCTCCCGCCGCCTTGCGCGTGAAGGTCAGGCCCAGTACCTCGTCCCTGCGCACGTGCCCGTTGGCCACCAGCCAGACCACGCGGGCGGCCATGGTCTCGGTCTTGCCGCTGCCCGCCCCCGCGACCACGAGCGCCGGCGTCGACGGCGCTTCGATGACGCGCTGCTGCGCCTCGGTCGGCATCGGCTGGCCGAGCGCGGTGGCGATGTCGGTGGCGCGGATGCCGTGCCCGCCCGGCCAGCCGGACGCGAGATCCTCCGCGTCGGGGCTCATCGTCTGGATGGTCACGCGCTCACCGCCTCGATGGTGTGGATCCGACAGGGGTGGACGCGCTGCTGCACGTCCGCGCAGTGCGTCTCCACCTGGGCCGTGAAGCTGGCCGCGGACATCCCCCGCGCCGCGTCGGCGACCCGCCGGAGGAACGCCGCGCGGGTCTCCGGGCCCAGGGCGTGCTGGTGCGCGACGCGATAGGGGCTCCTGGCGAGTGTCTGCGACACGATGACGAGCCGCGCGCCGCCGAGCGCGCCGCGGTCGGCGCCGTCGACGAGGCCCTCCTGGACGGCGACCTGGTACGCCGCGAGCTGCGCGTGCTCGACCACCGCGCCATCCGACGGCTTCTCGCTCTTGCCGCTCTTGAGATCGACCACGACGACCCGCCGCTCGGGCCCGTCGCCGTCCATCGCGAGCCAGCCGCGCGCGCGGGCGTCCGCGTGCTCCCCCGCGCCGGTCGGATACGTCTCGACGCGGTCGATGACGCCGCTGACCACGGCGCGGTGCGGCCGGCCGATGTCGTCCCCCGTGTGCACGGCTGGCTCGTCGGCGGGGGTCGTGTCGACCGCGAAGCGGAACGGCGCCTCCGCGGCGATCGTCTCGCCGCCGTCCGCCCGCACCGCACGCAGGTAGGCGTGCAGGCGGTCGACGTACAGGTCCGCTCGGCGCCGCTCCTTCGCCGCGATCCACGGCGTCTCGAAGTCGAGCTCGGGCCAGCGCTCGGCCATCACGGCGCGGAGGACCGCGAGGTCTCCGTCGGGCGCCTGCTCCATCGCGGCGTGGAGGATCGTGCCGATCCCGGCCGACGGCGGCGCGACGGTGTCGCCGCCGAGCGCGGAGATGACCCAGCCCAGGCCGCACTCCTCGAACGCCTCGACCCGCGACGGCGAGACGCGCGCCGGCGCCGTCTCCAGATCGCGCAGCGGCGCGTCGGTCGACGGCGGCAGCACGCCGTACCACTCGAGCGGGTCCGCACCGGGGACTCCGCTCTCCGCGAGCACACGCAGCTGCGCGGCGGCGGCCTCCCGCGCCGCGTCGTCCTCGCCCGGCTCCGTCAGCGTGCGGCGGTGCCGCGCGACGAGCCCGCGCAGGGTGAGCGGATGGTCGGCGCGGTCGCGGTCGTCCTCCGGCGGCGGGGGGAGGAAGGAGAACAGGGCGCTCGGACCGGTGTCGTCGTCGTCGACCGCGGTCACGAGCACACGGCGGCGGGCGCGGGAGATCGCGCGGACGAACAGGCGCAGCTCGTCGTGGAGCGCGGTCCGCCGGCGATCCAGCACGCCGAGCGGCTCGGGGCGCGGGGCGCCCGCCCGCAGCGCCGCCACCGCGTCGCTCAGGCGCCAGGTGTCGAGGAGCCCGCCGCGCAGGCGCACGTTGGGCCAGACGCCGTCCTGCACGCCCGCGACGACGACAGCGTCGAACTCGGCGCCGAGGGCGTTCGCGGGCGTGAGGAGCGTCACGGCGTCGTCGCGGTCGGGCGCCGACAGCGTGTCCTCCGGCACGTCGCTGTCGAGGATCTCCCGGATGAACGGCAGCGGGCCCTCCTGCGGGTTCCGCTCCACCGCACGCTTGGCGGCGTCGAAGAGGGCGACGAGTCCGTCGAGCGCCCTGGCGGCCTCGGCGGCGAGCGGGCCCTGCCCGACCGCGAGGTCGCGCCACGCGCGCTCGAGCCGGCGGCCATCGCCGGTGCGCGCCTGGTCCCACACGGTCCACAGCAGCTCGTGAATGGTCGCGCCGCGCTCCGCCTCCGCGTGCACCGCCTCCAGCGTGCGGGCGAAGCGCGCGGCCGTCCTGGCCTCCGGCGTGTCCTGCATGTCGAGGAAGAGGGGCTCGGCGAGCACCTCACGCAGGAGGGCGCGGGCGGGTCGGCTGCCGCCGTCGGCGAGCTCGCGATGACGCAGCCGCGCGCGGAGGCGCCGCAGCCCGACGCCGTCGAGGCCCCCGAACGGCGATCGGAGCGCCTCGAGGAGCTTGTCGTCGTCGCGCTCGGCGACGGTCTGCATGCCGAGCCGGACGGTCTCCACGATGTCTCGCACGACGGCCTCGGCGCCGAGGGGCCGTTGCACGCCCGCCGCGCGGGTCGGCACCTCGCGCGCGGCGAGCTCGGCCTCGAGCGCGGTGATCTGCCGCGTGTCGTGCGCGATCACGGCCATGCTCCCCCACGGAGTGCCGCCGATGAGGTGCCACTCGCGCAGCTCCCATGCGATGCGGTCGACCTCCTCATAGGGCGAGGTCGCGATGCAGGTCTCGAGCACCGCGTCCGACGGCACGTCCAGTCCGGGAGGGCGCCGGTGGGCGACGACGCCCGCCGCGCCGATCGCCTGCGTCACGCTGCGGGTCACCCGCGTGAGCGCGGGAACGGCGCGGTGCGGTTGATCCAGGACGTGCAGCGGGCCGAGAGCGGCGGACAGCCGCGCGAACAGCTCCGGCGTGGCGCCGCGGAACGCCCCGGACGCGATGTCGGGGTCGCCGAAGGCGAGGACCGCCGTTCCCTGAGCACGCAGCGCCTCGACGACAGCCACCCCGCCGCGCGTGAGCTCCTGCGCGTCGTCGACGAGCACGACGCGCAGGCGCTCCAGGCCCGGCACCCGCGCTCCGTCGCGCAGCGCGTCCGCCGCCTCCGCGTACAGCTCGGAGACCTCTCGGTGCGGAGCGCGCATGCGGTCGAGCACGGCGCGGTAGTCGCCGAGGAAGTCCGCCACCGCCGCCCAGGAGTCGGAGCCGAGCGCGCGCAGGTCGTCGCCCGTAGCGCCGAGCTCGGTCATCTCCGCGACGAACGCGCGCAGCTCGGAGCGGAAGCCCCTCGTCGCGCGAACGGCAGCGCCGAGGTGCGTGGGCCAGCGCGAGGCGCCGACGCGCTCGTCCTCCTCGTCCCCGGCGAGGATGTCGGCCACGATCCGGTCCTGATCGGCGCCGGTCAGGAGCCGCGGCGGCTCGGCATCGCGGCGGACGGCCTCGGCCCGCACGACCTGGAAGGCGAACGAGCCGACCGAGCGCGCGAGCGGGCCGGGGCTCGCCACCGGCACCCGCAGTCCCAGCTCGTCGCGCAGTCGCGTCGCGGACGCGCGCGTGGGAGTGAGCACCACGAGCTCATCGGGAGCCATGCCGGATTCGACGAGCGCGGCGACCCGGCCGACGAGCACCGCCGTCTTCCCCGTGCCCGGCGCGCCGACCACCGTGCCGGAGGCGCTCGGCGGCAGCGTCAGGACGGCGCGCTGGCTGTCATCCCATGTGGTGCTCGGCATGCCCTCCACGCTATCGAGGGGTGCCGACATCGCCCTGTGCGCGCCGTGTTCGCCCTGGGCGTGCAGGCCGCCGGCGGCCGGTCGGGGTGCCGTAGGCTTTCGATGCACGAGAACCCCGACGAAAGGCAGTCACCGTGGAGATCCGCATCGGCATCACGAACTCCGGCCGCGAGCTGTCCTTCGAGACGTCGCAGAGCGCCGACGAGGTCAAGGCCGCCGTCGCAGCCGCCCTGGACGAGGGCGCGAGCCACCTGTCGTTCACCGACATCAAGGGCAACTCCTACTTTGTGCCCTCCGCGAACCTCGCGTTCGTCGAGATCGGCACCAGCGAGGCGCGGCGCGTCGGCTTCGTCGGCTGAGCCCCGCTCGGTCTCGCCTCCGCTCAGGCGGCGAGGCCGAGGGCGTCCATCCGCCGCGCGTGCGCGGCCATCAGCGCGGTGAAGACGGGCTCGACCACCTTCTCGACGTCCTCGTCCCCACGGGCCTCGGCGTCGGCCATCCCCATCTGCAGCGCGCTGCGTGCGACGAGCAGCGTGTCGCCCACGAGGCGTCGCGCCCACATCGACAGCAGCGCACGCCACTCCTCGTCGCTCTCGATGGTCTGCAGCAGCAGGTCGGCGATCTGCTGCCGGTCGTGGTCGGTGCGCAGCACCTTCGCCACCCGGCGTCCGCGCTCACCGTAGCTGGAGGCCAGCGCGAGGTAGAAGTCGTCGAGCAGGCCGGCGGTGATGTGGACGGTGAGCATCGTCTCCCGCGGCCGCGCGCCGAGCGTCTCGCGCCGGAACGCGTCGAGCGACTGCTGGAACGGCGCCATGAGCGCCGTGGGGTCGTCGCCGCCCTCGCGGATCACGGCGAGGATGCCGCGGTGCTTGCGGAGCGCCGCGCCCGCGGCGAGCGAGAGCGCCTCCTTCTCCGCGAGGTCGGGGGTGGCGCGGATGAGCCGGGTGAGCGTCTCGAAGTATCCGAGCTGCAGGTAGGCGGCCTGGCCGAGGAACGTGCGCACATCGGGCGCGAGCTCCTGGAAGTCCACCCGCACCGCGTCGGACAGCTCGCCTCGCGGTCGCAGGCGCAGCATCCGCACCGGGGGCCGACGCTTCCAGAACTGCCAGTTCGCCACGTGCGAAAGCCTACGTCCTGCGCGCGGCCGGCACCGAGCCATCCGCCCCTCCGACGGTTCCGGCGGCTCCTCGGCTAAAGTGGGAGCGGCCCCGGCGACGGATCGGGGCACCGCGCCTGTGGCTGAGAGGGCGTGGAAGCATCCAGCGGCGCGGCCCGTCCGGCATTCGTCGACCGGCCCGCCGAGACAGGCACACAACTCCATGACGTCATTCGCCGAACTCGGCATCGACCAGGACATCGTCGACACGCTGGCCGCCAAGGGCATCGTCGACTCCTTCCCCATCCAGGAGCAGACGATCCCGCTGTCGCTGCCCGGCCAGGACGTGATCGGCCAGGCCAAGACCGGCACCGGCAAGACCTTCGGCTTCGGCATCCCCGTCGTCCAGCGCCTCGGGCTGAACCCCGAGCCGGGCGTGAAGGCCCTCATCGTCGTCCCCACCCGCGAGCTCGCGGTGCAGGTCTACGAGGACATGGACCTGCTCACCTCCGGCCGCTCGACGAGCGTCGTCGCGATCTACGGCGGAAAGGCCTACGAGGGTCAGATCGACCAGCTGAAGGCCGGCGCGCAGATCGTCGTCGGCACGCCCGGGCGCCTCATCGACCTCGCCGGCCAGCGGCTCCTCGACCTCTCGCACGCGACCGAGGTCGTGCTCGACGAGGCCGACAAGATGCTCGACCTCGGGTTCCTCCCCGACATCGAGAAGATCTTCCAGCGCGTGCCCGAGAAGCGGCACACGCAGCTGTTCAGCGCGACCATGCCCGGCCCGATCATCGCGCTCGCCCGCCGGTTCATGGTCAACCCCATCCACATCCGCGCGACCGACCCCGACGAGGGCCTCACGCAGGCGAACATCCGCCACATCGTCTACCGCGCGCACGCGCTGGACAAGGTGGAGATCGTCGCGCGCATCCTGCAGGCGGAGGGCCGCGGCAAGACCGTGATCTTCACGCGCACCAAGCGCGCAGCGCAGAAGCTCGTCGACGAGCTGAACGACCGGGGCTTCAGCGCCGCCGCCGTGCACGGCGACATGGGCCAGGAGCAGCGCGAGCGCTCGATGGCGTCGTTCAAGGCCGGCAAGAAGGACGTGCTCATCGCGACGGATGTCGCCGCCCGCGGCATCGACGTCGACGACGTCACGCACGTCATCAACCACACCATCCCCGAGGACGAGAAGGCGTACCTGCACCGCGTCGGCCGCACCGGGCGCGCGGGCCGCACCGGCATCGCCGTGACGTTCGTGGACTGGGACGACCTGCACAAGTGGGCCCTCATCAACCGGGCGCTCGACTTCGGCCAGCCCGAGCCGACCGAGACGTACTCGTCGAGCCCGCACCTCTACGCCGACCTCGCCATTCCCGCCGGCACGAAGGGGCGCCTGACGAAGGCGCCGACCACCGCAGCCGTGCGCACGACGGAGGGCGAGGGCGAGAGGCGCCCGCGCCGTCGTCGTCCCGCCGAGGACGGCGCGGCCCCGGCGACCGCCGCCGAGGGAGCCGGCACGCACGACGGCGAGGGCCGCGAGCATCACGACGGCAAGCCCGCGCCCGCGCGGCGCCGCCGTCGCCGTCGTCCCTCCGGCCAGACACCGCAGGGGGCGTGACGCCCCGGGCTCGGGGGAACCGGCTCCGGGCGCTTCGCGCGTCAGGGAGCTGAGCTCCTCAGGGCCGAGCCGGACGAGAACCGACGCCGGCCGCGATGATCCGCTCGACCATCGCGGCCGGCGTCGTGTTCTCCCCGGGGAGGTTCGGCTTGCCCAGGCCGTGGTAGTCGCTCGACCCCGTCGCGATGAGGTCGCGCTCGGCCACGAGCTTCTGCAGGACCCGGCGTCCGCTCGGGGTGTTCTCGCGGTGGTCGATCTCGAACCCGGCGAGCCCCGCGTCGACGAGGTCGTGCAGCGTCGGCAGGGGGATCATGCCCGAGCGGCTCGAGGTCGCCGGGTGCGCCATCACCGGCACGCCGCCGGCCTGCCGCACGAGCGCGATCGCCGCGAAGACGTCGGGCGCCTCGTGCGGGACGTAGTACCCCTCGCGCGGGTGAAGGATGCCGGCGAACGCCTCGCCGCGGTCGGCGACGATGCCCGCCGCGACCAGCGCGTCGGCGATGTGGGGCCGGCCGACGGTCGCACCCGTGCGGGTCTGCGCCACCACGTCGTCCCAGCCGAGGTCGTAGTCGCGGGAGATGTTCGCCACGATCCGCTCAGCCCGGCCCATCCGATCGCCGCGCACGTCGTCCATCTGCGCGCGCAGGTTCGCCTCGTCCGGATCGAACAGATAGGCCAGCAGATGCACGCTCCGCCCGCCGAGGCGGGTGGAGAGCTCCGCCCCGGGCAGGAAGGTCATCCCCAGCGACACCGCGGCGTCCGCGGCCTCGGCCCAGCCGGCGGTGGTGTCGTGATCTGTGAGCGCGACCGTCCGCACGCCGTGCGCATGTGCGGAGCGCGCGACGTCCGCCGGCGGCTCCGTGCCATCCGATCGGTTGGAATGGAGATGCAGGTCGGCCGGCTCCTCCACTCTCGGTGCGCCCGCCTCGTCCATGTCCTTCATCGTACGGTGTGCGCGCAGGCGTCTCCCGGCAGGCACGGCGGCTGCTTGCGACGGTTTCCCAGCGGGCCTGCCTAGGGTCGGGACCGTGCTGCGCTTGCTCGGGATCCTCGTGACCGTGCTGTTCGCGATCGCCACCGCCATCGTCACATGGCCGGGCTTCTTCCGCCTCGAGCAGACCTTCCCCGTCGCCCAGCTTGCGGCCCTGCGCGGCGCCGTGGTGGTGGTTCTGGCGGTCGTCACGATCTTCTTCCTTCTGCTCGCCTTCATCCGCCCGATGCGCGGATTCGCGCTCTCGATGGCTCTCGTGTCGGCGATCGGGGCGATCAGCGGAGGCGTGGTCCTCGGCGTGCGCGGCTACGGCACCGACTCGCTGCCGGAGGCCACCGACACGAGCGTGCGCGTCATGTCGTGGAACACCGAGGGCAACGCGATGGGGGCCGACGAGATCGCGCAGACCGCCGTCGCCATGGGCGTCGACGTCGTCGCGCTCCCCGAGACCGCCGAGTACGTCGGCGAGGAGGTGGCCGTCGCGATGCGCGACCTCGGCAGCCCGATGTGGGTGCATCACGTGGCGCTCCGCCCCGAGGTGCAGGACGGCCCTCAGGCCTGGGAGACCACCGTGCTCATCTCCCCCGACCTCGGCGACTACTCCGTCATCGAGGCCTCGAGCGACCTCACCAGCAACACCGAGGTCGTGCCGAGCGTCGTGGCGATGCCGGTCGACGGCGAGGGGCCGATCGTCGTGGCCGTGCACGCGGTGTCGCCGCAGCCGGAGTACATGGACGCCTGGGCTGAGGACCTCCGGTGGGTGGCGGACCAGTGCGCGGGCGGGAACGTGATCCTCGCCGGAGACTTCAACGCGACCGTCGATCACATGGCATCGCTCGGTGTCGACGGCGGCGACCTCGGCGCCTGCACGGATGCGGCCGCTGAGACCGGCAACGGCGCGGTCGGCACCTGGCCGACCGGCGTGCCCGCGCTCCTCGCCGCGCCGATCGACCACGTCATGCACTCCGCGGCATGGACCGCGACCGGATCGCTCGTGCTCACCAACCTCGACGACGCCGGCAGCGATCACCGCCCGCTCGTCGTGCAGCTCGAGCCCGCCGACTGAGCCGACCGTGTCTCACTCCCTGCGGCTATCAGCCCCGCAAACCCGCGCGCAGTGAGACATGGCAGACATGCGTGTCTCACTCCCTGCGGCTATCAGCGCCGCGAACCCGCGCGCAGTGAGACATGGGAGACCGCGCGCCAGCCGATGAGGAACGCCGCGAGCACGACGGCGGTCACGATGACGAACGGGATGGCCGCGCCTTCGCCCGACGCGACGCGCAGCAGCAGTCCTCCCGCGGCTGTCACCACCCAGACGACGACCCCGGTCCGCAGCGGCGCGAGCGGCCGGCGCCAGGCACGTGCGATGGCCCAGGCTGCGGCGAGCGCGACGAGGAACGGCCACGCGACGCGGCCGAGACCCGCCGCGCCCACGCCGCCCTCATGACTCGCGAGTCCGAGCGCCGCGAACGCGACGACGAGCACGACGTCGGCGAGCGCGCTGAGGGCGACGGTGCGGGAGCGAGCGGGGGCGGCCATCCCTCCAGCCTAGGCCGCACGGGCGGCGCTGCCCGCTCGGTGAGAGACTGAGGGCATGACCACCGGCGAGACGAGCACCCAGGCAGCGACCGAGCAGAAGGCCGCCGACTCCAACACGAACCGTCGCCAGCCCTACCCGCAGGGCTTCCTCGACGTCATCTCCAGCGGATGGGCCGAGCGCGCCGAGCCGCTGCCCGCCGCACGCGAGCAGGCCGCGCACGCCGCCCGCCGACGCGCCGCCGTCTCCGCGGCGTTCCCGGGGCAGCGCCTCGTCATCCCGGCGGGCTCCTTCAAGCAGCGCAGCAACGACACCGACTACCCGTTCCGCGCGCACTCGGCCTTCGCGCACCTCACCGGCTGGGCCGTCGACGCCGTGCCGGACTCGGTGCTCGTCTTCGACCCGCGCGATGACAGCGCCGACGGCCACGATGTCACGCTCTTCCTCCGCGACCGCGCGACGCGAGAGACGCCCGAGTTCTACCGCGACGCGTCGATCGGCGAGTTCTGGGTGGGGCCGCGCCCCTCGCTCGCGCAGGTGGCCGCCGACCTCGACGTGCCGACCGCTCGCCTCGAGGAGTTCACGGCGGGCGAGGACGACCGCGTGCTCGACGAGGACGCCGAGCTCACCCGCTTCGTCTCGGAGCTCCGCCTCGTGAAGGACGCGTACGAGGTCGAGCAGATGAAGCTCGCCGTCGCCGTCACCGCGGCGGGGTTCGATGACATCGTCCGCGAGCTCCCCCGCGCCGTCGCGCACCCGCGCGGCGAGCGCGTCGTCGAGGGCGTGTTCCACCAGCGCGCCCGCAGCGACGGCAACTGGGAGGGCTACGACACCATCGCGGCCTCCGGCGCGCACGCGTGCTACCTGCACTGGACCCGCAACGACGGCGCGGTCCTCCCCGGCGACCTCATCCTCATCGACGCCGGCGCGGAGGTCGACAGCCTCTACACCGCTGATGTCACCCGCACGCTCCCCGTGAGCGGCACCTTCACCGACATCCAGCGCCGCATCTACGAGACCGTCCGCGAGGCTGCGGACGCCGCGTTCGCCGCCGCGCGCCCCGGCGTGAAGTTCCGCGCTGTGCACGAGGCCGCGATGGGCGTCATCGCCGCGCGCACCGCCGAGTGGGGCCTCCTCCCCGTCACCGCCGAGGAGGCGCTCGACGCCGACCGCGGCGGACAGCAGCGCCGTTACATGGTGCACGGCACGAGCCACCACCTCGGCATCGATGTGCACGACTGCGCGCAGGCCCGCCGGGAGATGTACTACGACGCCCCACTGGAGCCGGGCATGGTCTTCACGATCGAGCCGGGACTCTACTTCCAGATCGACGACCTCACGGTGCCGGAGGAGTACCGCGGCATCGGCGTGCGCATCGAGGACGACATCCTCATGACAGAGGGCGGCCCGGTGAACCTCTCCGCCGACATCCCGCGCACGGCCGACGAGGTCGAGGCGTGGATCGCGCGGCTGCGGAGCTGAGCGCCCTCAGAGCGCGCGGATGAACGCGACGACGGGATCGGCGAGCGCCGCGCCGATCTCGTCGGCCGGGCGCTTGCTCCCCTTCACCTCGAAGCCGTGCACGGCGCCCGGCACCCACGTCACGGTCGCGTCCTGACATGAGGCGACGGCCTCGTCGAACTGCTCGCGCGGCTGGATGAACGGGTCGTTCTCGCCCGAGACGAACAGCTGCGGATGGCCGATCGCCGGCAGGTGGTCCGCCCGCGGCTTCTCGGGTCTCCCGGGCGGATGCAACGGGTACGCGAGGTAGACGAGCCCCGCGACGTCGAAGCCGCCCTCCGCGGCGGCGACCGAGGCCATCCGCCCGCCGTACGACTTCCCCGCCGCCCACAGCGGCCCGGGAAGGCCCGCCGCGAAGTCGACGACCGCGCGCCATGCGGTCACCGCGTGCGCGGCGGGACCGGGGAGCTTCCGCCCGGCTGCGAGGTATGGGAAGTCGAAGCGCACGGTCGCGACGCCGGCTTCGCGGATGGCCGCGGCGAAGCCCACGAGGAACGGATGGTCCTTGCCCGCGCCCGCGCCGTGAGCGATCGCGAGGGTCGCCCATGCGCCCTCCGGCACGCCGACCGCGGCCGGGAGGTCGACCGACCCCGACGGCAGCTCGACCGGGATGGTCGCGGAGGTCTCCGCGGTCACGCCCGCTCGTCGCGGTGCTCGCCGATCGCCCGCTCGTCGTCGGGCCGCTCGCCCCCGCGGCGCTCGTCGTCGCGGTGCTCGCCACGCTGCCCGTCGCGCTGCTCGTCGGGCTGCGGCACGGCGACCGCGGCAGGGCGGTCGCCCTCGTGCTGCTCGGCGACGCCGCCCTCGGCCGCCTGCTCGATCGGAGCCGCGACCGGAGTGCCGGTGCGGGGGTCGACGCGCACTCCGTAGCGCGGCGGCTCGTTCAGCGACTCGGTGTCCACGCGCACGGGCCGCTCCGGAGCGGTGCCGAGCGTCTGCCGCGCGCGGCCGGCGCTCGAGCGCTGGACGGCGATCTCGTAGTGGTCGGCGGTGACCTGCATGACGCTCGCGAAGTCGCGGCGCCGGCGGACCATCATGTAGCTGACGAGGCGGAAGACCATCCCCATCGCCACGCCCAGGAGGATCATGCCGACGAAGGCGCCCATCGGCAGCGCGGGGGTCCAGATGACGACCATCGCGCCGAGGAGGAGCCCGAGCAGGACCCCGTTGAGGGCGCCCGACCAGGCGGCCTGCGCCCAGCCCAGCCGCCCCGTGATCTTCTCCACCGATCGCAGCGCGGTGCCGACGATCGCGATGTCGCGAGCGGGGACATCCGCCTCGATGAGCTTCGACACCGCCTTCAGCGCGCCGTCGTAGTCGCGGAAGCTCGCGACCGTCTCCCCGACCTCCGGGGCCTTGCCCAGTCCGCTCCACATGCTCATGGCGGCATTGTCCCACGGGCATGCGGCGGCCCTCTCTTCCCCGCCTATGCCCCGCCTGTGAGTCACGCGCCCCGATGAGGTCGGGGCGCGCGCATTACGCTGGACGGGTGAGTACGCAGAGGGTGTTCGTGGCGCGCCTGGCCGGGTGCCCCGTCTTCGACCCCACCGGCGACCGGCTCGGTCGGGTCCGCGACGTCGTCGTCGTGTACCGAAGTACGGGCGCTCCCAGCGTCATCGGCCTCGTCTGCGAGATCCCGGGCCGTCGTCACGTGTTCGTCGCGATCGGCCGCATCACCTCCATCGCGCAGGGGCAGGTCATCACGACCGGCCTCATCAACGTGCGCCGCTTCCAGCCGCGCGCGGAGGAGGTGCGGGTGATGGCCGAGCTCATCGGCCGTCGCGTGCACTTCAAGGACGGCAGCGGGTCGGCGACGATCGAGGACGTCGCCATCGAGCCGAACCGGATCGGCGAGTGGTCGGTCGGGCAGCTCTTCCTGCGCAAGCCGAAGACCAGCGCGTCGCCGTTCGCGAAGGGGCCGACGACGTTCGCGCCGTGGAGCCAGGTGCGCGAGCACCACACGCCCGGTGAGGCGCAGTCCGCCGAGCACCTCGCCGCCAGCTACGCCGAGCTGCGCGCGGCCGACCTCGCTAACACCCTGCTCGATCTGCCGGAGGAGCGGATGATCGAGGTGGCCGAGGAGCTCTCCGACGACCGCCTCGCCGACGCCCTCGAGGAGATGCCCGAGGAGGACCAGGTGCACATCCTCGAGAAGCTCGGCGACGCCCGTGCGGCGAACGTGCTCGACGCCATGGACCCCGACGACGCCGCCGACCTCCTCGCCGAGCTCGCCCCGCAGCGCAGCGAGGAGCTCCTCGACCTCATGGAGCCCGAGGAGGCGGAGGACGTGCGCATGCTGCTGCGCTACGGCGCCGACACCGCGGGCGGTCTCATGACGACCGAGCCGATCATCCTGCCGGCGGACGCGACCATCGCCGAGGCGCTCGCGCTCATCCGGCGCCACGAGCTGCACCCCGCCCTCGCCGCGAGCGTGTACGTCACGCTGCCGCCGTACGAGACCCCCACCGGCCGGTTCCTCGGCGCGGTGCACTTCCAGCGCATGCTCCGCTACCCTCCCCACGAGCGGATCGGCGCCATCCTCGACGACACCATCGAGGCCGTGCCGGTAACGGGCTCGGCGTCGGAGGTCGCGCGTCGGCTCGCGAGCTACGACCTCGTCGCGCTCCCCGTCACCGACGCCGCGCACCGGCTCGTCGGCGCGGTGACCGTCGACGACGTGCTCGACTACCTCCTGCCGGAGGACTGGCGCTCGCAGGACCCCGATGAGGAGATCCCGCGGAGTCCCGCGACCGGCTCGATCCCGACGGTGCGCCGGTGATGGCGCGGGCATCCGAGATGCGGGGCCGCCGCCCCCGCATCGACACCGCCTACGATGGCCGCGACCGCGACCGCTTTGGGCGCGCCACGGAGTGGATCGCGCGCGCGATGGGCACGCCGTGGTTCCTCATCGGGCTCACCCTGTTCTGCGCCGCGTGGATGGCCTGGAACTCCCTCATGCCGGAGGGCTGGCGCTTCGACTCCGCGGCCCTCGGCTTCACCGCGCTCACGCTCGTCCTGTCGCTGCAGGCGTCGTACGCGGCGCCCCTCATCCTGCTCGCACAGAACCGCCAGGACGACCGCGACCGCGTCGGCATGGAGCAGGATCGGCAGCGCGCCGAGCGGAACCTCGCCGACACCGAGTACCTCGCCCGCGAGATCGTGGCGCTGCGGATGGCCCTCACGGAGGTCGAGGAGCGGATGGTCTCGCGCGATGTGCTGCGCGACGAGCTGCGCTCGCTGCTCGAGCGGCTCGACGAGCGGGATGGCCGCACGGACGCCGAGGACGAGGCTCGCGATGAGCGCTGAGCAGGTCGTCGACGCCGTCCGCGCGGCCGTCGGCCGCGTGTCGGACCCGGAGCTGCGCCGGCCCCTGTCGGAGTTGGACATGGTGCGCGAGGTGCGCGCAGACGGCGACGCCGTGCGCGTGGAGATCGCCCTCACGATCGTCGGCTGCCCCGCGGCCGATCGGATTGAGCAGGACGTGCGCGCGGCGGCCGAGCGCGCAGCGGGATCGACCCCGGTCGCGCTGGAGATCGGCGTCATGACGCCCACGCAGCGGAAGGCCCTCACCGAGCGCCTCCGCGGGAGCCGCGCCATGCCGTTCGGACCGGACTCGCTCACGCGCGTCATCGCCGTCACCAGCGGCAAGGGCGGCGTCGGCAAGTCGACCGTGACGGCCAACCTCGCCGTCGCGCTCGCGCAGCACGGGCTGAAGGTGGGCCTCATCGACGCCGATGTGCACGGCTTCTCCATCCCCGCGCTCCTGGGGCTCTCCGTCGACGGCGTCGCTCCCTCGCCCACTCAGGTCGGCGACCTCATCCTCCCGCCCGTCGCGCACGGCGTGAAGGCGATCTCGATCGGGATGTTCCTGCAGCGCCCCGACGAGGCGGTGGCGTGGCGTGGGCCGATGCTGCATCGCACCGTCCAGCAGTTCCTCACCGACGTGTTCTTCGGCGACATCGACGTGCTCCTCATCGACATGCCGCCCGGCACGGGCGACATCGCCATCTCGGTCGGTCAGCTCCTCCCGCACGCCGACGTGCTCGTCGTGACGACGCCGCAGGCCGCCGCGTCCGACGTCGCCGTGCGCAGCGGCCTGGTGGCGCGGCAGACCGGGCAGAAGGTCATCGGCGTCATCGAGAACATGGCCGCGCTCACCCTTCCCGACGGCAGTTCGCTCGCGCTGTTCGGAGAGGGCGGCGGACAGGCCGTCGCGGCAGCGCTCTCCTCGGCGGAGGCGGAGGTGCCGCTGCTGGCATCCATCCCCCTCAGCCCCGCGCTGCGCCAGGGGGGCGATGCGGGCGACCCGGTCGTCGTGTCGCACCCGGACGATGCGGCCGCCCACGCGATCGCCGGCGTCGCGGCGCAGCTCGCCGCGGAGCCCCGGCGCCTGGCCGGTCGCCGCCTGCCGGTCTCGCTCGCCTGAGGCGCGCGAGGGAGCGTCGTTGCGGCCGTCAGACCGGGTCAGGTGGCTTCGGCGTCGAACGGCGGGGGCGCGTCGGCCGTGAACGTGCGCCGTGCGAGCGGGGTGGTCCGCCGCACCGCGGTCTTCGTCGGCGCGGGGGCAGGCGGCGCATCGTCGAGGAGGGCCTCGCGGATGATGCGACGCGGGTCGTACTGACGCGGATCGAGCTTGCGCCAATCCACGTCGTCGAGGTCTTCGCCCATCTCGTCCTTGACGCGCGTGCGCGCACCCTGCACCCACTCGCGCGTGCGCCGGGTGAACTGCGCGAGGGCCTCCGCGTACCGGGGCAGCCGCTCGGGACCGATGATCAGGGCGGCGATCACGCCGATCACCATCACCTTCTCGATGGTCAGCCCGAAGAACATGATCACAGCGTACCGGGCAGACGTGGGATAGCCCTGGCGTGGCACGTAGGCTGGAGGGATCGTCAGGAGGAACCCATGAGCGAACTGGACGCCGTCGCGCGCTTCGCCCGCGAGACCGTCGTGGAACCCGACCACATCGCTCGCGCGCGTCAGCACGCGCTCGAGCTCGGCGCCGCGCCCATCAGCGCCGCCGTGGGCGCGCAGTGCGCGGTCGTCGCCGCCGCCACCGGCGCCCGTGCGATCATCGAGATCGGCACCGGCGCGGGAGTCTCCGGCCTGTGGATGCTGCACGGCGCCCCGCGCGCGGTGCTGACCACCATCGACAACGAGCCGGAGCACCTCTCCGCCGCGCGCGAGGCCTTCCAGCACGCGCGCGTGCCCATGGCGCGCGCGCGTCTCATCACCGGGCGCGCATCCGACGTGCTCCCCCGCATGAACGATGCGGCATACGACATCGTCCTCATCGACGCCGATGCGGCGAATGTCATCGACTACGTCGAGCACGGCCTGCGCCTGGCCCGGCCGGGCGGCACGGTCCTCGTGCCCCGTGTCCTCAACGGCGGGCGCGTGGCGGACCCCGTGCAGCGCGACCCGATCACGCGCAGCTACCGCACCCTGCTGCAGGAGACGCAGGCGTCGCCCGCGGTCATCGCCGCGCTCTCCACGGTCGAGGAAGGGCTCCTGCAGCTGTACGTGTCCTCCCGGGCATGAGAAGAGCGGATGGCCGATGTCGTCTCGCGACTCCGGCCATCCGCTCTGGATCGTGCTGGGCTAGGCGTTCACGACGTCGCCCAGGACGCCGTACAGCTCCCGAGCCTCCTCGTCATTGACGGAGACGACCAGGCGCCCGCCCCCCTCGAGCGGGACGCGCACGATGATGAGGCGCCCCTCCTTCACGGCCTCCATGGGTCCGTCTCCGGTTCTCGGCTTCATCGCTGCCATCGCGGCATCCTTTCCGTTGTGGTCAGGTGTCCAGTTTATCGGTCGCGGGCGCGCTCTCACGACAATCGCGTCCGTCCGGCTCGGCGCGGCACGTCACGGGATGAGCCAGAACGTGTTCCCGAGGCCGTACATGCCGTGGATCCACGCGCACTGACCGACGAGGCACAGCGCGAGCACGACCGCTCGGAGCGCGCGGGAGCGCGGCCACGCGAGCAGCGCGCAGGCGAGGGGCGCGAGCGGCAGGAGCAGGCGGAAGACGCTGGACTGCGGGAAGAACACGGCCAGGAGATAGACGACATACGCCGCGCCCCACAGCGACAGCACCGCGCCGGCTCGACGCGCTCCCCACAGGATGGCCGCGGTCGCGACGACGACGAGCGCCGCCAACAGTGCATACCCGGCCCCGACGGGGATGCCCCAGATCTCCGCCCACACGGCGGCGGCCTGCGGCCATCCGGTGAAGGGCGTGAAGCCGCCGTCGTCGCCGGTCCACCCGCGGCGCCACGCGAGCTCGGTCTCGAGGTAGGCGTCGGGCTCGCCGGTGACCACGCCCGCGATGCGCGGCCACGCGAAGCCCGCAGCCGTCGCGAGCGCGCCCAGCGCGAGGATGTGGCCGACCTCCGCGCGCGCTGGACCGCCCATCCTCCGGCGCACGGCGGGGACGAGTCGCCACAGCCCGTAGAGGCCGATGAGGAGCGCGAGCGCGAGCACGCCCGGACGCGTGAAGCCCATCACCGGGATGAGCAGGTACAGCCAGCCCCATCGGCGGCGCTCGACGCAGAGGAGGGCCGCGATGAGGAGAGCCAGGAAGAGCGACTCCGCGTACCCCACCTGGAACAGGGCGGCCAGCGGCCCCGCCGCGAGGAGCACGACGCCCCACGTGGCGCGGTCCTCGTCGAGGCGCGCGCGCAGCAGCGCATGCAGGGCGAGGCACGCGCCGTACCCGGCGGCGAGCGACACCAGCACGGCGCCCACCCACCAGGCGGCGAACACGGCGCCGACCAGCGCGGCGAGCCAGGCGTAGAGCGGCAGGAACGCCCACGCGTTCTCCGCCACGTCTCCCGTGTCCGTCAGCGGCAGGTCCGTCGGGTATCCGCTCGCCGCGACGGACCAGTACCACTGGGCGTCCCAGCCGAGGATGTAGTCGACGAGACCGGGATCCGGACCGTAGCGCGAATCCGGCGGCGACGCCTGCGCGACGAGGAGCATGATGCCCGTCGTCACCAGCCGCGCGACGAGGTAGATCGCGGCGACGCGGACGGGCGCGGGCCATGCCCGCACGTCCCGCAGGCGCGATCGGGTCAGCCGGCCGTCAGCCACGCGCGCAGGCTCCGCTCCACGCTCTCGATCTGCGCGACCGCGACGCGCTCCTCGTCGTGGTGCGCGAGGCTCGGGTCGCCGGGACCGTAGTTCACCGCGGGCACCCCCAGCGCGGAGAAGCGCGCGACGTCGGTCCAGCCGTACTTCGGGCGGGGCTCGGCGCCGACGGCACGGACGAACTCCTGCGCGATGGGCGCATCGAGACCCGGACGCGCGCCCTCGGCCAGGTCGGTGACCTCCACCTCGAATCCCTCGAGCACCTCCCGCACGTGGGCCACCGCCTCCTCGCCGGAGCGGCTGGGGGCGAATCGGAAGTTCACCTCGACCTCGCAGGCGTCGGGGATGACGTTGCCCGCCACGCCGCCGGAGATCCTCACGGCGTTCAGGCCCTCCCGGTAGGCGAGGCCGTCGACGACGATCTCCTGCGGCTCGTACGCCGCGAGCCGCGCGAGCACGGGAGCGGCCGCGTGGATGGCGTTCTCGCCCATCCACGCCCTGGCCGAGTGCGCGCGCCGTCCGTGCGTGCGCACGACGACGCGGAGGGTGCCGTTGCAGCCGCCCTCCACCTGCCCGTTCGACGGCTCGCCGAGGATCGCGAAGTCGCCGGCGAACAGGTCGGGTCGGCTCGCGGTCAGACGCGTGAGCCCGCTGCGCGAGGCATCGACCTCCTCGTGGTCGTACCAGATCCACGTCACGTCGACGACGGGGTCGGCGAGTTCGGCGGCGAGCTTCAGCTGCACCGCGGTCCCGGCCTTCATGTCGACGGTGCCGCGCCCCCAGATGAACGCCTCGCCGTCGATCTCGACGTCGCGGGTGGGGAGGTTCGCGTTCACCGGTACGGTGTCGATGTGCCCGGCGATGACCACGCGCTGCGCACGCCCGAGGTCGGTCCGGGCCACGATGGTGTCGCCGTCGCGATGCACCTCGAGGTGCGGCAGCGGGCGGATGGCCGCCTCGATCGCGTCGGCGAGCGCGCGCTCGTCGTCGGAGACGCTCGGGATGTCGCAGATCGCCCGGGTGATGTCGGCGGCGGAGGAGGACAGATCGAGCGTCGGCATGGCGTCGAGTCTAGTCAGGGGCCATCCTGGCCGCCGCCGCCCGCCCGATAGCCTGGAGGCATGAGCGATGAACGAAGGGTCTGGGGCATCGGCCTCGCGACGGTCGCCGGCGACGGCACCGTCCTCGACACGTGGTACCGCGATCTCGGCACGGGCGCGGCGGGCGAGACCGCCGGCGCCCTCGAGCGCCTCGCGGGTCTCGCAGGCGGGGATGAGCGCCGCGCGGTCTCGACCGAGCCGGTGAGCATCGAGATCGACCTCGATGCGGCGCCCGCGTCGACTGCCGACGCGTACCTGCGGCTGCACGCCCTGTCGCACCGCCTCGTGCGCCCCAACGAGCTGAATCTCGACGGCATCTTCGCGCACCTTCCGAACGTCGCCTGGACGAACGCGGGCCCCATGCGACCGGAGGACCTCACGCGTCTGCGTCCCGCGCTCCAGCGCGCCGGCATCCAGGTGCAGTCCCTGGACAAGTTCCCGCGGCTGACGGACTACGTGCTGCCCCCGGGCGTGCGCATCGCCGACGCCTCGCGCGTGCGCCTGGGCGCGCACCTCTCCCCCGGCACCACCGTGATGCACGAGGGCTTCGTGAACTTCAACGCCGGCACCCTCGGCGCCTCGATGGTCGAGGGCCGCATCTCGCAGGGCGTCGTCGTCGGCGACGGCAGCGACATCGGCGGCGGCGCCTCGGTCATGGGCACGCTCTCCGGCGGCGGCACGCACCGGGTGTCGATCGGCGCGCGCACCCTGCTCGGCGCGAACGCCGGCATCGGCATCTCACTCGGCGACGACTGCGTGGTGGAGGCGGGTCTGTACGTCACCGCCGGTACGAAGGTCGCGCTCGTCGACGAGGCGCCCACTGCGGATGGCCGCCCGCGCTTCGTGAAGGCCGCGACGCTGCACGGCTCCCACGGGCTGCTGTTCCTGCGCAACTCGACCACCGGGGCCGTGGAGGTGCGCCGTCGTCGTGGCGCCGGCGCGACCCTCAACGAGGCGCTGCACGCCTGATCGCACGGCGGGTGCAGCAGAGCCGGTCCCGGGAGATCCTGGGACCGGCTCTGCTGCTTCAGGGGCGTGTCACGCCGACGGGTACTGCCGCTCCGTCGCTCCGGTGAACAGCTGCTGCGGGCGCCCGATCTTCGTCTTCGGGTCGAGCGCGAGCTCGCGCCAGTGCGCGAGCCAGCCCGGCAGGCGCCCCATCGCGAACAGCACGGTGAACATGCGCGTGGGGAAGCCCATCGCCTTGTAGATGACACCCGTGTAGAAGTCGACGTTCGGGTACAGGCGACGCTCGCGGAAGTAGTCGTCCTGGAGGGCGATCTCCTCGAGCTCCTTCGCGAGGTCGAGGAGCGGGTCGGTGACGCCGAGCGCGGTGAGCACCTCGTCGGCCGATTCCTTCACGAGCTTCGCGCGCGGGTCGTAGTTCTTGTAGACGCGGTGTCCGAAGCCCATGAGCTTCACGCCGTCTTCCTTGTTCTTCACGCGCTCGACGAAGCGCTGCACGCCCTGACCCGAGTCGCGGATCTGCGCCAGCATCTTGAGCACGGCCTCGTTGGCGCCGCCGTGCAGCGGGCCGGAGAGCGCGTGGATGCCCGCGGAGACCGACGCGAACTGGTCCGCGCCCGTGGAGCCGACCAGGCGCACGGTCGATGTGGACGCGTTCTGCTCGTGGTCCTCGTGGAGGATGAGCAGGCGCTCGAGTGCCCGCGACATCACCGGGTTCACCTCGTACGGCTCGCTCATGACGCCGAAGTTCAGGCGGAGGAAGTTGTCGACGAAGCTCAGCGAGTTGTCCGGGTACAGGAACGCCTGCCCGATCGACTTCTTGTGCGCGTACGCCGCGATGACGGGCAGCTTCGCGAGCAGGCGGACGATGTTGAGCTCGACGTGCTCGGGGTTGGCCGGGTCGGACTGGTGCTCGTAGTAGGTCGAGAGCGCCGAGACCGCCGACGACAGCACCGCCATCGGGTGCGCGCGGTCGGGCAGCGCGGAGAAGAAGCGCTTGAGGTCCTCGTGCAGCAGCGTGTGACGGCGGATGCGCTCGTCGAAGTCCGCGAGCTCGGCCGCGCTCGGCAGCTCGCCGTAGATGAGCAGCCACGCGACCTCGAGGAAGTTCGAGTTCTTCGCGAGCTGGTCGATGGGATAGCCCCGGTAGCGCAGGATGCCCTGGTCGCCGTCGATGTACGTCACGGCGGACTGCGTCGAGGCCGTGTTCACGAACCCGTAGTCGAGGGTCGTGTGGCCGGTCTGACGCATGAGCGTCGAGATGTCGATGCTGGGAAGTCCCGAGCTGCCCTGCAGGACCGGGAACTCAGCCGTCCTGTCGCCGATCGTGAGGGTGGCCTTATCGGCCGGGATTCCCGCGTCGCTCACAGCGCCTCCTGGCGGATCGTCTTCGCGACTTGTCTGTCGCCTGGATCTCGTTCGGCCACCGATCGGCAGCCCGGCACATGCTCGGTCGAGTGCGCGAACGCTGTGCCACTACAGCCTAACGGTCGTGTCACCCACCTGCGAAAACGCCCAAAGGATGGCTCGCCCCGTGAAGGAAACCTACGACGAGACGAGCCGGCGGGCGGCTTCCGCGATCCGCTCGTCGGTCGCGGTGAGCGAGAAGCGCACGTGCTGCGGGAAGTGCGGCCCGTAGAAGACCCCCGGCCCCGCGAGGATCCCGAGCTCGGCGAGCCGCCCCATGGACTCCCACGCGTCTCGCCCCTCGGTCGCCCACAGGTACAGCCCCGCCTCGCTGCGGTCGATCCGGAACCCCGCCGCCTCGATGGCCGGGCGGAGCATCTCGCGGCGCGCCCGGTACCGCTCCTTCTGCTCCGTCACATGCGCGTCGTCGCGGAGGGCGACCGCCATCGCGTGCTGAACCGGCGCGGGCGGCATGAGGCCCAGGTGCTTGCGCGCGGTGAGGAGGTCGCCGACGATGCGCGCGCAGCCGGCGACGAACGCCGCACGGTAGCCGGCGAGGTTCGACTGCTTGCTCAGCGAGTACACGCTGAGGAGGTTCGCGCGGCTGCCGCCCGTCGCCCGCGGGTCGAGCACCGAGGGGACGCGCGCATCCGCCCACCGGCCATCCCACCCCAGCTCGGCGTAGCACTCGTCGCTCGCGAGGACCGCATCGAGCTCGCGTGCGCGGTTCACGGCGACTGCGAGCTCCTCGACGCTCCACGTGCGCCCGTCGGGGTTGCCCGGGGTGTTGATCCAGATGAGCTTCGCGCCCTCGGGCCACTCCGCGGGGTCGTCCAGCGCCATCGGGGTCGCACCCGCGACCCGCGCGCCGACCTCGTACGTCGGGTAGGCCGCGCGGGGGTGGACGACGATGTCGCCCGGCCCGAGGCCCAGCAGGGTCGGGAGCAGCGCCACCAGCTCCTTCGAGCCGATCGTCGGCAGCACGTTCCGCGGAGCGAGGTCGTCCACGCCTCGACGCCGCGCGTACCACTCGACGATCGCCTCGCGGAGGGCCGGCGTGCCGACCGTCTGCGGGTACGCGTGCGCGTCGGTCGCCTCGGTCAGCGCCCTGCGGACGACCTCCGGCGTGGGGTCGACGGGAGAGCCGATGGAGAGATCGACGAGACCGCCGGGATGGGCGGCCGCACGTTCGCGATACGGGACGACGGCGTCCCAGGGGTAGTCGGCGAGGTCCCGCACGCCCATCGGCTACTCGCCCTGCGGGGGGAGCGACGCCACGACCGGGTGGTCCTTCGCGATCACGCCGACCTTGGATGCGCCGCCGGGCGATCCGATGTCGTCGAAGAACTCGACGTTCGCCTTGTAGTAGTCCTGCCACTCGTCCGGCAGGTCGTCCTCGTAGTAGATCGCCTCGACCGGGCACACCGGCTCGCAGGCGCCGCAGTCCACGCACTCATCCGGGTGGATGTACAGCGACCGCTCGCCCTCGTAGATGCAGTCCACCGGGCACTCATCGATGCAGGCGCGGTCCTTGACGTCCACGCAGGGCAGGGCGATCACGTAAGTCACCCCTCGATCCTACGCGTGCCGGACGTGCGCCGCCCGGTAGGCGATCCTAAGCGGCGCGGGTGCGCTCGGAGAGGGCCCGGAGCTTCGCCATGTCGGGCCAGGCGACGGCGACGAGCACGATGCCCGCGAGCAGGAAGGTCCACACGTATCCGTAGGGGAACTCCCCCGGCGCTGGCATCGGCACCACGACCGATCCCCCCGGGCCGCGGCCGGAGTAGATCATCAGGGCCGCGAGCATGCCGAGCCCGGCCGCGAGGGCCGACCAGCGGTCGTCGGTGAGCAGCCGCAGCGCGGCGAGGAGACCGGCGCAGGCGATCGCGGCCAGGGCCATCCCGACCGGGAGCACGCCCCACGCGTACGCGTGGCCGATCGTGCCGGCGACCCCGAACACGGCGCCGGCCAGCAGCGCGACGATCCAGGTGATGACGTGCGCGAGGCGGTCCGTTCCCATGGTTCCAGGTTAGGCGCTCAGGCCGCCCACCCCAGTGCGCGCAGCAGCGCGGCCGCGACCGCCGCGCCCACCACGACGACGAGGAACGGCGCGCGCATCCCCAGCAGCGCGAGCGCGACGGCGATCGCCGGCAGACGTGCGTCGAGCCGGATGGCCTGTCCCGCTCCCAGGGTCTGGGTCGCCACGAGCGCGCCGAGGAGGGCGACCGTCAGGAGGTCGACGATGCGCGCGGGTCGCGCGGCGTCGAACCAGCGCGGCGGAATGGCGTAGCCGACGAGCTTCAGCGCCGCGCACGCGACGGCCGCGAGGAGGACGGGCGTCCACATCGTCATGCGCCTTCTCCTCGTCGGCGTCCGAGCGCGTTGGTCCAGCCCACGACGACCGCGACGAGAGCCGCGGCGAGAACCGGAAGCCCCGCGGGCAGCGCGGGGGTCGTCGTGGTCGCCACCACGGCCGCTGCGACGCCGACGGCGACGGCCTGCCGGTCGCGCAGCCGCGGCCACAGCAGCCCGAGCATCGCCGCCGCGGCGGCCGCGTCGAGGCCGTAGGCGCGGACGTCGCCGAGCACGTCGCCCACGAGCGCGCCGACGAGCGTCATGAGGTTCCACGCGAGGTAGATGCCGACCCCCGTGACCCAGAAGCCCGTACGGCGCCCCTCGGGCGTTCGGTGCGCGAGCGCCACGGCCGTGGACTCGTCGATCGTGAACGTCGCAGCCAGCAGCCGGCGGCCCCAGCCGCCGCCGACGAGCGGGTTCATGCGCACGGCGTAGACGGCGTTCCGCACACCGAGGAGGGCAGCCGAGGCGATGGCCGACGGCGCCGCAGCGAGGCCGCCGGAGGCGATGACCCCGACGAACGCGAACTGCGATCCGCCCGTGAACATCAGCAGGCTCAGCACGCAGGTCTGCCACACGTCGAGGCCGGCCGCGACGCTCAGCGCGCCGAAGGAGATGCCGTACAGTCCCGTGGCCGCCGACACGGCCATCCCCTGCCGCCATGCGCTCTGGACGTCGGGCGTGCGGGTCATCCCTCGAGCCTACGCAGAAGCGCCCCCGGTCCATGGACCGGGGGCGCTTGCCGAGGATCACTCCGCGAGGATCAACCCTGGCGCTTGAGGCGCGAGGCGGCGCGACCGCGCTCGGTCGCGTCGAGGACGACCTTGCGGATGCGCACCTTCTCGGGCGTGACCTCCACGCACTCGTCCTCGCGCGCGAACTCGAGGGACTCCTCGAGGGAGAGCAGACGCGGCGGCGTCATCGACTCGAACGTGTCGGCCGTGGCCGACCGCATGTTCGTGAGCTTCTTCTCCTTGGTGATGTTCACGTCCATGTCCTCGCTGCGCGAGTTCTCGCCGATGACCATGCCCTCGTAGACCTCCTCGGTCGGCTGCACGAAGAACGACATGCGCTCCTGCAGGGCGATCATGGCGAAGGGCGTGACGACGCCGGAGCGGTCGGCGACGATCGAGCCGTTCTGGCGCGTGACGATCTGGCCCGCCCACGGCTCGTAGCCGTGGGAGATGGCGTTGGCGATGCCGGTGCCGCGCGTGGTGGTGAGGAACTCGGTGCGGAAGCCGATGAGACCGCGCGACGGCACGATGAACTCCATGCGCACCCAGCCGGTGCCGTGGTTCGTCATGTTCTCCATGCGGCCCTTGCGGGCGGCGAGCAGCTGCGTGATCGCGCCGAGGTACTCCTCCGGGGAGTCGATCGTGAGGTGCTCGAAGGGCTCGTACGTCTTGCCGTCGATCTTCTTCGTGACCACCTGCGGCTTGCCGACGGTCAGCTCGAAGCCCTCGCGGCGCATGTTCTCGACGAGGATGGCCAGGGCCAGCTCACCGCGGCCCTGCACCTCCCATGCGTCGGGCTTTCCGATGTCGACGACCTTGAGCGAGACGTTGCCGATGAGCTCGCGGTCGAGGCGGTCCTTCACCATGCGAGCGGTGAGCTTGTGGCCCTTCACCTTGCCGACGAGCGGCGACGTGTTCGTGCCGATGGTCATCGAGATGGCGGGGTCGTCGACCTTGATCTGCGGCAGCGGACGGACGTCATCGGGGTCGGCGATGGTCTCGCCGATCATGATGTCGTCGAAGCCGGCGATGACGGCGATGTCGCCGGGGCCCGCCGACTCGGCCGGATACCGCTCGAGCGCCTTCGTGAGCAGCAGCTCGGTGATGCGGGCGTTCTGCGTGGTGCCGTCCTGACGCACCCAGGCGACGGTCTGCCCCTTCTTCAGGGTGCCGTTGAAGACGCGCAGCAGCGCGAGACGACCGAGGAACGCGGAGGAGTCGAGGTTCGTCACCCAGGCCTGCAGCGGCGCCTCGTCGTCGTACTCCGGAGCGGGCACGTGCTCGAGGATGGCCTCGAACAGCGGCTCGAGGTCGTCGTTGTCGGGGAGCGCCCCGTCGGCGGGGCGGTTGCGCGAGGCGGCGCCGGCGCGGCCGGAGGCGTACACGACCGGCACGTCGAGCAGCGCGTCGACGTCGAGGTCGGGGACGTCGTCCTGCAGGTCGCTTGCGAGGCCGAGGAGCAGGTCGTGAGCCTCCTCCTCGACGGCGGCGATGCGCGCGTCGGGGCGGTCGGTCTTGTTCACGAGCAGGATGACGGGGAGCTTGGCCTCGAGGGCCTTGCGCAGCACGAAGCGGGTCTGCGGCAGCGGGCCCTCCGACGCGTCGACGAGGAGCACGACGCCGTCGACCATGGACAGGCCGCGCTCGACCTCGCCGCCGAAGTCGGCGTGGCCCGGGGTGTCGATGACGTTGATCGTGACCGGCACGTCGGTGTGCAGGCCGTTGTAGGTGATCGCCGTGTTCTTGGCGAGGATCGTGATGCCCTTCTCGCGCTCGAGGTCGTTCGAGTCCATCGCGCGCTCCTCGACGTGAGCGTGCTCTCCGAACGAGCCGGTCTGGCGCAGCATCGCGTCCACGAGGGTGGTCTTGCCGTGGTCGACGTGCGCGACGATCGCGACGTTGCGGAGGTCGGAACGATGGGCGAGCGCCATGAAGGGTCCTTCTGATGTGGGGATTGGCCCCGAAAGCGGGGCGCTCCATCCTATCCCCCGCTTCCGCGACAGCGCTCAGCCTGCTCGAAGGCGCGGCCTCAGAACCCGAAGAGGCCGGTGACGGCGAGCGACCAGAGCGCCCAGGCGACGATCACGGCGAGGAGGACGAGCGACGGCGCATGCCAGCCGCGCCGCACCGGCTCGTCGGACGCGGCCGCGCGCTCGCGGAAGAGCTCGAGCGTGGCCGCCTGGTCGTCGCCCGGCTGCTCGCGGCGGTTGATGTGCAGGTGCCGCGGGGCGGCGCCGAGCGCCGGCAGGACCCGCCCGTCGTCGAGGACGATCTCCAGCTGCCAGCGCATGCGGATGGCCGCGATCCGCGACCAGGGGACGTCGGCCGTGCGCAGGGTGTTGCGCACCCGCAGCCGGTCATCGACGGCCACGACGCTCGGTGCGGCGAGGAAGACGTACACGCCCCAGCAGAGCGCGAGGAGCCAGGGAGCGACGAGGACCGCGTCGAAGGCGCGCCCGCGGACCACGGCGTCACCCAGGAGGTAGAGGGAGAGGGCCGCGGCGACGGCGAACGCCACCCAGCCGGATGGCCGCCGGAACGCGACCCGGTACGCGGACGGGGTGCTCATGGCGTCACCGCCACCGCGACGGCGGCCCACACCACGAGGACGACGAGCGCGATGAGCTGCGGGGCATTCCACGAGGTGCGCACCCTGCCGACGGGTACGGTTCGGTTCGCCGACGCCGCGCCATCCGACACCGCGCCATCGTTCGACACCGCGCCATCCGCCGCCTGCTCGTGCAGCTCGCGCAGGATCTCGGTCTCGCGCTCGGACGGGTGGGGCACCCCGCGGCGGGTCGGCTTGCCCGCCGGGATGGCCCAGGCCTGGATGGCCCGCCCGCTCTCGAGCACGAAGGCCACCTGCCAGCGGAGCGCGATGCTCTCGACGGCGGTCCAGGGGATCTCGGCCGTGCGCAGGGGATTGCGCACGGTCGCGCCGCGCGGGTGGGCGACGACGCTCGGCGCGTACAGGAAGGTCCAGACGAACCACAGCGGCAGCAGGAGCCACGGCGCGATGAGCACCGCCTGCTGTGCACTGCCGCGGATGAGGACGTCGCCGAGCAGGAACGCGACGGCGACGGCCGCGAGGAGGAGCCAGACCAGGCCCGCATTGCCGCGGATGATCCGGCTCCTCTCCCGCGGGTGGGTCATCGGCTGCCGATCTCCATCGTCTGGCCGGGGATGGCCTCGAGGAGCCGACGCGTGTACTCCTGCTTCGGGTCGGCGAAGATCGTGTCCACCGCGCCCTGCTCGACCACGCGCCCCTGCTCCATGACGCAGACGAGGTCGGCGGCCACGCGCACGACCGCCAGGTCGTGCGTGATGAACAGATACGTCAGGCCCAGCTCGCCCTGGAGCTCGGCGAGGAGCTTCAGGATCTGGTCCTGCACGAGGACGTCGAGCGCGGAGACCGCCTCGTCGAGGACGACGATGTCGGGCTTGAGCGCGAGCGCGCGCGCGATCGCCACGCGCTGACGCTGGCCGCCGGACAGCTCGTTCGGGTAGCGCCAGGCCAGCTCGCGCGGGAGCGCGACCTGCTCGAGGAGCTCGAACACCCGCTCGCGGCGCGACGCGGTGTCGCCGACCTTGTGCACGTTCAGCGGCTCGGAGATGAGCGCGCCGATCGAGCGCAGCGGGTCGAGAGACCCGTAGGGGTCCTGGAAGACCGGCTGCATCCGCCCGCGCAGGTCGAACACCTCGCGCGACGACAGCGTCGTCGCGTCGGTGCCGTCGATGAGGATCTGCCCGCTCGTCGCGGGCTCCAGCTGCAGCACCATCTTCGCGACCGTGGACTTGCCGGATCCTGATTCACCCACCAGCGCGAGCGTCTTGCCCTTGGGGATCTGGAAGGAGACCCCGTCCACCGCGCGGAACGGCTCGCTGCGGAACCCGCCGCGGCGGATCTTGTACTCCTTGACGAGGTCGCGCACCTCGACGACGGGCGCCGCGGTGTGCAGCACCTCGGTCGTCGTCGCCACGCCGCGGTCCTCCGCCGTCGCCTGGATGCGCTGCGACGCCAGGCTCGGCGCCGCGGCGACGAGGCGCTGCGTGTAGGGGTGCTGCGGGTTCTGGAGGATCTCGCGGCTGGGCCCCGACTCCACGACTTCGCCCCGGCTCATCACGACGATGGTGTCGGCGCGGTCGGCGGCGAGGCCGAGGTCGTGCGTGATGAAGAGCACCGAGGTGCCCTTCTCGCGCGTGAGCGAGGCGAGGTGGTCGAGGATCACCCGCTGGACGGTGACGTCGAGCGCGCTCGTCGGCTCATCCGCGATGAGCAGCGCCGGGTCGGCCGCGAGGCCGATGCCGATGAGGGCGCGCTGGCGCATGCCGCCGGAGAACTGGTGCGGGAACTGGTGCAGACGCCGCTCGGCGTCGGCGAGGCCCGCCTGCTGCAGCACCTCGATCGCGCGCTTCTCGACCTCCTTGCGCCCGGTGGCCAGCCCGTTCGCGCGGACGGCCTCCTTCACCTGGAAGCCGATCGACCACACCGGGTTGAGGTTCGACATCGGGTCCTGCGGCACGTAGCCGATGCGGCGGCCGCGGATCGACTCCATCTCACGACGGTCCACCTGGGTGAGCTCGACGCCGTCGAGCTGGATCGACCCTGCGGTGACCTCGCCCGTGCCGGGCAGCAGGTCGATGATCGCCGTGGCGGTGGTCGACTTGCCCGAACCGGACTCGCCGACGATGGCGACGGTCTCGCCGCGGTGCACGTCGAGGTCGACGCCGTGGACGACTTCGCGCTGCTTCTTGCCGGTGCCGAACGCCACCTTCAGGCCGCGGATGCGGAGCAGGGGCTCGTTCATGGTGGTGTCCTTCGTTCCGCTCATCGCTGCGCCCTGGCCTTCGGGTCGAGGGCGTCGCGGAGGAGCTCGCCCAGCATGATGAAGGCGAGCACCGCGAGGGTGAGCGCCAGCGAGGGATAGATGAGAGCCATCGGGGCGGTGCGAATGGCCGTCTGCGCCTGGCTGATGTCGGCACCCCACGAGACGGTTCCGCCGCCGAGGCCGACGCCGAGGAACGACAGCGTCGACTCCGCGACGATCGCGCTTCCGAGGCTGATCGTGGCCACGACGATGACCGGCGCGATCGCGTTCGGCAGCACGTGGACCACGAGGGTCTTGAACCGCGAGAGGCCGAGCGAGATCGACGCCATGACGTAGTCCGACTGCTTCACGCGCAGCACCTCGGCGCGGATGATGCGCGCGGTCGAGGCCCAGGAGAAGCCGCCGATGGCGAACGCGAGCGTGAGCTCGTTCCGCTGGGTGGACAGCACCGTCATCACGACGATGGCCGCGACGATGTAGGGGATCGTGAAGAACACGTCGCCGATGCGCGAGAGCAGCGCGTCGACCCATCCGCCGTAGAAGGCCGCGATGGAGCCCATGACGACGCCGATGACCGTGCCGATGATCGTGGCCAGCAGGCCGACGATGAGCGACGTGCGCGTGCCCCAGACCAGGCGCGACCAGATGTCGCAGCCCTGGCGCGTGAAGCCGAGCGGGTGCCCGGCAGTCGGGTCGCCGTTGCTGTTCGCGAGCGTGCAGGCCCCGCCGCTCGGCGCGACGCTCGTGAAGAGCGTGGGCACGACCGCCATCACGATGAAGAGCGCGGCCAGCGCGAGGGACGCCCAGAAGAGCGGGCGACGGCGCAGGTCGCGCCATGCGTCGAGCCACAGGTTGCTCTTCTTGCCGTCGACCCGCACGGCGTCGACGACGACCTCGGACGCCTTCACGGGCGCCACGTAATGCGTACTAGCGGACATAGCGGATCCTCGGGTCGAGCAGACCGTAGAGCAGGTCGATGAGCAGGTTGATGAGCACGTAGACCACCACGAAGATCGTGACGAACGACACCACGGTGGGGGTCTCATGTCGGATGATCGCCTGGTACAGCGTGTTGCCCACGCCGGGGACGTTGAAGATGCCCTCGGTGACCGTGGCGCCGACCATGAGCACGCCGAACTGCGTGGCGGTGTCGGTGACCATCGGGATGAGCGAGTTCCGCAGCACGTGCACGGGGATGACCCGGCCGCGCGAGAGGCCCTTGCTGTAGGCCGTGCGCACCCAGTCCTGACCCAGCGTCTCGATCGTCGACGAGCGCGTCAGACGCATGCTCGTGGCGTAGATGCTGAGCGCCAGCACGATGGCCGGCAGCCACAGGTCGCCCCAGTCGTTGTTCGCGCCCACTGTCGGGCTGAACCAGCCGAGCTTCACGCCGAGGAAGAACTGCGCGATGAACGACAGCACGAAGATCGGAACGGCGACGAAGATCAGCGCCACGACCAGCATCGCGTGATCGAAGATCGTGCCCTTGAGCAGCGCCGAGCCCGCGCCGACCACGATCGCCAGGACGAACGCGATGAGGATGGCCAGCACCGCCAGGCGCAGCGTCACCGGGAACGTGCGGGCGAGGACATCGAGGACGTTCTGACCGGAGAACGTCACGCCGAAGTCGAGGCGGAAGATCCCGCCGAGGTAGTTCAGGTACTGCACGATGAACGGCTGGTCCAGCAGATACTGGGCGCGCAGGCGCTCGAGCACCGCGGGCGGGGGCTGCTTGTCGCCGAACAGCGCCGCGATGGGGTCTCCGGGCATAGCGAAGACCATGAAGTAGATCAGCAGAGTGGCACCCAGGAAAACCGGAATGACCTGCAGGATCCGTCTGAGGATGTAAGTGGCCATCCTCGACCTCCCTCCGGGGGTTCTATCGTCCGTGCGGGCACACAGCGATAAGGCGCCCGCACGACGGCGCCCCAGCCTCTTATCCTCTCCCTCTTTTTCTGGGAGAGGGGTGAACCGGCTGGGACATGGTGCGAGGCGGTGACGTGGTGACGTCACCGCCTCGCGGGGTAAGGGGTGCTTACTCGGCCTTGGTGACCTCGTAGTAGAGCGGCACCGAGTTCCAGCCGAACTCGACGTTGTCGACGGTGTCAGCCCATCCGCCGGTCACGTTCGAGTACCAGAGCGGGATGGCCGGGAGGTCCTGCAGGAGGACCGCCTGCGCCTCGGCGAACAGCTCGTTGGCGGCTTCCGCGTCGGTCTCCGAGATGCCCTCGGCCAGGAGCGAGTCGAACTCCTCGCTCGAGTAGTCGCCGTCGTTGGAGCCGGCGTTCGTGGCGTAGAGCGGGCCCAGGAAGTTGTACAGACCCGGGTAGTCCGCCTGCCATCCGGTGCGGAAGGCCGAGGTGATGGTGCGGTTGGTGACCTCGTCGCGGAGACCCGCGAAGTCGGGGTACGGCTCGCCCACCGCGTCGATGCCCAGCACGCCGGCGATCGAGTTCACGGTCGCGTCGACCCAGGCCTGGTGGCCGCCGTCGGCGTTGTAGGCGATCTTGAACTCGCCCTCCCACGGGCTGATCTCATCGGCCTGCGCCCAGAGCTCGGCCGCCATCTCGGGGTCGTACTCCAGGACCTCGCCGCCCTCGAGCGACTCGCTCCAGCCGTCGATGACGGGCGACGTGAAGTCGCTGGCCGGCGTGCGGGTGCCCTGGAAGATCACGTCGGTGATCTCCTCGCGGTTGATGGCCATCGAGATCGCCTGGCGGCGCAGCTGGCCCTCTTCGCCCTCGAAGTGCTCGAAGTACTGCGGGATCGTGAACGACTGGAAGATCGCGGCGGGCTGGTTCACCCAGTTGTCGCCGAGCTCGTCCTGGTAGGTCTCGAACGCGGAGTCCGGGATCTGGTCGAGGATGTCGAGGTTGCCCGCGAGCAGGTCCTGGTACGCGGCGTCCTGCGTCGCGTAGAAGATGATGGTCAGGCCGCCGTTGACCGCCTCGCGCGGACCGTCGTAGTCCTCGTTCTTGACGAGGTCGATCTGGACGTCGTGCTGCCACGCGCCCTCCTCGGCCAGCTTGTAGGGGCCGTTGCCGATCGGGTTCTCGCCGAACGCGTCCATGTCCTCGAACGCCACGTCCGGGAGCGGGTAGTACGCGGAGTAGCCGAGGCGCTGTGCGAAGTCCGAGGCGGGCTTGTTGAGCGTGATCGTGAACGTGTAGTCGTCGACCTGCTCGAGGCCCGTGAGCTCGGAGTCCTCGTCGTAGCTGAAGCCCTCGATGTCTTCGAAGAAGTAGCTCGAGAGCTGCTGGTTCGAGGCGAGCGCGCCGTAGTTCCACGCCTTGATGAAGTTGTCGGCGGTGACCTCTTCGCCGTTCGTGAACGTCAGGCCCTCGCGGATCTTGACCGTCAGCTGCGTCGGGGAGTCGACCGTGATGTCCTCTGCGACATCGTTGACGACGGCACCGTCGGCCTCGTACGAGATGAGCCCGGCGAAGATGCTGTCGAGGATCTTGCCGCCGCCGACCTCGTTGGTGCTGGTCGGGATGAGCGGATTCTGCGGCTCGTTGCCGTTCGTCGACACGATGGCCGTCGACGCGCCGCTGTCAGAAGCCGTGTCCTCGTCGGTCGAGCCGCCGCCGTCGCTCGCGCAGCCGGCGAGCGCGAGGCTGCCGACGCCGAGGAGCGCGAGACCCGAGAGGGCGATCTTGTTGCGCTTCACTTTGTTCCTCCGATGGAAGGGGATGGGGGTGCCGAGCAGGGGCTCAGAATCCCCTGTCAGCGATGGGTCGAATCTAGGCGGCGCGGCGGTGTGTGCCAAATCCTCTCCAAAACCGTTACAGTCCCTTTACTCAGCGCCTGTTCCGTTTGGCACAATGCATATTTCCGTCATGTTTCGCACGAGTTTCGTGGAGCTACCACAATCAGATGCTCCTTCTCAGCACGCTCCTTGTGCGATGTGCGACGCTCGGGCGGTGACCGCCGTCTGTTCCACATCTGTCGACCGCCGCCGCCTGGGTTGGGAGATCGCGATCGTGCTCGCGCTCTCCCTCGGGCAGTCGGCGCTCTACTCCGTGCTCTCGCTCCTGCGCGCGCTGCTGCGTCCGGAGGCCTTGGCCGATCAGGCGACGGCGCTGAACCCCGCTCGCGCCGAGGAGCCGGCGTGGGACGTCGTCTACCGGCTGCTCGACATCGGGTTCGACCTCTGCCTCGTTGCACTGGTGGTGTACCTCCTGTGGGAGCCGGGCCGCAGCGCGCTGCGCGGCATCGGGCTGGATCTCCGCTCCCTTCCTCGGGATCTCGGCCGTGCGGCCATCCTGCTCGTCGTCATCGGCGTGCCGGGGATCGCGCTCTACGTCGGGGCGCGGCTGCTGGGACTCAACGTGGACGTGCAGGCCTCGTCGGGGATCGACGGGTGGCTCGTGCCCGTGCTCGTGCTGTCCGCTCTGCGCGCGGGGCTCCTCGAGGAGGTGATCCTCGGCGGGTACCTCTTCGACCGGCTCGGGCGCGTCGGATGGCGGCCGTGGACGATCATCCTCGCGGTCGCAGGGCTTCGGGCTGCGTATCACGCGTACCAGGGGTTCGGCGCGATCATCGGGAACTTCGCGATGGGCGTCGTGTTCGGCTGGTGCTACCGCCGCTGGGGGCGCGTGATGCCCCTGGTGCTCGCCCACGCGCTGATCGACGTCTTCGCGTTCGTGGGCTATCCCCTGGTGGCCCCGTTCCTGCCATGAGCCGCTCGGCCGCGTTCCCCGGGCGCGGCCCGGCCCGCGGCGCGCTGCGCGCTGACCCGCGGCGCGCTGACCCGCGGCGTGCTGACCTGCGAGAATCCCGGCATGCGGCGACAATTCACCCGCCGGCCGCATTGTCGCGGTGCGTCTGGATTCTCGCGCGAATGATCGCGAGCGGCGCGGAGGTACGTCTCCTGCACATGCCCGCCGCGGTTGCTGTGGCGTCCACAGATCCGACTGCGGCACCGCACCAGGCCTTGCCTTCCTCGAAGCTGACGGGATGACCGCTGCGTCGCCGCCGATCCGCGGAATCCGCCCCGTGCCGCTTCCCCTCCTGCCCCGCGGGGCCGCCGGCGTCGACATCGACAGAGCGCTCCGGCAAGGCACCCTGGTCAGGGTCACCAGAGGCGTCTGCGCACCGTCCGATCTCTGGCGTGCCCTGAATGCTCGGGACCGGTACCTCGCGACCGTGCACGCCGTCGCGCTGACTCATCCCGGCGCCGTCTTCTGCCTGGAGTCCGCGGCGGCGCTCCTGGGACTGCCGTTGCTCGGACGTCAGCGGGAGGTTCACATCCTCGACGCTCAGGGCACTGCGGCGCGGCGCATCGGCACCGTCCGGGTGCACGTCAGCGCCGTGGCCCGCGACATCGATGACCTCGACGGCATACTCGTCACCACCCCGAGCGAGACCGTTGTCGACCTTGCTCGGCTCCGCCATCCCGCGAGTGCCCTCGCCGCCGCGGACGCGCTCGTGCAGGCATCGCGGTGGGTCGACGGAAGTCCGCTGCTGGAGCGGAATGACGCGCGAGCGGGATCTCGCGGGCGTCGCGCGGCGGTCTGGCCGTTGAAATTCGCGTCGCCGTTGAGCGGAAGCGTTCTCGAGTCGGTCAACCGCGCCTGCGTGCACTGGTTGGGGTACCCGCCGCCCGTGCTGCAAGCGCCGTTCTCGCTTCCGAGCGGCGGTTGCCGCGCCGACATGTTCTGGGAGGAGTTCGGCGTCGTGGGAGAAGCCGATGGTCGAGTGAAGTACGACGGTTCCCTCGGCGATCCCGCGGCCGCGCTCTGGAAGGAGAAGCGCCGAGAGGATGAGCTGCGCCGTCGCGTCCGGACCGTCGTCCGGTGGACCTGGGCGGACCTCAGGTCGCGCGATGTGTTCGACCGGCGCCTGCACGAAGCGGGTATCCCGCGCCTGCGCCAGGTGGAGAGCGCACGACTCGCCACGCTCGTCCGCCTTCTGTAGCCCGCACCGCATGCCGTACCCGCACCATCCGGAGGCGCTCCCCCGCGACAATGCAGCGCGACGGCGACAATGCCGTGGCCGACTGCATTGTCACCGCCGGCGTGGATTCTCGCGAGGTGGAGGGGGCGTGTCGGGGATGAGACGCTTCCCCGCGACCAGGACGCCCTCCCGCTCGTAGCCGAGCAGGTCGTAATAGCCCAGGACCCCGGCGTTGTCAGGCCGCACCATGAGCATGACCTTGGGGCAGCCCAGTGCGATGAGCCGGCGCTCCGCCTCCGCGACGAGCGCTCGTCCGACACCGGCGCGAGCGCTCGCGAGGTAGTAGAGCCACCCCCGATGACCGTCGTAGCCCGCCATCACAGAGCCGACGACCGCGCCGTCGTGCTCAGCGACCAGCAAGAGGTCGGGCCACACCGCACGGGCGCGACGGATGTCCTCGCGCGGGTCGTTCCACGCGCGGATGAGGCCGGCCTCCCGCCACAGCTCGACGACCGCGTCGACGTCCGCAGGGACCAGTGGGCGGATGTCGACGGTCACCCCGCCGCACCCCGCCGAGCCAGGCGCTCCTCGAGCCCCAGGCGCACCGCCGGCCACTCCGGCTCGATGATCGAGAACACCACGGTGTCGCGGACGTGCCCGTCGGGGAAGATCGCGTGGCTGCGGAGCACGCCGTCCTGCTTCGCGCCGAGCCGGGCGATGGCCGCGCGCGACTGGCGGTTGTGCCAGTGCGTGCACAGCTGCACGCAGATGCATCCGAGCACCTCGAACGCCCGCTCGAGGAGCAGCAGCTTGGCGGCCGGGTTGATGCCGGTCCCCTGCGCCGCGGTGCCGAGCCACGTCGATCCGATCTCCAGACGCCGGTGATCCGGCTCGATGTGCAGGTACGTCGTCATCCCGATCGCCTGGCCCGACGCGACGTCGACGACCGCCCACGGCGCCATCCGCCCTGCCTCCTGCTCGGCCAGACGGCGCTGGATCTCCTCGACCATCCGCTCGGGTGCGGGGATGCGCGTGTACCAGGTGCGCCAGAGGTCGTCGGTCGCCACGGCCGCGGCGAGGTCGTCGGAATGCGCCGGCCGCAGCGGCTCCAGCCGCACGATGTCGTTCTCGAGCACGGGGGTCGCAGCGAAGTCCACGCGTCCACGCTATCGGGGCGCGCGCATAGGATCGGGCCATGGCGACCCCCGACTTCATCCTCCGGCTGCGCGAGAAGATCGGAACGGAGCTGCTGTGGCTCACCGGCGTCACCGCGGTCGTCCTGCGCGGGGAGGGCGAGGAGCAGGAGGTCCTCCTCGTCCGCCGCACCGACAACGCGCGCCTCACCCCCGTCACCGGGATCATCGATCCGGGCGAGCAGCCGGCCGCCGCCGCCGCCCGCGAGGTGCTCGAAGAAACCGACGTCATCGCCGAGCCCGAGACCCTCGTCTGGGTGAACACGCTGCCGCCGATGGTCTATCCGAACGGCGACCGCTCGCAGTACCTCGACCTCGTCTTCCGCTTCCGGTACGTCGCCGGCGAGCCGCGCCCCGCCGACGGCGAGAACACCGAGGCGCTGTGGCGCCGCGTGGACGACCTCGACGACGTCGACCCCGAGATGCGCGAGCGCATCCGGATGGCCGTGGCCGGCTCGGACCGCGCCCGCTTCGAGCGCTGACGCCCCTCCTCCGGCGAGACCCCACCCCCGCCGCGAGACCCCACGTGGCAGTGGAGGTCTCGCGGGCGGGATGAGGTCTCGCGGGAGGAAGCGCCGGGGCTATGCGAACGCGTCGATCGGCGGGCAGGCGCAGACGAGATTGCGGTCGCCGTAGGCCTGGTCGATGCGGCGCACCGGCGGCCAGTACTTCGCTTCGCCGACGCCGGCCGGGTAGACGGCCGCCTCCCGCGAGTAGGGATGGTTCCACTCGCCGACGAGCGCGGACGCGGCGGTATGCGGCGCGTTCGCCAGCGGGTTGTCGTCGTGCGGCCACTCCCCCGCCTGCACGCGCTCCGCTTCGCGGCGGATGGCGACCATCGCGTCGACGAAGCGGTCGAGCTCGGCGAGGTCCTCCGACTCCGTCGGCTCGACCATGAGGGTCCCCGCGACGGGGAACGACATGGTCGGCGCGTGGAAGCCGTAGTCGATGAGGCGCTTGGCGACGTCGTCGACGCTCACCCCGGTCTCGGCCTTCAAGGGCCGCAGGTCGAGGATGCACTCGTGCGCGACGCGCCCCTTCTCGCCCGCGTAGAGCACCGGGTAGTGCTCGGCGAGGCGGGCGGCGACGTAGTTCGCCGCGAGGACCGCGGCGTCGGTCGCCTGCGTGAGGCCCTCGAGACCCATCATCCGCACGTACGCCCACGAGATCGGCAGGATGCCGGCTGAGCCGTACGGCGCCGCCGACACGGGGCCGATCCCCTCGGTGTCGCCCTCGCCCTGCGCGAACGCGTGCGACGGCAGGAACGCCGCGAGGTGCGCCTTCGCCGCGACCGGGCCGACGCCCGGCCCGCCGCCGCCGTGCGGAATGGCGAACGTCTTGTGCAGGTTGAGGTGCGAGACGTCGCCGCCGAGGTCGCCGAAGCGGGCGTGACCGAGGAGCGCGTTAAGATTCGCGCCGTCGATGTACACCTGACCGCCGGCCTCGTGCACGGCCGCGGTGATGTCGAGCACGTCGTGCTCGTACACCCCGTGTGTGGACGGGTAGGTGATCATGAGCGCCGACAGCGCATCGGCGTGCGCGGTGATCTTCGCGCGCAGGTCGTCGAGGTCGACGTTGCCCTGCTCGTCGCACGCCACCACGACGACGCGCATGCCGGCGAGCACCGCGGACGCGGCGTTCGTGCCGTGCGCGGACGACGGGATGAGGCACACGTCGCGGCTCTCGTCCCCGCGCGAGCGGTGGTAGCCGCGGATGGCGAGGAGCCCCGCGAGCTCGCCCTGCGAGCCGGCGTTCGGCTGCAGCGAGACCGCGTCGTACCCGGTGAGGTCGGCGAGCCATCCCTCGAGCTGGTCGATGAGCTCGAGGTAGCCGGCGATATCCTCTCGAGGTGCGAACGGATGGATGCGCCCGAACTCCGGCCACGTGATCGATGCCATCGCCGTGGCCGCGTTGAGCTTCATCGTGCAGGATCCGAGCGGGATCATGCCGCGATCGAGCGCGTAGTCCTTGTCGGCGAGCCGCTTGAGGTACCGCATCATGGCGGTCTCCGAGCGATGGCTCGAGAACACCGGGTGCGTGAGGAACGGCTCGGTGCGGCGCAGCTCCTCCGGGATCGACCCGCCAGTGCGGGCGACACGATCCACGCCGCTTTCGCGGCTCCCCCGCACTGGCGAACCGGAAGCGGCATCCGCGTCCGCCACCTCGAACGCCCGGGCGACGGCGGCGAGGTCCGCCTCCGTCGTGGCCTCGCCCACGGAGATTCCGACGGTGTCGGCGTCTGCACGGTGCAGCAGCACGCCGGCGTCGTGCGCGGCGGCGACGACCTCGGCCGCACGACCCGGCACGCGCACGCGCAGCGTGTCGAAGTGCGCACCCCCGACGACGTCCGCTCCCGCGGCCACGAGCGATTCGCGCAGCCGCGCCGTCTTCTCCCGCACGTCCGCGGCGATCGCGCGGAGGCCATCCGACCCATGATAGACGGCGTACATCGCGGCCATCACAGCCAGCAGCACCTGCGCGGTGCAGATGTTGCTCGTCGCCTTCTCACGGCGGATGTGCTGCTCGCGCGTCTGCAGCGCGAGCCGGTAGGCGAGCTGCCCGTCGGCGTCCTTCGAGACGCCGACGAGGCGCCCCGGCAGCTGCCGCTCGAGCCCCTGGCGCACGACCATGTAGCCCGCGTGCGGGCCGCCGAAGCCGAGCGGCACGCCGAAGCGCTGCGTGGAGCCCACGACGATGTCCGCGCCGAGCGAGCCGGGCGAAGCGATGAGCGTGAGCGCGAGGAGGTCCGCGGCGACGACGGCCTGCCCGCCCGCGACGTGCACGGCGTCGATGACGCCCTGCGGGTTCCACACGCGGCCCGAGGCGCCCGGGTACTGCACGAGCGCCCCGAAGACCGACTCGGGCAGCTGCGCGCCGCCGGCGAGGTCCAGCTCGACGAGCTCGACGCCCACGGCCTCCGCGCGCACACGCAGCACCGCCTTCGTCTGCGGCAGCGCGTCGGCGTCCACGACGAACACGTCGGAGCCGCCGCGCACCGCGCGGCGCGCGACGAGCATCCCCTCGACCGCGGCGGTGGCCTCGTCGAGCATGGACGCGTTCGCGACGGGGAGCCCGGCGAGGTCGGCGACCATGGTCTGGAAGTTCAGCAGCGCCTCGAGGCGCCCCTGCGAGATCTCCGGCTGGTACGGCGTGTACGCCGTGTACCAGGACGGGTTCTCCAGCACGTTCCGCTGGATGACCGACGGCGTGAGCGTGTCGCTGTAGCCGAGCCCGATCATGGGCGAGAGCACGCGGTTCCGGCCCGCGAGGTCGCGGAGCTCCGCGAGGGCGGCCGCCTCCGACACGCCCTCCTGCGGGATGGCCGTGCCCGCCGCGCCGAGACCACGGATGACCGCGGGGACGGCGGTCGACATGACGGTGTCACCGGCGCGCACGCCGACGGCGGCGGCCATCCGCTGCTGGTCGTCAGCGCTCGTCCCGATGTGGCGGGCGGCGTACTCTCCGAAGGCGCCGGTGCTCACGCCTCGGCACCCGTGAGAGCGGTGTACGCGGCGCGGTCGAGGAGACCCGCGGGGTCGCCCGAGAGGCGCACCTTCACCAGCCACGCGTCCTCGAACGGCGAGGCGTTGACGGTGTCGGGGTCCGCGTCCACGGCGTCGTTCACCTCGACGACGGTGCCGTCGACGGGCGCGTAGAGCTCCGAGACCGACTTCGTCGACTCGATCTCGCCCATGACCTGGCCGGCGGTCACGGCGGCGCCGACCTGCGGCAGGTCGACGTACACGACGTCGCCCAGCTGGTCGGCTGCGTAGTCGGTGATCCCGATCGTGGCGATGTCGTCGTCGATGCGGATCCACTCGTGCTCGGCGGTGTAGAGCAGCGTGTTGAGATCGGTCATTTCTTCCTCCGGTAGAAGGGCAGGGTGGTCGGGTGGGCGGGGATGCGCGTGCCGCGCACGTCGATGGTCAGGTCGGTCGCAGCGGCCGCGTCGTGCTCGACGTACGCCAGCGCGATCGGATGGCCGAGGGTCGGGCTCAGGGCACCGCTCGTGATCTCGCCGACGAGCGCGTCGCCGCGATAGACGCCGTAGCCCGCGCGTCCCGCGCGGCGGCCATCCATGCTGAGGCCGACGAGCAGCCGCTCGCCCGGGCGCTCGTCAAGCGTGCGAGCCCCCACGAAGTCGCCCTTGTCGGCGGCGACGACGCGGCCGAGGCCGGCCTGCGAGGGGAAGATGTCGCGCGCGAGCTCGTGCCCGTACAGCGGCATGCCCGCCTCGAGGCGCAGCGTGTCGCGGGCGGCGAGGCCGGCCGGGACGAGCCCGCGCTCGGCGCCCGCCGCGAGGAGCGCCCGCCAGAGGCCGGGAGCGTGCTGCGCGTCGACCAGCAGCTCGAAGCCGTCCTCGCCGGTGTAGCCGGTGCGCGCGACGAACAGGGGCACGCCGCTGAAGAGGGCATCGGTCCACGCGTAGTTGCGCAGCTCGTCGAGATCCGGCGCTTCGATGCCGGGGGTGCTCGAGAGGATGGCCTCGGCCACCGGTCCCTGCAGGGCGATGAGCGCGAACCGCTCCGACGCGTCCTCGAAGGTGGCGTCGAAGCCGGCGATGCGCGCGGAGATCTCGTCCGCCACGACGCGCCGGTTGCCGGCATTGGCGATGATGAGGAACTCCTCGTCGCCGAGCCGGTAGGCGACGAGGTCGTCGATGATGCCGCCGTCTTCGGCGAGGATCATGGTGTACTTCGCACGCCCCACCGCGACCGCCGACAGCCGCCCGGCGAGCGCGTAGTCGAGGAAGGCCGCCGCGCCAGCACCCCGCACGAAGATCTCGCCCATGTGCGAGATGTCGAAGAGGCCCGCCGCCTCGCGCACGGCGCGGTGCTCCGCGAGGTCGGAGGAGTACCGCACCGGCATCCACCACCCGCCGAAGTCGGTGAACGAGGCGCCCAGCGCCTCGTGCTCGGCTTGAAGCGGCGACTGCCGCAGCCCCTCCCCGGATCCAGAGGTGGTGGTGTCTTCTGCGCTCACGCGTCTCTCCTCAGCATTCGACCACGTTGACGGCCAGTCCGCCCCGCGCGGTCTCCTTGTACTTCTCGCTCATGTCACGGCCGGTCTGCCGCATGGTCTCGATGACGGCGTCCAGCGAGACGCGATGCGTCCCGTCTCCCCAGAGAGCCATCCGCGCGGCATTGACCGCCTTGCCCGATGCGATCGCGTTGCGCTCGATGCAGGGGATCTGCACCAGTCCCCGGACGGGATCGCACGTGAGGCCGAGGTTGTGCTCCATCGCGATCTCGGCGGCGTTCTCGACCTGGGCGGGCGTGCCGCCGAGGACCGCGGCGAGCGCGCCCGCCGCCATGGACGACGCCGAGCCGACCTCGCCCTGGCACCCGACCTCTGCGCCGGAGATCGACGCGCGGTTCTTGTAGATCGAGCCGATCGCGGCGGCGGTCAGCAGGAAATCGACGGCGATGTCGTCGCGGTGTCGGCCAGCGGTCGCCGCGGGCGTGTAGTGCGTGGCGTAGTGGAGGACGGCGGGAATGATCCCGGCCGCGCCGTTCGTGGGCGCCGTGACGACGCGGCCGCCCGCGGCGTTCTCCTCGTTCACCGCCAGCGCGACGAGGTTGACCCACTCCTGCGCGAAGCCGGGCCCGCGGTCGGGGTCCTCCTGCAGGAGCCGCGCGTGCCATCCCGGGGCGCGCCGATGAACCCCGAGACCGCCGGGCAGGTCCCCGGTGTGGCGGGTGCCCGCGGCCACGCACTCGTCCATGGCGTCGCGGATGCGCAGGATGCCCTCGCGCACGTCATGCGCGGAGCGCTGGGCGCACTCGTTCCGATGCGCGACCTCCGCGACGCCCACGCCCTCCGCGTCGCAGATCGCCAGCAGCTCGGCGGCGGTGCCGAACGGGTGCGGCACGAGTGCGGTCCGACTCGCCGCCTCCTCGCCGTCGCGCACGATGAAGCCGCCGCCGACCGAGTACCAGACGCCCTCCTCGATGACCTCGCCCCGGCCATCCCGCGCGGCGAAGCGCATCGCGTTGGTGTGCCGGGCGAGGATGGTGAGCGGCCTGAGCCGGATGTCGGCCGCGCGCAGCGGCACCGCGACGACGCCGCCCAGCAGGACGGTGCCGTCGCGCTCGATGCGCGCGGCGCGGGCCGCGATCTCGTCTGAGCGGACGGTGTCGGGGCGGCACCCCTCGAGCCCCACGAGCACCGCCGTGAGCGTGCCGTGGCCGGCGCCCGTGGCGGCGAGCGATCCGAACAGCTCGACGTCGACGCGGGCGACATCGGTCACCCGGTCGCCGAGGCGCGCGACGAACGCGCCGGCGGCGCGCATGGGTCCGACCGTGTGCGAGCTCGAGGGTCCGACGCCGATCGTGAAGAGGTCGAACACCCCCACGAACGGCGGACGATCGTCGAGGGCGCTCGGTGCACGGCCGACGTCGTCGTCTGTCGTGTGCGTCATCGAGGAACTCCCGTCTTTGGCACCCTCGGGCGAGAGTGCGTCGAGTTCCTCCCGCTCTGTCATAGGCCTGAGAGTTTCCACGGCGCCGGAGCGCCGCTTGCCCCGTCGGCGGGCGCACGTGCGCCGCTTTCCAGAGTGACCTGCCGCCACGGTACGTGGGCCTGAGAGATTCCGGGAGGGGTTGCTCCTACGGCAGCAGCGCGAGCGCTGCGTTCTCCCGTGACGGTGGACGGTCATGTGCAGTTGTGGAGCCGATCCTACCCGGCGGCCACCCGCTCCCGCGACCGGTCCGCCGCCGCGACCCCGCCGCTGCGACCCGCGCCGCGCGAAGAACGCGAGCTCATGACGCGAAGGAGCACAGCGGCGCGTGGGAGCGGCGTCGGCCTTCGCCTACGCTCGAGGGGTGAGCGCATCCCCGATCCGCGTCGCCGTGTCCACGGTGATCTTCTCGCTGCGATCGCGACCCGAGGCCGACACGCTGATGATCCCGCTGGTGCGCCGCACCCGCGATCCGTTCGCGGGCGCGTGGGCGCTTCCCGGCGGCTGGCTCGACGAGAGCGAGGGCCTCGACGACGCGGCATCGCGCACCCTCGCGGAGACCACCGCGCTCAGCCCCAGCTACCTCGAACAGCTGTATGCGTTCGGCGACGTCGATCGCTCCCCCACCCGCGTGGTGTCCGTCGTCTACTGGGCGCTGCTGCGCTCCGACCTCGTCGACGCGCAGCGGGCGACCGAGGACGCTCCGGAGAACGTCGAGTGGTTCGATGTCGACGACCTGCCCCCGCTCGCGTTCGACCACAACCGCATCGTGGAATACGCGCTCTGGCGCCTGCGCAACAAGGTCGGCTACAGCCGGATCGCGCACGGGCTGCTGCCCGACGAGTTCACGCTCACCGAGCTGCGGGAGGTGTACGAGGCCGTGCTCGGCCGGCGGCTCGATCCGTCGAACTTCCGCCGTCTGCTGGAGGGATCGGAGGCGCTGCTGCCGACCGAGTCGTTCCGCACCGGCAAGCACCGCCCCGCGCGCCTGTACCGGTACAACTCGGAGGTCGCGCTGGCCGACCGCGGCCCGCTCGAGCGACGCCGGTCTCTGCCGTGAGCACCCTCGTCACCGTCATCGTGCCGGGGTTCGACGTCGAGGAGTACGCCGCTGAGGCGCTGGAGTCCCTCCGCGCGCAGACCCTTCCGCGATGGCGGGCGATCCTCGTCGACGACGGGTCGGCGGATGGCACCGGCCGGGTCTTCGACGACGCCGCCCGTCGCGACGACCGCTTCCGCGTCGTGCGGCACGGCCGCCGGCGCGGGCTCGGCGCCGCGCGCAACACCGCGCTCGATCTCGTCGACACCCGCTACGTGGCCTTTCTCGACGGCGACGACGTGATGACGCCCACCGCGCTCGCGACCCTCGTCGGCTCGCTCGAGGCATCCGGCAGCGACCTCGTCGTCGGCGCGTACGTGCGCCTGCGACCGGAGGGCGCGCGGTACCTCCCCGGCCCCGTGCAGCCGTGGGTGTCGGCGGCGACGGATCCGCGCCGGATCGGCGTCGACCTCGACGCGCATCCGGAGGTGACCGCGAACGTCGTCGCATGGTCGAAGGTGTCGCGGACGGAGTTCTGGCGCGAGCACGATCTGCGCTTCCCCGAGGCGGCGCTCTACGAGGACCAGGCCGTCGCGCAGCGGATGTACGCGTCCGCGCGCGCGTTCGACGTGGTGCCCGATGTCGTCGTGCAGTGGCGCGTGCGAGCCGACGGCTCCTCGATCACGCAGCGCGAGGCGGACCCGCGGGTGCTCCGCGCGTGCCTGGCGGCCATGCGCGACGGTCTCGACGTGCTCGCCGGTCATGGCGCCGCTCGTCGTGCCCGCGCCGCGCAGATCCTGCGGATGGACGTGCCGCGCCTGGCCGCGCTCCCGCTGGGCGACGACGACCGCGCGCTGCTCGCGGCCTTCGCCGCGCACGTCGCCGCGCTCTGACGCTCACTCCTCCAGCACGCGCGTGGCCGCCAGCTGCTCGGCTGCGAGCTCCGCGTAGAGACCGCCGGCCGCGACGAGCTGACCGTGGGTGCCCGACTCCACGATCCGTCCGGCGTCCACGACGTGGATGACGTCGGCGTCGATGACGGTGGAGAGCCGGTGGGCGATCGAGATCGTGGTCCGCCCGCGGGCCGCGCTCTCGAGAGCCTCCTGCACGATGCGCTCGGAGACGGTGTCGAGCGCGCTGGTCGCCTCGTCGAGAAGCAGCACGGGCGGGTCCTTCAGCAGCACGCGCGCGATGGCGATGCGCTGCTTCTCGCCCCCGGAGAGACGGTAGCCGCGTTCGCCGACCACCGTGTCGTAGCCGTCTTCGAAGCCGGCGATGATGTGGTGGATGTTCGCCTGGCGGCAGGCGTCCTCGATCTGCTCGTCGGTGGCGTCCGGGCGCGCGTAGCGGAGGTTCTCCCGCACCGTCGCGTGGAAGAGGTACGTCTCCTGCGACACGATGCCGACGTGGTCGACGATCGACTCCTGCGTGAGGTGACGCACGTCCTCCCCCGCGAACAGCACCTGGCCATCCGACGCCTCGTAGAAGCGCGGCGTGAGATAGAGCACGGTGGTCTTGCCCGCGCCGGACGGCCCGACGAAGGCCACGTGGGAGCCGGGCTCGACCGCGAAGGAGACGCCCTGCAGCGTGGGGCGGGTGTCGTCTGCTGCGTCGGGATAGCGGAACGAGACGTCGCGGAACTCCACCCGTCCGATCGGGCCGCGCGCGGCCGCGACATCGATGGCGTCGGGGGCGTCGGCGATCGCGGGCTTCAGGTCGAGGTACTCGAAGATGCGCGCGAACAGAGCCGACGACGTCTGCACGTCGAGCGCCACGCGCATGAGGCTCGTCAGCGGCTGCAGCAGCCGAGCCTGCACGGTCGTGAACGCGACGATGGTGCCCGCCGTGAGCAGCCCGGTGTCGCCGGCGAGGAGGAAGCCCGCGACGAGGTAGATGATCGCGGGCACCGACGCCATGAGCACGTGGACGACGGCGAAGAACCCCTGCCCGGTCATGGCCTGGCGGATCTGGAGCCGGATCTGGTTGGCGTTCTCCTCGGCGTAGCGCGCGGACTCGGTGCGCTGCCGATTGAACGACTTCGACAGCATGATGCCCGAGACGCTCAGCGTCTCCTGCGTGATCGCCGTCAGCTCCGACAGCGACTGCTGCGTCTCCCCCGCGATGCGCGCCCGCACCTGCCCCACCCGTCGCTGCACGACGACGAGCACCGGCATCAGGACGACGGCGATGAGGGTGAGGCGCCAGTCGATCAGGATCATCGCGACGAGGGAGGCGATGACGGTCACGGTGTTGCCGAGGATGCTCGTCACCGTGTTCGTCAACACCGACGAGACGCCGCCGACGTCGTTCTGCAGCCGCGACTGGATGATGCCGGTCTTCGTCCGCGTGAAGAACCCCAGCTCCATCGCCTGCAGATGCTCGAACATCCGCACCCGCAGGTCGCCGGTGACGCGGTTGCCCACATTCGACGTGAACCAGGTCTGGGCGACGCCGACGACCGCGCTGGCGAGGTACAGCCCGATCATGAGCGCGACCAGGCGCACGAGCAGCGGGATGTCCACCGGCGAGCCGTCGGTGGGGAACAGCGCGCCGTCGAACACCCGCTGGATGACCAGCGGCGGAATGACGCCGAGCGCGGCGCCGACCACGACGAGCGCTGCGGTGACCCCGATCCGCGCGCGATACGGCCGGAACAACGCGACCACGCGTCGCCCCAGCCCGGGCACGCGCGGCGCCTCCGCGTTCATCCGCCGCTGCGCCTCCTCGTCGATCGGCCGACCGCCGCCGCGACCGCCGCCCATCCCTCGCCCCATACTCATGTCAAAGAGCATACATATCCTCGGGATGGCCGGCTCCGGTTCTCGGGAATACCGCGGCGAGGCCCGCCGTTAGGCTGTGACGTCTGCGCGGAGTCCCTGCGCCCCTTCTTCCTCCAGGAGCCCCATGACGTCCACCGACACCGGCGCCATCCGCGCCCGCCCCCAGTCCGGCGTCGATCCGAAGAGCATGCGCGTCATCTGGCTGCTCCTCGTCGCCGCCTTCGTCGCCATCCTCAACGAGACGACGATGGGCATCGCCATCCCCCATCTCAACGCCGACCTGGGCCTCGCGCCCGAACTCGGCCAGTGGCTGACGAGCGCCTTCATGCTCACCATGGCCGTCGTCATCCCGACGACCGGCTTCCTGCTGCAGCGCTTCACCACGCGCCAGGCGTTCCTCGCGGCCATGACCGCGTTCTCGCTGGGCACCCTCATCTGCCTCGTCGCGCCCGGCTTCGCCGTGCTGCTGCTCGGGCGCGTCGTGCAGGCCGCCGGCACCGGCATCATGATGCCGCTGCTGATGACCACCATCATGAACGTTGTTCCTCCGCGCTCCCGCGGTCGGATGATGGGCCGCGTCGGCCTCGTCATCTCCCTCGCCCCCGCCATCGGCCCGACCCTCTCTGGCGCCGTGCTCGAGACGCTCAGCTGGCGCTGGCTCTTCGGCATCGTGCTGCCGATCGCCGTCGTGTCGCTCCTCATCGGCGCGAAGTGGATGACGAACCTCGGCGAGACCAAGAAGGCCCCCATCGACGTGCCGTCCATCGTGCTCTCGGCGTTCGCCTTCGGCGGCATCGTCTACGGCCTGAGTCAGTTCGGCGGCGGCCACGGCGGCGGTGCCGCCGACTCGGGCATCTCGCCCATCGCGACGGGCGCCATCGCCCTCGGCGTCGGCCTCGTCGTGCTGGCCGTGTTCATCTGGCGTCAGATCGTGCTGCAGCGCGTCGACGACGCCCTGCTCGACCTGCGCGTGTTCCGCTCCGGCAACTTCACCGTGTCGGTCGTCATCATGTCCCTCGTCGCGCTGACGATGTTCGGCACGCTCACGCTGCTGCCGCTCTACCTGCAGAACGTGGTCGAGCTCGACGCCCTGCAATCCGGGCTCATCCTGCTCCCCGGCTCGGTGCTCATGGGCCTCCTCGGCCCGGTCACCGGTCGGATCTACGACGCGCGCGGCCCGCGAACGCTCCTCGTGCCCGGCACGATCATCGTCGCCGCGGCGATCTTCACCTACTCGACGGTGACCGAGCACACGCCGTGGTGGCTGCTCATGGCGGTGCAGACGGCGATGTCGATCGGCATGGCGATGTCCTTCACCCCGCTGTTCTCGGCCTCGCTCGGATCCCTCGAGCGCCCGCTGTACTCTCATGGCTCGGCCGTGCTGAACACCCTGCAGCAGGTGGCGGGCGCCGCCGGCGTGGCGATCCTCATCGCGACGTACTCGCGCTTCCTCCACGACGGCGAGCAGGCCGGGGTCGCGGCCGCGGTCGCGGGAGCGCCCGGTGCGCGCACGGCGTTCCTCATCGCGGCGATCATCTCGCTGGTGTCCGTCGTGCTGTCGTTCTTCGTGCGGAAGCCCGAGGAGGCGGAGGACATGCCCGCCGTGCACGGGCACTGATCCGCGCCTCCACGCAGAAGCCCCCGCGACCTTCGGGTCGCGGGGGCTTCTGCGTCAGGGGATCTCAGGAGGGCTGGACTCCCGGCCACCCGCAGACACCGTCTGCGCAGGCGGGCGCGTCGTCGGCGGCGAGCGGCAGCAACGGAGTCACCCTGATCTCCTCGTTCTGAGACATGCCGACCATGCTACGCCCGGTGACGGACACCGGCTCCGGGCGGTCACTCATCGCCGTCGAGGTCGTCCTCCGCCCCGGGCGGGTAGGCCTCGACCTGCGGCCGTGCCGACAGGAACAGGATGCTCGTCGCCAGGCCGCCCCAGATGAGGACCGCCGCGATGAGGAAGAACAGGATCGCAATGGGTGTCATCGCCGTGCTCCCTTCGTGGTGAGGGTGGCCGCGGCGGGCCACGGCTCGAACAAGTCGGGGTTGTGACGCCACCGAGCCCCGGTGAGCACGATCGCGCCGACGATCATGAGGAGGACCGAACCCCAGCCCGCGACGCCGAGGTAGGCGGCGGGATATCCGCTGTAGCCGTCGGCGAGCAGCTCGACGATCTTCGAGACGAGCATGTAGACGAGGACGACGGGCGCCACGACGGACACCAGGACCAGCCACACGCGCCCGACCTTGAAGGTCGACAGCGCGCTCAGGTGCCCCGCGAGCTCGGGGCCGGCGCGGCGCACCCAGAGGATGACGATCGACACGGCGACGGCCGAGGTGACGATGCCGATGTTGTTCGCCCAGTTGTCGACCGTGTCGAGGGCGGTGAGGCCCGAGGTGGTCGAGAACAGGAGGATCGAGACGACCGCGAGCACGCCGCCGAGGCCGTAGACGACCTGCGCGCGCGTGAGCCCGAACTTGTCGCGGACCGCGGCGATGACGACCTCGAGAATCGAGATGAGCGAGGTGAGTCCGGCGAGGACGAGCGCGCCGAAGAAGAGGGCGCCGAACCACTCGCCGCCGGGCATCTGCGACACGATCGCGGGGAAGGTCATGAACGACAGCGCCACGCCGGTGAGCCCCTCGAGCTCGCCGACGCCGATGCCCTGCTGGTGCGCGAAGAAGCCGAGCGTGGAGAAGACGCCGATGCCCGCGAGCAGCTCGAACGACGAGTTGCCGAAGGCCACCACGAGGCCGGGCGTGGTCAGGTTCACGCGACGACGGCGGTAGGACGCGTAGGTCACCATGATGCCGAAGGCGACAGACAGCGAGAAGAAGATCTGGCTGTACGCTGCGATCCACACCGACGGGTCCGCCAGCGCGGCGAAGTCGGGGGTGAAGAACGCGGTGAGGCCGTCGATCGCCCCGGGGAGGAACAGCGCGCGGATGACGAGGATGAGGAATCCGATGACGAGCAGCGGGATGAAGACGACGTTCGCGCGCTGCACGCCCTTCACCACGCCCGCGCCGAGGACGACGAGCGCGACGATCCACATGAGCACGAGTGGGATGAGCACGCTCGGCACGAAATCGAACGTGATCGGCGCCGCCGCGACCCGCAGGTAGTCGCCGGTGAAGAAGCCGGTCGGGTCGTCACCCCAGCGCAGGTCCCAGGAGAACACGAAGTAGCTCGACGCCCAGGCGAGGACCGCCGTGTAGTAGATCGCGATGAACACGCAGATCATGACCTGGAACCAGCCGACTCCCTCGCCCAGCTTCCCGGCGATGCGGCGGAAGGCCAGCGGCGCGGAGCCGCGGAACCGGTGACCGATCGCGTAGTCGAGGAAGAGGATGGGGATGCCCGCGGTGAGGAGCGCGACGAGGTACGGGATGAGGAAGGCCCCTCCGCCGTTCTCGTAGGCGACGCCGGGGAAGCGCCAGATGTTGCCGAGCCCCACGGCCGAGCCCATGGCCGCGAGGATGAATCCGATCTGGCCGGTCCACTGCTCCCGCGCGGGCACCGCTTCGGCTGCCGTCGTCCGAGACATGCTCTTCTCCTCCGCCGAGCGCTCGTCGCCCGGCTCCGCTCGGGTGAGCGTAGCAAAGTGCTCACCCGCGGTGCGGGTGGACGCCGCCGGTGTGGCAGATTGGAGAGGTGAACAGCACGACAGCGCCCCGGCCATCCGCTTCGCCCGCTCCCGACCGCACCGCCCGGCTCGCCGTCACGATCTTCCCGATCCTCGTCCTCGTCGCCGGCGTGATCGGGTACCTGTTCCCCGGCACGTCGGCCGTTCTCGGCCCCGCGGTGCCCTGGCTCCTCGGCGTGATCATGTTCTGCATGGGTCTGACGCTGACCCTGCCCGACTTCGCGCGCATCGCCAAGCGCCCGTGGATGGTGCTCATCGGCGTCGTGCTGCAGTACGTCATCATGCCGCTCACGGCGTGGGCCATCGCCTTCGCCCTCGGGCTGCCGCCGGAGCTCGCCGCGGGCGTCATCCTCGTCGGCTGCGCGCCGGGCGGCACCGCATCCAACGTCGTGACCTATCTCTCCCGCGGCGACACGGCCCTGTCGGTCACGGTGACCACCTGCTCCACGCTGCTCGCCCCCATCCTCACGCCGCTGCTCACGCTGTGGCTGGCCGGCACGTTCCTCGAGGTGCCGTTCCAGTCGATGATGGTCTCGATCCTGCAGACCGTGCTGCTGCCGGTCGTCGGAGGCCTGATCGTGCGCCTCGTGCTGCGCGGGTTCATCGACCGGATCCAGGGCGTCTTCCCGTGGCTCTCGACGATCGCCATCTCGCTCATCGTCACCGCCGTCGTGGCCGGCAGCGCCGACCGCATCGTGCAGGCCGGGCTCGTCGTCCTCGTCGCCGTCATCCTGCACAACGGCCTCGGCCTGCTGCTGGGCTACCTCGCCGCTCGAGCGCTCCGGATGACCCAGCGCGAGCGCCGCGCGATCGCGGTCGAGGTGGGCATGCAGAACTCCGGTCTCGCGGCGTCTCTCGCGGCCGCGCACTTCTCGCCGCTCGCCGCCCTGCCGGCCGCGGTCTTCTCGCTCTGGCACAACCTCTCGGGGGCCGTGTTCGCGATGATCATGGGCCGCCGTCCCGTGACGGACGAGGAGCAGCCGGCTGAGCGCACGCCCGCCGCGGCCGCCTGACCTCAGTCCTCCTCGCGCCGCTCCGGGAACAGCTCGTCGAGGTCGAGGTCGGGGTTGTCGTCCTGCGTGCGGACCAGGTCGATGGCCTCCTGCTCGGTGGCGACGGCGGGCATGGCGCCGGGCAGCGGCCGTCGTGCCGACTCCCGCAGCGCGAGGATGGCCAGGAAGCCTGCCACCGAGGTGCCGATGACGTAGAACGCGGGGGCGAGAGCCGAGCCGGTCAACTGCACGAGCGCCTCCATGATGACCGGCGCGGTGCCCGCGAAGATCGCCACCGACAGGTTGTAGGAGATGCCCATCCCGCCGTAGCGCGAGCTGGTCGGGAACAGCGCCGGCAGCGACGAGGCGAGGTTCGCGACGTAGAACGTGACCGGCACCGCGAGCAGGATGAGCCCGAGCAGCGTCGACCAGATCGCGCCGTGCATCATGAAGAGGAACGACGGGATGGCGAGCACGATCGCCGTGATCGCGCCGATGAAGAGCACCTTCCGGCGCCCGATGCGGTCTGAGAGCATGCCGGTGAACGGGATGGCCGCCGACATGGCGACGAGCACCGGAAGGGTCAGCAGCGTCCCGTGCACCTCGTCGTACCCGAGGGTGCCGGTGAGATAGGTCGGCATGTACGAGGTGAGGGCGTAGCCGACGGTGTTGGCCGCGGCGACGAGCACGAACGCCGTGAGGAGCTCCCGCCAGAAGCTGCGCAGCAGCTGGAGCACGCTCTTCGGCGCGTCGGCGGACTCGCGGGCCTCCTCCTGCGCGCGCTCGGCCGCCTCCTGCGCCTCCTGGAAGGCGGGCGTGTCCTCGATCTTCAGCCGGAAGTAGATCGCGACCGCGCCGAGGGGCAGCGCGACGAGGAACGGGATGCGCCACGCGAAGCTGTCCATGGCATCCGATGAGAGCGTCAGCTGGAGCACGGAGACGAACGCGGCGCCGATCGCGAAGCCCATGTAGGAGCCGCAGTCGAGGAGCGAGGCGTAGAAGCCCCGACGGCGATCCGGGGCGTATTCGGTGATGAACGTCGTCGCCCCGGCGTACTCGCCGCCGGTCGAGAAGCCCTGCAGGAGCTTCAGCACGATGAGCAGGATCGGAGCCCAGACGCCGATGACGGAGTAATCGGGGAGCACCCCGATGAAGAAGGTCGCCGCCGCCATCATGATGAGCGTGAACGCGAGGACCCGCTGACGTCCGAGTCGGTCTCCGAGCTGACCGAGCACCACGCCCCCGAGCGGCCGGGCGACGAAGGTCACGGCGAAGACCCCGAGCGAGAAGAGGGACTGCGCACCGGCCTCCGCGTCGGGGAGGAACATCCGCCCGATGATCACCGCGAGATAGCCGTAGATCCCGATGTCGTACCACTCCATCAGGTTGCCGACCACGGTGCCGGCGATCGCCCTCTTGAGCATGGGGCGGTCGACGACGGTGACGTCGTCGATGGTCAGGCGCCTCTCCTCGGCCTCCTTGCGACGGAGACGACCGAGCACGCGGCGCCAGGATGGGTGTGAGGGCGGAATCGACATGGATCAACTCTCGCGCGGCGCGCGCGGGAGCCGCGAGGGGCTTGACGGCCGCCGCGATCACGTGGCTGCCCTCGTGCCGACCGACATGACAGGATGACGGTGCACCGACGGCCTCCGAAAGGACCTGCTCATGCCCCTCCCCCTCAGGCGCGGCGCAAGCGCGGCCATCCTCGCCCTCCTCCTCCCCCTCGCCGCGTGCTCTCAGGCGGACGATCAGGCCGAGGCCGCCGCGGACGACCTCACCGCCGCGTTGAGTGAGCACACGCTCGAGGGCGTCGCACTCGCCGATCCCGCGGCGGCGGCCGTGTTCGAGGAGCAGGTGGCCCCGCTCGCCGACTACGACGTCGAGGTCATGGCCGACGAGGTCGAACGCGAGGGCGACGAGGGCACGGTCGCCCTGCACTGGACCTGGGATGTCGAGGGCCAGGAGTGGGCGTACGACACCACCGCCGCGCTGGCGGAGGGTGAGGACGAGTGGGTGGTGCAGTGGGACCCTTCGACGCTCGCTCCGAACCTCGCGCCCGGCGAGCGGATCGAGGTGAGCCGCGAGTTCGGCGAGCGCGCAGACATCCTCGGCGCCGGCGACGAGCCGATCGTCGCCGAGCGCCCGGTCGGCCGCTACGGGCTCGACAAGACGCGCATCTCGGCGGAGGAGGTCGGCGAGTCGGCCGAGCGCATCGCGAGCGCGGTCGGCATCGATCCGGCGGCCTTCCGCGCCTCGGCCGAGAGCGCCGGCCCGCAGGCCTTCGTCGAGGCGATCGTCGTGCGCGAGGGCGAGGAGGACCAGTACGTCGCCCCCGACTTCATGGAGATCCCGGGCGCGATCGTCGTCCCCGACACCCTGCCGCTCGCGCCCACCCGCGACTTCGCGCGCGAGCTGCTCGGCACCGTCGGCGATGCCACGGCCGAGGTCGTCGACGCATCGGATGGCGCGGTGCGCGCCGGCGATGTCGTCGGACTCTCCGGGCTGCAGCAGGCGTTCGACGCGCAGTTGCGCGGCACGCCGAGCATCGCGATCGACGCCGTGGGCGACGGCGACGAGCGGCGGACGCTGGCGGAGTTCGACGGCGAGGATGGCCGGCCGCTGTCCCTCACGCTGGATCCGGCCATCCAGTCGGCAGCCGAGGAGATCATCGCAGGGCTCGGCGAGGATGCGCCCGCCAGCGCCATCGTCGCCATCCGCCCGTCGACCGGCGAGGTGCTGGCGCTCGCGAACGGGACCGGCGGTCTCGACATCGCCTCGACCGGGCAGTACCCGCCCGGGTCGACCTTCAAGCTGGTGACCTCGCTCGCGCTGATCCGCGCCGGGGCGTCGCTCGACGATGTGCTGTCGTGCCCGGAGTCGCTCGAGGTCGACGGGTTCACCTTCAGCAACTACGACGACTACCCCGCCTCGGCGCTCGGCGACGTCACGTTCCGCACGGCGATCGCCAACTCCTGCAACACCGCCGTGATCGGCGCGCGCGACCGCATCGGCGACGGCGAGCTCGCCGCCGCGGCAGCGTCCCTCGGCCTCGCGGCCGACGCCGACCTCGGCTACCCCGCCTCGCTCGGTCAGGTGCCCGAGCCGGAGGGCGAGACCGAGCGCGCGGCCGACCTCATCGGCCAGGGGCGCATCCTCGCCACGCCGCTCGGGATGGCCACGGTCGCGGCCTCCATCGGCGCCGGGCGCACCGTCGAGCCGCACCTCATCGCCGACGACGAGGCGAGCGCATCGGCGTCGCCCGAGGCGGAGTCCGCGCAACCCCTCACCTCTGATGAGGCATCCGCGCTGCAGGAGCTCATGCGCGCCGTCGTGACGGAGGGTTCGGCGACCTTCCTCTCCGGCATCCTCGGCGAGCCGGTGGGCGCGAAGACGGGCACGGCCGAATACGGCGAGCCGGATGGCGATGGCGAGTACCCGAAGCACAGCTGGATGGTGGGCACCCATGGCGACCTCGCCGCCGCCGTCTTCGTGGAGGACGGCACCTCAGGCGCGGAGACCGCCGGCCCGCTGCTGCAGGCGCTGTTCGAGCGGTTCTGAGGACGGGGGTCGACCGTGTCTCACTCCGCGCGGGATAGCCGCGGCGATACCCGCAGCGAGTGAGACACGAGTGCCGGGTCGGAGGGGGCGTGTCTCACTCCGCGCGGGATAGCCGCGGCGATACCCGCAGCGAGTGAGACACGGGTGCCGGGTCGGAGGGGGCGTGTCTCACTCCGGGCGGACTACGCGCGGCGATACCCGCAGCGAGTGAGACACGGGTGCCGGGTCGAGATCGCGGACGAGCGTGCGCGCAGCACCCCACGACCATCTCGGATGCGCGTACCCTTCCGCCCAGACGCGGCGCACGACCGCCCTGCCGGAAGGGACGACGATGGCCACCGTGATCATTCACGCCACCGTGACGCTGGATGGGTACCTCGCCGATCCTGACGGCGGTGTGGACTGGATGTTCGATTTCCCATCCGCTCCCGAAGACGAGGATGTCGTCGCCCGCGTCTGCGAGCGCATCGGCGCGATCGTGGGCGGTGCGAACAAGACGCGGACGATCGAGGATGGCGAGGTGCCGTACGGCGGCATGCTCACGGTGCCGGTGTTCCTCATGACGCATCAGCCCGCTGACCCGATCGAGAGGGACGGCACCAGCTACACGTTCGTCGTGGACGACGTCTCCGCGGCCGTGGCGAGCGCGAAGGAGGCCGCCGGCGACGGATGGGTGAGCCTCCTCGGCGGCAGCATCTCCCGGCAGTGCCTGCAGCTCGGTCTCGTCGATGAAATTCACCTGGACGTGGTCCCGGTGCTGCTCGGCGACGGGATCTCCCTGTTTGCCGGCCTCGGCGTGCGGGTCGACCTCGAGCGCCTCGACACGTCCGCGTTCGCCAGCGAGGCGCACCTGCGCTTCCGTGTCCTCGGCCGGTGAAGGTCCACCATGGCCTGGAGGTTCGAAGCCGAGCTGATCGAATGGCGCGGTCCAGCGCCGTTCGTCTTCGCTCCCCTGCCGGTCGACGTCTCGGAGGACATCAAGGAGGCCGCGCGAGGGCTCGTGTACTGGGGTCAGGTGCCGGTGACCGCCACGATCGGCGACACGGAGTTCGACACCGCGATGTGGCCACGCGAGGGCCGATTTCTGCTGCCGGTGAGGGTCGCCGTGCAGAGCGCCGAGCGGATCGACGTCGGCGACATCGTCACCGGTGTGGTGCGGCTGCGCGGCGAGATCCTCTGAGCGTGCCCTCGCGACGGGAAGGCGACCTCAGCGCAAAGCCACCCAGTAGCGGCGCAGGAGCCTGTCCCCGTCGCTACGTCGGTCCTCCATGATGCCGCCGTTCTTCTCGATGACGCGCGCGGACGCCGCGTTGTCGTCTCGGCACACCAGGAGAACCCGGGCGTACCCCCGCTCCCGCGCCATGTCGAGCGTGCACCCGAGGGCCCACGAGGCGAGCCCCCTTCCCCGCGCGGACGGCCGCACGCCGTACCCGATATGCCCGCCGAAATCGCGCAGCCAGTCGGTGAGCTCGTGCCGGAAGGACACGGCGCCGAGGTACTCGTCTCCCTCGACGATCCATCGGTACGTGTCGGGCACGAGCCCTGGCCGGCGCGGTGTGTGCTCGGACGCAACCAGTTCCGCGACCCACCGCTCGAACCCTGCACGGGTGACGAGGTCATCGTCCTCGTGGAGTCCGGCGCCGTCCTGCACCGCACCCGCCCATTCGCGATGCGACCGGAGAAAGGACTCGTGGAATCGGACGTCGGGCACGATGAGTTCAGCCATCTCCCGAGCATGCCAGAAGGTCGACACGAGCAATCGCGAGCTGATCGCCTCGGACAGCCTCAGCTCGTGTGCTGCCCGTGGTCGTCGATATCGGGGGTGGCACGGAGTGCGTCGGCGATCTCCTCCTCGGGACGCGGCGCAACCGTCTCGTCGTCCTCGAGTTCGGGGATCTCCGGCTCATCCGGAGCGGGAACGTGTCGGTGCGAAGAGCTCTCGTCGTGATCGGTCACGGTGCTTCCTTCCGTCGGCGACATTCACAGCGTACGCCGCCCACCGCCGGCCGCCGGCGCATTGCGGAGACGACGCCCGTCGTGGCGGGCCGGCTGGCCGAGGCCGCGCAGATTGCCGTCGTCCTCGCCGACAGCAAGGGCGCGTCGCGCAGGTCGCCCTCAGCCGCGAGGGGGCGTCGCTCGAGGAATAGCGAACGATCCCTGTCGGTTCCGGCGAGACGGGGGAACGGTCCCCCTGGACGACTCGACGAACGGAAATCTCTTGCCGAACCTCTTCTCCCCGCTCATCGCCGGCGACCTCTCGCTGGCGAACCGCATCGTGATGGCGCCCCTGACTCGCACTCGAGCCAGGGCCGACGGCGTTCCCACGGATGTGATGGTGGAGCATTATGCGCAGCGTGCGAGCGTCGGCCTCATCGTCAGCGAGGGCACGTTCCCGAGTGCCGCCGGCAAGGGCTTCGAAGGCCAGCCGGGCCTTGTCACCGCCGATCAGGTGGCGGGGTGGCGGGCCGTCACCGACGCTGTGCACGACGAGGGCGGGCTGATCGTCGCCCAGGTCATGCATGCGGGGCGCGTCACCCACTCCGACATCTCCGGGCTTCCCGTGGAGGCACCGAGCGCGCTGGCCGTCGACGGCGAGACCCGCGCAGGCGGAAGGAAGGTGCGCTACCCCGTGCCGCGCGCGCTCGGCATCGACGAGCTGCCCCGTATCGTCGATGACTTCGTGCGGGGCGCGCAGAACGCCATCGACGCGGGGTTCGACGGCGTCGAGCTGCACGCCGCCAACGGCTATCTGCTGCACGAGTTCCTTGGCGCCACGTCGAACACGCGCACGGATGCCTATGGTGGATCGCCGGAGAACCGCATCCGGTTCGTCGTGGAGGTCGTCGAGGCCGTCGTCGCCCAGATCGGTGCGGGCCGAGTCGGGATCCGCATCTCCCCGGAACGGAACATCCAGGGCCTCGTCGAAGATGACCCAGAGGACGTCGAGTCGGTGTACGGGGCACTGATGGATGCGCTCGCTCCCCTCGATCTGGCGTTCGTGAGCGTTCTGCACCCTGAGCCCTGGGGCTCGATGGTGCAGGGACTTCGCTCGCGATTCGGCGGCCCGTTCCTGGTGAACACGGGATTCGCTGAGGCCACCACACGGGACGACGCCGTCGGCATGATGGCCGATGCCGTGGGCGACGCGGTCGTCGTGGGGCGCGCGATCATCGCGAACCCGGACCTCGTCAGGCGCTGGAAGGACGAGCTCGAACAGAACGAGCTCGACCTCTCGACGATCTACGCCGATGGGGCGGTCGGGTACACCGACTATCCCACGTATGGCGCGGCGCGGGAGTTGGACAACCTGCGGAGCTGATGCCGGCGGAGTTCCGCTTCACAGGTCACACGTTGAAGCGGAACTCCACCACGTCGCCGTCCTGCATGACGTAGTCCTTGCCCTCGATGCGGACGCGCCCCTTCGCCTTCGCCTCGCTCATCGAGCCGGCTTCGTCGAGGTCGGCGAACGACACGATCTCGGCCTTGATGAAGCCGCGCTCGAAGTCTGTGTGGATGACGCCGGCGGCCTGCGGGGCGGTCCACCCCTTGCGGATGGTCCACGCGCGCGCCTCCTTCGGGCCCGCCGTGAGATAGGTCTGCAGACCCAGGGTCTGGAAGCCCACGCGGGCGAGCTGGTCGAGACCGGACTCCTCCTGGCCGAGCGACTGGAGGAGTTCCAGTGCCTCGGCGGGCTCGAGGTCGATGAGCTCCGACTCCACCTTCGCGTCCAGGAAGACCGCCTTCGCGGGCGCGACGAGCGACGCGAGCTCGGCCATCCGGTCGGCGTCGGTGAGGACGCCCTCGTCGACGTTGAAGACGTAGAGGGTCGGCTTGGCGGTGAGCAGGCCGAGTTCCCGGATGGGCGCGACGTCGAAGCCGGCCTGGAAGAGGGTCTTCCCGGTGTCGAGCACGGCCTTCGCCTCCTGCGCGGCGGCGAAGACGGCGGGGTCGGTCTTCTTGCCCTTGACCTCCTTCTCGAGACGCGGCAGCGCCTTCTCGAGGGTCTGCAGGTCGGCGAGGATCAGCTCGGTGTTGATCGTCTCCATGTCGCTCGCGGGGTCGACCTTGCCGTCGACGTGCACGACGTCGGCGTCGGCGAATCCGCGGACGACCTGGGCGATCGCGTCGGCCTCGCGGATGTTCGCGAGGAACTGGTTGCCGAGCCCTTCGCCCTCGCTCGCGCCGCGGACGATGCCGGCGATGTCGACGAACGACACCGGCGCCGGCAGGATGCGCTGCGAGCCGTGGATCTCGGCGAGTCGGTCCAGCCGCGCGTCGGGCAGCTCCACCACGCCCACGTTCGGCTCGATCGTGGCGAACGGGTAGTTCGCGGCGAGAACCGTGTTCTTGGTCAGGGCGTTGAAGAGGGTGGACTTGCCGACGTTGGGCAGGCCGACGATACCGATAGTGAGAGCCACGGGCATCCATCCTACGCGGCGGCGCCTGCGAGGCGGGCGGCCGGAACCGCCCGCGCCGCGCCTCTCGCCCGCAGCGGATGGCACGGGTAGCGTCATCGAGATGACGCTCCGCTCACGGTGGGATGCGCTGATGAGGCGCGGACAGGAACTGGACGGCCCCGGCCGCGTCCTGCTGGCCGTGAAGGTCGCGCTCGCCTGCGGCCTCGCGCTCCACTTCGCGCCGTACGTGCCGTTCGCCGCGGACGAGTACTCGTACTACGCGCCGCTCGGCGCCCTGGTGAGCATGTACCCCACGCTCATGCGCTCGGTGCGGACGGGTCTGCAGACCCTCGTCGGCGTGGGCCTCGGCATCCTCCTCGGCACGGGCGGCCTCGCGCTCGTGTACGCCGGCGGTCCCGCTCTCCTCGCGCTCGCGCTCGTCGTCGGCCTCGGGGTCCTGGTCGGCGCCTTCCGCTGGCTCGGCGCCGGTCGCGACTGGATCGCGATGGCGGGAATGTTCGTGCTGCTGATCGGCGGCGGCGACCCCGACGAGTTCTCGGTGTCGTACCTCGTGACGCTCGCATTCGGCGTGATCGTGGGGGTCGCCGTCAACCTCCTCATCGTGCCGCCCCTGCACCTGACCTACGCCGGGCGGCGCCTCTCCCAGCTGCGCGACGCGGCGGCTCGCTCGCTGCACGATCTCGCCGATCTCATCGAGCGCGGAGACGGGCCGCAGGAGGAGATCGACGGCATCGTGACCTCGTTGCGCCGGACGGCATCCGCGGTGTCCGACGACGTCCTCGATGCCGATGAGAGCGCACGCGGCAACCCGCGCTCCCGCCGCCACCGCGAGGAGCGGCGCACCAATGACCGTCGTCGACGCGCGCTCGAGCGCACGGTCTTCGCCATCCGCAGTCTGAGCGACGCCCTCTTCCGCGACACTCCTTCCGAAGAGGGCGAGCCCACGGCTCCCGAACCCACGCAGCGGACGCTGGTGTCGGCCATTCGCGCCTGTGCCGATCTCGTCGCCACGCCCCTCCACGATGAGCAGACGGAGGACCTGGCAAACGCGGCGCAGGAGGCATTGGATCAGTATCTCGCCGAGGTGCGCGAGAGTGGAGCGGCCGATGCCGATGCCGTGACGGTGGGCTTCTGCCTGCGCCGCGTCATCGACAGCGCGCGCTCGGTGGACGCCTGACCGAACGCGCCGCGTTTCGCGCTCTCAGGGAGGATCGGAGAGACTGAGGGGGTGCCGCTCGATTTCACCGCCATCGACTTCGAGACGGCGAACTCCCGACCGGAGTCCGCATGCCAGGTGGGGCTGGCGAAGGTGCGAGACGGGGTGGTCGTGGATCGCGCGTCCTGGCTCATCCGGCCGCCGGTCGGGTTCGACGAGTTCTTCCCGTTCAACTCGACGATCCACGGAATCTACGCGGAGGATGTCGCAGACGCACGGGGCTGGGCTGAGCAGTTCGAGGATCTCCGCGACTTCGCCGGCGACGACACCCTCGCCGCTCACAGCGCGACGTTCGACATGGGCGTGCTGCGTCGCGCCTCCGACGCCACCGGCGTCGACTGCCCGCCGTGGCGCTCGATCTGCAGCCTGCAGCTGGCCCGGCGCACCTACCGGCTCGAGTCCTACCGCCTGCCGATCGCCGCGGCGGCGGCCGGCTTCACCGGCTTCGCCCATCACGACGCCGGCGCGGACGCCCTCGCCTGCGCGCACATCCTGATGGACGCAGCCGCGCGGTTCGGCGCGTCAGACGTGGACGCGCTCGCGGAGTCGGCGGGCGTCTCGATCACGCCCATTCTGCAGCCGGTCGCCTGAGTCCGCGGATCAACCGGGCAGCAGGCTCAGCAGCGCGACGACGGCGGCCGAGGTGAACACGAACGCGCCGATGTGCCACCAGGGGCTGAGCTCGTGGTCCGGTGCGCGACGCACGCGGAAGAGGACGTCGGGTCGCCGAGCGGGGTCCTTCGCCGCCGCGACGACGGCCTGCGCGCCCGTGCGAGGCGCCGGCTCCTGAACGACCTGCTGTGCGTGCTGCGCTGACATGATCCGGGTCCACCCTCCCCTGGCGCGCGAGGGCCGCGTGCCCCCTCCATTGTCGCCGACGTTCCTCCGAAGGCGGTCACAGACGGGTCACGAAAGGGCGCGCCACCGGGAACTGTCCGGCGGCGCGCTCCGGCCATCCGTCAGCGCGCGGTCAGAACCACTTCGACTCGAGGTGATCCGACGAGATGCGGCGCAGCGTGCCAGAGTGGCCGCGCAGCACGACGCTCTCGGTGTAGACGTAGCCGCCCTGTCGGCGGACGCCCTCCACGAGGGCCCCGTCGGTGACGCCGGTCGCGACGAAGATCGTGTTGCTGCCGGCGACGAGGTCGTCGGCCTCGTAGACGTGGTCCATCTTGAGCCCGGCGTCGATGCCCTTCTGAGCCTCGTCGTCGTCGCGCGGCCAGAGCCGGCCCTGGATGTGCCCGCCGAGCGCCTTGATCGCACACGCGGTGACGATGCCCTCGGGGCTGCCGCCCACGCCGACGCACATGTCGGTGCGCGCGTCGTGGCGCGCGGCGTTGATGCCGCCGGCGACGTCGCCGTCGCTCATGAGGCGCGTACCCGCCCCGGTCTCGCGGATGTCGGCGATGAGCTGCTCGTGACGCGGACGGTTCAGCACGGAGACGACCATTTCCTCAACCGGCTTGCCGAGCGCCTTCGCCAGGCGGCGGATGTTCTCACCGATGGGGAGGCGGATGTCGACGACGCCTACCCCCGCGGGTCCGGTGACGAGCTTGTCCATGTAGAAGACGGTCGACGCGTCCAGCATCGTGCCGCGGTCGGACAGGGCGATCACGGAGAGGGCGTTGTTGCGACCCGCCGCGGTCAGCGACGTCCCGTCGATCGGGTCCACCGCGATGTCGTACGCGCGGCCTCGGCCCGTGCCGACGTGCTCGCCGTTGAAGAGCATGGGGGCGTTGTCCTTCTCGCCCTCGCCGATGACGATGACGCCGTCGAAGTCGACGGTGGACAGGAACGCTCGCATCGCGTCGACGGCGGCGCCGTCTGCCGCCTCTTTCGCGCCGCGCCCGATGAACGGCACCGAGCGGATGGCCGCCGCCTCGGTCGCGCGCACGAGCTCGAGCGCGATGTTGCGGTCGGGGTGCAGCGGGATCAGGTCTTCGGCGCTCGTGATCTCGTGGGAGTCGGCAGTCATGCCTCAGACAGTAGCCGTCCGGGACGGCGCACATCCCGCTTCTTCTGCCGCGTTCCGCCGAAGGAATCGCGATTCTTGCGTTGACGTGAGGAACCGCCCGGAATCACGTCGTCACGTCGGAAAGAGCCGCCTTCGCTAGGCTGAGACTGCACTCACGTCGCCTCTCGAAGGAGCATGCAATGCCCGTCGCCACACCGGACCAGTACGCCGAGATGTTCGACCGCGCGAAGGCGGGTGGGTTCGCCTACCCCGCGTTCAACGTGTCGAGCTCCCAGACGATCAACGCCGTGCTCCAGGGCCTGACCGAGGCGGGTTCCGACGGCATCCTCCAGGTCACCACCGGCGGCGCCGACTACTTCGCCGGACACACCGTCAAGGGCCGCGCCACCGGCGCGATCGCCATGGCGCAGTATGTCCGCGAGGTCGCGAAGAACTACCCCATCACGGTCGGCGTGCACACCGACCACTGCCCGAAGGACGCCCTCCCCGGCTTCGTCCTGCCCCTCGTCGAGGCATCCGAGGAGCGGGTGAAGGCCGGCGGCGAGCCGCTGTTCAACTCGCACATGTGGGACGGCTCGGCCGTGCCGCTGGACGAGAACATCGAGATCGCGGCGGACCTCCTCCCCCGGATGAAGAACATCAACGCGATCCTCGAGATCGAGGTCGGCGTCGTCGGCGGCGAGGAGGACGGCGTCGCGCACGAAGGATCGAACGAGGCGCTGTACACCACGGTCGCGGACGTGACGAAGGCCGTCGAAGCGCTCGGCCTCGGCGACAAGGGCCGCTACATCGCGGCGCTCACCTTCGGCAACGTGCACGGCGTGTACAAGCCGGGCGGCGTGAAGCTGCGTCCGGAGCTTCTCGGCGAGATCCAGGAGGGCATCGCCGCCCACTTCGGCACCGGTGCGAAGCCGCTCGACCTCGTCTTCCACGGCGGCAGCGGCTCGACGGACGAGGAGATCGCGCTGGCAGTGGCCAACGGCGTCGTGAAGATGAACATCGACACCGACACGCAGTACGCCTTCACGCGCTCGATCGCCGGCTACATGTTCTCGAACTACGACGGCGTGCTGAAGATCGACGGCGAGGTCGGCAACAAGAAGCAGTACGACCCGCGCGCCTGGGGCAAGGTCGCCGAGTCGGCGATGGCCGCGCGCGTCGCGGAGTCGACGCGCCAGCTCGGCTCGTTCGGCAAGTCGCAGAGCTGACCGCTCCCGATACGCGAACGCCCGGTGCCGCGCGGCACCGGGCGTTCGCGTTCTCGAGTGCTCGCGCTCAGGAGCCGAGAGCGCCCTGCGTGCGCAGGAGGGCGTCCATCACCGCGGGATCGCCCACGAGCGGGCCGGCGACGACGAGGCTCGCGATGAGGTTGAAGACCACGGCTCCCACGATGGGGATCCAGAAGGTCATGCGGCCGCGCCGCGCCCGGCGCCACGCGAAGAGCGCCGTCGCGATCCACCCCAGGGTCAGCACGACGACCGCGAGGACGCCCCACACGCGCATGCCGGCGGGGTCGGCGAGTTCCACGTCGATGCCCATGGTCTGCAGCAGCAGGGTCGCGTCGAGCACGACGGGGATGGACTGCACGACGCTGACGATGCCGTAGACGAGCAGGGCGACGGTCGCGGCCCGGTCGATGAGGCGCCCCGGCGACAGCGCGGGCTTCGCCGGGATCTCCGGAGCGGGCGGCGACACCGGCCTGGCGGCCGGAGCCGGCTCGCCCATCCGCGCGCGCTGCTCCTCGCTCGTCGCGTACTGGCCGTAGCGGGGCTGCGGCGGGCGCGCCTCGTCGCTCATGGGCGGCCTCGGCCTCCCACGGCACGCGCGTCGCGGCGCCCGGTCGCATCCTGTCGCAGCTCCTTGGGAAGCGAGAAGAGCAGGTCCTCCTCGGCGGTGCGGACCTCCTCGACATCGCGGTAGCCCGCGGACGAGAGCGCCTCGAGCACCTCGGTCACGAGCACCTCGGGAACCGAGGCGCCGCTCGTGACGCCGACGACCTCCACGCCGTCGAGCCACTCCTGCTCGATCTCGTGCGCGTAGTCGACGCGGTACGCGGCCTTCGCGCCGTGTTGCAGGGCGACCTCGACGAGGCGCACGCTGTTGGAGGAGTTCGCGGAGCCCACCACGATGACGAGATCGGCGCCCGTGGCGACCTTCTTGATCGCGACCTGGCGGTTCTGGGTCGCGTAGCAGATGTCGTCGGACGGCGGATCGTGCAGCTCGGGGAAACGCGCGCGCAGCCGGTTCACCGTCTCCATCGTCTCGTCGACCGAGAGCGTGGTCTGCGACAGCCACACGAGCTTCGACGGGTCGTCGACCTCGACGGTGTCGGCCTCGGCCGGGGAGTTCACGATGGTGACGTTGTCAGGGGCCTCGCCGGCCGTGCCCTCGACCTCCTCGTGCCCCTCGTGCCCGACGAGGAGGATGTGGAAGTCGTCGCGTGCGAAGCGCACCGCCTCGCGGTGCACCTTCGTGACGAGGGGGCAGGTGGCGTCGATCGCCTGCAGCCCCCGGTCGGAGGCGGCGTTCATGACCGCCGGTGAGACGCCGTGGGCGCTGAAGACCACGTGCGCACCGGTGGGCACCTCGTCGACCTCCTCGACGAAGATCGCACCCTGCGCCTCGAGCTCGCGCACGACGTGGATGTTGTGCACGATCTGCTTGCGCACGTACACGGGGGCGCCGTAACGGGCGAGCGCCTTCTCCACGGTGATCACCGCCCGATCCACGCCCGCGCAGTAGCCGCGGGGCGCCGCCAGCAGCACCCGCTTCTGTCCGGCTACCGGGTTATCCTGAAGGCGTGCGCGCCTGCCCGGCACGCGCGGCACGGGCAGGTGGATGGCGGTCGAGCTCATGCTCCGATTCTACGTGCGCCCGCTGGGCACGGGCCGGGTGCCGAGGCAGCGCGAGCGCGCCGCGAGGAGACCATGACGACCTTCCAGTCCCAGCCCGCCGAGGGCGAGCAGCCGCCCGCCGACTCCGTCGCGCCGCGGGACTCCTCCTCGCAGGCGCCGACGTCGATCGAGCGGCTCAACCAGACCATCAAGGGCTTCATCGACCGCTGGGGCTCGATCTGGGTCGAGGGCGAGATCACCTCCTGGAACGTGCGCGGCGGCGCCGTGTTCGGGCGCCTGAAGGACCTGCGCTCGGACGCGCAGATCTCGATCCGTCTGTGGTCGAGCGTGCGCGCTCGCACCCCCGCCGACCTCCGCGTCGGAGATCACGTCGTCGCGTGCGTCAAGGCGGACTACTACCCCAAGGGCGGCGACTTCTCGTTCCAGGTGTCGGCCATGCGCCACGTCGGCCTCGGCGAGCAGCTCGAGCGCCTCGAGCGGCTGCGTCGGCAGCTGCGCAGCGAGGGGCTGTTCGACCCCACGCGACGGAAGCCGCTGCCGTTCCTCCCTCACGGCATCGGCCTCATCACCGGCGAGCGCTCCGACGCCGAGAAGGACGTGCTGCGCAACGCCGAGCTCCGCTGGCCGCACGTCCGCATCCGCACCCTGCACGCCGCGGTGCAGGGCGAGCGCAGCGTGCCCGAGATCCTCCAGGCGCTGCAGACACTCGACGCCGATCCCGACGTCGACGTCATCATCATCGCGCGCGGCGGCGGCGATCCGCAGACGCTCCTCGGCTTCAGCGACGAGCGCCTCGTGCGCGCGGTCGCGGCCGCCCGCACCCCGATCGTGAGCGCCATCGGGCACGAGAACGACCATCCCCTCCTCGACGACGTCGCCGACCTCCGCGCGTCGACGCCGACCGACGCGGCCAAGCGCGTCGTCCCCGACGTCGGCGAGCAGCGCGCGGTCGTGCAGCAGCTGCGCTCGCGGCTGACGATGCGCCTGCAGCAGCGCCTCCAGCACGACATCGCCCAGCTCCAGCACGTGCGCACGCGACCGGTCCTGCGCGCACCCGAGCGCATGGTGGAATCTCGCCAGCAGGACGTCTTCCTTCTCCTCGCCCGCGGTCGCGACCGCGCCGAGCGCCGCATCCACGACGGCGAGCGGCGCACCGCCGAGCTGCGCGCCTCGCTGCGCGCGCTCTCGCCGCAGTCGACGCTCGCCCGTGGCTACGCGATCGCTCACACCGCTGATGGGGCCATCCTGCGCACGGCCGACGACGCCCCCGCCGGCACCGACCTCGTCGTGACCCTCGAGCACGGCGCCGTGAGCGCCACCTCCCTCGGCCGCCGCGACGGCACGACGCGCGCGTCCTCGTAGGATGGAGACGCTATGACCGAACAGGCCCCTCCCGCGGACGTCGCGTCGCTCTCGTTCGAACAGGCGCGGGACGAGCTCGTCCGCGTCGTCTCCGAACTCGAGCAGGGCGCCCCCACCCTCGAGCAGTCGCTCGCGCTCTGGGAGCGGGGCGAGGCCCTCGCCGCCCGCTGCGAGGAGTGGCTCCTCGGCGCCAAGCGCCGATTGGACGCCGCCCGCGCGGCCTCGGCCGAGAGCGACGCCTGATGGCGCGCGAGCCGCGCATCGTCGCGCATCTGGGCCGCCCGGAGACCCCCGACGAGACGGCCGCGCGCAAGGCCGAGAGCTCCCGTATCCACCGCGGCAGCCAGAACTTCCGCAATCTCATCGCCGCCCTGCTCGCCTCGTTCGCAGTCGTCGCCGTCGTCATCTGGGGAGTTCCGCACGGCGAGGCGCCCGAGCGCCCGCCCATCGACGTCGCGGCGATCGCGGCCGACGTCGAGGAGACGACCGGTCACGACGTGCTCGTGCCGGAGGTGCCGGATGGCTGGCTCGTCAACGAGGCCCAGCTGGATTCGGGTGAGGTGGCCGCCTGGGCCATCGCCTACGTCCCCTCCGAGACCGGATTCCTCCGCCTCGCGCAGGGGTTCTCCGCCGACGAGACGTGGGCCGCGCAGATGCTGGGCGGCGCGGCGCCCCGGGACACGATGACGATCGAGGGCATCTCCTGGGATGTCTACGAGATCGCCGACCCGGATGCCAACGCGAACGTGTCGTACGCGCTCGGCACGCAGGCCGGCGCCGATCACGTCCTCGTCTACGGCTCGTCGGAGCCGGAGGTCGCCGCAGACCTCGCCGCCGATCTCACCGACCAGATCGAGGTGCTCGCACAGAGCACGGAAGAAGGGACGACGGAATGAGCGAACGGCTCACCCCCGCGCAGGCGTGGGAGAAGATGCAGGCGGGCAACTCCCGCTTCGTGGCGGGCACCCCCGCGCACCCGCATCAGGACGTGGAGCGCCGCAACGAGCTCGCGACCGGGCAGACGCCGCTCGCGACCCTGTTCGGATGCTCCGACTCGCGTCTGGCCGCGGAGATCATCTTCGACCTCGGGCTGGGCGACCTCTTCGTCGTCCGCAACGCCGGCCAGGTGCCCGGCGAGTCGATCGTCGGCTCGCTGGAGTACGCCGTCGAGATCCTCCAGGTCCCCCTCCTCGTCGTCCTCGGGCACGACTCCTGCGGCGCTGTCCGCGCGGCGATCGACAGCACCGGCGCCGAGGCGCCCGTGCTGCCCCCGCACATCTGGCGCCAGATCTCCCCCATCGTCCCCGCCGTGCACTCCGCGCTGCGCGAGACGGAGGGAGCCACGGCCGAGACCGTGGACGCCGAGCTCGTCGGGCGCCTGCACGTGCGCGACACCATCGACTGGATCCTGCAGTCGTCCGAGCTGATCTCCCGCGCGGTCAACAGCGGCCGCCTCGGCATCGTGGGAGCGAACTACCGACTGGCTGAGGGCACCGCGGTGCCCCACGTCACCATGGGCATCACGGCCGACGCGGCCGCCTGAACGGAGGGAACGAGGAAGTGACCGAGATCGAATACCGCATCGAGCACGACACCATGGGTGAGGTGCGGGTCCCCAAGACCGCCCTCTACCGCGCGCAGACCCAGCGCGCCGTGGAGAACTTCCCCATCTCCGGCAAGGGGCTGGAGTCGCGCCAGATCGCCGCGCTCGCGCGCATCAAGAAGGCCGCCGCGCTCGCGAACAAGGACCTGGGCACCCTCGACGCCGGCATCGCCGACGCCATTGCGGCCGCCGCCGACGACGTCGTGACGGGAGCGCACGACGACCAGTTCCCGGTCGACACGTATCAGACCGGGTCCGGCACGTCCTCGAACATGAACATGAACGAGGTGCTGTCGACCCTCGCGACGGAGAAGCTCGGGGCGCCCGTCCACCCGAACGACCATGTGAACGCATCGCAGTCCTCGAACGACGTCTTCCCCACGTCGGTGCACGTCGCCGTCACCGAAGCGCTCATCACCGACCTCGTGCCGGCGCTCGACCATCTCGCGCAGGCGTTCGAGGCCAAGGCCGACGCCTGGAAGGCGGTCGTGAAGTCCGGTCGCACGCACCTCATGGACGCCACGCCCGTCACGCTCGGGCAGGAGTTCGGCGGGTACGCCCGCCAGATGCGCCTCGGCATCGAGCGCGTCGAGGCGGCGCTGCCGCGCGTGGCGGAGGTCCCCCTCGGCGGCACGGCGGTCGGCACGGGCATCAACACCCCGCTCGGCTTCCCGCAGAAGGTCATCGCGCTCCTCGCGGCGGAGACGGGCCTGCCCATCACCGAGGCGCTCGACCACTTCGAGGCCCAGGCCAACCGCGACGCGCTCGTCGAGGCGTCGGGCGCGTTGCGCACCATCGCGGTGTCGCTGACGAAGATCAACAACGACCTCCGCTGGATGGGATCGGGCCCCAACACAGGTCTCGGTGAGATCCGCATCCCCGACCTGCAGCCGGGCTCCTCGATCATGCCGGGCAAGGTCAACCCCGTCGTCCCCGAGGCCACTCTCATGGTCTGCGCGCGGGTCATCGGCAACGACGCGACGATCGCGTGGGCAGGGGCCTCGGGCGCGTTCGAGCTGAACGTCGCCATCCCGGTGATGGGCACCGCGCTGCTGGAATCCATCCGTCTGCTCGCGAACGCCTCGCGGGTGCTCGCCGACAAGACCGTCTCCGGCCTCGAGGCGGATGAGGAGCGCGCGGCGGCCTTCGCCGGCATGTCGCCCTCGATCGTCACGCCGCTGAACAAGGTCATCGGCTACGAGGCGGCGGCGAAGATCGCCAAGCACTCGGTCGCGAAGGGGATCACGGTGCGCGAGGCCGTCATCGACCTCGGCTACGTCGAGCGAGGCGAGATCACGGCAGAGCAGCTCGACGAGAAGCTCGATCTGCTCTCCATGACGCACGCCGGCTGAGCGCGGCGGCGAAGGGCCCGGGAGGAGATGTCCTCCCGGGCCCTTCGCCATCCCCGGAGAGCGGAGCGCAGGCGTCAGCCGGCGTTCCGCCGCGCGTCACCTTCCGGCCATCCGCGCTCGCTGGGGTGGGACCAGGCCCTCACGGGTCACCCACCCGCGATAAGGAGACATCCGCGAACATGGTCATCAACCTCGGTCGGACGCTGCCCATGGCAGAGCGTGTGAAGGGCAAGCGGAGTGCCGTCACCTGCCACCTGAAGTGCGCGAGCGCGTGCGCGCGCGGCGTCTGCAACACCTCCGCCAACGCGTCCTTCCGCGACATCGTCGACGCGCAGCTCTCGCGCCGGGCGCTGCTCGGGCTCGGCGCGATGGGCGCCGCGGCGATCGTGCTCGCCCCGTCGCTCGGCAGCGCGCGTCCGAGCACCGCGGCGGCCGCCCCCGCCGGCGAGACCGGAGCGTTCGGCTTCACCGCCATCGACCCGGTTCCGCACACCGTCGACAGCTTCGTCGTGCCCGAGGGCTTCGACTGGACGCCCATCATCCGCTGGGGCGACCCGCTCTTCGCCGACAGCCCCGCATTCGACGCCGCGAACCAGTCGCCCGAGGCGCAGGCGCGGCAGTTCGGGTACAACGTCGACTACACCGACGTCATCCGCACCTCCGCCACCACGGCCATCCTGTTCGTGAACCACGAGTACACGAACGAGACGATCATGTTCCCGGCCGCGCAGCTCGAGGGCGACTCCCAGCGCGTGCGCGCGGTGGGCATGAAGGCGCACGGGCTCAGCGTCGTCGAGCTCACCCGCGCGAGCGAGACCGCGCCGTGGACCCCCGTGGTCGGCGGGGCGCTGAACCGGCGCTTCCTCGACGACACCGCCTACACGCTCACCGGCCCCGCCGCGGGGTCGGACCTGCTGCAGACGACCGCCGACCCCGCCGGCACGACCGTTCTCGGAACCTTCGGCAACTGCTCCGGCGGGACGACGCCGTGGGGCACGATCCTCAGCGGGGAGGAGAACTTCAACGGCTACTTCCGCTCGCCCGGCACGTCCGAGACCGACCTCCGCTACGGCCTGGCCGACGAGGAGACCGCGCGCGGGTGGGAGCACCTCGACCCTCGCTTCGACACGCGCACGCCCGGGTACGAGAACGAGGCGAACCGCTTCGGATGGGTCGTGGAGATCGACCCGACGGATCCCGCGTCGACGCCGCGCAAGCACACCTCGCTCGGGCGCCTGAAGCACGAGGGCGCGAACGTGATCCTCGCGGGGAACGGCAAGGTCGTCGCGTACACGGGCGACGACGAGCGCTTCGACTACCTGTACAAATTCGTCTCACGCGACGCCTGCGTCGAGGGCGATCGCGCGCACAACATGACCCTGCTGGAGAACGGCGATCTCTTCGTCGCCCGCTTCTCAGGAGACTCCCCCGTCGGCGAGATCGACGGCTCGGGAGCGGTGCCTGCGGACGGCGGGTTCGGCGGCACCGGCGAATGGCTGCCGCTCGTCGTCGACGGCCGCTCGGCGGTCGAGGGGATGGCCGTGGCCGAGGTGCTCGTCTACACGCGTCTGGCCGCCGACCGCGTGGGCGCCACGAAGATGGACCGCCCGGAGGACGTCCAGCCGCACCCGACCACCGGCCGGGTGTACGTGGCCTGCACGAACAACACCGACCGCGGCACGGCAGGGAAGGCCGGCCCGGACGAGGCCAACCCGCGCAGCGAGAACCGCGACGGGCACATCGTGGAGATCACCGAGGACGGCGGCGACCAGACGGCGCGCACGTTCACCTGGACACTCCTCCTCGTCGCCGGCGACCCCGCGCAGGGCGCCGCCACGTACTTCTCCGGCTTCCCCGCCGCGGAGGTCTCCCCCATCTCCTGCCCCGACAACCTCGCCTTCGACAGCGCGGGTCACCTCTGGATCTCCACCGACGGCGCCCCGAGCACGATCGGCTACAACGACGGCCTGTTCCGAGTCGCGCTCGACGGGCCCGAGCGTGGCCGGGTGGAGCAGTTCCTCTCGGTGCCGCGCGAGGCGGAGACCTGCGGTCCGGTCATCCACGACGACGAGTGGCACGTGTTCGTGTCGGTGCAGCACCCGGGCGAGGACGGCTCGTTCGCCGCGCAGAGCTCGACGTTCCCCGACGCGATGAAGCCCGCGCCGCTCGCGGGCGCCGGCGGCGGCACCTTCGCCGGGCCGCGCCCGAGCGTCGTGCAGGTGCTCCCGGTCGCATCGCCCGCGCCGACCGCGGCGCCCACGCCCGCGCCGTCCGCCGCGCCCGACCCGACGCAGGCACCCGAGGATGGCGTCGAGCTCGTTCCGACGGGAGGCGGCGTCATCGGCGGCGTTCTCGCGGGGGCGGGCGCCCTCGCCGCGGCGGGGCTGGCGCTCATCTCCCGCCGTCGCCGCGGGAACGGCGACGCATCCGACGCGTCCTGATCCGGTGCGGAAGGGGCCGGCCGGCAAGGAGATCCTCGCCGACCGGCCCCTTCCATGCGCCTCAGCAGCAGCGCGAGCCGGGTTCCGCGTCCTGAGCGCGATAGACCTCGCGCCAGAACGCGCGCTCGTCGAGCGGCACGACCGCGAGCATCGTTCACGCGATCCCGCCGACGAGCGCGATCACACGACGCGGCGGCGGGGCCAGAAGGCCCCGCCGCCGCGGGCGAATCGTTATCGGCGCTTGGCGTGCTTCTTCGCCACCTGCTTGGCGACGCGCTGGCGCACCTTCTGCACGCGCGGGTCCTTCCACACCTGACGGGCGATGGTGATGGCCGTGACGGCGCGGCCGATGGGGTGCTTCGACAGCAGGAAGCCGGCGACGCCCGCCGCGGCCAGGCCGCCCTTCTTGCTCTTGCTGTCGCTCTTGCTCTTGCTCGCGCTCATGCGATCCGCCTCTCGTGTTCGTCATCTCATCCCACCTCAGGGCGGCGGACGGAGCACGGGGATTGCCAGCCGCCGGGTCGATGTGGCAGGGGCCAGGCGGCGGCGGTCAGGACAGCTCGCCGCCCTCCAGCAGGTCGGTGACGAGCGCGGCGATCGCCGAGCGCTCGCTGCGCGTGAGCGTGACGTGTCCGAAGAGCTCATGCCCCTTCAGCGACTCGATGACGCTCGCGACGCCGTCATGCCGGCCGACGCGCAGGTTGTCGCGCTGCCCGACGTCGTGCGTGAGCACCACGCGGGAGTTCAGCCCCATGCGGCTCAGCACCGTGAGGAGGACGTTGCGCTCGAGCGACTGCGCCTCGTCCACGATCACGAAGGCGTCGTGCAGCGACCGGCCCCGGATGTGCGTGAGCGGCAGCACCTCGAGCAGCCCGCGCTCCATCACCTCGTCGAGCACGTTCTGCGACACGACGGAGCCGAGGGTGTCGAAGACCGCCTGCCCCCACGGGCTCATCTTCTCGGTCTGGTCGCCCGGCAGGTAGCCGAGCTCCTGCCCGCCGACGGCGAACAGGGGCCGGAAGACGATGATCCGCTTCTGCTGCTGGCGCTCGAGCACGGCTTCCAGGCCCGCGCACAGCGCGAGCGCCGACTTGCCGGTGCCCGCCCGGCCGCCGAGCGACACGATGCCCACGGTCGGGTCCAGCAGCAGGTCGATCGCGATCCGCTGCTCGGCCGAGCGCCCGTGCAGACCGAACACCTCGCGGTCGCCGCGCACGAGACGGAACTCCCCCTCCCCGGTCATTCGCGCGAGCGCGGACCCGCGCTCGGACTGCACCACGAGCCCGGTGTTCACCGGCAGCCCGCGCGCGTCCTCATGCACCGCGACCTCGCTCTCGTAGAGATCGGCCATGTCGTCGCCGGAGATCTGCAGTGGGACGATCCCCGGCCATCCGGAGTCGATCGCCTGCTCGGCGAGGTACTCCTCCGCCGCGAGGCCCAGCGACGCCGCCTTCACGCGCATCGGGAGGTCCTTGGAGACGATGGTGACGCTCTGCCCGCCCTGAGCGAGGTGGGCCGCGACCGCGAGGATGCGGCTGTCGTTGTCACCCAGTCGCATGCCGCTGGGCAGGATCGCCGGGTCGGTGCTGTTGAGCTCGACGCGGAGCGTGCCGCCGTCTCCCACCGGGACCGGGAAGTCCAGCCGCCCGTGCTCGACGCGGAGCTCGTCGAGGTGCCGGAGGGCGGCGCGCGCGAAGAACCCGATCTCCGGGTCGTTCCGCTTGCCCTCGAGCTCGGTGATGACCGTCACCGGGATGACGACCCCGTGCTCGGCGAAGCGGAAGTACGCGCGCGGGTCGCTGAGCAGCACGGAGGTGTCGAGCACGTAGGTGCGCAGATCCTGCGCGCTCGACGGCGATGACTCGGCGGCGCTCCTGACGATGTCGGCGTTCACGCCTGCGGTGGTGGCCACGTCACACTCCCGACCCCGGGCTCCCGCCCGGATTCGACGAGTCGACCTGGGGCCACGAGTCGCGGTCTGAACGGCCGACTCGACCGGGCGCCTTGCCCGATGATCAGAAGCTACGACCCGCATCCGACAACGTGCCACCCCGACACGCGGACGATTTGTGAAGCGCGGGTGAACTCCGCGCTCAGCCCACCCGGGTCTGCACGAAGACCGCGCAGGCGTCGTCGAGCATCCGCAGCGTCTCGTCATCGGTGCCCACGTGCGGCGACACCCGCACGAGGCCCGACCGTGTCGTGACCGTCACGCCGCCATTCGCGAGCGCGGCGCCCAGGGCGCCGACCTGCGCGGCGCCGGGGTCCAGCGCCACGATCCCCGCCCGCCGCTCCGGCTCGCGCGGCGTGACCACCTCGATCCCGTGTGCATCGGCGATCTCGATCACGCGACCGACCCGCTCGGCGACGGCGGCCTCGATGTGCGTCACGCCGACCGCTGCGACCTCGGCCACCGCGGAGGCGAGGCGCGCGGCCGCGAGGTAGTCGGGCCGTGAGACCGTGAAGGCCCGCGCGTCCGGAGCCGGCGCAGGCAGGGCGTCGAACGGCAGGTCGTCGCCCTCGGCGCCCGTCGTGCCCGAGAGCACCGGGTCCAGCGCCACCCGAGCGCGGCGCCCGTACCACGCGAACCCCGTGCCGCGCCCGGCGCGCAGCCACTTGTAGCCGTGCCCGGCCACCACGTCGGCGGCCGACCAGTCGGCCTCGACGACGCCGAACGCCTGCGTCGCGTCGACGATGAGCAGGCGGTCATCGCCGATCACCTCGCGGATGGCGGCGAGGTCGGCCCGGTAGCCGGTGCGGAAGTCGACCAGGCTCAGCACGACGGCGCTCGTCGACTCGTCGATGGTGTCGGCGACCGCGTCGGCGGTCACGAAGCGATGCTCGGGGCCGATCCACTGCGGAACCACTCGCCCGAGGGCGGCAGCCGCGCGGGCGATGGGCACCGTGACGGCGGGGAATTCGCGCGGCGACGCGACGACGCCGCCCGTCACCCCGTAGACGGCCTGCGCGATCCCGTGCGTCGTCGACGGCTGCAGCACGACCTCCGCGGCCTCGACCCCCATCAGGTCGGCGATCGTTCCGCAGGCCTCCGCGGCACGCCCTGCGACGAACTGGTGACCGCTGGCCCGCCCCGAGCCCAGCAGCTCGAGATCGGCGCCGGCCTCCTCGCGGACGGTCGGCGACAGCGGTCCGAACGCGGCCCAGTCGAGATAGCCCGGCTCCACCGTGAACGAGGCGGAGAGATCTTCGAGAGTGGTCACCGCCCCATTCTCTCAGAGGCGCTGTCCACCGGGGTCTCAGCGGCCGAAACGACGATCCCGCGACCCGAAGTCGCGAATGGCGCGGAGGAAGTCGACCTCGCGCAGATCCGGCCCGAGCGCCTCCAGGAAGTAGAACTCGCTGTGCGCGCTCTGCCAGAGGAGGAAGTCGCTCAGACGCTGCTCACCGCTGGTGCGGATCACGAGATCCGGGTCCTTCTGCCCGCCCGTGTAGAGGTGCTCGGCGATCTGCTCGGGCGTGAGATGCGCGGCGAGATCGTCGAGGGTGCCGCCGGCGGAGCCGTGCGCGCGGACAATGCTGCGCACGGCGTCGACGATCTCGTGCCGCCCGCCGTAGCCCACGGCGAGGTTCACGTGCAGCCCCCCGTTGCCCTCGGTGCGCTCCTCGGCGTCCCGCAGCGCGGACAGCAGGAAGTCCGGCAGATCGTCGGGCCTGCCCACGTGCTGCACGCGCCAGTCCCGGCGGCGGGAGAGCTGACCGGCGAGGCCCGCGATGATCTCGATGAGATCCTGCAGCTCGCGGCTGTCGCGCTTGCGCAGATTGTCATGGGAGAGCAGGTACAGCGATACCACCCGCACCCCGATGTCGTCGCACCACTCGAGGAACTCGCGCATCTTCGCCGCTCCCGCGCGGTGCCCGTGCGCGGGGGTCTCGTAGCCGAGCTGGCGCGCCCACCGCCTGTTGCCGTCGATCATCATCGCGACGTGATGCGGCACCTTCGCCTGGTCGATCTGACGACGCAGCCTCGAGATGTAGAGACGGTACAGCGGTCCGCGTCCTGCTCCCGGCTCGCTGATCACCCTCCGAGCGTACTCCGCGCCGCCGCGGGTGCCCTGTGCGGCATGCGCGACCCCGTACTGTCGGATCATGGACTCGGCCGATGAGACGCCCGCTCAGACCCCGGATGGCGTGCCGCAGCTTCCCCTGATGGATGCGGCACGCGCCGACGCACAGGAGGATCTGCCACCGACCTGGCGCGGGTGGATCCACGCCGCGACGTTCCCGGTCGCGATCGTCGGCGGCATCGTGCTCATCGGCGCGGCCCAGGGCGCAGCGGCGAAGTGGGCGTGCGCGGTCTTCGCTGCGACGTCGCTGCTGCTGTTCGGCAACTCCGCGGTCTACCACCGCTTCCGCTGGCAGCCGCGGACGAAGCTCCTCCTCAAGCGGATCGACCATGCGAACATCCTGCTGCTCATCGCCGGCACGTACACGCCGCTCGGCGTGCTCGCCCTGCCCGAGCACAAGGGCACCCTGCTCCTGACGCTCGTCTGGACCGGCGCCGTCCTCGGGATCCTGTTCCGCGTGTTCTGGACGGGAGCGCCCCGGTGGCTCTACGTCGCGCTCTACCTCGCCCTCGGCTGGGCCGCGGTGATGTACCTCGTCGATCTGTTCCACGCCGACCCGGCCATGATGGTTCTCGTGATCGTGGGCGGATTGCTGTACTCCGCCGGCGCCGTGATCTACGCGCTCAAGCGCCCGAATCCGTGGCCGGGCCACTTCGGCTTCCACGAGATCTTCCACGTGTGCACGGTGCTGGCGTTCGTGTGCCACTGGTCGGCCGCGCTCATCATCGCGACCCACCCCGCCTTCAACGGCCCGATGTAGGACCCGACCGACCGGGCTCGTCGTCGGTCCGGCCGACGGCATCCGCGTCCGCGGCGGGCCGCTCTGTCGTCTCCCGCTCCGCTGCTTCCCGCACGGCCGCCTCCTCGGCGTCCAGCACCTCGTTCGCCTCCTCGCGGTAGCGCGCACGGCGCACGCGACGCAGCATGTCGAACACCAGCAGGAACACGGCCACGACGAGGACGAGGATCGTGACGAAGCCCCAGGGCCCGGGCGTGACGAGGTCCGGGTCCACCGTCTGCTCGGGACTCGGCGTGACGGCGGCGAGCACTGCGAGAGCGGACATGAATGGACTCCTCTGTGTGCGCGACCCCGGACGGGGCGCCGGGGAAAGGCGGCTAGCCTGGAGTGACCAGCCTAGTTCGCGCTCTCTGAGAGGAACGACGTGACGATCCAGCAGCGTCTCGACGAGCGCTACGGGCGCACTCCCCACCAGGGGCGGCGGAGCGCATGGATCGTGGGCGTCATCATCGCCGCGGTCGTGGTGGCGTGGTTCGCGTGGTCGACCATGAGCCAGGCGGCCGACTCGGTCGATGTGGACGACCTCGGCTTCGAGGTGCACGACGAGCACCATGTGTCCCTCCGCTTCCAGATCACCTCGGCCGATGCGCAGCCGGTGGCGTGCGCTCTCGAGGCACTCGACGAGCAGTTCGGCTCCGTCGGCTGGCGCATCGTCGAGTACCCGCCCGCCGCCGGGGTGACCCAGTCCCACACGGAGACGATCCCGACGGTCGCGCAGGCGACCACGGGAATTGTGAAGTCCTGCTGGGTTCCGTAGGATCGGCGGACAGTCCTACGACGCCCCGGTGACCTGCCGGGGCGTCTTCACATATGCCGGCCCGTCGGCCGCGCATCCACGAAGGAGACAGACCGTGTCCGATGACACCCAGGTCCCGTTCCTGACGCAGGAGGCCTACGACCGCCTCGCCGCCGAGCTCGAGCACCTCTCGACCACGGGTCGCGAGGAGATCGCCAAGCGCATCGAGGCGGCGCGCGAGGAGGGCGACCTCCGCGAGAACGGCGGCTACCACGCGGCCAAGGACGAGCAGGGCAAGCAGGAGGCGCGCATCCGCCAGCTGCAGGCGCTGCTCAAGGACGCGAAGGTGGGCGTCGCGCCGGAGTCGAACGGCGTCGTGGAGCCGGGGACCGTCGTGACCGCCGTCGTCTTCGGCGACCAGGAGCGCTTCCTCCTCGGCAGCCGCGAGATCGCCGGAGGCACCGACCTCGACGTCTACAGCGAGCAGAGCCCGCTGGGCTCGGCCATCCTCGGCCTCAGGGAGGGCCAGAAGACGAGCTACCAGGCCCCCAACGGCAAGGAGATCCCCGTCGAGGTCGTCAAGGTCGAGACGTTCACCGGCTGATCCGCCGAGACGGGAAGAGGGCGACGGCCGTCGGCCGTCGCCCTCTTCCCGTCTGCGCTCACTCCGGCAGGATCTCCGGGCGGAAGCCGGCGTCGCGGAGGATCTGCAGCGTCAGGAGCTTGTGCTCCTCCCCGCGGGTCTCCACCGAGATCTGCAGGATGACCTCGCTGATCTGCATGCCCTGCCCGTGGCGGGTGTGCAGCACCTCGATGACGTTCGCCCCGGCCTCGGCGAGCAGCTCCGACACGCGGGCGAGCTGGCCCGGTCGGTCCGGGAGCGGGATGCGGATGCTCATGTAGCGCCCGGATGCCGCGAGACCGTGCGCGACGACCCGCTGCAGGAGGAGCGGGTCGATGTTGCCCCCCGAGAGCAGCGCGACCGTGGTTCCCTGAGCGCGGACCTTGCCCGCCAGGATCGCGGCGACCCCCACAGCGCCCGCGGGCTCGACGACGACCTTGGCGCGTTCGAGGAGCACCAGGAGCGCGCGCGCGATATCGTCCTCGCTGACGGTGACGACCTCGTCGACGAGCTCGCGGATGACCGCGAAGGGCACGTCTCCCGGCCGGGCGACGAGGATGCCGTCGGCGATCGTCGGCTTCGTCTCGATCGTCACCGGCTCCCCGGCTTCGAGGGACACCGGCATGGGCGCGGCGTTCTCGGCCTGCACGCCGATGATCCGCACCGAGCGCCCCGCTGCTGCGGCCTTCGCCTTCGCCGCCGCGGCGACTCCCGCGATGAGACCGCCGCCGCCGATCCCCATGATGATCGTGTCGACATCCGCCACGTCGTCGAGGATCTCGATCCCGAGCGTGCCCTGACCGACGATGACGTCGCGGTGGTCGAACGGATGGATGAGCACCGCGCCGGTGCGCGCGGCGTGCTCGGCGGCGTGGCGCAGGCCGACGTCGACCGTGGCGCCGTCCAGCACGACCTCGGCCCCGTAGCCCTTGGTCGCGAGCAGCTTCGGGACCGGGACCCCGAGCGGCATGTAGATCGTCGCGGGGATGCCCAGGCGCTGCGCGGCGAGCGCGACGCCCTGCGCGTGGTTTCCGGCGGAGGCGGCGACGACCCCGTGGCGCCGCTCCTCCTCGGTCAGGCGCGAGAGCCGGTACGTGGCGCCGCGCACCTTGAACGAGCCGGTGCGCTGCAGGTTCTCGAGCTTCAGGTGCACGGGCGCGCCCAGCACCTCGCTGAGGTGCAGCGAGTACTCGATCGGCGTGTGCTCGACGACGCCCTCGAGGAAGCGCGCGGCGGTCTCGAACTCGGCGAGCGTCGGGATGGCCGAGGTCGCGGGTGCGGCCTCCGGGTGCGTCTCTGCGGGTGTCATTCGAGTTCCTCTCTGCGCTGCAGGCTCTCACCGCGGCGGAGGTTCTTGGGCACCGTGCTCCAGATGAGGTCGCCCTGCACGAGCGTGCCGGTGCGCCACGATCCCGAGCTGAGGGTGACGGCGACGACGTTCACGAACGCCGCGACGGGGACGGCGAACAGGGCGCCCGGGATCCCGCCGGCCATCGACCCGCCCGCCACGACGAGCACCACGGCGAGGGGATGCACCTTCACGGCCGACCCCATGAGGAGCGGCTGGAGGATGTGACTCTCGATCTGCTGCACGAGCAGCACGACGACGAGCATCGCCACGCCGATCCAGAGCCCGTTGTAGACCAGCGCGATGACGACGGCGAGCGCACCGGTAACGATGGCGCCCACGAACGGCACGAACGCGCCGAGGAACACGAGCACGGCGATGGGGATGGCCAGGGGCACGCCGAGGAAGAAGGCGCCCAGGCCGATGCCGACCGCGTCGATCGTCGCGACGATGATCTGCGTGCGGGCGTAGTTGATGAGCGTGGCCCAGCCGTTGCGCGCGGCCGCGTCGGCCGCCGGCCGAGCGGCGCGCGGGAAGAGGCGCACGGTCCAGCGCCAGATGCCCGCGCCGTCGAAGAGGAAGCACAGCAGGACGAACAGCGCCACGAGGAACCCCGTCGCGAAGTGCCCGAGGGTGGACCCGACCGCCAGCGCCCCGTTGAGGAGGAGGTCGGCCTGCTCCTGCACGAGGTCGATGGTGCCCGTGAGCATCCCGTCGAGCTGCGTCGGCGTGACGAGCTGGGACTCGACGAGGAAGCCGCGCAGCCCGGCGATCGACTCCGCGGCGCGGGCGCGCACCTCCGCCGCCTGCTCGCCGATCTGCCAGACGACGAGCCACACGAGGCCGACGACCACCGCGATCGTCCCGAGCACGCTGACGACCACGGCGAGGGTCCGCGGGACCCGGTGCCGGACCATCCAGGAGAAGAAGGGGTACACGAGCGCGGTGAGGAGCGTCGCGACGAAGATCGGGATGACGAGGAGCTTGAACTCGATGACGAGCCAGACGATCACCCCGACGACGCCCGCGAGGATGAGGAAGCGCCATCCGTACGCGGTGGCGACGCGCAGTCCGATCGGCACCTCGACGGGATCGGGCCCGAGAGGCTGCGCGGGCGGGCGCGGCGGCTCCGGGACACGTCGGCCGAACAGGCCAGGGCGACCGTTGCGGGGCGGGACGTCGCTCATCCTCGTCATCCTAATCCCCCGTCTGCGGCGCCACGGGCCCGATGTCGGGGGCCGCCGGTAGCGTGAGCTGCGTGAAGGATGCGCTGTCCGCGGCCGAGGCGCGCCGCATGGCCCTCGCCGCGCAGGGACTGGCCAGAGCCAGGCCTGCCGCCCCGGCCATCCGCCACGTGCGACGCGAGCTCGCCCGCATGCACGTGCTGCAGATCGATTCCGTGAACGTGTTCGCACGCTCGCACTACGTTCCGCTGCTGTCGCGGCTCGGGCCCTACGACACGAGCCTCCTGGACCGCCTCGTCCTGACGCCTTCGACCCGCGGACCGGAGTTCGTCGAGTACCTCGCACATGAGGCGACCTTCGTGCCCGTCGCGGACTGGCCGCTGTGGCGGTTCCGCATGGACGCGATGCGCGCGAAGCACGGCGGCGAGGGCAGCTGGTTCGCCGCGAACGCCGACACGGTGCGCTGGGTGCGGGCGGAGCTCGCCGAGCGCGGCCCGCTGCGACCGGCGGAGATCGAACGGGACCTGCCGGCGAGCCGAGGCCCGTGGTGGGGCTGGGACGACGTGAAGCGGGCGCTGGAGATGCTGTGGCGGTTCGGCGAGGTCGCCATCGCCGGGCGCAGCGGGTTCGAGCGGCGCTACGGGCTCGCCGAGCAGGTCATCCCCGCCGAGCATCTCGCCCGCTCCGTCTCCCGCGATGACGCGATCGTCGAGCTCGTGCGGCGAGCGGCGCGGGCCTCGGGTGTCGCCACGGCGGCCGACCTGGCGGACTACCACCGGCTGCGCGACCGCCGCGCCGTGCACGCCGCGCTGGAGCGGCTCGTCGCGGAGGGCGAGCTGGCGCCGGTCGCGGTGCGCGGGTGGGAGCGCGGCGAGCGGCCCATCCCGGCCTGGCGGCACCGCGAGGCGGTGCTGCCGCGCCGCATCAGCCGCGCCACGGTCCTGACCCCGTTCGATCCCGTGGTGTGGTTCCGCGAGCGCGCGCAGCGGATGTTCGGCTTCGAGTACCGCATCGAGATCTACACGCCGGCCGAGCGCCGCCGGTTCGGGTACTACTCCCTGCCGCTCCTCGTCGGCGACCGCATCGTCGGCCGCGCGGATCTGAAGGCGGAACGCGCGACATCCACCCTCCGCGTGCAGTCGGCCTGGTGGGAGCCGGGCGCCGCCTCGCCTGACGTCGCGGAGCGGGCCGCGGCGGCCCTGCGCGACGCCGCGCACTGGCAGGGGCTGGAGTCGCTGTCCGTCTCCGACTGGGGAGACGCGGCCGACGACCTCGCGCGTGTGCTCGACGCGCCGCGCCACGGCCATCCCGGCGCTCTCCGAGCCACGGCTGATTAGGGTTGCGGAAGAGGAGGCCGCATGAAACGTCCCATGGTCCCGATCCTCGCCGTCGTCGGCGTGATCGTCATCGGCATGCTCGCGATCGGGTTCTGGTCGACCAGCCGTCCGGCGAGTGCCGAGCGCGTCGCCGGGCAGTATCTCGAGGCGTTGTCGGGCGGTCACGCGGACGCCGTGCGGGGTCTCCTGGCAGACCCCGACGCGGTCCCGGAATCCGCGTGGACCGCCTTCGAAGGAGCGGCCGAGCACCTCGGCGACGCCGAGATCGTCGAGCTGTCGGAGACCGAGGACGCCGCCAGCGTGCGCGTCGAGACGGTCCTGGCCGACGAGCCGCTCGAGCTGCGGTTCTCGCTCGAGAAGGACGGCGCATCATGGCGGGTGACGGAGCCGACGCTCACGCCGGTGACCATGACGGCCACGCGCGGCGCGTGGGTCGACGTCGCCGGCTCGCCCATGCCGCTCGAAGGCGGATCGGCCGATTTGTCGCTCCTCCCGGCCTCGTACGACGTCTCGGCCTGGCCCGCGGAGTTCCTCGACGGGCAGGACCGCGTTCGCGTCGGAGCGGAGCCGACCTCCGTCGCACTCGACCCCGTGTTCACCGACGCCGCGCAAACCCAGGCCGAGGACGCGCTCGACGCCCACATCGACGAGTGCCTCGCCGCCTCCTCGGAGGTGCTCGACGGGTGCGGCTTGATCGTGCCGTGGCCCGCCGACCTCGCCGAAACCATCGAGATCACCTACCGCGCCGATGCGCTGCCGCAGCCCGAGATCGACCTCGACGCGGGCACGTTCCAGGCCACCGGCGGCGCCGTCGTCGCGACCGTGACCGGCCTGCACGGCGACGGCAGCGAGGGCACCTACACCTACCGCACCGACTCCTGGAACCTCTATGGCTCCATCTCGCTCGACGAGGAAGGGCTCCTGCTCAGCGTGAACTGAGAGGAGCCCTTCGGGTCGTCGACCGCGTCAGAACTGCACGCGAGGCGGCTCCGACATCGCCGCTCCCCCGTCGACCTCGAAGAACTCGCGCTCGTCGAAGCCCAGGTTCCGGGCGAAGAGGTTGTTGGGGAACACCTTGATCTTGGTGTTCAGCTCGCGGACGCCGCCGTTGTAGAACCGGCGCGACGCCTGGATCTTGTCCTCGGTGTCGACGAGGCTGTGCTGCAGCTGCAGGTAGTTCTGGCTCGCCTGCAGCTGCGGGTACGACTCCGCGACGGCGAACAGGCTCTTGATCGCCTGCTGGAAGTGGTTCTCCGCCACCCCCGCCTCGGCGGGGCCGGTCGCCGCGAGCGTCTCCGCGCGCGCCCTGGTGACGTTCTCGAACACCGCCTTCTCATGCGCGGCGTACCCCTTCACCGCCTCGATGAGATTGGGGATCAGGTCGGCTCTTCGCTTGAGCTGCACCGTGATCCCGCTCCACGCCTCATCCACGCGGACGTTCAGCTGAACGAGCGAGTTGTACGTCGCCCAGAGATAGATGGCCGCGATGACGATGATCGCCACGACGACGAGAACGGGTATCAACCATTCCACGACGGAACCCCCCTTGATGTCTGCCCCCATCCTAGACACCGCCGTTCGCGGCTCACGGAGCCGCAGCCGCATACGATGTCGCCGTGACCGACTCCCCTGCGCTCCGCTTCGCCCGCCCCGACGACGTCGACGAGGTCGTCTCGCTCGTGGAGCGGGCGTATCGCGGCGCCGACGCGGGGTGGACGACGGAGGCGCATCTCATCGGCGGGCGCCGCACGGGCGCCGACGAGGTCGCCGCGCTCATCGCCGCGTCGACCGGCGGCCTCCTCACCCTGCGCGTGGACGACGGCATCGTCGCCACCTGCCATATCGATCGGCGGGATGGCCATGCCTGGTTCGGCATGTTCGCGGTCGACCCGGGCATGCAGGCGCGGGGGTACGGCCGTCAGCTCCTGAACGAAGCGGAACGCGTCGCCCGCGAGGAATGGGGCGCGACGGAGATGCGCATGACCGTCATCTCCGTGCGCACGGACCTGGTCGCCTGGTACGAGCGCCGCGGGTACCGGGCCACGGGCGCGACGTCGCCCTTCCCCTACGGCGACGAGCGCTTCGGCGCGCCGCGCGTGGCCGATCTCCGGTTCGCGGAGCTCGCCAAGCGGCTCTGCTGAGCGCCCGGGGATTCTAGGCTGACGTCATGGAGAACCCGGACGTCGCGGAGGTCCTCGCCGAACTCGCCGCCCTCGAGGACCCGCGGATGCGCGTGGTCAACGAACGGCACGGCGACGATCACGGAGTCAACCTCACGAAGCTGAGGGCACTCGCGAAGCGCCTGGGCACCGACCCGGCGCTGTCGCGCGCGCTCTGGGAGACCGGCGACACGGCGGCACGCCTCGTCGCCATCCTCACCGTCCGTCCGCGCGATCTCGACGCGGCGCGACTCGACGCGATGCTCCGCGAGGCGCGCGCGCCCAAGGTGCAGGACTGGCTGGTGAACTACCTCGCGAAGAAGAGCACGCACGCGGGGGCGCTGCGGGAGAGATGGTTCGCCGACCCCGACCCGGTCGTCGCCGCGGCGGGGTGGGAGCTCACCAGCCAGCGGGTGGCGAGGGGCGCCGACGGCGTCGATCTCGACGCGCTGCTGGACCTCATCCAGTCCGAGATGGCGAGCGCACCCGACCGCCTGCAGTGGGCGATGAACACGTGTCTTGCGCACATCGGCATCCGGCACCCCGAGCACCGGCCGCGCGCCCTCGAGATCGGCGAGCGGCTCGGCGTCCTGCGGGACTACCCCACCTCCCCCGGCTGCATCTCGCCGTTCGCACCCACCTGGATCGCGGAGATGGTCGCCCGTCAGAACCGCTGACCGAGCCATGCGGCCCCGGTCGCAGGACCGGGGCCGCGTGCGCGGAGCCTGCGCTCAGGGCTCGACGATGAGCGTCGAGTAATCGATCTCGGCGTCGAACCCGGCGACGGCGCGCATCGGGGCATCCCACTGCTCGATCGAGTCCTCACTCATCGCCGTCGTGAAGTCGGACAGCGGGCTGTCTCCCAGCACCTCCCGATCGATGCCGGTGAACTCCGAGAGCACGTCGCGCGCGTCCTCGTCGTTGGCTTGGATCCAGGCGATCGCCTCGTCGAGCGCTGCGCGGAACTTCTCCAGCGTCTCCGGATTCTCCTCCGCCCATGACGTCGCGGCCTGCCACGACGACATCGTCGCGGGGTCGCCGACGGCGCCGAGCGAGTAGCCGGCCTCGACCATCCCCGCCTCGCGTGCCACGTCGATGAACGGCTGCTGCATCTCGGCGACGTCGATGAGACCCGCCTTGAGCTGGTCCACCATCGTCGGCGTGGGCACCTGCACGGATTCCACCGCCTCCAGGTCGACGCCGTTCTCCTGCAGCCAGTACAGGGTGCCGATGTGGATGTTGCCGTTCAGAGTCGGAGCGCCGAGCTTCAACCCCTCGAGGTCTTCAGGACCGTCGATGTTCGTGTCGGGACGGGTCATGAGGATGTACTCGGGCTTCGCCTCAGTCGTTACGGCGTTGCCGGAGATCATGGCGATCTCCACGCCCTGGCTGGCCGCGCGGATGAGCGTGGGCTGCACGCCGAAGCCGATGTCGTACTGCTTGCCCAGCGTCGGCGGCAGCTTCGTGATGTCGGCCACGGGGGTGATCGTGGTCTCGAGGCCCTGCTCCTCGAAGAAGCCCTGCTCGTCCGCGACGACGACCGGAAGCGAAGCCACGGTGTTGTTGACGGCGAGGCGGACCGTCGAGGCGTCGCCGGCGTCGTCTGAGCCGCTTGCGTCGCTCGAACCGGCGCAGCCGGCGAGAGCGCCGGTGATGGCGAGAACGGAAGCCGCTGCGAAGATGCCGCGACTGAGAGTGGACATGGTGCTCATGGGATCTCCTTCGTGCACGCCGCGGGTACGACGTGCGGATGGTCGGCGCTCAGGCCGGGGGAAGGTGGCGGGTGAAGAACGACTCGATGGCGGCGATGCAGAAGTTGAACAGGAGAGCGACGATGCCGATGAGGACGAGCAGGCCGAATGTCGCGGCACTGTCGTACTCCTGCTGGCTCTGGGCGAGGAGGGCACCGATGCCCGTGACCCCCGTGAGGATCTCGACGAGGAGGGTGACGATGATCGCGACCGGCGCGCCCACCCGGATGCCGAGCAGGATGGCCGTGGCCACCGCGGGCATGATGATCGTGCGCACCCGTCGCATCCAGCTCATCTGGAACACGGCGGCGACGTCGAGGAGGGTGGGATTGAACTCCCGCATGGCCGCTCTGGTGTTGAGCAGAATCGGCCAGATGGCGGCGAGCACCGTGAGCGACGTCTTCATCGTCAGGGTGTAGCCCAGCAGCAGGACGCCGATGGGCACCATGGCGGATGAAGGAGTCGCCCGGAAGAACTCGAGGGTCGGGCCGAGGGCCCGGTCGAGCAGGCGCGATGCCCCGACGAGGATGCCGAGCGCTGCGCCCACGACGGTGGCGATGGCGAGCGAGATGACGAGGCTCTGCAGCGTGGCTCCGAGGGCTGGAAGCAGCGCACCCTCCCCCTGCAGCTGCGTGATGGCGGCAAGCCACGCCGACGGCCGCGGGAAGTACGGGGAGTCGTCGGAGCCGAAGACCTGCCACAGGGCGAGTCCGACGACGAGTGGCGTCAGCCCGCGCAGGGGGGCCGAGGTGCCGCGGCGGCGATTCTTCCGTGCCCTCGTCTGACCGGTGGCGATGGCGATGGTGCTGGTGGTCTGCGACATCAGGAACGTCGCCCCCTTTCGGCCGCGGCAGTGACACCGGGCAGCGCACGGGCGAGGATCCACTGCAGGATGGCGTTCAGCACGATGCCGAGGAGCCCCACGGAGATGAAGAAGACGAACATGCGGTCGGGACGCAGCGCGTTCTGCTCCACGACCAACCCGTAGCCGAGGCCCTCGGGATTGCCGACCACCTCCGCCGCGACTGCGAGGATCAGCGCGAGGTTGAGTCCGAGGCGCATGCCGACGATGATCTTGCCCGCGGCGGCGGGCATGATGATCGCCGTGACGCGGCGGAGCCCGGCGAGGTGGAAGGTGCGCGCGACGTCGCGGAGGCCGGGTCCCACCGCCCGAACGCCCTCGAGCGTGTTCACGAGCACCTGCCAGGTCGCCGCGTACACCACGACGACGAGCTCCATGGTGTACGAGAAGCCGAAGAGGAGTACGGCGAGGGGCACGAACGTGATGGACGGGAACGAGCGCAGCACCTCGATGGACGCCGCGGTCCATGTGTAGGCGGTCCGCGAGAGTCCGAGTGCGATGCCGACCCCGACGCCGATCACGCAGGCGATGGCCCAGCCGGTCAGAGCCACCGAGGCCGTGTGAAGGACGGCCGACTGAAGAGACGACTCGATCACCAGCTCGCCGACACCGCCCACGATCTCCGACGGCGCCGGGATGAAGTCGAACGAGAGCGCGCCCGCACGGTCGAGGACCTCCCAGAGGACGACGAGCGCCAGCAGCGTGGCCACGCCGGTCCAGTTGAACGAGCGAACCCAGGAGCGACGCGTCTTCCGCAGCGGGCCGAGCTGCATGGCCAGCGTGCTCGTCATTGCTCGCTCCGCAGGCGGAGCTCCGCCTCCACGACCGACTCATAGGCCTGGTGACGCAGGCGCAGGAACTCGGGCATCTCCTTCGTGTGGATCTGGTGCCGGGGCCGCGGAAGATCGACGTCGAAGACGTCGACGATCCGTCCCGGGATGCCGCCGAGGGCGAGCACGCGGTCCCCGAGGTACACCGCCTCCTCCACGTCGTGTGTGATGAAGATGATGGTGGCGCCAGTCTGCTCCTGCACCCGAAGCAGCTCGTCCTGCAGCGACGTCTTCGTGATGGCGTCCAGCGCGCCGAACGGCTCGTCCATCAACAGCACCTGGGGCTCCATGGCCAGCGCGCGGGCGATCTGAACGCGCTGCTGCATGCCGCCCGAAAGTCGCCATGGGTACTCGTCCGCGCGCTTCCGGAGGCCGACGAGGTCGAGCGCGGCGTCCACGCGGTCCTGCAGATCGCCGCCGCGATAGCGCGTCTCGAGGCCGAGAGCGACGTTGCGGCGGATCGTGCGCCACGGAAGCAGGGAGGAAGCGTAGTCCTGGAAGACCATGAGCACCCGATCGGGCGGGCCCTGGATCGGACGACCGTCGGCGAGGACCTCGGAGTCCTTGGTCGCCGGAATGAGGCCGCCCAGCACTCGCAGCAACGTGGTCTTGCCGGCGCCGGAAGTGCCGATGATGGAGAGGATCTCACCCTTGCGAACGGTGAAGTCGAGCCGATCGATCAGCCGCTTGGGGCCAGCCTTGGTGGTGACATCGACGGCGAGGTCCTTGACCGAGTATGCGAGGGCCGCCTCCGAGATCGGGCGGACGGGTTGTGGCTGCATGAACACTCCTTCGCGGCAAACCAGCCAGGAGACCGGTTGCAGAGAGTGTTACCCACATTAGGTACTTGAGTCAAGCATTTCCGAACTCCTTCGCCCACCGGACGGAGTCGCGGAGGTGACTGGCCAGCGTGGAGTCGCCGTCGAGACCGACATAGGACGCGAACACGCCGAGGGCGCCGAACTTGCCGACCTCCGTGAGGTCATCCTGAAAGTTGCGAATGCGCCGGAAGATCGCACGGTCGATCGCTCGCAACCGCTCCACTCCGTCCGGCGAGGCCGTGATGATCGACGCGCGGCGGTCAGTGGGATGGGGCGTTCGCTCGATGAGCCCTTGCTTGTCCAGCTGGCTGATGAGCCTCGACCCGAACGCCGGCGCGATATCCAGTCGATCAGACAGCTGACTCACCGTCATCCCGGCGTCCGATCCATAGATCTGCAGGAGCGCCTGATGATTCAACGGCTCAAGGCCATGCTCTCGCGCCTGATCGTCGAGAATCCGCATGATCTTGCGGAGCACGAAGCGGGCGTGGGCCAGCGCCTGAACATACCCGTGAAAGCTGCCCTCGCGCGCGGCGTCGGCGTTGCCCCAGGCGGCCAGCGCCTTCTGCATCTCGCCGCCGCGTTCGAGAGCCCCTCGATCGTCCTGCATCTTCGCACCCCTCCGGTCGATTCAGATCATTCTTGCGCACCCACTTGCCCTGGGCGTCCAAGTACGTAACTCTAGTGTCATATTTGAGTTACATTCCATGGTGGCGAGGACGCTGTCCCTCGCCGTCGGCCTGAAGAAAGGAAGGCGATGGCTCTTCAGAAGTTCTCCGGAGCGCCGTCCGTGCTCCGACACCTCGATCCGTCGTCGCCCGAGGCGCGCTGGGGGGTTCGCAGGATCACCGTCGAGGCGACCGAGACCCTCGCCGACGGCGAGGAGCCCCTGGCGGTGCCGGTCGTCCAGGCGGCCGCGACGGCGGTTCTGCGAAACCCCTGGATCGGCGCGGGCACGGACAGCGAACTCGTGCAGAGCCCGCAGCTCATCGCGGCCCGACTGTCGAAGCTCCTCGCCGACCGCCTGCTGGCCGCGCTCGGCGGCGCCGACGCGGTCGCCGCGTTCGGCAAGGGCGTGATCATCGGCGAGGCGGGCGAGATGGAGCACGGCGCGGCGATCACCCACACCCCGTACTTCGCCAGCAGCCTGCGCGGCTTCCTTGACGGCTCGGCCGTCATCTCCTTCGCCGATGCGCGAGGAGCCGCGGGCCAGCCGCTCACGATCCCGCTGTGCGAGAAGCACAGCGGCACGCGACGCGACTTCTACCAGTCCGTGCGCGTGCGGGTACCGGACGCACCCCGTCGCGACGAGCTCGTCCTCATTGCCGCAGCGGCGACCGGTCCCCGCCCCTTCCCTCGCGTGGGAGACCGCGCCACCGACCTCCCTCTCGATCCCGCCACTCTGAACGGAGCCTTCGCATGACCCCTCGCAAGATCTTCACTCTCGTGACTGAAACGCTCCTGGAGGGCGGGCGCCCCGTGGACCCGGTTGCGCGCGTCGCGGTCGTCGCCGCGGTCATACCGAACCCCTGGGCCGGCCAGGGATTCGTCGAGGACCTGACGGCGGGAGTCGACCAGTACGCTGACGAGCTCGGGGCGCTGCTCGCACCCCGCGTCGTCGCGGCACTCGGGACGCCGATCGAGGCCTACGGCAAGGCCGCCATCGTCGGCCTCGACGGCGAAATCGAGCACGGATCCGCGCTCATCCACACGCTGCAGTTCGGCGACCACTTCCGCCGCGCAGCGGACGCCACGACGCTCCTCCCGGCCGTCGAGAAGCGTGCGGGGGTCGGCGCGTCCTTCGACATCCCCCTCAAGCACATCACTGATCAGAAGATGCGCTCGCACCACCAGACGATCGAGGTGAGCGTCGCCGACGCGCCGCACGCCGGCGAGATCCTCGTCGCGCTCGCGGCCGCGGCACAGGGCCGCCCCCAGCAGCGCCTGCGCGCGTTCGGCACTGACTTCGGCCAGAAGGAATCGGCATGAGCCTCGCGGTCGTGAACATCGGCGACTCCCACAGTGGCGGCCTGCAGGGCGCCGCTATCGACGGCGACGCTCTCGTCGTCGAGCACGGCGTCATCACGTGGATCGGCTCGTCCTCCGACATCGCCGTCGGCGACCACGAGGAGGTACTCGACGCGGGCGGCGCCACCGCCATCCCCGGCCTCATCGACAGCCATGTCCACACCACATTCGGTGATTACACGCCTCGCCAGCAGACCATCGGCTTCCTCGACAGCTACCTTCATGGCGGGACGACCCGGGTCATCTCCGCCAGCGAAGTGCACGTGCCCGGACGTCCGACCGACGTCGTCGGAGTGAAGGCGCTGGCCGTCGCCGCATACAAGAGCTACGAGCACTACCGTCCCTCGGGCATGACCGTGCACGGCGGCTCCGTCATCCTCGAGCCCGGTCTCACGCGCACGGACTTCGAGGAGGTGCACGCCGCCGGCGTCCGGATGGCGAAGGGCGGCTTCGGAGCGTTCGCCGACGCCCGCGATTACATTCCCGTGGTCGCCGATGCACGGGCTGCCGGCATCACCGTGATGTGCCACAGCGGTGGCGGCTCCATTCCGGGCAGCCGGGCGAAGATCAGCGCCGAGCTGCTTCTCGAGATGCGGCCGAACGTGGCCGGACACGTCAACGGCGGCCCGACCTCGCTCACCGCCGAGGAGAACGTCGCGATGGTCGAGCAGGGCGGCGATATCGCCATGCAGCTCGTCCACGCCGGAAATCTGCGCTCGGCCATCCATCTCGCTGAGATGCTCCTCGCCCGCGACGAGCTCCACCGCATCCTCCTCGCCACCGACACGCCCACCGGCACCGGGGTCATCCCGCTCGGCATGCTCCGCATCATCACCGAGCTGACCTCGCTCGGCCCGTTCACTCCACGCCAGGCGATATCGGCGTCGACCGGCAATGTGCCCCGCATCTACGGCATCCCGGGCGGCGTCCTCGAGGTCGGTGCCGCCGCCGACCTCGCCCTCGTCGACGCCCCGCTCGGCTCCGCCGCCGACAACGCGTTCGACGCGATCGCCCGCGGCGACATCCCCGCTGTCGCCGCCGTCGTCACCGAGGGCGTCGTCCGATTCACCAAGAGCCGCAACACGCCACCGGCGCAGAAGCCCGCGGTGCTCCGCCATCCCTGACAGGAAATGAGAAGACAGTGACCGAAGGCATCCTGTTCTCGCAGATGACCCCTCGCTCCGAGGAGGTCGACCGGTTCAACAGCTGGTACGACGACGACCACATCCCGGCTCGCCTGGTGCTCCCCGGATTCCAGCGCGCGACCCGTTACGGGCCGCTCCCCGGCGAAGACGAGTTCCTCGCGGTCTACGAGGTCGACTCGCTCGACGCCTTCGCGACAGCGGGCTACCTCGACCTCAAGCGCGACCCCAGCGACGAGACCACGTACATGCTCGGCCGCGTCTCCGGCTTCACGCGCTACCTCTGCGAGCTCCTCTCCGACACCGGCGACGTCTCCGGTGCGCAGTACCTCTCGGCCGTGGCGTTCGCCGTACCCGAGGAGGACCGCGCCGAGTTCGAGCACTGGTACGCCGATGAGCACGTGCCGATGCTCATGGCCGCGCCGGACTGGCTGCGCGTGCGCCGCTACCACGTCGTCGACGGGCAGGGCGGCCCGTGGACTCACATCGCCCTGCACGAACTCGCCTCGCTCGAGGTCATGGACTCCCCCGAGCGCGAACGCGCCCGCTCCGGTCCGCTCCGCGCGCAGCTCGCCGATCGCGAGTGGTTCGGCCGCTCCGGGCGCTGGCTCTACCGCTCGCTGGGCGTGCGCACCCTAGAATCCCTCACCACCCCCGTCATCGCAGGAGAGTAAATGGTTCAGGACACCGTCATCGTCGTCGGCGCCGGCCCCGTGGGCGCCGTCACCGCGCTCGCCGCCGCGCAGGCGGGTTTCCGCGTTGAACTCGTCGAGGCCAGTGCGGAGATCGACACGAGTCCCCGAGCGGCGACCTTCCATCCGTCGACGCTCGAGATGCTGGCGAGCCTCGGCATCATCGACGACTTCATTCGGCTGGGCCTCGTCGCCCGGTACTTCGATTACTGGGACAAGCCCGCCCGACGCCTGGTCGCTCGGATGGATCACTCGATCCTCGCCGAAGAGACCGACTTCCCGTTCGTCGTGCAGACCGAGCAGCACAAGCTCGCGAACCTCGTCCTGTCCGAACTCGCGGCGCTGCCGAACGCGACCGTGCGCATGGGCACGCGCGTCCGCGCCCTGGAGCAGGACGACGAGGGCGTGACCGTGACCGTGGAGGGCGCCGCCGGCGAAGAGACGCTGCACGGCAGCTGGCTCGTGGGCGCGGATGGCGGGCGCAGCTTCGTTCGGAAGGCTCTGGACGTCGAGTTCGAGGGCTACACCTGGCCCGAGCGCTTTCTCGTCCTCACCACCCTGCACGACTTCGAGGTCACGCTCGGCTGCAGCTACCGCAGCTACTTCGCCGATCCGGGCGGATGGACGAACCTCTTCAAGGTCGCCGGCGACGACTACCAGGGCCGGTGGCGCGCGGTGTTCCCCGTTCCGGAGGACGAGAGCGACGAGGAGGCGCTCGGCGACGGATCGGTCGCGCGGCGCCTCGGTCCCCTGCTCGACGGCGCCCCCGACCAGGTGGTTCACCGGAACCTCTACCGCGTGCACCAGCGGGTTGCCGCGCGCTTCCGCGTGGGCCGGGTGTTCCTCGCCGGCGACGCCGCGCACGTCAACAACCCGATCGGCGGCCTCGGGCTGAACTGCGGCATTCACGACGCCATGGAGTTGGTGGAGTCGTTGCAGCAGGCGGACGGCGCGAACGACGACGTGCTCGAGCGATACGAGCGGCGGCGACGCCAGCTCAACATCGAATTCGTCCAGCAGCAGACGATCGACAACAAGCGGCGCCTCGAGGAGACCGACCCCGAGGTCCGAGCCGCGCGCCTCGACGAGCTGGCCGCCATCGCCGCCGATCCCGAGCGCATGCGGGCGTTCCTGCGGCGCACGTCGCTGCTGGATTCCGTCGCCAAGTCCCGCGCCACGGCGTGACCCGCGCGGTCGGGTCGTCCCGTCACACGACGAGCCGACCGCGCCCCGTCACCGCAGCGGGAACGCGACGTGCACGGGTCCGGCCGCGAGCACGCGCAGGGCGATCCCGTGCGCGCCCCGGACGATCTCCGCGCCCTGGCACTCCGTGCCGTCGAGGTGCACCCGGTCGAGGTCGACGTCCAGCGGCACGCTGGCGCCGATCGGGCCGTCCGCGAACGCGTGCGCCCGGCCATCCCGCCGCGTCCAGCGCACCCACGGCTCATCCGACGGCCGTGCGATCTCCGGGTCGAGCACGTGGGAGCCGAAGACGCCGTCGCCGTGCGCCGCGTTCCAGGACCCGAGCTCCTCCAGGGTACGGCGCTGCAGCGACGTCACCTCACCCGCAGCGGTGAGGCCGATGTTGAGCAGCAGGTTGCCGCCGCGCGAGACGACGTCGACGAAGTGCCGGATGGCCGTGCGCCCGTCGAGCGAGTGCCTCTCGTCCTCGAGGCGGTTGTGCCCGAAGGAGAAGCCCACGCCGCGCGTGTGCTCCCACATCTCCGCCGTCTGGGCAACCCTCCCCTCCTCGTACTCGCTGGTGCGGAAGTCCCAGTGGGTGAGGCCGAACCGGTCGTTCACCACCCCGTCGGGCGCGGCGGCGTAGAACCGGTCGAAGAGATCGACGAGGCTCTTCCCGCCCTCTGCCTTGCCCGCGTCGGGCCACTCGATGTCGCCCCACAGCACGTCCGGGCGGTACCGCTCGATGAGGTCGACGACGTGGTCGTAGGCGTAGTCGGCATAGGCGCGATCCACCGGCCGCACGGAGTCGTCGACCGGTCCGGTGATGGGCTCGCGTCGGTCGTACCACCAGTCGAGGCCGCCTGAGTAGTAGAGCCCGAAACGAACCCCGTGCCGCTGCGCCGCCTCGCGGAACTCGCCCAGGAGGTCGCGGCGGGGGCCGCGTCGGACCGTGTTGCGGTCCCCCGTGCCCGGCGCGTCCCACAGGGTCACGCCGTCGTGATGCTTGGCGGTGGGGACGAAGTAGCGCGCTCCCGCCCTCGACACGAGGTCCATCACGGCGTCCGCGTCGAAGCGCTCCGCCCGCCAGCGGTCGAGGAAGGCGTCGTACGGAGCGCCGCCGTGGACATCCTGATGGTGAGTCCATGCGGGGCTCCCCACGATGCGCATCGTGTTCGCGTACCACTCGGCGTAGGGATTGTGCGCCATCCAGTGCGCGTGGTCGAAGGCGCCGAGCGGTCCGATGGGCTCCGCCCACGCCGGAACGGCGTACGGCCCCCAGTGCACGAAGATCCCGAGCTTGGCGTCGCGGAACCAGGCCGGCGTCTCGCGGGCGAACCGCTCATAGGGCGCCGGCCGCACCGGGTCCTGCTCGAACATGGCCATCCCCCGCGAGTGTAGACACCCGGGGTAGTGTCGATCAACGCGGCCGCATGCGCGCGGCTCCCTCGACGAAGCAGGAGAAACATGAAGCTCGCCCGTCTCGGAGCCGTCGGATCGGAGATCCCCGTCCTGGTCGAGGGCGACCGCCACTTCGATCTGCGTCCGCTCACCACCGACATCGACGGCGGCTTCCTAGCCGGCGGCTTCCGCGACCGGATCGCCGCGGCACGAGACGCCGGCGAGCTGCCCGAGCTCCCCGATGCGGGTGCACTCCGTGTCGGTGCGCCGATCGCGCGCCCGGGCGCGGTGATCTGCATCGGCATGAACTACGTCGCGCACGCGGCGGAGTCGGGCGCCGAGCCGCCGGAGATCCCCATCATCTTCCTGAAGACCCCGAACACCGTGGTCGGTCCGAACGATGACGTCGTCATCCCTCGCGGCAGCGAGAAGACCGACTGGGAGGTCGAGCTCGGCATCGTGATCGGCAAGCGCGCCGCATACCTCGACTCCCCCGCCGAGTCGCTCGACCACATCGCCGGGTTCGTCCTGGCCAACGACGTGTCGGAGCGCGCTTTCCAGATGGAGGTGTCGGGCGGGCAGTGGTCGAAGGGCAAGATCTCCTTCGGTTTCAACCCCACCGGCCCCTGGCTGGTGACCCCGGACGAGGTCGACCCCGCGAACGTGGGTCTTCGCAGCTTCGTCAACGGCGAGCCCCGGCAGGACTCGAGCACGAGCGACATGGTCTTCGACGTCGTGCACATCGTGCACCACCTGTCGCAGTTCGCGACGCTGGAGCCGGGCGACCTCATCCTCACCGGCACCCCGGCGGGCGTCGCACTCTCGGGCAGATACCCGTACCTGCGGGCGGGCGATGTCGTCGAGCTCGAGGCCGACGGTCTCGGTCGCCAGCGGCAGGAGCTCGTGGCCTGGGAGGCCGCGAGGTGAGCCGACGAGAGGCCGCGGCGGCCCGCGCGATCAGGGCCTCGACCGCAGACGGCGTCCCCCCACTGGGATTCGAACCCAGACTGAAGCGAGTTTAAGTCGCCTGCCTCTGCCGTTGGGCTATGGGGGGCTGCGGATGGCGAAGGCCGCCACCGAGATCGGTGACGGCCTTCGCGCGCACGTGAGCGGCGGTTACTTCGCCGCGACCGCGGCCGGCACCGCGGCGGCGGGAGCGGGCTGCTCCTCCACCTTCGGCTTCGGGCGCGACGCGTAGGTCTCGAAGAACACGCGGGGCGTCTGCGTCGTGCCGAGCTGGACGGTGTCGCGACCGAGGAAGAAGTTGAGCACCCATCCCCAGATGACACGCCACTTGCGCTCCCACGAGGGCATCGCGAGGCCGTGGTAGCCGCGATGCGCGACCCAGGCGACGAAGCCCTTGAGGGCGATCTTGCCCGACTGGAAGGCACCGTTGTAGAGACCGAGGCCGGCGACGGCGCCGAGGTTCTTGTGCACGTAGTCGACAGGAGCCTCGCCGCGGATCACCGCCACGAGGTTCTTCGCAAGGCGCTTGGCCTGACGCACGGCGTGCTGCGCGTTCGGCACGCACATGCCGCCGACGCCGCCACCGGTGAGATCGGGCACGGCCGCCACGTCGCCGGCGGTCCAGGCGCCCTCGACGACGTTGCCGTCGGCATCCACGACGCGCAGGTCGGCCTGCGCGCTGATGCGGCCGCGGGCCTCCTTGGGCAGGTCGCCGCCATTGACGACGATCGGGTTCGCCATGACGCCGGCGGTCCAGATGATCAGGTCGGTCTCGTAGGCCTCGCCGGTCGAGACCTCGACGCGGCCGTCGACGGCCGACGTGACCTGCGTGTCGAGGTGCACGTGCGCGCCGCGCTTGGCGAGGTCCTTGAGCACCCACTCGCTCGTCTCGAGCGAGACCTCGGGCATGATGCGGCCCATGGCCTCGATGAGGTGGAAGTGCGTCTCGTCGAAGGTGATCTCCGGGAACTTCTCGAGCAGCGAGTTCGCGAGCGAGCGCAGTTCGGCGAAGGTCTCGATGCCGGCGAATCCGCCGCCGACGACCACGGTCGTCAGGAGCCGCTTGCGGAGCGGGTTGTCCTTAGAGAGGGCAGCGGCCTTCTCGAAGTTGCCGATGAGGGTGTCGCGCACCGCGACGGCCTCCTCGATCGACTTCATGCCGATCGCGTTGTCGGCGATGCCCGGGATCGGGAACGTGCGCGACACCGAGCCCGCGGTCACGACGATCTGGTCGTAGTGGTACTCCCAGGGCTCGCCGCCCTCGGGGGTGATCGTGGCCGTCTTGTTCGCGTGGTCGATTCCCGTGACCTTCGCGGTGACGAGCTTCGTGCGCTTGAGGTGGCGGCGGTGCGAGACGACCGCGTGGCGGGGCTCGATCGAGCCGGCGGCCACCTCGGGAAGGAAGGGCAGGTACGTCATGTACGGAAGCGGGTCGACCATGACGACCTCCGCCTCCCCACGACGCAGGTGCTTCTCGAGCTTCCACGCGGTGTAGAACCCCGCGTATCCGCCGCCGACGATGAGAATCTTGGGCACGTGTAACAGACTCCTTGAGTTGTTGTCCTGCTGGCTATCGCTGCGCGCGCGTCGACCGAACGCGCCTGAGTGCAGACACGACGCCGAGCACCACCAGGATACCAGCGGCGCTCAGCGCGAAGAGCGGCAGGGTGACCTCGCGCATGCTCTGCGCCGAGGGGAGGAACGGCGAGGCCTCGTCGGTCGGCGCATCCGCGGGCGGGATGGGCGGGAGTTCGACGGCTCCCGCGGTGGGCTCCGGATCCGGCCCGACCTCTCCGCGGCGGTGCAGGGCGATCCACTCCTGGAGACTGCCGAGCGGGTTCTCGCTCACCGCGTCGACATCCGCGTTCACCGCCTCGTCGGCGGCCACGAGCCCGTAGCCATACTGCGGGTCGGGCACCTTCTCCACCTGCAGCGGGCGCTTGGCCGTCCGGATGATCCGGTTGATGACGTTGGCCGCGTCGAGCTCTGGGTGCGCGGCGCGGACGAGAGCGGCGACGCCCGCGACGATCGGCGCAGCGCCACTCGTGCCGTTCCACTCGACGATCTCCCCCGCCGCCGATATGCCCAGCAGCTCCTCGCTCGGCGCGGCGACGCCGATCGTGATGCCCTGCGTCGACGCGCCGACCGACGCCACGCCCCGGGTGTCCACCCCGCCGACGGCGAGCACCCCGGGGATGGTCGCGGGCGCGCCGACGACGGTCGTCCCGCTCGCGCGGTTGCCGGCGGCGACGACCACCACGACGTCGTGGTCGAAGGCGTAGAGGAACGCGTCGTCCCAGATCTCGTCCCAGTCCAGCGTGTTGGTGGTGAAGGAGAGGTTGATGACGTCGGCGCCGTGGTCGACCGCCCACACCATCGCCTCGGCGACCTGCTCGTCGAACGGCACCGCGGCAGATGCGCCGAAGCCCAGCGAGATCGACAGGAGGTCGGCTTCGGGCGCGACGCCGATCATCCCGGCGCCCTCCGCCGTCCCGCGAGCGGCGGCGAGTGACGCGACGTACGACCCGTGGTCCTGGTCCTGCACGCCCACGGGGGTGCGGCCGTCCGCCGAGCCGAGGCCGGAGACGTCGGTTCCGTCGCGAACGACCCCCTCGAACTCGACCGGGCCCTTCGCGACGCCGGTGTCGATGACGGCGATCGTGGTGCCCTCGCCGCGCGTGGTCTCCCACGCGTCCTCGACCCCATAGCGGTCGAGCCAGTACTCCGCCGCGCGCACCGGATCCTCGGGCTCAGGCGTCGGGGTGGGCGAGGGCGTCTCGTCATCGGCGCCCTCGGCCAGACCTGCGTCGGCTGCGGCGGGAACGCCGGCGGGCGACTCCCGGACCGGTGCGGGCGCAGCGGGCGGAGCGGCGCTCGGTGCGGCCGCTCCGGGCAGAGCCAGGAGCGCGAGGAACCCGGCGACGACCGCTCGCCTCATGCAGCGGCGCCGGGATCGTCGCAGGCGCACCGCTCGGGCGACCACGACGACCGCTCCAGCGCGAGGTCTCCGATCGGGTTGACACCGGGACCGGCGGCGAGGGCGTGACCCGCCAGCGCGTGCAGGCACTTCACGCGGGTGGGCATGCCGCCGGCCGAGATGCCGGCGATCTCGGGCACGTCGCCGAAGCCCGCACGGTCGGCGAGATACGCCTCGTGCGCGCGGAGGTACCCGGCGGCGACGCCGTCGTCCTCGGCCAGGAGCGCTGTGAGCTCGGGCATGAGCTGGTTCGCCTCGAGGCGCGACATCTCGGCGGTGGCCGCCGGGTGCGTGAGGTAGTAGAACGTGGGGAACGGCGTCCCGTCGGGCAGGCGCGGGGCCGTGGCGACCACCGTCGGGTTGCCGCACGCGCACCGGGCGGCGATGCCGACGACACCGCGCGCCTCGCGCTGCAGCTGGGCCGAGACGACCTCCAGATCGACGGGTCGCACGGGCTCGAAGGGGGGTGTCGTCACCCCGCCAGGCTACTGGTCGGTGCTGGTGTCGGGCTGGAAGACATCGCCGTCGATCTCGACGGTCTCCTCCTCGGAGACCGCGGTCTTCGTCAGCCCCGCGCTCACGACCGATCGCAGCATCTGCGACATCCAGTCGTGCTCGGTCTCCTCGACCTCGGCGCTGATGGGCTCCGGCTCGACCGGCTGCTCGGACTCGTCGAGGTCGTCGTCGACGATGTAGACGACCTCGCCGGGGAAGCCGTAGAACAGGCGCTCACGCGCCTGGGTCGTGATGTAGGCCGGATCCTGCCAGCGCGAGCGCTCGCGCTCGAGCGCGTCCACCTTGTCCTGACTGACCTGCACGGCCTCCTGCAGGAACGCGATGCGCTGGCGCTGCTCGAGGTACGTGCTCGCGGTGGGAACCAGCACGAACGCGGCGAGGACCACGAGGCCCAGCATGATCGCCGTGAAGCCCGACAGCCGGATGGCCCCGAGCCAGCCGCGCACGTCGACCCCGCTCTCGCGAGACCCCCGTCCGCGGACGCGGGAAGGGGGAGCCGATGGTCTCTTCGCCATGACTCCCCCTCCTCGTGATGCGGTTCTCAGCCCCGCTTACGCCGTGAAGCGCGGGAAGGCGCTGCGGCCGGCGAACGTCGCACCGGCGCCCAGCTCCTCCTCGATGCGCAGAAGCTGATTGTACTTCGCGACCCGGTCGCTGCGAGCGGGCGCGCCGGACTTGATCTGACCGCAGTTGACGGCGACGGCGAGGTCGGCGATGGTCGTGTCCTCGGTCTCGCCGGAGCGGTGCGACATCATCGCGGTGTAGCCGTTGCTCTGCGCGAGGGCGACCGCGTCGAGCGTCTCGGTGAGCGTGCCGATCTGGTTGACCTTCACGAGCAGCGAGTTGGCGACGCCCTTGTTGATGCCGTCGGCGAGGCGCTGCGGGTTGGTGACGAACAGGTCGTCGCCCACGAGCTGCACCTTGCCGCCGATGCGGTCGGTGAGGGCCTTCCAGCCGTCCCAGTCGTCCTCGGCCAGCGCGTCTTCGATCGTGACGAGCGGGAAGTTCGCGAGCAGGTCCTCGTAGTACGAGGTGAGCTCCTCTGCGGTGAGCTGCTTGCCCTCGAAGTGGTAGACGCCGTCGCGGAAGAACTCGGTCGAGGCGACGTCGAGGCCGACGGCGATGTCCTTGCCCGGCGTGAAGCCGGCCTTCTCGATGGCGGCCATCAGGAAGTCCAGAGCGCCGCGGTTGCTGGGGAGATCGGGCGCGAAGCCGCCCTCGTCGCCGAGGCCCGTCGCGTAGCCGCCGGCCTTCAGCTCGCTCTTGAGCACGTGGTACGTCTCGGTGCCCCAGCGCAGCGACTCGCTGAACGACTCGGCGCCGAGCGGCACGAGGAAGAACTCCTGCATGTCGACGCCGGTGTCGGCGTGCGCGCCGCCGTTGATGACGTTGAGAGCGGGAACGGGCAGCACGTGCGCGTTCGGGCCGCCGATGTAGCGGAACAGCGGCAGGTCGGCGCTGTCGGCCGCGGCCTTGGCGACGGCGAGGCTGACGCCGAGGATGGCGTTGGCGCCCACGCGCTTCTTGTTGTCGGTGCCGTCGATCTCGATGAGCGCCTGGTCGATGACGCGCTGCTCGCTGGCGTCGAGGCCCTCGATGGCCGGGCCGAGCTCGTCGATGACGGCGTCGACGGCCTTCTGCACGCCCTTGCCGGCGTAGCGGCCCTTGTCGCCGTCGCGCAGCTCGTACGCCTCGAAGGCGCCGGTGGATGCGCCGGACGGGACGGCGGCGCGCTGCACGATCCCGTCTTCGAGGAGCACCTCCACCTCGACGGTCGGGTTGCCTCGCGAGTCGAGAATCTCGCGAGCGCCTACAGCCTCAATCAGTGCCACGGAAGTACTCCTTGTCGATGGGGGAATGCGGGGAGCGACGTCGATCCGCTCGTCAGTCTATTGCCGGCCGCCGGATGGCCGTGCCCGGTCAGACGCGGACGGCGATCGCGACGCCGTCCCAGCCCTTCACGCCGACGGTCTGCAGGGCCGTCGCATCGAAGCGCGGGTCGTCGCGGAGCATCTCCAGCCCCGCGCGCACGCCCGCGATCTGCGCATCCTCGTCGCCGAGGTCGGCGACCCGGCCGTCGCGGACGACGTTGTCGACGACGATCACGGCGCCGACAGGCGCCAGGCGCGCGGCCCAGTCGAGGTACACGGTGTTCGACTCCTTGTCGGCGTCGATGAAGACGAGGTCGAAGGGCTCACCCTCGTCGAGGGTCGGCAGCACGTCGGCCGCCCGCCCCTCGAGGATCTCCACCCGGTCCCCCACCTCGGCCGCGTCGACGTTCCGGCGCGCGAGGGCGGCGTTGTCGGGCTCGGCCTCGATGCTGATCAGTCGGCCGCCCTCGGGAAGGGCCCTGGCCATCCAGATCGCGGAGTAGCCGGCGAGCGTGCCGATCTCGAGGACCCGACGAGCGCGGGAGATGCGCACGAGGAGGTGCAGGAGCTTGCCCGCGACGGGCGCGACCTCGATCGGTCGCAGCTCCGCGCGCTCCTGTGCGGCCAGGGCCGCCTCGAGGGCGGGGTCGTGGCCGACGAGCGTCTCGGCGAGGTAGCGGTCGACGGCGGCCCAGGTGTCACGCGTCGCGTCTGTCATGTGACGATTCTCAGGCCAGGAGGGCCCTGTCGTCGAGGGTCGCGCCCTTGATCTTCGCGAACTCGGCCAGCAGGTCGGGCACCTTCAGCGTGCGCTTGCGTTCGGCCGACGCGGTGAAGACGATGCGCCCCTCGTGCATCATGATCAGCCGGTTGCCGAGGGCGAGCGCCTGCTCCATGTTGTGCGTGACCATGAGCGTGGTGAGGTTGCCCTGCTCGACGATCCGCTGCGTGAGGCGCGACACGAGCTCCGCGCGCTGCGGGTCGAGGGCCGCCGTGTGCTCGTCGAGGAGCAGGATGCGCGGCTGGGTGAACCCCGCCATGAGCAGCGACAGCGCCTGGCGCTGTCCGCCCGACAGCAGGCCCACCTTCGCGCTCAGGCGATCTTCGAGGCCCAGCTCGAGCACGCGCAGCTCCTCGCGGAATCGCTCGCGCTGCTTCCGGGTGAGCCCGCGCCCGAGCCCTCGCGCACGGCCGCGTCGAGCGGCGAGGGCGAGATTCTGCTCGATGGTGAGGTTTGGTGCGGTGCCGGCCATCGGATCCTGGAAGACGCGGCCGACGTAGCGGGCGCGCTGGAACTCGCGGAGTCGGTTGACGCGGCGGCCATCGATCTCGATCTCCCCCGCATCCACGGGCATGCGGCCGGAGATGGAGTTCAGGAGCGTCGACTTGCCCGCGCCGTTGGAGCCGATGACCGTGACGAAGTCCCCCTCCTCCAGCCGCAGGCTGAGCCCGGCGAGCGCGCGGCGCTCGTTGACCGTGCCGGGGAAGAAGGTCTTGGCGATGTCCTTCATGACGAGCATGGCGTCACCTTCCGTTCGCGGGCGCGACGGCCGCGGGCTCGGGGGCGTCGGGAGCGGGCTCGCGTGGCGCCACGCGGCCGCCCCTCCCCCGGAGCGACGGGATGCGGCGGAGGAAGCCCCACCGCGGGAGGAGCAGCGCGAGCACGACGAGCACGGCTGTGACGAGCTTCATGTCGTTCGGATCGAGACCCGCGCGCATGGCGAAGAAGATGATGAGGCGGTACAGCACCGCGCCCAGCACCACCGCGAGGCTGGCGAGCCAGATGAACCGATGCCCGAACACGGCCTGGCCGAGGATCACCGAGGCGAGGCCGACGAGGATGAGCCCGATGCCCATGCTGATGTCGGCGAACCCCTGGTACTGCGCGACGAGCGCGCCGCAGAGTGCGACGAAGCCGTTCGAGATGGCGAGGGTGAGGATGGTCGTGCGATCGGTCGAGACGCCGAAACTGCGGATCATCGGCCCGTTGTCGCCTGTCGCCTGGATGGCCAGGCCCAGGTTCGTCGAGAGGAACCAGTCGACGGCGAGCTTCAGCACGATGACGCCGACGAGGATGATGCCGATGCCGCCCCAGGTGCCGAGGAGGTCCGCCTCGCGGAGCGGTGTGAACAGGGTGTCCGCGCGCAGCAGCGGGAGGTTCGCCGCCACCGTGGCGTCTTCCTTGGCCGTGCCCATGATGCGGAGGTTCACCGACCAGAGCCCGATCATCGTGAGGATGCCCGCCAGCAGGCCGTCGATGCGGCCCTTCGTGTGCAGCAGGCCCGTGATCGCGCCCGCGACCAGGCCGGCCACGGCGCCCGCGAGTGTCGCGAGAACCGGATTCTGCCCGGTCGTGATCATCGCGGCGGCGACCGCGGCGCCGGTGGTGAAGCTCCCGTCGACGGTGAGGTCGGGGAAGTTGAGGATGCGGAACGTGAGGTACACGCCCAGCGCCATGACCCCGTAGACGAGGCCCAGCTCGATCGCGCCGATCATGCGCGCTCCTTCCGCCCGGCCCTACTCGACGGTCTCAGCCTGGTCGAGGATGTCGGCGGGGATCTCCACGCCCATCCGCTCGGCCGCCCCGGGGTTCACGACGTACGTGAACTCCGACGCGGTCTCCACGGGCATGGTGGCGGGGTCGGCGCCGTCCTCGAGGATGCGCAGCGCCATCTCGCCGGTCTGCCGGCCGAGCTCGGTGTAGTCGATGCCGATGGTCGCGATCGCGCCGCTCTCGACGGTGCCGGCCTCGGCGGCGATGACGGGGATCTGGTTCGTCTCGGCGACCTGGACGAGCGAGGCGAGACCCGCGACGACCATGTTGTCGGTGGGGACGTAGATCGCGTCGACCTCGCCGAGCGCCTCGGTGGCCTGCGCGAGATCGTTCGCGGTGGTCACGGTCTGCGTGACGATCTCGAGGTCGAGCCCGGCGGCGACCTCCTCGGCAGCGGCGACCTGCACCTCGGAGTTCACCTCGCCGGAGCTGTAGACGATGCCGACCTTCTTCGCGTCGGGGACGAGCTGCAGCAGCAGCTCGAACTGCTCGTCCATGGGAGCGGCGTCGCTCGTGCCGGTGATGTTGGAGCCGGGCTCCTCGTTCGAGTCGACGAGCTCCGCCGAGACCGCGTCGGTGACGGCGGTGAAGAGCACGGGGGTGTCGAGGATGGCCTGGGCTGCGGCCTGGGCGGCCGGGGTCGCCACGGCGAGCACGAGGTCGAGGTCGCTCGAGGCGAAGTTCTGCGCGATGGTGACCGCGTTCGCCTGCTCGCCCTGCGCGTTCTGCTCGTCGAACTCGACGGTCTCGCCCTCGACGTAGCCGGCGTCGGCGAACGCCTGCTTGAAGCCGTCGGTCGCCGCGTCGAGCGCGGGGTGCTGTACGAGCTGGCTGATGCCCACGGAGAACGACGCAGACTCGCCCTCGCCGCCGTCGGCGTCCGAGCCGCCGTCCGACGAGCAGGCGGCGAGGGTGAGGGCGGCGGTCGCGGCGAGGCCGATCGCGGCAAGGCCGCGACGGGGGAACGAGGAGGAGCGCATGGGGGTGTCCTTCGGGGAGGCGGTCCGGCACAGCGAGGTGCCGGGCGTCGGGAGGGGTCGCGGCGACGCGCCGTCCAGAGCATCGTAACGTCAGCGCGGGCCCAGCACGTTCCGCCGGAACTGCCCGCAGAGCGCCAGCACGGCCACGACGACCGCAAGCACGATCCAGGAGACGACCCCGAGCGGCCCCGCGATCGCGAGATCGACGTCGGCTCCGGCCGCCGCGAACAGCAGCACCGCGGCTCCTCCCGCGTTGAGGGCGCCGTGCCCGATGACGGCTGGCCAGACGGAGCCCGTGCGCAGCCGCGCCCACCCGAAGAGCACGCCCCAGGCGACGCAGCCGGCGGTCATGAGGAGCACTCCGGAGGCGTCGGTGCGCCCGAAGTTGTATCCGAGCAGGATGAGCGGCGCGTGCCACAGTCCCCACAGCGCGCCCGACAGGATGAGCGCCGGCCACACGCCCAGCGGCCGGAGCGCCGGCAGCAGCCACCCGCGCCATCCGATCTCCTCGCCGAACGCGAGGAAGCTGTTGACGAGGGCACCCAGCGGAATGGCCGCGAGCTGCCCGATCACGAGCGCCTGGACGGGCACGAGATCGGGATCGACGCCCGACGCCGCGAGGGAGGTAGCGACCGTCTCGGCGAACCCGGAGAAGCCGACGAGATCCAGCTCGACGAGGCCGAGCGCGCCCGCGAGCAGTGCGACGAGGATGACGAGGATCGGCGGCACGAACACGGCTGCCACCGCGAACCAGATCGTGCGTCGCACCGGACGCAGCGGCCAGATGCCGAGGAAGCGCAGGCGATCGGCCGGCGGCACGCCCAGGACGACGACCACTGCCAGCGTCGCGACGAGCGGCGTGAACATCATGAGCGAGGCCATCGGCGTGAACAGCGGCGACGCCGCGCGGTCGCCGAGCCACAGCGGAAGGGCGACGAGCCACGCCAGTCCGACCGCCGCGACGGCGTAGACGGCGACCCCGCGCCAGGGCACGCGCTCGAGGGGCGGAGCCGGAAGGGCGGGCTTCACGGGTGCGTTCTCGGTCATCGTTCTCCGGTTCTCCTGTCCATCGCCACCAGCAGTCCGGCGGCGGTCCCCGCGTCGTCCACCGTGACGGTGAAGACCTTCCCGTTCGTGCGCGTCACGCGCAGGGCGTCGCCTGCGCGCAGGACAGCGCCCCAGCCGCTTCCCGTGCCGTAGCGCCATCCCCAGCCGCCGTACTCCGCCATCGGGCTCACGAAGACGACCTCCGCCGAGCGGATCTCGGCGCGCGGGATGCGCACGCGCGGCCATCCGACGGGCGCGCGCACCAAGAGCCCCTTTTCGTCGACGCGGACGCGCGCGACGCACCCTGTCCCCACGAGAAAGGACACGACGATCAGCGACCCGAAGGTGATCCAGGTGCCGGCAGATGGTGCGCCGAGGTGCGCCACGTCGAGGGCGAGGGTGACGATCCCGACGACGAGGACGATGCCGAGCAGCGCGCCGAGCACGATCCAGCCCGACCGTGCCATCGTCACCGTGCGCAGCCACACCGCCCGCTCTCCGCTCGATAGCGCGACGGGTTCCGGTGCGACAGCCTCGTCCTCGCCGGGGACCTCGATCGACAGCCGCCACGCGATGGCGCCGAGGACGAATCCGAACAGGAACCCCGCCCCCAGCCCCCAGGTCGCCGAGCCCGCATCGCGAGCGTCGTCGAGACCCAGCTGCGCGAAGAAGGTCGACGAGAGCCCGATGCCGAGGAGACCGACCTCCCACCAGATGACGGCGGCGATGAAGCGATACGAGATCGGCCGATTCGGGCTGGCGATGCCCGCAAGCGTGATGCCGGCGATGAGGGCCGTCACCCCGCCGCCGAGCAGCAGGGTCATGAGCGGGAAGGTCCAGGCCGGGCCGAACCCGTCGGGACCGCCGGCGAGGCCCCAGTGGGTAGCCGCAGGGTCGGGCATGGCGGGCAGCAGCACCGTCTGCACGAGCGCGATCAGGGCGAACAGCGCCACCGGGACGTAGAGGCCGACCCAGCGGAAGCGAGCGATCGCCCGGGCCCGGTCGGGCGTCTGGCTGCTGGTCATCAGGTCCTCCTTCGATCGGCGGCGGGAGCCGCGGGGCGGATGCGGCGGTCAGGTGCGGGTCTCGCGGACGACGCCGGCGAGCACCTCGCGAGACACTCCGAGCTTCTCCGCCCGGCGCACCAGGGTGCGGATGTCGTCGTGCAGCGCCGCGAGCGGCGTGGCGGCATCGGTGACCACCGCGCCACGACCGGGGCGCATGTCGACGAGCCCCTCCTCGCGCAGCTGCCGGTAGGCGTGCAGCACGGTGTGCAGGTTCACGCCGAGCGCGGTGGCGACCTCCTTCGCGGCCGGCAGCCGATCTCCCGGCTTCGACCGCTCCGCGACGATGTCGCCGCGGATCGACCCGGCGATCTGCGCGAACACGGGCTCTTCGCGGGTCGGGTCGATGCGGATCAGCACATGGTTATTCTAGCGCAAATAGAACAATATTCGAGCGACTCCGGCGCGCCATCCGACCGCCCTATACTCCGGCCCATGACGACACCAGCGCTCGCGCGCAGACTCGGCCTCGGCGATGCGGTCGCGATCGGCCTCGGCTCCATGATCGGCGCCGGGGTGTTCGTCGTCTTCGGGCCCGCTGCCGGAGCGGCGGGGTCATGGCTCCTGGCCGGACTCGCGATCGCGGCGGCCGTGGCCTTCTGCAACGCGACGTCCTCTGCGCAGCTCGCCGCCGTCCATCCCGTCGCGGGCGGCGCATACGCATACGGCCGAGCGGAGCTGGGCGCGTGGTGGGGGTACCTCGCGGGCTGGTGCTTCGTCATCGGGAAGACAGCGAGCTGCGCGGCGATGGCGCTCGCCTTCGCCGCCTACGTCGCGCCCGCCGGATGGGAGCGCCTCGTCGCCATCCTCGCCGTCGCGCTCCTGGCGGGGGTGAACCTGCTCGGCGTCACGCGCACGGCGCTCGCCACCAGGGTCATCGTCGTGATCGTCCTCGCGTGCCTGGCCGTCGGCATCGCTGGGGGGTTCGCCGCGCCGGCGGCCGCTCCGCTCGCGGCGACCGCGTTCGACGCGTACGGCGTGCTGCAGGCGGCGGGTCTGCTCTTCTTCGCGTTCGCCGGGTACGCCCGCATCGCGACGCTCGGCGAGGAGGTCCGCAACCCGGGTCGCACGATCCCCCGCGCCATCCCGCTGGCGCTCGGTCTCGCGATCGTCGTCTACGCGGTCGTCGGGCTCGCCGTGCTCCACGCGCTGGGCCCCGACGGCGCAGCGCTCTCGGCCGCTCCCCTGGCGGACGCCGTGTCTGCTGCCGGATGGGAATGGGCGGAGCCCGTCGTGCGCGTGGGGGCGGCGGCGGCCGCGCTCGGCGCCCTGCTGGCTCTCATCGCGGGCATCGGCCGCACCGCCCTCGCGATGGCACGGGAGGACGACCTGCCGCGGTTCCTCGCGGCCGTCCACCCGCGGCGTCGCGTGCCGCACCGTGCGGAGATCGCCCTCGCCCTCGCCGTCATCGCGATCATCGCGTTCGCGGACCTGCGCGGCGCGATCGGCTTCTCGTCCTTCGGCGTGCTGCTGTACTACCTCGTGGCGAACCTCGCCGCGTGGCGGCAGGGCGAGGCCGTCCGCCGCTACCCGCGCTGGCTGCAGGTCGTCGGCACGGCCGGCTGCCTCGCGCTGGCCCTTGCCCTGCCGTGGCAGAGCGTCGTGGGCGGCGTCGTCGTCGTGGCCGTCGGCGTCGTCTACCGCGCCGTCCGGCTCACGATCGAGCGCCGCGCGCAGTGAGACACGGGGGTCCGGGTCAGCTATGCATGTCTCAGTTCACGCGGGTTCAGCTGCCGGATAGCCGCGCGAAGTGAGACACGAGAGTCCAGCTCAGCCAGGCATGTCTCAGTTCACGCGGGTTCAGCTGCCGGATAGCCGCGCGCAGTGAGACACGAGCGTCTGGTGGAGGGCGGGACGGCGGGCGACTGAGCCGCAGCCGCCAGCCGCAGCCGCCAGCGCGCAGCCGCCCGCGCGCAACCGTCAGCTCAGCGGCTTCAGCTCGAGGTCGTCGCGCTGCGCGCCCGCGGACACGGTCGCGAACGCGGTGTACCCGTCGGTCGTCGCTCGCTCGAGCAGCCCCTTGAGGTTCTTCGTCCGGCGCTCGAGACGCACGCGCGAGCCCTCGGCGATGAGCGCGGCCTTGAGCGCGAGGAGCTCGGCCGCGGGCACGTCGCGGTCGTGCACGAGGACGACCGCCTCGGCGGCGGACGCCTCGGCGAGCGCGACGAGATCCACGATGCGCTCGAAGCCGATCGAGAAGCCGACGGCCGGCACATCCTGGCCGAGGAAGCGGCCGATCATCCCGTCGTAGCGCCCGCCGCCGCCCAGGGAGTACGACACCGACGGGTGCGCGATCTCGAAGATGGTGCCGGTGTAGTACCCCATGCCGCGGACGAGAAACGGGTCGAACTGCAGCGGCAGCTCCCCGCCGACCGGGTCAGCCCCGCGCGCGGCGCCCACGGCCTCGCCGATGCCGACGAGGTGCGCGACGATCTCGTCGGCGACGCCCTCGGGCAGCGCCTTGCGGATCTGTCCCTCGCCGAACGGCAGGAACTCCAGCGTCTGCGGACGGGTGAGGAACGCCTCCAGCGCGTCGACGGCGCTCGCGGTCGCCTCGCGTCCACGGAGCTCGGCCACGACGCCCTCGGCGCCGACCTTGTCGAGCTTGTCGATCGTGATGAGCACGCCGGGCCGCTCGTCGACGGGGAAGCCGAAGAGGTCGAGCATGGCGTCCAGCGCCCGCCGGTCGTTGATGCGCACCGTGGCGCCCTCGAGCCCGAGCGCGTCGAGGGCGTCGAGCGTCGCGGCGATGAGCTCCGTCTCCGCGCGCGCGCTGGCGTCGCCGATGATGTCGATGTCGCACTGCACGAACTGGCGGTAGCGCCCCTTCTGCGGGCGCTCGGCGCGCCACACCGGCGCGATCTGCACGGACCGGAAGACGGCGGGGAGCTCGCCCCGGTGGCTTGCGTAGAAGCGTGCGAGCGGCACCGTGAGGTCATAGCGGAGCCCCAGGTCGCTCAGCTGCGCCTGGTCATCTGCGGCCGCGCGCACGGCGTCGGCGTCGAGCCCGCGACGCAGGACGTTGAAGGCCAGCTTCTCGTTGTCGCCGCCGACGCCCGCATGCAGGCGGTCGTACTCCTCCATGACGGGCGTCTCGATCTCGTCGAACCCATGGGCGCGGTAGCGCTCGCGGATCACGGCGAGCACGCGCTCGCGACGGGCCTTGTCAGCGGGGAGGAAGTCGCGCATGCCGCGCGGCGGGTTCACGGAAGCCATAGCGCTCCCATTCTCCCCTATCGTCCGAACGGGTCCGGCTCGGCGTGCTGCTCGGCGTCGCGGATGTCCGTCTCGAGTGCGCGCACCGCGCTGCGGAGCGCGCGCTCGGCGTCCCACCCCTTGGCCCGGGCGACGGCGACGAGGCCGAGGAGGGTCTCCCCCAGCTCCTCCTCGCTCTCCGGCAGCACGTCGGGGTCGTCGGCGGCGATGGCCTCGGCAGCCGCCACCGCCTCGACGAGCTCGAGTCCGACGCCGACCTGCGCGCCCTTGCCCAGCACCTTCTGCGCGAGGGCGAGCGACGGCATGGCATGCGACACCCCGTCCAGCACGCTCGTGCGCTGGCGCTTCTCGGCGGCCTTCGCCGCGTTCCACAGCTCGAGCACCCGCTCCGGCGTCTCCGCGGTCTCGCCGGCGAAGACGTGCGGATGGCGGCGCGTCATCTTCTCGGCGAGGTCGCGGGCCACGTCGTCGACGTCGAACGGGTCGGCGTCGTCGTGCGCGGCGATCTCGGCGTGGAAGAGAACCTGCCACAGCAGGTCGCCCAGCTCCTCGCGGAGCCCCGCCCGGTCGCCGTTCTCCACGGCGTCGACGAGCTCGGCGGACTCCTCCACGAGGTACGGCACGAGCTCCTCGTGCGTCATCGCCCGCGTCCACACGCAGCGCTCGTGCACCTGCCGCATGACGTCGGCCGCGCGCTTCAGCTCATCCCCGGGATCGCTCACGCCACCATCCTGCCCCACCGCCGCGGAGCGGGCTCAGCCGCGCTCGGCGGCGGCGAGCCGCCGGTAGTGCCGTGCGCGGAGCGAGACGAGCACGGCCGACAGCGCGAGCGCGATCGTCGACCCGCCCAGCACGCCGAGCGTCGCCTCGTCGCGGAGCGTTCCGTCGTCGGCGAACGCGAGGGACGACAGCAGCAGCGACACCGTGAACCCGATGCCGCCGAGGGCGCCGGCGGCGATGAGATCGGACAGGCGGATCTCCGGCGGCGTGCCCTTCGGCCGCACGGCCATGGCGATGCTGCCGAACAGGGTGATCCCGATGATCTTGCCCACCGGGAGGGCGATGAGAATGGCCCAGAGCGCCGGCGAGAGCTCGCTCGGCGACACCTGCGGGATGACCACGAGCGCGGAGAAGAACGCGAAGACCGGGAGGATGAGGCCGTTGATCCACGGCTCCAGGACGTGCCGTGCCCGCATGCCCTCCCCCTGCCGGATGGCGAGGCCGAGGAGCACGCCGGCGATCGTCGCGTGGATGCCGGAGCTGTAGACGAACGCCCACGCCACCAGGGCGAGGACGATCATGAGCGGCACCAGCACGACGCGGTTCCCCTCGGACACGAGGCGGCTGAGGAGGGCGAACACCGCGATGAGCACGACGCCGACGACCAGGCTCGCCAGGTCGACGTCGGTGGCGAACAGCACCGCGATGAAGACGATGCCGACGATGTCGTCGATGATGGCGAGCGCGAGGAGGAACACCCGCACCTTCGATGGCAGTCCCTTGCCGAACATCGCCAGCACGCCCAGCGCGAAGGCGATGTCGGTGGCGGTCGGGATGGGCCATCCGTCGCGGGTCGCCGGGTCCCACGCGACGACCAGGTAGATCCCGATCGGCACGAGCACGCCGCCCGCGGCGCCGATGGCGGGTTTCAGCGCCTTGCCGAGCGAGTTCAGCTGGCCCCGGGTGAGCTCGAACTGCAGCTCCACGGCGACGCCGAAGAAGAACACCGCGAGGAGGAGGTCGGCCACCCAGTGCGCGATGGAGAGGTCGAGGGGCGTGCCGGGGACGGCCAGCTCGATATGGCTGAAGTCGAGGACCGCCCCGCCGACCGGGCTGTTCGCCACGACGAGGCCGAGCACGGCCGCGCCGAGAAGGAGGAAGGCGGGGAAGCGCTCGGCGCGCAGGAGCCTGATCACGCGTCCTCCTTCTCGGCGGGCGCGTCGTCCCGCTTGGGCAGGGGGAAGAGCGCGTCCAGCAGCTGGGCGACCCACGCGATGAGGTCGGCGTCGCCGAGCGGCTCGCCGTCGGCCTGCGGCAGCGGCACCACCATCGCCTCGCCGCCGCTGAGGATCTTCGCACCCGGGTGCAGGCGCTGCAGGCGCACCTTCATGGAATCGGGAAGGTGCGCGGGCGCGACGCGGAGGTTGCGGCCCATCGCCACGACGTCGGCGAGCCCGGCCTGCGCGGCACGGCGCCGCAGCCGCGCGACCGCGACGAGGCCGTCGACCTCCGCCGGCGGCGTGCCGTAGCGGTCGACGAGCTCCTCGATCACCTGGTCGATCGCGTCGTCCTTCGCGGTGGCCGAGGCCGCCGCCGAGAGCTTCTGGTACGCCTCGAGGCGCAGCCGCTCGCTGTCGATGTACGACTCGGGCAGGCGCGCCTCGACGGGCAGCTCGAGCCGCAGCTCCGTGGGACCCTCGCTCTCCTCGCCGCGGAAGGCCGACACGGCCTCGCCGATCATGCGCAGGTAGAGGTCGAAGCCGACGCCGGCGATGTGCCCGGCCTGCTCGGCGCCGAGGAGGTTGCCCGCCCCGCGCAGCTCGAGGTCCTTCATCGCGACCTGGATGCCGCTGCCGAGGTCGTTGTGCACGGCGATGGTCTCGAGGCGGTCCGCGGCCGTCTCCGACAGCGGCTTGTGCTCGTCGTACACGAGGTACGCGTACGCGCGCTCTCGCCCCCGGCCGACGCGGCCGCGCAGCTGATGCAGTTGCGCGAGGCCGTACTTGTCAGCGCGGTCGATGATGATCGTGTTCGCGTTGGCGATGTCGATGCCGGTCTCGATGATCGTCGTGCAGACGAGCACGTCGAACTTCCGCTCCCAGAAGTCGTCGACGACCTGCTCGAGCTGCTTCTCGCTCATCTTGCCGTGCGCGACGGCAATGCGCGCGTCTGGCACGAGCTCGGCGAGGTGCGCGGCGACCTTCTGGATGGTCGTCACGCGGTTGTGCACGAAGAACACCTGTCCCTCGCGCAGCATCTCCCGGCGGATGGCGGCGGCGATCTGCTTGTCGTTGTGCGGTCCGACGTACGACAGGATCGGATGGCGGTCCTCGGGTGGCGTCGCCAGGGTCGACATCTCGCGGATGCCGGTGACGGCCATCTCGAGGGTGCGCGGGATGGGCGTGGCGCTCATCGCGAGGATGTCGACGTTGGTCTTCAGCTTCTTCAGCGCGTCCTTGTGCTCGACTCCGAAGCGCTGCTCCTCGTCGACGATGAGGAGGCCGAGGTCCTTGAAGACGACCTGCTCGGTGAGGATGCGGTGGGTTCCGATGACCATGTCGACGGAGCCGTCGGCGAGCCCCTGCAGGGTCTGTCTGGCCTCTTTGTCGGACTGGAAGCGCGACAGGGCGCGGACCTGCACCGGGAAGCCGGCGAAGCGGTCCTGGAACGTCTCGAGGTGCTGCTTGACGAGCAGGGTCGTCGGCACGAGCATCGCGACCTGCTTCCCGTCCTGGATGGCCTTGAAGGCGGCGCGCACGGCAACCTCGGTCTTGCCGAAGCCGACGTCGCCCGAGAGCAGGCGATCCATGGGGACCGGGCGCTCCATGTCGCGCTTGACCTCCTCGATCGTCTGCAGCTGATCGGCGGTCTCGGCGAACGGGAAGGCCTCCTCCAGCTCGCGCTGCCACGGCGTATCCGGGCCGAACGCGTAGCCCTTCGCCGCCATGCGCGCGGAGTACAGCTTCACGAGCTCGACGGCGATGTCGCGGACCGCGCGCCGGGCGCGGCTCTTCGCCTGCGCCCAGTCGCTGCCGCCCATCTTCGACAGCGTCGGGGCCTCGCCGCCGACGTACTTGGAGAGGAGGTCGAGCTGATCCGTCGGCACGTAGAGCTTGTCGCCGGGGTAGCCGCGCTTGGACGGCGCATACTCGAGCACCAGGTAGTCGCGCTTGGTCTTGGTCGCGTTCCGTCCCCCGATCGACACCTCGCGCTGGGTCATCTCGACGAACCGGCCGATGCCGTGGGTCGCGTGCACCACGATCTCGCCCGGCTTCAGCTGCATGGGGTCGACGACGTTCTTCCGTCGCGATGCGAGCTTCTTGACCGTGCGGGTGTCGCCGCCGATGGTGCGGCCGTAGAACTCGTTCTCGGTGAAGACGGCGAGCCGGGCGCCCTCGACGGCGAACCCGCGCTCGATCGCGGCCTGCACGAGCGTCGCGACGCCGGCCTCCGGCTCCTGGGCGAGATCGTCGACGATGCGCGCGGCGAGACCTCGCTCGGAGAGCACATCGCGTGCGCGCTCCACGAGACCCGTGCCCGATGCCGCAACGATCACGCGCCATCCGTCGTGCAGCAGCCCGCCGATGTGCTCGGTGGCCCCCTCGACGTTGCCCTGGAAGGTGGGCGCGGCGCTCGCGCGCACGCGCAGCGCACCGGCCTCGTCGGGCATAGCGTCGAGCGTCTCGTCGTCGTCGAGCGCGGCGAGCTCGGCCGCGATGTCCGCGGCGCCCGAGTCGAACGGGCTGAGCGTCCACCAGACGCCGGCCGCCTCCCGCACCTCGTCGCGCAGCTGCCCGAGGGTCAGGAAATCCCCGGATTCGAGGTTGATCGGCGCGCTGCCCCCACTCGTCGCGGCGTTCCACGCGGCCTCGAGGAACTCGCGGTTCGTCTCCCCCAGGGTGATCGAGCGCGACACCGCGCGCTCGGGGTCGACGAGGGCCACGGCGGCGCCCCGCGGCAGGTACGACGGCAGCGCCACGAGCGGGCCAGCGAGCACGGGCATGAGCGACTCCATGCCCTCGACGGGAATGCCCTCGCCCATCCGCTCGAGCATCTGCGCGATGCCGGGGTACTCGTGCTGCAGCTCGCGCGCCCGCTGCCGCACGTCGGGGGTGAGGAGCAGCTCGCGACTGGGCACGAGCGACACCTCTCGCACCTCGCCCGGCAGTGAGCGCTGATCGGCCACCGAGAACGCACGGATCTGGTCCACCTCGTCGCCGAAGAACTCGACGCGGTACGGGTGGTCGGCCACCGGCGGGAAGACGTCGAGGATGCCGCCGCGCACCGCGAACTCGCCGCGGCGCGACACCATGTCCACGCGGTGATAGGCGAGCTCGACGAGGCGCTCCACGACGCTCTCGAGCTCGTCGCCGCGCGCGCCCACGCGCAGCTCGACCGGGTGCACATCGCCGAGTCCGGGCGCGATCGGCTGGATGGCGGCTCGGATCGACGCGGTGATCACGAGCGGCGTCTCCCGGTCCGCCGCGGCGGTCACGCGGCGCAGCGTCTCCAGCCGCCGGCCGACGGTCTCCGGACTCGGGCTCAGCCGCTCATGCGGCAGCGTCTCCCACGCCGGGAAATCGCGCACCTCCGCGCCCGGGATCACCGACGCGAGCGCCGCTCCGAGAGCCTCGGCACGGCGGCCGGTGGGCGCGAGGGCGAGCAGGACGGGAGCGTGGCCTGCCGCGCGCCGACGCTCGAGCAGCGCGGCGAGCATGGGAGCGGCCAGCCCGTCCACGAGCGAGAGGTCGGCGTCCACGGCGGCCGCGGCGAGCGCGTCGCGGAAGGACCCGTCCTGTTCCAGAGCGTCTACGATCCCCTGAACAGTCACCGCAGAAGTCTACTTGCCGCTGTCCTCACGGGCGCGGCGCATGGAAGCGCTGCTGGGCTGCGACGAGCCCCTCGTCGGCGAGGTGCTCGACCGCGTCGGCCGCGTCGCCCACCAGGATGGGCAGCGTCTTGCGCTCCGTCGCGCCGAAGGCGTCGAGCACCCAGTCCGCCGGGTCCTGTCGTCCGGGCGGGCGCCCGATCCCCACGCGCACGCGGGCGAAGTCGGGCGTGCCGAGCGCCTTCGCGACGTCGCGGACGCCGTTGTGACCGCCGTGCCCGCCGCCGGTCTTCAGCTTGATCGTGTCGAAGGGGATGTCGAGCTCGTCGTGCACGACGACGACGCGGTCGGCGCCGAGGCCGTAGAACCTGGCGAGGTTCGCAGCCGGCCCGCCGGAGACGTTCATGAAGGTGCTCGGCTTCGCGAGGATGAGCTTGGCCGCGCCCGGGCGGAGCCAGGCCTCCGCGACGCGGGCGTTCGCCTTGTGCTGGCGGAACGCCGCGGAGCGACGCGAGGCGAGCTCGTCGACGACCATCTGCCCGACGTTGTGCCGGGTCTGCTCGTAGCGGGGACCGGGGTTTCCCAGCCCGATGATCAGCCAGGTGTCGGCCATCCTCTTCCTCCTGGAGACGACACGAGGGGACGCGACCAGGTCGCGTCCCCTCGTGTGAAGTGAACCGGTGTTACTCGGCGGCTGCGGCGGCGTCGGCCGCGTCGTCCTCGGCGGAGCCGCGCGGCGTGAGGATGCCCACGATCTGCAGGTCCGCGTCGTCGGCGAGCACGGCGCCGGCGGGGAGGGCGATCTCGCCGGCGGTGATGACGGTGCCGTCCTGGAGGCCCTCGACCGAGACCTCGACGTGCTCGGGGATCTCGGTCGCCGAGACCTCGAGCTTCAGGGTCGTGGTCTCGAGGTTCACGATCGTGCCGGGGAACGACTCGCCGGTCACGGTCACCGGGATCTCGACCGAGATCTTCTCGCCCTGCTTCACGACGAGGAGGTCGATGTGCTCGATGATCTGACGCACCGGGTCGCGCTGGACGTCCTTGACGACGGCGAGCTCGGCGCGGCCCTCGATGTCGAGCTGGAAGAGCGCGTTGGCGTGACGGACGATGAGCGCGGTCTCGTGACCGGGCAGCGCCACGTGCACGGGCTCCGTGCCGTGCCCGTACAGGACGGCGGGGATCTTGCCGGCGGCGCGGAGGCGGCGGGCGAAGCCCTTGCCGAACTCGGTGCGGATCTCAGCCGCGAGCTTGTTCTGGTCAGCCATGTGTCTGCTCCTTGTGGGACACGCGGCCGAGCGGAGCCGCATGAAGTTCTGGTGGGGAACCCTCGGCTCGAACGCTGCGCGTGAGGAGGGCATGGGGCCCGCATCACCGCGTCGATCACGGATGCCGCCGCGCGCACGCGGCAGATTCCCTCGCCGAGGTCGTCGTCAATGCTACCTCACGGCACCCGCGGGTCCGTCCGGGGCGCTCAGGCGGCGACGAAGCCGCTGACCCATCGGTCGAGGCGCGCGTACGCCTCCTCCCGGGCGTCGTGCCGGGAGAGGAAGACATCGTGAAGGGCTCCGTCGATCCGCTCCACGGTGACGCTCGGCCCCAGACGCAGCGCGGCACGCGCGATGTCGTCGACGACGAGCACCGAGTCCACGCGCGTCAGCTCCTCCGACCAGCGGGTGGGCGGCGCGCTGCGCGCCGACAGCAGCACGCACACCGGCGCCGGGATCGCCAGCCCCTGCGCGACGTGCGCGTGCCCCTCGAGAACGGCGTTCAGCCATCCGGCGTGCACGGGCATCGTCTGGTCCGGGCGCCATCGCTCGTCGATCGTCACCGGGTCGTCCGGGTCGGCCGCCTCGGCCTGGGCGCGGGCGTAGAACCCGAGGTCGACCTGGGGAGCCGCATCCATCGGACGCCAGCGTGCCTGGATCTGCACGACGGGAGCGATCGCGGGGCGCACGCCGCTCAGCTGGAACTCCAGCCAGGGGCTGTTGAGGATGACCGCGGCGGCGGCCCTCGGATGCCGCGATGCCCACAGGCTGAGGGTGAGCCCGCCCGTCGAGTGCCCGAGCAGCACGAGGCTCCGCGCGGGCTCCATGGCCGCGCGCGCGGCGGCGATGTCCTCGTCGTAGTCGGCGAGATCGGTGATGTAGCCGGGTGTCTGCCCCGGGCGGAGGCTGCGGCCGTACTTGCGGAGGTCCAGCGCATAGAAGCGGGCGCCGCGGTGAGCGAAGAACGACGCGAGCCGCTTCTGAAAGAAGTAGTCCGACCATCCGTGCACATAGAGCACGTCGACGCCGTCAAGCGGAAGAGCCGGGCGCAGGAACCCGCGGCGCGGCGGGAGGTGACGGACCAGGGTGGCGACGACCTCGCCCTCGTCGTCGGGGGCGAGCGGCAGCGTGAGCTGCTCGAAGCCCTCCCCCAGGACATCCGGTGACCAGATCCGCGCCGGCATGGCTTGAGGCTATCCGAGCCGCCGGAACCGGCGGGACTACGATGGAGACGGCGCGACGGCGCCGCCTCCCGTCTTGCGGACAGCTCGGCTGCCCGCCCAGCAGAAGGAGTCCGACATGGACGGCGCATTCCTCTCCCACGTCATCGCCTGGGGCATCGGCGGCATGACCGCCCTCGGCGCGGTGCTCATCACGGGCGCCCTGTTCTCGCTCGGCCGCCGCGGCGCCTACCGCAAGTGAGCACGGCCGCCCGGCGGAGCGCGCTCCGTCACGGCGGCGCACACCGCGCCCCGGCCCGCTAGCCTGGGCGCGTACGACCGTTCCTCGTATCAAGGAGACCGCGTGACTGACGCTTCCACCACCCCCGCCCGTGCGAACATCGGGGTCGTGGGCCTCGCCGTGATGGGTTCGAACCTCGCTCGCAACCTCGCCAGCCGCGAGGGCAACACGGTGGCGATCTTCAACCGCTCCCGCGAGAAGACCGACACCCTCGTCGCCGAGCACCCCGAGGCGGAGTTCATCCCCGCGTTCTCGTACGAGGAGTTCGCCGCGTCGCTGTCGAAGCCGCGCACCGCGATCATCATGGTCAAGGCCGGCCGCCCCACCGACGCCGTCATCGATTCCCTCGTGGAGGTCTTCGAGCCCGGCGACATCATCGTCGACGGCGGCAACGCCTACTTCCCCGACACCATCCGCCGCGAGAAGGCCGTCCGCGAGACCGGCATCAACTTCGTCGGCGCCGGCATCTCCGGCGGCGAGGAGGGCGCCCTCCACGGCCCCTCGATCATGCCGGGCGGGTCGGACGAGTCCTGGGTGACCCTGGGCCCCATCCTGAAGTCGATCGCCGCGGTCGCCGAGGGCGAGCCGTGCGTCACGCACATCGGCCACGACGGCGCCGGCCACTTCGTGAAGATGGTGCACAACGGCATCGAGTACGCCGACATGCAGCTCATCGCCGAGGCGTACGACCTCATCCGCCGCGGCACCGGCAAGAGCCCTGCCGAGATCGCCGACGTGTTCGCCGACTGGAACACCGGGGAGCTGGATTCGTACCTCATCGAGATCACCGCCGAGGTGCTCCGCCAGAACGACGCCGAGACCGGCCAGCCGCTCGTGGACGTCATCCTCGACCAGGCCGGCGCCAAGGGCACCGGCGCGTGGACCGTGCAGACCGCCCTCGCCCTCGGCGTGCCCGTCTCCGGGATCGCCGAGGCCACCTTCGCCCGGTCGCTGTCGTCGCACCCCGAGCAGCGCGCGCTCGCGTCGGCGCTTCCCGGTCCCGAGGAGGAGTTCCACGTCGACGACGCGGACGCGTTCATCGAGGACGTCCGCCAGGCGCTGTTCGCATCGAAGATCATCGCCTACTCGCAGGGCTTCGACGAGATCCGCGCGGGAGCGGCCGAGTACGGCTGGTCCATCGACCTCGGCGCCGTGTCGAAGATCTGGCGCGCGGGCTGCATCATCCGCGCGCAGTTCCTCAACCGCATCGCCGACGCCTACGACGAGCAGCCCGACCTGGCCGTCCTCGCCACCGCGCCGTACTTCGCCGAGGCGCTCACCCGCGGACAGGCCGCGTGGCGTCGCGTGGTCGTCGCCGCGACCCAGGCCGGCATCCCCAGCCCCGCGTTCTCGTCGTCGCTGGCGTACTACGACGGCCTCCGCGCCGAGCGCCTCCCCGCCGCGCTCATCCAGGGTCAGCGCGACTTCTTCGGCGCGCACACCTACAAGCGCATCGACAAGGAAGGCACGTTCCACACGCTCTGGTCCGCCGACCGCAGCGAGATCGAAGCCGAAGACACGCACTGACGCCGCACGCGAAGAGCCGGCCCGGGTCCCGGGCCGGCTCTTTCCGTCTCCCTCGCCGCCTTGCGCGCGCGAGCCGGGTTCAGGACGCGGGCCGGGCCGGAAGACGCACCTCGAATGTCGTGTCGCCGGGCGCGCTGTGCACGGAGATCTCGCCGTGGTGCGCTTCCACGATGGCCTTCGCGATGGAGAGCCCGAGGCCCGTGCCGCCCGTGCGGCGGGCGCGGGAGCGGTCACCCCGCACGAACCGCGTGAAGAGCTCGCGCTGCAGGTCGGCGTCGATCCCGGGGCCATCGTCGTGCACGGTCAGCACCGCACGGGTCGCGCCGCCCTCGCCCTCCAGCCGCAGGCCGAGCTCGACGTGCGTGCCCTCGGGCGTGTGCGTGCGCGCATTCGCGAGCAGGTTCGCGATCACCTGCGTGAGGCGCCCGCGGTCGCCGGCGATCACGACCGGCTCCTCCGGCACGTCGACCGACCACGCGTGATCCGGGCCCGCCGCCTGCTGATCCGCCAGCGCCTCGACCGCCAGCTGCGTCAGATCCACCGCGCCGAGCACGATCTCCTGCCCCTCGTCGAGGCGCGCGAGCAGGAGGAGGTCCTCGACGAGCGAAGTCATCCGGATGGACTGCGCCTGGATCCGCTCCAGCGCCTGCTCGGTGTTGTCGCTCAGCGACGGGTCCCGCAGCGATAGCTCCGAGTAGCCGCGGATGGACGCGAGCGGCGTCCGCAGCTCATGGCTGGCGTCGGCGACGAACCGCCGCATGAGCTCCTCGTTCCGCTGCCGCGCGTGCAGGGACGACTCGACGTGATCGAGCAGCGTGTTCAGCGCCGCGCCCACCTGGCCGATCTCGTTGCGCGGGTCGGCCTCCGCCTCTGGCACCCGTTCGTCGATCGACACGGCGCCCTGATCCAACGGCTGCTGCGCCACTCGCGTCGCGGTCTCCGCGACAGCGCGCAGCGGACGCAGTCCAGCCCGGATGACGAGCGTCGTCGCGATGCCGAGGAGGAGCATCCCCCCGATCGTCGCGAAGATGATGGTGCGCCACAGCCGGCCGATCGTCGCCTGGACTTCCGCGGTCGGCAGCCCCATGATCGCCGTGGTTCCCTCGCCCACGTCGATCACGCGGTACGATCCGAGCCCCTCGATGACGATCGTGTGGGCGCCGCCGGGGCCGGCGGCATCGGCCAGGGCGTCCTGCACCTGCGCTTCGTCGAGCTCCACGACGACCCTGTCCTCGTCGACCACCGCGCCCGTGGTCTCTCCCGTCGAGGGGGACTCGTAGACGAAGAGGAACCCGGGGTCGATCGGCTTCCGATCCAGGGCGAGGGCCGCCGACTCCGGTGCGGTCATGCTGCGGTTGATCATCTCCACGACGTCCCTCGCCGACGAGCTCACCCGCTCATTCAGCTGCTCCTCGAGCACGTTGCTGATGACGGCACTCGTGAGGGTCGTGATGATGACGAGCACGACCGACACGATCGCGACGATCGTCACCATCAGCCGGGTCTCGAAGCTCAGGCGTCGCCGCCGCCCTGTGCGAGCGGCGCCATCCGTCACTGCGGCGCCTTAATCATGTACCCCGAGCCTCGCACGGTGTGGATGAGCGCCTCGCGCCCCGCGTCGATCTTCTTGCGCAGGTATGAGATGTAGAGCTCGACGACGCTCGACCGGCCGCCGAAGTCGTAATGCCACACGCGGTCGAGAATCTGCGCCTTCGACAGCACGCGACGCGGGTTGCGCATGAGGAAGCGCAGCAGCTCGAACTCGGTGGCCGTCAGCTCGATGGGCGTGCCGCCGCGTTCCACCTCGTGGCTGTCCTCGTTGAGGGTGAGGTCGGCGACACGCAGGATGGGCTCGACGTCCGCGGCGAGCGCGGTGCCCGAGCGCCGCATCAGCGCACGAAGGCGAGCGACGACCTCCTCGAGGCTGAACGGCTTGGTGACGTAGTCGTCGCCGCCGGCGGTAAGCCCGGCGACGCGGTCGCCCACGGAGTCCTTCGCGGTGAGGAAGAGCACCGGCACGTCGTCGCCGTTCTGGCGCAGCCGCTGCAGCACGCCCATCCCGTCGAGGTCCGGCATCATGACGTCGAGGACGAGCGCGTCCGGGTCGAACTCGCGTGCCGCCTGCAGCGCCTCGAAGCCGCTGCCGGCCGCGCGCACCTCCCAGCCCTCCATGCGCAGCGCCATCGACAGCAGGTCGGTGAGCATCTGCTCGTCGTCGACCACGAGCACCCGGACAGGGCTGCCGTCGGGACGGGTCAGGGCGGGAGCGGGCACGCGGGCGGTGGTGGTCATGCGTCCATTGTGCGCCGGTTCCTATGGGCCTGCTATGGCATCGGCTATGCGTGGGCTGTGAGTGCCGAGCCTGCCCTCATAGCTCGCTCATCAGTTTCCCATGCCGGGCTCATACTTCGGCTCCTTACCGTCGACGCGGGCCGCTCGTGGGCAGCGGCGGAAGGAACACCCATGTACAGAACGTACCTGCGACGCGAACTCGCGGGCCGCAAGCGGCAGACCATGATCGTCGCCGCCGGCCTGGCGATCGCGATCGCCCTCGTGATCATCGTCAGCGCCCTGGCAGCCGGAGTCCGCGACGCGCAGAACCAGGCTCTCGCGTCGGTCTACGGCGTCGGCACCGATCTCACGGTGACCGGCGCGGTCGCGGAGCCCGGGGAGCGCGGCGGTCAGCGCTTCGAGTTCGGCGCCGAAGACGGCACCACCGGGGACGACGGCTCGACCCAGGTCAGCCAGTCGCGCCTGTCCACCGAGCCCGGTCGCTCCACGCTCGAGGCATCGACCGTGCAGACCGCCAGCGCGGCGGACGGGGTCGCGGCGGCATCGGGTGCGCTCGCCCTCCAGAACACCACCTTCGGCGGCGAGCTGCCGTCCGCGCCGACCGAGCAGTCGACGCAGCAGCAGACGCCGCCCGAGGGCGGGGCTCCCGGCGGCAGGTTCGGCGGCGGATCATTCAATCTCGACTCGATCAGCGTGCTCGGCGTGGATGCCGATGCGGTGACGGTGGGACCGCTGTCCTCCGCGACCGTCTCCGACGGGCGGTCGCTCGCCGACTCCGACGCCGGCGCCTTCGTCGCCGTGGTGGACGAGACCTACGCGACGACGAACGAGCTCGCGGTCGGCGACTCCGTGGAGCTCGGCGGGCAGGAGTTCGAGATCGTCGGCGTGGTGGCCTCAGCCTCCGCGTCGGCCGACACCGCCGCCGACGTCTTCATCCCCCTCGATGTGGCGCAGGAGCTCTCGGGTGCGGGCGACGTCGTGTCGACGGTGTACGTGCAGGCCGCGTCCGCTGGCGACATCACCGCGGTGCAGGCGGACCTCACCTCCGAGCTCCCCGACGCGACGGTGAGCTCGCAGTCGGATCTCGCCGCCACGGTGTCGGGCTCCCTCTCGAGCGCATCCGGCCTGATCACGAGCCTCGGCACGTGGCTGTCGGTCATCGTGCTCGCCGTCGCCGTGGTGCTGGCGGTGCTTTTCACGATCTCCGGCGTCTCGCGTCGGACCCGCGAGTTCGGCACGCTGAAGGCGATCGGATGGACGAACGGACGTGTCGTGCGACAGGTCGCCGGGGAGTCGCTCGTGCAGGGCGCGCTCGGCGGCGTCATCGGCGTGGTCCTCGGCGTCGTGGGCGCGCTCATCATCGACGCGGTGCACCCGACGGTCGCCGCCGGCGCCTCGGACACAGCCAGCGGGATGGGCGGCATGGGCCCGGGCGGCCCGGCCGGCCTCGATATGACCACGAGCGAGATCGTCCTGTCGGCACCGTTGGATGTCGGCATCATCGCCCTCGCCGTCGTGCTCGCCGTTGCCGGCGGTCTGATCGCGGGAGCGATCGGCGGCTGGCGCGCCGCACGGCTCAGCCCCGCCGAGGCGCTGCGATCCGTCGCCTGACCCCCACCGACGACATCAAGGAGAACGACATGACCATCCTCTATTCCCTCACCGCTGTCGAGAAGACCTATCGCGGGCGTGAACGCGAGGTGCGCGCGCTTCGCGGCGTCGACCTCGAGATCGAGCAGGGCGACTTCGTGACGATTCAGGGGCCCACCGGCGGCGGCAAGTCCACGCTGCTGCAGCTGCTCGGCGCCCTGGACACGCCCACCGGCGGGTCGGTGTCGCTCGCCGGCTCCGAGCTCGGAAGCGCGAGCGCGAAGCAGCTGGGCGCCCTGCGCGCGAGCGAGATCGGCTTCGTGTTCCAGGGCTTCAACCTCATCCCCACCCTCTCGGCGCGGGAGAACGTCTCCATGGGCCTCGAGCCGCTCGCCCTGGCCCGCGCTGACCGGGAAGCGCGCGTGCAGGAGGCGCTCGCGCACGTGGGGCTCGCCGACCGAGCCGATCACCGCCCCGCCGAGCTCTCCGGCGGTCAGCAGCAGCGCGTCGCCATCGCCCGCGCCATCGCCAAGCGCCCGCGCGTGCTGCTCGCGGACGAGCCGACCGGCAACCTCGACGAGCGCACACGGGACGAGATCATGAACCTCCTCGAGCGCCTCAACGCCGACGGGCTCACCCTCGTCCTCGTCACCCATGACTCCGCCGTCGCCCGGCGAGCCAGGCGGCGGCTGCGCCTCGACCACGGCACGGTGCAGGACATCACCGTCAGCGCCACCTCGCGTCAGTAGCCCGCGAACGCGTCGGTGCGGAGCGAGCGGGCGGTGCGGAGCGCCGGCGCGAGATCGGCGATGAGCGCTCGCGGACCCGACACGTGCGCGCGTCGCGACGCGAGATCCGGCACCGCGCGAGCGAGGCCATCCGCCGTCAGCCGCTCGCCGCCGGCCCACGTCCAGTGCCTCGGCAGCCCCTCCGGCGCGTCGGGCGTGAAGACGAGGGTCGGGACGTCGGCCTCCTCGATCTCATCGCGGTACGCCAGGTCCGCCGCGCTCCCGGCGACGTAGACGAGCACCACGTCGCGCCGCTCGCCCCGCAGGCGCAGATCGCGCAGCTGCGAGACGAAGGGCGTCACGCCGATCCCCGCCGCGACGAGGAGGAGCGGCTGCGGCGACCGCGGCAGCGCGAAGTCGCCCCACACGCCGGTCGCGACGAGCACATCGCCGGGCCGCGCCACAGCGAGCGCGCGCTTGTAGGTGGAGACCGCCGCGGCGCGGCTCTCGCGATAGGCGATCCGGACTGTCGGCAGGTCGGCAGGGGCCGAGACGATCGAGAACTCGCGCCGTGTCCCGCGCGCATCGGGGCGCGGGTGCGGCGCCTCGAGCTCGAGGTACTGACCGGGCGTGAAGCGGATGGCCCGGTCGGCCGTGAAGGTCAGCTCGCGAATGGCCGGGGTCGGCTGACCGCGACGGACGAGCGTCAGCCGCAGGGTGCCGCGCATCGCGAAGGCGAAGGCGAGGAGGTTGCCGATGAGCAGCGCGCGCTCCTGCCCGAGGGTGATCGCACCGAGCGGGATGGGCCACCCCGCGAGCACGCCGACGACGGCCGCGACCATGAGCTGCTGCCACCGCCGCGGCGGCAGCGTCAGGGGCTCGGTGAGCATGAACGCCGCGAGGAAGAGGAACGGCGACTGCACCACGACCGCGGCGACGAGGGTCTCCAGCGGCAGGGACAGCCCGGCCACCACCAGCTGTGTGACGGTCCGGACGCCGGCGACGACGATCGCCACGACGAGGAACAGACCCGCCACGCGCAGCTTCTCCGTGCGCCAGAGGACGAGGAGGCCCAGCACGAGGAGCGGCGCGAAGAGCACGGGCGTCCCCACCCACCACGCGGAGCCGCCGGGGGTCGACAGCGTCGCCACCGTCGCGCCGACCGCGGCGGGGTTGAGGATGTGCCGACCGCGCCATGCGAGCAGGTACTTCGACGCGGCGGCGACTGCCGCGGCGATCGCGACGCCGACGAGAACGGACGCGTCGAGGCCCGGACGGATGACGAAGAGCAGGATGGCCGAGGTGATGAGCGTCGACTCAGGTCGCCACGGGCGTCGGATGACGCGGTGCCCGATGACATCGACCGCCGCGCCGACGACGACCAGCACGGCCGCGGTCGCGAGGAGCTCGGACGGCGTCGGCAGCACGAGGCCGGCGAACGACAGCGCGAACGCGATGACGGCCAGCAGCGCGAGGGCGAGCAGCACGAGCCGGTACATCGAGAGGCGTCCGATCAGCCGCAGGCCGCGTCGATGCAGGGTGGTCAAGGTCATCGGAACAGCTCCGCCTCTCCCCGCTCGAGGCGGGATCCCAGCGACCACTCGGCGCGGCCATCCGTCAGCATGCGCACCCAGTGGACGTCGTGCCCGCGGGCGAACCGCTCGCCGCCCTCGAAGAACAGCGCGGTCGCCGCCGCGTCGGCCAGCATCGCCGTGCGGGCCAGGGCCCAGGTGGCGACCACCGTGCGGATAGGCTCGCCTGTCCGCGCATCCAGCACGTGGTGCAGGCCGTCACCCCACGCGCGCCGGTTCGCCGACGACGCGCACAGCGCCTCGTCCGTCACGGTCACGACGCCGATCGCGCGACGCGCGTCATACGGATGCTCGAGGGCGATGCGCTGCGGGGCGCCCCGGACGAGGATGTCGCCGCTCGCGTCGACGGTCGTCGCCTCGGGCAGCAGGGACGCGACGCGATCCACGAGCCGGCCCTTGCCGAGGGCGCCGACGTCGATGACGCCCGGCCCGTCGAGGGCGAGGCGTCCGCCGGTCCACCGCAGGCGGGTCGTCCAGTCCTGCGGCGCGGACACCGGTCCCTCGGCCTTCAGACGGTACGCCGCGTCGTACCCGAGGCGCTCGAGCGATGCCCCGACGAGCGGATTCACCGCTCCTCCGGTCTCGCGGCACAGCTCGGCGTACAGGTCGAGCATGGGCGCTGCGTCCTCCGGCGCCGGCACATCGCCGCCCTCCCGCGCGAGCGTCGTGACGAGCGAGTCGGATCGGAAGCGCGACCAGGCGATGTCGAACGTCTCGACCTCGCGCGCGACCGCCGCCCGCGCCACGTCGTCCAGCGGAGCGGGCGTCTCGATCTCCCACGTCGTGCCGATGGCGTCGAACCGCCACACGGCCGGCATGTCAGACCGCCGCGTCCTGCTTGATCTGATCGATCGCCACGTTGAAGCCGCCGCTCGTGAGCGAGGACCCTGCGACGCGGCTCACCGACAGCTCGTCGATGTCGACCCCGACGACCTCGTCGGCGATGCCGTCGATGAACTGCGACTGGTACTGCTCCGACTCGCGCTCCTGGGGGTTACCGGTCACCTCGACATCGGTGACGACGTCGTCCTCGAGCGTGACCGTGACGGTGATGCTCTCTACCGACTCCGGCGTCTGGTACGTGCCCTCGGCGGTGTAGGTGCCGTCGGCGTACGCGGCGCCGGAGGCGCTGCTCTCGCCGGCCGTGCCGCTCGAATCGGCGCCGGACGCCTCGTCGGTCGACGCGCCCACGGTGACCGCGCCGCATCCCGCGAGCGCGGCCATCCCGGCGACGCCCACGAGCGCGGCGCCGCTGCGAATGGATCGGTTCATCTCGGTCCCCTGTTCATCGGTGCCGCGCGTGGGGCGGCGATGAGGCCAGTGTGGGGTCGTTCGACGGCAGGCGGTGCGGAACCGCCTATGCGTGCGCTGTGAGCGTCAGGCTGCGCCGTCGAACATGCTCGTGACGGAGCCGTCGTCGAACACCTCGCGGATGGCCCGGGCCAGGAGCGGCGCGGCCGACAGGACCGTGAGCTTCTCGAAGCGGCGGTCCTGGGGGATCGGCACGGTGTCGGTGACGACGACGCGGTCGACGGCGGCGTCCTGCAGGCGCTCCACGGCGGGGTCGCTGAAGATCGCGTGCGTGGCGCCGACGATGACCTTCTTCGCACCGTTGGCCTTGAGGGCCTGGGCGGCCTTCACGATCGTGCCCGCGGTGTCGATCATGTCGTCGACCAGGAGGCAGGTGCGCCCGTCGACCTGGCCGACGATCTCGTGCACGGAGACCTGGTTGGCGACCTTCGGGTCGCGGCGCTTGTGGATGATCGCGAGCGGCGCATCGAGGCTCTCCGACCACGTGTCGGCCACGCGAACCCGCCCCATGTCGGGCGAGACGACGGTGAGCGTCTCGCGCTCCTCCGCCGTCAGGGTCTCCTTGAAGTGGCCGAGGAGCACCGGCTTCGCGAAGAGGTGATCGACGGGGCCGTCGAAGAAGCCCTGGATCTGCGAGGCGTGCAGATCCACGCTCATGATGCGGTCGGCGCCGGCCGTCGCGATGAGGTCGGTGACGAGGCGTGCCGAGATCGGCTCGCGGCCGCGGCCCTTCTTGTCCTGACGGGAGTAGGGGTAATACGGCACGACCACGGTGACGCGCTTGGCCGACGCGCGCTTGAGCGCGTCGAGCATGATGAGCATCTCCATGAGCTCCTCGTTGACGCTCTGACTGAACGACTGGATGAGGAACACGTCGCTGCCGCGCATCGAGACCTCGAAGCGCGTGTAGATCTCGCCGGAGGCGAAGGTGCGGTGCTCGGTCGGCGCGATGCCGATGCCGAGCTGCTCGCCTACCGCCTGCGCCAGCTCCGGGTGGGAACGGCCCGCGACCACCACCAGTCGCTTCTTCGTCTTGGTGACGACTCCCGGGGCGATGCCCCGTTCGAGGTCGAGGTCAACGGTCTTCCTGGTGCGCGCCATCCGCTGCTTTCTCCGCCGCTCGGGCCCGAGCGACGGCTTCTGCCGCTGCGGTGCCCGCCCTGTTCGTCTCGACCCACCCCGCGATGTTCCGCTGAGGTGCCACGCTCAGAGCGAGGGCGCCTGCCGGCACATCCTTGCGGATGACCGCGCCCGCTCCCGTCTTCGCGCCGTCCCCCAGTGTAACCGGGGCGACGAAGACGTTGTGCGAGCCGGTGTGGACTTCGTCGCCGATCACCGTGCGGTGCTTGGCGATGTCGTCGTAGTTCGCGGTGATCGCACCGGCGCCGAGGTTGACGCCGCGTCCGATCGTCGTGTCGCCGATATAAGAGAGGTGCGGCACCTTGCTGCCCTCGCCCACCGTGGAGTTCTTGACCTCCACGAACGTGCCGACCTTGGCGCCCGTGGCGAGCTCCGCGCCGGGGCGGAGGAACGCGAACGGTCCCACGGTCGCGCCGGCGCCGATCACCGCGAGCGTCGCATCGGTGCGGCGGACGGTCGCGCCCTCCCCCACCTCGCAGTCGACGAGCGACGTGTCGGGGCCGATCGTCGCGCCCTCGGCGACGCTCGTCGCGCCGAGCACGAACGTGCCGGGCAGCACGGTGACGTCGGGGGCGAGCGATGCGGTGTCGTCGATCCAGGTCGTGGTCGGGTCGAGGATGGTCGCACCCTCGAGCTGCCAGCGGCGGATGACGCGTGCGTTGAGGATGGCCGCGGCGTCGGCGAGCTGCGCGCGATCGTTCACGCCGAGCGCGATGCGCGCGTCGGGAGCCTGTGCCGCAGCGACCGGATGGCCGTCCTCGCGAAGCAGGCGGACGACATCCGTCAGGTACATCTCGCCCTGCGCGTTGTCGGTCCCGATGCGCTCGAGCTGGGTGCGCAGCGATGGCGCGCGGAAGACGTACACGCCCGCGTTGATCTCACCGACGGCGGCCTCGTCGTCGGTGGCGTCCTTCTGCTCGACGATGCGCGAGACCGTGCCGTCGGCGTCTCGGATGACGCGCCCGTAGCCGGTGGGGTCGTCGAGCGACGCGGTGAGGAGCGTCGCCTCGGCGCCCGCCGAGCGATGCGTGTCGAGGAGGGAGGCGAGGGTGTCGACGTCGAGCAGCGGGACATCGCCGCTCAGCACGAGCACATCGCCGGCGAAGGACTCCGGCAGCGCCGCCACGGCGATCTGCACCGCGCGGCCGGTGCCGGGGATGTCGTCCTGATCGATCGCCTCGACGCCCGGGAAGTCGTCGATCGCCGCCAGGACGCGGTCGCGCTCATGCCGCACGACGACGCGCGTGATCACGGCGTCCAGCTGCTGCGCGGTGTGCAGCACGTGGCCGACGAGCGGGCGCCCGCCGATCTCGTGCAGCACCTTGGGAAGCTTCGACTTCATGCGCGTCCCCTGGCCTGCCGCCAGGATCACGATCGCGAGTTCGCTCTGTGCCACGTCTGCCTCCGTCACGTCATCGTCCGTCACGCTCCGCCACCAGGATTCGAACCTGGTCCTCACAGCTCCAAAGGCTGTCGTGCTGCCGTTACACCATGGCGGACCACGGCTCTCGGCCGCTCGACAAGTCTGCCATGAGGCGCCGACTCGCTCGATTCCCGCGCGTGGGCGCGCTCTCGCGAGACCCGACCGGTGAGCGATACTGAACGGATGGCCGCGGATACCGATGAAGTCGATCGCATCGTCGGCGCGTGGGCGGCGCAGCGCCCCGACCTCGACTTCTCGCCGATGGAGGTCCTCTCCCGCGTCGACCGGCTGTCACGTCACCTCGACCGTGCCCGTCGGGACGCCTTCAGCCGCACCGAGATCGAGCCCTGGGAGTGGGACGTGCTCTCCGCGCTGCGGCGTGCCGGCGCCCCGTATCAGCTGAGCCCGAAGCAGCTGCTGCAGCAGACGCTCGTCTCCAGCGGCACCATGACGAACCGGATCGACCGGCTCGTGACTCGCGGCTTCGTGCGGCGCGAGTCCGACCCGGGCGACGGCCGCAGCGTGCTCGTGACCCTCACCGACGACGGCCGCACTCGCGTCGACGCCGCGATCACGCGCCTCATGGACGCCGAGGCCGAGATCCTCGGCCGCCTGTCGGGGTCGGAGCGCTCACGCCTCGCTGCGCTGCTGCGCCGCCTCAGCCTGAGCTTCGACGGCACCGTCTGAGGCCGCGGCGCGCCATCCGCCGTCGCCGTCCCCCGCCGCCGCACCGCGCAGGAACAGCGACGCGACCAGCGCCACGAGTACGACGCAGGCCGGCAGCAGGATGGCCTCGGCCATCCCGCTGGCGAAGCCGTCGGCGACGGCCGCGGGCATCGGGCCATCCGCCATCGCCGGGGCGTCTGCGAGACCCGGCAGGTTCGCCTCGAGGCGCGCCTGCATGAACGCGGCCACAGCGGCCGAGCCGATGACCGAGCCGATCGTGCGGGTCGTGTTGTAGATGCCCGCGCCCGCCCCGGCGAGGCGCGGCGGAAGCTTGTGCGTCCCGGTGGTCGCTAGGGGGCCCCACATCCCGGCATTGCCGATGCCCATCAGGGCCGACGGGAGCAGGAACAGCCAGATCGGCGTGTCGATGTCGACGATCGCGGCGTACCAGAACAGGCCGCCCGCGACGCAGAGGAGGCCTGGCACGAGGATCACGCGGGGGTCGACACGGTCGAGGATGCGTCCGGCGACGGGGGCGAGAGCGCCCGAGAGGACCGCCATCGGGATCATCAAGAGGGCGGCCTCGGTGGGTGTCAGGCCCCGCGCTGACTGGAGGAAGAACATCAGCGGCAGCGCCTGCGCGGTGACGGTGAAGCCGACCGCCGCGATCGCGACGTTCGCGCCGGAGAAGTTGCGGTCGCGGAACAGGCCCAGTGGCACGAGCGGCTCGGAGCGGGTCCTTGCCTGCTGCAGGATGAAGAGCCCGAGCACCGCGATGCCCGCGATGATCATCGCCCACACCGACACCGGGCCCCAGATGACGCCCCAGTCGTACTTCTCCCCCTCCTGCAGGCCGAACACGATGAGGAACACGGCGATCGCGCTGAGGACGACGCCGAGGATGTCGAACCGGTGCGGATGGGTCTCGAGTTTCGGCACGAGGATCCATGCGGCGACGAAGCCGATGACGCCGACGGGGATGTTGACGAAGAAGATCCACTCCCATCCGAGCCCGTCCACGAGCAGACCGCCCGCGAGCGGGCCGACCAGAGTGGCGACGCCCGCGGTCGCGCCCCACAGACCCATCGCGGCGCCGCGCCGGTGCGGCGGAAAGGTGCGGGTGATGACGGCCATCGTCTGCGGCGTCATGAACGCCGCGCCGAGGCCCTGCACAGCGCGAGCGAGGATGAGCCCGCCGAGCGTCGTCGACAGGCCGCACCAGAGCGAAGACAGCGTGAAGATCCCCAGGCCGACGAGATAGATGTTCTTCGGGCCGAAGCGATCGCCGAGGCGCCCGGTGATGAGCAGCGGCACGGCGTAGGCGAGGAGGTACGCGCTCGTGACCCACACCACGTTGTCGAGGTTGTTGGTGTCGGGATCGAGGGCGGCTTTGATCGCGGGGTTCGCGACCGACACGATCGTCGTGTCGACGAGGATCATGAAGAAGCCGATGATGAGCGCCCACAGGGCGAGCCAAGGGCTGCGGGTCTGCCCGGAGCGGGTCTTGTTCATTGCCGTGCGGCCTTCCTCTGTGCAACATAGCGGTCGGAGTCGTCGAAGCCGGCGGAGCCCCAGGGAATGGCGTCGGCGTACAGTCGTTCGATGAGCGTGTCGAGCCACCGGAGGTCTGCGGCGAGCAGCTGCGCCTGACGCTCGACGTCCAGGAGGAACTGCTCGGGGACGCCATTGGCGCGGCCCGTCGCGAGCCGGTCCTGATGCGCTGCCTGCTCGGACACCAGCGCACCGCGGCGCTCTCGCAGCAGCGCGAGCACCTCCGTGGCATCGAGATTGTGGGATTCGACGACGGCGATGCGGAACCGCTCGGGCCGATCCACCCGCGGCAGCTCTTGCCGGACCCATTCGAGGAGGGCGTCGCTCCCCGCCGCGGTAAGCGCATAGGTCGTGCGCTCGGGGCGGTTGCCCGCTCGCGCCACGCCGACTTCCTCGATCAGCTCGGACTGCTGAAGACGCGACACCGAGTGGTACAGCGTTCCGTTGGTGATGGTGAGCAGCCGGCTGCCGTGCCGCGTCCGCATGAGGCGCACCATCTCGTAGGGGTGCATGTCTCCTTCGCGCAGCAGCGCGAGCACCATGACCCCCATCGGGGTGAGCCGTTCGACGGTGTCCTTCATCTCATCCCACTTCAACTAGTCCAGGTTGACTATATTGCAGCCGCGCGACGTGGGTCAGAAGGGGAACGGCCCTATGGGCTCCTGAGACACTTCCTTGCGGCCCTCGGCGTTCCTCGTATCGTCTTCGTCGGGGAGGAAGCGGACCATCGGTGCGGGCACGTTCTCGTAGCACCGTCCGGCGGGGGATGTCCATTCGAGGATGCCGCCGGGCTCCTGCTCGACGGTCCAGGCGGAGCGGTGCTTCAACGTGTGATGACCTTCGCAGAGGTAGGCGAGGTTGCACACGCAGGTCGGGCCGCCCAGAGCGTGGTCGACCGTGTGGTCGGCGTCCGAGACGCGTTTGCGGATCGGACGGCGGCACCCGGGGAACCGGCAGTGCTCGTCGCGGGCTCTGAGGAACCTTCGTTGCGCGGCAGTCGGAAATCGCAGGTCCGCCGTCAGCAGCGCTCCGGTGTGCGCGTCCTGGAACAGCCGCACCCACGCTGTGGCGACCGCTGCGAGCTCGCAGGCCTGGATCGCCGGGATCACCCCGTGCCCGCACAGCGTCGCCGCACCGGAATGCGCCGCTCGGGTCTTCGCTCGACGCCGCAGCTCCTCATCGGATGGCGGCTCCGGCTCGGGCGGCGATCCCGGCGGCGGCTCCGGATCCGCCTCGGCAGAGTCGGGCGGCGCGCTGGTCTCCCGATCCACATCATCGCCGGACCACTCCTCGCCCGACCACTCCTCGCCCGGGTCGTCCTCGAAGCCATCGAGGTCGAGCTCCTCGGCGGACGGCGTCGGCGCTTCCTCGCCCTCACCAGGATCATCGTCGCATTCACCTTCGCGTGCACCGTCGGGGTTCTGCGTCTCAGCGGTGAGGGTCCGCGCGGGGATGGTGACCTGCACCGTGCCGCGGATACCCGCCGTCCCGGTCGGGACGCCGTGCGGACCGGCCGTGGGCGCCCCGGCCAGGAGCAGATCCGCCGCGACGTCCGCCTGCCGCTGCGCGGCCGTGCGGATATCGTCCCCATCTGGGCCGGCGGCATCCTTCACCGCCTGCGCCAGCTGCTGCACCCGGTCCAGCACGCCCGCCGCCTGCAGAAGCGACATGTAGATGTCGACATGCGCCATCCCGTCGCGGCCCCGCCGCACCACGACCGACCGCTTCGCGTGCTCGCTCGCGAACCGCACCGGCAACGGCACCGGGTGCAGCTCTTGCGCCACGGACTCCGCCATCTGCCCCAGCTGCGGTTGCGACAACGGCTGCGCCGCGAGCTTGTCCAGCACCACCCGCTCGTACACCGGTCGGGCGGCGTCATTCAGGCCCGTCCCGTGCTCGATGATGAGATGCGCCTGGGGCAGCGTCACCTCCCCCGCCTCCACCGCCGCGAACACCGTCGGAAACGACCCCATCAGCGCCTCAGCATCGGCGAGGTCGCGCTCCGCCTTCCCCCGCGTGCACCCCACCGCCGCCGCGAGCTCCTCAGCCATCGACCGGAACACCCATGTCTCGCCGTGCACTCCCCCGGCGGCGGCGACCTCCCGCTCGTACTGCCGGAACGCGATCTCCCCCAGCTGCGCGACCAGCTCCACCTGCCGCGCCTCCAGCACGGCCACCGCGCGTCGTGTCGCCACGACGCCGTCCAGCAGCCTCGTTGGATCTCATACCCACATCATCGAGCGGACCACCGACATTCGAACGGGAAGACGATCCAGGAGCCGTCGCTCCGGACGGGGCATCTCACCCGGCGGGCGCTCATCGACGGATGAGCCGCCACCCGGAGCGCCCGATCAGCCGATCTGCTCGGAGAGCTCCAGCCAGCGCTCCTCGACCTGATCCGTCTGCTCCTGCAGCGCGCGGATCTCCGCCGACAGCGCACCGAGGCCCTCGTAGTCGCCCTGATCGTGGGCGGCCATCCGGTCGTGCACCTTCTTGATGTCGCCCGCCAGCTTCTCGAGCTTCCGCTCGGCGGCCGCGAGCTCCTTCTGCGCGGCTCGCAACTCGGCGCCGGAGAGCCCGGATGTCGCGACGGGAGCGGCCGTCTTCGTCTCGCGCGCGCCATCCTGCGCCCCGCGGAGCTTCAGGTACTCGTCGACGCCGCCGGGCAGATGGCGCAGCCGCCCCTCGAGCACGGCGTACTGCTGGTCGGTGACGCGCTCGAGGAAGTACCGGTCGTGCGAGACGACGAGCAGCGTGCCCGCCCACGAGTCGAGCAGGTCCTCCATCGCGGCGAGCATGTCGGTGTCGAGGTCGTTGGTCGGCTCGTCGAGGATCAGCACGTTCGGCTGATCCAGGAGGATCAGCAGCAGCTGCAGGCGGCGCTTCTGCCCGCCCGACAGATCCTTCACCTGCGTCGACAGCTGCACGGACGAGAAGCCCATCCGCTCGAGCAGCTGCCCGGGTGTCAGCTCCTGTGCCTTCGAACCCGCGCCGATCGTGTAGCTCGTGCGGAGGTTCGAGATGACCACCCGCACGGGATCCTGCATGTACTGGTCGAGCTCGTCCATCCGCTGCGTGAGCGTGGCGACCTTCACGGTCTTGCCGCGCTTCACGCGGCCGGATGTCGGTTCGACCGTTCCCGAGACGAGGCCGAGGAGGGTCGACTTGCCTGCCCCGTTCACCCCGAGGATGCCCGTGCGCTCGCCCGGTGCGATGCGCCACTCCACGCGACGGAGGACCTCCCGGTCGCCGTACGATACGGAGGCGTCGAGGAGGTCGACGACGTCCTTGCCGAGGCGGGAGACGGCGAGCGACTGCAGCGCCACCTTGTCGCGGACGTCGGGGACGTCGGCGATGAGCTCGTTGGCGGCGTCGATGCGGAACTTCGGCTTCGAGGTGCGTGCAGGTGCGCCGCGGCGCAGCCAAGCCAGCTCCTTGCGCGCGAGGTTCTGGCGACGCTGCTCGACAGCCGCGGCCTGCCGGTCGCGCTCCACGCGCTGCAGGATGTACGCCGCGTAGCCGCCCTCGAAGGGCTCGACGATGCGATCGTGCACCTCCCATGTGGCCGTGCAGACCTCGTCGAGGAACCACCGGTCGTGCGTCACGACGAGCAGGCCGCCGCTGGACGCCGACCAGCGCTTCTTGAGGTGAGCGGCGAGCCATGCGATCGCCTCGACGTCGAGGTGGTTGGTCGGCTCGTCGAGGGCGAGGATGTCCCAATCGCCGGAGAGGAGACGGGCGAGCGCGACGCGACGGCGCTGGCCGCCCGAGAGCTCGCCGAGGCGCGCCTCCCACGGCAGCTCGCCCAGGAGACCGGCGATGACGTCGCGCACCTTGGGGTCGCCCGCCCACTCGTGTTCGGGAGTGTCGCCCACGACGGCGCCCGCGATGGTGTCGTCGTCGTCGAGGGTGTCGGCCTGGTCGAGCACGCCGACGGTCACGCCGCCGCGCACGGTGACGCGCCCACTGTCAGGCTCGCGGCGGCCGGCGAGCATCGCGAGGAGGCTCGACTTGCCGTCGCCGTTGCGGCCGACGATGCCGATGCGGTCGCCCTCGTTCACGCCGAGCGTGACGGAGTCGAAGACGATGCGGGTGGGGAACTCGAGATGAAGGGCCTCGGCCCCGAGAAGATGCGCCATGTCCCTACCAGGGTAGGCGACGCACCTCACAGGAAGCGGGGCTCCCCCCGGAGAGGGAGGAAGCCCCGCAGGAGGGTGAACGCGCAGCTACCGGTGCCCGCCGCCGTTGCCGCGGTCGCGGTGCCCGCCGTCGTGCCAGTGACCCTGCACCTTCACCTTGCCGCCGGAGATGCTGACGATCGACCCCGAGCCGCTCTCGCTCGCCATCGTCGCTGCCCAGAGCGTGCCATCCGACCCGGTCGCCACGGACAGCGCTCCCGGCAGCGAGACCACCTGGGAGACCTCGCCGTCGCGCACCTTCGAGATGCGACCCGCGCCGAACTCCGCCACGTAGACGGCGTCCTTCCCGGCGGCGATGCTCGTCGGCGCCGCGAGGCCCGAGGCGACGCTCTTCACCGCTCCCGTCCGCGGGTTGACTTCCCAGACCGCGCCCCGAGCGCCGAGCGAGGAGTCCTCAGGACCGCCGGGCAGCGTCGAGACGAGGATCGCGTCGTTCCGCCCGATCGTGACGGATGTGGGGACCGCCTCGAACGCGTAGCTCACGCCGATCACGCAATCCGGCATCCCGAACATCGCCGCGGCCTCCGCCGTGATGGTGGCGGACTGCGCGGGCAGCACGGCGAGCGTGCTCACGCGCCCGGAGTCGGTCACGGTGTAGATGGCGTTGGAGCCGGCGTCGGCCACCAGCCACTTCCCGTGCCAGCTCGCGACGCTGTACGGATGCGCGTCGACGATCCCGGTGTAGTCGACCGGGAAGCCCGCGGCGTTGAACGCCTCCGCGACGCAGGCGGACGGGTTCTCCACTCCGTAGTGCACGGCGCCGTCGGGGTTGTTCGACTCCTCGTATCCGAGGATGTCGGCGTAGACCGTGTCGCCGCGTGGCGAGCGGATGTTCAGTCCCGCCGCGGTGTGCGTGCCGCTGGCCTCGTCCACGACGGTCGAGCCGTACGCCATCCATCCGCCCCGGACGGCGAGGCCCGCGAGGTCCGGCACGCCTTCCACGAGCGGCTCGAGCGAGCCGTCGCGCTGCAGCTGGCTGATCGCGCCGGTGCCGCCATCGGCGACGAGGACGCGCTTGCCGTCGACGGCGAGGCTGAAGGGCGCGCCCACCTCGGTCGACCACACCCGGGGTGCGGGCGCCTTCTTGGACGCGACGCCGGTCGCCGACGCCGCGGCGGACGACGAGAGGGCGAGCGCTGCGGCCGCGACGAGCGCGACGAGCGCGGGGATCTTGCGCATGGGTCACTCCGATTCCCGGCCCCGCTCCTTCGCGAGGCCGATCCATCCCGGGCGACCCCCGTGCGTCCGGTCTCCGTGAACCGTCGTCGTCGACGATCCACGCACAGTATGCGCGCCGAGCCCGCCGTGGGCAACAGCGAAAGGCCGGGACATCACGAGGATGTCCCGGCCTTCATGCGCCGACGCGGAAGGTCGTCAGCTGGCGCGCGTGCGTCGCTTGTTCCAGACATCGAACGCGACGGCCAGCAGCAGCACGAGGCCCTTGATGAACTGCTGGTAGTCGGTTCCGATGCCGAGGAGCGACATGCCGTTGTTCAGGACACCCATGATGAGACCACCGGTGATGGCACCGATCACGGTGCCGACGCCGCCCTGCACCGCGGCACCGCCGATGAACGCCGCCGCGATGGCGTCGAGCTCGAACAGGTTTCCGGCGCCGGGGCCGGCGGAGTTGAGGCGGCCGGTGAACACGAGGCCGGCCAGCGCCGCCAGCACACCCATGTTGACGAAGAGGTAGAAGTCCACCTTCTTCGACTTGATGCCCGACAGGTCGGCCGCGTGGCGGTTGCCGCCGATCGCGTAGACGTGACGGCCGAACACCGACCGGCTCATGACGAGCGAGTATGCGAGGATGAGCACCGCGAGCACGATGAGCACGATCGGCGTGCCGCGCGAGCCGGGCGCCACGCCCAGCAGGTACGTCATGTAGGCGATGAGCGCCGAGATGAAGATGAGCTTCGTGTAGAACCAAGACGCCGGCTCGCTCTCGAGGCCGAGCTTCACGCGCTTGCCGCGCTCGCGCAGCGAGCTGCCGATGTAGAGCAGCAGCGCGAGGACGCCGAGGCCGACGGTGATCCACTCCGCCGGCGAGCTCGACGCGGGGAAGAGCTGCGGGAAGAGGTAGCCGCCGCCGAGCTGGCGGTACTCGGTCGGGAACGGCGTGATCTGCGTGTTCCCCAGCACGATCTGCGTGAGACCGCGGAAGAGGAGCATGCCGGCCAGCGTCACGATGAACGCCGGGATCCCCACGAAGGCGACCCAGAAGCCCTGCCAGGCTCCCACCACCGCGCCGATGAGCAGCGACACGATGATGCCTGCCCACCACGGCCATCCCCAGTGCACGATCATCACACCGGAGACCGCGCCGACGAACGCGGCGACCGATCCCACCGACAGGTCGATGTGACCGGCGATGATGATCATCACCATGCCGATGGCGAGGATGAGGATGTAGCTGTTCTGGACGATGATGTTCGAGACGTTGCCGGCGGTCAGCAGGCGACCGCTCGTCACGATCTGGAAGAACAGCACGATCGCGATGAGCGCGATGAAGATGCCGATCTGCCGGAGCCGTGAGGTCAGGAACGCGATCGCACCGCGCGCGGGCGAGGCGGTGGCGCTAGCTGAGGACATGGTCGGCTTCCTTCTCCTTGGTCATGAGCTGCATGAGCGACTCGGGTGTCGCCTTCTCGATGGGCAGCTCGCCGGTGATGTGTCCCTCGGAGATCGCGTAGACGCGATCGCTGATGCCGAGCAGCTCGGGCAGCTCGGACGAGATGACGATGATGGCCTTGCCCTGCGCCGCCAGCTCGTTGATGAGGGAGTAGATCTCGTACTTCGCGCCGACGTCGATGCCGCGCGTGGGCTCGTCGAGGATGAGCACCTCGGGGTCGGAGAACAGCCACTTCGAGAGGACGACCTTCTGCTGGTTCCCTCCCGAGAGCTTCCCGACGACCGAGGCGACCGACGGCGCCTTGATGTTCATGCTCTTGCGGTAGCGCTCCGCGACGACGTACTCCTCCTCCGCATTCACCCAGCCGCGCCGGGCGAGCTTGCCGAGGGAGGCCAGCGAGATGTTCCGCTTGATGTCCTCGATGAGGTTGAGCCCGAAGACCTTGCGGTCCTCCGTCGCGTACGCGATGCCCGCTTCGATGGCGTCGGACACCGTCTTCGTGTTGACCTCCTTGCCGCGCACGAGCACGCGGCCGGAGATGTTCGCCCCGTAGGAACGACCGAAGATGCTCATGCCGAGCTCGGTGCGGCCCGCGCCCATGAGGCCGGCGATGCCGACGACCTCGCCGGCCCGCACGCTGAGGTTCGCGCCGTGGATGACGGTGCGACCGGGCTCGGTCGGATGGCCGACCCACCAGTCCTCGACGCGGAAGACCTCCTCGCCGATGTCGACCGTGCGGTCGGGGTACCGGTTCTCGAGATCGCGGCCGACCATGCCCTTGATGATGCGGTTCTCCGACACCTCGTCGGCGGCGAGCTCGAGGGTCTCGATCGTGCGGCCATCTCGGATGATCGTCACCCGGTCAGCGATCGCCTTGATCTCGTTGAGCTTGTGACTGATGATGATCGACGTGATCCCCTGGCCCTTGAGGTGCCGGATCAGGTCGAGCAGGTGAGCGGAGTCCTCGTCGTTCAGCGCCGCGGTCGGCTCGTCGAGGATGAGCAGCTTCACGCGCTTGGAGAGCGCCTTGGCGATCTCCACGAGCTGCTGCTTGCCGACGCCGATCTCGTTGACGGGCGTGGCGGGGTTGTCGCCGAGGCCGACGCGGGCGAGAAGCTTCTGCGCCTCCACGTTCGTCTCGTGCCAGTCGATGAAGCCGCTCTTCTGCCGCTCGTTGCCGAGGAAGATGTTCTCGGCGATGGAGAGGTAGGGGCTCAGCGCGAGCTCCTGATGGATGATGACGACGCCCGCGCGCTCGGAGTCGCGGATATCGCGGAACTCCGCGGTCTCGCCCTCCAGCACGATCTCGCCGTCATAGGTGCCATGCGGGTAGACGCCCGACAGCACCTTCATGAGGGTCGACTTCCCGGCCCCGTTCTCGCCGCAGATGGCGTGGACGGTGCCGCGCTCGACCTCGAGCGTCACGTTCTGCAGTGCCTTGACGCCCGGGAACTCCTTGGTGATGTCGCGCATCTCGAGGATGGTGTTCACAGGTTCGCTCTCTCGCTGTGAGGATGATGGATCATGGCGGACGCGAGCCCGCCGCGCCCGGGGGCGGCGGCGGGCTCGCTGGTCCTGCTACTTGAGCTCGTCGGCCTCGTAGTAGCCGCTGTCCACGAGCAGCTCCTCGTAGTTGTCGGCGGTGACGATGGTCGACTCGTGGAGGTACGACGGCACGACCTTCACGCCGTTGTCGTAGGTCTCCTCGTCGTTGACCTCGGGCTCCTCGCCGTGCATGAGCGCGTCGACCATGTCGGCCGCCGTCTCACCCAGGAGGCGGGTGTCCTTGAAGATGGTCGAGTACTGCTCTCCGGCGAGGATCGACTTCACGCTGCCGACCTCGGCGTCCTGACCCGTGACGACGGGAAGGTCGTCAGCCGAGTAGCCGCCGCTGGTGAGAGCGGAGATGATGCCGATCGAGAGGCCGTCGTAGGGCGAGAGCACGCCGTCGAGCTTGGTGTCGCCGATGATCGTGAGGATGTTCTCCATGCGCTCCTGGGCCGTCTCCGGCAGCCAGCGGAGGATCGCGGCCTGGTCGAAGTCGGTCTGGCCCGAGGGCACCTCGAGGACACCCGAGTCCATGAAGGGCTGCAGGGTGTCGATCGCGCCGTTCCAGAAGAACGTCGCGTTGTTGTCGTCGGGGCTGCCGGCGAACAGCTCGACGTTGTACGGGCCCGTCTCGCCGGTCTCCTCGCCGTTCTCGTCGAGCACGCCGAGGCCGGTGAGGAGGCTCGTCGCCTGCTGCACGCCGACCTGGTAGTTGTCGAACGTCGTGTAGTAGTCGACGTTCTCGGTGCCGTTGATGAGACGGTCGTATGCGATGACGGGAATGTCCTGGTCGGCGGCCGTCTGCAGCACGTCGGTCAGGGTGGTGCCGTCGATCGAGGCCACGATGAGGGCGTTCGCCCCGCTCGAGATCATGTTCTCGATCTGCGAGACCTGCGTGGGGATGTCGTCGTTCGCGTACTGGAGGTCGACCTGGTAGCCCATCTCCTCCAGGGTCGCCTTGACGTTGTCGCCGTCGGCGATCCAGCGCTCGGACTGCTGGGTCGGCATCGCGACGCCGATGGTCATCGAGCTGGTGTCGACCTCGCCGCCCTCCTCGGGGGCGCCGCCGCCTCCGGTGCGGTCGCCGCTGCAGCCGGCGAGTGCCAGGCCGCCGACGGCGACGATGCCGACGAGCAGAAGGTGCTTCTTCACGGGTTTCTCCTCTGAATCCAGGACTTGGCTCCTCCGCCCCAGCGGAGGGATGCACGACGAGGAGTCATGGTCGGGAAATGCCGGGACTGCCTCGTCGCGGTCTCACTTCACTCGTGTGACCGTTCACATCGCGTCTCATCGTGCACCCGCGCCAGCCCGGGTGTCAAGCCGACACCGTGTCACATTCCGCTAACGGCGTCTCGCCGCGGAATCGCGCACGATGAGGGCGGGCGCCTCCCGTTGCGAAACGTCGTCGTCCGCTCCGCGCAGTGCGGCGAGCAGGCGCGCGATGGCACGGCGCCCCAGTTCGGCGAAATCGATGTGCACGGTGGTCAGCGGGGGCCAGACGTGTGCCGCTACCGGAATGTCATCGAAGCCCACCACGCTGACATCGCCCGGCACGTCGACGCCGGCATCGCGGAAGCCGTGCATGAGGCCGATCGCCATGAGGTCGTTCGCGGCGAAGATCGCCGTGAAATCCTGCCGCCGGGCGAGCTCGCGGCCCGCATAATGGCCGAAGTCGGCGGTCCAGTCTCCGCGGATCGGCGGGATGGTCGGCAGATCCGCATCGCGCAGCGCCTGCAGATAGCCGCGCATGCGCGAGTCCGCCTCGATCCAGTCCTGGGGTCCGGAGAGGTGGAGGATGTCGGCGTGGCCGAGCTCGACGAGGTGCTGGGTCGCCAGCCGCGCTCCTTCCAGCTGATCGGCGGCGATGCTGTCGCTCCCCTGCCCCGACGAGGTCTGCAGGCTCACGAACGGGACGTCGATGGCCATTCCGCGCAGGACGTGGAAGACGCGCACCTGGGGTGCGATCACGACGATCCCGTCGACCTGCTCGCGCAGCAGCTGGCGCACAGCGGCGCCGATCGCCTCGGGTGACGTGTCGGGAAGATTCAGCGTGGTCGCCGAGTAGCCCTCGCTGCGCGCGGCCTCCTCGATCGCGGCGATCGAGGCGGTGGGTCCGAACTCCCCGACCGACGCGGACAGGATCCCGATGAGGTTGAGCTTGCTCGTGACGAGCGCGCGGGCCGCGGCGTTGGGGCGGTAGTCGAGCTGCCGGATGGCGTCGAGCACGCGCTGCTTCGTCTCGGCGCGGATGCTGGGATGGTCGTTGAGCACCCGGGAGACCGTCTGATGCGAGACGCCGGCCAGGCGCGCGACATCGCGGATGCTGGGCATCCTCGGCCGCTCCGTCGCCTTCGCCACTGCCGTCTCGTCCTCACTGTCGGGGCGATGCGCACGGTCACATCGCCCACTCAGTATGCCCGGTCAGCCGTGACGAGGCCATCCGGACGACGACGGCGCCCCGGCCCAGAGGGCGGAGCGCCGTCGAGACGGGCGGGTCAGGCGAGGCCGTTCTCGGCCAGCCAGTCGGCGGCGATGTCCTCGGGCGAGCGCTGCTCCTCGGTGCTCTGCACGTTCAGGCTCACCAGTCCCTCGGGAGTGAGCGCTGCGCTCACCGGGTCGATGACCTCGGCGATCTCGTCCGCGACGTCCGTCGAGGCGATCGGCACGACGTTGGCCGCGAGGAACAGTCCCTCGGGGTCGTCGAGCGGGACGAGGTCCTCCGTCTCGATGCGCGGGTCGGCGGTGAAGACGTTGCCCACCTGGATCGTCCCCGCCGCCAGCTCCTCGACGGTCGTGTCGCCGGTCGCCGAGAACGCGACGTCGACGCCGTAGACGTCCTTCACGCCATCCGGCCCGTACGGGCGCTCCTCGAGCTCAGCGGGCCCGCCCAGCGTGAGCGGCGTGTCGACGTCGGCGAGGTCGCCGATCGCCTGGAGATCGTTCTCCTCCGCGAAGGCCGCCGTGACGGTGTACGAGTCCTGGTCGGAGGCGGTGGACTGCTCGAGAGCGGTGAGCCCCTCCGGCAGCGCCTCGACGAGCGCCGCGTAGACGTCGTCGGCGGTGCGCGCCTCGGTCTCCGGGTCGTACGCCTGCTGCAGGAGGCTGCCGCTGTACTCCGGGAACAGATCGATCTCGCCGTTCTCGAGCGACGGCAGGTACGCGTCGCGCTGCCCGATGTTGAAGCTGCGCTCCACCTCGTAGCCGGCACCCTCGAGGGCCTGCGCGTAGATCTCGGCGATGATCTCGTTGGAGTAGTACGCCTGCGAGCCCACGACGATCGCGTCGCTCGCAGAGCCGGTCTCCTCGGCGGCGGGGGCGTCGTCCTCGAGGGGATCCGACGACCCGCACCCCGCGAGCGCGAGGACGGCGACGGAGGCGAAGGCGGCCGCGAGGACCGACCGGGTGCTGTGCTTCATGTCGTGAGTGCTTCCTTCTCGGTGGAGCGTCGTGTGCGCGACGCGCGTCGGGGGCGGCGGGATGTGGACGCGAGGATACCCGCCGGGATGGCTCGTCGCTGCAGGAGCGCGAAGGCCGCGTCGAGGATGAGGGCGAGCACGGCCACCGCGATGGCGCCGCCGAGCACCTGGTCGAACCGGCGCAGCTGGATGCCCTGCAGGATGTCGAACCCCAGCCCGCCCACGTTCACCCAGGCGGCGAGCGTGGCCGTCGCCACCACCTGCAGCACGGCGGCCCGGATGCCGCCGACGAGGAGCGGCAGGCCCAGCCGCGCCTCCACGCGCCACAGGATCTGCGCCTCGCTCATGCCGGTGGCGCGCGCCGCGTCGACGGTGCGTCGATCGATCGCCTCGAAGCCGGCGTATGCGCCCGCGAGGATGGACGGGATCGACAGCAGCACGAACGCGATGACCGCGGCCTCGACCTTGTGCAGGACGCCCACGAGGAGGACGAGCAGCAGGATGAGTCCGAACGACGGCACGGCGCGCGCGGCTCCCGCCAGCGCCACCGCGATGCCGCGCCCGCGCCCGGTGTGGCCGATGAGCCAGCCGGCGGGGACGGCGATGAGCGCCGCGATCGCGACGGAGCCGAAGGTGAGCGCGAGGTGCTCGGCGAACGCCTGCGGCAGAGGGTGGCCGCCGGTCAGCCGCTCGGGTGACGCGAGCCATGCGAGCGCCTCGAGGAGGAGGTTCACGCGGGCGCCCCCGCCTGCACCGGCAGCGTGGTCCGCGTCCACGGCATGAGCAGTCGGCCGAGGATCTGGAGCACGAGATCCACGATGAGCGCGACGACCGCCACCGCGACGACGCCGGCGAGGATCTCCGGCACGATGCGCCGTTGGAACCCGTTGGTGAAGAGGTAGCCGAGGTTGGTGACTCCGATGAGGATGCCGACGGTCGCGAGCGAGATGGTGCTGACGGCCGCCACGCGGAGTCCCGCCAGGATGACGGGGCCCGCAAGGGGGAGCTCCACGGCGAGGAAGCGCCGAGCGGACCCGTAGCCGAGGGCGACCGCCGCGCGGCGGGTGTCGTCGTCCACGGACTCCAGCCCGTCGACCACCGAGCGGACGAGGATGGCGACGGCGTAGATCGTGAGCGCGACGACGAGATTCGCCTCGCTGAGCGCGCTGAAGCCGAAGACGACGGGCAGGATCGGCAGCAGCGCGAGCGACGGCAGCGTGTAGAGCAGGCCCGTCGTCACGACGATGGGCGTGCGGAGCACCCGGCTGCGGTGTGCGAGCCAGCCGAGTGGCAGCGCGAGGAGGAGCCCCCACAGGATGGGCGGCGCGCTCTGACGCAGGTGCTCGGCGGTCAGCTGCAGGATGAGGCCGATGTTGTCGGCGACCCAGGTCATCCGGTGGCGTCCTTCAGCACGCCCTGCACGCGTCCGGTGCCGTCGACGACGACCGTGCCGCCGTCCGTCTCGCGCAGCGTGAGCTCCCGTCGACCGCCGCCGATGCCGACGAACGCGCGGACGAAGTCGTCCGCGGGCTCGGCGAGGATCTCGGCGGGAGACCCCTGCTGCACGACGCGCGCCCCGTGATCGAGGATGACGACGTGGTCGCCGAGGAGGAAGGCCTCGTCGATGTCGTGCGTGACGAACAGGATGGTCTTGCCCAGCTCCTGCTGGAGCCGGATGAGCTCGCGCTGCAGCTCCGCGCGCACGATCGGGTCGACCGCGCCGAACGGCTCGTCCATGAGGAGGATGTTGGGTTCGGCGGCGAGCGCTCTGGCCACTCCCACGCGCTGCTGCTGGCCGCCGGAGAGCTGACCGGGGTAGCGCTCGGCGAACGAGGCGTCGAGGCCGACGACCTCGAGGAGCTCGCGTGCGCGCTCGCGGGCCCGCCGTCGCGGGGTGCCCTGCAGGACGGGGACCGTGGCGACGTTGTCGACCACGCGCAGGTGCGGCAGGAGCCCGCCGTTCTGCATGACGTACCCGATGCTCCGCCGCAGCTGCACGGCGTCGCGCGTGCGCACGTCCTCGTCGTCGATGAGGACCGCGCCCCCGGTGGGCTCGACCATCCGGTTCACCATGCGCAGAAGGGTGGTCTTGCCGCACCCCGAAGACCCGACGAGCACGGTCGTCGTGTGCGAGGGGATGCGCAGCGAGAAGTCGTCGACAGCGCGCGTGCCGCCGGGATAGCTCTTGCTCGCCGACCGGAACTCGATACCCACGAGACCAGCCAACTGCATCCACCCGGCCGACGCCACTTCTGCCAGGTGCTTGACAGCTCGGCCGGCCGACACGTGCAGGGGAATACGGTGGACGCATGCGACTGACCGCTGCGATCCGCGCGCCGCGGCGCCCACCCGCGCTGCAGGCCGCGAAGTCCGCGCTCGCGACGGTCGCGGCCTGGTTCATCGCGGGGTCCCTCATCCCCGAGGGGCCGCCCCCGGTGTTCGCGGCCATCGCGGCGCTGCTGGTCGTGCAGCCGAGTCTCAACCAGTCCCTCGCCAAGGCGGTCGAACGCAGCGTCGGCGTCATCGCCGGCGTCGTCATCGCCTCGGCCGTCGCCATCCTGCTCGGCGACGCGGCCTGGGTCATCATCATCGCGATCATCGCGGCCATGGCCTTCGCATGGCTCCTGAGGATGACCCCGGGAACGGCGAATCAGGTCGCCATCAGCGCGCTCCTCGTGCTCGTCCTCGGCCCGTCGACGCCGGACTACGCGCTCGACCGGGTGATCGAGACCGTGATCGGCGCCGCGATCGGCGTCGTCGTGAACATCGTCCTGGTGCCGCCGATCGCGCTCGCACCCGCGCGCGAGTCGGTGGACACGCTGGGCGAGGAGGTCGCTCGCGCGCTCGAGCGCCTGGCGGACGCGCTGTCGGCGACGCGCGAGCGTGCTGAGCTCGAGGAGCTCATGCTCACCGCCCGGCTCCTGCGCCCCATGCGGGATGCCTCGGATGCGGCCATCCTGGCGGCATCGGAGTCGCTCGCGCTCAACCCGCGCGGCGGTCGGCATCGCGACGACCTCGCGCGGCTCAGCGAGATCGTCGACCGCCTCGGGCCGATCGTCACGCAGATCATCGGGATGACCCGCGCGTTCTACGACCACTACGACGATGACCTCAGCAGGGAGCCCGCCGTGCGGGACATCTCCGTTCAGCTGCGCCGGGCGGCCCACGACGTGCGACTGCGCCTCCACCGTGCGACGGCGGGCGAACCGCCGCACGAGGTGGCGGCGCTCACCTCGCCGCTGATGGTCTCCGCACCGTCCGGCATGCGATGGATTCTCGTGGGATCGCTCCTCGAGGACCTCCGGCGCATCCACGAGGCGCTGAGCGACGACGAGGTGGTCTGACGGTCGCGCGGGGGTCGCGGGTCAGGCGATGACCCGCGCGCCCTTCACGGGGCCGTGTGCGAGGAGCACATCGCGACCGGCTGCGTCGAGCACGTCGTGCAGCTCGACCGCCGCCTCCGGCGATGCCGCGAGGAAGGCGACCGTGGGGCCGGATCCGGACACGAGGCCGGCGAGGGCTCCGGAGGACTCCCCCAGCTCCAGCGTCTCCGCGAGATCGGGACGCAGGCCGAGGGCCGCCGCCTGCAGGTCGTTGCGCAGCGCCTCCGCGAGCATCGCGGGGTCGCCCGCCCGCAGCGCGTGCAGCACGCCGGCGTCGACCTCTGGCAGCGTGCGCGCGGGGGTGATGTCGAGGCGGTGGCGGTCGCGGTGCCGGTCGAGCGCGGCGTACACCTCGGGCGTCGACAGGCCCTCCTCGTTCACGACGAGCACCCAGTCGAACCGGCCGCGGGCGAGGGCGGGGCTGAGCTCGTCGCCGCGCCCGGTGCCGATCGCCGTGCCGCCCTTCAGCGCGAACGGCACGTCGGCGCCGAGCCGCGCGGCGAGCCGGTGCAGCTCGGCCGACCCGAGCCGGGTGCCCCACAGCGTGTCGCAGGCGACGAGCGCGGCCGCGGCATCGGCCGAGCCGCCGCCCATGCCGCCCGCGACCGGCACCTCCTTGAAGACGTCGAGATGCACACCGCCCGGGTACCCGGTCTCCGCCGCAAGGAGCCGAGCCGCGCGCAGTGCGAGGTTCGCCTCGTTCACCGGCACGCCGGACACGTCGATCGACCCGGCGACCGACATCGTGAAGTCGTCGGACGCGGTGGCCACGACGTCCTCGTAGAGCGACACCGCCTGGAACGCCGTCGCGAGCTGGTGGTACCCGTCGCCCTGCAGCGGGCCGACCTCGAGGAAGAGGTTGATCTTGCCCGGCGCGCGAACGCGGACGGTGGGCTCCGACGAGGCGAGGGTCATGATGCTCTCGTCGCGGCGATCTCGCGGGCGATGCGGTGGAAGTCCTCGACCACGAGCGACTCGCCGCGGGCGGTGGGCTCGACGCCTGCCCGCTCGAGGAGCTCGCTCGCGGCCGCCGAGCCGCCGAGCTCCGCGGACAGCGCCTGCCGCAGCATCTTGCGCCGCTGCTGGAACGCGAGGTCGACGATGCGGAAGGTCTGCCGCCGCTCCTCCTCGGTGCCTCGGGCGTCGGCCGCGCGCTCGAACGCGACGAGCACGCTGTCGACGTTCGGCACCGGCCAGAACACCTGACGCGAGACGTTGCCCGCGAGCCGCCAGAGGCCGTACCAGGCCGCCTTCACGCTGGGCGCGCCGTAGACCTTGCTCCCGGGAGGGGCGGCGAGGCGCTCCCCCACCTCCGACTGGACCATGACGACGCCGCGGTCGAGCTGCGCGAACGTCTCGAGGAAGTGCAGCAGCACCGGCACCGACACGTTGTACGGGAGGTTCGCGACGAGGATGGTCGGGTCGCCCGGCAGCTCCGTCACCCGCAGCGCGTCGGCGTCGACGACGGTGAGGTCGCCGTCGGGCACCCCGCGCTCCTGCGCGGTGCGCGGCAGCCGTTCGGCGAGCCGGTGGTCGATCTCGACGGCCGTCACCCGCGCGCCGGTCTCGAGGATGGCCAGGGTCAGCGACCCGAGGCCGGGCCCGACCTCGACGACGCGCTCTCCCGCCTGGACGCGCGCGATCTGCACGATGCGGCGGACGGTGTTGGCGTCGACGACGAAGTTCTGCCCGAGCTTCTTCGTCGGCGTGACGTCGAGCTCCGCGGCGAGCTCGCGGATGTCCCCCGCGCCCAGCAGCCGGACGGTCATGACCACTCCCCGTACACGGCGACGGTGTTGGCGGCCAGCTGCGCGCACAGCTCGTCCAGCTCGATGCCGAGCTCGGCGGCCATGAAGCGCACGGTGACCGGCACCAGATACGGCGCGTTCGGTCGGCCGCGATGCGGTGTCGGCGTGAGGAACGGCGCATCGGTCTCGACGAGGATCCGCTCGCGCGGCGTGACCCGCAGCGCGTCGCGGAGGTTCTGCGCGTTCTTGAACGTCACATTGCCCGCGAACGAGAGCCAGCAGCCGGCCTCGCTGGCCTCGCGCGCGACAGCCTCGTCGCCCGAGAAGCAGTGGAACACGGTCCGCTCGGGCGCTCCCACCCGGTGGAGGGTGTCGAGCACCTCCCGATGCGCGTCGCGGTCATGGATCTGCAGCGCGACGTCGTGCCGCTTCGCGATCGCGATGTGCGCCTCGAACGACGCCAGCTGCGCCGGGCGCCCCGCCTCGCCGGTGCGGAAGAAGTCGAGCCCCGTCTCCCCCACGGCGCGCACCCGGGGGTGCGCTGCCAGCGCGTCGATCACGGCGATCGCCTCGTCGAGCCGCCCCTGCTCGGCGTACGTGGGCGCGTCGTTGGGGTGGATGGCCACGGCCGCGAGCACGCGCGGATCGGACTCCGCGGCGTGGACGGCCCACCGTGACGAGTCGATGTCGCCCGACGACTGCACGACGCCGGCGATGCCCACCGCGCTCGCGCGGTCGAGCTGCTCGCCGAGCGACAGCGGCTCCTCGCCGTCCTCGATCTCGAGGTGGCAGTGGTTGTCGTAGACCGGCACCGAGAGCCGCTCGGGAGCCGCCGGGTACCTGAGGTCCTTCCGGCCGTCCCTGCTGCGCTCGCGCACGTAGACGCTCGCGTCCGCCGCTTCGTCCTTCACGCCATCCCCCTCGCCCGGATCACTCCGGCTGCTCGACCCGCGGGAAGAGCGGCTGCAGCGCCCCGGTCTTCGTGCCCGCGGGCACGCCGCCCCAGCCACCGGCCTCGCGCACGGGCTGATCGGCGAGCGCACCCAGCGCTCCCGACACCCCGAGCGCATCCCACAGCTTGGCGGTCGCCTGCGGCATGACGGGCGAGAGCAGCACGGCCAGCGCGCGGAGCCCCTCCACGCACGTGTAGAGCACGGTGCCGAGGCGCTCGCGCTGCGTCTCGTCCTTCGCGAGCGCCCACGGCTCGTTCAGCGTGATGTAGCCGTTCAGCTCGTCGACGATCGTCCAGATCGAGCGGATGGCCTCGTCGATCCGGAACCGGTCGATCGCGGCATCCGCGTGCGCGGCGGCGTCGGCGACGATCTGCTGGATGGCGAGGTCCGCCTCCGTGTACGCGCCGGGCTCGGGCACGACGCCGTCGAAGTACTTGCCGACCATGGCGATCGCGCGCGAGGCGAGGTTGCCGAAGCCGTTGGCGAGCTCCGCCTGGTAGCGGGCGGAGAGGTCCTCCCACGAGAACGACCCGTCCTGACCGAAGGCGATCGCCGACAGGAAGTAGAAGCGGTAGGCGTCGGAGCCGAACACGTCGGTGATCGCGTTGGGGGCGATGCCGGTGAGCTTGGACTTCGACATCTTCTCGCCGCCGACCAGCAGCCATCCGTGCGCGAAGACGTTCGCGGGCACCTCGATGCCGGCCGCCATCAGCATGGCCGGCCAGATGACGGCGTGGAAGCGGAGGATGTCCTTGCCCACGACGTGGTGCGCGGGCCAGCGGCGCTCGAAGCCCTCGGTGTCGGATCCATAGCCGACCGCAGTCGCGTAGTTCAGCAGCGCGTCGACCCACACGTAGATGACGTGGGACTCGTCCCAGGGCACGGTGATGCCCCAGTCGAAGGTCGAGCGCGAGATGGAGAGGTCCTTCAGCCCCTGCTGCACGAACGCGACGACCTCGTTGCGCGCGGACTCCGGCTGCACGAAGTCGGGGCGCTCGCGGTAGAGCTCGAGCAGGCGGTCCTGGAACTCGCTGAGCTTGAAGAAGTAGTTCTTCTCCTGCAGGAGCTCGAGGGGCTTCGAGTGGATGGCGCAGACCTTCAGCCCCTCGAAGGGGCCCGCGCCGTCGACGATCTCGCTCTCCGGCTTGAACTCCTCGCAGCCCACGCAGTACAGCGCCTCGTACTCGCCGGCGTAGATGTAGCCGCGGTCGTACACGGCCTGGAGGAAGAGCTGCACGCTCTTCTCGTGACGCTCCTGCGTGGTGCGGATGAAGTCGTCGTTCGCGACGTCGAGGGTGCGCAGCAGCGGCTGCCACGACTCGGCGACGAGCTTGTCGACCCACTCCTGCGGCGTCGCGCCGTTGGCGGCCGCCGCGCGGATCATCTTCTGACCGTGCTCGTCGGTGCCGGTCAGCATCCAGGTGTCGTCCCCGGCCTGACGGTGCCAGCGCGCGAGCGCGTCCACCGCCACGGTCGTGTACCCGTGCCCGATGTGCGGCACATCGCTCGGGTAGTAGATCGGCGTGGTGATGTAGAAGGAACGGCCGGAAGTCACCTGGAGAGTCTATTGCGGGCCGCGTGTGCTCCGCGCCGCCGCCAACTCACGGGTGGCGGGTTCAGGCCCGGGCGGCGAGCGCGGCCTGGTACAGCTCGCGCGACGACCGTCCGGTCGCCGCCGCCACCTCGGCGGCCGCGTCCTTCAGCCGGCCGCCGGCCGACACCAGCGCGAGCACCTGGCCGACCGCGTCCGCCATGGGCGTCTCCGTGCGCTCGGATCCCGCCACGACGATGACGAGCTCGCCGCGGACGCCGCCCGCGGCCCACGCGGCGAGCTCGGCGAGGGTACCGCGCGCGACCTCCTCGTGCAGCTTCGTCAGCTCGCGGGCGACCACCGCCCGCCGGTCATCGCCGAATGCGGTGGCCATGTCCGCCAGAGTCTGCGAGACGCGGGTCGGCGCCTCGAAGAACACCATGGTGCGCGGCTCCGCCGCGAGGGCCGCGAGCACCCTGCGGCGATCGCCGGGCTTGCGCGCGACGAACCCCTCGAACGTGAAGCGGTCGGTGGGGAGCCCGGAGACCGCGAGCGCCGTGAGCACGGCCGACGGCCCCGGCACGACCGTGACGAGCACGCCGGCGGCGGCGGCCGTCTGCACGAGCGCGTAGCCGGGGTCGCTCACGGTCGGCATGCCGGCGTCGGTGAGCACGACGAGGTCGTGTTCCCGCGCGAGCTCGACGAGCTCGGCGGACTTCTGCCGCTCGTTGTGATCGTGGAGCGCGATCAGGCGCGGCCGGTTGACGACGCCGAGCCCCGCCAGCAGACGCTGCGTCATCCGCGTGTCCTCCGCGGCGACGACGGAGGCCGACTCGAGCAGCTCGACGAGCCGGCGCGACGCGTCGCCGAGGTTGCCGATGGGGGTCGCGGCGAGGATGATCACCCCGCCAGCCTAGGCGCGCGCCGAGGAGCCGGAGAGGATGGCCGCCCGGTCTGCGAAGCCCGCCGTCGTCACGCGATCGAGGTGCACCTCGCGGCGGATGGTCGCCGCCTTCTCGTACAGCGAGGGCTCGCCGTAGCCCGTGAGCACCTTCACCACGACGGGGAGCAGCTCGATCATGAAGAACAGCGCCGCGATCAGCAGGTGCGCCCACCAGATCGCCGGCTCACGGTCGGCGAGGCGGTTCAGCGCACTGATCTGGCTGAGGAGCCCGCTCGCGTCGGCGTTGCCCTCCGCGACCGCGCTGGCTCGCGCGTCGTAGGCGGCGAGCGCCTGGTCGTAGGCGGCCTGCGCGGCCGGGAGCTGGTCCTCGGCGGCCCGGCGGTTCTGCGCCTCCGAGGCCGAGGCCTGCTCGCCCGCGGCGCTCTCGGCCGCCGCGAGCGCGGCGTTCGCGTCGCGCAGCTGCGCGGCGAGGTCGTCGTATGTCGCCTGGGCGGCCTGCAGCTGCGCCTGCGCGGCGTCGGAGCTCGCGCCCTCGCCCTGCACGCCCGTGCAGCCGGCGACCTCGCCCGCGCCGGTCCCGTCGAGCTCGCACTGGTAGAGGGCGCGAGCGTCGTCGATGACCTGCTGCTGCTCGGCGAGCTTCTCGGTGAGCCCGTCGACGGCGCTCTGCGCGGCAGCCTGCGACGCCGAACCCGACTCGGTGCCCGCGACGACGCCCGTCGCCGCCTGGTTCTGCAGATCGCTCAGGCGCGCGGTGGCCTCGTCGAGCGCGATCCTCTCCGGCCCCTCGTCGAGGCTCGTCTGGTCGTCCTGCGCCTGCGCGAGGTTGGTCGTGGCGACCTCACGGGCGATATCGTTGTGGAACGCCTGCAGCACCACCGGCTCCGCGACGACGAGGCCGATGAGGGTGGCGAGGATGATCCGCGGGATGGCCAGGCCGATGAGCTTTCCGATGCTGCGGGTCGCGGTCATCGTCGAGGTGAGGAACCGATCGAGATTGAACACGATGCCGGCCCACACGATGGCGAGCGGGATGGCCAGCCACACCGCGACCTGCACGCCCGTCGTGAGGGCGAACAGCATCGACAGCGCCGACACGAGCGCGGTGCCGAGGAGCACGAAGAACATCTGCACGAATCGCGGCGTCTCGGTCGGCACCTCGTCGAGCACGTGCCCGTCGGCGCCGCCGAGGATCGCGAGGCGACGCAGCGTCGACCCCGGCGTGCGCGGACGACGTTCGGGCCGAACGCGCGGGGCGCGTGACCGGGCAGGGCGCCCGTCGGCCGGTCGCTCGTCGAGGTGCTCGGCCGGTCGCTCGTCGAGGTGCTCGGCCGGTCGCTCGTCGAGGTCCTTCTCCTCGAGGTCGAGCTCGTCGATCTCCTCCGGCTCCGGATCCCGCTCCAGCACCGCGGTCGTCGTGGTGACGGCGATGGGCTCGGTCGCGAGCGCGTCCGCGGGGGTCGCTCCGGTCGACGGGATGAACTTCCGCTCGTGGTAGCGCGGCTCGTCGTCGCCGGCGGCGGGGTCGTCGTCGTGGAGGATGATGCGCCCCTGCGAGTCGTAGCGCCCCGGGCGATGCGCGGAATAGGACATCCCGCCAACGTACGAAGCCCTCCTGTGGGAGCAATGTCAGCAGGCTCGGAGCGCGCCGCGAGCCCCGACTACGCTGAAGTCGTGACGCCTGCGCCGACCGCCCATCGCGACCGCGCGGTCCTGGCCATCCGCCGCCACTCCTCCTGGCTCCTGCCCACCGCCCTCGCCGTGCTCGCCGGCCTCCTGCGCATCGTCGGCCTCGGCCATCCTCACGAGCTCGTCTTCGACGAGACGTACTACGTGAAGGATGCGTGGACCCTCCTCAACCTCGGCTACGAGGGGCAGTGGGGCGACGGGGCGAACGAGGCGCTCCTCGCCGGCGACCCCGGGGTCTACGCGACAGACGGCTCCTTCGTCGTGCACCCGCCGCTCGGGAAGTGGATCATCGCGCTCGGGCTCGCCGCCTTCGGTGCCGACTCGGGGTGGGGCTGGCGCATGGGCACCGCGGTCGTGGGCACGCTGCTCGTGCCGCTGCTGACGCTCGTGGCGAAGCGCGTGAGCGGATCGACGGCGGTGGCCGGCATCGCCGGACTCCTCCTCGCAATCGACCCGCTGGCCGTCGCCCTGAGCCGCGTCGCGCTGCTCGACGGGATCCTCGCCTTCTTCGTGCTGCTGGGGTTCTGGTTCCTCGCGATCGACGGTCCGCGCGCACGGGACCGCATCCTGCGCGCAGGGCCGTCGGCCTGGGGTCCCGTCCTCTGGAGCCGCCCCTGGCTCGTGGCGGCCGGCGTCTCATTCGGCGCCGCGAGCGCCGTGAAGTGGTCGGGGCTCTACGTGCTCGCGGGCGTCGGCCTCGGCCTCGTCGCGATGGACGCCGTGTGGCGACGCCGTGCGGGCGTGCGGGAGTGGTACGTCTCCGCGATCGTGCGCCAGGGGCCGGCGAGCTTCCTGCTGCTGGTGCCGGTGGCCGCGGTCGTCTATCTCGCCTCCTGGACCGGATGGCTGCGCACTACCGGCGGGTACGACCGGCTCAGCGCGGAGAACCCGCTGGCGGCGCTGTGGAACTATCACGAGGCGATCTACGCCTTCCACGTGCAGCTGAGCGCGAGCCATCCGTATGCCAGCCCCGCGTGGCAGTGGCCGCTGCTCCTGCGCCCCACCGCCATGTGGGTGTCGCGCCCCGAGATCGGCTCGACCACGTGCGGATGGTCGGATGACTGCATGGCGGAGATCTCCAGCATCCCGAATCCGGTCGTCTGGTACGCGGGCTTCGCCGCCGCGCTGTACCTGCTGTGGCTCGTGATCCGCACGCGCCGCGCGCGGTACGCCTTCCCGCTCGCCGGTCTCGGCGTGACGTACCTGCCGTGGCTCCTCTACCCCGAGCGCACGGTGTTCCAGTTCTACACGGTGACGATGCTGCCGTTCGTCATCCTGTCGCTCGCCGTGGCGCTGCAGCACCTCACGCGGGCGCGCGAGAGCGTGCTGCTGCCCGATCCGACCGAGATCGAGATCGCGTTCGCAGCGGGTGCCGCTCAGCGCACCCGCGCGAGGTGGCGCGCGACCGTCGCCGTCTTCCTCGTCGTGGCGGTCGCTGCGGCGATCTTCTACCTGCCGCTCGCGCTGGGCGTCCCCGAGCCGTACTGGCTCTGGCACCTGCACAGCTGGATGCCGAGCTGGGTCTGACGGCGGGAGATCCCGCCGCCAGGCCGGCAGCTCAGTCCAAGCCGCCTCGCCGCGCGACCGCGCCGAGCCAGCCGAGGCTCGGCTTCGGGGTGCGCGCGAACGTCTCGCGGTCGAAGGCGATGAGCCCGAAGGTGGGCCGGTACCCGCTCGCCCACTCGTAGTTGTCGAGCGCGCTCCAGTGCTGGTACCCGCGCACGTCGATGCCGTCGGCCATCGCGCGATGGAGTCCCTCGAGGGCGCCCCGCGTGTAGGCGATGCGACGGCTGTCGTCGGCGGTGGCGATGCCGTTCTCCGTCACGAGAACAGGAACGCCGCCGGAGAGCTCCCAGGCGCTGCGGACGCCCAGCTCGAGCGCCTCCGGGAAGAACTCCCAGCCCGTCAGCGTCGTCTCGACGTCCTCCGAGACCGGGCGCGGACCATCCGGCCCGATGAACGTGCGCGTGTACGCCTGCACGCCGACGAAGTCGTCGCCCGCCGACTGCTCGAGGTACCAGAAGTCGCGCGGATGGCCGTACTCGTGCAGCTTCTCGTCGGCACCGGGCTCGCCCGTGGAGTGGAACGCCTGCGTCGCGATCGTCCACCCGGCCTGGACGCCGGGCACGCTGTGGAGGATCTCCGACGAGCGCCGGTGCGCCGCGAGCAGCGCGTCGGCCACCGCGAGATCGGGGTTCGGGAGCCCGTACGCGACGAGGTTCGCCGCGTCCTCGCCGCCGGCGAGCATGGCGGCGATGTTCGGCTCGTTGATCGTGCAGACGGAGCCGACTCCCTCCAGAAGCGGCAGCACCGTCTCGGTGTAGCGGGCGAAGAGATCGACCGCATCGGCCGCGCGCCAGAACCCGTCGTCCTGGAACCAGCGCGGGACGGTGAAGTGCATGAGGGTGACGGTGGGATCGAGGCCGACCTCGCGGGCGGTGTCGATCATGCGCCGGTAGTGGTCGAGCGCCGCACGCGACACGTGGCCCCGCTCGGGCTCGATGCGGGCCCACTCGATCGAGAAGCGATACGAGTTCAGGCCGGCCGCGGCGAGGAGGCCCATGTCCTCCGGGTACCGGTGATAGTGGTCGGCGGCGTCGCCGGAGGGCTCGACGATCGTCGTCCCCTCCTCGTGCTCCATGACCCACCAGTTGCTGCCGATGTTGTTCCCCTCCACCTGGTGGGCCGCCGTGGCGGCCCCCCAGAGGAAGCCTTCGGGGAATGCGAGCACAGGGGCTCCTCTCGTGACGATGACGGCGCGCTTCTCGGCGCCGACGGCGGGATGGGCGCTCAGCGCGCCCTGGCCGGATTCGGGACGGCGTCGAGCAGCCCCACGGTGTAGGGGTCCTCCGGGTGCCGCAGCACCTGGGCCGTCTCGCCGCGCTCGACGACCCTGCCCTGGTTGAGGACGAGGATGCTCTCGGTCACCAGCCGCGCGCTCAGCAGGTCGTGCGTGATGTAGAGCATGCTGATGCCCCAGCGCTCGCGCAGGTCCTCGAGGAGCGCGAGCACGCCCGCGCGCAGCGACACGTCGAGCATCGACACCGGCTCGTCGGCGATGAGCACCTGCGGATCGCTCGCGAGCGCGCGGGCGATCACCACGCGCTGGCGCTGGCCGCCGGAGAGCTGGTGCGGGAGCTTCGCCGCGAACTGCTCCACGGGAGCGAGCCCCACCGTCTCCAGCAGCTCCAGCACCCGGCGCCGCGCGTCGCGGCCGCGGAGCCCGGTGTGGTTCACGACCGGACGGGTGAGCGTGTACTCGACGGTGTGCAGCGGGTTGAGCGCGGCGTACGGATCCTGGAAGACCATCTGCACGTCCTTCCGCAGGTCACGCAGGCCGCGACGGCGGAGCCCGGCCACATCGACGTCGCCGAAGCGCACGGCGCCGGACGTCGGCTTCTCGACGCCGGTGATGAGCTTCGCGAGCGTGGACTTGCCCGAGCCCGAGGCGCCGACGAGCGCGAGCGACTCCCCGGGCGCGAGGCGGAACGAGACGTCGTCGACCGCCGTGACGCGGTCGGCTCCTCGACGCGGAGCGGGGTAGACCTTCGAGACGCCCTCCACCACGACGGCCGCGTCGGCACGACGGGAGCCGCGATGACCCACGGTCGGGACAGTCTCGGTGAGGTCGGCGCGCTGGTGCCCCTCCCGCCGACGCGTGCCGAGGTCGACGAATCCGGGGATGCTGATCGTCTCAGCGCGGGGGTCCGCGTAGTGACTCAGCAGCATGCGCGTGTACGGGTCCTGCGGCCGCTCCAGGATGTCGCGGCTGGGCGCGTCCTCGACGATGCGGCCCTCGTGCATGACCATGACGCGGTCGGTCGCCTCCAGGACGATGCCGAGGTCGTGGCTGATGAGGATGGCCGTGAACTGCTCGCTGCGCTGCAGGGAGGCGATCGTGTCCATCACGGCGTGCTGCACGAGCACGTCGAGCGCGGTGGTCGGCTCGTCGAACACCATAAGCTGCGGCTCGAGGGCGAGGGCGATCGCGATGGACGCGCGCTGACGCATGCCGCCGGAGAGCTCATCGGGGTAGCGGTCGAGCGTGTCGGGCTTCAAGCCCACCTTCGCGGCGAGGTCCCGTGCGCGCGCCTCGCGATCGTCGCCCGTGACGTGGCCGTGCGCGGCGAAGACGTCGAAGAAGTGCCGGCGCACCGTGCGCACCGGGTTCAGCGCGTTCATGCCCGACTGCAGCACCATGGCGAAGCCGCCCTGCCGCTGGCGGCGCAGCTCCTCGGCGTCGAGCTCGCGGATGTCGCGGCCTCCGAAGAGGATGCGGCCGTCGCTGATCCGCGCCGGCGGCTTCTGCAGGCGGGTGAGCGCGAAGCCGAGCGTGGACTTGCCCGACCCGGACTCCCCGACGAGGCCGACGAACTCGCCCCGACGCAGGGTGAACGAGACGTCGGAGACCGCGGTGACCGGCGTGGCACCCGGAGAGGCGTATTCGACCGACAGGCCCTGGACATCCAGCAGGATCTCGGGTGCCATGCTCATCGTCCCTTTCCTTCGCGCAGGCGCGGGTTGGAGATGCCGTCGACGCCGAAGTTGATGAGCGTGAGGCTCAGGGCGAGGAGGGCGATGCAGAGGCCGGGCGCGAACAGCAGCAGCCACTGGCCGGTGAGGAGGGAGTTGGAGTTCTGCGCCCAGTAGAGCATCGTGCCCCAGCTGACGATGCTGGAGTCGCCGAGCCCGAGGAACTCCAGGCCCGCTTCGGCGAGGATGGCCGCGGTCGCGGCGCCGAAGAGGGTGCCGGCGATGATCGAGGTCATGTTGGGCAGGATCTCGTGGAAGACGATCCGGGCAGGGCTGTCGCCGGAGAACTGCGCGGAGGCGACGAAGTCGCGTCCGCGGAGGGACTGCGTCTGGCTGCGCAGCACGCGCGCGCCCCACGCCCATCCCGTCACCACGATCACGGCGATGATCATCAGCATGCCGCCGTTCTGCAGGTACGCCGCGATGACGATCATGAGCGGCAGTCCCGGGATCACGAGGAACAGATTCACGACGAAGCCCACGGCCTCCGACGCGAAGCCACGGAGGTAGCCCCAGCTGAGCCCGACCAGCACGGCGACGATCGTCGAGAGGATGCCGGCTGCGAAGCCGACGACGAGGCTGACCTGCGTGCCGTGGATGAGCTGGCTGAGCACGTCCTCGCCCGCCGCGGTCGTCCCCAGCCAGTGCGCGGGGGACGCGTCGGCGTTGCGCTCGAAGCCGTTGTCCTTCGACCCGTACGGGGCGATCACCGGCGCGAGCACGGCGACGAGCACGAAGAAGCCGAGGATGCAGAGACCGATCCGCGCCTTGCCGTTGGCCCACAGCGTCTGGGCCATCCGGCCGAGGGAGCGCCAGCGGCTGGGCGACGCGATCCGGCGCTCGGGCGTCTTGACGGTCATGGTGGTGGTCATCGGCGGGTCCTTGGGTCCAGCACGCCGTACAGGATGTCGACGAGGAAGTTGGCGATGAGCACGCTCACGGTGATCATCAGGAAGAGCGCCTGCATGAGCGGGTAGTCCTGCCCGATCACGGCGTTGAAGAGCAGGTAGCCGATTCCGGGGTACCCGAACACCTGCTCGACGAGGATCGATCCGCCCACGACGCCGCCGAGCGTGAGCCCGAAGCCGGTGAGGTTCGGCAGGATGGCGTTGCGCGCGGCGTAGCGGATCGCGATGGTGCGGCCCCGCAGGCCGTTGGCCTCGGCGAAGGTGACGTAGTCGTCGCCGAGGGTGCTGATCATGGCGTTGCGCATGCCGATGATCCAGCCGCCGAGCGAGGTGAGAAGGATCGTCAGCGCCGGCAGCACGGCATGACGGACGAGGTCGCCGACGAACGCGAGGGTGAGGCCCGGCGTGGTGGTGGCGGCGTACGCCCCCGTGGTCGGGAACCAGTGCAGCACGTAGCCGAGGAAGAACAGCAGCAGCAGCGCGGTCCAGAAGTAGGGGAAGGTGCTGAGGAACGATCCGGTCAGGGTCGGCAGCGAGTCGAGCCATCCGCCCCGTCGCCAGGCGGCGGCGACGCCGATGAGGGTCCCGATGACGAAGGCGAGGACGGTGACGATCCCGACGAGCCCGATCGTGTACGGCAGCGCGGTCGAGACCATGCTCGACACGGACTGCGGGTAGAAGGTGTACGAGACGCCGAAGTCGAGACGCACGACCTGGCCCAGGTACGACACGTACTGGTCCCAGAGCGACCCCGTCGGCACGCCGAGCTGCGCTTCGATGGCCGCCCGGGTGGCCTCCGAGACCGGCCCGTTCTGCGACAGCTTGGCGATCGCGGCGTCCGCCGGCGAGCCGGGCATGAGCCGGGGCAGGAAGAAGTTCAGGGTGACCGCGGCCCACAGGGTGAGCGCGAACAGGCCGAGCTTCTGCAGCAGGTACTTCACTTGTCGTCCTCCACCCGCTCGAGTCGCGTGAAGATCATGAGCGGGGCGGAGTCGTAGTTCTGGGGGATCATGTACGGATCCTCGGCGCTCGGCCATCCGGTGAACTTCGCGTCGTTGAACAGGCCCCAGCTGCCGCCGTAGTAGAGCCCGATGACGGGCATCTGCTCGTAGACGATGCCCTGCAGCTCGCGCACGATCTCGGTCTGCCGCTCCTCGTCGACCGTGGAGCGATACTCCGTCAACAGCGCGTCGGCCTCGTCGGACCGGAAGCGCTCGAAGTTGTTCGCGGTCGTCTCGCCGCTCGGCACGTAGAAGTCGCTGGAGAGCAGGCTGTTGAAGGCCTGGTAGACCTCGCCGTTGCCCATGCCGCCGATCGCCATCTCGAAGTCGCCGTTGGCGATGGCCGACTGGTAGCCGGCCGGCTGCGGCAGCTCGAGGGAGACGTCGATGCCCACGTCGCCGAGCTGGCGCTGCACCGCCTGGGCCGCGCGCGTCCAGTCGGAGTAGCCGTTCGCCGTCGTGAGGGAGAACGAGAGCTGCTCCCCCGAGCCGTCGACGAGCCGGTCGCCCTCGAGGGTGTAGCCGGCGTCGGCGAACGACTCGAGAGCCGCATCACGATCCTGCGCGATGACGCCGCCGTCGGGGATGGCCGGGTCGAGGTACTCCTCCTGGTTGGGGAGGATGAGGCCGGTCTGCCCCGCGGGCTCCATGTACCCCTCGGAGGCGGTCTCCGCGATCTCGTCGCGGTCGAGTGCCAGCGCGATGCCGCGGCGCACGTCGACGTCGTCGAACGGCGCCTGCTCGAGGTTCGGCATGAGCGAGATGATGCCGACCGGCGGGAACCAGAACCGGTTGTGCTCGCTCGCGGCGCCCCAGGTGCCCTCGACATCGGAGATGAAGGAGTACGCCCAGTCGTAGCCACGCGTCACCGTGTCGAGCTGCGTGTTGGTGGCGGGGAGGATGATGTGCTCGATCTCGATCGAGTCCGCCTGCCAGTAGTCGGGGTTGCGGTCCATCGAGTACTGCTGGTCGTTGTAGTTGCCGAGCACGAACGGGCCCGTGCCCACCGGCTCCTCGTTGCGCCACGTGCCGGGATCGTCGACGTCGGCCCAGATGTGCGCGGGCACCATGAAGGTCTTCCCGATGATCGACAGCGCCGGGGCGTCCTCGCCCTGCAGGTGGAAGGTGACGGTGTCGTCACCGGCCTCGACGCCGGCGAGGTGCTGCCAGGCGCCGTAGATGTCGTTGGCTGGCGTCTCCTTCAGCATCTCGAACGTGAAGGCGACGTCCTCGGGGGTGAACGGGGTGCCGTCGCTCCACTCCACGCCCTCGCGCACCGTCATCACGATGGTCTCGGCGTCCGGCTGCTCCCACTCCGAGGCGAGCCACGGCGTGAGCGACCCGTCGAGCGGGTTCACGAGGATGAGCGGCTCGTACATCCAGCGCGCGGCCGTGCGCGTGTTGGTCAGGTACGGGTTGAAGTTGCGGGAGAACAGCGGATTTCCGTGGTCGGCGTTGATGAGCATCGTGTCGTCGCCGATCGAGGGGTCCGGCTGCGAGGTGATCTGGATGCTGCAGCCGCTCACGGCGAGCGCTGCCGCCGCGATCCCCGCGAGGGCGGCTCTGCGCCAGCGGCGGAAGGTGCGCGTCTTCGGCACGGTTTGACCTCATGTCGTCTCTGTCACAAGGGGCGCGACCTGACGGGAGGCACCCGCGGCGTGGGCCGCCCGTCGAGTGTAAGCGCATACATTGAGCGGGCGCAAGAGCCGCGTCCTGACCGCGGGCGCTGCGCGCCGGACCTCAGACCCCGCGGTCGGAGCTGTCGCGCAGGAGCACCTCGACGGGGAGGCTCACCGACATCGGCGCGGCCGTGGGCGCCGCCAGTCGGCGGGCCAGCACCTGGATGGCCGCGCGCCCGAGCTCCAGCATCGGCTGGCGGACGGTGGTGAGCGGCGGGCTCGACAGCGCGGCGGCGTCGATGCCGTCGAAGCCCGTGACGACCACGTCGTCGGGGACGCGGACGCGGGCCTCGCGGAACGCGTCCAGGACGCCGAGCGCCATCTGATCGTTCGACGACATGAGCGCAGCGGGCAGGCCCCTCCGGACGAGCTCCTCCCCCACTCGCCGCCCGGACGCTCGGGTGTGGTCGCCGCGCAGCACCTCGACGCGGTCGACGGGGAGGCCCGCCGCGGCGATCGCCTCCCGGAAGCCCTGCCACCGCTGCCCGCCGTCCGGCGAGTCCTCGGGCCCGGCGAGGTAGGCGGGCGCGCGCCCGCTGGTCTGCGCGAGCACGTGGCGGGTGAGCTCGGCCATCGCCTCGGTGTTGCTCACGGTGACGTGATCGTGGCGGTCGCCGACACGGGGGCCCGAGAGCACCACGACGGGCACCCGCCGCGCGAGCCGCTCCAGCGCGTCGTCGGGGATGCTGCTGGCGAGGACGACGAGGCCGTCGACGCGGCCGGCCATGTCCCGCGCGATCGACGCCGCGGGATCTCCGCGCCCCACCCCCACCATGAGCACGAGGCCCCGCCGCCACGCCTCGAGCTCCGCTCCGCGCAGCACCTCGTCCTGGAAGAGCTTCGAGGCGTGCGTGTCTTCGTGCGGCCCCGCCCCGCGCACGACCGTGAACGGCCGTTCCGGCCGGCCGCTGCCCGCGAGCACGTCGAGATCGGCGATCTCGTCGACCGCGTCGAACCCCGGGAAGTACAGGCCGACGACACCGGTCCGGCGCTCCGCGAGCCCGCGCGCGCTGCCGCTGGGGACGTAGCCCAGCTCGGAGACCGCGAGGAGGACGCGGTCTCGCGTCTCCGGCCGCACGGCACCGGGGGTGCGCAGCACGCGCGAGACGGTGGCGATGGAGACGCCGGCGCGGTCGGCGACGTCGTACACGGTGGGCGCCTTCGACACTGACTGCTCCTCCCGCGCGCGCCCGGTGGCCCCGGGCGGTGTCCAGGCTAGCGCGGCGTCTGAAGACGAGCGGGCGCCGCGGCCCGGGAGCCGCGGCGCCTCGCGGTCAGTCGAACTCGAGCGGGTGCGCGCCCACGCGCCCCGACCCGTCGAGGGGATCGATGCCGTCGATGCGGGCGACCTCGTCGTCGGTCAGATCGAAGCCGAAGACGTCGAAGTTCTCCGCCATCCGCTCCTTGCGGTTGGACTTCGGGAACACGATGAAGCCCTTCTGCAGGTGCCAGCGGATGACCGCCTGCGCGGGGGTCACCCCGTGGGCCTCGGCGGCCTCGGTGACCGCGGGGTTCTCGAACAGCGGGTACTTGCCCTGGCCGAGCGGGCCCCACGACTCGATCCGCATGCCGTTCTGCTCGGCCCAGCCCAGCACATCCCGCTGCTGGTAGGCGGGGTGCAGCTCGATCTGGTCGATCGCGGGGACGACGCCCGTGTCCTCGACGATGCGGTCGAGGTGCTCCGGCAGGTGGTTGGAGACGCCGATCGAGCGTGCGAGGCCTGCGTCGCGGATCTCGATGAGCTTCGCCCACGCGTTGGAGTACGCGCCCTGCTTCGGGGCGGGCCAGTGCGTGAGGTAGAGGTCGACGTAGTCCAGACCGAGGCGCTCGAGGCTCTCGCGGATCGCGTCGTGCGGCTCCTCGCCGACCTGGCGGTCGTTCCAGAGCTTCGTGGTGATGAAGAGCTCCTCGCGCGCGATGCCGCTCTTCGCGATCGCCGCGCCGACGCCCTCCTCGTTGCCGTAGATCGCGGCGGTGTCGATGTGCCGATAGCCGACCTCGAGGGCGTCGGTGACCGCCCGCTCCGCCTCGTCGGCGGGCACGCGGAAGACGCCGAAGCCGAGCTGAGGGATGTCATGGCCTGAGTTCAGTCTGATCATGGGAACCGTCATGTCCCCACCCTATTGAGCAGGGAGGGGTCAGGGGCCAGCCGTACGCTGGCGGGATGAGAATCACCGCCGCGGCAGACGGCTCCGCCCTCGGGAACCCCGGCCCCATGGGGTGGGCCTGGTACATCGACGACGAGCGCTGGGCGGCGGGCGGGTCGCCGCACGGCACCAACAACCAGGGTGAGCTGCAGGCGGTGCTCGAGCTGCTGCGGGCGACGGCACCGGCGAACCTGCCGCTGCTCATCGAGTGCGACAGCCGCTACGTGATCGACTCCGTGACGAAGTGGATGCCCGGCTGGAAGCGCAAGGGATGGCGGAAGGCCGACGGCAAGCCCGTGCTGAACCGTGAGATCCTCGAGGCCATCGACGAGGAGATGCAGGGACGCGACGTCGTCTTCTCGTGGGTGAAGGGGCACGCAGGACATCCGCTCAACGAGGCGGCCGACGAGCGCGCGAACGCCGCGGCGCAGGCCTACCAGCGCCGCGCCGAGCCCCGACGCGGACCGGGCTTCCCGTCCACCGCCGCCGGGCCTTCGACCCCTCCCGCGCCGTCTGCGGCCGCCGCACCCGCGCCGTCTGCCACCCCAGCCGGGCTCTGGGACGACGACACCCTGTTCGCCGCCGAGTCGGAGCCGACCGAGCTGCGCGTGCGGCTGGCGCCCGAGGAGCTCGCCCGGTTGCGCTCGCGCGCGAACGCCTGGGGCCTCACGCCCGAGGACGCGCTGCGTCGTCTGATCTGACGCCGCTCGGCCGGTCTAGACTGGAAGGCTATGTCTTCCCCCGCCATCGCCTATCCGGCCGAGCTGCCCGTCAGCGCCGCGCGCGACGAGATCGCCGCGGCCATCCGCGACCATCAGGTCGTCATCGTCGCGGGCGCGACCGGCTCGGGGAAGACCACGCAGCTGCCGAAGATCGCGCTCGAGCTCGGGCGCACGTCGATCGCCCACACCCAGCCCCGCCGGCTCGCCGCGCGCACCATCGCCGAGCGCGTCGCCGAGGAGCTGCAGGTCGAGCTCGGCGGGCTCGTCGGCTACAAGGTCCGCTTCACCGACCAGGTCTCCGACGCGACACGGATCGCGCTCATGACCGACGGCATCCTCCTCAACGAGATCCACCGCGACCGACTCCTGCGTCGGTACGACACGGTCATCGTCGACGAGGCGCACGAGCGGTCGCTCAACGTCGACTTCCTGCTGGGGTACCTCAAGCGCATCCTCCCCGAGCGCCCGGACCTGAAGGTCGTCATCACCTCGGCGACCATCGATCCCGAGTCGTTCGCGAAGCACTTCGCCGAGCCGGATCGCGCGCCCGCGCCGGTGATCGAGGTGTCGGGACGCACGTTCCCCGTCGACATCCGCTATCGCCCCCTCGTGACGGACACGGCGCAGGAGAATCGCGACGCCGCCGACCTCGACGCCCCGGAATCAGGCGGGGCCGAAGCCGCAGGCGACGAGGATCTCCTGCGGGAGGTCCCGGTCGACGAGCGCTCCTACGACGTCGAGGACGACGTCTCGGCCATCGTCGCCGCCCTCCGCGAGCTCGAGCGCGAGGCGCCGGGCGACGTGCTGGTGTTCCTGCCCGGCGAGGCGGAGATCCGCGACGCCGCCGATGCCGTGCGCGGCGCGTTCCGCAGCCAGACCGCTCCGGTCGAGGTGCTGCCGCTGTACGGGCGCCTGAGCTCCGCCGAGCAGCACCGCGTGTTCGAGCGCTCCACGGTCGCCGGGCTGAAGCGCCGGGTGATCCTCGCCACCAACGTCGCCGAGACGTCGCTGACGGTCCCCGGCATCAAGTACGTCGTCGACACCGGCACCGCGCGCATCTCCCGCTACAGCAACCGCGCGAAGGTGCAGCGCCTCCCCATCGAGGCGGTGTCGCAGGCGTCCGCTCAGCAGCGCTCGGGGCGCGCGGGGCGCACCAGCCCGGGCATCGCCATCCGCCTCTACGCGCACGACGACTTCCAGCGTCGGCCGGAGTTCACCGAGCCGGAGATCCTCCGCACCAGCCTCGCCTCGGTGATCCTGCAGATGCTCTCGCTCGGGTTCGGCGACATCTCGGAGTTCCCCTTCCTGACTCCGCCGGACTCCCGCGGCGTGCGCGCGGCGCTCGACCTCCTCGTCGAGCTCGGCGCCGTCCACCCCACCCGCGATGGCGCGCAACCGCGCCTCACCCGCATCGGCCGCGACATCGCCCGCCTGCCGATCGACCCCCGCTTCGCGCGGATGCTCATCGAGGCGCAGCGCACCGGCACCCTGCGCGAGGTGATGGCGATCGTCGCGGGCCTGTCCATCCAGGACGTGCGCGAGCGGCCGGAGGAGCAGCGCGAGCAGGCCGACCAGGCGCACGCGCGCTTCGCCGACCCGACGAGCGACTTCCTCACGCTGCTCGCCCTGTGGGATCACCTCCAGGAGCAGCAGCGGGAGCTCGGCTCGAGCGCGTTCCGGCGCCTGTGCCGCGCGGAGTTCCTCAACTACGTCCGCGTGCGCGAGTGGTTCGACGTGCACCGGCAGCTGCAGTCCCTCACGCGCGGGCTCGGGAAGCGCGAGCGCGGCGAGCGCGCGGAGCGGCACGCGCAGCAGCCGAGCGCCGGCGCGGCCGATCCCGCTGCCGTGCACCGCGCCATCCTCGCGGGCCTGCTGTCGCAGATCGGCATCCTCGACGAGCGCGAGGCGAAGAAGGATGGCCGCGGCCGCGGCGCCGAGTACCGCGGCGCGCGCGGTGTGCGCTTCTCGATCTTCCCCGGGTCGGTGCTGCGCAAGCGCCGACCGCAGGCGGTCATGGCGGCCGAGCTCGTGGAGACCTCGCGCCTGTTCGCCCGCACGGCGGCGACCATCGATCCGGCCTGGGCCGAGGCGCTCGCGGGCGATCTCGCCAAGCGGCAGGTGTCGGAGCCGCACTGGTCGAAGGACTCCGGCGCCGCCATCGCATACGAGAAGGTGACGCTCTACGGCGTCGAGATCGTGCCGCGCCGCCGCATCCAGTTCTCGCGCGTCGACCGGCCCGCCGCGCGCGAGCTGTTCCTGCAGCACGCGCTGGTCGAGGGCGACTGGGATCCGCACGCGCTGCCCCAGCAGGTGACGGCGTTCCTGCGGCAGAACGCGGACCTGCGGCGTCGCCTCGAGCGCCTCGAAGACCGCGAGCGGCGCCGCGACATCCTCGCGGGCGATGAGGCCGTGTACGCCTTCTACGACGCGCGGATCCCCGCCGACGTGTTCGATGTGCGCTCGTTCGAGGCGTGGTGGGCGGAGGCGCTGAAGCGCACGCCCAAGCTCCTCGTCATGCGCGAGGCCGATCTCGTCGACGGCGCGGCCACCGCCGACGCCCGCGACTTCCCCACCCGCTGGACGCAGGGCGACCAGACGCTGAACCTCGCGTATCGGTTCGAGCCGGGCTCCCCCGACGACGGCGTGACCGTGGTGGCGCCGCTCCCCCTCCTCGCGTCGCTGCGAGCGGATGGCTTCGACTGGCAGGTGCCGGGGTTCCGCGACGAGCTGGTGACGGCTCTCCTCAAGGCGCTGCCCAAGGCCATCCGCCGGCACGTCGTGCCCGCGGCGGACTGGGCCGCGCGCTTCTCAGAGGACCTCGCGGGGCGCGGGCCCGAGGACAACGCCGGTCTGCCGTCGGACAGCCTGCTCGACGCGCTCGCCCGCCTCGTGCAGCGCGCGGCGGGCCAGCCCGTGACGTCCGCCGATTTCGATCTCGCGCGCGTGCCCTCACACCTGCGGATGTCGTTCCGCGCGGTGGATGCCCGAGGTCGCGCCATCGCATCGGATCGCGACCTCGCCGCCCTGCAGGCGCGCCTGTCCGAGCGCACGCGCGACAGCGTGGCGCACCAGATCGCCCGGGGCGGGGACGGCGGCGGGCGGCGCCGTCGCGGGGAAGCGTCCGTCGCGGCAGCCTCCGGCATCGCGGCGCCTGCGGGCGGCATCCAGCGGACGGGCCTCGCCGACTGGACGTTCGGCGACCTGCCGCCCGTCGTCGACACGCGCGTCGCGGGCGGCGTGGTCCGCGGCTACCCCGCGCTCGTCGACGAGGGGCAGACCGTGGCCGTCCGCGTCGAGGCGACGCCGGAATCGGCGGAGCGCCTGACCCGCGCCGGCCTGCGGCGGCTGGTGCTGCTGCAGGTGCCGTCGCCGGTGTCGTACGTGCAGCAGCACCTGACCGCGAACGAGAAGCTCGCCCTCGCCGCGTCGCCCTACGCTTCCGCGAAGGCGCTCATCGAGGACTGCCGTGCCGCGGTGGCCGATGCCGTGATGGCGAGGCACGGCGCCGTGCGCGACCGCGCGGCGTTCGAGCGGCTGCGCGACGAGGTGTCACGCGGATCGGTGGAGGACGTGTTCGCGTGCGTGTCGCTCGTCGCGCGCATCCTCACGCTCTCGCGCGAGGTCGAGCGCGCCATGAAGGGCGTGACCTCGATGGCGCTCCTCGGCGCGCTGGGCGACGTGCGAGGGCAGCTCGGCGGGCTGATCTTCCGCGGCTTCGTCCTCGCCACCGGCGTGGAGCGGCTCGCGCACCTCCCCCGCTACCTCGAGGGCGCGCGGATCCGCCTCGAGGCGCTGCCAGACGCCCCGGGCCGTGACCGGGCGTGGATGACCGAGCTCGAGCGCGCGCGAGCCGCCTTCGACGAGGCTGGCGGGACCATCCCGCTGCCGTCGGATGCGCCCCCGCACCTCGTCCGCGCGCGGTGGCTGCTCGAGGAGTTCCGCGTGAGCCTGTTCGCGCAGCGGCTCGGCACCGCCGAAGCGGTCTCCCTCCAGCGGATCACGAAGGCCCTCAAGGGCTGAGCGCCCCTGAGCCGGAGATCCCGCCGGCGCCGGACGGATCTGCCGCAGGGGTCCGGAGCTCGCGGGATCTCCGGCGGAGGGGCCGCCGACGCCCCGCTTTCGCCCCGCCTGGCGGCACCAGGTATCTTGATGTCGAGACAGAATCGTGCCATCCGTCGGACAACCGGCACCCCCACCGTCTGGAGTCGCCTCACTCATGTCAAAGATCATCTACACCCACACCGACGAGGCGCCGCTGCTCGCGACGCACTCGCTGCTGCCGATCATCGCGGGCTTCGCGTCCAAGGCCGGTGTGGAGTTCGAGACGCGCGACATCTCGCTCGCGGGCCGCATCATCGCGCAGTTCCCCGAGCGCCTCACCGAAGAGCAGCGCGTCGGCGACGCGCTCGCCGAGCTCGGCGAGCTGGCCGACGACCCGGCCGCGAACATCATCAAGCTCCCCAACATCTCGGCGTCGACGCCGCAGCTGAAGGCGGCCATCGCGGAGCTGCAGGCGCTCGGCTACGACATTCCCGACTACCCGGACGACCCGCAGAGCGACGACGAGAAGGACGCCGCCGCCCGCTACGACAAGGTCAAGGGCTCGGCGGTCAACCCCGTCCTGCGTCAGGGCAACTCCGACCGTCGCGCTCCCGGCGCGGTGAAGGCGTACGCGAAGGCGCACCCGCACCGCATGGGCGCCTGGTCGGCCGATTCCAAGACCTCGGTCGCGACCATGGGCCACGACGACTTCCGCTCGAACGAGCAGTCCTTCGTCTCCCCCGCGGACGACACGCTCCGCATCGAGCACATCGCAGCGGATGGGGCGGTGACGGTGCTCAAGGAGAAGCTGCCGGTTCTCGAGGGCGAGGTCATCGACGCGACCTTCATGAGCACCAAGGCCCTCGACGCCTTCCTCGCCGACGCGGTCGCGCAGGCGAAGGAGCAGGGCGTGCTCTTCTCCGCCCATCTCAAGGCCACGATGATGAAGGTCTCCGACCCCATCCTCTTCGGCCACGTCGTGCGCGCCTTCTTCGCGCCCGTCTTCGAGCAGTACGGCGCCGACCTCGAGGCCGCCGGCCTCTCCGCGAACAACGGCCTCGGCGGCATCTTCGCGGGCCTCGACCAGCTCGAGAACGGCGCCGAGATCCGCGCAGCGTTCGACCGCGCGCTCGCCGAGGGCCCCGAGCTCGCCATGGTGAACAGCGACAAGGGCATCACGAACCTGCACGTCCCGAGCGACGTCATCGTCGACGCTTCGATGCCGGCGATGATCCGGATCGGCGGCCACATGTGGGGCCCCGACGGCTCCGAGAAGGACACCCTCGCGGTCATCCCCGACTCGTCGTACGCCGGCATCTACCAGGCCACGATCGACGACTGCAAGGCCAACGGCGCCCTCGACCCGACCACCATGGGCTCGGTCCCGAACGTCGGCCTGATGGCGCAGAAGGCCGAGGAGTACGGCTCGCACGACAAGACCTTCGAGATCGCCGCGCCCGGCACCGTCCGCGTCGTGAACGGCGCCGGCTCCGTCGTGCTCTCGCACGAGGTCGAGCAGGGCGACATCTGGCGCGCCTGCCAGACGAAGGACGCGGCCATCCGCGACTGGGTCAAGCTCGCCGTCACCCGCGCGCGCCTGTCGGACACCCCCGCCGTCTTCTGGCTCGACGAGACCCGCGCGCACGACGCGCAGCTGATCGCGAAGGTGAACGCCTACCTGCCCGAGCACGACACGGATGGGCTGGACCTGCGGATCCTCGCGCCGGCGGCGGCGACGACGTTCTCGCTCGAGCGCATCCGCCAGGGCCTGGACACCATCTCGGTCACCGGCAACGTCCTGCGCGACTACAACACCGACCTGTTCCCGATCCTCGAGCTCGGCACGTCGGCGAAGATGCTCTCCATCGTCCCGCTGATGGCCGGCGGCGGCCTCTTCGAGACGGGTGCAGGCGGATCGGCCCCGAAGCACGTGCAGCAGCTCGTCGAGGAGGACTACCTCCGCTGGGACTCGCTGGGCGAGTTCTTCGCCCTCGCGGCGTCGTTCGAGCACCTCGCGCAGACCACCGACAACGCGAAGGCGCAGGTGCTGGCCGACACGCTCGACGCGGCGACCGCGACGTTCCTCGAGCAGGACCGCTCGCCGGGCCGCAAGCTCGGCACGATCGACAACCGCGGCTCGCACTTCTACCTCGCGCTGTACTGGGCACAGGAGCTCGCGCAGCAGACGGCGGACGCCGACCTCGCCGCGGCGTTCGCGCCGCTGGCCGAGACGCTCGTCGCGAGCGAGCAGAAGATCGTCGAGGAGCTCCTCGCCGTACAGGGCAAGCCGGCCGACATCGGCGGCTACTACCGGCCCGATCGCGCGAAGACGGACGCCGTGATGCGCCCGTCGCAGACGCTCAACGCCGCGATCGACGCGCTCTAGCCACCCGCTCGACGATGCCCGGCCCTCACCACGAGGGCCGGGCATCGTCGTCTGCACGCTAGGCTCGCGTCGGCCCTGAACGCTCGCAACGAGGAGGACCGCCGACGATGGCGCACTTCGACCTTCCGCTCGACCAGCTCCGCTCGTATCGGCCGGAGCTCCTCGTCCCCGACGACTTCGACGAGTTCTGGGCGCGGACCCTCGCCGAGTCCCGGGCGGCCGGATGGTCGCCCCGCGTCGAGCGGGTGGACGCCGGACTCTCGCTCGTCGACGTCTTCGACGTGGCCTTCGCGGGCTTCGGCGGTGACGCGATCGCGGCGTGGTGGCAGGTGCCGGCCGGCCAGGAGCCCCGCGCGGTGGTCGTGGAGTCCATCGGATACTCCGGCGGCCGTGGGCACGCGCACGACACCGGCGCCTTCCCGATGGCGGGGATCGCGCGGCTCGTCGTCGACACCCGCGGACAGGGATGGAACCACGGCAGCGGCGGCGGCGCGACGCCCGACCCCTACGGCAGCGGCTCGCACGCGCCCGGCGTGCTCACCCGCGGCATCGAGAGCCCCGAGACCTACTACTACCGGCGCGCGTACACCGACGCCGCGCTCGCGGTGGATGCCACACGCGCCCTCGCACCCGGACTGCCGGTGTTCGTCACGGGCGGCAGCCAGGGCGGCGGGTTGTCCATCGCGGCCGCTGCGCTCGCGGGCGACGTGGCCGGGGCGATGCCCGATGTGCCGTTCCTCTGCGACTTCCCCCGTGCGACCACCCTCATCGACTCGATGCCGTACGCCGAGGTGCGCACCTATCTCGCCGCCCACCGCGAGCGCGTCGACGAGGTGTACCGCACCCTGTCGTACTTCGACGGTGCCGTCCTCGCCTCGCGCGCCACGGCGCCCGCGCTCTTCTCGGTCGCGCTGATGGACACCGTGTGCCCGCCGTCGACGGTCTTCGCGGCGTACAACGCCTGGGCGGGTGAGGACCGGTCGATCGAGGTGTACCCGTTCAATGACCACGAGGGCGGTGGCGGGCACCAGCGGGCCGCCCAGCTGCGGTGGCTGCGCGACCGGCTCGCATGACGCTCTGGCCTCCGCGCGCTGTGGGAGACTGATCTCGTAAAGCGTTTACCCGGCCGCGACGGCCGGCGCTGCGAGGAGGCGGGATGAGGCGAGCGGGTATCCGCGACGTCGCCGACCTCGCGGGCGTCTCCATCAGCTCGGTCTCCAACGCGCTCAACCGGCCCGACGCAGTCAGCGAGCAGCTCCGCACCCGCGTGCGCGCGGCAGCGGATCAGCTCGGCTACGTCCCGCTGCGCGCCGCGCAGCAGCTGCGCGCTGGACGCAGCGGTCTCATCGGCATGACGGTGATCAGCATCGGCAACCCGTTCTTCGCGGAGATGCTCGAGGGCGCCGAGGAGGCGACCTCGGCCGCCGGATACCAGGTCATGCTCGGCAACAGCGACGACAGCGTGCAACGCGAGAGCAGCTACCTCGAGCTGTTCGAGCTCGCCCACGTCGAGGGCGTCATCGTCTCCCCCTTCGGCGATGTCACGCCGGCGCTCAGCCGACTGCGCGCGCAGCAGATCCCGGTCACGCTCGTCGACGGCATCGACGAGCAGGGCCTCACGCCGTCGGTCTCCCTCGACAACGTCCAGGGCGGGCGGATGGCGGTCCGCCACCTCGTCGAGATCGGCCGCCGCCGCCTGGCGTTCGTCGGCGCCCGCGAAGAGGTGCGCCAGACGCGCGACCGGCTGCGCGGGGCCGCATCCTTCGCGGAGCAGGCCGGCGTCCCTCTCGACATCACGATCGGCAGGCGCACCACCCCGCGCCTCGGCAGCGAGATCGGCGCCCGCCTCGCCGCCATGCCCGCCCACGAGCGCCCCGACGCCGTGTTCGCGGCCAATGACCTGCTCGCGTGCGGCATCGTGCACGGGCTCCTCGCCGCCGGACTCCGAGTGCCCGACGACGTCGCCGTCGTCGGGTACGACGACATCCCCTTCGCCTCGATCGCCGCCGTGCCGCTGACCTCCGTGCGGCAGCCCGCGCGCGCGATGGGCCGCCGCGCCGGCGAGATGCTCGTGGCGTTGCTGCGCGGCGAGACGCAGCAGCCGCCGCCGACCGAGGTGTTCTCTGCCGAGCTCGTCGTGCGCGCCTCGACCGTCGGCTGACCTCAAGCGCGCGGCGGCGGCCGTCCGCCGGCTCCGCCACCGCCTACGTCTCCGTCTCCGTCTCCGCACGAAACATGTCAGGCGGCTCTTGACCCGGCCTCGGCATCCCGCTATTTTGCGGGGAAGCGCTTTCCTTGCGCCTCGGTGCAACGTCGCACCTTCCCCCACGATCGGAGCAGATGTGAAGGGCAGAATCCTGCACGCCGGCAGTCCCGCCGACGGACCGGCCAACGGCGAGGGCCGGTGGCTCGCGCGGCCGCTCGCGCTCGCGACGGCGGCGGCCGTCGCCTTCGGATGCCTCGGCGCCGCTGGCGACAGCGCGCATGCCGCCACCCGAGCGCCCGCCGACACCGCAGCGGCGGGCTCGCCGGTGCGCTTCGACTTCGGCCCGGGTGCCGTCGCGGAGGGCTACCTTCCGGTCACGGCCGGCACCGCCTACTCCGCTGAGCGAGGCTACGGCTTCGCCGAGGGCGCCACGGTGACCGACACCGACCGCGGCGGAGACGCCCTTCGCGGCGACTTCGTCACTCCGAGCGACGCGACGTTCGTCGTCGATCTCGAGAACGTCGACTACACGGTGTCCATCGTCGCCGGCGACACCGGTGGGGGCACCGAGATCGCGATCAGGAGCGAGGAGATCGAGAAGGTCCAGACGACCTCGAAGGCTGCCGGTCAGTACCTCGAGATGAACTACGACATCGCGCTCGTCGACGGGCAGCTGTCGTTCGACTTCACCGGCGGCGCCGCGAACATCAACGCGATCGTCATCACGCCCCAGCCAGCACGTGAAGCCGCGGACACGCCCACGGCGTACCTCACCGGCGACTCGACCGTGCAGACCTACGACCCCTACTGGGAGCCCCAGGCCGGGTGGGGCCAGATGATCGACCGCTTCCTCACCGATGACGTCGAGGTGGACAACCAGTCGATCGGCGGCCGCTCGTCACGCACCTTCGTCACGGAGGGGCGGCTCGACGCCGTGCTCCGGTCGGTGCGCCCGGAGGACTACGTGTTCGCGCAGTTCGGGCACAACGACGCCACGGCCTCCGTGCCCGAGCGGTACACGACGCCCGAGCAGTACCAGGGCTACCTGCGCACGTTCGTCGAGGGCACGCGTCAGCGCGGCGGCGTCCCGGTGCTCGTCACTCCGGTGAACCGCCTGGATGTGAACGCCGAGACGGGGGTGTTCAACGAGAGCTTCCCGGAGTACGTGCAGGCGATGAAGGACGTCGCCGCCGAGCTCGACGTGGCGCTCGTGGACCTCTCCGCCTCCAGTCGCGCGTATCTCGACGAGATCGGAGCGGAGGCGGCGAAGTCGGTGTTCCTCTACGCCGAGGCCGGCGTGTACCCGAACCGCCCAGAGGGTGTGCAGGACAACACCCACTTCCAGGAGTACGGGGCGATCCAGATGGCGCGTCTGGTCGCCCTGGACGTCGCCGAACTCGGACTCCCGATCTCGGCGGCGGTCGAGGTGACCGTTCCCGACGCCGTTCCGGTCGCCGTCGGCGGCCTCGTCGTCTCCGAGACCTCCAGCTCGTCGGTCTCCCTCTCGTGGGATGCCACCGAAGGCGCAGACATCTACCGCATCTACCGGAGCCCCGCCGGCGAGGACGCGTTCGCGCTGGCAGCCACCTCCACCATCCCGCAGGCCACCATCGGGGGGCTCGATGAGGGGGGCGTCTACGACTTCCGCGTCAGCGCGGTCAACGGCCGGGGCGAGGGAGCGACGAGCGACGTCGCGACCGCCACAACCCGTGCCGCGACCTACCGCTACGACTTCCAGCCCGCCGGGGCCCCCGTCGGAGACGGCTACACGGAGGTCAACCGCTCCACGATCTACTCGGCCGATCGGGGCTTCGGGCTGCTCGACGCCACCGGGATGATCGACCGCGATCGCGGGGCCGCGGCGGGCGACGAGATCGCGCGCGACTTCGTGGCGTACTTCGGCGGCCGCTACGAGTTCGCCGTCGACGTGCCCAACGGCACCTATTCCGCGACCGCGACCGTCGGCGACTCCCTCGGGACGGTTCGCACCTCCGTGGAGGTGGAGGGTCGCGACTACGGCGGGCTCTCCGTCAGCCGGGGGTCCAGCGAGCAGGTGCTCGACGGCATCACCGTCACCGACGGCCAGCTGAACACCGTGATCACGGGGCAGACCGGACACCTCAACGGGCTCACCCTCACGCCCCTTCTCGTCGCACCCGAGGCCATCCGGCTCGACGACATCGCGTTCGAGGGTGCGAGCGCCTCGACCTCGCTGTCGTGGGATGCTGCGCCGGAGGCGGCGAGCTACCGCGTCTACCGCACCGCTCCGGAAGGGACCGTGCTCGTCGGCGAGACCGAGGGCACGACGATCGTCGACGAGGCGGCGCAGCCGGGATCGAGCGTGACCTACGCGGTCACGACCGTCACCGCCCACGGGGCAGAGTCGGTGCCGTCGATCGGCGTCGACGTGGAGCTCATCGATCCGGAGGTCGCCGCACCGGCGGCGCCGACCGGCTTGGCTCACGGCGACATCCTCAAGAACTCGATCGCCCTCTCCTGGGACGAGAGCGACGACGCGCTGTTCTATCTCGTCAGCCGACAGGAGAAGAACGGCGACTTCGCCGTCATCGGCCGAGCGGACGAGCCGGCGTACCTCGACGAGGACGTCCTCACGACGGTGTCCTACACCTATCGGGTGCAGGCGGTGAACGCGGGCGGTGCGTCCGACCCGTCCGAGCCGGTGTCCACTCCTGCCGTCACGACGCTCGACCGCGCCGCCGAACGGCTCGACCGCGCGCCGGTGGCGGTCGCGCAGGACGACGGCGTGTACGTCGGCTGGCGCCTGCTGGGCGACGACGCGCAGGATGCGGCCTTCCACGTCTACCGCGATGGCGAGCGCATCACGACCGAGCCCATCACCGGCACGACGAATCTGGTCGATCCCGACGGCACGGCCGGCTCGACGTACCGAGTCGCGATCGCGGACGGGGGCGGGCAGGTGTGGGCCACCGACGAGTTCACGCCCTGGGACGGGCAGTCCCTCGACATTCCGCTGAACAAGCCGGCCGATGCGTACACGAAGGACGGTCAGCCGTACTCGTACCGCGCGAACGACGTGTCGGTCGCGGACCTCGACGGCGACGGGCAGCTCGAGTACGTCGTCAAGTGGGACCCGACGAATTCGCAGGACAACTCGAAGGCGGGCTACACCGGGAACGTCTACCTCGACGCCTATGAGCTCGACGGGACTCAGCTGTGGCGCGTCGATCTCGGCGTCAACATCCGGGCCGGCGCACACTACTCGCAGCCGCAGGTCTACGACCTCGACTCCGACGGCCGCGCCGAGGTGGTCGTGAAGACGGCGGACGGCACGAAGGATGGCCAGGGCACGGTGATCGGCGACGCCGGCAAGGACTGGCGCAACTCGTCCGGCTACATCCTCACCGGCCCGGAGTACCTGACGGTCTTCGAAGGCACGACGGGCCGGGCCGTGGACACGATCGACTACGTGCCCGGTCGCGGGGACGTCGGCTCGTGGGGCGACACGTACGGCAACCGCGTGGACCGCTTCCTCTCGGGCGTCGCCTACCTCGACGGCGAGCACCCCAGTGTCGTCTTCTCACGCGGCTACTACACGCGCGCGGTGATCGCCGCCTTCGACTTCGACGGGGAGAGCCTCACCCAGCGGTGGGTCTTCGACTCCTCGGCGAAGGGGAACGGCGACTACGCCGGCCAGGGCAATCACGGGCTCACCATGGCCGACGTCGACGCCGACGGCAAGGACGAGATCGTCTTCGGATCGGCGACGATCGACGACGACGGCACCGGGCTGTACTCCACCGGGCTCGGTCACGGCGACGCTCAGCACGTGAGCGACTTCGATCCGTCTCGCCCCGGGCTCGAGGTGTACTCCGCGCACGAGGACATGGGGGCGTCGGGCAACAGCGGCGCCACCTTCCGCGACGCCGCCACCGGGGAGGTGCTCTGGAGCGTGCCCGCCGAGAAGGACACCGGGCGTGCGGCCATGGCCGACATCGACCCGCGGTACGAGGGCGCCGAAGGGTGGAACATCGGCGGCACGGCGGCGTGGGACTCCCGCGAGGGGACGCTGCGGAACGTCTCCGGCGAGGAGATCTCCACCGCCATCCCCGCCGCGAACTTCGTGGCGCAGTGGGACGGCGACCTCCTGAGTGAGATCGTCGACCACTCGTTCGACACCGACACGCGCACCGGCACACCGGTCGTGTCGAAGTGGGACTACGAGAACGAGCGCGAGGTGCCGATCTTCGAGCCGGAGGGCGTGCTCACGAACAACGACACGAAGGGCAATCCCGCGCTGCAGGCGGATCTGCTCGGCGACTGGCGCGAGGAGCTCGTGTACCGCACGACCGACTCGTCCGCGCTGCGCATCTTCACCACCACCGACCCCACGGAGCACCGCCTGCGCACGCTCCTGTCGGACCCGCAGTACCGGCTGTCGGTGGCATCGCAGCTCACGGGATACAACCAGCCCCCGCACACGAGCTACTACCTCGGCGAGGGCATGGCGACTCCCGCGGCTCCGCGCCTGGCCTACACGACGGAGGCGCCGGCTGCAGAGGTCGTCCCCGGCCCCGCGACGGCCGCGCCCGGAAAGGGTGTCCTGTCCACGACCAGCGGTTGGGCGCACGGGCTGAAGGATGGGAACCACACCGTCACGATGAACCTGTGGCACGGGCAGAACGCTCACACGATCCGGCTGTACGAGAACGGGGAGCTGCTCACCGAGGCCCATCTCGCCGACGCGACGCCGAAGGCTCAGGAGTTCTCCTTCGACGTGAGCGGACGCGCGAACGGGACGTACGAGTACACCTGCGAGCTCGTCAACCAGCACGGCACCACGCCCTGCAAGCCCGTCACGGTCAAGGTGACCGACGCGAACCCCGCCAAGGCCGTGCTCTCGCACGACAACTGGGATCGCGACGGCGGGTACACCGTCACGGCGAACCTGTGGTGGGGCACGAACGCCACGTCGTACCGCCTTTACGAGAACGGTGAGCTCGTCGACGAACAGGAGCTGACCGCGGCGACGCCCGAGGCGCAGTCCGCGTCGACCGAGATCTCCGGACGGGCGTCGGGTGAGTACGTGTACCGCGCTGTGCTGTCGAACGCGGTGGGCGAGACCGAGACGAAGGAGATCACCGTCCGTGTGAAGTGACGAAGCGGGCGGCCCCGGGTCCGGATGTTCGGGACCCGGGGCCGCTCCATTCGCCCTGCGCGACTCAGCTGACGAGCTGCGTCCCGCGCGCGGGCTGGTCGCCGTCGCGCCGCTCGATCGCCCGCAGCGAGCGCGCGACGAAGGCCGCGATCCGCCTGGCGCCGCGCTCGTGGAAGTGGGTGTCGTCGGCGAGGCCGTCGGGCCAGTGCGGGTGCTCGCCGGGGGCGAAGTGGCACAGCAGCGCGACGGACTCCTCAGGGCCGAGGTCCTCGTACAGCCACGTCGTGAACGCGTTGAGGTCGATGAGCGGCACATCGAGCTCGTGCGCGAGGTCTCGCACGGCGTTCGGATAGTCGCCATGCGTCGGAATCACGCGGTCGCCATCGAACCACCGTCGTTCCACTGACGTGCAGAGCACAGGCCGCGCACCTCGATCGCGCACGTCGGCCACCATCGCGCGCAGTCGGCCGGCGAAGCCGCCGCGCGCGTCGAGGTGCGGGCGCTTCTGGTCGTTGTGCCCGAACTGGATGAGCACGGTGTCGCCGGCGGCGATGTCCGGCAGCAGCCCCGGCCACACCTCCCGCAGGCAGTCCTCCGTCGTCGAGCCGCCCTCTGCCCGGTTGTCGACGGGCGCGCCGACGAAGGACGCGAGGTGCGCCCCCCACCCCGACATGGGGTGCTCGACGGGTGGGCAGGCGGCGACGGTCGAGTCGCCGACGAGGCGATACGTCATGTCGAGTTCCTTCCGGGGGCGGGAAGTCCCTAGCATGACACCGTGACCGAGAAAACGCTTCCCCGCCGCCTGCGGCCCGTCCGCATCGACGGGGCGCATCCCACGCGCTCGGTCATCCGGCTCCTCGGGCGGCGCCCCGGGCGGATGGCGGTCGCGGTCGCGGCCTTCACATTCAAGGAGATCCCGATGTGGGCGCTCCCGGTGATCACGGCCGCGATCGTCGACATCGTCGCGGACGACGGCGACATCATGGCGGTGATCGGCTGGTTCGCGCTGGCCGCAGCCCTCCTGCTCCAGAACTATCCGAACCACATCCTCTACACGCGGATGTTCGCGCGCGTCGTGCGCGACACCGGCGCGGAGCTCCGCAACACCCTGGCCGCGCACCTGCAGCACCTGTCGATCGGCTTCCACACCCGTGCGAGCGCCTCGGTCGTGCAGACGAAGGTGGTGCGCGACGTCGAGAACATCGAGGTCATGCTGCAGCAGGTCATGCATCCGCTGCTGTCTGCGACGATGGTGCTCATCGGCGCCATCACGATGACCGCCGTCGTCGTACCCGAGTTCCTCCCCGTCTATCTGCTCGCCGTTCCGGTGGCCGTGCTCATCCGCTGGACGACGGCCCGTCGCATGCGCGCGAGCAACGAGCGGTTCCGACGCGAGGTCGAGGGATTCTCCGCGCGGGTGGGAGAGATGGCCTCGCTCATCCCGATCACCCGCGCGCACGGTCTGGAGGAGACCGCCGTGACCCGCGTGGCCGCCGGCGCCGACGAAGTCCGCCGCGCGGGCTTCGTCCTCGACCTTCTCAACGGACGCATCGCCTCGATGTCCTGGGTCGCCATGCAGCTGCTCGGCGCCGCCTGCCTCGTGCTCGCCGCGATCTTCTCGCTCACGGGGATCGTTCCGATCACGCCGGGAGAGGTCGTCATGCTGTCGTCGTACTTCACCCTCCTCACTCAGGGCCTCACGCAGCTGCTCATGCTCCTGCCTGTCGCCGCCCGCGGCATCGAGTCGGCGCGGTCGATCGCCGAGGTGCTCGAGGAGCCCGACGTCGAGATCAACGAAGGACGCCGACCCGTCTCGACCGTGACGGGGCGGATCGAGCTCGATCGGGTCACGCACCGCTACCCCGAGTCCGCCAGCGACGCCATCTGCGACGTGTCCCTCACGATCCCCGCGGGCGAGACCGTCGCGTTCGTCGGGTCGTCCGGCTCGGGCAAGTCGACCATGCTGAACCTCGTCCTCGGGTTCGTGCGCCCCACATCCGGCCGCATCCTCCTCGACGGGCAGGACACGCGCGAGCTGGACCTGCGCAGCGTCCGCCGCCACGTGTCCGTGGTGCCGCAGGAGTCGGTGCTCTTCGAGGGCACGATCCGCGACAACGTGGCCTACGGTCTCGACGACGCCGACGACGAGCGCGTGCGCGCCGCGCTCCGCGACGCGAACGCCCTGCAGTTCGTCGACGACCTCCCCGACGGGTGGCACACGGTCGTGGGCGAGCGCGGCGCACGGCTCTCGGGCGGGCAACGGCAGCGCATCGCCATCGCGCGTGCGCTCGTGCGCGATCCGCGCATCCTGCTCCTCGACGAGGCGACGAGCGCTCTCGATCCCGAGTCGGAGCAGCTCGTCAAGCAGGCTCTCGACCGCCTGATGGCGGGGCGCACCACCCTCGTCGTCGCGCACCGCCTCTCCACCGTCCGCAGCGCCGACCGCATCATCGTGCTCGAGCGGGGCCGCGTCGTGGAGCAGGGGTCGCACGACGCGCTCCTCGCGCAGGGCGGGCGCTACGCCGAGCTGCATCTCACCCAGGCCCTCTGACCTCCGTGCGATCTGCGGTAGCGTTACGGCAAGCGCTTTCCGTCGCCGCGCCCACCCCATGCAAAGGAGCACCATGCCCATCCGCGTCGCCGTCATCGGAACGGGAGCCATCTCCCGCGGCCAGCACCTCCCGAGCCTCGCCGCCCTGGGCGATCGCGTCGAGGTGGTCGCCGTGGCGGACGTGAACGCGAGCGCCGCCGAGGCCGCCGCGAGCGAGTTCGGCATCCCCGCCTGGTACACCGATCTCGCCGAGCTCCTCGTGGCGGAGAAGCCCGACCTCGTGACCCTCGCCACTCCCCCGATCGCGCACAAGGACGCCGCGATCGCGGCCCTGGATGCCGGGGCGTGGGTGCTGTCGGAGAAGCCGCCGACCCTCTCCCTCGCCGACTACGACGAGATCGCCGCACACGAGGGCGAGAACGGCCCGTTCGCCTCGTACGTCTTCCAGCACCGCTTCGGCAGTGCGGCCGAGCGCCTCCGTGCGCTCATCGCGGACGGTTCACTGGGCCGGCCGCTCGTCGCCCAGTGCGACACCCTCTGGTACCGCACCCCCGACTACTTCGCCGTGCCGTGGCGCGGGAAGTGGGCGACCGAGGGCGGCGGACCCACGATGGGCCACGGCATCCACCAGATGGACACACTGCTCTCGCTCCTCGGCGAGTGGACCGACGTCACGGCCGTCATGTCGACCCTCGCCCGCGATACCGAGACGGAGGACGTCTCCTTCGCCGTCGTGCGGTTCGCTTCCGGCGCGCTCTGCTCGATCTCCAACAGCCTGCTGTCGCCGCGAGAGACGAGCCGCGTGCGCGTGGACTTCGAGCGGGCCACGGTCGAGGTCGAGCACCTCTACGGGTACGACAACTCGCACTGGACGTGGACTCCTGCGCCCGGCGTGGATGCGGAGACGGCCGCGAGCTGGGCGCCCGCGGAGGACGTGCCGAGCTCAACGCACGTGCCGCAGTTCACGCATGTCGTCGACTGCATGGAGCGCGGCGAGCGTCCGCGGGCATCCGGTGACGACGGCCGCCGGGTCATGGAGCTCGCTGCCGGGATGTACAAGTCTGCGCTGACCGGCCGCTCGGTCGCACGCGAGGAGCTCGTGCCCGGCGACGACTTCTACGCTTCGATGGCCGGCGCCGACGCCGAGCGGGCCACCGCGCTCATCCACGCCGGCACCATCAGCTCGGTGCGCGAGGAGGCGGCGGATGCCTGACATCGCCATCGCCCGGTCCGACACCGCGGTCACCGTCTCCGCCGCCGGCGTCGAGGTCGCGCGCTACGTCTACGACGAGGACGCGCCGGCATTCGAGGGACCGAAGCCGTATCTGCACCCGATCCGCACCGTGGGGGGCGCACCGCTCACCGGCTTCCGACCCTGGGACCATCGCTGGCACAAGGGCCTGCAGATGACCCTCACCGATGTCTCCGGCCAGAACTTCTGGGGTGGCAACACCTACGTGCACGGCGAGGGCTACATCCCCCTCGACAATGTCGGCCGCGTCCGACACGACGCGTTCACGACGCTCTCGGACGGCGACGCGGCGGTCGTCGAGGAGGAACTGACCTGGGTGACCCAGGCGGGATCCGAATGGCTGCGCGAGCGGCGCACGCTGCGGTTCCACTCCTTCGACGTCGCGGATGGCCGGTGGGTGCTGGATCTCACGACCACGCTGCGCAACATCTCGGACCAGGATCTCGTCCTCGGGAGTCCGACGACCAACGGGCGCGAGAACGCCGGCTACTCCGGCCTCTTCCTCCGCCTGGCCCGCTCGTTCACCGGCGGCGCCGTCACCGTGCCCGAGGCGGACGGACCCGTGACCCGCATGGGCGCTGCTGCCGACGCCGTGATGGGCTCGGCTGCGCCGTGGCTCGCGCTCTCCGGGCCCCTCGACGAGGTCGACGGCGGCGCCACCGTTCTCGCGTTCGCCGGGCATTCGAGCGGTGAGCCCGACGTGCGGTGGTTCGTCCGGTCGGAGCCGTTCCCCACTCTCGCACCGTCACCCACGTTCTCCGAGACCGTCGTGCTCGCTCCGGGCGATGAGCTCCACCTCTCGCATCGGTTCGCGTTCCTCGATCGCGAACGTGACGCGGAGGAGCTGGCACGACTGGCGGAGGAACTCAGCGCGGGCGTGTGAGCCGACGTCATCCTCGGCAGCTGACAACCTCGGCCCCGCGTCACAGAATGGCAACGACGCGGGCCCCGGCCCGGTCGCCACTTGAGAAACGTTTTTCCCCGCGCTAGAGTCGTGGGCAAGCGTTTTCCCCTGACGCTCGCCCTAACCGGCCCGAACGACGTCGTTCTGAGAGGACATCGATGTTCCGCACCAAGAGGATGACCGCCACCGCGGCTCTCATCACGATCGGCGGGCTCACGCTCGCCGGCTGCTCCGGCTCCCAGCAGGAGGCCGCCGAGACGGTCGACCCGAACGAGGAGGTGACGCTCACCTTCGCCTTCTGGGGCAACGATGTGCGGGCCGACCTCTACGACAAGGCATTCGCGGCCTTCAACGAGGAATACCCCAACATCACCATCCAGAGCTCCTTCCTCGACTTCCCCGCCTTCTGGGAGAAGCGCCAGACGGAAGCCGCCGGCGGCGGCCTCCCCGACGTGATGCAGTTCGACTACTCGTACCTGCGCCAGTACGCGGAGAACGGTCTGCTCCTGGACCTCGAGCCCTTCCTGGGCGGGCTCATCGACGACGAGCCGCTCTCCGACGAGATCCTCGCGATCGGCGAGGTCGCCGACGGCACCTTCGGCATCCCGACCTCGACGAACGCCTGGGGTCTCTTCACGAACCCGGCGCTGCTCGAGAAGGCTGGTGTCGAGGACTTCGCAGGAGGCAGCTGGGAGGACTACAACGCCTGGATGAGCGACGTCACCGAGGGTGCTTCGGCGGCGGGCGAGGAGTTCTACGGCGGCACCGACTGGACCGGCCGCATCCAGAACTTCGAGATCCAGCAGCGCGCGAACGGCGAGGACCTCTTCACGGAGGAGGGCGAGCCGAACTTCACCGAGGATGACCTGCGCGCGTTCTGGGAGCAGGGCGAGGAGGTTCGCGGCAGCGACGCCATCATCGCCGCGCAGCAGCTCGAGGAGGTCTACCCCCTGTCGGGCTTCGACACCGCGCTCACGGCGAGTGAGCTGACCTGGGACAACTTCGGTGCTGGATATCTCGGCAACCTCGGCGAGGGATACACCGAGCTGGGCCTCACCGCTCCTCCCGTCACCGTCGAGGGCGCTGAGGACCTCTACCTGAAGCCCTCCATGCTGCACTCGATCGCCGCGTCGACCGACCACCCGGAGGCGGCGGCCACCCTCGTGGACTTCCTCGTGAACTCGCCCGAGTCCGGGGAGATCTTCGGCACCAACCGCGGCCTCCCCGCGTCGACCACCGCCCTCGAGGCGGCGGATCTCGACGCGATGAGCCAGCAGATCGCGGACTACGAGGAGTCGATCTCCGACCGCCTCGGCGACGCCCCGCCCGTGCCGATCGTCGGCTACGGCACGCTGGAGGAGAAGTTCCGCCAGCTCGGACAGGAGCTCGGGTACGGCACGGTCACGGTCGACGAGGCCGTGGACCAGTTCTTCTCCGAGATGGACGTCGTCCTCAACCAGTGATGTGAAGGTGGCCCGGGCGTGCGCCCGGGCCACCTGTCGCGTATCGCTTCGACTCGATCGGGAGATCATGACCACGACTTTGACGAGAACGATCGTCACGTCCGACAAGGGCGGGAAGCGATCGCGCGCGACCGTGCCACCGCTGCGACCCGGTCTGCGGAAGAAGGGCCTGCGCGAATCGCTGGCCGGCTACGCCTTCCTCGCGCCCTGGCTGGTGGGCTTCTTCGGGCTGACGGTGGGGCCCATGGCGTACTCGCTCTACCTGTCGTTCACCTCGTACAACCTGTTCTCGGACCCGAAGTGGGTGGGTCTGGGCAACTACGTGCGCATGTTCACCGACGACCCGCAGTTCATCCAGTCCGCGCAGATCACGCTCGTGTACGTGATCGTCGGCACCCCCATCAAGCTCGCCGCGGCTCTCGCGGTGGCGATGCTGCTGAACTACCGCGACAAGGGCGCCGCGTTCTTCCGGTCGGCGTTCTACGCCCCGTCGCTGATCGGCGCCTCGGTGTCGGTCGCGATCGTGTGGCGGGCGATGTTCAACACCGAGGGCCCCGTCGACTCGGGGCTGTCGCTGCTGGGGCTGAACCTCGGCGGATGGGTCGGGAACGTCGACCTCGTCGTGCCGATGATGATCCTGCTGGCGGTATGGCAGTTCGGCGGCACCATGGTCATCTTCCTCGCCGGCCTGAAGCAGGTCCCGAAGGAGCTGTACGAGGCCGCGGAGATGGACGGCGCGGGAGCCGTGCGCCGGTTCAAGGCGGTCACCGTGCCGATGCTCTCGCCGGTGATCTTCTTCAACCTGCTGCTGGAGCTCATCGGCGCGTTCCAGGTGTTCGCCTCGGCGTACATCATCTCCAACGGCTCGGGAGGGCCGGCGGGCATGACGAACTTCATCACCCTGTACCTCTACAAGCGCGGCTTCGCGGACGGGCAGTTCGGATACGCCGCCGCCATCGCGTGGATCATCCTCATCGTCGTCGGTGTCCTCGCGTTCGTGCTGTTCCGCACCCAGAAGTCCTGGGTCCACTACGCCGGAGAAGACCGATGACCGCCACCGCCCTCGTCACCACCGGAACCCCCGCCCCCAGGCGCCGCATGAAGCGCCGCACCAGCCAGACCATCATCTGGCTCGTCGGACTCACCCTGCTCACCATCGTGGTGATCTACCCGCTGCTGTGGCTGTTCCTGTCGACGTTCAAACCCAACAGCGAGTTCGGATCGAACCAGGGACTCATCCCCCAGGCCCCCACGCTGGAGAACTACGCCAAGGTCGCCGAGGGCATCGCCGGCATCTCGATGTGGACGTTCTTCTCCAACTCCCTCATCCTCGCCGTGTCCGCCGTCATCGGCACCGTGCTGTCCTCCGCCCTCGCCGCGTACGCGTTCGCGCGGGTGAAGTTCAAGGGACTCGGGATCCTGTTCACCGCGATGATCGGCACCCTGCTGCTGCCGTTCCACGTCGTGATCATCCCGCAGTACATCTGGTTCCAGAAGCTCGGATTCGTGGACACCTTCGTGCCCCTGATCCTCCCGAAGTTCCTCGCCACCGAGGCCTTCTTCGTGTTCCTCATCGTGCAGTTCGTCCGCCAGATCCCCCGCGACATGGACGAGGCCGCCCGCATCGACGGCGCCGGCCACGGCCGCATCTTCTGGTCGATCATCCTGCCCCTGGTCAAGCCCGCCCTCATCACGTGCGCGATCTTCACCTTCATCTGGACCTGGAACGACTTCATGGGCCCGCTGCTGTACCTGAACAGCCCCGAGAATTACCCGCTCCCCATCGCCCTGCGCCTCTACAACGACCAGACTGCGACGAGTGACTACGGCGCCACCGTCACGGCATCCTTCGTCGCCCTCATCCCCGTCCTGCTGTTCTTCATCGTCTTCCAGCGCTTCCTCATCGGCGGCGTCGCCACTCAGGGCCTCAAGGGCTGACGGTGACGAGACGCGAGCGAGACGCGCGACGGGCGGCGGCGTCCGGCGCGGGTCCGACCCGAGAGGCGCCGGGGCGCAACCCCGGCGCCTCAGGCGCGTTCGCTCTCTTCGGCGAGGTGCTGCTCACCGGCGTGCTCATCACGGCGGCGGGTCTTCTCGTCGTGACGCTTCCCGCGGCCCTTGCGTCCGGTTCCCGGCACCTCCGCCGCTACGTGGCGGCCGAGGGCTCGTCGCTGCGGGCATTCTGGAGCGACTTCCGACGGGCGCTCCTCCCCTCCGGGATCCTGGTGGGCCTCGTGTCCGCCCTCATCGCGGCCGTGCTCGCCGCCGACATCCTGCTCGCGACCACGAGCGCGCTGCCCGGCGGCCGGATCATCGGCGTCGTGGGCGCCGTCCTCGCGGCGGTCCTCGCCGGTGCGCTCCTCGCCACAGCCGGAGCCTGGCGACCCGAGACCGGCTGGTTCGCGGCGATCCGCTCGCTTCCCGGCAGCGCGGCACGCGACATCCCGGGGGCGCTCTACCTCGTCGTCGCCGCCTGCTTCGTGGCGCTCGCGACGTGGATGCTCATCCCCCTCATCGTGCCAGCGCTCGGCTGCGCGGCACTCGCCGTCGTCGCGGTGCCCGAGCGCCCGCGCCGCACCCACTGAACCACCAACGCAACGACGAGAAGAACGAGGCCATGCTCTACGGCGCCGACTACAACCCCGACCAGTGGCCTGAGGACGTGTGGGACGACGACGTCTCCCGCATGCAGGAGGCCGGCGTCACCACGGTGAGCCTCGGCATCTTCTCGTGGTCGCGCATCCAGCCGGCGCCCGACGTGTGGGATTTCTCCTGGCTCGACACCATCATCGGCAAGCTGCACGCGGGCGGGATCGGCGTGAACCTCGCCACGGCCACCGCGTCGCCGCCGCCGTGGGCGACCGTCGCGCATCCCGACATCCTCGCCGCCGACGAGAACGGCGCGCCGTACTGGCACGGATCGCGCCAGCACCACTCCCCTTCATCGCCGACCTACCGGGCCCTCGCGGCGGAGCTCGTGCGGCGGCTCGCCGAGCGCTACGCGCATCACCCGGCGGTCGTCATGTGGCATGTCGGGAACGAGTCAGGATGCCACCTCCCTGTCGAGTACTCCGACGCCGCTCGCGACGCATTCCGCCGGTGGCTCCAGAACCGATACGAGACCATCCCGGCGCTGAACGAGGCGTGGGGCACGGCGTTCTGGTCGCAGCGCTACGGCGCCTGGGAGGAGGTCTTCCCGCCGCGGAAGGCGCCGTACAGCCGCAACCCCTCGCAGGTGCTGGACTACCACCGCTTCATGTCGGACATGTGGCTCGAGTGCTACATCGCCGAGCGCGACATCATCCGCGCGGCCGGCGGCAGGCAGCCCATCTCGACGAACATGATGGGCCCCTTCAAGCCCGCTGACTACACGACGTGGGCGCCGCACATCGACGTCATCACCGACGACTGCTACCCCGATCCCCTCGACCCGCAGCGCGTGCGCAACACCGCCTTCCAGCGCGACCTGGTGCGCTCGCTCAAGCGCGGCCATCCGTGGCTGCTCATGGAGCAGGCGACCGATGCCGTCAACTGGCGTCCGGCCAATCCGTCCAAGCGCGACGGGCAGCTGAGTGCGGAGACCGCGCAGTCGATCGGGCGCGGCGCGGACGGCATCCTCTTCTTCCAGTGGCGGCAGTCGCGCGCGGGCAGCGAGAAGTTCCACTCGGCGATGCTCCCCCACGCCGGGACGCGCACGCGCACCTGGCGCGAGGTCACCGCGCTCGGCGCGAACCTCGCCCAGCTGCCCGAGCTGCCGACGCCCGGTGATGACGCGCAGGTGGCGCTCGTGTTCGACTGGGAGAACTGGTGGGCGCTCGAGGCGGCAGACCATCCGAACCGCGTGGACTACCTCGCGCTGATGCGGGAGTGGTACGGAACGCTGCACCGGCGCGGGATCATGGTCGACATCGTGAGGCCCGAGCACGTCGACAGCCGGTACCGCCTGGCCGTCGCGCCGTTCCTCTACCTGCTGCGCGATGAGGGCGCTGCCGCGCTGGAGCGGTTCGCGGCGCAGGGCGGCACCCTGCTGACCGGCCCGTTCAGCGACATCGTGGATGGCAACGACCGCTTCCGCGCTGACGGCTTCCTCACGCAGCTGGGGCCAGTGCTCGGGGTGGCGCTCGAGGACTTTCGCGCCCTCGTGCCGCCCGCACTCGACCAGGTCGCCGAGCGTGCGGGCGAGGAAGGCGCGACCGGAGCCGGCGCCGACACGCGCATCGACGCCGCCCTGCGCGAGGCGCGCTTCGTGCTCGACGGCGCCGACGCGGTCGGGACCTACTTCGCCGAGGCGCTGTTCGCCGACGACGCGGACGTCGTGGCGGCCTTCACGTCCGGCCCCTCGCGCGGACGGCCCGCACTCACCCGCCGCGCGCACGGCACCGGGTCGGCCTGGTACCTCGCGACGATGCCCGACGCGCCGGCACTGGACCGCGTCGTGGCCCGCCTCGTCGAGGACGCAGGGGTTTCGCCCGTGCTCTCGTCGCCGCTGCCCGAGAACGTGGAGGTGGCCCGCCGCGGCGACCTCGTGACGATCATCAACCACGGGACAGCGCCGGTGTCGATCGAGGTCGTCGGCACGCGCCTCGAGGACGACGAGGCGATCAGCAGCGTGGAGCTCGAGCCGCAGGAGTCGGCCTTCCTGCTCGCGCCGGCGCGGGTGGCCGTCTCGGCCTGAGCGCGCTCGCTTGCACGCCGCGGCGGCGTGTGTCACACTCGAACCACGTTTGGAAAGCGTTTACCCGTTCGGCTCCGCCCGACGAGAGAGCAAGGAAGCATCGTGAGCAACGCGACCCCCGCCATCCGCGAGATCGGCATCATCATGAACGGCGTCTCCGGACGCATGGGCTACCGGCAGCACCTGGTGCGGTCGATCCTCGCCATCCGCGATGCGGGCGGCGTCGAGCTGCCCGACGGCTCCAAGGTCACCGTGCGCCCGCTCCTCGTCGGGCGCAGCGAGGCGAAGCTCGCCGAGATCGCGGCTGAGCACGGCATCGCCGACTACACCACAGACCTCGACGCCGCGCTCGCCGATCCGCAGTGGGAGATCTACGCGGACTTCCTCGTGACGAAGGCGCGCGCCACGGCGCTCCGCAAGGCGATCGCCGCCGGCAAGGCCATCTACACGGAGAAGCCCACGGCCGAGTCCGTCGAGGAGGCCCTCGAGCTCGCCCGTCTCGCGCAGGAGGCGGGCGTCAAGACCGGCGTCGTGCACGACAAGCTCTACCTGCCGGGCCTGCAGAAGCTCAAGCGCCTCATCGACTCCGGCTTCTTCGGCCGCGTCCTCTCCGTGCGCGGCGAGTTCGGCTACTGGGTGTTCGAGGGCGACTGGCAGCCCGCGCAGCGCCCGAGCTGGAACTACCGCGCGGAGGACGGCGGCGGCATCATCGTCGACATGTTCCCGCACTGGAACTACGTGCTGGAGAACCTCTTCGGCGAGGTCAAGAGCGTGTACTCGCAGGCGTCCATCCACATCGCCGACCGCTGGGACGAGAAGGGCGAGCGCTACGACGCGACCGCCGAGGACGCGGCGTACGGCATCTTCGAGCTCGAGGGCGACATCGTCGCGCAGATCAACTCCAGCTGGACCACGCGCGTGAACCGCGACGAGCTCGTCGAGTTCCACGTGGACGGCACGCACGGCTCCGCCGTGGTCGGCCTGTTCGGCGCGAAGATCCAGCCCCGCAACGCGACCCCGAAGCCGGTCTGGAACCCCGACCTCGAGGACACGCACGACTACGACGAGGACTGGCAGCAGGTCCCCACGAACGACGTGTTCCTCAACGGCTTCCGGCAGCAGTGGGAGGAGTACCTGACCTCCTACGCGCTGGGCACGGACTACCCGTTCGACCTCCTCGCCGGCGCACGCGGCGTGCAGCTCGCCGAGGCCGGTCTCGAGTCGAGCCGCACGGGCGCGAAGGTCGTCCTCCCCGAGCTCAAGCTGGCGTGAGCGCGATGGCAGAGCACTTCACGCTGGTCGGCCACGACGGCCGACTCGGCCGCGTCGATCTCAACGCCGCCGGCGGGTACGCGAAGCCGGCAGGGGCGCTGCGGAGCCGCGTCGCCTACGCGGCCGCGCACGTCGTCCCCGTCACCTGGGGCGACAACACTCCCGGGCAGCCCGCGCAGATCGATTGGGATGCCACCCTCGGCTTCCGTCGCGCGGTCTACTCGTGGGGTCTGGGCGTCGCCGACGCCATGGACACCGCCCAGCGCAACATGGGCCTCGACGCGGCCGCGGTGCGCGAGCTCATCGCGCGGAGCGCCGAGGTCGCCCGCGAGGAGGGCGGCTCGGTCGTCGTCGGCGTCAACACCGACCACGTCGACGAGCACTCCATCTCGCTGGAAGCCGTCATCGACGCGTACAAGGAGCAGCTGCACTTCACCGAGGAGCAGGGCGCGGGCCCCGTGCTCATGGCGTCGCGCCACCTCGCACGCACCGCGACCAGCGCGACCGACTACCTGCGCGTGTACGGCGCGGTCCTGCAGTCGGCGAGCGCCCCGGTCGTCCTGCACTGGCTGGGAACGGCTTTCGATCCGGAGCTCGCCGGCTACTTCGGCGGCGAGGACTGGGAGACCGCGTCGCAGACGCTCATCCGCATCATCGAGGAGAACCCGGGCAAGGTCTCGGGCGTCAAGATGAGCCTGCTGAACGCCGAGTCGGAGGTCGCGGTCCGCGAGCGCCTGCCCGAGGGCGTGCGCATGTACACCGGCGACGACTTCAACTACGTCGGGCTCATCGGCGGGGCGGATGTCCCGGCCGCGTCCCAGCCGAAGGCCGGTGCCGGGGCGACGCGCACGCACTCCGATGCGCTGCTCGGCGCCTTCGCGGCGATCACCCCGGTGGCCTCCGCGGCCATCCAGGCACTCGACGCCGGCGACCCGGACGAGTACCTCCGCATCCTCGGCCCCACCGAGGAGCTCAGCCGCCAGGTGTTCGCGGCGCCCACGTTCTACTACAAGACCGGCGTGGCTTTCCTCGCCTGGCTGAACGGGCACCAGTCGGCGTTCCAGATGGTGGGCGGCCTGCACTCGGCTCGCAGCATCCCCCACCTGTCGCGCATCGTGGAGCTCGCGAATGCGGCGAACGCCCTCGAGGATCCGTCGCTCGCGGCCGCACGCTGGAGCGACTACCTGCGTCTGAACGGAGTGGACGCATGAGCGCGCACCCCCGCCTGTCGATCAATCAGGCCACGATCAAGCACACCACCGTCGCGCAGGCCGTGCAGGTCGTCACGGGCGCCGGCATCGAGGCCATCGGCCTGTGGCGCGAGCAGGTGCAGGAGGCCGGGCTGCAGGAGTCGGCGAGGATCATCGCGGACTCCGGCCTCCGCTACTCCACCCACTGCCGCGGCGGCTGGTTTACGGCACCGGAGGGCTCGGCGCGCCGTGCCGCCATCGACGACAACCGACGCGCGATCGAGGAGACCGCCACGTTGGCCGCAGCCGGCGCCGAAGGGTCCCGCGCCGTGCTCGTGCTTGTCGTGGGCGGCCTGCCCGAGGGCTCTCGCGACCTCGTCGGCGCCCGGCAGCGGGTGAGCGACGCCGTCGCGGAGCTCGCACCCGATGCGCAGGCAGCCGGCGTCACACTCGCCCTCGAGCCGCTGCACCCGATGTACGCGTCGGACCGCTCCGTGCTGTCCACCCTGCCGCAGGCGCTCGACATCGCGGCGGACTTCGACCCGGCGGTGGTCGGCGTCACGGTGGACACCTTCCACCTGTGGTGGGATCCCGACGTGCTCGAGCACATCGCGCGCGCGGGCCGCGAGGGCCGCATCGCGACGTACCAGGTCTGCGACTGGAAGACGCCGCTCGAGGCCGACAACCTGCTGTCGCGCCACTACCCGGGTGACGGCATGATCGACTTCGGACCGATGACCCGTGCGGTCATCGAGACCGGATACGACGGCGACATCGAGGTCGAGCTGCTCAACCAGTCGATCTGGGACACGCCTCCGGCCGAAGCCGTGCGCCGCACGGTGCGCGGCTTCGAATGCGCGGTCGCGCCCTACCTCGCCCGACCCCCCACTCCTCTCGGGATAGGCTCAGCGGATGACCGACACCACGGTGCGCACCGGCGCGGCACCGACGCTCCACGACGTCGCCCGCGAGGCGGGCGTCTCCCTCGCGACGGCCTCGCGCGTCCTCAACGGCTCCAACCGCAAGGTGGCCGAGACGTACCGCGAGCGCGTGCAGGCGGCAGCCGATCGGCTCGGTTACACCGCGAACATCTCCGCACAGGCGATCGCGCGTGGGACGTCCGCGACCGTGGCCCTCCTCGTGGCCGACATCGCGGACCCCTACTTCGGGCAGATCGCCTCCGGCGTGGCGCACGCCGCCGATGAAGCCGGCCTCATCGTCACGATCGCGATGACCGAGCGCGACCCGGCCCGTGAGGTGGCGCTCGTGCGCACCCTCCGCGGTCAGCGCCCACGCGGCATCGTCCTCGCCGCCTCGCGCGACACCGCGAGCGACACCGACGCGCTCTCGGCCGAGATCGCCGCCGTGCAGTCCGTGGGCGGGCGCATCGTCACCCTCGGCGCCGCGCTGCCCGGAACCCGCGTCGTCGCCTATGAGAACGAGGCGGGCGCCCGCGCGCTCGCCGGCCGTCTCGCCGAGCTCGGATACCGCGACGCCGTCGTGCTCGCCGGCCCCGAGGGTCTGCGCACCTCCGACGACCGCCTCGCGGGCTTCGCGCAGGGCTTCGAGGATGGCGGGGGCCGGGTCACGCAGGTCGTCCGCGGCTCGATCTCGCGGGACGCCGGCTACCGCGCGATGTCCGAGCTCCTGAACGCGGGGATCGCGCCCGGCACGCTCGTCTTCGGAATCAGCGACGTCGTCGCGATCGGCGCGATCTCGGCGATCCGCGATGCGGGCCGCGAGCCGGGCGCCGACCTCGCCGTAGCGGGCTTCGACGACATCGTCACCGGACGCGACGTCACACCCGGTCTCACGACCGTGCACCTGCCCCTCGAGGAGCTCGGAGCGCAGGCCCTGCGCGCCGCAGTGGACCCGGACTGGACCCCGCCCGAGCCGGTCTCCCTCGAGGTCCTCCTCCGCGACAGCACTCCGCCGCGCGCCTGAGCCCGGGGCGTCGACGCGCGTTCGGGAGGAGAAGTGCCTTCCGGAGGAGGAACCGCGCGGACCCGTCCTCCCGAACGCACATCGCCTCCGGGAGGCGGCGCGAGAGCGGCTGACTACGCGGTCTCGCGCGGCACGAGCTGCGGCTCGAACCGCACGTGCTCCCCCGGTTCGCGCGCCAGCAGCTCCACGGCGGTCGCCCCGAGCTGCTCAGCGGGCTGGCGCACGGAGGTCAGCGGGACGACCGTGGAGGCGGCGAAGTCGATGTCGTCGTATCCGACGATGGCCATGTCCTCCGGCACCCGAACGCCGCCGGACATCGTCAGAGCCTGCAGCAGCCCCACCGCCACGAGATCGTTGGCCGCGAAGATCCCGTCCGGCCGGTCCGCGGCCTCCCGACGCAGCAGCGCCTCGCCGGCAGCGCGCCCGTGGTCGACCGTGAGGTCCTCGAGACCCAGCCGCTCCAGCTGGGCCCCGGCCCGATCGGAGACCGCGCGACGCGCACCCTCGTAGCGGTCGCGCACCTGACGCAGATCCCGCGGACCCCCGACGAAGGCGATGCGCCGGCATCCGCGCTCGAGCAGCCGCTCCACGGCCATCCGGCCGCCCTTCCGGTCGTCCACCGAGACCGTCGACAGGCCATCCGAGTCACCCTCGTGGTCCACGAGGACGACGGGCACGCCGCGCTCCGCAAGCCGCTCGAAGTGCTCGAGCTCGGCGGTGAGCGGGGTGGCGATCACGCCGCTGGCCCGCTGCTCGGCGAAGAGATCGATGAGACGGCGCTCGCGGCCGCTGTCGCGTGCGCTGTCGGAGAGGAGCACCGAGAGTCCGACCTCCTCTGCGCGGGCATCCGCGCCGCGAGCGACGTCGGCGTAGAACGGGTTGCGCATGTCGAGCACGATGAGGCCGATGCTGCGGCTGCGGCCGGCGCGAAGCTGGCGGGCGGCATCGTTGCGCACGTACCCGAGGTCCGCGATGGCGGCCCGGACGCGCTCGACCGTCTCCGGCGCCACCCGCTCGGGGTGGTTGAGCGCGTTCGAGACGGTGCCGGCCGACACCCCGGCGCGCGCCGCGACGTCCTTGACGCTGACGGTCATCCGCACCTCCTGCCCCATCATATCGAGCGGGCTCGGGCATGGCCCGGCGACGCGGTTGACCTGGTGCCCGACGATGTCTACCATGGAGACAACGATGCGTTAAATCGTTTTAAGCGAAAGGCACTGTCGATGACGACCCCCACCACCTCCGTCCTGAGCGACGAGATCCTCGGGCAGCTCGAAAAGCAGGCGATCGAGCTCCCCTCCTGGGCGTTCGGCAACTCCGGCACGCGTTTCAAGGTCTTCGCGACGCCCGGCACCCCGCGCGACCCGTTCGAGAAGATCTCCGACGCCGCCCAGGTCAACAAGCTCACCGCGCTGGCGCCGTCGGTCGCGCTGCACATCCCGTGGGACCTCGTCGACAGCTTCGACGACCTCCGCAAGCACGCCGAGGACAACGGCGTCGAGCTCGGCACCATCAACTCCAACACGTTCCAGGACGACGACTACAAGTTCGGCGCCCTCACGCACGAGGACGCGGCCGTCCGCCAGAAGGCGATCGACCACCACCTCGCGTGCATCGACGTCATGGACGCCACCGGCTCGCGCGACCTCAAGATCTGGCTCGCCGAGGGCTCGAACTACCCGGGCCAGGCCGACATGCGCGGCCGCCAGGACCGCCTGAACGAGTCGCTGCAGAAGATCTACGACCGCCTCTCCGGCGAGCAGCGCCTCGTGCTCGAGTACAAGTTCTTCGAGCCGGCGTTCTACCACACCGACGTCCCGGACTGGGGCACCTCCTACGCCCAGGTGGCGACGCTCGGCGAGCGCGCGATGGTCTGCCTCGACACGGGTCACCACGCTCCCGGCACCAACATCGAGTTCATCGTCATGCAGCTGCTGCGCCTCGGCAAGCTCGGCTCGTTCGACTTCAACTCGCGCTTCTACGCGGACGACGACCTCATCGTGGGCGCGGCGGACCCGTTCCAGCTCTTCCGCATCGTGTTCGAGGTCATCCGCGGCGGCGGCTACGCGAACCCCGACGTGGCCTTCATGCTCGACCAGTGCCACAACGTCGAGAACAAGATCCTCGGCCAGATCCGCTCGGTGCTCAACGTGCAGGAGATGACGGCTCGCGCGCTGCTCGTCGACCAGGAGGCGCTGCGTGCCGCCCAGGTGTCGGGCGACGTGCTCGGCGCGAACGCGGTCTTCATGGACGCGTTCTACACCGATGTCCGTCCGGGCCTCGCCGAGTGGCGCGAATCACGCGGTCTCCCGGCCGACCCGATGGCCGCCTACCTCGCCTCGGGCTACCAGGAGAAGATCGAGGCCGAGCGCGTGGGCGGCGTCCAGGCAGGCTGGGGCGCGTGAGCGAACCCCGTGAGCGGACGCTCGACGGACCCCACGGGCCGCTGAGCGTCCGCATCTATCCCGCGAGCGCGCCCTCCGGGGCGGCGCTCGTGTGGGCGCACGGCGGGGCGTTCGCCTTCGGCGACCTCGACATGCCCGAGGCGGACGAGGTGTCGCGCGCGTTCGCCGCGCGCGGCATCCCCGTCGTCTCCGTCGACTACGCACTCGCTCCCGTGACGGCCGCACTCGGCCGTCCGGACGAGGTGCGCGACGGCGCGATCTACCCCGTGGCCTCGGAGGAGCTCGCGTTCGCGTTCGCGTGGACGCGCGAGCACGCCGAGGAGCTCGGCGCGGACCCCGCCAGGGTCGCGCTCGGCGGCACGAGCGCGGGCGGCAACCTCGCAGCAGGCGCGATCCTGCGCCTGCTCGACCAGGGCGCCGCGCTCCCCGCACTGTCGGTGCTCGCCTACCCGACGCTGCACGCGGTGCAGCCGACGACCCGCGACGAGCTGAAGGCCCGGCTCGCCGAGGCAGGCCTCGCCGACCAGTTCTCCGCCGAGCCGGTCCGCCGCATGTACGAGAACTACCTCGGCGGTTCGGTCGCGGACCCGGAACCCGCCGCGGTGCCCGGCGTCGCGACCGCGGAGCAGCTGCGCGACTACCCGCCCGCGATCATCGTCACGGGCGACCTCGATGAGCTCCGCGTCTCCGGCGAGGCGTTCGCCGACACGCTGCGCGAGGCCGGCGTCGACGTGGAGCTCTCCTTCGAGCCCGGCACCACGCACGGGCATCTCAACCGCCCCGACCTCGAGCCCGCGTTCACCCACACGATCGACGTCTTCACGGCGCGCGTCGCGCGGCTCTGACCATCCCCACCCCATCCCCTGTGCAGTCCACGAGAGAGACACCATGACGAACCCCACCGTCGCCGACCTCATCGCCCGGTCGAACCGACTCGGCGCCGACCCCAAGAACACCAACTACGCCGGCGGCAACACGTCGGCGAAGGGCACCGAGACCGACCCGGTCACCGGCGAGCCCGTCGAGCTGCTGTGGGTGAAGGGCTCCGGCGGAGACCTCGGCACCCTCACCGAGAAGGGCCTCGCCGCCCTCCGCCTCGACCGCATGCGCGCCCTCGTGAACGTCTACCCCGGCCTCGAGCGCGAGGACGAGATGGTCGCTGCCTTCGACTACTGTCTGCACGGCAAGGGCGGCGCCGCCCCGTCGATCGACACCGCCATGCACGGCCTCGTCGACGCCGCGCACGTCGACCACCTCCACCCCGACAGCGGCATCGCCATCGCCACGGCCGCGGATGGCGAGGAGCTGACGAAGAAGATCTTCGGCGACAAGGTGGTCTGGGTCCCGTGGCGCCGTCCCGGCTTCCAGCTCGGCCTCGACATCGCCGAGATCAAGAAGGCGAACCCGCAGGCGATCGGCACGATCCTCGGCGGCCACGGCATCACGGCCTGGGGCGACACCAGCGAGGAGTCCGAGCGCAACTCGCTCTGGATCATCGAGACCGCGCAGCAGTACATCGACGACAACGGCAAGGCGGAGCCCTTCGGCGGCGTGCGCGCCGGCTTCGAGGCGCTGCCCGAGGACGAGCGTCGCGCCAAGGCGGCCGCCCTCGCCGCGACCATCCGCGGCTTGGCCTCGACCGACAAGCCCATGGTCGGCCACTTCACGGACGCCCCGGTCGTCACCGACTTCCTCGCCTCCGAGAAGGCCCCGACGCTCGCGGAGCTCGGCACGAGCTGCCCCGACCACTTCCTCCGCACCAAGGTCAAGCCGCTCATCCTCGATCTGCCGGCATCGGCATCCGTCGAGGAGTCGATCTCTCGCCTCACGGAGCTGCACGAGCAGTACCGCGCGGACTACACCGCCTACTACGAGGCGCACGCGACCGAGGCGAGCCCGGCCATCCGCGGCGCCGACCCGCTCATCGTCCTCGTTCCCGGCGTCGGCATGTTCAGCTACGGCGCGAACAAGCAGACCGCGCGCGTGGCGGGCGAGTTCTACGTCAACGCCATCAACGTGATGCGCGGCGCCGAGGCGCTCTCGACCTACCACCCCATCTCCGACGCGGAGAAGTTCCGCATCGAGTACTGGGCGCTCGAGGAGGCCAAGCTCCAGCGCATGCCGAAGCCGAAGACCCACCAGGGGCGCATCGCGTTCGTGACGGGCGCGGCCTCCGGCATCGGCAAGGCCATCGCCACCCGCCTCGCGGCCGAGGGCGCCTGCGTCGTCGTTGCGGACCTCGACCTCGAGAAGGCGCAGGCGGCGGCGGCCGAGCTCGGCGGCTCCGATGTCGCCATCGGCGTCGCCGCGAACGTCGCCGACGCCGACGGCGTGCAGGCCGCGATCGACGCGACTCTCCTCGCCTTCGGCGGGATCGATCTCGTGGTGAACAACGCGGGTCTGTCGCTGTCGAAGCCGTTGCTCGAGACCACCGAGAAGGACTGGGACCTCCAGCACGACGTCATGGCGAAGGGCTCGTTCCTCGTCGCGAAGGCGGCGGCCAAGGCCCTCATCGAGCAGGGCATGGGCGGCGACGTCATCTACATCTCCTCGAAGAACTCCGTCTTCGCGGGCCCGAACAACATCGCCTACTCCGCCACGAAGGCCGACCAGGCCCACCAGGTGCGTCTGCTGGCCGTCGAGCTCGGCGAGCACGGCGTGCGCGTGAACGGCATCAACCCCGACGGCGTCGTGCGCGGCTCCGGCATCTTCGCCGCGGGCTGGGGCGCCAACCGCGCCGCCACCTACGGCGTGAAGGAAGAGGACCTCGGCCAGTTCTACGCCAACCGCACGATCCTCAAGCGCGAGGTCGTGCCCGAGAACGTCGCCGACGCGGTGTACGTCCTCACCGGCCCCGAGCTGAGCCGCACCACGGGCCTGCACATCCCCGTCGACTCGGGCGTCGCAGCCGCCTTCCTGCGCTGACCCGCGCCCGGATCCCCGATTCGCGCCCCGGCCGCACCCGCGGCGCGAATCGGGGATCCTCCCCTGCCCCCTCTCTTCCCCACCAAGGAGCACGCCATGAGCGTCACCGTCGCCGCCGTCGACCTCGGAGCCACCAGCGGACGGGTCATGCTCGGCCATGTCGGCCCCGACGAGCTGCGCCTCGAGGCGATCGCCCGCTTTCCCAACACACCCGTCGAGACGATCGACGGCCTGCACTGGAACATCCTCGAGCTGTACCGCTCGATCGTCGACGGCCTCCGCGCGGCAGCCCAGGCGGGCGAGGTCGCATCGATCGGCATCGACTCGTGGGCGGTCGACTACGCGCTCATCCGCGACGGTCGGATGCTCGGCACCCCCTACCACTACCGTGACGCCCGCACCGCGGCCGGCGTCGACGCCGTGCACGCCGTGGCTCCGTTCGCCGAGCTGTACGGCGAGAACGGACTGCAGTTCCTCGCGTTCAACACGCTCTACCAGTTCGCCGCCGACCGGATCGCGGGCACCCTGGACCTCGCCGACGAGGCCCTCCTCATCCCCGACCTCATCGCCTACTGGCTGACCGGCGAGCGCGTCGCCGAGAGCACCAACGCCTCCACGACGGGCCTGCTGCGCGTCGACGGCTCGGAGTGGAACCGGCCGCTGGCCGAGAGCGTCGGCATCCCGTCGCGCCTCCTCCCCGCACTCGTCCAGCCCGGACAGCGCATCGGCGTGCTCCGCGACGCCGTGCAGACCGCGACCGGCCTCACCGACGCCACCCCGGTCGTCGCGGTCGGCTCGCACGACACCGCATCTGCCGTCGTCGCCGTGCCGATGACCGACCCCGACGCCGCCTACATCAGCTGCGGCACGTGGGGCCTCGTGGGCGTCGAGCTCGACGCCCCCGTGCTCACCGAGGCCAGCCGCGCGGCGAACTTCACGAACGAGGGCGGCGTGGACGGCCGCGTCCGGTTCCTCCACAACGTCATGGGCCTGTGGCTGCTGTCGGAGTCGGTGCGCGCGTGGGAGCGCGAGTCGGGCGAGACCGTCGACCTGCCCCAGCTCCTCGCGCAGGCGGCGGCCGTCACGGCGCCGCAGCCCGTGTTCGACGCCAACGACCCCGTCTTCACCGCGCCCGGCGGCATGCCCGAGCGCATCGCCGCGTGGCTGTCCGAGCGCGGGATGGCCGCGCCGCAGTCGCGCGCGGAGTTCACCCGCTGCATCGTCGAGAGCCTCGCCTCCGCCTTCGCCGAAGCCGTCCACACCGCATCGGACCTCTCCGGCAAGCGCGTGGGCGCCATCCACCTCGTCGGCGGCGGCTCGCTCAACGAGCTCCTCTGCCAGCTCACCGCCGACCGCGCAGGTCTCCCCGTGCTCGCGGGCCCCGTGGAGGCCACGGCGCTCGGCAACGTGCTCGTGCAGGCGCGGGCGCTCGGCGAGATCTCGGGGTCGCTCGAGGAGCTGCGCGACCTCGTCGCGCGCACCACGTCGCCCCGCCGCTTCGCCCCCCGCGCATGACCTCCGCCTACGCGGCCGCGTTCGACTGGGCCCGCCGTCACGTCGACGACGGGCGCCTGCCCACCGCCGTGCTGGGCGTCGCCACCGCGCATGGCATCGTCGCGCTCGATGCCTTCGGCGCGACGGATGGCCGTGCCGCGCGCATCGAGGACCGCTATCGCCTGTTCTCGATCACCAAGACGCTCGCCGGGCTCGCCGCCGCGCGCGCCGTCGAACGCGGGCAGCTCGGAATCCTCACGCCGCTGTCGGTCGCCGTGCCCGAGATCTCCGACGTGCGCGACGACGTCGTGCGGCTCGACCATCTCGTGAGTCACACCGCGGGCATCGCCGAGCCGCCGCTCGACGCTCCGCAGGGATTGCCCGCCGCGCTGCGCGAGGGCGGGCGCGACTTCGCCGCCGGCTCGGCCTCGCGCTACTCCTCCGTGGCCTTCCAGGGCGTCGCCGAGCTCGTCGCGCACGCGACCGGTCGTTCCTGGGAGCACGACGTCGCCGTCTTCGCGCCCGGCATCACCCTCGGCGACGAGTCCGTGCCGCACGATGTCGTCGACGCCGCGGCCGGCGGGCTCGACCTGTCGCGCTTCGCCGCACTGCGGCACCCCGGCGCCGGTGCGATCGGAAGCGCGGCCGACCTCCTCGAGCTCGGCGCCGCGCTGCTGCGCGACGGCGTCGCGGGCACGGGCGGAATCGTCCGTCCGGAGACGCTGGCGATGATGCGGCGCCCGCTCACCGGCGCCATCCCGCGACTCGATCCCTACCCCGCCGAGCGCGGCCAGGACTGGGGCTTCTCGTGGAATCTCCGCACCCGCGCGCCGGGTCTCATCGACCGCGACGTCTACGGCCACGCCGGATGGTCGGGGACCGAGTTCTGGATCCATCCGACCGTGGGCATCGCGTGGGTGCTGCTGACCAACCGCGCCTCGCGCCAGGGCGTGGACCCCGACGAGCTCGACAACGCGCTCGTCGCCGGGTTCTGAGCGTCAGCCCGGGAACGCCTCGAGGCGCCGCGGGCTCGTGAACGACCGCTCGATGCCGTCGACCGGATCGACGAACGTGAGCGTGCGCGCGAGCAGCTGCAGCGGGGTGGAGAAGTCGTCGATGTCGACATCCTGCACACGGGGATAGATCGGGTCGCCGACGATGGGTCGCCCGATGCGATTCATGTGCAGCCGGATCTGGTGCGTCTTCCCCGTGAACGGCATGGCGCGGTAGCGCGCGAGGTCGCCCCGCGACTGGATGAGCTCGATCATCGTGTGCGCATTGGGGTCGCGGTCATCGTGCTCGAACGCCTGCATCACCCCGTGCTGCTTCGTGATGTGGCTGCGCACGTGCACGGGGAGCTCGAGCGCGCCGGGAGCCGCCGCGACCGCCTCGTATTCCTTCTGCGGCACGCGATCCTCGAACATGCTCTGATAGGCGCGTCGCCAGCGCCGCTCGGTGGTGAGCAGCAGCACGCCGGCCGTGACGCGGTCGAGCCGATGCGCGGGCGAGAGCTCGGGCAGCCCGAGCATGCGGCGAGCGCGCACCACCACGCTCTGCTGCACGTGTCGTCCGCGCGGGATCGTGGCGAGGAAGTGCGGTTTGTCGACGACGACGATGCGCTCGTCCTGGTGCAGCACGTCGAGCGAGAACGGCACCTCCGCCTCCTCCCGCAGATCGCGGTGGAACCAGACGAACGCGTGCGGCCGGAAGGGCGCGTCCGGGGCGAGCGGATGGCCCTGCTCGTCCACGAAGGCGCCTTCCGCGAGCATCTCGTCGATCCGCCCCGGCGCGAGCCGCGGCATCCGCTCGACGAGGTGGTCGCGGAGCCGGGTGTGGGCGCTCGCCCCCGGCGTCCGCAGCCAGGCGGCGTCGAGGCCGTAGCGCTGAGGGAGCGGCGAGCGGGGCATGCTCCGACGGTACCTCGTGCTAGCCTGTGGTCAGACCACAGTGGTCAGACCACACGGGAGACGTCATGGCCGACGAGCAGCGCGCGTGGGAGAGCGTCCTCTCCCACCTCGAGGGGGCGCTCCTCGACGGCACCCTCCGGCCGGGCGACCGGCTTCCCGGCGAGCGCGCGCTGGCCGCGGACCTCGGCGTCGGCCGCTCCAGCGTTCGCGAGGCCATCCGCGTGCTCGAGGTCCTCGGGCTCGTCCGGACGGCGTCCGGCTCGGGCCCCACCGCGGGCGCGATCATCGTCGCCGTGCCCGGCGGCGGCATGTCGGCCCTCATGCGGCTGCAGCTCGCGGCCAGTGGCTTCCCCGTCGCCGACATCGTCGACACGCGCCTCGTGCTGGAGACCCACGTCGCCCAGCACCTCGCCCGCTCGCAGCCCGACCTCGCATCGTCGACCGCGCTGGTCGAGGCGATGGACGACTCCTCCCTCACCGAGGCGGAGTTCCTCGCGCTCGACCAGCAGTTCCACCTCTCCCTGGCCGAGGCGTCGGGGAACCAGGTGGTGACGGCCACGATGGCCGGGCTCCGCTCGGCCATCGAGTCGTACGTCACCGCGGGAGCGCACGCGGTGGACGACTGGCCCGCCACCGCGCGCCGCCTGCGCGACGAGCACCGCGGGATCCTCGCCGCGATCGCCGCCGCCGACGAGGCCGAGGCGACCCGCGCCATCCGCGACCACATCACCGGCTACTACGACCAGATCACGATCGGAAAGGACCAGCATGGTCAAGCGACAGCTGCCGAATCCCGCTGAGCTCTTGGAGCTCATGCAGTTCAAGAAGCCCGAGCTCGATGCGCGCAAGCGCCGCCTCGACGCCGCCCTCACCACGTACGACCTGCGCGACATCGCCAAGCGCCGCACGCCCGCTGCAGCCTTCGACTACACCGACGGCGGCGCCGAGGGCGAGCTGTCGATGCACCGCGCGCGCCAGGCGTTCGAGGACATCGAGCTGCACCCCGACATCCTGCGGCCCGCCGCGCACGTGGACACGACCACGGAGATCCTCGGCGGCACGAGCGCCATGCCGTTCGGCATCGCGCCCACCGGCTTCACACGCCTGATGCAGACCGAGGGCGAGACCGCCGGAGCGGGCGCCGCCGCCGCCGCCGGCATCCCGTTCACGCTGTCAACGCTCGGCACCACCTCCATCGAGGACGTGAAGGCCGCCAACCCGAACGGCCGCAACTGGTTCCAGCTCTACGTGATGCGCCAGCGCGAGATCTCCTACGGTCTCGTCGAGCGCGCGGCCAAGGCCGGCTTCGACACCCTCATGTTCACCGTCGACACCCCGGTCGCCGGCGCGCGCCTGCGCGACAAGCGCAACGGCTTCTCGATCCCGCCGCAGCTCACGCTCGGCACGATCGTCAACGCCATCCCCCGCCCCTGGTGGTGGATCGACTTCCTCACGACCCCGAAGCTCGAGTTCGCCTCGCTCTCCACCACCGGCGGCACCGTGGGCGACCTGCTGAACGCGGCGATGGACCCGACCATCTCGTACGACGACCTCGAGGTCATCCGCGAGATGTGGCCGGGCAAGCTCGTCGTCAAGGGCGTGCAGAACGTGTCCGACGCCGTGCGGCTCATCGACCGCGGCGTGGACGGCATCATCCTGTCGAATCACGGCGGCCGTCAGCTCGATCGTGCACCGATCCCGTTCCATCTGCTGCCGCAGGTCGTGCGCGAGGTCGGCGAGGACGCCACGGTCATGATCGACACCGGCATCATGAACGGCGCCGACATCGTCGCCTCGGTCGCCCTCGGCGCCAAGTTCACGCTCGTCGGCCGCGCGTACCTGTACGGCCTCATGGCCGGCGGGCGCCAGGGCGTCGACCGCATGATCGACATCCTCCGCACCGAGCTCGAGCGCACCATGGCGCTCCTCGGGGTCTCGAGCCTCGACGAGCTGGAGCCGCGTCACGTCACGCAGCTCACGCGCCTCATGCCGGTGTCGGCCACGACCGCCGCCGCCGCCGAGGGCGTCGCCGCTCGCGCCTGATCCCGCTCCCGCGCGGCCCGCGGCTTCCGGTCCTCCGACCGGGAAGCCGCGGGGCGCGCTAGCGTGAGGGCATGGCGCAGGCGATCCAGCACACCGAATTGGGCGGACCCGAGGTCCTGACCCTGGCAGACGTCCCCGATCCCGTCCCCGGAGCCGGCGAAGTGGCCATCCGAGTCGAGGCTGCGGGCGTGAACCCGGTCGACATCAAGCTCCGCAGCGGGCTGCGGCCATCCGACCCGATCACCGAGCCCCGGCGCGTGGGCAGCGACGGCGCCGGGCACATCGCCGCTGTCGGCTCCGACGTCGAGGGATTCCGCGTCGGCGACCCCGTCGTCTTCACGGGTGCGATCGGGGCGTGCGCGACGGATGTCGTCGTCCCCGCCGTGCACGTCTTCGCCCGGCCCGCGGGCGTCACCGCCGCGCAGGGCGCCGCGCTCGGGATCCCCGTCGGGACGGCCTACCAGACGCTGCGCTCGCTCGCGGTGCGCGCCGACGACACGCTGCTCGTGCACGCCGGCTCCGGCGCGGTCGGTCAGGCCCTCATCCAGCTCGCCGCCCTCCAGGGCGCGCGCGTCATCGCGACCACGAGCGATCGCCGCGCGGACCGCGTGCGCGGCCTCGGCGCCGAGCCCGTCGCGTACGGGTCGGGTCTCGTCGACCGGGTGCGCGCTCTCGCGCCGGATGGCCCCACCGTCGTCATCGACGCAGCCGGCACCGAGGAGGCGCTCGAGAGCTCGCTCACGCTCCTCGCCGACCGATCCCGCATCGCCACGCTCGTGCAGGGCGCGAAGGGACTCGCCCTCGGCATCCGCGCATTCAAGGGCGGCTCCCCCCTCCCCCTGACGCCGCAGCAGGAGTCCTGGCGGCTCGAGGCCATCCCGGTCGCCCTCGCGCTCATGGCCGCCGGGCGCTTCAGCGTCGAGCTCGGACCTTCGCTCCCCCTCGCCGAAGCCGCTCGCGCGCACCGGCTCGTCGACGAGGGCGCCGACGGGAAGGTCGTGCTCCTCCCCTGAGCCGCGTCCCGCGCAATACGGCGTCACACGGTTCCGGAGGCGCCGGTGGCGCTCGGCAGAATGGCCCCATGACACAGGCGCAGGGATTCGCGACGACCCAGCTGCACGAGGGCTACACCCCGGGGATGCCGCAGTTCACCGTCGCGACGCCGGTGTACCAGTCCTCCGCCTACGTCTTCTCCTCCCTCACCGAGGCGCGCGAGAAGTTCGCGCTGCGGGAGAAGGGCTACATCTACAGCCGCAACAACAACCCGACGCAGGCCGTGCTCGAGCAGCGCCTGGCCGCCCTCGAGGGCGGCGTCGCGGCGGCCGCCGTCTCGTCCGGGCAGGCGGCGGTCGCGCTCGCGACCCTCGCGCTCCTCGGCCGAGGCGGCCACGTCGTCGCGGCGAGCCAGCTCTACGGCGGCACCGTCGATCTGTTCGACGACACCCTCCGTGACTTCGGCCTCGACGTCACCTTCGTCGACCAGGACGACTTCGACGGATGGCGCGAGGCCGTCCGCCCGGACACGCGCGCGTTCTTCGCCGAGTCCGTCGCCAACCCCATCGCCCAGGTGCTCGACATCGCGTCGGTCGCGGAGATCGCCCACGAGGCGGGCGTCCCTCTCGTCATCGACAACACCGTCGCCACCCCCTACCTGCTGCGGCCTCGCGAGCACGGCGCGGACATCGTCGTGCACTCCGCGACGAAGTTCATCGGCGGGCACGGCTCGTCACTCGGCGGGGTCGTCGTCGACCTCGGCACGTTCGACTTCGCCGCGGATCCGGAGAAGTGGCCGGCGCTGTTCGTGCCGCACCGGCGCTACGGCGACGTATCGCTGTGGGACGCCTTCGGCCCGGAGCGCGCGTTCATCACGCTCGTGAAGTCGAAGTTCGTCGGCGATCTCGGGCCCGCCCTCTCCCCCTTCAACGCGTTCCAGCTCATCCAGGGTCTGGAGACCCTCGACCTGCGGGTGAGCCGCCACGTCGAGAACGCGAAGGCGGTCGCGGCGTACCTCCACGGCCATCCGGCTGTCGGCGTGGTCTTCCACCCCTCGATCCCCACGAACCCGTGGAAGGGCATCGCCCGCACCTACCTGCCCAAGGGCTCCCCGAGCGTGTTCGCGTTCGAGCTCGCGTCCAGCTCGGAGGACGCCTTCGCGCGGGCCGAGCGCGTGATCGACGCGCTCGGCACCATCCGGCTCGTGGCGAACATCGGCGACGCGCGCACGATCGTCGCGCACCCGGCCTCCATGACCCACAACCACATGTCGCCCGAGCAGCTCGCCGCTGCCGGCATCTCGCAGGGGACCATCCGCATCTCGGTGGGTCTGGAGGACCCTGCCGACATCATCGCCGACCTCGAGCAGGCGCTCGCCCTGGCCTGAGCTGGCAGCCCCGAGAAATCGCCTTCCGCATAGAGTAGGGCGCCAGAGCAGCAGGGAGCACGCCATGTCGACACCCTCGAAGCCCGCGGTCTCGTCCGACCGTCCCGAGAAGCTCGCGCGCATCACGGAGGTCCTCGACCGACGCGGCGCGAGCGGCGTGCGCCTCACCTCGGGCGCGAGCCTCGCATGGCTGCTCGACGGGGCGCGCACGTCCGTCCCGCTCGGCGGTCCCGCCGTCTTCTCCGCGGTCGTGCGCATCGACGGCACCATCACCGTCACCGCCCTGCGCAACGAGGCGGAGCGCCTCGCCGAGGAGGAGCTCGCGGGCGTCGACATCGAGGTCGTGGACTGGTTCGCCCCGCTCGCCCCGTCGCGAGCGGGCGTTCTCGACGAGAGCGAGGTCGACGTCGAGCTGCGCGCCGCACGCGCGAGCCTGCTCCCCGCCGAGCTCGACCGCTACCGGAACCTCGGCGCCGACGCCGCTCGCGCCATGACCGAGGTGCTGACCACCGCGACGCCGGAGCTCACCGAGTTCGAGCTCGCCGGCCGCCTCACGCACGCGCTGCTCGCGCGCGGGGCGGAGCCCGCCGTCGCCCTCGTCGCCGGCGCCGCCCGCGGCGGCGTGCAGCACCCGCTCCCCACGCGAGCGCCCCTCGGCGACCGCGCCATGGCCGTCGCGACCGCCCGTCGCGACGGCCTGCACGTCAGCCTCACCCGCTGGGTGCGCTTCCGCGGCGTCGAGCCGGACGGCGCCGCGCGCATCCTCGAGGTCGAGGCCGACGCGTGGGCGGCGTGCCGCCCCGGCCGCCCGCTCGGCGACGTGCTCTCCGACATCGCACGGAGCTACCCGCGACACGGCTTCGCCGAGGACGCGTGGCTGCGCCACCATCAGGGCGGCCCCACCGGCTATGCGGGGCGCGACCCCAAGGCGTCCCCCGACGCGCAGGACCGGATCGCTCCGGGTCAGGCGTTCGCCTGGAACCCGTGGGCCCCCGGCGTGAAGACAGAGGATACGGTGGTGCGGGGCCAGGGTGATGCCGTCGAGGTGCTGAGCGTCGACCAGGAGTGGCCTACGGTGGACGTGCGCGGCGTGGCGCGACCGGTCGCGCTCGACCTCACCTGAGCGTGCCGATGACCTCCGCTCGAAAGGACCCCGTGAAGCTGCGCATCTCCGACGTCGCTCGGCACGCGGGAGTGTCGGCCGCGACGGTCTCGCGGGTCATGAACGGCAACCCGTCGGTCGATCCCGCACTCGCCGAGCGCGTGCAGGCGGCCGCGGCCGAGCTCGGCTACTCCGCGAGCCCGCTCGCACGCAGCCTCGCTCTCGGCAAGACGCAGACGGTGGCCGTGCTCGTGCCCGACCTGGGCAACCCCACCTTCCAAGCCACCCTGCGGATGTTCAGCCGCACGGCCGCCGGCGACGGCTACCACGTGCTGGTGGCAGACTCCGCGGAGGTCGCAGGCGACGAGGCGGCTCTCGCACTGCAGGCGCGACGCCGCACAGACGGCATCGTGCTGGTCGCGCCGCGCATGCCCGACGAGGAGCTCGCCGCCCTCCTGCCGCAGCTCTCGCCCGTCGTGCTCGTCAACCGCCCCGCCGGGCTGGGCGCCCCTGTCGTCGCCGCGGACTACGCGGAGGGGATCCGGCAGCTGATCGTGCATCTGCACGAGCTCGGGCATCGGCGCATCCTGTACCTCGCCGGGGTGCAGGGCAGCGCCTCCCACGCCCGCCGCCTCGCCGCGATCGCCGCCGCGCGCGATGCGCATCCGGAGCTCGAGATCCTCGAGGTCGCCTGCGGAACCGGCTTCGCCGACGGAGCGGCGGCTGCGGACGAGGTGTCGCGGAGCGACGCGACCGCGGTCCTCGCCTACAACGACCTCGTCGCGATGGGCCTCCTCAGCGCTCTCCACGAGCGGGGCGTGTCGGTGCCGGCAGAGGTGTCGGTGGTGGGCTTCGACGACATCCCATTCGCCCCCTACACGACGCCGCCCCTCACCACGGCCGCGGTGCCGGCCGAGGAGATGGGCGCGCTCGCGTGGACGGCGCTGCGACGGCTCCTCGAGACCCAGGAGGAGGCCGCTCCGGTCGTCCTCACACCCACGCTCGCCCTGCGCGGCAGCACAGCGGCGCCGCAGCGCGGCTGAACCGCGCACTCTCCGCTGCCCGCAGCCATCCTCGAGTCCGCACTGCGTGCTAGAGTGAGAAACCGCTTTCTCTGGAAGGGACTCACGGATGAGCCAGCTCCGCTACGCCGTCGTCGGCACCGGACACCGCGCGCAGATGTACGTCGACGCCATCACCCGCACCTATGCCGACCGCGCCGTCCTCGTCGCGCTGTGCGAGCCGAATCCGACCCGCGCCGGCGCGTACGTGCAGCGGGCCGTGGAGGCCGGGGCGCCGGCGCCCGGCGTGTGGGGGCCGGACGGCCTGGAGGAGATGATCCGCACGGAGCGGATCGAGCGGGTCGTGGTGTGCTCCCGCGACGACACGCACGCGGAGATGATCGTCCGCTCCCTCGAGGCCGGCGTCGACGTCGTCGTGGAGAAGCCGCTCACCATCGACGCCGACAGCGCCCGCCGCATCGAGGACGCCGTCGCCCGCACCGGCCGCCAGGTGGTCCTCACCTTCAACTACCGCTACTCCCCCCGCAACAGCGCGCTGCGGGAGGTCATCCAGTCCGGCCGCATCGGACAGGTCACCTCCATCGACTTCTCCTGGATGCTCGACACCAAGCACGGCGCGGACTACTTCCGGCGCTGGCATCGCGAGAAGGCTCACTCCGGCGGGCTCCTCGTCCACAAGTCGAGCCACCACTTCGACCTCGTCAACTGGTGGATCGCCAGCGAGCCCCGCCGCGTGTTCGCCTCCGGAGGGCTCCGGTTCTACGGCGCCGACAACGCCCGTGCGCGCGGCCTGGCCGACCGCCCCGAGCGCGGCACCCACGACGGCGCCCATGACCCGTTCGAGCTCGACCTGCGCGACGACCCCCGCCTCGCGCAGCTCTACCTCGACGCCGAGCAGCACGACGGCTACCGGCGCGACCTCGACGTGTTCACCGAGGGCATCACCATCGAGGACAACCTCGCCCTCGTCGTCGACTACGTCTCCGGCGCGACCCTCAGCTACTCCCTCAACGCCCACGCTCCGTGGGAGGGCTATCGCGTCGCCGTCAACGGCACCGAGGGCCGCGCCGAGCTCGACGTCGTCGAACGCGGCTCCCTCGTCCCCGACGAAGGGCTCCACCCGGCTCTCGACCCCAGCCTCTCCGGCGGGAACGGCAGCAGCCTGCGCCCGGTCGGCGAGCGCCTCCTCGTCCAGCGCCACTGGGAGGAGCCCGTCGAGGTCCCCATCCACAACGCCGACGGCGGACACGGCGGCGGCGACGCCCTCCTCCTCTCCGACGTCTTCGTCGGCCCCCACGACGACCCCCTCGGCCGTCCCGCCGACTGGTCCGACGGCATCCGCTCGATCGCCGTGGGCATCGCCGGCAACCGCTCCCTCGCGACCGGCCTTCCCGTGAACACCGCCGACCTCGGCATCGCCCTCCTCGGCGGACTGCCGACGAGCGCGGAGGGGACGACCACGCACCCGACGACCACCGAGGCGCCGTCATGACGCGCATCCTCGTCACCGGCGGGGCCGGCCGGCTCGGCCGCACCCTCGTCGCGGGCCTCGGCGCGTCGGGCCACGAGCTCGTCTCCGTCGACCGCGAGATCTCCGACGCACCGGAGCTCGCGGGCGTGGAGCAGCTCGCGGTCGATCTCGCCCACGCCGGGCAGGCCGCGGAGGTGATCGAGCGCACCCGCCCGGAGGCCCTCATCCATCTCGCGGCCATCGCCGTGCCGTTCAGCGCGCCCGAGGACGTCATCATGCGCACCAACGCCGGGCTCGCCGTCTCCGTCATGGGCGCGGCAGCGGCGGCCGGCGTCGGCCGCATCGTCGCGGCCTCCAGCCCCACCGTGATCGGGTACGGCGCGCCGACCGGCTGGGCGCCCGATCGCCTCCCGATCGACGAGGACACGCCGGCGCGGCCGTGGAACGCATACGGCCTGTCCAAGCTCCTCATCGAGCAGACCATCGGCATGCTGCGCCGCCAGACGGGCGACTCCACGCGGTACGCGGCGTTCCGCCCCTGCTACGTCATCGCGCCCGAGGAATGGGCGGGCGCCCCCACCCAGCAGGGCCACACCGTGCGCGAGCGCCTCGACGACCCGGCGCTGTCGGCTCCCGCGGTCTTCAACTACGTCGATGCGCGCGACGTCTCCGCCTTCGCGGACACGCTCCTCGCGGCGATGGACGACATCCCGAACGGCGAGGTCTTCTTCGTCGGCGCCGACGACGCCCTCGCGCGCGAGCCGCTGTCCGACCTGATCCCCCGATTCCATCCCGGTGCGGCTCGCGCCGCCGCCGAGCTCACGGGCACCGCCCCCGCGTTCTCCAATGCCAAGGCGCGACGGCTCCTCGGCTGGCGGCCGCAGCGCACCTGGCGCGAGGAGCTCGCCACGCAGGTGAGCCGGCATGCCTGAGGCACCCGCGATCCGGTCGCTGCGCGCACGGCTCGCGCGCATTCCCCTCACCCGCCCCTGGGCGGCCGACGTCACGAGCGTGGGCGTCATCGCCACGCACGTGATGCGGACCGACGGCGCCGAGGGTTGGGGCTTCTCCTGGACCCCGCAGATCGGCGCCGAGGCGGTGCTCGCGCTCCTCGAGCACGACATCGCATCTGCCGCGGTGGGACGAGAGGCCGACCCCCGGCAGACCTGGGATGGCCTCTGGACGCACCTGCATGAGGCCGGGAGCGGCGGCATCACCACGATCGCGCTCGCAGGTCTCGATCTGGCACTGTGGGACGCCGAGGCGCGCGCAGCCGGTCGAAGCGTCGCCGATCACATCGGCCGCCGTCGAGACGCGGTGCCGGCGTACGGCAGCGGCGTCAACCTGCACTACAGCCTCGACGAGCTGGTCGCCCAGGTGCAGCGCTGGGTGGCGGCCGGCTTCGAGGCGATCAAGGTGAAGGTCGGCAAGCCCGACATCGCCGAGGACGCCGACCGGCTCGCCGCGGTCCGCGAGGTGCTCGGCCCCGACCGCGCGCTCATGATCGACGCGAACCAGCGCTGGGACCTCGCACGGGCGACCGCCGCGATGGAGCGCCTCGCCGCCGCAGGTCCCGCCTGGATCGAGGAGCCGCTGCGCGCGGACGATCTCGCGGGGCACGTCGAGCTCTCCCGCCGTATCGCGACGCCCATCGCGGTGGGAGAGAATCTCCACACGGTGCATCGATTCGAGGAGTTCCTCGCGAGCGGGGCCATCCGCATCGCTCAGCCCAACGTCGTCCGCGTGGGCGGGATCACCCCCTTCCTCCGCATCGTCGAGCGCGCCCAGGCGCACGGAGTGCAGGTGCACCCGCACCTCCTGCCGGAGCTCTCCGGGCAGCTCGCGCTCACCCTCCCCGGCTCTCCGCTCGCGGAGGACGTCGAGGACGCGGGCTTCGGCGACCTCGGCGCGCTCGTGGATGAGAGTCCCGTGCGCATCGCCGACGGCGCGCTGACCGAGGTCCCGCACGTGGGGCTCGGGCTGCGGTTCCGGCACCACGCCGACGCGGCGTCCTGACCGCCCGCTCGTCGCCGGGCGTCAGCCGAGCGGGTCCGCGAGGAGCGGTGCGAACGCGGCCTCCGCCGCCCCGATGAGCAGGCGGTCCTCGGCCAGGCCCGCTGCGCGGACGACGAGCTCCTCGGCGGCCGGAGCCAGCGCCTGCTCGCGCACCGCCTCGTCGAAGCCGGCGGGGTCGACCGCGACGAGCATGCCGAGGAAGCCGCCGAGCACGATGGCCGACGGGTTCAGCACGTTCACGGCGTTCGCGAGCGCCGTGGCGAGGATGCGGCGCTGGCGCTCGACCTCTGCGTCGACCTCGGGATGGTCGGAGGCGGCGAGCGCTCCGGCGAGCGTCGGGTCGTCGGCGGCTTCGAGACCGAGCACGGCCAGCAGCCGCGCCCGGCTGACCTCGTCCTCCAGCGCGCCCTCCGGCGTCCGCCGATCCGCGTCGTCCAGGAGGCCCGGACGCGTCCTCCCCCACTCTCCTGCGTAGCCGCCGGCACCGCCGACGACGCGACCGTCGACGATGAGACCGCCGCCGATGCCACTCGCGCCGCCGTTGAGGTAGACGACGTCGCGATGGCCGGCCGCCGCCCCGAAGAGGTGCTCCGCCCGCGCACCGAGCGTGGCATCGTTGCCGATGACGACCGGAAGCCCCAGACGCTCCTCGACGATCGCCGCGAACGGCGCCCCCTCCCAGTGCAGGTGCGGTGCGAGGCGCACCACCCGGCCGTCGAGGCTGACGAGTCCGGGCACGGCCAGCCCCGCTCCCACCGTCCGCGCGCCCTTCAGCTCGTGCCCCCGCCATCCGCTCACGATCCGCGCCAGCGCATCGGCGGTCTGCTCGGGAGTGAGCAGCTCGCGGCTCTCCTCGCGCACCCGCGCCCGGACCGCGCCGCTCAGCGCGATCGCGGCGACCTCGAGGGCGTCGACCTCGGGGTTCGCCGCGATCGCGACGACGTCGTCGCTCGGCACGACGATGGGCGATGGCCGGCCGACCCGCCGCGTCGGGTCGGGCTCCCGCTCGGCCACGAGCCGCGCCTCGACGAGCGCCGCGACGAGGTCGGCGACGGTGGAGCGGTTGAGGCCGGTGTCCGCCGTGATCCGCGCGCGGGGCTGCGGCCCCTGCTCGTGCACGAGGCGCAGCACCTCGCCGAGGTTCCGGCGTCGCACGCCCTCGACGCTCGCCGTGCGCTGCGCCATGGGGCTCCCCTCGTCGGCCGCCCGTCGCGGCTTATGTCGGCGTCCCCACCATATCGGGCGCTCGTCACTCCCCGCCCGCGCCGACCGGCTCTCCCACCTCGGCCAGCTCCCGGACGCGCCCGCGCACGACGCGCGCGTCACCCGCGCCCACCTCGTGCACCGGGCCCGACAGTCGGACGAGCGCGCGCGGCGTGCTCTCCCCCGGCACCCGGCGCACCGGGGCGCGGTGCTCAGCGCTGATGTCCCCGGCGTCCGCGGTCTCGATCCCGGACGCCTCCGCGTGAGCCGCGACCCACACCTCGACGTCCCCGGGCTCGACCACGCGAACCATGCGGCGATCGCTGAACGCGAAGCGCGCGGCTGGCACCTCGAACTCCACCCGCGCCGACGCTCCGCACTCGAGCGAGACCCGCTGGTAGCCGAGGAGCTGCACGACGGGCCGTGCAACGGAGGCGACGACGTCGCGTCCGTACAGCTGCACGACATGGTCGCCCGCGCGCGCTCCGGTGTTCGTCACGGTCACGGCGGCCTGGAGGAGGCCGTCCGTCGCGGCGCTCGCACTCACCTCGAGGTCGTCGTAGGCGAAGGACGTGTACGACAGCCCGAATCCGAACGGCCTCACCGGTGTCGGATCCGCCGAGGTGACGTCCGAGGGGCCGCCGAGCTTCGGCCGCAGATAGCGGTACGGCTGCGCACCGGCAGAGCGCGGCAGCGAGACCGGAAGGCGGCCCGACGGCGACACCGCCCCGGTGAGGATGTCGGCGATCGCCTCGCCGCCCGCCTCACCCGGGAAGAACGCCTGCAGCACGGCAGCGGGCCCGCCGGGCGCCTCGAGCGCCCAATCCAGCACGTAGGGCCGCCCCGAGAGCACGACGAGCACGACCGGCGTTCCCGTCGCCACGGCCGCCGCCACGAGCTCGCGCTGGCGGCCCGGCAGATCCAGCGACTCCGTGTCGTTCCCCTCGCCCACGGTCCCGCGGCCGAACAGTCCCGCCTGGTCTCCCACCACCACGATCGCGACGTCGGCGGCGGCGACGGCGTCGATCGCGGCGCCGAACCCCGTGGCGTCTTCGCCCGCCACGCCGCATCCGGGCTCCTGCACAATCTCGGCATCCGGCAGCGCGGCGGCGAGCGCCTCGCGCACGGTGGGGATGGCGAACCCGAGCGGATGGCCGGGATGGTGCGCGAGCACGTGGTTGGCGAAGGAGTAGCAGCCCTGCAGCGCCTCTGCCCGGTCGGCGTTGGGCCCGACGATGGCGATGCGACGCGCGCCGAGGGGAAGCGGCAGCGCCCCCTCGTCGCGCAGGAGCACGATGGATTCCGCCGCGAGTCGACGCGCGATGTCGCGGTGGCGCGCCGAGTCCATGTCGATCGAGGCGGGCGGCTCGTCCGCGAACGCGTCCGCGTCGAGCAGGCCGAGCTCCTCCTTCTGTGCGAGAACGCGGAGCACGGCCCGATCCACATAGGCCGGATCGATCGCTCCGCTGCGCACGCGCTCGGCCAGAGGCGCGAGGTACGCGTCGCCCGAAGGCAGCTCGACGTCGATGCCGGCCGCCAGCGCCACAGCGGCCGCCTCCCCGCGGTCGGCCGCTGTGCCGTGCATGACCTCGAGGAAGGCGACGGAGAAGTAATCAGACACCACCGTGCCGTCGAACCCCAGCTCATCGCGCAGCACGTGCGTGAGCAGGTGCGGATCCGCGGCCACCGGCACGCCGTCGATGTCGGCGTAGCTGTTCATCACCGACCGCGCACCGCCGTCACGGAGCGCCATCTCGAACGGCGGCAGGTAGACGTCGGCGATCTCGCGCGGTCCGGCCGCCGCGGGAGCGTGATTGCGCCCGGCCCGAGACGTCGAGTATCCGAGGAAGTGCTTGAGCGTGGCGTGCACCCCCGCGCTCTGCAGGCCGCGCACGTATGCGGTGCCCACGGTGCCGACGAGGTAGGGGTCCTCGCCGATGCACTCGTCGACGCGGCCCCAGCGCGCGTCTGCGACGACGTCGAGCACGGGCGCGAGCCCCTGATGGATGCCGAGCGCGCGCATGGTCTCGCCGATCGCCGCGCCCATCTCGGCGACGAGGTCGGGGTCGAACGCCGCTCCCCACGCGAGCGGCGTGGGGAAGGTGGCCGCCTTCCAGGCGGCCAGCCCGGTCAGGCACTCCTCGTGGACGATCGCGGGGATGCCCAGGCGCGTGTCGGAGGTCAGGCGACGCTGCTCGTCCCAGAGCCAGCGCGCCCGCTCCACGGGGTCGACCGGCCGCGTGCCGTAGACGCGCGTGTAGTGCCCGATGCCGTCGCGCGTGATGTCCGCCAGCGCGCGCCCCGGCTCATCCCCCGCCATCTCCCCCTGCATCGGCGCGACCACCTCGCCGCCCCGGTCGAGCCAGTACCCGACGAGCTGCGCGAGCTTCTCCTCGAGCGTCATGCACTGCCACAGCGCGCTCACGCGCTCCGACACCTCGGGCAGACGGGGATGTTCGGTCATGGTGCTCCCTGATGGGTCGAGGGGGATCATCCCTTCACCGCCCCGCTGAGACCGCCGACGATGCGGCGCTCGAACAGGCTGAAGAAGACGAGTGCGGGCAGCATCGACAGCGACGTGAACGCGAGCACGCGGGCGGTGTCGACGGAGTACTGCGAGGAGAAGTTCTGGACGCCGAGCGGCAGCGTGAAGAGGTTCGGATCGCTGAGGATGAACAGCGGCAGCATGTACCCGTTCCACGACCCGATGAAGGCGAGGATGCCCGTGGTGACGACCCCGGGCAGGCTCAGCGGCAGCACCATCCGGAAGAAGAACCCCAGCCGGGAGGCGCCGTCGATCGAGGCCGCCTCCTCGATCTCCCCGGGGATGGCACGCAGGAACGGGACGAGGATGATGATCGTCGTCGGCAGGGCGAAGGCGATCTGGGGCAGGATCACGCCCAGCAGGCTGTTGGTGAGGCCGAGACTGCGCACGAGCAGGTAGAGCGGGGTGATGGCGACGGTCACGGGGAACATCAGCCCCGCGGCGAACAGCGCGTAGAGCGCGCCCCTGCCCGCGAAGCGGTAGCGCGCGAGGACGTAGCTCGCCATGAGGCCGAGGGCGACGACGCCGGCGGTCGTGGCGAGCGCGGTGACCGTCGAGCTGGCCATCGACCGCCAGAACGTCGCGCTGGCCAGCACCTCGGTGTAGTTGGACAGCACCCACGGACCCGGCAGCCCCGAGGGGTCCGCGGTGATCTGCGAGTTCGTCCGGAAGCCGCCCAGCACGATGTAGAGCACGGGACCCATGCAGATCGCGATGAGCACCACCGCGCACAGGTAGGTGGCGGTCTGGTTCCCGGCGCCGGCGCCGCGGGCGCGCGACTCGGCGGCGCGGCGTCGCCGAGCGCTCGGGACGACGAGCAGTGCAGTGGAGCTCAACGTCTCCGCTCCTTCCCGCCCGTGAGGGCGCCTTCGGTGTCGCGTCGCAGCACGAAGCGCTGATAGACGAGGGCGACGGCCAGGGAGATCACGAACAGCACGACCGCGACCGCGTTGCCGAAGCCGTAGTTTCCCGCCATGTGCCCGTTGAGGTACATGTACGTCGCCATGGTCGAGGTGCCGGCGGTCGATGAGACGTACTGGCCCCAGATGATGTTGACGAGGTCGAACAGCTGCAGCGACCCGATGATGGACAGGAACGCCCAGATGCGGATCGTCGGGCCGAGCAGCGGCAGCGTGATCCGCCGCTGGATCTGCCAGAACGACGCGCCGTCGATCGCCGCAGCCTCGTACAGCTCCTCGGGGATGCCCTGCAGGCCGGCGAGCATGAGGATGACCGCGAACCCGATGTACTTCCACGTGATGATGACCAGGAGGGTGCCCATCGCCACGTCCGGGTCGGCGAGCCACGACAGTCCTTCCAGTCCGACCTTCGCGAGCAGGCCGTTGACCGCGCCCGCATCCTGCAGCATCAGGCTCCACCCGGTGCCGACGACGACCTCGGCGATCACGTACGGCACGAAGATCAGCACGCGGATGAGCGAGCGACCGCGGATCGGCTGGTTCAGCAGCAGGGCGAAGAGGATGGCCAGCGGACCCTGCAGCACGAGCGAGGCCACGACGATGACGCCGTTGTGGACGACCGCGTCTCGGAAGGTCGGGTCCTGCAGGATCGCGACGTAGTTCTGCAGGCCGACGAAGTCGGTGGGCGGGCCGAAGCCCTTCCAGCTGAAGAAGCCGTAGTAGGCGGCCATCAGCACCGGGAAGATGACGAACGCCAGGAACACGATCACGGCGGGCCCGGCCAGCAGCGCGATCTCGCCGCGCTTGCGCCAGTCGGCGCCACCGCGACGCGCTGCGCCGCGGGCCCGGCCGGAGACCGGCGCGGATGCGCCGGTCTCCGTCGTGTTCTCTGCGAGCACGGGGGCGGTCACGGTCGTCATCCGCGAGCCGCGGCGCCCTCGACGGCCTCGACGATGCCCTCGGGCGAGCCGCTCCCCGACAGCATCTCCACCACCGCGGTGTTGAGGGCGTTGCCCACGTTCTGGCCGAGAGACGTGTCCAGCCACACCGCGACGTAGGAGGCGTCGTTGTACGCCGCCATGAGCGGCTCGAGCGCGGGCTCGGTCACGGCGCCCTGCGCAGCCTTGGAAGCGGGGATGGTCTGGTACGCCTGCGCGTACTTCTCCTGCCACTCCTGCGATGCGATGAAGTTCAGGAAGTCCTCGCAGACGGACGGGGAGTCGACCGAGCAGGAGTACCCGTCGACGCCGCCCATCATCGCGGCGGGGTCGCCGTCCCCGCCCTCGACGGCGGGGAACGGGAACCAGCCCAGATCTGCCAGCGGCTTCTGGTCGGGAGTCAGCGACGCGATGACGCCGACATTCCAGCCGCCCATGAGCTCCATCGCTGCCTGGTGGTTGGCGAGGAGCCCGGCGGACGAGCCGGCTCCCTGCTGTGCGGGCGTGGTGAGGAAGCCCTCGTTGAACGGCTCGGTCTCGGCGAACTCCGCCAGGTCCTCCCCGGCGGCGAGCCAGCAGCCGTCGGAGAAGTCGCGGGTCGTCGCGATGTCCGACATCACGTCCTGCCCGCACTCCCGCAGCGCGAAGAAGTAGTACCAGTGCGCGGCGGGCCACGCGTCCATGCCGCCCAGCGCGATGGGCGCGACGTCTGCGCCCTTGAGCGCGTCGGTCGCGGCGACGAGCTCGTCCATCGACGTCGGCGGCTCGATGCCGGCCTCAGCGAACAGGTCCTCGCTGTAGAAAATCCCGCCGGGAAGCACGGCGGTCGGCAGGCCGTACACCGCGCCGTCGACGGTGAAGGCATCGAACACGCCGTCGCCGTAGTCCGCACGCACGTCGTCGGCGATGAGGTCGGTGAGGTCCTTCACGGCACCCGCCGCCACGATGTCGGCGAGCTTGCCGCCGCCGCGCGCCATGAAGATGTCGGGCATGTCCCCCGAGTTCACCGCCGTCTGCAGGCGGCCGTCCATGTCCTCGTTCTGGATGGACTGCACCTCGATGGACACGCCGGGGTTCTCCTCCTCGAAAGCCGCGGCGGCGTCCTCCCAGTACTGCTTCCCGTCGCCCGTGGTCGAGTTGTGCCAGAGGGTCATCGCGACGTCGCCGTCGCCCTCGGCGCCCCCGGCCGCGGCGCAGCCCGTGAGCGTCATCGCCCCGGCGACGGCGGCGGCCGTCAGGTACCTGCGTGCTCTCATTGCGTCTCTCCTCGTCATCGAGTTGCACTGGCGGTGCTCGGCATGTCGCCGACGTCTCTCCCGCCGAACCGAGGATGGCACCGCTCTCACACCATGTCAATCGATATCGACATCGTTTTCGATATCGATTGAAGACACTGCACCGTCGAGGGCGTGGACGGTGCCACGACCGCTAGCGTGGTCCTGTGACCATGCCCGCACCCCTCCCCGACGCCCCGCCGAGCCGAGCGACCATCCACGACGTGGCGCAGGCCGCCGGCGTGTCGGTCTCCACGGTGTCGAAGGTCATCAACGGCCGCTACGGGGTCGCGGCGAGCACCGCGGCGCAGGTGCTGCGCGTGGTGGAGGAGCTCGGCTACGAGTCCTCGCTCATCGCCTCATCGCTGCGGCGCGGTCGCACCCACGTCATCGGCGTGCTGGTGGCCGAGTTCGAGCCGTTCGCGCTCGCGCTGCTGGAGGGCATCTCCGACGCCCTCCAGGGAACCGGCTACGACCTGCTGTCCTACGCCGGCAGCCTGTCGCGGCGCGACGGCGCCGCGGCGCAGGGATGGGAGCGCCGATCGCTCTCGCGGCTCGGCGGGACCCTCATCGACGGCGCCATCATCGTCACTCCCACGGTCGAGGCGCCCTCCGCCACTGTTCCCGTGGTGGCGATCGACCCGCACACGGGCCCGACCGGACCGACGACCGTCGACAGTGACAACCTCGGCGGGGCGATCGCCGCCACGCGGCACCTCATCGACCTCGGTCACACGCGCATCGCGCACGTCCGCGGGCGACGCGATCTCGAATCCGCGCGCCTCCGCGAGGAGGGGTACCGCGCGGCGCTCGAGGCGGCGGGCCTCCCGTTCGACCCTGCGCTCGTCGCCGACGGCGGGTACCGCCCCGACGAGTCGTCCGCCGCGGCGGAGCATCTGCTCTCCCTCGCCGACCCGCCCACCGCGATCTTCGCCGCGAACGATCTCTCGGCCATCCGCGTGATCGAGATCGCCCGCGCGCGCGGACTCGCCGTGCCCGGTCAGCTGTCGGTCGTCGGCTTCGACGACATCCCCGCCGCGGCGTCTCATGAGCCACCGCTCACGACCGTCCGCCAGCCCCTGCGCGAGATGGGGGCCGCCGCGCTGCGGATCCTCCTGGACCTCCTCGACGGCGCCGCCGACGCGCCGCGGGACGAGGACGCGCACGTGCGGATGCCCGCTCGCCTCGTCGCCCGCGCGTCCACCGCGCCGCCGAGCTGAGGTCCGCGGGCGTGATATGTTCAGCATCACAACATTTCATCGACGATGCTGAAGGACGTATCCCCATGTCGCTTGAACCCACCAGGGAAGACAAGTTCTCGTTCGGTCTGTGGACCGTCGGCTACAACGGCACCGACCCGTTCGGCGGCCCTACCCGGCCCGCCCTCGACGTCGTGCACGCGGTCGAGAAGCTCTCCGAGCTCGGCGCGTACGGGCTCACCTTCCACGATGACGACCTGTTCGCCTTCGGCTCGACCGACGCCGAGCGCCAGAAGCAGATCGACCGGCTGAAGGGCGCGCTCGCCGACACCGGCCTCATCGTGCCGATGGTCACGACCAATCTCTTCAGCGCGCCGGTGTTCAAGGACGGCGGCTTCACCTCCAACGACCGCCAGGTCCGCCGCTACGCGCTGCGCAAGGTCTTCCGTCAGCTGGATCTCGGGGCGGAGCTCGGAGCGAAGACCTTCGTCATGTGGGGCGGGCGCGAGGGCGCCGAGTACGACTCGGCCAAGGACGTCCGCTCGGCCCTGGAGCGCTACCGCGAGGCCGTGAACCTCCTCGGCGACTACGTCGTCGACAAGGGGTACGACATCCGCTTCGCGATCGAGCCCAAGCCGAACGAGCCGCGCGGCGACATCCTGCTGCCCACCCTGGGTCATGCGATCGCCTTCATCGACTCGCTCGAGCGCCCGGAGCTCGTGGGTCTCAACCCGGAGGTCGGCCACGAGCAGATGGCGGGCCTGAACTTCGCTGCCGGCATCGCCCAGGCGCTGTACCACGGCAAGCTCTTCCACATCGATCTCAACGGGCAGCGCGGCATCAAGTACGACCAGGATCTCGTCTTCGGACACGGCGACCTGCACAACGCCTTCGCGCTGGTCGACCTCCTCGAGAACGGCGGCCCCGGCGGCGTCCCGGCCTACGAGGGCCCGCGCCACTTCGACTACAAGCCCAGCCGCACCGAGGACGAGCGCGGCGTGTGGGATTCGGTCTCCGCGAACATGCGCACCTACCTCCTCCTCAAAGAGCGGGCCGCCGCGTTCCGCGCGGACCCCGAGGTGCAGGAGGCACTCGCCGCCGCCAAGGTCGACGAGCTCGCGCAGCCGACGCTGAACGAGGGCGAGTCGTACGACGACTTCCTCGCCGACCGCTCGGCCTACGAGGACTTCGACGCCGACGCGTACCTCGGCGGGCACGGATTCGGGTTCGTCCGACTGCAGCAACTCGCGACCGAGCACCTGCTCGGCGCCCGATGAGGGCCAGCGGATGACACTCGTCGCCGGCATCGACTCGTCCACCCAGAGCTGCAAGGTCGTCGTGCGCGACGTCGGCACCGGCGACGTCGTGCGCACCGGCCGCGCGTCGCACCCCGACGGGTCGGAGGTCGATCCCCGCCATTGGTGGGACGCGCTCCAGATCGCGATCGCGGGCGCGGGCGGTCTCGACGACGTCGCGGCGGTCGCCATCGCCGGGCAGCAGCACGGCATGGTGGCGCTCGACGCCGACGGCGCGGTCATCCGCCCCGCCCTCCTCTGGAACGACACCCGCTCGGCGGACGCGGCGGCGGCGCTGACCGCCGAGGTCGGCGCGGCCGCCTTCGCCGAGCGCGCGGGACTCGTCCCGGTCGCGTCGTTCACCGCGACGAAGCTGCGGTGGCTGGCGGACCACGAGCCGGAGAACGCCGCGCGCGTGGCGGCTGTGGCCCTGCCCCACGACTGGCTGACCTGGCGCCTGCGCGGCTTCGGACCGGATGGCGAACGCGGGCCGGTCCTCGAGGAGCTCGTCACCGACCGGTCGGACGCGAGCGGAACGGCCTACTTCGATCCGTCGCGAGACGCCTACGACCGCGAGCTGCTCGCGACCGCGCTGCGGCGCCCGGCGGAGGACGTCGTGCTGCCGCGGGTCCTCGGCCCGCGCGAGCTCGTCGACGGCCCGGGCTTCGTCGTCGCGCCGGGTGCGGGCGACAACGCCGGCGCCGCGCTCGGCCTGGGCGCGCGCCCCGGCGACATCGGCATCTCGATCGGGACGAGCGGCACGGTCTTCGCGGTCACCGACGTCGCGGTGCGAGACCCCTCGGGCACGGTGGCGGGCTTCGCCGACGCGTCCGGCGCGTTCCTCCCCATCGTCACGACCCTCAACGCCGCGCGCGTGCTCGACGTGACCGCGCGCCTCCTCGGTGTCGACCACGCCGAGCTCGCGCGGCTGGCCCTCGCCGCGGAGCCCGGCGCGGGCGGCCTCGTGATGCAGCCCTGGTTCGAGGGCGAGCGGACGCCGAACCTGCCCGACGCGACGGCGACCCTGTTCGGGATGACCCTCGGGTCGACGACGCGGGAGAACCTGGCCCGCGCGGCGATCGAGGGCGTGCTGTGCGGCCTCGCCGAGGGGCTCGACGCGATCCGCTCGCACGGCGTCGCGGCCGAGCGCGTGCTGCTCGTCGGCGGCGCCGCGCAGAGCGCGGCGGTGCAGGCCGTCGCCGCGCAGGTGCTGGACGCGCCCGTCGTCGTCCCGGAACCCGGGGAGTATGTGGCGCTCGGCGCCGCCGTCCAGGCGGCGTGGGCGCTCACGGGCGCACGGCCGGATTGGCCGCTGCGCACCTCCGCGGCACTCCCCCTCGACGCGCGCCCGGCCATCCGCGCGCAGTACGCCGCCCGCCTGCCCTGATCCGCAGGAAGGGGAGGGGCCGTCACCCGCGGCCCCTCCCCTTCTCCGCGTCCTCAGCGACCCGCGCGGAAGGAGTACTCCCAGGTCGACGGCACATCCGCCGCAAGGGAGAACCACGCGTCGGGCACGGCCGAGATCGCCACCTCGCGCTTCTCGCGATGGAAGCCCGGCTCGATCCGCTCGCCGTCGACGTAGTAGCTCACGCCCTCGACCTCGGGGATGCGATAGCCGTCCTGGCCGCGGCCGGGCTGCTCCACGAACGTCGGCGCGGGCGCGACCACCTCGGTCGTGTACACGGGCACGACGTGCCAGTCGATGTCCGACGCGAGCATGTACTCGGTGTAGCTCGGCTGGTTGTAGGCGGTGTTCTGCCGCGCGACCTCCGGCCGGTACTGCGCGTCGTGCATGAGGGTCGTCAGCTTGCGGTCGGTCACCTCGCTCGAGAGGTGGATCTGGATCTCGCTGCTGTCGGCCGAGCGCACGAGGAGCTCCTCGCGCCAGTCGCCGAACACGTCGGCGACGAGCGACGGGTTGCCCTTGGTGCCGTTGTTCGAGCGGGTGCCCTCGGCTTCGAGGAGCACCTCTCCCGAGCCGTCGACGATGCGGACGTCCTCGTCGTTGTAGCCCTCGACGATCTGCGTCGTCATGTCGGCGGACCAGCGGATCGACTGGTTCGTGCCCAGTCCCTCCCGGTACCCATCCGATCCGGGAGGCATCGCGGCCCAGTACTCGAGGCCCGCCTGCTCGGGATCGACGTCGCCGATCATGCCGCGTCCGGTGTCCTTGCCGGAGTACTCCCCGTCCAGCACCTCGCCGGTCGCGGCGTCGCGCAGCGCCCAGCCGTACGGCGCCGATGTGGCGCCCTCGTGCACGGAGAAGATCTCGAGCCCCTCGCGGTCGGGCAGGATGTCGGTGACGTGCATGGCGTCGCCGTGCCCGAGTCGCGCCTGCTCCCCGGGAGCCGCGCTGCCGGCGGGCAGCTCGCCGAACGAGCTGTAGAGCAGCGATCCGTCGTCGTCGATCGTGGCAGAACCGTAGACGATCTCCTGCCGGCCGTCCCCGTCGACGTCAGCTGCCGACAGGGAGTGGAAGCCCTGCGTGGTGAGCGTCCCGAACTCCGGGTCCGTGCCGTCCACCCCGTGCGGGCTGTCGTTGAACGGATTGCTCATCGGCGCATGGCCGCTGTCGACGTACCAGCGCTCTGCGAGGTGCTCGCCGTCCCAGTCGTAGGCCACGAGCGTGCTGCGCGTGTAGTAGCCGCGCGCGAACACCGCCGAAGGGCGTTCGCCATCGAGGTAGGCGACGCCGGCGAGGAAGCGGTCGACGCGGTTGCCCGGCTCGATGCGCGACATCGCGTAGTCGCCCCACAGCAGGCCGTCGTCACCGCGTCCGGGCTTGTAGTCGACCGTCTCGAGCTCGCGGCCGGTCTCGCCGTCGAAGACCGTGAGGTACTCCGGGCCCTCGAGGACGAAGCCCTCGAAGTCCTGCAGCTGGTTGCGGCTCGAGCGCGAGGGCGCGTAGACGTCGATGAAGTAGTCGGCGAGCGCCGCTGCGTCGGCCTCCGACAGGGGGTAGTCGTATCGCGGCTCGGTGCCGAAGGCCTCCTCGAGCGTCGCCGGCCACTGCCCCGAGACGACCTCCTCCCGGTCGCTCCAGCCGCGGAACATGTCCACCAGGTGCGCGCGGTAGTCGTCCGCCGACATGCGGTAGTCGTCGTGATCGGTGACCCCGGCGGCCGCATCGTCAGGTGCGATCGTCACGAACGAGGTCTCGCCGTCGGCGGTGACGCTCGTTCCCGGCGCCGTCTTCATCATGATCTCCGAGCGGCCGTCGCCGTCGAAGTCGTAGACCATGAACTGCGTGTAGTGCGCACCCGACCGGATGTTGACGCCGAGGTCGATGCGATGCAGCAGCGTGCCGTCGGCCTCGTACGTGTCGATGTAGGTGTTGCCGGTGTAGCCGACCTGCGAGACGTCCTTCGCGTTCGACGGGTACCACTTGACGACGTACTCGTAGTCGCCGTCGCCGTCCATGTCGCCCACCGACATGTCGTTCGCGGAGTACGTGTACGCCTCCCCCGCCGGCGTGACGCCGTCTGCCGGCTTCTGCAGCGGCAGCGACGCATGGGCGCCGTTCCACGGCGAGACCGCCGCGCTCGCGTCGAGCTCGACGCCGTTCACCACGGGCGCCACGCGGTAGGAGGCGTCCGCCGTGCCGTCCTCATCGAGGAAGTTCGTGCTGTCCGAGACCGTGGCGATGCGCTCGCCGTCGCGGTACACCGCGAAGTCGGGGCCCAGCATGCCCTCCTCGCCGGCGCCGGTCGTCTCCTCGGCGAGGAGGCGCCAGCTGAGGAAGACGCCGCGGTCGGTCGTCGCGGCGACCAGACCGCGGTCGAGCCGCTCGAGCTGCGGATGGCCGGAGCCGGCATCCGCGGACGGCTGCGCCGCGTGCGCGGCGACTCCCGGCAGGCCCACGACGAGCACGGCGGCGAGCGCCCCGCTCGCCGCGCGGACGACGGCTCTCTTCTTCGAACGGTTCACGCGGGCTCCTCATCGTCGTCGATGGCGCTCGCCCTCAGCAAGCGCTTTCCTTGTGCACCGCCACGGTAGCCGCATCGGCTCGTCCAGGCAACGGCACTACCCTCGAAGAGTCCCATCCGATTCTCCCGAGGAGCGCGCGTGCCCGAGAGCCATGACGACGGCCGCGTGGCCGTCTACCTCGACTTCGACAACATCGTGATGTCCTGGTACGACCGCGTGCACGGGCGCAACTCGTACAGTCGCGACCGCTCGCGCATCGCCGAGAGCCCGCACGACCCGGAGATCGCCGACCGCCTCGCCCGCGCGACCGTCGACGTCGGCGCCATCATCGACTACGCCGCGTCGTACGGCACCCTCGTGCTCACGCGCGCCTACGCCGACTGGTCCGCGCCCGTCAACGCGATCTACCGGCAGCAGCTGGTGGCGCGCGCGGTCGATCTCGTGCAGCTCTTCCCCGCGGCCGCCTACGCGAAGAACGGCGCGGACATCCGCCTGGCCGTCGACGCCGTCGAGGACATGTTCCGCCTCCCCGACCTCACCCACGTCGTCATCGTCGCCGGCGACTCCGACTACGTTCCGCTGGCGCAGCGCTGCCGTCGCCTCGGCCGGTACTTCGTCGGCGTGGGGGTCGCGGGCTCGACCGCGAAGTCGCTCGCCGCGGCCTGCGACGAGTTCGAGCCGTACGACTCCCTCCCCGGCGTGCAGCTGCCCGCGCGGCCCGCTCAGAAGGCGAAGTCCGACGAGAAGGCCGCGCCCGAGAAGGCGGATGGCCAGAAGGACACCGCGAAGCCGGCCGATGCCGGCGGCACGGCCGCGACGAAGGACGAGGGCAAGGACGTCCCGGAGGACGCCGCGGCGACGAAGGACGAGACCGAGCCGAAGGCGAAGCCGCGGACGCGCCGCGGGTCGAAGCCCAAGCTCATCGAGGAGCCGAAGGCGCCCGAGGTGCAGAAGGCGCCCGAGGAGCCGGAGACGTTCCTCGCGTTCGACGAGACGCCGCCCGAGGACCTGCACGCAGCGGCGTCCCGTCTCCTCGAGCGCGCGCTGCGGGTCGGCCAGGGCAAGGGCGACGACGCAGGATGGCTGCACAGCTCCGCCGTCAAGCAGCACATCCGGCGCATGGACCCGTCCTTCAGCGAGAAGGCGCTCGGCTACCGCTCGTTCTCGGACTTCCTGAAGTCCCGCGACCACCTCGCGGAGCTCGAGGAGACGGGGCACGAGCGCCTCGTGCGCCTGAAGGCGTGATCGCCGAGCTCTCGCCGCTCGTCTGGACGGCCCTCGCGCTCGGCGCCGTCGTCGTCGGGCTCTCGAAGACGGCGGTCCCCGGCGGCGGGACCCTCGCGGTCGCGCTCTTCGCCGCGGTGCTGCCGGCCAAGGACTCGACGGGTGCCCTGCTCGTCCTCCTCATCCTCGGCGACATGTTCGCGCTGCTCGCCTACCGGCGCCACGCCGACTGGCGCGTGATCGCGCGGATGGCTCCTGCCGTGGTGCTCGGGCTCGTCGCGGGCTGGGGCTTCCTCGCTGTCGCCGACGACGGGTGGGTGCGCCGGACCATCGCGGTCCTGCTGCTCGCGGTCGTCGCCGTCACACTGTGGCGCCGCGCGGTGCAGAACCGGTCGCAGGCGGAGTCGACCTTCGGGTCGGGGACCGTCGCGGCGTGGACATACGGCGGGCTCGGCGGCTTCGCCACCATGGTCGCCAACGCGGCCGGGCCGGTCATGTCGATGTACTTCCTCGCGGTGAAGTTTCCCGTGAAGGCGTTCCTCGGCACCTCGGCGTGGTTCTTCGCGATCATCAACATCGCCAAGCTGCCGTTCTCGATCGGCCTCGGCATCATCACGCCCTCGTCGCTGCTGATGGACCTGCTCCTCGCCCCCGGCGTGGTCCTCGGCGCCTTCGCGGGCCGTTGTCTCGTCGCCCGGATGAATCAGCGCGTGTTCGACCGCGTCGTCATCGTGCTGACGGTGATCGGGGCGCTCTACCTGCTCGTCTGACACGACGAGGGGCGGGCTGCACGGCCCCGCCCCTCGTCGTCGTGACACTGCCTCAGGCGGCGGCCACCGCCATCCGCTCGGCGCGGACGATCAGCGCGTCGTCCACCGCGTCCACCGTCACCGACCCGCCGTCGCCGAGCTCGCCGGCGACGAAGAGGTCGGCGATGCGGTCGTCCACCTCGCGCTGGATGAGGCGACGCAGCGGCCGGGCGCCGAACTCCGGCTCGTGCCCGTTGCGGGCGAGCCACGCCACGGCCGCGTCGGTGACGTCGAGCGCCACCTCGCGGCGGGCCAGCCGCTCGCGCGTCGCGCCCAGCAGCAGGCCCACGATCCGCGCGAGCTGGCTCTCGTCGAGCTTGCGGAACAGGACGATCTCGTCGATGCGGTTGAGGAACTCCGGCCGCATCGACTCGCGCAGCCGCCCCATCACTCGGTCACGCAGGTCCTTCTCGTCGTATTCGCGACCGGAGGCCGAGAAGCCGATGGCGCCGGAGCGGGAGGTGAGGAACTCCGACCCCAGGTTCGACGTCATCACGACGACCGTGTTGCGGAAGTCGACCGTCCGCCCCTGCCCGTCCGTGAGGCGCCCGTCGTCGAGCACCTGCAGCAGCAGGTTGAACACGTCGGGGTGCGCCTTCTCGATCTCGTCGAAGAGGACGATCGAGTACGGGTTGCGGCGCACGCGCTCGGTGAGCTGCCCGGCCTCGTCGTAGCCGACGTATCCCGGAGGCGCGCCGACCAGTCGCGACACGGTGTGGCGCTCGCCGAACTCGCTCATGTCGAAGCGGATGACCGCGGTCTCGTCGTCGAAGAGGCTCGCGGCGAGCGCCTTCGCGAGCTCGGTCTTGCCCACGCCGGTCGGGCCGAGGAACAGGAAGGAGCCGACGGGGCGGCGAGCGTCGCCCATGCCGGTGCGGCTGCGGCGGACGGCCTTCGCCACCGCCGTCACCGCGTCGTCCTGGCCGACGACCCGCGCATGCAGCTCGCCCTCGAGCCCGGCCAGCCGCTCGCGTTCGCTCTCGGTGAGCCGGTTGACGGGGATGCCCGTGGCGCGGCTGATCACGGCCGCGATCTCGGGCTCGTCCACGACCGCGCGCGCGCCAGCTCCCGAGGTCGCCTCCGCGAGGCGCTCCTGGACCGAGGTGATCTCGTCGCGCATGCGCGAGGCCTCCTCGTAGTGCTCGGCGGACACCGCGGCGTTCTTCTCGGCCTCGAGCTCGGCGAGCTTCGCGACGAGCTCGTGCGTGTCGACCGGCGCGCCCAGACGCAGCCGCACGCGAGCGCCGGCCTGGTCGATGAGGTCGATGGCCTTGTCGGGCAGCACGCGGTCGGGCAGGTAGCGGTCGCTCAACTCGACGGCTGCGCGGAGGGCGTCGTCCGTGTACGTCACGCGGTGGTGCTCCTCGTAGGCGTTCCGCAGCCCCTCGAGGATGGCGACGGCGTCGGGCACCGACGGCTCGCCCACGCGCACCGGCTGGAAGCGCCGCTCGAGGGCGGCGTCCTTCTCGATCGCGCGGTACTCCGACAGGGTCGTGGCGCCGACGAGGTGCAGATCGCCGCGGGCGAGACGGGGCTTCAGGATATTGCCCGCGTCCATCGCGCCGTCGCCGCCGCCGCCCGCACCGACGAGGGTGTGGATCTCGTCGATGAAGAGGATGAGGCGCCCCTTCTCCTCGGCGACCTCCTCCATCGTCTTGGTGAGGCGCTCCTCGAAGTCGCCGCGGTAGCGGGTGCCGGCGAGCATCGCCGGCAGGTCGAGGGCGATGACGCGCCGGTCCCGCAGCTGCTCGGGGACGGTGCCGGCGACGATGGCGGAGGCGAGACCCTCGACGATGGCGGTCTTGCCGACACCCGCCTCGCCGACGAGCACGGGATTGTTCTTCGTGCGGCGCGAGAGGATCTCGATGGTCTGCTCGATCTCCTCGGCGCGCCCGATGACGGGGTCGAGCTCGCCCCCGCGTGCGAGCGCCGTGAGGTCGGTGCCGTACTTCTCCAGCATCGAGCCGCCGCCCTGCGGGCGCGCCTCGGGCGCGGCCGCGGTCTGCGACGCGACACCCTCGCGGGCGCCCTGCGTGAGGGCCTCGGCGGTGACCCCGGAGCGGGCGAGGATCTGGCCGGCGGGGGTGTCCTGCGCGAGCACGAGCGCGAAGAAGAGGTGCTCGGGGTCGACGTAGGTGGAGCCGGACGAGCGCGCGACCTGGAAGGCGTGGAAGAGCGCGCGCTGCACGGCCTGCGTGACCGCGGCGCCGTCGACGTCGGCTGCGGCGCCCGCGCTCGGCAGCCGCTCCTCCGCCGCCTGGCCGATGGCGGCGGGATCGCCGCCGATGCGCGTGATGGCGTCGGCGACCGCCGCGTCGTCGACGAGCACGCGCAGCACGTGGAGCGCGTCGAGTTCGAGCTGACCGCGGCCGAGGGCATAGCGGCCGGCGCGCTGCAGGAGCTCCTGCGTGCGCGCGCTGAGGAAGCGGCTGAGGTCGATCGAACGGCTGGCGCGAGCGCGCTCGCCCTGCAGATAGCGCGCGAGGAACTCGTCGAACGAACTCGGTCCGTCCTGCGGGAAGTGGTTCTCAGGCATGTCCCGGCATCTCCTTGAAGTTGCGTGACTGTGTATCAAGTCTGGAAGTTGAGCCAGGCTCTGTCAAGTTGAACGCGCAGCCGGCGCGCGTATTCCCACGCGCGCCGACGATCACGCCCACCTTGCTCTATCGAACGAGTATCGATAGATTTCTCCCGTCACTCAACGAAAGGGGACGCCGTGAGCAGAGCCACCATCCTGATCCTGCGCATCGTGATCGCGCTGGCCCTCGCCGGTTCGCTCGTCGTGCAGACCGTCATCATGCCGCTGGTGTGGGCCGACCTCGAGGGTGAGGCGCTGTGGGGCAGGATCGCGCTCGTCGTGATCGCCGTGCTCTGGATCGGCACGCTGCAGGTCTCGGCGATCTGCATCTGGCAGCTGCTGACCCGCGTGCGGCGCGGATCGATCTTCTCCGGATCCTCGTTCCGCTACGTCAACGTGATCATCGGCGCGGTGACGGCATCGGCGGCGCTCGTCTTCGCCCTCGCCGTCGTCCTCGCGCCGGGCGAGACGGCGCCCGGCATCGTCGGCCTCATCTGCGGCGCGGCCCTCGTGCTCGGCGGCGTCGCGCTCATCGTCGTGGTCATGCGCGCGCTGCTGAAGCAGGCCATCGACCGCGAGAACGAGGCGCGAACGCTCCGCGACGAGCTCGGCGAGGTGATCTGAGTGCCGATCATCGTCGATATCGACGTGATGCTCGCGCGGCGCAAGATGTCTGTCGGCACGCTCGCGGAGCGCATCGGGATCACACCCACCAATCTCGCGGTGCTGAAGAACGGGCGAGCGAAGGCCGTGCGGTTCACGACCCTCGACGCCCTGTGTGAGGCCCTGGAATGCCAGCCGGGCGACCTGCTGCGCTGGGAGGCGGAGGCATGAGCGACCTCGACGCGCTCGTCGGGCGCTGGCGATCACAACGCGCGGGCGCCCGTGGAGCAGACGCAGACGCCGCGGAGGCCGCGCGCGAGGAGCGCCTCCGCGCGGAGACGGCGGACCTCCGGCAGCGTGGCCTCGCCGTCGACGAGGCGTTCCTCGTCGCCCTGCGCCGCGTGGGAGACCTCGACGCGCTGCAGGCCGAGATCGCACGCGAGCGCCCGTCGCGGAGGGCCGCCGGCGCACGGCTCGGCTTCGTCCTCACCCTCGCCGCGCTGGCGGGACTCGCGACCAGGGGCGCCGTGTGGCTCCTCGAGCCCGGCGGGCCGCTCGTGCCCACCTCCGACGACGGCGCACTGCTCCTGCGCACGCTCCCCCTCGTCGTCGCGCCGTTCCTCCTCGCCTACCTCCTGTGGACGCGCCGCCCCGGCCGCGGCGCCGGCGCCGTCATCGCGGCGGGGTACCTGCTCGTCGCGCTCTGCGCTTCGATCTTCCCGTTCGCGCCCTTCGGCGACACCGCGGTGCTCACGGCCATCCACGCGCCCGTCGCCCTCTGGGCGCTCGTCGGCGTCGCCTACGTCGCCGTCGGCGGGCGCCCGAGCCGCCGGATCGAGTTCGCGCGCTTCTCCGGCGAGGTGGCCGTCCTCCTCGCGCTCATCGGGCTCGGCGGCGGGGCGCTCCTCGCCCTCATGATCGGCTCATTCGCCGTCGTCGGCGTCGAGCTCTCGGATGGCGTCCTCGGCTGGATCCTCGCCCTGGGCGCTCCCGGAGCGCTGCTCATCGCAACGTGGCTCGTCGACCGGCGCCAGAGCGTCGCGGAGAACATCGCGCCCGTCCTCGCCCGCGTCTTCACGCCGCTGACGGGGCTCATGCTGCTCGCCCTCCTCGTCGTCGTCGTGACGGCGGGCGATCTCGCCCGCGCCGACCGCGAGCTCCTCATCGTCATGGACCTCGTGCTGGTGCTCGTGCTGGCCCTGTCGCTCTACGCCGTCTCCGCGCGCGACCCGCGCACGCGGGTCGGGCTCCTCGATGCCGCGCAGCTCGTCATGCTGATCGCAGCCGTCGCCGTGGACGTCGTGGTGCTCGCGGCCATGCTCACCCGGATCGCGGAGTTCGGCTTCAGCGCGAACAAGACCGCCGCACTCGGGCTCAATCTCCTCCTGCTCGTGCACCTCGCAGGGCAGGCCGCGCTGACCGCGCGGCTGCTCCTCGGCCGCACCGGGCCCGGCGCCCTCGAGCGCTGGCCGTCGCGCTGGCTGCCGGCGTACGGGGTGTGGGCTGTGGTCGTCGTCGCCGTCTTCCCGCCGCTGTTTGGTTTCATGTAGGGATGAGGGAGTTCTGGGCGGGCGTGCGCACTCTCGGGCGCGGTTTCGGATGGTGGCGGCGGCGTCCGCGCGTCATGGCCGCAGCCCTTCTGCCGGCCGCTCTCGTCGGCGCGGCGCTCACGGCGGGGCTCATCGTCCTCGGCGCGTTCCTCCCCGAGATCGTGGCGTCGGTCACCCCGTGGGCCGACGGGTGGGCGTCCGGCTGGGCCGCGGCCATCCGCCTGCTCGTCGGGGCGGCGCTGCTGGCCGGGGCCGTCGTCCTCGCGGTGGCCACCTTCACGGCGCTCTCCCTCTTCGTCGGCGAGCCGTTCTACGACCGGGTGTGGCGGTCGGTGGAGAGCGCGCAAGCGGAGGCGGTGCCCGACGCGGGGTACGGGATGTGGCGCGCCGCGGGCGACGCGATCTCGCTCGTGCTGCGCGGCCTCGGCATCGCCATGCTGACGCTCGCTGTCGGGTTCGTGCCCGTCGCGGGGGCGGTGCTGGCCGCCGTCCTCGGCGCGACGTTCAGCGGCTGGATGCTCGCCGACGAGCTCACCGCCCGCGCGCTGACGGCTCGCGGCCTCGGCCCGGTCGAGCGACGCGCGCTGCGCCGCGCCTCACGCGCGCGAGTGCTCGGCTTCGGCGTCGCCACGCACCTCTGCCTGCTGGTGCCGCTCGGTGCCGTGATCGCGATGCCGGCGGCCGTCGCAGGCAGCACGCTGCTCGCACACACCCTGCTGGAGAGGGCTCAGGACTCGGGCACCCGCGGCTGATCCCGGCCGGCGTCGCGCGCCGCGAGGATCACCATGACGAAGACGATCGCCGCGGGCACCGCCAGCGCGAACGCCATCCCCGGGTGCGCGTACTCCCCGGTCGCCGCGCCGATCGCGACGGCGATGATGAGCAGCTGCACGACCACGGCGCCGGAGCGGCCCCACGACTGCCCGCGCGCGATCGCGCGCGCGAAGGCCGCCACGGCGACCGCGCCCGCGACGGTCAGCACGAGGAGGGCGATGGCGCTGGAGAGCGACGCGGCGCCGGCCCCCAGGGAGACCACCTGCAGGGCCGCGAGGGCGAGGACGCCGACGGCCTCGACCCCGACGAGGATGGCCGCGGTGCGCGTGGCTCGGCTCACCGGCATCCGCTCTCCCTGCTTCGAGCGCCGGGCGGCGCGCACACGCAGTCAGGGAACGGACAGAAAAAACCCTTGCCCGAAAACGACGCGTGTATGACAATTGTTAACGGTGTGTTTCCCACAGCGTGGTGGGACGAGTCGTCGCGACTCGTCGCACATACAGCGTAATCCACCCGTAATCCCACGCTGTGCTTTCCCTGAGAAACCTCACCCGCAAGGAGCATTCCTATGGACTGGCGCGACAAGGCCGCCTGCCTCACCGTCGACCCCGAGCTGTTCTTCCCCGTCGGGAACACCGGCCCCGCGATCGACCAGATCGAGAAGGCGAAGTCCGTCTGTGCTCGCTGCACGGTCACGGAGGTCTGCCTCCAGTACGCACTCGAGTCCGGACAGGACTCGGGCGTGTGGGGCGGCCTGAGCGAGGACGAGCGCCGGGCGCTCAAGCGCCGCGCCGCCCGCGCCCGCCGCGCGTCCTGACGACGCCCCCGGATACGACGAAAGCCCCGCCTCGGCGGGGCTTTCGTCGTATCCGCGGGCTCAGCTGCGGACGATCCAGCGCAGCGGGACCGTGATGACGACCTCGGTGCCCCCGTGGAAGGGCGTGTCGGGGGCGTCGATCGTCTTCCAGTCGATCGTGCCGGAGAGCTCGCCCTGGATGAGGGTGCGCACGATCTGCGTGCCGAGGCCGCGACCGACCTGCCCGTCGGGGAGGCCGCTGCCGGTATCGCGCACGCGCACCTCGAGCCGGGACTCGTCGCGGTCGGCGACGATCTGCACGTCGCCCTCGCGGCCGGCGAGCCCGTGCTCGACGGCGTTCGTCACGATCTCGGTCAGGGCGAGAGCGAGCGGCGTCGCGTACTGGCTGGGCAACGTCCCGAAGCGGCCCTCCGTGCGCGTGTGGGCGACGGTGTTCTGCGCCGCCGCGACCTCCGCCACCAGACGCAGCACGCGGGCGAACACCTCGTCGAAGTCGACGTTCTGTGCAAGGCCCTCGGAGAGGGTGTCGTGCACGACCGCGATGGCGGCGACGCGCTGCATGGCCTGCAGGAGCGACTCCCGCGCCTCATCGGAGGAGGTGCGCCGCGACTGGATGCGCAGCAGCGACGCGACGGTCTGCAGGTTGTTCTTCACGCGATGGTGGATCTCGCGGATGGTCGCGTCCTTGGTGATCAGCTCCTGCTCCTGGCTGCGCAGCTCGCTCACGTCACGGCACAGCACGATGGCGCCGGTGCGGTGCCCGTGCTCCTTCAGCGGGATGGCCCGCAGCGACACCGTCACGCCGCGCGCCTCGACGTCGCTGCGCCACGGGGCGCGGCCGGAGACGAGGATCGGCAGGCGCTCGTCGGTGTCGTGGGAGGCGGGGAGGATCTGGCTCGTGACGTCGGCGAGGGCCTCCCCCTCCAGCTCCTCGGCGAACCCGATCCGGTTGAAGGCGGAGAGCGCGTTGGGGCTGGCGAAGGTGACGACGCCGTCGACATCGAGCCGGATGAGGCCGTCCGCAGCACGCGGGGCGCCGCGCCGGGGGCCGGTGGGAGCGGAGAGATCGGGGAAGTCCCCCGTCGCGATCATGCGGAACAGGTCGTCCGCGCACTCGTTGAACGTGATCTGCTGACGAGACGGCGTGCGCACGTCGCCCAGGTTGGTGTGACGGGTGAGGACGGCGATCGCCCGCAGGCCATCGCCCTCCCGGATGGCGATGGGCACGGCCCGCACGCGGGTGGGCGTCTCCTCGAACCACTCCGGTGAGGACGAGTCGACGATGCGCACGCTCTGGAACGCCTCGCGCACCTGCGCCTGCCACTGCGGGCGCACGCGGCCGCCGACGATGTCGCGGTAGAAGAGGGTCGCCGCGCCCCCGGGCCGGGTGTGCGCGACGGCCACGTAGGAGTCGTCGGCCGTCGGCGCCCAGACGACGATGTCCGCCGACGCGAGGTCGGCGAGCAGCTGGCCGTCGCCGGCGAGGCGATGCAGCCATTCGATGTCGGATTCGCTCGAACGGCCCTGGGCGGAGACGAGATCGCTGAGGGTCGACACGGGACGAGTCTATGCGGAGCGCGCGTCGCTGCTCCTGCCGCGCCGCGCTCGCCGAGCGACCAGCGGCAGGCGGTGCGTGCGCTCCTCGCCCAGCGGAATGACCTCGGCCTGCCGCTGCGGACGCTCCGCCTCCACGCGCGCCGCCAGCCGACGCAGCGCCTGGGCGAGCGGCGAGCGCGGTGCGACCTCGCCGATCGGCCGCGCCGCCAGCAGCGCCGCATCGGCCGCGCGCGGGTCGAACGGCAGGAACACGACCTCGTCCATCCCGGCGAAGCGCTCGAGGGTGCGGCGCACCTGACCACGGGCGTCGATCCCGAGCGGGCCGGCGCGCAGGCGGTTGGCGACCACGACCACGGGCGTCGCGCCGACGACCGAGCGCAGCTCGGCGCAGCCGCGCAGCAGTCGCGCGATCCCGACCGGGTCGGCGCCGGCGACCGCGACGACGAGGTCGGCCTCGCGCAGCGCGGCGAGCGTCGCGGCGTTCCGGCGCGGTCCCTCGAGGTCGCTCACGATCTCCTCGTCCGATTCGAGGGATGCGGCGACGTCGACGACCGTGACGTCGGCCCAGCCGCGGCACACCTCGAGCGCTGCGGCCACGCGGCGCTCGGAGAGCTCGGGCCAGCGCGCCGCCCGGTTGAGGCCGGGGAGCACGTCGACGATGCCGTCTGCGCCCCCGACGGGCATGCTCAGCCGGGTGAGCTCCGCGGCGTCGAGCGCGCCGCGCTCGGCCTGTCGACAGGCGGCGGCGAACCCCGGCCCCTCGTCGGCGAGCCCCAGCGCGATCGCGGCCGACGGAGCATGCGTGTCGGCGTCGACCAGCGCCACGTGCCCGCGCAGGCGCGCGGTCTCGACGGCGAGCTCGATCGCGACGGTCGTGCGCCCCGGCGCGCCGTGCGCACCCCAGACGACCACCACGCGGCCGCGGTCGGCGGGAGCGCGCACCGCGCCGACGGTCGTGCTGCGCACCGCCTCGGCCACCCGCCATCCCTCGGCCGCGACCGGGATCGGGTCGGCGAGGCCGAACGACCGGGCCAGGCGCACCTCGGCCGCCCGCTCCCCGAGCGGCACGATGCGCACGCCGTTGCGGTCGCAGGCGGCCACGACGCCGACGGTGAGGGCCGACCGCGACGCGGGAAGAACGAGCGCATCGGCCGCCGCCAGGCTCTCCCACACCTCCGAGGCCGGATCCGCAAGGGACCGGGCGACGGCCTCCGCGGCGACCGTGGCGACGACCTCGATCCCCTCGTCCTCCAGCGACTCGGCGAGCGCGAAGGCGCGCGACTCGTCGAGCGCGACGACGACCCTCATGATCCCTCTCCCGCCTGCGGCACGGCGGAGAGGGCGCCACCGGAGGCGACAGCGGCGAGCACGTCGGCCACGCTCGCCTCGTCGATCACGAGCTCGATCGACGTCGCGCCGGCGCCCATCATCGCGTCCTCACGCAGCACGGCGGCGACGGTGGCATCGGCCACGAGGATCCGCGGCTCGTCGAAGACCCCCGGTTCGACCAGCGGCGCCTCCCACAGCTCGACCGGCGTGCCGGCGTCCACTGCGCGCGGCACGTCGACGGCGCTGCGCACCACCACCGTCGTGACGGCCGCCTCGGCCGCGGAGGCGACGGCCGATGCCGGCACCAGCTCCCCCGCCCGGATGGTGCGGGTCGCGACGTACCCCTCGCTCAGCTCGTGCGGGGCGAGGTACGCGGTCTCGGCCCCGCCCAGCGTGACCTCCACCACCGCGAGGTCTCCTGCGCTGACCGCCTGCCCCGGCACGATCGTGGCGCCCGCCGCCAGCACCGGCACCGTCTGCCGCGCGGCCGACACGACCCACCAGACGCCGGCCACGGACGCGAGGATGAGGGCGATGCCGATGAAGAAGCGCGCGTCGCCCCAGAACACGCGACGACGGCGTGCGGGGGCGAGGGTCGCGATGTCGCCGGCGGTCGTGGTCATGAGGACATGCTGACGCAATCACGGGATCGAGCGAGAAAGTTCTCCACAGCCCGGCGCGCTCCGCCGCGCCCGGAGCGTCCCCGCCCATAATGGGGGCCATGCCCGACACGTCCGAGACGCGCTACCTCGCGCCCGCTCAGGTCGCCGAGCTCCTGGGCGTCGAGACCGACGAGGTCATCGAGCTCATCCACGCCGGCCGGCTGCGCGGCGCCCGAGTCGGCTCTCCCGCCCGCTGGCGGGTCGAACACGAGAGCGTCGGCGAGTACCTCGAGGATCAGCACGAGGAGACGCGCCGGATCGCCCTGTGGCGGCAGTCGAACGAGGCCAGCTTCCCCGAGCTGTGGGGTCCCCGCACCTCCTGACCCTCAGGGGGTGACCACCCCGGTCGTCGCCGAGACCCGCACCCACGCCACCGCGGAGAACGGCAGGATGCGGAACCCCGACACCGCGGCGGACCGCCGCGGGGAATCCGTGTCGTGCAGCGCGAGGTCGAGGTGGTCGGCGCCCACGCGATCGATCGTGCCGGTGAGTGCGCGACCCGCCGCCGCCCCGAGGGTCACGCCCGCACGGCGACGCGCCAGGTCGCGGAGCGCGAAGCCGAATGTCACCCGCTCCGCGAGACGGCTCTCCGACGTCGGTTCCCGCGCGCTGCGCAGCAGCTCCCCGTGGGGGGCGCCCACCGCCCGGATGGCTGTGAGGGGCACCAGGACGATGCTCGGCTCCGCGAGGGCGGATGGCGCGCGTGCGGGTCGCGCCGCGATCCAGTCCGCCCCCACCGACGTCACGGCCGCCTCGAGCAGCGACCCGTCGACGAGATCGATGGCCAGCGTCGCCTCCGCGGCCTGCGCGAAGCCGACCATGCGGGTCCGCAGGTGCAGACGCGATACGCGCAGGCGCTCGGCCTCGGAGTCGAGCGCCGCCCGCTCGGCCTCCCACTCGGCCGCGAGCTGGTCCTCCAGGTCCTCGAAGAAGCGATCCCAGCGCATCTGCGTGAGCGTAGGCGAACCGCGGAAGCTGCGCCATCCGCTCTCCACAGGCATGTATGCGGAGTTCCCGCGGGACACCGTCGGCTGGTTCACTCGGGGTCCCTTCGACCTCCCCCACGGAAAGGGGCCGCCATGCCAGCGCATGCCGCGGCTGCGAGCTCCCGCAGACGCCCTCACCGCACCGACCACGACATGGAGGAGCTGTTCGCGCCGCAGCGCACCTCATCCGCCGACCTCCCCGATCCCGCGCCTCTCGTCGTCGCCCTCACCCGGGGCATCCTCGAGGTGCTCGCGGGCACGCGGGAGGCAGATCAGCTCGCACGGTGGCTCGCCGAGGAGACCTACCTCAAGCTCGTCACCCGCGCGAATCTCTCCCGTCGCGCGCGCAGCGCTCGGCGGGTCGCGGTGCAGCGCCCTGTGTTCACGGTGCGCACGATGCGGCAGATGTCGCCGGCCGACGGGGTCGTCGAGGTGACCGTCATCGTGACGATGCCCGACCGCACGCGCGCCATCGCCATGCGCCTCGAGGGGCTGGACCGCCGATGGCGCGCCACCGACATCCGCATCCTGTGATCAGCGCTGCCGGTACGACGACAGGAAGTTGCCCAGCCGCTCGATCGCCTCGGCGAGCACGCGCGCCTCGGGCAGCGTGACGACCCGCAGATGGTCGGGCGTGGGCCAATTGAACCCCGTCCCCTCCACCAGCAGGATGTGCTCGGAGACGAGCAGGTCGTACACGAGCTGCTTGTCGTCGCGGATCTCGTGCACCTCCGGATCCAGGCGCGGGAAGGCGTAGAGCGCCCCGGTCGGGCGCACGCACGAGACCCCGGGGATGGCCGACAGCTGCTCCCACGCGACGTCGCGCTGCTCGTGCAGGCGGCCCGACGGCGCGATGAGCGCGTCGATGGACTGCACGCCGGTGAGCGCGGCGAGCACGGCGTGCTGCGCGGGGACGTTCGCGCACAGCCGGGTCGACGCCAGCAGCTGGATCCCCTCGAGGAATCCCTTCGCGTGCTTCTTGGGGCCCGTGATGACCATCCACCCGGAGCGGTACCCGGCGACGCGGTACGTCTTCGAGAGCCCGTTGAAGGTGAGGACGAGGAGGTCGGGGGCGACCGTCGCGGTCGGCACGTGGACGGCGTCGTCGAACAGGATGCGGTCGTAGATCTCGTCGGAGAGGATGAGGAGCGAGTTCTCCCGCGCGATCTGCGCGATGCCCTCGATGAGCTCACGGCCGTAGACCGCGCCCGTGGGGTTGTTGGGGTTGATGATGACGATCGCCTTGGTCTTCGGCGTGACCTTCGACCGGATGTCCTCCAGGTCGGGCTGCCAGCCGTTCTCCTCGTCGCAGAGATAGTGCACGGGCGTGCCGCCGGAGAGGCTCGTCATCGCCGTCCACAGCGGGTAGTCCGGCGCGGGGATCAGCACCTCGTCGCCCTCGTCCAGGAGGGCCTGCATGGTCATGGTGATGAGCTCGGAGACGCCGTTGCCGAGGTACACGTCGTCCGGGTCGACGCGCGGGAAGCCGGGCGTCTCCTCGTAGCGGCTGACGATCGCGCGGCGTGCGGGCAGGATGCCGCGGCTGTCGCTGTATCCGTGCGCGTAGGGCACGGCCTCGATCATGTCGCGCACGATCTGGTAGGGAGCCTCGAAGCCGAAGATCGCGGGGTTGCCGGTGTTGAGCTTCAGAACCGAGTGCCCGTCGGCCTCCAGCCGCGTCGCCTCTGCCAGTGCTGCCCCGCGGATCTCGTACAGGACGTTCTGGAGCTTCGCGGACTGGCCGAGCGGGCGGAGGGAGTTCATCGCAACAGGATATGCCCGAGCGCGCCGGCTCCCCGTCCGGGAGGCCGACGCGCTCGTGGTCGTGCGGCTGCTACTTCTTCTTCGCGGCCCGGCGCTGCTCGCGGTTCATCGGCGCGGCATCCACCGGCTCCCGGTCGTCGCCGTCTGCCTGGCCCGCGCGCTCCGCCGGCGTCTTCTGCACCTGTCCGCGCTCGTTGCGCACCTCGACGTCGCCGTCCTCGCTGGGCGCGGAGTACTCCAGCCGCTGCTCGGCCGGCACCTCGCCGAGGCCCTTGGCCTCCACCTGGGGCTCAGCCTGCTCGGCGCCTTCGGCCTTGCGCACCTCGACCTCGAGGTTGAAGAGGTAGCCGACGGCCTCCTCCTTGATCTGGCCCATCATTGCCTGGAACATCGAGTAGCCCTCTCGCTGGTACTCGATGAGCGGATCGCGCTGCGCCATGGCGCGCAGGCCGATGCCGTCCTTCAGGTAGTCCATCTCGTAGAGGTGGTCGCGCCAGCGACGGTCGAGCACCTGCAGCACCACGCGGCGCTCGAGCTCGCGCACGGCCTTCTCGCCCAGCTGCTCCTCGCGCTGCGCATAGGCGATCTTCGCGTCGCTCAGCAGCTCGCGCTTGAGCCCATCGGCGGTGATGCCGCCCTTTCGCGCTGCCGCCTCGGCCACGACCTCGTCGATCGTGACACCGACCGGGTAGAGCGTCTTCAGCTCCGTCCAGAGCGCGTCGAAGTCCCAGCTCTCGTTGTGGCCGCCCGAGGTGTGGTCGTCGACGATCGCGGTGATGGCGTCCTCGATGAAGTGCTCGACGCGGTCCTTGATGTCGTCGCCGTGCAGGATGGTGCGACGGTCGGCGTAGATCGCCTCGCGCTGGCGGTTGAGGACGTCGTCGTACTTCAGGACGTTCTTGCGCGCCTCGGCGTTCCGCGACTCGACGGCGGCCTGCGCGTTCTTGATGAGACGGGAGACGAGCTTCGACTCGATCGCGACATCGTCCGGGAAGTCCGTGCGCGACAGCAGCGCGTCGGCGGGACCCGACTGGAAGCGCCGCATGAGGTCGTCGGTGAGGCTGAGGTAGAAGCGGCTCTCGCCGGGGTCGCCCTGACGGCCCGCGCGTCCGCGGAGCTGGTTGTCGATGCGGCGCGATTCGTGCCGCTCGGTGCCGAGGACGTAGAGGCCGCCCGCGTCGCGCACCTTCGCCGCCTGCTCTTCGACCCGGGCCTTGACCGCGTCGAACACCGCAGGCCACTCCGCCTCGTACTCGTCCGGCGTCTCCTCCGGCGAGAGGCCCTTCGCCTTCATCTCCTGCACGGCGATGAACTCCGCGTTGCCGCCGAGCATGATGTCGGTGCCTCGACCGGCCATGTTCGTGGCGACGGTGACGGCGCCGAGCTCGCCGGCTCGCGCGACGACCTCCGCCTCGCGGGCGTGGTTCTTCGCGTTGAGGACCTCGTGCTTGATGCCCTTCTTCGACAGCAGGCGCGACAGGTACTCGCTCTTCTCCACGCTCACCGTGCCGACCAGAACCGGCTGCCCGTTGGCGTGCCGCTCGGCGATGTCCTCGACGACCTGAGCGAACTTGCCCTGCTCGTTCTTGTAGACGAGGTCCGTCTCGTCCTTGCGGATCATCGGCCGGTTGGTCGGGATGGGGATGACACCGAGGTCATAGGTCGACATGAACTCGGCGGCCTCTGTCTCGGCGGTGCCGGTCATGCCTGCCAGCTTGCCGTAGAGGCGGAAGTAGTTCTGCAGCGTGACCGTGGCGAGGGTCTGGTTCTCCGCCTTGACGGGCACGCCCTCCTTCGCCTCGATCGCCTGGTGCATGCCCTCGTTGTACCGGCGTCCGACGAGGATGCGGCCGGTGTGCTCGTCGACGATCATGACCTCGTCGTTCATGACGACGTAGTCCGTGTCGCGCTTGAACAGGGCGTTGGCCTTGATCGAGTTGTTGAGGAACGAGATGAGCGGCGTGTTCGCGGATTCGTAGAGGTTGTCGATGCCGAGGTAGTCCTCGACCTTCTCGATGCCGCCCTCGAGCACGCCGACCGTGCGCTTCTTGATGTCGACCTCGTAGTCGACGCCCTCCTCCAGGGTGCGCGCGATCTTCGCGAACTCGGCGAACCAGCGGTTCGCCTCCCCGGAGGACGGGCCGGAGATGATGAGCGGCGTGCGGGCCTCGTCGATGAGGATGGAGTCGACCTCGTCGACGACGGCGAAGAAGTGGCCCCGCTGCACGAGGTCCTCCTTGCGCCAGGCCATGTTGTCTCGCAGGTAGTCGAACCCGAACTCGTTGTTCGTGCCATACGTGATGTCGGCCGCGTACTGCTCGCGGCGCACGGCCGGGGTCTGACCGGAGACGATGATGCCGGTGGTCATGCCGAGCGCACGGAACACGCGGCCCATCAGCTCGGCCTGGTACGACGCGAGGTAGTCGTTGACCGTGACCACGTGGACGCCCTTGCCCGCGATCGCGTTCAGGTACGAGGGGAACGTCGCCACGAGGGTCTTGCCCTCGCCCGTGCGCATCTCGGCGATGTTGCCGAGGTGGAGGGCGGTCCCGCCCATCAGCTGCACGTCGTACGCGCGCATGCCGAGCGTCCGCTTGGCGGCCTCGCGCACGGCGGCGAACGCCTCGGGAAGCAGCTGATCGAGCGTCTCGCCCTTCTCGTGCCGCGCGCGCAGCTCCGCGGTCTCGCTGCGCAGCTCCTCGTCGGTCAGCTTCGCGTAGTCCTCTTCGAGGGCGTTGACGGCCGTGACCGCCCGCTGCAGCTGCCGTCGGACGCGTCCTTCACCGGCACGGAGCAGCTTCTCGAACGGATTTGCCACGTAACACTCCTCGATCGTGTACCGCATCCCGGATGGATGGGCGAGTCGCCGTCGGACGGCGACGGGCATACCTGCCCATGTTATCCGCCGGTGACAATGCCCGGCCAGCGCACTCTCAGCCGGACGCGCGCGGGCGCGTCCACACCGACACCGCTTCGCGGTCTCCCCTTCTCCGGCCGCAGGGGCGCCGGAGCACATCGCCCGGCGTTACACTCTGCACAGGAGTCGCCCACCCGATGACGCAGTCCCTCCGGACAGACCGTCGGTCGGCGAAGCCGCTTCTTCCGTTCCGACGGCTTCGCCGTACGCAGATCCGAGGTGATTGATGACGCTTCTGGGCACCCCCTCCGGTGGCTCCACCGACTCCGCTGGCCCCGACGGCCACGGCGTCCCGACCCGCATCCACGACGGGATCCCGCATCTCGTCGAGGACGCGACACCGGATGAGGCCCAGACGGCCGACCTTCTCACCCTCGCCGGCATCCTCGAGAGCGCCGGCCTCCAGCCGATCCTCGTGCGTCGCACCAGCGGCCGTCCCGCCCTCGCGGTCGACGCGACCGAGAAGCCGCGCGCCCTCGCGGCGCTCGCAGCCGACCCCGACCCGTGGGCGGCGTCGCGGAAGACCCGCGGTGTGGCCGTGCCGCTCGCGTCGGGAGTCGACAGCGCCTTCCGGAAGGACGTCGCGGTGCTGTTCCGGCCGCGCGTCGTGCGCTCCGGCACCCTCAGCTACGGCGCCGAGCACGGCGTGCGCGTGGAGTTCTGGCGGTGGGAGGACGGCTTCGTGCACGCGCCGCGACCGAATGCCCTCACTCGGCACCGGATGGCCGTCGACGACCTCGTCACCGCGACCGTCGAGCGCCACGGGCGCACGTGGCGCACCTTCGAGGGCATGTTCGACGCGGGGCCGCAGGACATCGACTTCGAGATCGACATGGTCTTCTCGTGGGTGGACGGCTCCTCCAACGAGTTCCAGCGCGAACGCGCGAAGCGCATGAACGCGTATGTCGTCGGCGAGGGCGACGCGCACGCCGCGCGCTACCGTCAGCTCGACGAGCTGCGGTACGCGCTGCGGAGCGTGCACATGTTCGCGCCCTGGGTGCGCCGCATCTTCATCGCCACCGACAGCCCCGCCCCCCAGTGGCTGGCCGAGCATCCGCGCGTGAAGGTGGTGCGCAGCGAGGAGTTCTTCGCCGACCCCGCCGTGCTGCCGACGCACAACTCGCACGCCGTCGAGGCTCAGCTGCACCGCATCCCGGGCATCGCCGACCACTTCCTCTACTCCAACGACGACATGTTCTTCGGCCGCCCGGTCTCCCCCGGCATGTTCTTCACGCCCGGCGGCGTGACGAAGTTCGTCGAGAGCGGCGTGCGCATCGGCGTCGGGCCGGCACGGCCCAGCCGCTCGGGGCACGACAACGCCGCGCGCGTCAATCGGGACCTGCTGCGCGAGCGCTTCGGCCGCGTCATCCTGCGCGACCTCCAGCACTGCGCGACCCCCCACAGCCGCGACGTGATGTTCGAGCTGGAGCGCGAGTTCCCCGAGGAGTTCGCGCGGACGGCGGCTGCCCGGTTCCGCAGCGCGAGCGACATCTCGGTCACGAACTCGCTCTACCACTACTACGCCGCCTTCACGGGGCGCGCCCTGGCGACGACCGAGCCGCGCACCGCGTACATCCAGACCACCCAGCGCGACGCGCCGGCGCGGATGGGCCGGCTCCTCGCGGGGCGCGACGTCGACATGTTCTGCCTCAACGACGGCAGCGAGCCGCAGATCCCCGAGGACCTGCGCGAGCAGGTCGTGCGCGAGACGCTGGACGCCTACTTCCCGGTGGCGGCTCCCTGGGAGCGCGACTGACGGATCACGACGCGAGCCTCCGCCAGCCGACGGGCCGTCTCCTCCGCTGAGACGGCCTCGAGCGCCGGCGCGTCGGAGAACGGCACGACGGAGTGCACGATCGTCTCCTCGTGCACGTGCACGAGGCTGTACGCCTGCGCGCCCTCGCGCGGGCGCATGCCCCCGTCGACCACGCGCGGGTCCTGCGTGTAGCAGGATGACGACGCGACCGAGACGGGGATCCCGGCGAACGTCGCGGACGTGGACAGGTGCAGGTGACCGGCGAGGATCGCCCGCACGTCCGTTCCGCGCAGCACGTCGGCGAGCGCGCGCTGGTCGCGCAGCTCGACGATGGTCGCGAGGTCGAAGACGCAGGGGATGGGCGGATGGTGCATCGCGAGGATGGTCCCGCGCGGCGCGGGGATGGACAGCTCCAGCGACAGCCACTCGCGCTGGGCGGCCGAGACCTCGCCGTGGTGCGCTCCGGGGACTGCGGTGTCGAGCGCGATCAGCCGCAGGCCGTCGAGATCGTGCACGGCGTCCACCGGCCCCTCCCCCTGCTCCCCCAGCAGCTCGCGGCGGAACGGCGAGCGCTCGTCGTGGTTGCCCATCACCCAGATGACGCGCGCGCCCATCCGCTGTGCAGCGGGCTCCACCTCCTCGCGCAGCCGCGCGTAGACCTGCGGCTCGCCCCGGTCCGCGAGGTCTCCCGTGAACACCAGCGCGTCGGGGCGCGCGCCGGAGCTCTCCAGCTCCGCGAGGATGCGACGGAGGTGGCGGGCGGCGTCCAGACCGTAGCTCCCGCCATCCGAGCGCAGATGCAGATCGCTCGCGTGCACGAGCAGATGGCTCGACCGCGCGTACTCGGACTTCCTCGGCGTCATCGGCGTTCCGACCATGGTCGCGATGGTACCGACGCGCGCGGCCAGGAGGGGTCGCGCCTCAGCGATCCACACCGGTCGACCCGGCTATCCCGACCCGATGGTGCCGAAGACGCCGTCTCAGTGCCCCGTCCGCCGCGGGATCCGCGCGGCCGGATCGCCCCGCCTGCCGCCCGCGGGCCCGAGGTGTCGGTACGCTCGGCACGACAGACGCGGCGATCCGGCGCCGCGACGAGGGAGGTGCGGATGTCGGTGCGTCACGGTCTGCTCGCGATCCTCGACCAGGGTCCGTGCTACGGCTATCAGCTGCGCACTGAGTACGCCCGCCGCACGGGAGGCATCCGCCGGCTGAACGTCGGCCAGATCTACAACACCCTGGAGCGCCTCGAGCGCGACGGGCTCGTCGTGCGCGGGGCTGCGGACGAGCGCGGGCACGTCTACTGGGAGATCACGCAGGCCGGGCGCGCGGAGATGCGCGGGTGGCTCCTGACGCCCACCGATCCGTCCGAGCGCGACGTGCTCGCCGTGAAGCTGGCCCTGGCCGCCACGCTGCCCGGGCTCGACGCCGCCGCCGTCGTGCGCGTGGAGCGGGATGCCGTCGCGTCGCGGCTGGCGGCGCTGCGGGAGGCCACGTTCCCCGGGGAGGACGGCCGCGAGGAGATCGCCTGGTCCCTCATCGCCGACGCCGAGCGCTTCGCCGCGGAGGCCGATGCCCGCTGGCTCGCGCACGCCGAGCAGCGCCTCGCCGCGCACCCCGAGGAGACGCTCGCGATCGAGCTCTCCTCCGACCATCCCAAACGGGGGCGTCCCGCCCGCGCGGCCGCCGCGGGCTGAGACCGACCGGACGGCATGCCGTGCGCCTAGGATCGGAGGCATGGCAGGTTTGTGGGGACGACGCCGGCGGGAAGAGCGCGAGCAGCAGGAGGCGGCGGACGCGGATCTCGCCCGACGCGCGCGCACGGCGCTGGTGACCGCGGACGAGCGCATGAGGGCGACCGGAGACGAGCTCGCCTTCGCCGCCGCCGAGCTCGGCGAGGGTCCGACGGATGACCTGCGCGTGGGGCTCGCCGCCGTCAAGGAGCACATGGCCGAGGCGTTCCACCTCCACCAGCTGAACCACGACGAGATCCCCGACACGGCGGAGGAGCTGCGCACGCGCAACGCGCGCATCATCCAGCTCTGCGACTGGGCGGAGGACGTGCTGGACGAGCGCACCGACGCCCTGCAGGCGCGCATCGCCCGCGTGCGCCAGGCGCCGCAGATCCTCGAGCAGGTGCGCGCCGAGTCCGAGCGCCTCCGCGAGCGGCTGCCGCAGGCTCGCGCCACGGTCGAGCGGCTCGCGCGGCTGTACAGCGCGGAGGCGCTCCAGCGCGTGCGGGTGACGGCCGATCAGGCCGAGCAGCTGCTGGACTTCGCCCTGCACTCCGCGGATGTCTCCAGCCGCCGCCGCGAGGCACGGCGCAACGAGGAGGCGAACCTCGCGCTCGAGACCGCGACCGAAGCGGTCCGGCGTGCTGCATCCATCCTCGACGGCGTCGACGACTTCGAGATCGAGGCGATGCGCGCGCAGTCGACGCTGGCGGAGGTCGTCGCCGACTCGCGCGGCGATCTCGTCGTCGCGCGGCAGGGGCCGCAGAATCCGGAGGTCGCCCGCGCGATCGCCGACCTCGAGGCGGCCCTCGCCGCGCTCCCCGGCCCCGGGACGCCGTCCGATCCGTTCGCGGATCTCGCCTCGCTCTCTGCGGCCAACGCCGCGCTCGACGAGGCCGTCGCCAAGGCGCGCGAGCGCGCCGCCCACCCGGTGCCCTCGGTCGCCCATGTGCGCCACGACATGGACGCGGCCGACCACGCGATCGCCGTGGCCGGCAGCCTCATCAACGGGCACCGCGGGTGGATCGGCGCCGACGCGCGGACCCGGTACGCGGAGGCGCAGCGGGTGCGGCTCGACGCGGAGCCCCTCGTGGCCTCGGAGGACACGCGCGAGCGGGCGCAGCAGCTCGCGCGCCGCGCGGCGCAGCTCGCGCAGGAGGCGCTGCAGCTCGCGCAGCGCGACATCGACTCCTCCCGCCCCGACGACGACGACTGGGGATCGTGGGGCGGCGGTCCGCGCGGCCGGACGGTCTCGATGGGCGGCGGCTTCGGCGGCGGCGGTCTTCTCGGTCCGGTTCTCGGCGGCGTGCTCCTCGGCGGCCTCGTCGGCGACATCTTCGAGTGAGCGCGGCCCCCGTGGCAGACGGATGGCCCGGATCCTGAGGATCCGGGCCATCCGTCTGCCGGCGCATCAGGACGCCATGGCGTCCTCGACGGGCGGAGCCTGCGTGGTGAGCGCGATCACGCCGTAGTCCCAGCCGCGGCGCCGGTAGACGACGCTCGGGTGGTCGGTGCGCGCGTTGATGAAGAGGAAGAAGTCGTGCCCGACCAGCTCCATCCGGTCCACGGCCTCCTCGACGGTCATCCACTCCGGGTCGAACGTCTTGCTCCGGATGACCACCGGCGAGTAGACGTCCTCCTCCTCATCCTCCGTGACGACGGGGATGGTGCCGGTCGCGACCGCCTGGAGGGTCTCGACGGCGGCGGGCTCGACATCCAGGCCCTCGAGCGCGCCGGTCTCCTTCGCGAAGCGCGCGTTGCGCGGGTGCATGCGCCCGCTGACCTTCTTGTCCTTCGCGCGACGCAGCTGCTCGGCGAGCCGCTCGAGCGCGATGTCGAGCGCGGCGAACTTGTCCGTGTCGTGGGCCTCGGCCCGGACGATGGGGCCGTTGCAGAACATCGTCAGCTCGACGCTGTCCTCTTCGATCCGCCCCCCGCGGTGCGCTTCATGCGTGACCTTCACCTCGAGACGCTGAGCACGGGGCGCGAACGTGGCTATCCGCTCGATCTTCTCCTCCACCACGGTGCGGAATCGATCCGAGACGCTGACCCCCACGCCGACGATGTTCGTGTCCATCTCTGCCTCCCTATCCGGTCCGACCGGTGCGAGCGGCGGACCCTCGGTCGCCTTGGTGTCCCCCACCGTAGCCGCGCCCGCGCCGAGTGTCACGAACTATCTCCCGGCGATTCGGGTGGGGACGTTCGCGCAGGGAGAACCCGCGGCGTGGCGGCCAGGGTGACCGCGCCGACCACCTGCGCGCCGGCGGCAGTGAGCGCGCGGCGCGCCTCGCGCAGGGTCGCGCCGGTCGTCACGACGTCGTCGACGACGATCACCGCGCGCCCCGCCGGGTCTCCTCGGACCGTCAGGGCGCCTCGCAGATTGCGGTCGCGGTCGGCGACTCCGAGCGCGCGCTGGTCGTCCGTCGCCCGCTGCCATCGCAGCGCTCCGAGGGGTGCGACACCGGCGTGGTGCAGCAGCAGCTCGATCGGGCGGTAGCCGCGGCGTCGGGAGCCGGCCGCCGACGGCGGGATCGGCACCGCGTCGAGGAGCAGACCGTGCGCCAGGGCGCACTCCACGAGCACCGCGCGCATCGCCGGTGCGAAGGCGCGGGCGAGGTCGGTGCGGCCGCGCTGCTTGTAGGCGCGCAGCGCCGCCGCCACGGGGCCCTCGAACGTCAGCGCGCTGACGACCTCGACCCCGTCGTCCAGCCGCCGTCGGCGGAGATCCGGGCGCAGGGCGAGGCGGCAGCCGCCGCACAGCGCCTCCCCGGGCCGGCCGCATGCCGCGCAGGCGACGGGAAGGAGCAGCGCCGCCGCCTCGCGGAGCGCGGCGCTCACCGCGGGTGCTGTCATGCCGACCACTCTGGTGCGCCCGGGACCGCGGACCCGGCCTGTGGGGGCGCGAGAGCGCGCCACGCCGCGCGCCACCACCCTGTGCAGGCGACGAGCGGGATCGCCTAGTCCGTCTGCCCCAGCTGGGTGGCGAGCACGCGCACGTCGCTGGCCGACTGCGTCGGGATGGTCCCGCGCAGGGTGAGCAGGGCGCCGTCGTCGGTCAGCAACCGCACCGGCGACTCCTGGTCGCCGACGCCGATCGTCACCACGGCCAGCGGCGCCGCGACGCTGCGCGCGGGTGCGCCGATGGGCTGCTGGATGACCTGCGCGCTGTCGCTTCCCCCGGCGGCGATGCCCACCGTGATGTCGTCGATCCACGTGAGGTCGATCCCAGCCATCCGCAGCTGCGCGATGCGCCGCGGGGGGCCGACCGACAGCGGCGTGCCATCCGGTTCGCGTTCGATGGCGGCGACGACGACCCACTGCTGCTCGCCGATCGTGACGATGGCCGCGATCCGCGACCCGTCGCGCGAGACCTCCGCCGCCTGCACTCGCGACACGTCGGCCCACTCGCCGGCCATGGGGCGCGGTGTGAGGTCCGGGCTCCACGCGGTCAGCGTGCGCGGGTCGTCCGGCCGCACCGTCCAGATGAACCCGTAGGCGTCGAGCGACGGCGGCGCCACCCGGCCGCCGGTATCGATCGCGGACGGTCGGTCGTCGGCGGTGACGCGCATCGCTCCCCCGTCGGCGAGGCCGATCGCGGCGACCTGCTGGTCCGCCGACACCGCGATGGAGGCGATGTCCTCGGGGAAGTCCGCGAGGACATCCGACATGCCGCCGACCGGGGTGATCTCCCCGCCGGCGAGATATCCGAAGCCGTCGTCGGTCAGCACGAGGGGGCGCGGGTCGGTGCGCGTGGAGGCGACCTCGGTCGCCGCGACGTCGCTCGCCTCTCCGTCGACCGTGAGGGCGACCCTGCGCACGTCGGTCGAGGCGAGGCTCTGCTCGAGCTGCGCGGTGATGCGCCCGAGGGTCTGGGCATCGACTCCCGCGCCCCCCGTGAGCTCGATCTGCGCGACGTTGTCGGCGTCGACGGGCACCGTGCCGCGCGAGAGCTGCAGGTTCTCACCGAAGGCGGTCTGCACCCCGCGCGCGAGCCACTCGCTGGGGGCGCCGTCCACGAGCTCCTGCACGATGCGGGTGCGCGCGTTCTGCCTGGTGAGGAACCAGCGGCGGTCCGGCACGAGGTGCGTCCACGTCGCGTCGAAGTAGTACAGGTCGTGGGCGCTGTAGAGCTCGGCGAAGTACTGGCCGTCCAGCACGATGCCGTCGGGCGCGGTGACGATGCGCCACTGCCCTTCCTCGTCCTTCGCCAGCTCGAACGCGAGCGAGGTCGTGCCGTCGCTGGCGACGCTGTATCGGCCATCACCGTCGAGGACCGCCTCCCCCTGCACGTCGGCGGTGACGGTCGCGACCCCGCCGGATGCGGCGATCTCGGCGATCTCGCGGTCATCGGTCGCGTCGATCGTCACGCTCGCGGCCGGCTGCCACGTCTCGGCGAGGTCGTCGGCGAGGTAATGGCGCGCGGTCTCCCAGTTCTGCTCCGGCGAGATCGAGGCGCGGAGGAACCCGTCGACGATGTCCTCCGGCGAGTCGCCGGAGCGCGGCTCCTCGGCGTCGTAGCTGCCGCCGGTGACCTCGTCGACGACGTCGTCCGGCGCGTTCCCGACGGACACCGGCCCGCTCTGCGGCAGGCCCGAGCAGCCGGCGAGGACGAGCGCCGCCGCGAGGACGGCTGCGGCAAGCGAACGGCGCACGGCGGTCATGCGAGGTCCTCTCCGGTGCGGATGGGCTCTGTCACGCCCAGGTCCTCCACGGCGCTGCCGTTCGGCTCGACCGGGATCGGCGAGCGGGTGACGCTCTGGCCCGGCACGCGCGGCACGGTGAGCACGAAGTGCGACCCGCGTCCGGGCTCCGACCACAGCTCGAGCGCCCCGCCGTGCAGCTTGGCGTCGCCGAGCGCGATGGCGAGCCCGAGGCCCGTTCCGCCCAGGGTGCGCTTGCGCGAGGGGTCGGCGCGCCAGAACCGGTCGAACACCCGCGAGGCCTGCTCGGGCGACATGCCCAGGCCGTAGTCGCGCACACCGACGGCGACGGCGTGCGCGTCGCTGTCGATGGTGATGACGATGGGGCGCCCCTCGCCGTGCTCGATCGCGTTGCCGATGAGGTTCCGCAGCACGCGGCGCACTCGGCGCGGGTCGACGTCGACGGGCGAGTAGCCGCCGGGCGCCACCACGCGCAGCTCGCTGCCGTGCCGGCCGGCGACGTCGCGCATGGAGTCCGCCACATCCTCCGCGAGCTGCGCGAGGTTGCTGGGCTCGAGCTCGAGCTGCACGGAGCCGGCGTCGTAGCGGCTGATCTCGAGCAGGTCGGTCAGCAGCTGCTCGAAGCGGGCGACCTGGGTGTGGAGCAGCTCGGCCGCGCGCGCGGTGGACTCGTCGAACTCCGATCGCCGGTCGTTCAGCATCTCGGAGGCGAGGCGGATCGTCGTGAGCGGCGTGCGGAGCTCGTGCGAGACGTCCGAGACGAACCGCTGCTGCACCTGCGACAGCTCGGCGAGCTCGGTGATCTGCGCCTCGATGCTGTCGGCCATGGCGTTGAACGAGCGGCCCAGCGCCGCCAGCTCGTCCTTCCCGCGCACGGGCAGTCGCACCTCGAAATCACCGGCGGCGAATCGCTCGCTCGTCCGACTCGCCTCGAGGATGGGCTGCGCGACCGTGCGCAGCACGAACCACGAGATGGCGGCGACGAGGAGGACGAGCACGATCCCGGTGATCCACAGGATCCCCTGCACGAAGCGCAGCGTGCGGTCGGCCTCCTCCAGGCTGTAGGCGAGGTAGACCTCGTACGGGCCTGCGTTCTGCACCTCCAGCTGCTGGCCCACCACGATCCCCGGCACCGCGTCGCCGGAGTCGTCGATCTGCAGCCCCACCGACTGCCACCACTGGTTGCCGTCGTCCGACGACCGCACGCGGTCGCGGAGTCCCTCGCTGAGGATGGCGTCGTCGCCCTCCTCGAGCAGGAAGCTGAAGTCCGGCGGCGCGATCCCCGAGGCCTCGTCCGCCACGCGGAAGTACGCGTAATACGAGGTGCCAGCCTGCGTGGTGAGCTCGCGCCGCGCATCGAAGAGCACCTGCTGCAGGGCGGCCCCGTCCGTGGCGACCTCAGCGGTGTCGATGACGTCCTGAGCGGCGATCACGGCGCGCTGCGCCTGGCCCAGCACCTCGTCGCGACTGGTCGAGAAGAGATTGTTGTGGATGGCCAGGGCCGTGAACACGCAGGTGACCGCGATCGCGAGGGCCGTGGCCGCGACGGTGATGAAGGTGGTGCGGAAGCGCAGCGAGGTGATCCACTGCGCCCGGATGGCCGGGAGCCAGGTGGCGGGTCGCCTCAGTGTGATCCGCGCGGGCCGAGCGGCCTGGGACATGGTCGGATCAGACCGCCGCACCGGCGCGGTAGCCGACGCCCCGCACCGTCATGACGATCTTGGGGTTGTCGGGATCGATCTCGATCTTGGCGCGCAGCCGCTGCACGTGGACGTTCACCAGGCGAGTGTCGGCCTTGTAGTGATAGCCCCACACCTGCTCGAGGAGCGCCTCGCGGGAGAAGACCTGCTGGGGCTTGGACGCGAGGGCGACGAGGAGCTCGAACTCCAGCGGCGTGAGCGGGATCGGCGTCTGCCCGCGACGCACCTCGTGCGCGGCGACGTCGATGGTGAGATCGCCCACCCGGAGCACGTCGTCCGAGGCCTCCAGCGCCGGCCGCAGCCGCGTCCGGATCCGGGCGACGAGCTCCTTCGGGTTGAAGGGCTTGACGATGTAGTCGTCGGCGCCGGCTTCCAGCCCCGCGACCACGTCCGAGGTGTCCGAGCGCGCGGTGAGCATGATGATCGGCACCCCCGACTCGGCGCGGATGTCGGAGCAGATCTCGATGCCGTCCCTGCCGGGCAGCATGAGGTCGAGCAGGACGAGGTCGGGGCGCTCCTGACGCCAGCTGTCGAGAGCCAGGGCTCCGTCCGCGCAGAAGGCGGTCTCGAACCCCTCCGTGCGCAGCACGATGCCGATCATCTCGGCGAGGGCCGTGTCGTCGTCGACCACGAGGATGCGGGCGCTCATGAGGGGTGGGTCCTTTGCTCCGGGTGCGCGCCGGCGCGCGTCGGTCGCGCGGGCGAGGCGTGGGAATCAGCCTAGACGACCCCTGTCGGAGAATGGCCGCGACACGGGGCACGCGGGGCAGGTGTGACACGATGTGGGGAGACGGCGGCATCCGTCCGCTCGCCGGTCGGGAGGGAATCGACGTGACCGCAGAACCGTCGTGGACGCCGGCGCCGCGCGGCGGCCTCATCCCCCTGCAGCCGATGGGATTCGGCACCGTGCTCGGGCGCTCGTTCGCCGCCCTGCGCGGCAACCCGCGGGTGCTCCTCGGCTTCGCGGTGGTCGTGCAGATGGTCTCCTCCATCATCGGCGTGGTGGTCATCGGCGCGGTGGCTTTCGCCGCGATGTCGCGGCTCGACACCGTCGAGGAGATGTCGGAGGACTTCGACCTCATCGCGGCGGGTGCGACCCTCGTCACCGTGCTCGCCACCATCGCCGTCGCGCTCGTGCTCGGTGTGCTCGGCGTGATCGTGCAGGCCGTGGTCGTGGGCGAGGTGGCGTACGCGTCCCTCGGCGAGCGCGCGACGCTCGGCACCCTCTGGCGCCGCGTGCGCCCCGTCCTCTGGCGCCTCATCGGGTACTACCTGCTCATCACCGCGGCCGTCGCCGTCGTGGTCGCCGCCCTCGTGGCGATCGTCGCCGCGCTCGCCGCGCTCGAGACCTGGATGGCCGTGGTCTTCGGCATCGTCGCGTTTCTCGGCGCCCTCGTGCTGTACGCCTGGCTCGCCACCAAGCTGTTCATCGTGCCGAGTGCGATCATCCTCGAGCAGATCGGGGTCGGCCGCGGCATCCGACGGTCGTGGCAGCTCACCCGCGGCCGGTTCTGGCCGACGTTCGGCATCATCGTCCTCATCGCGACGATCATGAACGTCGCCTCCTCGGTCGTGGGTCTGCCCTTCTCCTTCCTCGGCACCGCGGTCTCCAGCGTCTTCGTCCCCACCGGTGCGCCGGAGGCCTCGGCCGCCATCGCGTTCGCGCTGACGATCGCGGCCAGCCAGATCGTCACCCTCGTCGTCGCCTCCGTCACCGTCGTCGTCCAGGCCACCTCCTCCGCGCTGGTCTACATCGACGCTCGCATGCGCCAGGAGGGCCTCGACCTGCGCATGCAGGCGTACGTGGAGCGACGCGACAGCGGCCAGGCACCGCTGTCCGATCCCTACGCCTACGACCCCGCCGCCATCGCTCCCCCGCGGATCCCTCAGTCCTGGGCGCCGTCGACGTACGGGCAGCAGATCCCGCCCTACGGACAGCCCCCCGCATACGGCCAGCAGATCCCGCCCGCCGGCGAACCCGGCGAGAAGGCCCCCGGCTCGGGGGCATCCTCGTCGTGATCGTGGCCGTGACCGCGGCGCTCGCGTCGCTCCCCGACGGGGACGAGGCGCGCGACTGGGCGGAGGAGGAGCTCTCGGACCCGGTCTATCGCGTGGCCGAGCCCACGCTGTTCGACCGCATCGCCGGCGTCATCGGCGACGTCATCGCGCGCATCCTCGAGCCGCAGGCCGGAAGCGAGTGGAGTCCGCTCCTGGCGATCATCGTGACGGCGGTCGTCGCCGCGCTCGTCGTGTGCGCGTTCTTCATCTGGGGCCGCCCGCGCTCCGCGCATCGGATCGCCGAGCGCTCCGCGCCGCTGTTCGGGGAGTCCGACGCGCGCTCCGCCGCGGCGCTGCGGGCGTCGGCGGCGCGGCTCGCGGCGGCGGGCGACTGGGGCGCGGCGGCCATCGACCGATTCCGCGCCCTGGCCAGGAGCCTCGACGAGCGCGGGCTGGTGGCCCTCTCCCCCGGCACCACCGCGCGTGGCGTGGCGACGATGGCCGCGCGGCCCTTCCCTGCCCACGCCGACGAGCTGGCCGCCGCCGCCGACGCGTTCGACGACGTGCGCTATCTGCACCGTGCGGCCTCGTCGGCGGCCTACGAGCGGATGGCCCGGCTGGACGATGCGCTCGCCGCCGCGCGCCCCCTGGCGGTCCCGGTTGCAGCGGGGGCGGAGCGGTGAGCGGCACCGCACCGGAAGCGGCACGGTGAGCGGGCAGCCGAGCGTGTCGGCCGCCCCGTCGGCGACCGCACGCCGCCGACGGGTGGCGGGATGGTCCGCCCTGGTCATCGCGTTCATCGTCGGCGGCCTCGTGCTGGTCCTGGTGAGCCCCGACGAGTGGTCGGAGCGCCCGCCGCTCGATGCCGCCTCTCCCGCTCCCGACGGCGCGCGGGCGATCGTGCGGCTTCTCGAGGATCGCGCGGGCGTCGAGGTCGTCGTCGCGACGGGTCTCGACGAGGCCATCGCCCATGCCGACGCCGGCGGCACCCTGGCGCTGGGGGCGACCACTCCCCTCGCCGATGCGGATGTGCGTCGTCTCGTCTCCGCCGCGGACGACGTCGTGCTGCTGTCCCCCGCCGCCCGCGACCTGCGCCTTCTCTTCGACGGTGCGGCCTTCCGCGCTCGCGGCGACGGCGGGGAGGTCGCCCCCTCCTGCTCCCTGGCGGCTGCGAGCCGCGCGGGGGCGATCGTGCCCGGCGCCGCGTACGCACCCGGCGACTCGAACGGATGCTATCCCGTGACGGAGGGCGCGTGGGCGCTCCTCACCTCGCCCACGGGCGACCGCGCCGCCGTCGACGGCACAGCGCTCCTCGCCAATGAGCACCTCGACCGCGCGGGGAACGCAGCGCTCGCTCTCGCGCTCCTCGGCGGCGGCGAGCGCGTCGTCTGGTACCTGCCGACAGACGCCGACGCGGCCGCTGAGCCGAAGACCCTCGGCGAGCTCACCCCGGCCTGGGTGACGCCCGCCATCGTGCTCGCCGCTCTCGGCGTCGTGGTCGCGGGCCTCTGGCGCGGGCGCCGGTTCGGTCCGCTCGTCGCGGAGAACCTGCCCGTCACGGTTCGAGCCGGCGAGACGATGGAGGGACGCGCACGGCTCTACGCCCGCGCGGCCGACTCCCGGCACGCCGCGCACCTCCTCGGCCGGGGCGCGGAGCGCCGGATGGCCCGCCGGCTGGGCCTGCCGCGCTCGGCCTCGAGCGAGCAGATCGCCGACGCAGCCGCGGCCCGGCTGCGTGCCGAGCCCACGGCCATCCTCGCTCTTCTCCTCGCCGAGCCGCAGCGCGACCGGGAGCTCGTCGTGTGGGGCGAACGCCTCCGCCATCTCGAGGCGGCCGTCGACGCGGCCGTCCGCACCGAAAGGACGCCATCGTGACCGACACGCCCTCCCTCGACACGCCTGCTCCCGACCCCGCCGCCCTGCGGGAGGCCGTCGAACGCGTCCGCACGGAGGTCGCCAAGGCCGTCGTGGGGCAGGACGCAGCGGTGAGCGGGCTGCTCGTGGCCCTGCTGGCCCGCGGGCACGTGCTCCTCGAGGGAGTCCCCGGTGTCGCGAAGACCCTGCTCGTGCGCTCCTTCAGCCGCGCTCTCGGCCTCGACACCAAGCGCGTGCAGTTCACGCCCGATCTGATGCCGGGCGACGTCTCCGGCTCGCTCGTCTACGATTCCCGATCGGGCGAGTTCGAGTTCCGGGAGGGCCCGGTCTTCACCCATGTGCTCCTCGCCGACGAGATCAACCGCACCCCGCCGAAGACGCAGGCCGCGCTGCTCGAGGCGATGGAGGAGCGGCAGGTGTCTGCCGACGGCGTGACGCGCTCGCTGCCCTCGCCCTTCCTCGTGGCAGCCACGCAGAATCCGATCGAGCACGAGGGCACGTACACGCTCCCCGAGGCCCAGCTCGATCGCTTCCTCATGAAGCTCGTCGTCGAGGTGCCACCGCGTGAAGCGGAGGTCGCGGTGCTGCGGCGTCACGCCGACGGGTTCTCGCCGCGTGCGCTGGAGGGCGTCGCCGCGGCTCTCACCACGGTCGACATCGAAGCCGCGCAGCGCGCGGCCGACGCCGTCGCCGTGGACGACGACGTGCTCGCCTACATCGTCGACCTCGCCCGCGCCACGCGCCGGAGCCCATCTGTGCAGCTGGGCGCGAGCCCGCGCGCGGCCACGGCGCTGCTGGCGGCGGCGAAGGCGTGGGCATGGCTCGGCAGCTATCCGGCCGTCACCCCCGATCACGTCCAGGCCATGATCATCCCCGTCTGGCGGCACCGGATCCGGCTCGCCGCCGATGCCGAGATCGAGGGCGTCTCCGCGCAGGCCGTGCTCACGGCCGTGCTGCAGCAGACGCCCGTGCCGCTCTGATCGGCTGACGGATGCACGTCACCGGCCGGCTCGCGGCTCTCGCCGCCTTCGGGATCGTCCCCGTGGTGCTCCTCGGCGCCGCGGGCGCCGACCCGTGGCTCGTACTGGCCGTCTGGGTGGCGGTGTGCACGGCGGCGGTCGCCGTCGACGTCGCAGCGGCAGCCGACCCCCGTGCGCTGCGGATGGATCGGGCGATCCCGCCACGGGTGCGCCTGGGCGAGGCGGCGGAGGCGGTCGTGCGCCTCGTCAACACCGGCAGTCGGCGCCTGCGCGGCTGGGTGCGAGACGGATGGCAGCCGACTGCCGGCGCCCAGCCCGCCCGTCTGGCTGTGGACGTGCCGCCCGGCGAGACGCGCTCGCTGCGCGTCCGCCTCGCCCCGCGGCGGCGCGGCGAGCTCCGCACTGCGTTCGTGGCGGTGCGGAGCACGGGCCCCCTCGGACTCGCGGGGCGTCAGCGCGTGCTCGACGCGCCAGGGGCCATCCGCGTGCTTCCGCCGTTCCGCAGCCGACGCCACCTTCCCAGTCGCATCGCGCGGCTGCGGGAGCTCGATGGGAGCACGAGCGTGCAGATGCGGGGGCAGGGCACGGAGTTCGACTCCCTCCGCCCCTACGTCCGCGGCGACGACGTGCGCTCGATCGACTGGCGGGCCACCGCCCGCGCGGGCACGACGATGCTGCGCACGTGGCGGCCCGAGCGCGATCGCCACATCGTGGTCGTCCTGGACACCGGACGGACGGCGGCCGCGCGCGTAGGCGACAGCACCCGCCTCGACGCCGCCGTCGAGGCGGCGCTCCTCCTCGCGGCGCTCGCGCAGCGCGCGGGCGATCACGTGCACCTCGTCGCGTTCGACCGGCGCGTGCGCGCGCGGGTGAGCGGCGCCGAGGGGCCGGCGCTGCTCCCCGCTCTCGTCGACGCCCTCTCGCCGGTGGACGCGCAGCTCATCGACACCGACTGGGATGCCGCGCTCGCGCAGGCGCGGCGGCTCGCTCCGCACCCGTCGCTCCTCGTGCTGCTCACCGCCCAGGAGTCGTCGGATGCCGCGCGCGGGTTCCTCGGCGCGCTGCCCGGCGCCGCGCGCCGAGGGACGACCGTGCTCGTCGCGTCGGCGACCGACTCCACGCCCGCCGACGCGGCCCGCGGCCACGGCACGTCGGATGCGCTGTACCGCGCGGCGGCCGCGGAGGCCGCGCTGGCCGCCGTCGATCAGGTGGCCAGGGCCGTCGAGCGGGCGGGCGCGCAGGCGCTGACCGCGCCGCCGGATGACCTGCCGCCGCGGCTGGCCGACCGGTACCTCGACCTCAAGCGCACGGGCCGCCTGTGAGACGAGAGCCGGCCCCGGGGGATCCCCCGGGGCCGGCTCTCGTGCGGGCGGGTCAGCCCCTGAGGTCGAAGCGGTCGAGCTCCGTGACCTTCGTCCACGCCTTCACGAAGTCGTGCACGAACTTGGTCGTCGCGTCGTCGGAGGCGTACACCTCGGCGACCGCGCGCAGCTCCGAGTTGGAGCCGAAGACGAGGTCCACGCGGGTGCCTCGGCCGAAGACCTCGCCGGTCTCGTCGTCGGTGGCCTCGAAGGCGTGCTTGCCCGGGTCGAGCGGACGCCACGTCCTGCCGAGGTCGAGCAGGTTCACGAAGAAGTCGTTCGTGAGCACACCGGGGCGGTCGGTGAACACGCCGTAGGGCGAGCCGTCCCAGTTCGCGCCCAGCACGCGCAGACCGCCCACGAGCACCGTCATCTCCGGCGCGCTGAGCGTGAGCAGGTGCGCCTTGTCGATGAGGAGGTACTCGGCGGGGAGCGTCGCGTCGGGGCCCGCGTAGTTGCGGAAGCCGTCGGCGATGGGCTCCAGGTAGCCGAACGAGTCGACGTCGGTCTGCTCCTGCGTGGCGTCGGTGCGCCCCGGACGGAACGGCACGCGCACCTCCACGCCGGCCTCGCCCGCTGCCTTCTCGACCGCCGCGTTGCCGGCGAGCACGAGCAGGTCGGCGAGCGACACGCGCTTCCCGCCCTGCTGCTCGGCGTCGAACGCGGCCTTGATCTCCTCGAGCGCCGACAGCACGGTGGCGAGCTGAGCGGGGTTGTTGACCGCCCAGTCCTTCTGCGGGGCGAGGCGGATGCGCGCGCCGTTCACGCCGCCGCGCTTGTCGCCGCCGCGGAAGGTGGACGCCGCCGCCCATGTGGTCGAGACGAGCTGCGACACGGTGAGCCCGGAGGCGAGGATCCGCTCCTTCAGCGTCACAGCGTCCGCGGCGTCGATGAGCTCGTGGTCCACCGCGGGCAGCGGGTCCTGCCAGATGAGGTCCTCAGCGGGCACCTCGGGGCCGAGGTAGCGGGCCTTCGGGCCCATGTCGCGGTGCGTGAGCTTGAACCAGGCGCGGGCGAAGGCGTCCGAGAACGCGTCCTGGTCCTCCGCGAAGCGGCGGGCGTGCTTCGCGAAGCCCGGGTCCTCGCGCAGCGCGATGTCGGTGGTGAGCATGCGCGGCTCGCGACGGCCATCCGAGTGCGCGAGCGGCACGAGGTCGCTGCCGCCGCCGTTCTTCGGGCGCCACTGCTTGGCGCCGGCGGGGCTCTCCATGAGCTCCCACTCGTAGCCGAACAGGATGTGGAAGAACTCGTTGTCCCAGCGGGTCGGGTGGTAGGTCCACGTCACCTCGAGGCCGGACGTGATGGTGTCGTCGCCCTTGCCCGAGCCGTGCGAGCTCTTCCAGCCCAGCCCCTGCTCCTCGATCGAGGCGCCCTCGGGGTCGGCGCCGACATGGGTGTCGGGAGCCGCGCCGTGCGTCTTGCCGAAGGTGTGCCCGCCGGCGATGAGGGCGACCGTCTCGTCGTCCTCCATGCCCATGCGGCGGAAGGTGGCGCGGATGTCCGCGGCGGCACCGAGCGGATCCGGCACGCCCTCGGGGCCCTCGGGGTTCACGTAGATGAGGCCCATGTGCGTGGCCGCGAGCGGCTTGTCGAGCTCGCGCTGACCGCTGAAGCGCTTGTCGCTCCCCAGCCAGATCTTCTCGCCGCCCCAGTACACGTCGTCCTCCGGCTCCCACACGTCGGCGCGGCCGCCGGCGAAGCCGAAGGTCTTGAAGCCCATCGTCTCGAGCGCCACGTTGCCTGCGAGGATCATGAGGTCGGCCCACGAGAGGCTGCGGCCGTACTTCTTCTTGACGGGCCAGAGCAGGCGGCGCGCCTTGTCGAGGTTGGCGTTGTCGGGCCAGCTGTTGAGGGGCGCGAAGCGCTGCTGCCCCGCCCCGCTCCCGCCGCGGCCGTCGAGGGCGCGGTAGGTGCCGGCGCTGTGCCAGGCCATGCGCACGACGAGCGGGCCGTAGTGCCCGAAGTCGGCGGGCCACCACGACTGGGACGTCGTGAGGGTCTCGGCGATGTCGGCCTTCACGGCCGCGAGGTCGAGGGTCTGGAACGCCGCGGCGTAGTCGAAGTCCTCGTCGGCGTACGGGTCGGCGACGGCGGGATTCTTCGCGAGGAGCTTGAGGTTCAGGCGCTCCGGCCACCACTCGCGGTTCGGGTCGCCCTGGGTGGGGTGGACCAGGTCGCCGCGGGGCTCGCTCGCGGGGAGGTCGGCGGCGGGGAGACGCGTGGTGTCGTCCGCGGCGCCGTCGTGGATGACGGGGCAGCCGGTCAGGGTGTCGCTGCTCATGGAGTCCTTTCGATCGGGTGGGGGGAGGTCGCGGAGGCGCAGTCGGGGCACAGGCCCCAGAACGTCACCTCGGCGGTGTGGATGACGAAGCCGGTGTCGTGGCCGGGGTGCAGGCACGGGGCGGCCCCCTGCACGCAGTCCACGTCGTCGACGCGGCCGCACGACGTGCACACGGCGTGGTGGTGGTTGTCCCCCACCCGCAGCTCGAAGCGTCCCGGCTGGCCGCTCGGCTCGATGCGCCGCGCGAGTCCCGCGTCGACGAAGTCGCCGAGCACGTTGTAGACAGCCTGCAGGCTGGTGCCCGGCACGGTGTCGCGCACGCGCTCGAACACCTCGTCGGCGCGCGCGTGCGGGGCGCCGACGAGGGCGCCGTACACCGCACGCCGCGGCGCGGTCACGCGCAGGCCGGCGGCGCGGAGGGCCGACTCGGCGTCGGGACGAGCGGGGATCATGGCCTCATCCTAGGCGTCTTTTTGAACCATTCAAAACAACCGCTCCATCCGGCGTGTCCGGCGCGAGCGCCCCTCGGCGCTCCCGGCCGGAGCGTCGACTGTGCCACGATCGGGGCGAGATGCGGTCGTCGCCCGTCGAGAGGAATGTCATGCCCGATCCCTCCCCCGCCCTCGCCCCGCGCCTGGTGGCCGAGGGCGCCGGAACGTTCTTCCTCGTCTTCCTCGGCGTCGGCACCGCCCTGTTCGCCTCGCACCTGGCCGACCCCGCGGGCGCGTACGCGTCCGGGGTCGTGCACCTCGCGGTCGCGGCGGCGTTCGGCCTCGGCTACCTCGCGGCGGCGGCGGCGTTCGGCCGCGTCTCGGGCGCGCACCTCAACCCCGCCGTGACGCTGGCCGTCGCCGCCGCCGGGCGGCTGCGCTGGTCCGACGCCGGCCGCTACGCGCTCGTCCAGATGATCGGCGGGCTGGTGGCGACGACCCTCCTCGTCCTCGTGGGCCTGTTCGGGCCGGTCGGATGGCTGGAGGCCGCTCAGAACGGCGGCTTCGCGAGCGCGGGGTGGGGCGCGCGCTCCGCCGCGGGCTTCGATCTGCCGGCGGCGGTCATCGTCGAGCTCGTGCTGGCCGCGATGCTCGCGCTCGTCTTCCTCGGCGACGGCGCCCGGCGCGCGAGCGCCGTCGGAGCCGCGCTCGCGGCCATCCATCTCGTCGCCGCCCCCATCGACGGGGGTCTCGTCAACCCGGCGACGGCGGTCGCGGCGGCCGTGTACGGCGGCGCCGACGCGCTGGCGCAGGTCTGGGTGTTCGCGGTGCTCCCGCTGGTCGGCGCCCTCGCCGCCGGGCTCGCGCGCCGCAACGCCGCGACGACCTGACCGTCAGCGCAGCAGGCGGGCGACGCGCTCGTCACGGAGCTGCAGAGCGCGCAGCTCCCGCCCGCGGCGCACCGCGACCACCGCGCGGACGGCGACCTCCGGCGGCACCGCGGGGAGGGGCGCGACATAGGGCGCGAGTTCGCCGACGAGCTCCTCGGCCAGGCCCTGCCGCGAGCCGGGGTGCATGCGCGCCGCCCCGGTGACGAAGCGCGACAGCCGCCGCGCGATTCGGTCGGGCATCCTGGCCACATCCGCCACCGCCGCCCACGGCTCCATGCCCGGCGGCAGCGAGAAGTCCACCGGCGACAGCGGCGGCGTGCGCGTCCGCTCGCTGTAGGTGCCGGCGACGAGGTCGCCCAGGCGCTGCCCGCGCGGGGTGAAGATGCCGACGAGCAGGGCGGTGCCGCCGACGGTGAGATACGTCTCGAAGACGCCGAGGAGCGCGCGGATGAGCGCATGCCGGAAGCCGATCGCGCCGCCGTCGGTGCGGACGATGCGGCCGCCGACGGCGAGCTTGCCGAGGCTGCGACCGCGCGTGAGCGTCTCCACGGTCGTGGGCAGGACGACCAGCAGCAGGACGATCATCACCACGAGGGCGATCTGCAGTGAGCTCTCGTCCAGCGCGCCCGCGTCGACGAGGCTCGTCATGGCGAGGGCGAACAGCAGGAACAGGGCGGCGGACACCGCGATGTCGATGAGCGCACCGGCCGCCCGCAGCAGCACCCCGACGGGCTGCACGTCGAGGGCCACGGCCTCGCCCGTGAGCACCTCGTCGTCGCGGATCGCCGCGGCGGATGGCGTCGACATGCGTACAGTTAATCAGGTGGACCTCGATGCCCTCACGGCCGCTCGCGCCCCGGAGTGGGCGCGTCTGGACGAGCTCTCCCGCCGCCGCCGGCTCACCGGACCGGAGGTCGACGAGCTCGTCGCGCGCTATCAGGCGGCGTCGGCCGATCTCGCGGACATCAAGACCACCGCTGGACGCACGCCGCAGGGCGACCACGTGTCGGCGATCCTCTCGCGCGCGCGCCTGCGGCTGACGGGGACGCCCGACGGGGCCCTCCGCGCGCTGGCGCGCTTCCTCGTCCGGCAGCTTCCGGCCGCCCTGCACCGCGTGCGTTGGACGACGCTCGGCATCGCCGTGGTCTTCGTCGGCGTGGTGGCGCTCGTGGCGTCGTGGGTGTCGCGCGATCCCGCCCTCGTCGCGTCGCTCGGCCCCGCCGCTCAGCTGGAGCACTACGCCGACGAGCAGTTCGCGGGGTACTACACGGAGAACCCCGCGGCGGTCTTCGCGGGCACCGTCTGGACCAACAACGCCTGGATCGCCGCCCAGTGCGTCCTGTTCGGCGTGACCGGCATCTTCCCCGCGTACGTCCTCGTGCAGAACGCGGTGAGCCTCGGGATCGCCGCGGCCGTCATGTTCGCCTTCGACCGCGGCGACGTCTTCGTGCTGTACATCCTCCCGCACGGGCTGCTGGAGATGACGTGCATCTTCGTGGCGGGCGCGGCCGGGTTCCACATCTTCTGGGCGCTCGTCGCCCCCGGTCCGCGCACGCGGTCGGCGGCCCTCGCCGATGCGGGGCTCTCGCTCGCGACGATCGCGGTCGGGCTCGTGCTCGCCCTGGCGCTCGCGGGCGCCGTGGAGGGGTTCGTGACCGGTCAGCCCTGGCCGTGGTGGGTGAAGATCGGCATCGGCGCGGCGGCGCTGGCGGTCTTCCTGAGCTACATGCTCGTGCAGGGACGGCGCGCGGTGCGCGCGGGCGAGACCGGCGGGCTCACCGAGTACGAGGCGGGCACGGCGAGACTCGTCGCCGGCTGAGCGTCAGGCGCGGAGCGTCTCGTGCCGGACGACGACCCAGCCCTGCGGCACCGACAGGCGCTCGGTGTGCAGCGCGCACAGGTCGTGGGCGTGGGGGTCGTCCCCCGCGCCGAGCGGACCCACCGCGGCCATCTGGTCCGCATAGTCGTAGGTCATGGTCGTCACGGCCTCGCGGGCGCAGCCCACCTTGGAGCACAGTCTCTCGCGCATCCGGATCAGCCTACCGACGAGCAGCTCGGGCACGGCGACGACGCGCAGCAGCGCCGTAAGCTGGAGCCATGAAGTGGTGGAACCGCCCGCCCCGCCCGGCGCCGCCTCGCGCGACCGCGCGGCACGGCAGGCACGGACGCGCGGGCCGCAGCTCGATCGTGCGCCCGCCGCTGCCGCCCGTCGACACGCGCTATGAGCGATTCGACGTGGCCGTCGGCTCCGCGGCGGAGTACCTCCGCAGCGCCTGGCCGGAGCTGCGCGACGTGAGCTTCGAGATCGCGGGGCTCCCCGTCGAGCCGTCGGAGGACGGCATCCCCCGCTGGCGCATCGACCGCGCCGCGCGGCGGATCATCCTGTTCCGGATCCCGGTGGAGCGGCTCAGCCGGGTCCACGGCGCGATCGGGCTCGCGCGGGCGGACGACTACCACCGCCGCATCGTCGTGGAGGGCGCGGTGTTCCGCGCGGCTGCCGACTACCTCGACCGCGACCCGTGGGACCTCGCCCCCGACCGCTACCGCTGGTACTGACCGCAGGCGAACCGGTCAGGGGTAGACGGTGAGCGGCCGCGGCATCGACGCGTCCTGCGTGATCGGCAGCGCCGCGAGCACACTGCCGCCCTCGAAGCCGAGCAACGTGTGGAGCGTGGAACCACCCGGGTCGAGCGTGTAGAGCCCGCTGCCGGGAAGCGCGACCGAGGCGAAGGCGTGCGCGTCCACCTCCAGCGACTGCTCTCCATCGTCGCCGGAGACCGCGACCGTAACCGCCTCGTCGCCCGGGTTGTAGACGCTCACGCGCGGGTTGGGGCCGTCGGGCACCGCGAACAGCGTGGCGCGCTCGACCGGCGGCGCCGCGGCGTACCAGGCGTAGTCGGAGCCCGGCCCGAAGCCCGTCGCCTGCCAGGCGGCGGCGACGACCGGCTGATCGGCGTCGACGAGCACGGTGTACCGGCCAGCCGGAAGGCCGCCCAGATCGGCGGACTTCGGCTGATCGGCGGTCAGCGCGACCTCCTCGGGCGCGCGGACCGGAACGCCGCCGCCCTCCGGCAGGACGGTGACCGTCGCCGTGGCATCCGCCGTGGACAGCAGCCGGACGAGCCCGGAGGAGTTCTCCCCCTCACTCGCCTCGGGCGTGACGTTGACGCCCGGGAGGACCTGCGTCGCCGCCGGCGCGACCGCCGGCTGCAGGTCGATGCCGCCGGGCTCGAGCGTGCGCACGATGCTGGACTGGAGGGTGACGCGCACCGGCGAGCCGACCGCGGTGACCCGAACCGCTGGCGCTTCCTCGCCTCCGGCGATGCCGGCCAGCGGGATGGGCACCTGAGCACCGGCGGGGATCGCGATGGCATCGGCGCCGGCGGGAGTGGTGACGCCCTCGACTCCGAACACGTCCAGCGACACGACCGCGTTCGCGTCGGTCGGGTTCGCCACGAGCAGGATGCCCGTGGTCCCGGTGGCGACGTCGCCGCCGACGATCCAGGACTCCATCTGCGGCGCCCGGCACTCCGAGGCCGCGAACCCGCCGAGATCCATGTCGCGCGCCTCGACGGACGAGGCGGCGGCCGCGGGGACGGGCTCGCGGCCCTCCGGGGAGCGGCGGAACAGCGGCGCTGTCGCATCGGCGACACCGGAGAGCGTCAGCTCCCCCTGCTCGAGGCGCTCGCCGCTCGCGTCGCCGGAGATGACGGCGGCGTCGGCGGCCGCGCTCACCCCTGCGGCGTCCTCCGCGGAGCGCGCGAGCGCCAGCAGCGGCCCGTCGCACGCGAGCAGCACCTCGGCCGGTGCGGGAAGCACGTCGGTCGAGGGTGCGGCGGCGCCCACCGCGGGCCAGGGCGCCGCGCCAGCGCCGACGACCGCGGCCACGGCGGCCGCCGAGACGACCGCTCCCATGACGATGCGCGCCGATGTCGTCGCCCTGCTCATTCCGCCTCCTCGAATCCCGCCCCGATGACCCGGGGCTTGCGCCGCGCCGCCCGGTGCGAGATCGGCGTCGGCACGGCGAGCAGCAGTGCGACCGCCACCGCGATGAGCTGCGCCAGCGCGATGGCGCGGGCGGTCGCCTGGTCGTCGGCCGACAGGGGCGCTCGCGGCGAGCGCTCGGCGTCGACGCTCCACAGCACGCCGCGCGGCGTCTCCCCGACACGCACCAGCCCGCCGCGCTGGTCGATCGCGGTCGTCGCCGCGAGCCGCAGGGCGCGCGCGAGCTCGTCCTCCTCGTCGTTCGCGGCGAGGAGGACGAACGCGATGCCCTCGTCCGCGAGCCGTGCGGCGATGTCGCCGGCTGCGCCGGAGACGAGATCGGTCGACATCTCCGCGACCCGCACGTCGTCGTCGGAGACCACGGGCTGCGTGGACTGCAGCGTGGACTGCCCGCCCAGCGTCTCGCTCGACCCCCACACGAGCGACGCCGCGAGCCCGCCGTCGGCCTGCGGACTGAGGACGAGGGTGGCGAGGTCGTCGACGATCGCCGCCTGAGCGGAGACGTAGGCGGGCAGGGTGGTGTCACCGCCGCTCCGGAGCTCCGACTGCCCCCGGTGCACGGCGGTCAGGGCTGGCACGGCGGCCGCGCATACGCCGACGAGCGCGACGACGGCGACCGCCGCGCGCAGTCCGCGCCGAGCGAGACCGACGTCGAGGGCGACCGCCGCCGCGGCGACGAGACCCAGCCACGCGAGGCTGAGGGCCGACCCGGGCCAGACCGCCACGGGGGTCGACTGCGCCCAGGCGGGCTGCAGCGAGACGACCGCCACGGCGGACACGAGTCCGAGAGCCGCGAGCACGACCATCGCCGTGCCCATCCGCCACCGCCGCGTGAGCGGCGCGATCACCGCGGCGAGTGCGACCGGCGCGAGCAGCAGCGGGACCCACCAGGTCGAGGCCGGCAGTCCGAAGCCGGTGAGGAAAGCGCCCCATCCGCCGGGGTCGGGGGTCGGGAATCCGAGCGCGAGCCGCCACCGCTCCTCCGCTGCGATCGCGGGCGCCGCCCAGGGCTGGCCCGGGTCGGCGAGGAGCGCCCATGGGGTGCCGCGGCCGACCTGCGCGAGAACGACGGGGAGCGACAGCACCACCGCGGGCACCACCGTCCACACCACGCGGGCGACGGCGCGCGGGCGCCGCACGCAGGTCAGCACGAGCGCGATCGCCCACACCAGGATGAGCGCGGGGGCGAGCGACGGGGCGCACGCGAGGACGGCGGCGAGCAGCAGCGAGGCGCTGCCGGCGGCTCCCCACGAGCGGTGAGCGGCGGCGCCGGCGAACAGCAGCCAGGGCAGCAGGAGGTGCGCGATGACAGACGCGGGACGGGGATCGACGAGGGCCGAGAGGAAGCTGGGCGCGAACGCCCAGAGGAGGGCCATGACGACGCGGACGCCAGCGCGCGGCGTCACCCGCGTGGCGGCGAACCACGCACCCAGCACAGCCAGCGGCAGGGCCAGCAGCCACAGCACGAGGAGCGCGAAGGACGGGCTCGCCGGCCAGAGCGACCCGAGCAGGGCGGTGACGCCGGCGAACGGGTCGGCCGCCGATACGACGTGCAGCCCGACCTCGCGGCGCCCGTAGGCGGCTTCGGACCAGAGGCCCGAGACCGTGCGCTGCAGCGGCAGGAGCGCGCCCCCCGCGACCCCGGGCCACGACAGCAGCGCGAGGAACGCCACCACGCTCACGACGCCGGCGGCGAGCACGGCCCACGCGCCGCCGCCCGAGAAGAACCGCAGCTCGCTGCGCACGCGGGGCGCGTGGTGCGGATCGTGGCGCTCGCGCAGGTCCGCGCGCGTCACGCGGAGCGCCTCGACGCTCGCCCAGGAGCGGCTGCGAATGCCGCGGATGCGACGACGCGAGCGCGCGACCGCCCCCACGCGCACCATCGCGACGACGGCGGCCGCCCACTCCGCGGGCACGAACGCCGGCGCCTTGGCGATGAGCTGGACGACGGTCTTCCACAGCGCCAGCGGCAGGAACGAGAGCCAGTGCAGCACGACCGCCCACGCGGGCGCGTAGGCGAGTCGGCGATGCAGCTGCGCGAGGCGCTCGCGGTAGTCGTCGGCCATCCGCGCTCGATGCGGGGGCGGGACGGCGATGCGCGCGCGCGGCACGAGCGCCACGCGGCGGCCGGCGAGATGCGCGCGGACGCCCATGTCGAGGCCCTCATCGGCTCCGAGGAGCGCGGGATCCGGTGCGAGCTCGGCGGCGATGTCGCCGCGGACGAGGACGCCACGGACGTCCGCGCCCAGCACGTCGTCGAGTCCGTCGTACTGGCCCTGGTCGAACTCGCCGTCGGCGAGCTCCACGGAGCGCCCGAAGCGGGTCATGCTCCGCCCGAGCGAGACGATGCGCTCGGCATCGCGCTCGTCGACGAGCTTCGGCGCGGCGATCGCAATGGAGGGGCCGCGCTCGAGGGCCGCCGTCTGGGCGGCGAGCGCGCCGGCATCGGGTGTGGAGTCGTGCGCGAGCAGCCACACCGCGGCGCCGGGCGTCACCCGCCGCAGCGCGTAGCCGACAGCTCCCGCGAAGGTCGTGGCGGCCGAGGCTTCGACGATGCCCTCGGCGCCCGAGGACGACACGAGGTCGCGGAACGGCTCGAGCGATCCGCACACGACGACCGTGAGCGCGTCGACGGGCCGGCGCTGCGAGCGGATGGCCGCGAGGGTGCGTTCGAGGGCGGATGCGGCATCCGGTGAGGAGCGCGCGACGAGGACGGCGTGGACTGCGGCGGGCATGACCGGGCAAGCCTAAGCCGTGCGGCGCGCGGGGCCGGAGATCGGCGCGCCGAGGCGGCGCTTTCCCAGCCGGCGGGCGGTCAGCTCGCCTGGCGCTTGAGCTTGCGACGCTCGCGCTCGCTCAGACCGCCCCAGATGCCGAAGCGCTCGTCGTTCTGCAGGGCGTACTCGAGACACTCCGCCCGCACGTCGCAGGTCGCGCAGATGCGCTTGGCGTCGCGCGTGGAGCCGCCCTTCTCGGGGAAGAAGGCCTCGGGATCCGTCTGCGCGCACAGCGCATCGCTCTGCCACGCGAGCGCTGTCTCCTCCGCCGTCGCCGGCCGGACTCCCGGCACGCCGAGCTCGACCGGATCGACGAACCAGTCGTCGGGTACTCCCGATCGATACTGCGAAGGCGCCATCGTCGCTCTCCAACCCTTGTGTCTCCCCCACGCGGGCAGCGTGTGCACTTAATTACAACGGTGTGATTCGCAGAGGTCAAGTCGCAGATCGTAAACCCTGAAGGGAAGATCGAAGGTTCACCTGGTCCACCGGCGTGTCGCGGCGGCGGATCCCCGCGCGCTCAGGCGACGCCCGGCTCCGCCATGAAGACCTCCCCGTCGCCCGCGAACCGCAGCTGCGCGGTGTCGGGGGTCGCGAACACCGCGCGCCCCGGCCGCAGCGAGACCGCGTCGCCCCCGTCGGAGACCGTCACCTCGCCGGCGGCCGCGAGCACGATGGCGGCGCCGGTCGGGCGGAGCACGGCGGGCTCCTCGTGCGCCACCGCCACGTGCAGCAGGCGGAAGTCCGACACCGGCACGGCGAACGACTCCACGGAGCGGGAGCCGCGGTCGCCGGCCACCGGCAGCACGACCGGCACGGGACCGGGCTCGGGGTCCACGATGGCGAGCAGCTCCTCGACGTCGATCCGCTTGGGGGTGAGCCCGCCGCGCAGCACGTTGTCGCTGGCCGCCATGAGCTCGACGCCGAGACCCGCGACGTAGGCGTGCAGCATCCCCGCCCCGAGGAACAGGCCCTCGCCGCGACGCAGGACGACGTAGTTCATCAGCAGCGCCACGACCACGCCGGGGTCCTGCGGGTGGATGCTGGCGATGTAGCGGGCGTTGGCGAGCTCGGCGGCGAACTCCGTCGACTGCGCCTCCTCGAGCGCGGCGATGATCGCCGCGACGGTGTCGTCGGCATCTCCGCTGAGCAGCCAGCCGAGCGCGTCGCGCAGTCCCTCCGGGTCGCCCAGCCGGTCCCGCAGCGGCGCGGCCGACGCGCCGATCGCGTCCAGCAGGCGGCGCGTGGCCTCGAGCTCGCGCAGACCCGCCAGCGCCTCGAACCGGTCGCTCAGCGCGACGATGATCTCCGGCTTGTGGTTGTCGTCGACGTAGTTGCGCGCGGCGCCGGCATCGAGCCTCGATTCGCGCGCGAACCCCGCCTCCGCCTGCCGCTTCGTCGGGTGCACCTGGATGGACAGGGGCGCGCCGGCCGCGAGCAGCTTCAGGAGATAGGGCAGGCGCCCGCTCGGCGAGACCCGCACGCCGTTGTCGGCGATCCAGGCGTCCAGCGTGCGGCCGCTCCCATCCTCGACGTCCGCGGGGTCGGACGGATGATCCCCGAACCAGACCTCCGCCTCGGGGCCGGCGGCGGGGTCGCGGCCCTCCAGCGCGGCGATGAGCGAGCGGGAACCCCAGGCATAGTCCCTGGGAGCGTTGGCGAGGGGAACGAGCACGCCCCAAGCCTAGGGGGCGGGCATCGCGGTGACGGTAGCCTGGTGCGCGATGACGCAGCTGAGCCGGTACCCGGTCGCCGACCCGCCGACCGCGCCCGAGCGCGAGACCACGGGCCACCTCCTGCTGCGCGCCTACGCCGTGCTCGTCGTCTTCTCCGCCTTCGCGCATTCCTTCTGGTGGAACCTGCTGGGCTTCGCCGGCGGCGCCGTGTTCCTGGCCGCCCTCACGCTCGGCACCGTCGCGATCTGGGTCCCCCGGCTGGCCCGACGCCGCGCGCCCTTCCCGTGGCGCCGGCTCCCGTGGCTCGCACTCGGCTACGTGGCCCTCGCGCTCGTGTCGCTGGCCTGGTCGTCGTGGGCGGCCACCACCGCCGTCACGTGGCTGCTCCTCGCGGCGGCGACGCTGCAGGGCGTGTTCCTGGCCGACGTGCTCACGTGGCGCGAGCTGCTGCGCTGCCTGGAGATCGCGCTGCGCTGGGTGCTGGGGCTGTCTGTCCTCCTCGAGCTGTGGGTGGCAGCGGTGCGGCATCGCCCGCTGCTGCCGAACTTCACCGACGTGCCGCCGCACCCGGATCCGCACTGGTACTGGGTGCGGGGCAACCTTCTCGACCCGGTGCTCGACCCGGGGCGGCTGCAGGGGGCCGTCGGCAACGCCAACCTCCTGGGCATCCTCTGCCTGCTCGCGCTCATCGTGTTCGGCGTGCGCCTGGCCGACCGCGCCCCCTCGCCCGTGGTGCGCGCAGTGTGGATGGCCGTGGCCGCGTTCCTCCTGCTGCGCTCGGGGTCGGTGACCACCCTCGTGGCGCTCGTCGTCGTCGCCGTCGTGCTCGGGGCCATCCTGCTCATGCGCCGCGCGCGCAGCCCGCGAGCGCGCACCCGTCGCTACGCACTGTTCGCCGCGGTCGTCGTCGTCGGCGCGGCACTCGCCCTGCTCCTCCGCGACCGGCTCCTCGCGCTGGTCGGCCGCGGTGAAGACCTCACCGGCCGCGGCGCCATCTGGAGCGCCGTCCTCGATCGCGCCACCGAGCGTCCGGTCGTCGGCCACGGGTTCGCGAGCCCCTGGCTCCCCTGGGATCCCGCCTTCGACGGCTGGATCGTCGATCACGGCATCACCGTGTTCCACGCGCACGACATGTGGCTCGACGTCTTCCTGCAGCTCGGCGCGCTCGGCGTCCTCGTCGTGCTCGGCGTGTTCGCCGCACTCGTGTGGCGCTCGTGGTTCTTCGCCGTCGACCGGCCTCGCTGGGACATCCGCGCCGACCGCCCGTACCAGACGGTCTCGCTCCTCCCCCCGCTCGTCGTGGCGATGCTGCTCGTGCAGGGCCTGACGGAGTCGGGCCCCATCATGCTGTGGGGCTGGATGCTCGTGGTCGGGCTCTCGTTCAAGATCAAGGCGGCCCCGCTCGTCGACGTCGGGGCGGGCGAGGCGTCGGCTCCCGAGCGGCGACCGCTGCGGACCCGGCGCCGATGACCTCGTCCGCGCCGATGGGGGCGGCCGTGCGCCTCCTGCGCTCGGCCGACACCGCCCGCGCGTACACCCTGACCACGCTGCTGGCGGTGCTCGGTGCGCACGCGATCGAGAGCACCGCGGGATCCGTGACGCTCGGCACCATCATCGTGTCGCTCGATCTCCTCGGCGTCGCGATCGTCATCGCCCGGCGCCGCGAGCTGCGCCCGCTCGGCTTCGCACCCACGAGCTTCGTCGCGTTCCTCGCGTGGGCGCTGGTGTCGACCATCTGGTCGTACGACGACGACGCGACCCTGGGCGGATGGCTGTCCCTCGTCGGCTACGGATTCCTCGCGCTGGTCATCGCGCACATCCGCGACACCCTGCAGACCGTGCGAACGCTCGGCGACGTGCTGCGGTGGCTGCTGGCGCTGTCGCTGGGGCTGGAGATCCTCGCCGGCGTCCTCCTCGACATGCCGTTCCCCTTCCTCGGGATCGCCGGGGAGATCGCGAACGGCGGGCCGATCCAGGGCATCTTCGGCACGCGCAACCTGCTGGGCTTCGTCTCCGTCGTCGCGCTCGTGACGTTCCTCGTCGAGCGCCGCACGCGGTCGGTGCCGCAGGCGACGGCGGTGTTCTCGATCACGCTCGCCGCCCTGCTGGCCATCCTGTCCGCGTCGCCCACGGCGGTCGTCCTCGCCGGGTCGGTGGCGGTCGCGCTCATGGCGCTCGCCCTGGTGCGCAGCACACCTGCGCAGCGTCGGCGCTCGCTGCAGTGGACCCTGGCGGTCGCGGTCGCGCTCGGGCTCTCGCTGGCCTACGCGCTGCGGCACCCGATCCTGCGCTGGCTGGACGCGACGGCCGGCTTCTCGCTCCGCGCGGACCTCTGGAACGAGATCCTCAGCTGGGTGCAGATCCGGCCCATCCAGGGATTCGGATGGCACGGCACGTGGGAGGGCGACGCCTACCCGCTCAACGTCATAAACGTGCTCCTCGGCCAGTCGCACGCGTCGGCGCTGAACGCGTTCTTCGACGTCCTCCTGCAGCTCGGCTGGGTGGGGCTGCTGCTGTTCGCGGCGCTGTGCGGCGTCGCCTTCGTGCGATCGTGGCTGGTCGCGAGCGAGCGGAAGTCGACGGTGTACGCGTGGACGCCGGCCGTGCTCGTGGCGCTCATCGTCGACTCGATGTTCGAGAGCTTCACCCTCGACGGCGCCGGATGGCTCCTCCTGGTGCTCTGCGCGGTGCGGGCCGGCCAGTCCCGCTCCTGGCGGGAGAGCCTCGATCTGGTGGCGAGCGGCGGCGAATCCCAGGATCCGCTGGGGCCGGCGCGATAGGCTCGACGGCGGCCCGATCCCGGTGCCGATCCCGTCTCGCATCCGGAGCTCCGCCGTGGCACACGTCCTTCAGAGCGTGGTCTTCCCGCTCGACCGCGATCCCGACCTCCTGCCGCTGTACATCGACCCCGAGGTCTGGTCGACGATCGACGAGGAGCCGGTGCGCGTGTCCGACGTCGCGCACCTCGCCGATGTCCTCGGGCGCACCAGGGCGCGGATCCCGGCCGGCACGCGCGTGTCGTTCGCGACGTACTTCAACGCCTTCCCCGCGTCGTACTGGCAGCACTGGACCAACGTCCGCTCGGTGCGCCTGACCGTCCGCACGGAGGGCTCGGCGACCATCCTCGTCTACCGCTCCACCGGCGGCGCCGCTCAGCAGCGGATCGAGACGCAGGATGCGCACGGCGACGCGGAGACGGTCTTCGACATCCCGCTCACGCAGTTCAGCGACGGCGGATGGCTGTGGTTCGACATCGTCGCAGGCTCCGAGGACGTCGTCCTCGCGGGCGGCGAGTGGACCACCGAGCAGGAGCCCGCGCGCGCGGGCAAGGCCTCCCTCGGGATCACGACGTTCAACAAGCCGGACTACTGCGTCGGCACCCTCGGCGCGCTCGCCGACGCCCCCGAGGTGCTCGAGCTCGTCGACCGGATCTTCATCGTCGACCAGGGCACGCAGCAGGTCGCCGCGCAGGAGGGATACGCCGACGTCGCCGGCCGCCTCGGTGAGCAGCTGCAGGTCATCGAGCAGCCGAACCTCGGCGGCTCCGGCGGCTTCGCGCGCGCCATGCACGAGACGCTGCAGCGGCCCGAGAGCGACTTCATCCAGCTGCTCGACGACGACGTGCGCATCGAGCCAGAGTCCATCCGCCGCTCCATCACCTTCGGACGCTTCGCCACGCAGCCCGTCCTCGTGGGCGCGCACATGTTCGACCTCCTCAACCGGCCACGGCTGCACGCCTGGGCCGAGGTCGTCGACGAGCACCCGTTCATGTGGCGGAACCTCTTCCAGGAGGAGATGCCGCACGACTTCCGTCGCGCGAACATCCGTCAGACCCCGCTGCTGCACATGCGCATGGACGCCGACTACAACGGCTGGTGGATGTGCCTCATCCCGACCGAGGTGATCCGCGAGGTAGGGCTGGCGCTGCCGGCGTTCATCAAGTGGGACGACGCCGAGTTCTGCCTGCGTGCGGGCGAGGCCGGCTACCCGACGGTGTCGCTGCCGGGCGCCGCACTGTGGCACGTGTCGTGGATCGGCAAGGACGACTCCATCGACTGGCAGGCCTATTTCCACGCTCGCAACCGCATCGTCGCGGGGCTGCTGCACTCGAACGCGCCGCGCGGCGGCACGCTCATCCGCCACTCGCGCCGCGTGGACCTCAAGCACCTCATGATGATGCAGTACTACCCGGTGGCGCTGCGGAACCGCGCGCTGCGCGACGTGCTGCGCGGGCCGGGGCACCTGGCCGAGAACATCGCCACCGCGATGCCGGAGGCGCGCTCGCTCGCCGCCCGCTTCCCGGAGACCGTCGTCCACCGCGACCCCGCCGTCGTCATGCGCTCGCGCCGCGGCCGCCAGGTGTTCCAGCGGCTCAAGCAGCACGTCTTCGACAGCCCGACCGGGTGGCGGCTGCGGCTCTTCACGGCGCAGACGCTCCTGTCGCACTGGTTCCACGAGCCCGACCCCGCGAACGTCGCGCAGCCCGAGGTGGAGTTCGGCAAGGCCGACGCCCACTGGTGGCGCGTGCCGCTGTTCGACTCCGCCCTCGTGAGCGCGGCCGACGGGTCGGGCAAGAACATCTACACGCGCGACCGCCTGCTGTACCGGCGCATGCTGCTGGACTCGGTCCGGCTGCACGCGCGGCTGCGGCGCGAGTGGCCGCGGCTGCAGCGCGAGTACCGCCGGGCGCTGCCGGACCTCGTGTCCGAGGAGTCGTGGCGCAGCATCTTCGGGAGGCAGTCATGAGTGAGAAGCCGTCGGTCGTCGAGCAGACGTACGACCCGCGGGCGTTCGACCCCGCGTCGGCGACGATCGTCGTCGTCACCTACAACCGCTCTCACCTGCTGTCCAAGCTGCTGGTGTCGATCGGCGAGATGGACCCCAAGCCGGGCCGCGTCGTGATCGTCGACAACGCGTCGGCCGACGACACCGGCGACGTCGTGGCGTCGTTCCGCGAGCGCATCGGCACCGAGATCGTGTACCGGCGCCTCGAGGAGAACACGGGCGGCTCCGGCGGGTTCAGCGAGGGCATGCGCGTCGCGTACGAGCTCGGCTCCACATGGATCTGGCTCATGGACGACGACGTCGAGGTCCTCCCCGACGGGCTCGCTCGCATGGGCGTATGGGCGCCGCGGTTCAAGAGCATCCAGGGCCGCCGCTACGACTACGACGGCAGCGAGTTCTACTGGCAGTACCGCCTCTCGATCCCGCTGGGCATCCCGATCCCGTTCGCGCCGGCGGGCTTCGACGCGACGGGCTACCGCGAGATGAACTCCGGGTGCTTCGAGGGGATGTTCATCCACCGCGACATCGTGCAGAAGGTCGGGCTCCCCGACCCGCGCTTCTTCATCTACTGGGACGACTCCGTCTACGGATGGCTCGCCTCGCTGCACACGACGAGCGCGATCGTCGACGAGTTCGTGCTGCGCCGCACCCGCGAGATCAAGCAGTGGGACATGGGCGTCCGGCACCTCAACGCGTCCAGCAACGCCTACCGGTACTACATCATGCGGAACCGCGGCATCATGCGGCACTACTTCGCCGAGCACGGCGCATACCGCCCCGTGCGCTTCGCGCTCGGGACCGCGCTCACATTCGCCAAGGAGCTCGTCCGCCTGGTCGCCGTCGAGCGCACCGTCCGCGGCACGAGCAACCTCTTCCGCGGCATGCGCGACGGACGGCGGATCGCCAGGGACGCCTCGTGGCGTCCGATGCCTCCCCTCACCGCCGACGAGACGCGCTGACGCCATGCTCGACATCGCCGATGACGCGCGGATCGATCCCTCGGTCCAGCTGCTGCACCGCGACGGCGATCGCGACATCTCGGTGGGCGCACGCACGAAGATCTACCGCGGGACCGAGGTCCTCGGCCCCGTGGAGATCGGCGCTGACGTGTTCATCAACCGCGATGCGTACATCCGCCCGGGCACTCGCCTCGGCGACCGCGTGAACCTCGGGCCGTTCGTGAAGCTCATCACCGACACGCACGACATCGGCGGCCACGACAAGCGCGCGGGTGACGTGCGCCACGACCCCATCGTCGTGGGCGACGGCACGTGGATCGGCGCATCGGTCACGGTCGTCGGCGGTGTCACGATCGGCGCCGGCTGCGTCATCGCGGCAGGAGCCGTCGTGACGGAGGACGTGCCAGACGACACGCTCGTCGGCGGCGTCCCGGCCACGGTCATCCGTCGCCTGCGCTGACGCCCCGCCCCATCCCGCGACAATCCAGCTGCACCGCCACCATTCCGCCGGCGGCCGCATTGTCGCCGCGGAGTGGAATTGTCGCGGGGCTGAGCGGGCGCAGCGGCAGGGGGGTCAGAGCTCGCCGGGCGACATCGCCTGCTCGTCGAGCTCCTCGAGGATGTGCTGCGCGCGCGGCGAGCGCCGCGGCGCGTACACGACGAGGGCGTGGAACGCGTACCGGGCCACGAACGCCACCGCCAGCGTGATCGCGGCCGCGACGATGCTGGAGATGTGCCACGTCTCCACGAGCAGCGCCAGCACGGGGATCCGCACGAGAGCCTCTGCGTTGTTGAACGCGAACGACTTGCCGAAGCGCGAGCGGCGACGCGACGCCTCCCCCAGCAGCTCCCGGAAGACGAACCGCTCCTGCAGCAGGAAGTTGCCGATGATCGTCGTCTCGGCCGCGACGATCGCCGCCCACACGTACGCCAGGCCCGCATGGGTCAGCGCCCACATGATCGCGAGGTTCACCACCGCGCCGAAGCCGCCGATGACCGCGAACGCCGACATCTTGCCGAACCGGAGCGCGGCGAGCTGGGCGAGGAACCGGGCGCCCTGACGCACCGAGGCCTTGGACGACCCGGCCGCGCGCTCGGCGAAGTCGAACGGGATCTCCGCCGCCCGCAGCTGCTGGCGCGCGAGGATCTCGAGGAGGATCTTGAACCCGCGCGGCCGCAGCGGCGCAAGGTCGATGCGCGTGCGGTCGACGAGGAAGAACCCGGTCATCGGGTCCGAGCAGTCGCGCAGCCGGAGCGGGAACATCGCCTTCGTCAGCGCCGTGGTCGTGCGCGAGACGAGGTTCCGCGTGAGATCCGCGAGACCCGCGGCCGAGCCGTCCGCGACGTAACGCGAGGCCGCCACGACGTCGACGTCGCCCTCGCGGAAGCGCGCGATGAGATCGGCGATCTTCTCCGGCGGGTGCTGCAGGTCGCCGTCGATCACCACGCACACGTCGTACGCCGCGCGCTCGAGCCCCACGATCACCGCGCCGCTCAGGCCGCCTTCGCGGTTCTCGCGATGGATGGCCCGGACCGGCAGATCGACGAGGGCCGCGACCCTGCGCACCTCGTCCACGGTGCCGTCGTCGGAGTCGTCGACGAACAGCACCTCGCCCGCGATCCCCGCGAGCGCCGACTCGATGCGCCGCACCAGCGGCTCGACGTTCGGCGCCTCGTTGTATGTCGGCACGATGATCGTCGCACCGGCGAAGTGGTCGGTCGTCATCGCGTTCAGGCGTCGCTCTCGGTCGATCGCACCGGGGCTGCCGGCGCGGGTGCGTGATGTCGATTCTGCCAGCGGACGGGCGTCATCATCATCCCGGCCGCGAAGACGCCGGCGTAGACGAGCGGCAGCACGTAGCGCGGCAGGGCCACGGGACTCGCCACAAGGAAGGCGAGGTTCGCCAGCAGGGGCACGAGGGCGAGGATGTGCAGCGCGCGGCGACGGCGGATGGCGTAGGCGAGCGCGATGAGGGGAACCCACGACGCGTAGAAGGCCTTCGAGGACAGCGGGTCGCGCTCGGCGATGGCGTCGGTGGCGCGGTTGACGGCTGTTCTCGCGTGGTCGAACCCGGATGGCGCGTCGAGTCCTTCCACGACGGCGACGATCTCATCCCGCGTGGTCGTGGGGAGCGCCCGCTCCTCCCAGTAGTCGATGTAGCGCTCCAGCGTCAGCGTGTTCTGGAAGGCCATCGGCGACACCGGCGCGAAGTACTCGAAGGTGTTGGCTGCGGTGGCGGACACCGCCGTCGCCGGATAGCGGAACAGCTGCGCGAACCAGACCTCGAGGTAGGCGCGCATCTCCTCCGACGTCGCGTCCTGATCCCAGCGGCCCTTCACGGAGTCGGAGCGACGCGGGACGTACGCCTGCGCCAACCCGTCGTACCGGAGCACGTCATCGATGGCCTCCCGCTCGTCGGCGGGGATCTCGTCGCCGTGAGCGGCGACGATGCGCGCGGTCTGCTGGACGGGGATCGTGAGCATGTCGGTCGCGGTGCTGGGCGCGATGCCCATCGCGGGGAGGACGAGCATCGGCCAGACGACGTTCGTCACGAGGAGCGCGCCCGCGGTGCCGAGCGCGATCCGAAGCCGGGCTCCCCTGGCCGCGATGACGAGGAGCACGACCGCGCAGATCACGACGAGGTACACGTTGGTCCGCTTGGCCAGGATGAGCGGGATGATGAGCGCGAGAGCCGCAGCCGCCATCCGCGGGTCGCGCAGCACGCGCCCTCGGGTGCGGACGGCCTCGACGAAGAGCACGAGGAAAGGCACCCAGAACACCGCGGCGAACGCGTCCTTGCTCATCACCGACGGAGCGGCCATGAACACCGGCAGCAGGGCGGCAGCTGCCGTGAGCGCCCAGCGGGCGACCCGCGGCAGCCCCAGCCAGCCGAGGTAGGTGAGCACCAGCGCGAGGCCCGCAGCCGTCGCCGCCTCCTGCAGCAGCAGGTAGACGAACAGGCCGGCCCCGTCGTTCCCGACGGCAGACCCGAGGTCCCAGAACCAGCCGAACACCATCGTGTCGAACCAGGGATGGTGGTCGGTCTGCGCCAGGAGCCCCATCCACTGCAGGCGCTGGGTGATCGTGTCACCGTCGACGTTGCCGGGGAGGTGCAGGAGCAGCCACGGCAGCCAGCCCGCCAGCAGGACGCCCGCCGTGGGGAGGAGACCGCGGCGAGCGGCGTCCCGGAACGACGTGGCGGCCGTCGCGCGCACGGCGCCGAACCGGTCGAGCCAGCGGAACAGCAGCGTCAGGGGAACGGCGAGGAAGAAGGCCAGTCCCACGGCGACGATCACGCTGCCGAGGGCCGCCCCGGGTGACGAGGCGAACCACCGGGCGCTGTCGGTGGCGTCGTACGAGGCTCCGACGACGACGAACGCCGACAGCACCCCCGCGGTCGCCGCGGCCGGCGCATCCCACAGCTGCCGCAGCCGCGCCCCGCCGCTCACGCGTCGACTCGAGGTCGTGTCCGAGGCGCCCGCCCGCGCGCGACCGCGGCGACCGCCACGACGATCGGGACCGTCGCGTAGAAGCCGAGGGCGTAGCGCATCCCGCCGGAGACGGGCCCCGCGAGGAACGTCGCCATGAGGGCCGCCGCAGGGAGGGCGAACGCCGCCTCCACGCCCGCGCGGCGCCGCCACAGCACCACCAGCGCGACGATCCAGATCCACGTGATCACACCGGGCGAGAGCGTGAGGCCGACCACGGGGATGGCCCGGTACCCCTCGTCGAGGAGACCATGCCGCTCGACGAGCGCGGCGATCCCTCCCGGAGGGTCGACCTCGCCGTCGGCGCCCGAGCGCGTGAACGGGATGTCGAGGCGGATGCCCCGCACCTCGTTCCACGACCCCTGCACGACGCCGTCGTACGAGGGCGCTCCGGGCGCCCAGTAGCCCACGGTGTTCGCGAGCGTCGCGGTGACCGCCGACCCCGGGTACGTCGTCACGAGCCGCGCCCAGCCGGCCAGGAACTCCCCCGTCGTGCGGCTCTCCCACGCGGTCCGCGCATCCAGCTTGATCGGGTCGGCGAACCCCGGGATGTAGTGGTCGCCGACGTCGTCGACGCTCCATTCCGTGAAGATCGAATCGACGAACGCGCGGTCCTCGGCAGACATCTCGTCGTGGTGGTCGTGGGCGATGCGCGCGATCTGCTGCAGGGGCACCGACCACGCCTCGGTCTTCGGACCGGGCTGCACGCCGAGCGCGGCCGAGAGCGGGAAGGCGTACAGCGCGTAGGCCACGACGCAGCCGGCGAGCAGGGCGAGCACGCGCTTCCACTGATGTCGGAAGGGGATGACCAGCAGCGCGACGCCGAGCAGCACGACGTGGACGCCGTTGTTGCGCAGCACCATCGTGGCCACCCCGGCCGCCAGCACGAGGCCCCAGGGCCACCACGCGCGGTCACCGCGCCGGACCGCGCGCGAGACCTCGACGATCCCCACGAGGAAGACGACGAACGCCGACATGAAGGGGATGTCCTTCACGACCGTGATGGCGGCCATCCCGAGCACCGGCAGCAGCGCGACCCACGCCCACAGCGCCCACCACGTGCGCGGGCCGACGCCCCACACCGCGATCCGCCACAGCAGGAACGCGAAGGCGGCGCTGCTCGTGAGCACCTGCACGGAGGCCGCCAGCGCGAGCGCGGCCGCATCCCCGAGGCCGAGCAGCTGCCACACGCCGTTCCATGCCGCGATGACGAGAGAGTGCCCCACCGGCTCGTACGACTCCCAGGGGCCGAGGCCGCGTGCGTACGACAGGCTCCGGTACGTGTCGAAGAAGATGAGACCCGGCCACCAGGCGAGGAGGTACGGCAGACGGCAGAGGACGATGAGTGCCCAGAGGATGGCGAGCGAGCGCCACGGGCGCGGGCGCGCGAGGGACGCCGGGAAGCGGGTGAAGACGCCGGCCGCCGGCGACGGGCGGCCGCGGTCCGGGTTCCGGTCCGCGAGATGGAGGACGATGGCGAGCCCGACGGCGGCGACGTACGCGGTGCCGAGGATGTGCACGACGCTCCAGCCGGACGGGCGCAGCAGCCACAGATCCGCCTCCTCGCGGAGGAGGGAGAGCCCCGCGAGCTCGGCGATCGCGATGACCGCGCCGAGGGGCGCCGCCCATCTCCAGATCTCCCGGGGCAGCCATCCGATCGCCCACCAGCCGCCGGCGGCGAGTGCGGCGAACGCGGCGAGCGCGACGAGCCCGCCGCCGTCCAGCACCTCCGAGAGGCTCCCCGGTGCGGTTCCCGCGCACAGCGCGAGCGTCGCGACGAAGGCGCCCGCCGCGGCGATGAGGACCCGCACGCGTCAGACCTCCGGCTCGCGCCAGCCGCGCCACTGCTCGAAGGACCCGTTGAGGAGCTGGGAGTCGCTGCGCTCCCAGGTGTGCTTCGAGGAGTGGCGGATGTACATGTAGCCGAGGGAGTGCGTGCGGTATCCGATCCCGCCCTGGCTCTCCACGCGGATGAGCACCGACCGGTCCGTCGAGTTCGGCGTGGGACGCCATCCGCCGAGCGCGTCGAACGCCGCGCGCGAGAGCAGCATGGCTCCGCCGGCGACCTGGTCGTGGTAGCGCTCGGTGGCGAACGTGCGGTGCACGGTCTGCTCGACCTCCTCGAAGAAGAGGTACTCGGTGGTCTTCCCCACCACGTCGGCGCGTGAGTAGATGTGCGCGAGCACGAGGTCCCAGACGTGGTGCTCGCTGTACCAGTCGTCGTCGTCGAGCTTCGTGATGAGGTCGCCCGACGAGCGGCGCACGCCCTCTGCCAGGGCGGCGCCGAACAGCACGGTGCGGGGGACCTCGACGACGGTGACGTCGAGCCCGTCGAGATCCAGCGCGGAGAGATCCGGTGCGGCGACGCCGTGCGCGACGACGACGACCTCCATGTGCGGGTACGTCTGCCGCGCCATCATCTGCAGGACGCCCGGGATGAGCTCGGCGCGCATGGTGGAGAGCACCACGCTCACCGACGGGAGGTAGCGCGAGCCGGTGCGGTGCTCGATCGCCGACGCGAGGCGCAGGAACCCGCCGTGGTCGTGCATGGCCGCTCGGCGCAGCTCGACCGAGCGCCGCTCGCGCTCGAGTCCCATGGCGGGGCGGTAGGGGCGGCGGATGGCGGTGGTGATCCGCGGGGACAGCTGCTCGGGAGCGATCTCCACGTTCTCGGGAAGGGAGTGGAGGATGACGCCGGCGGCCGCGAGCTCGGCGAAGCGAGAGAACAGCCCCTCGGGCACCGGCTTCGCCAGCCCGCGCAGCGGCGACAGGTCGACGCCCTCGACGTTCCGCACGGCGGCGACTTCACCCGCGCGCATCGGCTCGGCGATCGGGAAGACGATGGGCGCGGCGTCGTCTCCCGCGAGGCCCGCCAGTCGGATGAGGCCGCGCTCCCGATCAATGAGGAGGCGGCGGGCGCGCGGCGACGGCTTGAACCCGAGGATCCGCCCGACGGGGTTGTGCACGTTGAGGTCGATGACGGGCCGGTGCACGCGCGGAGACCCCAGCAGGGCCTCGCTCACGGTGAGCTGATGCACGGCGTCCTCGGCCTCGCGAGCCGGATCCGTCTCGGCCGTGAGCAGGACGTCGGCCTTCCGCAGGTGCACGCCGGCGAGCGCGGGGGCGATGGGGTCGAGCTGGGGAACGCGACGGCTCGGCAGCAGCGGCAGGGCGTCGATGCCGGCGCTCGAGTCCACCGCGAGCAGCGGGAAGCCGGCGCCGGGATAGGCCGGCGCGGGCGCGAACGCGGGGATGAGCGCGTCGAGCACGCGGGCGACGGGGAGCGGACGCCGCAGGGTCACGTGAGCGGAGGCACGGCGGCGCTCCGGGTCGCAGCTGACGGACACGGTGTGCGAGTCGTGGAGGGGCGCGGCCTGTCCGCGCCAGCGCGGCGACGGCGCCTCCCAGCGGTCGATCTGCACGCGCAGGTCGTCGGTCGTCGCCTCCCCGGCGGCGGCGATGAGCCGTCGCAGGCCGTCGACGTCCGTCACCCGCGCCCGCACGGGCTCCGAGGCCGATGCGAAGACCGGCGCGGCATCCGTCACGACGCGGCCGCCGTCTCGGTCCGGGGCGTCCTGCGGGAGGGGGCGGCGGAACCAGCGGCGGGCGGGCATGTGCGGATCGGCTCCCGGATTCTGCGGTCGGATGGCCGCGGGCGCGGCCCGAGGAGTCTACCGTGTGCCCCTCTCCCGCCCGTGCGAGCGCGGACGGGAGCGCGCCCACCGGTCTCCGAGACTGCTCCCCATAGAATGGCGCGGTGACCAGGCCCGCCGCATCCCCCGAGCCCGCCCCGATCGTCTTCCAGAACCAGTGGCGCGACGTCTTCGACGGCACGCTGCCCGACGACTGGGAGCCGACGAAGTCCGTCTCCGTGGTGATCGCGTCGTACAACAGCGCGACGCTCCCCCTGACGCTGGCGTCGCTCGCCGCCCAGGACTACCCCGAGGACCTCCTCGACGTGGTGGTCGTGGACGACGGCAGCGAGCCGCCCGTCGAGCTCGGGGACGTGGTTCCGAAGAACATCCGGCTCATCCGCGTCGAGGAGGGCTGGGGCCGCTCGAATGCGACCGACATCGGGATCAAGGCCACCTCGGGCGACATCATCTACTGGGTCGACTCCGACATGATCCTGTTCCGCGACAACGTGCGCCAGCACGCCAAGTGGGCGCACTTCATCCCCGAGGCCGCGACGATCGGCAACAAGGGCTTCATCGAGGCGTGGGACTACACGCCCGAATCCGTCTTCGAGAAGGTGACCGACGGCACGATCGGCGATGACTACGACCGGTCGGAGCTGCACGAGCACTGGTCCATCCAGATCTTCCGCGACACCGACGACCTCAATACCTCGCACGGGCGCAACTACTCCACGCACATGGGCGCCTGCGCCTCCGTGACCCGGGAGGTGTACGACCGCACGTTCGGTCAGGACACCCGGCTGCACCTGGGCGAGGACACCGAGATCGCCTACCAGCTGTGGCAGGCCGGCGCGGTGTTCATCCCCGTCGAGGAGGCGCTCACCTGGCACCTCGGGCGCGGCACCGTGCAGGACCACGCGGTCAAGGTGGCGTGGCACAACGACGTCCACTTCGCGCAGCGCATGCCGATCCCCCGGTACCGCCGGAAGGCCGACAACCGCATCTGGGAGGTGCCGCTGGTCAAGGTCGTCATCGAGGTGACGCCGGAGACCGCCTACCTCGCACGCAACTGCGTGGACCGCGTGCTCAACAGCACCCTCACCGACGTGCACGTGGTGCTCGTCGGGCCGTGGTCGCAGCTCCACGAGGGGCGCCGCCGCATGCTGGCCGACCCGATGAACGAGCTGTACCTCGTGCGCGAGTGGCTGCGCACCGACAACCGCGTCATCTTCGCGGAGGAGATGCCGGAGACGGTCTTCCCGGCTCCGTACCGGGTCGACCTGCCGATCACCGCTGGCGTCACGAGCGACAGCCTCATGCAGATGTACCGGCAGATCGACGGCAACCGTCTCGGCGCCGTCCGCTACTTCACCCCGGGGCACACGAAGGACGACTCGGCCACGATCTGGGACAGCGCAGCTCTGGCCCGTGCGCGCCGCTACCGCGGCGAGGGCGACGCCATCGAGGACCTCGTCGACCGGGTCTGGGGCTTCGAGTGGGGCTCCAACGACACCGCGCAGCTGATCGATCTGCGCGAGGCCGATCTGTCAGCGCGGGTCACGCGCGTGGAGCCGCGCATCGCCGAGCTCGAGGCGGAGGTCGCGGCGCTGCGCGCTCGCGAGGCGGCACCGGCGGCATCGCTGGCACGCCAACTCGCGCAGCGCGCGAACGCCGCGTCGGGCGGGCGCCTCGCCCCCGCCGTGCGCGACGTGAACGCCCGTCTCGGCGGCGCTCCCGCCGCCCTCGTCCGGCGTCTGCGCCGCAGGGGCTGACCGGCGTTGCAGGGGCGGAGCCGCCCGGATCTCTCACGCGCGTCCGGGTTCCGCCCGGACATCCAGGCGCTGCGCGCGATCGCCGTCCTCAGCGTGCTGCTCTACCACCTGTGGCCGAACCGGCTGCCGGGCGGCTTCGCCGGCGTCGACGTCTTCTTCGTCATCAGCGGGTATCTCATCACGTCGCACCTCGTGCGCGAGCGTGAGAAGACCGGGCGCATCGCGGTGGGGCGGTTCTGGGCGCGGCGGGCGACGCGGTTGCTGCCGGCATCGCTGCTCGTCCTCGTCGCGACGGCCATCGGCACGCTCGTCTGGGTGCCGCGATCGCTGTGGGAGCAGTTCCTCGCCGAGATCGGCGCGTCGGTGCTCTATGTGCAGAACTGGCGACTGCTCTTCGACAGCGTCGACTACCTCGCCGCCGACAACCAGCCCTCCCCCGTGCAGCATTTCTGGACTCTGTCGGTGGAGGAGCAGTTCTACATCGCCCTGCCGCTGCTGCTCATCGTCGCGATGTGGGCGCTGCGCGGCCTGCCATGGCGTCGAGTGGTCGTCGGCGTGCTCGTCGTGGCGACGGCGGTCTCGTTCGCCTACGGCGTCTGGCTGACCGACTGGGCGGCCAGCCAGGCGTATTTCTCCACCCTGACGCGCGCGTGGGAGTTCGGGCTGGGGGCGCTGCTCTCGTTCCTCCCCGCGCTGTCTCGGCACGCGGTGGCGCAGGTCGTCGCCGTCCTGGGCGTCGCGCTCATCGCCCTGAGCACGATCGTCCTCTCCGGTGAGGTGCCGTTTCCCGGCGTGGCGGCGCTCCTGCCCGTGGTCGGCACGGCGCTCGCTCTATGGGGAGGCGCGCGCTCGGTGCTCGCCCCCATCGGGGCGCTGGCTCCCGTGGCCTTCCTCGGCGGGGTGTCGTACGCGGTGTACCTGTGGCACTGGCCCCTCGTGGTCCTCGTGCCCTTCGCGACCGGAGCGCCCCTCAGCACGGTCGACAAGGTCGGCATCGCGGCGGTCTCGCTGGTGCTGGCGTGGCTGTCGACCCGCTTCGTCGAGAACCCCGTGCGCCTGTCGGAGCGCCTCCTCGCCCGGCGTCGTCCCCGGACGGTGGCGTTCTGGGCCGCAGCGGGCATGGCGTGCGTCCTCGTCGTCCCGGTGACCGGAGCCGCGGTGCTGCGGGCCGACGAGGAGCGCGCGGTCGCCGCGACCCGGACTCTTCTCGAGACCCGGCCCGACTGCTTCGGCGCCGAGGCGATGGACCCCGCGCTCGCGCCCTGCGAGAACCCGGAGCTCGCCGCCTACCCGCTGGTGCCGTCACCGCAGGACGCGCGCAGCGACGATGCGAACCGAGACGCGTGCTGGTCGGGGCCCGACGAGACCGTGCTGCGCGTCTGCTCCCTCGGTCCGAAGACCGGCTACGACCGGCACCTCCTGGTGATCGGCGACTCGCACAGCAACGTCTTCGTCGGCGTCTACGCGCAGATCGCCGAGGAGCGCAACTGGCGCATCGACATCGCGGGGCACGGCGGGTGCTACTGGACCGACGCGCTCATCGTGCGCTCGACGCAGGCCTCGACAGACGCATGCACCGCGTGGCGCGGCGAGGTCGCCGACTACGTCGCGGACGCTGACGACGTCGATGCGTTCGTCGTCACCCACTCGTCGGACGGCCGCGATGCGGATGCCGACGTCGTGTCGGGCATGGTGAGCGCCTGGGGCGCGCGCCCCGACCTCGACGTTCCCGTGATCGCCATCCTGGACAACCCGCGCCTCCCAGCCGACACCATCCAGTGCATCGAGGACGACCAGGACACCGCCGCCGAGCGGTGCGTGCATCCCGCCGACGTCGTCATGCACGACGACGGGCAGGTCGCCGCGGCCGAGCGCGACCCGAACGCGACGACCATCGACATGTCGGAGTTCTACTGCGCCGCCGGCGTGTGCCCGGCCGTCATCGGGGGCGTGGTGGTGTACCGGGACGGCCACCATCTGACGGCGACGTACGCCGCGACCCTCGCGCCGTACCTGTCCGACCGGCTGGCCACGGCTCTGGGCTGAGCGAGCAGGCACCACCGGCGCACGCCTCCGCTCCCGCCGGGAGCCCGCTCAGGGGCGTCGGATGAGAAGGGCGCCCTCTCCGCCGCGCTCCACGCGGGTGGTCGAGAAACCCTGCTGCAGGAGGAGCGCGTCGGCAGCGGCGGCGCCCGCCGCGTCGTCGGGAAGCACCCACGTCGTGTCCTCGCCGGCGAACCGGAGCGCCTCCTCGACGTCGGCCAGGAGCGTCTCCTCGTCATCTCCCGCGATCCGGATGAACTCGTATGTCCCCGCCTGCTCGACGAAGAGCTCGACGTAGCGCGCGAGGGGCAGCTCCTCGATGCGTCCGGCGAGGGCGGAGTACGCCCGCGGATCCTCCTCGAGGCGCGTGCTCACGATGAGGGCGGTGCGCACGTCGGCGGTGGCGGGGGCGAAGGCCGTCCGCACGCCCACCTCCAGCACGCGCTGCGCCTTCGCCTCCCGATAGACGAGAGCGGCCGCCCGGTCGCCCGGTCGCGGCGCGACCGGCAGCGCGCGCGGCACCTCCAGCGCGTCGAGCAGCGCCACCGCGCTCCGCGACAGCTTGGTCACCTCGCGGCCCTCCGCGTGCAGGATCCGCTCCCCCGTGAGCGAGTGGAAGCGCTGCTCCATGCGGCGCGCCTCCCCGATCGTGCGGAAGTTGCGGTGCTCGGCGCCGCGGCGCCGGATCACCTCGAGCCGTCGGCCGGAGACGTCCGCCAGCAGCAGCAGCGCGTGGAAGGCCGACCCCTCCTCCCCCGCGATCGTCTCCGCGCGGGAGAGCTCGTCCAGCTGCTCGCGCACCGTCAGCTGCTCGGGGTGCGCGACGAACCACCCTGCTGTGCGGAGGTGCCGCTCGGCCGCTTCCGCCCCGAGATCGCGGTTGTCGGAGTCGATGGCGCTGCGGGAGAGCCACAGGCGCCGGCCCGCCTCGATGGATGGTCCGACATGCTGCGCGAGGAACCGGGCGTGGTCGGGATGCATCCAGTCGTCGTAGCGGTACCCGATGTCGGGGACGTGCAGCGTGGCGAAGCGGGTCGGACGCGTCACGAAGAGGATGGGGTTCCGGATGCCGAGGATGTCGAGGATCTCCCGCTGCCACGGACGGAACGATTCGTCCTCCCATGTGTGCTCAGCCGTCCACACCAGGGCGGCATCCGGCCGCTCACGCGCGAACCACAGCCGCGCGAGCGACTCCAGCAGGAAGTGCCCGAAGTGCATGTGCAGCTTGCCCGCGTAGATCGCCTCCCGGTGCGGGCCGGGCTCGTCGGCCGCGCGCAGCTCTGGAGGTGCCGGCTCGCCGCGCTCGCCCGAGCGCCGGTCTGTCACGGTACCTGGCACGTAGTCCCCCGCACCGTCGAAGACGCCCATGAGCAGGCGATCGTGCTCGTCTCCCGGCTCTCGATGCCGGACGACGGGATAGACGACGGCATCGGCCACGGTGCGCGCGGAGAGGGGTTCCATCCCGATCACTGTAGCGCCACGGCGCCGAGCGACCGGGCGCGTCGCGTCACGACGGGCTGTCGGCGTTGTAGGCGTCGATGACCGCGTCGATCGGACCGTCCATGACGAGCGCGTGGTCGCGGATGTAGAGCCCCCGCGTGCAGAAGCGGCGGAGGTCCCGCTCGCTGTGGCTCACGAAGAACAGCGTGCGTCCGGCGGCGAGGAGCTCGTCGATGCGCGCGTAGCACTTGGCGCGGAACGCCTTGTCGCCGACCGCGAGCACCTCATCCACGAGCAGGATGGGCTCGTCCAGCTGCGAGACGACGGAGAACGCCAGGCGCACCTTCATGCCGTTCGACAGGTGCTTGTAGGGGGTGTCCTGGAAGTCCTCGAGCTCGGCGAACGCGATGATGTCGTCGTAGCGGGAGGCGATGTGCGCACGGCTCATGCCGTGCAGCCCCGACGTCAGCCGCACGTTCTCGCGCACGGTGAGATCGCCGACGAACCCGCCGGTGATCTCGATGAGCGGAGCCACGCCGCCGCGCACCGCGACCGTGCCCTCGTCGGGCAGCAGCACGCCGGCGACGAGCTTCAGCAGTGTCGACTTGCCCTGGCCGTTGCGCCCCACGACCCCGATGGACTCGCCAGGCTCGACCCGGAAGGACACGTCGCGCAGCGCCCAGAACTCGTCCTTCGGCGCCCGTCGCGAGGCGCTGGCGAACATCGACTTGATGCTGCGCCGACCGCGGCGGTTGCGCCGAAAGCGCACCCCGAGGCCGTCCGCCTCGATCGCATACGGCTCGTCTCGCTCGCCCATCACAGCTCCTTCAGCAGCGGCCGCTCGAGCCGCCGGAAGGTGAGGACGCCGGCGCCGAGGATGACGAAGGTCAGCACGGCGGAGATCAGCACGGCCGTGCCATTCCACTGCCCGGGGAAGAACCCGACGCGGTAGAGCGTGACGATGCCGGCGAGCGGATTGAACGCGCCGAGGTCCGAGACGATTCCCGGGAGGTCGCCGAGCCCGTAGATGATCGGCGTCGCGTAGAAGAGGGCGCGCAGGATGAGCCGGGTCGTCCGCTCGAGGTCGCTGAACAGCACGCACAGCGGGGCGACGAGGAGGCCCAGCCCGACCAGCAGCACCGCCTGCAGGACGACCGCCACCGGGAACAGCAGCAGCTGCCATCCGACATGGGCGCCGTTGACGATCGCGAACACCGCGAGGACCGGCAGTGCGCACAGGAACTCCACGCCCTTGCTGAGGACGATCCGGTTGATCCAGATGCTGCGCGGGATGGATGTGGAGCGGACGAGCTTCGCGTCCTTGTTGAACGCCTTGGTGAAGTCGGTGACCGAGGCGTTGAACCACACCCACGGCAGGATGGCGGTGATGAGGAACACGATGTACGGCTCCTCGCCGACGCGGCCGCCCCGATGGAACACCTGCGTGAAGACGAACCAGTAGATGAGGCTCATCACGAGCGGGTCGAGGATCGACCACAGGTAACCGAGCCAGCTCGTCGCGTACCGGACCTTCAGGTCGCGAGCCGACAGCAGCCAGAGGGAGTGCAGATACCGACGGGGCGTGCCGGGCGCGCCGACGACACCGGCTGTCACGACGCGGCGTCCCGCAGTATCGGCGGCCGGGAGTCTGCGCCGTCGTCCGCGCGCGGCGCGGCGTACTGCAGGTAGATGAGACGGCTCTGCTCGCGTCGTGCCCGCAGCACGCCGTCGAGGACGAAGCCGACCGTCCAGGCGAGCGCGCCGGCGAGACCGAAGCCGACCGCCAGGACGGCGGTCGGGAACCGCGGGACGAGTCCGGTCTGCGCGAACTCCACGACGAGCGGGATCCCCAGGATCACGCCGACGAGGACGGCGATCGCCCCGAGGAGGCCGTAGAAGAGAAGGGGGCGCTCGTAGCGGATGAGCTGCACGATGAGCGAGAGGATGCGGAAGCCGTCGTGGTAGGTCCGCAGCTTGCTCTCGCTGCCCTCCGGTCGGTCGCGGAAGCCGACCGCCAACTCGGTCTGCGGCACGCGGATGCTCATCACGTGCACGGTGAGCTCGGTCTCGATCTCGAACTCGCGCGACGCCGCGGGGAAGCTCTTCACGAAGCGCCGCGACATGACCCGGTAGCCCGAGAGCATGTCGCTCACCTCGGAGCCGAAGACCCCGCCCACGAGCCAGTTGAACCCGCGGTTGCCGAGCTCGTGCCCTGGGCGGTACGCGGTGTCGGTCTTCTGGTCGCGCACGCCGAGCACGTGGTCGTAGGGCCCCTCGCGCAGGGTGCGGATCATCTCCGGAAGCGCCGCGGCGTCGTAGGTGTCGTCGCCGTCGATCATCACGTAGATGTCCGCGTCGACATCGGCGAACGCCCGGCGCACGACGTTGCCCTTGCCCTTGCGCTCCTCGCGTCGCACGACGGCGCCGGCTTCGCGGGCGACCTCGGCGGTGCGGTCGGAGCTGTTGTTGTCGTAGACGTAGACGGTCATCCCGGGAACCGCGGTGCGCAGGTCGCGCACGACCTTGCCGACCGCGAGCTCCTCGTTGTAGCAGGGGACGATCGCAGCGATGACAGGGGACGACATGGAGAGCACTTTCGGCGACGTAGGATCTTGTGTGGACCGCGTGGCGCCGAGACGGCAGCCGTCGGAGCCGGTTCAGGCTAGCACGCGGCACTGTCGAACCCCTCGGCGGGCGCCGCCCCACGAGGAGCATGATGCACGCGAGCACCGCGACCCGGAAGGCCAGGCAGGCCGGCGCCTTCCTCGTGATCGGCGGACTCGCCTTCCTCGTCGATGCCGGCGTCTACAACCTGCTCGTCTTCTGGGTCACGGGCGACGGGCCGCTGCACGACCATCCGCTGGTCGCCAAGATCATCTCCATCGTGATCGCGTCGATCGTGACCTACGTCGGCAATCGCTACTGGACGTACTCCGACCGCCACCTCCCTCACCGGCTCTCGCGATACGCGATCTTCGTCCTGTGCAACCTCATCGCGATCGGCCTGCAGCTCGGGTGCCTGGCGTTCTCCCGCTACGTGCTCGGCCTCGACGACGTGATCGCCGACAACGTCTCCGGAACGTTCATCGGGCAGACGCTCGCGACGGTCTTCCGCTTCCTCACGTACGACCGGTTCGTCTTCCCACACGAGGAGCCGGCGCCCGCCCGCTCCGTCGGCTGAGCCCCGCCGTCCGGGAGGAGATCGCGCATGCGGAGGAGGAATCCCTCGGATCCGCCCTCCCGGAAGCAGTTCTCCTCCCGGACTGCGGGCGGATGGCACGGGGTCAGACCTCCGGCAGCGGCCCGCACTGGTCGATGCGGTACAGCGCCGACGTCCCATCCGTCACGACAGGCGTGAGGAGTCCTGCCTCCACCGCCTCGTGCGGGCCCGGGAAGTGGTCGCCGGAGGGATCGCCCCCCGCGAGCGCGTGGGGGTCGTAGAGCACGAAGCGCACGCGCAGCTCGTCCAGCGCGCGGCAGACGTCGGGATCGTGCTCGATGTCGGCCAGGTGCCACGCGAGCGTCAGGCGCGCCGGATCCCACTGGCCGTTGACGTGCGGGAAGACCGGCTCCCGGCCGGCGTAGAGGAGCGCGAGCGCCGACCCGTCCCACGGGTCGCCCAGCACGCGCTGATCCGACGGCACCGTTTCGGCGACCGGCCCGCGGAGGAAGTCGATCTGCCGCTGGGAGACGACGGCGTGCTCCGCGCGGTCGGCGGGCAATGCGAACGCTCCGGCGATGGCCGAGGTCGTCCCGGTGGTGACCAGGCCCGCCACCGAGACGATCGCGACCACGAGGGCGATCGCGGGAGCGCTCGCCGCCTCGCGCGCTGCCCATCGGGGCCGCCGCACGCGCGCGAGAAGTCGCGCCAGCGCCAGCGCGCCGAGGGCCGCCAGCGGCGCGGCGACGACGGGCAGTGCGGCGGCGAGGCGGAAGCGGTCCTTGTACCAGATGCCGGTGGCGAGCTTCGCGACGACGCCGTCGGAGCCGGCGGCGAGCACGAACAGCGCCGCGATGAGGACGAGCGCCACGACCATCCAGCGGGTGCGCCGCGCGCGGAAGGCGGCGAGCGCGCCGAGGACGACGAGGAGCGCGAGCAGCGGCGCCGGCGCGGTCGCGCCGCCGTCGCCCGTCAGCGACCGCATCGTCAGCACCTGCAGCACCCCGTCGCCGAGGCCCTGCACCGCGCGCGCCTGCGGTCCCGACAGGCGGTCGGCGATCGGCTCGTCGAGGAGCCCGACCCGCGTCACCGCGAACGCGAGCGCGGCCACCGCGACGACGATGCCGACCACCGTGCTCACGGCGACGGCCGCGACCGCGCCGTGCCGTGAGCGCCCGCCACGGCGCCACGCGCGTCGGAAGGAGCTCACCAGCACGCCCGCGACGAACGGCAGCACGAGGAGCAGCCAGGTCGGGAGCACCCGCGGGTGCGCGACGGCGAGGCCGCCCATCACGAGGACGAACCCGACGATGCCGAGGAGCGCCGCGCGCCGGCGGGCACCGCGACCGGGAGAGGCGACGCCGCGCACCGCCACCACGGTGACCGCGACCGCGCCCGGCAGCAGGGCATGGGCGAGCGCGGTCGGGTAGATGGTGCCCCACGCCAGCAGGGCGTACGGGAACATGCCGAAGGCGGCGGCGAGCGGCAGCGCGGCCAGGGCCGTCGTGGCCGGCGAGCGCCCGGGCAGAGCGACCCGCGCCAGGTAGGCGACGCCGGGCAGCCACACGAGCGTCTGCACCGCGAGCCAGAGCGCGTTGAAGGCGACGGCCGGGTCCGCTCCGCTCCCCTGCACCGTCATCACCACGAGCGCGTGCCATGCCGAGGGGTAGTACGCGAGGCCAGGGGCGCCGGTCTCGATCAGCGCGCGCAGCGTGAGCGGCGACGCGGAGAAGCCATCGAGGATCGCCGCCACCGCGGACAGGTGGAAGACGTTGTCGTACGTCTGGGAGATGCGCGACGGATCGGGCACCCCCGAGAAGGCCACGACCGCGACCATCGCGGCCGCTGCCGCCCACATCGCCAGCAGGGGCTTCGCCGCCAGCGGCGGGCGGGACGGCCCCGGTCGCCCCGGGATCGCCAGGCGGCGCCGCAGGAGCAGCGACACGGCCATCCCGACGAGCGCCACGGCCATCACCTGCATGAGATGGAACGGCAGCCCGACCGCGCCGAACACGATGGCGGCCGCGCCCACGCAGCACACTCCGACGAGCGGGGCGATCGTGATCCGCGCGAGCACGGCCATCCGCAGCGGCGCCGTCGCGACGAGCCCCGGCGCGAGCACCGCCAGGGCCGCTGAGACGATCGCGGGCGCCGCCGCGATCCAGCTCACGGAGCCGGACTCAGGCGTTCAGCTGGTTCTGCCACATCGACAGCGCCGAGCCGATCGCCATGTGCATGTCGAGGTACTGGTACGTGCCGAGGCGGCCGCCGAAGTGCACGTCCTTCTCGCCCTTCGCCAGCTCGCGATAGGCGAGCAGGCGCGCGCGGTCCTCGTCGGTGTTGACGGGGTAGTACGGCTCGTCCGTCGCCTGCGCGAACCGCGAGAACTCCCGCATGATGACGGTCTTGTCGTCGGGGTAGACGTCCGCGCGCTCGGGGTGGAAGTGCTTGAACTCGTGGATGCGCGTGAACGGCACGTCGGCGTCCGGGTAGTTCATGACGGGGGTGCCCTGGAAGTCGCCGACGTTCAGGACCTCCTCCTCGAAGTCCAGCGTGCGCCAGCTGAGCGCGCCCTCGACGTCGTCGAAGTAGCGGTCGACCGGGCCGGTGTAGACGATCGGCACCTGGCCGACGAGGGCCTTCTTGTTCAGCGGCTGCGACTCGTCGAAGAAGTCCACGTTCAGCTGCACGTCGATGTTCGGGTGGTCGGCCATCCGCTCGAGCCACGCCGTGTAGCCGTCCGTCGGCAGGCCCTCGTGCGTGTCGTTGAAGTAGCGGTTGTCGTAGTTGTAGCGCACGGGCAGACGGCTGATGATGTCGCCCGACAGCTGCCGGGGGTCGGTCTGCCACTGCTTCGCGGTGTAGTCGCGGAAGAACGCCTCGAACAGCGGTCGGCCGACGAGGGCGATGCCCTTCTCCTCGAAGTTGCGCGCGGTCTTCACGTCGAACTCGCCGGCCTGCTCGCGCACCAGCGCGCGCGCCTCGTCGGGCGAGTACGCGGCCTGGAAGAACTGGTTGATGGTGCCGAGGTTCACCGGCAGCGGGTACACGACGCCGCTGTGGTTCGTGTAGACGCGGTGCACGTAGTTCGTGAACGTCGTGAAGCGGTTGACGTACTCCCACACCTTCTCGTTCGAGGTGTGGAAGAGGTGCGCGCCGTAGCGGTGCACCTCGATGCCCGTCTCGGGCTCGTTCTCGGAGTACGCGTTGCCGCCGATGTGGTGGCGGCGGTCGATGACGGTGACCTTGCGGCCGGCGTCCGCAGCGCGCTCGGCGATGGTGAGTCCGAAGAAGCCGGAGCCGACGACGAGGAGATCCATGCGGGGTGCTCTTTCTCTCAAGGGGAAGGGCGCTGGCGCGCTGTCGCGGCCTCGGAGAGTCTACGTGCAAGCCCCTCGCGTATCCTGATGCCGCACATGAGCGAACCAGGAACCCCCGCCGAGACCGAGGCCGTCGCCGGGATGAGCGGGCCGGACGGCCCGCTGCTGCGCCTCTTCCGCGACCGCCGCGTCGCCTTCCTCTTCGTCGGCGCGATCAACACCGCCATCGGCTTCGCCTGGTTCGTCCTGTTCTCGTTCCTCTTCCGACGTGGATGGCCGGATGCCGACTGGACGGTCTTCGCCGTCATCGTGTGCGCGCAGATCACGAGCACGCTGAGCGCGTTCGTCTTCTACCGCAAGCTCGTCTTCCGCGTGCGCGGGCATCTGTGGCTGGACTTCTTCCGCTTCCAGCTCGTGTACCTCGGCACGTTCCTGCTCAATCTCGTCGTGGTGCCGCCGCTGAAGATCTGGCTCGGATGGCACGAGATCGTCGCGCAGTTCCTCTTCACCTTCGTGATCGCCGTCGCCAGCTGGTTCGGCCACAGCCGCTTCTCGTTCCACCGCAAGCAGGAGGACGCCTCATGACGACGCCGCGCATCAGCGTGGTCGTGCCCGCGTACAACAACGCCCGCACGCTGGCCGAGACGCTCCGCTCGGTGCTCGATCAGCAGGTCGAGGACCTCGAGCTGATCGTCGCGGACCACGCGTCCGCCGACGACACGTGGGAGGTCATGCAGGCCTTCGACGCAGACCCGCGCGTGACGCTGCTGCGCACGGAGGGCGGCGGCGGTGCGGTGCGCAACTGGAACCGCGTGACCGATGCGGCCAGCGGCGCGTACATCAAGCTCGTGTGCGGCGATGACGTGCTGCGGCCCGGCGTGCTGGCCCGCCAGGCGCGGCTCCTCGAGGAGACCGGCGCCGTCCTCACCGCGAGCAAGCGCGACATCGTCGATTCCTCCGGCAAGGTCGTCATGGGCGGCTGGGGCCTCACCGGCCTCGGTCGTGCGATGTCCGGCGCGGACGCCCTCCGCCGCACCGTCCGCGCCGGACGGAACCTCCTCGGCGAGCCCGCCTCGGTCATGATGCGCCGCGAGGCGCTCGCGGCCGCTGGCGGATGGCACGAGGACTTCTCGTACTTCATCGACCTCGCCAGCTACGCGCGGGTGCTGGTCGGCGGGGGCTTCACCCCCGACCTCGAGGTGGGCGCCACGTTCCGCATGAGCGACAGCCAGTGGTCGGTCGCCCTCGTCGACGCGCAGACCGCCGAGGCGCGACGCTTCAGCGCGTGGCTGCGCGCCGAGCACCCCGACATCGTCACCGAGGCCGACCGGCGGATGGGCGACGTCCGCGCCGCGCTCATGGCTCAGGCACGGCGCGTCTCGTACCGCGTCCTGAAGCGGAGGATGGGATGAGCCGCCGTCGCATCGCCTACGTGCTGCCGATCCACAACGAGGAGGGCAACATCCCCCTCCTCCACGAGCGGCTGACGGCGGTCGCGGCAACCCTCGCCGACCGCTACGACGTGGAGTTCGTCTACGTCGACGACGGCAGCCGCGACCGGTCGCTGGAGCTCCTCCGCGGCCTGCGTGCACGGGACCCCCGCGTGTCGGTGTACGCCCTCGCGCGCAACTACGGCCACCAGATCGCCGTCACCGCCGGGCTCGACGTCGCCGACGCCGACGCCGTGATCGTGATGGACAGCGACCTCCAGGACCCGCCGGAGGTGAGCCTCGAACTCGTCGCCCGCTGGGAGGACGGCGTCGACGTCGCCTACGCGCAGCGCCGCACCCGCGACGACGGCCTCTTCAAGCGCGCGACCGCGCACGGGTTCTACTGGCTCCTCAGCCACCTCGCGAACGTGGACATCCCCCGCGACACCGGAGACTTCCGCCTCATGGACCGCCGCGTCGTGGCGGAGCTGCGCAAGCATCCCGAGCACAACCGCTTCATCCGCGGCCTCGTCGCCTCCATCGGCTTCCGTCAGGAGGCCGTGCTCTTCGACCGCGACGCCCGGCACGCGGGCGAGACCGGGTACCCGCTGCGGAAGATGCTGAAGCTCGCCGGCGACGGCATCTTCGGCTTCTCGACGGCGCCGCTCAAGCTCATCAGCCGCGTCGGCGGCGCGATGGCGGTCATCGCGCTGCTGTGGACGATCTATCTCGTCGTCGCCCGCGTGGTGAGTCCGGGCTCCGTCATCGAGGGATGGACGTACCTCGCCGCGGGGATGTTCCTCCTCGGCGGGATCCAGATGCTCATGCTCGGGGTGCTCGGCAGCTACCTCGGACGCATCTACGTCGAGGTGCAGGGCCGCCCGCTCTACGCCTTCGCGGTCTCCGAGACCGGTCCGCCCGAGCGCTGAGCCGCACGCCGACGCAGCACGCCGCGCCCGACGAGCCATCCCACGCCGATGAGCAGCGCGAGCGCATACGCGCCCATGAGGAGCGGCCAGGCGGGCGGACGGAACGACACCGTCACGGTGTCGCCCGGCGCGACGTCGGAGACGTCGACCGTGAGCAGCCAGCCGCGCAGCGGCTCGGTCGCCTCCGCTCCCGCCACTCGGTACCCCGGGTACGGCAGGCGGCTGAGCACCACGCGTCCGTCCTCCCCCGCCTCCTCGACGGTGAAGGTCACGGCGGTGTCGCTCTCCGCGGTCACGGCCACGCGGGTGTCGGGTGCGGTCCAGGTGACGCCGCCCGCTGAAGGCAGCTCCTCGTCGCGCTCGAAGAGCCACGTGTACTCGCCGTCGTCGGCGAGATGCCATCCCTCCGGCGCCTCGGGCTCGCGCGGGTAGGTGTCCTTCATCGCGACGACGGTGCTCACGCGCATGAGGTCGGACACCCGCTCGCCGGTCTCGTCGTCGACCGACCACAGCGTCTCCAGCGCGTCCTCGCAGGTCTCCCCACGCAGGTCGATGCAGAGGTCGTCGCCGAACGCCTCGAACGGCAGCACCGTGTAGAGGCTGCTGACGTCGGTCGGGCTGAAGTACCAGAGATTCGCGAGGAGACGCTCCCGCCAGCTCCGGCCATCCTGCCAGCCGTCCTCGGCATCGCCCACGACGATGGCGTCGCCGTGCTGGTCGGGGAGCACGGACTGCAGCGCCGTCGCGCTGTCGGGTGCGTCGCGGCTCGGCAGCGGCGAGGTCGGCAGCAGGGGCAGCTGCCCGGCCGTGAAGACGGCGGTGATCGCCATCGCCCCGAGCACCGCGACCGCCGAGCGGCGCCGCACGCGGGGCGAGCGCGCCGCCCATCGCAGCAGGACGAGGGCGGCGAAGGAGACGACGGCGGCCGCGAGCACGGCCTTCCACGCGTACGGGCCGTTCCCCCAGGTCAGCAGCGACGTGACGCCGATGACGAGGGCGGAGAGCCAGAACGCGCGGCGTGTGGCCCCCGCGGGGAAGCGGCGCGACATGCCCACGACGAAGAGGACGACGAGCACGATCGCGAGGTACGGGATGAGCCGCAGCGGCCAGCGGATGGCGCCCATGTGGCTCGGGCCGAGGACGAGCGCCAGCACGATGCCGCCCAGGACGAACAGCGGGATGGCGCGCCGGACGGCCGAGCGCGCGAGCGGGAGGGCGAACGGCAGGAGCAGCAGCACCCACGCGATGTAGACGAGCGGCCCCTCCGTGATGTCGCCATCCCAGGCGCGGATGGTCGCGCTCACCCACGGATTGCCCGACGCGGCGAGATCGGTCAGGTCGGCGTTGAGGAACCCGAGGTTCTCGAACGGCGCGCTGCCGCGCTCGGTGACGGGGGCCGTCAGCACCGCGGGCAGGTAGACGACGATCGTGAGGAGGGCTCCCCACGCCGACGCGAGCAGGGTGCGGATGGCGCGGGCCGGGTCGCGGCGGACGGCGTGCCGCACGAGGGACTCCACCAGGACGACCACGAGCATCATCACGCCGAAGACGTAGCCGACGGTGATGAGCAGGTAGCTCGCGATCAGGTACGGCAGGGGCGAGCGACGGTGCTCGACGGTGCGCCGCAGTGCCCACCACACCCACGGGAAGAGCGCGACGTTGATGAGGTCGGTCGACCACGACGCGGCGTCCATGTAGACGACGAAGCCCGATGCCGGCACGAGCACGCCGGCGAGGGCGGCCCACGGACGGTGCGCGCCGAACCGGCGCGCGAGCAGGTGCACGCCCAGCGCGAGCACCGCGAGGAAGACGAGCTTCACCACGGTGGCGTGCAGCACGGGGCTCTCGCTCAGGCGCGCGGTGATCGCGATGACCCACGTCATCGGGTTGAGGAGGCCCCACTGCCCCTCCGCCCAGTAGTTGCCCGCCTGCCAGGCCGACGGGTCGAGCATGGGCAGCTTCCCCTGCAGCAGCTGGTCTCCGAGCTGCCACCACTGCCCGGCCGACCCGCGCTCGGTGTCGTCGGAGAAGTAGAAGCGCGGCGCCACGAGGAGCCGCGACGCCGCCAGAGCGAGGGTCACGACGACCGCCAGCAGCGGCCATCCCACCCGGTGCGCCCGCCGCGTCGTCGTGCCGCCGTCCGCCGTCATAAGTCCTCCGCTGCTCGCTCCGCCGCCGCGCGACAGGCCAGAGACGATGGTAGACCGCACGGCCGGGCGCGCCCCGCGCGTGGATCCCCGCGTCCGCTGTGCCACGATGGGCTGTGTGAAGGGCATCATTCTCGCGGGCGGCTCGGGTACGCGGCTGCATCCGGTGACGTTGGGCACGTCGAAGCAGCTGGTTCCGGTGTACGACAAGCCGATGGTCTACTACCCCTTGTCGACGCTGATGCTGGCGGGGGTGCGGGAGATCCTGGTGATCACGACACCGCACGATGCGGCGTCGTTCGAGCGGCTGCTGGGGGACGGGTCGCAGTTCGGGGTGGAGATCACGTTCGCGGTGCAGCCGTCGCCGGATGGTCTCGCGCAGGCGTTCACGATCGGCGCGGACTTCATCGGCGATGACAGCGTCGCCCTCGTGCTGGGTGACAACCTGCTGTACGGGCCGGGTCTGGGCACGCAGCTGAAGCGGTACGAGGACGTCGACGGCGGGGCGGTGTTCGCGTACTGGGTCGCGGAGCCGTCGGCATACGGCGTGGTGGAGTTCGACGAGGCGGGCCGGGCGGTGTCCCTGGAGGAGAAGCCGGCCGAGCCGAAGTCGAACTACGCCATCCCTGGCCTGTACTTCTACGACAACGATGTGGTGGAGATCGCCCGGAACCTGAAGCCCTCCCCGCGGGGGGAGCTGGAGATCACGGATGTGAACGCGGCGTACCTTGCGCGCGGGAAGCTGCGGGTCGAGGTGCTGCCGCGCGGGACGGCGTGGCTGGACACGGGGACGTTCGATCAGATGACGGACGCTGCGGACTACGTGCGCACCATCGAGCGGCGCACCGGGTTGAAGATCGGGTGCCCGGAGGAGATCGGGTGGCGGCAGGGGTTCCTGTCGGATGACGAGCTGCGTGAGCGGGCGGAGAGGCTCGTGAAGTCGGGGTACGGTTCGTACCTCCTCGAGGTCCTGGAACGGGGGAAGTGATCGTGAGCACGCTTCTGGTCACCGGCGGCGCCGGCTTCATCGGGTCGAACTTCGTCCACCACGTCATCGCGCACACCGATCACCGGGTGGTGGTGCTGGACAAGCTCACCTACGCCGGGAACCGGGCCTCGCTTGCGGGGCTGCCGGAGGACCGGGTGGAGCTGGTGGTGGGCGACATCGCCGACGCGGCCCTGGTGGATGAGCTGTTCTCTCGGGTGGATCAGGTGGTCCACTACGCCGCGGAGTCCCACAACGACAACTCGCTGAACGACCCGCGCCCGTTCCTCGACACGAACATCATCGGCACGTACACGCTGCTGGAGGCCGCGCGTCGTCACGACCGCCGGTTCCATCACATCTCCACCGACGAGGTGTACGGGGACCTGGAGCTGGACGACCCGGAGCGCTTCACCGAGTCGACCCCGTACAACCCCTCCTCCCCCTACTCCTCGACGAAGGCGGGGTCGGATCTGCTCGTGCGGGCGTGGGTGCGCTCGTTCGGGGTGCGGGCGACGATCTCGAACTGCTCCAACAACTACGGCCCCTACCAGCATGTGGAGAAGTTCATCCCGCGGCAGATCACGAACGTGATCCGCGGGATCCGCCCGAAGCTGTACGGGGCGGGCGAGAACGTGCGCGACTGGATCCACGCCGACGATCACTCCTCCGCGGTGCTGCGGATCCTCGAGGCGGGCGAGATCGGGCAGACGTACCTCATCGGCGCGGACGGGGAGAAGAACAACAAGGACGTCGTGGAGCTGATCCTGCGTCTGATGGGGCAGCCCGAGAACGCGTACGACCACGTCACCGACCGGGCAGGGCACGACCTGCGGTACGCGATCGACTCCACCAGGCTCCGCACCGAGCTGGGGTGGGAGCCCCGCTACCGGGACTTCGAGGCGGGCCTTGCGGCGACGATCGACTGGTACCGGGAGAACGAGGACTGGTGGGCGCCGGCGAAGGACGGCGTCGAGGCGTTCTACGCCGCGAAGGGACAGTGACCGTGTTCGGCAAGCCCCTCACCGGCAGCCCGACCGCGATCCCGGGGCTGGTGGAGTTCGACCTGCCCGTTCACGGCGACGCGCGCGGCTGGTTCAAGGAGAACTGGCAGCGCGAGAAGATGACCGCCGCGGGGCTTCCCGACTTCGGTCCCGTGCAGAACAACATCTCCTTCAACGACGCTCTCGGCACCACCCGCGGCATCCACGCCGAACCATGGGACAAGTTCGTCTCCGTCGCCACCGGCCGCATCTTCGCCGCGTGGGTCGACCTGCGCGGGGGGCCGAGCTTCGGCGCCGTGCACACCGCCGAGCTCGACCCGTCCAAGGCCGTGTTCGTGCCCCGCGGGGTCGGGAACAGCTACCAGACGCTCGAACCCGACACCGCGTACACGTACCTCGTCAACGACCACTGGTCCCCGACCGCGTCGTACTCCTTCCTCAACCTCGCCGACGAAACCGCCGCGATCGCCTGGCCCATCCCGCTCGAAGACGCCGAGATCAGCGACAAGGACCGCGCGCACCCGCGCCTGGAGGACGTCACCCCCGTCCCGCCGCGGAAGACCCTCATCCTCGGCGCGAACGGGCAGCTCGGCCGCGCCCTGCGCGACCTGTACGGCACCGCGCCCCACGTCGAGTACGCCACCCGCACCGACCTCGACCTCGCCTCCCCCGACCTTCCCACCGCCCGCCGGTGGCGGGACTACGACACCATCGTCAACGCCGCCGCCCACACCGCCGTCGACCAGGCCGAGACCCCCGAAGGCCGCGCCCAGGCGTGGGCGGCGAACGTCGCCGGCGTCACCGCCCTGGCCCGCATCGCCACCGAGCACGGCCTCACCCTCGTCCACGTCTCCAGCGACTACGTCTTCGACGGCACCGCGAACACCCCCTACCCCGAGGACGCGCCGCTGTCGCCCCTGGGCGTGTACGGGCAGACCAAGGCCGCCGGCGACCAGATCGCCGCGACCGTCCCCCGCCACTACATCGTGCGCACCAGCTGGGTCATCGGCGACGGGAAGAACTTCGTCACCACCATGGCCTCGCTCGCCGCCCGCGGCATCGACCCCGCCGTCGTCGACGACCAGACCGGCCGGCTCACCTTCACCGACGACATCGCCGCCGGCATCCACCACCTCCTCACCACCCGCCCCGCCTACGGCGTCTACAACCTCACCGGCACCGGCGAGCCCGCCACCTGGGCCGACATCGCCCGCCGCGTCTACGCCCTCACCGGACACGACCCGAACCGCGTCGCCCCCGTCAGCACCGACGCCTACTACGCCACCGCCACCGGGCCCATCGCCCCCCGCCCCCGCAACAGCGTCCTCGACCTCACCCGCATCCAGGACGCCGGCTACACCCCCGCCGACGCCGACACCCGCCTCGCCGCCTACCTCGAGAGCCGGTGAACGCGAGCACACCCCGCCCCGCCCGCGCCGACATCCAGGCGCTGCGCGCCCTCGCGGTGCTCGGCGTCGTGCTGTTCCACATCTGGCCGCGCGCGCTGCCGGGGGGCTACGTCGGCGTCGACGTCTTCTTCGTCATCTCCGGCTACCTCATCACCGGCCAGCTCGCGCGCGCGCGTGAGCGGGGGACGCTCCGTCTCGGGGCGTTCTGGGCCGCCCGCGCCCGACGGCTGCTGCCGGCGAGCCTCCTCGTCCTCCTCGCGAGCATCGCCCTCGTCCTGCTGTGGACGCCGGCGCCGCTGCGGGGCGACGATCTCCGCTCGATCGTCGGGAGCGCGCTCTATGTCGTGAACTGGCAGCTCGCGGCGGACGGCGTCGACTACCTCGCGCACGACGCCGCGCCGCCGATCGCCCAGCACTACTGGTCGCTGTCCGTCGAGGAGCAGTTCTACGTGCTGTGGCCGCTGCTGCTGCTGGCCGTCACCGCTGCGGCCGGCGCGCGCAGCTCACGGCGGCGCCTGGCGATCGGAGCGGCGGTCATCGCGGCCGCCGGCTTCGGCGCCAGCGTGTGGCTGACGTCGACGAGCTACCCCTTGGGCTACTTCTCGACCGTCAGCCGGCTCTGGGAGTTCGCGCTCGGCGCGATCGTCGCGCTGCTGCCGCGCCTCGTGCTCCCCCGCGCGGCGCACCTCGCCGCCTGGCTCGCCGCGCTCGCGCTGGTCGTCGCGACCCTCCGCGCCTACGACGACGCGACGCCGTTCCCCGGCCCCGCCGCCCTCCTCCCCACCGCGGCCACCGCGATCCTCATCGCGCTCGGCGCCGGGCCGCTCGAGCGCGTCGTCGCCTGGCGGCCGCTGCAGTGGCTCGGCGATCGCTCCTACAGCATCTACCTCTGGCACTGGCCGCTCGTCGTCATCGCCCCCCACGCGCTCGGCCGGCCACCGGAGCTGCCCGAGAACCTCGCGCTCCTCGTCGCGACCGTCGTCCTGGCCGCCCTGACCAAGCGCTTCGTCGAGGACCCGGTCCGCTTCGCACCGCGAGCGCGCAGCTTCCGCTCGTCGTCCGTGCTCGTCCTCACCGCGGCGGCCATGGCGGTCGTCGTCGCGGGCGCCGCGGTGCCGATGTGGCGGCAGGCCGCCGTCGCGGCCGAGCGGAGTGCGACGGCCGCCGAGAGCCTCCGCGATCCAGGTCAGTGCCGGGGAGCTGCGGCGCTCCTCGACGACGGCTGCGCGGGCGTCCTCGACGACCCCATCGCGCAGGCCGACCTCATCCCGGCGCCCGCCGGCCTCCGCGACGACATCGGCGACGCCTTCGCCTGCTACGACTTCGACCCGACCGCCGGGGGCGACCTCACCACGTGCGCGTTCGGCTCAGACGACCCCGACGCGCTGCGCATCGCACTGCACGGGGACTCGCACGCCGCCATGCTCATCCCCACGCTGCGCGAGACCGCCGCCGACCGCGGCTGGCACGTCGACGTCTTCGTCGGCCGCGGCTGCGTCTGGCAGGAGCCGGCTCCCGCCGACTGCGCCGACCACGTCGAGAAGCTCGACGGCGAGCTCGCATCGGGGGCGTACGACGCCGTCCTCGTCACCGCCGTGAACGCCGCAGAGCGCGACGCCGAGGCGCGAGCCGCGGCGGCCGCCCGTTACGCGGACGCCTGGCGGCACGCGCAGGACGCCGGCACACGGGTCGTCGCCGTCGCCGACAACCCCCGCGTCCCGGCCGCCGCCCAGGACTGCGTCGCCGCGGCGGGCGAGCTGACCGCCGGCACCTGCGCCGTCCCCCGCGCCGATGCCGCGCTCGCGGACGATCCGCTGCGGGCCGCAGCCGCCGCGATGGGCGCCCCGCTCGTGGATCTGAGCGACGCGTACTGCACCGACGCGGTGTGCCCCATGATGCTGGGAGGGGTGCTCGTCTATCGCGACCTGCATCACCTCACGGCGTCCTTCAGCACCACCCTCGGCCATCCGCTCGCCGACCGGATCGCCGCGGCCCTCGCCGAGACCCCGCCCAGCCCGAGGAGCAGCTCATGAAGAACGCCGGATCCGTGCTGGTCTTCCCGACCTGGCCCGAGAACCCGTACCTCAACCTCCTCGAGCTGTCGGCACGTGCCGCGGGCTACCGCTTCGCGGGGGCCACCACGCACTCCGAGCTGCTGCGCGAGCTGCGACGACTGCGCGGCGGCGATGTCGCGCACGTCCATTGGACGACTCCGCTCGTGCAGGAGGCCGCCGACGATGCCGACGCCGGCGAGCGGCTGCTGGCCCTGCTCGACGCCCTCCGGGCCGCACGTCGCCGCGGCGCGCGGCTGATCTGGACCATCCACAATCGCCTGCCGCACGAGCTGCGGTTCCGCGAGCGCGAGATCGCGCTCTACCAGGGCCTCGCCGACCTCGCCGATGTCGTGCACGTCATGGCACCCGACACGGCGCGGGTGGTGTCGGATGTCGTCGCCCTCGATCCGCGGAAGGTGCGGGTCATCCCCCACCCCAGCTACGAGGGGATCTACGACGTCGGCGGCGTCGACCGGGAGGCCGCGCGCGTGGCCTTCGACCTCGCACCGCAGGAGCGGGCGGTGCTCTTCCTCGGCCAGATCCGTCCGTACAAGGGCGTCGACGCGCTCATCGAGGCCGCGGCGGCCACCGACGGCGATATCGCGCTCCTCCTCGCCGGCGTGGTGAAGGAGCAGTCCGCCGATGACGTCGCCGCGCTCATCCCGGATGGCCTGCGCGCGATCACGCACTTCTCCTTCGTGCCCGACGGCGACCTCGCGCGCTGGTTCCGGGCGTCCGACGTGGCGGTGTTCCCCTATCGCGCCATCCTCAACTCGGGGAGCGTGCACCTGGCCGCGACGTTCCGCCTGCCGGTCGTGCTGCCCGACGAACCGCACCTGCGCGAGCAGTTCGGCGGCGAGCCGTGGGTGGCGTTCTTCGACACAGCGCGGCCCGCGCAATCGATCGCGGAGCTCCTCGCGGACCGCGACCTGTTCGAGGCGGTGACCGAGGCGGATTTCGCCGCGTTCACCGCGCCCATCTCGCCCTGGCGCACCGCCCGCGCCTACCGCGCCCTCCTCGACGAGCTCAGCGGCGGAGGCGAGCGCGCGCGATGATCACCGCGCGGCGCATCGCGCGCGGCGCCCAGTGGCGACGACGGCGCACCACGGTGACGCCGTCCACCCTCGCGTAGAGGAGCGGATCCCGCGGAGCGTACGCGGGCAGCTCGCCCTCCCCCGGCACCGCGACAGCGCATCGGGCGACCGCGTCGCGGAGAGCCGGGGTGAGGGGGCGGTGCATGGGAAGCGCGCGGACCGCGAAGACCGCCTGCCACCGCCATCCGCCGGCGTCGTCGGCACGCCAGCGGACGTCCGACGGCTCGATCACGGGGGCGCCCGCGAACTCGCCGTCGTGCAGCACGGGCAGAGCGGCTCTCGCGCCCTCGGCGCTCTTCCCTTCCACGAGCAGCGCCCCGTGGCGGAGCCGGCCGACACGGGTGACGCGGCCGGCCATCCGCTCGCGCGCCGCCAGCGCGCGCTCGGCGTCCGCGTCGGAGAGCCGCGCCTCGGGCACCAGCATGACCGCGCGCTCGCCGAGCACGCGGCGCACGGTGCGCTCCAGCCGCAGCCAGTCGGCGAGCGCCGCGGGTTGCACGCGCAGCGCGGTGGTGAGGGGCGTGATGAGCGCTTCCACCTCGGCCGGGGTCAGCGCGGCGACCTCGCCGAGGCGCTCGAGCGCCGCGGTCCAGTCCGCCGCCACGTCGTCCTCGGCGGGAAGCGCGAGCAGCCAGCGCGCGAGCGGCCGCGCGGCCGCGTGCTCACCCGCGACGACGAGGCGCAGCACGAGCGCGCGCAGCGGGTCGCCGTCGGAGACCGGGGGCGTCGCGTCGAGCAGGGCGCGCACGGCCTCCCGCACGGCCGCCGCGTCGTCCGCGTCGGCCCGGGCGGCCCAGCGCGCGATGTGGATGAAGCCGTCGCGCTCCCGCACCAGCTCGGCGTACACGGCCGACAGCCCCGCATCGCCCGCGTCGGCCACCAGTCGCGCGCAGGCGAGCTCCTGGCCGAGGTAGCTCAGCAGCGACGGCGCCGCATCCGCCCGCGCCGACATCGAGGTCGCCCCCGGCCGCTCGCGATAGAGGTACACGACGTCCGGGATGATGTCCACGCGTCGGGCCAGCAGGTACGCGCGCACCATCGGCACGATGTCGTTCGAGCGCGGCACATCGGGGAAGCGGGTGCCGGCGGCGCGGAGCCAGTCGAGGGCGAACGCCTTGTTCCAGCAGGGCCGGCTGAAGAGCAGCGTGGGCTCGTCGCGCAGTGCGATGCCGCTCGCCGGGTGGTCGAACGCGGGCATGGCGTCCGTCGGCCGCCAGGTGTCGGCCGGGCGGAATTTCAGGTAGTCGCCGAACGCGATGTCCGATCCGCTGCGCTCGAGGCTCGCGACGAGCGCAGCGTACGCGCCGTCGGGGACGAGGTCGTCGCCGTCGCAGAAGACCAGGTAGCGGCCGCGCGCCGCGTCGATTCCGGTGTTCCGAGCGGTTCCCCCGCCTCGTCCCGCCGCACTCACCAGACGCACGCGCGGATCGCGAGCGGCGACATCCGCCACGATCTCGGGGGTGGCGTCGCGCGAGTCGTCGTCGACGACGAGGACCTCCATCGCGTCGACGTCCTGCGCGAGGACGGTCTCGAGCGTCTCGCCGATCCACGGCGCCACGTCGTGCACGGGGATGACGACGGACAGGACCGGGCGCTCAGTCACCACCCGATCCTATCCGCGCGGGGGTCACCGGACTGACGAGCCCTTCGGCAGGAAGTCGACCGTCTGGGTCGGGAGAGTGAGGATGGCCGGCCACTTTCCGCCTGCCAGGCGGCGCACCGCGGTGACCGACGTGACATGCCGCAGCCGGCCGCCGTCGAGGACGTACACCCGATCGCTCTTCGCCGCCTTCACGAAGATCCGTCCCTGGACGCGGGCGCCCGACCGGTCCAGCTTCTTGCACGTCGCGGTGTCCAGCGTCGTGGTCGAGAAGCCGGCCGTGGTGCTCACCGGCCGCAGCGTGCCGCTCGCGGCGACGTAGGTCGTCGTGCCGCACTTCGCGAACAGGCCCAGCGTGCCCTTGTCGGCATAGCCCGTGAGAGTGGTGGACGTCACGTTCGCGTCGACGCCGCGCCCGAGTCCGTACTCGTCGGCGAGGCCCCAGCTCGGCAGGTAGACGAGGTGCTTGTCGGACGTGGGGAGGTAGACGCGCGCGGAGGTGGTGCGCTTCACCCAGCTCCCCCGCGCGAACCGCATCTCGGCGACCGTGTACTTCTTCTGCGCGGCGGCGGACATGACGGCGGCGTACGGCGCGGACGAGCCCGTGTACGCCGCGACGGCGGCGCTGTCGTAGAGCGGCACGAGCCGCGAGCCGCTGACGATGTGCAGCCGGCCGTTCGACGACCGGCGCGCGACGTTCGTCACGGCCGATCCCTTCCCGACCGACGTGTAGGTCGAGGCCGCCAGGGCCAGCTCGGTGCCGCACCTGCCGCCCCACTGCGCCACCTGCGTGCATGTCGCGAACCGGTGCCGCTTGCCGCCCTGCAGCAGGGCCACCTCACCGCTGGTGGCGTTGCGGATGAACAGCGATGCGGTGCCCTTCGTCGGGTACGCGGCGGCGGCATCCGCCGACACCTCGCGCCATGCGCCGAAGGCGGCCTTGTACTCGGCGAGTGTCGCCGACGTGACGTGGACCTTGCTCGTGCCGTTCACGAGGTAGATGTCGCGGCTGTCGACGCGGATGAGCCCCGTCATGGCGGCGCGGGTAGGACCGAACCAGTCCGTGAAGTAGTTGTAGAAGTTGCGGTTGCCGTAAGCCGAGCACGCGTCGCCCGTGCCGTAGCCCGCGCGCAGCGCGGCCGCGTTCGGCTGGTACGGCGTGTAGTAGTACAGGCTCGCGGTGGCCTTGTTCTTGATCGTGACCGCACCCGACCCGCAGGACGCATCGGGGTGGTACTGGACGCGGGAGGACTTCCCCACGGGGAACCAGGTGAACCAGCTGGACTTGGCGTAGACCTGGTACTGGCGCGCCGCCCCGTAGACCTGGTTCTGGAAGCCGTAGTAGCGGGTGTCGCACGCGGCGGTGTCGGGGCACGCCATGCCCATCGCGATCGTATAGCGCCAGTCGCTCGGCCAGGTGTGCGTGACGAGGCCCTGCTCCTTCTGCAGCATCACCAGCAGCACCTGCGGGTTGATGCCGCACGCCTGCGCAACCTTGGCGATGATCGTCGCTGCGCTCTCGTTCGCCGCACCCGCGTACGGCCTGGTGCAGTAGGTGTCGGCCTTCCGCGTGCTCGTGGTCATCCGGAAGTCCTTCAGACACGTATAGCCCGACTGACAGGTCGGCACCTTGCTCTTCAAGAAGGTCTGGATCTGCGCGGCGCTCATCGCACCGCTGTTGTAGAAGACGGCGTCGCTGACGATGTCGCCCGCGTCGAACCCGACGAGGCTCACCGCGCGGGCTCGCAGCTCCGCACCCTCCTCCACGACCGCCTCGTCGGGAGTGGTGTCGTGCGCGAGCCGGTCCATCTCCTCCGGAGCGAGCTCCTCGGGTGCGGGAGTCGGGGTCGCCTTCGGCGCCGGGGTCGCGGATGGCGCAGCGGCCGGCTTCGCAGCGGCGGGCGCGGTCGGCGTCGGGCGGGGAGCGGCGGTCGCGGGCGGCGTGCCGGGCGCGGTGGTGGCGGAGACGACCGGCTCGGCCTCGGGTGTCGTCGCGGCCGCCGCGCTGGCGGCGGTGAGCGATCCGGCGAGGAGGCCGAGGACGACGAGGGCGGAGACGGTCAGGCGTCCGCGCGCGGCGGCGGACGCGCGGAGGAGCGGGCGGGCACGCATTCGATCAGTATGTCGGAACCGGACGCGCACCCCTTGCGCAGGGGTCTCCCGCGCGGTCATGAAAGGATTGACGGGTTGCACCGCACGGATGAGCCGCCGGCTCTCGCGCGGTTGGAGTCGGCCAGAGGGGTTTCAGGCGTCATGAAGTTGAGTGTGATCGGTTGCGGTTATCTGGGTGCGGTGCACGCGGCCGCGATGGCGTCGCTCGGGCACGAGGTCGTCGGTGTGGATGTCGACGCGGCGAAGATCGACAAGCTCGCCGCAGGTGAGACGCCGTTCTTCGAGCCCGGTCTGGGCGAGATCCTCCAGGCGGGCCTGGCATCGGGCCGCCTGTCGTTCACGACCGACATGTCCGCCGCCGCCGGCGCGAAGGTGCACTTCATCGCCGTGGGCACCCCGCAGCGCAAGGACGGCACCGGCGCGGACATGACCTACGTCAACTCCTCCGTCGAGGCGCTGCTGCCCCACCTGGGCGAGGGCGACCTCGTCGCTGGCAAGTCCACCGTCCCCGTCGGCACGGCCCAGCGCCTGTCCGAGCTCGTCGCGCCCACCGGCGCGCACCTGGCGTGGAACCCCGAGTTCCTCCGCGAGGGCTTCGCGGTCAAGGACACCGTCGAGCCCGACCGGCTCGTGTACGGCGTCTCCGACACCACCGGCGAGACCGACACGGCCACCCTCGACGAGGTGTACGCCACCGCGCTCGCCGCCGGCACCCCGCGCCTGGTGACCGGGTACGCGACCGCCGAGCTGGTGAAGGTCGCCGCGAACAGCTTCCTGGCCACGAAGATCAGCTTCATCAACGCCATGGCCGAGATCGCCGAGGCCACCGGCGCCGACGTCACCCAGCTCGCCGACGCGATCGGGCACGACAACCGCATCGGGCGCCGCTTCCTCAACGCCGGCGTCGGCTTCGGCGGCGGGTGCCTCCCCAAGGACATCCGCGCCTTCGCCGCCCGCGCCGAGGAGCTCGGCAAGGGCGAGTCCGTGGCGTTCCTGAAGCAGGTCGACGAGATCAACCTCCGCCGCCGCCAGCGGGTGGTCGACCTCGTCACCCACAGCTTCGACGACCACGTCAACGGCCACCGCGTCGCCGTGCTCGGCCTGGCGTTCAAGCCCGACAGCGACGACACCCGCGACTCCCCCGCCCTCGACGTCGCCGTGCGCCTCAAGGGCCTCGGAGCCGACGTCATCGCCTACGACCCCGAGGCCATCGCCAACGCCCGCCGCGCTCACCCGCAGCTCGCGTACGCGGACTCCCTCGACGACGCCCTCACCGGCGCCGAGACCGTCGTCATCGCCACCGAGTGGAAGGCGTTCCGCGCCCTCGACGCCGCCGAGACCGCGCAGAAGGTCGCCCGCCCCGTCATCATCGACGGCCGCAACATCCTCTCCCCCGACCACTGGCGCGACGCCGGCTGGACCTACCACGGCATGGGCCGCTGACATGACCCCGCGCGTCGCGATCGTCGTCCGCACGAAGGACCGGGCCGACCTGCTCGGCCGTGCGGTGCGGAGCATCACGGCGCAGACGCTCGACGACTGGGAGGCGGTGATCGTCAACGACGGGGGCGATCCCGCCCCCGTCGACGCGCTGATCGCCGCGCTGCCGGAGGCGGATCGCGCGCGCGTGCGCGCGATCCACTCCGAGACGTCGCGCGGACGGTGGGTCAGCGCGAACGCGGGAGTCCTCGGGACGTCGGCGCCTCTGCTCGTGCTGCACGACGACGACGACACGTGGCACCCCGAGTTCCTCGAGCGCGCGGCGACGTACCTCGACGAGAACCCGGATCGCGGTGGCGTCGTCTCCCGCATCGAGATCGTGTGGGAGACCCTCGAGGACGACCGGCTCGTGCCCGTCCGGCGGGAGGTCTTCCAGCCGCACCTGCCCGCCCCCACGCTCGCGGACACGCTGCTGTTCAACCGCTACGTGCCGATCGGGTTCGTCTACCGCCGCGCGCTCCACGAGGAGCTGGGGCTGTACGACGACCGGCTGCCGGTGGTGGGCGACTGGGAGTTCAACCTCCGCGTGCTCGCGCGAGGCGCCCTCGAGTACCTCTCCGACGATCCGTACGCCTACTGGCACCAGCGGACCGGGGCCGACGGCAGCGCCGGCAACAGCGTGATCTCCTCGCGCGGCGAGCACGAGAAGCACGACGCCCTCATCCGCGACCGCGCGCTGCGCGAGTACGTCGACGAGAACGGCCTCGGCCTCGTGCTCTATCTCACGAAGTTCATCGACCGCCGCTTCGTCGACGTCGAGAACGGCATCCGCGACGAGGTGCGCCGCGAGGTGGGCCGCTTCAACGTGGTCGCCCGCGGCTACGACAAGCTGCGCCGCCGCCTCGCCCGCTGAATCCGGCCCGCGCGAGCGCTCGCGCCGTGCATCCACGTGCCGAGACAGCGCCATCGCTCCGACACGGCATGCGCCGCACGCGGTGTCGGAGCGGACGCTGGCCCCTCGGAGCGCCCGCGCGGTCTCGGAGCGCCCGCGAGCGCCCGCGAGCGCCCGCGCGACCGAGCTCAGTGCGGGGTGGTGCGCACGAGCTCGACGGCTTCCTCGATGGGGCCGTCGAAGAGCACCTTGTGCTCGTGGATGAAGATGCCGCGCGAGCACAGGCGCCTGACGGTGCCCATGTCGTGGCTGACGACGAGCATCGTGACGCCCTTGGCGGTGAGCTCCTCGATCTTCGCGTAGCACTTCTGCCGGAACGGGGCGTCGCCCACCGACAGCACCTCGTCGACGAGCAGCACGTCGAGGTCGACGTGGATCGCCACCGCGAACGCGAGGCGCATGAACATGCCCGAGGAGTAGTGCTTCACCTCGGTGTCGATGAAGTCGCCGATCTCGCTGAACGCGACGATGTCGTCGAAGCGCGCCTCGATCTCCTCCTGCTTCATGCCGAGGATGGCCGCGTTCAGGTACACGTTCTCGCGCCCCGACAGGTCGGGGTGGAACCCCGCGCCGACTTCGATGAGGCCCGCGACGCGGCCGCGGGTGAAGACGCGCCCCTCGTCGGGCTCGAGGACGCCGGAGACGAGCTTCAGCGTCGTGGACTTGCCCGACCCGTTGAACCCGAGCACGGCGACGGACTCGCCCTCGCCGATCTGGAAGCTGACGTCGTCGAGCGCGGTGAAGACATCGCTGCGGACCTTCTTGCGCTTGATCCAGCCGATGAACGCCTCCTTGAAGGAGTGCGTATTCCGCTTGAGGAACATCTTCGACACGTGGTCGATGACGATGGCCGGCTTCGTGGCCGACGTGACGGTGAGAGTGTTCGACATCACAGGTCCTGGGCGAAGGTGCGCTCGAAGCGGCGGAACGTGAGCTGTCCGATCATGAGGATGACGACGCAGATCACGACAGCCACGCCGAGGTACACGGTGAAGTGCGGCGGGAAGCCGTGGGGCTGCTTCTCGGCGGCGGAGCCGACGGTGGGCTCCCAGAAGGTCCAGTGGAACAGCTCCACGGCGATCGTGACGGGGTTCGACATGTAGAGGTGCAGGACCCAGCCGCTGGCCTTCTCGGCGACGAGCGTCCAGGCGTACAGCACCGGCGAGGCCCACGTCGAGACCATGCGGATGATCTCGACGAAGTTCTGCGCGTCGCGGTAGCGCACGTTGATCCCGGCGAAGAAGAGGCCGAGCCCCAGCGCGAGAGCGGCGACCAGGGCCATCCCCAGGAGCATCGCGCCGATCCCCGCGAACGTGGGAAGCCATCCGTAGAGCAGGGCGACGACGAGCAGGATGGCCAGCTGCGGCAGGAAGTGGATGAACGCGACCGTGACGGCGGAGATCGGGAAGAGCTCCCGCGGCAGGTAGATCTTCTTCACCAGCGCGCGGTTGTCGACGATCGCGGTCGTGGAGTTACCGAAGGCCTCGTTGAAGAAGTTCACCGCGACCAGCCCGGCGAACAGGTAGATCGGGAAGTTCGTGATGCCGCGGTTGCCGTCGAAGATGTATCCCACGACGAGGAAGTACATGAGGAACTGGATGCCGGGCTTGACATACGACCAGGTCCAGCCGAGCACCGAGTTGCGGTAGCGGGTCGCCGTGCCCTTGCGCACGAGGAGGCGCAGGAGATAGCGCCAGCGGAAGACGTCGGCGAGCCCGCGGCCCCGTCCGGGGACGTCGTACTCCGAGAGATCGATCGTCGTCACTGCTGCGCGCCCTGCCTCGTCAATCGGGAAAAAGCCACACGCGATCCTATCGCCGCACCCCCGGGCAACCTGGAGGCCAGCCCCGAAGCGGAAGTCACAGCTCGGCGTGCAGCTGCCACACCTTCTCGGCCGCGCCGTGCCAGGAGAACGCCCGCGAGCGGTCGCGCGCCCGCAGCCCGAGCGAGGTCGGGTCTCCCGCGAGCACCGCGACGAGCGCGTCGGCCATCTCATCGGCGGGCACCACGGCGCCGCCGTCGAGCACCACCTCGCGGTGGCCGTCGGCGTCGATCGCGATGACGGGCGTGCCGAGCGTCATGGCCTCGACGACGCGCCACGGCCACACCGCCCGCGTCGATCCGGCGAGGAACGCCCCCGCCGCTCCCAGGACCGCCGCGCGGTCGCCGCGGTCCAGGAAGCTGTGCGGATGGACGCGCTCCGCCCCGAGTCCGGCCTCCTCCGCGATCGCGTGGACCGACGCGAAGTGCCGCTCCGGCACATCCAGCACCACGACATCCGATCCGGCGGCGCGCGCGGCCGCGAACACGCGCGCGAGGCCATCCGAGGGCGCCGCCGTGCCGGCCGCGGCCACGAACGCGGGCGGCAGCCCGAGGTCCCGCCGACGCGCCTCGGCGTCGGTCGGCAGCGCGAACCCCTCCGGCGGCGCACCGGCGATGACGCGGATGCGGCCGCGCAGGGCGGCGATGGCGTCGAGGCGCTCGGCCACGGCGTGCGTGGGCACGACGACGGCGTCCGCGTGCCTCTGCGCCCGGCGCAGCAGCGCCTGCTCGAGGGCTGCCGCTCCGCGCGCCAGCTCCTCAGGCGCCTCCCAGGCGCGCAGATCCCAGACCGTGACCGCCGTCTGGGCCGCGGGGCGCTCGTGGCGCACAAGCGGCGCGAGCAGCGTCGGAGAGTGAATGAGGCCGTCCTCCGGTGCCATCCCCATCCGCCATGCCGCGGCGAGCTCGCGCCGTCCGCGCGTCAGTCGCTTCTCCGCGGCGAGCCCCGGCACGTCCAGCGGCGCACCGGCGGGCGCGATCGCGTCGACCACGCACCCGGCGGGGGCGGCCTCGACCAGCAGACGCGCCAGATCCCGCGAGGCGGCGGCGAGGTCGGGATCGGCGGGCGCCACGAGCTGATCCAGGACGACCCGCAGGCGCACGGTCATCCGGCGCTCGAGCCCGGGTGGAGCACCTCCTGCAGGTACGCGTGGATCGCGTCGAAGTCGGGGTCCTCCTGATCCACCGCCAGGGGCCCCTCGGGGGTGAGCTCGACGGATGTCATGGGCTGGCTCTTCGCCTGGACGGCCAGATCCAGGAAGGTCGGCAGCAGCGACTGCGGGATGTCGGTCTCGACGATCGCGGTGCCGGCGCGCGCCACGTCCTGGAAGCGCATCACGACGTTCTCCGGCGTGAACTGCGCGAGGATGGCCTCCTGCAGCTGGCGCTGGCGCTGCATGCGGTCCCAGTCGCTCGTCGTGTAGCGCGACCGCGCGTACCACTGGGCGGTGTTGCCGTCCATGTGCTGGGCACCCGGCTCGATCCATCCGGTCGCCCAGTCCTCGGCGGGCTGCCCCTCGTACGCGGGACCGCCGCCCTCGGGCAGGCGCTGGGCCACCTCGATGTCGACGCCGCCGAGCGCGTCGACGAGGGCGGCGAAGCCGTTCATGTCGATGAAGGCGTAGTACGGGATCTCGAGCCCCGTGACGCCCTCGGCGGCGTCCTTCGTCGCCTCCACGCCCGGCTCGGATCCGTGCTTCGCGGCATCGGGGTACAGCGCGGCGCCCTGGTCGTCGCGGCAGACCTGCGCGGCCTGCCGGATGTGGTTCATCCAGTCGTCCCAGCCGCACTCCGCGTCGGCGTGCCCCTCGAACCCGGTCGGGTACAGCGCCGCCATCGGGCTGCCCTCGCTGAACGGCGCTCCGCCGAGCTCGCGCGGGATGCCGGTGATCGTCACGGCGCCGGTCGTCGCCTCGATGGAGACCACCGAGATGCTGTCGAAGCGCATGGAGTCGCGGCCGTCGCCGGAGTCGGCGCCCAGCAGCAGGATGTTGTAGTACCCGTCGCTCGGCGGCACGACCGGCGCGCTGGCGGCGAAGATCGACCCGAAGGCGCTGGAGGCCGCGATGAGCCGCGGCGCGGCGTAGGCGACGGATCCGCCGGTGAGCACCATGAGCGCGATGCTGAGCAGGGCGATGCCGAAGCGCGCGGGGCTCTTGGTGCGGACGAGCCGCACGAGCCGCAGCGTGTCGATCGCGAGGACCAGCCACAGCACGCCGTAGCCGACCGAGAGCACAGCGAGGCCGATGAGGACGTAGGTGTTCAGCAGCACCGTGAGGGCGCCATCCCGCCACAGCAGGAACGCGAGCGCCGCCACGACGGCGACCACCCACGACGTCAGCGTCGCACCCAGGCCGAATCGTCCCAGCCGCCGGCTGCCGGCGAGGACCTGCGCGGAGCCGGGGATGACCCATCCGAGGAGGACGAGCCACCAGCCGCGCCGCGTCATGAGGGCGGCGTTCGCCGGGTCGGGGTGCCGCATCGGGCGCGCGAGGGCGACGGCGCTCGGCTTCGAGATCCGTGCGCGAGGGGGCGCCGCTGCGGCAACGGTCACAGAGAGTCCTTCAGCCGGGTGTTCTTCTCCTCGACCTGGCGTTCCAGGTCGCGCGCGTACTGCTCGACGGCGTCCGCCAGGGCGGGGTCGGATGCGCCGAGGATGCGGGCGGCGAGGAGGCCGGCGTTCTTGGCGCCGTTGATGGAGACCGTGGCGACGGGAATGCCGGCGGGCATCTGCACGATGGACAGCAGCGAGTCGAGGCCCTCGAGGGTCTTCAGCTGCACCGGGACGCCGATGACCGGCAGCGCGGTGAGGGAGGCGAGCATGCCCGGGAGGTGCGCCGCGCCGCCCGCACCGGCGATGATCGCCTTCAGCCCGCGACCGCGCGCCTCGCGCCCGTAGCGGACGAGCTTGTCGACCGTGCGGTGGGCGGAGACGACCTCCACCTCATGCGCGATGCCGAACTCCGACAGCGCGTTCGAGGCGTCGACCATGACGCGCCAATCGGAGTCGGAGCCCATGACGACGCCGACGAGGGGCGCTTCGGACGTGTTCAGCACCAGACAAGGGTAGGGGGAGAGCCTGGATTTCGCCCAGAGGACGCCGCAGGGTCGCCCGCGCCGTCGCCCGCACTAGGGTCGTTGCGTGATGTGGGAGCGAGCGCGCCGGGTGGCGGGGCGGATGGCCGAGGTCGCGCAGACGGGGTCGACGAACGCCGATCTCGCCGCGGCGATCGCACGCGGCGAGGAGTGGCCGCATCTCGGCGCGCTGCTGACGCACGACCAGCGCGCGGGCCGCGGACGCCTTGATCGCCGCTGGGTGGCGCCGCCCGGGGACGCGCTCGCGCTGTCCGTCGTGGTGCGGGTGCCCCGCCTCCCCCTCGCCGCGCGGGGCTGGATCCCGCTGGCCGCCGGCGTCGCGATGCGCGACGCCATCGCCGCGCAGATCTCCGCAGAGCGGGTGGGGCTGAAGTGGCCGAACGACGTGCTCGTCGGGCCCGACCTGCGGAAGATCTGCGGCGTGCTCGCGGAGGGCACCGCAGACCCCGACGCCGTGATCGTGGGCACCGGCGTGAACACCCGGCTCGACCCCGCCGACCTGCCGGTCGAGACCGCGACGTCGTTCCCCGCGCTGGGCCTCGTCTGCGACGAGGACGCGCTGGTCGCCGACTACCTGACCGGCCTCGACGCGCTGCTGGATGGCCTCGCCAGCGCGGGCGGGGACGCCGTCGCGTCGGGCGCGCACGCCGCGGCGACCGCCGCGTGCCTCACACTCGATCGCGACGTGTCGGTCGCGCTGCCCGACGGCAGCACCCTGCGCGGACGTGCTGCCGCCATCGCCCCCGACGGGCGCCTCGTCGTCGAATCGACCGGCGCGCGCGTCGCCGTCTCGGCGGGCGACGTCGTGCACGTGCGCTGACCCCCGGCGCGGCATGCGCGGGCGTCGGCGGGGTCGCGGACAATGGGGGCATGAGCACGCCTGGACTCGCAGGACGCCCCGCCACTCCCCCGGCCGCGCCCGCGCCGGAGCTGATCATCGCGCGCATGCACGGGCACGCGCGGCGGCTGGTCTGGTCGGCGCTCCTCCTCGTGGCGACCGCGGGCGCTGTCGCGTACTTCTACGACAACCTCGCGCTGCCGTGGGAGAACTGGATGCTCCTGTGCGCGGCGGGCGGCGTCATCCTCGTGGGCGTGGTCCTGCCGCTCGTGCGCTGGCTCACCCGCACCTACACCGTCACCACGCGGCGCGTGAGCGTGAAGGACGGCTTCCTCTCCCGCAGCAAGCGCGACCTCTTCCACGCCGGCGGCTACGGCATCCGGCTCCGCCGCGGCCCGCTGCAGCGGCTGTGGGGCGCAGGCACGATCACGCTCTCCGACGGCGCGTCACCGCCGCTCGTGCTGCACGACGTGCCCGATGCGGGGCTGGTGCACGAGGTGCTCGCCGACCAGGTGGAGATGAGCCAGATCCAGGCGCACCGCGATTCGCAGGGCTTCTCGTTCGGCCATCAGCTGCCCCCTGCCTGAACGGACCCCGGCGCCGCGATGCGCCAAGATGGACGCATGACGATGCGTGTGGGTGTGATCGGCGGCGGCCAGCTGGCTCGGATGATGATCGCTCCGGCGGTCGAGCTGGGGATCGAGATCCGAGTGCTGGCCGAGGCGGACGGCATGTCGGCCGCGCTCGCGCAGGCCGCGGTCGGCGACTACCGGGACATCGAGACGGTGCGCGCGTTCGCGCAGGATGTCGACGTCATCACGTTCGACCACGAGCACGTGCCGCAGGACGTGCTGCGGGCGCTCGTCGACGAGGGCGTCGCCGTGCACCCCGGCCCCGACGCGCTGCGCTTCGCGCAGGACAAGCTCGTGATGCGCCGCCGACTGGCCGAGCTCGGCGCACCCCAGCCCGATTGGGCCGCCGTCGCCCGGACGGAGGAGCTGCAGGCGTTCCTCGACGACCACGGCGGGCGCGCCGTCGTGAAGACCCCCCGCGGCGGCTATGACGGCAAGGGCGTGAAGGTGGTGTCCGACCCCGCCGAGGTCGCCGACTGGTTCGCCGACTTCGACGGCGAGGCGCTGCTCGTCGAGGAGCTCGTCGACTTCCGTCGCGAGCTCGCACAGCAGATCGCGCGCAGGCCGAGCGGCGAGATGGTCGCCTACCCCGTGGTGGAGACCGTGCAGCGCGGCGGGGTGTGCGCGGAGGTCCTCGCCCCCGCGCCGGACGCCAGCGAGAAGCTTCTCGAGGTCGCCGCGCGCCTGGGTGCCTCGATCGCGGACGGACTCGGCGTCACCGGGATGCTGGCCGTGGAGCTGTTCGAGACGTCGGATGACCGCATCCTCGTGAACGAGCTCGCCATGCGTCCGCACAACAGCGGTCACTGGAGCCAGGACGGCGCGGTCACGAGCCAGTTCGAGCAGCACCTGCGCGCGGTGCTCGACCTGCCCCTCGGCGCAGTCGACGTCACGGCCGGCGCCGTCGTGATGGTGAACATCCTGGGTGGGCCACAGGGCGAGCAGCTCACCGATCGCTTCGCCGCCGCGATGGCCGCTCACCCGCTCGCGAAGATCCATACCTACGGCAAGGAGCCGCGCCGCGGGCGCAAGGTCGGCCACGTGAACGTCACCTCCGACGAGCTCGACGACGCGGTCTACGAGGCCAGGGCGGCCGCTGCGTTCTTCGACACGTCGGCCGCGGACTGAGTTCTCGCCGGAGGAAGCCCACACAGCATCGCCGCTGTCATTGTGTGCGCCCTCCAACTGCTTCGCCGCGCCCACGGATAGGGTGGAACGCGTGACGGAACCGGACATGTCCACGACCCAGGGCAAGATCGCCGACCTGCGCGCCCGCTACGACGAGGCCGTCGTGCAGGCGGAGGTCAAGGCCCAGGAGAAGCAGCACGCCAAGAACAAGCTGACCGCGCGCGAGCGCATCGAGCTGCTCGTCGACCACGGCTCGTTCGTCGAGTTCGACGAGTACGTGCGGCACCGCACCACCGCCTTCGGCATGGATCGCTCCCGCCCCTACGGCGACTCGGTCGTGACGGGCGTGGGCACCATCCACGGCCGCACGGTCGCGGTGTACGCGCAGGACTTCTCCACCTTCGGCGGATCGCTCGGCGAGGTCGCCGGCGACAAGATCATCAAGATCATGGAGTTCGCCCTCCGCGGCGGCATGCCCATCATCGGCATCCTCGACTCCGGCGGCGCGCGCATCCAGGAGGGCGTGGTCGCGCTCGGGAAGTACGGCGAGATCTTCCGCCTCAACACCGCGGCCTCCGGCGTCATCCCGCAGATCTCGATCATCATGGGCCCCGCGGCTGGCGGCGCCGTCTACTCGCCCGCCCTCACCGACTTCGTCATCATGGTCGACAAGACCAGCCAGATGTTCGTCACCGGCCCCGACGTCATCAAGACGGTGACCGGCGAGGACGTCGGCATGGAGGAGCTCGGCGGAGCGCACACCCACAACACGCGCTCCGGCGTCGCGCATTACCTGGCGGAGGACGAGGACGACGCGCTCGACTACGCGCGCACGCTCCTGGGGTTCCTCCCCGACAACAACATGGCCGACGCCCCGACCTACGAGTCGGCGTTCGAGTTCGAGACCACCGACACCGACCGTCAGCTCAACACGCTGGTGCCGGACTCGCCGAACCAGCCGTACGACATCCACGAGGTCATCGCACGCACCGTCGACGACGGCGAGTTCCTCGAGGTGCAGCCGCTGTTCGCTCCCAACATCGTCATCGGCTTCGGCCGGGTCGAGGGACGCACGGTGGGGATCATCGCCAATCAGCCCTCGCAGATGGCGGGCACGCTGAACATCGAGGCGGGCGAGAAGGCCTCCCGCTTCGTGCGGTTCTGCGACGCGTTCTCCATCCCGATCGTCACCCTCGTCGACGTGCCCGGCTACCTGCCCGGCACCGACCAGGAGTGGACGGGCGTCATCCGCCGCGGTGCGAAGCTCCTCTACGCGTATGCGGAGGCGACGGTTCCGCTCGTCACCGTCATCCTGCGGAAGGCCTACGGCGGCGCGTACATCGTCATGGGCTCGAAGCAGCTCGGCGCCGACATCAACCTCGCGTGGCCGACGGCCGAGATCGCGGTGATGGGCGGCCAGGGCGCGGTGAACATCCTCTACCGCGGCGAGCTGCGGAAGGCGGAGGAGGCCGGTGAGGACGTCGCAGCAGTGCGCACGCGCCTCGCGAACGAGTACACGTACAACGTGGCGAGCCCGTTCCTCGCCGCCGAGCGCGGCGAGCTCGACGGCATCATCGAGCCGGCCGCCACGCGCGTGTCGATCGCGAAGGCGCTGCGGTCGCTTCGCGGCAAGCGCGCCGAGCTGCCGCCGAAGAAGCACGGGAACATCCCGCTCTAGCGGGAGCCGATCCATGTCGCAGCAGAACGACATCCCCCGCATCGACGTCGTGCGCGGCACCCCCACCGACGAGGAGCTCGCGGCGCTCATCGCCGTCGTCTCGGAGGCGTACGCCACGGAGGCCGCCACCGCGGTCGTCGAGGACGCGCCAGCCGCCGACGCGTGGACGCACGCCCGACGCCTGCGCCGCCCCCTCGCCCGGGGCGCGTGGGGCCGCTTCCGGGGCTGAGCCCCCATTCCGCGAGTTCCGCACCACCGGCACGCCAGGCCATCCACTCGATGGTGCCGAACTCGCCTTCCCAGCCCCCATTCCGCGAGTTCCGCACCACCGGCACGCCAGGCCATCCACTCGATGGTGCCGAACTCGCCTTCCCAGCCCCCATTCCGTGAGTTCCGCACCACCGGCACGCGAGGCCATCCACTCGATGGTGCCGAACTCGCCTTCCCAGCCCCCATTCCGTGAGTTCCGCACCACCGGCACGCGAGGCCATCCACTCGATGGTGCCGAACTCGCCTTCCCAGCCCCCATTCCGCGAGTTCCGCACCACCGGCACGCCAGGCCATCCACTCGGTGGCGGGCGGATGTCCCCCGAAATACCTACAGACATCCGCTTGCGGGTTTTCCATACTGAATACGGAAACGCTTTGCGTTGGCCGCCCCATCTGCTCCAGGGTAGGCGGATGGGCTGTCGGCCCTCCCGCGGACGGTTTTCGGGTAACCGTCCGCACCGGCCGGGGGTGAATGATCACCCCCGGCCCTTTCCGTTCCCCCGCAGCGCTCGGACGCCCCGCCGGGTGGAGCGCTGACGGCTCAGCTCGGGCGAGGGATCTCGTGCCAGAGCGCGACGGCGTCCTCGTCGGAGAGCTCGACTCCCGCGCGCCCCACGACCGTCACCGCGATCTCCGGATGGGGCGCCGCCCGGATGATGAGGCGCGGCGCGTCGGTCGCGGCGAGGGTCGCCGCGAGCTCGGCCCGGACGGTGGCGAGTTGCGCCTCGTCGAGGTCGTCCACGCCGCCCTCGTCGAGCACGGTGACGGTGGCGCCACGCCGCCGGAGGCCCGCGATCGCCGCGCGCACCTCGTCGTCCATGAGCTTCGGCGCCCGCAGCTCGTCGCGCAGCGTTCCCTCGGCGATCCACGCCTCGTTCCGCTCCTCGTCGGCGAGCGCGCCGCCCGAGGCGATGACCTGCGTGAGGACGGGGCCCGCCACCTCGAGCGCGTACTGCACGCGCTCGCGGCGCTCCCGCCGGCGCATCATCTGCGCGGACTGCCACGCCGCTGACGCCTGCTGCAGGCTCGCGAGCTTGACCGTGTCGGCGTACGCGCGGTCCGTCGAGAGCTGCATGAGCTGCGCGACGGCGACCCAGAGCACGGAGCCGACCAGGCCGAAGGACAGCGCGGAGCCCAGGCCGATGAGCGCCGAGCTCGCCGCGCTCATCGCCACGATGCCGCCCCATGCCCAGACCGGGCGGCGTCTGACCATGACGATCGTCATGAGCGCTCCGACCGCGCCGATGTACCACGTCACGTGCGGAGCGGTCCAGTCGTCCCGCTCGGAGCTCGCGCTGACGATGCAGGGCAGCGCGGCCGAGACGAGCACGGCCCAGGCCGAGGTCCATCTCGGCAGCCGAGCGGGGGCGCCGTCGCGGCGCCCCGACGGCACGGCGAGAACGAGCAGGGTCGACAGCAGGTAGACCGCGACGCCGGCGACCAGGAAGCCGGGGCGATCGACCATCTGCGTGGGGAAGATGCCGCGCGCGGCGAGGTAGCCCGACAGCGCGGCCGCGAGACTCGTCAGGACCTGACGGACCTTCACCGCGTCACCCCCTGCATGCTCTGGCGTGCGTCCTCGGATGGCCACGCGATCGTCACGACGGTGCCGCCGCCATCCGAGTCGATCTCCGCTCGCCCGCCGACGGCCGTCACGCGCGCGAAGATCGACGCGCGGATGCCGAGCCGGTCGGCGGGAATCGCCGCGAGATCGAGACCGGCGCCCGCGTCGACGACGACGATCTGCACCCGGCCGCCGCGGGCGGAGAGCCGCACCGCGAGCCCGCGCCCGTCGGCGTGCTGGATCGCGTTCGCAACGGCCTGGGTCGCGGCGAGCACGAGGGCGCGCGCGACGCGGCCCGGGATGCCCGACATCGGCGGCGCGGTCTCCTCCACGACCAGATCGAGCCCGAGCGCGCGCGCCTGCGCCTGCAGCTCCGAGCGGATCCACGAGGACGTGACGGGAGCGTCGCTGCCCTCCGGCTCGTCGGACTCGGCGTTCGCCAGGCGCGTGAGCGCCTCGCGCGCCATCGACACGGCCAGCTGGTGCTCGCGCTCGGAACGCGCGCGCCCCGCCGCGATGAGGGCCGCCAGAACGCTGTCGTGCATGAGCGCGGCGACCTCGACCCGCTCCTGCTCCGCGGCGTCGGCCGATGCCGCGCGCGAGTACTCCGCGATCGCGGCGGACCGCGCCGCGTCGACCCCCGACGCGAGGCTGCGGAACATCCACACGAGCGCCACGATCGTGGCGCCGATGATGAGAGCCAGCGACAGGTCGTAGACCGCGGCGATCCAGTACTCCGGCGCGAACGCGCCCCGGGAGAGCCGGATGTAGGCGTACAGCACGGGAACGACGACGACCCACAGGATCTGCCAGACCGTGGGGAAGGTGATCGCCGCGGCGGCCGGCGCGACGCTGAGGAGGAAGAAGATCCACGGCCCGCCGTCGGGTTCGTAGCCGGGTGCCGGGAGCGCGCCGAGCACCGCCAGCGCGAGCGGCAGCAGGAAGGCGAACACCGCCGACGTGCTGCGCGCCCAGCGGCCGACGAGGCACGCCACGATCATCGCGGCGAGCGAGGCGAAGACCATCACCACGAGCACCGTGCGCAGGGGCGGACCGAGATCGGAGGCGAGCGCGGCGCCCACCGCCTGCGCGCCGAGGAGCGTGGAGGCGAGCGCGAGCGCGACCTGCAGCACCCGCTCGATGCGCGCGGTCGTGAACCCTCGCTCGAGCGCGACGGCCGCCGCGCGGCGCGGCAGGACCTGGTTCCACGCCTGGGCGATCGCCTCCTCGCCGGTGGGAACGTGCGGGGCGGCCATCAGCTCTCCGCCGGGGCGTCGACGATGCCGTCTTCGATGGCGCGGCGGAGGAGGTCCACCTTCGTCGGCGCAGGGCGCCCGACATCCGTGTACTTCACGCGGATGCGCGTGATGTTCTCCTTCGCCGTGGAGTACGCGATGCCGAGCCGATCGGCGACCGCCTTGAGCGGGAGACCGGCGGCATACAGGCGCAGCACCTCACGCTCGCGCGCCGCCAGCTGCGCATCGGCGAACTCGCGATCGCTCGCCACGGCGCTCGCCCACTCCACGTTGTTCAACGGCTCGCCGCCCGCGGTGGTGCGCACCGCTGCGAGCACGTCCTCGAGCGGCGAGGACTTGCTCACCACGCCCGCGGCTCCCGCGGCGAGCGCCTCGCGCACAGAGGCCGGGCGGTCGGCGACGGAGTGGATGATCACCGCGGACTCCCCCGCCAGCCGCACGACGTTCTCGGTGATGGTGGCGCCGTCGCCGAGGGTGAGGTCGAGCAGCACGACGTCGGCGGGAGCCGCGCCCGTCTCCTGACGCCAGGCGAGGTGGGCGGACACGGACACGCCGCTGTAGACGACGTCATGTCCGTCGCGCCGCAGCGCCGCCTCGAGGCCGAGCCGAACCGACTCGTGATCGTCGATGAGGGCCACGCGTGTCATGCCTGAAGCCTAGCCGCCGGGCGCGTCGTCTCACGCCCGACGCAGCACCGCCAGCGCCTCCACATGATGCGAGTTGGGGAAGAGGTCGAATCCCGTCACGCTCTCGGCCGTGTAGCCGTGCGCGCGGAAGAGCCCGACGTCGCGTGCGAGCGCGACCGGATCGCAGGCCACGTACACGACCGCCGACGGCGCGATCTCCGCGATCGCGTCGACGACCTGTGCGCCCGCTCCCGCGCGCGGCGGGTCGAGCAGGGTGACGCCGCGCCGCAGGGCGTCGCGGTCCGCGGCGTCCGCGTCGGCGGCGAGCGCGCTGAGCCACCGCTCGACGCGGCCGGTGACCGCCTCCGCGCGCGGGTAGCGCTCGAGGTTCGCGCGGGCATGCGCGGTCGCGCGCGGTGCCGACTCGACCGACGTGAGCCGCACGTCCTCCCCCGCGACCTGGCCGATCGCGTCGGCGAGGAGTCCCACGCCGCCGTACAGGTCCAGGTGCCGGGCGTCGGCGTCGAGCTTCGCCCCGAGCGCGCGCATCACCGCGCCGTGCAGCACGCCGGCCGCGCTCCGGTGCACCTGCCAGAAACCGCCGGCATCCACCTGGAACGCGCGCTCACCCACGCGCTCGGTGACGACCTGCGGCGTCACCGCCAGCGTCTTCGCTCCACGCCGGCGGTCCGGTCGGCGCACGACGTGCACCGCGCCATCCGCCGACTGCGCGAGATCCACGCCGCCCGGCTTCTCGCGGTGCAGCGCGAGCGCGGCGCTCTCGATCGCCGCGGTCGCCAGCGGATGGCCGGCCACCGCGATGACACGATGGCTGCGGGAGGCGTAGGGCCCGATCCGCCCTTCCCCGTCGACATGGAGGCCGATGCGCGTGCGCCAGCGCGTGCCATCCGCCGTCTCGTCGTCGGCCGCCGCGACGGGCACCTCGACCTCGCCGCCCGCGAACCGCGCGAACGCGTCGCGCAGCACCTTCTCCTTGAGAGCGCGCTGGTGCGCCAGCTCGATGTGGCCGAGGTCCGCCCCGCCGACGCGCTGGGCGGGGTCGCGGGCGATGTCGGCTTCGGCCCAGATGTGCGGGCGCCGATGGGAAGAGACGTCCAGCACCTCGAGCGCCTCCGCGCGCGCGAAGCTCTTCTTCACCTCGGTCACCCGGGCGCGCACCCGCTCGCCGGGGATCGCATCCGGCACGAACACCACGCGCCCCTCGTGCCGGGCGACGAAGACGCCCCCGTGCGCGATGTCCGTGACCTCGAGATCGACGACGTCTCCGCTCTGCATCCCCACATCGTCGCATCGCCGGCTGGCCGATCGCCTACCGTGGGGGCATGCAGGTCTGTCTCGCCTCCACGTCGCCCGCGCGCTTGGCGCTCCTGAACCAGGCCGGCATCGAGCCGCTCCCTCTCGCCCCCGAGGTGGACGAGGAGGCCGTGATCGCCGACATCGAGCGGGGCGAGGGGCGCACCCTCCCCGCCGACGAGCACGTCCTCGTCCTGGCTCGGCGCAAGGCGGCGGATGTCGCCGGCCGCGTCCTCGAGGTCCTCCCCGACTTCGACGGGATCGTCATCGGCGGCGACTCGATGTTCGAGCTGGACGGCGAGATCCTCGGCAAGCCGTACACGCCGGAGGCCGCGACCGCCCGCTGGCAGGCGATGCGCGGACGCACCGGCGTGCTGCATTCCGGGCACGCGGTGATCCGGGTGCGCGCGGGGGCGAGCGAACATCCCGAGGCGCATGCGGTCGCGCGGGCATCGGTGTCGTTCGCCGCCGATGTGACCGACGCCGAGGTCGCGGCCTACGTCGCCACCGGCGAGCCGCTCCTCGTCGCGGGCGCCTTCACCGTCGACAGCCTCGGCGCGCCGTTCATCGAGCGCGTGGACGGCGACCCCTCCACGGTCGTCGGGATGTCGCTGTCGGCCATCCGCCGCCTCGCGCGCGAGCTGGGTGTCGAGTGGACCGACCTGTGGAACCGCATCCCGTAGGAATTCGCCCAGCAATCCGCGCGCACTTTGTGAGGGTCACGCAAAAGGGAGCACTCCCGCGTGACTACGCTGGGACGCATGTCTGAAATCGCCAAGGTGCTCATCGCGAACCGCGGCGAGATCGCCGTCCGCATCGTCCGCGCGGCGCGCGACTCGGGGATCTCCTCCGTCGCCGTCTATGCCGACCAGGATCGCGACGCCCTGCACGCGCGCCTCGCCGATGAGGCGTATGCGCTCGAGGGCTCCACGAGCGCCGAGACCTACCTGCAGATCGACAAGATCCTCTCCGTCGCCCGTCGCTCCGGCGCCGACGCCGTGCACCCGGGCTACGGCTTCCTCGCCGAGAACGCCGAGTTCGCGCGCGCCGTGCAGGCCGCCGGGCTCATCTGGATCGGCCCCTCGCCCGAGGCCATCGAGGCGCTGGGCGACAAGGTCACCGCGCGCCACGTGGCGGAGAAGGTGGGCGCGCCGCTCGCTCCCGGCACCCCGGGCCCCGTCGAGACGGCCGAGGAGGTCGTCGCGTTCGCCGAGCAGGCCGGCCTCCCCATCGCGATCAAGGCCGCGTACGGCGGCGGCGGGCGCGGGCTGAAGGTCGCGCGCACGCTCGACGAGGTCCCCGAGATGTTCGAGTCCGCGACCCGCGAGGCGATCGCCGCCTTCGGCCGCGGCGAGTGCTTCGTGGAGAAGTACCTCGACAAGCCGCGCCACGTCGAGACCCAGTGCCTGGCCGACGCCGCCGGAAACGTCGTCGTGGTCTCCACGCGCGACTGCTCGCTGCAGCGCCGGCACCAGAAGCTCGTCGAGGAGGCCCCCGCGCCCTTCCTCACCGACGAGCAGAACGCCATCCTCTACTCCGCATCCAAGGCCATTCTGCGCGAGGTCGGCTACACGGGCGCCGGCACCTGCGAGTTCCTCGTGGGGGCGGATGGCACGATCTCGTTCCTCGAGGTGAACACGCGTCTGCAGGTGGAGCACCCGGTCTCCGAGGAGGTCACCGGCATCGACCTCGTGCGCGAGCAGTTCCGCATCGCCGCCGGCGGCACCCTCGACTACGAGGATCCTGCGCCGCAGGGCCACTCCTTCGAGTTCCGCATCAACGGCGAGGACCCGGGACGCGGCTTCCTCCCCCAGCCCGGCCCCATCCACGTCTTCAAGACGTTCGGCGGCCCGGGCATCCGCCTCGACTCCGGCGTCACCGCGGGCGACGAGGTCTCCGGCGCGTTCGACTCGCTGCTGGCGAAGATCATCGTCACCGGCCGCACCCGCGAGGAGGCGCTCGAGCGCTCCCGCCGCGCGCTCGACGAGTTCGAGGTCGCCGGCATGCCGACCGTGCTGCCCTTCCACCGCAAGGCCGTCCGCGACCCCGCATTCACGGCCGAGAGCGGCGAGTTCGGCGTCTACACGCGCTGGATCGAGACCGAGTTCATCAACGACATCCCTGCCTGGGATGGCGAGCTCGAGTCGCCGCGCGCGGCGGAGGGCCGCCACTCGGTCGTCGTCGAGGTGAACGGCAAGCGCCTCGAGGTGAGCCTGCCCGACCGCGTCGTCACGACCGCGGCCGCCGCGGGCCGTCCGGCCGCGGCGCCGTCATCACGTCGCAGCCACTCGGGCGGCGCCGCCACCGCCGGCGCCTCGGGCGACGCGCTGACGTCGCCGATGCAGGCCACCGTCGTGAAGGTCGCCGTCGAGGAGGGCCAGCAGGTCGTCAAGGGCGACCTCGTCGTCGTCCTCGAGGCGATGAAGATGGAGCAGCCGCTGCACGCCCACAAGGACGGCACCATCGGCTCGATCGACGCCGCCCCCGGCACCACGGTCGGCGCCGGTCACCAGCTGCTCGTCATCGCCTGACGCCAGACCTGGACGAGCATGTCCCACTTGTGCACGCCATCCGATGCGGATGGGGTGCACAAGTGGGACATGCCGTATCCGGCGGGGGTCAGCTCCGGCGGTCGACGTGGTGCAGTGCGCGGGCGGCGTCGGTGATCGACCCCGCCAGCGACGGGTACGCCGCGAACACGCGCGCCACCTGGTCCACCGTGAGGCGCCGCTCCACCGCGATCGAGATCGGGTAGATGAGCTCCGACGCGCGGGGCGCCACGATGACGCCGCCGACGATCGTGCCGGACCCTTCGCGCGCGTAGAGCTTCACGAAGCCGTCCTTCACGCCCATCATCTTCGCGCGAGCGTTGGAGCTCAGCGGCAGCTTGTGCACCTCGGCGCTGACCGTGCCCTCCTCGAGAGCCGGCTGCGTCCATCCGACCGTCGCGATCTCGGGGCTCGTGAAGATGTTCGCCGCGATCTTGTGCGTGTCGAACGGGATGGCCACGTCTCCCATCGCGTGGAAGACGGCCGTGCGTCCGAGCATCGAGGCGACCGACGCCAGCGGCATCATCGTCGTGCAGTCCCCCACCGCGTAGACGTTCGGCACCGACGTGCGGCCGACCTTGTTGATGCGGATGTTGCCGGACGGCGTGACCTGCACGCCCGCCTCCTCCAGGCCGATGTCGGCGGTGTTCGGGATGGCCCCGACCGCCATGAGGCAGTGGCTGCCCTCCACGACGCGGCCGTCCGACAGCGTGACGCGCACGCCGTCGCCGGTGTTCTCCACCGACTCAGCGCGCGACTTCGCCAGCAGCTCCATGCCGCCGCGCGTGAACACCTTCTCGAGCACCTTCGCCGCGTCCTGGTCCTCACCGGGGAGGACCTGATCGCGGCTGGAGACCAGCGTCACCTTCGAGCCGAGGTTCATGTAGGCCGAGGCGAACTCCGCGCCGGTGACGCCGGAGCCGACGACGATGAGGTGCTCGGGCACCGCGGGGAGGTCGTACAGGTGCTTCCACGTGAGGATCCGCTTGCCGTCGGGCTTGGCGGACGGCAGCTCGCGCGGCGACGCCCCGACCGACACGATGATGGTGTCGGCCTCGATGCGGTCGAAGTCGGTTCCGGCGGGGCCCGTCGACACGACGATCGCCTCGTCCCCCTCGAGCCGGCCGTGCCCGGAGATGATCTTCACGCCCGCCTCGAGCAGCTGCGTGCGCATGTCCTCCGACTGCTGGCCGGCGAGCGCGAGGAGCCGCTTGTTGATGGCGAGGAGGTTGATGGCGACCTCCGGCTTCAGCGGCTTGTCGTGGTCGCCCTTCGCGTAGAACTGCACGCCGAGCTCTCCGGCGTCGGCGATCGCCTGCGCGGCGTCGGCCGTCGCGATCAGCGTCTTGGAGGGCACGACGTCGGTGAGGACCGCCGATCCGCCCACGCCGGTGTGCTCGACGAGAGTGACGTCGGCGCCGAGCTGAGCCCCGGCGAGCGCCGCCTCGTAGCCGCCGGGGCCGCCTCCCAGAATCGCGATGCGCTGTGTCCGCTCGAAATCAAAGACCATGCCCCCATTGTCCCCGGTTCCGGCCGCATCGGCGCGACCGTGTCTCACTGCGCGCGGGAATGGCGCGGCAATACCCGCCTCAAGTGAGACACGGGTGCCCGACGCGTGTCGTTATGCTCGTGCCATGACTCTGGAAGGCGCCCATCCCCTCGATCCGCCCGCCGATCCGTTCGCGGTCGCGCAGGCCGCCGCCGCCGACATCGCCCGCCTCACCGGCGTCGAGCGACACGACGTCGCCGTGACCCTCGGCAGCGGCTGGGGCAAGGCGGCCGAGCTCATCGGCGAGACCGTGGCGACCCTCCCCGCCACCGAGGTCACCGGCTTCTCGCGGCCCGCCCTCGAGGGCCACGTGGGGACCATCCGCAGCGTGCGCACGCCCCAGGGGCGCCACGTCCTCGTCATCGGCGCCCGCACCCATTACTACGAGAACCACGGCGTCCGCCGGGTCGTGCACAGCGTCCGCACCGCCGCCGCGGCCGGCGCCCGTGTGATGGTGCTCACGAACGGCGCCGGCGGCATCAAGGACACGTGGAGCCCCGGCCAGCCCGTCCTCATCCGCGACCACATCAACCTCACCGCGGACTCGCCGCTCGAGGGTGCGACCTTCATCGACCTCACCGACCTGTATGCGCAGCGCCTCCGCGACATCGCGCTGTCGGTCGACCCCTCCCTCGACAGCGGCGTGTACTGCCAGTTCCGCGGTCCGCACTACGAGACGCCCGCAGAGGTGCAGATGGCGAAGGCCATCGGCGGCGACATCGTCGGCATGTCCACCGCGCTCGAGGCGATCGCCGCGCGCCAGGCCGGCATGGAGGTGCTGGGCTTCTCGCTCATCACCAACCTCGCCGCCGGCATCTCCGCGGATCCCCTCAGCCACCAGGAGGTCATCGAGGCGGGTCGGATGGCCGAGGGCCGCATCTCCGCGCTCCTCGCCGAGGTCGTGGGGAAGCTGTGATGGACGTCCTCGCCGCCGCCCGCTCCTGGCTCGACCAGGACCCCGACTCGCAGACCCGCGAGGAGCTCGCGGCGATCATCGAGAGCGCCGAGCAGCAGGACGAGACCGCGGCCGCCGACCTCTCGGCTCGCTTCGCCGGCCGCCTGGCCTTCGGCACCGCGGGTCTCCGCGGCGAGCTCGGCGCCGGCCCCCTACGCATGAACCGCGTGCTCGTCGCGCAGGCCGCGGCGGGCTTCGCCGCCTACCTGACCGAGCGCGCGACGGCGGGGACGCAGCCGAGCGTCGTCATCGGCTACGACGGGCGCCGCAACTCCGACGTGTTCGCGCGCGACTCGGCAGAGATCTTCGCCGGCGCGGGTCTCCGGGCCATCATCCTCCCGCGTCTCCTCCCCACGCCCGTGCTCGCATTCGCGGTGCGGCACCTCGGCGCCGACGCCGGGGTCATGGTCACCGCCAGCCACAACCCGCCGAACGACAACGGGTACAAGGTGTACCTCGGCGGCGCCGACGAGGGCGCGCAGATCGTCACGCCCGCCGACCGCGAGATCGCCGCGCACATCCAGCGCGTGGCCGACGAGCTGCGCGTGCCAGAGCTGCCGCGCTCAGACGCGTACGAGATCGCCGGCGAGGACGTCGTCGAGGCCTACATCGCCGCGACCGCCGCGGTCGCCCCCGCTCCGGCGGCTGCCGCTGGCATGCGGTGGGCGTACACGGCGATGCACGGCGTCGGGTGGGAGACGTTCCAGCGCATCGTCGAGCGTGCGGGCTACCCCGCGCCGGAGGTCGTCGCCGAGCAGATCGCGCCCGATGCGGCCTTCCCCACGGTGGCCTTCCCGAACCCGGAGGAGCCGGGCGCCATGGACCTCGCGTTCACGACGGCCGCCGCGCACGACGCCGAGTTCGTGCTCGCGAACGACCCCGACGCGGACCGCCTCGCGGTCGGCATCCCGACGGTCGACGGATGGCGGCGGCTGACGGGGAACGAGATCGGCCTCCTCCTCGGCGCGCGGGCAGCCCGTGCCGCGGCCGGGCGCCCCGGTGCGTCGCTCGCCTGCTCGCTGGTGTCCTCCCCCGGGCTCGGTGCGATCGCGGAGCGGCATGGGCTCGTCTTCCACACCACCCTCACCGGGTTCAAGTGGATCTCCCGCGCTCCCGGCATCGTGTACGGATTCGAGGAGGCCCTCGGCTACCTCGTGAACCCGGAGACGGTGCGCGACAAGGACGGCATCTCCGCCGCGGTGGCGATGCTCTCGCTGGCAGCCGAAGCGCGCGGACGCGGCATCACCATCGCCGGTCTCCTCGACGAGCTCGCCGAGGAGATCGGCCACCACGCGAGCGGCCAGATCTCCGTCCGCGTGGCCGACATCTCGCTCATCGCGGCGGTCATGACCCGCCTGCGCGCAGCACCGCCCACCGCGTTCGGCGATCGCGCCGTGGTGCGCGCGGAGGATCTGCTGCGTCCGCCGCAGGGCGGCCCGTCCGGCGACGTGCTGCGGTACGCGCTCGACGACGGCTCCCGCGTGATCGTGCGCCCGAGCGGCACGGAGCCGAAGCTCAAGGTGTACCTCGACGTCGTCGGCGCGTCCGCCGCCGACGCGAGCGGGCGCCTCGCGGCGCTCGACGCCGCAGCGCGCGCGGTCGTCGGCGCGGACTGATCCGGCCCGGGGCGGTCGGGCTTCGGATCCGCCCGGCTAGGTGCCGATGATCGCGACGAGCTCGTCGAGGAAGCCGGCGAAGTCGGTGCCGCGGCGCAGCAGCCGCTCCACGTTCTCCCGCTCGCCGAACACCTCGACGAACTGCTCGAACACGGTCTGGAACGCCTCGCGGTCGCTCTCGCTGAAGGCCGCGAACGCGACCACCTGCACGCGGCCGTCACCCCACGGCACCGACGGCTCGGCGATGCCGATCGCGATGGCCGTGCGGGCGGCGGTCATGCGCAGGGCGTGCGGCACGGCCAGCGCGTCGGTGAAGGCGGTCGACGACATCCGCTCGCGCGCGATCGCCCCGGTCACGTAAGACTCCTCGATCACGCCGCGCTGGACGAGCAGGCCTCCCAACGTGCGGATGATCTCCTCCTCGCCGGCCGAGCCGTCGAGCCCGCGGAGGAAGGCGCCGGCGTCGAAGTACCGCTCGAGCTCCGCGCGCAGCCGCGAGAGCCGCCGTCCGCGCCGCAGCCGCGCTGCCGCCTGCATCACGCGCTCGACGTCGCCCTCGGTGAGGAACGGCCGGATCCGCACGATCGTCTCCGACGGCGTCGGCGGCTCGATCGTCGTGAGCACGAGGTCGGTGGCGATGGCCTTCCAGTCGGGGTCGACGCGCGTGACGACATCGGTCACCTCCACCGCCTGCCCCAGGGAGCGGGCCACGCTCGAGCGCAGCAGCTCGTGCAGCTCGTAGTAGCCGGGGCACACGATGGTCGCCGAGAGCCGGGCGTCGTCGTGGCGCTCGCGCTCGAGCTCCCCGCCCACGTGCATGGCGATATAGGCAATCTCGTCATCGCGGATGGCCATCCCGAGTCGGTCGGACAGGTCGCCGGCGATCGAGACGGCGACCTCGAAGATGAGCGGGTAGGTCGCCTTCAGCGAGCGCGTGAGCGGGTTCCGCGACCACGCGCGCTCGCGCGCACGATGCGCGAGGTTCTGCACGTGCAGGGCCAGGCGCTCGACGAACTCCTCGCGGCCGAGATCGACGAGGTAGGCGCGCGACACGTGCGCGACGGCCGCGCGGACGGCCTCCTCCACGGCAGCGTCGACGCCGCTCGTGCCGGCCTCGCGCGAATCGGGCACGACGACGCGGGTGAGGAGGAGCGACGCGAGGTGCAGGCGGTCCCCCGCGCCGAGCGCCGCGTCGAGCTCGCGCTCCGCGAGCCGGCCGACGACCGCGGCCAGGCGCTGCTGCTCGGCAGGCGGCTCCCCGTGGACGGTGTCGAGGGAGCGCCCCTGCCGCGCGCGGTCGACCGCGATGGAGACGTGCAGCGTGACGTCGGCGACGGCGAACTCGTTCACGAAGTAGCCCAGGTCGCCGAGCTCGGCGGCGAGCGCGGCCTTGAAGCGACCGAATGCCTCCGCCGGCACCGCGCTCGTGCCGGCGATGCGGCGCAGCGCCTCGAGGTCGAAGGCGCCATCGGCCATCTCGTCGTGGGCGAGCGACGAGAGCAGGCGCCGCCGCGCGAGCTCCGACCCGACCAGCACGATGCGCGCCCCGTGCCGCTCCAGCGACAGCTCGCCGCCGCGGATGAGCGCGCGCACGCGCGCGAGGTCGGATTCGACCGTCGCCTCGCTGACGTGCAGCTTCTCGGCCGTGCCGTAGAGGTCGATCCCGCCGTCGGAGTCGATGAGCGCGTGGATGAGCCGCCGCAGCCGCTCGCGCGGAGCGCTCGCCGGAGGCTGCTCGCCCTCCCGCAGGAGAGCAGCGCCCGTCGGGTGCACGCGGTAGCCGGCCGGCCCCGAGGCGACGACCGGATGGCCCGGCACGCGTCCGTTCACCGCGGTGACGTACGAGCGGATGCTGCGCGGCGTCACGCCCAGCCGGTCGGCGAGCGTGGCCGCCGTCATCCATCCGCCGTCGCGGAGGAGGATCGCCACGAGTCGATCCTGACGCTGCCGCGACATCCGCGCTCCCTCCCGCACCCCGCGACCAGTCAATCACGCGGCGGATGGCCCTTTCCTCGGGGGCGGAAGAAAGACTGCCTTGTCCCGCGGGGCCGCGCTGGGAAGGATGAGGGTCAGGAGGCGTCGGTCGATGAGGATCTTGGTGGTGTGCGGGGCGGGAGCGTCGAGCACGTTCGTCGCGCACCGGCTCAACCGCGCCGCGCGCGCCGCCGGCCTCGATCTCACGGCCTTCGCGGGAACGCAGGTCTCGCTCCCGGTCGACCTCGACGACGCGCACGTCGTCCTGGTCGGGCCGCACCTGGAGACCTCGCTCGACGCGATCCGGGGGGCCGCCGCGCCTCGCGGCGTCGTCGTCGTGCCGCTCCCCGACGACGTCTTCACCGACACCGACGGCACGCGCGTGCTCGCGCTCGTGCAGGCCGCCGCCGACCCGGACGCACCCGCGTCCGTCTGAACCGCAAGGAGCTCACATGTCCGCTGTCACCCGCACCGTGAAGATCGCCTCCTCCCACGGGCTCCACGCGCGTCCCGCGAAGCTCTTCGCCGAGGCGGCCAAGAACTCCGGCCTCAGCGTGCAGATCGCCAAGGGCGACGGCAAGGCCGTCAACGCCGCCAGCATCCTGGGCGTCATCTCGCTCGGCGCCAACACCGGCGACGAGGTCACGCTCACCGTCGAGGGCGAGGGCGCCGAGAGCGTGCTCGACACGCTGGCCGCTCAGCTCGAGACCGACACGGACGCCGCGTGATGCAGGAGCTCCGCGGCGTCGGGATCGGTCAGGGCGTCGCGCAGGGCCCCATCGCCGTGATGGCCGCGCGCCTCGATCCGCCGCGCGACGAGAAGAGCACCCGTGACGCCGACGAGGAGAAGGCCGCCGTCGCCGCGGCCGTCGCGGCGGTCGCCGCGGAGCTCAACGCACGCGGTGAGCGCGCCGGCGGCGCCGCGCGCGACGTGCTCGAGGCGCAGGCCATGATGGCCGAGGACCCGACCCTCGAGGAGTCCGTCCACACGCGCATCGATGCCGGCAGCACGGGCGAGTGGGCCGTGCACGCGGCCTTCGCCGAGTTCGCCGAGACCCTGCAGGCCATGGGCGGCTACCTCGGCGAGCGCGCGGCGGACCTCGCCGACGTCGCCCAGCGCGTCATCGCGCACCTCCGCGGCGTGGCCGCCCCCGGCGTCCCCGACCCCGGTCATCCGTTCGTGCTCGTCGCACCCGACCTCGCGCCCGCCGACACCGCCCTGCTCGACCTGGACAAGGTGCTCGCGGTCGTCACGACCGAGGGCGGCCCGACCTCCCACACCGCGATCCTCGCGGGCGACAAGGGCATCGTCGCGGTCGTCGGCACCGGCGAGAGCGACGCGCTCGCCGACGGCGCGACGGCCATCGTCGACGCGGCCTCCGGCGTGGTCACCATCGACCCCTCGCCCGAGCAGCTGCAGACGGCCGCCGAGCGGGCGGAAGCCCGCCGGGCCGCAGCGGGCGCGCCGATCACCCCTGGCGCCCTCGCCGACGGCACGCCGGTGCCGCTCCTGGCGAACCTCGGCAACCCGGATGGCGCGGTCGAGGCCGTCGCGCTCGGTGCGGAGGGCGTGGGCCTGTTCCGCACGGAGTTCCTCTTCCTCAGCTCCGACGACGCCCCGACGGTGGAGTCGCAGACCGCGTCGTACACGAAGCTCCTCGAGGCGTTCCCCGGCCGCAAGGTGGTCGTGCGCGCGCTCGACGCGGGCGCCGACAAGCCGCTGAAGTTCCTCACCGACGAGGGCGAGGAGAACCCCGCCCTCGGTCGCCGTGGGCTGCGCGCCCTGCGGCACCACGAGGAGATCCTCCGCGACCAGCTGACCGCGCTCGCGAACGCGCAGGCGGCGACCGAGGCCGACCTGTGGGTCATGGCGCCCATGGTCGCCACCGTCGAGGAGGCCGAGTACTTCACGCGGATCGCACGCGAGCACGGCATCCGCACCGCCGGCGTGATGGTGGAGGTGCCGTCCGTTGCGCTCCTCGCCGACGCCGTCTTCGAGGTCACCGACTTCGGATCGGTGGGCACGAACGATCTGGTGCAGTACACGATGGCCGCCGATCGCATGCTCGGCAGCGTCTCGTCGTACCAGGACCCGTGGCACCCCGCCGTCCTCCGCCTCATCGCGGAGATCGGGCGCGCCGGCGCGAAGCATGACAAGCCGGTGGGCATCTGCGGCCAGGCCGCGGCCGACCCGCTGCTCGCGGTCGTGCTGGTGGGCCTCGGCGCGAGCACGCTGTCGATGTCGCCGCCGGCGCTCGTCGACGTGCGCGCCGAGCTCCTCAAGCACACGCGCGAAGACGCCCGACGCATCGCCGAGGCCGCGCTCACCGCGCGCGACGGCGCATCCGCCCGCGAGGCCGCCCGCGCGGCGATCACGGCCTGAGCATCCCTCCACAGCAGAAAGACGACACCATGACCGACACCAGCACCGCGGCAAAGCAGCCCGGTTCGCTTCGCGTGGGCGTGCAGAAGTTCGGCACGTTCCTCTCCGGCATGATCATGCCGAACATCCCCGCACTCATCACGTGGGGCATCTTCACGGCCTTCTTCATCGCCGACGGCTGGACTCCGAACGAGGCGCTGTCGACCATCGTCGGGCCGATGATCCACTACCTCCTGCCCATCCTCGTCGCCTATCAGGGCGGCCGGATGATCTACGAGACCCGCGGCGCCGTCGTCGGAGCGATCGCCACATTCGGCGCGATCGCCGGCTCCGACTGGATCATCGCGAACTTCAACGCCGCGCTCCCCGAGGGCGAGCCCGAGCTCGGGCAGATCCACATGTTCATCGGCGCGATGATCATGGGCCCGCTGGCGGCGTGGATCATGAAGAAGCTCGACGCGCTGTGGGAGGGGAAGATCAAGGCGGGCTTCGAGATGCTCGTCAACATGTTCTCCGCCGGCATCTTCGGCTTCATCGCGGCGGTGTTCGCGTTCTACGTCCTGGCGCCGGTCGTCAACTGGATCATGGACGTCCTCAGCGGCGCGGTCGGCTGGCTCGTCGAGAACGGTCTGCTGCCCCTGACGAGCATCCTCATCGAGCCGGCGAAGGTGTTCTTCCTCAACAACGCCATCAACCACGGCGTGCTCACCCCGCTCGGTCTCGCGCAGGCCGACCAGGACGGCAAGTCGGTGCTGTTCCTCCTCGAGGCGAACCCGGGCGTCGGCCTCGGTCTGCTCCTCGCGTTCAGCGTCTTCGGCGTGGGCGCGGCCCGCGCCTCGGCCCCCGGCGCCGCGCTCATCCAGTTCGTCGGCGGCATCCACGAGGTCTACTTCCCCTACGTGCTCATGAAGCCGGCGCTCCTCATCGCCGTGATCGCGGGCGGCATGTCGGGCGTCTTCGTCAACGTGCTGTTCGGCACCGGACTGCGCGGGCCGGCATCACCGGGCTCGATCATCGCCGTGCTCGGCCAGACGGCGAGCGACAGCTACCTCGGCGTCATCCTCGCCGTCGTGGTCTCGGCCGCCGTGACCTTCGTCGTCGCCTCGGTCATCCTGCGCGCGAGCCGCAAGCGCGACCTCGCCGCGGAGGCGGCGGGCTCCGACGGCTTCGCCGACGCGGTCGCCCGTACCGAGGCGAACAAGGGCAAGAAGTCGAGCGTCCTCAGCGGCCTCGCCGGCGGTGCCGCGGGAGCGGCCGTCGCCACGCGTCCGATCGAGAAGGTCATCTTCGCGTGCGACGCGGGCATGGGCTCGTCCGCCATGGGCGCCAGCGTCCTGCGCAACAAGATCAAGCAGGCCGGCATCTCCGGCGTCAGCGTGACGAACAAGGCGATCGCATCGCTCGACGGCAGCGCGGACCTCGTCATCACGCAGGCGCAGCTCACCGATCGCGCCCGGCAGCGCGAACAGGGGGCGCTCCACGTGTCCGTGGACAACTTCATGAACTCGCCGCGGTACGACGAGGTCGTGGAGCTCCTGCGCGCGCAGGCGAACGGAGAGACCCCGGCGGCGAACGATCCGGTGTCGACCGGGCGTCCGGTCGACGCGGCGGCCGTTGCGGCCACCGGCTCCGCGCCTGCCACCACGGGCTCGGTCGCCACGACGGGCGCGCTCGGCGGCGGCCCCGCCCCCGTCGCGGAGGACTCCGTCCTCACCCGCGGCAGCGTCCGCATCCACGCCGGCTCCGCCACGCGCGAGCAGGCGCTCCAGGAGGCTGCGGACATCCTCGCCTCGGCCGGCGCCGTCACCGGCGGCTACTTCGATGCGATGCTCGCCCGCGAGCAGACGGTGTCGACGTACATGGGGAACGAGCTGGCCATCCCGCACGGCACCAACGAGGCCAAGGACACCATCCTCGGCTCCGCGCTCTCGGTCGTCCGCTACGACGGCGGCGTCGACTGGGACGGCGACGCGGTCACCTTCGTGGTCGGCATCGCCGGCAAGGGCGACGAGCACCTGCGGATCCTGTCGAACGTCGCCGAGCTGTTCAGCGACGACGACCAGATCGCGCGCCTGAAGGCGGCGAAGAGCCCGGAGGAGCTCTACGAGCTCTTCCAGAGCGTGAACGGGGAGGGCCGATGAAGGCGGTTCACTTCGGCGCCGGCAACATCGGCCGCGGCTTCGTCGGGCTGCTGCTGCACGAGGGCGGGTACGAGGTCGTCTTCTCCGACGTCGCGGCCCCGCTCGTCGACGCCCTGGCCGCCGCCGACGCGTACACCGTGCACGAGGCGGGGCCAGGCGGCACCGACCGCGTGGTCACGGGCTTCCGCGCGGTGAACAGCGCGGACGACCCGCAGGCGGTCGCCGACGAGGTCGCCTCGGCGAACGTCGTGACGACCGCCGTGGGTCCGACGGTGCTGAAGTTCATCGCGCCGCACATCCTCGCCGGAATCGGCCTGCGCGCCCCCGATGCGCCGCCGCTGCAGGTGATGGCATGCGAGAACGCGATCGGCGCGACGGATCAGCTCCGCGCGGAGATCGTGTCCCTCGCGGGCGCCTCCTGGGAGGCCCTGGAGGGACGCGCGGTGTTCGCGAACACCGCGGTGGACCGCATCGTCCCCGGGCAGCCGGCAGACGGGGGCATCGACGTCACGGTCGAGCCGTTCTTCGAGTGGGCGATCGAGAGCACGCCGTTCCACAGCGACCTGCCGCACATCCCCGGTGCGCACTTCGTCGAGGACCTCGCGCCGTACATCGAACGGAAGCTCTTCACGGTGAACACGGGGCACGCGGCGACCGCGTACCACGGGGCGCGGGCGGGCATCGAGCGCATCTCGGACGCGCTCGCCGACCCAGGCGTCTCGGCGGCCGTCACCGGCGCGCTCGAGGAGACGTCGGCTCTCCTCGCGGCCAAGCACGGGTTCTCCGCCGAAGAGCTGACGGCGTACCGCGCGACGATCCTCGAGCGCTTCCGCAACCCCGCCCTCCCCGACACCGTGCAGCGGGTCGGACGGCAGCCGCTGCGGAAGCTCTCCCGCCACGAGCGGTTCGTCGGCCCGGCCGCCGAAGCGATGGAGCGCGGCCTCGGCGCGAGCGCGCTGGTGTCGGCGATGGCGGCGGCCCTCGCGTTCGACGACCCGGCCGACGAGCAGGCCGTGCAGCTGCAGGCCCTGCTCGGCGAGCTCGACGCGGACGCGTTCACGGCCCAGGTGACGGGCCTCGAGGCGTCCCACCCGCTGTTCCCGGCCATCCGCGACGCCGTCGCCGAGCGCCAGGCGGCCTGACCCGCGTCCTGGGCTCCGCGCCCGGCATGTCCCACTTGTGCACGTCATCCGCCTCGGTTGGGGTGCATGAGTGGGACATGCTGCTCAGGGGCGGCGGGAGCGCAACGCCGCCCGCACGAGCGCGACGGCTCGGGAGCCGTCGCCCGCCATATGGTGGTTGAGGATGCGGACGAGCAGCCATCCCTCGCTCTGGATGGCCTGCCATCGGTCGGCATCCCGGGCGAACTGCGCCCGATCCTCCGCGTGCTGGCGACCGTCGTACTCGACCGCCACCCGCTCCCGCACGTACGCCTGATCCAGGCGCGCGATGTGCGCGCCGTTCGCGCCGCGCAGCTCCCAGTTCAGCTCCGGCTCGGGCAGGCCGTGCGCGAGGAGCAGCAGCCGCAGCTCCGTCTCCCTCGGCGACTCCGACCCCACGCGGACGTCATCGAGTGCCCGGCGCGCCGTCGCCGTGCTCCCCATCACCGCGAGCTCTGCCCGCAGCTCGTCGATCGTCGTCCACGGCCGGTCGCGCCGGACGAGGCGGTCACCGGCCTGTGTGAGAGCGAGCGACGTCCACGTCGCGCCCACCTGCCGCCAGGCGCGGACGGGGTGCTCGACGGCGAGCCCCGCGATCTGCAAGGTGCGGGGCTCGCGCGTCTGCAGTCGATGTCCGCGCACACCGCGCGTGCGGGGCTCGCGGGCGGGCCGGTAGGCGGACACGTGGATCTCGTCCGCATGTCGGAGCGGGACCGGTGCGCCGATGAGTCGGAGGGCGGTGCCGTGGCTCAGGAACTGACCCACGGCCATGCGCACCGCGACCTGGCGGCAGCGCTCGAGGAACTCGTCGGCCACCGGATGCTCCGGCTGCTCCTGCACCACGCCGTGGAACGGGTGCCGAAGCTGCGCCGACGCGAGCCGGCTGCGCCCGATCCCCGCAGCGCGGGCCTCGCGGAACGTGTGCGGCTCGGCGAGGAACGGCAGCGGCTCGCGCGGGCGTGACATGCTTCCACGATGCCGTCCGCGCACCGGCCTGGCGGGCCATCCCCCGACCGCGGCCTCCGAGTCGGCGCGTCACGCGCCTGTGCACGCGGCGTTGGCGACGGCCGCACCCCGCTGCATCCCAACCCCGGCGCGTCCCCGCCCGGCCCGACCCGTCCCGGCCCGGCGCGTCCCGGCGCGGCATGTCCCGATTGTGCACGTCATAGCACCCGGTTGGGGTGAACGAGTGGGACATGCCGAAACGAGGACGAGGCGGAGAGGCCGGGAGCTAGCGGCGGCGGCCCTTGCGGGCGAAGCCCTCGGTGATGAGGTCGATGAGCTCCTCGCGCTGCTCCACCGGGAGGAACGTCGCCGCGGCGGCGTTCAGCTGGAACTGCTCGATGTCGTCGAGCTCGTACCCGAAGGCGGTGGAGAGGATGGCCAGCTCGCGCGTGAGCGACGTCCGGCTCATGAGGCGGTTGTCGGTGTTCACGGTGACGCAGAACCCGAGCTGGTACAGCAGGTCGAACGGGTGGTCCTCGATCTGATCGCCCCAGTGCGCCGCCGCGCCCGTCTGCATGTTCGACGACGGCGCAAGCTCGAGCGGGACCTCGCGGTCGCGCACCCAACGCGCCATGTCGCCGAACTCGACGAGCACCTCCTCGCCCTCCCGCGACACCACGTCGAGGTCACGGGCGATGGCCAGGCCGTGCCCGAGACGGAGGGCGCGCGCATCCAGCAGCGCCGAGCGGATCGAGCCGACGCTCGCCGCCTCCCCCGCGTGCACGGTCACGGGCATGAACTCCCCCGCGAGGTAGTCGAACGCGGCGCGGTGCCCCGACGGCGGGAAGCCGTCCTCGGGGCCGGCGATGTCGAAGGCGACGACGCCGTCCTGGCGGAAGGCCACCGCGAGCTCCGCGATCTCGCGCACGCGCTCGCCCTGGCGCATCGCAGAGAGGATCTGGCCCACGCGGATGCTCCGGCCTGCGTCCTCCGCTGCGTCCTCGCCCTGCTCGATCCCCGCCTGCACGGCCTCGACGGCCTCCTCGAGAGACAGGCCACCGTCGAGGTGCTGCTCGGGCGCCCAGCGCACCTCGCCGTAGACGACGCCGTCGGCCGCGAGGTCCTCGACGTACTCGCGCGCCACGCGGGTCAGCGCCTCGCGCGTCTGCATCACGCCGACGGTGATCTCGAACGTCTTGAGGTACTCCACGAGGGAGCCCGAGTCCGCCTGCTCGGCGAACCAGATGCCGAGCGGCTCCGGCTCCGAGGCGGGCAGCCCGATCTCCGTCCCCTCCGCCAACTCGATGATCGTCGCGGGCCGCAGACCGCCGTCGAGGTGGTCGTGCAGCGACACCTTGGGCAGGCCGCGCAGCTGCACGTTCTGCACGCGGGGCTCGGCGGTCGGTTCGGGCGCCATGGCGGCCTCCAGTCTCACGGGGATGGTCGGGGCCGCCGGGGCGGTCCGCTGTCGGTCAGGCCGAGATGCGCTCGCGGACGAGCGGCTCGCGTGGGGCAGCAGTATCGCCGATCTCGAACGCCCCGTCGAGGGCGTCCAGCGCGCGCTCGAAGCGCGCGCCGTCGTCCGCGCTCAGGGTGAACAGCGTCTGCCCCTCCGACACGGCGTCTCCCGGCTTCACGAGGAGGTCGATGCCCGCCGCGTGCACCACGGGGTCCTGAGCACGGGCGCGCCCAGCACCCAGGCGCCAGGCGGCCAGGCCGAAGTCGTACGCGTCCATCCGCGTGACGACGCCGGAGCGGGACGCAGTGACGGCGTGGGTCTCGCGCGGCGTGGGAAGTGCCGCGTCGGGGTCGCCGTCCTGCGCGCGGATCATGCGGCGCCAGGCGTCCATCGCACGCCCGTCGGCGAGCGCGCCCGCCACGTCGGCGTCGGGCTGCCCCGCAAGTGCGAGCATCTCGCGCGCGAGGGCGACCGTGAGCTCCACGACGTCGGATGGGCCGCCGCCGGCGAGCACCTCGACCGACTCGCGCACCTCGTTCGCGTTGCCGATCGCCAGGCCGAGCGGGGTGTTCATATCGGTCAGCAGGGCGGTGGTCTTGACGCCGGAGTCCGCGCCCAGGGCGACCATCGTCTCGGCGAGCTCACGCGCGCGCGCGTAGTCCTTCATGAAGGCGCCGGTGCCGAACTTGACGTCCAGCACGAGGGAATCGGTCCCCTCGGCGATCTTCTTCGACATGATGCTGGAGGCGATGAGCGGGATCGCCTCGACCGTCCCCGTCACGTCGCGCAGCGCGTAGAGCTTCTTGTCCGCGGGGGCGAGGCCGGTTCCCGCGGCGCAGATGACCGCGCCCACGTCGGCCAGCTGCGCGAGCATCTCCTCGTTGGAGAGCGCGGCGCGCCATCCGGGGATCGACTCGAGCTTGTCGAGCGTGCCGCCGGTGTGCCCGAGGCCACGCCCCGACAGCTGCGGCACCGCGACCCCGAAGGCCGCCACGAGCGGGGCGAGCGGCAGGGTGATCTTGTCGCCCACACCGCCGGTGGAGTGCTTGTCGGCGGTGGGCTTGTCAAGCGAAGCGAACGACATCCGCTCACCCGACGCGATCATCGCGTCGGTCATCACGCGGATCTCGTCGCGCTCCATGCCGTTCAGGAGCACGGCCATGGTGAACGCCGACATCTGCGCGTCGGCGACGTAGCCGCGCGTGTACGCGTCGATCATCCACCGCAGCGCGTCTTCGGGAACACGACCGCCATCGCGCTTGGCGCGGATGACGTCGACGGCGTCGAAGGGCTCCGGCGCGCTCATCGCTCCTCCAGGTCTCGAGGTCCGAACGCGTCGGGCAGCACCTCTTCGATGCTGCGGATGCCCGACACGGTCTCCAGGAGCATCCCGGGGAGGGCGTGCTCGAAGATCAGCTGGCGGCAGCGACCGCACGGCATGAGGGTGCGGCCCTCCCGGTCCACGCACACGAACGCGACGAGCTGTCCGCCGCCCGTCATCGCGAGGTTCGAGATGAGCCCGCACTCGGCGCACAGGCCCACCCCGTACGAGGCGTTCTCGGTGTTGCATCCCGCGACGACGCGGCCATCCGTCACGAGGGCAGCGGCTCCCACGGGGAAGCGCGAGTACGGCACGTAGGCCCGCGTCATCGCGTCGGTGGCGACGGCGCGCAGCTGGTCCCAGTCGATGTCTGTCATGTGGTCCTAGCCCTTGATGTACGGCTGTCCGGCCGCGGCGGGTCCGCGGGAGCGCCCCACGGCTCCGGCCACGACGAAGATCGTGACGAGGTACGGCAGCATGAGCATGAACTCCCCCGGCACCGGCGAGCCGATGACGCTGAGGGTGTTCTGGAGGTTCGAGGCGAAGCCGAACAGCAGCGCAGCGAGCGTGGCCTTCACGGGATGCCACTGCCCGAAGATCACCGCCGCCAGGGCGATGAAGCCCATGCCGTTGGTCATCTCCTGCCCGAACGGGATGCCGCTGCCGACGGTGAAGACGGTGCCGCCGGCACCCGCGATCGCGCCGCCGAGCAGCACGTTGAGGAAGCGGGTGCGACCGACCCGGATGCCGACGGTGTCGGCCGCCTGCGGGTGCTCGCCGACCGCGCGCAGGCGCAGGCCCCAGCGGGTGTGGAACATCGCGAAGTACACCGCCGCGACCGCGACGTACATCGCGTACACGAGGATCGTCTGCTGGAACAGCACCGGTCCGAGGATCGGGATGTCCGACAGCAGCGGGATGGCGATGCGATCGAACCGGGGCGGCGTGTTGAGCGTCGCGGCGTTGGGCTGCATGACCTGCGAGTACAGGAAGCTCGTGAGCCCAGCGATGAGCACGTTGAGCACGACGCCGACGATGATCTGGTCGACCATGTAGACGATCGCGAACACGGCCAGGAGCGCCGCCACGATCACGCCCGCGGCCATCGCGGCGAGCAGGCCGAGGATCGGCTGGCCGGTGAGCGTGGCCACGAGCGCGGCGCTGAACGCGCCGCCGAGCAGCTGGCTCTCGATGGCGATGTTGACCACGCCCACCCGCTCGCCGATGACGCCGCCGAGGGCGCCGAAGATGAGCGGGACGGCCAGGGCCAGGGCACCGGCGAGGAGGCCGGTCACCGGGATGGTCGCACCGGCGGCCGCCCAGCAGAGGAACCCGAAGACCGCGATGACGATGTACGCCGCGACGATCCAGCGCGGCACCTTCGCGGCCTGCCGCACGAAGTACGCCGCGGCGGCGGCCAGGAGCGCCATCAGGACGATCGAGCCCCAGGCGCCGACGGCGACCCCGACGACGAGCGAGGGCAGCACGATGGCGTCCGACTCCGAGGAGAGCCGGAAGGTCGACTCTCCCGTCCGCGGCGCGAGGAGCACCAGGAGCGCAAGGAGCACGGTGAAGACGGCCAGCACGACCGGCGTCTTCCAGCTGCGCGTCAGCGGAGTGACGCCGGCGTCGGGGGCGAGGGCCGCCGGGACGCGTGTGGCGGTGTCGCTCATCGGTCTCCCCCTGTCTCATGCGAGGCGACCGCGAGCTGCGCCTTCATCCTCGACCTCTCCCTCTTCCGGCGGTCGCGCTCCGGCGACGGCAGCACGAAGATCGCGCGCACGAGCGGGGGCGCGGCGATGAACAGCACGATGAACGACTGCACGACGAGCACGATCTCGAGCGGGATCTGCTCGGCGGCCTTCATCGTGAAGCTCCCGGCCTTGAAGGCGCCGAAGAGCAGACCGGCCGCGAAGGTGCCCCACGGCGTGGAGCGGCCGAGCAGCGCGACGGTGATCGCGTCGAATCCGATGCCGGCGTCCACGCCGGCGGCGAAGCCGTTCGTCGAGGTGCCGAGCACCTGGGCCACACCCGCGATGCCGACGAGCCCACCCGACATGACCATGCCGAGCACGTACATCCGCTTCACATCGATGCCCGCCACGCGCGCCGCATGCGGGTTCTCGCCCACCGCGCGGAACTGGAAGCCGAGGTTCGAGCGGCTGAGGATCCACCACACGAGGACGGTCGCGGCGATCACCACGAGGAAGCCGGCGTGGAGATTGAACTGCGGGCCCAGCAGCGACGGGAAGACCGCGGTGTCCTTCATCGCCGGGGACTTCGGGTCGCTGGAGCCGGGCTTCTGCAGCAGGCCCGGCGTGCGCAGCATCCACGAGACGAGGTAGAAGGCGATGTAGTTGAGCATGATCGTGAGGATCACCTCGTGCGCGCCGGTGCGCGCCTTGATGACTCCCGCGATGCCGCCCCAGATCGCGCCGGCCGCGATCCCCGCGAGCAGCGCGAGGAGCGTGTGCAGCCCCCAGGGCAGGTCGACCCCGAAGCCGACCCAGCCGGCAGCCGCTGCGCCGACGAGCATCTGCCCGCGACCGCCGATGTTGAACATGCCGACGCGGAAGGCCAGGGCGACGCCGAGACCGCCCGCGATGAGCGGCGTCGCGTACGTGAGCGTCTCGGTCAGGGGGCGGATGGCGCGGACGAACGTATCGGCCTCGTAGTTGAAGATCGCCCCCCGGAAGAGCGCGGCGTAGGCGCCGGCGACGGCGTCCCAGATCGCCGCGAGCGTGTCGACGGGGCGCGCGAAGAAGTAGCCGGAGGCCTCCTGCACGGCCGGGTCGGTCACGGCGATCATGATGCCGCCGATGACGAACGAGAGCAGGATGGCCAGGACGATGATGGTGCCGTTGGCGCGCGTGATCTGCGTCAGGGCGACGTGCCAGCGTGAGGACTCCGTGGTCTGCGGGTCGGTCATGCTGCGGTTCCTCCCAGCGGAGCCGGCTCCCCGGCCATCATGAGGCCCAGCACGTCGCGGGGCGTGTCGGCGGGGACGATGCCCACGATGCGGCCGCGGTACATCACCATGATCCGGTCGGCGAGCGCCGCCACCTCGTCGAGCTCCGTGGAGACGACGATGACGGGCACGCCGGCGTCGCGCGTGGCGACGATGCGCTTGTGGATGAACTCGATGGAGCCGACGTCGACGCCGCGCGTGGGCTGGGCGGCGACGAGGAGGGACAGCTCGCGGCTCATCTCGCGCGCGAGGACGACCTTCTGCTGGTTGCCGCCGGAGAGGCTGCCGACCGGCGCGTCGATGCCGGGGGCGCGCACGTCGTACTCGTCGAAGCGCTCCTTCGCGAACTCCGTCAGGTACCCCCGGCGGATGCTGCCGCGGCGGACGAACGGCTCCCCGTGCGCGCGGTCCAGCATGAGGTTCTCCGCGATCGTGAACGCGCCGACGAGACCGTCCTCGGTGCGGTCCTCGGGGACGAAGCCGACCCCGCTGTCGAGGATCTGCCGCACGGTGCGTCCGACGAGCTCGCGCCCATCCAGCGTGGCACTGCCCCGCACCCGGTCCTGCAGGCCGAGCAGCGCCTCGGTCAGCTCCGTCTGGCCGTTGCCCTGCACACCGGCGATCGCGAGGATCTCCCCCGCGCGCACCTCGAACGACGCGCCGTCGACGACCTTGCTGCCGGCCTCATCGACGACGGTGAGGCCGTTGACGACGAGCCGTGGCTCCCCGAGCGATGGCTCGTCCTTCTGCACGGTGAGCTCGACGGCTCGGCCGACCATCATCGCGGCGAGCTCCTGGTTGCTGGCGGTCGGCTGCGCTTCGCCCACGACCTTGCCGAGCCGGATGACCGTGATGCGGTCGGCCACCTCGCGCACCTCGCGCAGCTTGTGGGTGATGAAGACGATCGCCGCACCGCCTTCGCGCAGGCGGCGCATGGTCGCCATGAGCTCGTCGGTCTCCTGCGGCGTGAGCACCGCCGTGGGCTCGTCGAACACGAGAACCTTCGCGTCGCGCGAGAGCGCCTTGATGATCTCCACGCGCTGCTGCACGCCGACCGGGAGGTCCTCGACGACCGCATCCGGGTCGACGTCGAACCCGAATCGTGCGGAGATCTCCCGCACACGCCGCCGCGCGGCGTCGATGTCGAGCACCCCGCCGGCCTTCGTCGACTCGTGCCCCAGCGAGACGTTCTCGGCGACCGTGAAGACGGGGATGAGCATGAAGTGCTGGTGCACCATGCCGATTCCCGCACGCATCGCGTCGCCGGGTCCTTGGAATGCCTGCGGCTCGTCGTCGAGGAGGATCGCGCCCTCGTCGGCCTGGTAGAGGCCGTACAGGACGTTCATGAGCGTGGACTTGCCCGCCCCGTTCTCACCGAGGAGGCAGTGGATCTCGCCCGGCTGGACGACGAGGTCGATGTGGTCGTTGGCGGTGAGTGCGCCGAACCGCTTCGTGATGCCGCGGAGCTCGAGCTTCATATGCCGATCCTAATGAGAGGGCTGGACATGCGAGCGCGGGGAGGCCGAGGAGGCCTCCCCGCGCTCAGCCGATCACTCGGCCAGGTAGGACTGGACCTCGATCGAGCCGTTGATGATCCCCGCGGAGATCTCGTCGAGCTCGTCCTGCAGTCCCTCGGGGACCTTGTCCTCGAAGTCGTGGAACGGCGCGATCGAGACGCCGCCGTTCTCCAGCGTGCCGATGTACGGCGACGCGTCGAACTCGCCGTCGCCGGCCTGCTCGACCGTCTCCTGCACCGAGATGTCCATGCCCTTCTGGATGGACGTCAGCAGCAGGTCGGCGACCGACGGGTCGGACTCGTACACGTCGGCGTCCGTGCCGATGAGCGCGATCTCGCGACCGGAGTCGCGGATGACGGACGCGGCGCTCTGGTAGATCGGGCCGCCGACCGGCAGCAGCACGTCCACGCCCTGGTCGACGATGCCCTGGGCGGCGTTGACCGCCGCCTGGTCGGCCGCGAACGCGCCGGTGAACACGCCATCCGAGCCGTCCCAGCCCACGACCTGCACGTCGCCGTCGTTCTGCTCGTTCCAGTACTCCACGCCCTGGCGGAAGCCGTCCATGAAGATCGTCACGGTGGGAATGTTCGCCCCGCCGAAGGTGCCGACCTTGCCGGCCTCCGAGTACGCCGCCGCCGCGTAGCCGCCGAGGAAGGCCGCCTGCGCGGTGTCGTACACGAGGGGCTTGATGTTGTCCTGGTCGGTGGCGCCGTCGCCATCGACGTCCACCAGCTCGTCGATCGAGACGAAGTGGATGTCGGGGTTGGCCTCCGCGGCGTCGTTGGCGTCCGCTGCCAGCTTGAAGCCGACGGTGACGATGAGGTTGCAGTTCTGGTCGACGAGGCTCGACAGGTTGCCCGCGTACTCGGACTCGTCGTTCGACTCCACCGTGACCGGCTCCACGCCGAGCGTCTCGCCCGCGGCGAGCAGTCCCTCGTAGCCGAGCTGGTTGAACGACTTGTCGTCGAAGCCGCCCTCGTCCGAGATCATGCAGGGCAGGAAGTCGCTGTCCGCCTCCGCGCCGCCGCCCGTGGTCTCCTCGGGGGCCGACCCGCAGCCCGCGAGCAGGACCGCCGAGGCGGTGAGCGCGAGGCCGCTGAGCGCAGCCTTCTTCATGGTCTTCACACTGTCCTCCAGAGTGTGCGGGCCCCGATCCGGTTCGGGGCAATATGCTCACGCTAGTTTGCCCGTACCGTGCGAATCGAGAATGGGGGCGACCGCAACGCGATAGTTACAAAGACGACGACGGGGCCCGGGAATCGTCCCGGACCCCGTCGCGATGCCGGCTCAGCGACCGCCCTTGAGCACCGCCTGCTTGACCTCGGCGATGGCCTTGGTCACCTCGATGCCGCGGGGGCATGCCTCGGTGCAGTTGAAGGTCGTGCGGCAGCGCCACACGCCCTCCTTGTCGTTGAGGATGTCCAGGCGCACCTGGGCCTCGTCGTCGCGCGAGTCGAAGATGAAGCGGTGGGCGTTCACGATCGCGGCCGGGCCGAAGTACTGCCCGTCGGTCCAGAACACCGGGCACGACGAGGTGCACGCCGCGCACAGGATGCACTTGGTGGTGTCGTCGAACCGGGCGCGGTCGGCGATCGACTGCACGCGCTCCTTGCCCTTGACCGGAGCGCTGCTCGCCTGCAGGAACGGCTGCACGTCGCGGTACGCCGCGAAGAAGGGGTCCATGTCGACGACGAGGTCCTTCTCCAGCGGCAGGCCCTTGATGGCCTCGACGTAGATCGGCTGCGAGATGTCGAGATCCTTGATCAGGGTCTTGCAGGCGAGCCGGTTGCGGCCGTTGATGCGCATGGCGTCCGAGCCGCAGATGCCGTGGGCGCACGAGCGGCGGAAGGTCAGCGAGCCGTCGACCTCCCACTTGATCTTGTGCAGCGCGTCGAGCACGCGGTCGGTCGGGTACATCTCGACGTCGTAGTCGACCCAGCGCGGCTCGCTGTCGAGCTCGGGGTCGAAGCGGCGCACGATGAACGTGACGAGGTACGACTGGATGGCCTCGGCTGCGGGAGCCTCGGCGACGGCGGTCGACATCAGTACTTCCTCTCCATCGGCGGGTAGTTGAACTCGCCCTGCTCGTTCCTGGTGAACACGACGGGCTTCCAGTCCAGCCGGATGTGGTCCTCGGGGATGGGCGAGTGCGGGTCGCCGGTGAGGTACGCCATCGTGTGCTGCATGAAGTTCTCGTCGTCGCGGTCGGGGTAGTCCTCCCGCATGTGGCCGCCGCGGCTCTCCTTGCGGTTGCGCGCGGCGTACGCGATGATCTCGGCGAGGTCGAGCAGGAACCCGAGCTCGACCGCCTCGAGCAGGTCGGTGTTGAACCGCTTGCCCTTGTCGTCGACGTAGATGTTCGCGTAGCGCTCGCGCAGGTCGTGGATGGTGCCCATGACGTTGGTCAGGGTCTCCTCCGTGCGGAAGACCTGGGCGTTGGCGTCCATCTCCTCCTGCAGCGTCCGGCGGATGTCCGCGATGCGCTCGGTGCCCTTGGCGCTGCGCACGCGCTCGATGAGCTCGCGCACCTCCTTCGCCGGGTCCGCCGGCAGCGGCACGAGCTCTCCGGTCTTAACGTACTCGACCGCGTTGCGGCCGGCGCGCTTGCCGAAGACGTTGATGTCCAGGAGCGAGTTGGTGCCGAGGCGGTTCGCGCCGTGGACCGACACGCAGGCGCACTCGCCGGCTGCGTAGAGGCCGGGAACGACGGTGTCGTTGTCGGCCAGCACCTCGGCGGCGTTGTTGGTGGGGATGCCGCCCATCGCGTAGTGGGCGGTCGGCATGACCGGCACCGGCTCGACGACCGGGTCGACGCCCAGGTAGGTGCGCGCGAACTCGGTGATGTCGGGGAGCTTCGTCTCCAGCACCTCGGCGCCCAGATGGGTGCAGTCGAGGTAGACGTAGTCCTTGTTCGGACCGGCGCCGCGGCCCTCGAGGACCTCCTTGACCATGCAGCGCGCGACGATGTCACGCGGAGCGAGGTCCTTGATGGTCGGGGCGTAGCGCTCCATGAAGCGCTCGCCCGACGCGTTGCGGAGGATGGCGCCCTCGCCTCGCGCGCCCTCGGTGAGGAGGATGCCGAGACCGGCGAGTCCGGTCGGGTGGAACTGGAAGAACTCGATGTCCTCGAGCGGCAGGCCCTTGCGCCAGATGATGCCCACGCCGTCGCCCGTGAGGGTGTGCGCGTTCGAGGTGGTCTTGAAGACCTTGCCGAAGCCGCCCGTGGCGAAGATGACGGCCTTGGAGTGGAAGACGTGCAGGTCGCCCGTGGCGAGCTCGTAGGCGACGACGCCCGCGATCTTGGTGGAGCCGTCCGCGTCCTTCACCGTGATGAGGTCGAGCGCGTAGTACTCGTTGAAGAAGTTGATGCCGAGCTTGACGCAGTTCTGGAACAGCGTCTGCAGGATCATGTGTCCGGTGCGGTCGGCCGCGTAGCAGGCGCGGCGAACCGGCGTCTTGCCGTGCTCGGCGGTGTGCCCGCCGAAGCGGCGCTGGTCGATCTTGCCGTCGGGCGTGCGGTTGAACGGGAGGCCCATGTTCTCGAGGTCGATGACCGCGTCGATGGCCTCCTTGGCGAGGATCTCCGCCGCGTCCTGGTCGACGAGGTAGTCGCCGCCCTTGACGGTGTCGAAGGTGTGCCACTCCCAGGAGTCCTCCTCCACGTTCGCCAGCGCAGCGGCCATGCCGCCCTGCGCGGCGCCCGTGTGGGAGCGCGTGGGGTAGAGCTTCGTGATCACGGCGGTCTTCGCGCCGGGGCCGGCCTCGATCGCCGCACGCATGCCGGCGCCTCCTGCGCCGACGATGACGATGTCGAACTCGTGGTAGTACACGCCGTCCTTCAGAACGGCGTCGGGGTGCTGTGTCGTCACGTCTCTTCCGTCTATCCCTGTCACTTGGCCGCGGCGGCCTGGCAGACCTCGAACAGCGCGCTGTCGGGGTTCTCGAATGGTCCGAACACGCCGGCACACGGGTCGAAGGTGAACACCACGAGCGTGCCGAGCACGATCATGAGCGCGGCGACGATGCCGATCACCCAGACGAGCGTCTTGCGCACCGCGCGGCCCTGCACGTAGTCGTTGACGATCACGCGCATGCCGTTCGCGCCGTGGATGAACGCCAGCCACAGCATGAGGACGTCCCACCACTGCCAGAACGGGTCGGCCATCTTGCCGGCGACGAAGGCGAAGTCGAGGGCGTGGACGCCGCCCTCGGGGAGCACGAGGTTGACGAGCAGGTGGCCGAAGATCAGCACGACGAGCAGGACGCCCGAGACGCGCATGTAGACCCAGCCCCACTTCTCGAGATTGCCTCGACGAGCGGGCCGCTGCGGTGAGCGCGGGGCGGCGAGTTCTGCGGCGGTCATCAGTGTCCTCCCCCGAACACGTTCATGAGCTGACGCGGCACGAAGCCGGCCATGACGACGACCCAGACGGCCAGGACGCCCCAGAACAGCTGGCGCTGGTACTTGGATCCCTTGGACCAGAAGTCCACCAGGATGATCCGCAGGCCGTTGAAGGCGTGGAAGGCGATCGCGCCCACGAGGGCGATCTCGCCGATGCCCATGATCGGGTGCTGGTAGGTGCCGATCACGGCGTCGTACCCCTCCGGCGACACGCGGATGAGCGACGTGTCGAGGACGTGCACGAGCAGGAAGAAGAAGATGGCGATGCCGGTGATGCGGTGAAGCACCCACGACCACATGCCCTCGCGGCCGCGGTAGAGCGTGCCTCTCGGGGTTCTCGACGTCGTCTCCGACACCCGGGGCGTCGGTCGCGCGGTAGCGGACAAGATCGTCCTCCTGCTCTCAAAGGCTGCGAAGACGGGCACAGTGATGCCCCGTCGATCGTCCTTCAGGGTACTCCCAGGGCCATGCGCCGGGCCAATGAGGGGAGCCTAAGTATCTCGACATCGAGAGATCTCCGGTGCGCGGGGGCCGGTCGCGGGGCGCCCGCGCGCGGGCTTGTAGCCTGGTGCACATGTCAGAACCGATCCAGGACTTCTTCGCCGTTATCCCCGCGGGGGGCGTCGGGTCGCGGCTGTGGCCGCTCTCCCGGGCCCAGACGCCGAAGTTCCTGCACGATCTGACCGGGTCTGGCCGCTCCCTCCTCCAGGAGACGTGGGATCGCCTCCTCCCGCTCGCCGACCGCGAGCACATCGCCGTCGTGACCGGCGCCGCCCACGGCCCCAAGGTGGAGACGACGCTCCCCGACATGCCGGAGCACAACGTGTTCGTCGAGGCCGAGCCCCGCGAGTCCGCGGCCGCGATCGGGCTGGCCGCGGCCATCCTGCATCGTCGGAACCCCGACGTCATCATCGGCTCGTTCGCCGCCGACCATGTCATCAAGCGCCAGCGCGTGTTCGAGTTCACCGTCCGTCAGGCCGTCGCCGTCGCGCGCGAGGGATACATCTGCACGATCGGGATCCAGCCGTCCGAGCCCGCCGTCGGCTTCGGATACATCAAGACCGGTGCGGAGCTGTTCGTCGAGGATGCACCGCTGGCCGCCATGGTCGACACGTTCGTCGAGAAGCCCGACCTCGAGACTGCCCGCCGCTACTACGCCGACCGCTCCTTCCTCTGGAACGCCGGCATGTTCATCTCCCGCGCCGACGTGCTCCTCGATGAGCTGCACGCCAACGAGCCGGAGCTGCACGCGGGCCTGATGGAGATCGCGGAGGCGTGGGACGACCCCGCGCGCAAGGACGAGACCGTGGCGCGCGTGTGGCCGGGCCTCAAGAAGATCGCGATCGACTACGCCGTCGCCGAGCCCGCGGCCGCCAAGCGCCGCCTCGCGGTCGTGCCCGGCCAGTTCGACTGGGACGACGTCGGCGACTTCGCCAGCCTCTCGAACCTCGTCTCGGACGGCGACAGCGCGCGGATGAGCGTGCTGGGCCCGAACGACAAGGTCATCGTCGACGAGTCCACCGGTCTCATCGTCTCGCACTCCAACCGCGTGATCGCCGTCATCGGCGTCGCCGATCTCATCGTCGTGGACACCGACGACGCGCTGCTGGTGACGACGAACGAGCACGCCCAGCGCGTGAAGGGCGTCGTCGGCCGCCTGCACGAGGGCGGCCGCGACAGCGTCCTCTGAGGCTCAGCGAGCGCAGCCAGCCCGCGCCAGCCGGGAGGGCAGGGCGACGGGCGGCTCAGCCAGGTCACCGTGTCTCAGTTGCGGCGGCTTCGACGCGCACTATCCCGCATCGAGTGAGACATGGGCGGCCCCGCCGTCGCTGTCGGACCCCCTCGATAGGCTCGAGACCATGTCTCGCACCCTCCGTGTCGCCGCCGTCAATGTCAACGGGATCCGCGCAGCCGCCCGCAAGGGCATGGCCGGATGGCTGGATGCCGCGGATGTGGACATCCTCACGCTGCAGGAGGTGCGCGGCGAGCGCGAGCACCTCGACGCCGCCCTTCCGGGATGGCACATCCTCGAGGACCGCTCGCTGCAGAAGGGGCGGGCGGGCGTCGCGATCGCCAGCCGCCTCGAGCCGACCGCATCGCGCATCGCGCTCGGCGGCGAATCGCTCGAGTCGAACGGGCGGTGGCTGGAGGCCGACTTCGAGGTGGAGGGGCGCACCCTCACCGCGGTGAGCGCCTACGTCTTCACCGGCGAGGTCGGCACCCCGAAGCAGGAGCAGAAGTGGGCGTTCCTCGAGGCGATGGACGCGCGCCTGCCCGAACTCGCCGCCGACGGGGCGCTCGCGGTCGTCACCGGCGACCTCAACGTGGGGCACCGCGAGCTCGACATCAAGAACTGGAAGGGCAACCTCAAGAAGGCGGGCTTCCTCCCGCGCGAGCGGGCCTACTTCGACCGCTGGCTCGGCGCCGCCGGTGAGAGCGTCACCTGCGCCGACGGGACCACGGGCACGGGGCTCGGCTGGGTCGACGTGGGCCGCCGCTTCCACGGCGACGTGCCCGGCCCCTACACCTGGTGGTCACAGCGCGGCCAGGCGTTCGACAACGACTCGGGCTGGCGGATCGACTACCAGCTCGCGACCCCCGCCCTCGCCGAGCGGGTCGCCGCCTACCGGGTCGATCGGCAGGCGTCGTACGCGGAGCGCTGGACGGACCACGCTCCGGTCGTCGTCGACTACGCGCTCTGACCGGCGCCATCCGTCTCTCCCGCGTTCACCTGCCGTTCACCCGCGCACCGCAGTCTCTTCACCACGCCCTCTTAGCGTCCTCACGTGCCCCGCGAACCCGGCGGGGCTCCCCTGAACCGAATGAGGATTCACAGTGAAGATCACTCGTCTTTCGAGCCTGGCCGCCGTCAGCGCCATCGCCGCACTCTCGCTCGCCGGCTGCGCCGCGAACGAGGGCGGCACGGACTCCGCCCCCGGTGACAGCGCCGAGGAGAGCACGCTCAGCGGAACGCTCGACGCCACCGGCGCGTCTTCGCAGACCGCCGCGCAGGAGGCCTGGGTCGCCGGGTTCCAGACGACGAACCCCGACGTGACGGTGAACTACGAGCCGACCGGATCCGGCACCGGCCGTGAGAACTTCCTCTCCGGTGCGAGCGACTTCATCGGCTCCGACCGGGCGTTCGACGACGAGGAGGTCGCCGCGGGCGGCTTCGGCGCCTGCACGAGCGACGCCATCGTCGAGGTCCCCCTCTACATCTCCCCCGTCGCGGTGGCCTTCAACCTCGAGGGCGTCGACACGCTCAACCTCGACGCGGCCACGATCGCGGGCATCTTCGCCGGCGAGATCACGAACTGGAACGACCCCGCCATCGCGGAGGCGAACCCGGACGCCGAGCTGCCCGACCTCGCCATCTCGCCCGTCCACCGCTCCGACGACTCGGGCACCACCGAGACCTTCGCGACCTACCTCGCCGCCACCGCCTCCGACGTGTGGACGTACGAGGTCTCCGGCGAGTGGCCGATCGAGGGCGGCGAGGCCGCGCAGGGCACCTCGGGCGTCGTCCAGGCCATCACCTCCGGCAACGGCGCCATCGGCTACGCCGACGCGTCGCAGATCGGCGACCTCGGCCAGGTCCACGTGGGCGTCGACGGCGAGTACATCGAGTACTCCGCCGAGGCCGCATCAGCGCTCGTCGAGAACTCGCCCCTCGTCGAGGGCCGCGGCGAGGGCGACCTCGTCTTCGACGTCGACCCCGCAGCGGCGACCGACGGCGCCTACCCGATCGCGCTCGTGAGCTACCTCATCGGGTGCGAGGAGTACGAGGACACCGCCACCGCCGAGCTCGTCAAGGCGTACTTCGAGTACGTGGCGAGCGAGGATGGCCAGAGCGCGGCCGCCGAGAACGCCGGCAGCGCGCCCATCTCCGACGGCCTGCGCGAGCAGGTCCTCACCGCGGTCGACCGCATCCAGGTCGGCTGACCCGCTTGACGCCGTAGTCGATGCCCTCGCGCCCTTGTCCGGGGAGATCCTCCCCGACAGGATGGCGCGAGGGCATCGTCGCGGAAGCCCCCACCATCCGCATCCCTTCGCCGACCCGAGGACTGGGACCACATGAGCATCACTGAGAAGACGGCACCGCAGTCGCCGTCCGACGCACCGGAGCCCGCGGGCCCCGGGGCGCCGATCAAGGCGAAGCAGCGCCTCGGCGACCGCCTCTTCTCCGGCACCGCGCTCGGCGCCGGCACGATCATCCTGGTCGTGCTCGCCGCCGTCGCGATCTTCCTCGTCATCCAGAGCATCCCCGCGTTCCGGGCGGACACGAGCGACAACCACATCCTGCGCGGGCAGTCGTTCTGGTCGTATGTGGGACCGCTCGTCTTCGGCACGGTCTGGTCGTCGATCATCGCCCTCGTCATCGCCGCCCCGATCGCGATCGGCATCGCACTGTTCATCTCGCACTACGCCCCCCGGCGACTGGCCGCGACCCTCGGCTACGTCATCGACCTGCTCGCGGCGGTGCCGTCGGTGGTGTTCGGCCTCTGGGGCGGCCTCGTGCTCGCGCCCGTCCTGCAGCCGCTGTTCGTGTGGCTGAACGACAACCTCGGGTGGATTCCCCTCTTCAGCGGGCAGGTCTCGGCGACCGGCCGCACGATCTTCACCGCATCGCTGGTCCTCGCGGTGATGATCATCCCGATCATGACCGCCATCTGCCGCGAGGTCTTCCTGCAGACCCCGAAGCTGCACGAGGAGGCAGCGCTCGCCCTGGGCGCCACACGGTGGGAGATGATCCGGATGGCCGTGCTCCCGTTCGCCCGCGGCGGCATGGTGTCCGCCGCCATGCTGGCGCTCGGCCGCGCGCTCGGCGAGACGATGGCCGTCACCATGGTGCTCTCGGTCTCCGGCGCGATCACCGTCGAGCTCCTCACCTCGACCAACCCGACGCCGATCCCCGCCAACATCGCGCTGTCGTTTCCCGAGGCCCACGACGAGGGCGTCAACACGCTCATCGCGACCGGCCTCATCCTCTTCATCGTGACCTTCGCGGTCAATGCGTTCGCGCGGTGGATCGTCGCGCGCCGCGCCGAGTTCTCGGGAGCGAACTGACATGGCCGCCATCGCCGCCTCTGCGCAGAGCATGCGCCTCACGTCGGGCCGCCTCCCGAAGTGGGCGCCCTGGGCGCTCCTGCTGGGCTCCTTCGCCGCGGCCGCCGTGGTCTTCGGCGTGGCCGCCGCCGGTGGCGAGCTCGCCGACTTCAACATCGGCGGCACGCTGATCGTCGGGATGATCCTCTACATCGTCCTCATCGCCGTCGTCTCGTCGATCGCCGAGAGCAGCCGCAAGGCGATGGACCGTGTCATGACCGCGCTCGTCTCGACCGCGTTCGTGATCGCCCTCCTCCCGCTCGTCTCGCTGCTGTGGACCGTCGTGGTCAACGGCATCCAGCGCTTCGACGCGGAGTTCTTCACGTTCTCGATGCGCAACGTCGTCGGCGAGGGCGGCGGCATCGTCCACGCCATCTGGGGCACCGTCCTCATCACGCTGCTGGCCGCCCTCATCGCGGTGCCGGTGGGCCTCATGACCTCGATCTACCTCGTCGAGTACGGCCGCGGCCGCGTCGCGCGCGCGATCACCTTCCTCGTCGACGTGATGACGGGCATCCCCTCGATCGTCGCGGGCCTGTTCATCTACTCGGTCTTCGCTCTGTTCGTGCGCCCCGGCATCTCCATGGGCTTCATGGGCGCTCTGGCCCTCGCCGTGCTGATGATCCCCGTGGTCGTGCGCGGCAGCGAGGAGCTGCTGCGGATCGTGCCGAACGAGCTGCGCGAGGCGGCCTACGCGCTCGGCGTGCCGAAGTGGCTGACGATCGTGAAGGTGGTCCTGCCAACCTCCATCGCGGGCATCACGACGACCGTCATGCTGGCCATCGCCCGCGTGATCGGCGAGACCGCGCCCCTGCTCCTCACCGCGGGCTACACCCTCAGCCTCAACACCAACCTCTTCGACGGGCAGATGATGACCCTGCCGGTGTTCGCGTACAACCAGTACATGAACCAGGGCACGAACCCCGACGCGGCCGTCGCGCGGGCATGGGCCGCCGCGCTCACCCTCATCGCCATCGTCATGGTGCTCAACCTCGTCGCCCGCCTCATCGCGCGGCTCTTCGCGCCGAAGACCGCCGGCCGCTGAGCACCCCAGACTCTCTCCGACCATCCCGAAGGAACCCCGTGTCCAAGAGCATCGAAGTCAACGACCTCAACGTCTACTACGGCGACTTCCTCGCCGTCGAGGGCGTGTCCATCGACATCCAGCCCCGCACCGTCACCGCCTTCATCGGCCCGTCGGGCTGCGGCAAGTCCACGTTCCTGCGCACGCTGAACCGCATGCACGAGGTCATCCCCGGCGCCTCGGTGAAGGGTCAGGTGCTCGTCGACGGGCAGGACCTCTATGGTCCCGGCGTCGACCCGGTGCTCGTGCGCCGCCAGGTCGGCATGGTGTTCCAGCGGCCCAACCCGTTCCCCACCATGTCCATCCGCGAGAACGTGCTGGCGGGCGTGAAGCTCAACAACAAGCGCATCTCGAAGGGCGACGCCGACGCGCTGGTGGAGAAGTCGCTGACGGGCGCCAACCTCTGGAACGAGGTGAAGGACCGGCTCGACAAGCCCGGGTCCGGGCTCTCCGGCGGGCAGCAGCAGCGTCTCTGCATCGCACGCGCGATCGCGGTCTCGCCCGACATCATCCTCATGGACGAGCCGTGCTCCGCCCTCGACCCGATCTCCACCTTCGCGATCGAGGAGCTCATCAGCGAGCTGAAGAACGACTACACCGTCGTCATCGTCACGCACAACATGCAGCAGGCGTCGCGCGTGAGCGACAAGACGGCGTTCTTCAACATCGCCGGCACCGGCAAGCCCGGCAAGCTCATCGAGTACGACGACACCACCCGGATCTTCACCACCCCCTCGGTGCAGGCCACCGAGGACTACGTCTCCGGCCGCTTCGGCTGAACCGCGGATGGCCGGGGCCGGGTCGACGACGCGGCTCTCCGCTTCGGATGTCCGCCGCGGCGGCCCTCGCCCGGATCGTGTTTGTTAGACTGGTCGAGCCGGGCCGCAGTAACCCCGGGCTCCAAATTCTGCCGCTGCGAGCGGCCTTTCGCCGAGAGGCGTTTTCTGCGGCTCGGCCTTTTTCATGCTCGCGCGCGGCGGCGACGTCGCGTCCGCGTCACTCGAGGGCGTCGCGACGCCAGAGGCGAGCCGCCGCCGTCAGGTCGGCCGCGAACGCCGACAGGCGCAGCGCCCGCGTGGTCAGCGCGGACGACCGGTGCGGCTCGGTCGCCTCGTAGTCGTCGGCCAGGTGCGTGGCACCCGATGCGACAACGCGGCAGAATGACGCCGTGCGGTCGAGCGCGACCGCGTAGTCGCCCGTGAAGGCGCCGTGCAGGATGGTGTCGATCAGGGCCATGAGCTCCTGCGGGCCAGCGGGAGTCGGTGCGCCGGCGACGACGGCGTCGGCCGAGTGCAGCTCGGCCCGGCCCCGTTCGTAGAGGAGCGACGAGGTCTCGGGGTCGTCGTGGATCGACAGCTGCACGAGGTAGAGGCGCCACAGCGACCCGGGCAGCGAGCGCGCGGGCGATTGCGACCACAGCTCGGCGATGTCGTCGATGCCGTGCCGGGCGGTGAAGGAGATGAGCCGCTGCACGACGTCGGCATCGGCCTCGTCGCGCACGCGCGACAGCAGCGCGACCGCCGTGGCGTGCGCTGCGCGCGAGACCTCCGCCGGGTCACTGCCCGCGAACAGCCGGTCGAACATCTCCGAGGGCCGGCGCACCGGCTTGCTGAACTCCGCACTCATCCGGAACAGGCTACGCCGCACGGGTCCCGCCGTCTCCGGGTCCGTGCACACCCTCGGCCGATAGGATGGAAGGGCGGATCGGCCGCGTCAGCGGGGCTCGGAGTAGCGCTCGGCGATGGCGTCGAGGAACGCGCCGCCCAGCCGCTCCACGTCGTCGAATGTGAGCGTCAGATGCTGCCCGACCGGGCTCGCCAGCACCGATCGCGCCCGGTCGTACATGATCGGCGGCTGCTCGCGGAGGACGCCGTCGGCGAGGATCGCCTCGACCACGAGCACGAGCTCGGTGAGCGGATTCGTGTCCTCCCCCGCGACGCTGCGCACCCGATGGATGAACCAGCGGTCGAGCGCGAGCAGGATCCCCTCTGACGCCCGTCGCTCCCCGATCGTGTGCACGTCGCGGGCTGCGCGAAGCGTCTCCTCGAACCATTCCCGCGCGCGGGCCTGCTCCTCGTCCCTGAAGGTGCGTCTGCCCAGCATGCGCCGAAGCTATCACCGCGGCCGCGTAAAGTGGTCGTGGGCCTATAGCTCAGTCGGTAGAGCAGCGGACTTTTAATCCGTAGGTCGAGGGTTCGAGCCCCTCTGGGCCCACCCCCGCACGAGAGGAGCACCGTGACCGCCGATCGTCTCTTCACCAAGCCCCGCCGCGCGGGCGACGATCCCCGGGGCGAGGCCGCGGGACTGCGGTGGCTGGCCGCAGTCGGCGGCGGTGCGCGCATCGCTCGCGTGATGGACGTCGACGACGATCGGCTCGTGCTGGAGTCGATCGTCGAGGTCGCTCCCTCCGCCACGGCAGCGCGGGCATTCGGCGCGGCCCTGGCCCGCACGCATGCCGCCGGTGCCGGATGGTGGGGCTGTCCGCCCGACGGATGGCCGGGGTCGGCGACCATGGGGCGCTCGCGGACGCCGCTCGTCCTCGACTCCGCCGCTGCTCCCCCGACGTGGGGCGCGTTCTACGCCGAGCACCGCGTCGAGGTGTTCGCCCGCCGGCTGCACGCGGACGGCATCATCGACGCCGACGAGGCGCGCGTCTTCGACCGGCTCTGCCAGCGCCTGCGAGAGGGCGCCCTCGACCATCCGCAACCGGCCTTCGTCTCGGCCGCCGGCCATCCTGTCGCGCGAGTGCACGGTGACATGTGGGCGGGCAACGTGCTGTACGACGGGGGCCCCACCGGGGCTGCCCTCATCGACCCGCTCGCGCACGGCGGTCATGCCGAGACCGACCTCGCAACGCTCGCGGTGTTCGGGTTCCCGCACCTGGCGGAGGTGTACGCCGGCTATGACGAGGCCTCTGAACTCGCCGACGGGTGGCGCGAGCGCGTGGAGCTGCATCAGCTGGGGATCGTCATCATGCACGCGCACCTCTTCCGGGGCGGCTACACGCGCTCCGCGCTGCGGCTCGCGGGCCGGTATCTCTGAGGCCGGTGCCTCTGGGGACCTTGCCTCCCCTACCCTGGCGGCATGGGCGACAAGCTCGACGTGCGCCGGGAGCTCGACGCGTACCGCGCTCGGCAGGGCGTCTTCCGCGCCGTCACGGTCCCCGAGATGGCGTATCTGGCCGTCGACGGCAGCGGTGATCCGAACACGTCGCCGGCGTTCGCGGCGGCGGTCGAGACGCTGTACCCCGTCGCGTACGCGCTCAAGTTCGGCCTGCGCGACGAGACCGGCGTCGACGTCGTCGTGCCGCCGCTCGAGGGGCTCTGGCACGCCGACGATCCCGCGGTCTTCACCACGGCGCGGGACAAGTCGGCATGGGCGTGGACGCTGCTCATCCACACCCCCGGCCCCGTGGAGGCCAGTGCTGTCGAGCGTGCGGTCGCCCGGGCCGCGGCGAAGCGCCCGCCTCGGATCGATGCACTGCGGTGGATGTCGCTGGCCGAGGGTCGCTGTGTGCAGACGCTGCACGTGGGGTCGTTCGACGACGAGGGGCCTGTCCTCGAGCGGATGCACCGCGAGGCGATCCGCGAGCAGGGGCTGCGGATGGCCGGCGCGCATCACGAGATCTACCTCAGCGACTTCCGCCGCGTCCCCGTCGAGCGCCGGCGGACCATCCTGCGTCAACCGGTGGCAGCGTGACTCAGACGACCTCCGCCCCCGCGCGAACGAGCTCGGCGAGAGAGTCCTCGGACGGCTCGGGGGCGACCCCTGCGACGAGGTCGGAGAGCACGCGCACGTGCTGCCCGTACCGGAGCGCGTCGAGGGCGGTGGCGCGGACGCAGTGATCCGTCGCGATCCCGACGATGTCGACCGACTCGATACCGTGCTCGGCGAGCAGGTCCATGACGGTGCCACCACCATCCGTCGTGCCCTCGAACATGGAGTACGCCGCTCGCCCCTGCCCTTTCTTCACGTGGTGCGTGATCGGCGCGGTGTCGAGCCCCGGATCGTACTCGGCGCCCGTCGTGTCCGCCACGCAGTGCACGGGCCAGGTGTCGACGAAGTCCGGAACGCCGCTGGCGAAGTGACCGCCGTTGTCGCCGGTGGCGTCGTGCCAGTCCCTCGAGGCGATGATCGCGGTGTAGTCGGCCGCATGCGCGGCCAGGTGGCGGGTGATGCCCTCGGCCACCGCGTGGCCGCCGGACACTCCGAGGGCGCCGCCCTCGGTGAAGTCGTTCTGCACGTCGACGATGAGAAGCGCTCGGGTCATGCCCCGAGCGTAGACGCCCAGAGCCTCAGGCCTCCAGCTGCCCCGCGAACGGTCGGAGGGCGTCGCGGAGCGCGCCCAGCTGCGCGGCGTCCAGGCCGACGCGCGCCATGATCTGCTGCGGCACGGCCAGCGCCCGCTCTCGCAGCGCCGCCCCGTCCTCGGTCAGGCCGATCTCCAGGCGCCGCTCATCGCGGGGGCTGCGCTCGCGGCGCACCAGACCCTGTCGCTCCAGGCGCTTCACCAGCGGCGACGCCGTGGCCGGCTCGAGCGCGAGGGCCGCGGCGATCTCACGGAGTGTCCGCGGCGATTCCTCCCACAGCGCCAGCATGACGAGGTATTGCGGATGCGTGAGTCCGAGCGGCTCCAGCACGGGCCGGTAGATCGACACGACGTTGCGGGCGGCGGTGACGATCGCGAAGCAGAGCTGGTTGTCCAGCTTCAGGAGGGCGTCTGGATCGGTCACCCGTCCACCTTACCGCCGCAATTATTAGTACACTAACGATTATGGGACGAGCAGCCGACCGGAAGCCCCTGCGCGCGCGCATCCGCGAAGCGGGCGGGTTCTATCAGTGGTTCAACACCACGCTCATCGGCCTCGCCGGCCCGGCCCAGGTGGGCGAGGGGCGCGGCACGCCCTGCCACCGCTGCGGCGCCTTCAAGGCCGAGCACCGCCTGATCGAGGGCGAGCTGCACTGCCCCACCCCCTGATCGCCGTCAGCGGAGGGCGACGAGCACGAGCTGCGTGACGCTCGAGATGATGCCGAGGGCGGCGAACGCGACCGCCCCCCAGCCCAGCAGACGCGGCAGCGGCGAGTGCTGCTGCAGGCGCACGGAGCCCGGACGCCGGGGGTTCGTGAAGACATCGACCTCGTCGGCATCGCCCGCCGCCCGTCGAACCTCGGGCGTGAGCAGCGCGTGGCCCACCTCGTGCCCGGCCGAGAACCAGCGGATGGCCGGAGGCTCCGCTTCCGGGAGCACGAACGCGCGGACGGGCACCCAGGTGCCGTCGGCCATCCGGGCGACGATCGCCGCGAGACCGAGCACGATCGCGGCGCCCAGGCCGATCCACGAGAAGATCTCGGTGATCGCGCCGATCACGTGGCTGGCGTCCATGGGGCTCTCGTTCCTGGGGCGTCCCGTGTCCGCGGATGCCGCGTCTTCCCGGGGCTCCCAGCCTACGCGACCGCCACTCGCCGCCCGTGCGGAGGCTCAGAAGGTCAGGACCACCGACCGCAACTGGGCCTACGAGGGCATCGCGATGTACGCCCCCGCCTCGGGCCCGACTGTGCCCGACCTGCGCGCCCCGAAGCCGCCGCTCGCCGACGGCTGGAACTGCCCCGCGGGCTACCCGATCAAGGGCAACCGGTCGAGCTCGGGCGAGTGGATCTACCACGTGCCCGGCGGGGAGTTCTACGACCGGACGAACCCCGAGGAGTGCTTCGCGACGCAGCAGGACGCTCGCGACGCCGGCTATCGCGCCTCGAAACGCTGACCGCTCGCCCGCCCGCCGGCGCCCCGCCCCGGGGCGCCGGCTAGACGGCGAAGCCCGCGTCGAGCTCCGAGTAGGGCTCGAACGGCTTGGTGAGATCGCCGTCGTCCCGCGGTTCGTCCGGCACCTCCTCCACCTCGAAGGCGAGCGGGACCCCGGGCGAGACGAGGATGGCCAGCTCGCGGTTGCCGTAGAGAGTGACGGTGACGACCTCCCCGCCCTTGTGGAGAGCGTCGACTGCGGCGGCCTGGATGGTCTCGATGTCCTGCCCCTGTGCGAGGGGGTAGGACGTGTCATTGACGGTGAGCGTGATGCGCTGCATGGGTTCCTCCAGACCCCAGGTAAACATCGCACCGATCTCGGGGGAACCCCTTGCCATCTGGACGAACCTGAGCCATGGCGGGGTCGGCGGACACGGGAAAAGGCCCGGTCGGATGTGCATCGGACCGGGCCTTCTTCGGAGCCACCTGTCGGAATCGAACCGACGACCTATTCATTACGAGTGAATCGCTCTGCCGACTGAGCTAAGGTGGCGATTTCGCACCGCGCGAGCGGCACGAGAACCAAGCATACCGGTTCGGAAGGCGCGCCGCGAACCGGCACGGCCATCCGGGCGTTTCGCCGCCGACCGCCTCCTGCTCAGGAGCAGACGAGGCCGTCCTCCGGCACCGTCCCCGCCACGAGGAAGCTCTCGACGGCCTCGTTCACGCAGTCGCTGGAGCCGTTGTAGGCGGTGTGCCCCTCCCCCTCGTGCGTGAGCAGTACGCCCGACTCGAGCTGGTCGGCCAGTGCCTCGGCCCACTCGTAGGGAGTCGCGGGGTCTCCGGTGGTGCCGATGACGAGGATGGGCGCGGCCCCCGACGCCGCGATCTCCTCCCGCGTGCCGGTCGGCGGGTACGGCCAGTGCTCGCACACGGAGGCCCCGGACCAGTAGGGGGCGACCGTGGGCGCCTCCTCCGCGATGCGGCGCTCGGTCTCCTCGACCGCCTCCTCGGGATCCTCCGGATAGTCCATGCAGTTGTAGGCGTTGAACGCCTCGGTGGAGTTGTCGGCGTATCCCCCGCTCTCGCGTCCGTTGTAGAAGTCTGCGAGGAAGAACGCCGCGGTCGGGTCCCCCTCCAGCGCTCCGGTGAGGGCCTCGGTGAGGTACGGCCAGTTCCCCTCGTTGTAGAGGGCCGCGATGATGGCGGTCATCAGGCTGTCGGCGCCGAGCTCGCGGCCGTCCTGCGCGGGCAGCGGAGCGGCGTCGACCGCGGAGAGCAGCGCCCCGAGATCCTGCATCGCGTCGTCGGCGATCCCCGCGAAGGGGCACGCCGATCCCGTGTCGCCCGCGACGCAGGCGCCCATGTACGTCTTCAGCGCCGCCTCGAAGCCGATGGCCTGGGCGACGCCCACCTCCTCGCCGGACGCCGCCGGGTCGATCGCGCCATCCAGCACGAGGCGGCCGACGCGGTCGGGGAAGTCCTTCGCGTAGGTCGCGCCGAGGAAGGTGCCGTAGGAGAAGCCCAGGTAGTCCAGCTCGCTCTCCCCGAGGACCGCGCGGAGGAGATCGAGGTCGTGCGCGGACTGCTCGGTGGTCACGAAGGGCAGGATGCCGCCGCTGTTCTCCTCGCACGCGTCGGCGAACGCCTTGGCGCGCTTCTCGAGGTCGGCCTCCCACTCCGCGGAGTCGCGCGCTCCCGCCGGGATGTCGTACAGGTACGAGTCCATCTCAGGGGCGTCGAAGCAGCGGACCGCCGTCGACTCCCCCACCCCGCGCGGGTCCCAGCCCACGACGTCGTAGCTCTCCTGCAGCGCGTCTCCGACGGAGAAGTCGATGCTGTCGCGGATGAACGACACCCCGCTGGCGCCCGGCCCGCCGGGGTTGGTCAGCAGCGACCCCTCGGCGTCGCCCGAGAGGGCGCGCTGGCGGATGACGGCGAGGTCGATCTCGCCGGCGTCCGGGTCGTCCCAGTCGAGCGGTGCGGTGACGGTCGTGCACTGGAAACCCTCGGCGCAGGCCTCCCACTCCAGGCGCTGGTCGTAGAACGGCAGCAGCTCGTCGGGCACCCCCTCGACCACCGGATCGGCGCCGGCGGTGGGCGCGGCTTGCGTGGTCGTGTCGGGATTCGCGGACAGGCAGCCCGACAGCGCGAGCGCGGCCGTGACGAGCCCGACGACGACGGCCGTGAGCCGCGTGCTCCGGGGATGGCGAGCGGTCATGGCTTCCTTCCGCTGACGATCGTGACGAGGAGGCTCTCGAGCGCGAGCGTGGGCTGCACGTTCTGCTCGAGCGCGTCGCGCGTCTCGGCGATGTGGTCGAGAACGACGAGCGTGCGCTGCGGCTTCCACGCGCTCGCGAGCGCGCGCAGGTCGTCGAGCAGCTCGAGGTTGATGAGCCCCTCCTCGCGGCCGAGCTGCAGGAGCACGATGTCGCGATACAGCGACTGCAGGTCGGTGAGCACCCTGTCGATGCCGTCGCGGAGGCTGCGGGTGGCGCGCTTGCGCTGCTCGTCCTCCAGGGCGGTGATCTGCGAGCGCACCGCCGGGGGGATGCGCGCGCCTTCGACCACGCCGACCGTCCGAAGGAGGGAGGCGCGCTCGGCCTCGTCGCGCTCGGCCGTCAGCGCCTTCGCGTCGTCACCCGCAGCCTGCACGATCTCCCCGGCGACCTCCACGACGTCGCCGATGCCCCGCACGCGCAGGACCGCGCGCAGCGTCTCGTCGCGCCGACGGCGCGACGCGGGGTCGGTGGCGAGCCGCTGCGCCATCCCGATGTGGCGCTGCGCATGACGCGCCGCCTGCTCCGCCGTCGCCGCATCCACGCCCGTGCGCGCCTGGATGAGAGCGGCCACGTCCGCCACTTCGGGCTCGCGCAGCCGCAGCAGCCGCACGCGCGAGCGGATGGTCGGAAGCAGGTCGGCGTCGCTGGGCGCGCAGAGCACCCAGATCGTCTCCGGTGGCGGCTCCTCGAGGGCCTTGAGGAGCACATTCGAGGTGCGCTCGGTCATCCGGTCGGCGTCCTCGACGACGATGACGCGGTAGCGGCCGGTGGACGGCGAGAAGTAGGAGCGCTCGACGAGCGAGCGCGCCTGCGCGATGGTGATGATGACGCCCTCGGTGCGCAGCGCCGTGAGGTCGGGATGCGTGCCGGCGAGCACCTGCCGCATCGTCGCGGCGTCATCGGGGCCCGACGCGATGAGCGCCGCGGCGAAGGCGCGCGCAAGGGTCGAGCGGCCGGAGCCGGGAGGGCCCGTGATGAGCCAGGCGTGCGAGAGCGCGGCCGTGCCGGACGCGGCCGTCTGCAGGATCTCGACGGCCTGGTCCTGCCCCCACACATCGCTCCAAGGGGGGGCGGGCGCGACGAGCGAGGTCATACCGCCAGCCTAATCACGGCCTCCGACAGCACTCGTCACCTCAGATCCGCTCGGCCACACGCGCGCGGATAGCCTGAGCGAGGTCCTCGGGAGACCGACTCGCGTCGACGACGAGGAAGCGTGCCGGCTCCGTCGCCGCGAGCGCGAGGAACGACTCCCGCACCCGGCGGTGGAAGTCCTCCTTCTCGGCTTCGAGGCGGTCGAAGGGCTTGCCGGCCGCATCCAGCCGAGCGCGCGCGGCCCGCGGTTCGAGATCGAGCAGCACCGTGACGTCGGGCAGCGCGCCCTCCGCCGCCCAGAGCGACAGCCCTCGGACCTCGTCTGCGTCGAGCACCCGGCCGGCGCCCTGGTACGCGACCGAGGAGTCCAGATAGCGGTCCTGGATCACGACGTCGCCGCGCGCGAGCGCGGGTCGGACGACCGTCTGCACGTGGTGGGCGCGGTCGGCGGCGTACAGGAGGGCCTCAGCCCGAGGGGCGATGTCGCCGCGGTGATGCAGGACGATGTCGCGGATGAGCTGCCCGACCTCGCTCCCGCCCGGCTCGCGGGTTCGGACGACCGCACGGCCGCTCTGCTCCAGCCACTGCTGAAGCAGAGCCGCCTGCGTCGTCTTGCCGACGCCGTCGCCGCCCTCGAAGGTGACCCAGAGGCCCGGCGCCACCGTCACTTCTTCTTCGCGGCCGGTTTGCGCGCGGTCGTGGTCTTGCGCGTGGTCGTCCGCTTCTTGACCGGGCCCTTGGCGCGCTTGTCCGCCAGCAGCTGCTTGGCGCGCTCGAAGTCGACCTCGTCGACCGTCTCGCCCCGCGGGATGGTCGCGTTCGTCTCACCGTCGGTGACGTACGGTCCGAAGCGGCCGTCCTTCACGCGGATCGGCTTGCCGCTGACGGGGTCGTTGTCGAACTCCTTGAGCGCGCTCGACGCGCGCTTGGCGCCGTACTTCGGCTGCTTGTACAGCTCCAGCGCCTGCTCGAGCGTGATGTCGAAGATCTGGCTCTCGCTCTCGAGCGAGCGCGAGTCGGAGCCCTTCTTCAGGTACGGCCCGAAGCGGCCGTTCTGCGCGGTGATCTCGTCGCCGGTCTCCGGGTCGGCGCCGACCACGCGCGGCAGCGACAGCAGGCGCAGCGCGGTGTCGAGGTCGACCGACTCCGGCGTCATGCTCTTGAACAGCGACGCCGTGCGGGGCTTCGGAGCCGCGGCCTTCTTCGTACCGCGCTTCTTGGGCGCCTCCTCGACCACCTCGCCGGTGGCGGGATCGGCGTCCTCGGCGGAGGGCGGGTCCTGCTCCTGCACGTAGGGGCCGTACCGGCCGTCCTTCACGACGACGATCTTGCCGTTCTCGGGGTTCTCGCCGAGCACGCGGTCGCTCACGACCGGGGCGTCGATGAGCTCCTGCGCTTTCGCGGGGGTGAGCTCGTCGGGGGCGAGGTCCTCGGGGACGTTGACGATCCGCGGCTTCTCGTCGGGGTGCGCCGGGTCGACGACCTCGAGGTACGGGCCGTACTTGCCCACGCGCAGCGTGGCGGTCTCCGTGATCGGCATCGAGTTGATGGCCCGCGCGTCGATCTCGCCGAGGTTGTCCACGATGTTGCGGAGGCCGGGGTGCCCCTCGCCGCCGAAGTAGAAGGACTTCAGCCAGTCCACTCGGCGCTGTTCGCCGCGTGCGATCGCATCGAGGTCGTCCTCGAGCTCAGCGGTGAAGTCGTAGTCCACGAGCTCGGCGAAGTGGTCCTCGAGCAGGCGGATGACGCTGAACGCGATCCAGGTGGGCACGAGCGCCTGACCGCGCTTGACGACGTAGCCGCGGTCGAGGATGACGCCGATGATGCTCGCGAACGTGGAGGGGCGGCCGATGCCGCGCTCCTCCAGCGCCTTCACGAGGCTGGCCTCGGTGTACCGGGGCTTCGGCGTGGTCTCGTGGCCCTTCGCGTTCGCCTCGCGCAGTGCGAGCAGGTCGCCCTCGGCGACCTTCGGGAGCGACTGCTCCTTGGCCTCGTCGGCGTCGCCGCGCTTCTCGTCGCGGCCCTCCTCATAGGCCTCGAGGAAGCCCTTGAACGTGTACACCGTGCCCGAGGCCGTGAACTCGACCTTGGCGCCGTCGGCGTCCGTCTCCAGCGTGACCGTGGTCGTCTCGAACTTCGCGTCGGACATCTGGCTCGCGATGGTGCGCTTCCAGATGAGGTCGTACATGCGCTGCTCGTCGCGGCCCAGCTGGCCCGAGACCTCGCTGGGCGTCCGGAAGCGGTCGCCGGAGGGGCGGATGGCCTCGTGCGCCTCCTGCGCGTTCTTGCTCTTCGAGGCGTACGAGCGGGGCTTCAGCGGCACGGCCTGCTCGCCATAGAGGCCCACGGCCTGCTCGCGCGCGGCGCTGATCGCCTGCGCGCTGAGGTTCGTCGAGTCGGTGCGCATATAGGTTATGTAGCCGCGCTCGTAGAGGCTCTGCGCGACCGACATGGTGATCTTCGCCGACATGCCGAGCTTGCGCCCCGCCTCCTGCTGCAGCGTGGAGGTCGTGAACGGGGCCGAGGGGCGCCGGGTGCCGGGCTTCGCCTCGACCTTGGTCACGCGCGCGGAACCGGCCGCGTCGATGGCGGCGGAGAGCTTCCGCGCGGCGTCCTCGTCGAGCACGACGACCGCGCGCTTGAGCTCGCCCTTGTCGTCGAAGTCGCGGCCGGTCGCCAGCGGCGAGCCGTCCATCCGCACGAGGCGCACGGCGAACGCCTCGGCGTCGCGGGCGGCCGTCGCCTCGATGCCCCAGTACGAGGCCGAGACGAAGGCCATGCGCTCGCGCTCGCGGTCGACCACCATGCGCGTGGCGGCGGACTGCACGCGGCCGGCACTCAGCGCACTGCCGGAGCTGCCCGAGCCGATCTTGCGCCACAGCACGGGCGAGACGTCCCACCCGTAGAGCCGGTCGAGGATGCGGCGGGTTTCCTGCGCGTCGACGAGCGCGAGGTCGAGCTCGCGGGTCCTGTCGACCGCCGCACGGATGGCGTCGGGCGTGATCTCGTGGAAGACCATGCGCTTGACGGGGATCTTCGGCTTCAGCGTCTCCAGGAGGTGCCAGGCGATGGCCTCGCCCTCGCGGTCCTCATCGGTGGCGAGCAGGAGCTCGGAGGCCTCCTTCACCGCGCGCTTGAGCTCGGAGACGGTCTTCGTCTTGCGGTCGCTCACGACGTAGTACGGCTCGAAGCCGTGCTCGATGTCGATCGAGTACTTGCCGTACGCCTCGCGATCCTTCTCGGGGATGTCGCGCTTGTCGGCGAGGTCGCGGATGTGCCCGACCGAGCTCAGCACCTCGTATCCGTCGCCGAGATAGCCCTGAATAGAGCGCATCTTCGTCGGAGACTCGACGATGACGAGAGTCTTGCCGGCCGGGGCCTTGCCCGCTGCCGTCTTGCCTGATGCCAAGGGGCGTCCTTTCCTCGAAGCACACCATACACAGCGCGCACCGACGGAACTCTCAGAGGAGAGGGTCGCTGCTCACGACGGCGGCGGCCCGGCTCGGGCGGCGGCCACCACGGCGAATCCGCCGAATTCGGAGCGGACGGAGACCGTTGCGATGAGACCGTCCACGCTACAGGACGCCACCTCCGCCCCCGCAGCCGCCGCGACAACGCCGGCGAGCGCGCAGGGGTCTCCGGGCACGGCGCCGCTCAGTCCGTCGGCCGCGGCGAGCGCGGCGGCGTCGGCCGTGCCCGCCAGGCGCTGGCTCTCGGCGGCGGCGGCGCCCGCGGCCGAGAGCCCCAGCACGAGCAGTCCGGCGGCGGCGATGACGCCCGCTCCGATCGCGGATCCGGCCATCAGAGCCCGCCCGCGAGCGCGCAGCTGGACGCGGAGAGCGGGAGCGCGGCGCCGCCCAGCCGCACCGTCACGGCGACCGTGGCGCAGACGAGATCACCCTCGTGCGCCACGGACAGCCTGCCGTCCACGGCGGCGGCGACTCCAGCCGCCCTGTTCTGACCCTCTCCTCGGGCGAGGAGGCGCGCGGCGTCGGCGGCCGCATCCTGCAGCTGCACCTGCCGCGCGCTCGCGCCGAGACCGGCGACTCCGAGCGCGACGACGAGGAGGACGGCGGGCAGTGCGACGGCGAGCTCCGCTGCGACCGCGCCACGGTCGTCGAGCCGCGGAAGACGCCGCCGCACCGCCTTGCGCATCAGGGCACCGTGAGGGCGCGGCGCACGAGGTCGGTGAGGATCTGCTGCACCTCCCCCGAGCGCATGATCATCACCAGCATGCCGGCGAACGCGACGGCGGCCATCGTGACGATCGCGTACTCGGCGGTCGAGGCACCGGTGTCGTCGTCGAGCAGCGCGACGAGCCGCGACGGGGTTCCAGGTCTCTCGGTCATGTGCTCCTTCTTTCTCTGTGGGGTTCTCCGGCGGGATGGGTGTTCAGCCGCCGAGGGCGGGCAGCGGCGTCGAGCGGAGGACGCTGAGCATCATCGGCGCCACGCCGAGACACAGGAACGCGGGAAGCGTGCAGACGCCGAGGGGCAGCAGCAGCCGCGACCCGAGCCGCGCGGCGCGCATCCGCCCCCGCACCCGGGCGTCATGTCGGTCATGCGCGGCCGACGCGCGCAGCAACTCGACGGCGGGCACGCCGGCGGAGCGAGACAGCGCCAGGACGGGAGCGATCCCGTCATCGCCGCGCGGGCCGCCCGGCGCCTCGTCGACGAGACGCCGCGCGCGCTCCGCGGAGACGCCGCCCGCGAGGCCGATGGCGACGAGCTCGGCGGTCATGCCCGGTGTGCCGGGCGGCGGCTGAGCCGCTCGCACCAGCCGCGCCGTCCAGACGCGGGCGAGGATGAGAAGCGATGCCCCCGCGCCCAGGCAGGCGAGCCCGATCGGGTCGCGGAAGAGCACGCCGAGCGTGTCGAAGCCGAGCGCAGCGCCGATGAGCAGGCCGAAGAGCGGCAGCCATCCCATCAGGCGCGCCGTGCCGGCCGGCTCGGCGAGGGCGACACGCACGTCGTCTCCGCTCTCATGTGCGTCGCGCAGCGCGCCCGCCATGGCGCGCAGGCTCTCGGCCAGCGGCGCGCCGACCGCGATCGACACCTCCCAGGCGGCCGCGACGTCGCGCCATGCGCTTGCCAGCCGCGCCTCGGCAGGGCTCCTCCCTCCGGTCGCCTGGGCCTCGATGGCCTCGACGAGGGGCACGCCGCTCGCGGCGCGCGCGACGATCGCCTCTGCGTCTCGATCTCCGGCCTCCCCGAGGTGCCGCCAGGCCGAGGCGGGCGCGGCTCCCGCCTGCAGCAGCACGGCCAGCCGCAGCACGGTCTCCGCCACCGCGGCCGTGCGGTCCTCGCCCCGCTTCAGCGCCACGGCTCGACCTCCTCGATGCCCAGGCGCTGGCCCGACTCGCGGAAGCGCCCGACCCGGGCGAGACGGCGATGCCCCGCGCGGTCGCGCTCCAGATGCAGGACGAAGGCGATCGCGCTCTCCACCTGCCGCGCGACCGCGTGGTCGTCCATCCCGGCCAGCGCGCCGAGCGCCTCCAGCCGGGCGGGCACGTCGTCGAGGCCGGAGGCGTGCAGCGTTCCCGCGCCGCCGTCGTGTCCGGTGTTCAGCGCGGTGAGGAGCTCGCGCACCTCCTCCCCTCGGCATTCGCCCACCACGATGCGGTCGGGTCGCATCCGCAGGGATTCGCGGACGAGCCGCGCGAGGCCGATCTCCCCGACGCCCTCGAGGTTCGGCTGCCGGACCTCGAGGGCGATCTGATGGGGATGGGCGATGCGGAGCTCGGCGACGTCCTCGATCGTGACGATGCGCTCGTTGGCCGGCGCGTGCGACAGCATGGCCGCGAGCAGCGTGGTCTTGCCCGTGCCTGCGGCCCCGGTCACCAGCACGTTCCGACGCGCATGGACGACCTCGATGAGCCAGTCCCGCACCTCCGCGGCGAACGTGCCGCCGCGGCAGAGGTCGGCGAGGTCTGCGTGGGCGAGTCGAGGGATGCGGATGGACAGCGCTGTGCCTCCGGAGCTCACGGGCGGCAGCACCGCGTGGATGCGCAGACCGCCCGTGAGGCGCACGTCCACGCACGGCGTCGCCTCGTCGATGTGCCGCCCGCCCCGCGCGATGAGTGCGGTCGCGAGATCGCGCACCTCGCGCTCGGATGCACGCCAGCTCGTCTCCCGCTCCGGCCCGGAGCCCCGGTCCACGAACAGTCCCGCCGTCCCGTTGACGAAGAGATCGGTGACCCCGCCGTCGGCGAGGTACGGCGCGAGCGGACCCAGGTCCGCCCGCGCCGCCTGGTCGTCCCGGTGCGGGCTCTCCGCGCGTTCGTCCGCGGCGCGGCGGGGGCGTCCGCGCGGCTGGACGATGAAGGGGACGGCCATGCTCCGACGCTACGAAGACCACTGTCTCGAGAACGGCCGCTCTGACCATCCGTGGAGAACCGCGCGGCGACACGCCGCCTGGGCACACGACGAGCCCCCGACTTTCGGCGGTACCGACCCCCTGCCGGCCGACGTACATTCGTGGGGACGGCGTGATCGCCGTCGCCGCGTCGTCGCGGCCCGAGAGACCGTCCGCGAAGGAGCGATCGAATGTCCAGCCAGATCGACCACCTGTTCACCGAGAGCCGGCGCTTCGCGCCGTCCCCCGAGTTCGCCGCGCAGGCCGTGGCCGGCGCCGACCTGTACGAGCGCGCGAAGGCAGACCGCGAGGGTTTCTGGGGCGAGCAGGCGCGGGAGCTGCTGCACTGGGAGAAGCCGTTCACGCAGGTGCTCGACTGGTCGACGCCGCCGTTCGCGAAGTGGTTCGCCGACGGCGAGCTGAACGTCGCCTACAACTGCCTCGACCGGCACGTGGAGGCCGGGAACGGCGACCGCGTGGCGCTGCTGTGGGAGGGCGAGCCGGGCGACAGCCGCCGCATGACCTATGCGGAGCTCACGGACGAGGTCAAGCGCCTCGCGAACGTGCTCACCGACCTCGGCATCGAAGCCGGCGACCGGGTCGCGATCTATCTGCCGATGATCCCCGAGGCGATCGCCGCGATGCTCGCCGTCGCCCGCATCGGCGCCATCCACTCCGTGGTCTTCGGCGGATTCAGCGCCGACAGCCTGCGGTCGCGCATCGACGACGCCGGCGCGAAGCTCGTCATCACCGCCGACGGCGGCTACCGCAAGGGCAAGGTCTCGCCGCTGAAGCCGGCCGTCGACCAGGCGCTCGCCGACCGCGGCGACGGCGCGCAGCTCACGGTAGAGCACGTGCTCGTCGTGCGCCGCGGCGAGAACGACGTGGAGTGGACGGATGGGCGGGACCTCTGGTGGCACGAGGCCGTGTCCGCCGCCTCCGCCGAACACGTCGCGCGGGCGTTCCCCGCGGAGAACCCGCTCTACATCCTCTACACCTCGGGCACGACCGGGAAGCCGAAGGGCATCCTCCACACCTCGGGCGGCTACCTCACCCAGGCCGCGTACACCCACCGCAACGTGTTCGACCTCCACCCGGAGACCGACGTCTACTGGTGCACCGCCGACATCGGCTGGGTGACCGGGCACACCTACGTGACGTACGGCCCGCTCGCCAACGGCGCCACGCAGGTGCTCTACGAGGGGACGCCCGAGTTCCCCCACCCCGGCCGCTGGTGGGACATCGTCGAGAAGTACGGCGTGACCATCCTCTACACCGCGCCCACGGCCATCCGCGGATTCATGAAGCAGGGCCGGGTCATCCCGCAGCAGCACGATCTGTCGAGCCTGCGCGTGCTCGGGTCGGTCGGCGAGCCCATCAACCCCGAGGCGTGGGTCTGGTACCGCGACGTCATCGGCGGTGGGAAGACGCCCATCGTCGACACGTGGTGGCAGACGGAGACCGGCGCGATCATGGTGTCGGCCCTGCCGGGCGTGACCCAGACGAAGCCGGGCAGCGCGCAGGTGCCGCTCCCCGGCATCTCCATCGACGTGGTCGATGAGAAGGCCGAGCACGTCGGCAACGGCAACGGCGGCCTGCTCGTCGTCACCGAGCCCTGGCCCAGCATGCTGCGCGGCATCTGGGGCGACCCCGAGCGCTATCGCGAGACGTACTGGGAGAAGTTCCAGGACCAGGGCTACTACTTCGCCGGGGATGGCGCACGCCTGGACGAGGACGGCGACGTCTGGTTGCTGGGCCGGGTCGACGACGTCATGAACGTCTCCGGGCATCGGCTCTCCACGGCGGAGATCGAGTCGGCCCTCGTCGCACACGAGGCGACGGCGGAGGCGGCGGTCGTGGGCGCCTCGGACGAGACGACGGGCCAGGCTGTGGTCGCCTTCGTCATCCTCAAGGAGAGCTACCTCACGCAGCACGGTCCGGATGGGCTCGCGAACCAGCTGCGCGCGTGGGTCGGCGAGCAGATCGGCCCGATCGCCCGCCCGCGCGACGTCTACATCGTGGGCGAGCTCCCGAAGACCCGCTCCGGCAAGATCATGCGTCGACTCCTCCGCGACGTGGCCGAAGGCCGCGAGATCGGCGACACGCAGACCCTCGCCGACACCGCCGTGATGAGCGTGATCTCCGCGCAGGTGCGCTGAGAATCCGGGCGCTCTGCGCCTGGACGTCGAGCGAGCGCAGCGAGACGAAACGCCGCGAGCCGACCCTGGGGCTGTTTCCCGGATCGGCTCGCGGCGTTTCGTCTTCCTCGCTGGCGCTCGGTCGCTCGACGTCCGAGGAGGTGGCTCACTCGAAGAGGAAGGCCACCTCGACCTCGACGGGCGAGTCCAGCGGCAGCACGGGCACGCCCACCGCCGAGCGGGAGTGGCGCCCGGCCTCGCCGAAGATCTCGCCGAGCACCTCGCTCGTGCCGTTGATCACCCCGGGCTGCCCGGTGAAGGCCGGGTCGGAGGCGACGAAGCCGGTGACCTTGAGCACGCCGGTCAGCCGGTCGACGCCGCCCACCGCATCTGCCGCGGCGGCCAGCGCGTTCAGCGCGCACGTGCGCGCGAGGCCCTTCGCGTCCTCCGACGAGACGCCGGCGCCGACCTTGCCCGTCTGCGGCAGAGCGCCGGCGACCATGGGCAGCTGCCCCGAGGTCTGCACGACATCGCCGTGCACCTTGGCCGGGATGTAGGCCGCGACCGGCGCGACGACGGCCGGCAGCTCGATGCCGAGCTCGGCCAGGCGCGCGGAGACCGTCACTGCGCGCCGCCCTCGAACTGGCGGGCCGCCTCGGCTGCGGCGCCGAGGCCGGCGTTCGCCGGGCCTGCCTCGGTGAGGGGGCGCTTGAGATAGGCGACCAGACCGCCCTCGGGGCCCTGGACGACCTGCACGAGCTCCCACCCCTGCTTGCCCCAGTTGTTGAGGATGGCGGCGGTGTTGTGGATGAGAAGCGGTGTGGTGAGGTACTCCCACGTGGTCATGGAACTCCTGTCGTCGAGGCCGAGACGGCACTGAGAATGCGGCGCGAGAGCGCCGCGAACGGCGGGATGCTCAGGGAACTCCCCTACGATCAGCCTATGCCCGGAGTGAAAAAGACTGCGAGCGGTGTGCTCGGCGGGATGCTCGGCCTCGTCGGCCTGAGCGCCATCGCCGGTGTGCTCGTCACCGCCACCGTCACCCCCGCGATCGCCGTCGCCGGCTCTGCCGCGTCCAGCGCGATCACGATGTTCGACAAGCTTCCCGCGTATCTCGAGGTGGATACGCCCATGCTGCCGACCACGATCTATGCGAAGGGTCTGGACGGCGAGGACTTCGCCCTCACGTCCTTCTACGACCAGAACCGCATCCCCCTCGACTACGAGGACGTCACGCAGACGATGTACGACGCGATCCTCTCCAGCGAGGACCCGCGCTACTACGAGCACGGCGGCGTCGACCTCATCGGCACCACGCGCGCGCTGCTCAGCAACCTGCAGAGCGGGTCGAACGGGCAGGGCGGCTCGTCGATCAGCCAGCAGTACGTCAAGAACGTGCTCATCCAGAAGTGCGAGCAGGAGGCCCCGTTCGGCTCCGAGGAGCAGCAGGCCTGCTACTACGAGGCCACCGAGGCGGATGGCGCCGAGGGCTACGAGCGCAAGCTCCAGGAGATGCGGTACGCGATCTCCATCGAGCAGGAGTACTCGAAGGACGAGATCCTCATCGGGTACCTCAACATCGCCAACTTCGGCGGCTCCACCTACGGCATCGAGGCGGCAGCGGAGTACTACTTCAGCACGACCGCGGCGAAGCTGACGCTCAACCAGGCGGCCACGCTCGCCGGCATGGTGCAGAACCCGAACCGCTACCGCATCGACCTGCCTGACGGCTCGTACGTCGACGGGGACGGCGTCGCCCGCAATGGCGCCGAGGACGGCTACGCCTCGACGAAGCAGCGCCGCGACTACGTTCTGGGACGACTCCTCGAAGACGGCAAGATCACGCAGGAGCAGCACGACGCCGCCGTCGAGGAGCCGATCGAGCCCAAGATCAATCCGCGTGAGACCGGCTGCGAGGCTGCGGGCGGCTCGGCCTACTTCTGCAAGTACGTCCAGGAGACGATCCTCAACGACCCCGCCTTCGGCGAGGAGAAGGCGGACCGCTGGGAGACCCTGCGCCGCGGCGGCCTCGACGTCTACACCACCCTCGACTTCAACATCCAGATGCCCGCCGAGGAGGCGATGAAGGCCACGGCCGCCTCGCACATCGACGGCATGGAGTTCGGCGCCGCCGCCGTGACCATCGAGCCCAGCACCGGCAAGATCCTCGCGATGGCGCAGAACACCAACTTCTCCGAGGACGAGGCGGTCGTCACGAGCCAGCCCGGGTACTCCTCGCTCGTCTATGCGGCCGACAACGCGCACGGTTCGTCCAGCGGATTCCCGGTCGGCTCGACCTACAAGCTCTTCACCCTCATCGACTGGCTCGAGAACGGCCGTTCGATCAACGAGGTGCTGAACGCGAACAACCGAGTCTTCCAGTGGACGTGCGACGGTGCACCGCAGTCCAACAGCACCAAGATCGGCAACTTCGGCAACAGCGGCGGCTACACCGGCACGATCTCGAACTTCACGCGCGACTCGCTGAACTCCGGCTTCCTCGCGATGGCCGAGCAGCTGGACGTGTGCGAGATCAACGGGGTCGCGGAGCGCTTCGGCGTCACCCTCGGCAACGGCGGCTCCGTGACCGAGAATCCGGCTCTCTACGATGTGCTCGGCTCGAAGGCCATCGCTCCCCTCTCGATGGCGTCGGCCTACGCGACCATCGCCAACAACGGCGTGCGCTGCACCCCGCACGCCATCGACCACATCACCGACGTGAACGGCGAGGAGGTGCCGGTTCCCGAGACGGGCTGCGAGCCCGTCGTCGAGGCGAACATCGCGGCCACCGCCGCTGCGGCGCTGAAGACCGTCATGGCGAGCGGCGGCACCGGCTCGCGGGCCAACCCGGGAGACGGCACCGAGCTCATCGGCAAGACCGGCACGCACGAGAACATCTCGACCATGATGATCGAGTCCTCGACGGCGGCCACCACCGCCGTCTGGGTGGGCAACAGCCGCGGGACCACCGACCTCCGCACCGTGTGGAGCAATGGGATCAACGGCAACGATGTGCGCTACGAGCTCGCCCGGCCCATCCAGGCGGCGGCGAACCAGTACTACCCCGGCGCGGCGTTCCAGACGCCCGACTCGAACCTCACGCGTCGGATCCTCGTCGACCTGCCCGATGTGACGGGCATGTCCGTCGAGGAGGCGACCGACGTCCTCCGTGGCAAGGGCTTCGGCGTGACGGTGGGAGACACCGTCTCCGGCGACCAGCCGAAGGGCACCATCCAGCGTCAGGACCCGGGCGCGGGTCAGGCCGCCGGCGGCGCCAACGTCACGATCTTCCCGAGCGACGGCAAGGCCTCGGCCGTCCCCGACGTGTCGGGGATGTCGGTGAAGGCCGCGTTCGCGGCCATCACCGGCGCCGGCTTCTCGAACGTCGAGCGCGGCAGCTGCGAGACGAAGGCGAACGCGGGCGACGGCAAGGCCACCTCGACCGACCCCGAAGCCGGCGCGGTCGCGTCGCCCGACACGACCATCCGCGTGAACTACGCGGCGAAGTCCTGCGGTGACGACGAGGACGAGAAGGACGACGACTGATGCCGGCAGCACGGGCCGGTCTCACGGCCCTCGGCGCCCTTGCGGGCGCCGGGGCCGCGGCCGCCGTCTGGGGCATCGGCATCGAGCGCCACCTCTACACCGTCCGCCACCACACCGTGCGCGTGCTGGAGGCGGGGGCGAACCCGATCCGCATCCTGCACGTCTCCGACGCGCACATGGCCCCCTGGCAGCGCGGCAAGCAGGCGTGGATGGCGCGGCTCGCGTCGCTGCGGCCCGACCTCGTCGTGAACACGGGCGACAATCTCGGGCACCCCGAGGGCCTCGACGGCATCCGTCGCGCCTTCGCCGCCTTCCGCGGCGTCCCGGGCGTCTTCGTGCACGGGTCGAACGACCTGTACGAGCCGTCGCCGCGAAACCCGTTGCGGTACATCACCGGCCCCTCCCAGCGCCGCCAGTCCGCGCCCCCGCTCGACACCGACGCGCTGGACACCTTCTTCGCCGACGAGCTGGGCTGGACCGGACTGAACAACGCCGCCCGCACCCTCGAGGTCCACGGCACGCCGGTCAACGTGTTCGGCGTGAACGACGCGCACCACCGTCTCGACGACCTCGACGCGCTCCCCGGCCTCGTGTCGACCCTGCCGGAGGCGCCGCTCACGCTCGGCGTCACGCACGCGCCGTACCAGCGGGTGCTGAACCGCTTCGCCGACGTCGGAGCGGATGTCATCCTCGCCGGGCACACGCACGGCGGCCAGGTGCGGGTGCCGTTCTACGGGGCTCTCGTGTCGAACTGCGACCTCCCCACCCGGCAGGCTCGCGGGCTCTCCACGTGGACGCACGACGGCCGCACGGTGCCGCTGAACGTCAGCGCCGGACTCGGCCACTCCATCTACTCCCCCGTGCGCTTCGCGTGCCCGCCCGAGGTCTCGCTCCTCACGCTGGCGCCGCGCGGCCGGTGACCGCGCCGCTCCCGGGGACACGCCGATTCGGCGGACGGCTCCGCATCGGGTAGAGTAGACGGGTTGCCACGGGGTGTGGCGCAGCTTGGTAGCGCGCGTCGTTCGGGACGACGAGGCCGCAGGTTCAAATCCTGTCACCCCGACCAGCACGAGAAGAGGGACCCGCGAGAGCGGGTCCCTCTTCTGCTTCCCGCCCGCTCCTCCGGATGGCTCATGCGCGTCGCGTAGGCTGGTGCGGTTCGCGCCCTTCCGCCATCCGGAGAGTCATGCCTGCCATCCCCCGCCTCGTCGCCTTCGATCTCGACGACACCCTCGCCCCCTCGAAGTCGCCCATCGAGCCGCGCATCGGGGAGCTGCTCATCGCCCTCGCCGAGCGCGTCGAGGTGGCCGTGATCTCCGGCGGGCAGATCCAGCAGTTCCGCAGCCAGGTCGTCGACCGCCTTCCCGCCTCCGACGCCGTCGCGCACATCCATCTGCTGCCCACCTGCGGCACGCAGTACTTCCGGCACGAGGGCGGCGAGTTCACCGCCGTGTACGCGCGTGAGCTGACCGACGACGAGAAGCACCGCGCCCTCGCCGCCGTCGAGGAGGAGGCCAAGCGCCTGGGCTACTGGGAGACCGAGACCTGGGGACCCATCCTCGAGGACCGCGGCTCGCAGATCACCTTCTCCGCCCTCGGCCAGGCCGCTCCCGTCGACATCAAGAGGGCGTGGGACCCCACCAGCGAGAAGAAGTCCGCCCTCCGCGACGCCGTCGCCGCCCGCATCCCCGACCTCGAGGTCCGCTCCGGCGGCTCCACCTCCGTCGACATCACCCGCAAGGGCATCGACAAGGCCTACGGCATGCGGCAGCTGTCGGAGGAGACCGGCATCGACCTCGACGACATGCTCTTCTACGGCGACCGCCTCGACACCGACGGCAACGACTACCCCGTCCTCGCGATGGGCGTCTCCTGCGTCTCGGTGACCGGCTGGGAGGACACCGCGGCCAAGCTCGACGAGCTCATCCCCACCCTCCCCACGCGCGACTGACGCCGCGGAACACGAGAACGGCTCCCGGAGATCCTCCGGGAGCCGTTCTCGTGCCTGCGGGCCGTCAGCCGGCGTAGCCGCGCGGGTTCTTCTGCTGCCAGGCCCAGACGCTCGTCGTCATGTCGTCGATGCCGAACCGCGCCTTCCAGCCCAGCTCGCGCTCCGCCTGCGAGGGATCGCAGTAGGTCGCGGCGAGGTCGCCGGGGCGGCGCGGTGCGATGGCCTTCGGCAGCTCGCGCCCGACGGCCTTCTCGAACGACGCGATGAGCTCGAGCACGCTGACGGGGCGGCCGGTGCCGAGGTTGTAGCTCTTCAGGCCGGGCTCGGCCTTCTCGAGCGCCGCGACGTGACCCTCCGCGAGGTCGACGACGTGGATGTAGTCGCGCAGGCCCGTGCCGTCCGGGGTGTCGTAGTCGTCGCCGAAGACGTTGATCTCCGGGAGCGAGCCGACCGCGACGCGCGCGACGAAGGGCATGAGGTTGTTCGGGATGCCCTGCGGGTCCTCGCCGATGAGGCCGGACTCGTGCGCGCCCACCGGGTTGAAGTAGCGCAGCAGCGTGACGTTGAGTTCGGGGTTCACCCGCTGCACATCGGCGAGGATGACCTCGTTGATGAGCTTGCTCTTCGAGTACGGGTTCGACAGCTCGACGAGGTCGCGCGTGGCGCTCTCCGCGAAGGGCAGGTCGGCGGGGTTCGAGTAGACCGTCCCGGTCGAGGAGAACACGAACGAGCGGATGCCGTGGGCGAGCCCCACGCGCAGGAGCGCGAACGTGGAGTCGAGGTTGTTCGCGTAGTACTGCAGCGGCTTCTGCGTCGACTCGCCGACGGCCTTGTGCGCGGCGAAGTGGATGATGGCCTCGAAGGGGCCGTGCGCGGCGAACGCACCCTCCACCACCTCGTCGTCGGCCGCGTCGCCGACGACCAGCGTCACCGGCGTGCCCGTGATCTGCTGCAGCCGATCGGCCACCACGTCGCTGGTGTTGTCGAGGTTGTCGAGCAGCACGACCTCATGACCGGCCTCGAGAAGCGCCACCGCGGTGTGCGCACCGATGTATCCGGCTCCGCCGGCAAGGAGAACTCGCATGCTCTCAGCGTAGGCCGCGCTCATGTTGACGTCAACATGCTCACGCCGGCGTGAGCACTCCCGCAGACTCATGGAGATAGCAGACGCCGCAAAGCGACTCGTACGTCACGAAGTGCTCGTCGCGGACGGGTGCGCCCTCCGCGTCGATGGCCACCTGGTCGCCGTCGAACACGAAGCGCCCCGCGATCCTCCGCCCGTTGAAGAGCGCCTTCCTGCCGCACCGGCAGATCGTCTTCAGCTCCTCGAGGGCGTGCGCGATCTCGAGGAGACGGCGGGACCCGGGGAATGCCTGCGTGCGGAAGTCGGTGCGGATGCCGTAGGCCATCACCGGCACGTCCTCGAGCACGGCGATGCGGAACACCTGGTCGACCTGAGCCGGCGTGAGGAACTGCGCCTCGTCGATGAGGAGGCAGGCGACGTCGGTCGCGCGGCCGCCGGGGATGAGCGCATCCGCGGCGGATCGCCGCACGTTCTCCCGGTGCCGGGCGAAGAGCTCCCCCGCGTCGTCGCCCGCTCCGATGAGGAAGTCGACCTGCCGGGTCATGCCGAGGCGCGATGCGACCTGGTCGGCGCCCTTGGTGTCGATGGCGGGCTTCGCGAGCAGCACCGCCTGCCCCCGCTCCTCGTAGTTGTAGGCGGCCTGGAGGAGCGCCGTGGACTTCCCCGAGTTCATCGCGCCGTAGCGGAAGTAGAGTTTGGCCACCGGAAGAGTGTAATCCGCGTCGTCTCAGCGGCCGGCGAGAAGCGGGAACACGTGCTCGCGATTGAGGGGCGCCTCGGTCGCGTCGTCGATCGCCGCGGCAGGCAGCACCCAGCGCGCCTCGTCGATCTCCGCCTGCACCGCAGGGGTCACCTCGGCGCGCGAGGTGAAAACGGTCGCCAGCAGGGCGTGCCCCGCCTCGTTGGCGGCGCGCGAGGTGAACGTGCCGAGCAGGTTCAGCTGCGCGGGGGCGACGTCGACTCCGAGCTCCTCCCGCACCTCGCGGATGGCCGTGTCCACGCCGCTCTCCCCCGCCTCGGGCTTGCCGCCGGGAAGCATGAACGCGGACGTGCCGCGCTTGCGCACGGTCAGCACCCGGCCATCCGCACGCAGGAAGGCGATCGCGGCGACCGTGATCAGCGGGCCGGAGGCCGCCTCCGGCGCAGCCCTCACGCGGCGATGCGGAGCGCCTCGGCGGTGCGGTCCGTCACCGATCGCGCCTTCTCGGGGTCGACGTTGAGCGTCTCGCCGTAGGTGGGGATCAGCTGCTTCAGCTGCGGCTCCCACGCGGGCATCCGGTCGGCGAAGCACGCCTTCAGCACGTCGAGCATGATGGTCGCGCCCGTGGACGCTCCCGGCGAGGCTCCCAGCAGACCGGCGATCGAGCCATCCGCCGCCGAGACCACCTCGGTGCCGAACTGGAGCTTGCCGCCCTTCATGACCTGGGCGCGCTGCCCGGCCTGGATGAGCTCCCAGTCCTCGCCCTTCGCGGTGGGCACGAACTCGCGCAGGCTGTCGATCTTCTTCGCGCGGCTCTTCAGCAGCTCGCCGACGAGGTACTTCACGAGATCGAGGTTCGTCGCGCCGACCTTGAGCATCGACCCGATGTTGTGCGGGCGCACCTGCGAGACGATGTCGAGCCACGAGCCCTTCTTGAGGAACTTCGGGCTGAACGTCGCGAACGGGCCGAACATCAGCGAGCCCTCGCCGTCGACCATGCGGGTGTCGAGGTGCGGCACCGACATCGGCGGTGCCCCGACGGCCGCCTGCGAGTAGACCTTGGCCTGGTGCTTCTTCACGAGCGCGGGGTTGCTCGTCTTGAGGAACTGGCCGCCGATCGGGAAGACGCCGTAGCCGCGGATCTCGCGGATCCCGGCCTTCTGCAGGAGCTTGATCGCCCAGCCGCCGGCGCCGACGAAGACGAAACGGGCCGAGATCTTGCCCGGAGTCCTGCCCACGCGGTTGCGGTAGCTGACCTCCCAGGTGCCGTCCTTCTTCTTCTTGAGGTTCTTCACCTCGTGGTTGAGGAGCACCTCCGCCCCGCCGTCACGCAGGTGGTCGAAGAGCTGGCGGGTGAGCGAGCCGAAGTCGACGTCGGTGCCCGCCGGCACACGCGTGGCGGCGAAGGGCTCGTCGGCCTTGGGCCGCTTCTCCATGAGCAGCGGCGCCCACTGATGGATGACGCGGGAGTCGTCGGAGAACTCGATGCCCTCGAAGAGCGGCTGCGCACGGAGGGTCTCATAGCGGGCCTTGAGGTAGGCCACGTCCTTCTCGCCCCGCACGAACGTCATGTGCGGGGTGGTGCTGATGAACGTCGAGGGCTCGTCGAGGATGCCCTTCTCCACGAGCGCGGACCACAGCTGGCGACTCTGCTGGAACTGCTCGTTGATGGCGATCGCCTTGGAGGGATCCGACGCGTCGGGCATGTAGTTGAGCTCGCACAGGGCGGAGTGCCCGGTGCCCGCGTTGTTCCACGCGTTCGAGCTCTCCTGCGCGACCTCCCCGTCGCGCTCGAAGGCGACGATCTTCCAGTCGGGCTGCAGTTCCTTGAGGAGGGTGCCGAGCGTGGCGGACATGATCCCGCCGCCGATCAGCACGATATCGACGGTTTCACTCACTCGTCAATCCTATTCCCGTCTTTCGGGCACCCCTGACCATCCGGGGTCGAAAGAACCCCGGATATTCACTGTGCGGCGAACCGCTCGGCGGCGTCCCGGTCAGCGCGCGGCGACGGCACCGAGCTTCGCTGCGACGAGCTCGGCGATCTGCACCGCATTCAGCGCAGCGCCCTTGCGGAGGTTGTCGTTGGAGATGAACAGGACGAGGCCGCGGCCCTCCGGCGCGGACTGGTCCGCCCGGATGCGTCCGACGAAGCTCGGGTCCTTGCCCGCGGCCTGCAGCGGGGTCGGGACCTCCTCGAGGACGACGCCAGGGGCATCCGCCAGCACCTCGCGGGCGCGCTCGGGCGTGATCTCGCGCGCGAACTCGACGTTGATGCTCAGCGAGTGGCCCGTGAAGACCGGCACGCGGACGCAGGTGCCCGCGACCCGCAGGTCGGGCAGCTCGAGGATCTTGCGGCTCTCGTTGCGGAGCTTCTTCTCCTCGTCGGTCTCGTTGAGACCGTCCTCGACGAGGTTGCCGGCGAACGGCAGCACGTCGAAGGCGATGGGCGCGACGTACTTGTCCGGCTCCGGGAAGTCCACGGCGGAGCCGTCGCGCACGAGGCGCAGGGTGTCGCCCTGGGCGAGCACGCCCTCGACCTGGCCGAGCAGCTCCTCAGCGCCGGCGAGGCCGGAGCCGGAGACCGCCTGGTACGTCGAGACGATGAGGCGCTCGAGGCCGGCCTCCGCGTCGAGCGGCTTCAGCACGGGCATCGCGGCCATCGTGGTGCAGTTCGGGTTGGCGATGATGCCCTTGGGTGCGTCGTCGATCGCGTGCGGGTTGACCTCGCTGACGACCAGCGGCACCTCGGGGTCCATGCGCCAGGCGCTCGAGTTGTCGATGACGACCGCGCCGGCCGCGGCGAAGCGCGGTGCGTGCTGCTTCGAGGCGGAGCCACCCGCGGAGAAGAGGGCGATGTCGATGCCGGAGAGGTCGTCGGTCTCGACGTCCTCCACGACCACGTCGGCGCCGCCGAACGCGATGGTCTTCCCTGCCGAGCGCGCGGACGCGAACAGCCGCAGCTCGCGGATCGGGAACTGGCGCTCCGCGAGAATCTCGCGCATCACAGCGCCGACCTGGCCGGTGGCGCCGACGACGGCGACGGAGAGTCCTGAATCAGAGATGCGGGTCATGATGTTCCTCGGAGAAGCGCGACGGGTTGCTCGAGTCTAATCCGCGCCGCGGGGAGCTGCCGACTCCGCCCGTCACGTCATGTCTCACTCGGCGCGGGAAAGACCGCCTCATACCCGCAACAAGTGAGACACGACGTCGCCCATGTCTCACTCCGCGCGGGAAAGACCGCCTCATACCCGCAACAAGTGAGACACGAGGTCGCCCATGTCTCACTCCGCGCGGGAAAGACCGCCTCATACCCGCAACAAGTGAGACACGAGGTCGCCCATGTCTCACTCCGCGCGGGAAAGCCCGCCTCATACCCGCACGAACTGAGACACGGCACAGGGGCGGAGACGACGAAGGCCCCGACCGCGGATGGTCGGGGCCTGTCGAGGGATGTCAGCGGCCGGTGCCCGCGTAGACGGTCGCCTCGATCTCGCCGTCCAGGCCATAGGCGCTGTGCACCACGCGCGCGGCCTCGTCGAGCTCGGTGTCACGGAGGATGACGGAGATGCGGATCTCGCTCGTGGAGATCATCTCGATGTTGATGCCCGCCCCGCTCAGCGCCTCGAACAGGGTCAGCGAGACGCCGGCGTGCGTGCGCATGCCCGCGCCGACCACCGAGAGCTTGCCGACCTGGTCGTCGTACACGAGGTTCTCGAAGCCGACCTCGTCCTGGGCGGCCGTGAGCGCCTTCGCCACGTCGGCGGCGGACTGCTTCGGCAGCGTGAAGGAGATGTCGGTCCGGCCGGCCTTCGCCGACTGCACGTTCTGCACGATCATGTCGATGTTCGCGCCCGTCTTCGCGACGAGCGTGAAGATCGCCGCGGCGGAACCCGGGACGTCGGGAACCCCGAGCACCGTGATCTTGGCCTGGCTGCGGTCGATGGCGACACCGGCGACGACCGGCTCTTCCATCCCGATGGCGTCGTCCGACATGGTCTCTCCCTTGGCATCGCGGGGGGCCTTCATCCCCTCGCCCAGAACATAGGTGCCCTCGTTCGACGTGAAGGTCGACCGGGCGTGGATGAGCACGCCGTGGCGGCGGGCGTACTCGACGGCGCGGATGTAGAGCACCTTTGCGCCGTTCGCAGCGAGCTCGAGCATCTCCTCCGCGGTGATGTGCCCGAGCTTGCGGGCCAGCGGGACCACGCGCGGGTCGGCGGTGAAGATGCCGTCGACATCGCTGTAGATCTCGCACACGTCGGCGTCGAGAGCCGCCGCGAGCGCGACCGCGGTGGTGTCCGAGCCGCCGCGACCGAGCGTGGTGATGTCCTTGGTGTCGCGGTTGAACCCCTGGAAACCGGCCACGATCACGACGGCGCCGTCGTCGAGCGCCGCACGCAGGCGCACGGGCGTCACGTCGACGATGCGCGCAGAGCCATGGTCGGCCGTGGTGATCATGCCGGCCTGGCTGCCCGTGAACGAGCGCGCTTCGTACCCCATCGAGTGGATGGCCATGGCCAGGAGGGCCATGGAGATGCGCTCTCCGCTGGAGAGCAGCATGTCGAGCTCGCGCGGCGCGGGCATCGGCGCGACCTGGGAGGCGAGGTCCAGCAGCTCGTCCGTGGTGTCGCCCATCGCGCTCACCGCCACGACGACGTCATGCCCGGCGCGGCGGGTGTCGGCGATGCGCTTCGCGACGCGCTTGATGCTCTCGGCGTCGGCCACGGACGAGCCGCCGAACTTCTGGACGATCAGCGCCAAGTGATGCTCCTCGATGCGTTCGCGGGATGAGCGGACGCCGACCGCGTCCACGCATCAATCCTAGAGAAGCCCGCATGCTCCCGCGGACATACCCCTACAGGCGCCGGCGCCCCTCGAACGCGCGGCCCAGCGTCACCTCGTCGGCGTACTCGAGATCGCCGCCGACGGGGAGTCCCGAGGCCAGGCGCGACACCGCGATGTCGAGGGCCGTCAGCAGGCGGCTGAGGTAGGCGGCGGTGGCCTCGCCCTCGAGATTCGGGTTCGTCGCGAGGATGACCTCCTGCACTGTGCCGTCGGCTAGGCGCGTCATGAGCTGCTGGATGCGCAGATCGTCGGGGCCGATCCCCGCGATGGGGCTGATGGCGCCACCCAGCACGTGGTAGCGTCCGCGGAACTCGCGCGTGCGCTCGATGGCGGCCACGTCCTTTGCGTCCTCCACGACGCAGATGAGCGAGGTATCGCGGCGCGGGTCGCGGCAGATGCCGCAGGTGTCGCTCTCGGAGACGTTGCCGCAGATCTCGCAGAACTTCACCCGCTCGCGCACCTCGCGCAGGAGCACGGAGAGCCGCGACACGTCGAAGGTCGGCGTCTGCAGGATGTGGAACGCGATGCGCTGGGCGGACTTCGGGCCGATGCCGGGGAGGCGGCCGAGCTCGTCGATCAGCTCCTGGACGATGCCGTCGTACATACCGGGGTTGTGTCCTTACGAGGAAGAGGTGAGGGAGGATCAGGCGAACCGCGTCGGCGGCTCATAGGGCTCCTCGTGGAGGAAGGTCGCGCCCAGCACCTGCCGGACGACGGCCTCGCCGTAGCGCTGGATGCCGTCGGGTCCGACGCTGCGTGCCTGCACGCGCGGCTGCGGGGCGGGACGAGGGGCGATCGCCTCCGCGGGCTCCGGGGGGACGTCGCCCGGGTCGGCGTCGTCCTCGTCGGCGGTGAGCGGCGCGGGCGCCGTCACCTCGCCCTCGGGCACCGGGGCCGTCGCGCGTGCGACGACGGGTACCGCGGCCTCCTCCGGGTCGTCGTCGACGGCCAGGGTCCCGACGACGCCGCCGGGGATGGTGGCGACCGCCCACTCGGTGACGGGCGCCGCCCCGGCGACCGACGCGCCGCCGGCCGTGGGGCCGGCGGCGCGGGATGGCCGATCGACGGCGGGCGCGCTCCGCTCGGGAGCCTGCTCCCGCCGCGGGGCAGAGCCCTGCTGCGCGTCGGGGCCCTGCTGTGGGCCGGGGCCCTGCTGCGCGCCGGGACCCTGCTGTGGGCCGCTGCCATCGGGCCGGCCGGAGCCGGGACCACCAGAACCGCCACCACCGGGACCGCCACCGTGGCCGCCCGCGGCACCGCCGTCGTGGCGCGCGAGGTACTTCACGCGGACACCCAGCACCTCGAGGATGATGCCGCGCAGATCCTCGCTGACACCCCCGCCCTGCGGGGTGCGCTCCTTGAAGGTGGCGAGGTCCCGCTGATTCGTGAACGCGAGCGTGAGCACGTCGCCCGCCGCGGCGACGGGGCGAGCGCTCTGAAGGACGAGCCAGGACGAGCGGCTCACGTGCTCGAGGCGAGCGAGGACTCCCGACCAGACGGCCTGCACGGCCGGCAGGGTGAGCTCGGTCGACGCGGGTGCCGGCTTCTCCTGCTGCGCGGGCGCCGACGGCCGAGGAGCGGCGTCGCGGACGGGCGGCTCGTCGTAGGGGTCGTACGGCGGCTCGTCCTCGGGACCGGGCAGCGGCGCGTCGTCGTTCGCCCGCGACCCCGCCGGACTTTGAGCGGCGCGTTCCTCGGCGGGCCCGTCGCCGCCGGGTGGAATGGTCGCCCATCCGGCCGCGGGCACGGTCCCGTCGTCGGCGGATCCCGCCTGGGGCGGAGCCGCCGCCGGAGCTGCCGGGGACTCGGCGCTCGGAGCTGTCGGCGAGGCAGCAGCCGGAGCCGCCGTCCGCGGAGCCGCGGCAGGAGCAGCCGCCGCAGGAGCAGCCGCGGCAGGCGCAGCCGCCGGCTCGGCAGCAGGGGCCGCCGCCGGAGCCGCCGTCCGCGGAGCCGCGGCAGGAGCAGCAGCGGCAGCAGCCGACCCGGCCGCCGCAGCCCGAGCCGGCGCAGCCCCGGTCGGCGTCACGGCGCCGCTCCCCCGCCCCGCGGCGCCGGCCAGGCCGGCGACGGCGGTTCCCTGCGTGAGCACGCGCGCGATCATGAGCTCGAGCTGCAGGCGCGGAGAGGTCGCGCCGGTCATCCCGTCGAGGGCGGCGCTGACGATGTCGGCGACCCGCGACAGGCGATCCGCGCCGAAGCGGTCGGCCTGCTGACCCATCCGCTCGAGCTCGTCGGCGGGGATGCCGCGCAGCACGGCGGACGCGCCGGCCCCGGTCGCGGCGATGACGATGAGGTCGCGGAGGCGCTCGAGCAGGTCGTCGACGAAACGACGCGGGTCCTGCCCGGTCTGCACGACTCGGTCCACCGCGCCGAACGCCGATCCGGCGTCGGCGACCGCGAACGCGTCGACGACCTCGTCCAGCAGCTCGGCGTGCGTGTACCCGAGCAGCGCCACGGCGCGCTCGTAGGTCACGCTCGCGTTCTCCGACCCTGCGATGAGCTGGTCGAGGATCGAGAGGGTGTCGCGCGGCGACCCGCCGCCCGCGCGCACGACGAGCGGCAGCACGCCCTGCGCCACGGAGACGCCCTCCTCGGCGCACAGCTTCTCGACGTACGCGAGCATCGCCGCCGGTGGCACGAGCCGGAACGGATAGTGGTGCGTGCGCGAGCGGATGGTGCCGATCACCTTGTCGGGCTCGGTGGTCGCGAAGATGAACTTGACGTGGGCCGGAGGCTCCTCGACGAGCTTCAGCAGCGCGTTGAACCCCTGCGGCGTGACCATGTGGGCCTCGTCGAGGATGAAGATCTTGAAGCGGTCGCGCGCGGGCGCGAAGATGGCCCGCTCGCGCAGATCGCGGGCGTCGTCGACGCCGTTGTGGCTGGCGGCGTCGATCTCGACGACGTCGAGCGATCCGCCGCCCGCGCGGGAGAGCTCGACGCAGCTGTCGCAGCGCCCGCACGGCACGTCGGTGGGCCCCTCCGCGCAGTTCAGGCAGCGGGCGAGGATGCGGGCCGACGTGGTCTTGCCGCACCCGCGCGGACCCGAGAAGAGGTAGGCGTGGCCGATGCGATCTCCGCGCAGCGCCGTCATCAGCGGATCCGTGACCTGCGACTGGCCGATCATCTCCCCGAAGGTCTCCGGCCGATAGCGGCGATACAAGGCTGTGGTCACGGAAACCAGCCTACGGCTCCCCACCGACATCGCCCCGGTCGGTCTCCCAGCCGCCCATGCGGGCGGCCGGGAGGCGCTGCGATCGGCGTCAGTCCAGCGAGTGGGGATCCGTCGCGCGCTCCATCAGATCGTCGGCGACGATCGGGATGGCGGAGGTCACCGGAGGCAGGGTGGGCTCGAGGTGCGAGCCGTCCTCCCGGTGCATCGAGGAGTACTTGCGCATGGTCGGGCGCCCCTGGATGACCGGCCCCTGGTCGGCGAGCGGCACCACGGCCTCGGCGTCCACGCTCGCGGTGTGGACGCCGCCCCGCACGCGGAACGTGACGGGGTCGCCCGAGCGCACCCGCACCCGCATCTCGTCACGGCGCAGGGCGACCTCGAGCTGCGACCCCTGCCAGGAGAGCGCGTACTGCAGCTCCGGCCAGTCCCGGGGCAGGCGCGGGTCGAAGCTCAGCTCGCCGTCGTGATCGCGCATTCCCCCGAACCCAGCGACGAGCGCGGTCCAGACACCGCCCGCCGAGGCGACGTGCACGCCGTCCGACGCGTTGCCGTGCAGGTCGGCGAGGTCGACGAACAGCGCGTGCTCGAAGTAGTCCAGCGCCAGGTCCTGGTACCCCACCTCGGCGGCGAGGATCGACTGCACGACCGCCGACAGCGTCGAGTCGCCCGTTGTGAGCGGGTCGTAGTACTCGAAGTCCGCGAGCTTCTCCTCGGCGCTGAACTGGTCGCCCTGCAGATACAGCGCCAGCACGACGTCGGCCTGCTTCAGCACCTGGAAACGGTAGATGACGAGCGGGTGGAAGTGCAGCAGCAGCGGGCGCTGCTCGTGGGGCGTGTTCTCGACGTCCCACACCTCGCGCTCGAGGAACAGCGAGTCCTGCGGATTGATCCCGAGCTTCTCGTTGTAGGGGATGTAGACGGCGTCCGCCGCGCGCTCCCACGCCTCCGGCTCCCCCGGGTCGAGCTGCACCCGGTCGACGAGATCGCGGTACTCGCGCCCCGCGCGCTCGGCCATCAGGCGCACGACCTGCGCGGCCGCGCGCAGGTTGAACCGCGCCATGACGTTCGTGAAGAGGTTGTCGTTGACGACCGTCGTGTACTCGTCGGGGCCGGTGACACCGTGGATGTGGAAGCTCTCCTCGCCCTCGTTCTGGCGCCAGAACCCCAGCGTCGTCCACATCCGCGCGGTCTCGACGAGGACATCCGCCCCCTCCCGCGCCATGAAGTCGAGGTCTCCCGTGGCGCGGACGTAGCGCACCAGGGCGAAGGCGATGTCGGCGTTGATGTGGTACTGCGCGGTGCCGGCCGCGTAGTAGGCCGACGCCTCCTCGCCGTTGATGGTGCGCCAGGGGTAGAGCGCGCCGGCCTCGCTCATCTTGGCCGCGCGCCGGCGGGCGGCCGGCAGCATCTTCGTGCGCATGCGCATCGCGTTCCGCGCCCAGAGCGGGGTCGTGTACGCGAGGAACGGCAGGATGTAGATCTCCGTGTCCCAGAAGTAGTGCCCGCTGTACCCGGATCCGGTCACGCCCTTGGCGGGGATGCCCCAGCCGTCCGCCCGCGCCGAGGCCATGGCGAGCTGCAGGAGGCACCAGCGCGTCGCCTGCTGCAGGTCGTCGTGCCCCGTGATCCGGACGTCCGAGCGCTGCCAGAAGTCGTCCATCCAGCGCCGCTGGGCGGCGTAGAGACCCTCGACGCCCGCCGCGACCACGCGGTCGAGCGTGCGAAGGCTGCGGTCGATGAGCTCTCCCGTCGGCACGCTGCGCGAGGAGTGGTAGCTGATGACCTTCGTCAGCGTCACCGGGACGCCGGCCTTCGCCTCCACGCGGAAGACGTTGCGGGCGATGTCGGGCTCGAGGTGCGACTCGTGCGAGTGCTCGTTGTCGGTCTCGATGAGGTGGTCGGCGAGGACGGCGATCGACATGTCGGACGACGCCGTGCGGTACGACAGCGCCGTGCGCGTGCCGTTCTGCCAGTGCTCCTGCGGGAGGAGCACGCGCTCCGCGTCGATCCGCTCGGCGCGTCGCGGGTCGGCGACGCCGGGAGCGTGCGGATGGCCGCCGTAGACGTCCTGCCCGTCCTGCCGGTTGATGAGCTGGCAGTCCACGGCGACGGGCGCGTCGGCGTTCCGGACCGTCACCGTCATCCGCTCCACCGCGACGTGGCGGTCCTCGAACGGCACCAGGCGGTCGGACTCGAGGAGGACCTCCTTGCCCGAGGGCGTCACCCACAGCAGGCGGCGTCGCATGACGCCGTCGCGGAAGTCCAGCGTGCGCTCGTACTCGCGCACATCGGCGAGGTCGAGCGAGAGCGGCTCGTCGTCCACGTACACGCGCATGACCTTCGGATCGGGCACGTTGACGATGGTCTGCCCGACCTCGGCGAAGCCGTAGGCGCTCTCGGCGTGACGGATCGGCCAGGTCTCGTGGAACCCGTTGATGAAGGTGCCGTGCTCGTGCGCGTGGCGGCCTTCCGGGTAGTTGCCGCGCAGGCCGAGGAAGCCGTTGCCGACGGCGAACAGCGTCTCGGTGACGCCCGCGTCCTCCTCGGAGTAGCGGGTCTCCACGAGACGCCAGGGGTCGATGGGAAATCGGTCGCGATCGATCATGCGAGAAGCTCCGGGATGGCGGTGGCCGAGAAGGCGGCGGATGGCGGTGGCCGGGACAGCCGCGTGCGCTAGCGGGTGGCGGGGCCGACGAGCTCGTCGAGATCGCCGATGACGACGTGCGCGCCGGCGGCGGTCAGCGTGTCCGCCCCCGCGCCGCGGTCCACGCCGATGACGAGCCCGAAGCCGCCGGCGGCGGCCGCCGCGACCCCGCTCAGCGCGTCCTCGAGGACCGCGGACCGCGCGGGCGCTGCGCCCAGCTGCCGGGCGCCGGCGAGGAACATGTCGGGCGCGGGCTTCGAGGGCAGGCCGTCGCGCTCGGCGGTCGCCCCGTCCACGATCACGGGGAAGCGGTCGAGGATCCCCGCCGCCGTGAGCACATCGCGTGCGTTCTTGGAGCTGGAGACGACCGCGACCGGCGTGCCGACCGCGGCGAGAGCTTCGAGCAGGGCGAGGGATCCGGGGTAGGCCGCGATCCCCTCCTCGGCCAGCACGCGTGAGAACACGATGTTCTTGCGGTTGCCGATCCCGCACACGGTGTCGAGCGACGGGTCGTCGGAGGGGTCTCCCCACGGAACCTCCACGTCGCGGCTGCGCAGCAGCGTGGCGACGCCGTCGTAGCGCTTCTTGCCGTCGAGGTGGTCGAAGTAGTCCTGATCGGTATACGCGGGTTCGATCCCCCACTGCGCGAACAGCTCCTCGAACATGGCGCGCCACGAGTGCATGTGCACCTCGGCCGTGGGCGTGATCACCCCGTCCAGGTCGAACAGCACCGCGTCGCAGCGTCTGAGATCGGGCAGGTGCGCATCGGGCAGTGAGGTCACAGATCCTCCGTCGCGGGCTGTCGGTGTCCGACCAGCGTAGTGGCGCTCAACTGGCGGCGGCCAGGGATTGACGTGCGATCTCCAGCTCCTCGTCGGTGGGCACGACGAGCACCGTGACGCGGGAGGAGTCCGCCGAGATCACGGCGATCTCCCCGCGGGGAGCGCTCTCGTTGCGGGCCTCGTCGATCTCGACGCCGGCGAACCCCAGCGTCGAGAGCGCGGCCGCCCGCACCTGCGGCGCGTTCTCGCCCACCCCGGCCGTGAACGAGATGACGTCGACCCCGCCGAGCTGCGCGAGGTAGGCGCCAGCGTAGGCCCGCAGACGATGCACGTAGACGTCGAACGCGAGCTGCGCGTCCTCGTCTCCCGCCGCGCGGCGCTCCTGCACGTCGCGCATGTCGGACACCCCCGCGAGCCCCTTGAGGCCGCTGCGGGTGTTCAGCAGCCGGTCGAGCTCGCCGGTGGTCATGTCCGCGCGGCGGGCGAGCTGGAAGAGAACCGCCGGATCCAGGTCGCCGGAGCGGGTGCCCATCACCAGGCCCTCGAGCGGTGTCATGCCCATCGACGTCTCCACCGAGCGGCCGCCGTCGACGGCCGTGACCGACGCGCCGTTGCCGAGGTGGAACACGATCTGCCGGAGCTCTGTCAGCGGGCGCCCGACGTGGCGGGCGGCGGCCTCGGCGACGTACTTGTGGCTCGTGCCGTGGAAGCCGTACCGGCGGATGCGGTGCGCCGCGGCGACCTCGCGGTCGATGGCGTACGTGAAGGCGGCGGGCGGGAGCGTCTGATGGAAGGCGGTGTCGAAGACCGCCACGTGCGCGACGTCGGGGAACGCCCGGCGCGCGGCCCTGATGCCCTGGAGCGCACCGGGATTGTGCAGCGGCGCGAGCACCGAGAGCTCGTCGATGTTGATCTCCACGAGGTCGGTGACGAGCGTGGGCTCGAAGAAGCGCGCGCCGCCGTGCACGACGCGATGGCCCACCGCGGCGAGGTCGGCGGGCTCGAGCAGCGGCCCGTGCTCGGCGAACGCGTCGAGCATGACGCGGAAGCCGGCGGTGTGATCGGGGATGGCCGTCTCGCGGGTGTGCGTCGCCTCGGCGATCGCGGGGGCGGACTCCCCCGCATCTGCCGCGTACCGCACGGTGTGCCGCGCCGCGCCGTGGTCCTGCCCGATCCGCTCCACGAGGCCCGAGGCGAGCACGCGCTCGGTCTCCATGTCGATGAGCTGGTACTTGAACGACGACGAGCCGCTGTTGACGACGAGAACGCTCGTGCCGCCCATGGTCACTCTCCCTGCGCCTGGATCGCCGTGATGGCGACCGTGTTCACGATGTCTTCGACGAGCGCGCCGCGCGAGAGGTCGTTGATGGGCTTGTTGAGGCCCTGGAGGACCGGTCCGATGGCGACGGCGCCGGCCGAGCGCTGCACGGCCTTATAGGTGTTGTTGCCGGTGTTGAGGTCGGGGAAGACGAACACCGTCGCGCGCCCCGCGACCTCCGAGTCGGGCAGCTTCGCGCGGGCGACCGCGGCGTCGGCCGCGGCGTCGTACTGGATCGGCCCCTCGATCGGCAGCTGCGGCGCGCGAGTGCGCGCGAGCTGTGTCGCCTCCCTGACCTTGTCGACATCGGCGCCCGAACCCGACTCACCCGTCGAGTACGACAGCATCGCCACCCGCGGCTCCACGCCGAACTGCCGCGCGGTCTCCGCGGAGGAGATGGCGATGTCGGCGAGCTGCTCGCTGGTGGGGTCGGGGATGACCGCGCAGTCGCCGTAGACGAGCACGCGGTCGGCCAGCGCCATGAGGAAGACGCTGGAGACCACCGAGACGCCCGGCTTCGTCTTGATGATCTCGAAGGCGGGGCGGATGGTGTGGGCCGTCGTGTGCACGGCTCCCGACACCATCCCGTCGGCCAGGCCGAGGTGCACCATCATGGTGCCGAAGTAGCTGGGGTCGGTGACTGTGTCGGCCGCGCGCTCGTAGGTCATGCCCTTGTGCGCGCGCAGCGCGGCGTACTCCGTGGCGAACTTGTGCACGTGCACCGCGTCGAAGGGGCTCAGCACGTGCGCGTCGCGCAGGTCGACCCCGAGCTCGATGGCCCGGGCGCGCACCTCGAACGGCTCGCCCAGGATGGTCAGCTGCGCCACGCCCCGCTGCAGCAGGATGCCCGCCGCCCGCAGGACGCGGTCGTCGTCGCCCTCCGGCAGCACGATGTGGCGCCGGTCGGAGCGCGCGCGTTCCAGCAGCGTGTACTCGAACATCAGCGGCGTGACCACGCTCGCCTGCGCCACGCCCAGCACGCGCGTGAGTTCGGCGGTGTCGACGTGCGTCTCGAACAGCGACAGCGCGAGGTTGTATCGCTGCGGTGAGCCCGCAGCCAGCCGTCCGCGCGCGCTCATCACCTGCACCGCCGTGGTGTACGTGTCGCCCTCCGAGCGGATGACGGGCAGGCGCGAGCCGAGCCCCTCCAGCAGGCGCGTGACGGACTCCGGGATGTCGAAGGGCCCGTTGAGGATGATGCCGGCGATCGACGGGAAGGTGCCGGAGGCATTGGCGAGGAGCGCCGCGAGGAGCACCTCGCTGCGGTCGCCCGGCACGATGAGGCAGGCGCCCTCGGTGAGGCGAGGCAGCACGTTCTCCATCGACATCGCCGCGACCACCACGCCGAGCGCCTCGCGGGTGAGGAGCTCCTCGTCGCCGTGGATGAGCCGTCCTCCGACCGCGCGGAGCACGTCGCCCATCGACGGCGCGACGAGCATGCGGTCTTCGGGGACCGCCCACACGGGCGCGCTCGGCGTCGTCACGCGGACCGCCCGGATGATCTCGTCGCGGCGCGCGTCGTCGGCGCGGTTGACGACGGTCGCCAGCAGCTCTGCACGCTCTCTGGCGAGCTCCGGCACGGCGAGCGCGGCGATCTGGGCGACCTCCTCGGGCGTGCGCGCCGAGGTGGTGCCGAGCTGCTCGCTGCCGCCCTGGTGCGCACGCCCGCCGAGCACGAGGAGCACGGGCGTGCCGAGGTTCACCGCCACCCGGGCGTTGTAGGCGAGCTCGGCGGGGCTCCCGACGTCGGTGTAGTCGCTGCCGAGCACCACGACCGCGTCGCACTTGGCCTCCACGGCCTTGAAGCGCTCGACGATCCGGGCGAGGGCCGCCTCCGGATCGGCGCGGACGTCGTCGTAGGTGACCGCGACGCACTCGTCGTACGCGAGGTCGACGCCGTCGTGATCGAGGAGCATCTCGAGGACGTAGTCCCGCTCATCCGTCGAGCGCGCGATGGGGCGGAAGACGCCCACGCGGGGAGTCGCCCTGCTGAGCGCGTCGAGCACTCCCAGAGCGACCGTGGACTTCCCGGAGTGGCCCTCCGCCGACGTGATGTAGATGCTTCTCGCCACGTCCTCCAGCCTACGGGCGAGAACGCGGCCGGGACGGGGAGACGGCCGATTCGTCCGGGCATGAAAAGGCTCTCCGCGCACCCGACAGAGCCCGGTTACCCTTGCTACGTTTCCGTCCTGGGGGAGTTGGCCTGGATGCCGCCACGCGGAGAGCTGGAGATAGTCTAACCCCGAATGCGAGGTGGCCCGTGCCAGAGACGATGACGGCCGACAGATTCCTGCAGGCGTCGGGCGAGATCACCGCGTCGATCTCCCGCGTGATCGACGGGAAGCCCGAGGCTGTGCGCAGCGCGGTCACGGCCCTGCTCGCGGAGGGGCATCTCCTCATCGAGGACGTCCCGGGAGTCGGGAAGACGCAGCTCGCCCGCGCGCTCGCCACGAGCATCGCGGCGACCGTCCGGCGAATCCAGTTCACTCCGGATCTCCTGCCCAGCGACGTCACGGGCGTGTCGGTGTTCGATCCGGGAACGCGCGAGTTCGAGTTCAAGCCCGGTGCGGTGTTCGCGCACATCGTCATCGCCGACGAGATCAACCGCTCCTCCCCCAAGACCCAGTCGGCGCTCCTGGAGGCGATGGAGGAGACGCAGGTCACCGTCGACGGCCGCACTCACCCCCTGCCCCGGCCGTTCCTCGTCGTGGCGACGCAGAACCCCCTGGAGATGGAGGGCACATACGCGCTTCCCGAGGCGCAGCGGGATCGCTTCATGATGCGCATCTCGATCGGGTACCCCGACGCGGCGGCCGAGGCGCTGATGCTGCGGCAGCGCGACACCGCAGACCCGCTGGACGCGCTGCGCGCGGTCGTCGACGTCGAGACGGTCGCGCAGCTCATCGCCTGGGCCCGCTCGGTGCACGTCGCGCCCGTCATCGAGCAGTACGCGGTCGCCCTCGCCCAGGGCACTCGGCACCACCCCGACCTGCGCCTGGGCGCGAGCCCCCGCGCGACGATCCAGCTCGTGCGCGCGGCGAAGGTGCGCGCCGCGCTCGACGGGCGCGAGTACGTGATCCCCGACGACCTCATGGCCCTGCTCGCGCCCGTGTTCGCACACCGGCTCATCCCCACCCGAGCCGCCGTCGCACGGCACGGCGACGACGACGTGGTGCCGGCCGTCCTCGAGCGCATCGTGCGCTCGGTCCCCGTCCCGCTGACCGCGGCCCGCTGACGATCATGCGCCGGGGGCCACTCACCTCACGCGGAGCGGGAGCGCTGGCTCTCGGTCTCGCGCTGTGCGTGGGCGCCCACGCCGCGGGATCCCCGGAGGCGCTCGCGTTCGGCGTGCTCCTGGTGTCGCTCGCCGTCACGTGTGTGCTCTCGCTCTACCTGCGACGGAGCCCCGCCCGCGTCCTGCGGATCCTGCGACCGGAGACGGTGGCGGTCGGCGAGGAGTGCGCGGTGACGCTGCGGATCTCCGGCCGCTCGCCCCTGCCGACACCCGGCGGCACGTGGCACGACGTCGTGCCGGCGGGCCTCCTCGGCACCGCATCCGGGTCTCTGCCCGCCTCCCTCACCCCCGGCATGCGCGAGACGCTCGAGCTCGGTTACACGGTCACCGGACTGCGCCGCGGCCCCTGGACCCTCGGCCCCCTCACCGTCGTCGAGCACGACCCGTTCGGCCTCGCGCGCCGCACCCGGCGCCTGGGCGGCGCCACCCCCGTCATGGTCACGCCGCGGGTCGCCCCGCTCGCCTCGCTGAGCCGCGTGGGCGGAGACGCGGGGGTCGCGCTCGCGACCGCCGAGCGGCGCGGGCAGGGAGCGGACAACCTCATCCCCCGCCCGTACGCCCCCGGCGACTCGATGCGCCGCGTCCACTGGCGCGCCTCCGCGCGGCTCGGCGAGCTCATGGTGCGGGAGGAGGAGCAGGAGTCCTCCCCGCAGGCGCTCGTCGTGCTCGACCGCGGCATCTTCCGATGGGGGCCAGCGGCCGCAGTGCCCGGAGGCGACCCCGCCTTCGAGAACGCCGTGTCGCTGTGCGTGTCGATCGCGTGGCGGCTCGCCAACGACGGCTACGTCGTCGAGGTCGTCGACGGAGACGGCCTGGCGCTGGCCGCGCTCGCGGCCGCTCCGGGGGCGGACGAGCGCGACGAGCTCGCGCGCGCGTTCGCGACCCTCGGCACCCGCTCGGCCGACACCCTGCCGCAGCTGGACCGCGCGCTCGCGGGCCGGACCGTCGGCCCGCTCATCGTGATCGCCGGTCGTCTGGAGGGCGACGACGCCCCGGTCCTCGCCCGACTCGGACATCGCGGCGCGCTGCCGCTGGTGTTCGCCGCCGACCCTCGCCCCGACGCGCTCCCGCAGGTGCGGCGGGCCGGATGGCGCGTCGCAGCTCTCGGGGAGGACGTCGAGGAGACGTGGCTGCGCGGTGCGGAGACGGCGCATGCCGGCCGCTGAGGGCGCGGCCGCCCCGGGACGCGTGAGCGGCGATCCCGGGCTGGCCCTGTGGACCGCCGTCGCCGTGCTCGCCGCCGCCCTGCCCATCTCGCGCGTGATCCTGCCGTCGTGGCTGCCGCAGACCGTGCTGGTCGTCGCCGCCGTCGCGGCGGCAGGGTGGGCGGTGCGACGCAGTGCGCGTCTCTCCTGGCCGATCGTGGCGGAAGCTGCGGCCTGGCTCGTCGCCGTGACCGTGATGCTGCCCGCCGCCATCCCGCGGCTCGTCGTCGTCCCCTCCCTCGACACCGTCCCCGCCGTGCGCGCCATGCTGGGCGCGGTGGGTGACGAGCTGCTGCGCGGCGTCGCGCCGGTGCGGCCGACGCCTGCGCTGTCATGGTCCATCACCGCTGCGATCGGACTCCTGGCGATCGCGATGGCGCACGTCGCCCTCACCGCGCGCCTGCCGCTCCTGGCCGCCACCGGACTCATCGCCGTGGCGCTCATCCCGTCGCTCGTCGTCCCGCAGCGGGTGGACGCGGTCTACTTCGTGCCGCTGGCCGTCGCGGTCCTGCTCCTCCTGCGGGCAGACACCCGCGCGCGAGACCCGCAGGACGGGCTCGCGCACGCGGCATCGGCATCGGCGGTCGCCGCGGTCGTCGGCGTGGTCGCGGTCGTCGCGGCCCTGGCCATCCCGCCCTTCCTCCCCCAGCCGGTCGCCAAGGCGGGGACGGGCATCGGCCCGACCACCACCATCGACGCCGATCTCGACCTCGGCGCGAGCCTGCGCCAGCCCGCGGAGACCGAGGTGCTGCGGGTCACGACCGACGCGGGCTCCGCGCCGTACCTGCGCGTCGCGACCCTGTCGTCGTTCGACGGAGAGGTCTGGACCCCCGACACCGGCGCACTGACCTCGGTGGCCGCCGGCCTCCCCCCTCTCGAGCGCAGCTCGGCCGAGCGCGTGGCGGGCACCGCGCGGATCGACGTCACCAGGCTCGCCGGCTCCTACCTGCCCCTGCCGTACGCGGCGGTGGAGCTCCAGGGCGTCGACGAGGCGTGGTCGCTGCTCACCGCCAATCGCACCCTCGTCACCAACTCCGCCACCTCCCTCGACGCGCAGTACACGGTGTCGTGGGAGCGCCCGGCACCCACGCGCGAGCAGGCCCAGCAGGCCACGGTCGGCGGCGAGGGCGCGCCCGCCCAGGCCCTCGAGCTGCCCGCGCTGCCCGCCGTCATCCCCGAGCTCGCCGCCGAGGTGACCGAGAGCGCCGAGACCCCGTACGACCAGCTGCGCGCCCTGCAGGGCTGGTTCCGCGGCGGCGCGTTCCGCTACTCGCTGGAGGCGCCCGTCGAGGAGGGCTTCGACGGGTCGGGCGTGGAGGCGATCGCGCGCTTCCTCGACGAGCGGGCCGGCTACTGCGTGCACTTCGCGTCGGCCTTCGCCGTCATGGCGCGCACGCTGGGCATCCCCACCCGCGTGGTGGTGGGATACCTTCCCGGCACGTCCACGGGTCAGCCGGGCGCCGACGGCGCGATGACGTACTCGGTCACGAGCGGCCAGCTGCACTCCTGGCCCGAGGCGCACCTCGACGGCATCGGATGGGTCGCGTTCGACCCCACCGCCTCGCTCGGGGTGCCGACGAACTTCCTGCCGGAGGCCCCCACCGGCGCGCAGACGCCGACCGATGAGCTCGACGGGCGCTGGGCGACGCCGCGGCCGAGCCCGACGGCGACGGCGACCGCTGCTCCCGACGCCGACGCGGCCGACGCCGGCTCCGCGGGAAGCGCGCGCACGAGCGGAGGGGCGTCGACCGCCCTCGGCGTGGCCGCCGCCCTCGTCCTCGCGCTGCTCGTGCCGTTCCTCGTGCGGGTGGGGCGACGGCGCGGGCGGCTCGGCGCTCCGGATGGCCGTCGCGCCGAGGCCGTCTGGCGCGAGCTGGTGGACACCGCGATCGACGCCGGCTACGACGTCAGCGCGAGCGAGTCGCCCCGCGCCCTGGGCGCGCGTCTCGTCGCGGAGGCCGGGGCGCCGGAGCCGCAGGTCGCCCTGCTGGTCGGCGCGGTCGAGCGCGCGGCGTACGCCAGGGAGCACGACGACCTGCCCGCGTCCGCGGCGGCCGACGCGCTGCGGGCCACGCGCCGCGCCATCCTGCCGCGGCCGGCGGACCGCCTGCGGGCCGCGGCCGCTCCCCGCTCGCTCGTCGTCCGGCCATCCGTCGACGAGCTCGTCTGAGACGCGGCTCAGGGGGCCTTGACGACCGTGCCCTTCCCGACCAGCGTGATGCCGCTCGGCGTGATGATGTAGCCGCGCGCGGTGTCGGCCTCGCGCGAGAGACCGACGGAGGCCCCGGCCTCCACGACGACGTTCTTGTCGAGGATGGCCCGGCGCACGGTCGCGCCCGGCTTGATCCGCGCGTTGTCGAACAGGATCGAGTCGCTCACGTGGGCGCCGGACTCGACGATGCCGTTCGCGCCGAGCACGCTGCGCTCGATGTGCGCACCGGAGATGACGCTGCCGCCGGCCACGATCGAGTCGATCACGGTGCTCAGCGTGCCGCGCGCGTCGCGCGCGAACTTCGCCGGCGGCATGTTGACCTGCTGCGTGAAGATCGGCCACTCCTGGTTGTACAGGTTGAACACCGGCAGCACCGAGATGAGGTCCTGGTGCGCCTCGAAGTAGGAGTCGATCGTGCCCACGTCGCGCCAGTAGTACCGGTCGCGAGCCGACGCACCCGGCACCGTGTTCAGCTTCATGTCGTAGACGCCGGCGGTGCCGCGCTCGACGAACGCGGGGATGATGTCGCCGCCCATGTCGTGGTTCGACCCCGGGCGGTCCTCGTCACGCCGCACCTCGTCGATGAGGGCCTGGGTGGTGAAGACGTAGTTGCCCATCGAGGCGAGCACCTCGTTCGGGGAGTCGGGCAGCCCCTCGGGCGCCTTCGGCTTCTCCAGGAACTCCCGGATGCGCGTGGGCTGCTCGGGGTCGATGTCGATGACGCCGAACTGGTCGGCGAGCGAGATCGGCTGGCGGATGGCCGCGACCGTGGCCTCGGCTCCGGAGGCGGTGTGGGCGTCGATCATCTGGTCGAAGTCCATGCGGTACACGTGGTCGGCGCCGACCACGACGATGTAGTCGGGGCGCTCGTCGTATATGAGGTTCAGGCTCTGCAGGATGGCGTCCGCCGAGCCCTGATACCAGCGCTTGCCGAGGCGCTGCTGGGCGGGCACCGAGGTGATGTACGAGCCGAGGATGCCGTTCATGCGCCACACCTGCGAGATGTGCCGGTCGAGGCTGTGCGACTTGTACTGCGTGAGGACGACGATCTGCCGCAGGCCCGAGTTCACGAGGTTGGACAGCGCGAAGTCGATGAGCCGATACTGGCCGCCGAACGGCACCGCCGGCTTCGCACGGTCCTCGGTGAGGGGCATGAGGCGCTTGCCTTCTCCGCCTGCGAGGACGATGCCGAAGTACTTGGACATGGCCTCACCATAGTGATCTCCGAACGAGAAAATCAGACCTCGCGTCGCGTGGCGAAATGTGCAAGTGTCGGTCGCCACCACGTGCCCCCTCCGAACGCTAGGTTGACTGCATGCGAGTCGATCTCCTCTCCCGCGAATACCCGCCCGAGGTCTACGGCGGTGCCGGTGTCCATGTCGCCGAGCTCGTGAAGGCGCTGCGTCGGGACATCGACGTCGTGGTCCGCGCGTTCGGCGCTCCCCGCGACGAGGAGGGCGTCTTCTCCTACGGCTCCCTCGCCGAGCTCGCCGGCGCCAACGGCGCCCTGCAGACGATGGGCACCGACCTCGCGATCGCCCGTGACGTCGCGGGCGCCGACCTCGTGCACTCCCACACCTGGTACGCGAACTTCGGCGGGCATGTCGCGAAGCTGCTGCACGGCATCCCGCACGTGGCCACCGCGCACAGCCTCGAGCCGCTGCGCCCATGGAAGGCCGAGCAGCTCGGCGGCGGCTACCGCCTCTCGAGCTGGATCGAGCGCGAGGCGCTCACCTCGGCCGACGCCGTCGTGGCGGTCAGCGAGGGCATGCGCCGCGACCTGCTGCGCGTGTACCCGGAGCTCGAGCCCGATCGCGTGAAGGTCGTCTACAACGGCATCGACCTCGACGGCTGGCAGCGTGTGGACGACGGCGACGCCGTGCGCGCGCTCGGCGTCGACCCCGACCGGCCGTCGGTCGTGTTCGTGGGTCGCATCACGCGCCAGAAGGGCCTGCCGTACCTGCTGCGCGCCGCGCGCTCGCTGCCGCCGGAGGTGCAGCTCGTGCTGTGCGCGGGCGCTCCCGACACCCCGGAGATAATGGCCGAGGTCGAGGGGCTCGTCGCGGAGCTCCGCGACGAGCGCGACGGCGTCGTGTGGATCGACCGCCACCTCCCCCGCACCGAGCTCTGCGCCCTGCTGAGCGCGGCGACGACGTTCGTGTGCCCGTCGGTGTACGAGCCGCTCGGCATCGTGAACCTCGAGGCGATGGCCTGCGGCGCGCCCGTCGTCGGCACGCGCACCGGCGGCATCCCCGAGGTCGTCGCCGACGGCGTCACCGGCACGATCGTCCCGATCGAGCAGATGGACGACGGCACCGGCACCCCGCTCGACCCCGACCGCTTCGTGGCCGACCTCGCCGCGGCGCTCACCGAGATGGTCTCGGACCCCGACCGCGCCCGCGCGCTGGGAGCCGCCGGCCGCGAGCGCGCCGAGCGCGAGTTCTCATGGGGCGCGATCGCTGACCGCACCCGCGCGCTGTACGCCGAGGTGCTGGGGGCCTGAATGAGAGAGGCCCCGTCCGGCAGAACCGGACGGGACCTCATCGGCGGAAGCGACAGGATTTGAACCTGCGATGCGAGTTACCCCGCATACTTGGATTCCAGCCAAGCTCCTTAGGCCGCTCGGACACGCTTCCAGGGGAAGACTTTATCACGGGGTGAACGCCGAGCCGTCACGCGCGCGCTACTCGCAGGCCACGCCGTCGCCGTCGCGGTCGAGGTGCGCGCCGTAGCCGGCGTCGCCGCGCCGCACGGGAGCCGCGCCGTCCGCTCGCGCGGCCGCGCAGCTCTCGTACGGGGCGGATGGCCCGGTCACAGCGGGGGCGGATGGCCCGGGCGCCGTCGACGGCGGAGCGGCGGACGCGGCGAGGGCGGGCTCGTCGGGGCAGGCGTCGAGCACGCGCGCCATGGCGTCCTTCTCGGCGGGAACCACCCATAGCCCGTACGCCGCCTTCACCGAGATCTGCCGCGCCACGTAGGCGCAGCGGAACGCCTTGTCCGGCGGCAGCCACGTGGCGGCGTTCCCCGCGCCCTTCTGCGCGTTGGTCGAGCCGTCGACGGCCAGCAGGTTCAGCGGGTCGTTCGCGAGCGCGACGCGCCGCTGCGCGCTCAGCCGCTGCGCGCCGGTGCGCCACGCGTCCTTCAGCGCCACGACGTGGTCGATCTGCACGAGGTGCGACGTGTCGACACCGCGCTCGAACGCGATCGTCCGGCCGGTGTACGGGTCGTCCAGCTCCCCCGCCCGCACCACGCAGCCGTCGTCCGTCACCGCGTCGGCGAGATCCCGCCGCAGGATGTCGTCGCGCGTGCCGCACCCGTTGCCGTCGACGTCGAGCCAGGACTCGCCGAAGTCCCCCACCCGGTCGTAGCCGGTGCCGGGGGCGCTGCCCTTCACGGGAAGCGTCGCCAGCACCTCCGCGGCCGTCGCGTCGGCGACCGCCACGTCGCCGCCATCCGCACCACCGCCATCCGCGACCCCGTCGCCGCCATCCGCACCGCCTCCATCCGCACCACCGCCGGCGAGCGCGGCGAGCACCGCCGACGCCGCGAGGACGAGGCCGACGACGAGCGCCAGGAGCGGCAGCCGCCGCGCGCTCACCCGCAGTTGGGGCAGACGCCCGTCAGGGGCATCTCCATGAAGCAGGTCGGGCAGACCGCCGCGACGCGCTCGGGTGCGGCGGGCCTCCGCGTGCTCTCGCGCTTGGGCGCCGCGGTCGTCAGCTTCCGCGCGACCGGGTGCGTGACGCCCCAGGCGCCGTGGAAGCGGCGGCTGGGCCACCGCTCGAGCTCCCCCGCCAGGCGCTGCGCGTCGACCTCGGAACGGAACCCGTTCGTGTATCCCGCGTGCACCTCGAGCGCCGCGCTCCCGCGCCGCTCGAGCTTGAAGTACGTGCGATAGCCGACGTACCCCGTGACGTCGGCGTTCTCCGCGATGCGCCGGACGACGGCCTGGTTCTCCGGCGGCACGCCGTGCCGCTGCAGGGCCTCGTCGAGCGAGGCGTATCGCTTCGGCCGACCCTCGCGTCCCTGGTCGATGCTGGTCTCCGGCGACTCCGTCACGATGCGCTCCCTGCCACCCCTCGACGGTACCCCGGTCGTCCGCCCGCCACGAACCCCTCAGCGGAGCGCTGCCCGCGCCCGCGGCTGGGGCGAGCGCGGGATGACGATCCCCTCCTCGCGCAGGACGCGCGCGGTCCGCTCCGCGTCGACGAATGCCCCGACCGTCTCGCCGCCCGCGGCCGGGACGACCGTGTGCAGGATCGTCCGCTCGTAGACGTGCACGAGGTTGAGGCTCTGCGCGGCGTCGCGACCGCGGGTGCCGCGGCCCGGAGTGAAGAGGTCCTGCGTGTAGCAGGTGGAGGACGCGACCGACACCGGGATCCCCTCGAACACTGCCGTCGTGCTGTAGTGCAGATGACCGGCGAGGATGGCCCGCACGTCGGTCCCGCGGACGACGTCGCCGAACGCGCGCTGGTCGCGCAGCTCCACCGTCACGGCGAGGTCCTGCACGCAGGGCACCGGCGGGTGGTGCATGGCGATGATGGTGCCCTCCGGCGCCGGCGTCTCCAGCACGCCGGCCAGCCATTCCAGCTGCGCGAGGTCGAGCTCGCCGTGCGCGGCGCCCGGCACGGTCGAATCGAGCACCACGAGCCGCAGACCGTCCACCCACGCCACGCGGTCGTACGTCTCCGTCGTCGCGGCCTCGTCGAGGAGCTCGCGCCGCATCGTGGCGCGGTCGTCGTGATTGCCCATCACCCACACGATGCGCGATCCCAGGCGCGCTGCGGCCTCCTCGGCGATCTCGCGCAGCTGGCGGTACGCCTCCGCCTCGCCGCGGTCGGCGAGGTCGCCCGTGAAGACGAGGGCGTCGGGACGGATGGCCATGGTCGCAAGCGAGCGGAGGAGGTCGTGCAGGCGCTCCCCGGCTTCCACCGCGCCGTAGAGGCGCTCCCCCGGCGACACCAGGTGCGTGTCGGAGATGTGCACGAGGACGTGGTCGGGCAGCGGGTGTTCGGCCATCCGGGTGCTCATTCCTCGACCGTCACGCACCGCGGTGACGGCAGCGTGCACGGCTGCCGACGCCCGGGTGAACGGGCGGCGTCAGTCGCGTCGGAACGCGGCGAGCGCCGTGCGCATCTCCTCGTACGCGTCAGCGCCGAACGCGATGATGCGCGCCTCCTCGACCCCCGTCTCGGTGGCGGCGATCGTCTCGATCGCGGCGGCGATGGCATCGGCCCTCGGCCATCCGTAGATGCCCGCGCTGATGAGCGGGAACGCGACCGTCCGCGCGCCCAGCTCGTCGGCGACCTCCAGGCTGCGCCGATAGCAGGACTCCAGGAGCCCCCGATCCCGCTCGCCGGCGGCGTGGTTCGGCCCGACCGTGTGCACCACCCAGCGCGCGGGCAGCCGCCCCGCCGTCGTCCAGCCCGCGTCTCCCGTGGGGAGCCCGTGCGGGAAGCGCGCGATGCAGTCCCGCAGGATCTCCGGACCGCCCGCGCGGTGGATGGCGCCGTCGACACCGCCCCCGCCTCGCATGGCGCGGTTCGCGGCGTTGACGATCGCATCCACCTCCTGGACCGTGATGTCGCCGTGGACGGCGGTGATGACCGGGGCCGTCATGCGCTCCTCCTCCCGTCGCGGGCGCATTCCGCACCAGCATGGCCTCGCGCGCACCCTCATGTCGACCCCTGCCGCCTGGGTATCGCCGGTCCGTAGGCTGGCAGCCCCATCCGTATACCGCCCTTCGCATACGCACGCCGCTACGGTGAGAGCAGCGATCGGCGTCCGCCTTTGGCTTCCACGGCCCCAGGCTCCGATCGACAGGAGAAGTCGATTCCCCACACCCAGACCGCACCCGTCACCTCCCGTCTCGGCGCCGTGCGCCAGACGTATGCGGGAACAGAGACGTTCCCTCCCATGGCCCGCGCATACACCCAGGTCTCCCAGGTCGTGCGCGAGACGGGCCTCCTCCGCCGTGCGTACGTCTTCTACGCTCTCGTGGGCGCCGGCATCCTCGTCGCCCTGGGCGGCGCGGTCACGGGCTTCCTCCTCCTCGGCGACAGCTGGTTCCAGCTCCTCATCGCCGCCGCGCTCGGCGTGATCTTCACGCAGGTCGCCTTCCTCGCCCACGAGGCGGCGCACCGCCAGATCCTCACGAGCGGCCCGGCGAACGACCGCCTCGCGCGCATCCTCGCCGGCAGCATCGGCATGAGCTACTCCTGGTGGGATTCCAAGCACAGCCGCCACCACGCGAACCCCAACCGGGTCGGCAAGGACCCCGACATCGAGGTCGACACCGTGTCGTTCCTCGAGGAGGACGCGGCGAAGGCGCGGGGTCCGCTCCGGTTCATCACCCGCCACCAGGGCTGGCTGTTCTTCCCGCTGCTGACGCTCGAGGGACTGAACCTGCACCGCCTCAGCCTCACGCACCTGCTGTCGCGCGGCCCGGTCAAGGGCCGCTGGACCGAGCTGTCGATCATCGCCGCGCGCTTCGCCCTGCTGCTCGTGCCGCTGTTCCTGCTGCTGCCGGTCGGGATGGCCTTCGCCTTCCTGGGCGTGCAGATGGCCGTCTTCGGCGTCTACATGGGGGCGTCGTTCGCCCCCAACCACAAGGGCATGCCGGTGATCGCACCCGACGCGCGGCTGGACTTCTTCTCCAAGCAGGTCCGCACCTCGCGCAACATCGCCGGCGGCTGGTGGGCGACGTGGCTCATGGGCGGGCTCAACTACCAGGTCGAGCACCACCTGTTCCCGAGCATGCCGCGCCCGCACCTCGCGCAGGCGCGTGAGATCGTGCGCGACTTCTGCACGACCAACGACGTGCCCTACACCGAGACGAGCCTGCTGCGCTCGTACGGCATCGTCATCGGCTACCTGAACCGCGTCGGACTCGCCGCCCGCGACCCGTTCGACTGCCCGATGGCCTCCCAGTACCGCCCCGCCTGAGTCCGGGAATGCAGAAGACCCCTCGCCGCGATCGCGGCGAGGGGTCTTCTGCATTCGTCAGGACTGCGCGCCGGCCGGCTCCGCGGTCTCCTGCGCCTCGGCAGGCGCGGCGGTCGCCGCCTCCTCGGCGCGCGCGCCCGCTGCCATCCCCCGGCCCACCGCGTGACCCTGGATGACCGCCGACAGGTCGACGCCCGTCGCCGCGCGCACGCTGTCGAACATCGAGCGCATGCCGGCCGCGGTCTCCCCCGCGAGATGGCTGCTGGCGCCCTCCGCGCCGCCGCCGGCGAGCACGGTGACGCTGCCGACGTTCGCGTAGCCCTTCGCGAACTCCGTCATCATCGGCACGAGCGCATCGAGCGCCCGCTGGGCGAGGAACGCGTCCTGGTTCTTCGCGAGCGCCGCGGCCTCCGCCTCGATGGCCGCCGCCTTCGCGTCGCCCTCGAGCCGCACGGCCTCCGCATCGGCCTCCGCCTTGATGCGGATGGCCCTCGCGTCCTGCTCGGCGATGAGGGCGGCCGCCTCGGCCTCCTTCACCCGCGCGTACGCGTCGGCGTCTGCGCGCTTCTGGCGCTCATACAGCGCGGCGTCGGCCACGCGCTTCACGTCGGCGTCCAGCTCCGCCTGCTTGTTCTCCGCCTCCTGCATGAGCACGCCCTGCTGGGCGCGGGCGCGCGCGAGCGCCTCGGCCTGCTCCGCCTCCGCGCGGGCCTGACCCACGTCGGCTGCGGCCGCGGCGGAGTTGCGGTCGAACGCGGTCTGCTCGATGAGCGTCTCCTCGCTCGTGGCGATCTCACGCGCCTTGATCTGGCGCTCGGCGTCGATGCGAGCGATCTCCGCCTGGCGCTTGACCTTGGAGACCTCCTCGGCGCCGAGGGCGTCGATGTAGCCGTTCTGGTCGGTGATGCCCTGGATCTGGAAGCTGTCGAGCACGAGGCCCTGATCCTCGAGGTCGCTCTTGATGAGCGCGGCGATCTGATCCGACAGCTCCTGCCGGTCGCGCATGAGCTGCTCGACGGTGAGGGTGGCCACGACGCCGCGCAGCGCGCCCTCGAGCTGCTCGGTGGTGAAGATCTCGATGGCGTCGTCCTGCGACACGAACCGCTCAGCCGCACTGGCGATCGCCTCGGGCGAGGAGCCGACCTTGACCAGCGCGACGCCGGTGACGTCGACCGTCACCCCCTGGATCGACTGCGCGGTGGGCTTCACCATGATCTGCCGGGCCCGCAGCGACAGCGTCTCCGCGCGCTGCGTGATCGGATTCACGACGGCGCCGCCGCCGCGGATGACCGACACGTTCGAGGGCGTGCCGTCCCTGCTCTTCTGCTTCTTGCCGACGATGATGAGCGCCTCGTCGGCCCGTGCGACCTTGTACCAGCCCCGCAGCACCAGCGTGCCGATGAGCGCGGCGACGATGAGCACGACGATGACGACCGCGATCGCGATCACCGCTCCTGCGCCTCCCGCCGCGGCGACGAATCCCTCCATGGACGATCCCCCTTCGCGACCGCCAGCGGCGCACCGATCGGGGCGCGTCGAACGCCGGCGGTCTCGCCGCCACCCTATCGAGGCCGATGCGAGGCGCGCGTCGACCGCCCGGAGCGCACTGTCAAGCCCTGGCGACGGCCGCCGTGGCGCGGCACCCTGGAATCCCGACTCGAGGAGGACGACATGGCACACGTGGAGGGAACCGATCCCGACTTCCCGGCCCGCCTCATCCAGCCGCACGACGTGCCGGCGGACGCGGATCTCGATGCGCTCGAGGACGACCGGGAGCCCGCGGACCTCGCGGACGACCGCGGGCCGCTTCCGGAGGCCGCCAGCGACCATCCGGTGCTGCCCGACGACGAGCGCGAGATCGACGAGGGGTACGCGGGCGAAGAAGAGGTCTTCGTCACCGAGAGCGAGGAGAACGTCTGATGCATGAGAACCGCACCACTCCCGATGACAGCATGGACGAGCGGCAGGCGCACTCCGGCGAGGTCCCCGCGGGCCGCGGCGGCGCCGACAGCGGAGCCGCCGACCTCGTCGGCGTGGAGGGCACGGCACCGGCATCACCCGAGGAGGGCGAGCAGAACGACTTCGCGGGCGTCGAGCCGGTGACCTCCGAGGCGCGCGACGGGCTGCAGACCGAGCCGCGGCAGGACGTCCACGACACGACGGAGGACGCGCGCCTGCAGGGGATCCTCGTCCAGGTGCAGGCCGACCTCGCGACCCAGCGCATCCCGGAGGGCGAGGTGCGGCGCATGCTCGAACGGCGGCTGAGCGACGTGGGCATCCCCGTGAAGGACCAGGACATGGACTCCCTCGTCCGCGAGGCGATGGCCGATCCCGACACGAGCGTGCCGGGATCCGAGCCGGGCGCCGACACCTGACGGCCGGCCGCGGGCGCGCGGAGGGGGCGACCTAGACTGGTGGCATGCCCGATTCCGCTGCGCCCGCGACCCCCGGTGTGACCCCTCGACGCGTCTCGGTCCTCGACGTGCTGCGTCTGCTCACCGAGCTCGCAGCACTCGCGGCCCTGGCCGTGTGGGGTTTCCTCGCGTGGGCCACGCCGTGGAACATCGTCGTCGGCGTCGGCGCGCCCGTGCTCGCCATCCTCGCGTGGGCGCTGTTCGTGTCGCCGAAGGCCGTCATCGCCGTGCACCCGTTCGTGCGGGCGGTCGTCGAGCTCGCCGTCTTCCTCGCCGCCACCATCGCGCTGTGGGACCTCGGGCTGCCGTGGGTGGGCGTCGGCTTCGGCGTCGTCGCCGTCGTCGTCGGGCTGCTGCACAACCGGCGCGCCCTGGGATGAGCGAGGCGCTCGCGCGGCTCCGGGCCGCCCTCGGCGGGCGCGTCGACACCGGCGCGGAGGCCGTCGAGGCCGCGCGCGCCGACCGGTCCGGGTTCCGCTCCGCGGGCGCCCCGCTGGCGGTCGTGCACGCCGAGTCCGTCGGCGACGTGCAGTCCGTGCTGCGCATCGCGCACGACACCGGCACCCCGGTCGTCACCCGCGGGGCGGGCACCGGGCTCGCGGGCGGCGCGAACGCGGGCCCCGGCGAGATCGCCCTGTCGCTGCGGCGCATGACGCGCGTCCTCGAGATCTCCCCCGACGACCTCCTCGCGGTCGTCGAGCCGGGCATCCTCAACGCCGACCTCGACGCGGCGCTCGCACCGCACGGGCTGTGGTGGGCACCGGATCCCGCGAGCCGCGCGATCTCCACCGTCGGCGGCAACATCGCCACGGGCGCCGGCGGACTCCTCTGCGCGAAGTACGGCGTCGTGCGCGACGCGGTGCTCGCGCTGGATGTCGTCCTCGCCGACGGACGGCTCATCCACACCGGCCATCGCAGCGTGAAGGGCGTCACGGGACTCGACCTCACGGCGCTCCTCATCGGCTCCGAGGGGACGCTCGGCGTCGTCGTCGGCGCGACGCTCAAGCTGCGCCGCCGGGTCGCGAGCGCGGTGTGCACCCTCACCGCGCTCTTCCCCGACGTGCGCTCGGCCGCCGCGGCGTCCGCCGCGGTCACGGCCGCGGGCGTTCAGCCGGCCATCATGGAGCTCCTCGACGCAGCGTCGGTCGCGGCGATCAGCGCGCTCCTCCGGGTTCCCGACGTCGCGGCCGGCGCCGCGCAGCTCACGATCCAGACGGATGGCCCGGCTGCGGCCGCCGAGGCGGAGACCATCGCGCGCGTGCTGCGCGATGCCGGCGGCCGGGTGGCGCTCACGGCTGACCCGGAGGAGGGCGAGCGGCTCCTCGCGTTCCGGCGCGCGATGCACCCCGCGATGGAGACCCTCGGCACCGCGCTCATCGAAGACGTGTCGGTCCCCCGCAGCCGGATGGCGGAGATGTTCTCCGAGATCGAGCGGGTCGCCCGCGAGCACGACGTGGTCATCCCCACCGTCGCCCATGCGGGCGACGGCAACCTGCACCCGAACTTCGTGTTCGACGGCGCCGAGGCGCCGGAGCGCGTCTGGGCCGCGGCCGACGACCTCTTCCGCGCGGCCCTGCGGCTGGGTGGAACACTCACCGGCGAGCACGGCGTCGGAGTGCTCAAGCGCCGCTGGCTGGCCGACGAGCTCGGCGACGACCAGTGGCGGCTTCAGCGCGACATCGTGCGCGTGTTCGACCCGCGCGGCATCCTCAACCCGGGCAAGGTCTTCGCGCCCTGAGCGTCAGATCCCCTGCCATCCGGGCTTGTTGTCCCACGCGAAGCGGTAGTAGTCGGCGCGGTCGAGACGCGAGGCGGCGGCCTCGTCGACGACGACGGTCACGTGCGGGTGCAGCTGGATGGCCGACCCCGGGAGCGACGCGGTCACCGGCCCCTCCACGGCGCCGGCGACGGCGGCCGCCTTCCCCGCCCCGAACGCGAGCAGCACGAGGTGACGCGCGCGCAGGATGGTGCCGATCCCCTGCGTGATGCAGTGCCGGGGCACGTCGTCGATGGTGTCGAAGAAGCGCGCGTTGTCCTCCCGGGTGCGGCGGGTGAGCGTCTTCACGCGGGTGCGCGAGGCGAACGACGAGCCGGGCTCGTTGAAGCCGATGTGGCCATCCGTGCCCACCCCGAGGATCTGCAGGTCGACGCCGCCGGCGGCCTCGATGGCCGCTTCGTAGTCCTCACCGGCGTGCTCGATGCCCGCGAGGGATCCGTCGGGGGTGCGGACGCGGTCGGGGTCGAGACCCAGCGGCTCGACGACCTCCCGGGTGATGACCGAGCGGTACGACTCCGGGTGAGCGGGATCCAGACCCACGTACTCGTCCAGCGCGAAGCCGCGCACCTGCGAGACGTCCACGCCGTCGATGCGCTCGCGCAGCGCCTCGTACACGGGCAGCGGCGTCGATCCGGTGGCGAGCCCGAGCACGGCGTCGGGACGACGGCGGATGAGGGCGACGATCTCGTCCGCGACGATCGCTCCCGCGCTCGCGGCGTCGGGGACGATGACGACTTCTGCCATGCGAATGCCTCCTTCGGCCGCGACGCGCAGGCCGCGGAGGTGCGGGGGTGGACGCCGTCGGCCCCTCGATCCTCTCATCCACGCCGTGCGCGACGCATCCGCAACCGATATGCGGGTCTGCTCGATCGTGCTCACATCGTGATTCCCGCACGGGCTGAGGTAAGGTGTCCGCCCTTACGATGAGAACGGGACCATGCCGCGCACCGCGGCGGGCATCTGGGGGTAAGACATGACCGATCTCGCGACCAAGCCGTCACCGGGCGCCGACGACGCCGGCGATCAGGCCGCGAACCCGCCCGTGGAGTGGGCGCCCGCCGAGCCGGCACCTCGACGTCGGCGTCTCGGACTCTGGCTGGGGATCCCCGCGGGCCTCGTCGTCGCGGGAGCGGCGGCCTGCTCCGCGATCCTCATCGCCCCCGGCGTCGTCGCCGCCGGCGCGGACGTCGGCTGGCACACCGCGGGGGCCGCCACCGAGGCGATCTCCACCGGCATCTCCGACACCGAGGTGACGATCACCTCCCCCGAGGGCGACGCGACCTTCACCGGCGCCGAGCTCGGGGCATCCGTCGACGCCGACGCGGCCGCCGAGCGCGTGTTCGGCGACCATCCCCTTTGGAACGTCGGCGCCTGGAACCCGGGCGCTGTGCCCGTGGACGTCTCGATCGACGCCGACACCGCGCTCGAGGCCGTCCAGGCCGAACTGCCCGAGCTCTTCACCGCTCCGACCAACGCGCAGGTCGCATTCTCCGACGGCTCCTACTCCGTCGTCGAGGATCGCGACGGCTCGGGGATCGACGTCGACGCCCTCGCCGCCGACATCACGCGCGCGCTCGCCGAGGGCGGCGACGTCACCGTGGCGGCCGCCACCACGGCCATCGAGGCGCCCATCACCGCCGCCGCCGCGCAGGCCGAGGCCGACAGCCTCAACGCCCTCGTCGCCGACGCCGGCTTCTACGTGGGCGACGAGAAGGTCGCGGGCGTCGACGCCGCCGAGGCCGCGCAGTGGATCACCGTCGACGCGACCGGCGACGAGCTCGCGGTCACCGTCGACGAGGGCGCCGCAGCGGCCGCCGTCGCCGACACCGTCGCGTCGCTCCCCGAGCGCGTGAACCGCGAGGTCGTCGAGGAGCAGATCGTCACGGACTCCGACGGTGAGCACCTGCGGACCGTGCAGGAAGGCGAGAACGGACGCGCCCTCGAGTCCACCGACGGCGTCGCCGACGGCTTCGCCGCCCAGCTCGCGTCGGGACAGGCGGCCTACGAGCTGCCCGTGACGGAGGTCGAGTACGACACCGCCCTCCTCTTCCGCCGCATCGAGGTGGACAAGAGCGCCGGCACGACCACCCTCTACGAGAACGACCAGGTCGTCGACACCTACTCGATCGCCCTCGGCGCCCCCGGCCACGACACCCAGGAGGGCCACTTCCGGGTCTACGGGCAGCTCACCGAGCAGGACATGGGATCCTGCGACGCCGAAGGCAACTTCGTGCCGGGCGGAAGCTTCGATTACTGCACGGCCGACGTCCCCTGGGTGACGTACTTCAACGGCGACCAGGGCTTCCACGGCACGTACTGGCACAGCAACTTCGGCCCGGGCGCCCTGATGAGCCACGGCTGCGTGAACATGACGATCGACGCCGCGCAGCGCGTCTACTACTTCGCGCAGACCGGAACCGAGGTGTGGGTCCACGCGTGATCGCACGCTAGCCTGTCGCTATGACCGACCTGCGCCTCGTCGAACTCTCGGCCGACACCATCGTCCAGGTGAACAACCTGTCGCTCAAGCCCGGCCAGGAGCAGTTCCTCGCGCCGGTGTCGTACGGCATCGCGGCCTCCGTCCTCAACCCCAAGACGACGTGGCAGCGCGTCGTGCTGGACGGGTCCGACGTGGTGGGCTTCGTGAGCGCGAACTTCGACCGCGAGGCGAAGCCGGAGCACTTCCAGTCGGTGCTGTGGCGGATCAACGTCGACGCCGACGACCAGGGCCGGGGCGTCGGCCGCTTCGCCGTGGCGGGACTCCTCGCCGAGGCCCGCGATCGGGAGTTCGACCGCCTGAACGTCATCTACGAGGCGGGCGAGGGCGGACCAGAGGCGTTCTTCCACCGCGTCGGATTCGCCCCCGTGGGCGAGACGGAGTACGGCGAGGTCATCGCCGAGATCCGCCTCTAGCCGGTCACACCAGGGAGCCCTTCCACGCGGCGTGCAGCTGCGCGAATTTGCCGGTTCCCGCGATGAGGGCGTCGGGCGCATCGTCCTCGATGACGCGCCCGTGCTCCATCACGAGCACGCGATCCGCGATCGCGACCGTCGACAGCCGGTGCGCGATGATGATCGCCGTGCGATCCGACAGCAGCGTCTGCAGCGCGCTCTGGATCATGCGCTCCGATGGGATGTCGAGCGACGCGGTCGCCTCGTCGAGGATGAGCACGGCCGGGTCGGCGAGGAACGCGCGCGCGAACGAGATGAGCTGCCGCTGCCCGGCCGACACGCGCCCGCCGCGCTTGTTCACGTCGGTGTCGTAGCCGTCGGGCAGGGAGCGGATGAACGCGTCGGCGCCCACCGCGCGGGCGGCCGCGGTGATCTCGTCCATGGTCGCGTCGGGCCGGCCGAGCGCGATGTTGTCGGCGACGGTTCCGCTGAAGAGGTACGCCTCCTGCGTCACCATCACGATCGCGCGGCGGAGGTCTCGCCCCTCGAGCTCGCGCAGATCCACGCCGTCGAGCGTCACGCGCCCCTCGGTGGGGTCGTAGAACCGGGAGAGCAGCTTCGCGAGCGTGGACTTGCCGGCGCCGGTGGTGCCCACCAGCGCCACGGTCTGCCCCGCGGGGATGTCGAGGTCGAAGGCCGGCAGGATGGTGCGACCGCCGCCGTACCCGAACGACACGCCGTCGAAGCGCACGTGCCCGCGCGCGTGCGGAAGCGGCGTCGGGGAGTCGGGTTCGGCGACCGTGAGCTCCTCCTCCAGCACCCCGGACACCTTCTCCAGCGCCGCGGAGGCCGCCTGGAAGGAGTTGAGGAACATCGCCACCTCCTGCAGCGGCGTGAAGAAGTTGCGGACGTAGAGCACGGCGCTGAGGAGGAGGCCGGCCGTGAACTCGCCCGTCGTGACCCGCACGCCGCCCCAGAGCACGACCGCGCCGATCGCGCACGCCGAGATCGCCATGAGGCCCGGCTCGAAGGTGCCGAACAGGCGGATCGACCGCATGTTGACCTCGCGGTACTCCTTCGCGAGCCCGCCGAACTCGCGCTCGTTGCGCGGCTCGGTGCGGAACGCCTTGCCCGCGCGGATGCCCGTCATCGTCTCGACGAACTTCACGATGAGCTTGGCGCTCACCACGCGCGAGACGCGGTACGCGCGCTGCGAGTTGACGTAGAACCACCGCATGAGGAGCGCCAGCGGCACGAACGAGACCACCAGCACCAGCGACGAGCGCCAGTCCACGAGCGCGAGCGCGATGAACGTGAACAGGCCGTAGAGGACGCCGTGCACGAGCTGGTTCAGCCCGCCGTTCAGCAGCTCGCGGATGGTGTCGAGGTCGCTCGTCTGGCGGGAGATGATGCGGCCCGACGTGTACGTCTCGTGGAACTCCAGGCTCAGCCGCTGCGTGTGGCGGAACACCCTGGTGCGCAGATCGAGCAGGACGTTCTGCGTGACCCTCGCCGCCAGCAGGTCGTACCAGGCGAGCAGCGCCGCGCCCCCGACCGCCGTCCCGACGTACGCGCCGCCGACGAGCCACGCCGGGCCCCAGTCCGCCTGCTCGAGGACGGACGGCAGCGCGCGGTCGATGCCGATGCCGATGAGGGCGGGCCCGATGACCCGCACCGCGGTCTGGGCCACGACCACCACTGCCACGAGCACCACCTGGCGTTTCAGCGGCGCGAGCAGCGACAGCAGCAGGCGCCAGGAGCGGCGGCGGATGGCACGGCTCTCCTCACGGGTGAACTCGGAGCGGTCCTCGCCCGCGGTCCCGTGGACGGTGCTGCTCATCGGCTCGTCTCCTCGTCGCTGTCGTGTGCCCCGGCGGGGACGATCGGGATGGCCCCGGTCACCACGTCGAAGCCGTGCTGCGGGTCCATCCGCCGCGCGCTGTCCTCCGAGTCCTCCCGCTCGAAGCTGGAGATCACGCCGCGGTAGTGCGGCGAGGTCGCCATGAGCTCGGTGTGCGCGCCGACGGCCGTGATGCGTCCGCCCTCGAGGAGCGCCACGCGGTCCGCCAGCGCCACCGTCGACGGCCGGTGCGCGACGATGAGGGCCGTCGTCCCCTCGAGGACGCGGCGCAGGCCCACCTGCACCCGCTCCTCGGTGTCGACGTCGAGCGCCGACAGCGGGTCGTCCATGACGATCACGGTCGGCCGCGCGGCGACCGCGCGTGCGAGAGCGAGGCGCTGCCGCTGGCCGCCGGAGAGGCTCATCCCCTCCTCGCCGATCATCGTGTCGACGCCGTCCGGCAGACTCGCGACGAACTCCGCCTGCGCCACCCCGAGCGCCTCCTCCAGCACCCGGTCGGCCTCCTCGGAGCGGATGTCGAGGTCGTCGCGCCCCAGCAGCACATTCTCACGGACGGACGCGGAGAAGAGCGTGGCGTCCTCGAACGCGGTCGCGATGTGCCGCCGCAGCTCCACGAGCGACAGGTCGCGGATGTCGACGCCGTCGAGCGTGACGCGGCCGCCGGTGACGTCGTACAGGCGCGTGGGCAGCGTGGTGAGGGTCGTCTTCCCCGAGCCCGTCAGCCCGACCAGGGCCATCGTCTCCCCCGGACGCAGCGCGAGGTCGATCCCGTCCAGCAGATCGGGTTCGGATGGCCCCGCATCCTGGTAGCGGAAGTGCACGTCCTCGAAGGCGAGCGCGCCGCGCGGCTGCGCGATGGCGATCGGGCGCTCGGGGTCGGCGATCGTGTCGACGGCGTCGAAGACCTCGAAGACGCGGTCGGCGGCGGTGCGCGCGTCGAGGAGGAAGGAGAAGAGGAACCCGATCGATTCCATGGGCCACCGCAGCACCGTGGCCATGGCGAAGTAGGCGAACAGCTGCGACACCGTGATCCGGTCGACGGAGGCCAGCCAGATGCCCATCACGAGCGAGACGGCGAAGGCGAGCTCCGGCATCGCCACGAGCCAGAAGTCGATGCGCGCGATCGCGCCGGCCTTGCGCATCTCGGTGTCGCGCAGGTTCTCCGCCTGGCGGGTGAACCGCCGCAGCGCGTGGCCGCCGCGCCCGAACGCCTTCAGCACGCGGATGCCGTGCACGCTCTCCTCGACGCTCGTCGCGAGGTCGCCCTGCTGGTCCTGGCTCTGCCGGCTGAGCACGCCGTACGTCTGCTCGAACCGGAAGCCCTGGTACCAGATCGGCGCGCCGGAGACGATGAAGACCACCGCGAGCGCCCAGTGCCATTGGAACAGCAGCGCGGCGCCGATGACGACGGTGAGCGTGTTGACGACGAGCATGATGAGGCCGAAGGCCATCCAGCGGCGGATGACGCCGATGTCCTGCATCATGCGGCTGAGCAGCTGTCCGCCCTGCCACCGGTCGTGGAACTCGATGGGCAGGCGCTGGAGGCGGTTGTAGAACCGCGTGCGCACGTCGTACTCCACCGTGGTGGCGGGTCCGAGGACGAGCCACCGCCGCATCCACACCATCCCCGCCTCGGCGAGCCCCAGGGCGAGCACGCCCGCCGCGCCCCACACGATCGCCGACGCCGAGCCCGAGGCGATCGGTCCGGCGACCACGCGCTCGAGCACGATCGGGATGAGCAGCGCGAGGACCGCGGCGGTCAGCGCGCTGAGGCCGCCGAGCGCGAGGCGCGGCAGCACGGGTCTCGCGAACGGAAGCAGTCGCAGCAGCGAGTGCAGGGTCGACCGTCTCTGGGCAGGCGTGGTGGGGCGCGACATGATCCTCGGGGCGGATCCGACGACGGATCCGTGTGGCAGGCTTTCCGGCCCCCGAACGGGGGCCAGCCCGCCAGCCTATCCTCTCGACGGAGCATCGGGAAAGGCTTTCACGCTTTCCCGACCCAGCAGCGCGCGCTTGACATCCGATCCCCACGCGAAGCCCCCGAGGCTGCCGTCGCCGCGGAGCACTCGGTGACACGGCACGAACAGGGCGGGCGCGTTGCGCGCGCAGATCGACGCGGCGGCGCGGATGGCGCGGGGCGCGCCGAGCGCGGCGGCGAACGCGGTGTAGGTCAGCGGTGCCCCTGGCGCGATGTCGCGCAGCGCCCGCCAGCCCGCCAGCTGGAGAGGCGTTCCGATCTGCCGGACCGCGACCGCGCGGATGGCGTCCAGGTCGCCCGCGTAGTAGGCGAGCACGGCCTCGGCCGCCGCGAGGACGCCTTCGCGGACGTCGCCCGGGCGCAGCGCCGCCGGGATGCGAGCGGTGACGGCGGCGGCGTCCGCGGACCAGCCGGAGGCGAGCACGGCGCCGTCGCGGTCGGCGACGAGCGTGAACGGGCCGTCGGGGGTGTCGAGGGTCTGGACGACGGCGGTCATGAACGGGTCTCCTTGACGGGACGGGTGGCGAGCGCGGCTCGCCAGAGATGCATGGCGAGGTACGACCGCCACGGCGCGGCCCTCGCGGCCCAGCTGACCAGCTCGCGCGGCGTCGCTGGCAGCCCGGCCGCGGCCGCACCTGTGCGCAGCGCGACGTCGCCGGGGAGGACGATGTCGGGGTCGCCGAGGACGCGCATGCGGACGTAGTCCGCGGTCCACGGGCCGATGCCGGGCAGCGCGAGGAGCGCCTCGCGCTGGGAGACCGGGTCGTCTCCCGGCGTCAGCGCGAGCTCTCCCGAGGCCAGCACTCTCGCCGCTCCGACGATCGCGCGGATCCGGGCGGCGGGACCGCGCAGCACATCGGCGCCGTGCTCGGCGATGGCGGACATGCTCGGGAACAGCCGCAGCGTGCGGCCGCCGAGCACGGCGTCCTCACCGAGGTCGGCCACGAGCCGCGTGAGGTGCGTGCGGGCCCCGGCCACCGAGATCTGCTGCCCGACCATCGCGCGGATCAGCATCTCATGCGGGTCGGCGGCACCCGGGAGGCGGATGCCGGGCACGGCGGACACGAGCGGCCGCAGCTTCTCGTGTGCGGAGAGCGCCGCGTCGACGGCAATCGGGTCGGCGTCGAGGTCGAACAGGCGCCGCACGCGGGCGACGAGGGAGGCGAGGTCGGGCAGGCTCTGCAGCTGCGCGTCCATCCGCAGCCGGCCGTCGAAGCGCAGCCGGAACCATCCCGATCCGCCGGGCAGGCGCACGGGGCGCTCGAACGAGACGGCGTCTCCCGTCTCCATCCCCGGGAGCGCGCGCACGGCCATCCAGTCGAACAGCCCGGCGTGGTCGAAGGGCTCGCGCACGGGCAGCGCGAGCGAGATGCCGGCGGCGGAGGCGTGTCCGCGTCGGCTCGCGCGTAGCGCTGTCGGGGTCAGGCCGAAGACCTCCCGCACGGTGTCGTTGAACTGCCGCACGCTGGCGAAGCCGGCGGAGTGCGCGACGTCCGCGACCGCGAGATCGGTGCCGACGAGCAGCAGCCGCGCGGTGTGGGCGCGCTGCGCACGGGCGAGGGCGAGCGGGCCCGCCCCGAGCTCGTCGGCGAGCAGCCGCGAGAGGTGGCGCGACGAGTATCCGACGCGCGCGGCGAGCCCCGCGACGCCCTCGCGCTCGACGACCCCGTCGGCGACGAGCCGCATGGCGCGCGCGACGACGTCGCCGCGGAGGTTCCACTCCGGCGATCCCGGCGCCGCCTCCGGCAGGCACCGCTTGCACGCGCGGAATCCCGCCTCGTGCGCGGCGGCGCTCGTGGCGAAGAACCGCACGTTGCCGGGCTTCGGCGTGCGCGCGGGGCAGCTGGGGCGGCAGTAGATGCCGGTCGTGCGCACCGCCGTGACGAACTGGCCGTCGAAGCGGGTGTCGCGCGCGGAGATCGCACGGTACCGCTCGTCGAAGGTCATGCTCGTCGTCATGCCCCCCAGCCTCGCACCTCCGCGAGGTCCGAGCTGGCGGTTTTCGGACATCACGGCGGAGGCGGGGCGGCGACCGCGTCGCCGCCCCGCCTCACACCACTCCGGTCAGTGGAAGAAGTGGCGCTCGCCCGTGAAGAACATCGTCACGCCATGCGCCCGCGCGAGCGCGATCGTCTCCTCGTCGCGGACGGATCCGCCGGGCTGGATGATCGCGCGCACGCCGGCATTGATGAGCACCTCGGGCCCGTCGGAGAACGGGAAGAAGGCGTCGGATGCGGCGATGGATCCCTGCGCCCGGTCGCCCGCGCGCTCGACCGCGAGACGACAGGAATCCACCCGGTTCACCTGACCCATCCCGACGCCGACCGTCGCGGAGTCCTTGGCGAGGACGATCGCGTTCGACTTCACCGCGCGGCACGTCTTCCACGCGAAGATGAAGTCGACCATCTCCTCGTCCGACGGCCGCTCGCCCGAGACGAGCTCCCAGCTCTGGGCGACGGACTCGATGTCGTCGGGGAAGCGGTCCGCGTCCTGCAGGAGGAGCCCGCCGGAGACGAGGCGGACATCCATCTCCTCCTGACGCCAGTCGGCCGGCAGCTTCAGCAGGCGCAGGTTCTTCTTCGCCTTGAACACCTCGAGCGCCTCGGGCTCGAAGTCGGGCGCGACGATGACCTCGGTGAAGATGTCGCGAAGGTTCTCCGCCATCTTCAGCGTGACGGGGCGATTGGCGGCGATGACGCCGCCGAAGGCCGACAGCGGGTCGCACTCGTGGGCGCGCAGGTGCGCGCTCGCGATCGGGTCGAGGGCGCTCGGCGCGGCGACCGCGATGCCGCAGGGGTTCGCGTGCTTGATGATCGCGACCGCCGGCAGGACGTAGTCGTAGGCCGCGCGCAGAGCGGCGTCGGCGTCGACGAAGTTGTTGTACGACATCTCCTTGCCCTGCAGCTGCGTGGCCTGCGCGATGCCGTGCCCGCCCTGGCGGGAGTACAGCGCCGCGCGCTGGTGGGAGTTCTCGCCGTAGCGGAGGTCGCCGAGCTTCTCGGCCTTGATGGTGAGGTGCTCGGGCAGCTCGACCTGGCTGCCGATGGTGCCCTCCGAGAACCACGCCGCGACTGCGGTGTCGTACGCCGCGGTGTGCGCGAACGCACGGGCGGCGAGCTCCTTGCGCTGGCCGAGCGATGTGCCGCCCGAGTTCACCGCCTCGACGATCGCGGGGTACGACTCGGGCGAGACGACGATCGCGACGTTGGCGTAGTTCTTCGCCGACGCGCGCACCATGGCGGGCCCGCCGATGTCGATCTGCTCGACGACGTCGTCGCCCTGCGCGCCGGAGCGCACGGTCTCGACGAAGGGGTACAGGTTCACCACGACGAGCTCGAAGGGCGCGATGCCGAGCTCGCCGAGCTGGCGCTCGTGGTCTTCCAGTCGCAGGTCGGCGAGGAGCCCCGCGTGCACGCTCGGGTGCAGCGTCTTCACACGGCCGTCGAGCGACTCGGGGAAGCCGGTCACGCTCGAGACGTCGGTGACGTCGTAGCCGGCATCGCGGATCGTCGACGCTGTGGAGCCCGTCGACACGATCTCGACGCCGGCGCCGGCGAGCGCCTCGGCGAGCTGCAGGAGGTTGGTCTTGTCGCTCACCGACACGAGCGCGCGTCGGATGGGGACGACGTCTCGGTCGCGGTACAGCGAGTGGTCGTGACGGGGGCCGGCCATGAGGACTCCTTGTCGAGGATTCGGCTGCGGGGGTTCGGGGGCGTCAGCGGACGGGGTGCGCCAGATCGATGTCGCCCTCGGCGATGCGCCGCACGACGTCGATGAGGAGGCGCCGCTCGACGGGCTTGATGCGCTCGTGCAGCGTGGCCTCGTCGTCGCCGTCGAGCACGGGGATGCGCTCCTGCGCGAGGATGGGGCCGCTGTCCACGCCGTTGTCGACGATGATGACGCTGGCACCGGTCTGGGAGGCGCCCGCGGCGAGCGCATCGCGCACGCCGTGCGCGCCGGGGAACTCCGGCAGGAACGCGGGGTGCGTGTTGATGATCCGCGGAGAGAACTCCTCCACGAGATCGGCGGGAAGCAGGCGCATCAGACCGCTCAGCACGATGAGGTCGGCGTCGACGCGGCGGAGGTGCTCGGCGAGCGCGGCGCCCCACTCCTCGCGCGACGCGTGCTGACGGTACGGCACGGTGAAGGTCTCGACGCCGAACTCCGTGGCGTGCGCGAGGCCGGTCGCGTCGCGATCGGCGCCCACGGCGACGACGCGGGCGGGATACCCGGGTTCGCTCGCCGCTTCCAGGAGGGCACGGAGGTTCGAGCCGGTTCCGGAGATGAGGACGGCGACCGAGAGCACGCGGTCAGTCTACCGGCGAGTGAACGCGCCGCTGTCGGCCGCCTGGTCGTCGGCAGCCGCCCGTCGGCCCTGCGGGGCGAGGAGGAGGATGGCCGCGCCGAGGAGCACCTCGAGACCGACCGCGAGCGCGACGGCGCCGGGGTCGGGGCCCGCGACCGCCAGGCGCCCCGGACCCATCGACCCCGACGAGAGCGCAGCCAGGAGCGCCGCGACCGCGCCGGCGATGACGGCGGTGGCGACGGCGACGACGATGCGCGGCGATACCGGCTCGTGAGGATGGCCGTCGTGGAGGGGCGGGTCGCTCTCCCATTCCGCCGCGAGCACCGCGCGCGCGTGCCATCCGGCCGCAGCACCCGCGGCGACCGGGAGCAGCGCGACGAGGAGGAGCCATCCGGAGCCCTGCTCGGGCAGGAGGCCCAGCACGGGGACGCCGGGCACCGCGCCGAGCTGCGTGCCGGCGGGCGACACCGTCGTGGCCGCGCCCACGGCGAAACCCGGCCCCGCGACCCAGGACACGGCCCATCCGAGCAGCGTGGGCAGATAGACCAGTTGCGCGAGAGCGACCGCGGTGGCGCCGAGCGCGTCGACCTGCGCCTGCTCGAAGAGCCCGATCACCGCGTCGGCGCGCAGGATGACCGCCACGACGAGGGCGAGCGCGGCCGCGCCCACGATGCCGGCGACCGCGATCGCCCCACCGCGCACGGCGAGCGACGGCACCTCGCGCCAGGATCCGGACCATCCGTCGATGCGCTCGCGCAGCGTGTCGACGAGCCCGCCGTCACCCTCACCCCAGGCCTCAGCCCAGGCGCCGCAGAGGGCGCCGGCGCCGTACACCGCCGTGGGGAGGACGACGGCCTGCCACGGCACCACGTCGGCGAGGGTGTTGCCCGAGGTCACGAGAACGAGAGCGGCGATGCCCGCCGTGACCGCCGTCCCCGCGAGCACGCCGGTGATCCCCGACCCCGCACGGACGGCGCGAGCGCCCGAGCGGGCGGCGAAGATCGCGGCGAACGCGGCGAAGGCCCACGGCGCGAGGGTCAGCGCGAACGCGGCCGCCTCGTCGGGCAGTCCCACCGCGAGCAGGGCGTCCGCGTCGAAGCGCAGCGAGAGCGGGACGAGGTTGCCGAGCTCCCAGATGCGCGCGGTGGCCGGCCACAGGCCGGCCCAGTCGGCGGTCACGCCCAGCGTGAAGATCCACAGCAGCGTGAGCGGGGCCAGCACGACCGCGAGGCCGACCAGACCCGCCACGATCGCGTCGAATGCGGCGAGCAGGGCGATGAGGATCCGATGCATGGCGAATCGACCCTACCCGCGGGCGCCGCGAGAACCCCGGATCCGCGCCGGGGAGCGGCTACGCCGCCATCGGCTCGAGGATGAAGACCGCGATGCGGCGCGACGTGCGCTCCTGGTACTCGGCGTACGGCGGGTACGCGGCGACCGCGCGCTCCCACCACTCGGCGTACTCGTCGCTGTCCACGTCGAGTTCTCGCGCCAGGTAGTCGCGCTTCGCGGCGCCATCCTGCAGCTCGACGTGCGGGTGCGCCTTGACATTGGCGTACCAGGCCGGGGGGCGAGGGGCGCCGCCCTTGGACGCGACCACCGCGTAGCGGCCGTCGTGCTCGACGCGCATGAGCGGGGTCTTGTGGAGCCTGCCCGACTTCGCCCCCACATTCGTCAGCACGATGATCGGCCACTCGGTGCCCGCGAGGACGTTCGCCTCGGCGCCGTCGGTCGCCTCGTATCTCTCGGCCTGCTCCCGCGCCCAGTCTTCTGTGCTCGGTGCGTACTCTCCCTGAAGCGGCATGTCGAGAGCCTATTGCCCGGGGAGCCGGGTGGGAAGCGCCCCGCTTGCCGCCCGGGCCTTGACACTCCGAGCCGGTCCTGCCGATAGTGAGGCATGCAGGCGAAGCGGCGCGGCGCGCGAGCAAGCGGGATGTTCGGAAGCGGCACGACCGGGAGGTGCACGCGATGAAGAAGCTGATCGGCGAGCCGGGCGCGGTGGTGGCGGATGCGCTCGTCGGCATCGAGGCCGCGCTGCCGCAGGTGCGCGTGGACCACCAGAACCGCGTGGTGCTGCGGGCCACCCCGAAGGACGAGGGCAAGGTCGCGCTCGTCTCCGGCGGCGGCTCCGGGCACGAGCCGCTCCACGGCGGCTTCGTCGGATTCGGGATGCTCGACGCGGCGTGCGCGGGCGAGGTGTTCACCTCCCCCACCCCTGACCAGGTTCTCGCGGCCACGACGGCGGTCGACCGCGGCGCCGGCGTGGTGCACATCGTGAAGAACTACACCGGCGACGTCATGAACTTCGAGATGGCGGCGGAGCTCGCCGAGGGCGCCTCGGTCGCGTCCGTGCTCGTGCACGACGACGTCGCCGTGGAGGACTCCACGTATACCGCGGGGCGCCGCGGCGTGGGGCTCACCGTCCTCATGGAGAAGATCGCCGGCGCGGCCGCCGAGGAGGGGCGCCCCCTCGACGAGGTCGTGCGCGTCGCGGAGAAGGTGTCGGCGCAGGGCCGCTCGATGGGCGTGGCGCTCACGAGCGGCACGGTTCCCGCCGCCGGCCGCCCCACGTTCGACCTCCCCGACGACGAGATGGAGGTCGGCGTCGGCATCCACGGCGAGCCGGGCCGGCACCGGGAGAAGCTCGCCCCCGCGCCGCGGATCGCGGAGATGCTCGTCGAGCCGGTGCTCGCCGACCTCCCATCGGGCGGCGAGCCCGTGATCGCCATGCTCAATGGCATGGGCGGATCTCCCCTGCTCGAGCTCTACCTCATGTACGGGGAGGTCGCGAAGCTCCTCGAGAAGGCGGGGGTTCCCGTCGCGCGCACGCTCGTCGGCAACTACATCACCTCCCTCGACATGGCGGGCTGCTCGCTCACCCTCCTGCGCGCGGACGACGAGCTGCTGCGCCTGTGGGACGCGCCCGTCGAGACGCCCGGCCTGCGCTGGGGGCGGTGACATGGCCGCCGACATCACCGCGCTCACCCGCTGGGTCGCGCTGTTCCGCGACCGCATCGCCGCCGAGCAGGAGCGGCTCACCGCGCTCGACTCGGCCATCGGCGACGCCGACCACGGCGCCAACATGGCGCGCGGCACGATGGCCGCCGCCGCGAACGTCGCCGAGACGCGGCCGCAGACGGTCGCCGAGTTCGGCAAGGCGGTGGGGATGGCCCTGGTCTCGTCGATCGGCGGAGCCAGCGGCCCGCTCTACGGCACCTTCTTCCTCCGCTTCGGCACGGCCGGCGACGGCCTCGACGAGCTCGACGGCCCCGCCCTCGCCCGCGCACTGCGCGCGGGGCTCGACGGCGTGGTCTCGCGCGGGCGGGCCGAACCCGGCGAAAAGACCATGATCGACGCGCTCGCACCGGCCGTGGCCGCGTTCGAGGCGGAAGCCGGCGACGTCGCGGCCGCCGCCGCGGCGGCCGCTCGGGCGGCGCGCGCGGGCAGCGATGCCACCGAGGCGCTCGTCGCGCGCCGCGGTCGCGCCAGCTATCTCGGCGAGCGGAGCGCCGGCCATCTCGACCCCGGATCCGTCTCGTCGGCGCTGCTGTTCGAAGCGCTCGCCGACGCCCTCACGGAGGAGCGCGCATGATCGGCTTCGTCGTCGTCTCCCACAGCGTCGCGCTCGCCGAGGCGGCCGTCGCCCTCGCGAGCGAGATGGCCACGCCGACGGCGCCGCCGATTGCGGTGGCCGCTGGCGCCGCCGACGGCGGCACCGGCACGGACGCCGCGCTCATCGCCCGCGCGATCGAGTCGGTCGCCTCCGACGACGGCACGCTCGTCTTCACCGACCTCGGCTCCGCCATCCTCAGCGCGGAGCTCGCGCTCGAGCTCGTCGACGTGGGCGAGGTGCGCCTCGCCGCCGCTCCCCTCGTCGAGGGGCTCGTGGCGGCCGTGGCGCGCGCCGCCGCCGGCGGCGACCTCGTGGAAGTCGAGCGGGAGGCGCGCCGCGCGCTGGAGGCGAAGCTGCGTCACCTCGGCGTGGACCCCACGGCGGAGGAGCTGCCCGCGCCGCGCGGCCGGTCGGAGTCCTTCGTGCTGACGAACCAGATCGGCCTGCACGCGCGCCCCGCCGCGGCGCTCGCCGGCGCCCTGCGCGGGCTGGACGCGGTCGTGCGCATCGGCACCGCCACGAAGCCCGCGGTCGACGGCCGCAGCCTCGTCGGGCTCATGGCGCTCGGCGCGCGCAAGGGCGACGCCATCGACGTCACCGCCGAGGGGCCCGACGCCGACCGCGCGATCGACGCCATCGGCGAGCTCATCGCCTCCGGGTTCGGGGAGTGACGCGCGGCCTCCGCGCGGCCTAGGGTCGGGTCATGGCATCCGAGCGCATCGCCCTGACCGTTCCCGGCCCGCACGGCGACCGCGAGATCGCGCTCTCCAGCCCGGGGCGGCTCGTCTGGCCAGAGGCCGGGGTCACCAAGCGCGACCTCGCCGAGTACCTCATCGCCGTGGCAGGCCCGTTCCTCGCGCACAACGGCGACCGGCCGGTGTCGCTCGAGCGCTACTCCGGCTCGGTGGATGGCGAGAGCTTCTTCTCGAAGAACCCGCCGAAGGGCGCCCCCGACTACGTCGAATCGGTGACCGTCACCTACAACAGCGGGCGCCGCCATCCGCAGCTCGTGCTCACGGAGCCCGCGGCCGTGGTGTGGGCCGCGCAGATGAACACCGTGGTCTTCCACCCGTGGTCGTCGTCGGCCGGCGACTCCGACCATCCGATCGAGCTGCGCGTGGATCTCGATCCCCAGCCGGGCACGGACTTCGCCGACGCCGTCTTCGCCGCGCACGCCATGCGCGAGGTGCTGAGCGAGGCCGGGCTCGACTCCTGGATCAAGACGAGCGGCAACCGCGGCATCCACCTGTTCAGCCCCATCGAGCCCGAGTGGGAGTTCCTCGAGGTGCGGCACGCGGTCATCGCCGCGGGGCGCGAGCTGGAGCGTCGTCACCCCGACCGCGTGACCACGAGCTGGTGGAAGGAGGAGCGCGGCGAGCGCATCTTCGTCGACTTCAACCAGACGAACCGCGACCGCACGATGGCGGGCGCCTACAGTCCGCGCGCCCTGCCGCAGGCGACCGTGTCGACGCCCGTCACGTGGGATGAGCTCGACGGAGTCGACCCGCTCGCCTTCACGGTGAAGACGACGCCGCGGCGTCTCGCCGAGGTCGGCGACCCCTGGGCGGCCCTGCGGGAGGCGAAGCCCGGCCGCATCGACGCGCTCCTGGGCTGGTGGGAGCGCGATCTGGCGGATGGCCTGGGCGAGCTGCCGTTCCCTCCGGAGTTCCCGAAGATGCCCGGTGAGCCGCCCCGCGTGCAGCCGTCCCGGGCGAAGAAGCCCTGAATGCAGCGAGCCGACCCCGGAGGTCCCGGGATCGGCTCGCTTCGCTCGGTGCGTTTCGACTCGCTCCGCTCGCTCGACGACCGGAAGCGGCTCGCTTCGCTCGCTCAGTCTTAGAGCGACTCGATGATCTCGCGCATCAGCGCGGCGGTCTCGCTCGGGGTCTTCCCGACCTTGACGCCGGCGGCCTCGAGGGCCTCCTTCTTCGCCTGGGCGGTGCCGGCCGAGCCGGACACGATCGCGCCGGCGTGGCCCATCGTCTTGCCCTCGGGGGCAGTGAAGCCGGCGACGTAGCCGACGACCGGCTTGGTGACGTTGGCCTTGATGAACTCGGCAGCGCGCTCCTCGGCGTCGCCGCCGATCTCGCCGATCATGACGATGGCCTTGGTCTCGGGGTCCGCCTCGAACGCCTCGAGGGCGTCGATGTGCGTGGTGCCGATGACGGGGTCGCCGCCGATGCCGATGGCGGTGGAGAACCCGAGGTCGCGCAGCTCGAACATCATCTGGTAGGTCAGCGTGCCCGACTTCGACACGAGGCCGATGGGGCCCTTGCCGGTGATGTTCGCAGGGGTGATGCCCACGAGCGCTTCGCCGGGCGTGATGATGCCGGGGCAGTTCGGGCCGATGATCCGGGTCTTGTTGCCCTTCTCGATCGCGTACGCCCACGCCTCGGCCGAGTCGCCGACGGGCACGCCCTCGGTGATCACGACGAGGAGGCCGATCTCGGCGTCGATGGCCTCGACCATGGCGTCCTTCGTGAACGCGGGGGGCACGAACGCGATCGACACATCGGCGCCGGTCTTCTCGATGGCCTCGGCGACCGATCCGAAGACAGGCAGCTCGATCTCGTTGCCGTCCTTGTCCTGGTGCGTGACCGTGGTGCCGGCCTTGCGGGCGTTCACGCCGCCGACGACGTTCGTCCCGGCCTTGAGCATGAGGGCGGTGTGCTTGGTGCCCTCACCGCCCGTGATGCCCTGGACGATGACCTTGGAGTCCTTGTTGAGGTAGATCGACATGTTCTGTGTGTCCTCTTCCGTCTCAGGCGTTCGCCAGCTCGGCGGCCTTGTCGGCGCCGTCGTCCATGCTCGCCGCGAGGGTGACCAGCGGGTGGTTCGCCCCGGCGAGGATGGCGCGGCCCTCTTCGACCTGGTTGCCGTCGAGTCGCACGACGAGCGGCTTGGTGGCCGCGTCGCCGAGGATCTCGAGGGCCTTCACGATGCCCTCCGCCACGGCCACGCAGCTGGTGATGCCGCCGAAGACGTTGACGAAGACGCTCTTGACCTGCTCGTCGCCGAGGATGACGTCGAGGCCCGCGGCCATGACGGTCGCCGAGGCTCCGCCGCCGATGTCGAGGAAGTTCGCCGGCTTCACGCCGCCGTGCTTCTCACCGGCGTACGCGACGACGTCGAGCGTGGACATGACGAGGCCCGCGCCGTTGCCGATGATGCCGACCTGGCCATCCAGCTTCACGTAGTTGAGGCCGGACTCCTTGGCCTTCGCCTCGAGCGGGTCGGCCGCGCCCTTGTCCTCGAGCTCTTCGTGCTCGGGGTGGCGCACCTCGCTGGCGTTGTCGTCGAGCGACACCTTGCCGTCGAGGGCGACGATGTCGCCGGCGCCGGTGAGGACGAGCGGGTTCACCTCGACGAGGGTCGCGCCCTCGCTCTTGTAGACGTTGTAGAGCTTGACGAAGACGTCGGCGACCTTCTCGACGAGGTCCTCTTCCCAGCCGCCCGCGCGGGCGATCTCGAGCGCCTTGGCGTGGTCGATGCCGGTGAGGGCGTTCACCTCGACGCGCGCGAGCGCCTCGGGCTTCTCGACGGCGAGCTGCTCGATCTCCATGCCGCCCTCGACGCTCGCGAGCGACAGGTAGGTGCGGTTGGCGCGGTCGAGCAGCACCGAGAAGTAGAACTCGCGGGCGATGTCGGCGCCCTGCGCGACCATGACGCGCTTGACGACGTGGCCCTTGATGTCGAGCCCGAGGATGGCCTGGGCCGCCTCGTACGCCTCGTCGGGCGTCTTCGCGACCTTCACGCCGCCGGCCTTGCCACGACCGCCGGTCTTGACCTGGGCCTTGACCACCACGACGCCGCCGATCTTCTCGGCTGCCGCCTTCACCTCCTCCGGGGTGTCGGCGACGATACCGGCGAGCACCGGCACGTCGTACTTCTCAAAAAGGTCTCGAGCCTGGTACTCGTACAGATCCACGTTGCATTCCTTCGATGGGGCGACGGGGCAAGACGCGTGGAAACGTCTCGACGTCGAGATATCTCGACCGACACTCCCAGCCTACTACCGCCCGAATGCCGCTCCCTTCGGCGGCCCGCCCCCGGAACGCGAAGAAGCGGCCCCGGATGATCCGAAGCCGCTTCCCGTACGCCGAAGTCGCGCGCTATTTCGCCTTGATGTGCATGGGCAGAGCCATGGCGAGGCAGATCAGCAGGATGCCGGCGGCGAACACGAGTCCCTGGAACGCCGAGACCATGAAGGCGACGGCGAACAGCGCCATGCCGGCGAGGAAGAGGACAAAAGCCACGATGAACATCTCTGCTCCTTCTTGAAGACTTCCTCCAGCTTAGATGATCCGCGCCAGGGACTGCGCCTAGCCTGTGGCCATGGCAACGGAGCTGTTCCCCGGAGAGAAGGTGCCGACGTACGACGTCGCGAAGACCCTCGACGTCGACTACTACGCGGTATTCGCCGACGTCGCGGGCGCCGATCGCGAGATCTGGTCCCGTGCGCGCGAGGTCGGGCAGCGGCTGGCGCCGCGGATGCGGGCCGCGTGGGACCGCGCGGAGTACCCGCTCGAGGTCGTCCCCGAGCTCGGCGCGGCCCATCTCTTCGCCGACGCGGTCGACCATCCGGACGTGCCGGCGATGACGCCGCTGGCGGCGGGCCTGGTGAACATGGAGGTCTCCCGACACGACGGGTCGCTCGGCACGATCGTCGCCGTGCAGGGCGGGCTTGCCCTGCGCACCCTCGCGCTCTTCGGCAGCCGCGAGCAGCAGGTGCGCTGGCTGGGCCCGCTGCAGCGCGGCGAGGTGCTCGGCTCGTTCGCGCTCACCGAGCCCGATCACGGGTCGGACTCCACGTCTCTCGAGACGGTCGCCCTGCGCGAAGGCGACGGATGGCTGCTGCGGGGCGCCAAGAAGTGGATCGGGAACGGCGCCTCGGGCGGCATCTCGTTCGTCTGGGCGCGGGTGCAGTGCGCGGGCGACCCCGACGACGGCAGCGTGCGCTGCTTCCTCGTCGAGCAGGACACCCCCGGCTATGTCGGCACCGTCATCCAGGGCAAGGCGGCGCTGCGCGCGATCCATCAGGCTCACGTGCTCCTCGACGACGTGCGGCTGCCCGCCGACGCCGTCCTGCCCGGCTCCCACTCCTTCAAGGACGCCAGCACGGTGCTCTTCGCCACGCGCTCGGGCGTCGCATGGTCCGCGCTCGGCCACGCCACGGCCTGCTTCGAGGCGGCGCTCTCCTACGCGACGCAGCGCGAGCAGTTCGGGCGGCCGCTCGCCCGGTTCCAGATGGTCCAGGAGCGGCTGTCGCAGATGCTCGCGCAGCTGACGTCCATGCAGCTGTTCCTGCGGCGTCTCGCCGACCTCGAGGCGGCGGGTGCGATGCGGCCCACGCAGGCCTCGCTGGCGAAGTACCACTGCACCCGCACCGCTCGCGACATCGCGCGGACCGCCCGCGACATGCTGGGCGGCAACGGCATCCTCCTCGACAACGGGGTCATGCAGCACCTGGCCGACATCGAGGCGATCCACACCTACGAGGGGACGGAGAGCGTGCAGGCTCTCCTCCTCGGCCGCGATCTCACCGGCGTCGGCGCATTCGTCTGAGCCACCGGCTCCCGACACTGGCAGGATGGCCGTATGGCGACACGTCGGGCGACGGTGGTGGGCAGCGGACCGAACGGGCTCTCCGCGGCGGTGGTGCTCGCGCGCGCCGGCTTCGAGGTGACGGTGCTCGAGGCGCAGGACGGGGTCGGCGGCGGCACGCGCACGGCACAGCTCACGCTGCCGGGCTTCCGTCACGACGTCTGCTCGGCCGTCCACCCCGCCGCCCTCACCTCGCCCTTCTTCCAGGCCTTCGGCATGCGCGAGAAGATCGGATGGCTCATCCCCGATGCCTCATACGCGCACCCGCTGGACGGCGGGCGCGCCGCGGTCGCGTGGCGCGACATCGGCCGCACTGCAGCGGAGCTCGGCGTCGACGCCGGGGCGTGGAAGGCGATGCTCCGCCCGCTGTCGCGCCGCATCGAGGGCGTGGTCGATTTCACCGGCCACCAGATGCTGCGCGTCCCGCGGCACCCCGTCACGGCCGCTCGCTTCGGTCTGCGCGCGCTCGAGCTGGGCACCGCGCTCGGGCGGCATTCCTTCCGGACCGAGGAGGCGCACGCGCTGATCTCCGGGGTGGTCGCCCACGCGAACACCCGGCTGCCGACGGTCGGCGCGGCAGCGGCTGGGCTGCTGCTGGCGTCTCAGGCGCACGCGGATGGCTGGGGCTACCCCGTCGGCGGGGCGCAGGCCATCCCGGACGCGCTGGCGGAAGACCTGCACGCGCACGGCGGTCGCATCGTCACGCGGCACCGTGTCGACGACCTGTCGATGCTCGACTGGGGCGACCCCGAGCGCGGCGACGTCGTCGTGCTGGACGCCCCGCCGCGGCTCGCGCTGACGCTCCCCGACGTGCCCACGGGCTGGGCCCACGCCATCCGCTCGTACCGCTACGGTCCCGGGGCCGCGAAGGTCGATTTCGCGCTCGAGGGCGACGTGCCGTGGACCAATCCCGACGTGCGTCGCTCCCCCACGGTCCACGTGTGCGGAACGCGCGCGGAGGTGGAGGCGAGCGAGAACGCTGTCGCGCGCGGGCGGATCTCCGAGCGTCCCTACGTGCTCACGGTGCAGCCCTCCGTTCTCGACCCCACGCGCGCCCCCAAGGGGAGGAGCGTGCTGTGGACGTACATCCACGTGCCGCCGAACTCGACCTTCGACGCGACCGAGGTGATCACCCGGCAGATCGAGCGCTTCGCGCCCGGCTTCCGCGACCGCATCCTCGCGTCTCACGCGACGACCGCCGTCGAGCACGCGGAGGAGAACCCGTCGTCGATCGGCGGCGACTACGCGGGCGGAGCGGTCAGCTTCAGGCAGCTCATCGCCCGGCCGCTGCTCAGCACCGCGCCGTGGCGCACGCCGATGAAGGGCGTGTACCTCGCGTCCGCGTCGACGCCCCCTGGCCCCGGTGTGCACGGAACTGCGGGCTGGGAAGCCGCGCGCCTCGCGATCGCGGACACCACCGGCGAGCGGGTCGAGCTCGGAGACCTCTTCTAGCTCGCGCGGATAGGCTGGAGGGCGATGACCACGCGCCTCGAACCCGGTACCCCCGCCCCCGACTTCACGCTCCTCGACCAGGACGAGAAGCCTCTCGCACTCTCCGACCTGCGGGGGCAGAAGGTCGTGCTGTACTTCTACCCGGAGGCGCTCACCACCGGTTGCGCGAAGCAGGCCTGCGACTTCCGGGACAGCCTCGGGTCGCTCGTGTCGGCGGGGTACACGGTGGTCGGGGTCTCGCGCGACCTGCCCGAGAAGCTGCGCCGATTCCGGGACCGCGACGGACTCACCTTCGAGCTGCTCAGCGATCCCGAGCGCACCGTGCACGAGGCCTACGGCACGTGGGGTGAGAAGAGCAACTACGGCCGCATCGTGCAGGGCGTCATCCGCTCGACGTTCGTCCTCGATGAGGACGGCGTCATCGAGAAGGCTCTCTACAACGTCAAGGCCACCGGCCACGTGGCGCGCCTGCGCCGCGAACTCCGCATCGACGCCTGAGCTCAGACTCCCGCCGCCTGCGGCTCACGTCCGCCTCGGCACCAGAGCGCGGCGGAGTCTGCTGCGCAACCGGGTGGCGGAGCCCTGCGCGGGACGCGGCCGGCACTCGCGGTCGATCCAGGCTGGCGGGGCGAGGTACGGCACGCCGCCCCTCATCCGGATGGCCCATCCCGACTGCTCGAGGTGGTGATGATGCCACCAGCAGAGCAGGACTCCGTTGTCGGTCGTGGTCGGCCCACCCCGCGCGTAGTCCTGCACGTGGTGGATCTCGCACCACGCCGCGGGGATCGTGCAGCCCGGGATGACGCACCCGCCATCCCGCGCGACGATCGCCTTCCGCTGTGTCGCGGTGAAGATGCGCTGCACGCTGGAGAGGGACAGCAGCCGCCCTTCCGCGCTGAACACCGCCCGAAGGATGTCGCCGGTGCAGCCGATGCGCTCGGCCACTCCGAGAGGCACCGGCGCGTCGACCCCGTCGAGGTGCCCCACCGGCCGGGCGAACGCCGAGCCTGACCCGTTCGCCTGCGGAACCAGATCATCCGCACTGACGTGCACCATCACCGTCGGCGCGGCACCGCCCAGGCTCGGAGTCTCCGCCGCTCGCGAGGCGGATTCGAGCATGGCCATCAGCGCGTCATGGCGCTTCTGAGTCGCGCTGCGCGGATCGGGCATCGCATCCGGCGGCGGAAGTTCGACCTCCGGCCACTGCGCGCCGCCGTTCGCAGCCTCGCTGTCACTCGCTCCCAGACTGCCGGCGTCGCTCTCGCCGTCCGCATCGCCGTCGGACGTGAAGCGCACGTTCCGGGCGGGGTTGGTGTGAGCGGACAGCAGCGCCTGCAGCAACGCCCCCGCCTCCGGTACGAGCACGCCGTTGATGCGGAACGCGCCGCTGGGAAGCGGCGTGAGCGTCAGCGACCGCTGACGCATGGCGCCGTCATGATCGGGTTCGGCGCCGTCGGCGGTGAGCACGTCGATCCAGGCCTGCGCGTGCAGGTTGACGACCGACAGCGGCGGCACCGGGGCGAGCGTCGCCAGCGGGTCTGTCTCCGCTTCGCCCTCCGCGTCGCCGGGCTGGGCGTCGGGATCGATCGTCCCGGTCGCGATGGCCACGAGGTGCCGCTCCATGAGATCGACACGCTCCGGGTCGCCGCCGCCACGACGAGCGGTGTCGACCGCCTTCATGATCCCTGCCGCGGCTTCCATGCCCAGCAGCCCGGAGGCGAGGCCCGCAGCCACGTGCTCGAGACGAGGCGCCAGATCCTCCCCGGTCAGCGCGGTGCGCGTACGGGTGCTCTCATCGAGCCGAGCGCGACCGCGCAGCTCGCGAGACGAGGCGCCGGTGAGGCGCTCGAGCAGCTCGGTTCCCGTGCGACACCCGTACCGGTCGGCCAGCGCCTCGTCGTCCGCACGGCGCGATCGGAAGGCGACTTCCCCGGCGACCCGGACGCGAAGAGCGTCGACGACTCGCCCGAGATGCTCGACGATGCCGACCAGGGCGACGAGGTCCGCATCCCTGAGCTGCCGAACCGAGGGAGCAGCGCCATCGAGCTGCGTGGCCGCCTGTCGGGCCACGTCGCTCGGATCGAGATGCACTGGCTTCTTCGCCATGCTCACAGTATAGAACACACGTACGACTTCGGCAAGAGATTACGCCCGGTCACCGCAGAGATCGTGCGATTGCAGCGAACGGCACAGGTCGCCGGCGCTTACCCCTACTATCGAACATCGAAACGAGTGGATTCAGCTGAGCCGATACCGATGCTCGGGCCTCCCTGCGGATCCGTACTGGAGCGTCACATCGACCGCCCCGCGCGCCGCGAGCTCCGCGAGGTGCCGTTGCGCGGTGGCACGCGAGACCCCGACGCGCTCGGCGATCTCGACGCTCGATGCCTCCCCCGCGGCGAGCGCGTCGAGGATGATCTGCTGCGTTCCCGCCCGCGGCGGCGTCACCGCGGCTGCGCCATGGAGCACGCTCACCGCGCGGTCGATGGTCTCCTGGGTCGCGCTGCCGCTCGACAGCAGGTTGCGGAAGCGGGCATAGCGGTCGAGTCGATCCTGGAGCGCGCGGGGGTCGAACGGCTTCACGAGGTAGTGCAGCGCGCCGCTCGTCAGCGCCCTGCGGATCGTCGCCACGTCGTCAGCCGCGCTCAGCACGAACCGATCGATTCCCGCCTCCCGTCCGATCTCGATGCCATCGCCATCCGGCAGGTAGACGTCGAGCAGCAGCAGGTCAGGGCGCATGTCGCGGATGGCGATGCGTGCGGAAGCCGCGTCCCTCACGGGAGGCAGCGCGCTGAACCCCGGCCGCGCGGCCACCAGGTCGCGATGGATGCCGCTGACGCGGAAGTCGTCGTCGACGATCAGGACGCGGATCTCGTTCGTCATGCCGTTCCCTCTTCCGATGTGATCGCGCCTTCGTGCTCGTCGTCGCCCGCGGCCCGCATCACCCCGGGCAGCCGGGCGGCGAACACCGCGCCGTGGCCGTCGCCCCGCGCCTCCGCGAGCCAGAGCTCACCGCCCCATCGGCGCGTGAAGCGGCGGGCGAGCGGAAGTCCGATCCCCCGGCCGTGCACCCGACCCGTCTCGTCGTCCTCCGCCGCCCGCGCACGGTCGAAGACCGACTCCGGATGGTCCACGCCGACGCCCGAGTCCGTCACCGTGAGCGCGAGCTCATCGCGGTCGTCCAGCAGCGAGACCTCCACCCATCGCGGCTCCTCCCCGGCGGCGGCCGCCGTCACGGCGTTGTCCACGAGGTTCCCCAGCACCGCCGCCACGTCCTCCGGCTCGGCGACGACGCCGAGGAGGAGCGTGTCCTCCCCCACCCGCAGCTCCACGCCGCGCTCGCGCGCCTCCATCCGCTTGGCCGCGAGGAACGAGCGCAGGAACGGCTCCGTGACGGGCATCTCCGCCTCCTCGGGCAGGGCGCCGCGGGCGGCGAACTCCGACAGGAGCTCCTGCGCCTCCTCGGTCCTCCCGGCCGCGACCATGCCACGGACGGCATGCATGCGGTTCGCGAACTCGTGCCGCTGCGCCCGCATGGCGTTGGTCGCCGCTCGCACCGCGTCGAGCCGCTCCGCCAGCGCCACCACATCGGTGCGGTCGCGGAGCACCGCGACGACACCGAGCGAGCGCCCTTCATGCCTCACGCGGCGGACCTCGACGTAGACGACCTGCTCCGACAGCACGAGCTCGCCGGTGACGAGGCAGTCGCCGCCGAGCGCGCGGTCGAGCGCTGCGCGCAGACGCGGCGGGAGGTTCAGCTCGTCGATGTGCTGCCCCACCGCATCATCGCCGCCGACCACCCGCTCCGCAGACGCGTTGGCTGCGCGGACGACCCCGTCGTCCGACACCGCGAGCACTCCGTCGTGCACCCCTTCGAGCACCGCGGCTCTGCTCTGCAGCAGACCGCCCAGCTCCTCCGGCTGCACGCCCCGCGTCAGACGCTCCAGCCGTCGGCGGATGACGATCGAGACCAGCGCGGCCATCGCGAGCGCCACCACGGCGATCAGGACGAACAGCCCGACGAGAAGCGGGGCATCGGCGAAGACTCGAGCCGGCGCGAACCCGACGCTCACCTCGCCGACGATCCTCCCGCCATCCGGAGAGAAGACGGGAACCTTCGCCCGCACCGACTCCCCCAGCGTCCCCCGCTCCCACGCGACGACCTCGTCGCCCGCGATCACGGAGGCGAAGTCGGTGCTGACCTGCCGACCGAGGAGCTCCGACTCCGGGTGCGCGAGACGCAGGCCGAGGTCGTTCGCGACGACGACGAACAGCGTCTGCGTGCGGTCGACGATGCCCGCTGCGTACTCCTGCAGCGCACCGCCAGCGAGGGCCGCCGCGTCGAGATCGCTCCGCCCCGCGAAGCCCGCCACGTCGGCGCGCACCTGCGGATCGCTGGCGACGGTGCGCGCAACGGCGAGCGCCGTCGACTCAGCCTCGTCGCGGAGCTGTCCGATGCCCAGCAGCGCGAACGCCGACACGCACACCGCGATGACGGCGGCGGCGGCGAGGAGCTGCATCGCGAACACCCGCGTCGTGAACCGCATACGTCGAGTATCCCGCGAGCAACCATGAGCAGAATGCGCACAACCGACTCAACGCGCAGATCCTCGCGCAATGCGCGCATCCCCGGACCCGCAGCCCGCTCGCCGTATCGTCGCCGAGTACGCTCCACCGCCGCAACGCGACGACGCGAACGCGGCACGACGACAAGGACGTCAGATGCTCGTCATCCTCGGCTTCACCATGATCCTCGCGTTCATGGTGCTCATCATGACCAAGCGTCTCACGCCGATGGTCGCGCTCATCCTCGTGCCCACGATCTTCGGCCTGTTCGCCGGCGCCGGGTTGGGGCTCGGCGACATGGTCATCTCGGCCATCGGCGACATGGCGCCCACCGCGGCGCTGCTGATGTTCGCGATCATGTACTTCGGCATCATGATCGACGTGGGCCTGTTCGACCCGCTCATCCGCTTCATCACGCGCACCCTGGGCAACGACCCGGCGAAGGTCGTGCTCGGCACGGCGCTCCTCGCGGGTGCGGTGTCGCTCGACGGCGACGGCTCGACGACGTTCATCATCACGACGTCGGCGATGCTGCCCCTCTACCTGCGCCTCGGGATGAGCCCGGTGGTGCTCACGTGCGTGGCGGGTCTCATGAACGGCACGCTCAACATCGTGCCCTGGGGCGGTCCGACCGTCCGCGCCGCCACCGCGCTCGGCCTGCAGCCCACCGATGTCTTCGTGCCGATGATCCCGTCCCTCGCCGTCGGCCTCGCCGTCGCGCTCGGACTGTCGTGGCTGCTCGGGCTCTCCGAGCGTCGCCGCATCGGCAGGCTCTCGCTGGATGGGCTCGACGAGATGCAGGCGGATGGCGGCAGCACGCGGGCCGGACGCTTCGGCATGCGCGTTCCCCAGCTCCGCTCCGGCGTCGGCACCCCCGGTGCGCGCGCCGTGCTCGGCACGACGAACATGCTCACGATCCAGGGTTCGGGCGCGGCCGGTCCCGCCGTCCTCACGGAGGACGAGCGCGACACCGCGATGGCTGACACCATGCTCAGCCCCGACCGGCCCACGCTGCGACCGAAGCTCATCTGGCTGAACCTCGCGCTCACCGTCGCCGTGATGGTGCTGCTCGTCCTCGACGTCATGCCGCTCGCGTTCGTCTTCATGATCGGCACCGGCATCGCCCTCGTGCTGAACTTCCCCAAGCTGAAGGAGCAGAGCGCGGAGATCGTCGCGCACGCGCCGAGCATCGTGGGCGTCGTGTCGATGGTGCTGGCCGCCGGCGTGCTCGTCGGGGTGCTGGATGGCACGGGCATGGTCACCGCGATGGCCGACTGGGTCGTCGACATCGTCCCGCCGGCACTCGGCCCGTTCTTCGCCGTCATCACCGGGCTGCTGTCGATCCCGATGACGTTCTTCATGTCGAACGACGCGTTCTACTACGGGATCCTGCCGATCCTCGCGGAGAGCGCGGCGACCTACGGCATCGCACCGGTCGAGATGGCGCGCGCATCCGTGATCGGCCAGCCCGTCCACCTGCAGAGCCCGCTCGTTCCGGCCATCCTGCTGCTGGTCTCGCTCGCGAACGTCAACCTCGGCGACCACCACAAGAAGGTGCTGTGGCGCGCCCTCGTCGTCTCGCTCGTCATGCTCGCCGTCGGCGTCCTCCTCGGATCGGTGCCGCTGGGCTGATCCGCTGGCAGCGAGGGCTCTCCGCGTTCGTGCGGAGAGCCCTCGCTGCGTCCTGGGTCAGAGTGCGCGCACGGACATGAGCTTCCACCCTTCGGGCACCTTCGCCTCGAGCGCGGTCATGTCGTCGGCTTCGACCTCGGCGATCTCGGTGTGGCGGTAGCGGCCGACCGCGCTGATGCGCGTGGAGCGCTTGATCATGGCGACCCGCGCGTCGGTGAGCACGTGCCCTGCCGGCACCTGCGCCTCGAGCGCTTCCCTCACCTCGGCCTGCGTCTCGGCCTCGGCCTCGAGCTGGCCGCCGTCGTCTCTTCTGATCACACCCACGAGCACGATTCCAGAGTACGAGACCCCTCCGACACTCTCATCGGGGTCGTCTCAGCTGGAGCCGCGTAATCTCTTGCTGTGCGAGACGGGGGCGGATGGCGATGCTGAGCGCCTGGATCATCATCGGAATCGAGACCCTCGCACCGAGCCGGGTCGCCGCGGTGCAGAACTGGCACCTGCGGACGGATCCGCGCTGCAACCGCTACCAGCGGCCGAAGCCCGGCAGCCGGCTCGAGCGCATCTCCCGAGGGCGCGGATGCCCGCCCTGCCGCCGCCGTCAGGCGTCGTCCGCACCGCACTAGGACGACGCCGCGGTTCGCCTGCAGGCTTCGCACGACGCCTCGAACGCAGAGGCCCCGACCCTTCATTCCTGAAGAGCCGGGGCCTCTCGTCAGCCGCTCATACGGCGGGGTGCAGACGTCAGAACGCCCAGTCGTCGTCCTCAGTCGCGACGGCCTTGCCGATGACGTACGACGACCCCGACCCCGAGAAGAAGTCGTGGTTCTCGTCGGCGTTCGGCGAGAGCGCCGACAGGATGGCCGGGTTCACGTCGGTCACGGTCGACGGGAACATCGCCTCGTAGCCGAGGTTCATCAGCGCCTTGTTGGCGTTGTAGTGCAGGAACTTCTTGACGTCCTCGGTGAGGCCGACGGAGTCGTAGAGGTCCTGCGTGTACTGCACCTCGTTGTCGTAGAGCTCGTACAGCAGCGAGAACGTGTAGTCCTTGAGCTCCGCGCGCTGCGCCTCGTCGACCCGCTCGAGCCCCTTCTGGAACTTGTAGCCGATGTAGTAGCCGTGCACGGCCTCGTCGCGGATGATGAGCCGGATGAGGTCGGCGGTGTTGGTGAGCTTCGCCCGGCTCGACCAGTGCATCGGGAGGTAGAAGCCCGAGTAGAAGAGGAAGCTCTCGAGCAGGGTCGAGGCGACCTTGCGCTTGAGCGGCTCGTCGCCCCGGTAGAAGTCCATGATGATCTGAGCCTTCTTCTGGAGGTTCGGGTTCTCCACCGACCACCGGAAGGCCTCGTCGATCTCCTGCGTCGAGCACAGGGTCGAGAAGATCGACGAGTAGCTCTTCGCGTGCACCGACTCCATGAACGCGATGTTCGTGTAGACGGCCTCCTCGTGCGGGGTGAGCGCATCGGGGATGAGCGAGACCGCGCCCACGGTGGCCTGCACCGTGTCGAGGAGCGTCAGGCCCGTGAACACCCGCATGGTGAGCAGCTGCTCGTGCTCGGTCAGCGTGTTCCACGACTGGATGTCGTTGGAGAGCGGCACCTTCTCCGGCAGCCAGAAGTTGCCGGTGAGGCGGTTCCACACCTCGACGTCCTTCTCGTCCTCGACGCGATTCCAGTTGATCGCCTGGACGTGGTCCAGAAGCTGCAGCTTCTCGGTCATCCTCGTTGTTCCTCTTCCGTTTCGTCGCGCGTCGGTCGATGGCGGGTCGTCAGAGCGTGCAGCTGACGCACATGTCCAGCTCCGTGCCCTCGAGGGCCATCTGACGGAGACGGATGTAGTAGATCGTCTTGATGCCCTTGCGCCATGCGTAGATCTGGGCCTTGTTGATGTCGCGCGTGGTCGCGGTGTCCTTGAAGAACAGCGTGAGCGAGAGGCCCTGGTCGACGTGCTGCGTGGCCGCGGCGTACGTGTCGATGACCTTCTCGTAGCCGATCTCGTACGCGTCCTGGTAGTACTCCAGGTTGTCGTTCGTCATGAACGGCGCCGGGTAGTAGACGCGGCCGAGCTTGCCCTCCTTGCGGATCTCGACCTTCGACGCGATCGGATGGATCGACGACGTCGAGTTGTTGATGTACGAGATCGAGCCGGTCGGGGGCACCGCCTGCAGGTTCTGGTTGTAGATGCCGTGCTTCTGGATGGACTCCTTGAGGAGCACCCAGTCCTGCTGCGTCGGGATGTGGTGGTTCGCGAAGAGCGCCTTCACCTTCTCCGTCTGCGGCACCCACTCCTGCTCGATGTACTTGTCGAAGAACTCCCCCGACGCGTAGGTCGAGTCCTCGAAGCCGTCGAAGGCCTGGCCGCGCTCGGCCGCGAGCTTGTTCGAGGCTCGCAGGGCGTGGAACAGCACCGTGTAGAAGTAGATGTTCGTGAAGTCGATGCCCTCTTCGGAGCCGTAGAACACGCGCTCGCGGGCGAGGTAGCCGTGCAGGTTCATCTGCCCGAGGCCGATCGCGTGCGACTTGTCGTTGCCGTCTTCGATCGAGCGCACCGAGCGGATGTGGCTCTGGTCGCTCACCGCGGTCAGCGCGCGGATCGACGTCTCGACGGTCTGCCCGAAGTCGGGCGAGTCCATCGCGAGCGCGATGTTCAGCGAGCCCAGGTTGCAGGAGATGTCCTTGCCGATCTGGTCGTACGAGAGGTCCTCGTTGAGCGTCGTCGGCGTGTTCACCTGCAGGATCTCGCTGCAGAGGTTCGACATGTTGATCCGGCCCTTGATCGGGTTGGCCCGGTTCACCGTGTCCTCGAACATGATGTACGGGTAGCCCGACTCGAACTGGATCTCCGCGAGCGTCTGGAAGAACTTGCGCGCGTTGATCTTCGTCTTCTTGATGCGCGGGTCGTCGACCATCTCGCGGTACTTCTCGGTGACCGAGATGTCGCCGAAGGGCACGCCGTAGACGCGCTCGACGTCGTAGGGCGAGAAGAGGTACATGTCTTCGTCGTTGCGCGCCAGCTCGAACGTGATGTCGGGCACGACGACGCCCAGCGAGAGCGTCTTGATGCGGATCTTCTCGTCGGCGTTCTCGCGCTTGGTGTCGAGGAAGCGCATGATGTCGGGGTGGTGGGCGGAGAGGTACACCGCACCCGCACCCTGACGCGCGCCGAGCTGGTTCGCGTAGCTGAACGAGTCTTCCAGCAGCTTCATGACGGGGATGATGCCGCTGGACTGGTTCTCGATCTGCTTGATCGGGGCGCCCGCCTCGCGGATGTTCGACAGCAGCAGCGCCACCCCGCCGCCGCGCTTCGAGAGCTGCAGCGCGGAGTTGATGCCGCGCGCGATGGATTCCATGTTGTCCTCGATGCGGAGGAGGAAGCAGCTGACGAGCTCGCCGCGCTGCGCCTTGCCGGCGTTGAGGAACGTCGGCGTCGCGGGCTGGAAGCGGCCCGAGATGATCTCGTCGACGAGCTTCCATGCGAGGTCCTGGTCGCCGTCGGCGAGCGCGAGAGCGGTCATCACGACGCGGTCCTCGAAGCGCTCGAGGTAGCGCTTGCCGTCGAACGTCTTGAGCGTGTAGCTCGTGTAGTACTTGAACGCGCCGAGGAACGTCTCGAAGCGGAACTTCTTGCCGTACGCGAAGGCGTTGAGCTTCTCGATGAACTCGAAGGGGTACTGCTCGATGACAGCGCCCTCGTAGTACTCCTTCTCGACGAGGTAGTCGAGACGCTCGCGCAGCGAGTGGAAGAACACCGTGTTCTGGTTGACGTGCTGGAGGAAATACTCCCGCGCGGCGCGCTTGTCCGCGTCGAACTGGATGCGCCCCTCGGCGTCGTACAGATTCAGCATCGCGTTGAGGGCGTGGTAGTCCATGCCGTCGAACCGCGCGTTGTGCTTGAAGTCCGCCTCGGTCAGTGCTGTTGCTTCCACCATCGTTCCAATCCGTCGCTCACGCGATCGATGTCTTCCGGAGTGCCGAAGAGTTCCAGCCGGTACAGGTGCGGCACGTTGCACTTGCGGCTGATGATGTCGCCGGCGAGGCAGAACGCATCGCCGAAGTTCGTGTTGCCCGCGGCGATCACGCCGCGGATGAGTCGTCTGTTGCCCTCGTCGTTGAGGAAGCGGATGACCTGCTTGGGGACCGCGCCCTTCTCCTCGCCGCGTCCTGCTCCCCCGCCGTAGGTGGGGGTGACGAGCACGTACGGCTCGTCGACGAGAAGAGGCCCTTCACCCGGATGCAGCGGGATGCGCCGGGAGCGGATGCCCGGCGAGCGCTGCTCGAGCTTCTCGATGAAGCGCGCCGTGTTTCCGGACACGCTCGAGAAGTACACGAGCAGGGGCGCCATCGTGGCTGTGGGAGCCGCGGTCATGTGAACATCGCTCCCCTCCCCGGCGCTTCAGACCAGGCGGGCGGCGAGCTCGTCGATCTTGTCAGGACGGAAGCCCGACCAGTGGTCCTCGTCGGTGACGACGACGGGAGCCTGCAGGTACCCGAGCGCCTTGACCTGCTCGAGCGCGTCGGCGTCCTGCGAGAGGTCGGTGACCTGGTACTCGATGCCCTTGGCGTCCAGCGCGCGGTACGTCGCGTTGCACTGCACGCAGGAAGGCTTGGTGTAGACCGTGATCGCCATGTCTTTCCCCTCAGATCCGTTTTCGGCCGGCATGCCCTGCCGGGCTTCCAATACTACATATGGGTGCAGACCTTCGGGGGCACCACTAGGGCTAGTAGTTACATCCGTGTGATTCTCCACCGTTCCCCACAGCCCCATCCACCGATGCCTCCACAGGAGTACAACGCCGACGGGCCCTCGAAAATGCCCGGTTCACGCGGATCTCCTGCCTCGCCGCCGACGTTCTCCACAGGCCGGACGCTATCGGCGACCACCGACATCCGCCCCGCTGCGAAGCAGCCGGATCGGCGTGTCGCGACGACCGAGCTGAGCGCCCAGGGCGAGCGGATAACGTGGGAGCGTGTCTGGCTATCGGGATCTGCTGCGCGCCCCGGGAGTCGCGCGCATCATCGCTGCGCAACTGGCCGCTCGGCTCCCCAGCGGCATGCTGGCGCTCGCGGTGCTCCTGCATGTGGAGCACATCCACCACTCCTACGGCGCCGCCGGAACGGTCCTCGCCGCGACGTCGATCGGACAGGCCGTCGCCGGCCCCGTGACGAGCCGATGGATGGGCCGTTGGGGGATGCGCCGCGTGCTCGTCGTGACGACACTCGTGACCGCCGCCGCCATCGCCGCGCTCGCCGTCGTCCCCGCCCCGCTGCCGGTGACCATCCTCTTCGGACTCATCGCGGGGCTGGCCTCGCCGCCCGTCCAGTCCGCCGTGCGCACCATCTACCCGAAGATGGTCAACGCCTCGCGCCTGACCGCGCTGTACTCCCTGGATGCCTCGCTGCAGGAGATCATCTGGATCGCCGGCCCCGTGCTCATCACCTTCGTCTCCACGCAGGTGTCGACCGTGGTCGGACTGCTCATGATCGTCGCCGTCACGCTGGCCGGCGGGCTGTGGTTCATCCTCTCCCCCGAGCTCGGCCGCGTGCGCATCCCCCGCAGCCGCCGGTCGCTCGGCCGCGTCCTGCGCACGCCCACGGTCATCCTCACCACGGTGCTGGGCTTCCTCCTCATCGGGGCGACCTCGGCCGCCGAGGCCGGCGTAGTGGCTTCCTTCGGCGAGGGCGCGCTGGAGTCGGGCTTCATCCTCGCCGTCTTCGCCGTCGGCAGCTTCCTGGGCGGACTCGCCTTCGGCAACATCCCGATGACCCCCTGGTCGATGGCGCGCCGCTTCGCCATCGTGACCGTGGGGATCGCGCTCACCCTCGTCTCCCTGAACGCCTGGTGGCTCGGCGGCTCACTCGCCCTCGCCGGCTTCGGCATCGCCCCGGTGCTGGCGATGTCGTTCGCGATCACCTCGGCCAGCGTGAAGTTCAGCGAGACCGCTGAGGCGTACGGCTGGATCAACACCGGCCAGCTCATCGGCGCCGCGCTCGGCTCGGCGGTCGCGGGCTTCATGATCGACGGCGTGGGCGCGCGCGGCGCGATGCTCACGAGCTTCACCTTCGTGGTGGTCGGCCTGATCGTCGCGGCGGTGTTCGTGAAGGGCTTCCCGGACCTCCGCCATCGCGACGCGTCCCCCATCCCCGACACGGAGCCCGTGCAGACCCACCCGTAGGCTGGCGCCATGAGCGCTCGCTTCGACCCCGCCGATCACCTGCCCGACGAGCTCCTCGCTCGGATCCGCTCGCGAGCCGCCGCGGTGGACGCCGAGAACGTCTTCCCCCAGGCCGACCTCGACGAGCTGCGAGAGGCCGGCTACCTCCGCATTCTTGTGAGCGCCGAGCGCGGCGGCGGCGGGCTGTCGCTGGCGCAGGCATCCGAGCTGCAGCAGCGCCTCGCGCAGGCGGCACCGGCGACTGCGCTCGCCGTCAACATGCACCTCGTCTGGACGGGCGTGGCGAAGGTCCTCCGCGACCGCGGCATCGACGACCTCGCGTTCGTGGAGGAGCAGGCCGTGGCCGATGACGTCTTCGCCTTCGGCATCAGCGAGGCGGGCAACGACCTCGTGCTCTTCGGCAGCGACACTGCGGCGGTTCCCGGGCCGGATGGCTCGTACACCTTCACCGGCACGAAGATCTTCACGTCGCTCGCCCCGGTCTGGACGTGGCTCGGGCTGCACGGGCTCGACGAGACGTCGCCGGATGGCCCGAAGCTCGTCTTCGCGTTCGTCGACCGCGACGAGCGGGTCATCACGCGCGACGACTGGGACACCCTCGGCATGCGGGGGACGCAGAGCCGCACGACCGAGCTCCACGGCGTCGTAGCACCCGCAGAGCGCGTGGTGCGAACGATGCCAGCCGGACCGAGCGCCGATCCCCTCGCGTTCGCGATCTTCACCGTGTTCGAGGTGCTGCTCGCCTCCGTCTACACCGGCATCGCCCGCCGCGCGCTCGAGCTCGCCGTCGAGACCGCCCACCGCCGCCGCTCGAAGCGGACGGGCGCCCCGTACAGCCAGGATCCGGACATCCGCTGGCGCATCGCGGAGATGGCGCTCGCCTACGACGCCCTTCCGCCGCAGCTGCACGCGATCGCATCGGATGTCGATGGCGGCGTCGACCACGGAGCGCGCTGGTTCTCGCTGCTCTCGGGTCTCAAGCACCGTGCGACGACGTCGGCGCGCAAGGTCGTCGACGAGGCCATGCTCGTCGGAGGCGGGTCGTCCTACTTCTCGCGCAGCGAGCTGTCGCGTCTGTATCGCGACGTGCTCGCCGGCGCGTTCCACCCATCCGATCCGGAATCAGCCCACAGCACCGTCGCGAGCGCCTGGCTCGGCCCGATAAAGGGGTGAGCCGGCGTCACTTCCCGTCGAAGTCGAAGGCACGCAGCAGCTCGCCGACCGCCTTCTCGCGCTCGTCGCCGCCGTTCTCGAACATGTCGGTCACATGGGTGCGCAGGTGGTTCTCGAGGATCAGCCGGTTCAGCGACTCGAGCGAGCGCTGGATGGCGCGGGACTGCGTGATGATGTCCATGCAGTAGTCCTCGTCCTCGATCATCCGGCCGAGTCCGCGCAGCTGTCCCTCGAGGATGCGGGTGCGATGCAGGGCGCGCTTGTGGATGTCGTCGATCACCGCGCAAGCGTACATCCCTCACACGGGAAGCGGCACCGCCTGCCGAGGCGCAAAGGCATCGTGCGAGGATCGGGCCATGCCGCGCACACCGACCGAGCTGCTGACCATCGCCGACCAGGCGCGCCGCGCCTCGCTGCGACGGATGAAGGCCGTCGCACTCGGGGCGCTCATCCTCATGGCCGTGCTGTTCGTCGCCGGCTTCGCCTTCGAGGACGCGGTGCCTGCCCTGGCCTATCTACGCGCGGCAGCGGAGGGGGGAATGGTCGGAGCGCTGGCGGACTGGTTCGCCGTGACCGCGCTCTTCCGCCATCCGCTCGGCCTGCCCATCCCGCACACCGCGATCATCCCGTCACGGAAGGACGAGATCGGCCGGACGCTCGGGGAGTTCGTCGAGACGAACTTCCTGTCGTCGCCCGTGGTGCGCGAGAAGCTCGGCACCGCGCGCGTGGCCGAACGGGCGGGCACCTGGCTCGCGCAGCCCGAGCACGCCGAGCGCGTCGCGTCGGAGGGTGCGGCGATGGCGCAGGGGATCCTGCGGGCGCTGAGCGACGACGACGTCCAGGAGCTCGTCGCCTCCCTCGCCCGGGAGCACCTCCTCGAGCCGGAATGGGGCACGCCGGCTGGTGCCTCCCTGCACCGGGTCGTGGCGAGCGGAGCCCACCGCGCTGCGGTCGACCTCGCCGCGGACAGCGTCGCGGGCTGGCTCCGCGAGAACAGCGACGCATTCGCCGGTCTCGTCTCGCGCCGCCTCCCGTCCTGGCTGCCGTCGGTCGCCCACCGCGTTGTCGACGGCGCGCTCTACAACGAGGCGGTCTCCTTCGTCGACGCCGTTCGCGCCGACCACCGCCACCCGGCCCGCGCCGCCATCGACCGGTACCTGGCGCGTCTCGCGGACAACCTGCAGCACGACGCCGACACCCGCGCGAAGCTCGAGGCGGCGAAGACCGCCCTCTTCGACAGCCCGCGCGTCCGCGACCTCGCGGCCAGCGCCTGGGACACCGCGAAGAACGGCCTCATCACCTCACTCGGCGACGAGAGCAGCGCGCTGCGGACCCGCATCCGCGAGGCTCTCATGGAGACCGGCGAACGTCTGCAGTCGGATGCCGCCCTGCGGCAGCGCGTGGACGGCTGGGTCATGGACGCGGCCGGCTTCCTCGTCGAGCGCTACCGGCACGACATCGCGTCCATCATCACGGACACCGTCGAGAAGTGGGACGCCGAGGAGACCACCGAGAAGATCGAGCTGCTCGTCGGCCGCGACCTGCAGTACATCCGCCTCAACGGCACGGTCGTCGGAGCGCTCGCCGGGCTGGTGATCTTCGCAGTCGCGCACGCCGTCTTCGGTTGAGACGACTCCGAGGCGGCGAGTAAGGGACGTCTCGGCTTGCTCCCTCGCTCAACGCCCGGGGCGGGGTGCGTCCCTGTCTCGGTCGTTGAGGGAGGGAGCGCCAGCGACCGCGACGAAACGCGGCGACCCGTCGTCGAGAACGGGTTGGGCCGTTTCGTCTCACTCCGCTCGCTCAACGCCCGGAGGTGGCCTGCGTCTCTGTCTCGGTCGTTGAGCGAGGGAGCGCCAGCGACCGAGACGAAACGCGGCGAGACGTTGTCGAGATCGGGTTGCGTCGTTTCGTCTCGCTTCGCTCGCTCAACGCCCGGGGGTGGCCTGCGTCCCTCTCTCGGTCGTTGAGCGAGGGAGCGCCACCGACCGCGACGAAACGCGGCGAGACGTTGTCGAGATCGGGTTGCGTCGTTTCGTCTCGCTTCGCTCGCTCAACGCCCGGAGGTGGCCTGCGTCTCTGTCTCGGTCGTTGAGGGAGGGAGCGCCACCGACGGGGTGATTGCGTCTCTGTCCCGGTCGTTGAGCGAGGGAGCGCAGCGACCGAGACGAAACGCGGCGCCCCGTTGTCGGGGGCGGGTCGCGTCGTTTCGTCTCGCTCCGCTCGCTCAACGCCCGGGGTGGCCTGCGTCCCTGTCCCGGTCCGGGAAGGTCGCGGTGGGTGGATGGTGTCCGGGATGCACGAAAGGCCACCCGTCGTCGGGTGGCCTTTCGGTTACGTGAAGTCCGGCGGTGTCCTACTCTCCCACAAGGTCCCCCTTGCAGTACCATCGGCGCTGAGAGGCTTAGCTTCCGGGTTCGGAATGTGACCGGGCGTTTCCCTCTCGCTATGACCGCCGAAAC
>NZ_JAUEPM010000020.1 GCF_030406385.1 Microbacterium oryzae
CCGTATTCGGCGTCGAAGGGCGGGGTGGCGATGCTGACGAAGGGGATGGCGGCGGATCTTGCGCGGTTCAATGTGCAGGTCAACGCGATCTCGCCGGGGTACTTCGCGACGGAGATGAATCGGGCGCTGGTGGAGGACGAGGCATTCAACGCGTGGCTCATCCAGCGCACTCCGGCTCAGCGGTGGGGGGATTTCCGGGAGCTGTGGGGGACGTTGCTGTATCTCGTCTCGGATGCGTCGAGCTTCGTGTCGGGTCAGAACATCTTCGTCGATGGCGGGATGACGGCGGTCGTATGAGCGAGGGGGAGGCGATGATGCGCGCGGCGTTCATCGATGGCAAGGAGCAGATCGCTGTTCGGGACGCTCCGGCGCCCGAGCCGGGGGCGGGGCAGGTGCGGCTGCGGGTGGAGTACGTGGGGATCTGCGGGTCGGATCTGCACTACTACTTCGAGGGCGCGAACGGGGAGTACGTCGTCCGGGAGCCTCTCGTGCCGGGGCACGAGCTGTCGGGGCGGGTGGATGTTGATCCGTCGGGGCGGCTGGCGTCGGGCACGCCGGTGACGGTGCACCCCGCGCGATTCGGTTCTTCCGAGCGGGGGATCGAGGAGGATCCGCACCTGTGGCCGGGCGGGTCGTACCTCGGCAGCGCGTCGACGTGGCCGCACACGCAGGGGGCGATGAGTGAGCTGCTCGTGGTGGGGGAGGACATGGTCCGGGTGCTGCCGGAGGGGCTGGGCGTGCGGCGGGCCGTGCTCGCCGAGCCGCTCGCGGTCGCCCTGCACGCTGTGACGCGAGCAGGAGATCTCGCCGGGACGCGGGTGCTGGTGTCGGGGGCGGGGCCGATCGGGTTGCTCGCGGTCGCGGCCGCGCGTGCCCGGGGCGCTGAGCACATCACCGTCAGTGATGTGCTCGAGGCGCCGCTTGAGCGGGCCCGCGCTCTGGGCGCGGACGCGGTGGTGCGGATCGGGGTGGACGAGCTGCCGGCGAACGCGTTCGACGTGGTGCTGGAGTGCTCGGGGGCGCCGGTGGCGATCTCGTCGGCGGGTGCGGCGGTGCGCCGCAAGGGCGTGGTGGTGCAGGTCGGGATGGTGCCCAACGAGCCGCGGCCGGTGAACCTGGCCCCGTTCATCTCGAAGGAGGTCGCGCTCGTGGGCACGTTCCGGTTCCACGACGAGATCGACGAGGCCGTGACGCTGCTGGCGGCACGGCCCGAGATCGAGCAGGTCGTCACCCACGTCGTGCCGCTCCACGACGTCGCCGACGCCTTCGCCCTCGCCCGCGACTCGCAGACATCGAGCAAGGTCGTC
>NZ_JAUEPM010000021.1 GCF_030406385.1 Microbacterium oryzae
CCGGGACGGTGCGGATGGGCGCCGGCGCACCGGCCCGGCCCGCTTCCGCGTGCGGCTCGGCGCCGTGGGGGTGGGGGATGTTCCCGGTGTGGCTGGGGGGGTCGTGGGCTGGCGGGGGGCGGGGGGGGGGCGCGGGGGCGGGGGCGCGGGGGGGGGGCGGGCGGGGCGGGGGGGGGGGGGCGGGGGGGGGCGGGGGGGGGGGGGGGGGGTGGGTGGGGGGGGGGGGGGGGGGGGCGGGGGGGGGGGGGGGGGGGGGGCGGGGTGCGGGGGGGGGGGGGGGGGGGGGCGGGGGGCGGGGGGGGGGGGGGCGGGGGGGGGGGGGGGGGGGGGGGGGGCGGGGGGGGGGGCGGCGGCGGGGGGGGGGGCCCCCCCCCCCCGCCCCCCGCCCCCCCCGCCCCCCCCCCGAGAGGTCGCCAGGGAGCCGCGCCGCCCCGCCGGAGAGCACCCAGACGCACACACGCCGAGCCCCGGCGAGGCACGGCGCCGGCCCGCCCGAGAGCACGACCGCGACCCACAGGACCACCACGAAGGACACGGGGG
>NZ_JAUEPM010000022.1 GCF_030406385.1 Microbacterium oryzae
CGCGATGTCGGCCGGAGCCACTACATACAAGCACACCTCTCAACACCAATACAGCATCGAAGCACCGGAGCCCGACTTCGACGAGCGAACGACCTCGACCGGCGACCTCGCGGTCTCCGGGGGGGGTGGCGGCGTGGGGGGGGGGGGGGGGCGCGGGGGGGGGGCGGGCGGGGGGGCGGGGGGGGGGGGGGGGGGGGGGTGGGGGTGGGGGGGGCGGGGGGGGGGGGGGGGGGGGGGGGGGGGGGGGGGGCGGGCGGGGGGGGCGGGGGGGGGGGGGGGGGGGGGGTGGGGGGCGGCGCGGGGGGGGGGGGGGGGGGCGGGGGCGGGGGGGGCGGGGGGGCGGGGCGGGGGGGGCGGGCGGGCGGGCGGGGCGCGGACAGCGCGCCCCGCCCACCCCCCGCGCGCCCACGCCGCGAGGGGGGGGCCGGGCCGCGCGGCGCGGCGGCGCGCCGCCGCGGCCGGCGCCGGCGGGGGGGGGCGGGCGAGGGAGGGAGCCGCGGGGGCCGCG
>NZ_JAUEPM010000023.1 GCF_030406385.1 Microbacterium oryzae
GGGGGGGGGGTCCGGGCGGCGGCGGCGCGGCGAGGCAGCGGTGGTGCGGCCCGTGACGCGCGTCCTCGGGGTGGAGGGGAGGCGGGGCCCGGGGGTGGCGCGGGCGGCTCGCCGGCCGGGGGGCGGGGAGCCGGGCGGGCTCGCGGAGGCGCGGGGGGGGGGGGGGGGGGCGGGGGGGGGGGGCGGGGGGGGGGGGGGGGGGTGGGGGGCCGGGGGGGGGGGGGGGGGGGCGGGGGGGGGGGGGCGGGGCGCGGGGGGGGGGGGGGGGGGGGGGCGGGGGGGGGGGGGGGGGGCGCGGGCGGGGGGGGGGGGGGGGGGGGGGGGGGGGGGGGGGCGGGGCGGGGGGGGGGGGGCGGGGGGCGGGGGGGGGGGCGCGGGGGGGCGGCCCCCCGGCCCCGCCCCGGCCGCCGCCGCCGGGGGCGGCGGCGCGCGCCGCCCCGGGGCGCCCGCGGGCGGGGGGGCGCCGCGACGCGCTACAGCTCGACGCTGCGGTTCGTGCCG
>NZ_JAUEPM010000002.1 GCF_030406385.1 Microbacterium oryzae
GAGGGCACGATCCCGGAGGGGACCACGTTCCCGCTTCCGGACACCGCGACCGACGGTGACTACACGCTCGAGGCTCGCGACCCGGCGGTGAGCGACGAACCCGTCGCAACCGACGACCTCGTCGTCGGTGCTGCGGCTCAGTCGGTCGTCGGAACGGACCCTGCCTACGCGGGGCTCGACCTGCCGATCTCGGGTGACGGCTGGCCGGCCGGCTCGACGGTGACGGTGACCCTCGAGGACGAAGAGGGCAATGTCATGGCTGGTCCTGCGGAGGTCGAAACGGATGAGACCGGCTCCTTCCCCGCCGACGCGGTGCTGCCGCTGGGTGGTGACGTCGATGCCGGTGACTACACGCTGGTGGCTGTGAGCGGTGACCTCGAGGCGGCGGATGCGCAGCCGGTGTTCGCGCCGACGGTGGCGGCGGATGACCCCGCCGAGCCGGGCACGGACGTACCCGTGACGGGTGAGGGCTTCCCGCCGAGCACCGACATCGAGCTGGTCGTGGTCGACGACGAGGGCAACCCCGTCGAGAACGCCGATGGCAACCCGGTCGTCGTGACCTTCACGTCGACGCCGGAGGGCACGATCCCGGAGGGGACCACGTTCCCGCTTCCGGACACCGCGACCGACGGTGACTACACGCTCGAGGCTCGCGACCCGGCGGTGAGCGACGAACCCGTCGCAACCGACGACCTCGTCGTCGTCTCGGACGCGGACGTCGAGGCGAACGCCAATGCTTCGGCTTCTGCTGGGGCGTCGGCCGACGCTGATGACGACAGCAACGCGTCGGCTCAGGCCGCTGCGCAGGCTGCTGCTCAGGCTGACGCTTCGACGGCTGCGACTGCTGCGGCAAACGCGGACGCGACGGCTGCTGCTTCGTCGGCGGCGAACGCGGATGCGTCGAGCGATGCGTCGACGGATGTCTCCTCGGAGGCGAACGCTTCGGCGCAGGCGGCTGCTCAGGCGGCGTCGAACGCTGACGCGTCGTCGGCTTCGAACGCGGACGCGTCGTCGGCTGCGGAGGGCGATGCGTCGGCTGCGGCTGCTGCGGCGTCCAACGCGGACTCCTCGTCGGATGCGTCCTCGGCGGCGGCATCGAATGCCGACGGCTCTGCCGATGGTGACGACACGCAGGCCGACACGGCTGCCGATGCGGATGCTGACCAGAACGCCAACGCTTCGGCGTCGGCCGCGGCCTCGGCGAACGCTGATGACGACAGCAACGCGTCGGCTCAGGCCGCTGCGCAGGCTGCTGCTCAGGCTGACGCTTCGACGGCTGCGACTGCTGCGGCAAACGCGGACGCGACGGCTGCTGCTTCGTCGGCGGCGAACGCGGATGCGTCGAGCGATGCGTCGACGGATGTCTCCTCGGAGGCGAACGCTTCGGCGCAGGCGGCTGCTCAGGCGGCGTCCAACGCTGACGCGTCGTCGGCTTCGAACGCGGACGCGTCGTCGGCTGCAGAGGGCGATGCGTCGGCTGCGGCTGCTGCGGCGTCCAACGCGGACTCCTCGTCGGATGCCTCCTCGGCGGCGGCAGGAAACGCTGACGGTGCTGCAGATGGCTCGGACGACACGGCGGACGCGGACGCGAACGGCGACGACTCCCAGGCCGATACGGCCGCGGACAGCGATGCCAACGCGAATGCGTCGGCTTCGGCTGCCGCGTCGGCCAACGCCGATGACGACAGCAACGCGTCGGCTCAGGTCGCAGCACAGGCTGCTGCTCAGGCTGACGCTTCGACGGCTGCGACTGCTGCGGCAAACGCGGACGCGACGGCTGCTGCTTCGTCGGCGGCGAACGCGGATGCGTCGAGCGATGCGTCGACGGATGTCTCCTCGGAGGCGAACGCTTCGGCGCAGGCGGCTGCTCAGGCGGCGTCGAACGCTGACGCGTCGTCGGCTTCCAACGCGGACGCGTCGTCGGCTGCGGAGGGCGATGCGTCGGCTGCGGCTGCTGCGGCGTCCAACGCGGACTCCTCGTCGGATGCGTCCTCGACGGCGGCAGGAAACGCGGACGGCGGTGCCGACGGCTCGAACGTCGACTCGTCTTCGACCGCGGATTCGTCCTCGAACGCCGACTCGTCGGCGGACGGCGGCGATGACTCCTCGAACGCGACGTCCTCGTCGAACGCCGACGGGTCGAGCGACGGCGACAGCGGCATCTCGATGTCGCTGAAGCTCGAGCGCCGCATGGTCGGGGAGCAGCAGACCGCCTACGGTCACGGCTTCGAGCCGGGTGAGAAGGTCGCGGCGACCATGTACTCGACGCCGCAGGACCTCGGCACGCAGATCGCCGACGAAAACGGCGACGTGACCTTCACGTGGACCATCGCGGCCGGGACGTCGCTGGGTGAGCACCGCGTGGAGCTCGTCGGCGCGACCTCCGGGTCGGTGGACGACACCTTCGAGGTCTACGCCCGCGAGGGTCAGCTGTCGCCCACGGGCGGCGACCTGAGCGCACCGCTCGGCGGTCTGGCCGTCGCGATGCTCCTCGGAAGCGCGGCCATCTGGCTCGCGCTCCGGCGACGAGAAGCGAGCGTCTGATCCAGGCGTGACTCGGGTGCCTCGAGCGCGATCCGCTCGAGGCACCCGGTAACCTTTCAGGAAATCGACGGTGCCCCGGTGATCACCTCACCGGGGCATCGTCGGTTCGCAGAACTTCCGGCTTCTGGAGGCCTCTCGGTGCCCGATAAGACCCTTCCGCGTCGTCGCGTCGTCACCCGCGTCGTCATGGTGCTCGCCGTCGCCGTCACGGCCTGGCACGTGCTCGCGTCATTTCTGTGGATCGCGCCCTATTCGCCGCTCCGTGAGGTCGTCGGGCAGAAGGCGCTTTCGGCGTACATGCTCCCCGTCTTCGGGCAGTCCTGGAGCGTGTTCGCTCCCGAGCCGATCAACGGCGACTACCGCTTCGAGGTCCGTGCGCTTGTCGACGGCGAGGAGACGGAGTGGGTCAGCGCGAGCGATGTCGAACTGTCGATGATCCGGTACCACCTCTTCACGCCCCGTGCGGGCATCCAGGCGATGGACGTCTCAAGCCAGTTCAAGGGCGCCTGGGCGGACTTGAACGAGGACCAGCAGGCTGTCGCCGAGCTCAACTACTTCAAGGACGCGTGGGAGGACCGGATGGCCGAGGCCATGATCGCGTATGGCGACGAGGACGTCGTCGCGAACTACGTCGACCAAGAGCATCGCGCCACTGCGTACGCCACGCAGGTGGCCTACGCGATCTGGGGAGACGACGTGGAACGGGTCCAGTTCCGGGCGACGCGACAGAACGTCATCCCGTTCGAAGACCGTCACGACCCCGAAGCAGAGCGCCCGGCCATCCAGTACTCGCCGACCGGATGGCGCGCGCTGGTCATCGAGGATGGCCAGTCGCAGGAGGCGTTCGCCGACGTCTTCCGCCGCGCGTACGAGCGGATGGGCGAGTGAGCGGCCGCACGACGGCGAGCGCCGTCGCCGCGCGGGCGCCCCGCGCCATGGCTCGGCTCCTCGTCGAGCTCTGGCGCATCGTCGCGGGAGCGGTTCGGGGGGTGTGGCTGTTCGGAGAGTCCTGGCTGCTGGATTCGAAGAAGTCGCTCTACGGGATCGCCGTCACCCGCATCCTGCTCGGTCTCACCGGCATCGGCCTGCTGCTCACGAACTTCTCGAGCCGCCTCTACACCTTCGGGTCCGGCTCCGCGTGGAACGGCGAGGCGGCGGAGCCGGTCAGCGAGTTCCCGAAGATCTGGCTCTTCAGCTGGTTCGACCGGGTGCGACTGGACGACACCCTGTTCACCGTGCTCTACCTCGTCCTTCTCGCCCTCGCGGTGCTCTTCACGATCGGATGGCGCTTCAAGGTCGTCCTGCCGGTCTACTTCGTCCTGTGGATCAGCTTCATCGAGATGAACGACGCCGTCGGCGACCAGGGCGACAACATGTACCGGATCGTCCTGCTCCTGCTCTTCTTCGCCGACCCCGCCGCGCGCTGGTCCCTCGATGCGCGCCGCCGCGCGCGAAACGGGGATCGAACCATCCTGCCCCGCGAGATCAGCACCCTTCTGCACAATCTCGCGCTCGTCGCGTTGACCGCCCAGGTGTGCTTCGTCTACGCCTCGGGCGGTCTGTACAAGGCGGGCGGCGAGCCGTGGTCGGGCGGGTACGCGGTCTACGCGCCGCTCATGACGGAGCGGTTCGGCACGTGGCCGGTGCTCAGCGATCTCGTGACGGCGTGGGGGCCCGCGGTGACGATCGCGAGCTGGGGCTCGATCATCCTGCAGATCGCCTTCCCCTTCATGCTGCTGTCGCGCCCGACGCGCATCATCGCGCTCTTCGGCATCATGAGCTTCCACATCGGCATCGGGGTCCTCATGGGCCTGCCGTGGTTCTCGCTGGCGATGATCGGCATCGACTTCATCTTCATCCGCGATCGCACCTGGCGGCGTGCGCTCGAACTCGTGCGCACGAGCTTCCGCGAGGAGCCCCGACCGGGCGATATGTCGTCGACAGACAACGCTCTCGACGACCGTGACGATGCGGACCTGTCCGGTCGGGACAAATCATCTGCGAGGGTGTTGTCGAAGGCCTAACGTGGAGACCATCCTTCCCACCCCGTAGAAGAGGTGTGACTCATGGTCGACACAGTCGTTCGCCCCGTCCAGCCCAGCACGCGCCCGGTCGCCGCTGAGGCCGACGACGCCCGCATCGACATCTCCCGCGTCAATCGGATGCTGCTCGGCACCTGGGCGGAGATCCGGCTCGAAGCCCGCGAGATGATCAAGGACTCCGCGTTCTGGCGGATCGACGGCCTCAGCCACCACGCGCACCGCGAGCGGGTGCTCGATCAGACGCAGCGTCTCGCCGATCTGGGGGCGGGAGCGCGCGCCTACCCGCTCGAGTACGGCGGGAGCAACACCAACGGCGGCAACCTCGCCGGCTTCGAGGAACTGGTCCTCGCCGACCCCAGCCTGCAGATCAAGTCGGGCGTGCAGTGGGGCCTCTTCGGCAGCGCCGTTCTGCAGCTGGGCACCCAGAAGCACCACGACCGGTGGCTGCGCGACATCATGAGCTTGAAGATCCCGGGCGCCTTCGCGATGACCGAGACCGGACACGGCTCGGATGTCCAGTCGATCGGCACGACGGCGACCTACGACCCTGAGACGGAAGAGTTCGTCATTCACACGCCGTTCCGCGGGGCGTGGAAGGAGTACCTGGGAAACGCCGCGGTGCACGGGAAGGCCGCGACGGTGTTCGCGCAGCTCATCTCCCGCGGCGTCGACTACGGGGTGCACTGCTTCTTCGTGCCCATCCGCGACGAGCAGGGCGTCTTCCTGCCCGGCGTCGGCGGCGAGGACGACGGCGTCAAGGGCGGGCTCAATGGCATCGACAACGGACGACTTCACTTCGACCGCGTGCGCGTCCCGCGGGAGAACCTGCTGAACCGGTACGGCGACGTCGCACCGGACGGCACCTACACCAGCCCGATTGCGAGCCCCGGCCGCCGTTTCTTCACGATGCTCGGCGCGCTCGTGCAGGGCAGGGTCTCGCTCGACGGCTCCGGCACGCTGGCCTCCGCGCTCGGACTGAAGATCGCCGTCACCTACGGCAACGAGCGCCGGCAGTTCGACAGCGGCAGCGGCACGGGGGAGACGGTGCTGCTGGACTACGGCAAGCACCGCCGCCGCCTCCTGCCGCTCCTCGCCACCACGTACGCGCAGTCGTTCGCGCACGACGAGCTGCTGGTGAAGTTCGACGGCGTCTTCAGCGGCGAGGCCGACACCGACGAGAACCGGCAAGACCTCGAGACGCTGGCGGCGGCGCTGAAGCCGCTGTCGACATGGCATGCCCTCGCGACCCTGCAGGAATGCCGCGAGGCCTGCGGCGGCGCGGGCTACATGGCCGAGAACCGCCTCGTCACGCTCCACCAGGATCTCGACGTCTTCACGACGTTCGAGGGCGACAACAACGTCCTGCTGCAGCTCGTCGGAAAGCGCCTCCTCACCGACTACGGCGCGCAGTTCAAGGGCAAGGACGCCCGTGCCCTTGCCCGCTACGCCGTCGGCGAGACCGCGGGCAAGATCTTCCACGGTGCGGGGCTCCGCCGTCTCGGCCAGGCCGTGGCCGACCGGGGATCCACCGCCCGCTCCGTCGAGCTGGGTCTGCGCGCCGACGACCAGCAGCAGCTGCTCACCGACCGCGTGCAGCGCATGGTCGCCGATGTCGCGGGCCGCCTGCGCCTGGCGTCGCGGCTGACGCCGGCGCAGGCGAGCGACCTCTTCAACGAGAACCAGGTCGAGCTGCTGGAGGCCGCGCGCGCCCACGGTGAGCTCCTGCAGTGGGAGGCCTTCACGGATGCCCTGGGCCAGGTCGACGACGACGGCACGCGGCAGGTGCTCACCTGGCTGCGCGACCTCTTCGGCCTCAGCCTCATCGAGAAGCACCTCGCCTGGTACCTGCTGCACGGGCGCCTGTCGACGCAGCGCGCGGCCGCGGTGTCCCGGTACATCGACCGCCTCTGCGCGCGCCTCCGGCCGCACGCGCAGGACCTCGTCGACGCCTTCGGCCTCGCCCCCGAGCACGTCCGCGCGCCCATCGCCTCGGGCCGGGAGCAGGAGCGCCAGGAGGAGGCGGCCGCCTACTACGCGGCGCTGGCCGCGAGCGGCGATGCTCCCGTGAAGGAGAAGAAGCAGAAGCGCTGAGCGCGCGACGTGCTCACGCTTCGGCGACGTCCGCGTCGTCGGGGTGCCTCAGGTCCTCGGCGGTCGCGACCAGCTCGTCGAGGAACCGGATGATCACCTCGCGCTCCTCGGGGGCCAATGATGCCGCGACGTCGAACCGGCGGGCGTGGATGCGGCCCACGGTCGCGCGAGCGGCGACGCTGGTCTCCTCACTGACCTCGATGGCCAGGCTGCGGCGGTCGGTCGGGTGCGGCAGGCGCCGCACGTGGCCGCCCGCGGCCAGCCGATCCAGCAGCTTCGTGGTCGAGGCCGTGGAGATGCCGAGGTGAGCGGCGATCGAGCTGGGCGTCACGACCGCGCCGTGACGCTGCGCGGCGATCAGGTAGCGCAGCGCGCGCATGTCGGTGGTGCCGAGCTTCATGTAGCGCCGCGACGCCTCGCTCAGCTCGGCCTCCGTGTCGCGCCACCTCTTCATGGCCTCGAGGACGCGGACGACCTGCGTGATCTCCTCGGCCGGAAGGTGGGCGCGCTGGACCAGCTCCTCGTCCGGGTCGACGACCCGCGGATCGAGCAGCGAGAACGGCTCCTCCGTCGGCGACTTGTCTTCAGGCACGGCTCGAGCTTACTCCTTATATTGAAATCAGCTACGTTGATAGCTAGCTTGGGGAAAGATCATAAGGAGAGACGGATGACGACTGCAGTCGAGCGCGTGGTGCTCCTCGACGATGAGGGGCGCTCGGTCGGCGCGGCGCCCAAGGCGACCGTCCACACCGAGAGCACGCCGCTCCACCTCGCCTTCTCCTGCCACGTCCTCGATCCACGAGGGAGGATCCTCCTCTCGCGTCGTGCGCTCTCGAAGCGCACGTGGCCGGGAACCTGGACGAACGCGTTCTGCGGCCATCCGAGCCCCTTCGAGGCGATTCCCGCCGCTCTCGAGCGGAGGGCGAAGGAGGAGCTCGGCCTCGTCCTGCGCGATGTGCGCCTGGTGCTGCCCGACTTCCGCTATCGCGCCGTGGATGCGTCGGGCATGGTCGAGAATGAGGTCTGTCCCGTCTACTTCGCGGTCGCCGACGACCAGCCGGCTCCCGCCCCGGACGAGGCGATGGACGTGAGGTGGGCGGATGCGGACGATCTGGCGACGGCGCTCGACGCGGCCCCGTGGGCGTTCAGCCCCTGGCTCGTGCTGCAGGCCAGGGAGCTCTCGCCCGGCGGCGCCATCAGCGGCGCCGCGTGGCGGGGTGCGGTGACATGATGACGAGCGACACCATGGCACACGACGCGCTGAGCGCGATGCTCGAGACGTTCTTCGCCGAGCGGCAGGCACGCGCCGAGGAGCTCGGGCCGGCCTACGCCGCGCTCTGGCGGCGGATGGCCGAGGCCGTGCGGGGTGGGAAGCGATTGCGGCCGCGGCTGGTCCTCACCGCGCACGCCGAGCTCGGCGGCATCGACGAGGCGGCTGCCCACACCGCGGCCGCCGCCTTCGAGCTGCTGCACACCGCTCTGCTGTTCCACGACGACCTGCTCGACGGCGACCTCGTGCGGCGCGGCAGGCCGAACCTCGCCGGCACGTTCACCGCGGAGGCGATGGATGCGGGCACGAGCGCCGACGCTGCGACCGCCTGGGGTCAGGCATCCGGGCTGCTCGCGGGGGACCTGCTGCTGAGCGCCGTCCACGCGCTCGTCGCCCGGATCGAGAGCCCCGCCCGGGTGGCCGTTCACGAGATCATCGACGACTGCCTCTTCCTCACCTCCGCGGGGGAGCACGCCGACATCGGATTCGCGCACGACACGATGCCCGCCGAGGCCGCCGACATCGTCCGCATGATGGAGCAGAAGACGGCCAGCTACTCCTTCGCGGCCCCGCTGCGCGCCGGCGCCGCACTCGCCGGCGCCGGCCCGCTCGTCGATGCCTCCCTGCAGCGGATCGGCACGCAGATGGGCTTCCTCTATCAGCTGCGCGACGACGTGCTCGGCGTCTTCGGCGTCGAGTCGCGCACGGGCAAGACCGCCCTGGGCGATCTGCGCGAGGGCAAGCGCACCCTGCTCATCGCGTTCGCCGAGGACCAGGCCGCCTGGCGCGAGGTCCGTCACCTCTTCGGTCGGCGGTCGCTGGAGGAGGAGGGCGCCGCCCTGCTGCGGAACGCGCTCGTCGCGAGCGGCGCCGCCGCCGAGATCGAGCGCGTCATTGCGGAGCAGTGCGCGATCACGCGCGCGGAGATCGCCGACGCGCCGCTTCCCGATGGCCTGCGCGAGGAGCTCGACGCCCTCACCGTGCGCTGTGCGGAGCGCGACGCATGAGCGGTCTGGACCTCTACACGCGCACAGCGCGGGCCGCGGCAGCCCGCGTCATCACCGCCTACTCGACGTCGTTCGGCCTCTCCAGCCGGCTCCTGCCATCCGAGGTGCGCGCCTGCATCTCCGACGTGTACGCGCTCGTGCGCGTGGCCGATGAGATCGTCGACGGCCCGGCGGCGGAGGCCGGGCTCGACGCGGGCGAGAAGCGCGCCGTCCTCGACGCCCTCGAGGAGGAGACGGTGCGCGCGATGTCGTCGGGCTTCAGCGCCAACCTCGTCGTGCACGCGTTCGCGCACACGGCGCGGCGCACCGGCATCGGCGAGGACCTCGTGCGTGCGTTCTTCGCCTCGATGCGGATGGACGCCGACGGCGTGGAGATCTCGGACGACGCGACGTACCGGCGGTACATCCACGGCTCCGCGGAGGTCGTCGGGTCGATGTGCCTGCGCGGGTTCGCCCAAGAGGACCCCCGCCTCGTGATCGACGAGGCGATGGAGGAGGGCGCCCGGCGCCTCGGCGCCGCGTTCCAGAAGGTGAACTTCCTCCGCGACCTCGCCGAGGACTGCGACGGGCTGGGGCGCTCGTACTTCCCGGGCGTCGACCCGCACGCGTTCACCGAGGCCGACAAGCTCCGGATCGTCGCGGAGATCGATGACGACCTCGCCGTCGCCCGCGCCGCGATCGTGCGCCTTCCGCCCGCCTCCCGGCGCGCGACGACGGCGGCGGCCGACCTGTTCGGCCGCCTCAACGACCTGCTGCGCGCGGCACCGGCGGGGGAGCTCCTCGTGCGGCGCGTGTCGGTTCCGACGAGCGAGAAGCTCCGGGTGATCGCCGCTGCCATGGTGCGCGGCACGAGAGAAGGAGCGGCATGACCGCACGACGGGTCCTCGTCATCGGCGGCGGCATCTCGGGGCTCGCAACGGCGGCGCTCCTCGCACACGACGGGGCCGACGTCACGCTCCTCGAGGCGCGCGACGACCTGGGCGGACGCGCGGGCCGGTGGAGCGCCGACGGCTTCGTCTTCGACACGGGCCCCTCGTGGTACCTCATGCCGGAGGTCTTCGATCACTTCTTCCGGCTGCTCGGCACGTCCGCGGCCGAGCAGCTCGACCTCGTGCCGCTCGACCCGGCGTACCGCGTGTACTTCGAAGGCGACGACGAGTCGTTCGATCTCCCTGCGGAGGGCGCCCGCGAGGCGCTGCGGGCACTGGACCCCGCGTCCGCCGGCCGGATCGACGCCTACCTCGCCTCGGCTGAGGAGACGTACGGGCTGGCCACCGCGAAGTTCCTCTACAGCACGTTCGAGTCGATGCGCCCGCTGCTCGACTCGTCCACGCTGGCGCGGCTGCCGCGGCTCGCACGCCTGCTCGCCGAGCCGATGGAGCGCTTCATCGCCCGTCACGCCGACGACCCGCGGCTGCGGCAAGTTCTCGGGTACCCGGCGGTCTTCCTCGGCACCTCGCCCTCGCGCGCCCCCGCCATGTACCACCTGATGAGCCACCTCGACGTGGGGCAGGGGGTGCTGTACCCGCGGGGCGGATTCGGCGCGGTGATCGACGCGATCGCGCGCCTCGCCGCGGCGAACGGGGTCGAGCTGCGCACGGGTGCTCCTGTGACCCGCATCCTCGTCAAGGATGGTGCCGCCTGCGGCGTCGAGATCGAGGGCGCGGATGGCACGCGCGAGCAGCTCCTCGCCGACACCGTCGTCTCGTCGGCCGACCTGCATGTGACCGAGCGCCTCCTCCCGTCGGCCAGCCGTTCACGCAGCGCCGCGTGGTGGGACCGGCGGGATCCGGGCCCCGGAGCGGTGCTCGCCCTGCTCGGCGTGCGCGGCGAGCTGCCGCAGCTGGCGCACCACACGCTGTTCTTCACGCGCGATTGGGACCGCGGCTTCGAGGCCATCCACGGCCGCGAGCCCTCGATTCCCGACCCCGCGTCGCTGTACGTGTGCCGCCCGAGCGCGACCGATGACGCGGTAGCCCCGGCCGGCCACGAGAACCTCTTCGTGCTCGTGCCGGTTCCCGCAGACACCGGCATCGGGTTCGGCGGGGTGGATGGCGCGGGTGACGCGGCCGTGGAGCGCACGGTGGACGCGGCCATCACGGAGATCGCGGACTGGGCGGGCGTTCCCGACCTCGCCGAGCGGATCGTCGTGCGCCGCAGCATCGGGCCGGCGGACTTCGAGCGCGACTTCGGCGCGTGGCGCGGCGGCGCTCTCGGCCCCGCGCACACCCTCCGTCAGAGCGCGTTCCTGCGCGGATCCAACGTCTCCTCCCGGGTCGACGGCCTCCTCTACGCCGGAGCCACGACCATCCCCGGGATCGGCCTGCCGATGTGTCTCATCAGCGCGGAGCTCGTGCTGAAGCGGCTGCGCGGGGACGTCTCCGCCGGACCTCTGCCGGAACCCCAGCCGGAGCCGGTGTGAATCTCGTCTACCTCGCCGCGCTCCTGGTCTCGTTCGCCTGCGTGCTCGTCGTCGACCGGCGCTTCCGCCTGTTCCTCTGGCGCGCGCCGCGCACCGCGCTCGCGGTGCTGGCAGTCGGACTCGTCTTCTTCCTCGCGTGGGACGCGGCGGGGATCGCCCTGGGCGTGTTCTTCCGCGCCGAGACGACGTTCATGACGGGCATCGTCCTCGCGCCGGAGCTGCCGCTGGAGGAACCGGTGTTCCTGCTCTTCCTGTGCGAGCTGACGATGGTGCTCTTCTGCGGCGCCGAGCGCCTTCTGGCCCGCCACGCGGGAAGGACGCGCTCGTGACGTACGCGCTGCTGTGCGCGGTGTTCCTCGGCGTCGCGGTCGTGGCCGCAGTCGCCCTGACCGTCGCGCGGAGACGGGGGAGCCGGCCCCCTGTCCGCAACGTCGTGCTCGCCGCCCTGCTCGCGGCGGCGGCGCTCCTCGTGCTGACGGCGGTCTTCGACAACGTCATGATCGCCGCAGGGCTCTTCGCCTACTCGGACGCCCACATCTCCGGGATGCGGATCGGAACCGCCCCGGTCGAGGACTTCACGTACCCGCTGGCCGCGGCCATCCTGCTGCCCGCCCTCTGGCTCTTCCTCCGGAGGCGACATGATTCGTGAGCTCTTCCTCTCCTCGCGCCCGCTGAGCTGGATCAACACCGCGTTCCCGTTCGCCGCGGCGTACCTGCTCGCCACCCGCGAGGTCGACGTCGTGCTCGTCGTCGGCACCCTGTTCTTCCTGGTGCCCTACAACCTCGCCATGTACGGCGTGAACGATGTCTTCGACTACGCGTCCGACCTCGCCAACCCGCGGAAGGGCGGCGTCGAGGGTGCGCTCCTCGAACCCGCGCACCATCGCACGGTGCTCCTCTCGGCCGCGCTCTCGTGTCTGCCGTTCGTCGTGGCGCTGTTCATCTTCGGGGCGCCCGCGTCCTGGGCCATCCTCGCCGTGAGCCTCTTCGCCGTCGTCGCCTACTCGGCGCCACCGTTCCGCTTCAAGGAGGTGCCGTTCCTCGACTCGCTGACCTCGAGCATCCACTTCACGAGCCCCGCGCTCTACGGGCTCGTGCTCGGAGGCGGCGACCTTGACCGCGGCGCGCTGACCGTGCTCGCGGCGTTCCTGCTGTGGGGGATGGCCAGCCATGCGTTCGGCGCGGTGCAGGACGTCGTCCCGGATCGCGAGGGCGGCATCGCCTCCATCGCCACCGTGTTGGGTGCCGCCCGCACCGTGTGGTTCGCGCTCGCAGCCTGGCTCGCAGCAGGGGTGCTTATGCTGACAACGGGGTCTCCCGGAGCATGGGCGGCGCTGCTGGCGCTGCCCTATCTGTGGGCCGCCGCGCCGTTCGCCCGTGTGTCCGACGCGGACTCCGCCCGCGCGAACCGCGGGTGGCGCCACTTCCTCTGGATCAACTACGCCGCCGGCTTCGTCGTCACGATGATCCTCATCGTGTTCGCGATGCAGACCGCCTGACCATCCGCCATGACCGACAGGAGAACTGCCATGACCACGGCCTCCACCGTCCCGTATGCGTCGCCCGCCTCGGCGGACGGCGCACCGTTCGTCTCGACACCCCAGCGATACGACGCCATCCTCCTCGCCGGGTTCGGCGGTCCGGAGGGGCAGGACGACGTCATCCCGTTCCTGCGCAACGTCACGCGCGGGCGCGGCATCCCCGACGAGCGGCTCGAGGAGGTCGCGCACCACTACCGGCACTTCGGCGGTGTCAGCCCGATCAACGCGCAGAACCGCGCGCTGAAGGCGGCGCTCGAGGCGGAGATCGCGCGTCGCGGTCTCGACCTCCCTGTCTACTGGGGCAACCGCAACTGGGCGCCGTACCTGGGCGACGTCGTGCAGGAGGCCGCTCAGGACGGGCGCACCCGCCTCCTCGCCGTGGCGACGAGCGCCTACAGCTCGTTCTCGAGCTGCCGCCAGTACCGCGAGGACTTCGCCCGCGTGCTGGAGGAGACCGCCCTCGGCGGCGAGGTCACCATCGACAAGGTGCGTCAGTTCTTCGACCACCCCGGCTTCGTCGACGCGTTCGTCGACGGCGTGGTCGACGCCGTCCGCGGGTTCTTCGCGGATGGCGTCGCGTCGCAGGCGGTGAAGGTGCTGTTCACGACGCACAGCATCCCCGTCGACGATGCGCTGCGCTCGGGCCCCCGCGACATCGACTTCGGTCCCGGCGGCGCGTACGAGGCGCAGCACAGGGCCGTGGCCGAGGTCGTCATGGCGAAGGTGGGGGAGATCCTGCCGGAGGCCGCCGACATCTCGTGGGAGCTCGTGTACCAGTCGCGGTCGGGCCCCGCGTCGCAGCCCTGGCTCGAGCCCGACATCTGCGACCGCATCGCAGAGCTCCCCGCCGAGACGGCGGAGGCCGTGGCGATCGTGCCGGTCGGCTTCCTCAGCGACCACATGGAGGTCATGTGGGACCTCGATGAGGAGGCGCTGGAGGCCGCCGAGGAGGCGGGCCTCAAGGCCGTGCGCACGCCCACCCCGGGAGCGGACCCCCGCTTCGTGGCGGGCGTCGTCGACCTCGTCGAGGAGCGGATGGCCGCTACGCCGCGGGAGGAGCGGCCGAGCCTCACGAAGCTCGGCCCCTGGTACGACGTGTGCCGCCCCGGCTGCTGCGAGAACGTGCGCGCGGGGTTCAAGCCCGCCGCGGCCGGCGTCGCGCCGTGATCGGCTCCCACTCCGCGCCGGAGCCGGCGCGGAGTGGGAACCTCCGCCCTCGGCACGGCAGAATGGAGCGGGGAGGATGAGCATGGTTCACTCGGAGATCGCCGGCGCGGAGATCCACCAGGCCGCGGAGTGCCCGACGTGCTTCGTCGAGCTGCAGCGCGACGGCGGCTGGTGGCAGGCGCGTCCGGCCGGATCCCGGCTGGTGGGCCTCGTCGTGCAGCGCGATGACATGCCGTCGGTCATCCAGCAGCGCGAGGACCTGGCGCGCTTCGGTGTGCCGATCGACGGCTTCCGGCACCCGGCTCCGGACATCCTCGAGTCGTGGGAGGAGCGGCTGCACCGGCTGTTCTCACGGCTGAAGGGCGGCGATGTGCTCGTCGTCGCGAGCGTGCACGCCCTCGGGCGCGATGCCGCGGAGGAGGTTCGCACGGTCGCGGAGCTCAGTCGTCGCGGCGTCGTCGTGAAGGTGCTCGACCACGGTCAGAAGCACCTCCACGACGCGTGAGGTCGCTCGGGGCTGCCCCTCGCCCCGGACGTTGAGCGAGCGAAGCGAGCCGTCCGGGTCACTCATCCCGGTCGTTGAGCGAGCGAAGCGAGACGAAACGCCTCGCCTGGGTCATCCGCCCCGGACGTTGAGCGAGCGAAGCGAGATGAAACGCTCCGTCCGGGTCACTCCTCCCGGTCGTTGAGCGAGCGAAGCGAGACGAAACGCCCCGTCTGGGTCATTCACTCCGGACGTTGAGCGAGCGAAGCGAGACGAAACGCCCCGTCCCGCCCCGCCTCAGATGAGCGAGAGCTCCTTGAGCTTCGCCTCGACGTCGGCGTTCGTCGGCTCCACGTGATGGGTGGCGTCGGGGTAGACCACGACCGGGATGTTCGTGCGGCCGGAGATGTCCTTTGCGACCTGCGCCGCCGACGGGTCGGCCTCGAGGTCGACGTACGTGTATGCGATGCCGAGGCCGTCGAGCTGCGCCTTCGTGCGGCGGCAGTCGCGGCACCACTCGGCGCCGAACATGGTGATCTCGTTGCTCGCGGGAGTCGTCATGCCTTCCAGCGTACGCGCGTGGCGGCGGGCGGGCGCTGCGAGCCCGGCGCGGCGAGCGGGCGTTCGTGTGGCGGCCGGTGGACGGCTCCGTGTCTCACTTCTGGTGGCTTGCCGCCGGTCATTCCCGCCTGGAGTGAGACACGGTGCCTGGGGCGACGGCTCTGTGTCTCACTTCTGGTGGCTTGCCGCCGGTCATTCCCGCCCGGAGTGAGACACGGTGCCTGGGGCGACGGCTCCGTGTCTCACTTCTGGTGGCTTGCCGCCGGTCATTCCCGCCCGGAGTGAGACACGGTGCCTGGGGCGCCGACGCTGAGCCCGCCGACGCGGCAGGACTCAGACCTTCGCCGCGTCCACCACGACGACCGCCCACGACAGCGGCGGGAGCGTCGCCCGCAGCGTGCCCTCGTCGAAGCCGACCTCGCGCAGGGGCACGAGCCCGACCCGATCCTGGTCGCCCTCGACGTTCGCCGTGCCGCGGTCGCCGCCCTCGGGCGTGGTCAGCACCTCGGCCGAGCGGATGGCCGTGGCCGAGAGCCCGCGGAGGTCCACCGTCACCTCGCCCGACTCCTCGAGGGAGCGGTTGGCGAGGAACAGCGCGACGGTTCCGTCGGCCTCGTCCCACGTGGCGGCGGCGTCGACCGCGTCGACGTCTCCGAACTTGCGCGTGGGGATCTGCGACGACTCGACCGCGAGCCGCAGGATCCGGCCCTTGGCGAGCTGGGCCATCCGGGCGAACGGCCAGAAGATCGACTGACGCCAGGCGGGGCCGCCCTCCTCTGAGCGGATGGGCGCGATCACGTTGACGAGCTGCGCCTGGTTCGCGATGCGGACGCGGTCGCCGTGCCGGAGGAGGCTGTGGAGGAGCGTGCCGACGACGACGGCGTCGGTGACGTCGTAGGTGTCCTCGATGAGGCGCGGGTGCTCGCGCCAGCCCGCCGCGGCGATCTCGTGAGCCTCGACCTCGTTGTACCGGGTCTGGTCCCACACGTTCCACTCGTCGAACGAGATGTCGATCTGCTTGCGGTGCTTGCCGGCGGCCTTCACGCCGTCGATCGTGGCGACGACTCCGTCGATGAACGCGTCCATGTCGACGCCCTCGGCGAGGAACGACGCGGCGTCGCCGTCGTGCTCCTGGTAGTACGCGTGCATGGAGATGTAGTCGACCTCCTCGTACGCGTGCGTGAGCACGGTGTGCTCCCACGTCCCGAAGGTCGGCATCTCCCTGCTGGAGGAGCCGACGGCGACGAGCTCGATCGTCGGGTCGACCAGGCGCATGGCCTTCGCGGTCTCCTGCGCGAGCCGGCCATACTCGTCCGCGGCCTTGTGGCCGATCTGCCAGGGGCCATCCAACTCGTTGCCCAGGCACCACAGGCGGATGTCGAACGGGTCCGCCGCGCCGTTCTTGCGGCGCAGGTCGGACCAGTACGTTCCGCCCGGATGGTTCGCGTACTCGACGAGCGCGCGGGCCTCCTCCACGCCGCGGGTGCCGAGGTTCACCGCCTCCATGATCTCGACGTCGGCCTCCTTGGCCCAGTCGACGAACTCGTGCAGACCGAACGCGTTCGTTTCGACGGTGTGCCAGGCCCCGTCGAGGCGGCGCGGCCGGTTCTCGACCGGCCCGACGCCGTCCTCCCAGAGATAGCCCGAGACGAAGTTGCCGCCCGGGTAGCGGATGACGGTGGGCCCGAGCTCCTTCACGAGCTGCAGCACGTCGCGTCGGAAGCCGCGCTCGTCGGCCTGCGGGTGCCCCGGCTCGTAGATGCCGGTGTACACGCACCGGCCCATGTGCTCCACGAACGAGCCGAAGAGCCGCCGCGGCACGTCGGCGATCGTGAAGTCGCGGTCGATGGTGATGCGGGCGCTGGTCATGGTTCTCCTGTTCTGCGTGCGCGAGGTCACTGGCCGCCGAAGCCCGTGGTCGCGACGCCCTTGACGATCTGCTTCTGGAAGATGAGGAACACAATGATGAGCGGCAACGCGGCGAGCACGGCCTGCGCCATGATCTGCGCGTACTGCACGCCGTAGGCGCTGATGACGGTCTGCAGGCCGACCGGCAGGGTCATGAGCGTGGTGTCGTTGATGACGAGGAACGGCCAGAGGAAGTTGTTCCACGCGCCGATGAACACGAAGATCGCCACCGACGCGAGGATCGGCCGCGACAGCGGCAGCACGATCGACCAGAACACCCGGAAGCGGCTCGCGCCGTCGACGCGGGCGGCCTCCTCGAGCTCGATCGGCACGGCGTCGAAGAACTGCTTGAGGATGAACACCATCGCCGGCGCCACCACCTGGGGGAGGATGAGCCCCCAGTGCGTGTCGACGAGGTGGAAGGCGAGCATCTCGTAGAACAGCGGGATGATGAGCGCCTGCGGCGGGACGACGATGCCGGCGATCACGACGACGTAGAGCCACCGGCGGCCGCGGAAGTCCATCCGCGAGAACGCGTAGGCCGCGAGCGCCGAGATCGCGAGGGTGATCAGGGTCACCGCCACCGACGTCCAGAGGCTGTTGAAGGCCCAGATCCAGACGTTCCCCTGCGAGAGGATGGCCGTGAACGCCCCCGTGGTCGGCCCGCTCGGCCCGATCCAGGAGGGATCGCCGGAGGCGGCGTCGTTCTCCGTCTTGAAGGCCGTCGCGACCGCCCAGAGGAACGGCAGCAGCCATCCGATCGCCATCAGCAGCAGCACGATGAACGCGACGATCCGCAGCGGGCTGAACGGCTTCGACCCCGGCTTGCGCTCGTGCGTGCCGGCGCCGGTCGGCGCGACGATGGTCTCGGTGAGGGTGGTCATCACTGCTCCTTCCGGCGCCCGACGACGAGCGCCTGAGCGATGCCGATCACGACGATCAGCGCGAAGAACACGTAGGAGATCGCGGCGGAGTAGCCGAATCGGTAGCCGACGAAGCCGGCCTCGTACATGTACTGCACGATGGAGCGCGTGGTGTCGCTCGCGACGCCGCCGAGCATCTGGTACGCCTGGTCGAACAGCTTCAGCGACGCGAGGATCTGCAGCATGACGATGAGCACGGTCGCGGGGCCGAGCTGGGGGATCGTGATCGACCAGAGCTGACGCCACGGCCCCGCGCCGTCGAGCGAGGCGGCCTCGTACTGCTGGGCGGGGATGTTCTGGAGGGCCGCGAGGTACAGCAGGAAGTTGAACCCGACCGTCCACCACACCGTCGCGATGACGATGGCGATGAGGTTCGTGTCGGGGTTCTGCAGCCACGCGATGGGCGGCAGTCCGACGGCCTCGAGGAGATTGTTCGCTGCGCCGATCTGCGGGTTGAAGATCCACACCCAGATCTGCGAGATGACCGTCGAGGCCAGCAGGAACGGCATGAAGAACGACAGCCGCCACAGCCACTGACCCGGGATGCCGCGGTCGACGAGCACCGCCATGATGAGCGCGAGCACGACGAGTGGGATCGTCGACAGCACCGTGAACAGCAGGGTGTTGCCCATCGAGCGCCATGTGGTCGGGTCGCTGAGCGCCTCGGCGTAGTTCGCGAAGCCGATGATGTCGCCGCCGGCGCCGGTGAGCGACTGGTCGGTGAAGCTCAGGTAGATGCCGTGCAGGATGGGCCAGACGAGGAAGAGCGCGAACGCGACGAGGAACGGGGCGAGGAACGCCCAGCTCACGAGCTGCTCGCCGCGCTTGCCTCCCGCGTGCCCCGGTCGCTCGCGGGCCGCGCCCGTGACGATCGCGCGGGTGGTCTGCGGTGCCGTCGTCATGACTGCCACGTCCCCTCGGGGTCGGCGGGGTTCGGCCTGGAGAGCACGGCGTCGACCCGGCGCTGGAAGTCGGCGATCGCCGCGGCGGGGTCGCCGCCGCTCAGCAGCGCGTCCTGCACGGAGGCGCCGAAGTCGCCCTGGAAGTTGGAGCCGGATCCCGTGAACCAGGCCGGCGGGTCGTACGCCACGTGCTCGGCGGCATCCGCGTAGTGCGCCTGCGGCACGAGGTCGGCGTAGTCGGGGGACTGCGTGACGGGGAGGTAGGCGGGGATGTGGCCCGCTTCCGCCCAGTCGAACGACCCCTTGAGGAGATCCGCCACGAAGCGGTACGTGAGATCGCGCTTGTCGGGGTCGGGTTCGGTCTGATGCGGCAGGACGAAGGAGTGCGAGTCGGCGTAGACGGAGTCGGTGCCGAACAGCGTGGGGATCATCGTCGCGTCGAACGGGATGCCCGCGGCCTCCATCGTCCGCAGCTCCCACACGCCGGTGAGGAGCATGCCGCTCCGGCCCGTCGCGAACTCGGCGATCGCCGACTGGTAGTCGTTCTGCGGGGCTGCGATCTCGCCATCCAGCAGGTTCTGCATGAGGGTGAGCGACTCGACCGCCGCGTCCTGATCGAGCTCGCTCTTGCCGCCCTCGGGCAGCTCCATCTCGAGGCCGTGCTGCGTGTAGAGCGTGTAGAAGAGGCGCCACATCTGCGCGCCGTCGCCGAGGTACCCGTACGAGAGGCCGTGCCCCTCGGCGGAGCCCGCGACCGCGCGCGTGAGCTCGAGGAACTCGTCGGGACTCTGCGTGGGGTTGAGGCGCCCGTCGCTGTCGAGCACGCCCGCCGCGTCGCAGATGTCCGGGTTGAACATGAGGACGAACGGATGGGCGTCGAGCGCCACGCTGTAGAGCTCGCCTCCCGCGTGTCCCTTCTCCCAGATGGGAGCCGGGAACGTGGACTCGTCGACGCCGAGCTCGGCGAGCCGGTCGACGTCCCACGGGTCGAGGAGGCCGCCCGGCGCATAGCCTGCGACACGCGTCGCGTGCATGATGGCGACCTCGGGCGCGCGCCCGCCGGTCGCGGCCATGGCGAGCTTCGTGTAGTACGGCGACCCCCAGGCGAGCACGGTGGGCCGGACGCGGTAGTCGGACTGGGCGGCGTTCGCCGTGTCGAGCAGGCCCGACATGGTGACGCCGTCGCCGCCGCTGAGGAGGTGCCAGAACTGCAGCTCCTGCGGGGTCCGAGCACTGCCGGGAGGCGTGCAGCCGGCGAGGAAGGCGGTTCCCGCGAGGGCGGCGGCGCCGGCGAGCAGCTGCCGGCGCGTCATATGAAGCGATGGTGGCGCCATCGTCACTCCTTCGTGACTGTGTGACCAGGGTCCGGCCATCATTACATCGATGTAATAGCGCGTGCAAGAGGGGAGGCCGGACAGATGCAGGAGATCCGGCTGGGCACGCGCTGAGCGGCCCCGAGAACACGCCGCCCGGGCGCCGCTGAGAGCACGGATCTCCTGCGCTGCGTCCCGGGCCGGGGCGAGCTGCGCGCTGAAGCGGCAGCTCAGCGCGTCGTGCTGCCGCGGACGACGAGCTCGTACGGAACGCGCACCGCGCGCGGGGTGTGCGCGCGATCGCCCATGCGCCACTCGAGCAGGGTCAGCGCCTCGCGGGCGAAGGTGCGCCGGTCGAAGCGGATGGTCGTGAGCGAGGGGGTGGTGAAGCGCGCGATCTCGACGTCGTCGAATCCCGTGAGGAGGACGTCCTCTGGCACACGGAAGCCGTGCGCGTGGAGCGCGTGCAGCGCGCCGGCGGCGAGGGAGTCGGTGAACGCGACGATCGCGTCGAAGCGCACCCCCCGGGCGAGGAGATGCTCGACCGCGGCCGCGCCGGAGCCGACCGTCCACGGGAGGCTGCTGATCTCGAGCGCCGGGTCGGCGGGGATGCCGGCCTCGGCGAGCGCGTCGCGATACCCGGCCAGGCGCTCGCGGCTGGTCGCCGTCGCCGACGCGTCATCGCCATCCCCGCCCACCGCCGCGATACGGCGCGCGCCCTGCGCGATGACATGCCGCGTGACCTCGCGCGACGCGGCGAGGCTGTCGACGTGCACGCGGTCGGCGACGCGCTGCTCCACCTCCCCGATGAGGACGACCGGCGGGAGGTGGTCCGCGTGGCCGATGGCGCTGTCCTCGAAGCGGATGGGGTTGAGGATGAGGCCGTCGATGAGATGCGCCCGGGCGCGGGAGAGCAGCTCGTACTCGCGCCCGGGGTCGGAGGCGGTCTCCTCGACCTGCACGGCGAATCCGCGCTCGTGCGCCACCTCGACGAGACTGTGCAGCAGTTCGGCGGAGAACGCGGTGCCGAGGTCGGGGAGCGCGACGGCGATGGTGCCGGAGCGGCCGTTGCGCAATCCGCGCGCGCTGAGGTTCGGCACGAAGTCGAGCTCGCGCATGGCGGCCTCGACGCGCTCAGTCGTCTCCGGGCGCACGTAGGTGGTGCCGGTGACGACGTTCGAGACGGTCTTCGCGGACACGCCGGCCAGCGCCGCCACGTCCTTCATGGTGGCTCTCCCCGCCCGCCCCGCCATCCGCTCAGGATAATCCGGCATGTCCCACTCGTTCACGCCAAGAGGCGGTCATGACGTGCACAAGTGAGACATGCCGGAAGGGGGAGCACGAACTCACCCGGTGTTCTGGAGGCCGGCCGCGACACCGGAGACCGACAGGAGCAGCAGGCGCTGCTGCTCGGGGTCGGCGGGCAGGTCGGCCGGGGCGTCGCGCAGCGCACGGAGCGCCCGCAGCTGCAGGAGCGAGAGCGCGTCGACGTACGGGCTGCGGAGCTTCACCGCGCGCTGCAGCACCGGCTTGTTGGCCAGCAGGCCGTCGCCGCCCGCGATCCGGATGACCCAGGCGCGGGTGAGCGTCATCTCGTCCATGACGAGCTGCGCGAGGTCCTCGCGGTCGCCGAGGGCGAGGTACTGCCGCGCGATCCGGTCATCGGCCTTCGCGAGGCTCATCGCCACGTTGTCGATCATGGTCCGGAAGAGCGGCCACTGCGCGTAGGCCTCCTTCAGCCGCGCCTCGTCGCCGACGGATTCCAACGCGGTGCCCAGCCCGAACCATCCGGCGAGGTTGATGCGCGCCTGCGTCCACGCGAAGACCCACGGGATGGCCCGGAGGTCCTCGAGCGACTCGACCGACAGCCCGCGCCGGGCGGGACGGGAGCCGAGCGCGAGCAGCCCGACCTCCTCCATCGGCGTCACCGTGGCGAACCACGGCGCGAAGCCCGGGGCCTTCACGAGGTCGAAGAACCGCGCCCTCGACGTGGTCTCCATGACCTCGGCGATGTCGGCGTAGCGCTCGGCCGCCGTGCGGTTCCGCTCCTCGTTCGAGGGCGCCGAGGCGGTGAGGATGGCCGCGGCCACCTGATCGACGTGGCGCATCGCGATGTCGGGATCGCCGTAGCGGGCGAAGATGACCTCACCCTGCTCGGTGAGCTTGAAGCGGCCGTCGACCGAGTGCGGAGGCTGGGCGAGGATGGCGCTGTTCGCCGGGCCACCGCCGCGGCCGAGGGCGCCGCCGCGGCCGTGGAAGAGGGTCAGCTCGATGCGGCTCTCCTGCGCCCACGCGGCGATCAGGGCCTGCGCCTCGTACAGCGCGAGGTTCGCCGCGACCGGTCCGACGTCCTTGGACGAGTCGGAGTAGCCGAGCATGACCTCGAGACGGCGGCCGGTGGCCTCGAGCCGCGCCGAGAACTCGGGATGGTCGACGATCTCCGCGAGGATGCCCGGCGCCGCCTGCAGGTCGGCGAACGTCTCGAAGAGCGGGATGACGTCGAGCACGGGCGGGGTGCCGCCCTCGCCGACCGCGTACCGGGCGAGACGGTGCACGTTCGCGAGGTCCTCCGCGGACTGCGTGAACGACACGATGTACCGGCCCGCGGCACGCGGGCCGAAGCGCTCCTGGATGAAGGAGATCGCGCGGAAGACCTCCAGCACCTCCTCGGCCTGCTCGCTGCGGGCGTCGCCCGCGTCGAGCTCGGCGAGCACCTTCGCATGCACGGCCGAGTGCTGGCGCACCTCGAGCTCGGCGAGGTGGAAGCCGTACGTCTCCACCTGCCAGATGAGCTGCTGCAGCTGACCGTAGGCCTGACGGGCCGCGCCGCCGCGAGCGAGCGACTCCTGCACGATGCGGAGGTCCGACAGCAGGTGCTCGGGGTCGCGGTACGCGAGGTCGGCGTCGCGGGTGCGCGTCGCGGCGATCTTGCGCGAGAGCAGCAGCACGACGCGGCGATGCGGCTCGTTCGGCGAGCGCTTCGCGATCTCGGCGGCCGCGTCCTCATCCGCACTGCGCAGCCGCTCCCAGAGCGCGAGCAGCTCGTCGCTCGGGGGAGTGGTGGACGCGTCCAGGGTGAGCCCGCGCCCCACGCGCTGTGCCGCGCGCTCGAGTCCGAGGAGCACGTGCTCGCTCGCGATCGCCGCCGCCTGCCGGCTCACCTTCGCGGTGACGAACGGGTTGCCGTCGCGGTCGCCGCCGACCCAGGTGCCGACGCGCACGAAGGGGCGCACGAGCGGCGGCTCGTCGCCGTCGATCCCGCCGCGGATGGCCTCGTCGGCGCGGCGGTAGATCTCCGGCACGGTCGTGAAGAGGGTGTCGTCGAAGACGGCCATGACCGTCCGCACCTCGTCGGTCGGCGACGGCTTCTCGGCGCGGATGGGCGCGGTGCGCCACAGGGTGTCGATCTCCTCGAGCATGTGCCGCGTGGTGCGCTGCTGCGCTGCGCTGTTCTCCGGCGCGGCACCGAGCTCGTCGACGAGCGTCGACAGACGACGGATGGCCGTGGAGACCGCGCGACGTCGGGCCTCGGTGGGGTGCGCGGTGAAGACGGGGTGGAAGCGGAGAGCCTGCAGGCGCTCGCGCGCTGCATCCTCGCCCACCTCGGCGGCGAGATCGGCGTACGCGCCGGCGATGGTGCCGCGCGGGTCGCGCTCGGGCTGGCCGTCGCGCTCGCGCAGCACGCGCACGCGGTGGTGCTCCTCGGCGAGATTCACGAGGTGGAAGTAGCAGGTGAACGCGCGCGCGACCTCATCCGCCCGCTGCACCGAGAAGGAGTCCGCGACGCGGGCGGCCCGGTCGAACGCCTCCGGGCTCGGGTCGGTGTAGGCGTGGATCGTGGCCACGCGGAGCCGCTCGACGTCCTCGTACAGGTCTGCGGAACCGCTCTCGCGGAGCACCTGGCCGAGCAGGGAGCCGAGCAGGCGGACATCCGCGCGCATCCGCTCGGGCATCTCCTGCTCCGCTTCCAGTCGCCCGACGGCGTCGAGAACTTCCGTGGGGGTGGGATCGTGCATACGACAACGGTAACGGGCGCCGAGGGATGCTCCGTCGCGCGTCGTCGCACGCCGTCATGCGCTCGCCGTCCCCGCTAGGGTGGGCCGCGGAACAGGAGGGCGCATGCACAGCGACCGCACGAGCGCCGACCGCGCGCAGCCGGTCTCGCTCGCCGTCGTGGGGGCCGGATGGCGCGCGCGGTTCATCCTGCGGGTGGCGGCCGCGCTTCCCGAGCGCTTCCGGATCGCGGGACTCGTCGTGCGCGATGCGGCGGCGGCCGAGCGGATGAGCGCGGAGTGGGGGGCGCCCGCATTCGCCACGCTCGACGCGCTGCTCGCGCATCGCCGCCCGGACTTCCTCGTCCTCTCCGTGCCCCGCGCTGCGGCGCCCGAGCTCATCGCGGACGCCGTGCGCCGGGACCTCCCCGTGCTCACCGAGACCCCGCCAGCGGACTCCCTCGACGATCTCACCGCGCTCTTCCGCACCGTCGGCGGGGAGGCGCCCGTCCAGGTCGCCGAGCAGTACCACCTGCAGCCGCTCATCGCCGCTCAGCTCGGGATCGCCCGGTCGGGAGTGCTGGGCGAGGTGCGCGAATGCCGCGTCTCGATCAGCCACGGCTATCACGCTGCGAGCGTGATGCGGCGGATGCTCGGCGTCGGATTCGAGGACGCCGTGATCGCGGCGTCGCGCTTCGACGCGCCGCTCGTCGGCGGCCCCGGCCGCGGCGGAGACCCCGAGCGCGAGGAGCTGCTGACCGCCGAGCTCACCCTCGCGCATGTCGACTTCGGCGGCCGGCTCGGCGTCTACGACTGGGCCCCGCAGCAGAACCGGTCGTGGATCCGCGGCACTCGCCTCCTCGTCCGCGGGGAGCGCGGCGAGATCGACGGGCTGGACGTGCGCTACCTGCAGGACGCGCGCACCCCGATGGAGTACCGCATCCGCCGCGTCGAGGCGGGGCAGTTCACGAACCTCGAGGGGCACTTCCTGCGCGGTCTCACCGGGGGCGGGGAATGGCTGTACCGCAATCCGTTCGCGCCGGCGCCGCTCATCGATGACGAGATCGCGGTGGCCCATTGCCTGGCGCGCATGGCGGAGTACGTGCGGGGTGGCGACGGCTGGTACGGCCTCGCGGAGGCCGCGCAGGACCACTACCTCGGGATGGCCGTGGCGAGGGCCGCCGAGAGCGGCGAGCGGGTGCGCACCACGCGGCAGGCCTGGGCGGCCTGAAGTCAGACGGCGGCGGTCTCGTGCCGCGGGCAGGGCGCTGCGTCGCCGCAGCCCTCGCACAGCACCACGCGCACCTGGCACGCGTCGTCCACGCAGTCGACCATCCGGGCCGACGGAGCCTCGCAGCGCGAGCAGCGGGAGATGACGGCCGCGCCGTCGCCGAAGGTCATCGACTCGCGTCCGTCGAAGACGTAGAGCGCGCCCTCCCACAGTCCGGTGTTGCCGAAGGTCTCGCCGTAGCGGGCGATGCCGCCATCCAGCTGGTACACCTCGCCGAAGCCGCGCGCGGTCATGAGACTCGACAGCACCTCGCAGCGGATGCCGCCGGTGCAGTACGTCACCACCGGCCGCCCCTTCAGATCGTCGTAGCGGCCGGAATCGAGCTCGGCGATGAAGTCGCGCGTGGTGGCCACATCGGGCACCACCGCATCGCGGAAACGGCCGATCACCGCCTCGAACGCGTTGCGGCCGTCGAAGAAGACGACGTCGTCGCCGCGCTCGGCGACGAGCCTGTGCAGCGCACCCGGGCTGAGGTGCGTACCGCCGCCGACCACGCCGTTCTCGTCCACGCGGAGCTCCTCGGGGGCTCCGAAGGAGACGATCTCCTCGCGCACCTTCACCGTCAGTCTCGGGAAGTCCAGGCTCCGGCCATCCGCATCGAGTCCGCTGCCGGACGACCACTTGAAGTCGATGCCCGTGAAGGGCGCGTAGTCCTTCGTCTTGCGGATGTAGCGCTTGAGCGCGTCCATGTCGCCGCCGACGGTGCCGTTGATCCCGTCCTTCGAGAGGAGGATCCGCCCGCGCAGGCCCAGCAGTTCACAGAGGTCGCGTTGCCACAGGCGGATGGCGTCCGGGTCCGCGATGGGGGTGAAGAGGTAGTACAGGAGGATCTTCGCGGGCACGGATCCAGGGTAGGCGTCAAGGCCGAGAAGACGCCGGTTGCGCGGCAGTACGGTGTGGGCCATGACGTTCAACGACAACGCCGATGTGAGCCGCAACCGCGCGCGTCGCCGCGGCCGCACGACCGCGATCGCGGGCGGCGGCACGGTCGGCGTGCTGGGCCTCGGCTTCCTCCTCCTCAACCTGCTGACGGGCGGCGACTTCAGCGCGCTGCTCGGAGGCCTCGGGCAGCAGCAGGCGGCACAGGGCGGGGGAGGCGGCGAGACCGCGATCGCCGACTGCGAGACCGGCCGGGACGCGAACGAGAACGACGACTGCCGGCTCGCCGCCGGGTCGCTCGCGCTGGATGAGTTCTGGGGCGAGACGGTGGAGGGCTATCAGCAGCCGGACCTCATCATCGTCGATGGCGAGACCTCCACCTCATGCGGCACCGCGTCGAACGCGACAGGGCCGTTCTACTGCCCACCCGACCGCACCGTTTACATCGACCCGACCTTCTTCTCGCTCCTGCGCGAGCGCTACGACGCGGAAGCGGGCGATCTCGCGCAGCTGTACGTGCTCGCCCACGAGTACGGGCACCACGTGCAGGGCCTGACCGGCACGCTGGCCGCGCATCAGGGCGGCGGCACGGGGGCGGACAGCGACAGCGTCCGCACCGAGCTGCAGGCCGACTGCTACGCCGGCGTGTGGATCGGGCACATGGCGGAGCAGGAGGACGACAACGGCGTCGCATACCTCAAGGCGCCCACCGCCGCGCAGATGCGCGACGCCGTCGATGCCGCGGCGGCGGTCGGCGACGACCACATCCAGCGGCAGTCCGGCGGCGCCGTCGATCCCGACAGCTGGAGCCACGGCTCGAGCGAGCAGCGCACGCGGTGGTTCGAGACCGGCTACGAGGGCGGAGTGAACGCGTGCGACACCTTCGCGGTCGGCGGCAGCGACCTCTGAATCTGGACGTCGCCTGCATCACGACCTCGTCACGTATCAGGCTGGAGTTGCGTGACTCCTTCCGTATATGGGCACAATGAGTGCGACATGGATGACCTGTCTCTGTCGGTCCCCTCGGGAGATGACTCCCCGGGGACGCTCTCCTCGTCGCCCGAAGACGCGCAGAGCGATGCCGACCACGGCACCGGGAACGCCGCTGCGCGCTGGGAGCGCGCGGCGCGGTCGTTCGAGAGCTGGCGCGACGGCGATCCGCGTGCGATCGACGAGCTGGTGCGGGTCATGACCCCCGTGCTGTGGCACCACGTCCGCGCCTACGGGCTGCCGAAGGCCGCGGCCGAGGACGTCATCCAGTCGACGTGGCTCACGCTCGTGCGCAAGAACGGGTCGATCACGCACGCGGCCGCGGTGTACGGCTGGCTCAGCACGACCGCGCGCCGCGAGGCGTGGCGGGTGTCGCGGATCGATCGGCGAGCTGACAGCCTCCCCGATGACGAGCTCGAGGGAAGGCTGCCGACCCAGCGCGCCGCCGAGGAAGACGTCGCCGAGCGCGACACGTCGCATCGCCTCTGGACTGCCGTGCAGACGCTCAACGAGCGGTGTCAGCGTCTGCTGCGCATCGTGGCCTTCGACGACCGACCCGACTACGCTCAGATCGCCGCCGACCTTCATATGCCGATGGGAAGCATCGGCCCCACGCGCCAGCGTTGCCTTGCCAAGCTGCGTGCGAAACTGGATTCAGACCTGCGAGATGGGGGGACCCGATGACGGGGACCGACGGCGGAGACAACCGCGAGCTCTTCACCGCGCTGCGGAGCGCGTGGGAGGACGTCGACCCGGTGCCCGCCGGACTCGCCGAGCGCATGATCGCGGCCATCGCCGTCGACGACCTGAGCCGCGAGTTCCAGCTGCTGACCCTCGTGGAGGGCGTCGAGGTCGCCGTCCGCGGCGAGGACGGCAACCGCACGGTGCAGTTCGAGGGCGACGGCACCGAGGTGCTGCTGCACCTCGCAGCGTCGCAAGCCGGCGTCGTCCGCGTCGACGGATGGTCGCGGCCGGCGGTCCTCGCGGCGCGCCTGGCGCAGGAGGACGAGGAATGGAGCGCGCAGACGGTCGGCGACGGCCGCTTCGCGTTCGACCACGTCCGTCGCGGCCGCTCCCGCGTGCGGATGGTCGTGCAGCAGGACGAGGCGATGCGCGAGTTCACGACGCCCTGGTTCGACATCTGACGCCGCACTTCCCCGCCGTCTTCGGGTAGGGCAGGATTCCCGGATACGGTTGTGACCGGATCGACCGGCGGGAGGGCGGATGTCAGACCACGGCCGCGCCGACGCGAGCGACTCCTGGGCGCTCTCCGGCCTCGAGGAGGTCTCCGCGGAGGAGCTCCTGCGCCGCGGCATCGCCGAGAACGGCCGGGGTCGGCTGCGCAACGCGCGGCGGATCCTGGCGCGTGCCCTCCTGAGCGCGGGCGACGACGCGCTCCGCGCTCGGATCAGCGCTCCGCTGGCCTACGCGATGGGGGAGCTCGGCGACGCATCGGGCGCGGAGCTGCTGTGCCGCACCGCACTGGGGCTGCCCGAGCTGCCGCCCGCCATCCGGGGCATCCTCTCCGGCCAGCTCGGCACGCTCGTGCTGCACCGGGGCGGGGTGGACGCCTCCCTCGCGCTGTTCCGGACGGCCGTGGCGCTCGTCGAAGACCCCGCCGCCCGCGCCAACGTGCTGCTCAACCACGGTGTGGCGCTGCTGCAGCGACGCCGCCTGCGGGAGTGCGCCGACGAGTTCGCGGCGGCGGCCGAGCTGTTCGCCGAGCTGGGCGATGCCGCCGGAGAGGCCCAGGCCCGGCACAACCTCGGGTACACCGCTCTGCTCGCGGGAGACCTGGTGCTCGCGCTCACCGAGATGAACGCCGCGCGCGACGAGCTCGGGCGGGAATCGCCGATGGCGGCCGCGATCTCCGATCTCGACCGCGCGGAGGCGCTGCGCGAGGCGGGCCAGCTGCACGAGTCCGAGGAGCTGCTCGAGCAGGCCGCGCACGCATTCGGGCGCCTGCGTCGTCCGCAGACGCGCGGCGAGGCCGAGCTGCAGCTCGCACAGACGCTGCTGGGGCACGACCCCGCGCGAGCCGCGCAGGTCGCGGCCCGCGCCGGCCAGCGCTTCCGCGCCCTGGGCAGCGAGTCGTGGGCCGTGCGCGCCGACGGCGTACGGCTGCGCGCGCTGCTCGCCCCCACGGGGGATCGCACATCCACCAAACCCGTGCCGCCGGAGCTGGAGGCGGCCTGCGCGCGGACGAGCCGGAAGCTGTCTCGTTTCGGCTTCCGCGTCGAGGCCCGCGCCCTCGGATACGTGCGCGACGCCGCTCTGGCACGCAGCGGCCATCCGCCCCGCCGTGCCCCGCGTCTGGACCCCGACGATCCGCTGTCGGTTCGCGTGCTCGCGCATGAAGCGCGAGCCGCACGGTCGGCGGCGCTCGGGCGAGACGCCGACGCCCGGCGGCATGCGGCCGAGGGGATCCGAGAGGTGTCGGCGTGGCAGCGCTCCTTCGGCTCGCTCGACATCCTGTCCTCCGTGGCCATTCACGGCTCCGGTGTCTTCGCCGAGGGGATCGCGGCGGGCATCCGGTCGGGGCGGCCAGAGGTCGTGTTCGAATGGTCGGAGTACGCGCGGCACTTCACGCAGCAGGTGTCGCCGGTCCGCCCGCCGCAGGACCCGAGGCACGCCGCCGACCTCGCGCAGCTCCGGGCGCTGCGCGCGGAGATCGGAACGGCGGACTGGGCGGACGACTCGCGCGTCGTCGCGCTGCGCCGACGCGTGAGCGAGCGGCAGTGGGTCGGGACCTCGTCTACCGACGGGCCGCCCTCGCTGGGTCTGGAGGAGTTTCGCGACCTCCTGGACGACGACACCGTGCTGCTCAGCTATGTGTATGCGCGCGGCCGGTTGACGTGCCTGGTGGTGCCGAGGACGGCGCCTCCCGCACTCGTGGATCTCTCCTGGCGAGCCGTGCGCGATCTGCGTGACGGTCTGCACACCGAGCTCAACGCGGCGGCAGCGACCCACGGGGGTCGCGCGGGACGTCTCATCCGCGAGGCGCTGGAGCGACGACTGGCTCGGCTGTCCCAGGCGCTTGTCGAGGAGCCGATGCGGATCGCGAGCCATGCTCGTCGTGTCCTCATCACCGTTCCGGGCGAACTGCAGGGCACCCCGTGGGGGATGCTGCCCGCCCTTCGCGGGCGGGTCATCACGAATGTCCGGTCCGCCTCACGCTGGGCGCACGGCAGCCGCGTGCCGTTCGCACTCCAGCGCGCCGGGTTCGTCGTCGGTCCGCGCGTCGCGCGCGGCGTGGAGGAAGCGCAGTCGGGTGCGCGACCCTGGTGGATCGAGGCGGAGCGCCGCGCGCGCGGCTCCGGAGGCGATGCCGTCCACGTCCTGGCGGATGGCGCCGCCCGGGTAGAGCACGCCACGGCGCTCGCCGAGGAGGTCGATGTGCTGCACGTCGTCGCGCACGGCCGCCACTCCGCCGACTCGCCGTTGCTGTCCGGGTTCGAGCTGGCCGACGGCACGCTGTTCGGTTACGACATCGACGCGATCGCCGAGGCACCGGACCTCGTGGTGCTGTCCGCGTGCGAGCTCGGCAGGTCGTCGGTGCGGTGGGGCGAAGAGGCGATCGGGATGGCGAGGGCGTGGCTGCATGCCGGGAGCCGCTGCGTGATCGCCGCCCCCGTGACCGTGGCGGACGACGTCGCGTGCGAGTTGCTGAGCGTCATGCACGAGGGACTCGCGGCCCGGCTCGACCCGGCAGAAGCGCTCGCTGCGGCGGCCGCAGAGACGGGCCACGACTCCCCGTTCCTCTGCTACGGCTCCGGGTTCTGAGAAGAGAAGGGCCCCGGTGGCGCTTCCGGCGCGCCACCGGGGCGGTGTGAAGGCCGTAAGCCCTCCCCACCCTGCTCGGCCCCGAGGGCCGAGGTTTCCGGTGCGGGCGCCGCGGGGGTCGGCATCGGCACCGGAGTCTGTGGCCGCAGGCATGCTGCGGCGTGGTCCCCGTCGATGAGGAAGAGCACCCCCCGACCCTCCTGATACACGCCGATCCGGACGAGTTCCCGGGCGCGTCGCTCGATAGCCCTCGACGACGTTCGACAGCCGGTCTCCGCGACATCGCGAGGCGATGTATCAGTCGCGCCCTCGCCCCCTCCTTCTCTTCGGGAACGCCTCACATCCGGGTGACGCGGCCCGCAGCTGCCAGGGGGCAGCGATTCGTTTCGGGGAGATGCGATGTATTCCTATGTCAGCGCCCGGGCCTCGGCCCTGCCTGCTCTGTCCTGCGCGGGCGGCCGCACCGAGCGCGGATCGAGGGATGCCCGATGACCGCGCGAAGCGCAGCGGCGCGTCCGATCCTCGCCATGGGCATCGTGGCGCTCGTCACGATCGGACTCGGTGCGCCGAGTGTCGCGAGCGCGAGCTCGTGGCCTGCGCGGCCGCAGGGCGCGAGCATCGAGGCCGGCCCCACGCAGCTCGTGTTCTCCGGCGAAGCCGGAGACTCGTGCGAGGTCGAGCAGGAGATCCCGATCGCGGCATGGGACGACTCCGGCCGACAGTGGACAGCGTCAGCAGACGCGGACTGGCTGCAGCTGAGTGCGACGAGCGGCACGACGCCGGCGCGCATCACCGCGACCGCGGACTGCGACGACCTGGCCGCCGGCGTCCACGACGCCACGATCTCCTTCGTCGGTGCCGACTCGTCGGTCGCGGGCGACGAGATCGCCGTCGCCGCCGTGATCCGCGAGGTCTCCCCGGTTCGCGTTGCCACCTGGAAGGACGGGCATGCCGGAGCCTTCAGCACCTCAGTCGACGACGGCCACGACACGGGATTCGACGCGCTGATCTCCGCCGGCGACACGGGCACCTTCGTCGCCAGCGGCGTGACGCCGCCGGCGTACTACCCGGGCCTGCATGACGCCGGCATGGAGATCGGCTCGCACCTCGTCAGCCACTCCTGCGAGGGCTTCGACGCGAACGGATGGCGGGACGAGATCGAGGGGAACCTCGACGGCCTCGAGATCGCGGCCGGATCGCTCGACGAGCTCACCACGCTCGTGTGGCCGTGCGGCTACACCGACGAGCTCGCGCAGGTCGTCGCCGGCGAGTACTTCCTCTCCGCGCGGGGGTACAACCACAACGCGCTGGAGGATCCGACCCCGTCGAACTTCATGGATCTGAAGAGCTTCAACTCGCATGAGCACGAGCCGTTCCCGCCTGCGGACCTGAAGACCATCGTCGACGACGCGGCGGCGTCGGGAAAGTGGGCGAACCTCGTCCTCCACTACATCATGGACGACGACGACGCCATCCAGTACGCGGCCGCGAAGGACGTCTGGGCCGCGCCGATCGGCGAGGTGATCACGTACATCCTGCAGCGCGACCGCACGGTCATCTCCGACGTCTCCGTGTCGTCGTCCTCGATGACGTTCGACTTCCGGCGGCTGCCGCTGCCGACCTCTCCGCTGCGGGACTTCGAGCGGACGGTGACCGCTGACGACGAGGTCACCTTCGAGGTGGCGCTGGGAACCGCGCAGCATCCGGTCGAGGTCGAGATCGGCGGGGCATCGGTCGCGTTCGACGTGCGTGGCGAGGGCAGCGAGCGGAAGCTCTTCTTCACGGCGCCGGTCGGCACCGCGGCGGAATCCGCCGAGATCGGGCTCTCGTCCCAGCCGCAGCCCGTGCTGGACGTGGACGCCGAGCAGCTGAGCTACCTGATCGCCGCGGACGGCGATCCGGAGCGGCAGGACGTGGCCGTCGCCAATGCAGGCGCGGGGACGCTGGCCTGGCGCGCGAGCGTCGAGCCCGCGGCGGCCGGATGGCTGTCCCTCGCGGCGACCTCCGGCTCGGGGAACGGATCCCTCGGCGTCATCGCGGATCCGGCGGGTCTCGAGCCCGGGGTGCACACCGGCTCGATCGCGGTCTCGCCGCAGTCCGGCGGGTTCGCTCGGAACCTGCTCGTGACGCTGCGCGTGCGCGACGGGGCGGTGCACACCGACGTGTTCGACTACGCCTCCCGTGCCGAGCTCGCGGCCGACGGCTGGGACTTCCGAGGACGGTCCGCGAACGGCCAGGTGCGCGACACCGAGGCAGCTGCGGAGCTCTCCTACTCCCGCGCGGGACTCTCGGTCCCGGCCGTCGCCGGCGATCTGTGGGAGGGGCTGAACAACACGCGCAACAGCTTGTTCCGCGATCTTCCGGAGGGCTGGACGAGCGCGGAGGTGGCGCTGAGCTTCGCGCCCACGGCCGACTACCAGCAGGCATCCGTCGTCGTGTACGAGGACGACGACCACTACGTGCAGCTCATGCGCAATCACAACACCTACACGGGCGGCAGCACCGTGGTCCTCGTGACCGAGGACGCCGGGTCGGCGGAGAACCGCAGGTCCGCTCCGACGGCCGCCGGCGAACTGCGGTTGCGGCTCGAGCGGGCGGGGAACGACTACTCGGGTTCGTTCTCGACGGATGGCGGATCCACCTGGGTCTCCCTGGGCAAGGCGACGCAGTCGTTCGAGGACGCTCGTCTGGGCGTGGTCGTCGGCGGAGACGACGCCGCCGGCGCTGACGTCGCAGCCGCGACGATCCGCTCGGTCGCGATCACCACAGGGCCGGAGCCGACCCCCACCCCGACTCCCACGCCGACCCCGACTCCCACGCCGACCCCGACTCCCACGCCGACCCCGACGCCGACGCCGGTGCCCGAGGAGGACGCCGCGTACGCCTTCGACTACGCGACGCGTGCCGAGCTGCTGGATGCCGGCTGGGACTTCCGGGCGCGCACCGCGACGGGCGCCACCCGGGACACCGAGTCCTCGTCGACGCCCTCTCTCGCCTACTCCGCGTCAGGCCTCGGCGTCCCCGCGGGTGCCGGTGACGTCTGGGAGGGCTTCAACGACTCGCGCAACAGCCTGTTCCGCGACCTCCCGTCGGGATGGTCCTCCATCCAGCTCTCGCTGCAGTTCGCGCCGAGCGAGAACTACCAGCAGGCGAGCCTGGCCGTCTACGGAGACGATGACGACTACGTCGCCGTGACCCGCAACTTCAACTCCGATCGCGGCGGATCGGGAGTCGTGATGGTCGACGAGAAGGCCGGCTCGGCGAGCGTGCCCGGACAGACTCTCACCACGGCCGCGAACGTGATTCTGCGCCTGGAGAGGGAAGGCGGCGTCATCACCTCGTCCTTCTCGAGCGATGCGGGCGCCACCTGGACCGCGGTGGGTTCGGCCACGCACGTGGTGGAGCGGCCGCGACTGGGCATCATCGTAGGCGCCTCGAACAGCGGATCGCCCGTCGCGACGCTGCTGTCCGCCGAAGTGACCGTGGCGAGCACCACGCCTCCCGAGGAGGGTGTGCAGACGCTCTTCGGCACGGCCGCGCCCGCGATCGCCTCCAAGTCGGACGAGCGCTCGGCCGTCGAGCTGGGCACCGCGTTCCAGGTGACCCAGACCGGCGAGGCGACCGCTATCCGCTTCTACAAGGGCGCGGACAACACCGGCACGCACCGCGGCACGCTGTGGTCCGCCACGGGCCAGGTGCTCGGTCAGGTGACCTTCGAGGAGGAGACGGCGAGCGGCTGGCAGCGCGCCGCGCTGGCATCTCCGGTTCCCCTCGTGCCCGGCGAGACCTATATCGTCTCCTACCTGGCTCCCGAAGGCGGATTCGCGATGGAGGGCGGGTACTTCGCCTCGGCACGCACCAGCGGCTCCATCACCGCGCCCACGACCGGCAACGGACGCTACCGCTACGGCGCCGGCGGCGGCTTCCCGACGGACTCATGGGACGCTTCGGCCTACTTCGTGGACGCCGAGATCGCCTTCGACGCGCAGGGGGTGACCCCGTGAGGGTCGGCATCATCGGGGCGGGCTTCTTCGGATTCCATATCGCGCGGCAGCTCGAGCGACGCCACCCGGACATCCAGGTGGAGATGTTCGAGAAGGAGAGCGCGCCGCTGGTCGGCGCGGGGACGAACAACCAGTGCCGGCTGCACATGGGGTTCCACTACCCCCGCTCCGGCTACACCATCTACCAGTCGATCATGGGCTTCGACCGCTTCGTGAGCGAGTACGGGGAGTTCCTGACCGACGTCTCGGACAACCTCTACGCGGTGCACAACGAGGGCCTTGTCTCCGTCGATCAGTACCTGGCCGTGATGGACTCCTTCCACCTGCCCTACGAGACGCAGCCGGTGTCCTCCGATCTCTTCCGCAACCCCGACGAGATCGGGCTGCTGGTGCGCGTGCCGGAGAAGTCGATCGACGTGCGCAGCATCCGGCAGAACCTCGGCAGCTGCCTGCGCGGGTCGGTCAGAGTGGGCACTCCGATCGACGAGGTGGATGCCGAGAACGGGCTGCTCCGCAGCGGCACGACGGAGTTCGGCCCCTTCGACTACATCATCAACGCGAGTTACACGAATCCGAACCTCGGGCTTCCCCCGGCGCTCCACTTCGGCGTGAAGTGGGAGCTCGCGGTCCTCGTCCTCGCGCGCACCTCGCTCGCGAACGATGCGGCGGTGACGCTGATGGACGGCGAGTACGTGTCGGTGTACCCCGCCTACGGCGGCATGCACACGCTGTCGTCCGTGCGGCACACGCCCATGCGGCGCTACGACGACGCGATGGACCTCGCCGCCGACTACCCGAACCGCTTCCAGCTCGCCCAGGATGAGGGGCGGGAGCGCGCCATCGCGGACGATGTCGCGCGGCACCTCCGCATCGAGTACGACACCGAGGAGCTCTGGGTGACCGCGAAGACGAAGCTGTCCACCGACATGGGCGACTCGCGCGTCACAGAGGTCCGACGTCACGGGCGCCTCCTCTCCGTTCTCTGCGGGAAGATCGACGCGGTGTTCGAGGCCTCCGACGCGATCCTTCGGGAGCTGCGATGAGCCGCCCCGGAGCCGGAGCCGGAGCCGCTCCCCGTGGCCTGCCGACCCTAACCGCCCTGCGCGCAGGCGCCGCGGCTCTCGTGTTCGCGTATCACCTCAGCAGGATCGTCGTGCCGGTTCCCCTCGCCGACGTCGGCTACGCCGGAGTGGCGTTCTTCTTCGTCCTCTCCGGGTTCGTGCTCACCTGGTCGTACCGACCTGAGGGATCATGGGGCGGCTTCATGGTGCGACGTGTCGCTCGCGTCTTCCCCAGTCACCTGGTGGTGATGGGGGTCGCGCTCATCCTGAGCGCCTCGCTTCTTCCCGCGACGGTGACGCCCGGCATGGTGGCGTCGCAGACCCTGCTCGTGCAGGCGTGGCTCTTCGATCCCGAGACCATCCTCGGGATCAACATGGTCTCCTGGTCGCTCAGCGCGGAGATGGCCTTCTACGCGCTCTTCCCCCTGCTCGTGCCGGCGCTCCTGCGCATGCGGCCTCGGCTCCGCGCCGTGTGCGCCATGGTGCTGCTGGCCATCCCGGTCGTCCTCGGCACCGTCCTGACCGCCGCAGGGTCGCCGGAGGCCGCGCGTCTGCTCTACTTCGACCCGCTCGCGCGCGTGCCGGAGTTCGTGCTCGGCATCGTCATCGCTCTGATCGTGCGCGCCGGACAGGCGCCCGTGCTGCCGCGCGGGACCGCGATCCTCCCCGTCGCCGCCGCGTGGATCGCCTGCTCGGTCACCGCGGTTCCGGAGTTCGTCGGGAACGCGGCGCTCGCGCTGGCCTTCGCCGTGATCATCTGCGAGGCGGCTCGGAGGGATGTCGCACGCGCCTCTGGTGGACGCGGCCGAGCGCCCGCGCGCTGGGCGCAGTTCCTCGGACGCATCTCCTTCGCCTTCTACCTCGTGCACGTGCTGGCGATGCAGCTGGTCGTCGCATACCTGCCGGTCCCCGCAGGCGTCCGCGCGGTGGTCGCCCTCGTGCTGGCGACGGCGGCGGCTGTCCTGCTGCACATATGGGTGGAGAAGCCCGCGCAGCGGTGGGTCATGACCGGATGGATCAAGCTGCGCGAAATCTCCTCGTCGCGGACGGGCAGCGCGGTACTGCGGTCCGGGACGCTTGCCGCAGAACGATCGGATGGAGAGGCGAGACGATGAGTGAACCGCGCAGGCTGGAGATCGGAGTACGCGACTGCTCCTTCGGCGACGGCTGCGTCGTGGCGGACCTCGTGAACGTGTACGACGCCGTCTTCGGCGACCGCTGCTTCATCGGCCCGTTCGTCGAGGTGCAGAACGACGTGCGATGCGGCGACAATGTCCGCATCCAGTCGCACTCGCTCATCTGCGAGGGGATGGTGATCGGAGACGACGTGTTCATCGGGCACGGTGTGATGACCGCCAATTCTCGCTATCCCGTCGCGGGTGCGGCCGAGTGGACATGCGAGGCGCCGGTCATCGGCAACCGGGTCGCGGTGGGCTCCAACGCCACGATCCTCCCCGGGGTCCGCATCGGCGACGGGGCGGTGATCGGCGCGGGCGCGATCATCACGAAGGACGTGGCGGCCGGCGCCGTGGTGATCGGGAGGGACGAGATCGCACGACGCGGGCCTCGCTCCGAGAAGACGACTGAGGGAGACATGGAATGAGCACTGACGAGATGACTGCGGTGAGCACGCGGGTGCCCTTCCTGAATCTGGCGGCGCAGCAGGCCGAGGTATCGGACGAGGTGCTGCCGCGGTGGCGAGAGCTCTTCGAGACGGCGCAGTTCGTCGGCGGCTCGGAGGTGTCCTCCTTCGAGGCCGAGTACGCGCGCTACATCGGCGTCGAGCACTGCGTCGGCGTGGCCAACGGCACCGACGCGCTTGAACTCGCCTACCGCGCGGTCGGCGTCGGCCCCGGCGACGAGGTCATCATTCCGGTGAACACGTTCGTGGCGACCGCCGAAGCCGCGACGCGGATCGGCGCGGTGCCGGTGTTCGTCGACTGCGATGAGCACCTCCTGCTCGACGTCGACGCGGTCGAGGCCGCGATCACCGCTCGCACCCGCGCCATCGTGCCCGTGCATCTCTACGGCCAGGTGGCGGACGTCGCGGCCCTGCGCGTCGTCGCCCGCCGTCACGACCTCGCGATCGTGGAGGACGCCGCGCAGGCGCAGGGAGCGAGCTCGCAGGCCGGGCGCGCAGGCGCGCTCGGCCGCGCGGCGGCGACGAGCTTCTACCCGAGCAAGAACCTCGGCGCCGCCGGGGACGCCGGCGCGGTGCTGACCGACGATCCCGAGCTGGCTGCGTACGTGCGCAGCTTCGCGGCCCACGGAGGGGCGAGCCGCTACGTCCACGACGTACCCGGAATGAACTCGCGACTGGACGCCGTCCAGGCCGTGCTCCTTCGCGCCAAGCTCCTTCGCCTCGACGCCTGGACGGCCGCCCGGACCGAGGCCGCCGGCCGCTACGGGCGCCTTCTCTCGGGCATGAGCGGGGTCCAGGCGCCGACATCGCTGCCGGGCAACGACGACGTCTGGCACCTCTATGTCGTCCAGGTGGATGACCGTGACCGCGTGTCCGCCGAGATGGACGCCGCGGGCGTCGACAACGTCATCCACTACCCGCACCCCCTCCACCTCACCCCGGCGTACGCACCCCTCGGGTACCGACGGGGTCAGTTCCCCGTCGCCGAGGCGGCAGCGAAGCGGATCCTCTCGCTGCCGCTGTACCCGCACATCACGGCACCGCAGCAGGAGCGTGTGGCAGAGGCCCTGCACGAGGCCGTCCGGTGAGGAGAACTCGCATGATGCCTGTCGACCTCGCCGAGAGGACGGAGCCGAGCTGGCCTGGGCCGAAGCCTCGACTCACCTTCTTCCGCGTGCTCGGCGAGCCCGAGCTGCCGACCTTCGTGCGCGGCCACTTCCGGGACCAGGAGCGCTGCCTCGCGCAGTTCTTCGACGTCACGGTCGTGACCGAGAGCGCCGACTACGACGAGATCGTGGACCGGACGGAGCCCGACCTCGTGCTCTTCGAGTCCGGCGTCTACGCTCGGGCTGGTCGCGCCATCACGAACACGCACACCCATCCGGAGGTGCCGAAGCTCGGATTCCTGCACTCCGACGGATACTGCCTGTCGCGGTCGGTGTTCCTCGCGGACATGGACGACTGGGGTGTGGACACGTACTTCGCCTACGCCATGTCCGCGGTGGGCTACACGCCGGACATCGCCGATCGCACCTACCTCTGGCCGAACTTCGCCGACCGATCCGTGTTCCGCTCCTATCCGGATGGCAAGAGCGAGACCATCCTGCTGAGCGGCAGCCGAGAGGCCAACTATCCCTGGCGGGTGCGCGTCCACCGGCTCCTCGCGGAGCGCTTCCCCTCGCGCTCCATCGCCCACGGCGGCTGGTTCGACCGGCAGGCTGCGGCGGCGATGCCGGTCGGCAGCGACTACGCGCGCTCGCTTTCGTCGGCGCTCATCGTCCCCACGTGCGGAACGATCGCCGAGGAGTTCGTCCGCAAGTACGTGGAGATCCCCGCCGCCGGCGCGGTGCTGCTCGCCGAGCGCACGGCGATCGCGGAGTCCGCGGGCTTCGTCGACATGGAGAACTGCGTCTTCGCAGACGAGAGCGATGTGGTGGACAAGGTCGAGCACCTGCTCGACCATCCCGAGGTGCTCGAGCGCATCGCCGCCGCCGGCCAGGAGCTGGCGCATTCCCGGCACTCCATCGAGCATCGAGACCAGATCCGGCAGTGGTTCGAGCTGAACAGGAAGGCCGCTCCCGGGCAGCGCATCGTGCAGCCGGACCCGTTCGCCCCGATGGAGCTGTCGGAGCATGCGGCTCCGGCGCGCACGGTCAGCCTCGCCCTGCCTCCGGGCCTCGACCGGTCCCTCCTCGCCGAAGCGCGCGAGCAGCTGTCCGCAGATCGCCCGATGCAGGCAGCGGAGGGCTTCGCCGAGGTGCTCAACCTGCACTATGAGCCCGAGGCCGCTCTCGGACTCGCCCGCAGCTGGCTGCGTTCAGGGCGACCCGCGTGGGCTCGGGGCCTCCTCGAGCACGCGACGGACACTGGCGTCGCGGCCCATGGAGCCTCGCATCCGGATCCCGTGGAGTGGGCGTGGCTGATCCGCGCCTCGCTGTGCGAGGGCGACCTCCGCACCGCCGGGGAGCGCGCTGCGCGCTACAGCGGCATTCGCCACCCGGAGCTGGACCGGATGCGTTCGGTCGTGGCAGGGCTCGGCGGCGCGACCGACGAGCTCGCGCTCGCCGATCGCAGCCGACACCGCAGCGTGCACGGAGACGACGGCACGGACTGGTCGTCCTGGGTCGACGGCCTCGCCCTCGACCTGAGGGCGTCGGGGCGCAGCGCGATGGCGGAGGGCGTGGCGCGGATGGGCGACATCGCCGACCCGGCCGAGATCCGCGAGCGGCGCCCGTCTCCGGGCCGCGGGCAGCGTGCCGCGCTGCTGAACCGGGCCGCGAGCATCGCTCGGCGCGGAGTCCGCCGGGTTCAGCGTGAGCTCGATCGCCGCAGCCGGCCTCAGCTCCCTCCCGACCGCACCTCCCTCTTCCAGCTGCTCGGCGGCATCGGAATCGACACCGCCGTGCTGGTTCTCGTCGACCAGGAGACGGGGGATCGCTTCGAGCCGTATGCGCTGCGATGCGCTGACCCCGTCGGCGTCGTCCGGATCGGCCGCGCCACACCGGTGGGCGCGAGCATCGCGTCGGGGACGATCGGCCTCCGCACGGGTGCGGAGGCCATCCGATACGCCGCAGCGTGGGGGCGATCCGTCATCGTCGCCTCGCCGATGGGTGCGTCCTTCGTCGACGTGGAGCACCTCTCGCAGGCCGCGGTGTTCGCCGTGATCGGCGGCGAGGAAGCCGCGGTCGAGGTCGAGCTGCGCGGCTCGGCCGGTTGGATCCGCGGCGACGAGGACCTGCACCGCGGCTTCGCGCGCGCCCTCGGTCATGAGGACACGCGGCTCTGGGTCCGCGCGGCCCGTGCTGAGGCCTCGGATGTCTGAGAAGGCCGCGGCTCAGCCCGCACTCGCCAAGGTCGCGGCCGCCGGGATCGCCTGGACCACCGCGCAGACGTGGGTCTCGCGATTGGGAGGGATGGCGACGGTCGTCATCCTCGCGAGGCTGCTCTCGCCGGAGGACTTCGGCGTGGTGGCCATCGCCATGGCACTGCCGCCTATCCTCCAGCTCATCGCCGACATGGGGCTGTCGACCTACATCCTCCAGGCCGAGCGCCCGACCCGTCGCACGTACAGCACGTTCTTCTGGTACTCCGCCACCGCGGGGGTCGTGCTCTCGGGGCTCCTCCTCGCGGCCGCGCCGGTCGTCGGCGCAGTGCTGGACACGCCCGAGGTCGTGCCGATCAGCGCCGCCCTGGCTCCCGTCGCGCTGTTCGTCGTCCTCGGGTCGGTGCCTGTGACGATGCTGCGTCGAGAGATGCGCTTCCGCGTCATCGCGCTGCAGACCGTGGTCGCGTCGATCGCCAGCCAGATCGTCGCCGTGACCCTGGCCCTGACCGGATTCGGAGCGTGGGCGCTGGTCTGGCAGACCCTCACGTTCCAGTTCATCGTCCTCGTCCTCGCGTGGTTCTCCTCGCGCTTCCGACCGCGGTTCGCCTTCTCCGTCGCGGAGTTCGTCGAGATGACCCGCTTCGGCGTCAAGGTGGTCGGCACGCAGGTGCTCGGCGCCGCCGCGATCTGGGCCGTCAACGCGATCATCGTCGGGGCGCTCGGGACGGCCACTCTGGGATACCTCAACATCGCCCAGCGACTCATCACCCTCGCTCAGGAGCTCACGACGAACGCACTCGGGATGGTCTCCACCGTCCTGTTCGCGCGGATCCGGAACGACCGGGTCCGGCTGCGGGGGGCGTTCCTCCGCTCGCTCTCGATCTCGTACGCGGTGGCCATCCCCCCGATGGTGCTGGTCGCGGTCGGAGCGCCGCAGATCATCCCGATCGTCTTCGGCGAGCAGTGGGGGGACAGCGTCGTGCCCGCTCAGCTGCTCGCCGTCGCGGCCGTCTTCGCGTCGCTGGCCGGAGTGGACTACTCCCTCTTCATCGCCCTCGGCAAGCCGGGGACGTGGTTCGTGTACTTCGTCGCGATCGACCTGATCGTCGTCGGCGTGACCGCGCTCGTGGTCTCCCAGGGGCTGGTCGCATATGCGGTGGGATACGCGGCGGCGGCGGTGCTCGCCACCGCTGTGAGGTGGGTCATGCTGGGCAGGCAGCTGTCCTCCCCCTGGTGGCGGATCGCCGAGCCGTTCGCGCGGACGGCGCTGCCGTCCGCGTGCGCGGCGGCCGTCGGCGTCGGGGTGGGCGCGCTCACTGCGGAATGGCCGGCCCTGCTCGCGCTCATCGCGATGGGGTCAGCCATGCTGGTGGTCTACCTGCCGCTCATCCGGCTGACCTCACCCGAGGCCTGGTCGGAACTGTCTCGACTGCTCGGCGGCGCCGTCCGCCGGCTCCGTCCTCGCGCCAAGGAGGTTCGCGCAGATGCCTGACACCCCGCTCCACCGCGTTTCCGTCGTCATGCCGCTCTACAACTACGAGCAGTACCTCGACGAGGCGATGAGATCGGTGCTGTCGCAGGAGGGCGTGGACCTGGACGTGACGATCATCGACGACCGGTCCACCGACCGCTCGTACGAGATGGCGCTGCGGTGGCAGGACGCCGACCCCCGGGTGCGCGTCATCCAGCACACGACGAATCGCGGACATATCGCGACTTTCAACGACGCACTCGAGAGCGCCACCGCGCCGTATGTCGTCAAGCTCGATCCCGACGACCTCCTCACCCCGGGCTCTCTGCGCCGGTCGGCGGACGTCCTCGCCGCGCATCCCGATGTCGCCTTCGTCTACGGTCGGTGCCGGGTCTTCAGCGGGGAGGCTCCCGCTGTCCCCACGCCCGCCGACCGGCCGGCGCGCCTGTGGAGCGGGGAGCGGTGGGTCGCGCGTCGCAGTCGCGGCGGGGCCAACGTCATCTACCAGCCGGAGGTGATGATCCGCGTCAGCGCGCTCCGAGAGGTCGGCGGACACCTCGCCGAGGTGTCGGAGGCGAGCGATTACAACCTCTGGCTGCGGCTCGCCACGACCGGCCGGGTCGCCCGCCTGGACGGCGCCGTGCAGGGGCTGTACCGCGTCCACGAGAACTCGATGCAGCGGACCATCCACAGCGGAGAGCTGCGCGACCTCCGTGCGCGCGTGCGAGCGTGGGAGCTGTTCCTCGAGCAGCGTGGGCGGGTGCTGTCGAACCGGTGCGCCATCGAGCAGGCGGCACGCCGCACGCTCTCCCGAGAGGTGGTCATCAAGGCCCTCGATCTCTTCGACGGCGGGGCCGCCCGGTCGCAGCCGATTGCGGAGTTCCGAGCCCTGGCGCTCGAACTCGACCCCGCCATCGTGCGCAGTGCGCGGTGGCGGGAGCTGAGCCGGCGGATGGACGCCGGGCTCGCTGTGGCGACGCCGCGGCATTCCCCGACGCGAATCGCGCGCCAGCTGCGCTGGAACCACCGCATCGCACGGATGAGAAGATTCCGCACATGAGAGGACGACCGATGAGACGAGCTGCTGCCGGAGCGGAGGTCGGCCTCCTGTCGGCGCTGACGGCCCTCGTGGACGCAGGTCCGCCGAGCGTCCGCTTCGGGCCCTGGCGCGAGCTGCGACGCCGTCTCATGTCCCGTCCCCTCCCCGTGCTCGGCGCCGCGGACACCGGCGGCGCCGCGCGTGTCGACGTGGGCTCGCGCGAGCTGCCGGACCCGCAGGCGGAGGTCGTCCTGGTGACCGGCGGTCTCGGCACCGGTGGCGTCGAGACCGTCATCGGGATGCTCGCCCGCGACCTGCCGGGGCACGGGGTGCGCACCTCCGTGCTGTGCTCGGCAGGCGGCGCGACGGCGGAGGCCCTGCAGAACGAGGGGATCGCGGTCCGCGAGGCGGGGGACGCCGCGACAGCCGCCGCCTGCGTGGCGCAGCTGCCCGCTGGTGCTGTCGCGCAGCTGCACAATGCCCCTGAGCACCTCATCGAGGCCTGCCAGGCCGCGGGGGTGCCGATCATGCCGGTTCTGCACACCACGGACATCAATCTCACCCCCGAGCAATGGCGGCGCGCCGGCCGGCTGACCGATGCGGCGCCGGTGAGCGTCGCGGTGAGCGAGATCGTCCGCGCCTTCCACCTGAGGGGCGTGCCGCAGCAGCCCGGCTCGCCGATCGTCGTCATCCCCAACGGCGTGGAACCGCATCCCGCGGCTGCCGGCACCGCCGCGGCCGCGCGGGCGCAGCTGTCGGATCTGCTGCGGGCGCCGCTGGACCAGGTGACACTGTTCACCTGCCTTGCGCGCTACGACATCCAGAAGAACGTGCCGGGACTCGTCTCCGCCTTCCTGGAGGCCGCCGCGGAGCGCCCGGATCTGCACCTCATCGTGGCCGGCCCGGTGACGGACTGGCTCGAATACCGACTCGCACGGGCGCTGTGCCGTGGGCACGCGGCCGGTCATCGGGTGCACCTCATGGGGCCGAGCGACCCGCATCGCCTCCTGGCGGCGTCCGACGCCTTCGTCCTCGACTCGTTCTTCGAAGGATGGGCGGTGGCTTCGAGCGAGGCCGTGATGGCGGGCATCCCGGTCGTCGTCTCCGACACGGGAGGCGCCGCGGAGCTCGTCGGCGAGCAGGGCTCGCGCGGGTACCTCGTGGGCAATCCGGCGGGCGATCCGGAGGTCATGAGCATGCCGCGCATCAGGCGCGCCCGGCGGCGGACCGGCGGTCAGGAGAATCGCTCGGAGCTCGTCGACGCGCTGCGCCGCGTGCACGACGACGTAGACCGGTGGCGGGGTCGTCGTGGCGACCTGGCCGCCGACGCGCGCAGCTGGCTCGGGCGCGAGATGATGGTCTCCGCTCACGCGGAGACCATCATCTCAGTGGCCGCTCGCTCCTGACCTCGATCAGGAGGAAGCGAGAGCTCAGGAACGGGTGAGCTCGTCCGCGAGGACGCGGACGAAGGCCTCTCCGGTCGGTTCCCAGGATCGACCGCGCACGCTCGCGGCGGCGGCCGCCGCACGCTCGACACGTCGTGGATGCGCGACGGCGGCGACCAGCGCGTCGGCCAGCGCGGCGGGTGTGGCGTCGGCCCAGACCACCTGCGGATTGTCGAGCACCATCCGCGCGTATCTGTCCTCGTTCACGACCGGAATCGCGCCGCACGCGAGCATCTCCTCGGGAACGAGGGAGACGTTCGTGAAGGACAGCGCGAGCCCCGCGATGACCCCGTTGTAGAGGTCGCTGAGCGCGTTCGGCGTCATGTTCCCGTGGTTGACGACGGGAAAGCGGACGTCGGCCACGACGTCGCCGTACACGTGGATCGGCTCCTCGGGGAGCCGCTCGTGGAACAGCTCGAGAGCGCGGGTCGCGTGACGGTAGCCGCGCCGGTCGTTGCCCCGCTTCGCATACCAGGCGATCCCGCGGCGCTCCGGCTGCGGGTCCGCCAGCTCGTAGGCCTCGGTGTCGCATCCGAAGGGCACGAGATCGCTCGCGACCCCCAGTTCGTCTCGCAGCAGCTCGTGCACCATCTCGCCCAGCGCGATGTTGCGGAACCCCAGCCGATACGAGTCCTGGGCGAAGGCGTGCTCGGACCCGCGGGGTGAGAAGAAGGGCTCGTAGTCCTGGATGAAGTAGAGCCTCCTGCCTTCTGGGGCGCGGGAGGCGATCACGTGCGCGGTGGACCAGCTCGAGGCGACGAGGGCGTCGAAGCCGATGATTCGCTCGGCAGCCGCCTCGATACGGACGTCGAGCCATGGCCAGGCGTGTCGGATCACCTGGCGGTAGTAGTCGACGTCGCCGTCGTGGCGGTTGTACAGGAGGAGCGTGCAGTCGAACCCCGCGCCGACGGCGCTCGCGATCATCCGGAAGAGCGTGGTGTGCCCGCCCGATCCTGCGCTCGGCGGATGGACCACCCATCCGATCCTCGGACGAGCGGGCGCCGGGTGCACCTCGTGAGGTGAGAGATGCTGCGAGTCGGCGAGATCGCCCTCATGCAGCGGGAACAGGAGCCGGCCGGCATCCACCCGGTCATACAGCTGCAGGGCCGCGAAGCGGAGCAGGTACGCCGGTGTCCGGCCGCGCAGACGGGCCAGCGGACCGCGGCGCGGTCGGTCGGACGTGGGCGCGACGCGCGCACGCGCGCCCGTGCGGTCCTGCTCAGGTGCGGACATCGCGCGTCTCCTCGATTCGATGGTCGGCGAATGCGGCGGGGAGCCGCTCGGATATGCTCCAGGCGCCGCCGCAGAGCCCCGGCATGAGCGCCAGGAGGCCGAACGCCTTGGGGAACGAGAACGAGTCGAAGAACGCGGACAGCGCGACCGCGACCAGGCAGCTCGCGGCCAGCGCGACCGCGAGTCCGGAGATCGCCGGGGGTGCGGTGCGGCAGCGCACCACGCTCAGGATGGCGACGACGTAGAGGGCGAGGAAGGCCACTGTGCCGACCACGCCGAGCTCCAGGAGGAGCAGCAGGTACTGGTTGTCGAAGATCCGGTACTGCGGAAGCAAGGTGCCGAGCCCGCGGCCGGTCCACGGGCTGATCGGAAGGAGCACGGAGAAGACATCCAGGCTCGCCGTGCGCGAGAGGACGCTGGTGTCCGATCCCGCGCTCTGGAAGAGATGGCGCAGCGTGCCGATCATCCCGGGAACGGCGACGTAGACGACGACGAGGGCGGCGCCCCCCGCGATGAACGCCTTCAGCCGTTCGCGGGCGCCGAGCGTGAACAGCAGCGGCACCACGCCGATCACGAGCCCGAGGATGGCCGATCGGGACCCCGCGATGATGAGGGCCATCGCGATGAAGCCGACGCTGACCAGCATGACTGCCCGCGTGCGACCGCGGCTGCGCAGGGCGAGCATGAGCGCCACGGGGAACGCGACCGCCAGCGTCATCGCATATTCGAGCGGATGGCTGGCAGTGGCGGCGGGCCGCAGGAAGTCGCCTCGCATGCCCGCTCCTCCCGTTCCGTCGCCCACGAGCCACGGCGTGGGGATGGAAGCCGCGAGCGGAGTCTCCGTGACGAACTCGAGGATCCCCAGCAGCGCGACGAGTGCGGCGAGCACGGAGAAGCGCCGCAGCAGCGCTACGAGGCGCCCGAAGGTGCGGATGCCGTTGGCGGCGACCAGAGCGACTCCGAGGAAGGACAGCATTCGGAACAGGTTCCGATCGGCAGGTGAGATCTCCTCCACCGGGATGGCGCGCATCATGCCGAAGATGTAGCTGAGCAGGATCGCAGCGAAGAACGCCCAAGCCGCGACGCCTACCGGCGTGAATACCCGCACCTCGCTGCGGCGGCGACTGAGCACGTGCCAGACCCACCAGAGAAAGCAGCCGAAGCCCCACAGGATCGCAGGCGCCCCCAGATTTCCGAGACCCGGCACCGCCCGGTCCGAGGGGATCAGCAGAAGGAGGAAGAGGTAGACGCTGAGCGCGCTGACCGCGTCGAAGCCCTGGCGGGTGCTGCCATCGTCCGCCCGATCCACGATGTCATAGCTCGTTCGCCGGAGCTCGGCGGACGCGCGCGCGACGGGGCTAGCGGCGGTGCTCACTTGTCAGCACCTCGCCGTCGATCACGTCCACGTCCGCCTCGTCGCCCTCCAGTGCCGCGGCCCCCGCGCCGACGTCCGTCGCCCGCGCTCCGGTGCGCTCCGCGGAGGAACGCCGCCGCTTCGCACTGTCGCGGCGGCGGTCGCGAGGGCGCACCGTGTCCTGGTGGGGCACGTCGCGCGCGCGCAGCGGCTCCAGCGGGTCCCGCTCACGAGCGGGTTGCACCTCGAGGGCGGCCTTGCGGCGAGAGCGAGCGGTGGCGAGCCCCTCGACTGCGCCCGCCAGCACGACGCTCAGCACGACGCCGACCGCGGCGACGGCGAGGGTGAGCTGCGTCCGCTCGGAGGAGAGCTCCGTCGCCTCGATGTCGGAGGTGATGCGCATCATGCCGATCGTGGAGATGTCCTCGACGTCGAGCTCCTGCTGCATGAGAGCGAGCTGCGTCTCTGCCGCGGCCTCCACCTGGCCCACGAGCGCGAGGGCATCCTCCTCCGTTCCCGCCTGCGTGGTGATGGCGAGGAAGGCAGCACCCGAGCTCGTGTCGCCTCCCACGCCGTAGTCCGCATCGTCGTCCGGAACGAGCAGCTCGTGCTGCTCCTGCGAATTCAGCCGCGTGTTGAGCACGGCGAGCGCCTGACCGAGTCCGCCGAGAATCAGATACGGATTGTCGCCCTCGTAGGCGTCGATGCTCTCCTGCGGCGGCAGCAGCATGAGCGTCGATCCCGCCTCGTAGCGGACGGGGGTCTCGCCGTAGACGTACGAGGCGCCCCATCCGGCTAGAGCCAGGCCGGCGACGATGACGTACCACCGTCGCAGCAGGCCGCGCATCAGATCGCTGAAGTACATGATGAATCCCCCTTGCGCCGTCCGACCCCCGTCGGTGCGGCTGTCGCTGCCGATGTAGCTCCTCGCCGACGGCGAGGAGAAGGTTCAGATCCGACGCCAGAGCGGAGACCCTCGACCATGAAGGATGTTCGTCTCTTGACCAGAACGTCCACGAGGACAGCCGCGGCGAGGCTCACGCCGACGCCGAGAGCAGCGATCCCGCCCAGCATCCGGGCGCGGTCCGGCCCGACGGAGAAGACCTCGGGAATATCCGGCGAGGCCTTCCATCCGATGCGCTGATCATCGGCCACGACGTACTCGTCCTGGCGCTCGTCGATGACCTCGGCGACATCGGCCGTGAGAGCGACGACGCGGTCGGTGACGTAGGAAGCCGTCGGTCCGACGACATCGATGACCAGCACCGGACGGTTGAAGTTCGGCGCCCACTGGCCTCCCGCGTTGGGCACGTAGACGACCTCGCCCTTCCGCACCCCTGCGCCGTAGAGCGGCGCATCGGGGGAGGCGAACAGCTGTCCCGTGAGGCTCTCATCGATGCTCGCCTCGACGACGCGCGCGAACGCGACCATCGTCGCGGCGGAGTCGGTGAGCGAGTTCCCTCCCACAGCCCAGCCGACGGGTGGAAGCAGAGTGACGACTGTGCGAGCGGCGTAGACGCCCGTGACCTGCAGAGCGGCGGTCGCGCCCCCGATGGTGAGGAGGACGCCGATGAGGAGCACGAGCCACCGGCGCGCCAGCATTCGCAGAATCTGGGGAAGGGTCATGGCGCCCCCGAGCAGCGGAGCCTGGCGCTCACAGACCTTGAGCCGCGGTCGCGGCGAGCGCGCGGCCGGCCTGATGAGCTGGTGCCGTGACAAGGCGATGCATGGTGACTCCCCCGAATCAGTGCCGCGGTGTTGCGACGAGGCGACGCCCAGCCCGGATGCTCGGCGTTCCCTATAGGAGGAAGAGGGCACAGCCGTCACTTTGATACAAGCGGCGGCTATGCGACGCGGCGGTGGCGTTCGCAGACCGCTTCGTAGGCGTCTGCCAGCCTCTCCCGCGGTGCGTCTTCGATCATCGTCAGTCCCGCGAACGCGGCCGACGCCCCACGGTGGATGTCACGCACGTGCTTGTCGGATCGGCGGAGCGAATAGAGGAAGACCTTGTAGCGGAGGTAGCGCCGCAGTCCGCGAAGCGCGCGGGACCCGCGCGGGAAGACCTTGTGGGAGATGTAGGCGTAGTTGAGAACGTGGAAGAACCCGTAGTCGAAGCCACCCGCGCGCTTCCCCGGGGCGACATTGTGGAAGACCGCGGCGCCAGGCGCGGCCGCGATCAGGAGTCCCGATCGCAGAACCCGGAGGCCCAGGTCCTTGTCCTCGTGCGTGGCGTAGCCAATGCGCGAACCGAGAAGCGCGTCGAACAGAAGACCGCGGGCGACGTCGGTGCGGAAGCTCATGAGAAACCCCCCGATGGTCTCGACGAGCGGGTGCTCCAGGCCGTCCTGGTGCGCACGTGCTCCGAGCTCCGCGATGCGCTCCTCCCCGTAGACGTTGAACGGCTGCGGCACGAGGAGCCGCTCGATGCGATTGCGCCAATGGACGATCCTCACATCGTCCTTGAGAGAGCGCTGCGCCTGCGGTACTTCGCTCGAGCTGCTTCCGGGACGGTGAGTCGTCTCCGTGGCCGACACCCCGCCGTACCGATGATGCACGTCGGCTTCATAGACGGCCATGAGCTCGGCGGCGGTTCCGGGGTGCCAGAAGGAATCGTCATCCGGAAATGCGACGACGTCCTCGTGGACGAGCGCAAGGCCCTGATTTCGCTGGACAGGGAGATTGGCCGCCTCCCCGTAGTGCACCTCTAGGGGGATGACCGAGGCGGAGGCGAGCTCCTCGCAGTACTCCCGAACCACCTCGTGGTCGTCGCTGCGATCCACGACGATGATGCGATCGGCCGGACGGCTCTGCTCGAGGAGCAGCGGGAGCGACGTCTTCAGCATCGCGAGGCGGTTGCGGGTCGCGACGACGATCGCGTAGGTCAGCATGCGAATTTTCCCGGGAGCCCGGTGGACACGGTCTGCGCCGCGATGAGACGGCGGTGCGCGGTCATCGTCATCGAGTCGCGATCCTGGCCTTCAGTCGGTCGAGGCCGTCCTTGCCCGCCACCGCCACGAAGGCTCGCTTGCCGAGCCCGCGCGCGGTCTCACGGGAGTAGCGCGCGGGCGAGCGCACGAGGCGGTCGAACGCGACGGTGCCCGCCGGCGGGCTCGGCACATCGTCCAAGAGGTCGCCGAACAGCGTCCGGTGGGAGTCGGGTGAGACGCGCACGCCGCGCACCCGGTTGCTCACGTTGCCGCCGTGCACGACCTGGAGCCAGGCGGGCCGGCCGCGGTCGGTCACGACGGGAAGGTGGTTGCGCAGGAGAGTGTGCCAGTCGCGCCAGGCCGTGAGCGGCGCATCCCATGGCTCCGCCACGCTGCAGAACGCGTTCTCGTCGTCGCGGCGCAGATACACCTCGTCGCCGTGGGCGATGATCCCGCGGCCGAGGAAGAGCGCGGCGTGCGGATTCGCGCGCGCGAGAGTCTGCAGCCGATGGACGAAGTCATCGGCGATCGCATCGTCGTTGTCGAGGTTGGTCGTGAGCAGGATGGACCCGCTCGCGCCGGTGAGGGAGCGCGCGTCGGCTGCCACATCCTGCCATGACACGGACTCGCGGTAGAGCGGAGTGAACAGACCGGCCGCGACGTGCGGCGCGAGGCGCTCCAGGAGCCATGACGGACTCTGCGGGTCGAGGTAAACGATCCACCGGAAGCTCCTCTCCGTCTGACGGGAGACGGACGGCACCGTGTACCGCTCGAAGAGGTCGATGCGTTCGCGCAGCCATCCCTCCCGCGCGCGTACGAGGCTCTCTGGGCCCGGCGTCGGCAGGTTGAAGCGCGTAAGGATCACGTGATCGACCGAGGAGGCCGGCAACGCGGAGCCGACGCTGCGCGAGGACTCGTCGCGCTCCCAATCCGACTGCCCCTTCCGTGCTGCGCGATTGCCCTTGACCCGGCCTGCGAGGGCGAAGCCGGCGTACACGAGGGCGTCGGCCGCCGTGAGCGGGCCGACGACCGTGCGCGCGAGCTCGCGGAGGCTGGACGGCGCCGTCTCCACGCCCTGCTCCGCAGGTCCGCGACGATTTCGGGTCAGCACCCGCACAAGTGCATCGGCGGTGCGCGGTGGGGTGACCTCGACGGGCGCGCCGTCCGGCAGCGTCTTCTCTGCCGCGTGGAAGAGCCGGTCCACATGCAGATCGTCCGCCGTGACGTCGGGGAAGCGGCCGAGCCGGCCGTGCCCTTCCTCGCTCAGGCCATAGGCGCCGGCACCCCAGAGAGCGCCGCGGGTGGAAGGCATGCGATCGCGGGCGCGGTAGTACGCGCGCACGAGCGGGGAAGCACCCTCGGTGACGACGCGGAACGCGGGGCGGCCGGCGAGGGCATGGCCGTCTGCGAGCGCCCGGATCACGGGCTCGAGGGCCTCGGGGGAGACGCCGATGTCCGCGTCCAGGTAGATGCGGGGCCAGTGCGTCGCGTGCTCGTCGCCGAGGTTCAGCGCCGCCGTCTTCGAGGGGACGGCCGTCTCGAGGACTCGGACGCCCGGGATGGCGCGCGCGCGGGCGGCCGTGTCGTCCGCGCATCCGTTGCAGACGACGATCACCTCGACGCGGCCGTCCTCGGCGAGCGGGGACAGCGGGCGGAGCGTGCGCTCGATCACCGCCGCCTCGTCGTGCGCGGGGATGATGATCGACGCCGCGGGGAACTCCTCGGGCATGATCGGGTCTCGCTCGGCACGCGGCAGCTCCGCCCACCGCGCACGGCGCGCGAGGGCCCACCTTGCGCGCGCATGGCTGGGGTCCCGCCGCAGCTGCTCGCCCACGACGACCGCCGCGCGGAATGCCCCGGCCCGGCGCGGGGCGTGCTTGTCCATGTAGCGCACGCGGTTGACGATCGTCAGTGCGACGAGGTCGGCCGAGGTGCCGGATCCGCTGCCCTCGTGCACCACCACCGCGTCCGGTTCGAACCAGATCTGGAATCCGGCCTCACGCAGGCGCCGCTGGAAATCCGTCTCCTCCGAGTACAGGAAGAACCGCTCGTCCCAGGAGCCGACGGCGGCGGCGGCATCGCGGCGGATGAGGATGGCAGCGCCCGTCGCCCATTCGATCGGGTGCGCCCGCCGGTAGGCATCCGCGGAGCGCACGTACTCGGAGAGCGCGCCGGGGCGACCCTGCCAGACGCGGCCGAGGGCTCCGTCGGCGCATGCTCGCACCAGCGTCGGCTCTCGTCGCAGTGACGGGTAGACCTGGCCGTGTGCGTCGTTGATCAGCGGAACGACGGCACCGATCCGCTGATCGAGCCGCAGTCGCCGCAGCATCGTGTTGATCGCGCCGTCGGAAACCCGGAGGTCGGGATTGAGCACGAGGACGGCCTCGGCGGTGCCCGCGTGCGACATCGCGACGTTCAGACCGCCGGAGTAGCCCAGGTTGCCGCCGGTCGCGACGGCGATCACGTCGTCATGTCTCCGGGCGACGGCGAGTGTGCTATCGGACGAGGAGTTGTCCGCGATGATGACGCGCAGCGAGACGGCCGCAGCCTCTCGGCGAAGGTCTGCGACGAGTGCATCGATGTGCGCGGCGTTGCGGTAGGTGACGACCAGCACGGCGACCTCGACGGGCCCGCCGCGGTGGAACCGTCCTTCGACGGCGCGCTCGTGATCGACCTCTGCGGTGACACCGGAATGCATCGCGACTCCCCCTGGATCTGGCCGCGAACGCGCGCGGCTCGGGGCGCTCCGCCCGGATGCCGAGCGCTCCCCTCGCAAGGGAGGAGGGCCGGGATTACCTTCTGATACACCGGTGTGCGCGGCCGGTCGAGGGTGGTAGCTTTCGTCGCACCTGACCTTCCCCCCGGAGGTCGGACTCTCTCGGACGGTCGGTGCTCACATGCCATTTTCGATGACGGCGGTGCCGCGCCGCCGCGTGTTCTTCACCGGAGGGACGGCGCTCGCGGTGAGCGCGCTGGCAGCGGGGCTTCTCGCGTTCGGCCCCTCGTCGGCTGCAACCTCCTCGGCTGCGACCTCTGCGGCCGCTGACCCCAGCGACATGGCGTCGCCGGGATGCGACGGAGCGCTCCCATGGGGCGCCGCATCCACCTGGTCGGACGGCGCGGTGCCCGGGGAGGGCGCCGACGTCACGCTGCCAGCGGGCGCCGCCGTCTCGGTCGACGTGGACGTCCCGCACCTCGGGAGGGTGGAGGTGCCCGGCGATGCTGCACTGTGCTTCCCCGATCGGGACGCCGTGTTCAGCGCGAGGGAGATCATCGTCCATGGCGAGCTGCAGGCGGGCACCGCGGAGCGCCCTCTCATGAGCGAGCTCACCATCAAGCTCGAGGGCGGGACGCCGGAAGACGATTACGAGCTCACCGGGCACGCGGCTCATGCCATCGAGGAGTACACGGGCTCGCATCAAGGACACTGCACGGGCAGCGGCGACTGCCTTCACGTCGGGCCCAGCGCGGGAACCAACCTCCTGCTCGCGGCCAACGGCGGCTCCATCGAGCTCCACGGGCAGGATGTCGGCCGGACATGGACCGAACTCGCTGCGACGGCGGAGGCAGGGGCGACGACGCTGGAACTCGACGAGGCCGTGTCATGGCGCGTCGGCGATGAGATCGTCGTGGCGAGCAGCAGCGTCGACTGGCGGGAGGCCGAGTCCGCGCGGGTCGAGGAGGTGTCCGGGGACGGACGCATCGTCCGGCTGGATGCGCCGCTCGAGCACTCCCACAGCAGCATCGAGACCTGCGAGACCGCCGACGGTGAGACCCGGTGCGTGGCGGAGCGGGCGGAGGTCGGGCTGCTCACGCACAACGTCAAGGTGGCAGGACCCGACGAGCCGGTCGACGGGTTCGGGGGGCAGATCATGATCGCCGCGGGCGGCCGGATCGACACCGCGTACACCGAGCTCGTCAGGCTGGGGCAGAAGGGCCTGATCGGGCACTATCCGATCCACTTCCACGTCACCGGCGCGGGCGGCGCGGACTCCGAGGTCGCCGACATCAGCATGCACGACAGCTTCAACCGGCAGGTCACCATTCACGGCACCGACGGCGTGCGCGTCAGCCGCACCGTGTCGTACCTCACCTTCGGTCACAGCTTCATGCTCGAAGACGGTTTCGAGACGGGCAACCAGCTCTCGGACAACCTCGTCATCGGCAGCCGCTTCGAACCCGACCCGGAGCAGCGGGTGCGCGAGTCGGATCGCACGCCCTCCGGCTTCTGGATCCCGAACGCGGACAATGACCTGCGTGGCAACCACGTCGCCGGCGGAGACGGAACCGGCATCTGGATCGACTTCGGCACCGACAACCACAACGTAAATGAAGCGCGGCGAGGTGTGTTCGGCGTCTTCGACGACAATGTCGCGCACTCGAACGACGCAGCCGAGGCCGACCGTCCGGCGCACGAGGCCGGCAATGGCATCTTCGTCGGGGGATATGTCGGCAGCCCGCCCGAGCGCGCCGAGGCGCTCCGCAACAGCGCGTGGAAGAACACCGGGACGGGTCTCTGGATCGATGGGCCGATCGACTTCGTCGATTCGACCGCGGCGAACAACCACATGGGTGCGACGCTGCAGGGCTCCGTGATGCGCGGCGGCCTGCTGATGGGGGAGACGGAGAATGCCGCCGCAGATCCCGCATCGTCCTTCCTCTTCCCCTATGGCGCAGGTGTCCTGCGCGCCTATCACGGCGCCTCCGATTACGACGACGTGTGGGTGGGCGGATTCGGAGGCACGCCGATCACGGAGAACTACTCGGCCATCAGCGACGGCGGAGCCGGCATCTCGGATCACCCGATGCGCATCAAGAACCTCCGCTTCTTCGGAGAGGGGTATCGCGTGCTCTTCGACGCGTGCCCGTTCGAGGAGGACGGCGGCACCGTGTGGGGGCAGTGCTACTGGGGTCCCGAGCACGGCGGCAACGCCCACGCGCTGGTCGACCTCGACGGCTCCATCCGCGAGGACGGGCAGCCCGTGACCTACACGAACTCCGCGCCGTTCCTGCGCCACGGCGACGACTTCCTCTATCCGCAGGGCGGTGAGACCCCGTTCGGCCCCACAGCCCGAGGTCTCATCACCTCATCTGAGCATCGCTACATCGAGTTCACACCTCGCGACCCGGCCGAGGGCCTGACTCTCACACGGGAGAGCGACGGAGCGACGACGACCGACGCGGGCTGGAACATGATCGAGCTGGGCGAGCGGTACCGCGTGGACGGGCCGTTGCGGATGTTCAACGTCGGCGGCAACTACGCGGGAGAGGTCGAGTTCGTCGTCGAACTCGATGCGCCCCCGAGCGAGGTCGCGCGCGGCAGCGCGCTCGACGGCGGCGATCGCGTCGCGCAGGAGGAGGCGTCGAGCCTCGAAGCCCTGGGCGAGGATGGCGCGTGGTGGTGGGAGGACGGCGAACTCTACCTGCACGTGGAGATTGGCGGCGAGGATGTCCCGTTCGGCCGTGCGGGCGACGAGACGACGCTCGACCACCGCGAGGGCCCCGTCTGGAGCATCGTCCCCTGATCGACGCCGTCAGGATTCGGCGGCGTTGACCATCGCGCTGTTGTCGTAGTCCTGCGCGATGACCCTTCCCGGATTGCCCGCGACGAGGCACCGGGAGGGGACGTCGCGCGTGAGGACGGTGCCGGCGGAGATCGTCACGCCGTCGCCGATCGAGACGTCACCGGAGATCGTCGCGCCGGGGCCGATCCAGACGTTGCGGCCGATGCGCGGCACGCCCTGGTCGTTCTGCGCGACGCGCATGCCGATCGTGACGTTCTGGTAGAGCGTGCAGTTGGGGCCGATCCGAGCGGGACCGACCGTGATCCCGCCGCGATGCATGATCAGCAGGCCCGGCCCGATCATCGCGTCGCGGTGGATGTCGCACTGGTGCTGGTGCGTGCATCGCCGGTTCCAGACCCGGTGCGCGACGACGAGCGGCAGCGCGGCGATCGGATGCCGCACGCGCATCCGCCGCGTGAACCGGCCGAAGCGGTAGCAGGCGACGCAGTGCAGCTCGGAGTTGAACAGCAGGAACGCCGCTCGCGCGCGCCAGGAGGGTGCCACGCCGCCGAGCATGCGGGCGAGGTCGCCCGCGAACGCGCCCCTCACGCGGTCTTGCGCTCCACGAAGGCGACGAGCTGGTCGATCCCGTCGAGGTTGGCCGGCACAGTCTCGGAATCGGCGACCGCGATGCCGAACTCCTGCTCGATGAACTCGATCAGCTCGAGCACGCCGGTCGAGTCGATGACTCCGGTCTCGACGAGCGAGTCCGATCCCGACGGCATGCGGGAGGCGTCGCCGAGGAGCAGCGAGTCGAGGATGAAGCCCTCGATGCGGGCGCGGATGTCTGCGGTCACGGTCTTCCCCTCGTCGAGCCGTTGCATGCCGTTGGCGTAATGCTCCTGGCGGGGCTTAATGTAACAGCAACATCGACGGCGAGAGGAACGCGGATGACGCGGAGCGACTGGCGTCGCGTCGTGGCCGAGGCGGCCGACGCGGCCGCGGACGGAGCGAGTCCCGCCAGCATCGCGATCCACCTCGAGGAGGCGTGCGACGTCGTTTTTCCCGACGCGTTCATCTCCACCGCGCGGCTCGGGAGCGCCGACGCCATCCTCGCCACCTTGCGCGAACTCGGCGAGCCCGTCTGATGTGCGGTATCTGCGGCGTCTACTCGCCCACAGCGCTGCCCGACGTCGAGCTCGGGCTCGCCATGATGGGCGAGCTCAGTCACCGAGGCCCGGACGGCAGCGGCTACCTCCGCGACCAGACCGTGCTGCTCGGACACACGCGCCTGGCGATCATCGACGAGGCCGGTGGCACGCAGCCGATGTCGAACGAGGACCGCACGGTCTGGGTCGTCTTCAACGGCGAGATCTTCAACCACGTGGAGCTGCGCGCGGAACTCGAGCGCCGCGGTCATCGCTTCCGCAGCCGCTCCGACACCGAGGCCATCGTGCACGCGTGGGAGGAGTGGGGGCACGGCTGCTTCGAGCGGTTCAACGGGCAGTGGGCCGTGGGTATCTGGGACCGCCGCTCGCGCGAGCTGATCCTCTCGCGCGACCGCCTCGGGGTGCGGCCTCTCTACTACACGCGGGCGGGCGGGCGCCTCCTGTTCGCATCCGAGGTCAAGGCCCTCTTCGCGGACGCCGAGGTTCCGCGTCGGATCGATCCCCTGGGGCTCGACGAGGTGCTGACCTTCTGGTCGACCGTGGCGCCGCGGACGATCTTCGAGGGCGTGCAGCAGGTGCCGCCGGGCTCGTCCCTGATCGTCAGCGAGCGGGGGGAGACGCTGCGCCGGCACTGGCGCCCGTCCTTCCCCGAGCGCGGCGGCGAGCCGAAGCAGGATCTGGCCGAGAACGTGCGGGAGCTGCGTGAGGCGGTCGTCGCGGCGACGCGGCTGCGCTTCGAGCGGGCTGACGTGCCGGTGGGCGCGTACCTGTCCGGGGGCATCGACTCGGCGGTGACCGCGGCCTCGATCGCCGAGTACACGGGCGCGGAGCTCCACACCTTCTCGCTGCGGTTCGCCGACGCCGAGTTCGACGAGGGCTCCCCGCAGGCACTGATGGTCGACCGACTCGGATCGCGGCACAGCGAGGTGGTCGCGACGGAGCGGGACATCGCCGAGGTCTTCCCCGAGGTGGTCCGGCATGCGGAGACCGCTCTGCTGCGCACGGCGCCCGCGCCGATGTACCTGCTCTCGAAGCTGGTTCGCGATTCCGGCTACAAGGTCGTCGTCACCGGCGAGGGCGCCGACGAGGTGCTGGCCGGCTACGACATCTTCCGCGAGGCGCGCGTGCGGCGGTTCCTCGCGCGGAACCCCGATTCGGCGGTCCGGGGTCAGGCGGTCGAGCTGCTGTACCCGTGGATGAAGCGGTCGCCGGGCAGCGCGCCCGCCTTCGCGCGCAGCTTCTTCTCGCGCACCATCGACGTCGACGACGTCGCGCTGTCGCACCGGCCCCGCTGGGAGTCGACGTCGGTGCTGAAGAGCATGCTCACCGCGGACGCGCGGGTCGACGGCTCCGCCCCTGACGAGGCCCTCGTGGCGGCTCTGGCCGACGAGGGAGCGGGGTGGGACCCGCTCGCGCAAGCGCAGTGGCTGGAGCTGAACACCCTGCTGCCCGGGTACATCCTGTCGTCGCAGGGCGATCGGATGCTCATGGCGAACTCCATCGAGGGGCGGTTCCCGTTCCTCGATGCGAACCTCGTCGAGCTCGCCAGCCGTCTGCCCGCGCGTCAGAAGATGCGGGGCCTCGACGAGAAGCACCTGCTGAAGCAGGCCTTCGCGGATCTCGTGCCCACGGCCATCCGCGATCGCCCCAAGCAGCCCTATCGCGCTCCGGACGCCGCCAGCTTCTTCGCGGATGGCTCGCCCGACTGGCTGGACGACGTCGCCTCTCAGCGCGCCCTGGTCGACACCGGAGTGTTCCGCCCGGAGACCGTCGATCGGCTGCTCGCGAAGTGCCGTGCGCGCGACGGGCGGGGTCTCGGCAACACCGACAACATGCGCCTGGTCGCCGTGCTCTCCGTGCAGCTGCTGAGTGCCCTCTTCCTGGGGGCGCGGCCGGCCGCACCCCGACGGCCCCCGGAACCGGTCGTCGCTTTCGACCTCGTGGGCGAACTCGGACACATGCGGGACGGAGCCGGCGCGGCCGGGAGGAAGGACACGACATGACATTCGGACCGGAGAGCCTCGCCATCGACGAAGAGGCGGAGGTCGAGCGGATCACTGCGAGCCTGCGCGACTACGCCGCGCGGCACCGCCGACGGGGCGCGGTGCTGGGTGTCTCCGGCGGAATCGACTCCAGCGTGGTGGCGGCGCTCTGCGTGCGCGCATTCGGCCCGGAGCGCGTGTTCGCGCTGCACATGCCGGAGCGGGAGTCGTCGGACGACACCCTCGGCTTCAGCACGAGCCTGACGGACTGGCTGGAGGTCGAATCCCGGGTGGAGGACCTCACCGGCATCCTCGAGGCGGCGGGCGCTTACGAGCGTCGCGACGCGGCCATCCGACGCGTCCTGCCGGACTACGGCGAGGGATGGAAGTCGAAGATCGTGCTGCCGAGCGTGGTCGATTCCGACGCCTTCCGCATCTACTCGGTCGTCGCCGAGGCGCCCGACGGCACCCGCGTGACGCGGCGCCTGACGACGGAGGCGTACCTCGAGATCGTCGCGGCGACCAACACCAAGCAGCGCGTGCGCAAGATGACCGAGTACGGCGACGCCGACCGGCTGAACTACATCGTCGCGGGCACTCCGAACCGGCTCGAGTACGACCAGGGCTTCTTCGTGAAGCTCGGCGACGGCGCGGCCGACGTGAAGCCGATCGCGCATCTCTACAAGTCGCAGGTCTATGCCCTGGCTGCCCACCTGGGCGTGCCCGACGCCATCCGCGAACGGCCGTCGACGACCGACACCTACTCTCTCGAGCAGTCGCAGGAGGAGTTCTACTTCTCGCTGCCGTATCAGCGGATGGACCTCTGCCTCTACGGCCTCAACCACGGGGTGCCGGTGCCGGAGATCGCGACAGCGACGGGGCTCGAGGACGAGCAGGTCGAGCGCGTCTTCCGGGACATCGTGCAGAAGCGGCGGACCACGTCCTACCTCCACGAGCCGCCGGTGCTCGTGGAGCCCGTCAGCGAGGTGTGACAGGCGAGGCCGTCGCGACCGCCATCGCGACGGCCTCCGTCGACGACGTCCGCACGTGCACGTGGAGCGCCGCCGCGGCCTCGGCCACAGGGCCGGTGAGATGCGCGGTCTCCTCCTCGGGCACGATCCCGATCCACTGCCAGGGCACGGAGCCGTCCCAGCCGCGGAGGCCGAGCGCTTTCCATACGGCCTCCTTCGCGGCGAAGGTCTCGGCGTAGGCACGTGAAGGAGAGGCGTCCGCGTGGCAGCGCCGGCGCTCCTCGGGCGTGAACCAGCGTTCGGCGACCGCCCCGCCTCGCAGCGCGACGAGATGGGCGATGCGCGGGACGGCGGCGACGTCGACCCCGATCCCGTGGATGCTCACGGCGCGACCGGCGCCACGACGCGGACGAGCTCGCCGGCCGCCGCGCGGGCGCCGAGGGCGTTGAGGTGTCCGGAGTCCGCGGCGAGAGCGCGGTTGAGGACGAAGTAGCGGTCCGCTCCCTCCGCCCGGGAGGTGGGCCGCTGAGCCAGGGTCGCCTCGACGGCGGCGACGTCGAACAGGGCGCCGGAAGCGCCGTAGCGCTCGCGGATCAGCTCGTTGTACTCCTCGCGCGCGACGTTGTCGAGCGGACCGGCCTGGTCGCCCCGCCCGACGAGCGCCTTGAGGTTCGCGCGCCAGCTGGGGTCGGTCGTGAGGGGCACCGTGGTGTACAGGAAGCGGATGTCGGGGTGCCGCCAGGCGAGTTCGCTCATCGCGTGCGCGTACGCGTCGAACACCGCGGGCACGTCGCTGCTGGCCGTGACGTCCAGGTAGCAGAACTTCAGCAGCGCCACGTCGACGCGCTCGCCCATCGGACCGTCGAGGATGCGCGTGAAGTCCGCGATCTTGCTGTACGGGTCGCCGTTCACACCGAGGTAGGCGTGGGCGATGAAGCCCCCGTCCTCGGCGGGCGGCTCCGTCGTCTCGACGATCCGCGGCGCGCGCGTCGTCGACCCGGCATAGACGTCCTCGACGCCGGAGAGCACGTTGGCCCCGACCGACTGATGGCCGAAGAAGATCCGGGTGCCCGCGACCGCCTCCAGCTGCTCTGCGGCGGGCGGCTGCACGTCGATCTCGTCCATCGGCGGGTTCTCCAGTGTCCAGTAGGCGGCGCTGACGGCGAGAACGAGGATGGCCGCGGTCGCCAGCAGAGCGCGACGCCTCCCGTTCATGACGACGCCCGTGCCAGGGCTGCGGTGATGCAGAGCTCCCGCACGCTGCGCTTGACGACCTTGCCGTTCGCGTTGACCGGCAGGGCGTCGACGGTGTGCACGCGCACGGGCACCATGTAGGGCGCCAGGCGCTCGCGGCAGTGACGGAGGACGTCCTGCGGGGTGAGCGGCCGATCGGGCGAAGCGACCACGACCATCTCGACACGCTCGCCGCAGCGCTCGTCCGGCACGCCGACGGCCGCTGCGGCGATGAGTCCCGGCAGCTCCATCGCCGCCGCCTCCACATCGGTGCTCGCGATGCGGTAGCCCCACGACTTGATGAAGTCCTCGGCGCGGTCGACGACGTAGATGAAGCCGTCGGCGTCGACGGTGCCCAGGTCGCCGGTTCGCAGGACGCCGTCCGACATCTTGCGGGCGCTCGCCGCGGGGTCGTCGAGATAGCCGGGGGAGACGTTGCGCCCTGCGGCGACGATCTCGCCCACCTCGCCGGGCGCGACGGCGACGCCGGCCTCGTCCAGCACGCGGAGCACGACGCCGGGGATGCCGCGGCCGATCGAACCCTCCCGGCGCAGCAGCTCCTCGGGCGGCAGGTACGACAGCCGCGCAGTCGCCTCGGTCTGGCCGTACATCACGAACAGACGCGCGTGCGGCTGCCCGGCGACGAGCTCGCGCAGCACGCGCGGGGAGAGCGCTCCGCCGGCCTGCTGCATGTGGCGCAGGGCGGGCAGCTCGCGCCGCGTGAACGTGCTGCCTCGGACCAGGAGGTTGTAGACCGACGGAACCCCGGCCATCCCGGTGCAGGCGTGATCGGCGAGAGCCTGCACGATCGTCTCCGGGAACGCGGACGACGGATGGTCGACGAGCGAGGCGCCCGCACGGAGGTGCGTGTGCAGGAGCGAAGCGCCGAACACGTAGGTGAACGGCAGCACGACCAGCATCCGGTCGTCGGCAGCGAGCTCGAGGTACCCGAGGATCGAGTCCGTGTTCGCACGGATGTTGTCATGCGTGATGCGGACGGCGCGCGGGTCGCCCGTCGTGCCCGAGGTGAAGAGGTACGCCGCATCGGCGTGCGGGTCGACCTCCGTGACGGGGAAGTCGGCCGCTTCCCCCCGTGCCCAGGCATCCCCGGCCTCCTCCTCGAGGACGGGGATGCCTGCGCCGGCTGCGGCCTCCGCCTTCGCCGCCTGCGAGCGTCCGGCCAGCAGCGCGCGGCACCCCGCCCACGACGCGCGCCGAGCGATCTCCCCCGCGTCGATGGCGGTCGGAAGCGGCACCGCGACCATCCCCGAGGCGAGGATCGCGAGGTACGAGGCGATCCAGAACGTCCCGTTCGCGGCGAGCAGCGCCACCGGCTCGCCGCGAACGAGGCCGAGCGCTGCCACGCGCTCGATCATCGTGCCGACCGCTGCGCGGAGATTCGCGTAGGAGACCGCGCCGGTGCCGTCGATCCACGCCGTCGCCTCGCCCGGTGCCTCCGCGAGGAGGTAAGCGGCGACGTTCGTGTGCCACTGTGGAGGCGTGAGATCGGATGCGCGACGCTGGGCGGTGTGGGTGCTGGCCGCGTACGTGCTCGCCGTCATCGTCGTGCTGCTCTCCCCGGTCTCGCCCGGGAGGGCCGTCGAGGTGATCACCGACGCGGTACGCGGGCTGGGGCTCCCCTGGGTGCGGCAGGGCTGGGTGGAATTCGGTGCCAACATCGTGCTGTTCCTGCCGTTCGGCTTCCTGCTGACGCTGCTGTGGCGGCGCCCGTGGCTCGGCGTCGTCGTGGCCGTGGGCGTCTCGGTGGCCGCCGAGGTCGCGCAGACGGCTCTCGACGGCCGGTTCGCCACCCCGCGCGACGTGCTCGCGAATTCGCTGGGCGCGCTGCTCGGGGCGGCGATCGGATGGGCGGTGCGGCGTCGGCTGGTCAGGCCGGGCTCAGCGCGCGGATCGGCTGGGCGTGAGAACGGCGCACGGCGAGGTACGCCGGCGGACCCTGGATGAGGTAGCGGCGGGCGAGCCGGCGCGGCTCGAGCATCAGGCGGTACGCCCACTCGACACCGGCGTTGCTGACCCACTCCGGAGCGCGGCTGACGCGTCCGGCGAGGAAGTCGACGACCGCGCCGAACGCCAGCAGTGCATCGGCGCCGGTCTGCGCGCCGTATGCGGAGATCCAGCGCTCCTGGCGCGGCTTGCCGAGGCATACCAGCAGCACGTTCACCCCGGTCGCGCGGATCTCGTCGCAGAGCCGGCGGCAGGCCTCGGGGTCGCTCAGCTCCTCGCGGGAGGGCGACCAGTGGCCCGCGAAGCGCAGCTCCGGCCATCCGTCGGCCAGACGCTGCCGCAGCGGCTCGGCGACCTCGGGCATGCCGCCCACGACGCCCACCGACAGATCGGCCGCGGCGAGGTCGCCGAGCACCGACGTCACGATGTCGCTGCCGGCCAGACGCGGGTAGGCGACGCCGGTCATCCGCTGCGCCTGGTGCGCGATGGGCGCGCCGTCGATGAGGTTGAGCCAGCGCACCGACCCGTCGGAGCGGAAGGAGTCCGCGCCGCCGGCGAAGTGGTGGATGTGATCGAGGTTGATCGACGAGACCGCGAGGGGCTTCCGCAGCGGTCGCCGGGTCGCCTCGGCGATGACGCGCCGCGCGACGCGCTCGTCGACGAGGTGGACGGGCGCGCCGCCGATCTCGATGACGGGGAGGCTCGCGAAGTCGTCGCTCACGAGGCGGGGTACGGCCGGCGGCTGCGTCGCGCGTCGGCGGAGGGTCGGCATCACCGACGACAGAGACAGGGTTGCTTGAGACATCAGTACGCCCCTTTCGGACGGACGACCACCGCGGCGGTGCGGAGGATGATCTTCAGGTCGGTCGCGATGGACCAGTTCTCGACGTAGCGGAGGTCGATGCTGACGCTCTCCTCCCACGTCAGGTCGCTGCGCCCACCCACCTGCCAGGGGCCGGTGATGCCCGGCTTGACGTACAGGCGGCGGTAGGCGGAGCGCTCGTATGCGAACACCTCGCGTGGCAGCGGGGGTCGAGGGCCGACGACGCTCATGTCGCCCCTCAGCACGTTCCAGAACTGCGGGAGCTCGTCCACGGAGAACTTCCGCAGGAAGCGACCGACGGTGGTGACCCGGGGGTCGTCCCGCAGCTTGAAGAGCGGGCCGGCTCCCTCGTTCGCGGCCTCGAGGCGCTCGCGCTCCGCCTCCGCCGACTGCGACATCGAGCGGAACTTCACCATCCGGAACGGGCGGCCGTCGCGTCCGATGCGCTCCTGCAGGAAGAACACCGGGCCGGGGGAGTCGAGCTTGATCGCGAGGGCGATCACCGGCAGGACCGCGCCGATCGCGACGAGAGCGAGTGCCGACACGACCACGTCGACCGCGCGCTTGGCGAGGTGCGATGCGCCGCGGTAGCGGGGAACCTGCACCTGCACGAAGGGCACGCCCTGGATCTGCAGGAGGGCGAGGCGCGACGGCGCGGTGTCCCGCAGCCCGTTGGCGACGACGATCTCGGCCGCCAGACCCTCCAGGCGCCATCCGAGGCGCTTGATGAGGTCGCTCCCGGCGGGCGGGGCGCTCGCGACGATGACGGTGTCGGTGCCGAGTGACGCGGCGGCCGCCGTCACGCGCTCGATGACCTCCGAGGGGTCAGCGGTGTCCTCGATGAGCACCGAGCCGTCGATCCGGTAGCCGTTCGCGTCGTCGCGAGCGAGGGCCGCGGCGAACCCCTCGACGTCGATCGCCCTGCCCACGAGGAGGGCCGATGCGAGGTCGTGCCCGGCCCGGCGGCGGACGGTGGCGCGGAGGCGCAGGGCCTCCCGCGACAGCGCGAGCCCGGCGAGCCCGACGGGGGCTGCCACGAGCAGAACGGGCCGGATGGCGTCGGACTCGACGGCCACGAAGGCCATCGTGAGCAGGCCGAAGGCGACGACGGTCGGGGCGAGGAGCCGTTGGCGAGCCGTCGTGGCGGTCGCGGAGCGGGAGCGGCCGACGAGAAGAGCCGTCCACCACACCGCCGCGCTCAGCGCGCACGGCAGGGCGTCGGGCTGTGCGCCGAGGAGCGGTGCGAGAACCCAGGCCAGGATGGCCGCCGCGGACACGACGACGGCGTCGGTCGCGGCGGTCAGGAGCCGCTGCCCGCGTTCGATGCGCAGACGACGAGCGAGAGCGGTCGCGGTGCGTGGCGCCGCTGCGGTCGCATAAGGCGAGGCGACCGGGCGCTCGACCGCGACCTCGTGCGTCTCCTCCGTCGGCCGCAGCGCCGACGGCTCGCGGCCGACGACCTCGCGCAGCGGACGGAGTCCGATGCGGCGTCGCGGGCGGAGCGTCGCCAGGGTCTCTTCGAGCGCGGTCACCGCGCGCCTCCTGGTGCGGCTCCACGCCGCTGCCGATGCAGAATCGCCATCGCATGCCCCCATCCCTCGAAGAGCCCGTCCGGCACGAATGGGGCCGGGTTCACTGAGGGAGGAGAGCGCTCCGGTCGCGCTGATACGTCGGGGTCGGGAATTGACGTGCGGACCGCCCTGACCCGCGCGTCGACAGCGCCAGGCCCTCCGGATACGCTCGGGCCATGGCCTCGCTCGTGCTCACGCTCATCGGACAGGACCGCGCCGGACTCGTCGCCCGGGTGGCGGATGTCGTGGAAGCGCACGGCGGCAACTGGGAGAGCAGCCGGCTCGCCGAACTCGACGGCACCTTCGCCGGAGTGGTGCAGGTGTCGGCACCGCCGTCGCAGATCCCCGCGCTCACCGAGGACCTCGATCGCATCGAGGGGCTGGCCGTCATCGTGCGCGCGGCCGAGCAGCCGGAGCGCGTGACGGGCGCGAGGTTCGCGTTGCAGGTCCTCGGCGACGACCGGCCGGGAATCGTCCGCGAGGTGTCCGCAGCGCTGCTGCGCGGGGGCGCGAGCATCGAGAGCATGTCGACGCAGACGCGGGAGGCCGCCATGTCGGGAGGCCGCCTCTTCGAGACGGCGGCCACGGTCCGCGTTCCGGAGGGCATCGCCGTGGCCGACGTCGCGCGCGAACTCGAAGGCATCGCCGCCGAGATCCAGGTCGACGTCGCCCCCGCCGACGAGACCGCGCCCGCGCCGCTGCACTGAAGCTCAGCGGGGCGCCGCGCGGCGGGAGCTCAGCGGGAGGCGCTCACCTCGAAGCCGGATCCGCCCTGCGCGGCGGTCTCCTCGACCGTCAGGGAATCCACCCGCGCGCCGACGGGCCCGTGACGCATCCAGTCGACGAGGGCTTGCACGGCGTCCGGTGCTCCTTCGAGTTCCGCTTCGACGGTCGCACGTCCTGCGTTGCGCACCCAGCCGCTCACTCCGAGCCGCTCGGCTTGACGCGCGGTGCTCCAGCGGAAGCCCACGCCCTGCACGCCGCCCTCCGCGACCACGCGCACCCGCTTCACCGCGGCCATCCGATCAATCCAGCCCGAATGGCCGGCCCTCGGCGACGGAGAGCGCGTACGCGTGCACGATCTCGGCGCCGGCACCCGGCGTGAGCTGCTCGACGACGGGGCCGGCGTGCTTCTCGATCTCCTCGACGGGCTTCCCGGTCCACTCGCGCCGGAACTCCACGTCCTGTTGCTGCCAGATCAGACTCATGAGCCCACCCTCGCACCGATGCGGCCGTTTTTCCCGGGCTTGATGGCTGGGGGCGACAGCGGTATCGAAGCCCGCGCTTCCTTCTCCCGCCGGGATCCCTCAAGATGGGCGTGGGGGAATCGAATGCATTCGGAGATATCGGACCGACAGAGCGAGGACGAGGCCGCGCAGCGGCCGCGTGCGACGCTGGTCGCGCACGTGGGTGTGGCCATCGCCGCGCTCGTCGCCGTCACCACCGGGGCAAGCGCGCTGGCCGTGGGCCGCCCGGTTCCCGAGAGCGCGCCGGTCGCCGCCGTGTCGCTCGCGGTGGACCCATCGCAGGGCGACGCGGCCGAGCCGCCGGAGTCGCCCACGGCAGGGTTCTCCGACGAGGCCGCGCGCTTCGCCGAGCAGACGGTGGAGGTGCCGGACCTCGCGTCGAGCTCGTACGGCGCGACGACGATCGACGAGCTCACCGCCACCTTGCGGAAGGCTCGCGAAGCGCTCATCGCCAACGCGCGCGCGGCCGGCCTCGACGTCGACCTCTCGCGGCTGGGCGACGACGAGGACCTTCCGTCGCTCGGCAAGTTCATCTGGCCGGTCGCCAACCCCACGCTCACCGACCCGTTCGGTGCGCGCGGCGGCCGCCACATGGGCATGGACATGGCCGCAGCCGGCGGCACGCCCATCACCGCGGCGTCGCCCGGCATCGTCGTGCTCTCCAGTGAGAGCCACTACGGCTACGGCGTCGCGGTGATCATCCAGCATGTCAACGGCGTGCGCACGCTCTACGGGCACATGATCCACGGCAGCCGCGCCGTCCAGGCGGGCGACTGGGTGGAGGCCGGAGATCCCATCGGCCTCGTCGGCAACACCGGCCACAGCTTCGGCAACCACCTGCACTTCGAGGTGCACGTCGATGGCGTCCCCGTCGACCCGCGGCGCTATCTCGATGGCGCAGGCGACCCTGTCGACGTGGAGCCGTGGCAGCCCGTACCGGCTGACCCGGAGCCGGCGCAGGTGCCGCCGTCGGCATCGCCCTCGCCCTCCGCCGATCCTCGACCCACGGCGACCCCTGAGCCCACGCAGCCCGGGCCGACGCAGACGCCGCCGCCGACCACGGCGCCCACTCCGTCTCCCACGACTCCGCCCGCCACGCCGAAGCCCACGCCGACGCAGCCGCCGGCCACGGCGGAGCCGACGCCGACCACGCCGCCGACGACGCCTCCCGCGACGACACCGCCGACCCCAGCGCCGGAGCCGGCTCCCTCGACGCCGGTGCCCACGGAGCCGACGCCGTCCGCGCCGAGCACCCCCGCGCCGAGCAGTCCGGCGCCGAGCAGTCCGGCGTCCCCTGCGCCGGCGCCGACGGACACCGCTGCCCCGCCCGCCAGCGCGTGACGTCCGACACGCGGCCGCTGAACGCCGAGCCGCTCCACACTGACGCGCTGGATACTGCGCCGCTCACCGCACGGGTGCGCGGCCGCGACGTGCGCCGGTTCTGGCGACGATTCCGGGACGTACCCGGGGCGCGTCAGCCGGGTCGCGGCGCGCGCGTCGCGGTGGTGACCTTCGGCGCGCTCGTGATCCCGATCGGGCTGCTGGCGATGTCCGTCGGCGTCGCGCAGGAGATCGAGGAGGCCGCTCCTGACATGGCGGAGCAGCTCACGGGGATGTCCGTGATGGTGCTGCTCTTCCTCGTCGCGGGTGCTGTGCTGACCTGGGCATCGGTCCGCATGGGCGCGCGGCGGCGCAGCCGTCGGGAGTTCTTCCGCCTGGCCCGGTTCGCCGCCGTGAACGGGCTCGACTTCGCGCCGGGGCTCCACGACGGCTCGCACCTCGAGCCGTGGCGCGAGCGGGGGAGGGTCGGCGTCATCGACGCCATGCGGACTCGCGGCGGACGCCCTGTCGAGTTCGGGAACTACGAGATCCGCACGTCGGAGGGCCACCGAGCGCAGGCGACCTTCGGCGGCTATGCCGCCACGCGTGTCGGAACCGCGCTGCCGAACATCCGCCTCGAGTCCCGTCGCGTGCGACGGGTGATGAGCGAGGGCGCCGTGGCGCGCGAGCAGAGGCTGAGCCTCGAGGGGGACTTCGATCGCGCATTCACGCTCACGTGCCCGCAGGGGTACGAGACGGATGCCCTCTACCTCTTCACCCCGGATGTCGCGGCGCTGCTGATGGACGCGGCGTCGGATTTCGACATCGAGCTCATCGACGACTGGGTCTTCCTCACGTCGCCCGCCGACGTGGTGACCCTGCGCGCGGAGCGCTGGCAGAACGTCGAATCCGCGCTGCGGGCGGTCGTCGCGAAGATCGATCAGTGGGAGCGGTGGCGCGACGATCGCGTGGCCCGGACGCGGCTGTCGGGCCCGGGAATCGTCGCCCAGGCAGGCAGGCGACTGCGTATCGGTGTGGGCGCGGGAACGGTGATCACGGGTTTCGGCATCGCGGCGTTCACCGCTATGGCGCTGATCGTCGGCGCGTTGGGCTGAGCTGGATCGGAGTGGGCTCGTCGCTGGAGCGACCCTCGAAGGGGCGCAAGCGTCGTGAGCGGCCTTGAGGCTTCACCGGGGCAGAGCAAAACCCCCGCCATGTAGAAGCTAGGCGAGGGTTTCTGGGATGACTGTAACGGTCATCCTTGTGGCTCCGACGGGCGTCGATCCCGTGACCTCACGATTTTCAGTCGTGCGCTCTACCAACTGAGCTACAGAGCCGAGCTGCAGATATCTGCCGCTTCCTAGACGAAAGGCCTTCTCGAAAGAAGGCCCATCGTTCGGAGCGACCCTGACGGGACTTGAACCCGCGACCTCCGCCGTGACAGGGCGGCACGCTAACCAACTGCGCTACAGGGCCATGATGTGCTTTCGCACGGATTTTCAATTGTATCAGCTCGTGTGACCCCAACGGGATTCGAACCCGTGCTACCGCCGTGAAAGGGCGGCGTCCTAGGCCGCTAAACGATGGGGCCGGGAGTGAACCTCGGGCTCACGCTTGCCGACGATCCAGCATACGCAGACGGTTTCGAAAAATCCAAACCGCGCCCGCGCGCCGGGCGTGCCGCGCGGAGAAGGCGCGCGAAGATGGGCTGGGAATCTCCCCGCTTTCGTACCCGCGAAGATGCCGGCTGTGACGGAAGTTGCTACTGTTTCGGCTGGTGCGTGTACGTGCGGAGAAGGGTGCGATGAACGTCGAGAAGAACCTCGTGGAGGAGTGCGACTGCGCCCCCACCGCCGCAGAGCGACGCATCCTCTGGAATCCCCTCTCCCGACGCAACGCCCTGATCTTCGGCGCCCTCGGCGTCGCCACGATCGGTGCCGGAGTGGGCGCCTTCGGCGCGAAGCAGTCCGCGGCGGCGCTGACGTACAACCCCGACGACTACCCGAGCTGGGATGACGTGGAAGCCGCGCGCGGCGACGAGGCGGCGAAGGCGGCCGAGGTGTCGCGCATCGAGGGGCTCATCGCCGGTCTTCAGAGCCGCGTCGAGGAGACGAAGGCCGCCGCGAAGGCCGCCGCAGACGACTACTACGCCGCGCAGCAGGCGTTCTACGAGGCGGCGTATCGCGCCGACGAGCTGCAGAAGCAGGCCGACGAGCAAGCAGAGAAGGCCGACGCGGCGGCGCAGACCGCCGCCCGGCTCGCCGCGCAGCTCTCCCGATCCGGCGGTGACGACACCTCTCTCGAGCTCCTCTTCGCGGGTTCCGCGGAGAACGCCGACGAGCTGCTCACCCAGCTCGGGCAGATGGACAAGCTCATCGAGCGGAACGAGTCCGTCTACGCAGAGGCCGCCTCCGCGCGCGACTCGGCCCAGTCGCTGAGCGACCAGGCCGAGACCGCCCGTGCCGAGCGGGACCGGCTGCAGAAGATCGCCGAGGAGAAGATGGCGGCCGCTCAGGCGGCGCAGCAGGCCGCGGAGGCCGCGCTCGCCGACCAGGAGGCGAACCTCATCACCCTCGAGGCGCAGCTCGCCGCCCTGAAGGACACCACGAGCAAGACCGTGGCCGAGTACCAGGCCGGGGTCGAGGCGAAGCGGGAGTACGAGGAAGAGCAGCGACGTCTCGCCGAGGAGCGCGCGCGGCAGGAGGCCGAGCGCCAGCGGGAGATCCTCCGGCAGCAGCAGCTCGAGCAGCAGCGTCAGCAGGAGCTCGAGCAGCAGCAGGCGCAGACCCAGCAGCAGAGCGGCGGCGGGCAGCCGGCGCCGCAGCAGGCGCCCGCCGACAACGGCGGCGGCGGAGGCGCCACGCAGTCGGGCTCGAACGGCTGGGTGCGTCCGAACAACGGCGTGCAGACCTCCGGCTACGGACGTCGCTACCAGATCTGCGGGTCGAGCTACTGCTCGTCCTCGTTCCATGCCGGGGTCGACCTGGCCGCCGGCTGCGGCTCGGGCATCTACGCCGCGCACTCCGGCACCGTGATCTACTCCGGGTACAACGGCGGCTACGGCAACTACATCCACATCGACAACGGCGACGGCACGGGGACCGGCTACGGCCACATCGTCAACGGCGGCCTGCTCGTCGGGCAGGGCCAGTGGGTCGAGGCGGGCCAGCTCATCGCGCTCGAGGGCAACACCGGCAACTCGTTCGGCTGCCACCTTCATTTCGAGGTCTACGTCAACGGCGCGACGGTGAACCCCATCGACTTCATGGCCGCGCGAGGCATCTCGGTCTGACGCGCGACGACGAGAAGGGGCCCGCCGATCATCGATCGGCGGGCCCCCTTCTCGTCGCGGGACTCAGGCGCGGGAGTCGGGCAGCTCGCCCTCGCCCTGCGTGCGGGTCTGCCCCTCGTGCTCCTCGAAGCGCTCGAACGCCTCCTGCACGAGACGCTCGGCCTCGGCGGCGCCGGCCCACTCGTCGACCTTGACCCACTTGCCCGGCTCGAGGTCCTTGTAGTGCTCGAAGAAGTGCGCGATCTCCTTGCGCGTGTACTCCGGGAGGTCGTCCAGGTCCTGGATGTGGTCCCAGCGCGGGTCCTTCGCGAGCACGGCCACGACCTTGTCGTCGCCGCCGGCCTCGTCGCTCATCTTCAGCACCGCGACGGGGCGCACCTTGGCGCTCACGCCCGGGTAGATGGCGTGGTCGAGCAGGACCATGACGTCGAGCGGGTCGCCGTCCTCCCCGAGCGTGTTGTCGAAGAACCCGTAGTCGGTCGGGTAGCCGAAGGTCGTGTAGAGCACACGGTCGAGGAACACGCGCCCCGTGCCGTGGTCGACCTCGTACTTCACGCGGCTGCCGCGCGGGATCTCGATGACTGCGTCGTACGCGCCCATGCGAGTGGTGTCCTCTCGTAAGGAAATCTGACGTGCCCAGCGTAGCCGCGCGCGCCGCGACCCGACGAAGCGCGCGCTCGCGCGCCCGCTAGCGTGGGATCGTGCTCGATCCCGCCATCGCCGCCGTCCGTCTCGCCGTGCGCGCGGCGCTCGCGCCGCTCGAGGGCTCGGGCGCCGCGATCGTCGTCGCGCTGTCGGGCGGCCCCGACTCGCTGGCCCTCGCCGTCGCGACGGCGTTCGAGGCGCCTCGGCTCGGCCTCCGGGTCGTGACCGCGACCATCGATCACGGGCTGCAGGACGACTCGGCCGACGTCGCCCGCCGAGCCGCCCAGCAGGCGCGGATGGCCGGGGTCGCCGACGCGCGCATCATCCGCGTCGAGGTGGGGGCGGAGGGCGGCCCCGAGGCCGCCGCCCGCGACGCGCGATACGCCGCCCTCCGCGACGCCGCATCGGAGGAAGGCGCCGCCGCGGTCCTCCTCGCCCACACGCTCGACGACCAGGCGGAGACCGTCCTGCTCGGCCTCGCTCGGGGCGCGGGCGCGCGAAGCCTCGCCGGCATGCCGCCGCGTCGCGTCGACGCGCGGGGCCTCGCCTGGCTGCGGCCGCTCCTCGGGCTGCGGCGGGAGCAGATTCACGCGTTCTGTCGCGCATCCGACCTCGCACCGTGGACGGATCCGCACAATGACGAGGAGCGCTTCGCACGCGTGCGGGTGCGAAGCCGCGTGCTCCCCGTGCTGGAGCGCGAGCTCGGCCCGGGCGTCGCGGAGGCGCTCGCGCGCACGGCCGATCAGCTGCGGGAGGACGACGAGGCCTTCGCCGACATGATCGACGAGGTCATCGAGGACATCGTCGAGCCCGCCGAGGCCGGCATCGCGATCTCCGTCCCCGCGCTGGCCGCCAACCCGCCCGCCCTCCGGCACCGGATCATCCGGCACGTGGCGCAGAGCGAGTTCGGCGCGAGCCTCACTCGCACCCAGACCCTCGAGGTCGCCCGCCTCGTCTCGGACTGGAGCGGGCAGGGCCCCATCGACCTTCCCGGCTTCACCGCCGCGCGCCGAGCGGGCCTGGTGGTGTTCGCCGCGCGAGCCTGAGTCACCGGGATACCGGGCCGTATGACCCGCGCCGCATACGAGAGCGAATACGCTGGAAGGTCCACGCGGCCGCTCCGCCGGCGCGCGCCTACGGAGGATACGTGCCAGGAAACGCCATCGCCCGCTTCGACAATGTCGCACTGCTGTCCGTCACGAGCGAGCTGCCGAGTCGTGTGACGACCTCCGACGACATCGAGAGCCGCCTCTCCGATGCGCTCTCGCGGCTGCGCCTGCGCAGCGGACTGCTGCGACGGGTCGCCGGTGTGCTGGAGCGGCGCAACTGGGCCGAGGGGGAGTCGTCCGACGCCGCCACGATCTCCGCGGGGCGACGGGCGCTGGCCGAGGCCGGCGTCGACCCGTCCGAGGTGGGCCTGCTCGTCAACACCTCCGTCACGCGCAAGCACCTCGAGCCGTCGGTCGCCGTGCGCCTGCACCACGGTCTCGGCATGCCGACGTCGGCCGTCAACTTCGATGTCGCCAACGCGTGCCTCGGCTTCATGAACGGCATGAGCCTTGCGGCGGGCATGATCGAGTCCGGCCAGATCCGCTACGCCATCGTCGTGAACGGCGAGGACGCCGACGACATCCAGGTCAACACGATCAACCGCCTCCTGCGCGCCGACATCGGCCGCGAGGACTTCATGAGCGAGTTCGCCTCGCTCACGCTGGGATCCGGCGCCGCGGCGGCCGTCCTCGGCCGAGCCGACGAGCACCCCGAGGGGCACCGCCTGCTCGGCGGCGTCACCCGCGCCGCGACGCAGTTCCATGAGCTGTGCGTGGGCAGCGTCGACGGCATGTTCACCGATGCGAAGGCACTGCTCAAGGGCGGCCTCGAGCTCGTCGTGTCCGCGTGGAAGGAAGCCGCGCCGGAGTGGGGATGGGCCTCGGTCGACCGCTACATCACCCACCAGGTGTCGTCCGCCCACACGAACGCCATCGTGAAGGCCGCCAAGCTCGACCGCTCCCGCGTGCCGGTGACCTACCCGCGCTACGGCAACGTCGGGCCGGCGTCCATCCCGATCACCCTCGTCGAGGAGAGTGCGACCCTGAAACGGGGCGACCGCGTGCTCCTCATGGGCGTCGGCTCGGGGCTGAACACGGCGATGATGGAGCTCTCCTGGTGACGCAGCCCGCCTCGCCTCTGCCGGCGAGCCTCCCGGGTCTCGACGCACGTCAGAGCCGGGTCGCGGTGGTCGAGGGGCGGGGCGCCGACGCCGGCGTGACCCGGTCCTGGCACCACCTCGACACGGCGGACGAGCTCGTGAAGCTCGGCGCCCGGCAGCTCGGCACCATCCTCGCCGTCCACGGCAACCCGACGTGGTCCTACCTGTGGCGCCACGTCGTGGCGGCCACGCTGCGGCAGGCCGAGGAGACCGGCGAGGGCTGGCGCGTCGTCGCCGTGGACCAGCTCGAGATGGGATGGTCCGAACGCACCGGTGTGCATCGGCCGCTCGCGCAGCGCGTCGCCGACCTCGCGGCCTTCGCCGACGCCGTCGTCCCCGCGGGACCAGTCGTCACGCTCGGTCACGACTGGGGCGGCGTCGTCTCCCTCGGCTGGGCGGTCGATCACCGGGACCGCCTCGCCGGCGTCGCGCTGCTCAACACGGCGATCCACCACCCGGAGGGCGTGCCCATCCCCGCCGTGCTGCGCCTCGCGGGCTCGCGCGCGGCGCTCGCCTCGGCGACCGTCCGCACGACCGCGTTCCTCGACACGACCCTCGCGCTCGCGTCGCCGGCGCTGCCGTCCGATGTGCGCGATGCCTACCGCTCCCCGTACCGCACGGCCGCACGCCGCGGCGGGATCGGCGCGTTCGTCGCGGACATCCCGGCCGACGCCGAGCACGAGAGCCACCCCGAGCTGCAGCGGATCGCCGCGGGCGTCGCCGAGCTCGACGTGCCGGCCCTCATGCTCTGGGGCCCCAAGGACCCGGTCTTCTCCGACCGCTACCTCGACGACCTCGTGCGCCGGATGCCGCACGCCGACGTGCACCGCTTCGAGGGCGCCGGTCACCTCGTCGCGGAGGACCGCCCCTGCGCCGACGCGCTGCTGACCTGGCTCGGCGACCGCCTGCCGGATGGTGCCATCGGGTCGGATGGTCGGAGCGGTCCTCCCGAGGGTGCCGCGGCTTCCGGCGACGCGCCGGCTCCCGCGATGCCGCACGAGTCGCTCTGGGCGCCGCTCGACGCGCGCCGCGAGGACGACGACATCGCGGTGGTGGAGCTCTCCGCCCAGGGCACGCGGCGCGTCAGCTGGCGGCAGCTGGACGAGCGCGTCCGCGCGATCGCCGCCGGCCTGCACGAGATCGGCGTGCGCCGCGGCGACCGCGTCTCGGTGCTCGTGCCGCCGGGTGCCACCCTCACCGCCGTCATCTACGCGTGCCTGCGCATCGGCGCAGTCGTCGTCGTGGCCGACGCGGGACTCGGTGTGAAGGGCCTCTCGCGCGCCGTGCGCGGCGCGTGGCCCGCCTTCCTCATCGGCGAGCGGAAGGGCCTCGCCGCCGCGCGTGCCCTGGGGTGGCCCGGGCAGCGCATCTCCGCCGTCGGGCTCGCCCCCGCGGTGCGTCGCGCACTCGGCGTCTCGCACACGCTGGGCGAGATCGCGGCCCTCGGTCGAGACGCCGAGCTGCCGGAGGCTCCGGGCCCTGCCGATCGGGCGGCCATCCTCTTCACCTCCGGCTCGACGGGACCAGCGAAGGGAGCGGTGTACACGCACGCGCAGCTGTCCGCACTGCGCGACGCGCTCGCCGCGCACTTCGAGGTCGGCCCCGACACCGGCCTCGTCACCGGGTTCGCGCCGTTCGCCCTGCTGGGGCCCGCGCTCGGCACCCGCTCGGTCACGCCCGATATGGACGTGTCCGCGCCGCGCACGCTGACCGCGCAGGCGGTGGCTGCGGCCGTCCGCGAATCCGGCGCGCGCATCGTCTTCCTCTCGCCCGCGGCCATCCTCAACGTCGTCGCCACCGCGGATGGCCTGACTCCGGCAGACCGCGAGGCGCTCGCCGGGGTGAGGACGTTCCTGTCCACGGGCGCGCCGATCGGCCGGGCGCTGCTGGAATCGGCCGGCGACCTCATGCCCGAGGCCGTGGCGCACACCCCGTACGGCATGACCGAGTGCCTGCTCGTGACCGACACCACCCTCGACGGCATCCGCGCCGCCGAGACCGCGCCCGACGGCGGCGTGTGCGTAGGGCGGCCGATCGGCGAGGGGCGCGTGAAGATCAGCGCGCTGGACCCCGCCGGGCACGCGACGGGCGAGCCGGGCGAGGAGCCCGGCGTGCTGGGGGAGATCCTCATCTCGGCTCCGCATCTGAAGCGGGGCTACGACCGGCTGTGGCTGACCGACCGGGCGGCCGCACGGGAGGTGCCGCAGGACGGGCGCCGCTGGCACCGCACCGGCGACGTCGGGCACCTCGACCCCGCGGGGCGGCTGTGGGTCGAGGGGCGCCTGCCGCACGTCATCGTCACGGCGGCTGGACCCGTCGCCCCCGTCGCGACCGAGCAGGAGATCGAGACCGTCGCCGCCGTGCGGCGCGCGGCCGTCGTCGGCATCGGCCCAGAGGGCGACCGGCGCGCGGTGGCGGTCGTCGAGACCCGCCCCGCGGCCCGCCGCCCTGGCCTCGCGAGCCCCGACCTGACCGCCGCCGTGCGGGGGGCGGCCCGGTTGCCGCTCGCGGCCGTGCTCGTCGTGCCGGTGCTCCCCACCGACATCCGGCACAACTCGAAGATCGACCGCACCCGGCTGTCGGGATGGGCCGAGCGGACGCTCGCCGGCGGGAAGGCGATGCGGCCGTGAAGGTCCTCGTCACGGGAGCGTCCGGCTTCCTCGGTCGCGCGGTCGTCGAGCAGCTCCTCGCAGCCGGCCACGAGGTGCGCACGCTGCAGCGCCGCCCGTCGCGTGTCGCCGGTGCCGAGGATGTCCTGGGTTCGGTGACCGACGCTGCGACGGTCGAGCGGGCGATGACCGGGGTCGCCGGGGTCGTGCACCTCGCCGCGAAGGTCTCGCTCGCCGGCGACCGTTCGGAGTTCCGCACCGTGAACGTCGAGGGCACGCGGGCGATGCTCGACGCGGCCGAGCGCGCCGGAGCTGGGCGCTTCGTGCAGGTGTCGTCGCCGTCGGTCGCGCATGCCGGGTCGTCGCTGGTCGGCGTGGGGGCGGAGCCGGCGTCGCCCGACTCGGCGCGCGGCGATTACGCGCGGACGAAGGCCGAGGCCGAGCTCCTCGCGCTCGCACGCGACGGCGGTGCCATGCACGTCGTCGCCGTCCGGCCGCACCTCGTGTGGGGGCCGGGCGACCCGCAGCTCATCGAGCGGATCGTCGAGCGTGCGCGGCGCGGCCGCCTGCCGCTCCTCGACGGCGGCACCGCGCTCATCGACACGATCTACGTCGACAACGCCGCCACCGGCATCGCCGCGGCGCTCGAGCGCGCACCTGAGGCGCACGGCCGGGCCTACCTCCTCACGAACGGCGAGCCGCGCCCCGTGGGCGACCTGCTGGCCGGCATCTGCCGCGCCGCCGGCGTGCAGCCGCCGCGGTGGAGCGTGCCCGCGGGCGTCGCGCGCGTGGCGGGATCCCTCGTGGAGCGGGCATGGGCCATCCGTCCGGGCGTCGACGAGCCGCCCATGACGCGGTTCCTCGCCGAGCAGCTGTCGACCGCCCACTGGTTCGACCTCCGCGACACCGTGCGCGACCTGCAGTGGCGGCCGAGTGTGACGATCGACGAGGGGCTCGAGCGCCTCGCCGCGCACTACCGCTCGCGCGGCGGAACGTAAGCTGGTCTCATGCGTGCAGCCGACATCTCCGGTGACCTCGATCGCGTCCTCGTCACGGAGGAGGAGATCCACGCGAAGCTGCGCGCGCTCGCCGCGCAGGTCGAGAAGGACTACGAGGGCAAGAAGCTCCTCCTCGTCGGCGTGCTGAAGGGTGCCGTCATGGTGATGGCGGACTTCATGCGGTGCCTCAACCGCGAGGTCGTCATGGACTGGATGGCGGTGTCGAGCTACGGCTCCAGCACGAAGTCGAGCGGCGTGGTGCAGATCCGCAAGGACCTCGACACCGACCTCGGCGGCTACCACGTGCTCATCGTCGAGGACATCATCGACTCCGGCCTCACGCTCAGCTGGCTGCTGAGCAACTTCGCCTCGCGCGGTGCCGAGTCCATCGAGGTGCTGGCGCTGCTGCGCAAGCCCGACGCCGCGAAGGTCGAGATCGACTGCCGTTACCTCGGGTTCGACATCCCGAACGAGTTCGTCGTGGGCTACGGCCTCGACTACGCCGAGCACTACCGCAACCTCCGTGATGTCGCCGTGCTCGCGCCGCACGTCTACGCCTGACCCCCGTACGCCGTGGGCGAATCCCAGACGGCGCATAGAGAGGCCGCGGTAGCCTGAGACGACTCGACGCTGGTCGCGTCGACGGGAGGAAGTCACGCCAGGCATGGACGTCAAGAAGCTCACTCGCAACCCGCTGATCTACATCCTTCTGGTCGGCGTGCTGCTGATCGTCGGGTTCTCGCTCATCTCCAACCTCGGCGCACCGCGGCAGATCTCCACGCAGCAGGGCCTCGAGCTGCTCGACGGCGACACCGTCAGCGAGGTCGTCATCACCGACGGCGACCAGCGCGTGGACATGACGCTGTCGAAGGCGTACGAGGGTGCGACCGACGTGCAGTTCTACTACGTCACCGCCCGCGCCGAGGAGGTCGTCGACGCGGTCGACGCCGCCGCTCCCGCCGACGGCTACGACGACGCGGTGCCGCGCGCGACGATCTGGGACAGCCTGCTCTCGCTGGCGGTGCCGATCCTCCTGCTCGGCCTGCTGTTCTGGTTCCTCATGTCGAGCGCCCAGGGTGGTGGCCGCGGCGTGATGCAGTTCGGCAAGTCGCGCGCGAAGCTCATGAGCAAGGAGCACCCGGACGTGACGTTCGGGGATGTCGCCGGCGCCGACGAGGCGATCGAGGAGCTCCAGGAGATCAAGGAGTTCCTGAAGGACCCGGCCCGCTTCCAGGCCGTCGGAGCCCGCATCCCGAAGGGCGTGCTGCTGTACGGCCCTCCCGGAACCGGCAAGACGCTGCTCGCACGTGCAGTGGCCGGCGAGGCCGGCGTGCCGTTCTACTCGATCTCCGGCTCGGACTTCGTGGAGATGTTCGTCGGCGTCGGCGCGAGCCGCGTGCGGGACCTCTTCAACCAGGCCAAGGAGAACTCCCCGGCCATCATCTTCATCGACGAGATCGACGCGGTCGGCCGGCACCGCGGCGCCGGCATGGGCGGCGGTCACGACGAGCGCGAGCAGACGCTGAATCAGATGCTCGTCGAGATGGACGGCTTCGACCCCAAGGTCAACGTCATCGTCATCGCGGCGACGAACCGCCCCGACATCCTCGACCCGGCGCTGCTGCGCCCCGGCCGCTTCGACCGGCAGATCGGCGTGGACGCCCCCGACCTCAAGGGCCGGCTGCGGATCCTGCAGGTGCACAGCCGCGGCAAGCCGCTGGCCGACAATGTCGACCTCGAGGTCGTCGCGCGGAAGACGCCAGGGTTCACCGGCGCCGATCTCGCCAACGTGCTGAACGAGGCGGCCCTCCTCACCGCGCGTTCGAACGCGCAGCTGATCGACGACCGCGCGATGGACGAGGCGATCGACCGCGTCATCGCCGGTCCGCAGCGCCGCACCCGCGTGATGAAGGACAAGGAGAAGCTCATCACCGCGTACCACGAGGGCGGTCACGCCCTCGCGGCGGCGGCGATGAACTACACCGACCCCGTCACGAAGATCACGATCCTCCCGCGCGGCAAGGCGCTCGGCTACACGATGGTGCTGCCGCTCGAGGACAAGTACTCCGTCACGCGCAACGAGCTGCAGGACCAGCTCGCCTACGCGATGGGCGGCCGCGTGGCCGAGGAGATCGTCTTCCACGACCCCACCACGGGCGCGTCGAACGACATCGAGAAGGCCACCAGCATCGCCCGCAAGATGGTCACCGAGTACGGCATGACCACGGCCGTCGGCCCCGTGAAGCTCGGCAGCTCCAGCGGCGAGGTGTTCATGGGGCGCGACATGGGTCACGGGCGCGACTACTCGGAGCGCCTCGCCGAGCACATCGACGGCGAGGTGCGCGCGCTCATCGAGCTCGCGCACAACGAGGCGTACGAGGTGCTGAACGCGAACCGCGAGATCCTCGATCGGCTGGCGCTGGCCCTCCTCGAGCAGGAGACCCTCGACCACCTGCAGATCGAGGAGATCTTCAAGGACGTCAAGAAGCTCCCCGAGCGGCCGCAGTGGCTGTCGTCGAGCGACCGTCCGGTCTCGGCCCTCCCGCCCATCGACGTGCCGCGGAAACGCCAGGTCGACGGCATCGCCGCCTCGACGGCGGCGGAGAACTCGTCGACCCAGTCGGTGACGCGGCCCGCGACCGGACACGCGCGCCCCGCCACGGCCTGACGGTGAGCGCGTGACCGTCGACCGGGAGCGCGTCGCGGCGCTCACCCGCGAGCTGCTCGTCGCGATCGGAGAGGACCCCGATCGCGCCGGGCTGCGCCAGACCCCGCAGCGCGTCGCCGACGCCTACGCCGAGTTCTTCGCCGGCGTCGGGGAGGACCCGGCGGCGCCCCTCGCCCACACGATCAGCGTGAGCCGCGGACCCGCGCCCGACACGCTCCCGTCCGGCGCGGTGCTGCTGCGCGGCGTGCGCTTCCGCTCGATGTGCGAGCACCACCTGCTGCCCTTCGCCGGCCACGCGCACATCGCGTACCTGCCGGGGGAGCAGGTCGTCGGCCTCGGCGCGCTGCCCAGGGTCGTCGACGTGCTGGCTGCGCGCCCGCAGGTGCAGGAGCGCCTGGGCGAGCAGATCGCGGACACCATCGCGGGCTCGCTCGATGCCCGCGGCGTCGTCGTCGTCCTCGACGCCGTGCATCAGTGCGTGACCATGCGCGGCGGTCGCCAGAGCGACAGCTCCACCGTCACCGTCGCGGCCCGCGGCGAGCTCGCGGAGCCGGCGGCCCGCGGCGAGATCGTCTCCCTCATCGCGCTGGGCGGCGGTCTCGCGCACGAGGAGCTGCCGTGACCTCGATCTGGGGCATCGTGAACGTCACCCCCGATTCCTTCTCGGATGGCGGCGCGCACTTCGCCGTGGACGCGGCTGTCGCGCACGGACGCCGACTTCGTCAGGACGGTGCGACCGTGCTGGACGTCGGCGGCGAGTCCACGCGCCCCGGGGCTGAGCCGGTGGGCGCGGCGGCCGAGATCGCGCGCGTGGAGCCGGTGATCCGCGCGCTCGCCGCGGACGGCGCGACCGTGAGCGTCGACACGTACCGCGCGGAGACCGCGCGATCGGCGATCGACGCGGGCGCTGCCATCCTCAACGACGTCTCCGGCGGCCTCGCGGACCCCGCGCTGCTCGAGGTGGCCGCCGCGCACGACGTCGACGTCGCGCTCGGGCACTGGCGCGGTCCGTCCGCCGACATGTACCGGGAGGCGTCGTACCGGCGGATCGGGCGCGAGGTGGCAGACGAGCTCTCGGCCCGGGTCGACGCCGCGCTGGCCGCCGGCGTCGATCGCGAGCGGATCATCCTCGACCCGGGCATCGGATTCGCCAAGCGCGGCGAGCAGAACTGGGCGCTGCTGCGCGAGCTCGACGACGTCCTCGCGCTCGGCTTCCGCGTGCTCGTCGGCACCTCGCGGAAGGGCTTCCTCACCGCGGCGCTCGGCGATGCCCCCACGCTCGCGCAGCGCGACCTCGCGACCGCCGTCACCAGCGTGCTGGCGGCGAGTGCGGGTGCGTGGGGCGTGCGCGTTCACGACGCGGCCGCGACCCGGGATGCGCTGGCGGTGGCGCGGGCCTGGCAGGGTTGACGACATGGAAGCGCTCGATCGGATCGAACTGACCGGACTGACGGCCTTCGGGCGGCACGGCGTCTTCGACTTCGAACGCGAGAACGGCCAGGACTTCACGATCGACCTGCGGCTGTCGCTGTCCACGCGGCGCGCCGCGGAGTCCGACGACGTCGCGGACACCGTGCACTACGGCGAGCTCGCGGAGCAGGTGGTCGCGATCGTGGCGGGAGAGCCGGTGAACCTCATCGAGACCCTCGCCCATCGCATCGCCGACGCGGTGCTGGCCGACGAGCTCGTGCGGGCGGTCGACGTCACTGTGCACAAGCCCCACGCTCCGATCACCGCGCAGTTCGCCGACGTGTCGGTCACCGTGCGCCGCTTCGCGCTCGACCAGCCCGACGGGCAGGACGCGCCGTGAGCCGCGACCTCGCCCGACCGCTCGGCTCAGCGCCCGCACGCGAGCGCCCCGCGGCGGTGGCGGCCGTGGTCGCGCTGGGCGCCAACCTCGGCGACCGGGCCGCCACCCTCGCCGCCGCCGTCCATGAGCTCGAGCGCCTGCCGCTGACCGAGGACGTGACCTGCTCGCGCCCGCACGAGTCGGTCGCCGTGAAGCTCGACGGCCCGGACGCCGACGCCCCCGCCTACCTCAACGCCGTCGCCCTCGTGACGACGCGGCTCGCGCCCACCGTGCTGCTGGGGTACCTGCAGGCGATCGAGGAGCACCACGGGCGCGTGCGCCGCGAACGGTGGGGCGATCGCACGCTCGACCTCGATCTCATCGCCTACGGCGACGTGCGCTCAGACCACCCTCGGCTGGTTCTCCCGCACCCGCGCGCGGCGGAGCGCGACTTCGTCCTCGTCCCCTGGCTCGAGGTCGACCCCGACGCGGTGCTGCCCGGCGCCGGCCGCGTCGACGCGCTGCTCTCCCGGCTGCGGGGGGAGCGGGCATGAGGCGGACGAACGCCGTGACCCTGCTCGTGGCGGCCCTGCTGGGCGGCGGCGCCGGTTTCCTGCTCGATCACGTGCTCACCGCGTCGGGACGCGCCACCTTCGCGCCCTCGCTCATGCTCCCCGTCCTCCTCGTGCTCCTGGGCGCCCTCGTGCTCGCGCTCGCCTGGCCCGTCCGCCGATCCGTGCGCGACCCCGATGCGCCGCGCGTGGATCCGTTCCGCGCGCTGCGCATCGCCGTGCTGGCGAAGGCGTCGAGCATCGTGGGCGCCGTCGTCGGGGCCGCGGCGCTCGGTCTGCTGCTCTACGGCGCCACGCGGCCGGTGGCACCCGCGCTAGGGTCGGTCGGGACGACCATCGCGTGCGCGATCGCGGGTGCACTCCTCGTGGCTGCCGCGCTGCTCGCAGAGCACCTCTGCACGTTGCCGAAGGACCCCGATGAGCGAGATCCCGACGAACCCGCAGCCGGAGCCGAGCCCCGCTGAGGTCTCGACGCCCGTCCTCGACGACGACACGTATCGCGGCATCCGCGAACCGCGCCGCGGCGGTGGCCTCGCCCTCGACGGCACCTGGCACCAGATCTCGCCGAAGTACGTCGCATCGCAGCTGCTGCAGAACGCGATCTTCCTCGTCGTGGTCTGGACGGTCGCGATCGTCGTGTGGGCGCTCGCCGACGCGCAGGTCTGGCCATGGGTCGTCGCGGGCGCCGTCACGCTCATCACCGCGCTGCCCCTCGCCATCCTCCCGCGGCAGGCGCGTGCGCTCGGATACATGCTGCGGGCCGACGACATCGTCTTCCGCAAGGGGATCCTGTGGCAGCGGATGGTCGCGGTGCCGTACGGGCGGATGCAGCTGGTGGACATCACGGGCGGTCCGCTCGACCGCGCCTTCGGCATCGCGAAGCTGAAGATGGTGACGGCGGCGGCGACCACGGGCGTGGAGATCCCCGGGCTCGGGCAGGACGCGGCCGAGGCGCTGCGCGACGCACTCATCGAGGTGGCCGAGACCCGGCGGACGGGGCTGTGAGCGCGATGGCACCCACGCCGGCCTCACCCGGCGCAGGCGCCGGCGTCGCCGTGCTGCCTGGTGGCGGCGCGTCGGCTGTCGCCGACGGCGAGTGGCACCGGCTGCACCCTCTCACGCCGCTGTTCAAGGGCGGCCTCGCCCTGCTGATCGTCGCGGGCATCGCGCTCAACAACATGCGCGACCGCCTCATCTTCTGGGCGGTGTCGCTGTTCACGCCGCCGGAGGCGCACGTCGACGACTACCGGGGCGGCGATCCGTTCGACTGGGTGCTGGCCAACAACCTCATCCTCGTGGCGCTTCTCGCGACCCTCGGCGTGGTGGCGGTGCTCGTGCTCGTGTTCTGGCTGGTGTGGCGGTTCCAGCAGTTCCGCATCACGGAGGAGCACGTCGAGGTCCGGAAGGGCATCGTCTTCCGCTCCCACCGGCGGGCGCCGCTCGACCGCGTGCAGGGCGTGAACCTCACCCGCCCGTTCCCCGCGCGGCTCATCGGAATGGCCAAGCTGGAGGTCGTGGGCGCCGGCAGCGACGCGAACGTGGTGCTCGAGTACCTGGCCACCACCCGCGCGGAGGCGGTGCGCGCCGACATCCTGCGGCTGGCCTCCGGCGCCCGGGCGGCGCGAGTTGCGGCCCGCTCCGGCGCGGCGGTGCCGGCCGCCGGGCTGCGCGCGCAGGTCATCGGGCATCTCAACGAGGGCGTGAGCGGCCTCATCGAGGGAGTGGACCTCGGCGACGTCGCGCCGGAGAGCGTCGTGAAGATCCCGACGGGCCGGCTCGTCGGGTCGCAGGTGATCGGCGGGGTCATCTGGTTCGTCTTCTTCATGGTCGTCTTCGCGGCCGTCATGCTCGGGCTGCTCCCGATCGCGCTCGCGAACGAGGACGGCGACGGGATGCTCGTGCTCCTGGGAGCGGGCATCGGGATGGGGCTTCCGTTCCTCCTCGCGACGGTCGCCATCGTCTGGGCGCAGATCTCCCGATCGCTGCGCTATGCCATCGCCCCGACCCCCGACGGCGTGCGGATCACGTTCGGTCTCTTCACGACGGTCACCGAGACGCTCCCGCCCGGGCGCATCTTCGCCGTCGAGGTCTCGCAGTCGCTGCTGTGGCGGCCGTTCGGCTGGTGGACCGTGAAGATCAACCGCATGACGGGGAAGAGCCTGGCGCAGCAGAGCAGCAGCACCGCGCAGCAGTTCAACGTGGTGCTGCCGGTCGGCAAGCGAGCGGACGTGGAGCGCGTGCTCGCGCTCATCCTCCCCGACGCCCCGGTCGCCGATCTCCCGCTGGTGTGGGAGCACGGGATCCTCGGCCCTGTCGAGGGCGACCCCTACCGGCGCATGCCCGCCCGGGCGGCGTGGCGGCGCCCGCTCTCGTGGCGGCGTCACGGCTACGCGGTCACCGACTTCGGCCTGCTGCTGCGCCGCGGCCGGATCTGGCGGAAGCTCGCGATCTTCCCGCTCGCCCGACTGCAGGGCGTCTCGATCGCCCAGGGGCCGATCGATCGCCTGCAGCGGGTCGCCTGGGGTCAGGCGCACACGGTCGCCGGTCCCATCTCGGGTCAGGTCGTCGGACTCGAGCGAGACGACGCGATCGCGCTCCTGCAGGAAGCCAGCCGGCGTGCGGTGCACGCCGCCTCACGCGACCACACCCACCGTTGGGGCGAGCACCTCGCGCCGATCCCGATGGATTCCGACGCGGATGTCGATTCCGGTCTTCCCCGTTCGACGCACTGAGTGAGAGGGTCGAGACGCGACCCCCGCGAGAGGTGGAGAGACCGATGAAGTTCATGATGATCATGCGCGCGACCGACGAGGCCACCGCGGCGTACCGGCAGGTCCCGTTCGAGGAGATCCTCGAGCAGATGGGCCGGTACAACGAGGAGCTCATGAAAGCCGGGGTGCTCCTCGCGGGTGAGGGCCTCGCCGACATCGACGACAACGCGTTCGTCGTCGACTTCTCGAGCGAGCCGCCGCTGGTCACCGATGGCCCCTACGGCGAGACGAAGGAGCTCTTCAGCGGCTTCTGGATCATCGAGGTCGCCACGAAGGACGAGGCCGTGCACTGGGCCCGGAAGGTGCCGCTCGGCCCGGGGTCGAAGATCGAGGTGCGCCGGGTGACGGAGATGAGCGACTTCCCCGCCGACAACGAGTGGATCGAGAAGGAAGCCGGATGGCGCGAGGAGCAGGCGAACCGCGCGCAGTGACGGCGGCACCGTGAGCGGCGCGGCGGACGAGGTGCGCCGCGCCGTCACGGCCGTCTGGCGGGCCGAGGCCGCGCGCATCGTGGCGACCCTGACGCGCTACACGGGCGACTTCTCCCTCGCCGAGGACCTCGCCCAGGAGGCGGTGGCCGACGCGCTCGCGCAGTGGCCGCGCTCCGGCATCCCCCGGAACGGCGCCGCGTGGCTGACGACGGCGGCCAAGCACAAGGCGATCGACGTCTGGCGACGTCGGGAGCGCTACGACGCGCGCGTGGTGGCGCTCGCGCACGCGCTCGACGAGGCGCAGCCGGACGCGGACCCGTGGGACCCGGACGAGATCGACGACGATGTGCTGCGCCTCGTGTTCGTCGCGTGCCACCCCGTGCTCGCACCGCCCGCGCGGGTGGCTCTCGCACTGCGCGCCGTGGCCGGTCTCGAGGCCGACGAGATCGCGCGCGCTTTCCTCGTGCCGACGGCCACCGTGCAGCAGCGGATCGTCCGCGCCAAGCGCGCCCTCGCGGAGGCGGGCGTGCAGTTCGAGGTTCCACTGCCCGAGGAGCGGCCGACGCGGGTGGCCGCGGTGCTGGCAGTGCTCTACCTCGTCTTCAACGAGGGCCACTCCGCGAGCTCGGGTCAGGACCTGCTGCGGCCCGACCTGGCGCGCGAGGCCATCCGGCTGGCCCGCATCCTCGCAGCGCTGCTGCCGCGAGAGCCCGAGGTGCACGGCCTCCTCGCCCTCATGGAGCTCACGGCCTCCCGGTTCCCCGCGCGCACCGACGCGCGGGGAGAGCCGGTGCTGCTGGCCGATCAGGATCGCCGGCGCTGGGACCGCGCCGCCATCGCGCGCGGTCGCGCGGCGCTCGCCCGCGTCGACCTGCTGGGCCGAGGCCGCGGGCCGTACGCGCTGCAGGCCGCCATCGCGCAGTGCCATGCCGTCGCGCCCGACGTCGCAGGCACCGACTGGGCGCTCATCGTGCGGCTGTACGAGGCGCTCGCGCAGGTGGCCCCGTCGCCCATCGTCGACCTCAACCGCGCGGTGGCCGTCGCCGAGGCATCGGGGCCGGACGCGGGGCTGCGCATCGTCGACGAACTCGTCGCGGGCGGACGGCTGCGGACCTACCATCTGCTGCCCGCCGTGCGCGGCGAGCTGCTCGCGCGCCTCGGGCGGGACGAGGAGGCGCGAGCGGAATTCGCGGACGCCGCGGCGCTCGTCCGCAACGAGCGGGAGCGTGCGGCGCTGCAGGCGCGCGCGGCCGCGACGGGAGCCCCTACCAGCCGTGCGCGTTGAACCACTCGTGTCGGCGTGCGACCTCCGCGTCGCTCTCGGCGGCGTCCGACGTGTCGTGGGGGAGGAAGCGCCCGCGCGGATCGAGCTCGATGAACCGGCCGCAGGTCGGGCAGAGCGCCAGCCCGTGCGGATAGCCGTCGTCGAGGGGTGGGGCGGGGGCGCCGCGCTGGCCCGTGCCCGGGCACCCTGCGGCGTCGGCGGCGAGGTCGCTCCACATGATCGCGCGATGCCGGTGCAGGCCGGGGTGGTCGAGAGGACGGGTGCAGCGCGCGCCGTCGCGACGGCTGCGGCAGAAGCGCATCATGACGACGAGGATGCCAGGTCGACCCGGGGCACGGCGCCATCGCGTAGGGTCGACGCCGTGCGACGGGACGGACGACTGGGAGTCGGCATCATCGGAGCCGGCCGGGTGGGGCCCGTGATCGGGGCAGCGCTCGCGGGCGCAGGACACGCGATCACCGGCATCACGAGCGGGTCCGACGAGGAGCGCGTCTCCGCTGTGCTGCCCGATGTGCCCGTGCTCGATGCGCTCGAGGTCGTGCGTCGCTCGGAGCTCGTCGTGCTCGCGGTGCCGCATGCCGAGCTCCCCGGCCTCGTGCACGGGCTCGCCGACCTGGGAGCGTGGCAGCTGGGGCAGCTCGTGCTCCACACCGACGCGGCATACGGGATCGAGGTGCTGCGCGCGGCTGCCGAGAAGGGCGCCATCCCGCTCGCCGTGCACCCCGCGATGGCCTTCACGGGCACGACGATCGACCTGCGCCAGCTCTCCGCGTCGTACGCCGCCGTCACCGCGCCGGGACCGGTGCTGCCCATCGCCCAGGCGCTCGCGGTCGAGCTGGGGTGCGAGCCGGTCGTGGTCGAGGAGGCCGACCGGGTCGCGTACGCCGAGGCGATCGCGACGGCGTCGGAGTTCTCGCGGCAGATCGTCCGCCAGGCGACGGGGATCCTCCGCGGAATCGGGGTGGAGAACCCCGGCGGGTATCTTTCGGCCCTCGTGCGGTCGACCGTCGACCAGGCGCTCACCGAGGCGAGCCCGGCCATCCCCGACCTGCCGCCCGAGGAGTGACCAGGACCGGCTGACTAGACTTGCAGGCAGACTTTCTGAGGAGCTTGCATGTCTGAGACGCCCGTCGAGAACGCCCCCGAACCGACCGAGGAGGACGTCTTCGAGCAGAAGGCGGTCCGCCTGGCCAAGCGCGAGCGGCTGATCGCCGAGCGCGGTTCGGCGGCCGGCGGCGCCTACCCGGTGACCGTCCCCGTCACCACGACCATCCCCGCCCTGCGTGCGGAGTACGGCGAGCTCGAGGCCGGTGCTGAGACGGGCGTGACGGCGGGGGTCGCGGGACGCGTCGTGTTCAGCCGCAACACCGGCAAGCTCTGCTTCGCGAGCCTGCAGTCCGGCGACGGCTCCCGCATCCAGGCGATGGTCTCGCTGGCGAACGTGGGCGACGAGTCGCTCGCGCGCTGGAAGGAGCTCGTCGACCTGGGTGACCATGTCTTCGTCTCCGGCGAGGTCATCTCCAGCCGTCGCGGCGAGCTCTCGATCATGGTGACGGACTGGGAGATCGCGGCCAAGGCCGTTCTGCCGCTGCCGAACCTCTACACCGAGCTGAGCGAGGAGGGCCGCGTCCGCAGCCGCTTCCTCGACCTCATCGTGCGCGACCAGGCGCGTGTCACGGTGCGCTCGCGCGCGAAGGTCAACGCGAGCCTCCGCGCCACGTTCGACCAGCACGACTTCGTCGAGGTGGAGACCCCGATGCTGCAGGTGCAGCCAGGCGGCGCCACTGCACGTCCGTTCATCACGCACTCCAACGCGTTCGACACCGACCTCTACATGCGCATCGCGCCCGAGCTCTACCTCAAGCGCGCGGTTGTGGGCGGCATCGACCGCGTCTTCGAGATCAACCGCAACTTCCGCAACGAGGGCGCGGACTCCACGCACAGCCCCGAGTTCGCGATGCTCGAGGCCTACCAGGCCTACACCGACTACAACGGCATCGCCGACCTCACGCAGGAGCTCATCCAGAACGCCGCGGTGGCGGTCGCCGGAGACACGAAGGTCACCTGGGCGGATGGCACGGTGTACGACCTCGGCGGACAGTGGGACCGCGTCTCGATGTACCCCTCCCTCTCGGAGGCAGCGGGCGTGGAGGTCACCCCCGGCACCCCGCTCGAGGAGCTCCTGAAGCTCGCCGAGGCGAACGACGTCGACGTGCCGTCGCACGCCACGCACGGCAAGCTCGTCGAGGAGCTGTGGGAGCACTTCGTCAAGCAGCACCTCACCCGGCCCACCTTCGTCATGGACTTCCCCGTCGACACCAGTCCGCTGGTGCGCGAGCACCGGAGCGTTCCCGGAGTCGTGGAGAAGTGGGACCTCTACGTGCGCGGCTTCGAGCTCGCCACGGGCTATTCCGAGCTCGTCGACCCCGTCATCCAGCGGGAGCGGTTCGTGGAGCAGGCGAAGCTCGCCGACCGCGGCGACGACGAGGCCATGCGCATCGACGAGGAGTTCCTCCGCGCGCTCGAGCACGGCATGCCGCCCACCGGCGGGATGGGCATGGGCATCGACCGTCTGCTCATGGCGATCACCGGCCTCGGCATCCGCGAGACGATCCTCTTCCCGCTGGTGAAGTAAGCGCTCCGGCGGCCGGATCACGGCCGCCGGAACGCCCACGGCGGAAGGTAGGCCGCGTTCAGCATCGACGCGATGATGCTGGCGAGGCCGTGGTCGGGCTCGATCTCCGTCACGAGGTGCACGTAGTGCGCGGCATGGGTCGCGCGGCCGAGCGCCCAGCTCAGCCACGCCGCCGAGACGAGGGGCCCCACGCGGGCCTCCCGGGGCGCGGCTGCCGCGAGTCGCCGCACGAGCGCGAGCGCCCGCTCCAGCCGCTCGGCGTCGGGTCGCGGCCCTTCGCCCATGAGCCGGATCGGGCCGTCCGGCTCGGATCGGTCGCCGGCGCGCCACCGCTCGTTGAACTCCAGCGCGCGATAGCCCTCCGCCAGATCGGCGCTCCACTGCGACAGCGCGACGTCGCGGTAGAAGGGGCGGTCGAGCGCCCACACCAGCGCGGCCGCGAGGTACGGCTCGAGCCCGTCGGGGTCCCAGCCCACGCACTCCTCGAACACCTCCGGCAGATGTCCGAGCAGGCACACCGCGGCGAGAGCGCGCGGGGGCACTCCGCCGATCCCCGCCGGGCTGTCGCCGCCGAGCACGTCGGCGGCCCGCGAGACCTCCCGGAGCGCCCGCGCGACGCGCTCTCGCTCGGCGAGGTCGGATGCCGGCAGATCGACGCCGTCGCCCTGGTCCGCGAGCACCGCCGACGGCTCGACGCCGTCAGGGAGCGCGTCCTCGTGCGCGATCTCCGCGAGCGGCCGCGCCTCTCCGGGGTCGTCGAGGTACGAGCCCCACCCGTCTGCGGCCACGCACAGCGCGTCGACGGCGTCGAGCCCGCAGTGGTCGGCGCGCTCGCGGAGCCACCGCATGAACCCGTCGAACGCGATCGCGCCATCGCCGTCGCGGAACGGGCGGTCGGTGTAGATCACCGCCGTGAAGCGCGTCACATCGGGCAGCCGGCACACGACGCCGAGCGCGGTCGCGGCGACCTCGCCCCACGCCTCCTCGTCGGGCGGGAGGTCCAGGCGCGCGACTGCCGCCGTGCACCCGTCGGCGATGGGCACCACGACGAGGCTCAGGCGCGGGAGATAGCCGCACACGTGAGGGAGGACGGAGAGGAACTTCTGCGCGGACCGCGCGGGGATGATCGTCGTCATGCCCTCGAGGCTCCCGCCGCGCGCCGCCGCGGTCGCGGTGCTCACAGCCGCCGGAGGGCGGCGCGCCGGGTGAGGGCGGCCTGTGGAGGAGACGTCGGCCGCCCGGGCATCTCCCAATCAGGCCCCGTAGAATGCGATCGTGGACAGTTTCTGGGTGGCGGCGCTCTGGTCGCTCGCGCCCACCGTGGCGATCGCGCTGGTGTTCTGGATGATCCTGCGGAACATCATCCGCTTCGATCGCACCGAGCGGCGCACGTACGCGGCCATCGAGGCGGAGGAGCGCGCGAAGCGCGGCCTGCCGCCGCGGGAGGACTGACCGCGGCCTGTCAAGGCTCTGCCGCCGGCGCCCCGCGCACGCGAGGGTCGATGCATGTTCTTCGGCTACCACGCGTCCCATGAGCAGCTGCCGCCGAGCGCGCTGCTGTCCGCCGTCCAGCTCGCGGAGTCCGTGGGCTTCGAAGGCGCCATGTGCTCCGACCATCTCGCGCCGTGGGGACGCGCGCAGGGCGAGTCGGGGTTCGCCTGGTCCTGGCTCGGCGCGGCGCTCGCGACCACCCGCTTCGGCTTCGGCGTCGTCACGGCCCCCGGCCAGCGCTACCACCCCGTGATCACCGCCCACGCCATCGCGTCTCTGGGCGAGATGTTCCCCGGCCGCTTCTGGGCGGCCCTCGGCAGCGGTGAGCGCATGAACGAGCACGTGACGGGCGACCCGTGGCCGGAGAAGGGCGAGCGCGACCGCCGCCTCGACGAGTGCGCGGCGATCATCCGCCGACTGCTGGCCGGCGAGCGCGTGGATCACGAGGGTGCGGTGCGCGTGCACGAGGCGCGCCTGTGGAGCCTTCCTGCGGCCATCCCGTCGCTCGTGGCCGCGGCGATCTCGCCGCAGACCGCGGCCCGCGTCGCGGGCTGGGCGGATGGCCTCATCACGACGGGCACGGACGCGGACGCGCTGGGGGACACGGTGAGCGCCTACCGGGAGGCGGGCGGGCAGGGCGAGGTGAGCCTGCAGCTGCACCTCAGCATCGACGCCTCGCGAGAGCGCGCGGCGGACATCGCCCGCGATCAGTGGCGGCACGGCGCGGTCAGCGAGGTCTCCCCGTGGGACGTCGCGCAGCCGGAGGACTTCGATCGGCTGGCCGAGGAGGCCGACGAGGACCCGGCGGAGACCGTGCTCGTCGGCGACGACCCCCGCGAGCTCGCCGACCGGATCCGCGCCCTCACGGCGGGCGTCGACCGCGTCTACCTGCACCACGTGGGGCAGGACCAGCGCGGCTTCCTCGAGGAGCACGCGCCTGCCCTCCTCGCCGAGCTGCGGGGCGCCCGATGAGACGGGAGAACGTGGCCGACCTCTGGTGGCGGTCCGCCGTCGTCTACTGCCTCGACGTGGAGACCTTCCTCGATGGAGACGGGGACGGCATCGGAGACCTGCCGGGGCTCGTTCGCGCCGTGGACTACGTCGCGGACCTGGGCGCCACGGTGATCTGGCTCATGCCCTTCTACCCGTCACCGAACCAGGACGACGGATACGACGTGGCGGACTTCTACGGCGTCGACCCGCGCTACGGCACCCACGGCGACCTCCTCGAGGTCATCCGCGTCGCGCACGGTCGCGGCCTGCGCGTGATCGTCGACCTCGTCGTCAACCACACCTCCGACGAGCACCCGTGGTTCGTCTCCGCACGCCGGTCGCGCACCTCGCCGTATCGCGACTTCTACGTCTGGCGCGACGATGCGCCAGACGACGCGGAGAACACCGTGTTCCCCGGTGAGGAGGCGAGCATGTGGGAGTGGGAGCCGGAGACCGAGCAGTACTTCCTGCACAGCTTCTACCGGCATCAGCCGGACCTGAACTTCGCGAACCCGCGGGTGCGGGATGAGATCGCGAAGGTGGTCGCGTTCTGGCTGAGCCTCGGCCTCGACGGCTTCCGCGTCGACGCGGTGCCGTTTCTCGTGGACCCCTCGCCGGAGCGGATCGCCGACCCGCACGAGTATCTGCAGGACATCAAGCGGTTCCTCCGCCGGCGCTCGCCGAGCGCCGCGCTGCTGGGCGAGGTCGCGCTCGACCACGACGGCCAGGAGGCGTACTTCGGGTCGGGAGGTGACGAGCTCGACCTCCAGTTCGACTTTCAGACCAACGTCGCGCTGTACCTCGCGTTCGTCCGCGGCGATCCCACCCCCATCGTCCGCTCCATCGAGAGCCGCAAGGCGCCATCCGACGACGTGAGCTGGGCGCTCTTCCTGCGCAATCACGACGAGCTGTCCCTCGCCCTCCTGAGCGAGGAGGAGCGGCAGGAGGTGTTCGAGGCACTCGCGCCCGACGAGGCGCAGCGCGTCTACGGCCGCGGGATCGTGCGGCGGCTGCCGACCATGCTCGAAGGCGACCAGCGCCGGATCCGGCTCGCCTACAGCCTGATGTTCTCGCTGCCCGGCGCCACCGCGCTGCTGTACGGCGAGGAGATCGGCATGGGCGAGAACCCGGACCTCGAGCGTCGCCGCGCGGTGCGCACGCCGATGCAGTGGACCGCGAGCGGCGGCTTCTCCACGTCGGACGAGCCTGTCGCGCCCTTTCCGGAGGGCGCCTGGTCTCCTCGAGAGGTGAACGTCGCCGATCAGCGGCGCGACCCCGACTCCCTGCACCGGTTCCTGCGGACGGTGATCGCCGCCTACCGCTCGACACCGGCGATCTCCTGGGGCGCGTTCGAGGCGCTTCCGTGCGATGCGGCGGGGGTGCTCGCACACCGCATGCGCTCGGATCTGGGTGACGCCCTCTTCCTCCACAATCTCCGGGATGAGCCGGTCGACGTGCGGCTGGATGTCGACGCACAGGACGACGCCCTCCTGTGCGACCTGCTCGACTCGGAGCGGCCGCGCCCGCTGCCGCGGCCACTGGAGATCTCGCTCGAGGCCTACGGCTTCCGCTGGTACCGGCTGCGCGGCGCGTCGGAGATCGGACCGGAGGAGGCGGGACCGGCGCGCGCCTGAGCGGCGGCGCGGCGCCGGACCCGCGTCCGGCCAGGTCAGGTCGAGATCTCCTCGACGGTCTCGCCGGTCTCGACCGGGGCGAGCGCGAGGGCGATGTCGGCCTGGCTGATGATGCCGACGAGCCGGTGGTCGTCGAGCACGGGGAGCCGGCGCACCTGGTGATCCTGCATCAGGGTGAGGGCGTCGCGGATGTCGTCGCCCGCGTCCACCGTGACGGGCGCCCCCTCCGCGAGCTGTCCCGCCCGCGTCGAGCTCGGGTCGCCCCCGGACGCGATGCACTTCACGACGATGTCGCGATCGGTGAGCATCCCCTTGAGCTTCCCGTCCTCCCCGCAGATCGGCAGGGCGCCGACGTCGAGGTCGGCGAGCAGCTTTGCCGCGTCGACGAGCGATTCCTGCTCGCCGACGCACCGGGGATCCGAGGTCATGATGTCGCGTGCCGTGGTCATGGTCCTGCTCCTTCGTCCGCTGCCAGGTTCGGTCGCGACGATACGAGCCGCGACGATGGACGGCAGGGCGGTTGACAGACGCGGCGTCCACGCTCTCGTCGCGGGTGCACCCCTGTCCGCGACCGCGCAACCCCCTATCGTCGACCGACGCACCTGGATACCGTCGGCGGCATGACCGTCACACTCACCGGCCTCGCGACCGTGGTGCCCCCGACCGTTCTCCATCAGGACGAGGTGAGGGAGGTCTTCGGATCGCAGCCCGAGCTGTCGCGGCTGGCGAAGCGCCTGGTGAGCACGTCCTTCGGCGTCTCCGGAATCGAGCGCCGCTACACCGTCCTCACCGAGCTCGGCGAGCGCACCGCGCAGCCCGGCGTCGAGCGCGTGTTCTACGACGCGGAGACGGGCCTGCTGATGTCTCCGGGGACGAAGGCGCGCAACGACATCTATGCGCGGGAGGCGAGCCGGCTCTACGTCGACGCCGGCCGCGCGGCGCTGGCGAACCAGGAGGAGTTCTCGGCCGAGGACGTCACCCATGTCATCACCGTGTCCTGCACCGGGTTCTACGCGCCGGGCCCGGACTTCGTCGTCGCGCGCGATCTCGGGCTGCCGGCCGACGTGCAGCGGTTCCACCTCGGCTTCATGGGCTGCTATGCCTCGCTTCCCGCCCTCCGCCTGGCGACGCAGCTGTGCCAGGCCGATCCCGAAGCCGTCGTCCTCGTCGTGAGCGTGGAGCTGTGCACGCTGCACCTGCGCACGTCCGACGACCCCGACACGATCATCGCCACGTCGCTGTTCGGGGATGGCGCTGGCGCGGCGCTCGTGTCGGCTCGCCCCATCCCGTCGCACGAGCCGGGCTTCGAGCTCGACCGGTTCGCTTCGCGGGTCGCCCCGGAGGGCGAGTCCGACATGGCGTGGCGCATCGGCGACCACGGATTCGAGATGGTCCTCTCGAACATGGTCCCGGCCATCCTCGGCCAGCACGTGACCGGCGCCGTCCAGCCCCTCTTCGCTCCCGAGCCCGACCTCGCCCGCGCCCTCGACGAGCGGCGCGCGGGCGACGTCATCCCGCACTGGGCCATCCACCCCGGCGGTCGCAGCATCCTCGACAAGGTCGAGTCGGCCCTCGAGCTCAGCGAGGCGCAGCTGCTGCCGGCGCGGGCGACCCTGCGCGACTTCGGCAACATGTCCAGCGCGACGGTGCTGTTCGTGCTGCGCCACATCCTGGATTCGCCGGCCGCCGCGGCCGGGGAGCGCGTGGCGGCCATGGCGTTCGGCCCCGGCCTCACCGTGGAGTCCGCCCTGATGACCATCCGGGGCTCCTGATGGCCGGACGGCTCGCCACGCGCGACGCCGTCGTCGCCGAGCGGATGGACGACCCCGACTGCGACCCGGACCGGCTCGCGCGCACCTACGCGCGCTTCGGGCTCATGAACGCGGTCGTGGCCGCGCCGCGCGCGGCGTACCGTCGCTGGATCGCGCCCCGCCTGCGGCAGGGGGACGTGCGCCTGCTCGACGTGGGCACGGGCGGCGCCGACTTCCCGCGCGCGGTGTGCCGGTGGGCGCGACGGGAGCCCGGGCGGCTCGACGTGCTCGCGATCGACCCCGATCCGCGCGCTTTCGCGTTCGCCGAGCTCGTGCCGCCCACGCCGGGCCTGCGCGTGCGCCGCATGGACACCACGGCCGTGCTCGCGAGCGGCGAGCGGTTCGACGTCGTCATGTCGAATCACGTGCTCCACCACCTCTCCGACGACGAGGCCACCGCGCTGATGGCCGAGACCGCGCAGCTGCTGCGCCCGGGCGGCGTCGTCGTGCACCGCGACATCGAGCGGTCACGCGGAGCGTACGTCGCCTTCGCGGTCGGCACGCTCCCGGTGCATCCGCTCCTCCTGCGGGGCACGTTCCTGCGCGAGGACGGGCTCACGTCCATCCGTCGCAGCCGCACGCGTGCGGAGCTGGAGGCGATCGTGCCGCCGGGCTGGCGGGTCGAGCGAGGGCGGCCCGCGCGCCTCGAGGCGGTGCACGAGGCATGAGCGCGTCGCACGACGTCGTCGTCGTGGGCGCGGGGCCGGTCGGCATGCTGCTGGGGTGCCTTCTCGCGCAGCAGGGTGCGGACGTGGCGGTGCTGGAGCGCTCGCTCGCGCCGTCGGCGAGCTCGCGTGCGGTCGGCATCCACCCGCCCGGGTTCGCCGCGCTCGCCGCGGCGGGCATCGGCGACGACATCGAGCACGCGGCGCTGCGCATCCATGAAGGCGTCGCGCTCTGCCGCGGGCGTCGGATCGGGACCCTGTCCTTCGCGGACCCCGTGCGGATGCTCCCGCAGGACCGCACGGAGGCGCTCCTCGAACGGCGCCTGAGCCGGGTCGCTTCCCGCGCCCTGCGCCGCGGGATCGAGGTCCGGGGCCTGCAGACGACGGCCGCCGGGGTGGAGCTCGAGACGTCGGAGGGCTCCGTCGCCGCACGCCTGCTGGTCGGGGCGGATGGCACGCGCAGCTTCGTCCGCGAGCGCGCGGGGATCCGGTGGGAGCGCCGCGATCCCGACGTCCGGTTCGTCATGGCCGACGCCGACGATTCCGGCGAGCATCGCGGCCGCGCGCTGCTGCACCTCGAACCTGACGGGGTCGTGGAGTCGTTCCCGCTTCCGGGAGGCCGGCGCCGCTGGGTCGTCCGCACCGACGCGCACCGCGCCGATGGCGCGGCGCGCGTGCGCGCGTGGTCTCGCGCCGCCTTCGCCGCCGTCGTCGAGGAGCGGGTGGGTGCGGTCCTCGACACCGCCACCATGAGCGAGCCCAGCCCCTTCGCCGCCCGTCAGCAGCTTGCCGCCACGTTCGCGCGCGGGCGGGTCGCGCTCGCGGGCGATGCCGCGCACGAGGTGAGCCCGATCGGCGGGCAGGGGATGAACCTCGGATGGCTGGACGCACGCGCCCTCGCCGACCGCCTCCTGTCTGGTTCGAGCGGAGGTGACGCGTGGGGGGCCTACGCGTGCGCGCGCCGTGCTGCGGCGGAAGGGGCGATGCGCCGCGCGCGTTTCAACATGGCGATGGGCGCCCCGCGCGAGGACGCTGCGCTCACCGCGCGCAACGCCGCCATCCGCGCCCTGGCCCTTCCGCCCTTCCGGAAGGTGCTCGCCGGGACCTTCACCATGCGCGGGCTGTGACGGACGTGGCTGATGTCAAGCCCTTTCCTCCGAGTTCCGTCACGCGCTTCTCTGGACATGCCAGAGAGTCCGCACGCAGCAGAGGAGAGGGTAATGAGCCACAGAACCACCGATCGGGTCGGCTACGCCGAGACCCCGGTCCAGAAGGCCGCGCTGATCCTGGGAGTCGTCTTCCTCCTGGTGGGCATCGCGGGCTTCATCCCGGGGATCACCTCGGGCGTCGACCAGCTCGAGTTCGCATCGCACACGTCCGAGGCGATGCTCCTCGGCATCTTCCAGGTGTCGATCCTGCACAACCTCGTGCACGCCCTGTACGGCGTCGCCGGTCTCGCGATGGCGCGCACCGCCTCGGCGGCGCGCAGCTACCTCATCGTGGGCGGCATCGTGTACGCCGTGCTGTTCATCTACGGTCTGTTCGTTCCGCACGACAGCGCCGCGAACTTCGTTCCGCTGAACAGCGCCGACAACTGGCTGCACCTGGTGCTGGCCGTGGCGATGATCGCGCTCGGGTTCCTCCTCGGACGGGACACGGTGCGTCGTCGCGCCTGATTCCGCTCCACCGAGCCGCCGTCCGCACACGCGGGCGGCGGTTCGCTGTGCCGGGGAGGGTGCCGCGGAGCGCCACCGGGTCAGGAGCGGCACGGTCAGGAGCGCTGCCGTCGCTTCGCTAGGCTGGCCAGGACGAGGAGGGTTCCGATGGACTGGGTGGTGAGCTCCGCCTTCTGGCTCGGCGCCTACACGGTCGTCGACATCATCGTGCGCATCCTCGCACTCGTCGTCGTCCCGGCGAACCGCAAGCCCACCTCGGCGATGGCTTGGCTGCTCGCGATCTTCCTCGTGCCGATCCCGGGCATGATCCTCTTCCTCCTCATCGGCAACCCGCGTCTGCCGCGGGAGCGCCGGGAGATGCAGACCGAGATCAACGGCGTCCTCCGCGAGGCCAATGAGCACCTGGAGCGCGGCACACCGCGTCCGAACGAGCCGGGCTGGTTCAGCGCGATCGTGCGCATGAACCGCGAGCTGGGCGCGCTGCCGCTCTCGGGCGACAACGGCGCACGTCTCGTGACGGGATACCAGGAGAGCCTCGACGAGATGGCCGAGGCCATCCGCTCGGCCCGTCGTTACGTGCACGTCGAGTTCTACATCCTGAAGTCCGACCGGTCGACCGAGAGCTTCTTCCGTGCACTGGAGGAGGCGTGCGCGCGGGGTGTCGCCGTCCGCGTGCTCATGGACCACTGGGCGAACCTGTCCAAGCCGCTGCACCGGAAGACGCGCGACCGCCTCAAGCGCATGGGGGCGGACTGGCACTACCTGCTGCCCTTGCGCCCGTTGCGGCGCCGGTGGCAGCGGCCGGACCTCCGCAATCACCGCAAGCTCCTGATCGTCGACGGCGAGGTCGCCTACATGGGCTCGCAGAACATCACCGACGCGAGCTACAACGTGCGCTCGAACATCAAGCGCGGGCTGCAGTGGGTGGACCTGATGGTCCGGCTCGACGGCCCGGTGGTCTCCAGTGTCGACGCGGTCTTCCTCAGCGACTACTACAGCGAGACCGGGCAGACCCCGCCCGGCGTCGACCTGCGCGACATGGCGCCGGGGACGGGCGACGTGGACTGCCAGGTCCTGCCGTCCGGCCCCGGATTCGAGGTGGAGAACAACCTGCGGCTGTTCCTCGCCCTCCTGTACGCGGCGCAGCGGAGGATCGTGATGGTCAGCCCGTACTTCGTCCCCGACGAGGCGCTCATGCTGGCCGTCAGCGCCGCGGTCTCGCGCGGGGTGCGCGTGGAGCTGTTCGTCTCGGAGATCAGCGACCAGGCGATGGTCTACCACGCGCAGCGCAGCTACTACGAGGCGCTGCTGAAGGCGGGGGTGCACATCTACCTCTTCCAGTCGCCGTACATCCTGCACACGAAGACGGTGTCGGTCGACGACGAGGTCGCCGTGATCGGCTCGAGCAACATGGACATGCGCTCGTTCGGCCTGAACTTCGAGGTGTCGCTGCTCGTGCGCGGCGAGGAGTTCGTCCGTCAGCTGCGCGAGGTGGAGGACGACTACCGTGCGCGGAGTCGCCCGCTCCAGCTGGACGACTGGGTCGCGCGGTCGTTCGGGAGCAAGGTGCTCGACAACCTCGCCCGCCTCACGTCGGCTCTGCAGTGAGTCAGAGCCGCCCGGTCAGAGCCGGGCGGTCGGATGGCCGTGGGGGACGGCCATGAGGAGGGCGCCCTTCTCGATCCGGCAGTGCAGTCGGGTCGCCTGGCCGAACTCGTCGCCGTCGAGCTCCACCGGCTGGATGGACACCGGCGCGGTCTCCATCTCGATGCCCCGCAGGAACCGCACCGACGAGTCGCGGCGCCGCTCGACGACGCGGCGTCCCAGCCGCGAGCGGCGCAGCACGGAGTTGTCCCACCACACCTTTCGGAAGACGCCGAGCCATCCGAACACTCCCGATGGCTGGATGAGGGCGATGTCGAGCACCCCGTCGAAGACCGAGGCCTCCGGGATCAGCTCGATGCCCGCCGGCAGCGCCCCGCAGTTGGCGAACAGCACGCTCTGCACCTTCGCGGCGTGGAGCCTGCCGCCGTCGAGCTGGTAGACGACGCGGAAGGGCTCCGCTCCGGGAAGCGACCGGGCCGCGCCGTCGACGTAGGCGACCCATCCCACCTGCCGCTTCAGGCGCGCGTTGGTGTTGGCGATCATCGCCGCGTCGAGCCCGATGCCCGCCATGACGACGAAGGCGTGCTCCTCCACCTCGCCGGTGAGGCGACGCAGCCGCGCGACGCCGATGTCGGTGGCGACGACGTCGCCGTCGATCGCCGCGCGCACCATCTCCTCGGGATCGGCCAGTGGCAGTCGGAGGTTGCGGGCGAGGAGGTTGCCGGTGCCGCTCGGGACGACGGCGAGCCGCACCCCGGTTCCCCTCATCACCTCGGCCACCGCGCGCACGGTTCCGTCGCCGCCGGCGACGAGGACAGCGGAGACGCCCTCGGCGAGCGCGCGCTTCGCGGCGTGCTGCCCGGGATCCTCGATCGTCGTCTCGAAGACGAGAGGCGGCAGCCATCCGCACTCGTCGGAGATGAGCGTGACGGCCGAGCGCAGCGCGTCGGCCGAGGCGACCTTCACCGGGTTGTAGACCAGGGCGGCCCGCGGCGCGGCGGCGGGGGCGGCGGACATGCTCACACTCTAGGGCGGCGCGTCACGTCGCTTCCGGGAGCCCGCGCGGGTCGCACGCCTAGACTCTTAGGGTGATCGACCCCGTACTGCTGCGTGAAGACCCCGAGCTCATCAAGCGTTCTCAGGTGGCGCGCGGCGGATCGCCCGACGCCGTCGACGCCGCGCTCGCCGCGGACGCCGCCCGCCGCACGGCGATCAGCGCGTTCGAGGACCTGCGCGCCGAGCAGAACGCGTTCGGGAAGACCGTCGCGAAGGCGCCGAAGGACGAGAAGGCCGCGCTCGTGGCGCAGGCGAAGGACCTCGCCGACCGGGTGAAGGCCGCCCAGGCCGCCGCGAACGAGGCGGAGACCGAGTTCCGGACCGCGATCGACGCCATCCAGAACGTCGTGATCGACGGCGTGCCGGCCGGCGGCGAGGACGACTTCGTCGAGCTGCGCCGGGTGGGGGACATCCCCGCGTTCGACTTCGAGCCGCTCGACCATCTCGCGCTCGGCGAGAAGCTCGGCGCCATCGACATGGAGCGCGGGGCGAAGGTCTCCGGAGCGCGCTTCTACTTCCTCAAGGGCATCGGCGCGCGCCTGGAGCTGGCGCTCATGAACTACGCGCTGAACACGGCCCTCGAGCACGGCTTCACGCCGATGATCACCCCGACGCTCGTGCGGCCCGACATCATGGCAGGCACCGGCTTCCTCGGCGCGCACGCCGACGAGATCTACCGGCTCGAGGAGGACGACCTCTACCTCGTCGGCACGAGCGAGGTCGCCCTCGCCGGGTACCACAAGGACGAGATCGTCGATCTCTCGAGCGGGGCCATCCGCTACGCCGGCTGGTCGACCTGCTACCGGCGCGAGGCCGGCTCGCACGGCAAGGACACCCGCGGCATCATCCGCGTGCACCAGTTCAACAAGCTGGAGATGTTCGTCTACACGACCCCCGAGGACGCGGAGGCCGAGCACGAGCGCCTGCTGGCCATCGAGGAGCAGATGCTGAGCTCCCTCGGACTCGCGTACCGTGTCATCGACGTCGCGGCCGGTGACCTCGGCTCGAGCGCTGCCCGGAAGTACGACACCGAGGCCTGGGTGCCGACGCAGGGCGCGTACCGCGAGCTCACGTCGACCTCCAACTGCACCACCTACCAGGCGCGTCGCCTGGACATCCGTCACCGCCCCGACGGCGGGAAGACCCGGCACGTGGCGACGCTCAACGGAACGCTCGCCACCACGCGCTGGATCGTCGCCCTCCTGGAGACGCATCAGCGGGCCGATGGGTCCGTCGTCGTGCCGGAGCCCCTGCGCCCGTATCTCGGCGGACTCGACATCCTGGAGCCGATCGCATGACCTACCCCGTCGACGAGTCCGCACGCCTGCTCATCGCCCTCGACATCGACGGCACCGTCGTGCTCGAGGACGGCACCTTCAGCCCTGGCGTGCAGGAGGCGGTCGCCGAGGCCGCCGAGCGCGGCCACGTGGTGACGATCGCGACCGGGCGCAGCTGGGAGTCCGCCGCCCCCGTGATGGAGGGCCTGGGCATCCTGCCGCCGTACGTCGTGTGCGCGAATGGCGCGACGATCATGTCGCGCGACCCCGAGGACCCGACCGGGTACATCCGCCACACCACCGAGACGTTCGACGCCACCGAGGTGCTGCGGTTCATCCGCGAGCACCTCCCCGGCGCGAGCTACATGGTCGAGCTCGCCGATGGCACGCGCCTGTTCACGCAGTACATGGACGACTGGGACCTCAACCGACCGGGAGCCCGCCACGTCGAGTTCGAGGAGATGCTGGGCCTGCGCGTGACGCGCGTGGTCGTCGTCTCGCCCGAGCACGACGGCGAGGAGTTCAACGCCTTCGTCGAGCGCATGGGCCTGCAGCAGGTGACGTACTCGGTCGGCTGGTCCGCCTGGCTCGACATCGCCCCGCAGGGCGTGAACAAGGCCACCGCCCTGGAGAAGGTGCGCGAGTGGGTCGAGGTCGACCGCGAGCGCGTGGTGGTCATGGGCGATGGGCGCAACGACATCGAGATGCTGGCCTGGGCCGGCGAGGGCGGCGGCAGCGCCGTCGTGATGGGTCAGGCGCCGGCGGAGGTGCAGCAGTACGCGACGCAGCTCACGCTTCCCGTCGAGGGCGGGGGAGTCGCGGCCGCGCTGTCGGAGCTCGGCGTCGCGACCGCCACCATCGTCTGAGCGCCGGCCGGACCTGACAGCGACCCTTCAGGGGACCCGCCGACAATAGCGGGACGGCCGTTCCACTAGACTCGACGCCGTCCGCGCTCGCCGCGGGCACGGAGGGTTGTCCGAGCGGCCGAAGGATCCGGTCTTGAAAACCGGTGGGCAGAGATGTCCCGTGGGTTCGAATCCCACACCCTCCGCGGAAGGCGGCTCGCGTCAGGGCGCGGGCGGTCACCGTCCAGCCCGAGAGGACGCGAGTGAGCGACAACCGGAAGCACGACACGCGGCGCACGATCGCGCGCCACGGCCGGCTGACCTCGCCGAGTCCGCTCCGGCAGCTCCTGCGCGTGCTCGGCGTGGCGGTATCCGTGCTCCTCGTCAGCGGTGTGGGCGTGGCGAGCTATGCCGCGTGGGACTTCGGCTCGACGTTCAGCGCGGACGCGGTCGTCCTCGAGGGGCAGGACGCCTCGCCGCCCGATATCGGCGCGCTCGACAACGAGGGCGTGAACATCCTCTTCGCCGGTCTCGACGCCTGCGAGGAGGAGTACAAGCAGTACTTCGGCGGCCGCTGCCCGGACGACGCCGCGTACGACCCCGATTCCCGCGACAGCGTGCTGAACGACGTGAACATGCTCGTGCACATCTCGCCCGAGCCGCGACGCGTGACCGTCATCAGCTTCCCCCGCGACCTCATGGTCGAGGCGCCCGAGTGCACCGACCCGCAGGGCGACGTGGCGTCGGCCCTCACCCGCAGCCAGCTGAACGAGGCCTACTACCGCGGCGACCTGGGCTGCATCGTGAAGACGATCGAGCAGCTCTCGGGGCAGACCATCGACTACGGCGCGACGGTCACCTGGGGCGGCGTCATCGAGATCACCAACGCCATCGGCGGCGTGAACGTCTGCGTGGGCGGCGAGGGCATCTACGACGAGCACACCGGTCTCGCCATCCCGCCCTCGGACAACTACACGCTCGTCGGCGTCGAGGCGCTGCAGTTCCTGCGCACGCGGCACGGCGTCGGCGACGGCAGCGATCTCGGTCGCATCAGCAACCAGCAGGTGTACATGTCGGCGCTGGCCCGCAAGCTCATGAGCGAGGAGGTGCTGACCGATCCCGCGACGCTTCTCACCCTCGCGCGGACGACGCTGCAGAACGTCGACCCGTCGTCGAGTCTGACGAACCCGGTCACGCTCGTGCAGATCGCGATGGCGGCGAAGGACGTGCCGCTGGACGAGTTCACCTTCGTGCAGTACCCCGTGGTGAGCGACCCGTACGACGTGAACCGCGTCGCTCCCGACTACGCGTCGGCGGAGGCGCTGTGGGCCGCGCTCGAGGAGAACGTGCCGCTCGAGCTCACCGGCGACACCGGCGGCGGTGCCGTCCTCGCTGAGGGCGAGGACGGCGCCGAGACGCCCGCCCCCGAGGACACCGCGACTCCCGTCGAGACCGAGGCGCCCAGCGACCCGTCGGCGACGCCGAGCCCGACGGAGACCCCGGCGGACGGCGAGCTGGGTGCGAACGTGCACGGTTCCGACGCGAGCCAGGTCACCTGCTCGAACGGCGCCGGCTGAGCCGGTTCGCGACACCGGCTCAGAACCGTTAGGATGGTCGCTGTGCCTGTTCGCAGGCGCTGGAGACGTCGCATAGTCAGGCCTAGTGCACCACCCTGCTAAGGTGGAGTCCCCTTATGGGGACCGAGGGTTCAAATCCCTCCGTCTCCGCCACGAGAAGCCCCCGGACAGAGGCGTCGCAGGTTGTCGAATCCGTTGATTTGCGAACAGGCTGCGAACGGTTCTGAGCGTCGGCGGAGCGAGAAATTTCATCGGCGCTGGTCGTGCGACGCCTGGTCACGTGCTGTCTGTCGGCGATGGTCGAATCTGACGTGTTAGCGGCGTGCACGCCGGTGGCCGTCGCAATGGGGCTATTGCTCGGAGGCTAGCAAAGCCTGAAAGAGCGCTTCGGGGGTCCGGTCGCCGCTGCCGCGTCGCCAGGGGCCCGCGGCATCGCGGAAGTAGATCCGGGCGCCGGTGTCGGCAGTGCGGTGCCTGCGGGTTATCACCGGCCGCGTGCGCGCGGAACGGCCGGTAGTAACCCGCAGGGTGCAGGCCGCGCCGCAGTTCCCAATTGATCGTGGAGGGGGCTCGCCCGAGCAGCTGCCCGATCGCGGTCGGACCGAGACCGCGGTCGGCGAGATCAGCGATCTGCACCCGCTCGGCCTTTGATAGGAACCGAGGCGAGATCACGCGGACGGCGAGCAGCTCAAGCGTTAGCGCGAACTTGACCGTGCCATTCTTTCGACACACCGTCACGCCGTTCTTCCAGATCCGGCCCGTCGAGCGACCGACCTCCAACTCGCGGCACGCGCTACTCAACGTCCAGCCCTGCGCGAGCATCTCCAGGAAGCGACGGCGCTTCTCCGTCATCGGCCGACGAGCCGGCCCCTTCGGAACACGACGAGACGGCATGCAAAGCACACCTTTCCGATCGTTCTGGGACGGGTGGGGATCCTGTCGCGCAAGCGTTTGCCACGTCCTGTTCAGAGTGTGTAGGGCGCGCGCTTCGTCATCCGTCCTTGGCTAGTGCGAGATGCTGTCAATCCTTGGGAGGCGCTGACTGACGCGGAGTGTGCGGTCAGCCGAGGTTGTCCGGGAGTGCGGTCGCAGTCTTGCCCACTGTGAGTCTCGTCGGCCGGCGTTTCGCTTTCGTTTCTAGACCGTAAAAGGAAGCGGCAAATTGCAATCACAACGATCAGAAAAACGTAACGTCTTGATCGTTCGGATCGACGGGGATCATCGCGCCACCGCCTGAGGAGGGCACATGGTCACCCCTGAGACTCGTACCGCGATCCTGACTGCGATCGACGAGCAGTTCGACAGCGCCGTCGACCTTCTTCGCGCCATGATCGACGAGCCCAGCGTCGGCCCCTGGTTCGGCGAGCCCGCCGAGGTGTCGGGCGAGGGAGGCATCCAGGCTCTGCTCCGCGCGAGGCTCGAGGCGATGGGCGCCCGGATCGACGAGTGGGAGCCGAGCGCCCAGGACCTCGCACACCACGCGGGCGGCCCCGGCTACTTCGCCGACCGCGACTTCACCGGCCGTCCCAACCTCGTAGGGACGATCACGCCGCCCTCGGTGGATCCGGAAGCCGACTCGCTCATGTTCCTCGGGCACTGCGACGTCGTCCCCGGGGGTGTGGGCTGGACGAAGGCCGAGCCGTTCACCAGCACGCTCGTCGACGACCGGATCTACGGCCGCGGCGCGTGCGACATGAAGGGCGGGATGGCCGCCGCGCTCGCCGCAATCGAAGCGGTCCAGCGCGCTGGCGTCGAGCTCTCGCAGCCGCTGTCGTTCGGCTCGGTCACCGAGGAGGAAACCGGAGGCATGGGCACGCTCGCCCTCATCGATCGCGGCTACCGCCCCGGCCTCGGCATCGTGATCCCGGAGCCCACGAGCCTCAAGGTCGCACCGCTGTGCCGCGGGATCCTCTGGGGCGAGATCACGATCCCCGGCAAAAGCGGTCACATCGAGATCGAGCAGCCCGGGTGGCGCGACGGCGGCGCCGTCGACGCGATCGCGCACGGGCGCCGGCTCCTTGCCGCGGTCGACGAGCTCAACGCCGCGTGGGCCGAGCTGCCCGAGAAGAACCACCGGTACATGCCCCTCCCGTGCCAGATGAACGTCGCCGTCATCGATGCCGGCACATACCCGAGCTCGTGGGCGGGATCGTTTACGATCCGCTTCGACATCCAGTATCTGCCCGTCGAGCTCGACGAGCGCGGCGGCGGCGGTCTCGTCCGCGCCCAGATCGAGGATATGCTCGCCGCGTTCGTGGGCGAGGACGAGTGGCTCGCAGAGAACCCGCCCGTGCTCGCCTGGCTGGTCGACGCCGACTGCGGAGAGACCGCCGACACCGAGCCGATCGTGACCGCACCCCTCGCGGCGATGCGCGAGCTCGGGATGGAGCCCGTCATCGAGGGCGTCACCTCTCACACCGACATGGGGCTCCCCATCAAGGCGGGCGTCCCCACCGTGACCTTCGGTCCGGGCTTCCTCAGCGTCGCCCACCAGCCCGACGAGTACCTCGACCTTCCCGAGTACAAGCAGGCCATCCGGGTCATGGCGCTCATGATCGCCGACCTCTGCGGAGCGGGTGGTGACGATGACTGATCGCGACGGGACCGATGTCGTGGCGGTCCGCACGCTCCTCGCCGGATGGGGCATTCACGCCGTGCACGACGTCCGTGCGACCGCGAGCGAAGCGGACCGCACGTTCCTCGTGGCGACGGACACCGGCGTCGTCGTGCTGAAGCAGTCGCCCTCGGGAAGCCTCGCACCCGCCATGCAGGCGGCGCTCCTCAACGCCGCGCAACGCGGCGCGGCGGAGCTGCCCGTTCCCCGTCTGCTCCCGCACCTCGTCACCGGCGGACCGCTGTCGCCCGACGGCACCGCCTTCGTCTCCACCCTTTGCCCCGGGCGCCCGCTCGAGTCGGTCGCGCCAAAAGACGCCTATATCGACGCGATCGCGGACGCGCAGGCCCTGCTGCTCGCAGCGCTCGAGACGGTGGATGCCGCGGCCTCCCACGTGCCCGACACCAACGAGTGGTCGCTCGACGCCGTCGTCCGTCACGAGCCGCTCATCGATCGGCACCTCGCCGAGCGCCACAGGAGCGCCGCGCACAGCATCGTCGCAAACTATCGCGCGCTCGCGGAGACGGCCCTGCCCGCGCTCGCGCACCAGGTGATCCACGCGGACTTCAACCTGTCGAATCTGCTCGTCCACGACGGACGGCTGAGCGGAATCATCGACTTCGGCGATGCCGTGCGCGCACCACGCATCTTCGACGTCGCCGTCACCGCCGCGTATCTCGCGCTGTGGGCGGGAAGCCTGGAGAGTCCGCTGGTCGCTCGGTACATCGATCGGGTCGGGCAGCGCGCCGCCCTCACGTGCGACGAGATGGCCGCTCTGCCGGTCCTCGTCCGCTGCCGCATCGTCATGGTGCTCGCGCTCGGGCGCCACACGGCGGAGCGCCGGCCCGATCGCGCGGAATACCAGCTCCGCTACGACGCCCTGGCCGAGCGCGCGTTCGACGACGCCCTCGCCCTGTCACCCTCCGGTCCCCATCCGCAGCGAAAGAAGCACCAGTGACCACGACGACACCCGCCAGCGGCCGGATGATCAACAAGTTTGATCCCGCATCCGCCGGAAACCTCTCGGCTGCGGACCAGGACCTCCTCGCCCGTCGCCGCGCCACGCTCGGCGACATCTACCCGCTCTTCTACGAGCGGCCCCTCCACATCGTCCGCGGCAGCGGCGCGCGGCTTATCGACGCCGACGGCGCCGAGTACTTGGACGCGTACAACAACGTCCCCGCGGTGGGCCACGCGAACGCGCGGATTGCCGAGGCGGTGTATCGCCAGCTCACCCGCATGAACACCCACACGCGGTACCTGCAGGACGGCGTCGTCGCGTACGCCGAGCGCTTCCTCGCGACGTATCCCGCGGCTCTCGACCACGTCGTCTTCACCAACTCGGGGTCGGAGGCGAACGACCTCGCGCTCACCATCGCGCGGTGGCGCACCGGCAACGAGGGCGTCATCGTGACCCGCCAGGCCTACCACGGCACGACGAGCGTGCTCGCCGGCGTCTCACCCGAGAACGGCCCGTCGATGGCCCTCGCCCCCTATGTGCGCCTCGTCGACGCCCCCGACACGTACCGCGACGGTGCCGCGGCCGGAACGGTCTTCGCGGAAGCCGTCGCGGCGGCGATCGACGACCTTCGACGCTCCGGGCTCGGCGTACGGGCGCTGCTCCTCGACACGATCATGTCGACCGACGGAATCTACGCGGGCGAGCGCGGGATGCTCGCCGATGCGTTCCGTCGCGTGCGCGACGCGGGCGGCATGGTGATCGCGGATGAGGTGCAGCCGGGCATGGCCCGTCTCGGCGAGCACATGTGGGGCTTCCAGCGCCACACCGACGAGGTCGACATGGTGACGTGCGGCAAGCCGCTCGCCGGCGGGCTCCCCATCGGCAGCCTGGTGCTGTCGTCCGAGCTTTCGGATGCGTACGCGGCGAGCAACCGCTACTTCAACACGTTCGGGGGCAACCCGGCGTCGATCGCCGCGGCGACCGCCGTGCTCGACGAGATCGAGGACCGTGGGCTGCTCGGTCACGCGGCGAGCGTCGGAGCACTGCTGCAGGACGGTATCCGCGCGGCATCCGCCGGCAGCGGGCTCGTCGCCGATGTGCGCGGGGTCGGCCTCTTCATTGGGGTCGAGATGAACGCCGCCGACGGCCGCACCTCGCGCGAGGTCGCCGCGGCCATGGTCAACGGCCTCCGTGAGCGCCGGGTGCTCATCTCGGCGGTCGGTCCCGTAGGCGAGACGCTCAAGGTCCGTCCGCCCCTCGTCTTCACCGCCGACGACGCGGCCGAGTTCGTGTCGATCTACACCGACGTCCTCGCGGACGTGGAGCAGAAGGGAATCGCACATGAGTGAAGAAGTGCTCACCATCACCGACGTCGGCAAGAACTTCGGCGCGGTCACCGCGCTGCGCGATGTCAATCTCAAAGTCCACGCTGGTGAGATCGTCGCTCTCCTGGGCGACAACGGCGCAGGCAAGTCAACGCTGATGAACATCATCTGCGGGTCGCACGCGGCGGATGTCGGGACCGTCAAAGTGAAGGGCCAGGAGCTCTGGTCCCTCGCCGACGCGAAGCGACTCGGCGTGGGCGTCGTCTATCAGGATCTCGCCCTCGCGCCCGACCTCACGGTCGCTGACAACCTCTTCCTCGGCAACGAAGAGGTGCGTCGCGTCGGTCCGTTTCGGATGCTCGATCGCCGGGCCATGCGGAAGGACGCGCGCGCCGCGATCGAGAACCTCGGGATCTCGACCCTCCGCGACGTCCGGCTGCCCGTGGCACGGCTGTCCGGCGGCCAGCGTCAGGTGCTCGCCGTCGCGCGAGCCATGAAGTGGGCGGAGAACGTCATCCTGCTCGACGAGCCGACAGCGGCTCTCGGACCGAAGCAGGTCGGCATCGTCCTCGACTCGATCAAGCGCGCTGCCGACCACGGCATGGGCGTCGTCCTCGTCTCGCACGACATCCCGAGCGTCCTGAAGCTCGCCGACCGCATAGTCGTGCTGCGGCACGGCACCATCGCCGCAGACCGGCCGCCCGCCGGTCTGACCGTCTCCGAAGTCGTCACCGTCATGGTGGGGGAGGACTGACATGACCGACACCGTCACTCAGACGGCCGCCGCGGACGCGCTGGCGCCTTCCAGGCCGACGCCCGGCCGGTCCGCTAAGCATGGGATCGCCAGAGTCCTCTCGAACCGCGCAGTTCAGATCATCCTCGTCGAGATCGTGATCATCGCGATCTTCCAGGTGCTCTCGCCGAGCGGAGCCTTCCTCAGCGAAGCGAACATCCGGGGAATGGCGATCACGGCATCCCAGGTGCTGCTCCTCGCCATTGGGCAGGCCATCCTCATGTCCGCGGGGCAGATCGACATCTCGCAGGGTGCTGCGGTCATCCTCTCCTCGGTGTTCTCCGGGCAGCTTATGATCGCGCTCACCGGGACCCTGCCGGTGCCCGTGATCCTCGTCCTCGGCTTCGGGATGGCGATCCTCACCGGTGTCGTCATCGGCCTCGTCAACGGCACGCTCGTCGGAATCGTCCACGTCAACGCACTGGTCGCGACCCTGGGTATGCTCTCGGTCGCGACGGGTGTGGCCCAGGTGGCAACCGGTGGCGTGAACCTCTTCGGGATGCCGAATGAGCTGCAGTCGTGGTTCGGCTCCGTCTCGTTCGGCGCGCTGCCCCTCCCGATGCTCGTGAGCCTTGTCGTGATCCTGATCATCTGGGCGGTGTACCACTTCACCCCCTGGGGCACGCACACGCTCGCGATGGGCTCCAACCGTCAGTCCGCCCGCCGCGTCGGCATCAAGACGCTGCAGAACACGATCTTCATCTTCGTGCTGTCGTCGGCCCTTGCCGGACTCGCCGGATTCATCGACCTGGCGCGCTACTCCACCACCAACATCTCGGGGCACCTGAACGACTCGATGGCGGCCATCGCCGCGGCGCTCATCGGCGGCACGGTACTCACGGGCGGACGGATCAGCTTCCTCGGAGCGATCGTGGGCGCATTCCTCGCGATCATCCTCCAGTCCGGCCTCGTGATCGTGAATCTCTCACCCTTCTACCAGACCATCGCGATCGGAGTCATGCTCCTGGTCGCGGTCAGCTTGGACCGCAGCAGCCGGGCCGCGTCGAAACGCGACTCATAGCCGCTCGGACCGAGAAACGCGCCCCCCGACCCTGTTCGCAACTCGCCCTCACCACTAGGAGACATCCATGTCCAGAAGCACCTCCCGTCATCGTCTCGCCCTCGGAGCGGGCGCGCTGCTCGCCACCACCGTCCTCGTCGCAAGCTGCTCGTCCAGCGAGGCCCAGCCCGCAGCGTCGGACGAGGCCTCGGCTGCCGACATCACGGTCGCAATGGTCACGCCCGAGAGCACCGGCGAGTTCTACGGCGCCATGTACTGCGGCGCCGAGGTGGCGGCGGAGGAGGAGGGCGTCACCCTCAACGTCCAGGGCACGCCCGGCACCTCGACCGAGGAGGTCATGCAGGTCCTCCAGTCCGTCCTCGCCACCGACCCCGACGGTCTCCTCCTCACCGTGTGGGACAACAACGCGTTCAACGCGACGATGGAGCCCTACACGTCGGCCGGCAACCCGCTCGTCATGCCCGACTCGTTCCTCTCGAACGACGAGTTCGTGCAGAGCATCCGCACCGACAACTACCAGTCGTCGTACGACGCGGCCCTCCAAGCAATCGACGACTTCGAGGTGACCTCGGGCAGCGTGCTCGTCGTCACGGACGCACCCGGCAACGCCGTGCAGTCCTCGCGCGCCGAGGGCTTCCGAGACGCGCTGCTCGAGAACACGGATCTCGAGGTGCTGGAGTTCCAGTACGTCGGCGCCGACGCGGCCGAGGCCTCGCAGGCCGTGACGTCGGCTCTCGCCGCCAACCCTGACCTCGGACTCGTCTTCTCGACGAACATCGGCGCAGGTACCGGCGCAGCCAACGCGATCCGCACCTCGGGCGCCGAGGCCGTCCACATCGGGTTCGACACCGCCTCGGCGCAGGTCGAGGAGCTCCGTGAGGGGTCATACGACGCGCTCATCGCGCAGAGCCCGTACCAGATGGGCTACGAGTCGACCGTACTCATCTCGCAGATCCTGAAGGGCGAGACCGACGCCGACTCGATCACCGAGAAGGTCGAGTGGTCGCCGTGGGCCCTCGTGACGCAGGACAACGTGGACTCCGAGGAGATCGCGTCATTCCTTTACTCGGCTGATTGCAGCTGAGTCCGCCGCAGTGCCGGTGGTCCCCTGACCACCGGCACTGCACCCTGGGAGATCGACACCATGGACAGCACCGCGACCGCAACCGGCTCGATCGCCCGCACGCGGGCGCAGCTGGCGAAGGGCGCCGTCAAGGCCCGCGACCTCGCCGACGGCATCCTGGCCCGTCTGGATGCGGTCGACGCGCAGACGGCCGACGGTCCCTCCCTCAACGCCGTCGTCGTTCGCAGCGCGACGATGCAGGATGACGCGGCGCGCCTCGACGCGGAGCGGGACGCTGGCCACGTGCGCGGCCCGCTCCACGGCATCCCGTACACGGTGAAGGACAGCTTCGCGGTCGAGGGCATGACCCTCGCCGCCGGCTCACCGGCCTTCGCCGACCTCGTCGCTCGCCGCGACGCGGTCGTCGTCGAGCGGCTCCGCGCAGCGGGAGCGCTCCTCGTCGGCAAGACCAACATGCCGCCCATGGCGATCGGCGGGGGACAAGCCGGGCTCTACGGCCGCACCCGCAGCCCCTACAGCCGCGACTGGCTCGCGGCCGCGTGGCACTCCGGATCCTCGATCGGCTCCGCCGTCGCCGTCGCCGCCGGCCTCTGCGCCTTCGGCATCGGCGAGGAGACCGTGTCTTCCGGGCGCTCGCCCGCATCCAACAACGCCCTCGTCGCCTACACGCCGTCGTGGGGCGTCATCCCCAGCGCCGGCAACTGGCCGCTGCACCCGCACCGCGACGTTGTGGTGCCGCACACCCTTCGCGTCGACGACCTCCTGGACGTCCTCGCCGTGATCGCGGGCCCCGACCACCGCGACTTGTGGCACCGCCAGGGCATCATCGACGTGAGCGCCGCCGACCGCGTCGCCGAGGCGTTGCGCGCCGACGCGGTGCGCGCGGTCGCTCGTACGGATCTGCGGGGGATGCGCATCGGCGTTCCCCGGATCTACGTCGGTGACGACCATGACGGCGTCGCTGCGGTTCCGCTACGCGGCTCGGTACGCACGCTGTGGGATGCCGCGGCCGCCCGGATGCGTGAGGCGGGCGCCGTGCTGCTGGACGTCGATTTCCCTCTAGTCGAGGCCTACGAGGATCGCCATCCCGGTCGCCCATCACTCGAAGAGCTAGGCCTGCTCCCGACGTCCTGGGCGCGATACGAGCTTGGTCCGCTCCTGACGGCCGCGTGGCAGGAGCATCTCGATGTCTACGGCGACGGCCGGGCCCTCTCGACCGTGGATCCCGCCCTCGTGCGGCCCACGCCCCCGGGCGCCCTCGACGACACCGTCGGTGATACGCATCCGGGCCGCGACACCTTCGACTTCGCGGCCGTCCTCGGCGACCCCCCGCCGACGCCCGACGAGATCGCCGCGACCGCCGCCGCCCCACTCCGGGGACTCGTCCGCGCGCGCGATCGGCTCTTCGACGCGTGGATGGAGGAGGTCGGCATCGACTTCGTCGCCTTCCCCGCCAACGCCGACGTCGGGCGCTGGGACTCCGACACCAATCCGGAGTCCGCCGCGGCGTCGTGGGCGGACGGCGCCGTCTTCTCGACGGGGAACCACGTGCTTCGCCGTGTGGGAATCCCCACGGCGACCCTGCCCATGGGGATTATGTCCGACATCGGCATGCCCGTCGGCCTCACCATCGCCGCGAGCGCCTACGACGACGCCGCTCTTCTGAGCCTCGCCGCCGCCGTCGAGGCCGTCCTGCCCGACCGCGTCCCCCCGCCCCTGCCCTGACCCCGTTCGTTCCGACCCCACGCCAGACCTGGAGTACCCATGACCGACACCACCACCGTCCTGCCCCTCTACTTCCGCACCGCGACCGAGTTGCGCGACGCGATGCGCAGCGGCGACCTGACTGCTGTCGAGGTGATGACCGCCTTTCTCGACCGCATCGACGCCACCGACGACGCGGTCAACGTGATGGTTTACCGGCTCCCGCGTGAAGCGGCGCTCGCGCTCGCCACCGAGGCAGACCGCGCCCGCGCCGCTGGCGAGGAGCTCGGGCCCCTCCACGGCATGCCCATCGCGATCAAGGACCTCGTCGACGTCGCCGGCATGCCGACATCGCGCGGGTCGCGCGCGTTCGCAGGACGCGGGCCGATGCCCGAGGACGCCCCCCACGTCGCGAAGCTCCGCGCCGCCGGCGCGCTCATCATCGGCAAGACCAACTCGCCCGAGTTCGGAGTCGGCACGGTCACCTTCAACGATGTCTTCGGCGTGACGCGCAATCCTTTCGACACCACGCGTCACGCCGGGGGCTCGACGGGAGGCGTCGCCGCCGTCGCAGCCGGGATGCTGCCGTTCTGCGACGGCTCCGACTCCGGCGGCAGCCTCCGCTACCCGGCATCCTTCTGCAACGCGGTCGGGCTGCGCACCACCCCGGGTCTCGTCCCTGCCGTCGCTGGGGGTGGCTCGTGGTCGCCGCACTCGGTCAACGGCCCCGTGGCGCGCACGTGCCGCGACGCGGCCCTGCTGCTGTCGGGGATGACCGGTGCCGAGGCGTTCAGCCCGCTGTCGAGCGGACTGGGCGCGAGCAAGGAACTCGGCGCCGTGCGCACCGCCCCGCTGCGGCTCGCATGGAGCGTCGACCTCGGCGACCTGCCCATCTCTCCCGACGTGCGCTCCTCGTTCGCGCAGACTCGCGACGCCCTCGAGACCGGGGGAGTGGAGGTCGTCGACATCGACGTGGACTTCGCCGGCGCCGACCGCGCATGGGAGGTCATCGAGCTCATCGGATGGTTCTCGCTCCTCGGCCGCGACCCGCTGGAGAACCCCGAGAAGTACCGCGACGACTTTGCACGCAATGTCGCCGAGGCGTCGGAGTTCTCGACGAGCGAGCTGATCGAGGCGGAGGCGCGGCGCTACGAGCTGTTCACCCGGTTCGTCGAACTGCTGACCGAGTTCGACGCGTTCGTGTGCCCCGGCGCTCCTGTCGTCGCGCCCCCGGCGGATTGGAAGTGGGTTCCGCGGATCGAAGACGAGACGTTCGACCGCTACTTCCTGTGGCAGCGCCTTGCGTGTCGCCTCACTGTCACAGAGCACCCCGTGCTCGCCATGCCCGCTGGATTCAGCGACGGCGGATTGCCGATCGGCATCCAGGTGGTCGGACGCTACGGTGCCGACGTCGAGCTCCTTGCGATCGGTGAGCAGCTCGAGCTCATTCTCGGCGCCGCCGACGTCCACCCGGATCTTGGATGAACGGCGCGGTCCATCGGCGCTGAAAGGATTCACGGTGAGACGTCGCACTGACTGGCGACGGTCGGAGAGGACACGCACGTGGGAGATAAGGCAAGACGCCAGCAGCGCATCATCGAATTGCTCGAAGAGGAAGGGCGCGCCGAGACCGCAGCGCTCGCCCTGCGTCTGGGCGTGACGGAGCTCACCATCCGCCGCGACATCGACCAGCTCGACGAGCAGGGTGTCGTGCGGCGCGTGTACGGCGGAGCTGTTCTCAACTCTGGCAGCAGCTTCGAGCCGCCGTTCGCGATGCGGCTGAAGACCAATGTCGACGGGAAGAAGGCCATCGCCGCCGCCGCGGTGCGGCTCGTCCCGCGCGGTGCCAATATCAGCATCGACTTCGGCACGAAAGCCTACTACCTCGCGCTCGAGATGCGCCGCCGTCATGTCCAAGTCCTCGCGGCGCCCACTAGCGTGCAGGTGATCGAGGTTCTCGGCCAGGATCCCGACATCCGCATCCTCGCTCCCAGTGGAACGGTCAAGTCGGGCGAACTGAGCTTGCGCGGCTCCTCGACCGAGCACTTCTTCCGCGAGCGGCGGTGGGACCTGGCGTTCGTCGGCGTCGCCGGCATCAATGCCGACAAGAACCTGATGTCCGACTTCGACGAGGCGGACGCGCGGCTCAAAGCCACCATGATCGGCTCAGCCGACCGTGTCGTCGTCCTCGCCGAGGCCAAGCACCTTGGCGCCCTGTCGTTCGCGCCGGTCGCGCCGCTCGACCCGGTGACGACAGTCGTGACAGATGCGCGCGGCGACAACGAGACCCTCGCCGCGCTCGAACAGCGCGGCATCGAAGTGATCAGAGCAGCGGAGACCTCATGACGGCGACCATCGTCGGCACCACGAACGTTGGCGCGTCGAACACGCCTTCGTCGGCATCGCGCTCTCGGGCCGCGAGGAGGTGTGGATCCACCTGCGCGGCCGCGAGGACGCCGTGCGCGAGGCCGCGCGAATCGGCGCGCTCGCCGACCCGGGGGCGGATCTGCCCCTCCGCGGCCTCGTCGTCGCGGTAAAGGACACCATCGACGTGGCGGACATGCCGACCACGGGGGCTATCCTGGTGCGTCATTCGATCCGGATCAGGACGCCGCGGCCGTCGCCCGGCTGCGGGGTCAGCGCGATGATCATCGGCGACACGAGTCTCGACCAGTTCGCGACGGGCCTCGTCGGACGCGAAGCCCGTTCGGAGCCGTGCGTAGCGCGCACCATCCCGAACTCAACAGCGGTGGCTCCAGCTCGGGCTCGGCGGTCGCGGTCGCTCTCGGGTTCGTGGGCATTCCGCTCGGCACCGACACCGCGGGTTCGGGCCGTTTGCTCGCGGGGCTCTACGGGATCGTCGGAGTCAAGCCGACCCTCGGTGCCGTGACGCTCGATACGGGCGCGGTCGTCACCCGATTCGGGTGCTCGGCCCTCCCGCACCTCGTCAGAGGACGCCGGGAGGGTCGAAGCGCGCGGCGCGCGGCAGGCCGTCGACGAGGCTGCTTGCGAGTCCCACCGTCCACGCGATGTTCGCCGCAATGCCGTCGTTGGGCAGATCGTCGGGCTGGTGCAGGCGGTGCAGGTCGTTGAACGTCATGAACGCGCTGGGGACCCCGGCGCGATAGAACGAGGCGTCGTCTGTGCCGGTGGTCGGGGGGAAGCGTGAGACGACGCGCAACGCCCTGCCCACGCGGCGGCCATGGCTTTCGACCGCGAGGTGCAGCGCGGTGTTGAACGACTCCGGCGACGCGAACGCCTCGAGGAAGTCGCCGCGCCCGAGGCCGTCGATGTTGAGGACGAAGTCGAGGTCGTCGATGCGGTCGGCCGACCCCTCGGGAGCGGACCGCGCGACGTCCACGTAGAACCGCGACCCGGCGAGGTGCCACTCCTCTGCCGTGAAGAACAGGACGCGCACGCTGCGCGCTGGTGGGGTCTCGCGCCAGGCGCGCAGCAGGTGCAGGAGGGCGATCGTGCCGCTGCCGTTGTCGTAGGCCCCGACGGTGTTGAAGAACGTGTCGTAGTGTCCGCACACGAGCACGCGCGCGTTGGACGCGCCCGGGACGTCGACGACGATGTTGTCCGCGACCGCCTCCTCGTCCGGTCCGGCGTTGCAGCGAACGTCGACTGCGGGCTCCTTGCCGTCGGCGATCCACTCCGTGAGCTGCTGCGCGTCGAGCCGCCCGATCGCCAGGTGCGGCACGGTGTGATCCGAGCCGGCGGGGAGCGGCTGCGGTGCGGCGGGTCCGCCGTCGCGACCGTGGAGGTAGGCGACGACCACGCCGGCGGGGTCGACGACGGCGAAGTGCTGCCACACCTGCGAGTCGCCCCAGATGCCCTGGGGCCCGAGTTCGACGACGTGACCCGCCACGGTTCCCTCCGCGCCTCCGCTGCTGAGCATGGGCCACGCTGGGAGTGCACGGCGCAGCGGCGAGGTGACCACGACGTCCGAGACGGTCCCCGGCTGCCAGCCGCTGAGCACGACGCGCTGCCGCACGGGGGCGTACCCCGCGGCGCTCGCCTGAGCGACGAGCCAGTCCGCAGCGGCATGAATCCCGGGGCCGCCGTGGAAGCGGGGGCCGAATGACACGAGCGTGGTGAGGTCCTCGAGCGCCTGCCCGGCGGTTCCGGCGGTCATCGGCGGTCTCCTTCGTCGAGAAGAGAGGGTTCCATGTGGACGAGCTGACGCACGATTTCGGCGATGTTCGCCGTCGGTCCGCGGAACCACCAGGTCGTGAAGCGGTCGGTGGTGGGCCGGCGGGATCCGTCGAAGCCGAGATCGGCCGGCGTGCCCGGCGCCTCCATCTCCGCGAACCCGCCGAGTCCGCCGTCGTCGTCGTAGATGTGCAGCGCATCGCCGCGGTGACCGGGGCGGTCGTCCGGCTCTTCGGCGTAGTCCAGCCCGGGATGCACGGGAGAGGAGCGGACGAGCAGTGTGGACATGTTGTCGGGGAGGGCGCGGAGATAGCCGAGGCGCCCCGTCACATGGGGCGCCGCGAAGCCGAGCTTGAAGCGGTCGGCGCCCGTCATCGTGACCGCGACGCCGCCGCGGGTGCGGCGAAGGAGTTCGCCCACCGGCTGGTAGTAGTCGGTGACGCGCATGCCGGGCGTGCCGGGGACGAGCGCGGTGCTACCGGCGTGGACTTGGAGGAGCACCCACGGCTCGATGGGCGCCGGAGTGCCCGCCGCCCCATCGTGAACTCGGTCGCGTAACCGGCGTACTCGACCGACCGGGCTATCCCCCCGAGGTGGCGGAGCCGATCAGGTGCGGGGCGCACACGGATCTCGAGGTCGACGTTCGTGATTCCGCCGGAGAGGTGCGGTCGCACGCGCAGATGCCGGTGCATCGTCGGTTCGTCGGGCCCTCGCGACAACGTGTGCTCACCCGGGTCGAGGGCGGAGGGCATGTCGTAGGTATCCCAGTACCGATCACGATCCGGGATCATGTACTCGATCTCGGGCCCGATCCACACCCGGTCGCCGCCGAGGTTCCACTGCTCGTCGGCGTGGAGCGCGGCGAAAGCGTCGGCGTCGCCGAATGCGGACGGCAGCCACGACTCCGACACGCCCGCGCGAAAGAACGGCCCGTACACCCGCGCGCCGTACGACGAGACGACGACTGCGGCGTCCGCGCCTACGTCGAGGCGACGGAAGGGGATCGCGCGCTCCGAGAGGCGCGCCTCGACGGCGGCGAGGTCGGCGATCGGGGCGGCGTCTCGGGTTCCGGACATCGTGGTCGACGGCATGTTCACGCGGCGTCCTTCTCGTAGGCGGCATCGTGGAAGCGGTTTTCGGCTTCAAGGGCACCGAGGAACCAGGCGTCGAGCGTGGCGTCGTCCACCTCGCCGATGGGGAGGCGATCGACGAGCGAGCGCCAGAACTGCGCCTGCGCAGCGAACTCCACCGTCGCGTGCATGTCGATCCAGGCCTGCACCGCCTGCGGCCGCGGCCGCGGCCGGCGCGCCGCCGCGGCGCACCAGATCGCGTAGAGGGTCTCCGCCGCGGCGAAGCACACCGCGATGGCGGGCGCGCCGTGGGAGACGGCGAGTGCCGTGACATATGCCGTCAGCGGGTCCGTCGTGCGAGGGCCGGCGATCGGCGCGGCGACGCCGTCCTCGGCCAGACGTCGGAAGTAGTCGTGCTGGGGCCCCGCGAGGTCGGCGACGATGTCATCGAGACGGCGCCGGACGGCGGGGTCGCGCTCCTCGTCCCGCGCCCGCTCCGCGAGACCGAGCGCGGTCGTGACGAACGTCGACTCGAGCTCGGCGTACCGCTGGAATTCGCCGGTCGTCACGCGGCCGCGTGTCATGGCGCGCAGCAGCGGATGCCGCGTTGCTGAGGCAAGGTCGTCCCTGCAGCGCACCATCAGATCGTCGGCCCTCGTCATGACCGCCCCGTGACCCAGCCGACGATGCCGTTGAACAGTGCGGTGTAGCCGCTCCACTCGTCGCAAAACGCGGGCGGGGCCCAGTGGGGCGAGCAGTCGCTGGTGAAGACGGCGGAGCGTCCCTCGCCGATCTCCCACACGGTCACGAGCGGGTCATCGCCCATCGTCGCGAGGGTCGTCGCACCTTCCTTGGTGATCGTGCGGTTGTAGCCGAGCAGCGCCGGCCAGGTCGCGCCGGCTGACCCCAGGGCGGGGTGCGTCGCGTCGAGCACGGTCGGGGCGACGCCCGCGGGGCGCTCGACGCGGTCGTCACCGACGAGCATCTCGACGGGCAGCACCGGCGCGAGATCGGTCTCGCGGTAGGCGGCGAGCGCCTGGAAGCCCGTGAAGGACAGGTAACCGCCGATCATGATGAGGCCTCCGCCGCGCGTCACCCAGGCCGCGAGCTCCTGGAGGCGGTCGCGGCCGGGGATCGATCGCTCGATGACATCGGGTGCGAGCTGCACCGAGTTGGCGCCGATGTCGGACAGGATGATCGCGTCGAAGGCGGCGAGCTGCTCGGGCGTCTCGGGGAAGTCCGAGGGGACGAGGTGGCCGGGCATGTGGACGACCTCGTGCCCTCCCGCTTCGAGCGCGGTGCGCAGCTGCGCGACGCCCTCGACGTACGAGTGCAGGGTGAACGCGTCAACGCCTTTCGTGTGGGTGCTGGTGGTGAGCCAGCTCTCGCCGGCGATGAGGATGCGGGCCATGGTGGTCTCCTTCGGTGAGGGGGTTTGTGTCGGTGCCTGTGTGTCAGCGCCGGGTGGCGAGCGCGAAGAGGCGCTGCACGTTGGTGGTGTTCACGGCGCGAACGACGGTCTCGTCGATGCCGAGATCGATGAGACGGTCCAGGAAAACCGCGGGAATGTAGGCGAGGCCGTTGCCGCCGTTCTTGCGCAGCATCCCCTTGAGGAAGAGATCGTGGCTGAACAGGAGCCGATCTCCGAATCCGGCATCCGTCAGGCGCTTGATCGCCGCTGCGGTCTGGTGCGGCGCGGGCGAGGGGCCCTCGCCCGGAAGGGTGAAGCGGTACGGCATCCCGATCATGTCGAATTCGAGCCACACGCCCCGATCGGCAAGCGACCGCTGGTAGGCGGGGTCGTCGCCCGAAGGGTCGACGTGGCAGAGGACGACGGCGCCCGGGTCGACCGACTCGTCGTCGAGGATGATATCGAGCGCCCGTTCGCCGTGCCGGACGAACCCGGGAAGGTGCACCCACATCGGAAGGCCGACCTCCCGCTGCAGGCGGCACGCGGCCCGCAGCGACCGCTCCTCGCGCTCGGTGAACGCGGGGGAGATGCCGATCTCGCCGATGGCGCCCGAGCGCGGCCCCTCCGCCTCGTCCGGGCGGCCGTAGTCGTCGAGCAGGACCGCGGTCATCGCGTCAATGTCGTCGCCGCGGGTGATCTCCGGGTGGAAGCGATCGAGGTACCACCCGCCGCCAGCGACGATGTTGACGCCGGTGCGCTGCGACAGGTCCGCGAGCCCGGCTCGGTCGCGCCCCAGCCCCTCGCTCGTGACCTCGATGACGGTGGACCCGCCGAGGGCGCGGAAGTGCTCGAGCTCGACCGCGACCGCGTGCGGGTCGTCGAGGATGCAGTTGTCGCGCGAGGCGTACGGCCGGTCGCGAAGGATCCAGGCGAGCTCGGGGGTCACCGGTGCGTCGAAGAGGTCGGGGAAGTCCGGGTCGGGGACGAGACCTCCGGCCTCGATGCTGTTGAGCAGGTGTTCATGCGGCAGCACGAAGCCGAGTTCGCGCGATGGGATCGCGCCGGTCACGGTGACGACGTCCGTCATTTGTCTCCTCGTGTGCGTCGGGATGGAGATGCTGGGACAGCGATTGCCCGATCGGTCTGCCCCTAAGAGTGAACAGTCCACGTTTCAGATCGGACAGCGCTGTGTTTCCAACACGTGACAAGATTTGTTGATCGGGAAATGGATTGCCGAACTCGGGATTGCGCGTCCTACGCTGGGCGGGTGAACACCATCACCCTCGCCGATGTCGCCCGCGCGGCGGGCGTGTCACCCTCTACTGCGTCGCGGGTCCTTTCTGGATCGCGTCCGGTCGGCTCGGATGTCGCGGCGCGCGTGCATCGGGTCGCTGACGAGCTGGGCTACACCGGCAACGGCGTCGCCCGCGCGCTGCGCAAGCGCCGCACCGACTCGGTCGGTATGGTCGTGCCCAGCATCCTCAACCCGTTCTTCGCGGGCCTTGTCGACAGCATCGAGGCCGCGCTCCACGACAGCGGGATGCAGCTGCTGCTGTGCGACGCGCGGCAGTCGCCTGACGTCGAGGCGGCGCACCTGCGCGCGCTCGTGGAGCGCAACGTCGACGGTATTGTCGTGAGCCCGTGCCATTCCACCGCCAGCATCGACGCCGTCGGTCGGGCGGCGGCCATCGTTCCGGTCGTGCAGCTCGACCGCTGGGTCGACGTGCAGGGGACCGACTGGGTCGGGATGGACGACCACCGCGCGCTGCGCATGGTGCTCGAGCATCTCGTCGGCACGAGCGCGAGGAGCGTCGCCTTCCTCACCTCCGAGCTGACGAACTCGTCGACAGCCGATCGTGTACGCGGCTTCCGCGAGAACGCGGCGGCGCTGGGACTGACCGTCGTCCCCGACGGCGTCGTGCTGGGCGACTTTAGCGTCGAGAGCGGCCAGGCGGCGGCCGAGACGCTGCTCGCACGCGGCGACCGACCCGACGCCATCGTGTGCGCGGACGACCTCATCGCCATCGGCGTGCTGAGCGCGTGCCGAGCGAGGGGGATCGGGGTACCCCGGGATGTTCAGGTCACCGGCATCGACGACATCGACTTCGGCCGCTACGTCGTGCCGACGCTGACCACGCTCGCTCAGCCGACCGTGCGGATGGCGGCGGAGGTGATGCGCCTCCTCGGCGAGCGGGTGTCGTTCGCGGTGAACGGGGCGGCGCCGCGGGACGCGACGCGGCTCGCGCTCAGCCCGCGGCTCGTCGTGCGAGAGAGCACGAGGGCGGTCTCGTGAGCGGCGACATCCTGAGCACGAATGCGGGGCGGATGTCGTCGGCCCCCGATGTCGTCGACCTGCTGCGCGTGCTCATCCGCGAGGACACCACAACGGGGTCACCGGGGGAGCGCGAGGCTCTCGCTCTGCTCGCTGAACGAGCGGGGCACATGGTCGGAGCCGCGGGCGAGGTGAGGGTCGCGACGAGCGGTGACGCGTTCGTCGTCGTCCCCGATGCCGGCAGCGGCCCGGTCCTGCTGTTCGCGTGCCACATCGACACGGTGCCCGTCGGGGATCCCGGGCGCTGGCAGCACCCGCCTCACGCCGCGGTCGTCGCAGACGGCCTCGTGCACGGTCGCGGAGCCTCGGATATGAAGTCCGGCCTGGCGGCGGCCCTGCTCGCGGTCGCAGACGGCCTTACCGCCGGCGTCCGCGTGGCCTTCGCCGCCACGACAGGCGAGGAGGCCGGGTGCCTCGGCGCCGCGTCGGCGGCGGGACTGCTGACGGACGTGCCGGTCGGCGCCGTTGTCATCCCCGAGTCGACGGACAACCGCGTCGCCCTCGGCCATCGCGGCGCCTACTGGCTCACCGTCGAGACACGCGGCGTCGCGGCGCACGGAAGCACCCCGGCCGCCGGGGTGAACGCCGTCACGGCGCTCGTCGACGCCGTGTATCAGCTGGACCGCCTGCCAGTGCGGACGCATCCCTCGCTTGGCGACGAGAGCGTGAATGTCGGGCGTTTCGCGGGCGGCGAGGTCCACAACATTGTTCCCGATCGCGCGAGCGCGGCGATCGACCACCGCGTGGTGGAGGCAGACGTCGACGCGCTGACCGCCTGGTGGGCCGCGCGGGTCGACGCCGTCTCGGAGGACCTCCGCCTCGACCCGGTGTGGACGGATCCCGACGACGCGTGGGTGCGGAGCCTCTCCGCACCCGAGTCCGTGTCCGACGACGCGGTCCCGTACTTCACCGACGCCTCCGTCCTCGTGCGCTTTCTCCCGCCGGGAACACCCATCGTCGTGTGGGGTCCGGGTGACCCCGCGGCCGTCCACACCGTCGACGAGTCGGTCTCCATCGTGGCGGTCCACCGCGCGCTCGAGCTGTTTCGCGCCGCCGTCGCCCGATGGGGAGACCTTCCGGCCGTCGATCCGGCCACCCGTCCGGAAGGAACCCCGTTATGATCCCCGTCGTCGATCCTGTACCGCCGCTGCGTTGGACGCATGCCGCCAGCACGGCCTCGTGGTCCGAGAATGTGCTGACGATGATCTCGCCCGCCCAGAGCGATTGGGCCCGCGACGCCCGCTTCGCGCACCTGCCCGCGCAGCTGGACACCACCGCGCTCGTCTTCCCGGTCGACGAGGACGCCGTGATCGCCGCGCGCGTCGAGGTCGTCGGCGAACGCACGACGTTCGACGCCGCCGTGCTCGTCGTCTGGATCGACGACGACCACTGGGCGAAGCTGTGCTTCGAGATGTCCCCGGCGGCTGAGACGATGGTCGTCAGCGTCGTCACCAACGTCTTCTCCGACGATGCCAACGCCTCGGTCGTGCAGGGCGATCACGTTCATCTGCGCATCGCGCGTGTGGGGGACGCCTTCGTCTTCCAGTCCTCCGCCGACGGGGTCGACTGGCGATTCGTGAGGCTGTTCCGGCTCCATTCCGATGCCCCCGCCCACCTCGGCTTCCTCTCGCAGTCGCCAAACGGCGGGCCGTGCACCGCCCGGTTCTCCGACGTCTCGTACACTCGCGGGACGCTTGAGGTTCTCCGGGAGGGCCTTGAATGAGGGCCGTTGTCTACACCGGGCCGTCCGCATATCGCGTCACGGACGTTCCGCCGCCCGTCCCCGGGCCGGCCGAGGTGCGCATCCGCGTCGAGCGGGTCGGAGTGTGCGGCACGGACCTGCATGTCCACCACGCGAGCATCCCCGTCGGGTCCCCTGTCATCCCCGGCCACGAGATCGTGGGAGTCGTCGACCTCGTCGGCGCAGGAGTGACCACGGTGCGGGTGGGCGACCGCGTCGTCGTGAACCCGAACATCACGTGCGGGGTCTGCGATGTCTGCCGTCGGCGGCCCTCGATGCAGTGCCGACGCATCCGCGGGCTGGGCGTCGGCGAGGACGGCGGACTGGCGGAGCAGGTTGTCGCCCCCGAGGGGAACGTGTTTCCGGTCGGCGATCTGCCGCCGGACCTGGCGGCCTTCGCCGAGCCGGTGGCGTGTGTGCTTCACGGCGTCGAGCGCCTGGATCCTGGCGTCGGCGATTCGGCGGTGGTGTTCGGGGCGGGGCCCTCCGCAGCGATCATGGTCGCCGTGCTTCGGGCGCGCGGCGTCGGGCCCATCACGGTCGCCGCACCCGAGGGGGCGAAGCTGCGCGCGATGGGTCGGTACGGGGCGACGGGGTTCGTCGCGCTCGACCGATCTGATCCGGATTTGGCGGACTCGGCGCTGATCGCGGCTTCGAGTGACCGCGGCTTCGACCTCGCGATCGACGTCACGGGCGTGGCGGGCGTCATGGCCCTGGCGCTGCGGCACGTCGGTGCAGGCGGCACGGTCATGCCATACGGCGTCGCGGATCCGGGTGCGGTTGTTGGCGTTCGGCCGTACGATCTGTTCCTCCGCGACCTGACGATCGTCGGGTCGTTCGCACAGACCACCTCGATGCCCGCCGCGATCGCGTTCCTCCGCTCCGGCGCCTTCGATCCCCGCCCGCTAGTCACCCACGAGTTCCCACTCGAAGACTGGGCTCGCGCCATCGACGCGGTGGAGAATGATCGCACGGTGCACAAGGCCGTCATTGTCATGGAGGCCGCATGAGCGCTCGCGTCCAAGTCTTCGGTAGCCTGAACCTCGACATCTCGCGCCGCGTCCCCTGCTTCCCGCGGGCGGGCGACCCTGTCCGGCGTCGCCGCGCCCGACGGGCCCGGCGGCAAGGGACTCAATCAGGCGTTCGCCGCTGCGAAGCGGCGCCCGCGTGATCATGCACGGCACACTCGGCGACGATGCCAGCGGCGAGGCCGTGCGCGCCTCGCTGCGAGCTGAGGGCATCGACGCGGCGGGCGTCCGCACCGCTCCCGTCCGCACGGGACAGCGGTCGTGGTCACGGACGAGAGCGGCGAGAACCGGATCGTCCTCGACGCGGGCGCGAACGCGCTCGCCGCGGCACCGGAATCCGATGCGTTCGCCCCGGGGGACGTGCTCCTCGTGCAGGCAGATGCTCCCTGGCCGCAGAACGCGCTCGCGATCGAGCGCGCCACGCCGCCGGGGCGACCGTCGTGCTGACGCCCGCGCCCGTCGTGGACGTCGGCGACATCCACGCCTCGCCCATTGACATCGCCCTGGCGAATCAGTTTGAGGTGACCGCGCTCGCCGCCGCAGAGCCGGGGGCCGCGGCCGCGACCCTTAGCCGGCGTTCCCGCTCGGGGTGGTGAGCCTCGGCGCGGACGGCGTCCTCTGGGAGCGAGGCGGTGCGGTTCGCGGAGCGCGTCCCGCCGCGCCGACCGAGGTCGTCGACACGACGGCGGCCGGCGACACCGTCGTGGGTGCGCTCGCCGCCCGGCTGGTAGGGGGTGACTCCTTCGAGGTCGCGATGGCCTGGGCGCTGTGCGCAGCGTCGATCACGGTCTCGCGGACGGGTTGGGCCCGCTCAATTCCCCACGAGAGCGAGATCCGCGACCGCCTTGCAAGCGAGCAGCTGCGGCATCGCTGACGGGTAAACTCTTGCCGGTTGTACCTCACCGCTGGTAACTCACCGCTGGTCTGCGCGGAACGTCCCGCTCTTCCGCCGGACGTGCGAAGAGATTGCGAACAACTGAGGACTCGCGACCACCCCGAACCTCCGCGAACGCGGCCGCGAACCCCGTCGATTCAAGGGGAACAGCCCTGGCTATTCGCGAGGATCCCCATAGAGTCGGAGTTCAAGTCCCTCCGTCTCGGTCACGAAAGACCGGGTGAGAAGGTTTTTCTGACCCGGCCTGCGTATACGGGAGCTGCTCGCCGAGCGTCTGTGACGGGGCCCGAGTGTCCCCTGCCTGTCTGAGCCTGTTCGGCGTCTGTCCGTCGCCGGAGGTGCTCGCGCCCGCTGGTCGTCTCCGAGGATGTGGGCGTAGACGGCCATCACCCTCCTCGGGTCATCCCCGAGGTACTCCGCCACCTCGCGCACTGGTGTGCCGAGGCGCGGCCATCGTGAGGCGGCGTAGTGCCGAAGAGCGTGCGGACGGTGCACTACCTGTTGCGGTGTTGGGTTGGAATGAGCGCTTGATGGTGAACCCAGTGGCGCGTTCGACACGTCCGTCTTGTTCGAGGTTGTCCACCAGGTCGTTTGTCGCCGGTGTCGGGATCCCGAGGTAGTGGCTGGGCTCGGCCGGTCGCGCGGTTCGATCGGCGCGGCTCAGGAGGGATCGGAGGGCGGGCATCTCGTCCTCAGCCATCGACGAAGCTTCGCGAGCGCGGCGGCGCGTGGCGACTTCGGCGGCTCGGTAGGTGCGGAGCGCCTCGAGGGTCTGTCGGGCGAGGGTCTTCTGCTCGGAGAGGTCGTACTGCCAGCCGTGGCGGTGTCGTCGAGGTTCGTGCCGCCGTGGGTGTCGGGGTGTCTGGAGGTGGCGTTGCGTCGCGATCGATCGGCCTCGCGTCGCTCATGCGAGGGAGAGGAAGAGCTTTTCCAACTCGTCCGGAGTGCTGACGCCGTCCGCGGCGGGGTCGGTCATGCAGTCGCGGAGCGCGGCGGAGATGACCAGGAAGCCCGCCCGGTCGAGGGCTTTCGAGACGGCGGCGAGCTGCTGAACGACGTCACGGCAGTGTGCGTCGCTTTCTACGGCAGTGATCACCGCTGCGAGCTGACCTTGAGCGCGCTTGAGGCGGTTGACGACCTTCCGCTTGGCCTCGGCGTCGTGGGCGAACTCTTCGACGGTGCCTTCGGGTGCGCTCATCTTCGTTCCTTCCGTGAAGTTGACAATCACGATACCCCCCAGGGTATGCTGAGTCCACTCCGAACCGATACCCCCGGGGGTATTACAGATTGAGGGACCATATGTGCAGAGCTACGAAGTGCCGAACCTGCGGGAAGACCACGTGGGCTGGCTGCGGGCAACACGTCGCAGCCGTTCGCAAGAGCGTGCCGGCGTCGGACTGGTGCAACGGAAACCACACCCGCGGTGAGGTCCAGGCCGCGCAGTCCCAGAGAGGCGGGTTCTTCACCCGCCTGTTTGGCAGGTGACCACATGTCGACGATCGATCTGACGGGTGAGGCCTTCGGCGACGCTGTTGCGGGCGAGGGTATCGTCCTCGTCGACTTCTGGGCGGCGTGGTGCGGTCCGTGCCGTGCGTTCGCGCCTGTGTTCGACGCTGTGTCCGAACGTCACCCAGACGTGGTGTTCGCGAAGGTCGACACCGAGGCTGAGGTCGGCCTCGCCACCGCCAACCGCATCACCTCCGTCCCCACGCTCATGGTCATCCGTGATGGCGTCCTGGTTCACAAGCAGCCTGGCGCTCTTCCCGAACCTCAGCTCGAGCTCCTGATCAGTAAGGCCCGCGAACTCGACATGGACGACGTTCGCCGGCAGATCGCCGAATCATCCACCGCCGCCTGAAAGGGCCCCGCTATGTGTGCACAGATCACCTGCTCGACCTGCGGCAAGCCCGCTTGGGCCGGTTGCGGGCAGCACATCGAACAGGCCCTCGCGGGCATTCCCAACGACGAGCGCTGCAGCTGCGCTCACTGACAGCGACACGAAAGCGGAATCATGCTCCTCGAACGTCTCTATGACGACGACCTCGCTCACGCCAGCTATGTCATCGGGTGCCAGCGCACCGGTGAAGCGATCGTCGTCGACCCGCGTCGCGACGTGCAGGTCTACCTCGACCTTGCCGCGAAGAACGGCATGACCGTCACCGCGGTCACCGAAACCCATATCCACGCGGACTACCTCTCCGGCACACGCGAGCTCGCATCTCGCACCGGAGCGAGGATGTACGTGTCCGGCGAGGGTGGCCCGGACTGGCAGTACGGCTCCGGATTCCAGGACGCCTCTCGGATGATGCACGGCCACCGCATCAGCGTCGGGAACGTCACGATCGAGGCGGTCCACACTCCCGGGCACACTCCGGAGCACCTATCCTTCCTCATCGCCGACGGCGCCGCCTCCTCCGAGCCGGGCTACGTCCTCACGGGTGACTTCGTGTTCGTCGGGGATGTGGGACGCCCTGACCTGCTCGACGAGGCCACCGGCGGTGTCGACACCCGTTTCGACAGTGCGCGCGATCTGTTTGCCAGCCTCCGCGACCATTTCCTCACCCTGCCCGACTACGTGCAGGTGCTCCCCGCTCACGGGTCGGGGTCTGCATGCGGCAAAGCGCTCGGCGCCGTGCCCAGCTCGACCGTCGGGTACGAGCGGCGCTTCGCATGGTGGGCGCCGTACCTTGAGGCCGGTGACGAGCAGGGCTTCATCGACACGCTGCTGAACGATCAGCCCGATGCCCACGCGTACTTCGCGCGCATGAAGAGGCAGAACCGTATCGGACCGGCCGTACTCGGCGAGCTCGCTCCGCTGGCCGAGTACGGTGCGTCTGAGCTTCGTGTCGACGTCGAGGCCGACCGGGTCGTCGTGGTCGACACCCGCCACCACTCCCTCGTCCACGAGGGCACCGTGCCTGGCGCGCTGAATGTCCCTGGTCTCGCGAAGGCAGCCAGTTACGGCGCGTGGGTCTACGACCCTGAGACCGAATCGCGCCCGCTCGTCTTGCTCATCGACTCCGCGGACGCCGCTGCCCGGTTCCGGGATCACCTGCTGCGCGTCGGCATCGATCGGGTCGACGGGTTCATCACCACCCTCGAAGGTCTGCCCACGGCGCAGCCCAAGACGATCGCCGCGACCGACCTGGACCAGGTCGACGCGGCGCTCCTCCTCGACGTGCGAAACCGTACCGAATACACGGCCGGACACATCCCCGGCGCCGCGCAGCTCTCCGGCGGCCGAGCCCTCTGGCGCACCGATGAACTGCCCCCCGGCAAGATCCTGACCTACTGCCAGAGCGGCGTCCGCAACAGCGTCGTCGCCAGCGCCCTCCGCCGGGCCGGGCACGATGTCATCGAGATCGAAGGAAGCTACAACGCCTGGGTCACAGCCACCGTGTCCCAGCCCGCCACGGCCTGATCGGGCTGAGGAGCTCGAGTGAGTACGTCCATCGTCTTCGCCATGGCCCTCGCGGTCCTGCTGGGTGTCGCACTCGGGCTCCTCGGTGGCGGCGGCTCCATCCTCACCGTCCCCATCTTCACTCTCGTCCTAGGTACCGGAACGAGAGAGGCGATCATCTCCTCCCTGTTCGTTGTCGCCATCACCAGCGCGGTCTCCGCGGCATTCCGGGTAGGGCGGAGCGAGGTGCGATGGATGAAGCAGGCCGGGTTCAGTGACCTCCGCAACCTCGGGTCACTCGTGCAGCTAGAGCATGGCCGCGTCATCGCCGGCGCTGGGAGGCCGCGCCTCGCGCTGCAGGGGCGACGGGCGAGCGATGAGCTCGAGGAGGTTGCCTTCGGGATCGGCGACGAACGCGATGGGCAGGCCCGACATCGGGGAAGCCCCGGGCGGTGAGATCGCACGAGCGCCGGCCTCGAGCAGGTGCTCGTAGAGGGCGTCGAGCTCCTTCACGCGCAGGCAGATGTGCCCGTAGCCGCGAGTCATGATCGCCTCGGCGGGACTTGTCGCCTGCAGCCCCGGCTGCGAGCCCGTCCGCTCGACGAGCTCGATGGCCCATCCCTCGTCCGGGTCGACGAGGTATTGCGTGCGGATGCCGGCCGCGGTGCTGCCCAGAGGCGGAAGGGCCCGCAGGCCCAGGGCGCGTTCGTACCATCGTGCCTGTCCGTGCAGGTCTGCGACGGACAGGCCGATGTGGTCGAGCGCGGTCATTCGTGAGCGATCGCTTCGATCTCGATTCGCAGCGCCGGCTCGAAGAGGCGCTCCACGATCACGAGCGAGCTTGCCGGCAGGCCACCCGGGAACAGGCGCGGAAAGGTGACGTCCATGTGCGGCACCAGCTCGGCCATGTCGTCCGCGGAGGCCACGAAGATCGTCAGTTTGACGATGTCTCCCAATGTGAGGCCCACCGCGTCGAGCGCGGCGGCGACGTTCGCGAGCGCCTGGTCGCACTGGGCCGCAACCCCCTGCCCGACGAGGCGCCCGTCGGCGGTCGCCCCCACCTGCCCGGAGACGAAAGCGAGCTCGCCGACGCGTACCACCTGTGAATAGGGTCCCGGTGGGGTCAGCAGCGTCGCGGGGTTCTCGAAGATCGGTGTCGTCACGTCGTCATCCGCTCACTGTCCGGTGCTCACGCCTGCTCGGCGAACGTCTCCGCGATCCAATCGGCGGTGAACTCGCCGACGTAGACCAGGTTGTCGATGCCGATGTGCTCGGCGCCGCCTTCCTCCTGTGTGAAGACGCGCAGCTCACGCTTAGGCGAGTTGACAGCGCCCTCATACTCGTCGTGGGCGTACTTCACCGGAATCTGGCGGTCGCCCTCGCCGTGGGTGACGAGGAAGGGCACGGTGATCTTCCCGATGACATCCTCGAGGCGCATGTTCTTCGTCTTCTCGATGAAGTCGTCCATGTCGCTCGCGCCGAACACCCAGAAGACGTGGTCCCAGTAGTGGGGCACCGGGTTCTCGCCCTCGCGCCGGCGGCGGGCTTCCTGCACGGCGGCCCAGTCGTAGTTGGCGCCCCAGGCGACGGCGAGCGCGATGCGCTTCTCGAAGGCCGCGGCACGGGGCACGTAGTAGCCGCCGAGTGACCAGCCGACCAGCCCGATGCGACGGGTGTCGACGTTGAGAGCGGCGGCGTTCTCCTCGATCCAGTCGATCGTGGATGCCGCCCACACCTCGGTGTCGTATCGCGCGGACAGGCCGCGCATGCGCAGCGCCTCGCCGGATCCGGGGGGATCCATCATGAGGGTGGAGATACCCCGTCGGGCCAGCTGCTGCGGGAACCCGGAGGTGTACATCATCTCCTTGGTCGAGTCGAGTCCGTTCCACATCACGACGAGCGCGTGCGGCCCATCGCCGGGAGCGCGGTAGAAGTATCCGGGCAGCGCGGAGCCCTCCGGGGCGTCATCCCCCTGGTAGGGGATGTCGACGGTGGTGAGAGGCACATCGCCCAGCTCGGCATGCTTCAGAAGCAGGTCGATGGACTTCTGGTAGGCGGCGGTGCGACCCTCCCACTTCGGTGACTGCAGACGCTCTGCCTGCGAGGTGTACAGCGCCGCTCGGTAGTACTTGTCGGCCGCGCTGAGCTTCCAGCCGCGCGCCTGCGCGCGCTCCGCCTCGGCCAGCAGCCGATCGGCGACGGCCTGCCACGAGGCGTAGAGCAGCTCGGTGCCGACGTCGTCGCCCTGCTGGGAAGCCTCCAGAACTGGTCTCGAAGCCTTGTCGACATCGTCGATGAGCCCGCCGTTGTTCAGCGATGCGACGACGGCCATGCTCCAGACGTAGTTGGAGGGGAAGTACATGTACACGTGGGCGCTCCTAGGGGGTTGGGGGACGGACGGCGTCAGACAGGAAGGTGGCAGCGCCGGAGAGATACTGGCCGCCGTCGACGCCGATCTCGGCTCCGGTGATATAGGCCGCGGCGTCGGAGAGCAGGAAGACCACGACGTCTGCGACTTCCTCCGGCTCTCCGGCGCGATGCAGCGGAGAGATGGCGGTGTTCGCCTCGAGGAAGGCCGGCGGTGCGCTCGCCGTCATCTCGGTGCGGATGTATCCGGGGTGGACGATGTTGGCGCGGATGCCGTGCGGTCCGAGCTCGGTCACGCACGTGTGGGTCAGGCCTCGGATCGCCCACTTGCTGGTCGTGTAGGCGGCCGTGTAGTGGCCGGTGAGGCCCGCCGCGGACCCGATGTTCACGATCGAGGAGCCGGCCCCCATGAGGGGCAGGAGCGCTTGGATCCCGAGCATCGGACCGGTCACGTTGATCGCCATCACCCGGTCCCAGTCGGCCCGATCGACCGCCCCGATGCGGATCCGCGACGTCACTCCGGCATTGTTCACGAGTCCCTTCACGGCCCGGCCGCCCATCGACTCGACGAGCATGCGCCACTGGGCCTCGTCGGTCACATCGAGCCGGTGATACGTCACCGTCCCTGGGAGGTCGGCGGCCCGGGAGAGGAGCTCCGGGGCGCTCGCGGCCAGATCAGCCGCGATGACGTCCGCGCCGTTGGCCGCCAGCAGCAGAGCCTCCTGGGCGCCCTGTCCGCCCGCGGCGCCCGTGACGACGAAGAGGTTGCCAGCCAGCCCGGGCAAGCGGATGTCGGTCATGCCGTCACCGCTCCCTTCCGATCGAGCAGTTCGATGAAGTTTCCCTCGGGATCGGTCACGAAAGCGAAGCGCACCCCGGGCTGCGGTGACTCACCGGGGGCGGTCACGATGCCGGCTCCGGCGGTCACGAGAGCTTCGTAGACGGCGTCGAGGTCCTCGACGCGCATGCAGATGTGTCCCCACCCCTGCGACAGGAGCGCGTCCGGCGGTGTCGCGGCCGGCGTCGGATGGGACGAGCCGCGGCGCTCGAGAAGCTCGATCGCCATGCCGTGGGGCGCGAGCAGGAAGACGCCGCGCAGCCCGACGCCGGGGATCTCGAAGGGGTCTGCGATGCCGAATCCGAACGCGCGCTGATACCAGTCGCGCTGAGCGTCGAGATCGCCCACGGACAACCCGATGTGATCGACGTGCATGATCCCCTCAGTCCCGCGGCCCGCGGCGCATCAGCCCATCACGTGCGCTCTCGGGGAGCACGTCGAGGGCATCCTGTCCGTACTCGCCTCCGACGAGCACGAACGCGACCCGCGCGACGCGATCCGTTCGGTTGGCCCACGCGTGATCCGTGCCTCGCTGGATGACGACGTCGCCGGCACTCGCCGTCACCGCGGTGGCATCGAGGATCAGGGTGATCTCGCCCTCGAGCACGATTCCGTAGTCGATCGACTCCGTGCGGTGCACGGGCGACTGCAGGCCCTTGTCATCGAGATGTCCGGGCAGGAACTCGTTGATGCGGATCCGGGTGCCCCGCGCGGGCGGGGGTACCGTAAGGGCTCCCGCCGTGGGATCCTCCTGACCCGCGCCGATCACGGCCGGGGCGCTGTCGGTGACCCAGATCTCGTGGAAGGCGACGCCGTCCTCGAGGAGCTCCTGGGTGACCGGCACGGGGCCGTCGCTCACGACGACCGATGCGCCGTTCCGGTCGTGGCCGGTCACGATGCGGCGGGGCACGCGGAAGCCGCTCACGGCGCCGGAACCAGAGCGCTCAGGGCGTCGGCCATGACGCGGCCGGGGTCGGCATCGGGCGAGCCCGGGTTCTGCTCCCAGTCGGCCAGCAGGAGGGAAGCCTCGACGACTCCCTTGACGCGGGGGACGCGCCGGGAGTGGAACTCGCGCATCTGCGTCTCGAGGTCGCCGTCCTCCGTGACGTACTGCGCGAAGAGCAGCGCATCCTCGAGGCACTGCGCGGCCCCCTGGGCGATCAGCGGCGGGACCGCGTGCACGGCCTCTCCCAGCGCGATGACGCGCCCGCGGTGCCACGGGCCTTCCACGAAGATCCACTCGATCTCCTGGAAGTTGAGGAAGGTGCTCTCCGTGATCGACTCCCGCAGGAAGTCGAAGTCTCCGTGGTAGTTGGCCATCAGGCGCTTGACCTCCTGCCAGTCCGGCAGGCCGTTGTCGGGACGCTCCGGTCGGCACAGCACGAAGACATAGCACTGCGTGTCACTCACCGGTGTGTAGCCGACCTTGAACGCGCCGCCGTCATCCTGGAGCGGAAAGGCGATCCCGCCGGTCATCTCCGGGCGGCGGTCCGTGACGGCGCGCCAGATGCCGAGGCCGCTGGGTGCGCGGTCCTCGGTGATGCCGAGCTTCGGTCGCGTGGGGGACTTGATCCCCTCTGCGACGACGATGAGGTCCCAGGACTCCGTTGTGCCGTCCGAGAGCACGGACGTCGCCGAGTCCTCGTGATTCTCGAACGAGACGAGTTCCCGTCCCATCCGGATCTCGACTCCCAGCGACTCGGCCTTCGCGACGAGAATCTCGTGCAGGTCCGGCCGGAGGGCGCCGATCGTCGGAGGCAGGTCCTCGCCGCCGGTGTGCGGGGTGTGCAGCGGCGCCATGACCCGGCCATCGGCGAAGAAGAGCGTCAGGCCCTGTTCCGATTGACCCTTCTCGAGAACCTCGTCGATGACGCCGATCTCCTTGAACACCCGCAGCGCGTTGCCCTGAATGGTCAAGCCGTGGCCGACGCGCGCCCACTCCTTCGCGCGATCGACGAGGGTGACCGCCACTGAGCGCCGAGCGAGCGCGATCGCCGCCGTCAGGCCGGTGAATCCACCGCCGACGATGAGCACGTTCCGAATTGACATCCTCGTCTCCCACTTCCTGGTGCGACATCGCACTCACCGCTCGACGTTAGGGCCGCCGTGGTGGCGCCACCAGTCAGCGAGCGCGATGGCACCTATCGGGACGCGCAGCGCCACCGACCGTCCAGTGCGTGGTCCGGACACGCCCACGGCAGATGCGTGGTATCCCGCCATCGCCTGGTGTCCCCGGGGCGGATCGGCATACCCTCGGTGGGTCGCGTTCCGCGCGACACGGTTCTGACATGAAAGGTCGACGATGACTGAACGGCTCGTCTCTCATCTGCGCTACGCAGCGCTCGCCGTGCCCGACTTCGAAGTCGAGCGCGAGTTCTTCATCCGCCACTGGGGCCTCACCGAGGCGCACGGCGAGGACGGGCTCAGCTACCTCGCGGCGGAGGGGTCGACGGAACCCTTCATCCTGCGCCTGCGCCGCGACGAGAAGCGCGTCGACCTCGCGGGCTTCGCCGTGCGGACGCGTTCCGACATCCATGCTCTGGCAGAGAAGCTGCACCGCGAGGAGGTTCGGTTCGTCCACGAGCCGCAGGAGCTCACCGGTTTCAGCGGTGGCTACGGCTTCCGCGTCTTCGACGGCGATGGGCGCGTACTCGAGTTCGCAACGGGATACGAGCAGCGCGAAGCACGCAAGATCCGCGAGCGCGAGCCGATCCCGGTGAAGCTCTCGCACATGGTGTTCAACTCGGCGGACCTCAACACGACCGCGCAATGGTACGTGGACCACCTGGACTTCACGATCTCCGACTCGCTCGTGCGCCCCGACGGCGTCGAGATGATGCACTTCATGCGGTGCAACGCCAATCACCACTCGATCGCGGTCGCGATGGGACCGCACCACTCGCTTCACCATCTCTCCTTCGAGATGCGCGGCATCGAGGAGTGGATGCGCGGCGCAGGAAAGATCCTGCGCGCGGGCACCCGCATGATCTGGGGGCCCGGCCGTCACAACGCCGGCGACAACACCTTCGCGTACTTCCTGGACCCCTCGGGCAACACCATCGAGTACACGACGGAACTGTCGATGGTGGACGACGACTCGTGGGTTCCGGGCCAACACGACATCAGCAAGCTCTCCACTCAGGATCAGTGGGGCACGGCCCAGGAGATGAGCGAGCTGGTGGCTCGGGAGTCCTTCAACGACATCGACCGCGGCCTGTTCGTCGCCCCGCCGGTCTGACCCTTCGCACCTCGCTCGAACACGGAGACCTCAGACATGACACGCATCCACTTCGCCGTCGACCACGGCGGTTACGAACTCGGACGCGCCCTGGCGGCGCGGGCGAAGGCAGGAGGTTTCGACGTCGTCTGGCACGGCGCGGACGAGATCGACCCCGGCGACGACTATCCCGTCTACGCTGTCCGCGTCGGCCGTGCCGTCGTGCAGGATCAGGACGCCGGCGTCGACGCATTCGCCGTGCTCGTGGTCGACGAGGCGATGGCGGGCGTCGTGGCAGCCAACAAGGTCAACGGTGCGCGCGCCGTCACCACGGTCTCTCCCCGCGCGGCCATGGCCGCGCGCGGGGTCGTCGACGCCAACGTGCTGGTGCTCGACGGCACCGCGTTCGAGGAGTCGGCATGGCTGAACATCTACGCGTTCGTGACCGCGCCCATGCAGCAGACGGTCGAGCGGGGGAGGCAGATCCTGCAGATCGAGGAGTACGAGAACGCCGGAACGATCGAGGGATGGGCCGTCCAGCTCGAACCCGATCAGATCGCCGTGCGACACGAGTGATGCCCGGTCGGGATCGTCCGTGAGCCGTGCCCGCGCCGTACGCGGTCGCCGCCTGGGTCCCCGGGTCAGACCACGTCGAGGAGACGCGACCAGGCGACCTCGCGACCCAGCTGCCCAGTCTGCTGGAACAGTCGCACCTGATGGGTGTCAGCCAACGCCTCGGCAAGCTCGTCACGATCAGCGGCCTCGAACCCGAGACTCTGCCAGAACGGTCCAGAACGGCGACTGAACAGCCACGCCTTCATCGCACCCTCTTCCGCTGCGCGCTCAAGCGCGAAGCTCGCGAGCGCGCGACCACGACCACGGGAGCGCTGAGACGGGGCGACCGCCACGCTCCGGATCAGTGCGTGTCGACCGTCACCGCTGATCTCGTACCCCGTGCTGCCGGCGATCGCTCCCCTCTCGTCACGCTCGATCCACAGCCGCACACTCGGCGCATCCAGACCACTCAGGGTGAGATCCACTTCGCTCAGGAACGCCGCCAGCGCCTCCACTTCGGCCACCTGGCACTGCTCAAGATCCACACCGCAAGTCAACCAGCCGGCTGGGCCTCGACCTGGCGAACCGCAGAGGGGCACCCGCAGCGGGGAAGGTCGTCGCCCCCTGACGGATCGCGTCGTCAGGGGGCGCGGCATCAGGCTCTCCAGACCGTCTTCAGGTTGCAGAACTCCCGGATACCGGCGGCGGCGAGCTCACGGCCCACGCCCGAGTCCTTCACGCCGCCGAAGGGGAGCTCGGGGTATGACGCCGTCATCCCGTTCACGAAGACGGCGCCGGCGTCGAGGTGGCGCACGAACCAGTCCTCTTCCTCGGGGTCGCTCGTCCACACGGCCGAGCTCAGACCGAAGGTGGTGCCGTTCGCGATGCGCGCGGCTTCCTCCCTGCTGTCGACGCGATAGACGGTCGCCACGGGGCCGAAGGCCTCCTCGAGGTGCAGGCGCATCTCGGATGTCACGCCGGCGAGCACCGTCGGCTCGAAGAACCAGCCCGGGCGGTCGGGCGCCGTGCCGCCCGCAAGAACCGTCGCGCCGTTCGCGACGGCATCGGCCACCTGACTGGCCAGCTCATCGCGCCCGGACTCGGTGGCGATCGGGCCGATATCCGTCGACTCGTCCAGCGGATCCCCCACGGTGAGGCCGGAGACGCCTTCGGCGAACAGCCGCACGAACTCGTCGTGGACATCGCTGTGCACGATGAAGCGCTTGGCTGCGATGCAGGATTGGCCGTTGTTCTGGTTGCGCGCGATGACCGCGGTCGCGGCGGCCCGCGCGATGTCGGCGCTCGGCATGACGATGAAGGGATCGGAGCCGCCCAGCTCGAGGACCACGTGCTTGACCTCGGATCCTGCGACGGCCGCGAAAGACCGTCCGGCGGGCTCGGAACCGGTGAGCGTCGCGGCCTTGACGCGGCGGTCTCGCAGGACCGGCTCGACGCGGGACGCGGGGATCAGCAGCGCGGCGAAGGCTCCCGCGGGGAAGCCCGCGCGCTCGAAGAGCGTGTCCAGATAGAGCGCGGCCTGCGGCACATTCGAGGCGTGCTTCAGCAGGCCCGTGTTGCCCGCCATGAGCGCTGGGCCCGCGAAACGCAGCACCTGCCAGAGCGGGTAGTTCCAGGGCATGACCGCGAGCACGACCCCGATCGGCGCATACACGGTGCCAGCCCGCGAGGCGCCGACGACGGCAGGGTCGGCCAGCTGCTCGGGCGCGAGGAACTCCTCGGCGTGCTCGGCGTAGAAGCGCAGTCCCTTCGCGCACTTCAGCACCTCGGCGCGGGCGCCCGTGATCGGCCGACCCATCTCGATGGTGATGATGCGAGCGAGCTGCTCCTGGTCCTCTTCCAGCAGGTGCGCTGCCGCCCGCATCCACTCCGATCGCTGCGTGAACGTGGTGTCACGCAGGGTCTCGAAAGCGGTCTGCGCAGCCGCGATGCGGCGCTCGATCTCGGCATCATCGTGCGGGGCGAACTCTTGTTCGATCCGGCCGGTGTACGGGTTGACGGTCGCGATGGCCATGGGGCTCCTCGGGCAATGACAGGACGACGGAAGCGTACGTCGCGGTGGCCGGCGCGGTCCACCGGCTTCGGCGATAGGTGCCATGGGGTACCAGGGGGTGGCCCGCGACCGCCGGAGAGCCCGGGACCCGAGCGCACGTCGGTGTCTGTCCGAGCGATAGCACGTATGGAAGCGGCGACGTTGCAGTGCCGGCAGGCGTCTGAGTACGTTCACACTCGAAGCGTCACCGCTCCATTCAGCATCACCGCAACGCTGCGCATCACACAGACGCGATCCGCATTCCGCGCGCCAGGGCAAGGAGGCCCCGTATGTCCCGCACTCGCATCACCTCGGTCTCGACGGTCGGACTGGCCATCGCAGGGCTGCTGCTGGCCGGCTGCTCCGCAGAGAACGGTTCATCAGCGGAGGCGACTCCGGAGCTCGACCCGGACGATCCCGTTGCCATCGAGGTGCTCCAGTCGGCCGGTGGGCAGTTCGAGTCGCTCCTGCTGGGCATCGAGCAGGGCTTCTTCGCAGAAGAGGGCCTCGACCTCAATGTCACGGTCGGCACCGGGAACCCGGCCACGATCGCGCCTCAGCTCGTGAGCGGTCAGATCCAGTTCGCTCAGATCGACGCAGCCTCCCCGATCGCCGCGGTCTCGCAGGGCATCCCCATCTCGCTCGTCTCCGTCATCCAGAACGACGACCCGGAGGTGACGCCGTCCGCCGGACTCCTGGTCCCTCCGGGAAGTGACGTCACCTCGGTGGCAGACCTCGAAGGCAAGACGATCGCGACGGGCCAGCTCGCCGGGCTGCCCGTGGTCTCGACCAACCTGGCGCTGACGGCGGCCGGTGTGCCGCTCGACTCGATCGAGTGGGTGCAGCTCACGCCCGACGCTCTCCCCGATGCCGCCACCTCTGGTCAGGCCGACGCCATCCTCACGTACGCCTCGTTCTTCGCGGGCGCGAGGGAGAGCGGCTTCACCTTCCTGGAGGAGACGAGCACGAGCGCGACGCTGCCGGAGGTCACCCAGGTCGCGTGGGGCGCGAGTGACGCCTACCTCGAAGAGAACCCCGAGGTCGTCGCCGCGTTCATCCGGGCCACCGACCGGGCGAACGAGTATGCCAACGAGAACCCCGACGAGGTGCGCCGCATCGACAGGGAGCAGACCGAGCTGCCCGACGACTACATCGAGAGTCGGGAGATCCAGCCGTTCGGCGGCTCCTTCCACGTGGACGTCATGCAGCAGCTGGCCGACGCGATGCTCGACCAGGGGTTCAGCGACGAGGCCGTGGACGTCGCCGACGACCTCCTCTGGTCGGAAGCCGATCAGGACTGACCCGTGGTCGTCGGTTCTCTCGCTCCCACCACGGCGGTCCGGACCATCCGGGCGCCGAGGAACAACCGGCGCCGGATCCTCTCCCTGGTGGTGATCGCCGCGGCGATCATCGCCTGGGAGGTGGTGGCCCGCACCGGCCTGCTGTCCGCGGCGCTGCTACCTCCCGCCAGCGAGGTGCTGGTCGCACTCTGGCGCCTGCTTCCGCAGTCGGGGTTCTGGGGCTCCGTCGGCCTGACGGTGGGCGGAGCGATGATCGGCCTGGCGATCTCAGCTGTGATCGCCATCCCCATCGGTCTCATGGCCGGGCTCATTCCGTTCGTCGAACGCTCGACGCGGATGCTCGTCGACCTCGGCCGATCGTTCCCGTCCATCGCCCTGCTGCCGGTGATCGTCCTGGTGCATGGGACGAGCATCACCTCGAAGGTCATCGCGGTCGTCCTCGCGTGCAGCTTCCCGCTCATCGTGCAGTCGCTGTACGGTGCGCGAGGCATCGACCCGGCGATCGTGGAGACGTCCCGGGCGTACCGGGTCCGTGCTCCGCTGTACTTCCTGCGCGTCGCCCTTCCGACCGCGACCCCCTCGATCATGACGGGGCTGCGCCTGGCGGCCACCATGGCCGTGCTCGTCTCCGTCGGCTCCGAGGTCGTCGGAAGCATTCCCGGCATCGGCTTCGGACTGGCGACGGCTCAAGTGGACGGCGCGACATCGACGGCCTTCGCCTACTTCATCGTCGCCGGCACCCTGGGTTACGTCGTCACCCGGTCGGCCGAAACCCTGGAAGGGCACTTCCTGCGCTGGAGGCAGAACACCGATGACTGACACCACGACATCCTCCCGGTCGACCGCTCGGCGAGCAGGAACTGCGCTGAGCTACGTCTGGCTCCCGTTGCTGCTGCTGGCGTCGCTCTTCGTCGTCTCGGCGAACAGCACGGACGTGTACTTCCCCCCGGCGACGGAGGTCGTCCAGACGATCTTCTCCGGGTTCGCCGACGGCGAGCTGACGGCGGCCCTCGGGTACAGCATGTTCAACTTCATCAGCGGCTATGCGATCGCCGCGATCGTCGGAATCGGCGGCGGGCTTCTGCTCGGTGAGCGGCGCGTCCTGCGCGACGCGACCCGGCCGCTGCTGAACTTCGTGCGCGCGCTGCCGTTCGTCGCACTCGTGCCGATCTTCATCGTGGCTCTCGGCATCGGCGCGGCGCCGAAGGTCGCCCTCATCGCCCTCGGCTGTGTCTGGCCGATCCTGCTGAACACCACGGACGGGGTTCGCGGCATCGCGGCATCCGTGCTGGAGACCTCGCGCAGCTACCGCATCAGTCACCCGCTGCGCCTGCGCCGCGTGACGCTGATGGGGGCGCTGCCGCAGACCTTCGCGGGACTGCGGATCGCCCTGTCGGTTGGAATCGTGATGGTCGTTGTCAGCGAGATGTACGGCTCGGCCGACGGAATCGGCTTCTACATCCTCTTCAGCGCGCAGCGATTCGCCGTCGCAGAGACATGGGCGGGCACCGTCGTGCTGGCCGTCGTCGGCTTCCTCATCAACGTCGTGTTCATCTGGGTAGAGCGGATATCGCTCAGCTGGTACTTCCGCCGAGGCGGGGCCTGAGCCCCGTGCGCGACGCGTTCACACATCAACGAAAAGGCTGAAGCAATGAACATGACAACTGATGCGCCGCAGAATGTGCGTTCTACGGCTCCGCTCGTCATCGACTCGCTGACGAAGTCGTTCGGCGACCACACGGTGCTGGGCGGGCTGAACCTGACGATCAATCCGGGGGAGTTCGTCTGCATCGTCGGCCCGTCCGGAGCTGGCAAGACGACGATGCTGCGATGCCTGTCGGGGCTCATGCTCCCGACGTCGGGCTCGGTCAGGTACGGCGACACCGCCGTCGATCGGCCGCTGTCCGAGATCGCCGTGGTGTTCCAGGACTACCGGGGATCGCTGATGCCGTGGATGCGGATCTGGGACAACGTCGCGTTTCCGCTGCAGAGCAGAGGGCTCGGCAAGGCTGAGCGCCGGGAACGTGCCGAGCGGGCTCTGGAATCCGTCGGTCTGGGCGACGTCGGCGAGAAGTACCCGTGGCAGCTCTCCGGAGGAATGCAGCAGCGGGTGGCCATCGCACGTGCGCTGGCCTACGACTCGCCCATCCTGCTCATGGACGAGCCGTTCGGCTCCGTCGACGCACAGACGCGGTTCGAGCTCGAAGACCTCATCCTGAACCTGCGCTCGTCGCTCGGGCTGACCATCGGCCTCGTGACGCATGACATCGACGAGGCCGTCTACCTCGCCGACCGGGTCGTGGTCGTCGCGGGCAAGCCGACGCGCGTCATCGACGAGGTGACCATCGGCCTGGGGCCGGTGCGCGATCAGATCTCGACGAGGGCGGACCGACGATTCGGCGAACTGCGCAGCAAGGTGCTGCGCGAGATCATGGATCCCAGATTCCTCGAGGCGGGGACAGGAGGACAGCGTGGCTGAGCGGACATCCAGCGCCATTCCCGAGTACGCGCGCGGGTACGAGGAGTTCGAGGGCTCCGTCAAGGAGACGATCTCGGAGTCCCGCCCTGCGTGGCCGGCGGAGCCGACCGCACGCGAGGGATCGCCGAACGTGATCGTCATGCTCGTCGACGACATGGGGTATGCCGACATCGGTCCCTTCGGATCCGAGATCGACACGCCCAACCTCGACCGCCTCGCCGAGCGCGGCGTGCGCATGACGAACTACCACACGACTCCCGTGTGCTCTCCGGCTCGTGCCGCGCTGCTCACCGGGATCAACCCCCACCGCGCGGGCTTCAGCACCGTCGCCGGGTTCGATCCGGGCTTTCCCGGCTCCACATTCGAGATCGCCGACGACGTCCTCACGCTCCCGGAGATCCTCAGGGGGAATGGCTATTCGACGTTCATGGTCGGCAAATGGCACCTGAGCCGAGGGTCGGCGACCAACGACGGTGCGGCGAAGGACTCCTGGCCCCTGCAGCGCGGCTTCGACCGCTACTACGGCTGCCTCGAGGGCTTCACGCCGTTCATGGCACCGAACCGGCTCATCCGGGACAACAGCCCGGTCGAGGTCGAGCGATACCCCGACGACTACTACCTGACGGACGATCTGACCGACGAGGCCATCGGCATGATTCGCTCGCTGCGCGCTCACGACGCGAAGCGGCCGTTCTTCCTCTACTTCGCCCACCATGCCATGCACGCCCCCTTCGCCGCGAAGAAGGAGGACATGGAGAAGTACCGCGGCCGATACGATGCCGGTTGGGATGAGGTGCGTGCCCGGCGGTTCGACCGGCAGCGCGAGCTCGGTGTGGTCGAGGAGGGCACGCGCCTTCCGGAGCGGAACCACGAAGGACCCGCATGGGACGTTCCGGCTTGGGATGAGGTGTCTCCCGCCGAGCAGGCGAAGACCGCGAGGATCATGGAGGTCTACGCGGCGATGGTCGACAACCTCGACCAGAATCTCGGCCGGCTCATGGACGCCCTCGAAGAGCAGGGCGAACTGGACAACACGATCATCGTGTTCACCAGCGACAACGGCGGGGCGAACGACGGCGGGCGCCTGGGCACGCGGAGCTACCTGGCGAACTTCCTCGGATTCGTGGCGGACGTCCCGGAGGACTGGACCCGCGACACGGATCTCGATCTGGACCTCATCGGCGGCCCGCAGGCCATGGTGCAGTACCCGCGCGGGTGGGCGATGGCGTCGAACACCCCGTTCCGGTTGTACAAGGGGTCCACCTTCGCCGGCGGCGTTCGCACCCCGGTCATCGTGTCGTGGCCCGAGGGGCTGCGCCGCGGTGCGGAGGACGACGGGTTCCGGCGGCAGTACGCCTACGTGACCGATCTGTCGCCGACGATCCTCGATCTGCTGGGCATCGATCGACCCGCCGAACGCTGCGGTGCGCCGGCGAAAGAGCCCGACGGGCAGAGCTTCGCACCGGTGCTCACCGACCCGGTTCACCCTGCGATCCGCACCGAGCAGTACTCGGAGTTCAGCGGCCACCGCGGGTTCTACCGCGACGGCTGGAAAGCACTCACGCTGCACCGCCCGGGCGCCCCGTACGAGGACACGGAATGGCAGCTGTTCGACACTCGCAGCGACCCCACCGAGATCGACGACATCGCCGGGGAACACCCCGGACTGGTGGCGGAACTCGCCCAGGCGTGGCAGCGGGAGGCATGGCGCAACACGGTCTTCCCCCTGGGTGACGCCTCGGGCGTCCTCACCGGCGTCCACCGCCCGTCGACGGATGCGTTCTCCGATCCGCTGACGCTCTATCCGGGAACGCCGCAGCTCGAGCGCGAGCGCTCGGCCGCCCTGATCAGCATGCGGTCGTTCGAGGTCCGCGCTGCCGTGACGGTCGGCGGCGATTCCGCGGGCGTGCTGTTCGCCCACGGCGACCAGAACGGCGGATACGTCGTGTATGTCGAGGACGGCACGGTCCACTTCGAGTACAACGAGTACGGCATCATGCACAAGGTCACCGGACCGCGGTTGGCCGAGGGAGCACACGAGGTCGTGCTGCGGGCGGAATGGCGCCCGGGCATGAAGTGGGACTTCGACCTCGCGCTCGACGGGTCGACGGAGTCGGCGACGCTGACGGGCGTGCAGATGATGATCGGGCTCGCCCCGTACACGGGTATCGACGTGGGAATCGATCGTGGCGGGCCTGTCTCGTGGTCGATGCACCAGCGCCACGGCGCCTTCCGCTTCAGCGGGAAGCTTCACCACGTGGCGTTCATCCCGGGCGAGCCCGCGGACCACAACCGAGAAGAGCACTTCCGGGCCTGGCGCGACGCTGCAGCGATGTTCGACTGACGCGACGGATGGAAGACAGCGGAAGCCCGGCAGGGGCCACGGCGGACATATCCGTCGGGAACCGTGGGACTCGTCTCATCGCCGTCGAGGAGGCCTTCAGCATCCCCGAGATCGTCGAGGCCGCGCGTGAGCAGACCGGGGGTCGGCCGTCGATGAGCTCCGGCCCCATCGCGGGGCCTCTCCTTGGGCCGCTCCTGGACCTCGGGCCCGGACGAATCGCCGCCATGGATGCGGCCGGGATCGACGTGCAGGTGCTCTCCGTCTCCGCGCCGGGGGTTCAGCATCTCCGTCCTGAGGTGGCGACGCCGCTCGCGCGGCTCGCGAACGACCGTGTTCACGAGCTCCTCTCGGCCCACCCGACGCGGTTCGCCGGCATGGCCACGCTGCCCATGCAGTCTCCGGCCGACGCAGCAGCGGAAGTCATGCGCGCGGTCGACGAGCTGGGGCTCAGCGGCGTGCTGGTCAACTCCCACACCGAGGGCCGCTACCTCGACGACCCGCGGTTCGAGCCGGTGCTCGAGGCGATCGTGAACGCCGACGTCCCGCTGTACCTTCACCCGCGGGAGCCCTCCGAGACGCTCGCCGGCGCCGGCATTCCGGGCTTCACCGTCGGATGGGCCTATGCCGTCGAGGTGGGCACGCATGTCCTGCGGATGATCAGCGCGGGAGTCTTCGACCGCTTCCCCGATCTGCGGATCATCCTGGGCCATCTCGGTGAGTCGCTTCCCCTGCTCCTGGACCGCATCGATGACCGCTACCGCTTCGAGCTCACCGCAGTCGGGGGCGCACCGTTGGAGCGCACGCCGAGCAGCTACTTCCGCGAGCACGTCTGGGTGACCACGAGCGGGATGAACTTCGCAGCTCCCGTGCGAGCTGTGGTCGACATCCTCGGCCCCGAGCGCGTGCTCTTCGCTGCGGATCACCCGATGGAGGACCAGGCTGCGGCGGCAGCCGCCTTCCGCGCACTCGACCTCAACCCGCACGAGCGCACCCTGATCTCCCACGAGAACGCCGAGCGCGTGTTCGGTCTGGCTCCGGCCGGCGCCGCGCCAGGTCACGAGAGGAACGACTGATGACACGCACCCGCCCCGAGCGTCCTGGCGCCGTCGGCCGCACGATCGCCGGTACCGAGCCCTGGTGGCCGCCGCGCCCCGGAGCAGGCCGACGGCGCCCCAATGTCATCGTGATCCTCGTGGACGACATGGGCTTCAGCGATGTGGGATGCTACGGGTCCGAGATCCCCACCCCGGCGATCGACGCCGTGGCGGAGGCCGGTACCCGGTTCACGAGCTTCCACGTGACGCCGTTGTGTTCGCCGACGCGCGCGTCTCTGCTGACCGGAATCAACCACCACCGGGCCGGCTTCGCATTTGTCGCGAACACCGATCCTGGCATGCCGAACCGGACCGCGACGTTCCCGGCAGACTGCTCGCCGCTTCCGGAGATGCTCCGCGACGGTGGATACGCCACGATGGCGGTGGGGAAATGGCATCTCGCCCCGGAAAGCGAGATGCACGACGCGGGTTCCCGCGAGATGTGGCCGTGTCAGGTCGGCTTCGACCGCTTCTACGGGTTTCTCGAGGCTTTCACCATGCCGCACAGTCCGCCGCGCCTCGTCGTCGACAACAGCGCCGTCGATACGGACAGCTATCCCGAGGGCTACCACGTGACGGATGACCTGACCGATCGGGCCGTCGAGATGATCCGCGCCGTGCGCGCCGCAGATCCGGAGAAGCCGTTCTTCCTCTACTTCGGCCATGCAGCGGTGCACGGACCGCTGCAGGCGAAGGACGAGAGCATCGCCCAGTTCGCGGACATGTACGCCGACGGCTGGTCGAGGACCGCCGAGACGCGCTTCGCCCGGCAGAAGGAGCTCGGGCTCTTCCCCCATGATCTCGTCATGGCCCACCGCGAGGAGGAGCCCGGTCGTGCCGTTCCGGACTGGGACGAGCAGACCGACGAGCAACGCGCCCTCTACGCGCGCATGATGCAGGTCTACGCCGGGATGATCCACGAGGTGGATCAGAGCACGGCACGGCTGCTCGAGGTGCTGGACGAGCTCGGCGAGCGCGAGGACACGATCATCATGTTCCTGTCCGACAACGGCGCCACGGCCGAGGGCGGGCCGCGCGGAACTCTGCAGTACACCAAGGCTCCGCCCCTCGCCCGGCGCGAGGACGACGATCTCGATCTTCCGCTCGACGAGGTCGGCGGGCCGCGGAGCATGATGCACTACCCGTCGGGGTGGGCCATGACCTCCAACACCCCGTTCCGCCTCTTCAAGGCCTCGACCCACGAGGGTGGCGTGCGCTCGCCGCTCATCGTCTCGTGGCCCGCCCAGCTGCCGTCGAACCGCATCCGCGAGGGGTACCAGTACGTCACCGACATCGCGGCCACGGTGCTCGACCTCGTCGACCTGCCCGGTCCGGGTGACCGGAACGGCCGCCCCGGACTCGAGATGGACGGCCGCAGCTTCGCCGACGCCCTGCGCGAGGTCCCCGGTGCCGAGCCGCGACGGTCCCAGCACGAGGAGGTGAGCGGTCATCGCAGCTACTACCAGGACGGATGGAAGGCGGTGACGCAGCATCCGCGCATGACGGACTTCGACGACGACCGCTGGGAGCTCTACCACCTCGACTCCGATCCGGGTGAGGTCCGCGACCTCGCCGCCGACGAGGGGGAGCGCCTCGATCGCCTGCGGACCGGGTGGGAGGATGCCGCACAGCGCAACGCCGTGTACCCCCTTGACGAGGGCTCGGGGTTGGCGAACGCCGTTCGCAATCCCGATGAGGAACGCTACAGTCGACCGCTGCGGCTCCTCCCGGGAACGCCGACAGTCGAGCGCTACCGCGCGAGCAAGCTGGTCACCGCACGTTCGTTCGAGGTCGTGGCCGATCTCGAGGTCGACGAGAGCGAAGGCGTGATATTCGCGCACGGCGGGCAGGCCGGCGGCTACGTGGTGTACGTCGAATCCGGACACGCCGTGCTCGAGTGGAACGACTTCGGCATCATGCACGTCTCCTCCCCGTGTGCTCTGCCCGAGGGCCGCACGACCATGCGTCTCGCGGTCGAGGTCGGGGCGGCGCGAGCATGCCGCGCCGAGCTCATCACGGACGGGGAGACGGCGACTGTCGGCGGACTCACCGCCTTCGGGATCTTCGCGCCCTTCAGCGGCATCGATGTCGGGATCGATCGACGCTCGCCCGTCTCGTGGGATCTGCGCTCCCGGCGCGGGACGTTCCGCTACTCCGGCGTCATCCACTCCGTCACCTATACGGCGGGCGAGCTGGCCCCCGATGCCGCTGAGCGTCGGATCGACGACATGCGCGCTGCCGCGTCGCGGTTCCAGTGAACCCGCAGGATCTCTCGAGAGGAGTCAAGATGCGTTTCGTGGACCTGTCCATGCCACTGGATGACGTGGTTCCGGTGGATCCCCCGTTTCTGCGCCCGAAGATCGACTACAAGGATCACGTCGGCGGGCTCAAGGACATGTATGCGATGTACGGCATCCTGCCCGACCAGTTGCTCGACCAGCAGGGGCTCGCGGCCGAAACCGTCACGATCACCACCCACGCCGGCACACACGTCGACGCCCCCTGGCACTACCACCCGACGATGAACAACGGCGAGCGCGCGTGGACGATCGACGAGGTGCCGCTGGACTGGTTCTTCCGGCCGGGCGTCAAGCTCGACCTCCGCCACCTGCCCAACGGGCATCTTGTCACCCCCGACGACATCGACGCCGAGCTCGAGCGCATCGGATACGAACTGCAGCCGCTGGACATCGTGCTGGCGAACACGATCGCGGCGCAGGCCTACGGGCGGGACGACTACATCGACACCGGCATCGGATTCGGGCGCGCTGCGACCCTGCATCTGACCGCGAGGGGCGTGCGCGTGGTCGGAACGGATGCGTGGGGCTGGGACGTGCCGGTCAGCATCAACCGACGGCAGTTCGAGGAGACCGGCGACCCCTCGATCGTGTGGGAGGGGCACAAGGCGGGCGCCGAGGTGGGCTATTGCCAGATCGAGAAGCTTCAGCACCTCGATCAGCTGCCGCCATCCGGATTCACCGTAGCCTGCTTCCCCACCAAGGTGCGTGGCGCGTCGGCCGGGTGGACGCGCGCGGTCGCGATATTCGCTGAATGAGCGCCCGGATGTCGTGACGCCCGCCGATGCCTGGCATCGCCACCGGACGGTGGCCGCGGGTGCCGCACGCGCCTAGCGTGATCACGGTGGGCGAAGCCGCCCCCGACGACGACGTTGAAAGAGGAATGACCATGGCCTACGTATGCAGCGCCACCTGGACCGCCCTGCCCGGCGAGGAGCAGACCGTTTGCGACGCCCTCGAGCAGCTCTCACCGGCATCCCGCGAGGAGCCCGGGAACATCTACTACCAGGCGTACCAGAGCCCGGATGAGCCCCGGATCTTCCGCATCTTCGAGGTGTACGCCGACGAGGCCGCCTTCAAGGCGCACGCCACGTACCCGCATTTCGAGCAATGGGCACTCGGGCAGGCGATTCCCGCACTCGAGACCAGGCAGCGCGACTTCTACGAGACCTTGGACTTCTGACATGGGGCGCTATGCGCGCTACGTCGGTGCGAACGGCATCGTTCACACGGGACGGGTCGGGCACGGCAAGCTTCACGACATCCCCGGCGATCCCGAGATCCTGGAGCTGTTGAACAGGCCGGCCGACGTTCGTCGGGATCTCGACGTGCGCGCCGGCCGGATGCAGAAGCTGCCGATCGAGGACGCGACCTTCGCGGCTCCGGTGCAGCCGAGGGCCATGCGGGACTTCCTGGTATTCGAGGCCCACATCGCCGGAATGAAGAAGAGCGAGCCCGGCAACGGTGCGGTTCCCGAGCAGTGGTATCAGGCGCCGGCCTTCCTGTTCATGAACCCGTGGTCGGTTCTGCCGACGGGCGCCGACGTGCCGATGCCGCCCTTCACCCGCAAGCTCGACTTCGAGCTCGAGGTGGCGATGATCGTCAAGGACACGGTGAAGGACGTCCCGATCGAAGAGGCGGCGGAGCACATCGCCGGCTTCTGCCTGCTCAACGACTGGAGCGCTCGCGACATCCAGGGCGATGAGATGCGCGTGGGACTCGGACCCTCGAAGGGCAAGGACTTCGCGAACACGCTCGGACCGTGGATCACCACCCCTGACGAGCTCGAGCAGTACCGCGAAGGAGACCGATACGCGCTCGAGATGTCCGTCGCGATCAATGGCGAGGTCATCGGCACCGACAATCTGCGCAATATGTCGTGGTCCTTCGAAGAGATGCTCGTGCATGCCTCGCGCGATGCCTGGGTGGGCGCCGGCGACGTCCTCGCGACCGGGACCGCTTCCCAAGGGGCGCTCTCGGAGCGCTGGGCCCGCAGCGGCTCCCTGACACCCCCGCCTCTCCAGGTCGGCGACGTGGTGACGATGACCGTCGAGGGGCTGGGAACGATCGAGAACCGCATCGTGGAGACGACGAGCCCCGGACACACCGTGCCGCCGGCGCGGCGGACGTACGGTCCCGACCGGCTCTGACGAACCCAGCCTGTGGGCTCATCCCTCCGGGGGCGCCGTCGTCCGTTCGACCGGGCTCGCTGTCGCGGCGAGGTCCGCGTGAAGGGCGGCGGCCAGGCGCTCTCGGAACCACCTGTGCGCCGGATCGGCGTCATGACTCTCATGCCACCACAGGTTCAGCGCGATCGGAACCGAGCCGAAGGGCGCAGGCACGCCGATCGTTCCCGTGGGAGGGCCCAGCACCTCGGCCAGCGCCCGGGGCACCACGGCGACGAGGTCGGTGCCGGCCACCACGGAGGGCAGCGGCAGAAACGACGACGTGGTCACGCGTGGCTCCCGACGGTCGACGCCGAGCTCGCGCAGGCGCCGGTCGGCGGGCGTGTAGTGCAGTCGACCGAAGCGGGCGACCGCCTGTGGCAGGGCGAGGAAGTCCTCGAACGACAGCGCGCCGTCATGCAATGCCGGGTTCGCCGCATCGACGAGGCACACGTACTCGTCCTCCAGCAGTGGCAGGTGGGGGCCGTCGATGCCGGTCCCCGGCACCGTGATCACGAAGTCGTGCGTGATGAGATCGCGCTCGCTCTCCATCGGGCGCTCCGGCAGCGGCATGAGGTCGACCTGCATGAGCGGAGCGTCGGCGAGGACGGCGGCCAACGCGGGGCGCAGCCGCATCACGCCGTAGTCGGTCACCATGATGGTGAAGGCCCGCCGAGCGGTTGTCGGCTCGGGAAGGCGCTCGCCGGTGAGCACCCGCTCGATGAGCGGCACGGTCGCCTGCACCTGCGGCAGCAGAAGCCGGGCGAACGGGGTCAGCTCATAGTCGCGCCCCACGCGCACTAGGAGCTCGTCGTTGAAGGCGACGCGCAGCCGCGACAGCGCCGAGCTCATCGACGACTGTCCCAATCGCACCCGCTGACCCGCGCGCGTGACGTTCGCCTCTTCGAGGAGCGCGCGCAGGGGGATGAGGAGATTCAGGTCGTAACCGCCGTTGGCCATGGCGGCATGCTAGCGCGCTCACCCTCGCCCTCCTGCTCTCGTCCTCGCCGCCGTGCGGAGATGATGGCAGGTATGCCGGCTGCGCCGTTACACGGAGAGGTGGAGTTCCCTAACGTGGGATCGGCGATCTGCCGTCCGTTCGCGAAGCGGCAGGGCGCACTCAGCGAAGGAGGAGCACATGGGTCGGCTTGAGGGCAAGATCGCACTGATCACGGGGATCGGCGGGGGGATGGGGCGGGATGCGGCGCGGCGCTTCGCCGCAGAAGGCGCGAAGGTCGTCGGCTGCGACATCAACGCCGAGACGCTGGACGAGACGGTTCGCATCGTGCGGGAGGAGGGCGGCGAGATCGCTGGGTTCGGTGACATCGACCTCACCGATCCCGATGTCACCGAGCGATGGGTGGCGGAGGCCGCAGACGTTTACGGCGGCATCGACATCCTCTACAACAACGCCGGGATCCAGCGGTTCGCACCGATCGACGAGCTCACCGTGGCGGACTGGGAGCTCAACCTCAAGGGTGAGCTCAGCATCGTCTTCTACGCGGTGCGTGCGGCGTGGAAGCACCTCGCGCAGCGCCGCGGCGTGATCGTGAACATCGGCTCGATCGCCGGGATCCGCGGGGTGGAATTCGCTCCCCAGAACGTGCACGGCAGCGCCAAGGCCGGCGTCATCAACCTGACCCAGCACCTCGCCGTGGAGGGCGGGCCGCTCGGCATCCGCGCGGTGTGCATCTCGCCCGGCTTCGTCGTCACTCCGGCGACGAAGTTCCTCGTCGACAACCCGCCGCCCGCCGTGGAGGCGACGTGGGGCCGCATCCCGCTGCGTCGCGTCGGCCAGACCTCCGATATCGTCAACGCGGCGGTCTTCCTCGCCTCCGACGAGGCCTCGTGGATCACCGGCATCAACCTCGTCGTCGACGGCGGAGGCTCGGTCATCGGCTGAGGTCGGGCAGGACAGCGGGTCTCCCCTGCGATCGAACCGCGATGGCTGGTATCCCCCCAGCCGCGTTTCGGCTTGTCGCGGGTGTCTCTACTGTCGGGGGTGGAAGCCGCGCCGTCGCGGCATACTCGAGCGAGGAGCCCGCCGTTGACGTCTGACACCCTCACGATTCCCCCTTTCGACGGTCGCCTCGTGCTGCCCGAACACGCGGACTGGGACGACGCCCGGGTGGGGCGTGTCTTCAACGGACGTCGACCGGATCGGCAGCCGGATGCGGTGCTGATCGCCGAGTCGGTCGAAGACGTGCAGCGCGGAGTGCGGCTGGCCGCCGAGCGGGGCTGGACGGTCGCCGTGCGCTCCGGCGGCCACGCGTGGGCCGCGTGGAGCGTGCGTGACGGCGGCCTGCTGATCGATCTCGGCGCTCTTCGGGACATCTCTTACGACGAGCAGAGCGAGATCGTCTCGGCAGGACCGGCGACCAAAGGCGGTGATGAGCTGTCGCCGTACCTCGAAGCATATGGGCGCTTCTTCAACGGTGGCCACTGCCCGTCGGTCGGCATCGGGGGATTCCTGCTGCAGGGCGGACAGGGCTGGAACCAGCGAGGCTGGGGCTGGGCCGCCGAGTCCGTGGTCGCGGTCGATGTGGTGACGGCCGACGGCGAGCTGATCCGCGCCGATTCGGAGCAGAACAGCGACCTCTTCTGGGCGGCCCGCGGCGCGGGCCCGACCTTCCCGGGCATCGTCGTGCGATTCCACATCAAGACCCGCCCGATCTTCGGCCACCTTGCTCACACGGTGCACGGGTACGAGCTCGAGGACTTCGCCGAGGTCATGCAGTGGCTGTACCGGGTGCATCACCGCGTACCCGACAACGTGGAGATCGTGGCTGTGTCCACGCCGGTGCCGCTCGAGGACGGGACCGAGCGCCGATTGCTCCTGGTGACGGCCCTGGCGTTCGGGGACGACGAGCAGCACGCTCGCGAGTCGCTCGCTGAGTTCACCGCGAGCCCGTTGCTCGACCGGGCGGTGTTCGTCCAGGACGCCTCCCCTTCGACGATGGCCGAACAGCGCGTCCAGCAGGAGCTGCAGAACCCGGAGCACTGGCACTACATCACCGACAACGCGTGGATCGACGGTGAGAACACCCCGGAGGGCATCTTGCGGATGGTCGAGCACATCCGTCCGCTCTTCACGACCAACCCCACCGAGAAGGGCTTCGCGATCTGGATGAGCAACGCTCCACGCCGGCCACTGCCCGACATGGCGTTCTCACTCCAGACCGACGCGTACGTAGCCGCCTACACCGTGTACGAGGATGCATCGGAATACGCCCGCAACAGGGCGTGGGTCAGCGAGGTGTTCGCCCACGCGCAGCCGGTCACGGCCGGACAGTACCTCGGCGACTCCGACATGACCCACCGGCAGCTCCGAGTGATGGCGCCCGAGAACTGGGTGCGGCTGCTCGAGATCATCCAGGCCCGCGATCCTGAGGGTCGCTTCCACCGCTACCTGGCGCGGGACAGCGATCGGTTGAATCACAATCACTGGGAGATCGACCAGGTCGCGGACGTTCCGGGATGAGCGCATCCGTCTCCACGCTCGAGGGCATGTTCTCCTGCGCGGGGCAGGTGGCGGTCGTCACCGGCGGTGCGACCGGGATCGGCCGCGGCTGCGCCGAGGCGCTCGCGGCCGCCGGCGCGACGGTGGTGATCGCCGGACTCGCCGCGAGCGAGCCGGAGCGCGCGGCGCAGGAGATCCGGGACGACGGCAAGACCGCGATCGGCATGGACTGCGACGTCACGGATGGCGCGTCCCTCACGACACTGGTCCAGGGCATCGTCGAACGATTCGGTCGGATCGACACGGTCCTCGCGAATGCCGGCGCGGCGCTCGACGACCCGAGCGCCCCCGATGACCTCGAGGATCTCGACCGGATGTTCGATCTGCATGTGCGTTCGGTGGTGCGCCTGTCGCAGCGCGCCCTGCCCATCATGGCCGACGGCGGCGGCGGCGCCTTCCTGGTGATGTCGAGCCTGTCGGGGCTCCGCGGCAACCGCGCCATCGGCAGCTACGGAATCACCAAGGCGGCGAACGCACAGCTCGCTCGCAACGTCGCCGTCCAGTGGGGCCCGCGAGGCATCCGATCGAACGCGCTGTCACCGGGCGTGATCGCGACCGACTTCGCCCGTCCGATCACGGGCGACCCGGATGCCGCCCGGACGCGACTCGGCAAGACGCCCCTCGGCCGCTTCGGCACACCGGCCGAGATCGGCGCGGCAGTCGTCTGGCTCGCCTCGCCCGGCGGCGCCTTCGTCAGCGGGCAGAACATCGTCATCGACGGCGGCACGCTGGCCGCGGATTGAAAGGAGATGCGGATGAACGCACGCACAGCGATCGTCAGCGGTGGTGCCCGGGGCATCGGAGATGCCATCGCCCAGCGGCTGCAGGCGCACGGGGTCGACGTCGTCAGCCTGGACATCGCGGAACCGCCGGTCCCGCGAGAGGGCGTGCTGTACGTGTCGTGCGACATCGCCGATCCCGGGGCGGTGAGCTCGGCCGTCGAGCGGGTGGCTGCGGAGCGGGGAGCGGTGAGCGTCCTCGTGCACTGCGCCGCGTTCCAGCGCACGGCTCCCTTCGTGGAGCTCCAGCCCGCCGACTGGGCGCGCACCTTCCGCGTGAACGTCGACGGCGCCTTCCACCTCCTGCAGGCGACAGTCCCCGGGATGCGCGCCGCGGGCTGGGGGCGCATCGTCCTCATCACCTCGTCGACCTACTTCACGCCGCCGGCCGGCATGAGCCACTACATCGCCAGCAAGGGTGCGCTGACGGGGCTGGTGCGCGGTCTGTCGATGGAACTGGGCGCGGACGGGATCACCGTGAACGCGGTCGCCCCCGGCCTCACGGGCACGGACAATGCGATCCGAGACATCCCGGAGTCCCACTTCGCGCTGGTGCGCGGCCGCCAGGCGATTCCCCGCACCGGCGAACCCGACGACATCGCCGCAGCGGTGGGGTTCCTCGTGTCGGACGATGCGAGCTTCATATCCGGGCAGACGGTGCTCGTGGATGGCGGTGAGAGTCGCGTCTGAGGATGCAGAGATGGTGGGTGGCCATTCCGTAGGATGGGAAGTCCGTTCCCTCCCTCGATTCGGATTCAGCGCCGTGACCGACGTCCGCAAGCTCGACCTCAACCTCGTCGTCGTGCTCGACGCGCTGCTCACCGAGCGGAACCTGACCCGCGCCGGTGAGCGCATCGCCATGACGCAGCCTGCGGTGAGCAGCTCCCTGGCCCGATTGCGGGAGTTGTTCGACGATGCGCTGTTGGAGCGGGAGGGGCGTGGCTTCGTTCTCACGCCGCGCGCCGAGTCGCTCGTTCCCATCGTCGCGGAGTGCATGACGGAGATCCATCGGACGTTCGAGGTGCTGCCGAAGTTCGACCCGCAGACGAGCACGCGTACTTTCCTGGTCTCCGCGAGCGACTACGTCCTGTCCGAGATCACCAGCCCGCTGCTGAGTCTGTTGCAGCGCGACGCGCCGCGCACACGCGTGGAGTTCACATCGCTCCAGACGCATGCGATGATCTCGCCGATCGATCTGCTCCGCTGCGACGTCAGCATCGCGGGCACGGGCAGGGGAGTGCCCGGCAAGCGCGCCTCGCTCTTCTCGGACCGCTTCGTCTGCCTGGTGGATGCGGCCAATCCGGCTCTCGAGAACGGCCGGCTGTCTCTCGAGGCGCTGAGTCGGCTGCGACACGTCAAGTCCACGTTCGGCGCGAACCCCGCCACTCACATCGACGACATGCTCAGCGCGGCCGATCTGGTCCCGTCGGTCGCCGCGACCGTGGTGGGCTTCCTGCCGGTCCCGTTCGCCATCGCCGGCACGCCGTGGGTCGGGTGGGTGCCCGAGCGCACCGCGCACCGATACGCCGCTCCGCTCGGTCTGGTGATCGCCGAGACGCCGATCGTGCCGAGCGTGCTCGTCGAGGCTGCGCACTGGCACCCGTCGAAATCGGATGACACCGCGCTCCAGTGGCTGGTGGGACGCCTCCGAGTCGCCGCCGAGCTCGTGGAATTCGGCGGGAGCTAGGAGCGGACCCGTCGCGCTTCGGCCGGTCGGCGCCGGGGCGAGGACGGCGCGAGGCGCGACGGCCCCTCCGGCCGCTCAGCCCGTGAGACCCCTCAGCGGCCAGCCGGTGTAGGCCTCGGCGAGGTAGGTGCGCCCCGCTTCGGACTCGACGACGCTGCGCAGCTCGCCGAGCTGGCGGCGGCGATCGAAGTCCGAGGCGTCGGGCGCCACGTGCAGCATGCTCGTCATCCACCACGAGAAGTGCTGGGCCTTCCAGATGCGCTGCAGGGCCGTCTCGGGGAACGCTTCGAGCAGGCGCGCATCGTTCTCGAGCAGGAGGGCGCGCAGGGCGCGCTCCAGTACCAGCACGTCCGCGACGGCGAGGTTCATGCCCTTCGCGCCCGTCGGCGGTACGGTATGCGCGGCGTCGCCGACGAGGGCGACGCGCCCGTGCAGCAGCTCGTGGGCGACGAAGCTGCGGAACCGCAGCACGTCGCGCTGGAAGATCGGGCCCTCCTGCAGCTCGGTGCCGGGAACCCGCTTCTGCAGTTCGCGCCAGAGCTCCTCTTCGGTGAGCGCATCCGGGTCGGCATCCGGTTCGCACTGGAAGTACATCCGCTGCACCGAGGGACTCCGCTGGCTGATCAGAGCGAAACCGTCAGGGGAGTTGCTGTAGATCAGTTCGTCCGCGCTCGGCGGTGCCTCGCAGAGGATCCCGAACCACGCGAACGGGTACTCGCGGAAGTAGCCGTTGCGTGAGCCCGACACGGCGGCGCGCGCCACGCTGCGCGACCCGTCGGCGCCGACGACGAACTCGGCCTCGATCACGAGCTGCTCGCCGTCGGCATCGGTCGCGATCACGCGGGGAAGAGCGGATGCCGCGTCTTCGACACGCGTGGCGGTCACGCCGAACCGCAGATCCTGGCCGGCGGTGACTCGCGCGGCGATGAGGTCTTTCAGCGCCTCGTGCTGCGGGTAGAGCCAGACCGCACGGCCGACGAGCGCTTCGAAGTCGATGCGGTGCCCCTCGCCGTCGAAGCGCAGCTCGATGCCTTCATGGCGGCTTCCCACGGTGCGCGCCCGCGAGGTGCCGAGCGTGTCGAGGATCTCGACGGTGCCCTGCTCCAGGATGCCCGCGCGGATCGTGGTCTGGATCTCTTCTCGGGAGCGCTGGTCGATGACGACTGATTCGATGCCGGCGTGGGCGAGCAGGTGGGCCAGCAGCAGGCCGGCGGGGCCGGCGCCGATGATCGCGACGCGGGTGCGGACCGTCGTGGTCATGTCATCTCCTTCGATGCGGGGGAACCATCTTCAGTGTGAGGACGGCCCGCCGCACGAAGGGATCAATTCCCGTTCAACGGGACGGCTTCTACCGATGGCGCACGAGAGCGTTCTCGATGCCCGCGGCTGCATGCCTCAGCTCCGGAAGCGCCGACTCCGGAGCAGTGCCGCGGGGCAGCACGACCGACAGAGCGGCGATCACGACGCCCGATCCCTCGCGAACCGGCACAGCGACGCCCGTCGACACGGTTTCGATGTAGCCCGGCGCCACCGCATAGCCGACGAGCCGGATCTCGCTCAGCTTCCGACGCACGTCCGTCGGGGCGACCAGCGTGGCGTCCGTGAGTCGTTGCAGCGGGGCGGAGAGCACGCGCTCTTGGAGATCACGGTCGGCGTACGACAGGAGGACCAGGCCGGAAGACGAGGCGTGGAGGGGGAGGCGCCCGGCGACGCGGGTGATGTTGGCCCCCGAATCGGCGTCGCTCAACCGCTCGAGGAACAGCGCCTCGTCCTGCTCGAGAATGGCCAGCTGCGTGTGCTCGCGGACGCGGGCCTGCACGCGCTCCATGAAGGGGAGCGCGACCTGGCGCAACCGCAGCGCGTGCGATGAGCGCGTCGCCAGCTCCCACAGCCGCATCCCGATCCGCACGCGCCGCTGATCGTCGCGTTCGAGGAGCCCGGCTTCGACGAGCTCCCCGACGATGCGGTGCGCGGACGAGCTCGGCAGTCCTGCTCGCCGTCCGATCTCGGCCGTGGTCTGCACGGTTCGCGTGGGCGTGAACGTCTCGAGGACGCGGACCAGCCTGTCGGTCACCGAGTCGCCCGAGGTGGAGTTCGCCACGGCTTCATCCTCGCAGGCCGACGAGCCGCGATCGAGCCCGTCGCCGTGGGGGTACCCTCGACCCATGGCCTCCGCGGTACCCGACCCCGCCACCCCGTGGGCGCCCCTCGCCCCCGAGTCCGTCGCCGAGATGCTCGATGAGACGACGTCGCTGTGGTGGCTCTCGGGTGGTGCCGCCCTGGACCGCTGGCTCGGTGCGCCGATCCGAGACCGGGCCAACATCGACGTGAGCACGACCTCTCCTCATCTGCCGGGGCTCCTCGGCTCGCTGCCGGCGACGCGGAGCGCGTGGGTCACGGTCGACGGCACCCCGGTGCCCTGGCAGGAGGCGCCCGACGACGTCGACCCGCACCCCGTCCTCATCCACGACGACCAGCGCCGCGCCTGGGTGCTGCAGATCGCCGTCGAGGACGGCTCCGATCGCGCATGGATCTACCGGCGCGACCCGAGGCTGCAGCTGCCATGGGACTCCGCCGTGCTCGACATGGACGGCATTCCGACCGGGGCGCCCGAAGTCCAGCTGCTCTGGAAGGCGCTCCGACCTCGCCCCGAGGATGACATCGACAAGGACGCCGTGGCTCCGCTTCTCCCCCTGGGGGCGCGGGCGTGGTGGGAGAAGGCGCTGCTGTCGATCCATCCGCACTCATCTTGGGCGATCCAGGTGCGCAGCCCCATGTTCCCTGCGAAGGCCAGCTGGAATCGCGCCAGGGATTAGGCGGGCTGGTCCCCGAGCGCCTCGCGGTATTCGTCGGAGGTGACGGCGCTGTGCACCAGGGAACGAAACCAGTGCTGGATCGGCGACAGCCCGGCTTCCCAACGGGTGTACAGCGCCACGGGGGAGCTGTGGCCGGGCCAGGGGAGCTCCGCGATCCGCAGGGCGGGGAACCAGCCGCAGAACACCTCGGCGACATGCCGGGGGAGCATCACCACAAGATCGGTCGCGACGAGGACGGCGGGGACGGTGGCGTACTCCTCGACCGTCAGTGCCACCTGGTGAGCGAGGTCGTGCTCCACAAGGGCCTGCAGGGGAAAGACATGACCACCGCGGGTCGATACCTGGACGAAGCGGCGATCCGCGAACATGTCCGGCGCCGTGGGCGGCAGCGGGGCGGCGGCCGATGACAGCGCGACGTACTCGACGGTGCGCACCGGCGTGCGCCACAACCGCGGCGTCGACATCACCGATACCGTGATCGCCACGTCGACCGCACCTCGGACGAGCTCCTCCTCGACCTGATCTGCGTCCAATCGCTCCACCCTGAGGTGCGCGGTCGCGGCCTCGCTCTCGAGCGCGGCCATGATCGGCGGAAGGAACGTCTGCTCGCCGATCGAGGTCAACCCCAAGGACAGTTGGCCGCTGAAGCTCCCGGGGTCGAACGCGTCCGATCCTCCCACTGTGGCATCGATCTGCTTCAGTGCCTCGTGAAGCGGGCCGAAAAGCTGCGTCGCACGTGCTGTCGGCACCATGACGTGACCCTCGCGCCGGAAGAGGTCGTCTTCGAAGTGCCGACGCAGCCGCGAGAGGGTGTAGCTGACGGTCGGCTGCGTCACGTGCAGCTGATCGGCGGTGGCGGTGAGGCTGCGCAGCTCGTACAGCACGACGAACGTGCGGAGCTGATTGAGATCCGCGGTCGACATCAATAGATCCCATCTATGGCGACGTACTCTCGAATCTATTGGACCACAGTCATTCGTCGGCCTATCGTCAAGAAAGCGGGACGTTCCGCATCCGATCTGTTCAATGACGAGGATTTCGCGTGATCATCGACATCCACGGCCACTACACCACGGCCCCGGCGCAACTGGGTGCCTGGCGCGATCTGCAGATCGCTTACGCAACGGGCCAGGGCGATGCGCCCGATCCCGCGGCGCTGCAGATCGCCGACGACGACATCCGCGAGACGATCGAGGCCAACCAGTTGCGGCTGATGAACGACCGCGGCAGCGATGTCACCGTCTTCAGCCCCCGCGCGTCGTTCATGGCGCACCACATCGGCGACTTCGCGGTGAGCGAGAGCTGGACGCGCATCTGCAACGACCTCGTCGCGCGCGTCTCGCAGCTGTTCCCCGACCGCTTCCTGCCGGGCGCGATGCTTCCCCAGTCGCCCGGAGTGGACCAGAAGACGACCCTGGCCGAACTCGATCGTGCCGTGAACGATCTCGGTGTCGTCAGCGTCAACATCAACCCTGATCCGTCCGGTGGACTGTGGACCGCCCCGCTGCTGACCGACAGGAGCTGGTACCCGGTCTACGAGAAGCTCGTCGAGTACGAGCTGCCCGCCATGATCCACGTGAGCACGTCGTGCAAGCCGCAGTTCCACACGACCGGCGACCACTACCTCGGCGCCGACACGACGGCGTTCATGCAGCTGCTCAAGGGCGACCTCTTCCGGGACTTCCCCGATCTGAAGTTCGTGATCCCGCATGGCGGCGGTGCGGTCCCCTACCACTGGGGGCGTTTCCGCGGCCTCGCCATGGCGCTCGGCAAAGGGGAGCTGGAGGAGCATCTTCTGGGCAATGTGCACTTCGACACCTGCGTGTACCACCAGCCGGGCATCGATCTGCTCACGGACGTCATCCCGACCGACAACATCCTGTTCGCGAGCGAGATGATCGGGGCGGTCCGCGACATCGACCCGCGCACCGGCCACCACTTCGACGACACCAGGCGCTACGTCGACGCCACCCCGAACCTGAGTGACGCCGCGCGGCAGCAGGTGTTCGAGGGGAACGCCCGACGCGTCTATCCGCGCGTCGACCGCGCGCTGAGCCGCCGAGGACTGTGAGGAACGAGAACATGCGACTGAACGACCTCGGACTCGTCCGCACGAACATCCACCGCCCCGACCCTGCCGACGTCGAGCGGCTCTCGAGGTTCGGTGTCGCCACCATCCACGAGGCCATGGGGCGCGTGGGTCTGCTGCGCCCGTACATCCGTCCCGCCTACGCGGGAGCACGCCTGTGCGGCCCCGCCGTGACCGTGCTCCTGCAGCCCGGTGACAACTGGATGCTCCATGTCGCCGCCGAGCAGGTGCAGGAAGGCGACGTCATCGTGGCAGGGTGCACGACCGAGAGCGAGGATGGCTTCTTCGGCGAGCTGCTGGCCACCTCTCTGCGCGCCCGCGGCTGCCGCGGACTCGTCATCGACGGCGGCGTCCGCGACGTCGCCGACCTCGAGAAGATGGACTTCCCGGTGTTCTCCCGTGCCATCAACTCGAAGGGCACGGTCAAGGCGACACTCGGTTCGGTCAACATCCCCGTGGTCGTCGCGAACGCTCTCGTGAATCCGGGTGACGTGGTCGTCGCCGACGTGGACGGTGTGGTCGTCGTTCCTCGCGAACTCGTCGGTGCGGTGGCGGATGCCAGCCAGAAGCGCGAAGACAACGAAGAGGCCAAGCGCCAGAGGTTCCGCGACGGTGTGCTGGGGCTGGACATCTACGGCATGCGCGAGCGGCTGGCCGCCGCCGGCCTCGAGTACGTGGAGGACTGACCCATGCTCGAGGGCACCGCACACGGCACCACCACCGGCCACTTCGACAAGACGCCGGGATGGCTCGACTGGTACGACGGGCCGTCGAAGCCCGCCTTCACCCTTCCGGCGGGCGCGGTCGACGCGCACTGCCACGTATTCGGACCGGGGGAGGAGTTCCCCTACGCTCATGAGCGCAAGTACACCCCGTGCGACGCATCGGCCGCTCAGCTGTTCGACCTGCGCGACCACCTGGGGTTCGACCGCAACGTCATCGTGCAGGCCACCTGCCACGGGGCCGACAATCGCGCGCTGGTCGACGCGCTGCGGCGCAGCGAGGGACGGGCTCGTGGTGTGGCCACGGTCCGGCGCGACGTCAGCGATGCCGAACTCGCCGAGCTGCACGAGGCCGGCGTTCGCGGGGTCCGGTTCAACTTCGTCAAGCGCCTCGTCGACCGGGTGCCCACGGACTCGCTCGACGCGATCGTGGCGAAGATCGCTCCGCTCGGGTGGCACGTCGTCATCTACTTCGAGGCGGAGGACCTTCCCGACCTCTTCGGCTTCTTCTCCGGCATCCCGACCGACGTCGTGGTCGACCACATGGGCCGTCCCGACGTCGCGAAAGATCCCGACGGGCCGGAGTTCGGTCTGTTTCTGCGCTTCATGCGCGAGAACCCGAACGTGTGGACCAAGGTGAGCTGTCCGGAGCGGCTCTCCCTGACGGGTCCACGCGCTCTCGACGGCGAACAGCACGCGTATCGCGATGTCGTGCCGTTCGCCCGACGCGTGGTCCAGGAGTTCCCCGACCGCGTGCTGTGGGGCACCGACTGGCCCCACCCGAACCTCAAGGACCACATGCCCGACGACGGGCTGCTGGTCGACTACATTCCGCAGATCGCCCCCACGGTCGAGTTGCAGCAGAAGCTGCTCGTCGACAACCCGCGCCGCCTCTACTGGCCTGAAGGAGAATGACATGGCTCTCGACAAGCCGTACAAGAATGTGCCCGGCACGACCATCTTCGATGCCGAGCAGGCTCGCAAGGGCTACCACCTGAACCAGTTCTCGATGTCGCTCATGAAGCCCGAGAACCGCCAGCGGTTCCTCGCCCACCAGGAGGCCTACCTGGACGAGTGGCCGCTCACTCCCGCCCAGCGCCAAGCCGTCCTCGACATGGACCTCAACACGATGATCCGCGAAGGCGGCAACATCTACTTCCTGTCCAAGATCGGCGCCACGCACGGCCTCAGCTTCCAGCAGATGGCCGGCTCCATGACCGGCATGAGCGAAGCGGCCTACCGCGACATGATGATCGGCGGCGGACGCCGGCCCGAAGGGAACCGGCTCAAGGATCTCGACGGATGGACGCCGCCGCCGACCGAGAAGGCGACCGTGATGCGCGAGGATGCTCCTGCGCGCTTCACATCAGCACTGTTCACCTCCCATGTGCCGGCTATCGGTGCCGCTATGGATCTGGGCAAGACCGAGGAGCCGTACTGGAAGAAGGTCTTCGACGGGTACGAGTGGACGCGGAGGTGGGCCAAGGAGAACACCCCCGACGTGGTCATCCTCGTCTACAACGACCACGCGACGGCGTTCGATTCGAACATCATTCCGACCTTCGTGCTCGGTACCGGCGCGCATTATCCTGTCGCCGACGAGGGGTACGGTCCTCGCCCGGTACCCGACGTGAAGGGCTACCCGGAGCTCGCCGCCCACATCGCACAGTCGGTGATCCAGGATGACTTCGACCTGACGCTCGTCAACGAGATGGTCGTCGACCACGGTCTCACCGTTCCGCTCTCCCTCGTCTTCGGCGACGTCGAGGAGTGGCCGTGCCGCGTCATCCCGCTGCCGGTGAACGTGGTGCAGTACCCCGTCCCCTCCGGGCGCCGCTGCTACGAGTTGGGCAAGGCGATCCGCCGCGCACTCGACAAGTGGGACGGGCCCGAACTCAATGTGCAGATCTGGGGTACCGGCGGCATGAGCCACCAGCTCCAGGGGCCGCGGGCGGGTCTCATCAACGAGGAGTGGGACAACGCGTTCCTCGACCACCTCATCACCGATCCGCTGGGGCTGACCGAATGGCCCCACATGGAGTACGTCGACGAGGCCGGGTCCGAGGGGATCGAGCTCGTGGACTGGCTCATCGCACGAGGGGCCATGGACGACCAGTTCGGGGGCGGGGCGCCCGACGTGAACCACCGCTTCTATCACGTGCCGGCGTCCAACACCGCGGTCGGCCATCTGGTGATCTCGAACCCGACGGGCCTGAACACCACGGCGGCTGCCGACGCGGTCGAGGCGGCGGTCGCGGGGTCCGACGACAGTGGCGAGATCACGGCCGAGCAGGCGAGAGAGGCAGAGGTGCCCGCATGAGCGAGCGGGTCCGCATCGCCGTCGTCGGCGCCGCCGGAGCCTTCGGCATGAAGCACCTCGACGGCCTCGCGAACATCCCCGACGCCGAGGTCACCGTCGTCAGCGGCACCCGGCTCGAGCCGACGCAGGCCGTGGCCGAGAAGTACGGGGTGCCCACCGCGGTGGTCGGATACGACGCGGTGCTCGAGCGCGACGACGTGGATGCCGTCATCCTCGCCACCCCGACGGGCCTGCACGCCGCTCAGACTCGAGCGGCCCTGGCCGCCGGCAAGCACGTGCAGGTGGAGATCCCCCTCGCCGATTCGCTGGCCGACGCCGAGGCTGCGCTCGCGGCGGCCGAGGCATCCGACCTCGTGTCGATGGTGGGGCACACGCGGCGGTTCAACCCCTCCCACCAGTGGCTGCACAACAAGATCGTGACGGGTGAGTTCGGCGTCCAGCAGATGGACGTGCAGACCTACTTCTTCCGCCGCACGAACACGAACGCCAAGGGCGAGCCGCGGTCGTGGACCGATCACCTGCTGTGGCACCACGCCGCGCACACGGTCGACCTGTTCGCCTACCAGGCGGGCAGGATCGTCCAGGCGAACGCCATCCAGGGCCCCATCCACCCCGACCTGGGCATCGCCTTGGATATGTCGATCCAGCTCAAGGCCGAGTCGGGAGCGATCTGCACCCTGTCGCTGTCGTTCAACAACGACGGTCCGTTCGGCACGTTCTTCCGCTACATCGGCGACACCGGCACCTACATCGCCCGATACGACGATCTCGTCGACGGCAGGGAGAAGCCCATCGATGTGTCGGCGGTCGCCGTCAGCATGAACGGCATCGAACTGCAGGACCGCGAGTTCATCGCCGCGATCCGTGAAGGCCGCGAGCCGAACTCGTCGCTGCGCCAGGTGATCGACTGCTACCGCGTGCTCGGTGCGCTGGAGGAGCAGCTCGCGTGACCCCCTCGCGCGCGAGCCTGCCTCGGATGGGTCTGGGGTGCATGGTGCTCAGTCACGCGTACGGCGTGCCGCCGTCGGCCGACGACGGGCTGCGGATGCTGCGGGGCGCGCTCGACGAAGGAGTGACGCTGCTCGACACGGCGACTCTGTACGGCGCCGGACGCAATGAAGAGCTCGTCGGGAGGGCGATCAACGGACGACGCGACGAGGTGGTGCTCGCCAGCAAGGGCGGCATGGCCTCCGTCGACGGCGTCAGGACGATCGACGGCCGCCCCGAGACCCTGCGTGGTCAGGTCGACGCCTCGCTGCGTCGGCTCGGGGCCGACCATATCGATCTGTACTACCTCCATCGGTGGGACAAGAAGGTGCCCATCGGCGACAGCGTCGGCGCCCTGGCCGATGCGGTGGAAGCCGGCAAGATCGGCGCCATCGGGCTGTCGGAGGTGTCCGTGGCGCGCCTGCGCGAGGCGCAGCGGGTCGCCCCCATCGCCGCGGTGCAGAACGAGTACTCGCTGTGGACGCGCAACGCCGAACTCGGGATGCTCGACGCGACCCGCGAGAGCGGCACGGCCTTCGTCGCATTCTCACCCCTCGCGCGCGGGTTCCTCGCCGATGGAGTGCACGACCCCGACGCGCTGGCTGCGGGGGACATCCGCCGCGGCCAGCCGCGCTTCCAGCCCGATCACTGGCCGAGGAACGCCGCGCTGCTGCCGCGGTGGCGCGCCCTCGCCACGGAGGCGGGGTGCACGCCCGCGCAGCTCGCGCTCGCATGGGTGCTCTCCCGCGGCGAGCACGTGGTGGCGATCCCCGGCACCACGCGCATCGACCACCTGCGGGAGAACGACGTCGCCGTGGGCCTCGCCCTCGATCCGCAGATCCTCGCCCGCGCGGGAGAGCTGATCGACACGGCGACGGTCTCCGGCCCTCGCTACCCGGACGCGCAGGCGCGTGAGGTCGACGCCGAGACCTTCCCGGAGGCGGTGTGAGGGCCATCACGTCGATGGCGACGCGGCATGTGCTCACCGAGCTCGCCGCCGCCGTCGCCGCCGAGGGGCTTCCCGCCCTGCAGCTCGAATCGGTCGGGGGCGTCACCGCCGCGGACCGCGTGCGCGCCGGTGAACCGTGGGACCTGGTCTTCCTCGCCGTCGACGCCCTCGAGCGGCTCGGCGCGGACGGACACGTCATCGCCGACACCGTGACGCCCATGCTGGTCTCGAGCGTCGCCGTCGCCGTCGCCGTGCCGTCGGCGACGACAGAGCCGGCTGCCGACCCCGCCACTGCGGCGTATCCGGATGCCGGCGCCGTGCGCACCGCTGTGGCCGCCGCCGGGCGCATCGGATACTCCTCCGGGCCGAGCGGAACCGCCCTGCTGCGGCACTTCGAGGACTGGGGGCTGCGCGCGGCGCTGGAAGGGCGGCTCGTGCAGGCGCCCCCCGGCGTGCCGGTCGCCCGGATGCTCGCCGACGGAGAAGTCGACATGGGCTTCCAGCAGCTCAGCGAGCTCGTGGCGCAGCCGGGTATCCGCCTGCTGGGGACACTGCCGCCCGACTGCGCCATCACGACGGTGTTCGGGGGCGCGGTCGCGGCGACGGCGGCCGAGCCCGCGCGTGCCCGCGATGTCCTGCGCTACCTGGCCTCGGATGCCGCCGCGCCGGCCGCGCTCCGGCACAGCTTCGCGCGCCCCGGTCAGGACTCCGAGGGCGTGAGGGGGAGCTGACGTCCATAGTTCCAGGACAGGATGGCCGGCTGCTCGCGGTAGAAGCTCAGCACCGACACCGATCCGGCGTCCAGAGTTATCTGCGCGGCGAAGCGGGGAGCCAGCCGCAGGAACACCGCGGTCAGGATGCGCAGGAAGTGGCCGTGGGCGACCAGAGCCACGTCTCCCTCCGCCATGGCGGGTAGCACGCGCGTGAGCACGCGGGATGCGCGCGCTGCCACCTCCTCCACGGTCTCCCCTGGCGTCTCCCCGCGGATCACCCCGTGGGTGAAGGCGCTCCAGTTGTAGCCGAGCTCGCGTCGGATGTCGAGCGTCGTGCGCCCCTCGTATCCCCCGTAGTCCCACTCGACGAGAAGCGGATCGATCTCGGCGTGCAGATTCGCGAGCTCCGCGGTGCGGCGGGCGCGCTGCAGAGGCGACGTCAGCACGAGGGAGAAGTCGTAGTCGGCGACCAGCTCGCCGGCGCCGCGCGCGAGATCCTCGCCCCGACTCGTCAGCGGGAAGTCCGACAGGCCGGTGTGTCGGCCATCCTTCGACCACTCGGTCTCGCCGTGACGCAGGAGGATCAGCTTGCCCTGCGGGTTGTCGGGGGCCGGGTGGTCGAGCAGTGGATCATTCGCGAACACACGGCAACCGTAGTCTCCCTGCGTCTCCCGGGGCCGCTCACGGACGTGCGTCGTCCCGATCCCGGGCGGTGTCAACCCCTGTCAGCGGCCCTGTCCGCCTGCATACCGTGAGCGTGCCGCCATCCCATCAGGAGGAGTCACGACCATGACCTACATCACGCGCATCGGCGACCTCGAGCAGATCTCGGAGCTGCACCGTGGCGAGGGCGAGCCGTACGCCCAGGCCCGCGTGCTCGTCCTCGACGAGGTCGACCGCGCCGCGGGGGTGAAGGAGGGGCGACCGGCAGCCGCGTACGACGTGCTCGTCAGCGGAGCTCAGGCGACAGCCCTCGTGGAGGCCGCGCAGCGCAGCACCGGACGCATGCGGCTGTTCTTCGCGGGCACCACGGAGGACCGCCCCGCCGACGAGGCCGTGCACCGCGTGCGGGCCGACGAGGTGGGTGTGAGTCTGCTCGATCAGACGGTGACCGTCCACGACTCCGACCAGAGCGTGGCGCAGACGGAGCCCTGGGACGCGCCGCTGCCGCCCGAGGCCTAATCTCCTCCGGCGTTCGGGTCAACCCGTGGTGCCCGGGCCGCTCATCCTCCAGGATGGTGGCGACACGAGGAGGCCGTATATGACCGATGCAGAACGCCCGTCCACGCAGACGTCCACCGAGAACGAGGAAGCCGTCGACATGCGCCCCGAGGAGGAGCGCGCGGATGCCACGCTGGAGGCGCCGAGCACCTCTCAGGAGCCCGGCGAGGAACCCCGCGCGGACGAGCCGCAGGTGAGCGACGACGCCAGCCACCACGCCGTCGGGATCGGCGTCATCGACGCGGAGATCCCCGGCGAGGAGGGCGCTCCGGAAGCGGAGTGACCCCGAGACGATCAGCGAAGGAGCGATCATGAGCGCGCAGACCGGACGAGACGACCAGCAGGACCCGGGGGAGTACACCGACGTGGAGGAATCGGACGGGCAGGAGCGGCCGAACCGGACCGTCGAGCAGCCGGGCCAGTACACCGACGTCGACCGCGACGAAGAGGTCTGACCCGCTCACAGGTGATCGATCAGGGCCGGCCGGGCTCCGCGAGAGCGGAACCGGTCGGCCTAGTTGTTCCCGTTTCCCTTGCCCTGGTTGCCGTTGCCGTTGTTCCCGTTGCCGTTGTTCCCATTGCCGTTGTTGCCGTTGCCGTTGCCGTTGCCCTGATTCCCGTTCCCGTTGCCGGGGTTCTCGGGCTGGGTGACCTCCGGTTCCGGTGCCTCGGTCTCGGGCTCGGGTGCCTCGGTCTCGGGCTCCGGTGCCTCGGTCTCGGGTTCCGGCGCCTCCGGCTCAGGAGCCTCGTTCACGGGCGACTCCGGTGCCGGGGGAGCGTCATCGTCTGCGGGCGGGTCGGTGGCGACCTCCGACACCGGTTCCTTCGTCGTCGGCGTCGGCGTCGGCGATGGCGTGGGCTCGGGCGCGGCGAGCGTCACGAGATCCGCGCGCACGACCTCGATGGCGTCGCGGATGGCGACCGCCCGACCGCCGTCGATGTCTCCGGCGACAAGCGCGTCGTCCACGTCCTGAGCGAGGGCGTCGAGCGCGGAGAGGGCGCTGTCGTGGTCGCCCGAAGCGGCGCTCTCGGCGATCTCGACCACGCCTGCCTGCAGCGCCGCGGTGGTCTTCGCGTCGGATTCATCGGCGGCGCACCCCGTCAGCAGGATGCCGGCGAGCACGACGCCGGGAAGGAGGAGCCGCCTCACGGTGTCACCGCTTCCATGAGATCGTCGAGGTGACCGCCGAGGGGGTCGTCGACCTGCGGCAGCGCGGGCGGATCCGGCTGCTCGGCTGAGCCGAACAGAGCGGGCCCGCCGATGGCCAGTGCCAGCGCGACGAGCACCGTGGCGAGCACCGCGCCGACCGTGATCGTCAGCGCACGGCGACGGGACGGCGCGTGCTCGTCGGCGCGGGCGAACGAGGAGAGCGGGGTCGCCGAATCCGCGCGCGCGGCCGGGATGGCGAGGTCCGACTGCTCGACGGGGAACGGACGGGTCGCGTCATCGTCGCGGGTGGCAAGCGCGTCCGCCGTGACGGAGACGGGGTCTGCGGTGTCGGGAGCGGTGTCGAGCGGAGCGGTGCCCGGAGTCGCAGTGCTGAGTTGCGTCGTGTCGAGAGAAGCGGTGTCGACGTCGGCGCTGCGCTCCATCTCCTCAGCCGCGAGCGCGCGGGCCGCGTCTGCCACCTCGGTCGCGGAGGGCCGGCGATCCGGCTCGCGATCGGTCATCGCGGTCAGCAGGGCGCGCCACTGCGGCCCGAGATCAGCCGGGATCTCGGGCTCGCCCGTGAGCCGGAGCGCGAAGACCTCCTGCGGGGTGCCGGCGGGGAACGGATGGCGTCCCGTCAGCATCTCGAGGAGCATCAGTCCGAGCGCGTAGATGTCCGACGGTGGCGCGGGCTGCTCACCGCGCACCTGCTCCGGCGCGATGTACGCGGCGGTGCCGATCATCGTCCCCGGAGTGGTGATGCGGCTGGAGTCGAGGAGGTACGCGATGCCGAAGTCGGCGAGCGTCACCGAGGGGGCGATGCCGGGCAGCTGAGCGGTCCGCAGGAGCACGTTCGACGGCTTGACGTCGCGGTGGACGATGCCGGCATCGTGGACGACCGCCAGGGCGTCGGCCAGAGCCGCGCCCGTCTCGGCGATCTCTCTTCTCGAGATCGGGCCCGCGGCCATCCGGTCGCGCAGCGTGGGACCGTCGACGTATTCCATGACGAGGTACGGATGGTCGTCCTCGTCCACTCGCGCGTCGAACAGTGTGACGAGCGAGGGATGGTTGAGGGCAGCCAGCAGCTGCGTCTCGGCTCGTCGGCGCTGGCGGGACTGCGGGTCGTCGGGCATCGGCCGGAACAGCTTGACGGCGACGTCGCGCCCGAGCAGCTCGTCTCGCGCGTGGTAGACCGTGGCCATCCCGCCGGCGCCCACCCGGGAGACCAGGCGATAGCGCCCGTCGAGGAGCTCGCCGGTGGCGGGCCCGTTGAGGAGGTCCGACATGGCCTCAGGCGAGCGGCTCTCCGTTGTCGGTGGTCCGCCGCGTGGTGATGCGCTCACCGCTGGCGGGGTCGACAGCCGTCCGCTGGGTGGAGACCGCGCTGCGCCGACGCATCATCATGACGAGGCTGATGAGGAAGACCAGCGCCCCGGCGGCCATGAGGATGTAGCCGATCATCGTGAGATCGATCCCCGCGATGTCGATGTCGATGGCGAACGCGACGATGGCGCCGATGGCGATGAGGGCGATGCCGGATCCGATTCCCATGGTGGTGCTCCTTCCGCGCGCTGAGCGCTGTGCGCCGGCCGACGGACGGGCTCGGGTCGCCTGTCACCGCGTCGACGGCTCATCAAGATGTACCGTCAACGTCGAGCGCACGTCGCGCGGTTGACACGGCGGTGACGGGAGGGTAGCCCTTCCGTGCCCAGGCTCAGTCGTCGATGGTCGAGGGCGGGGTGCCGAGCTTCTCGACCTCCGGCCAGAAGTCGTCGGGGATGGCCGTGGCGTAGAGCTTCTCGAGCTCGCGGATGCGCTCGGGGCGGCCGACCCCGACCACCGTCGAGTGGATCCCGGCGTGGCGGAGGGAGAAGTGCAGCGCGGCCGCGGGGACGGCGAGTCCCCACTCGCCGCAGAGCCCGCGAAGCCGGCCCAGCCATGCGAGGAGGTCGGCGGGAGCCTCCCGATAGGCGTAGCGAGTGCCCGTGCCGGCGAGGAGCCCGCCGCCGAAGGGCGCCGCATTGAACACGCCCATGCCGCGGTCGTTCGCCTCCGCGATCAGGTCCTCGGCGCGCCGGTCGACGAGAGTGAACCGGTTGTGCGTGAGGAGGGCGTCGAAGACTCCGGTGCGCACGTAGGCGGTCTCGAGGCTGATCTCGCCCACCGCGATGCCGATCGAGCCGACCAGCCCCTGCTCGCGCAACTCCACCATCCCCTGGATGGCGCCGCCCGGCGCGCTCGCCTCTTCCACCGTGGTCGCCCACGGGTCGTGGAGGTGCACGAGCGGGAAGCGCTCGATGCCGAGCTTCTCGACGCTCTCCTCGTACGAGCGCCACACGCGGTCCCGATCGAAGCGGCCATCCAAACCGACGTCGACCTTCGTGACGATGCTGTGGCCGTCGGTCAGCCCGCCGCGCGCATCGAGCGCGCGGCCGAGCGCGGTCTCGCTCGCGCCGCCGGCGTAGTTGTTCGAGGTGTCGACGACCGCGAAGGGCGCCCCGAGCATCTCCTCGGCGAGGGCGACGGGATCAGCGGGGGAGCGCTCCGGGTTCCCGAGCGACGAGGCGCCGAGCGTGATGGGGCTGACGACGAGCGGCGTCGAGCCGAGCGGGCGGGGGTCGAGCACAGACATGGGCGCCTCCATCGGTCGCGGATCCGTCTCCAGAATGACGCAAGACGGCGCCGGTCGTCGAGAATGGGCGGATGCCCATCATCGACAACGCCGTGTACGTCGACGGCGTGCGCATCGCCGATCCGCCGAGCCTCGACATGACCTTCGAGCAGGTGCGGGCGCAGGACGGGATGGCGTGGATCGGCCTGCTGCGCCCGACCGCCGAGGAGCTGGCGACGGTCGCCGCGGAGTTCGACCTGCACGCGCTCGCGGTCGAGGATGCGCGCAAGGGGCATCAGCGGGCCAAGCTCGAGCGCTACGGGGAGACGCTCTTCGTCGTGCTGAGGCCGGCCTGGTACATCGACGCCACCGAGACCGTGGAGTTCGGCGAGCTGCACGTCTTCGTCGGTCGGGATTTCGTCGTCACCGTGCGGCACGGGGACGCGCCGAACCTCGCGCGCGTGCGGCAGCGGATGGAGGCGGAGCCGGGGCTGCTCGCGCTCGGCCCGGAGGCGGTGCTGTACGCGATCCTCGACGAGGTCGTCGACCAGTACGCACCCGTCGTCAGCGGCGTGGAGAACGACATCGACGAGATCGAGGACGCGCTCTTCACCGACACCGACACCTCCCTCTCCCGTCGCATCTACGAGCTCTCGCGGGAGGTCATCGCGTTCCAGCGCGGCACGCAGCCCCTCGGCGGCATGCTCGAGGGGCTGCTGCGCGGCGGGGAGAAGTACGGCGTCGTGGGGGAGCTGTCGCAGCTGCTGCGTGACGTGCACGACCACGTGCTGCGGTTGAATGACCGGATCGCGGCGTTCCGTGCCATCCTCGACAACGCCCTCACAGTGCACGCCACGATCGTGACGCAGCGGCAGACGGAGACGTCGCTGCAGCAGAACGAGCAGGTGAAGAAGATCTCCGGATGGGCGGCCATCCTCTTCGGGCCGACGCTCGTCGGCGGGATCTACGGGATGAACTTCGAGCACATGCCCGAACTGGAATGGGCCTGGGGCTACCCGATGGCGCTCGCCCTGATGGCCGTGACGAGCGCGACCCTCTGGGGCGTCTTCAAGTGGCGGAGGTGGATGTAGCGCGCGCGCCGGACGGAGCCCGCGCGACCGGCGAGACGGCGTGCCCGCTCCGAGACAGCCTCCGCGCTCCGAGACCACCTGCGGTGTACGGGGCCTTGGAGCGTAGCCGCAAGTCGGGAGCGACGGGGTGATGTCGGCGCCCTACCGGGGCTGCGCCGTCGCATCGGCCAGCTCCGGCACCCTCCTGCCGCGCTGGCGGACGAAGAGCGCGTACGCGAGCCACAGCAGGCCGAGCCAGACGACCCCCACGATCAGCGCAGGACGCGTGTCGGGGACGATGCCCAGCACCACCACGACGAGCGCGACGAACGTGACCGCGGCGTAGGACGCCGCCGGCCACAGCGGCACGGGGAACTCCGAGGGAGGGAGGTTCGCTCGCGCGATCTCGCGCTTCATCCGCACGTGGGCGAGCAGGATCATCAGCCAGACCCAGACCGTCGCGAAGGTCGCGACGGATGCGATGAGGAGGAACGCCTGCTCGGGGACGACCGCATTCACCACCACGCCCACGAGCAGCGTCGCGACGAGGATCAGCACCGGCACGAGGGGCGTGCCGTGCCGGGAGGTCCGCGCGAAGGCGGCGGGCGCCTGACCCTGCTGGGCGAGCCCGAACAGCATCCGGCCCGCCCCGAAGATGTCGGAGTTGATCGCGGAGACGGCGGCGGTGATGACGACGGCATTGAGGATGTGCGGGGCGAAGGGGATGCCCAACGTCGTGAAGATCGAGACGAATGGGCTCGCCTCGCCGGTGATCGAGGTCCAGGGCACGAGCGTCATGATGATGGCGAGCGTCAGCACGTAGAACAGCAGGATGCGCAGCGGCACCGTGTTGATGGCCAGCGGCAGCACCCGCTGGGGCTCCTTCGCCTCGCCCGCGGCGACGCCGATGATCTCGATGCCGCCGAAGGCGAACATCACCACGGCGAGGCTGGCGATCACGCCACCCAGGCCCTCCGGGGCGAACCCGCCGTGGGACCAGAGGTTCGCCACTCCGGACGCGCCCTCGGACTGCGCGCCCAGCCCGAACACGATGATCGCGATGCCGCCGGCGATCATGGCCACGATGGCGGCGACCTTCACCAGCGAGAGCCAGAACTCCAGCTCGCCGAAGATCCGCACGCTCGCGAGGTTCAGCGCGCCGATGAACAGGATGATCGACAGCACCCAGATCCACCGCGGCACGTCGGGGAACCAGAACCCCATGTAGATGCCGAATGCGGTGACGTCGGCCAGGCAGACGATCACCATCTCGAAGGCGTAGGTCCATCCGGTGACGAACCCGGCGAACGGACCGAGGTAGCGCGCCGCGTACTGCCCGAACGAGCCGGCGACCGGGTGGCGCACCGCCATCTCACCGAGGGCGCGCATGACCATGAAGACGGCGGCGCCGCCCACGATGTAAGCCAGGAGGACGGCCGGGCCGGCGGCCTGGATGGCGGCGGACGATCCGTAGAAGAGGCCGGTGCCGATCGCGGAGCCGAGGGCCATGAAGCGGATGTGACGGGCGGAGAGCCCCCGGCGCAGGGTCGCGGATTCAGACATCGTGCCTCCATTCTCCCAGCGGATGGCCCGGGGCCGGGTGAGAGAACGGCCGTCGGCCATAGGGTGGGCGCGTGGACAGAGCAGCGCAGCAGATCGTGATCACCGGCGGCAGCGGCAAGCTCGGACGGGCGGTCGTCGCCCATTTCGCCGAGCACGGGTACGCCGTGACGACGGTGGACCGGGTTCGCCCCGCCGAACTGCCGGACGGCGTCCGCTTCCTGCAGGCCGACCTCACCGACTACGGGCAGGCCGTCCAGGTGCTCACGCACATCGACGAGCACTACGGCGCGCTCCCCGTCGGCTCGGGCCGCGGCGTCGACGCGCTCGTGCATCTCGCGGCCATCCCCGCCCCCGGCCTCATCCCGGACGCGGCGACCTTCGCGAACAACACCGCGATCACCTACAACCTCTTCTCCGCCGCGCGTCTGGCCGGCGTGCGCCGCGTCGTCTTCGCCTCGAGCGAGACCCTCCTCGGGCTCTCCTTCGACGAGACGCCGCCGCCGTACCTCCCGGTCGACGAGGAGTACGCGGTGCGTCCGCAGACGTCGTACTCGCTGAGCAAGGCGGTCGACGAGGAGAACGCCCGGCACTTCGCGCGCTGGTGCCCGGATGCCGGATTCATCGGGCTGCGGTTCTCGAACGTCATGGAGCCGGCGGACTACGAGCGGTTCCCGAGCTTCGAGGAGGATCCGCGGCTGCGCTCCTGGAACGCCTGGGGCTACATCGACGCCCGCGACGGCGCGCAGGCATGCCGGCTCGCGGTGGAGAGCGATCTCGTCGGAGCGGAGAACTTCGTCATCGCGGCCGCCGACACCGTCATGTCGCGTCCGTCGGCCGAGCTCGCCGCGGAGGTGTTCCCCGCGATCCCGCTGCAGCGCGAGGTCGCGGGCACCGAGACGCTGCTCGCCATCGACAAGGCGCGTCGTCTCCTGGGATTCGAGCCGCGGCACTCCTGGCGCGACGGGCGCTGAGCGCCTACGCCGGGACGTCGACGATCCGCTCGACGCCGACGACCGGCGAGAGGGATCCGGCCGAGGCGGCCGCGAGATCCTCGGCGAGGCGACCCAGGCCATCCGCGGGGACCCACAGCTCGAACCGCGCCGCCGCGCCGTACGTCGTGTCGCCGAGCGTCGCGCCGTGGTGCTGCACCCACTCGCGCAGGAGGTTGTCCACGCGACCGGCGTCGCCGTGCGGCACGTCGACGAGCGCCTGCGTGAGCGACTCCCGGCGGACGATCGCGGCGAGATCCAGCGCCTCCGAGACCGCCGCGGAATACGCGCGCACGAGCCCGCCCGCGCCCAGCTTGATGCCGCCGAAGTAGCGCGTGACGACCGCGACGACGTCGGTGAGCTCGCGGCGGCGCAGCACCTCGAGCATGGGGATGCCGGCGGTCCCCGACGGCTCGCCGTCGTCGGAGGAGCGGGCCTGATCTCCGAGGACGCCGGTGACCATGGCGACGCAGTGGTGGCGCGCGTCCCACGCGCGCTTCCGCACGGCCGCGATCACGGCGTCGGCCTCCTCCGGCGACGCGACCGGCTCGAGGTGCGCGATGAAGCGCGACTTGCGGATGACGAGCTCGTGCTCGACCGTCGCGGCGATCGTGGACGGGAACCGGCGCGTCATCCCGTCGAGGATACCGTCGTGCTCTGCGCGTGATGAGATCGAAGGATGAACGCGCACGCTCGCAGAACCGGCTGGATGGCGGCGCTCGTCTTCCTCGTCGCGCTGTGCCTCCGCCCCGCCATCACCTCCGTCGGACCGGTGCTCGCTTACCTCGGGGCCGACACCGGCCTCGGCGAGGGCACCCTCGGCATCCTCACCGCGCTGCCGCTGCTCGCGTTCGCCGCTGTCTCGCCGCTCGTCCATCGGATGGCCGCGCGCTTCGGCGATGACAGGGCGGTGCTCGTGGCGCTCGGCGTCCTGGTGGTGGCCACCGTCGTGCGCTCGTACGCGGGCGACGCCGGTCTCTGGATCGGCACCTTCGCGATCGGCGCGGCGATCGCCGTGGGCAACGTGCTCACCCCGGTGCTCGTCCGCCGTGACTACCCGGAGCGGGTGTCGCTCGCCACGGGCTTCTACACCGCGTTCCTCACGCTGGCGGCGGCCACGGGATCCGCGCTCTCGGTGCCGCTCGCGCACCTGGTGGACTGGCGGTTCTCACTCGTCGTCTGGGCCGGCCTCGCGCTCCTCGTGGCGCTGGCATGGCTGCCGCGCATGGCGGGCCCGGCCGTGCACTCGCCCGCCCTCGAACCCGTCCCGGTGCCGCACCATCCGAGCATCTGGCGCTGGGGCACCGCGTGGCTCGCGACGGTGTACATGGGGCTGCAGTCCACGACCTTCTACGTGCTGGCGACCTGGCTGCCGACCATCGAGACGTCGTGGGGTGTCCCCGCCGCGACCGCGGGCCTCCACGTGTCGTTCTTCCTGCTGCTGGGGGTGCTCGGCGGTCTTCTCATCCCGCGGCTGCTGCGGGATGGCCGGGACCAGGCCCCGGGGATGCTCGCGGCGACCGCGCCCCTTGCCGTCGGCACCGCGGGCATGCTGCTGTGGCCGGACGCGCTGCTGCTGTGGCTCGTTCTCCTCGGCCTCGCGCAGGGCGCCTCGCTCGTCGCGGCGCTGACGATGCTGAGCCTCCGCGCGCGCAGCCACGGCGAGGCGGCGAAGCTCTCCGGCATGGCGCAGTCGATCGGCTATCTCCTCGCCGCGGCGGGCCCCTTCGCGGCCGGATTCCTCGCCGAGCAGACCGGCAGCTGGACGCCGACGCTCGTGCTGCTCGCCGTCTTGACCACGACCCAGACGATCGTCGGAGTGGTCCTCGGCCGCGGCGGCCGTCGCTGAACCGGATGGCGAACCGGGCGCCGCCCCTCCCCAAACCGCGCGGCGCCGCATAGCCTGGCCTCACGACACCCACCGCCGCGATGTCGCGGCCCGAGCCTCACGATCGGAGGTTCCCATGTCCATGAGCCAGGTGCAGAGCACGAAGGCCATCATCGGTGAGCCCGAGGTCGTCGAGGACGGCCGCATGGCGAGCGGCCGTCTCGAGAGGGCGGGCGCGGATGGCCCGGTGGCGGAGTCCGCAGCGTGGCTCCGACTCAAGGCGGCCGCGATCGCCATCCAGGGGATGCAGGCGCCGGACGGCTCCATCCCGGACGCCGCGCATCATGCGACGGCCCGGGTCGAGGTCGAGCGCGTGCAGGCGGCGGTGCGCGAGCTCGCGCCGCGCTTCCCGCACGATGCGGCGTACCTCGACGCCGTCGTCGCGGACCTCGGCCGCTGGGGCGATGCGGGGTTCGGCGTGCCGGACTTCCATGACGCGCTCGTGGCGTTCCACCCCGAGGAGCACCGCGTCGACGGCCTCGGCCACCTCGTCGTGTTCCCGATGTACACGCAGAACGGCTCCCGCGACCGGCACCTGGAGGCGCTCCTCGTCGAGGTGATCTGGCCGCAGTTCGTCGCGCGGCTCGAGGCCAGCTCGTACAGCAACCGCCTCTTTGTGAGCCTCCGCCTGGTCGACTTCACGCCGGGGTACGACACGAACTCGGCGGTGCTGTTCCCCGAGACCGTGTCGGTGCGGGAGGTGCCGACGTTCACGTGGGGTGCGATCTTCCAGGATCGCGAGGCCGCCCGCTATCGTCGCGTCGTCCGCGCCGCGGCGGAGATCACCAAGCTCGAGCTGCCGGAAGAGGCCGCCCGCATGCTCGACGACCAGCGGCTGACGCAGCAGTCCTTCGTCATGTGGGACATGATCCACGACCGCACCCACATGCGCGGTGACCTGCCCTTCGACCCGTTCATGATCAAGCAGCGGATGCCCTACTTCCTCTACGCGCTGGAGGAGCTGCGGTGCGACCTCACCGCGTTTCGCGAGAGCGTGGCCATCCAGCGACGACTCACGGCCGCGAAGGAGCTCGATCCGGATGGCCTCGACGCCGTCGAGGAGGAGACGCTCGCGCAGGCGCGGCTCGTCCAGTACGCCGTGATCTTCGATCGCATCTTCCGGTTCGCGATCACGGGCAGCCGCGTGCGCAACTACGACGGCCTCGGCGGCCAGCTGCTGTTCGCATGGCTGCACCAGCGCGGCGCGCTGCACTGGACCGACACCGCGCTCGCCTTCGACTGGAAGGCGGTGCCGGGAGCGGTCGTGGCGCTCGGGGATGCGATCGACGAGCTCTACTGGCGCTCGATCGACCGCCCGAAGTCCGCGCACTGGCTGGCCGCGTACGACCTGGTGCGCTCGGTGCTGACGCCGCACCCCGCGTCGACCTGGGCGCGCGGGCTGCCCGACGAGGTGCTCGCCGGACCGCTGCGCGGCTACACCGACGCGGTGCTCGACGACGAGTTCCCGCTGTCGATGTTCTACGAGGCGCTCGAGCGGAAGATGCGCGACGTCATCGCGCAGACCTCGGGCATCCGCGGGACGGATGACTGAAGCCGCCTCGGCTCGTGCCCCCGGTGCTGTTCTGCTCACCGGGGGCACGAGCGCGGCCGGCCGCGCGGTCGCGCGACGGCTGGCGGATGGCGGCGCCCGCGTGATCGTGGCCGGTCGCGACCCCGAGAAGCTCGCCTCTCTCGCCGCGGCCGGGTACGACACCATCGAGGCCGATCTCGCCGAACCGGGGGAGGTGCGCGTGCTGGCCGAGGCCGTCGGACCTCTCGACGGCCTGCTGCACCTCGTCGGCGGATGGCGCGGGGGCGGCGGCCTCCCCGGGCAGAGCGACGAGGACTACCGTGCACTCGAGGCGTCGTTCACGTCGCTCCGCCTCGTGACCCGAGCGCTCTGGCCATCCCTCATCGCCTCACCCGGCGCACGGGTGGCGATCGTGTCGTCGACCGCGGTCGCGCGGCCGCTCGCGGGTGGCGCGAACTACGCGGCGGTGAAGGCGGCGAGTGAGGCGTGGGTGCGCGCGCTCGCCCACGGACTCGCGAAGGAGGCGCCCGCATCGGCGGCGACGATCTTCCGGGTGAAGGCGCTGGCGGGTCTCGAGGAGCGGCTCGCGGAGACGTACGCGGGGCTGTGGGCAGCGGCGGCCGCCGACGTCAACGATCGCGTGATCGAACTCCTCCCATGAGCGGCGAGAATAGGCTGGGTCGGTGACCTCACTGCATGACCCGAACCTGCGCAGCTTCGCCTCCGACAACTACGCCGGCATCCATCCCGACGTGCTGGCCGCGATCGCGGGGGCCAACGACGGCCACCAGATCGCCTACGGCGAGGATGTGTACACCGCGCGCCTGCGCGACGTGCTGACCGAGCAGCTCGGCGGTCCGCTCGAGGTGTATCCGGTGTTCAACGGCACGGGCGCCAACGTCACGGCGCTGCAGTCGATGCTGCCGCGCTGGGGCGCCGTCGTCGCCGCGACCACCGCGCACATCAACACCGACGAGCAGGGCGCTCCGGAGCGGATCGGCGGCATCAAGATCCTCGGCGTGCCGACCGAGGACGGCAAGCTCACCCCCGAGCTCATCGACCGCGAGGCGTGGGGGTGGGGCGATGAGCACCGCGCGCAGCCCCTCGTCGTGTCGATCACGCAGGTGACCGAGCTCGGCACGATCTACACGCCGGAGGAGATCCGCGCGGTCGCCGACCACGCGCACGGCCTCGGCATGCACGTGCACCTCGACGGCGCCCGCCTGGCGAACGCCGCGGCCGCACTCGACCTGCCGCTGCGCGCCTTCACGCGCGACGCCGGCGTCGACGTGCTGTCCCTGGGCGGCACGAAGAACGGCGCCATGCTCGCCGAGGCGATCGTCGTGCTGAACCCCGAGGCGTCCACCGGCCTCACGTACCTCCGGAAGCTCAACATGCAGCTCGCCTCGAAGCTGCGCTTCGTGTCCGCGCAGCTGCTGGCGCTGTTCGAGGGCGATCTGCACCTCCGCAACGCGCGGCACGCCAACGCCATGGCGCAGCGGCTCCGCGCCGCCGTCGAAGCGGGCGTGGCCGACGGGTCGATCCGGGGCGTGCGCTTCACGCGGGAGACGCAGGCCAACGGCCTCTTCGCCATCCTGCCGGCGGGCGTCGCCGACCGGCTGCGCGAGACCGTGCGCTTCTATGACTGGGATGCCGCGACCGCCGAGGTGCGGTGGATGTGCAGCTTCGACACGACGGAGGAGGACATCGACGCCTTCGTGGCTGCGATCGCCCGCGAGACCACGCGCTGATGGCCTCGCTGCTGGAGCGCGCGCGGGCCACTGCCGGCGACGCGGACGCGCTCTACGACGCCTTCGTCGAGTGGGCGGACGAGCGCGGGTTCGCGCTCTACCCCGCCCAGGACGAGGCCGTCATCGAGCTCGTCTCGGGCAGCAACGTCATCCTCGCCACTCCCACCGGAACGGGGAAGTCGCTCGTCGCGATCGCCGCGCACGCCGCGGCGCTCGCCGGGGGCGGCCGCACCTACTACACGGCCCCGATCAAGGCCCTGGTCAGCGAGAAGTTCTTCGCGCTCGTCGACATCTTCGGCGCGGAGAACGTCGGAATGGTCACCGGCGATTCGTCGGTGAATCCGGAGGCGCCGATCATCTGCTGCACCGCCGAGATCCTCGCGAACCTCGCGCTGCGGCACGGCGCCGACACCGAGGTCGACCAGGTCGTCATGGACGAGTTCCACTACTACGGCGACAGCGACCGCGGCTGGGCGTGGCAGGTTCCCCTGCTCCTGCTCCCGCGCGCGCAGTTCCTCCTGATGTCCGCGACGCTCGGCGACACCACGGCCATCCAGGAGGACCTCTCGCGGCGGACGGGGCGGCAGACGACCCTCGTCGCGGGAGCCGAGCGGCCGGTGCCCCTGCACCACACCTACTCCGATCATCCCGCGCACGAGACGGTCGAGAAGCTCCTCGAGGAGCGCGAGGCGCCGATCTACATCGTGCACTTCTCGCAGGCCGGCGCCATGGAGCGCGCGCAGGCGCTCGCGAGCGTCAAGGTCACCACGCGCGAGCAGCGCGACGAGATCGCCGAGGCGATCGGGGGCTTCCGGTTCACCACCGCGTTCGGCAAGACCCTGTCGCGGCTGGTCCGGTCGGGCATCGGGGTGCATCACGCGGGCATGCTGCCGCGCTATCGGCGGCTGGTCGAGACGCTCGCGCAGCGCGGGCTCCTCCGCGTCATCTGCGGGACCGACACCCTCGGCGTCGGCATCAACGTGCCCATCCGCACGGTCATGATCACGGCGCTGTCGAAGTACGACGGCACGCGCATGCGGCGGGTCTCCGCGCGCGAGTTCCATCAGATCGCCGGTCGTGCCGGACGCGCGGGCTACGACCCGTACGGCAATGTCGTCGTGCTGGCTCCCGAGCACGACATCGAGAACGCGCAGGCGCTGCGGAAGGCGGGGGACGACGCCGCCAAGCGCAAGAAGGTGCAGCGCAAGAAGGCCCCCACCGGCTTCGTGTCGTGGAGCGAGCAGACGTTCGAGAAGCTCGTCGACGCCGAGCCCGAGCCGCTGCAGCCGCAGCTGCAGATCACGAGCGCGATGCTCATCAACGTCATCGGGCGCGGGGGAGACGTCTTCGCCAACGTGCGTTCGCTGGTCTTCGACAACCACGAGTCCCGCCCGCGGCAGTACGCGCTCGCACGGCGTGCGCTGGCGATCTTCCGGACGCTCCGGGAGGCCGGCATCGTCGAGGTCGACGCCGACGGGCGCATCCACCTCGTCGTGGAGCTGCAGCCGAACTTCGCTCTCAACCAGCCGCTGTCGCCGTTCGCGCTGGCCGCGATCGAGCTGCTCGATCCCGCGGCCGGGGCGGATGGTGTGGGCACCGGCTCATACGCCCTCGACGTCGTGAGCGTGATCGAGGCGACGCTCGACGATCCAAGGGCCATCCTCTCGCAGCAGGAGTTCAAGGCGCGCGGCGAGGCCGTCGCGGCCATGAAGCGCGAGGGGATCGAGTACGAGGAGCGCATGAACGCGCTCGAGGAGATCACGTACGCCAAGCCGCTCGCCGACCTCCTGCAGCAGTCGTTCGAGGTGTTCGCGTCGAGTCAGCCGTGGGTGCGCGACTTCGAGCTGCGCCCGAAGTCCGTGGTGCGCGACATGTTCGAGCAGGCGATGTCGTTCGCCGAGTTCGTGAACTGGTACCAGCTCGGACGCAGCGAGGGCCTCGTGCTGCGCTACCTCAGCGACGCGTACCGCGCCATCCGTCAGACCGTGCCCGCCGAGGCGCGCACCGAGGAGCTGCGCGACATCATCGAGTGGCTGGGCGAGCTCGTGCGCCAGGTCGACTCGAGCCTCGTCGACGAGTGGGAGGCGCTGGCATCCGGCGCGGACGGCGACGACGCGACCTCGGTCGTGCCGCCGGCACCGCCATCCGTCACCGTCAACCGCCGCGCGTTCACGGTCCTCGTGCGGAACGAGATGTTCCGCCGCGTGCAGCTCGCGGCGCTCGAGAAGGACGAGGAGCTCACCGCGCTCGATCCCGAGATCGACTGGCCGCGCGCGCTCGACCGGTACTACGCCGAGCACGACACGATCGGCACGGGCGGGGCCTCGCGTTCTCCGGCCCTGTGCCGCATCGAGGAGGACGGCATGACCTGGCGCGTCGAGCAGACGATCGACGATCCCGCCGGGGATCATGATTGGCGCATCCGCGGCGAGGTGGATCTGGAGGCGTCCGCGGAGGCGGGCACCGCCATCCTGCGCGTGACGGAGGTCGTGCGGCTGTAGGACAGTTCGGCACCACCGAGCGCGCGCTGGCGAGGCCGGTCTCGCTCGGTGGTGTGGAACTCGCGATCACGGTGCGGAGAACGGCAGTTCCGCACCACCGAAGCGCGCGCTGTCTTGCTCGGTGGTGCGGAACTCGCGCTTACGGCCCCCAGAACGACAGTTCCGCACCACCGAAGCGGGCGCGGTCTTGCTCGGTGGTGCGGAACTCGCGCTTACGGCGTCAGGCCGCGTCAGCCGCGCAGGGCGTCGAGGCTCCGGGCAATACTCGCACCTGCGGAGAGCCACGCGCGCTGCGTTGCGGGGCGGAGCGCGCCGTAGTGCAGCAGCCCGCCGATCATCGCCGGGTCGTACGGGATGCCGACGACGTCGCGGGAGATCGACCGGTACCCGTCGATGACCTTGCGCTGCTCGCTCGGGTGCGCGTTCGGGTCCGCCTGGCTCACGATCGTGACGGCGTTCTGCGCGAGTCGGGCCGAGCGCTCGTCGCGTGAGGCGAGAGCCTCCAGCAGCAGCGCGCCCGCCTCGGCGTGCTCCGCGCGGGACGTGGTCGCCACGACGATCTGGTCGGTGTGGTCGATCATCCGCAGCCACATCGGGTCGGACTCGTCGTTGCCGGAGTCCATGACGATCAGGCGGTAGTACTTGGCCGCGACCGCGTGGATGCGGTCGACGTCGGAGGAGTCCAGGCGCTGACGCCCGGCGAGGACCATCGGCTGCGAGCGCAGCACGTCGAACCGGTCACGCGTCTGGTGGTGCACGAATCGTGCGAGGTCGGCGGCCTGCGCACCGGCCGAGAGCAGGTGGTCGGTCTCCGGCAGCAGCTCGTGCAGCGTGGCCTCGTGCGGACCCTGCTCCGTGCGCCATCCGAGGGTCCCGCGCGTCTGGTTGTTGTCCCACGCGAGCACGCCCGCGCCGCCGAACCGCGCGAACACCGCGGCGGTGAGGATGGTGGCCGGGGTCTTGCCCGAGCCTCCCTTGCCGTTGACGACGGCGATGGTGCGGGGGCCGGCCCAGTGCCGGGCGACGGCCGCGACGTCCTCGCGCTCGGCGAGCTCGGCAGGGCCCGGAGCCACGCGGACGCCGGCGCGGACGAGCGCACCGCGCCAGCCGCGGGTCGCGGGCTCCTCCACGTGCTCCGAGGTGAGGAAGGACTCACGCGACTCGCGAGCGCCGGGCTCCTGAGCGGACGGTGCGGGTGCGGCGGACGGCGCGGGTGCGGCGGACGGCGCGGGTGCGGCGGACGGTGCGGGTGCTGAGCGCGTCGACGCGTGAGCAGGCACCGGCGCGGCGGCGGATCGCGGTGCGGCGACCGGCTGCGGCGCGGGAGCTGCAGCCGCGGACCGCGGCGCGGCGACGGGCTGCGGCGCTGCGGACCGCGGCGCCGCAGCGGGGGAGGAGCCGGCGGCGGCGCCCTCCAGGGAGTCCACGCGGCCGTCGGGGTGCACGACCAGCGGCCAGTCGCCATCCGGCTCGTGCACCATCACGTGCACGGGCGCTTCGAGCATCGCGGCGATCTCGGCCGCGCGTCGCACGATCTCGCGACGGGCGTCCTCGACGAGCGCGGTGTCGATCGGCTGAGGGGTCTCGTCGACCGTGAGCACCGCGGATCCGTCGGAACGGATCACCGCCGAGAGCCCGGACCGCGTCGCGTCGTCAAGCATCTGGTCGTCTCCTCAAGGAAAAGGCCGACGTCATCGGCGGATGTCCGATCCAGCCTACAGACCGCGTCGTCGCCGGCGCCTGAGAGGGATCAGGCGCGCGCGGTGCGCGTCTCGGTCACGGCGGCCGAGAGCTGCCGGAGCTGGGCGTCGAGGGCGGGGACGTCCGCTGCCAGGTTCCGAGCGGGCGCCAGCGTTCGGGCCCACACCTGCCTGATGCGGGAGAGGTTGTCCTCGGCGAGCTGCGTGATCGACACGACGACCCCTCGCCCGTCGCCGTCGGGATGGCTGCGCGCGATGAGCCCGACGCGTTCCAGCTGCCGCAGCGCCTCGCTCACGTTCGGGCGCTTCAGGCCCAGGCTCGTCCCGATCTCGGTCGGGGACGAACCAGGGCGGTGATGCAGATGGCGCAGGACCATCCGCCCCGTCGCGGTGAGCGTGATGACCTCGCCATCCTCCGAGAGGTGCAGCTCGATCTCCCTCGCGAGGGACAGGACGGCATCGGCGAGGTCGGCGAGCTGCGCGTCGGTCGCTGCGGGCATGGGCGAGAGTCTACGACCACGGCTAATATTGTTATGTACGCATAAACACTGGAGTGAGCATGACCACGGGAACGATCGCACAGCCCTCCGTCCGAGCCGGGCGGGAGGGGAAGATCGGCGTCGGGCTCCTGCTCGTTCTGGCGCTGCTGTCGGCCGTCGCGCCGTTCGCGACCGACCTCTATCTGCCGGCGTTCCCGACGATGGCCGCCGATCTCGCCGCGGACGCCAGCGGGATCCAGCTCACGCTCACGGGATTCCTCGTCGGGGTGGCGGCGGGCCAGCTCGTCTTCGGTCCGCTCTCCGACCGCTTCGGCCGCCGCGGGCCGCTCCTCATCGGCGCCGCCGCGCTCGTGCTCTCGAGCGTCGTCGCCGTCCTCGCCCCCACACTGGAGGTGCTCGTCGCGGCTCGCGTGGTGCAGGGGCTCGCCGGAGCGGCGGGCATGGTGCTCGGGCGGGCGATCATCGCCGATCTCGCGATCGGCGCCGCCGCCGCGCGCGCGTTCAGCCTGATGATGATCGTCGGCGGGGTCGCTCCCGTCGTCGCGCCGCTCGTCGGCGGGTTCATATCGGGCCCGCTGGGGTGGCGCGGCGTGCTCGCCGTCGTCCTCGGGATCGCCGTGGTCATGCTCGTGGCCGTCGTCCTGGTCGTGCGCGAGACGCACCCGGCCTCGGCGCGCGCACGGCGAACGGAGGGAGCGGATGGCGGTAGGCGCGCACTCCGGAGCCGCGAGTACCTCGGCTATGCGTTCGCGTTCGCGTTCGCCTTCGCGGTCATGATGGCCTACATCTCCGCGTCCCCGTTCCTCTATCAGTCGATGCTGGGGCTCGATGAGGTGCAGTACGGCCTCCTCTTCGGAGCCAACGCGCTCGCGCTCATGGTCACCAGCGCGCTGTCCGCGAACCTCGCGGCGCGGGTCGCTCCGCGTCGGCTTCTTGGGTGGGGCCTCTCGGGCACTCTCGTCGGCTCGGTCCTCTTCTTCGTCATCGCTGTGACCGGTGCGCCGGTCTGGCTGCTCGCCGGGGCGGTCTTCCTCGCGATCGCCGCGCTCGGGCTCGTGCTGGGCAACGCCACCGCGCTCGCCCAGGGGGCGGCGCCGGCGGCGGCGGGTACGGCCTCTGCGCTGCTGGGGGCGCTGCAGTTCGGCCTCGCGGCGCTCGTGTCGCCCCTCGTCGGGCTCGGCGGCGAGACGACCGCGGTGCCGTGCGGCCTCGTGATGGCGCTGTCGGCTGCCATCGCGCTGGTGGCCTTCGGCGTCTCCGCCAGGCGGCGCGGCTGAGAGCACGCCTTACCCCCGTGGAAAGAATCGGCCTTCTTGCGCTCTCCAGGCATCGTAAGCAGGGCGATCATCGCGCATAACCTGTCATCACGAAGGATGTGGGCGCAGCTGCCCGCCGGATCGAAGGAGAACCCCAGCGTGAGCCAGCAGTTCGAAGCCCGCCGTGCCGAGTGGATCGCGCGGGAGGAGCTCGCCGAGCGGATGATCCCGCTGATCGGGCGCCTGTACCGCGAGCTGGGAGTGGTCACGTCCATCCACGGTCGCCGCCTGCTGAACATCTCGCCGGTCGAGATCCTGCGCACGCACCGCGACACCCGCGAGCACGGCGGCGACGCGCTGCGTCCGGAGAAGACCTTCGCCGTGCTCGAGGCGCTGGAAGCGCTCCGCCCCGGCCCCGCCTCGGTCGACGTCGCGCGTCTCGTCGCGCGGTTCGACGCCCGCGACGGCTCCTACGGCACGACGGGCCTCGTGGACTTCCTCCGCGAGGAGCTGGCCCCCGTGCTCGAGGCGCGCGAGGCGAAGCCGACGGACGTCGTCCTCTACGGCTTCGGGCGGATCGGGCGTCTGCTGGCGCGGATCCTCGTCGCCCACCAGGGTGACGGCTCGGGCCTCAGGCTGCGGGCCGTGGTCGTGCGCCGCGGCTCCGAGAACGACCTCCTCAAGCGCGCGAGCCTGCTGCGCCGTGACTCCGTGCACGGCCCCTTCGCCGGCGCCATCGAGGTCGATGAGGAGAACGGCACCCTTCTCGCCAACGGCACGCTCATCCAGTTCATCTACGCGAACGACCCCGCCGAGGTCGACTACACCCGCTATGGCATCGAGGACGCCATCGTCGTCGACAACACCGGACGCTGGCGCGACGAGGAGGGCCTCGGACAGCACCTCCGCGCCCGCGGCGTCTCGCGGGTGCTCCTCACGGCACCCGGCAAGGGCGCGATCAAGAACATCGTCTCCGGGATCAACAGCGACGACATCTCGGCCGACGACGTCATCCTGTCGGCGGCTTCGTGCACGACGAATGCGATCACCCCGGTGCTCGCGGCCGTCGACGAGGCGTTCGGCATCCGTCACGGCCACGTCGAGACCGTGCACTCCTACACCAACGACCAGAACCTCATCGACAACTTCCACAAGGGCGACCGACGCGGGCGCTCCGCGGCGCTCAACATGGTCATCGCCGAGACCGGGGCCGCGAAGGCCGTCGCCAAGGCCCTGCCGCAGCTGGCCGGTCGCCTCTCGGGCAGCGCCATCCGCGTTCCGACCCCGGATGTCTCGCTGGCCATCCTCAACCTGCAGCTCGCTCGGCCGACGACGAAGGACGAGATCAACGCGTTCCTGCGGCAGACCTCGCTCACCTCGCCCCTGCGTCAGCAGATCGACTACGTCGAGTCGCCCGAGGTGGTCTCGACGGACTTCGTGGGCAGCAACCGCGCCGGCATCGTCGACGGCCTCGCCACGATCGCGGGCGAGGAGAGCGTCGTGCTCTACGTCTGGTACGACAACGAGTACGGATACTCGTGCCAGGTGGTGCGCGTGCTGGAGAAGATGGCGAACGTGCACCCGACGATCCTCCCGGTGCGCGAGCCGGTCGTGCTGGGCGCGGAGCCGGTTCCGGTCTGACTCCTACTTCGCGACGAGCGTGGTCTCGAAGCTGTACATGTCGGGCCGGTAGCAGTGGTGCCCGAACTCGACCGCGCGTCCTGACGAGTCGTAGGCGACGCGCTCCATCGTGAGCAGCGGTCCGCCCTTGTCGACGTCGAGCAGCTCCGCCTCGTCGCCGTGCTCGCGCCGCGCGCCGATGCGCTGCTTGGCGACCCGGATGGTCACGCCGCGCGACCGCAGGATCTGGTACAGCCCCTGCTCCTCGAGGAGCTCGAGGGAGATGTCGGCGAAATCGCCGGGCAGCCAGTTCTCCAGCAGCGCGACCGGCACGCCGTCGGTGCTGCGCTGGCGGCGGAGGTACAGCGCCTCCGCGCCGACCGGCACGCCGAGCTGCTCGGCGACGTCGGCGGGCGCCGCGCGGAGGTCGCGCGTGAGCACGCGCGTCGTGGGCGCGTGCTGCGTGTTCTGCAGGTCCTCGTAGAGGCTCGTGAGCTCGACCTGCCGCGTGACCTGACCCTGCACAACCTGCGTGCCGATCCCGCGGCGGCGGACGAGAAGGCCCTTATCGACGAGCTCCTGGATGGCGCGGCGCACGGTCGGGCGCGACAGCCCGAGGCGGTGGCCGATCTCGATCTCGTTCTCGAGACGCGCGCCCGCAGGGATGGTCCCGTTGCGGATGGCCGCCTCGAGTCGGCTGGACACCTGGAAGTAGAGGGGCACCGGGCCCGTCCGCTCGAGATCGGCGAACAGTTCGTCTGGCCACACTGCCGGCTCTGCCATGAGGGCGCTCCTTCTCGGCCGTCGCTCGGCCTTTGTCGGGACAACGTTACTAGGCGCAGTCTTTGTCATGTCGGATTTCCCCTTGCGCGACGACCTGCTTGTGATATTGTCATGACATAGACGAAAGCCGGGCGGAGCCGCCCAGTCAGGACAACGGAGCATGACGATGAGCAACTCACCCGACGTTCTTGCGATCGGCCGCCTCGGCGTCGACATCTACCCGCTTCAGGACGGTGTCGGACTCGAGAAGGTCGAGACGTTCGGCAAGTACCTCGGCGGAACCGCCGGGAACGTCTCCGTCGCGGCAGCCCGCTACGGGCACCGCTCCGCGCTCGTCTCCCGGGTGGGAGACGACCCCTTCGGTCGCTACCTCCTCGGGGAGCTGACTCGCCTCGGCGTCGACAACCGCTACGTGGCGACCGACCCGACGTTGAACACCCCGGTGACGTTCTGCGAGATCTTCCCGCCGGACGACTTCCCGCTCTACTTCTACCGTGAGCCCAAGGCGCCGGACATGAACGTCGACGCGGCGCAGATCGACCTCGACGCGGTGCGCGACGCCCGCATCTTCTGGTTCACCACGACCGGCCTCAGCGAGGAGCCGAGCCGGGAGGCGCACCACACCGCCCTCGCCGCTCGCGAGCGTCGGACGCACACCATCCTCGACCTCGACTACCGCCCGATGTTCTGGGAGGACCCGATGCTTGCGACCGAGCAGATCGGGCAGGTGCTCGACAAGGTCACGGTCGCCGTCGGCAACCGCGAGGAGTGCCAGGTCGCGGTCGGCGAGACCGAGCCGCAGCGCGCGGCCGACGCGCTCCTCGAGCGCGGCGTGGAGCTCGCCATCGTCAAGCAGGGCCCCAAGGGCGTGCTGGCGAAGACTCGCGACGAGGTCGTCGAGGTGCCGGTGCACGCGGTCGAGGTGATCAACGGGCTCGGCGCCGGCGACGCCTTCGGCGGGGCCCTCTGCCACGGCCTCCTCGAAGGATGGGGCCTGGAGCGCACGCTGCGCTTCGCGAACGTCGCCGGAGCCGTCGTCGCGTCGCGTCGGGAGTGCTCCACCGCCATGCCCACGGCCGAAGAGGTCGAGAACCTGCTGCAGGGAGCCTGAGATGACCGCACTCACCGAGGCCGACTTCGAGCGCCTGCGCGATATCCGCGCGCACCGCCCGCACGAGATCGGCGAGGCGTTCTCGTCGCGCCGTCGTCGCGACGTGCTGCAGGGCGACGGCCGCCTGTTCATCATCGCGGCCGACCACCCCGCCCGTGGGGCCCTCGCCGTCGGCAGCGAAGCCACCGCCATGGCGAACCGCTACACGCTGCTCGAGCGCCTCGCTACCGCTCTCAGCCACCCCGGTGTGGACGGCGTGCTCGGCACCCCGGACATCATCGACGACCTCGCGGCCCTCGGCCTCCTCGACGACAAGGTCGTCGTGGGCTCGATGAACCGCGGCGGCCTGCGCGGCGCCTCGTTCGAGATGGACGACCGGTACGGCGCGTACGACGTGCCGACCATGAGCGCCAAGGGCATCGACTTCGCCAAGACGCTCATTCGCGTGAACCTCGACGACCCGGGCACCGCGCCCACCCTCGAGGCCACGGCGAAGGCTGTCAACGAGGCCGCCGCCGCGCGGCTGCCGATCATGCTCGAGCCGTTCATGAGCCGCTGGCGTGACGGCCGGATCGTGAACGACCTCTCGACCGACGCCGTGATCCTGTCGGTGGCGATCGCGTCGGGCCTCGGCGCGGACAGCTCCTACACGTGGATGAAGCTTCCCGTCGTCGACGACATGGAGCGCGTCATGGCCGCGACCACCATGCCCACGCTGCTGCTCGGCGGCGACTCCGGCGCCGACCCCGACGAGACCTTCGCCGCGTGGGAGGGCGCTCTCGCTCTGCCCGGCGTCAAGGGCCTCACCGTCGGCCGCACCCTCCTCTACCCGCCCGACGGCGACGTCGCCGCGGCCGTCGACACGGCGGCCCGCCTGGTGCACCCCGCACTCCCCGCCGCCGTCTGACGCATCCGCCCCACATCATCGAAGGACACCTCATGACCAACACCATCGGACACTGGATCGACGGCGCGCACCGCGCCTCGCGCTCGGGCCGCACCGCACCGGTCTACAACCCCGCCACGGGAGCGCAGAGCGCTGAGCTCTCCCTCGCCGACGAGGCCGAGATCGAGGAGGCCCTCGCCTCCGCGCAGCGCGGCTTCGAGGTCTGGAGCCGCCTGTCGATGGCGAAGCGCCAGAACGTCATGTTCGCGTTCCGCGAGCTGCTGAACGCGCGCAAGAAGGAGCTCGCGGCCATCATCACCGCCGAGCACGGCAAGGTCGTCTCCGACGCGATGGGCGAGATCCTCCGCGGCCAGGAGGTCGTGGAGCTCGCCACGGGATTCCCGCACCTCATCAAGGGCGCCTTCAGCGAGAACGCGTCCACCGGCATCGACGTGTACTCGATCAAGCAGCCGCTGGGCGTGGTGGGCATCATCAGCCCGTTCAACTTCCCCGCGATGGTTCCGATGTGGTTCTTCCCCGTCGCGATCGCGGCCGGCAACTCGGTCATCCTCAAGCCCAGCGAGAAGGACCCCTCCGCCGCGCTGTGGCTGGCGGAGCTGTGGAAGGAGGCCGGTCTTCCCGACGGCGTCTTCACGGTGCTCCAGGGCGACAAGCTCGCCGTGGACGGCCTGCTGACCGACCCGCGCGTGCAGTCGATCTCGTTCGTCGGCTCCACTCCGATCGCGCAGTACATCTACGAGACGGCCTCCAAGCACGGCAAGCGCGTGCAGGCCCTCGGCGGCGCGAAGAACCACATGCTGGTCCTCCCCGACGCCGACCTCGACCTCGTCGCAGATCAGGCCGTGAACGCGGGCTACGGTGCGGCCGGCGAGCGCTGCATGGCGGTCTCCGTCGTGCTGGCCGTCGAGCCGGTCGCCGACGAGCTCATCGCGAAGATCTCCGAGCGCATCGCCAACCTCCGCATCGGCAACGGCGCGGGCGTCGACGGCGTCGAGCCCGATATGGGGCCCCTCATCACGGCGCAGCACCGCGACAAGGTGGCCGGATACGTCGACATCGCCGAGGCGGATGGCGCGAAGATCGTCGTCGACGGGCGCGACTTCCGTGTCGACGGACACGAGGACGGGTTCTTCTTCGGCCCGACCCTCATCGACGACCTCCCGACCACGTCGCGTGCGTACCAGGAGGAGATCTTCGGTCCCGTGCTGCAGGTCATCCGCGTGGAGAGCTTCCAGGAGGGTGTCGACCTGATCAACTCCGGTCAGTTCGGCAACGGCACCGCGATCTTCACCAACGACGGGGGAGCGGCCCGCCGCTTCCAGCACGAGATCCAGGTCGGCATGATCGGCATCAACGTGCCGATCCCCGTGCCGGTCGCCTACCACTCCTTCGGCGGCTGGAAGGCCTCGCTCTTCGGCGACGCCAAGGCCTACGGTGTGCACGGGTTCGATTTCTTCACGCGCGAGAAGGCCATCACGAGCCGCTGGCTCGACCCCGCCACGCACGGCGGCATCAACCTGGGCTTCCCCCAGAACGACTAGGACCGAGGCGAGCGGAGCGAGCGGCCTCTGGTCGTTCAGCGAGCGAGGAACGAGCGAGACGAAACGCGGCGACCGTGTCTCGAGATCGGATCACGGCGTTTCGTCTCGCTTCGCTCGCTCAACCTCCGGCGGAACCGATTCATCAAGGAGAGACACGCACATGACCGAACAGCGCTGGTTCCACACCCGGGGCGCACTCGCGCGCGACGGCTGGGAGACCGTCGTCGACGGGTCGATCGAGGGATGGGTCCACACCGGACTGCGCGTCGCGCGGCTGGCGGCGGGGCAGGAGCTCTCGCTCGAAGCCGGCGTCGAGAAGCTCGTCGTGCCGCTGTCGGGCTCGTTCGCTCTCCGTGTCAGCGAGGGCGGGGCCGATGGCGAGATCGCCCTCGCCGGTCGTCCGTCGGTGTTCCACGGCCCGACCGACGTGGCGTACCTCTCCAGCGCGGCCACGGCCGTCCTCAGCGGCGAAGGCCGCGTGGCGGTGGCGACCTCGCCCACCGACGAGGTCTTCCCGACCCGCGTCATCCCGGCGGCGGACACTCCGGTCGAGCTGCGCGGCGCGGGGGCGTCGAGCCGGCAGGTGCACAACTTCGGCACGCCGCAGGCGCTCGACGCCGCCCGGTTCATCGTCTGCGAGGTGATCACCCCGGCGGAGAACTGGTCGTCGTACCCGCCGCACAAGCACGACGAGCACAAGCCAGGACACGAGTCGCGCCTCGAGGAGATCTACTACTTCGAGACCGCGCCGTCGCGCGTAGGCGGCGAGAAGGGCACGCAGCAGGCGTCCTTCGGCATGTTCAGCACGTACTCGTCGCCGGCGGGCGCGATCGACATCAACGCGCAGGTGCGCACGGGCGATGTCGCCCTCGTCCCGTTCGGCTACCACGGCCCCGCTGTGGCGGCGCCCGGATACGACCTCTACTACCTCAACGTGATGGCGGGCCCCGATGCGGAGCGCGCCTGGCTCATCAGCGACGACCCCGGACACGCCTGGGTGCGCGAGACCTGGGAGGGCCAGGAGTTCGACTCCCGCCTCCCCTACGAGAACAAGGAAGGCTGACCCATGGGCGGCACCAAGCGGATGACCGTGAGCCAGGCGCTCGTCGAGTTCCTGGCGCATCAGTGGACGGTCGACGGCGATCACCGTGAGCGGACGATCCCCGGCGTCTTCGGCATCTTCGGACACGGCAACGTGGCCGGCGTCGGCCAGGCGCTCAAGCAGTTCAACCACGAGCAGCCAGAGCTCATGCCGTACTACCAGGCCCGCAACGAGCAGGCGATGGTGCACCAGGCCGTCGGCTACGCGCGCATGCACCGCCGCCTCGGTACCTACGCCGCCGCCGCGTCCGTCGGCCCTGGCGCCGCGAACATGCTCACCGGCGCAGCGCTCGCCACCGCCAACCGGCTGCCGGCGCTGCTGCTGCCGAGCGACACGTTCGCCACCCGCGTGGCCGACCCCGTGCTGCAGCAGCTCGAGCACCCGCACGACCTCGGCATCCAGGTGACCGACGCCTTCCGCCCGGTCTCGCGCTTCTTCGACCGCGTGCAGCGCCCCGAGCAGCTGTTCTCCATCGCGCTCGCCGCGATGCGCGTGCTCACCGACCCCGCGGAGACGGGCGCCGTGACGATCGCCCTCCCCGAGGATGTGCAGGCGGAGGCGCTCGACGTGCCGCTGGAGTTCCTGCAGGACCGCGAGTGGCGCATCCGACGGCCCCGGCCGGATCGCGACGCGTTCGCCCAGGCCGTGCGGGCCATCCGCGCCGCCAAGCGCCCCTTCCTCGTCGCCGGCGGCGGCGTGCTCTACTCCGAGGCGGAGCGGGAGCTGCGCGCGTTCGTCGAGGCCACGGGCATCCCCGTGGGCACCTCGCAGGCCGGCGGCGGCGTGCTCAACTGGGACCACCCGCAGAACCTCGGTGGCGTCGGCGCGACCGGCACGCTCGCCGCCAACCGCCTCGCGGCGGAGGCCGACGTCGTGATCGGCATCGGCACGCGCTACAGCGACTTCACCACGGCATCGCGCACGGCGTTCCAGAACCCCGACGTGACGTTCGTCAACATCAACGTCGCGGCGTTCGACGCCTACAAGCACGGCACGCAGCTGCCCGTCATCGCCGACGCTCGCGAGGCGCTCGACGAGCTGATCGCCGCGCTGCCCGACCTCCGCGTCGACGGCGGCTACGCCGAGCGGATCGCCCGCGAGAAGGCGGAGTGGGACGCGACGGTCGACGAGGCGTTCGCGCCGTCCGGCCTCGCGCTGCCGGGTCAGCCCGAGATCATCGGCGCGGTGCAGGAGGCCAGCGACCCGCAGGACGTCGTGGTGCAGGCGGCCGGCTCGCTCCCCGGCGACCTCCACAAGCTGTGGCGCGTCCGGGACCCGCTGGGCTACCACGTCGAGTACGCGTTCTCGTGCATGGGCTACGAGATCGCCGGCGGCATCGGCGTCAAGCGCGGCGCGGCCGAGTCCGGCTCCGAGCGCGACGTCATCGTCATGGTGGGCGACGGCTCGTACCTCATGCTCAACACCGAGCTCGTCACCGCCGTGGCTGAGGGCATCAAGATCATCGTCGTCCTCATCCAGAACCACGGCTACGCCTCCATCGGGCATCTGTCCGAGACGGTCGGCTCCGAGCGCTTCGGCACGAAGTACCGCGCCTACGATCCGCAGGCGCGCAACTTCCAGGGCGAGGACGTGCTCCCCGTGGACCTCGCGATGAACGCGCGCAGCTACGGCCTCGATGTCATCGAGATCGAGCCGACCGAGTCGGCCGTCGACGACCTGCGCGCCGCGATGGCGCAGGCGAAGGCGTCCGACCGCTCCACGGTCATCCACATCAACAGCGATCCGCACATCTACGCTCCCGACGGAGCGGGGTGGTGGGACGTGCCGGTCGCTCAGGTGTCCACGCTCGACTCCACCCAGGACGCGCGCGCTGAGTACGAGGAGCAGGCGAAGCTGCAGAAGCCGCTCCTCGGCTGAACTGCATGTATGTTTGTCAAGACAATTAGTCGATCAATGAAGAGGACACGATGAGCACCGGACTCCGCATCGGCACCGCACCCGACTCGTGGGGTGTGTGGTACCCCGAGCACCCGCGCCAGATCCCCTGGGATCGCTTCCTGGACGAGGTCCAGAAGGCGGGCTACAACTGGATCGAGCTGGGCCCGTACGGCTACCTGCCGACCGACCCGAACCAGCTGCAGGACGAGCTCGCCAAGCGCGACCTCAAGCTGTCGGCGGGCACCGTGTTCACCGGGTTCCACAAGGGCGAGGAGCAGTGGCAGCGTGCCTGGGACCAGGCCGTCCAGGTCGCCGGTCTCGCGGCGGCCGTCGGCGCCGAGCACATCGTCGTCATCCCCGACCTGTGGCGCTCCGACCTCACCGGCGAGGCGCTCGAGGCGCGCACCCTCGACGCCGAGCAGTGGGACAAGCTCGCCAAGGGCCAGGACCGGCTCGGCAAGGCGCTGCTGGAGGAGTACGGCGTCAAGCAGCAGTTCCATTCGCACGCCGACAGCCACGTCGGCACGCGGAGCGAGGTCGTGCGCCTGCTCGAGCTCACCGATCCGCGGTACCTCAACCTCTGCCTGGACACCGGCCACTACGCGTATTACGGCGGCGACAATCTGCGTCTCATCCAGGAGCACCCCGAGCGCATCGGGTACCTGCACCTCAAGCAGATCGACCCCGAGTACCGCTTCGAGGTGCTGAAGAACGACATCCCGTTCGCGGACTCCGCGATCGACGTCATGGTGGAGCCGCCCGCCGGCATCCCCGAGTTCGGACCGATCATCGAGGCTGTCGCGGCCATCGACCCGGAGATCTTCGCGATCGTCGAGCAGGACATGCCCGGCGTCGACATCGACCTCCCGCTCGGCATCGCCACCCGCACCCGGCAGCACATCTTCGGCTGCACGTCCTTCGCACGCACCCGTTGACGCCCCCGTCAGAACCAGGAGACATCATGAGCCAGGACCTCCGCATCGGCGTCGTCGGCGCCGGCATGATGGGCGCAGACCACATCGCCCGCATCACCCACCGCATCAGCGGCGCCTTCGTCTCGGCGATCATCGAGCCCGACGCCGCCCGCGCGGCGGCCGCTGCCGACAACGCTCCGGGCGCGCAGACGTTCTCGCGCATCGAGGACGCGATCGAGGCCGGCGCCGTCGACGCCGTGCTCATCGCCACGCCCGGTCAGTTCCACCAGCCCGTGCTCGAGCCCGCGCTCGCGGCTCGCCTGCCGATCCTGTGCGAGAAGCCGCTCACGCAGGATTCCGCGACGTCGGCGCAGATCCTCGAGATCGAGCAGAGGCTCGACCGCCCGCACATCCAGGTCGGCTTCATGCGCCGCTTCGACGCCGAGTACGAGCAGCTCCGCCAGCTCATCGTCTCGGGTGAGGCCGGCGAGCTGCTCATGCTCCGCGGCGTGCACCGCAACCCGAGCGTGCCCGAGAGCTACGTGCAGAACATGCTCATCACGGACTCCGTCGTGCATGAGTTCGACGTCGTGCCGTGGCTCGCGGGCTCGCCCATCAAGACCGTCGAGGTCAAGTACCCGCGTCGCAACGACCTCTCGCCCGAGCGTCTGCGCGAGCCGATCCTCGTGCTCATGGAGCTCGAGAACGGCGTGCACGTCGACGTCGAGATGAACGTGAGCGTGCAGTTCGGCTACCAGGTCGGCACCGAGGCCGTGTTCCAGCAGGGCGTGGCCCGCATCGGCCAGCCGTCGGGGCTCCAGCTGTGGCAGGCCGGCCGCGTGTCGACGGCCGAGCACCAGAGCTTCACGACGCGCTTCGCCGCGGCCTACGACAACGAGATCCAGCGCTGGGTCGACGCCGTCCGTGATGGCCGTCTCGTCGACGGACCGAACGCATGGGACGGCTACCTCGTCGCCCTCGCGTGCGAGGCCGGCGTGCGCGCCCTCGACGGCGGCATCCACACGGTCGACGCCGCCGAGCGCCCCGCCTTCTACGCCTGACCGGCCGCAGACATCCGCTTCGAAGGAGAACACCGATGGTGCGCATCGCCCTCGACCCCACGCCGTACAACGACTCCGTCCACCTGCTGGACTTTCCGGACCTCGTGGCCCGGCTGGGGTACGAGTACCTCCAGCTGACCCCGAACCCGGACTTCGGTCGCCACTTCCACCACCCCAAGGTGGACTCCGCGATGATCCGCACACTGCGCAAGCGCGCGTCGGACGCCGGCGTGACGATCACCTCGGTCCTGCCGGTGCAGCGGTTCTCGTGGCCGGAGGAGCCGCAGCGTGAGGCGGGCGTGCGCAACATGAAGCGGTACATCCGGGTGGCTGCCGAGCTCGGCGCTCCCGTGGTGAACACCGAGTTCTCCGGCCGTCCTGAACGCGAGGAGGACTCCGAGGCCGCGTTCTACCGGTCGATGGAGGAGCTCCTCCCCGTGCTCGAGCAGGAGGGCGTCACGCTCAACATCGACCCGCACCCCGACGACTTCGTCGAGGACGGGCTCGAGGCGTGGCGCATCATCCGGGCGCTCGACACCCCGCGGGTGGGCTTCGTGTACGTCGCCGCGCACACCTTCCACTACGGGGACCGCGCGGCCACGCTGCTGCCGGAGGTGGGGGAGCGGCTGGGCGCCGTATACGCGGCCGACTCGTTCGACCACCACCGCTCGCACGGCCTGCGGTACATCTCCAACCCTCCCGGCAACGCGGCGCGGGTGCACCAGCACCTCAACATCGGCGACGGCGATGTGGACTGGTCGGAGCTGTTCGGCACCCTGAAGCAGATCGGCTACTTCGATCGCGAAGACGCCCTCATCGTGTCGAACGTGTTCGCCGAGGACGAGAACGCCGACGCATCGGCGCACCACCAGCTGCAGAGGCTGCGCGAGCTCGTCGGATGACCTGGGCGCGCTACCCGTACGACGGCACCCGGGTGCTCGTCACGGGAGCGGGCACCGGGATCGGCGCGGCGATCGCACGCGCGTTCCTCGAGCAGGGAGCGCGGGTGGCCCTCATCGGGCGTACCCGCGCGACCCTCGAGGAGACCGCGGCGGTCGCCCGTTCGCGCGCACTCGTGGTGGTGGCGGATGTCGCCACGCATGACGGCGTGTCGGACGCGGTCGCCGAGGTGCTCGCGACGTGGGGCGGCCTCGACGTGGTCGTCGCCAACGCCGGTCTCAGCGAGCACGGGGCCGTCTCCGACCTCGACGACGCGTCGTGGGAGCGCATGCGCTCGCTGAACCTCGACGGGACGCTGTTCCTCGCGCGGGCGAGCATGCCGCACCTGCGTGACGCGCGCGGCACGTTCCTCGCCATCACGTCGATCGCGGGGCTCGGCGGCGACTGGGCGCAGCCCGGGTACAGCGCGACGAAGGCCGCCGTGAACGCGCTCGTGCAGACGATGGCGATCGACGAGGGCCGCTCCGGCGTCCGGGTCAACGCCATCGCACCCGGCTTCACACGCACTGCCCAGACGGCCGAGCGCCTGGACGATCCCCGCTTCCATGCGCGCCTCGTCGACCGGCTCGCGCTCGACCGCGCGGCGGAGCCCGCCGAGGTCGCCGCCGCCGCGCTGTTCCTCGCGAGCCCCGATGCGTCCTACATCACCGGGGTGATCCTCCCCGTCGACGGCGGCACCACCGCATCGATCGGGACGCCGCGCCCACCCGCCTGACCAGACTCGAACACGACGAAGGACCATCCATGACCAAGCTCTCCATGAACGTCACGACGACCTTTTACGGCAACGTCGTCAACGACATCGCCGTCGCGAAGGCCGCCGGATACGGGGGCATCGAGCTGCAGAGCCCGAAGCTGTACCGCTATCTCGACGCGGGGTACGCCGTGGACACGCTGCCGCCGCTGCTCGACGGGCTCGAGGTGACCGGCATCGGCGCGGTCCTCGACCTCGAGCGGCAGGGCGACGCGCGTGCCGACTTCCTCGCCGAGGTCGAGCGGATGGCCGACATCGCCGTGGTCGTGGGAGCGCCGATCCTGCAGCTGTGCACGGGACCCGTGGACTGGGAGGTCGTGAAGGACTTCCGCGCGGGGCGGCTCACCGCAGAGGACCTGCGTTACCGCGGCACGCTGGGCCTGTCGGAGAGCGACGCCCTGGACGCGGCGGCGTCGAACGTGCGCGAGGCCGCCGACATCGTCGCCGACCGCGGGCTGGACCTCTACCTCGAGCCGCTGGCGTGGTCGAACCTCAACCGGCACCGCCACTCGCTGGAGATCATCGAGCGGGCGGGCCGCGACAACGTCGGCATCGCGCTCGACACGTGGCACTACTGGACGACGGGCGACACGCTCGAGGAGGTCGCCGCGACGCCGAAGGAGCTCATCAAGGCCGCGCACATCTCGGATGGGCTGAGCCTCGATCGCGAGAGGGACGTCCCGGATCAGAGTGTGCACCGCAATGTGATGATCGGCGGCGGGGCCATCCCGCTGCAGGAGTGGGTCGACGCGATCAAGTCGACCGGCTACGACGGATGGTGGGTATCGGAGATGTTCTCCGACAAGGCCAACGAGCACGACTTCCTCGAGGTGGCCACGACCATCCGCGGCCTGCTCCACATCCTCGTCTCCTGAGAGGCTCGACCATGCAGCGCTTCGCCCTCATCGGCGCCGGATTCATCGGGTCGGTCCACGCCCAGAGCCTCGCCGCCCATCCGGATGTCGACTTCCGGTTCGTCTACGACGTCGACTTCGGCCGCGCCGAGGCACTCGCCGCGCGGCATGGCGCTCGTGCCGCCCGCACGATCGCCGACGCCTTCGACCCCGCTCAGGTGGACGCGGTCTTCATCGCGTCCTCCACCGACACGCACGCGGAGAACCTGCGTCGCGCCGCGGATGCGGGCCTCGCCGCGCTCGTGGAGAAGCCCATCGACCTCGACCTCGCTCGCGCGGCGGAGACCGTCGCGTATGTCGAGCGGGCGGGCATCCCCGTCATGGTCGACTTCAACCGGCGCTTCGACCGCGATCACGCCGAGCTCAAGCGCCTCGTCGACGAGGGGGAGGTGGGCGAGGTCGCGCTCGTGCAGCTCACCTCGCGCGGGCCCGCGCTGCCGCCTTTGGACTACCTCAAGGTCTCCGGCGGACAGATGCGCGACCAGACCGTGCACTTCTTCGACCTCGCGCGGTGGATCAGCGGGCTCGACCCTGTCGAGGTCTTCGTCGCGGGATCGGCGCTCGCCGACCCGCGCGTGGCGGAGATCGGCGACGTCGACACGTCGGCCGCCACCCTGCGGCTCTCGAGCGGCGCGCTCGTGCAGATCGACAGCGTGCGGCACACCGGCTACGGATACGACGAGCGCATCGAGGTGCTGGGCTCCGCGGGGATGGCCGAATCCGGCCGTATGCGCGCGGGCGGCGTCACGCGCTTCCGGGGCGCGCACGCGACATCGGACGGTCTGCACGCGGGGTGGTTCGAGCGCGTGCAGCCGACGTACGCCGCCGCGCTGGGCGCGTTCGTGTCGGCGCTGGAGACGTCGGGGCCCATGCCCGCGACGCTGCGCGACGGGCTCGCGGCGCAGGCCGTCGCCGAGGCCGCAGCGCGCTCGCTCGTCACCGGCCGCGCGGAGCCCATCGACCTCGCGCTCTGACCCGCACGCGAGAACGGCCGCAGCTCCGAGGAGCTGCGGCCGTTCTCGCGTCGGGATCAGCGACGACGACGGGGAGCGGTGTTCTCCTCGACCGTGCGGATGGCCTCGGTGCGGCCGCCGAACTCCTTGAGCTCGTGGCTGAGCTCGGCGAGCTCGTCGCCGCCCGCCATCTGCCGCGTGAGCTCGTCGAGGGTGACCTCGTCGCGCGTGCGGTCGAGGACCGCCTGCCCGAGCTTGAGGATGACGAAGTGGTCGCCGACGAGGTAGGCGTGGTGCGGATTGTGGGTGATGAAGACCACGCCGAGACCCGCGTCGCGCGCCGCGGCGACGTACTTCAGCACGACGCCCGACTGCTTGACGCCGAGGGCGGCCGTCGGCTCGTCGAGGATGAGCACCTTCGCTCCGAAGTACACGGCACGCGCGATCGCCACGCACTGGCGCTGTCCGCCCGAGAGCGTGCCGATCGGCTGGTCGAGGTCCTTCACGACGATGCCCATCTTGCGCAGCTCGGCGTCCGCGATGGCCTTCATGTCGCGGATGCGCATGCCGGCCAGCGGGAACTTCGACCCGACGAGCTCCGAGCCGAGGAAGAAGTTCCGCCACACCTCCATGAGGCCCACGACGGCGAGGTCCTGATACACCGTCGCGATGCCCTGCGCGAGCGCTTCGCGGGGCGAGCTGAACGAGGCCTCCTCGCCGTTCACGATCAGGCGCCCCTCCGTGTGCGGGTGGAGGCCGGCCATGATCTTGATGAGCGTGGACTTGCCGGCGCCGTTGTCGCCGAGCACGCAGGCGACCTCGCCCGCGTTGACCGTCAGGTTGATGCCCTTGAGCGCGCGGATGGCGCCGTAGCTCTTCCCGACGTCCTGCATCTGGATGAGCGGCTTGTGGGTCTGCAGAGTCTCCGACATGGCGATCAGCCCACCTTCCTGGTCGTGGAGAGCTTCTTGACGTAGAGGTTCACGAGCACGGCGAGCACGAGCATGACGCCGAGGAACGCGCGGAACCAGTTCGGGTCCCACCCGGCGTAGACGATGCCGAGAGAGGTCATGCCGAAGATGAAGGCGCCGATCGCGACGCCGATCGCGTTGCCGAAGCCGCCGGTGAGGAGCGTGCCGCCCACCACCGCGGCGATGATGTAGAGGAACTCGTTGCCCACGCCGTTTCCCGCCTGCAGCGTGTTGAAGCGGTAGAGCGTGTGCATGCCGACGAACCAGCCGAGGAACGACACCGTGATGAACAGGCCGATCTTCACGCGGACGACGGGAACGCCGACAGCGCGGGCGGAGGCGTCGTTGCCGCCGACGGCGTAGATCCAGTTGCCGATGCGGGTGCGCTGCAGGACCCACGCGGCCAGGGCCACGAGGACGAGCCAGTAGATGACGCTGTTCCAGATGGTGACGCCGCCGATGCGGAACGATCCGGCGAAGACGGCGTGCATGATGCCGTAGCCGTCCATCTGCGAGATGTTCGGGCTCGCCACCGCGCCGGTCACGAGCTTCGTCACGCCGAGGTTGACACCCTGCAGGATGAAGAACGAGCCGAGCGTGATGAGGAAGCTGGGGATGCCCGTGCGCATCACCAGGTAGCCGTTGACGAAGCCGACCACGAGGCAGAAGACGAGCGACACGATCGCGCCGACGATGAGGTTGATGCCGAGGTAGTACGAGAAGAGGGCGTTGAAGAGCCCGGCGCTCGTGACGATGACGCCGGCGGAGAGGTCGAACTCGCCGCCGATCATCAGCAGCCCCACTGCGACGGCGACGATGCCGATCGTGGAGGCCTGGTACAGCACGGTGAAGAGCGCGTCGGGCGACCGGAACGATGGCGCCACGACGAGGAAGAAGATGAAGATGAGCACGGCGGCGACGGCCGCGCCGACCTCCGGACGCGCGAGCAGGCGGTTGGACCAGCCGAGCTTCACGCGGTTCGAGGACTCATGCGGCGCGCTGACCGGCGCCTGCGTGGTGGCCTGACTCATGAGGAACTCCTAAGGGTAGGGGCGACGGCGAGCGGGGGCGCCCGAAGGCGTCCCCGCTCGTCCGGCGAGAGATCAGCGCGTGTTGTTCTGAGCGAACGGGAGGATGACGTCGATGTTCGACTGGTCGACGAACGAGGGGCCGGTGAGGACGGGCTGGCCGCCGCCGATGTCGTTGCCGTTCTTCAGGTTCAGGTAGAGCGACGTGACCGCGAGGTAGCCCTGCATGTAGGGCTGCTGGTCGATCGAGAACTCGATCTCGCCGTCCTTGATCGCCTGAGCGGCGTCGGCGTTGAGGTCGAAGGTGATGAGCTTCGCCTCGCTGCCCGACTGCTCCATCGCGTCGAGCGCGTCCATCGCGATGGGGGCGCCGAGCGTGACGATGTAGTCGATCGACGGGTCCTGCTGCAGCTTCGCCTGGAGGCTGGCGACGACCGCGGAGTCGTCAGCGCCGTTCACCTGGATGTTCTCGGTGGCGGGCACCGCTTCCTTCACTCCCGCGCAGCGCGCCTCGAGGGCGACCGAGCCGGCGGCCTGGATCACGCAGAGCGGGTGCTCGCCGCCGTCCTCGGCGATCCGCTCACCGGCGGTGTGGCCGGCGAGGTTCTCGTCCGAGCCGAAGTACATCAGCGCGCCGAGATCCTGGTACTGGTCGATTCCGGAGTTGAAGCCGACGATCGGGATGCCCGCCTCACCCGCCGCCGCGACCGACGACGCCAGCGCGTCGGGGGTGGCGAGGGTGGTGGCGATGCCGTCGACGTTCGAGTCGATCGCGGTCTGGATCAGCTGCGCCTGCTTGTCGGCGGCGGGGTCGTTCGAGTACTGCAGCTTCGCGCCGGTGTCCTTCGCGGCCTGCTCGGCACCCGCGCGGATCTTGTCCCAGAACGTGTCGCCGGGCGTCTCGTGGGTGACCATGGCGATGGTGTAGCCCGAGTCGCCGCCGCCGCCACCGGAGTCGTCTCCGCCGGACTCCGGCTGTGCGCCGCCGCCGCTGCAGGCCGTGAGGGCGAACACGGCGACCAGTGCGCCGGCGCCGAGGATCTTTCGGGGGGTGATGAGCCTCATGGTGGTCCTTCCAGGGATACGTCGAGGGCAGCTTCGCCCTGCGACCGACCGTCACCGCTTCGACGCGGTGGAGATAAGAGTGAGGGCAAGCCCAACGCGCTGTCAAATTTTTGTCTTGACATTGTGTCAATTCCGTTACCAATGGCCTCGATGCCTCGACGGCGCAACGCTAAGGACAGTATGTCTATTTGACGTGACAAAGTTTTGATGTCAGGATATGGCGCAAGCGAGCGCCGGTCGGGCGGCGCGTCGGACGAAGGAGTCAACATGGCAAGTGCACACTCGGAGGGCTCGAGTACGAGCCTTCCTCCGCTCACCGGAGGACCGCATCGCAAGCGGCTGGGGCTTGTCGCCCTCATCGCCACCTTCGGCGGCCTGCTCTTCGGCTACGACACCGGCGTGATCAACGGGGCACTGGTTCCGATGTCGGAGGAGCTCGGGCTCAACGCCTTCACCGAAGGCGTCGCGACCAGCTCGCTCATCTTCGCCGCCGCGATCGGCGCGATGTTCGGCGGTCGGCTGTCGGATGGCTGGGGCCGCCGGAAGACGATCATCCTGCTGGCGGTGCTCTTCTTCGTCGGCACGCTGTTCGTCGTCTTCACGCCGAACCTCGCCGTTCTGGTCGTCGGTCGCGTGATCCTCGGCCTCGCGGTCGGCGGCGCGTCCACCGTCGTACCGGTCTTCCTCGCCGAGCTCGCGCCGTACGAGATCCGCGGCTCGCTCGCCGGCCGCAACGAGCTCATGATCGTGACCGGTCAGCTGGCCGCGTTCATCATCAACGCCGTCATCGGCAATCTCTACGCCGGCGCCGACCATGTCTGGCGCATCATGTTCGCCATCTGCGCCATCCCGGCCATCGCGCTCTTCTTCGGCATGCTGCGCATGCCCGAGTCCCCGCGCTGGCTGCTGGAGAAGGGCCGCAACGCCGACGCGCTGGCCGTGCTCAAGACCGTGCGCTCCGAGGACCGCGCGAAGGCCGAGGTCGCCGATCTCGAGCGGATCGCCGCCGAGGAGAGGGCGGAGGGCCAGCTCGGCTGGCGCGCCATCCTCAGCAACAAGAACCTCTCGCGCATCCTGCTCGTCGGAATCGGGCTCGGCGTCGCGCAGCAGCTCACCGGCATCAACTCGATCATGTACTTCGGCAACACCGTGCTCACCGAGTCGGGGTTCGAGCAGGGCGCGGCGCTCATCGCCAACATCGCCCCGGGCGTCATCGCGGTCGTCGGCGGCATCATCGCCCTCGCCATGATGGACCGGCTCGACCGTCGGAAGACGTTCGCGATCGGCCTCACGCTCACCACGTCGTGCCACCTGCTCATCGGCGTCGCCTCGATGGTCCTGCCCGCCGGCAACCCGCTCCGCCCCTGGGTGATCCTCTTCCTCGTGGTGGCGTTCGTCGGCTCGATGCAGACGTTCCTCAACATCGCGGTGTGGGTCTACCTGTCGGAGATCTTCCCGCTGCACATGCGCGGCGTCGGCATGGGCATCTCGGTGTTCATGCTGTGGATCGTCAACGGCTTCCTGTCGCTGTACTTCCTCTCGCTCGTGGACGCGGTCGGCATCACCGGCACGTTCTTCCTCTTCGCCGCAGTCGGCGCGCTCGCGCTCATCTTCGTCATCACTCAGGTGCCGGAGACTCGCGGGCGCACCCTCGAGGCGCTCGAGGAGGATGTCACCACCGGCGCCATCTACACGGTGCGCGGGCGCTCGCCGCGTCGCTGACGCTCGCAGCAGAAGGGGCCCGGTCCGCGCGGATCGGGCCCCTTCTGCTGTGCTCAGCGGGTGATGGAGCGCCGCTCGGCGTCGGCCGTCGCGCCGCGTGTCAGCTCGCGGCGAGGCGCCAGGGTGTCTTCCGCCCCGACTCCATGCGGTCAGCGCTTGACCGGACCGAGAAGCGCATGACAGAATGTCCTTACAAATAAACTCTTCGTCAGGAGCTCGCCATGCCCCTCGTCCGCATCGACCACAGCGACGCCCGCACGAATCCCACGGAGATCGCCACGGCCATCCATGACGCGATCGTGTCGGTCTACGGCATCCCCGAGCGCGACCGCTTCCAGGTGATCACGTCGCGCCCCGCCACCACGATCATCGCCGAGGACGCCGGCCTCGGCTTCGAACGCACCGACCCGGTGATCATCCAGATCTTCACGCAGCGCGGCCGTGCGACCGAGCAGAAGCAGCGCCTGTACGCCGCCATCGCCGACGCGCTGGAGCCGGTCGGGGTCGCCCCGCAGGACGTCTTCATCGGCTACGTCGAGAACGGCGCCGAGGACTGGAGCTTCGGGTTCGGGCGCGCGCAGTATCTGACGGGGGAGCTCGCCGTCCCCGGCGCATGATCGCCGCTCGCCCCGCGCTCGGCCGCGCCGCTAGTGTGGATGGGGGAGGTGCGGTGGGACGGAACGCCGATGCGATCGAGGAGGGTCTCGCGATCGCGCATGCCGCCGCGCGACTCGCGGTGAAGAACAGGATCCTCGTCAGCACGATCTCGCTGGACGAGGCGTTCGACGCGTCCCACTTCCTTCCCGCGGCTCGTGAGGCGATCGCCTCGCTCGCGGATGAGTCGGAGCAGGCTGCGGAGGAGATCTCACGCCTGCGCAAGGCGGCCTGGGGTCGGCACACGCAGTCCCGCGGCACGCACGACTACCGCGATCGAGACGTGCGCAATCTCCGCCGTCGCGCCAAGCAGTACGTCGGGGTTGCGAAGGCGCTGCGCGCGGAGCTCGAGGATGAGGCGCATCTCCTCGCACTTGTCGAGCAGTCGCGCGAGGCGGCGTGGGGCGACATCGCCTCCACCCTCGACAACCGGCTCCGCGTCGAAGCCATGCGGCCTGACCAGGACCCCAACTACGCCTCGATGCGGGAGGCGCGGATGCAGGCGCTGCGCCTCGTGGACCTGCAGAAGCTCGCAGTCGAGACCAAGGAGCGCCGCAGCGAGACCGAGCCCGCTGACGCCGACTGAGCGCGACGCGCCCGGGGTGCCCGCCTCGATTTGTGAGTGCCCGCGACTGCGTTGTATGCTCATACGGTTGCCGCGGCAACGGAGATTGCGCCCGTAGCTCAATGGATAGAGCATCTGACTACGGATCAGAAGGTTAGGGGTTCGAGTCCCTTCGGGCGCACATCACGACAGAACGGCCCCCGCTTCGGCGGGGGCCGTTCTGCGTTCCGATCAGCGGCGCTCGCGCACGGCCTCGCCCGCGCGCCACTCCTCCCAGCCCGGGTCGCCCGCCATGAAGCGCTCGATCTCGTCCTGAGAGGCGGTGAGCTTCGGGTCGTGCTTGAGGTACGCCCGCGTCTCGCGCGCGACCAGGCCGGAGAGGATGAGCAGCCCGATGAGGTTCGGCAGCGCCATGAGGCCGTTCATCACGTCGGAGAACGCCCACACCACGCCGAGCTGCGTCGTGCAGCCGATGAACACCACGAGCGAGAAGACGATGCGGAAGGGAAGCACAGCCCGCCGCCCCAGGAGCTTCTCGACGTTGCGCTCGCCGTAGTACGACCATCCGAGGATCGTCGAGAACGCGAACATGACCAGCGCGAGGGTGACCACCCAGTGGCCCCACTCGCCGGGCAGGCCGTGGGTGAACGCCTCGCCCGTCATGAGCGACGCCTCGATCTGCGCGCCGGCGTCGTCGGTGAGCTGGTATGCGCCGGTGGTGATGATCACGAGGCCGGTCATCGAGACGACGATGATGGTGTCGATGAACGTCTGGGTCATCGACACGAGGCCCTGGCGCACCGGGTGACTCGTCTGCGCGGCGGCCGCAGCGATCGCCGCCGAGCCCATGCCCGACTCGTTCGAGAAGATGCCGCGCGCGACGCCGAACTGGATGGCGACGATGATGACGGACCCGGCGAACCCGCCGGCGGCCGCGCTGCCGGTGAAGGCGTCGTGGAAGATCGTCGCGAAGGCCGCGGGCACGTCGGCGATGTTGGCGATGAGGATGTAGAGCGCGCCGATGACGTAGAAGACGATCATGATCGGCACGAAGCCGGCGGTGACCCGTCCGATCGACTTGATGCCGCCCACGAGCACCGCGAGCGCGATGATCGTGAGCACGACGCCGGTCGCCCAGGTCGGGATCGAGAAGCTGCGCTCGAGATTCGCCGCGACCGAGTTGCCCTGCGTCATGTTGCCGATGCCGAAGCACGCGAAGATCGTGAAGATCGTGAAGGCGAACGCGAGCACCTTGCCGAATCCGTTGCGGATGCCGCGCTCGAGGTACTGCTGCGGCCCGCCGTTGCGCTCGCCGGCTGCGTCGGTGGTGCGGTAGCGGACGCCGAGGAACGACTCCGAGTACTTCGACGCCATGCCGAGGAGGCCGGTCACCCACATCCAGAACAGAGCGCCGGGGCCGCCGATGCCGATGGCGGTCGCGACGCCGACGATGTTCCCTGTGCCGACGGTGGCCGCCAGCGCGGTGGTCAGCGCCTGGAACTGCGAGATGTCGCCCTCGGCGCCGCGGTCCTTCCGGCGCAGGATCCCGAGGCTCAGCGCCGGACCGAGGCGCACGAACTGCAGGCCGCCCAACCGGATGGTGAGGTACAGCCCGGTGCCGAGGAGAAGGGGGATGAGGAGCCACGGTCCCCAGATGATGCTGCTGAGCTGTTCGAGGAACGCCTGGATCGTGTCGAGCATTCGTCTGCCTTTCCTGCCTGCGCGCCGTCGCGCTCCGCTTTTCCGGCAGAGTCTATGAGCACGGCCGGGCCTGCGTGGCACAGCCGTGCGGCGTGGTCAACCTCCCCGGGTACTCCCGGAGATTCGGGCAGGATGGTCGAGACGTGCTCGCGACGACAGGAGACCTGCGATGTTCGGAAGGCAGCGGCCTCGCACACAGGCCACGCAAGCGGTGACGATGAACTCCGCGCACACGCCGCGGCGCCTCTGGTCGGACGGGTTCGGCACGCTGGCGACCCGGTCCATCCAGCTCATCGCGGTCGTCATCCTCACGGCGGGATTGGTGGTGACCTTCCGCGCGCTGTCGCTGGTGTTCATCCCCGTGCTCCTCGCGCTCATCTTCGCGTGCGCCTTCGAGCCGCTCATGGCGCGGCTGCGGCCCCGGCTGCGTCCGACGCTGTCGACCGTCATCGTGCTGCTCGCGATCGTGCTCGTCGTGGGCGGGCTCGGCTGGGCCATGGTCTCCGCCGTCCGCAACCAGTGGGACGACCTGTACGAGCAGGCGCAAGCCGGCGTGCAGCAGGTGATCGCCTGGGTGCAGACGCTGCCGTTCGCCCCGGATCAGGACCAGATCGACGAGTGGCTCGCGACCGTCACCGACTTCATCACGAGCGCGCAGTTCGGCCAGACCGTGGGCTCCGGCGCGGTCGCCGGCGTCGGCGCACTGGCGAACTTCGTCACCGGCTTCGTGCTGCTGGTGGTCGTGCTGTTCTTCTTCCTCAAGGACGGCCCGGGGCTCTGGCGCTTCCTCACCCGCCCCTTCGAGGGCAAGTGGTACGCGCGCGTGCGCCGGGCCGGTTCGAAGACCGTCGATACGTTCGGCGCCTACCTCCGCGGCACCGCGGCCGTGGCGGCCGTGGACGCCATCGGCATCGGCATCGGCCTGCTCATCCTCGGGGTGCCGCTGGCGTTCCCGCTGACGATCCTCGTGTTCCTGCTCGCCTTCATCCCGATCGTCGGCGCGACGGTCGCCGGCATCCTCGCCGCGCTCGTGGCGCTGGTCGCCAACGGTCCGGTGGTGGCCCTCATCGTCATCGGCATCGTGGTGGTCGTGAACCAGCTGGAGGGCAACTTCCTGCAGCCGCTCCTGATGGGGCGCGCGCTCAAGCTGCACTCGCTTGTCGTGCTGATCGCCTTGACCGTCGGCACCGTCCTCGGCGGCATCCTGGGCGCCGTGCTCGCCGCGCCGTTCGCGGCCGTCGTCTGGGGCATCGTGCAGGTGTGGGATGGGCCGGAGACTCCCGCGCGCTGGGCCCGCGACAACAAGAAGCCCGCCGTCACGATCTGACGGCGGGCTCCTCGGGGCCGAGCGGAATCGACGCGGGGGCGTGCGGCGATCAGCCGCCGAGCGCGGCGGTGACGACCGCGCGGGCCTCCTCCTGCACCTGGCGCAGGTGCTCCTCGCCGCGCAGCGACTCCGCGTACAGCTTGTAGACGTCCTCGGTGCCCGACGGGCGCGCGGCGAACCACGCGTGCTCTGTCTGGACCTTGAGGCCGCCGATCGCCGCGCCGTTGCCCGGCGCGTGCGAGAGCTTCGCGGTGATGGCCTCGCCCGCGAGCTCGGACGCGGAGACATCGTCGGGGGAGAGGGCCTTCAGGGCTGCCTTCTGCTCCGTGGAGGCGGGCGCGTCCACGCGCTGGTAGGCGGATGAGCCGTACTCGGCTTCGAGCTCCGCGTAGCGCTGCGAGGGGGTCTTGCCGGTGACGGCGAGGATCTCCGCGGCCAGCAGGCAGAGGAGGATGCCGTCCTTGTCGGTGGTCCAGACGGTGCCGTCCATGCGGAGGAACGACGCACCGGCGGACTCCTCGCCGCCGAACGCGACGGAGCCGTCCAGGAGGCCGGGGACGAACCACTTGAAGCCGACCGGCACCTCGAGCAGGTTGCGGCCGAGGGCGGCGGTGACCTTGTCGATCATCATCGACGAGACGAGGGTCTTCCCGACGGCTGCCTCCGGCGACCATCCGGGCCGGTGCGAGAAGAGGTAGTCGATCGCGACGGCGAGGTAGTGGTTGGGGTTCATGAGCCCCGCGTCGGGCGTGACGATGCCGTGCCGGTCGGAGTCCGCGTCGTTGCCGGTGAGGATGTCGTACTCCGCGCGCTTGGCGACGAGCGACGCCATCGCCGAGGGAGAGGACGGGTCCATGCGGATCTTCTCGTCCCAATCCAGCGTCATGAAGCGCCAGGTCGGGTCGACGTCGGGGTTCACGACCGTGAGGTCGAGGCCGTGCATCTCGGCGATGAGCGCCCAGTACTCGACCGAGGCGCCGCCGAGCGGATCGGCCCCGATGCGCACGCCGGCCTTGCGGATGGCCTCGATGTCGATGATCGAGGCGAGGTCGCGCACGTAGGCCTCGCGGAAGTCGTACTGCCCCAGCGTCTCGGCGTCGAGGTCGGCGAACCGCACGCGCTTGACGGCGTCGAGGCCGTCGGCGATGAGGGCGTTGGCACGGTCGGCGATCCAGCCGGTGGCGTCGGTGTCGGCGGGGCCGCCGTGGGGCGGGTTGTACTTGAAGCCGCCGTCGGCGGGCGGGTTGTGGCTGGGGGTCACCACGATGCCGTCGGCGCGGCCGGGGTCGTCGATCGCGCGGCCGCGGTTGTGCGCGAGGATCGCGTGGCTGAGGGCGGGAGTCGGCACCCACGAGTCGCGCGAGTCGACGCGCACGTCGATGCCGTTCGCGACGAGCACCTCGATGGCACTGCGCTCGGCCGGCAGCGAGAGGCCGTGGGTGTCGCGCCCGAGGAAGAGCGGGCCGGCGATGCCCTGCTCGGTGCGGTAGTCCACGATCGCCTGCGTGGTGGCGAGGATGTGGTTCTCGTTGAAGCTCGTGTTGAGGCTCGACCCGCGGTGACCGCTCGTGCCGAATGCCACCTGCTGCGCGGGGATCGAGGGATCCGGCTGGCGGTCGTAGTAGGCGGAGATCAGCTCGTCGACATCGATGAGGTCGGATGCTTCTGCGGGGAGTCCGGCACGGCTCGTCATAGGGCAAGTCTGCCCCGTCTGCGCCCTTCGTGCACAGCATCGCGTCTCGGACGCGCCGGTGCGCCCTCTAGGCTGATCGTCATGTCGACGGAAGCCCCCGAACGCCGGACGTACAGCTACCTCGGCCCGGCTGGCACCTTCACGGAGGCCGCGCTGGCCCAGGTGCCCGAGGCGCGGGGGCAGATCTGGCGCCCGGTGAGCAACGTCGGTCAGGCTCTGTCGGACGTCGTGTCCGGCCGCAGCGACGCCGCGATGATCGCGATCGAGAACTCCGTCGAGGGCGGCGTCTCCAGCGCGCAGGATGCGCTGGCGACCACGCCGAACCTCCGCATCGTGGGCGAGTACCTCGTGCCGGTGCGATTCTGGCTGGTCGGCCATCCGGGGGCGACCCTGCGCGACATCCGTGCGGATGGCGTGGCCGGCATCGCCGCGCATCCGGTCGCGTACGCGCAGTGCCTGACGTGGCTGGGCGAGAACCTGCCGGCGCACGAGCACGTCGTGGCCTCGAGCAACGTCGCCAGCGCGATCGGCATGCTCGACGGCACCCTCCCCGCGCGGGCGGCGATCGTCGCGCCGGGTGTGGCCCTGCATCACGACGTCGAGGTGCTGGCGGAGGACATCGGCGACAACCAGCAGGCGGTCACGCGATTCGTGCTCGTGACGAGCACCGTCGCGCCGGCCGCGCCGACCGGCGCCGATAAGACCTCGCTCGTGGCCGAGCTGCCGAAGGACGAGCCGGGCGCGCTGCTGGAACTGCTCGAGCAGTTCTCCACGCGCGGCATCAACCTCAGCCTGCTGGAGTCGCGCCCGGTGGGCGACGAGCTCGGCCGGTACCGCTTCGTCATCGACGCGGATGGCCACGTGTTCGACGAGCGGATGGCCGATGCGCTCATGGGGTTGCGTCGCTTCAGCCCGAACGTGGTCTTCCTGGGCTCGTACCCCCGGGCCGACCGGCAGGTCGTGCACTACCCGGAGCGCTACGGCGACGAGGCCTTCGTCGAGGCGCGCGACTGGCTGCGCGCGCTCGTGGCCGGCGAGCCGGAGGCGTAGCCTCGAGCCGCCAGTTCGCCGGTCGAGCGGGCTCAGCCGAGCTCGGCGGCCAGCCGCTCGATCGTCTCCAGGCGAGCAGGGGCGGCGTCGAGGGGGTCCGCCTCGTACGAGCCGGCTGCGGGGGAGATCATGACCTCGTCGACGCCGTGCTGCGCGCCGAAGGCCCGCAGCTCCGCCGCGACGGAGGCGGCGGTGCCGACGAACCAGCGCGCGCGGCCCTGCTGCACGAGAGAGTCCTCGAGCGGGTCGGATGGCGCGGCCAGCACCTCGTCGATGGTCTCGATCGGGCGCATCGGCTTGTTCGTGCGCAGGCGCGCGAACTGGCGCAGCTGGGGGAGCGCGCGGCGCTCGGCCTCCTCCTGCGTCTCGGCGACGACCACGTTGGCCGTGATGAACGACTTCGGCGCATCGAGCCACGCGCTCGGCCGGAACTGGTTGCGGTAGAGCGCCATCGCCCGCTCGAGGCCCTCGCCCGCGAAGTGGTTGGCGAACACGTACGGCAGCCCCATGCTCGCGGCCAGCTGCGCGGAGTAGTCGCTCGAGCCGAGCAGCCACACCTCGGGGGTGCCGGCCGCGGCGGGGGTGGCGTGCACCTGGTACTCGCCGCCGGAGGTGAAGCGCACCGTCGCGCCCTCGGGGCTCATGATCGAGAGGATGTCGGCCACGTTGTCGGGGAAGCGCTCTGCTTCGCTTGTCGTGCCGGATCGACGCAGCAGCTGCGTGATCACCGGGTCGCTGCCGGGGGCGCGACCCAGACCGAGGTCGATGCGGCCCGGCGCGAGCGCCTCGAGGGCCGCGAACTGCTCGGCGACGATGAGGGGCGAGTGATTGGGGAGCATGACGCCCCCCGACCCGATGCGGATGCGGGAGGTGCGGGCGGCCGCGGCGGCGATGAGGACGGGCGGCGTGGTCGACGCCACGGCCGGCATGTTGTGGTGCTCGGCGAACCAGTACCGACGCAGGCCGAGCTCGTCGGCGAGCTGGGCCATCCGCAGCGACGCCGTGATCGCCTGGGAGCTGGACTGTCCCGTGCGCACGGACACGAGATCGAGGACGGACAGGGCGGGAGCAGGTGCGTCGGACATCACTCACGCCAACAGGGCGAGGCTGTCGCCTATTCCGAGCGCCGATAGCCTGGCGGTATGGGCGCCGAGATTTTCGTGATTCTCGTCTGTTCGGTCGCCGTGGCGGCCTTCGCGCGATGGCGGGGATGGCCGGCGCCACTGGTCGTGACAGGTGTCGCCCTCATCGCGTCGCTGCTGCCGTTCGTGCCGTCGGTCGAGATCGACGGCCACCTGCTGCTGAACCTCACGCTGCCGCCGCTGCTCTACTCGGCGGCGCTGGAGGTGTCGTACGTCAGCTTCAAGCGGTCGCTGCCGCATATCCGCCGACTGGGGATCGGGCTGGTGCTCACCACCGCCGCAGCAGTGGGGCTCGTCGCCTGGCTCATGATGCCCGAGCTCACGGTCGCCGGCGCGCTGCTCCTCGGCGCGATCGTGGGCCCGCCGGACGCCGTGTCGGCGGCGGCGATCGCGCGGAAGCTGGGCCTCCCGCGTCGCGTGATGACGGTGATGTCGGGGGAGAGCCTCATCAACGACGCCACGTCGCTGACCCTGGTGCGCGTCTTCGCCGCGATCGTGGCGGGAGCCACCGTGACGATCTGGGACGGTCTGACCGAGTTCGCGCTCGCCGTCGTCGTCGGCGTCGCGATCGGCCTGGTCTTCGGCATCGTGCTGCATCAGCTCCGCCTGCGGATCAGCGACCCCGTGGTCACGGGCACCGTCGGCCTCCTCGTGCCGTTCGGTGCCTACGCGATCGCGGAGGAGCTGCACGGCTCGGGAGTGCTGGCCGTGGTCGCCATGGGGCTCTACGTCGGCTACAACGCTCCGAAGACCAGCTACGCGACGCGGCAGCAGGATGGTCCGCTGTGGTCGTCGATGGACTTCCTGCTAGAGAGCTTCGTCTTCGCCTACATCGGCCTCCAGCTTCCCGATGTCGTGGCCGAGCTCGGCGACGTGTCGGGCACCCGGACCCTCCTGCTGGCGTTGACGGTGTTCGCCGTCGTCCTCGTGATCCGTCCGGTGTTCGTCTACGCGAGCTACGCCTGGGGGCAGGCGTGGCAGCGCGTGCGCCTCGTCCGCTGGAAACACGCCGCGGAGGAGTACCGGCGGAGCCCGGACAGCCGCCGGGCGCGGATGGTGCGCAAGCAGCGCGCGCGTCTCGAGAAGCGCGGTCGCCCCATCACCGAGCGGACCATCCGCCAGCGCATCGTCGAGCCGCCGATGTCGGTGCGCGAGCGGGCCGTGGTGTCGTGGGCCGGGATGCGCGGCGTGGTGACGCTGGCGATGGCGGCGGCCCTTCCCGACCTCACGGACGGCGGCATGTCCACGGGAAACGTGGAGGTGCTGATCGTGTGCGCGTTCGTCATCACGGTCGGCACGCTCCTGCTGCAGGGGCTCACTCTCGCCCCGCTCATCCGCCTGCTCGGGGTGAACGCCGACGCGCAGCGCGCATCGGACGCGCGTCAGCTCGAGGCGGTTCGAGGTCTCTGCGCCGATGCCGGGCGTGACTATCTGCAGGAGCGGCAGCGGGAGTGGGTGGCGCTCTACGGCGAGGACTCGCTGCAGAAATTCGACAAGGTCGCGCGGTCGCTCCTGCGGGTGGAGAAGAACGCGGACAAGGCGGAGCGCGCGCTCGACGCGGCGGAGGAGGCGAAGCCGATCGTCAAGCGGCCGAGCTACGAGAGCGTGCGAGACCTGTCGAAGGGATGGCTCGAGGTGCGTCGCCGGGTGCTGCTCGAGGAGCGCGACAAGGGCAATCTCAGCGAGGAGGTCATGCGGGAGCTCATCACCGCGATGGACGCCGAGGAGCTCGCACTCGACACTCGCGGAAACCTGCGGCCACCGGCGCCGGATACTCCGCAGCGGGCCGGCCGCATCAGGCCAGAGCTCTCCCGCTGATGCGGAGCGCGGCGCGGCGCGGCAGCAGGCGGACGACGCCGGCGGCCAGCGCGTTGAGGCGTCCGGACACGACGCTCGGGGCACCGGCCGGCGCATCCAGGGCGCTGAGCGCGCGTCGGACGACCTCGTCGACGCTCTGCTGCCGGCGGAACGCCGCCGCCCGCGTGCCGATCTCGTCGAAGAACTCGGTGCGCGTCGGGCCGGGGCTGATGGCCAGCACGCGCGCCCCGCTGCCGCGGGTCTCCTCCGCGATCGCCTCCGTGAAGCTGAGGACGAAGGCCTTGCTCGCCCCGTAGGCGGCCATCCCCGGACACGGCTGGTACGCGGCGGTGCTCGCGACGTTCACGAGCGCACCGCGGGCCGCGAGGATGTCGGGCAGGAACTCACGGGTGAGCGCCGCCAGCGCGCCGACGTTCGTGCGCACCATCGCGTCGAGGCGCTCCGGGTCGGCCTCCGCCAGGGCGCCGCGCATGCCGAAGCCGGCGTTGTTGACGAGGCCGTCGATGCGCACGCCGTCCGCCTCGAGCCGCTCGCGCAGCGCCGTGGCGGCGTCAGCGGCGGCGAGGTCGAGCGGCACGACCCGCACCCGCACGCGGTGATCGCGCTCGAGACGGTCGGCCAGCTCACGCAGGCGGTCCTTCCGACGCGCGACGAGCACGAGGTCGCTGCCGCGGGCGGCGAGCTGCGCGGCGAACTCCGCGCCGAGACCCGAGCTCGCGCCGGTGATGAGGACGTTCTGCAGCTGTCGTGGGGAGCTGGTCATGTGCCCACCGTAGACACTCCGGCAACGACGAGGGCGGCCATCCGATCGGATGGCCGCCCTCGCCTGAGCGCGTGCGGCTGCGTCAGCTGCGCGCAGCGACCGCTGCGGCGCCCTCGTGCTCGGCGTCCTCGCGCTCGGACTCGTCGATGAAGGGCAGACCCTCGCGCGGCGCGTCGTAGAGGTCGCGGTCGAGGATGCCCTCGCGCTTGGCGACGATGGCGGGGATGAGCGCCTGGCCGGCGACGTTGACCGCGGTGCGGCCCATGTCGAGGATCGGATCGATCGCAAGCAGCAGGCCGACGCCCTCGAGCGGCAGGCCGAGGGTCGACAGGGTCAGCGTGAGCATGACCGTCGCGCCCGTGGTGCCGGCGGTGGCGGCGGAGCCGACGACCGAGACGACGACGATGAGGACGTACTGGATGAGCGACAGCTGGATGTCGAAGAACTGAGCCACGAAGATCGCGGCGATCGCCGGGTAGATCGCGGCGCAGCCATCCATCTTCGTCGTCGAGCCGAACGGGACGGCGAACGACGCGTACTCGCGGGGGACGCCGAAGTTGCGCTCGGCCACGCGCTGCGTGAGGGGGAGTGTGCCGATCGACGAGCGGCTGACGAAGCCGAGCTGCACGACGGGCCACACGCCCGTGAAGAACTGCCTGATCGAGAGGCCGTGGGCCTTCACGAGGATCGGGTAAACGACGAACAGCACGAGCGCGAGGCCGATGTAGATCGCCAGCGCGAACCAGGCGAGCGAGGTGAGGCGCTCCCAGCCGTACTCGATGACGGCGTTGCCGATGAGGCCGAGCGTGCCGATGGGGGCGATGCGGATGATCCACCACACCACCCGCTGGATGACCTTCAGCAGCGACTCCGTGAAGGCGAGGAACGGCTCGGCCTTGCGGCCGGCGCGGAGGGCGGCGATGCCGACGACCGCGGCGACCACGATGATCTGCAGGATGTTGAAGCTGACGCTCGAGGAGACGCTGCCGTCGTCGGCGACGTTCGTGGAGACGCCGAGGCCGAGGAAGTTCTGCGGCACGAGGCCGAGCAGGAAGTCCCACCAGGAGCCGACGTGCGAGGGCTCGGAGGCCTCCAGGCCGGCGCCGGCGCGGTTGCCCGGCTGCAGGACGAGACCGAGGGTGATGCCGATGCTCACCGCGATGAACGCGGTGATGGCGAACCACAGGATGGTCTGACCCGCGAGGCGGGCGGCGTTCTGCACGCGGCGGAGATTCGAGATGCTCGCGACGATCGCGGTGAAGACGAGCGGGACGACCGCCGTCCGCAGGATCGTGACGTACGAGCTGCCGATCGTGTCGAGGGTCGCGGCGAGGCCGTTGGGCTCTCCGTCGGCGGATGCGCCGATCGCGCGGCCGATCAGGCCGAGCACGATGCCCAGGATGAGGGCGGCGACGATCTGGAAGCCGAACGAGGTGTAGAAGGGGCGCTTCGCCTTTGCGGGGCGGGCCGTCGTGGTGCTGCTGCTCATGGTCTCCTGTGGCGGCGGGGATCTCCCGCCGGGCACGAGCGTCTACTTTAGATGCGCCGGAATATGGGAAGGGCGGCTGCGACGGAAGAAGTCCGCGTGTGACGGCGTGTGTCCGGCGTCTGGTCGTTCAGGCGCTCGAGACTGCGCGGTAGCTCGTGGGTCGCGCATCTGCTCTGACACAACGTGCGGCGAATGCTGTCCGAGAGCGGTGACGATGCGTCGGAGTGCAGCCGGGGCCTGCGGCGCCGGGGCCCCGTCAGCCGACCGTGTGGCGATCGTCGCGCACGACGCTCGGGAGCTGCGGAGCCGCATGCGCGAACACTGCCGCCGACCATCACCGGTCCGCGCGTACCAGCAGGTCGCCGATCTCGCAGTCGAGCGCCTGACATACGGCGATCAGAGTCGAGAAGCGGATGGCCCGGGCCCGGTCGTTCTTGAGGACCGACAGATTGACGATGCTGACGCCGACGATCTCGCTCAGGCGGGTGAGCGTCATGCCGCGCTCGGCGAGCAGCTCGTCGAGACGGCAGTGGACCCCGGTCCACTCGTCATCGGTCGCGGGCGTCACACCAGTCCTTCCGTGTCGCGCTGCAGCTGAGCTCCGTGGCGGAAGATCGCCGCGAGTGCCGCGAGGAGAAGCGCCGCGCCGAGCGGCCACAGCGTGGATTGGACGTAGAAGAACTCCGGGTAGCCGGCGTCTCCCCGGCCGATCAGGCCGCGGAGGATCGCGGTCTGGCCGATCGATGAGAGGACGTCGGAGCCGAGGCCGGTGACCGCGACGACCACCGCGCCGATGTACATCGAGCGGGTGGTGAGGGCGTGGAACGGGCGCCCAGCGGCCGCTTGGAACGACGAGATCGCGACGATCACGAATGGCGTGAGCAGCGCCGCTGTCGACAGGACCTGGGTCCCCACGACGATCCAGCGCATCCAGGCGGCAGGGGAGGAGACCGTCGCGCGCGCGTGGTCGTACGACAGGCACGCGAGTGTCGGCTCCACGGGGCGATCGGCGGTTCCAGAGAAGCACCCCGTTGGCATCGAGTATGGGCCCACGCTGCTCGTGGAGAACTCGATCCACGAACTCGAGAACGTCGTGATCACCTGCAGGGCGAGAACGAACATCGAGATCACGACGAACCACGACGACAGGATCAGCACGACGTCCAGCACGGCCGACCGACTGCCGCTCCGCTTCGCTCGCCAGAAGATGAATGCCACCACGATGGCGATCACGCCGAGGACGGCTGCCGCCATCCACAGGGCCGCGCCCGGATTCTCTCCACCTGCGGTCATCACACGAGTCCTTCCGTGTCCCGCTGGATGCGGGAGCCGATCGCGAAGGCGCCCGCCACGAGCGCGAGAATGAAGCTCCATCCGATCGGCGCGAGGTCCAGGTCCAGCAGGAATGGCCAGAGGATGGTCGTGAGCTCGGGAGTGCGCGCGGCGAGGTCCTCGACGACGAGGGCTCGACCGAAGGCGCCGCACGCCTGAGAGGCGATCCCGCCGACGAGGACGAGGCCGGCGATGGCGGCGAGAGCCGTCGCGATCATCCGGCGGAAGGGGCGCCCGCGCATGAGCGCCAGCGCGAGCACGGAGGCGACGACGCAGACTCCGATCGTCGCGAGCGCAGGCAGGGCGCCCTCGAGAAGCAGCAGCCAGCGGGCGCCCGCCGGAGGATCGGCGAGCACGACATCCGCTGCCGCACCTCGCGCGTCGACGATGCCGGCGACGCCGTCAAGCTGAGCGATGTCGGCCTGCTGCAGCGGCAGTCGCACCTGCGGCGCATCGGCGAAGACGGACAACGCGCCGGTCACGATGGCGACGACGGCGCCGACCGCGACGGAGACCGCCCCGGTAGCGATGACGCCGAGCGCGACCGCATCACCGCGAGAGACCGGATGGCCGGGAGAGAGTGACATGGAAGCCTCCTTTCTTCGCGATTAACGATAACAACGACAATCGATAAGAGAAGAGGTGCCCAGTCGCGTTCGTGATCGTTTCGTTATATGGAGGGCGCGAGAGCTCTCGCTCTCCCGTTCGAATGTCGGTGGTCCGCGGGATGATGAGTTCATGAGCCAACGAAGGCCACGATTCGAAGAGCGCCTCACCTACGAGGCCACTCCGGAGGAGACCCGCGTCCTCGGCAATGTCGTCGAATCACTCCTCCACTACCGGCGCGTGATGGCCTCGATCGCGGGGGCGGAAGCGCAAGCGCTCGCCATCGCCGCCGGGATCGCACGAGATCAGATGTCGCGGTCCGGGTCGAGCTCGGAGTACGCCTTCCCCTATCGTGCGATCGCCGCCGAGATCGGCGCGGCGCTCCACGAGCCCTCGGGGTCGATCGAGCGGCGGATGGCCGATGCCGAGGTGCTGACGAAGCGGCTGCCCGCGGTCCGGGAGGCGCTCACCGAGGGGCGGATCACCCGAAAGCACGCCGAGATCATCCAGGAGTACGCCGGGTTCGTCGACGAGCAGGCGCTGCCGCAGTACACGGCGCTCACCGTCGCGTTCGCCGAGGATGCGACGCAGCATCAGCTGCGGGTCTTCGCGAAGCAGCTCGCTGAGCGGCTTGGGGTGCTGACCCGCGAGACCCGCCAGCGCGTCGCGCGGCGACAGCACGGCGTCTGGGCGCGCGACCTGCCTGATGGGAACGGCGAGCTCGTCATCCGGCACAGCGCCGAGGTCATCCGCGCGATCAAGGACCGGGCCGATGCGCAGGCGAAGGCGTTCGCGAAGAAGATCCGGCGGCAGAACCACGCCGAGCGCGTGCGGGCCGAGGCGGATGGCGTGCCTCCGCAGCTGGACGACCGCAACCGGGACCAGATCCGAGCCGACATCGTCGCCGACGAGCTGCTCACGGCCGCCCCCACCGTCCACGTCGTGGAGCGGGAGGGGACGCCGAACCTCCTCGCCGGGATCCGGGGCACGATCGCCATCACGATCCCCGTCACCACGCTCGCCGGACTCGACGACGAGCCGGCTTTCCTGCACGGATACGGCCCGCTCGACCCCGACATCGCCCGGCGCTTCGCGAAGCAGGCGCCGGGGTGGGAGCGGGTGTTCCAGGATCCCGACACCGCCGCGCTTCTGACCGTCGATCATTACGAGCCGACCGCGGCCATCCGCCGGCTGATCGATGTGCGCGACGAGGTGTGCCGCTTCCCGTCCTGCGATCAGCTCGCACAGCACTGCGAGAAGGATCACACCGTCGAGTACGCCAGGGGTGGGCCGACGAGGGCCTCGAATCTGGCGGCCCTCTGTCGGCCGCACCACATGCTCCGACATCAGACCGCCTGGCATCCGAGACAGGTGTCGCCGGGAGTGATCGAGTGGACCAGCCCGGCCGGACGGAAGTATCGCGAGGTTCCGCTGCCGCAGCGCCGCAAGCGTGCCGTCGATCAGATGCCGCCGTTCTGAGCGCTATGCCCAGGGCGAACACGAGCACCGGCCAGGCCTTCCCTGGTTACGGTGGAACCACGGCGCGCCGACCGTCCTTTGTCGACGCGTCCTCGGCCTTCGGCCCAGAGGAGTGACATGTTCGAGAGATTCACCGACCGTGCCCGTCGGGTGGTCGTCCTCGCCCAAGAAGAGGCGAAGATGCTCAACCACAACTACATCGGGACCGAGCACATTCTGCTCGGACTCATCCACGAGGGTGAGGGCGTCGCCGCGAAGGCGCTCGAATCGCTCGGGATCTCGCTCGATGCTGTGCGCGAGCAGGTTCAGGACATCATCGGCCAGGGCCAGCAGCAGCCGACGGGGCACATCCCGTTCACGCCGCGCGCCAAGAAGGTGCTGGAGCTGTCCCTGCGCGAGGCGCTGCAGCTCGGCCACAACTACATCGGCACCGAGCACATCCTGCTCGGTCTCATCCGCGAGGGCGAGGGCGTCGCCGCTCAGGTGCTCGTGAAGCTGGGCGCCGACCTCAACAAGGTGCGCCAGCAGGTCATCCAGCTGCTCTCCGGCTACCAGGGCAAGGAGCCCGTGGGCGTCGCGACGACCGGCCAGGAGTCCCAGCAGGGCGCCCAGGGCGGCTCGCAGGTTCTCGACCAGTTCGGCCGCAATCTCACGCAGGCCGCGCGCGAGAACAAGCTCGACCCCGTCATCGGGCGCGAGAAGGAGATCGAGCGCGTGATGCAGATCCTCTCGCGCCGCTCCAAGAACAACCCCGTCCTCATCGGCGAGCCCGGCGTCGGCAAGACCGCCGTGGTCGAGGGGCTCGCGCAGGCGATCGTCAAGGGCGATGTGCCCGAGACGCTCAAGGACAAGCAGCTCTACTCGCTCGACCTCGGCTCGCTCATCGCCGGCTCCCGCTACCGCGGCGACTTCGAGGAGCGCCTGAAGAAGGTCACCAAGGAGATCCGCACGCGCGGCGACATCATCGTCTTCATCGACGAGATCCACACCCTCGTGGGTGCGGGTGCCGCCGAGGGCGCGATCGACGCGGCCTCGATCCTCAAGCCGCTCCTCGCACGCGGCGAGCTGCAGACCATCGGCGCCACCACGCTCGACGAGTACCGCAAGCACTTCGAGAAGGACGCGGCCCTCGAGCGCCGCTTCCAGCCCATCCAGGTCGCGGAGCCCTCGCTGCCCCACGCGATCAACATCCTCAAGGGTCTGCGCGACCGGTACGAGGCGCACCACAAGGTGCAGATCACGGATGGCGCGATCGTCGCGGCCGCGAACCTCGCCGACCGCTACGTGAGCGACCGCTTCCTGCCGGACAAGGCCATCGACCTGATCGACGAGGCAGGTGCCCGCCTGCGTCTGTCGATCCTGTCGTCGCCGCCGCAGCTGCGCGAGTTCGACGAGAAGATCGCCAAGGTCCGCGAATCCAAGGAAGCAGCTTCCGAGGAGCAGGACTTCGAGAAGGCCGCCTCGCTCCGCGACGAGGAGAAGGCGCTCCTCGGCGAGCGTCTGCGCCTCGAGAAGCAGTGGCGCTCGGGTGACGTCGCGGCTCACGCCGTCGTCGACGAGGGCCTGATCGCCGAGGTCCTCGCACAGGCGACGGGCATCCCGGTGTTCAAGCTCACCGAGGAGGAGACCAGCCGCCTCGTCTTCATGGAGAAGGCGCTGCACCAGCGCGTCATCGGCCAGGAGGAGGCGATCGCCGCGCTGTCGAAGACCATCCGTCGTCAGCGCGCCGGTCTCAAGGACCCGAAGCGCCCCTCGGGGTCGTTCATCTTCGCCGGCCCCACCGGCGTCGGCAAGACCGAGCTCGCCAAGGCGCTCGCGGAGTTCCTCTTCGACGACGAGGCCGCGCTCATCTCGCTCGACATGTCGGAGTTCGGCGAGAAGCACACGGTCTCGCGCCTCTTCGGCGCCCCTCCCGGATTCGTCGGCTTCGAAGAGGGCGGCCAGCTCACCGAGAAGGTGCGCCGCAAGCCGTTCTCCGTCGTGCTGTTCGACGAGATCGAGAAGGCGCACCCCGACATCTTCAACTCGCTCCTCCAGATCCTGGAAGAGGGACGACTGACGGATGGCCAGGGTCGCGTCGTCGACTTCAAGAACACGGTGATCATCATGACGACGAACCTCGGTTCGTCGGCGATCGCGGGTGGTCCCGTCGGCTTCCAGGTCGAGGGCAACACGCAGACGACCTACGAGCGGATGAAGGGCAAGGTCGACGAGGAGCTCAAGCGCCACTTCAAGCCCGAGTTCCTCAACCGCGTGGACGACATCATCGTGTTCCCGCAGCTGTCGAAGAGCGAGCTCGTGCAGATCGTGGACCTGTTCACGAAGCGTCTCGCCGAGCGTCTCCTCGACCGCGACATGACTATCGAGCTGTCGCAGGCGGCCAAGGAGCGCCTCATCGAGGTCGGCTTCGACCCGGCTCTCGGTGCCCGTCCGCTCCGCCGCGCCATGCAGCGCGAGGTCGAGGACCGGCTGTCGGAGCAGCTGCTGAACGGCCAGCTCGAGTCGGGCCACCACATCAAGGTGGACCTCGTCGACGGCGCCTTCACCTTCGACAGCGCACCCCGTGGCGAGAGGGTCTCTGTCGGCGTGAACACCGGCGGCGACCTGTCCGCGACGCCGGACCTGGCGGCGCTGGGCGACTGACGCTCGTCGTATCGACAAGGGGCGGGGCCTTCGGGCTCCGCCCTTTGTCGTATGCCCGCTCGCCCGGCTCGCCCCGCTCGCTCGCGTCCAGGAGAGGCAGAGGTAGCCCGTCCTAGGCTGGGAGCATGACGGAGTTCACCCTGCGCCCGGCACGAGCAGCCGATATGGAGCGGGTGCACCGGATGCTTCAGCCGCTGGTCGAACGGCGCATCCTCCTCGGCAAGGACCTCGTCGTGCTCTACGAGGCGACGCCCGAGTTCCTCGTCGCCGTGGATGGCGCGGGTCAGGTCATCGGCTGCGGCGCCCTCCACGTGATGTGGGAGGACCTGGGCGAGGTCCGCACCCTCCTCGTCGCCGACGAGTGGATCCACCACGGCGTCGGCCGAGCCATCGTCGAAGGGCTTGAACGGAATGCCCGCGAGCTCGGACTCTCGCGCCTGTTCTGCCTCACCTTCGAGGTCGATTTCTTCCGCCGTCGCGGCTTCGAGCCCATCGGCGAGCAGGTCGTCTCGCCCGACGTGTACTCGCAGCTCGTCCGCAGCCGCGACGAGGGCATCGCCGAGTTCCTGGATCTCGCGCACGTGAAGCCCAACACGCTCGGCAATACCCGGATGCTCAAGCACCTCTGAGAGGATGCCCGCGTGAGTCAGCGACGCCGCCCCAGTCCCGCCGTCTACCGACGCCGGCGCCTTATGGTGCTCCTGCTCGCCCTCCTCATCGTCGGCAGCCTCGTCTGGCTCGCCGTCGCGCAGCCGTGGCGCGGCGCGAGCGAGGCCGCGCCCGACACGGAGAACCCTGGTGCCTCCGCGACGGCGGCTCCCGCGGTGACCGAGCCGGCGCCATCCGCTGAACCCACGCCGACCGGCGCGCCCACGCCGCAGCCCTGCGACCCGAAGGACCTCGAGGTGACGGGGATCGCGGACCAGAGCGAGTACGCGGCTGATCAGGATCCGCGCTTCTCGATCGAGCTCACCAACAGCGGCGATGCCGAATGCCTGCTGAATGTCGGGACCACGACGCAGCGCTTCACGGTCATGAGCGGCGCCGACACGTGGTGGAAGTCGACCGACTGCCAGAGCGAGCCCAGCGACATGGAGGTCACCCTCGACGCGGGGCAGACCGTGACGAGCGCGGAGCCCGTCGTCTGGGACCGCACCCGCTCCAGCGTCGACACCTGCGACAGCGACAGTCGCCCGGCTGCCCCCGCATCCGGCGCGTCGTACCACCTTCAGGTCGAGATCGGCGGCGTGGCGGCCGCCGAGACCACGCAGTTCGTCCTCAACTGACGAACCAGCTTCCGACACGCCCGGCGATCGTGTCCCCCGAAGGGGGGACAGACGGTATTAGGCGGACAGCGTACAGTTGTATCAACTCCAGTGCACCCAGGGCCGTCCCCAGCGGCTCGTCGCATATCGTGTCCCCAGCACGGCGGCTGCACCGGAGGGACTCGGACCCCTCGCACCTCTCGGAATACCAGAGGCGGGGGGTCCCTCATTCTCTGCGCAGGGTGTTCGCGGATCGGCCGGTCCGTAGGCTGGAGCCATGGCCTCTGCGAAGCGAAAGAAGTCCGTCGCCGCGGATCCCTCGGCATTCCGCTCCGAAGCCCTCGCCCGGGCGCTCGAGAAGCAGGACATGGCGGCGGTCGCCCTGGCCCTCCGCAACGGCAACACGGTCGTGCCGCTGCTGTCACCCGGGCCGAAGGACGACCCGCTCGACGGCGGCGAGGTCTGGACCTACCGTGACCAGAGCACGGGTCAGGTCGCACTGCTGCTCTTCAGCGACGCGCGGCACAAGCCCGGCAACCTCCCGCCGCAGGTCGGGGTGTACTCGCCCGCCTGGCTGCGGGCCTTCCTGACCCAGCACCGCACGGCGATCACCACCGTGTTCCTCGACATCGCCGGCCCTCACCCCATGCAGGCCGCGCCGGGCGACCTGCTCGCCGCGCTCGACGCCTGAGCGGTCGGCCGCTCAGAAGTCCGCGTACCCCGTGTGCTGCGGCACCAGGTGCAGGGCGCGGATGTCGTTGAGCGCCGACGAGAGCTTTCCCGACCGGTCGTCGACCACGCGCGTGTAGCCGAGCCGCGCGGCCTCCGCGCGGCGCTGCGCGCCCTGCGTCACCGGACGCACGTCGCCGGAGAGGCTGAGCTCTCCCACCGCCGCGACATTGCGTGCGATGGCGTGGTTCCGCACCGCGCCCGCCACGGCGATCGCGATCGCGAGGTCGGATGCGGGCTCCGTGAACCGCACGCCGCCCACCGTGGACACGTACACGTCGAGGTCGCTCGTCTTGATGCCGGCCCGGCGCTCGAGCACCGCCAGCACCATCGCCACGCGAGACGGATCCACACCGTGCACCACGCGGCGCGGGTTGTTCGCCTGCGTGGGCACGGTCAGCGCCTGCACCTCGACCGGCAGCGCACGGCGCCCCTCGAGCGCGATGGAGATGCACGTGCCGGGCTCAGGGCTGCCGTGCGAGAGGAAGAGCGCGCTGGGGTCCGGGACCTCGACGATGCCGTCGCCGGCCATCTCGAAGCAGCCCACCTCGTCGGCCGCCCCGAAGCGGTTCTTCAGCGCGCGGATGAACCGCAGGCTCGTCTGCCTGTCGCCCTCGAAGTGGCACACCACGTCGACGAGGTGCTCGAGCAGCCGTGGCCCGGCGACCTGCCCGTCCTTGGTGACGTGGCCGACGAGGATGACCGGCAGGTCGCGCTCCTTCGCGATGCGGATGAGCGTGGATGCCACCTCCCGCACCTGGCCCGGCATGCCGGCTGCGCCATCCGACAGGGAGGACGAGATCGTCTGCACGGAGTCGACGATGACGAGCGCGGGCTGCACCTCGTCGATGTGCCCGAGGATGCGCGCGAGGTCGGTCTCCGCGGCGAGGAACAGCTCGTCGTGCAGCGCCCCGGTCCGCTCCGCGCGCAGGCGCACCTGTCCCGGCGACTCCTCGGCGCTGACGTAGAGCACGCGACGCCCTTCGCGCGCGGACTGCGCGGCCACCTCGAGCAGGAGCGTGGATTTGCCGACTCCCGGCTCGCCGGAGAGCAGGATGGCCGCCCCCGGCACGATGCCGCCGCCCAGCACGCGGTCGAACTCGCCCACGCCGCTCGCACGACGCGGCGTCTCCGCCGTGTCGATCGACGTGATGGGGCGTGCGGACGCGGTCGGGATCAGCGGCGCCACACGGCGCGCGCCGCCCGCGGGCGCGGTGGCCTCGACGACCGTGTTCCACTGCTGGCACTCGCCGCAACGCCCCACCCACTTGGGCGACGTCCATCCGCACTCTGAGCAGACGTACGCCGGAGCGGGAGCGCGTTTGGTAGCCATGATCCCCAGCGTAGGCGGGGGTTCCGACATCGCCCTCGGGTCAGCCGCGCAGCTGCTCCTCGATGTCGGCGAGGGCGGTGGCGGACGCGCGCAGCGACGCGAGCTCGCGCTCGTCGAACGATGTCTCGCGGATGGCCGTGGCCCCGTTCGCGGAGACGACCGACGGCACCGAGAGGGCGACCCCGGCCATCCCGTGGAAATCGGACAGCACGGTCGACACCGGCAGGATGGCGTGCTCGTCGCGCAGGACCGCCTCGACGATGCGCGTGGCCGAGAGCCCGATCGCGTAGTTCGTCGCGCCCTTGCCCTGGATCACGGTGTAGGCGGCGTTCCGCACGTCGGAGGCGATCTCCTCCAGCTCGTCCAGCGTGAGCCGGGCGCCGTTCTCCGGCTGCCAGTCGAGGATCGGGACCGGCCCGATGCGTGCGCTCGACCACAGCGGGAACTCCGAGTCCCCGTGCTCGCCCACGATGTGCGCGTGCACCGAGCTCGGGGTGACCCCGGTCCGCTGCGACAGCCGCCAGCGCAGGCGCGACGTGTCGAGCACCGTGCCCGATGCGAAGAGGCGCCGCGGCGGCAGCCCGGTCTGGGCGACCGCGAGCGAGGTCAGCACGTCGCACGGATTCGAGACGACGATGTAGACCGCGTCGGGCGCGACCTCGAGCAGCTGCGGCAGCAGCGTCTCGAGGATCCGCGCGTTCGTCCCGATGAGGTCGAGCCGCGTCTGTCCTGGCCGCTGTGCGGCACCGGCCGTGATCACGACGACCTGCGCGCCGGCGACGACCGAGATGTCGCTGCCGCCCTCGATCGTGCTGGCGCCGGTGAACAGGGCGCCGTGCGCGAGGTCGAGCACCTCGGCGTCGACCTTCGCGGTGTTCACGTCGTAGAGGGCGACCTGGCGCGCGGCGCCGCGGATGAGGAGCGCGTACGCCGTGCTCGCTCCCACCGCCCCCGCGCCGATGACGGCGACCTTCGCGTTCTCGATCGCGGACATGGAACCCCTCTCGCCGAACGGCCGGTGTCCGCCCAGTCTCTTTACGTTGCATGAAGCGCGCAAGCGCCGCGAGCGCCCGCCTGTGATGGACTCTTCTCATCGGCACACGAGGCCGGTGATCCCATCCCGTCCCAAGGAGACTCCCATGTCCCGTATCCCTCGCGCGGCGCTCGCCGCGGCCTCCGTCGTCACGGCCGCCGCCCTTCTCGCCGGCTGCTCGGGCGGGTCCTCCTCGACGGGGTCGGCGCCGTCCGGCGAGCCCCAGGAGGGCGGCACGCTCACCTACCTCGAGCCGCAGACGTGGAACACGCTGTACCCGCCGGCCGCGGGCTTCTACCCGAACGGCGGCATCGTCGACAACATCGCCGATCGCCTGCTCTATCAGAATCCCGAGACGCTCGAGCTCGAGCCGTGGATCGCCGAGGACTGGCAGGTCAACGACGACGCGACCGAGTACACCTTCACCCTCCGTGAGGGCGTCACCTACTCCGACGGCTCGCCGCTGGACGCCGAGAACGTCGTGCGCAACCTCGACCTGTTCGGCAAGGGCGACCCCGACCGCGCGCTCACGGTGTCGGAAGCCATCAACAACTACGACCGCGGCGAGGTCGTCGACGACCGCACGGTGAGGTTCCACTTCACGGCGCCGTCGCCGGGGTTCGCGCAGGCCGTCTCGACGATCAACTCCGGACTCGTCTCCAACGAGACCCTGGAGCGCACCGGGGAGGAGTTCGGTCCCGGCAACGCGACCGAGATCATCGGCAGCGGCCCGTTCGTGATCGCGGACGAGGAGATCGGCACGGAGATCTCCCTCGAGGTCCGCGAGGACTACGACTGGGCGCCGCCCTCGCTCGAGCACCAGGGCCGCGCGTACCTCGACGGCATCGACTACCTCGTCGTCCCGGAGGACAGCGTGCGCGTCGGCACCGTCACCGCCCAGCAGGCGCATATCGCCCGCCAGGTGGAGGCGCCCGACGAGACGCAGTTCGACGCCGACGGGCTCTCGCTCCTCGCCGCCGCGACCAACGGCGTCAACAACGGCCTGAGCTTCCGCTTCCGCGACCCGATCCTCGAGGACATCGACGTGCGGAAGGCGCTCGTCGCCGGCATCGACCGCGAGCAGATCGTCGAGACGCTCTTCACCGACAGCTACCCGCTCGCCACCGGCGCGCTCGCCACGACCGCGCTCGGCTACACCGACACCTCCGAGTACTACCAGTACGACCCCGACAAGGCAGCCGAGCTGCTGGATGGCGCGGGCTGGGAGATCGGCTCGGACGGCGTCCGCGAGAAGGACGGTCAGAAGCTGTCCCTGACGTTCAACGAGGCCCTGCCGCAGCCGCGCTCGGCTGAGGTCGTCACGCTCATCCAGGAGCAGCTGGGGGAGCTCGGCATCGAGGTGAACCTGCTCCCCGGCGATCAGGCCGCGCAGGACGCCGCCCGCGTCGAGGTCGGCACGCTGCAGGTGTACCACTCCATGGTCGGCCGCGCCGACTTCGACGTGCTGAAGTCGCAGTACCACTCCGGCAACCGCAACACGCTGCTGAACGGCTACCCCGATGGCAGCATCGGCGACGAGGAGCTCGACCAGCTGCTGCAGCAGGTCGCATCCACGCCGACCGAGGAGGGCCGCGCCGAGGCGTCTGCCGCCGCGCAGCAGCGCATGGCCGAGCAGGCGTACATCCTGCCGATCTTCGAGGAACCGCAGGTGTTCGGCTTCGTCGACGCGGTGCAGGGCTTCCGCACGGAGTCGGTGGGCCGCCCGTGGTTCTACGACACCTGGCTGGCCCAGTAGGCGCCGGATGACCTACGTCCTGCGACGCGCCGGGCAGGCGCTGCTGGTGCTCGTGCTCGCCTACACGGCGGCGTACGTGCTCCTCGCGGCCCTGCCCGGCGACGCCGTGCTCGCCCGGTACGGCAACCCCGATCTCGGCCTCACGCCCGAGCAGCTCGACGAGATCCGCGCCTCGTATGGCGCGGATCAGCCCCTCATGCTCCGCTACCTCGACTCCGCAGCGGGCTTCCTCCGCGGCGACTTCGGATTCTCCGTGCAGAGCGGAGCGGCGGTGTCCGACCTCATCGCCGCGAACCTGCCGTCGACCCTCCTCCTCGCGGTGCTGGGGCTTGGGGCGGCGATCTTCCTCGCCGTCACGATCGCGTTCACCGCGACCTACGGCAAGGGCGGATGGCTGCGCCGCGTCTTCCGCAACATCCCGCCGTTCTTCGTCTCGCTGCCGCTGTTCTGGGTCGGGATCATCCTCATCCAGGTCTTCTCGTTCCGGCTGCGGCTCATCCCCGCGATCGGGGCGAGCCCGGTCGAGTCGCTCATCCTGCCCGTGGCCACCCTGGCCATCCCCATCGCCGCGCCGCTCGCGCAGGTGCTCATGCGCAGCATCGACGAGGTGCGGCACCGCCCGTTCGTCGCGGTCGTGCGCGCCCGCGGCGCCAGCACGTCGTGGCTGCTGTGGCGGAACGTCGCCCGCAACGCGCTGCTGCCCACGCTGACCATGGCTGGACTGCTGTTCGGCGAGCTCGTCGGCGGCGCGGTCGTCACCGAGACCGTCTTCGCTCGCAACGGCGTCGGGCAGCTGACCGCGCAGGCCGTCGCGAACCGCGACACCCCGGTGCTCCTCGCGGTCGTCGTCATCACGACGGTGACCTTCGTCGTCATCAACCTCGTCGTCGACCTGCTGTACCCCGTGCTCGACGCGCGGCTGCGGACGTCCAGCCGTGCCACCCGTTCGGCTCGGCCTGCTCGCAAGGGAGCCCTCCGATGAGCACTCTCCTCGCTCCGACCCGCCCCTCCCGGACCCGGCTCGGCCGCGCGCTGCTGCGACCGGGCGTCCTCATCCCGGTGATCGTGCTCCTTCTCGCGCTGGCATGGGCGATCGCGCCGAACCTGTTCGCCCCGCTCAGCCCCACCGAGAGCGTGGGCCGCTCGCTGCAGGCACCGAGCGGTGCGCACTGGTTCGGCACCGACGCGACCGGGCGCGATGTCTTCACGCGGGTCGTCCACGGCGCCTCGCACTCGATCAGCGGCGCGCTCATCGCGGTGCTCGTCGGGCTCGTCGTGGGCACCGCCATCGGCGTCACCGCGGGAGCGACCGGCGGCGTCGTCGACGACGTGCTCATGCGCGCGGTCGACGTGCTCCTGGCCATCCCCGCCCTGCTGCTGTCGCTGAGCGTGGTGATCCTGCTGGGCTTCGGCACCACGAACGCGGCCATCGCCGTCGGCGTGACGTCGATCGCGGTCTTCGCGCGGCTCGCGCGCGCGGAGGTCGTGAGCGTGCGCGTGAGCGAGTTCGTCGAGGCCGCGTACGGCTCCGGCGGCACCTTCCTCAGCGTGCTGTGGCGGCACATCCTGCCGAACTCCCTCACCCCCGTCATCGCGCTGGCCGCCCTGCAGCTCGGCTCGGCCATCCTGCAGATCTCGACGCTGGGCTTCCTCGGCTACGGCGCCCCGCCGCCCACGCCGGAGTGGGGTCTGCTCATCGCGGAGGGGCGCGACTACGTCGCCACCGCGTGGTGGCTGACCGTGCTCCCCGGCGCGGTCGTCGTGATCGTCGTGCTGGCGACCAACCGCCTCAGCCAGGCGATCCGAGGAGGGGAGCCCGCATGACCGGGCCGCTGCTGTCCATCCGCGACCTCGCCGTGCAGTACCGCACGGGCCACGGCCCGGTCGATGCCGTGCGCGGCGTCTCCTTCGACGTGCAGGCCGGCCAGGTCACCGCGCTCGTGGGCGAGTCCGGATCGGGCAAGACCACCGTCGCGCAGTCGGTCATCGGCCTCCTCGCCTCCAACGGGCACGTCTCCGGCGGCAGCATCCGGCTGAACGAGCGCGCGTCGGGCGAGACCGAGCTGGTCGGGCTGAACGAGCGCGGATGGCGACGGCTGCGGGGGCGGTGCATCGGCCTGATCCCGCAGGACCCGGGCAATTCGCTCAACCCCGTCGCGACGATCGAGTCCAGCGTGTCGGAGGCCCTGCGCATCCACGGGTGGCGGGACCGGCGGAAGATCCACCAGCGGGTCATCGACCTGCTCGAGCGCGTGGACATCGACGACCCGGAGACGCGGGCGCGGCAGTACCCGCACGAGCTGTCGGGCGGCATGCGCCAGCGCGTGCTCATCGCGGCGGCGCTCGCGCTCGAGCCCGAGCTGATCATCGCCGACGAGCCGACCAGCGCCCTCGACGTCACCGTGCAGCGGACCGTCCTCGATCTGCTCGACCGGCTCCGCGAGGAGACCGGCACCGGCATCCTCTTCATCACGCACGACCTCGCCGTCGCCGCGGACCGCTCCGACGACATCGTCGTGATGCGCGGGGGAGAGGTGCAGGAGGAGGGGCCTTCGGCCACCGTGCTCACGGCGCCGCAGTCGCCCTACACGCGTACGCTCCTCGCCGACGCGCCCTCTCTCGCGCAGATCGTCGAGCGCACGCCGCCGGTCGTCGAGGCCGGCGCGCGTCCGGTCGTCGAGGTGGCGGGACTGCGGCAGGAGTTCTCGCGCGGCGCCGGGCGCGAGCCCCTCGTCGCGGTCGACGACGTCACGTTCGCGGTGCCGCGAGGCACCACCCACGCGCTCGTGGGGGAGTCGGGGTCGGGCAAGACCACGACCGGGCGCAGCATCGCGGGGTTCAACCGTCCGACCGCGGGGGCCATCCGCGTGGGCGACGTGGACGTGACCGCGCTGCGTTCTCCTCGGCAGTTCCGCCGCACGACGCAGCTCGTCTACCAGAACCCCTACGGATCGCTGGATCCGCGGCAGACGATCGCCGACATCCTCGCCGAGCCCCTGCAGAACTACCGCATCGGCGACCGTGCGGAGCGGGCCGACCGGGTCGCGCATCACCTCGAGCTCGTCTCGCTCGCCCCCGAGATCGGACGGCGCCGGCCGCGGGAGCTCTCCGGCGGGCAGCGGCAGCGCGTCGCGATCGCGCGGGCGCTCATCCTCGAGCCCGAGGTCGTCGTGCTCGATGAGGCGGTCTCGGCCCTCGACGTCACCGTGCAGGCGCAGATCCTGCGTCTGCTGGCCCGCCTGCAGAGCGAGCTGGGGCTGACGTACGTCTTCATCTCGCACGACCTCGCGGTCATCCGCCAGATCGCCGACACGGTGTCGGTGCTCCAGCGCGGCCGCCAGGTCGAGCTCGGCAGCGCGCGGCAGGTCTTCGACGACCCGCAGCACGCCTATACGCGGCAGCTGCTGGCGGCCATCCCCGGCGCATCGTTCACCGGCGCGCCATCCGCCGGCACGTCATTCGGAGGAGAGGCATGACCCGGATCGGATTCTTCACGCGGCTGCTCGAGGACGCGCCGGCGGCAGACCGCTACCGGTTCGCGCTCGAGCAGATCGCGCAGGCCGAGGCGTCGGGCTTCGCCTCGGCCTGGGTCGCGCAGCATCACTTCGGCGAGCACGAGGGCGGGCTCCCGTCGCCGTTCGTGCTGCTCGCGGCCGCGGCGGAGCGGACCTCGCGCATCGAGCTCGGCACCGCCGTGCTCACGCTGCCGATCGACGACCCAGTGCGCTCGGCGGAGGACGCCGCCGTGCTCGACCAGCTGAGCGGCGGCCGCGTGCAGCTCGGCGTCGCCTCCGGCGGCACGCCCGCCTCGTTCGCGGCCTTCGGGCGGAACGCCGACCGGCGCCGCGAGATCTTCGCCGAGCACCTCGAGGTGTTCCTCGACGCACTCGAGGGGCGCGGCATCCGGGGCACCGAGTCGCGCGTCTACCCTGCCGCGGGCGACCTCTCCCGGCGCATCTGGCAGGCCACGTTCTCCGCCGACGGCGCTCGCCGTGCCGGCGAGCGCGGCGACGGACTCATGCTCTCGCGCACGCAGCCGCGACCGGAGGGCGCTCTCGACGCGCCGCTCCACGAGGTGCAGCTGCCGATCATCGAGGCCTACCGTGCCGCGCTGCCGGACAGCGCCGTGCCGCGCGTGCTGGCGTCACGCACCGCGCTCGTCGTCGACCCCGAGCACCGCACACGGGCGCTCGAGCTCGCGCAGGATGGCCTCGCCCGCCTCGCGCAGACGATGTTCCGCGTCGACCCGGCCGGCATGGGCATCGACCAGCTCGCGCGGCTCACCGACACCCACGTCGGCACCGTCGACGAGGTCGTCGCCTCGCTCGCCGCCGACGAGACGCTGCCCGCGGCCACCGATGTGTCGTTCCAGGTGCACTCGATCGCAGCGACGCACGAGCTCACACTGCGCTCGCTCGAGCTGCTCGCGACCGAGGTCGCCCCGCGGCTGGGGCTCGCGACTTCCGCATCCACTACCGCCTCCGTTCCCGAACTCGTCACCGAAGGAGCCTCATGAGCCAGAACGCGGACATCATCGACCTGCTCGCGGGAGTCGCCCCGGGCAGCGCGCTCTCGGCCATCCGCGACCAGCGCGCGCAGGCTCGAGAGAACGCGCAGCGCAGCTTCGAGGCGCTGCTGGAGCCGGCCGACCCCGGCACCTTCCCGCACGCGGAGCGCTATGCGGTCGCCGCCTTCACCGCGCGCCTGCACGGCTTCGGCGAGGCCACCGCGTTCTACGCGGATCTGCTCGGCGATGAGGCGCCCGAGCTCGTCGACGCGGTCGATGCGTCGGCGGCGGATGGCGCCACGCGCGGCCCGTACGGCGCCTACCGTGAGGAGGGGCTGCGGGGCGAGAGTACCGAGGGCCTGCGCTGGACCGCCGATGCCGCCGCGCTCGGCGAGCGCCTCGCGGCCGCGCTCACCCACACGCACCTGCTCGTCTTCCGGCCGCGCGAGGCCCGGCCCACGGCCATCCGCTCGCTCGTCGATGCCGGCTGGAGTGCAGACGACATCGTCTCGCTGTCGCAGCTCGTCTCGTTCCTCACCTTCCAGCTGCGTGCGGCGTGGGGACTGCGCGTGCTGGCGCGCAACACGAACGACACGGCATCGACCGACTCACGCGAAGGGACCGCAGCATGACCGAGCTCGTCACCGAGTACCCCGACCTCGCCCGGCCCGAGGCGTTCACGCAGCAGGGGCTCGGCTGGGTGCCGTGGCTGCTGCCGATCGCCGAGGCCGACCTGACCGACGAGCAGCGCGACGCGCTCATCGAGCCCGCGCGCGCGAAGATGCCGTACTTCCGGCTGCTCGCGCGCGACCCCGACGCGCTGCGGGCGCGGACGCTCACCGACCGCGACATCTTCTTCAACGTCACGAGCGGCGTCGGGCGGGCGGAGCGCGAGCTCGCGGCCGCCGCCACCTCGCGGCACAACGGCTGCGTCTACTGCGCGCACGTGCACGCCGCGGCGGCCACCCGCGAGTCCAGTCGCGAGGCCGACGTGCAGCGCCTGCTCGACGAGGGCGTCGGCGCCGACCTGGGCGATGAGGTCTGGAACGCCGTCGCGGCGTCGTCCGTCGCGCTCGCGGAGACGCCGCTGGCGTTCGGCGATGCCGACGTGCAGCGGCTGCGGGACGCCGGTCTCGACGACGCCGACATCGTCGACGTGATCAACGGCGCGGCCTTCTTCAACTGGGCGAACCGCCTCATGCTGTCGCTGGGCGAGCCCGAGGTCCCGGCCCGGCGGCGAAGGTGACCATGGCCATCCCGCGCCTGCTCGACCACGTCGTCATCGCCGGGCCCGACCTCGCGGAGCTCATCCGGTGGTTCGCCGAGCGCACCGGCGTCACGGCCGCTCCGGGCGGCGTGCATCCGACGGGGACCGCGAATGCGCTCGTCGCGCTCACGGTCGGCGGGGAGCGCGGGCGGCAGTACCTCGAGCTCATCGGCCCCGACCCCGACCGCGCAGACCCGGCGCTGCCGACGACGTTCGGGATCGACGCACTCACGGCGCCGGTCGTGCGGACGTACGCCGTGCATCCGGATGACATCGACGCCACCGTGGCGGGCGCTCGCGAGCGCGGCTACGACCCGGGCGAGGTCAGCGACCTGTCACGACGCACGGCCGATGGCTCGCTGCTGCAGTGGCGGCTGACGCAGGGGGAGGGGCGGCGGCTCGACGTGCCGTTCCTCATCGACTGGGGCGCCACCGCCCATCCGGGGCTCGGCGACATCCCCGCCGTGGAGCTCGTGGCGTTCGAGCGGGTGGAGCCGGACCCCGCCGCGCTGCACGATGTGCTCGATGCACTCGCCCTCGGCGACGGCGTCGCACCGGTCGTCGAGGGCACGCCCGCCGGGTACCGGCTCACGCTGCAGCCGACGGAGGGGCGGGTCGCCGTCCTGTAGGAGCCCGGGGCGGGCGAGGTGGCGGCGGGCCTGCGCCGAGAGCGCGTCGGCGCTCCGAGACTGCGCGTGCGCTCACGGTCGCCGCGCCGACGCTCCGAGACCGCATGCGCCGCACGCGGTCTCGGAGCGAGGACGCACCTTGCGAGCGACGGCGCGGTCTCGGCGCGACGCGCTACAGCTCGACGCTGCGGTTCGTGCCGACGTCGGGCCGACCGCCCGTCATCGCGGTCTTCACGATCTTGAACGCCGCGACGACACCCGGGTCATCCTGCGACCAGTACTCCGCCGACTCCGCGTGCACCTTGATGAGCGCGACGGTCGGGTCGTCCTTCCCGTCGGGGAACCACGCCGCCACCATCGACGACCAGTACTCGTCGACCTTGGCGCGGTCGTGCACGACCTCCGCCGCCCCGGCGATCGAGAGGTAGCCCTTGCCGCTCTCGAACGCGACATTGACCTGCGGGTTCCCGGCGATGTCGCGGACCTTGTCGCTCGGATCCTGCGTGAAGAACCACAGGTCGCCGTCGAACTCCACGTCCTGCGCGGCGAGCGGACGGCTGTGCAGATGCCCCGCGTCGCTGATCGTCGTGAGCAGGCCGATCTTGGCCGCCTTCACGATGCGCTTGATGGTCTCGTGGTCCTCTTCGGTCGCATGCCGGATCTCGTTGTCCATGCTTCTCCCTTCGTGGTCCTCCGAGCCTAGGAACCCGCGCCGTGATGCGAACCGCCTTGACAGGTGCCGCAGCAGGCGACAGAGCGTGGCGAGCGCGCCGTGACGCAGGCGCACGAGGGCATGCTCGTCCCACGATTTGATGAACCGGGATGGCGCAGGGGAGTCTGTTCTCGACGACGACGACGACGACGCCGTCGAGACGGAGGCCACCTCATGACCCACAGCCCGATGACCCTGCCGGGAGTCCACGACGACGGCGGCCGTGCTCTCGTGCCGTCGGTGACGATCTTCCGCTCCGCCGGCGCGGCGCTCGTCGTCGCGTTCCGCGACGACGGGCTGCCGGAGGTGCTGCACTGGGGGAGCGACCCCGGGCCCGTCGATGCCGCGAGCCTCGCCGCTCTGGATGCCGCGGCGGCGCGGCAGGTGTCGGCGAGCGCCCTCGATGAGCCGTGGCCGCTGACCATCCTGCCGACCGAGCGCGACGGATGGCAGGGGAGGCCCGGCATCGCGGGTGCGATCGGCGGAGTCCCGCTCCTGCCGTCGTGGCGCGTCGCCGCCGTCGAGATCGACGACCGCGGCTTCTCTCTGCGCGCGGAGGCAGACGGCGTGCGCCTGCAGAGCTCGCTCCGCTTCGACGAGGCCGGCGTGCTGCTGGTGTCTCACACGCTGGTGAACACCGGCGACGAGGCGATCGCGCTCGCGGCGCTCGAGGCGACGCTGCCCTTGGCCGAGCGGGCGACCGAGCTGCTCGACTTCAGCGGCCGATGGACCCGCGAGCGCACGCCCCAGCGCCGTCCGATCGGGATGGGCAGCCACTCGCGCGAGTCGCGGCGCGGACGCACCGGGCACGACGCACCTCTCGTCGCCGTGGCCGGCACGCCCGGCTTCTCCGACCGGTGCGGAGAGGTGTGGGCCGTGCATCTGGCATGGAGCGCCGACGCGATCTACCGCACCGACCGGCTCCCCGAGGGGCGCTCGGTGCTGGGCGCGGCCGAGCTCCTGCGCGCGGGGGAGATCGTTCTCGCGCCGGGTCAGTCGTTCGTCACACCCGACGCATGGTTCATCTGGAGCGACGCCGGGTTGGATGGCCTCTCCGCGCGGGTGCACCAGACTCTGCGCGCGCGGGAGCGTCACCCGCGCAGCGACCGTCCGGTGGTCCTCAACACGTGGGAGGCGGTCTACTTCGCCCACGAGCTCGAGCCGCTCGTCGCGCTCGCGGATGCGGCGGCGGCCGTCGGCGTGGAGCGGTTCGTGCTGGATGACGGCTGGTTCCTCGGCCGTCGCGGCGACGACGCGGGGCTCGGGGACTGGGCCGTCGATCCGGAGGTGTGGCCGGAGGGTCTGCACGCCCTGGTGGATCACGTCCGCGCGCGCGGCATGGGCTTCGGCCTCTGGGTCGAGCCCGAGATGGTCAATCCCGACTCAGAGCTCCACCGCAGCCATCCCGACTGGCTGCTGACGCCATCCGCTCGGTCGTGGCGGAATCAGCAGGTGCTGGATGTGGCACGCCCCGATGTCGCTGCCTGGCTGCTCGAGCGCCTGGACGCGCTGCTCACCGAGTACCCGATCGAGTACCTGAAGTGGGACCAGAACCGCGACCTGCTCGAGGCCGTGCACGCGGGGCGCCCGGGCGTCGACGCGCAGACGCGCGCGGTGTACGCGCTCCTCGACGAGCTGCGCCGGCGCCATCCCGGGGTGGAGATCGAGTCGTGCTCGTCGGGCGGCGCGCGTGTGGACCTCGGCATCCTCGCGCGGACGGATCGGGTCTGGGCATCCGACACGAACGACCCGATCGAGCGCGCCAGGATCCAGCGCTGGACGGAGCTGCTCCTGCCGCCCGAGCTCATCGGCAGCCACGTGGGCCCCGCCCGCGCGCACACGACGCATCGGGTGACCGACCTGCGGTTCCGGATGGCCACGACGCTGTTCGCGTCGGCCGGGATCGAGACCGACATCACGCGCTTCACCGAGGAGGAGCGTGCGGAGCTGACCGCCTGGATCACGGAGTACAAGCGCCTGCGGACGCTCATGCACACCGGCGAGCTCATGCATGCGGAGACCGAGGATGAGGGCACCGCACTCACCGGCGTCGTGTCGGCGGATGGCTCGCACGCGCTGTACCGTCTCACGCGCGAGGCGACAGGGGAGTGGGCGGTGCCGCCAGCGCTGCGGCTGCCCGGGCTCGACCCGCGGCGCACCTACCGCGTCGACGTGCTGCCGGCGCTCACGGCCGCGCGCTTCCTCGACGTCAAGCCGGTGCCGTGGGTGGCGGCGGGCGGCGTGACGCTGCCGGGCTCGCTGCTGACGACCGTGGGCGTGCGCGCTCCCCTGCTCGCGCCTGCGTCGGCCCTGGTGGTGGAGGCGGTGGCGATCGCGTGAGCCCCGACGGTCCGGGGAAGCGCCGGGCGACGCGCCGATTCGCGTCTGGGTGGGAGTTGTCCTAAGCTTGTCCGCGGTGACGTGTCCGAGCGGCCGAAGGTGCAACTCTCGAAAAGTTGTGTAGGGTAACCCCCTACCGTGGGTTCAAATCCCACCGTCACCGCCACTGAGAACCCCCGGTCTTCCGGGGGTTCTCTGCTTTTCCGGATGCGCTCATGCCCGCCGATGCATGGCATCCTCGGACGGTGATACACGAGGAACGCGGTGAGCCGAGCTTGGCGGCGGTCTGCGCCGTGGTGCGGCGGGATGTGACCGAGGGTCTGCTGCAGCTCTGGGGGCGGTCGACGGTCATCGACGAGCACGTCGGGCAGGCGGTGATCGCTTCGGCGGTCTTCGAGGCGCTGCATGAGGCGGCTGGCCTCGATGAGGAGTTCCCGGAGGGCAATGCAGGTCTGCTGCACGTCTACGGGTACTGGTTCTCCGACGTCCTCACGCCGTTCGGCCGCAAGCGCGACAGATGGGTGGACGGCGCGCTCGCGGCGGCTCTCGGTCGCGACCGTCGTGCCTTCCACCTCGACGCCGACGACGACACGTCGCTGCTGGAGCGGGTGACGGAGGCAACGCTGCCGGTGCTCCTCGATCCACCTCGGGCGGCCGTCTTGGTGGAGCAGCCCGTCGGCGACCACCTCACCAGGGTGGTCGTGCAGGCCTCTCCGGATGGACTCGGCTCAGCGCTCATCTACGGAGTCGACGGCGGAAGCGGCTTCCGGTTGATCACCGCGTTCCCCGTGGCAGGCGACGGGCGAGAGGTCCTGGCGGACTTCTCGAGCTCCGCGCAGCTGCGCTGGAACGCCGCCTCGCGGCCGACGTAACCAGACGTTCACTCCCCGGATGACGATTCGTCCATATTGCGGCGTACGGTCGGACGCATCGTCCAGCATCGGGAGCGCGCATGAGGCCCAGCATCATCTTCGACTTCGACGGCACCCTCGCCGTCGGATCCGGTCCCGTGCGCGCGTATGCGCAGCTGGTGGCTCTCACCGCCAGAGCGGGGTACCTGCAGCGGGTCGAGGCCGCATTGCGCGCATTCGAGGACGGGGATACGACCTACCGCGACGGGTACGACGTGGTCGGATCGCTCGCCGCCGACGACGGCGTGGACGGCGCCGCGATGAGCGCCGCCTACCACGGCAGCCGTGACCTGCTGGGCAGTCCCCTCGCGCCCGTCTCAGCGATGCCCGATCTCCCTGGGTTCCTCGAGCGACTCTCCGGGCACGCGCGCCTCGTGCTCGCGACCAACGCGCCGGAGGCGGGGGTCGAACGAGTGCTCCAGGCATGGGGCGTTCGTGATCGCTTCGACGCCGTGCACGCGACGGTAGGGAAGCCGGCGGGCCTCGCGGCGGTCATCCGCGCTCTGCTCGAGGACGGACCCGTGCTCGCTGTGGGCGACATCTTCGACTTCGACCTCGCACCAGCGCAGGCCCTCGGCGCCGACACCGCGCTCGTCGGCGCGACGGCCGCGACCTCGCGCGCGTCGGTGACGATGCGCGGCGCCGACCTCGGCCACATCCGCGGCGATATCGAGACCTGGGCCGCGACCGCGGCTTCCCGGAACCCCGCGCCCGAGGGCGCAGACCCCCTCATCGAAAGGTAGCTCCGAGCAATGCGCACCCCTCTCATCGCCACTGGCGCTCTCGCCGTGGCCTCGCTCGCTCTCGTCGGATGCAGCACCGGCTCCGGCGACTCCGCCTCCGCCGACGACTCGTGGCCTGAATCCATGACCATCTCCCTCGTCCCCTCCGTGGAGGGAGAGGATCTCGCCGAGGCGCTGGATCCCCTCACGACATATCTGTCCGACGAGCTGGGCATCGACGTGGAGGGAGTGGTCGCGACCGACTACGCCGCCACGGTCGAAGCGCTGGGCGCCGACCAGGCGCAGGTCGTCATCACGGATGCCGGATCGCTCTACAATGCGATCGAGCAGTACGACGCCGACCTCATCCTGCGCGACGTGCGGTTCGGGACCACGTCCTACGCGTCCGTCGCCTACACGAACGATCCCGACACCTACTGCGACGACGAGCCGGTCATGGCGACATACGACGCGAGTGGAGTGGAGCTCGCCTACTGCAACGGTCTGGAGAAGCCCGGCGAGAGTGCGACCGGCCGAGGACCGGCCGGCCTCGAGGCCTTCTCCGAGATCGGCGAAGGCACCAGGGTGGCGCTGCAGGCGGCCACCTCGCCTGCCGGCTACCAGTACCCGATGGTGGCCATGGAGGACGCCGGCATCGACACCGACGCCGACATCACCGAGATCCCGGTGGAAGGCAACAACAACGCGGTGCTCGCCGTGGCCAACGGAGACGCCGAGATCGGCTTCGCGTACTGGGACGCCCGCACCACCGTCCTCGAGGAGGCCCCGCAGGTCGCGGAGAATGTCGTCGCCTTCGCCTACACCGAGATGATCCCGAATGGAGGAGTCGCCGTAGCGTCGTCCCTGCCCGACGACCTCGTCGCCGAGCTCGCCGAGCTCATGGATGGATACGCCGAGTCATCCGAAGAGGCTGCGACGGTGATGTTCGACCTCGTCGGCCTGTCCGACTGGACGGACGAGACGGCTGAGGACGAGATCACGCGCTACGGCGAGATCCTGCAGCAGTTCGCCGGCTGAGACCGCGCACGAGGAGCACCACGCATGCACATGGATGCACGCCGAGCGGGGGCCGGGCAGAGCCCGGCCTCCGCGTCGTGGCACATCGAGCTCGATCGGGTGTCGGTGACGTACCCGAACGGGACGCACGCGCTGCGCGACGTCTCGCTGCGCATCGAACCGGGGGAGATGGTCTCGATCGTAGGGCTGTCCGGCTCGGGCAAGTCCACGCTGATCCGCACCATCAACGGTCTGGTGCGCGCGACGAGCGGCTCGGTCGAGGTCGGACCGTTCGCGATCGACGCGTTGAGCGGACGGCGACTGCGCGAGGCGCGCGGTCACATCGGCATGATCTTCCAGGGGTTCAATCTCGCTGAGCGCACCGACGTGTTCCACAACGTGCTCGTGGGTCGGTTCGCCCACACCTCCGCGCTGCGCTCGCTGCTCGGAGTGCCGACCGCTCACGACCGCGACCTCGCGCTTCGAGCCCTGGATGCGGTGGGGATGCTCGAGAAGGTCTGGACCCGCGCGGGGTCGCTCTCCGGCGGCCAGCAGCAGCGGGTCGCGATCGCGCGGGCGCTCAGCCAGGAGCCGAACGTGATGCTCGCGGATGAGCCCGTGGCGTCGCTCGACCCGCCCACGGCTCACGCGGTGATGGCGGACCTGCGACGCATCAACGCCGACCGCGGGCTCACCGTGCTTGTCAACCTCCATCTCATGGACCTCGCTCGCCAGTACACGACGCGGATGATCGGCTTGCGCGGGGGCGAGCTCGTCTACGACGGATTCGCTCACGAGGCGACCGACGCCGACTTCGAGCAGATCTACGGGCGTCCGGTGCAGGCGCGCGACCGCCTCGAGGCCCGCGCATGAGCTCCGAACTCCTCGTTCCGGAGCGGCCTCGGCACCACCTGCGCATGGTCGCCGGCGTCGGCGCGTTCGCGGCATTCACCGTGGCGGCGTGCTTGCCCGCGATCGGCGGCGTCGCGCTCGACTTCGGGTCGATCGTCGACAACTGGCGCAACGGGGCGGACAAGATGCTGCAGTTGCTGCAGCCGAACCTCGCGTTCGTGCCGCGCACGCTGGGGCCCATGCTCGAGACCCTGCAGATGGCACTGGTCGCCGCAGCAGTCTCGGCTCTCCTGTCGGTTCCCCTCACGCTGTGGGCCGCTCAGCCGACGAACCCGAACGGTCTCACTCGTCGCTCGGTCCGAGCCGTCGTCAACGTCGTGCGGGCGGTGCCCGACCTCGTCTACGCCACGGTCCTCGTGGCGATGGTCGGTGTCGGGGCCCTGCCCGGTGTGCTCACGCTGCTGCTGTTCGACATCGGCATCATGGTCAAGCTCGTCTCGGAGTCGATCGACGCCGCCGATCACCGCTACATGGAGGCGGGAAGGGCAGCCGGCGGCAGCCAAGGACAGATCAACCGCCTCACTGCGCTGCCTCAGACCCTGCCGCTGTTCGCGAACCAGTGGCTGTATGTGCTCGAACTCAACGTGCGCATCTCCGCCATCCTCGGCATCGTCGGGGCCGGTGGCGTGGGGAGGCTCCTCGACGAGCGCCGCGCGTTCTACGCCTACGCCGACGTGTCGGTGATCATCCTCGAGATCCTCGCCGTCGTCGTGCTCATCGAGGTGCTCTCCAATCTGCTGCGACGGAGGCTCGTATGACGGCCGCAGTCTTCGACCCCTCCGTCAACGTCACCGCGGCGCCGCCGCCGCGGCCGTCGAAGATCGGTCAGACGGTCGCGGCGGCCCTCGTCGGCGTCGTCATCCTCGCCGCGGGCGCAGGACTGCAGATCTCCTGGAACGCTGTCCCGCAGCTGCCGGCGAGGATCGCGGACTTCCTCGCGCTCATGTTCGCCTCCCCGGACTGGGGTCGGCTGCCGCGGGCCCTGCTGGAGACCTGGCGATCGATCTCGATGGCGTGGATCGGCGCCATCCTCTGCGTCGTCCTCGCGATCCCGCTCGGCATGCTGACGGCGCACGGAGTCGGCCCGGCGTGGCTGCGCGCGATCCTGCGGGCTCTCTTCGCCGTCATCCGCGCGGTTCCGGAGGTGGTCATCGCGCTCATCCTGCTCACCGTCACAGGACTCACTCCCTTCACGGGGGCACTGGCGCTCGGAATCGCGGGCATCGGCACCCAGGGCAAATGGGTGTACGAGGCGATCGAGTCGGCGCCGCAGGGCGCTTCCGAAGCCGTGCGGGCAGCGGGTGGCACGACGGCGCAGATCGTGCGCTGGGCGCTCTGGCCGGCGGTGGCGCCTGCGCTGATGTCGTTCGCGCTCTACCGCTTCGAGATCAACATCCGCACGTCCGCAGTCCTCGGCCTCGTCGGAGCGGGCGGCATCGGAAGCATGCTCTCGAACTACACGAACTTCCGCGAGTGGGATACTGTCGGCATGCTCCTCATCGTCGTCGTCATGGCGACGATGATCATGGACGCCGTCTCCGGCGCGATCCGTCGTCGGATCATGGAGGGGAGCCGCGCTCGTGGCATGGCGCGGAGCAGCTGACGCTCCGGTGAGCGCGCGCGTGCTCTCGCTGCTGCCGTCCCTGCAGCGCACCGAGCAGCGCGTGGCGGAGGCGGTCGTCGCGGATCCGGGTGGGACGGTGGAGCGCACGGCTCAGGAGCTGGCCGATGCCATCGGCGTCGGCCGCACCACTGTCGTCCGCACCGCGCAGTCGCTCGGCTACGACGGCTATCCGCAGCTGCGGGTCGCGGTCGCCCAGGAGCTCGCGCTGCGGCGTTCGGCGCCCGCGCCCCAGGGGGCGGAGGATTCTCCCGTGGGCGAGATCAGGGCCTTCGCGGCACGATTCAGCGCGAATCTCGGACACTCGATGTCGGCCCTGACCGACGAGGCGGTCGCCGCATTCCTGGAGACGCTCGACGAGGCCGAGCGGGTGCTCGTCGTCGGCAACGGCCTGTCCGGCCCGCTCGGGCTCGACCTCATGCTGCGTCTCAACGCCGCAGGACGACCGGCGGAGCAGCTGATGGATCCGGTGGCCCAGCAGATCTCGGCGCGCCAGCTGGGCTCGGCCTCTGCCTGCGTCGCGATCTCGGGCTCGGGGGCGAGCCGTGCGACGGTCGTGAGCATGCGTGCCGCGCGCGACAGCGGCGCGCGAGTGCTCGCCGTCACGTCCTTCGCCCGGTCGCCCGTCGCCGACGCGGCGGACGTGGTCCTCGTGATCCCGCCGGCGAACGACAGCTTCCATGACGAGCTGATCCACACGTCACGGGCGGCGCTCATGCTCGTGAACGAACAGCTGGTGGATCTCCTGATCGCGCGCCGAGGTGGGCGCGGGCAGGATGCGCGGGCGGCGTCGCTGTCGGTGCTCGGCGGCTCCTTGCAGGAATGATCCCCGCCTAGGTGTATGGAGTCATCAGGCCGGTGACACGCGGGCTGCGGGCGTGAGTCCGTGGCTGGAGTGGGTTCGTTCAGTGTCGTAGTGCTCGATCCAGGGCGCAAGGGCGTCGGCTCGGGCTCGGCGCCGGGGTCAGTGGCACAACGGCTGAGTTCGCTGTTCTGACTGCATGGAGCGCCGTGTCGGAACAGTGGACAACGGCGCAGGCCGCGTCAGCAGGTCTTGCGGGCGCTACTGCCGCCACAGCCATCGAAGCGCTCGGCGGCCACAAGGGCGCGCGACCGTACTCATCGAGGGTCCTTCCGGGGCAGTGGGCAGCGCAGCCGCGGCGTTCGCCCTCGCCGCGCGCGCTGCCGTCATCGGCACGGGTAGCCGAAGCAGCATCCCTTCCCGGTGATCGTCGCAACGCGTCCGGAGGCTGGCGGCTGTGGTGGTCGGTCGCTTGGCGGGATGCAGCTGACCACCGCATCCCGCCGAAGCGCCTTCAGGAGTGTTGGATGTCGGAGAAGAGGCCGGTGAAGGCGGCTCCTGAGCCGACGAGTCGCTGGAAGAACTCCCCTGCGGTCGGCGTGCTCACAGCGGCTGAGGCGGCCTCGTAGCTGTCGAAGTAGAGGTCGAGGGTTCGGTGGGCGGGGGTGGGTGTGCCGTCCTCCTTGGGCCAGACCTTCGCCTCTTCGAGGCGCCGGAGTTCGGGGAGCTGGCGGGCGAATGCAGCGATGTCGGCGTACGCGGTCTCGAACCGCGCCATGTCGGCGGGGTTCTCGATGATGATGGTGATCTTCGTGGGCATGGTGCTCTCTCTTTCTTGGGTGGTTGCTATTGCGCGGCCGGTCGGCCGTACGTCTCCAAAAGTCGCAACCAGACCTCGCTGATGGTGGGGTAGGCAGGGACGGCGTGCCAGAGCCGGTCGATGGCGACCTCTCCGACGATGGCGATCGTGGCCGAGTGGACGAGTTCCGCGACGTCCTGTCCGACGAAGGTCGCTCCGACGATCACTCGTCGGTCCTCGTCGACGACGAGCTTGGCTCGTCCGGCGTATCCATCGGCATGGAGCTTGGCCCCGCTCACCCATCCGAGGTCGTATTCCACGGTGCGGTAGCGGATGCCTTCGCGCCGTGCGCCGTCCTCGGTCAGCCCGACGGCAGCGACCTCGGGGTCGGTGAACACGACACGAGGCACGGCCGAATGATCGGCGGAGGCGACGTGCTGACCCCACTTCTCGTCGGAGACAGTAGCGCCTACTGCTCGCGCCGCGATCGCCTCGCCTGCGGCACGCGCTTGGTACTTGCCCTGATGGGTGAGCAGAGCCCGCCCGTTGACGTCCCCGACGGCGTAGAGCCAGTCAGTGCCGACCGCCAGCATCGTGTCGTCGACCTCGATCGCACCGGTAGGAGGCAGCCCGACCGTCTCGAGCCCGAGGTCATCGGTGGCCGGTCGACGGCCGGTCGAAACCAGAAGCTCGTCAGCCACGACGGTGCTGCCGTCGGCCAGCTCGATTGTCACGCTCCCCTCGTGAGCTCGGTCGACCCGCACGGGGGTGGCGGCGGTGTCGACCGTGACGCCCTCGGTGACCAGCGCCGCGGCGACCAGCTCGCCGACGAAGGGTTCCTCGCGTTCGAGCAGTGGGTTACGCGATAGCAGGGTCACCTGCGAACCGAGGGATGCGAAGGCGAATGCGAGCTCGGTGCCGGCGACCCCGCCGCCGATGATCGCCAAGCGCGGCGGTACATGCTCGGCGGACGTGGCCTCGCGGGTGCCCCACGGTGAGGCTGCGGCGAGTCCCGGAATCGCGGGCAGCACCGGAACGGATCCTGTAGCCACGGCGACCGCCCCGGCCGTGTAGAACCGGTCGCCCACGGCGACTCGTCCCCGGCCCGTGATCCTCCCGCGACCGCGGATCAGATCGATGCCGGCGGATTCCAGCCAGGACACCTGGCCGTCATCGCTCCATCCGTCGGTGAATGCCGTCCGTCGTGCAAGCACAGCGGCCGCATCGATGCCGCCCGTGATCGCGTCGCGAGCGCCAGCGAGGCGCTGCGCAGCGCGAAGGGCGTGGCCACTTCGCAGGAGCGCCTTGGACGGCATGCACGCCCAGTAGGAGCACTCCCCACCGACGAGTTCGGCCTCGATGATCGCGACGCGAGCGCCGCGCTGGGAGGCGTAGCCGGCGACATTCTCCCCGACGGGACCGGCGCCGATGACGATGAGGTCGTAGTCGGTCGTGCCGTTCATGAGGTGACCCGCTTGCGCAGGATGCTCGTCAGGTGGATCGCGGAGATCAGGAAGAACACCGCGCCGAGAAGCGCGTATCCCGCGACTCCGGTGATCGCTCCGCTGCCCTGCAGTCCCTGGAAGAGGAATGCCGATCCGGCGAACACCGAGATCCCACCGGAGAGCATCTGCGGCACCTGTCCGCCGGCGCGACGGTTGCGGACGGCCGTGACCAGCTGCGGGATGCCCGCACCGATGGCCCAGAGTCCCCAGACGACGAGCGCAGCCGATGCGGACACCGTGGAGGCCCATCCCAAGGCGATCGCGACCAGGATGCTGACGACGATGTTCACCCACTCGGAAATCTTCGTTCGCTCGGAGTCCTTGTTCGACCGAAGCTGCCAGAACACGGCGGCCGCATCGAAGAGCGGGTAGATGATCAGCAGGGTCGTCAGGAACGGGCCCATCGATCCGCCGGTTGCGAACAGCAGCGCTGCCCATACGAGCGTGAAGCCGAACCTGGTGAAGTAGAGGCGGCGCAGTGCGGTGCCTGTAGCGGAGGAGGCGGTCGAGTCGACGGCGGTGGTCATGGTCATTCCTTCAGGTCGAAATCTAGGTAGAGTTACTAGTACGTCTACATGGATGACCGTAGACTCATTCGGGAGGTCGCGCAAGCAGCGTCTCGAGATCGGAGCAACAGATGGCGCCCGCCGCAGACACACGGTCGCGGATACTCGCAGCAGCGAACGAGCTGTTCTATGCGCAGGGCATCCGCGCGACCAGCGCCGACCGCATCATCGAGCAGGTGGGGATCACGAAGGTCACCTTCTACCGCCATTTCCGCACCAAGAGCGACCTGGTCGTCGCCTACCTAGAGGCGCAGGCTGCTGCGGAGAACGACTGGATGCTCAGCGTCATCGACCCCGGGGAACCCGCCGGGTCGTTGGCCGCACTGGCCGCAGGCATCGGAGCGGCGAGCTGTCAGCCCGGCTTTCGCGGGTGCGCTTTCATCAACGCCGCCGCTGAGTTTCCGGATCCGGAGGACCCCGTTCGCCGGACCGTCGACGCGCACCGGGAACGAATGCTCCAGACCTTCGCTGAGATCGCCCTCGCAGGGGGTGTCAGCGACGTGCCGGCCAGCGCGAGACAGATGATGTTGCTGCGTGACGGTGCCATGGTCAACGGATATCTCGGTGAACCCGAAGCCGTGGCCGAGGCTCTCGACGCGGGATTCGCTGCCATTCTCACGCAGGCTGCACTTCGATAGACCCACACACAGCGGGGTGCCCGCGGATTGGTGAATCATGAGACTCGACCTCACCGGAACTGTTGCGCTGATCACGGGATCGACCCAGGGCATCGGGCTTGCGATCGCCACCGGACTCGCCGGCGCTGGCGCGCACGTGATCGTCAACGGGCGGCGCGCCGACGGAACCGAAGCCGCGAGAGAGTCGATCCTCTCGGCCGTGCCGGGGGCGAAGGTGTCCATGCTGTCGGCGGACCTCGCTTCAGAGGAGGGAGCGGGTACCGCATCCGAACGGTTCCCGGATGTCGACATCCTCGTCAACAACCTCGGGATCTTCGGATCAGAGGATGCACTCGAGATCGAAGATGACGAGTGGCGGCAGTACTTTGAGACGAACGTCCTCTCAGCAGTTCGGCTGACGCGAATGTACCTTCCGCGGATGATGGATCGGAGGTGGGGACGGGTGCTGTACATCGCGAGCGACTCGGCATACGTCACCCCCATCGAGATGATCCACTACGGCGTGTCCAAGACCGCGCTTCTCGGCGTCTCACGGGGTTTCGCGAAGGTCGCCGCGGGGTCGGGAGTCACCGTGAACTCTGTCATTGCGGGACCCACCCATACGGGCGGCGTTGAAGACCTCGTCTACGAGCTCGTGGACCGCTCCGTCCCCTGGGAGGAGGCGCAGCGCCGTTTCATGACCGAGCATCGCCCCCAGTCCCTCCTTCAGCGGCTGATCGAGCCGGAGGAGATCGCAAATATGGTGGTCTATCTGAGCTCCCGGCAAGCGTCTGCGACCACGGGTGGCGCTCTGCGCGTCGACGGCGGGTACGTCGATTCGATCGCTCCGTGACCGACGACTTCACGCGCCCCCGGTATCGGCAGTGGACCCGATCACGGGTCGCACGACGTACGAGAACGACGAAGTGAGGAGCGTTCATGGGAGCGATGGATGACCTCATCAGTCCTGCGCTGGTCGCGCAGATGCGAGCGGCACTGCGATCGGTCGCGCCCGCGATGGACACGCCCAACCTCGCTCATGCGGAGACTGCGGTGCTCGGGGCAAGCCTCCGGCGCCGGGTCGACATAGTGCGGGATGCGCTTCTCGATGACCTGCCCGCGGGTTTCGCCCCGACCGAAGAGGTCGTCCTGTATCTGCTCGGAGAACCGCGATTCGCCGGGTGGATGATCTGGCCGACCACCGAGGTCGTGGCCGCGCGGGCGCTCGGGTCTGGATCAGAGCAGGATTTCGACTCCGGGATGGCTCTCCTGGCCCGTCTCACGACCGGACTCACCAGCGAGTTCGCGATTCGAGGTCTCCTCGCGGCCCGTCCTGAACGGGCGCTGGCAATCATGCAGACCTGGACGACGCACGACGATGAGCACGTCCGGCGGCTGGCGACGGAAGGTTCCCGCGCGTACCTGCCGTGGGCGAAGCGGGTTCCTTGGCTTCTGGCTCACCCTCGAGCGACGGAGGGGATACTCGATGGAACGTATCGCGATCCGTCCGAGTACGTCCGGCGGTCTGTGGCCAACCACCTCAACGATCTCAGCCGCATCGATTCTGCGGTCGTGGTCGACATCGGCAAGCGGTGGGCGGGCGATCCGAACGTGAATACCCCGTGGGTGCTCCGGCACGGACTCCGAACGCTGGCCAAACGGGCTGACCCGGGCGCGCTGGCCTTGCTGGGATTCAGCGGTGACGAGTTGGACGTCGAGCGACCGCAGCTATCCCGGGGCCTGGTGCCATGGGGTGAGGAGATCGCGATCAGTGCGCAGGTCCGCAACCACGGCTCTGCAGAGGCACTGGTCGCGATTGACTACTCCATCGGCTTCCAGCGTGCCAACGGCTCAGTAAGTCCGAAAACCTTCAAGCTCGCTGTTCGGCGCATCCCTCCCGGGGACACCGTGATCGTCGACAAAACGTTCTCCTTCCGCAGGATCACAACCCGCACGTACTATCCGGGTCGGCACTATGTCGCCGTGCAGGCGAACGGGGTGGTCTCCGAACCAGCGGACTTCGTCCTGGATGATCCACGCCCGTCGCAGATGACTGCGCGCTAGCGGACGGCGCTTAGGTCCCGACACGGATCACGCGACGGGGTCTCTGAGGATCGTGCGGAGCGTTGCCTGCGACGTGGTTCGTGTAAATCCGTCAGTATGGATTTCATGGTGGGGGCCGGCTCGGTGCAGCCCTCTCTCCTGTGCGTAGTCTCCGAGGCGCTTGAGGGTCGCGAACTCTTCCGAGAACGGTCCGTGATGCATGACCTGAACGACCTCCTGGGAGGGAACTGAGAACAGCGAGATGTCATCCGAGGTGTTGTCGGCAACACTTGCGGCACGGGTGCGTGCGTCAGCGATGTCCGCTTCGGTCTTGCCTTCGGGGATCTGAGCGAGCACCCGGTAGAGCAGCGACGGGATCGGGTTGACGCTGTAGAAGTCAGCGATTTCAACGGGTGTGGAGTCCTCGGGGTACCAGAACTGCAGCTCCACGACGGGCGTCTCGTCGCTGCCGTTAAGGATGCGGGCGATATCGGAGACCAGAACCTTCTTACGGTAGAACTCATCGCTCCCGGGAGCACCGTCGCCAAGGACCGCGACGTAGTCGACGGAGGGGGTCCGCACGTATTCGGGGTTGTCGGATGCGTGCAGGTGCTCGGATAGCTGGGTGGTAGTCATTACTTGCTCCTTTGATTGTTACTCGTGGGTGTTGGTCTTGTTCGCCCCGGCGGGGCGGGTGCGGGCGATGGTGGCGTCAAGGCCCGCGCTGATGCTGGCCATCGTCTCCGCGTAGGCCTCGTCAAGATCGATGCCGAGCTTGTCGGCGAGGACGAACGTCCACCACATCGATTCGGCGAGTTTGTGCTTGAGTTCGGCTCGCGGGTCACCGTCGATAGCCCAGGTCCCGTCATGGGCGAGCAGAAGGCGACCGATGTAGCCGACGTCGTTGGAGAACCCGATCATCAGCTCATGCAGTGACCAGGTCTTCCCGTTGAAGCGCTCCTCGAGCACTTCGTACTGCGAGCGAACCGCGAGGGCTTGCTCACGTGCGGTGGATAGTGAGGCTGTGTGCTCAGGCATGGGCGGGCTCCTTCGAGTCGGGGTTACTGGGGAAGACGGTCATCGTGCGGCGCGCGAGGGCCAGGAGCGATTCGCGAGGCGTTCCGTCGGCTGCTCGGATGGCGAAGCCACTGCTGACAGTGATCAGAAACGCTGCGAGCTCCTCTGGGTGTTCATCCGGGGGGAGGTCGCCCTCGTCGATAGCGCGGCGGAACCGATCTGCGAACAGAGCTTGGATTCTCGCCCGGTTCTCCGTCAGCGAAGCCAGCTGTGTGAAGCCCTCGGTCGCGACGGCAGCCTGCACTGAGAGACATCCTGCGGGAAGCCCGGGCATGGTGACGGCGATGGCGTTGCCCGCAAGGAAGGCTGCTGCCACATCACGGGCTGTGGTTTGAGCGAGGGCGTCTGTGACATAGCCCATGTTGCGTTGCACGTAGCGATCAAGCACTGACTGAAACAACTGATCCTTGTCGCCGAACGCTGCGTAGAGGCTCGGGCGATTGATGCCCATCGCCGCGGTCGGCTCCGAGAGGCTGGCGCCGTCGAAACCGCGCCGCCAGAAAACGTCGACGGCTGCATCGAGAGCCACGTCGGCTTTGAAGCCGCGGGGTCGTCCAGGAGCTGTCATTGCCATCCCGCCTCTCTTTTCTTACCGATCGGTATAGAACTAGCGCGTCGCAGAATCTGCCCGGTGGGTAGGGCGCAAGTGCCGGTACGTGCTGAGTCCGAGCGTCAGCAGAACGACGATTGCCATGGCTGCGATGGGCGGCGTGATCGCGACGACGGGAATCAGGGCGAGGGTTAGTGCTGCCGCGATCGCGCTCGACCAGGGGAGGCGGCGCGATGTGACCGATACGTAGGCGGCAGTGGAGGCGAAGAACAGTGCCAGCCCGCCCGCCAGGGCCGTCGCGTTGAAGATCCCGATGTCGCTGGCTTCCTCAATGTGTTCGATGGCGCCACTGATCCCCAACGAGGCCAGCAGGACTCCTGCCACGATCCCGAAATGAAGGTACGTGCCGACGGTCGCCACCCCCGTGCGCCGGGCGCCATCGAGCTCGTTGATGTCACGCTCAGCGGCTGCGGAGAGTCTGCCGAAGTAGTGCCACCACATGCTGAGGGAGAGTGTCACGGCGAGGAGAGCGCCGACAACGGCGAGAGGAGAGAGGGCGGCGTGAGCGGCCCCGAATCCAATCGAGATGATCGATTCGCCGAGCGCCAGGATGACGACGAGACCGTGCCTTTCGGCGTAGTGCCCGGCCGAGGGCAGTTGCCACTGGCCACCGCGTGAGGTGAGGTACACGGTGATGCCTTCGATGGCGACGGCGGCCAGCCAGAGAGCGATCTGAGCAGGCCCTTCGAGCACCGCTCCCGTGATCAAGGCGGCAGAGACCGGCACGATGGTGACGCCCATGGTCAGGATGACCTGGCGGCGAAGTAGCACGTCGTGGCCGGCGACGAGGATGTTGACCCCCGTGTAGGCGAGGGACAGCACCACGAAGCTCGTCGCGAACAGCAAGGCTCCGAAGTGGCTTTCGCCGGGGCCGGGGTAGACCTCGGGGATGGAGATCGACAGGACGAGGACCATTGCGATAGCGATGAGGATCCCGATTCGCACCACACCACGGTCGGCGACGCGCTGGTTCGCAAGCCAAGCATGGGAAGCCCACGACCACCACAGCACACCGAGAACTGCGACCCCACCGAGCACGCTCGTCAGATCCGCGCCCTCCGCCATCAAGTGTGTGATTTGAGTGAAAGCGAAGACGTAGACCAGGTCGAAGAACAGCTCCAGCGGCGTTGCTCGCTGCGCTCCAGCAGACCGTCCGCCGGATCGCTCGTGTGTCTCGATTGCGGTGGTCATACGCGTGCGAACGCGGTCGAGCTGAGGCCGTTGATGGTGGTGTCGCCCTGGAGGAAGCCCGTGGCGGAGCTGCGGATCACGTTCATCGGGTACTCGAGAGTGGGCTCGGTGAGCGACGACAATCGTGCGAGCTCCCCAGGGGACAGTACGACGTCTGCAGAAGCCAGGTTGGCCTGAAGCTGATCCACGGTGCGTGCGCCGATCAGTGTCGATGTGACCTCGGCCTGCTGTCGCACCCATGCGAGCGACACGGCGGCGACGGTCGTGGCGTGCTCACCTGCGATCTCGGCCAGCGCGTCCAGAAGAACGAAGGTGTCTTCGGTGAGGTTGGGGGCGGCGTAGCCGGACCTGCTGGAGCCCTGCACGGCTCGGACCTCGCGGGAGTACTTGCCGGAAAGCACCCCCGATGCCAGCGGGCTCCACGGGGTCACGCCGAGTCCGAGCGCTCGGGCGGCACCGAACTGCTCCCCTTCAGGGGTGCGGGCGAGGAGCGAGTACTCGACCTGAAGCGCAGCGATACGCTCCCAGCCGCGTGCTCCGGAGAGTCCGGCTGCCTGGCCCACCCACCATGCCGGTACGTTCGAGACTCCGATCGCCCGGATCTTCCCCGTCCGCACCAGGTCATCGAGCGTTGAGAGTGTCTCTTCGATCGGGGTGTGCCGGTCCCACTGGTGCATCCAGTAGAGATCGATGTAGTCGGTGTTGAGTCGACGCAGCGACTCATCGAGCTGTGTGTGGATGGCCTTGCGGCCGGCCCCTCCGGCATTCGGATCTGACGGGTGCAGCGTGCCGCCGAACTTCGTCGCGAGGACGACACGATCCCGGCGTCCGGGCCGCTGGTCGAAGTAGTCGCCGAGAGTCTGTTCGGACTTGCCGGCGTTGTACTGATTGGCTGTGTCGATGAAGTTGCCGCCCGCGTCCAGGTAGTGGTCGAGGATGTCGAAAGACGTCTCCGGGGCAGAGCCCCAGGTTCCATCGTCGAAGTTCATCGCTCCGAGTGCCAGAGGACTGACGCGAAGCCCGGTCGTGCCGAGCGTGCGGTAGGAATCGATGGTCATGGTGCCTCCAAGTAGATGGTGCGGTGTCGTTTGATTCGAGTCTTCGACCGAGCCTCGGTCGGCGGAAGGCCGCGCGACCCGGGGTGCCGCGCACCCCCTCAGCGGTGGTGGCAAGCGGCTGAGGGGGTGCGGCGCACCCTGGGAAGCGCGCCCTTCCCCGCAGTGTCGAGCCCGCGCAGTGTGGAATCCATGACCACGAACACGAATAGCCCCGCCATCACCGCCGAGACCGTCGCCGCTTGGGTCGCCCGCTACCTCACCGCGTGGAAGGCCAATGACGCCGAGGACATCGCGGCACTCTTCGCCGAGGACGGCGAGTACCACGAAGGGCCTTATGAGACCGACTGGATCGGCCGCGACGAGATCGTCGCCGGCTGGCGTAGTCGCTGGGACTGGCAGCAGGGAGGCTGGAGCTTCGACTGGCAGCTCGTGTCCATCGCCGGCCCCTCCGCTGTCATCACCGGAGTGGGCCGCTATAAGAAACTCGGCAACTTCGACAACCACTGGACCGTCACCTTCCGCACGCCCGAGCTCTGCGAAAACTTCGTCATGATCAACAACGAAATCGACGACGAGGAGTGATGGCGCGCCGTTCCCCGGTCGCCCCGCGAAGCGCGACGCGCCGCATGCTGCACTCGGCCGGGGGCCAGCTAACGTGAAGACCATGCCCGTCCAGCCCAGTCCTCTCGGCGACTTCCTCCGCGCGCAGCGTGCCCGTGTCGCACCCGCTGACGTCGGGCTCCCCGATGTCGCAGGTCGACGCGTCAGCGGCCTTCGCCGTGAAGAGGTGGCTGTCCTTGCCGGTGTGAGCGTCGACTACTACACCCGTCTCGAGCAGGGGCGGGAGCGCACCCCGTCAGCTCAGGTCGTCGACGCGATCTGCGGCGCCCTCCGGCTGAGCCCTGACGCTCGCCAGCACGCCTACCGACTCGCCATGCTCGCCCCGACATTCCAGCCGCCGTCGGGCACCGTCAGCCCGGAACTGCTGCAGCTGATGGACGCGTTCCCGGGAGCTGCGGCCTACGTCGTCGACCCGGCTTTCCGGGTGATCGCGGCCAACGCCACAGCGCGAGCACTGCTGGGTCCGACGCAACTCGAAGCCGGTGGCCTCGAGTACATCTTCCTCGAGCCCAGCGCCCGGGACTACTTCGTCGAGTGGGACGTCGTCGCGCGGGCCAGCGTGAGCGCGATCCGACTCGCTGCAGGATTTGCGGTTCCGTTCCCGGCGGTTCCACCGCTCGTGGAACGTCTCCTGCGTGAGAGCAGTGATTTCGCCGCTCTGTGGGCGGACCACACCGTGGCCGGGCTGAACATCACTTACAAGGTCATCAACCACCCCGACATCGGTCGAGTGGAGCTGACCTATCAGACCCTCGACGTTCGCGATGCGCCGGGCCAGCAGCTCACCGTCGCCACCGCTCCCGTCGGTTCACCGAGCGCTGACGCCCTCGCGCTGCTGGGAACCATCGACGCCACCCGACGAGCGCGGAGCTAAGGCCGCGCGGCTCCACCCCGCCCGGTGGCATGGGGCTGCGGTGTCGCACGCGATCTACGCGCTCGTCGAGGAGTCGGCTACCCGGCGGCGCGGTAGATGCCGCGCACCCCTCCGACAGGGCCGTGCCCGTCGTCGTTCAGCCATAGCGAGGTGTTGTCACCGGCGTGCGTCGAGGTGACCTCGGCCTGCTGCCGGTCGGAAAGTCAGTACAGGCCCGGGCGCCGGTCCCGGAACAGATCGTTGTGCGGGGGCAGACTCTTGTCGTCGCGGCCGGTCACGGCGAGGTCGGCGACGGCGGTCGCACGCGCGTCAGGCCGCGCCGCGATCCAGCCGTCGCCGTCGATCACGACGGTGCCCGACGTCCACGTCACGCCCCGCTCCTGACCGCGTCGGTCCGCGATCACGGTCGGCAGGCGGGAGGACCGCGCGGCGGCCATCGCCTGGATCACCTCCGGCGGGTGCTCGCCGGGCGGCCGTGCGACGACCGGCCAGTTGACGGGCAGCGCCAGCACCTCGGCGCCGGCCAGCGCGAGACGACGCGGCACCTCCGGAAACTCGTTGTCGTAGCAGATCGCGACGCCGAGACTCCCGACCGGGGTGTCCACCACTGCACCGGCGAAATCGCCAGGCTGGAACACCGCCTTCTCGATGCCCCAGAGGTGGGATTTGCGGTAGTGCTCGAGAACGGCTGACCGGGTGAATACCACCGCGGTGTTGAACAGGCCGGTCGGCGAGGATTCGGCGTACCCGACGACGGCCGTCGCGCCGCCGGGAAGCGCTGCGCGGAGCAGCTCGAACCGCGGGTCGGCACGATCCAGGGCCGCGGCGCGCGCCTCGGCGACACCCGTGAAGACATATCCGCTCAGAGCCAGCTCAGGCGCGACGATGAGGCGGGCGCCGCGAGCGGCGGCTGCGGCGATCGCGACGGCGACACGCTCGATGTTGCCATCGACGTCGCCGAGCAGGATCTCAGGCGACACGGCCGCCGCTCGCAGCACCCGCACGATCAGTAGATGTTCGCGAGCTCGAGCGGCTCGTCGCCGCGCATGCCAGCGATCTGCGCCCGCAAGGCGATGTCGTCCCACAGGCGCACCTCCTTGACGAGCTTGCCCTTGTGGAAGGTGAACTGCGAGATGCCCAGAACGTCGACGGGCTTGCCCGTGAGCGGCCCGTAGTTCGCCTTGCCCACGTACCCGCCGAGGAACTTCCACGTCACCGCAACCCGCAGACCGGCGTAGCGCACGTCGTAGTTCGTCTGGATGTCGCGGATCTCGAACTGGCCGGCGGGAAACGACTCCAGGAAGCGGAGCAGCGCCCGGCGGTAACCCTCCGGACGGATCACCGTGCGGTTCCCGACCGTGAGAAGCGTCAGATCGCGCTCGAAGTAGCGCTCAACCTTCTGCAGGTCGCGCTGGTTCCAGACCACGTCGATCATCTCGAGGACCGTCTCGACTTCGGACCGGTACTCATCGGGGCGGGGACCCGAATCGCCGACCGCGATCGGGTCGACCGGTGCGGGCTCGGTCCACGAACCCGTGTACCCGCGGAACGACTGGGCGCGCGCGAGCTCGTCGACGTCGAGGCCGTGGTACAGGGCGCCCGCGAGGCTGTCGCGCACGACCCACTCCTCGACCATCCGACCCTGCCGGTACAGGCAGTTCGCGATGGTGCGGCCGACCTCGGGTGTGTGGAGGTAGCCCGAGAAGACGAGGTGCGAGCTGAGGAACGCGTCGTCACCTCGCGCCTCCCACACCACGTCCTCGGCCTGACCGGTGCGGTCGGGCGTGGCGGAGATGCGCATCAGCGAGCCCTCGATGACCTCGTCGCGGGTCGTCGAGGTGCCGAGCGAACCGTGCACGATCGAGTCGGGCTCGTAGTTCTCGCGGATGTAGCTGATCGAACGGTTCACCCAGATGAGGTCGGTCACCTCGCGGATGAAGTCATCGGGGTCGGCGTAGGGCTGGTAGGCGATCGGGTCGAGGGGCATGATGGTCCTCCGGGAAGGCGCGGCTGGGCCGCGGATGGGGTCGGGCGTGGGGTGGCACGGAGATACAGCGGCCGGATCAGCCTCCGGGGTCGGCGGGCGGGCCGAGCGTCGACCGATCCACGAACCGCGTCGGGAAGGAGACGGTCTCGAACGTGTCCGTCTCGCCTTCGAGCCGAGCGGTGATGAGCCGGGCGGTCTCGCGCATCATCGCGTTCAGGTCGTACGCGATGGTCGACAGCTGGACGATGTCCCACGCCGCGGACGGAAGGTCGTCGAAGCCGATGATCGAGACGTCGCGCGGGGGAGTGAGGCCCGCACGCGACGCGGCGTTCAGCGCACCGATCGCCACCACGTCATTGGCCGCGAACACGGCGGTCGGCGGCGTCGGCAGCGCGAGCAGGTCAGTCATCGCCCGGTCTCCCGTCTCGGTGTCGTACCCGCCCCGACGCACGAGGCTCGACGGCAGGTCCATGTCGTGCCGGTCGAGGGCGTGCCGCAGCGCCGACTCCCGGGAGCGCCCCGTGCTCGTGTTCTCGGGGCCGAGGATCGCCGCGATCCGATGGTGCCCGAGAGCGACGGCACGATCCACCGCGTCTTCGTAGCCCGGCGCGGGATCGACGACCGTGGCATCTGCATCCACGAGCGACCCGGTCCGGTTGAAGTACACGAACGGCACCGATCGGTCGCGCAGCCGGATGGGGGTCGCCGATTCCAGCGTGGAGGTGGCGAGGATGACGGCAGCCAGTCCGTTGGCGACGAGCCTCTCGGCGAGGGTGTCGTCCTCGCCCGTCTCGGTCTGCAACATGAGCTGATACCCGAGCCGGTCGAGCTCGCGATGGGCCGGTGGGATGAGCTGCGAATAGAACTGGTTGTCGAGGTCGGTGACGAGCAGCCCCACTCGGCGGCTCCGCCCCGACGACAACGCGCGACCCGCCTCGCTCGGGACGTAGCCCAGCTGGGCGGCAGCCTCCCGCACGCGACGCTTGGTCTTGTCCGAGACCTTCGGGTGGTCGCTCAGCGCGCGCGAGACCGTCGCCTGCGAGACGCCGGCCAGTCGAGCGACGTCGTGGCTCGTGACGTTCACGAGATCACCGCCGCACTGGCATCTGTCCCGGTCATCCCTTGACGGACCCGTCGCTCAGTCCCGCCACCAGGTACTTCTGGGCGACGAAGGCGATGATGACCACCGGGAAGGTCAGGAGAATGGATGCCGCGCCCGCCTGCTGCAGCATGGGGAGGTTCTGCCCGAGCTGGGTGGCGATGAACACCGGGACCGTCTTGGACGAGCTGTCGGTGAGGACGACGGCCGTCAGGTACTCCTGGAAGGCGAAGAGGAACACGAAGATCCCGGCCGTGACGATCCCCGGGCCCATCAGCGGGATCATCACCCGCCGCAGGATGCCGATGCGGGTGCACCCGTCGATCATCGCAGCCTCATCGAGCTCCTTCGGGATCTCCGCGAAGAAGTTGCGCAGCAGCCAGATCGTGAACGGCTGGTTGATCGCGACGAGGGCGATCGCCAGCGCGAAGGTGGTGTCGTAGATGCCCAGTGCGCGGCTGATGTCGTACATCGGCAGCACGACCGCGAACCGGGGCAGCGACCGGAAGACGAGCGCGATGACGAGCAGCAGCGCCGATATGTAGCTGGGGAATCGCGACAGCGCGTAGGCGGCGGGGATGCCGATCACGAGCGCGATCAGCGTCGAGACGACGGCGACGACGAGGGTGTTCACCAGGTAGTCGGCGAAGTAGGTGGTCTCCCACAGGTCGACGAACGCCTGGAGGCTCGGCTCGTAGTCCCAGAGGACCGGCGGGTTGCGGAAGGCGATGTCGGTCGGCTTGGTCACCGACATCGTCATCCAGATGAAGGGGCTGAGGAACAGCAGGCACAGCAGCCCGAGAAGCATGCCCGTCACGACGGGAGGTCGCCGCCGCCGGCGCGCCCGCTGCAGATCGGAAGCCGACAGGGCGGAGCCCGAGCTGATCTCAGTGGTCGTGAGGCTCATCGGAGGGCCTTCGCTTCCTTGAAAGTCCCGCGGATGAACGGGATGAGCATGATCAGGATGATGAGGATCGTCAGCACGTTGATCGCGCTGCCGAGACCGAGATGCTGCGCGCCGTCGGTGAACGCCATGGCGTAGACATAGAGCATGATCGACTCGTTGCCGATCACCGCCGCTTGCGGCGACAGCGCGATGAGGCTGTCGAAGACGCGCAGGACGTCCATGATCGCGATCAGCGTCACGAAGCCGAGCACCCCGCGGATGCTCGGGATGATCACGTAGAGGTGCGTCTGAAACGCGTTGGCCCCGTCGATTCGAGACGCCTCGCGTAGTTCCGCGGGCACGCCCTGCAGCCCGGCGAGGATGATGAGCATCGCGAAGGGCTGCAGCGACCACACCTCGTTCGCGATGACGAGAACCTGGTTCCAGAACGGATCGGTGAACCAGAGCACGGGATCACCGCCGAAGAACTCGATCAGCCGGTTGACGACACCGCCGAAGTTGTCGTTGAACAGCCACGAGAAGGCGACTGCGCCGACGAGCGACGGGAGCACGTACGACACCAGGAGGATGCCGAGCACGACGGGGCGCGTGCGGCCGAGTCGGTTGAGGCCGATCGCGATGAGGTACCCGAAGACGAGCAGGATCACCGTGGTGACGAGCGTCGTCGTGATGGTGAAGACGACTGCTCGGCCGAAGCGGCCGTCGGTCAGGGCCTCGGCGTAGTTGTCGAGGCCGATGAATGTGCCGCCGGAGCCGTAGGAGACGTCCTCGAGGCTCCACTGGATGGTGCGGGCGAGCGGCACCACGAGCAGACCGCCCATGATGAGCAGGCTCGGGGCGAACAGGTACCAGAATTCACGCGCTTTCATGGGGTGACGCGTTCCTCTCATCGGAGTCCGTGGTCGGCCTCTGCAGGGCCGACCACGGACGAAGGTCGTTGCCGGATCCGAGGTCAGCCGATGGTTTCGCCCTCGGCCTGCATCTGCGCGACGCCGTCCTCGATCGACATGTCACCCATCAGGATCGCTGCGAGCGTGTCGCGTGTCGCAGCGGTCACGTCGGCGAGGATCGGCGAGACGACGGGCGGCATGACCGACACGATCGACTCGTTCGCGGCTTCGCCGTACGGTGAGTTCTCGTCGGTCACCATGCCCTCGCGAGCGGGGTAGGCCGCGGGCACCGAGGCCGCCGACGCGTCCTCACCGACCGACGAGGCGATCATCTGGAAGAGCATGTCGTGGTCGAGCCCGGTGTTGAAGGGAATCGACCAGCCGTCGATGGAGACGCGGTTGTACGCGTACTCGGCGTCGGCGTTCGCCTTTGGAGGCGCCGCGAAGGCGATGTCGTCGAAGAACTCGCTGTTGGTCTCGAGCATCAGGTCGTTCATGCGGCCGGAGAACATGATCGACATCGCGGCGGTGCCGTTGTACATCTGCTGCTGCACGCTGGGTTGGTCGAACGTGAGCACCTGCGGGTCCATGTACGGCACGAGGGAGGTCATGGCCTCGAGTGCCGTGCGGGCGTCGTCGGTGTCGAGGGTGACATTGCCGTCGGCGTCGACGAAGTCGCTGCCGAGCGAGTTCATCATCGCTTCGAAGCTGGTCGACACGTCGGAGGTGGCCAGCCACGGCAGGGCGATGGGGTAGTCCATGGTCCCGGCGTCCTGGATCGCCTGTGCGGCGCTGATCATCTCGTCGAACGTGGTCGGGACCTCAAGGCCGAGCTCGTCGAACACGTCCTCGCGGTAGGCGAGGATGAACATCTGCCCCTGCATCGGCAGGGCGTACAGCGTGCCGTCGAACGTCAGCGCGCTGAGCATCGATTCGCTGAGCGCGTCGAGGTCGTACTGCTCGCTGTACTCGGCGAACAGGTCGTCGAGGGGTACAAGCTTGTCCTCGGCGGCCTGCGCGGGAATCGCGAAGCCGTAGTTCTCGATGATGTCGTAGGTGCCGGTGTCGCCCGAAAGAGTCGCCGTGGTCTTCGTCACCTGCCCCGCGAAGTCAATCGGGTCGTGGACGAGGGTCACGTCGTCGATCGAGCAGCTCTCGACCATCGTGTCCGTGAATGGATCGATGGCCGACGAGTTGTACGCCAGGACGTTGACGGTGGTGGCGGATTCGGGCGCGGTGTAGTCGCACGCGACCGCCGCCGAGTTCTCGTTGGTGGTGCGGGAACCCGCACCACACCCCGTGAGCGTGACCGCAGCCGCGGCTGCTCCGGCGACAATCATGATAAGACGGTTCTTGGTGGGAGGCATGAGCTCACTGTATCCGTATGCACTCGGACAGTACGCGCCGCTAATGCTAAATCTGTGTTAACGCGTGTTACTTCTGCGGGTCAGCTGCATACGTATGCGTAACGCCGGCGCCGTTATCGAAGAGCCACGCCGTCGTCTCGCCCGGCAGCATCGGCGCGCGATCGCCGGGGATCGGGGCCGACGGGTCAGAAGAGAGGCCTACGACCTCGCCGGGAGCGAGGCGGAGCGGAACCGGGACGTCGCCGAAGTTCGTCAGGGAGCGGACGCCGTCGCTGCGTCGGACCTCGAGCACATCCTCGCCGTGCTCCACGATCGAACACATCGCCGCGCGCTCGAACCGGCGACGACGCTCAGTCAGTGCCGACCGATAGAACTCGATCGTCGACGTCGGATCGTCGGTCTGCGCCTCGACGCTCAGCGTCCCGAACCACGACGGCTGCGGGAGCGGGGTCGCCGACCCGTCACGTTCGGGCCCGAACCCGAAACGGGGGCCGGTCGACGTCCATGGGAGCGGCACCCGGCTCCCGTCTCGACCCTTCCGGCTGCCGGAGCTGCGAACCCAGATCGGATCCTGTAGCGCCGACCGCGGGATGTCGGGCACCTCGGGCAGGCCGAGTTCCTCACCCTGATAGAGGTACGTCGACCCGGGGAGCGCGAGGATCAGCTGCGTCGCGGCGCGTGCCCGGCGCAGGCCGCGGTCGCGGTCCTCCCGCGGGTCGCCGCCATCGCTCATCAGCCACGCCACGGCATCCGCGCCGGGCGGAAGGCCGTAGCGCGTCGTGTGTCGGATGACGTCGTGATTCGAGAGCACCCACGTCGACGACGAGCCGACGGATGCCGCGAGGGTCAGGTTCTCGCGGATCGCCTCTGCGAATGCAGCCGCGCACCACGGCGACTCCAGCAGCGGGAATTCGAAGGCCTGCCCGAGCTCGGTCGGCCGGGCATACAGTGCGCGGCGGTGCGCGGGGACCCACGCCTCGGCGACTGCCGACCGGGGCGGGTCGTACTCGTCGAGCACCCGTCGCCAGCCCGCGAAGATCTCATGCACCTCGTCGCGGTCGAACAGCGGATCGGTGCCGTCGGCACGGCGGGGTGGCGGCGCGGCGTCCATCGAGCCGACTGGCCCCATCGACAGGGAGGACGAGCCAGGCAGAGGATCGGACAGGTCTTTCGCCAGCCCGTGGGCGACGTCGACGCGAAAGCCGTCGACCCCGCGGTCAGCCCAGAAGCGCAGCACATCGTGGAACATCTCGCGGACCTCGGGGTTCGACCAGTCGAAGTCCGGCTGCTCAGGCGCGAAGAGGTGCAGATACCAGGTGCCATCGCCGACGGGATGCCACGCGCTGCCGCCGAAGAGCGACGTCCACCCGTTCGGGGGCAGGGCGCCCGCCTCGCCTCGGCCCTGCCGGAAGACGTAGCGCGCGCGCTCGGGCGAGCCGGGCCCCGCGGCCAACGCGGCACGGAACCAGGCGTGCCGGTCGGAGGAGTGGTTGGGAACGATGTCCACGATGACTCGCATACCCAGCGCGTGCGCGTCGCGGAGGATGCCGTCGACGTCGTCGAGCGAGCCCAGCGCGGGATCCACCGCGCAGTAGTCGTCCACGTCGTACCCGCCGTCGGCGAGAGCGGACGGATAGAACGGGCTCAGCCAGACGGCATCGACGCCGAGCGCGGCGAGGTACGGCAACCGGGAACGGACGCCGCCCAGGTCGCCGACGCCGTCGCCGGTGGTGTCGGCGAACGCCCGCGGGTAGACCTGGTAGACGACGGCATCACGCCACCAGTCGGCGTCCGGGGTGATCATGTCTCGTCCGTCCCTCCGACGCGCGCCCGCCACTGAGGGACCAGGCGCGCGTCGAGGGTCATCGCCAGCAGCGAGACGAGCAGCACGGCGATCACGAACCAGAATGCCCCGACAGACGCCGCGGCCACCGCTGTCGCATCCGTCGCGCTCGCCGTCGTCGAGAGCGCGAGGGTGAGTGCGACGCCGGCGACGCCGACGCCCGTGGCGGAGGCGAGTTCGCGCAGGGTGCTGTTGATGCCCGCTCCCGCGCGCCCGCCGAAGCGGCCGTAAGACGTCGTCAGCCGCGTGGACAGGGGGGAGGAGCACAAGCCGCCGCCGACCCCGACCACGACGAGCGCCGATTCATAGAGGAGGAACGACCCGTCGGCGCCCCAGGCGATGACACCGAGATACCCGATGCTCGATGTCAGCAGGCCCGCGGCGGCGATCACACCGAGTCCCCACCGGCGCACGAGCGGGACGGTCGCGTAGGTGACGATGAACATCGCGACCGAGATCGGCACGAGGCTCAGCCCGCTGATGCCGGCGCTGAGGCCTCGGACCGTCTGCACGATGTGCGCGTGCAGCGAGAAGAGCGTGAACAGCCCCGCGAACGTCGCCGTGATCCCGAGCGACGCTGCCCGGACCGTCGGGTCGCGGAACACCTCGAGGTGCAGGAGGGGATGGGATCTGCGTCGCTGCACCCTGACGAACCCGATCGAGGACGCTACAGCGATCGCGACGGGGACGGCGAGCAGCGCCGGCGCCGTCCGCAGCAGCGCGGGCGCCTCGATCACCGAGACCAGGGTGCCGACCGCCGCGAGCACGAAGAGTCCCGTGCCGGCGAGATCGAGCGGCGCACGACGATCGGGCCGTGCGCGCACGCCCACCGTGAGGACGACGAGGACGGCGGCCACCGCAGCCAGGGGCGCGGTCACCGCGAACGCGCTCCGCCAGCCGCTCGCCGCGACCAGGGGGCCGCCAAGGCCGTTGCCCACGATGCCCGCGAGGCTGGTCGAAGCCGTCCACGCCGCGACGATCGTCGCCTGGCGCATTCCGCCCCCGCGCTTCAGCAGGATCGACAGGGTCTGCGGCAGCGCGATGCCTGCGCCGATGCCCGCCACCGCGCGGGACGCGATCAGCAGCGGCATTCCGGGTGCGCACAGGGCGACGACGCTTGCCACCGCGAACAGAGCGAGGCCGGCCACGAGCACGCGCCCCTCGCCGAAGCGTTCTCCGATCATCTCGGACGGCAGGAGCAGACAGGCGAATGCGATGACGTACGCGTCGACGAACCACGTGAGCTCTGCGGAAGTCGCGCGCATCGTGCTGTCCGCGAGCACCGGGACCGAGAGGTTCGCCAGCGAGACCGCCGACATCAGGAGGACGACGACGCCGCACAGGATGGCAAGATCCCGGCGGCGGGTGCGAGTTTCGGTCATGACACCAGTAAGCGGGAGGGGTGGGATGCGCCACGGCGAGTGCCGGTGCCGTATGGACGGCGGCGTGGTGCGGCTCGAATCAGATCGGAGCCTCGCGCGTCCACCGGTCACTCTACGGCGCAGACGAGGTCGTCCCGCTCGCGGAGACGCCGAGATCGAATGCGTCGAAGCCGTCCCCAGCACGTGGCGGAACCGCCCGAACCGGCTCATGCCTGATAGCGCTCGAGTCGCATCGTCGCCGTCGCGGAGTGCGCCGCCATTCCCTCCGAGTCCGAGATGGTCTGGACGGCATCGGCGAGCTCGGGCGTCGTTCCGCGAGCGATCCGCTGATACGTGAGTGGCTTCACGAAGCGCGAAACGGACAGTCCCGCGCTGTGCTTGGCGCCACCGGCGGTGGGCAGAACGTGGTTCGTGCCCGCCATGCCCTTGTCGGAATACGCCACCGTGCTCCACGAGCCGAGGAACAGCGAACCGTAGTTGCGGAGGCGATCGTGATACCAGTCGTCGTCGCGCGTCATCACCTCGAGGTGCTCGGGGGCGAGGTCGTCCATCAGCGTCGCCGCTACCTCGCGATCGGTCGCCACCGTCACGACGCCGTAGTCGCGCCAGGCCGGACCGGCGATCGACTGCGTGGCGAGCGACGCGAGCTGGCTGTCGACCGCTTCGATGACGGCCGCCCCGTGTGCTTCGGAGGTTGTGACCAGGGCGGCGGGAGAGTTCGGGCCGTGCTCCGCCTGGCCGAGCAGGTCGGCAGCGACGATCTCGGGGTCGGCGCTGTCATCGGAGATGACGGCGACCTCGGAAGGACCGGCGAGCAGATCGATGGCCACGGTGCCGAACAGCTGCCGCTTCGCTTCGGCGACGAACGCGTTGCCCGCGCCGACGAGCATGTCGACCGGCAGATCGCCGAGCAGGCCGTACGCCATCGCGGCGAGCGCCTGGACGCCGCCGAGGACGATGACGCGGTCGACCCCGGAGAGGTGCGCGGCGTACACGACGGCGTCGTTAGCCGCCCCGTTTGGCTGCGGCGGCGAGCAGGCGATCACGGTGGGAACGCCCGCTTCCTTCGCGACTCCGACGGTCATGAATGCGCTTGCCGTCAGCGGGAAGCGGCCAGCGGGCAGGTAGGCGCCGACGCGGGAGACCGGGATGTAGCGTGCGCCGGTGACGAGGCCCGGCACCAGCTCGACCTCGAAGTCGGCGAGTCTCGCGCGCTGGGCTGCCGCGAACGCGCGCGTGCGCTCGGAGCCGAGCTCGATGGCTGCGCGAAGATCGGGGGCGAGACGGTCGCCGCTCGACGCGATCTGCTCGGGAGACAGCTCGATGTCGCGCCCGTCGTAGCGGTCGAGATCGCGTGCGTGGTCGAGCACGGCGTCCATTCCGCGCCGCTGGATGTCGAGCAGCATTCGAGAAACCGTCTCGGCCACCGCGGGGTCGCGCTGGGCGGCGGGAGCGTCGACGAGCGGTTGCTTGAGGTGGACGAACGATCCGGCGAGACGGTCGAGCACGGGGGAGCTGTAGCGCATACCTGCACGCTAGAGAACTGAAGAACATCGCACAACGGCGTGGAAGACGATGATTGACATCGCATTTACCATTGGCGTGTGACCGTCACTCAGCTCACCGCGTTCCTCGCCGCCTTGCGTCTTGGATCGTTCACCGCCGCCGCGGTCGAACTGGACACCACGCAGGCGTCCATCTCCGAGCTCGTCGCGCGCCTCGAGCGCGAGGTCGGCGCGCGACTGTTCGTGCGCGGGCCGCGGCGACTCGCCCCGACCGAGGCGGCCCTCGCCCTCGCGGCACCCGCCGAACGCGCGGTCGCCGCCGTCGGCGAGGGGCTCGACGCCGTTCGATCGGTCACCGACCTCGACACGGGCACGTGCACGTTCGGCGTTCTCCGCAACGCCGCGTACTACGACCTCTCCGATCTCGTCCAGCGATTCCATGCGCTGCACCCCCGCGTCACCGTGCGATTGGTCGGACTGAACTCAGCCCTCGTCGCGGAATCCGTCGCCTCGGGTGAGATCGAAGCGGGACTCGTCGTGCTTCCGGTGGACGATGCGGGGCTGGCGGTCCGTCCCCTCGCGCGTGACGAGGTGCTCTACGCATCTGCGAACCGTGATCCGGGTCTCGGCGCGGTCACCCTCGATGAGATCAGCAACGCCAAGCTCGTGCTGTATGACGCTTACGCCGGATGGCGTGACCCGACGAGGCGTCAGCTGCGCGACCGCGCCGCGCTCGCCGGCCTCGCCGTCGAACCCGCGATCGAGGTCGAGCATGTCGAGACGGCGCTGAGCCTGGTCGCGACAGGATCGGTCGACACCATCGTCTCGCGGCGGGTCGCGGAAGGTGCCGGTTTCCCCTCCGGCATCCATGTCACCGCGTTCGACGACCCGCTGTACGACACGATCGCACTCGTGCAGCGACGGGGCGCGCACCTCTCGACCGCGACCCGCCGCATCGTCGAGCTCGCCGTCGAATCGCTCGCGTCGGCGGAGCTTCCGCGCGTCGCGGCGGGATGATGGCGAGGGCGAGGCTGCGGGTCGAGCTGTGTCGCGCGGAGCGCATCGAACCTCGATGAAGAGGTAGTCGGGTGCGAGCCGCTGACGGCCACCGCGTAGGGCGCGAGCAGAGCCTCACCATCGACGTGAAGGGCCTGATCCGTGGCCACTCGACCCCGGAGGCCTCTCCTACGTCAACACCGACCGGCACGCCAACAGCCCGCGTAAGGGTTCAAATCCCACCGTCACCGCCAGATGAGAAGGCCCCCGATCCCATGGAGACATGGGGATCGGGGGCCTTTCTCGTACGCTGATCGACGCCGACGGTGACGCACCTGCCGTGCTTCAGGGCGAACCGGCGTCGCCCCGACTCTCCTCGAGGACGGCGACGAGGTCGCACTGCACGAGCGCTCGGCGGTCGAGCTGGGCGGACATCGCCTGCCGGGCGGGGCGGCTCGCCGGATCGGGGAACATCTCGAGCCATTCGCGATTGAGCGCCATGCGGTCGCGGTAGTCGGCCAGCCAGAACGTCATCTTGACGATGTCGTCCACGTGCCCGCCCGCGGCCGCCATGAGGTGGCGCACGTGGAGGAACACGTTGCCGCACTGGGCGTCCAGTGACGCAGGCATCGTGGAGGTATGCGGGTCGCGCCCGGTGAGGACGCCCGAGAACAGGAAGGGCCCGATCCGCGACGCCGTCGGTATCGGGTTCTCGTGCGAGAAGCCCGGCATCAGGACGCTCGACCGCCGCGGCACGGTCATCCCTCCTCGACGACGCGGTTCTCGATCGCGCCGAGGCCCTCGATCTCCGCGTGCACGACGTCGCCCGGCTTCAGCCAGTTCTGGGTGGGAGCGCCGATCCCCGCAGGCGTCCCCGTTGCGAGGATGTCCCCCGGCATGAGCGTCATGACCTGCGACAGGTAGGCGATCTGCTCGTAGATGTCGTAGATCATGTCGTGCGTGCCGAAATCCTGCCGCACCTCTCCGTTCACGCTCAGGCGCATGCGCAGGTCGAGCGGATCTGCGATCTCGTCGTCCGTCGTCAGCCATGGTCCCATCGGACCGTGGGTGTCGAAGGACTTCCCGAGCGTGAACGTCGGAGAGCGCTTCTGCAGCCAGTCGCGAACGGACACATCGTTGACGACGAGATACCCCGCGATGACCGAGCGCGCCTCATGCGCCTCGACGTGGCGGCAGCGCTGCCCGATCACGACCCCCAGCTCGATCTCGTAGTCCAGCTGCTCGCTCACCCGCGGGCGCTCGATCGGGTCGAAGGGCCCGCCGATGCAGGAGACCTGCTTGTTGAACCACAGCTGGCTGGTGGGGATGGGGATGCCGGCCTGGCGTGCCTCCTCCGCGTGCTCGCGATAGTTCATCCCGATCCCGAGGAACTTCTGCGGGTCGTCGACAGGCGCTTCCAGGACGACGTCGGTGAGCGGGATCCGATCGCCCTCGGCGGCCAGAATGCCCTCACGCAGCTCGGCGAGCCGGGGTAGAGCGGCCCGCAGCGATGTGCCGACCCCGGGAAGGTCGCTGATGTCGACGAGCGCGTCGCCGTCGACGCGCGCCAGCCGCGAGGCTCCGTCGGCGCGGCGGTATCGAGCGATTCTCATGTCTTCTCCTGTTCCGCTCCGGCATCGCCGGAGCCCTCGTCCTCGGCGCGCTCGGAGGGCAGCTCGCCCCACACCTGCTCGCCGTACGGTGTCATCTGAAAGCTCACGAAACGCCATGCGCCGGTGGCGTCGCGTCGCAGCACCTGTGTCACCGCGCCCCCGAGCGTGCGCTCGCCGCCGTCGGGATTGCGCAGCCGGTTGATCAGGGGGCCGTCAATGATGGCGACATCGCCCAGCACGCGCACCCGCAGCTCTCCCCGGGAGATGCCGAGATAGGCCTGCCGTGTCGCGACGTGCTCGAGCAGCTGGCTCTTCGTGTGCGTGACGCCCGGCGCGTGGATGTGGACGAGGCTCTCATCGAACATGGCGTCGAGCGCCTCGACATCGGCGGCCATCAGCGCGCGCTGGCGCCGCTCCTCGAGCGCGAGCACCTCGGCCACGGCCGTGTCGTGATCGGCCGCGGGTTTCGTCGTCTTCATAGCAGTCCCTCATACGTTCCGCCGTCCAGCTGGATGCTCTGGCCGGTCATGTACCCCGCCTGCGCACTGCAGAGGAACGCGCAGGCGTCGCCGAATTCCTCCGGCCTTCCGAGCCGCCCGGCGGCGATGGTCGAGGCGATGCGGCGGTACGCCTCGTCACGGTCGATGTCCTCGGCGCTCATCAGCCGTCGGGCCATGAACTCCTGGCGCGGCGTGTCGAAGCGCTCTGGCAGCAGGCTGTTGACGGTCACGTTGTCCTGGACCACCTCGCGGCTGAGCGCCTTGCTGATCGCCGTCAGCGCGCTGCGCGCAGAGGTGGACAGGCCCATCTCGTAGGAGGGGCTCTTCACCATCGCGGAGGTGATGTTGACGATCCGTCCGAAGCGCCGAGCGCGCATCCCCGGCACATACGCGCGCATGAGCTCCACCGCGGGAATCATGTTCGCGCGCGCGGCCTCGATCAGCGCGTCCTCCGTCCATCCCTCCAGACCCACCGGCCGCGGACCGGCGTTGTTGTTCACGAGGATGTCGACGTGAGGACGCGAGCGGACGATCGCGTCCCGGCCCGCTGCGGTGGTGAGATCGGCTGCGACCGCCGACACGTCCGCGCCCTCCACCTCCTCGCGAAGCCGAGCAGAGGCCGCGTCCAGCCGGTCGGCGTCGCGCCCGTTGAGCACGACAGCGACGCCCTCACGCGCCAGGGCCAGCGCGCACGCATAGCCGAGGCCCTGCGATGACGCGGCGACGAAGGCGGTGCGTCCCGCGATTCCGAGGTCCATGCCGGATCGGCCCTGGTTCAGGCCCGACCGGCTGCGGCCGGCTCGTCCCAGGTGCGGAAGCCGGTCGCCTCGCCGGCCTCATGCCCCGGACGCGGGGATCCGACGAGCCGGTGGTAGCGACTGAAGATGGCGTCGGCCTCGGTGAGCGGGAGCACGTCCTCGATGTCCTCGAACGGCTGCCCGTCGGTGCGCTCGGCCACCATCCGCCGGATCACCTCGTACCCTTCGCCGCGCATGTTGTCGGCGATGCGGTTCACGATGTCACGGCGCGCGGCGTCGTACGCGGCGAAGGCCTTCCGGGGATCGCCGAGTTCGATGAGCTTCTCCGTCAGCACCCGCGCGTCGAGCATGGCCTGCGTGATGCCGTTGCCGCCGCGGGGGTACATGGCATGCGCCGCGTCGCCCAGCAGAACGACCCGCCCGTCCACCCAGGTGTCCAGGGGGAAGTGCCGGATGAGCGGGAACAGGTACACCTCTCGCGCGTCGCGGATGAGCTGCTGCACGTCGAGGAACGGCAGCTTCAGGGTGTCGAAGGCGGGAATGATCTGCTCGGGGTCGGCGACCTGGTTCCAGTCCTCGGCGGTCTCCTCGCCGTTCGTCTCGACGACCCAGTTGACCAGGTCCAGGCCCGAGCCCTCGAAGTTCTGCGCGATCGGGTACACGATCATCGTCGAGATGCGCGGGTCTCCGAGGTGGAGGATCGTGTGCCCGCCGCGGAACGGCTCGCGCAGCGTGGTGCCGCGCCACATCGTGATGCCGGAGAACTCCGGCTCCGCCTGGTTGGGGTGCATCTGCCGGCGCACCGCCGACTTGATCCCGTCGGCGGCGATCACGGCGTCGTGGCGCTTCTGCTCGGTGCGGCCGTCACGGTGGGCGATGTCGAGGGTGACGCCGTCCGCGTCCTGGGCGTAGTGCTCCACGCGTGCGCCGAGGATGACCGCGTCCTCGCCCAGGCGCTCGAGCACGGTCCGGTAGAAGAGCATCTGCAGGATGCCGCGATGCACGAACCGCTGCTCGTGCAGGTAGCCCATGTGCACCCCGCACTTCTCGGCGTAGATCTCCTGGCCGAAGTGGTTGTAGAAGATCGAGTCCTCTGCGTCCACAGAGATCGCGCGGAACTTCTCGAGGAGGCCGAGATCGTCGATCTCCCGCGTTCCGACGGTCTTGATGTCCACGCCGACGCCCAGCGGCTTCAGCTCCGGCACTGTCTCGTAGATCGTGGGCCGGAAACCCGCCTGGTGCAGGCGGAGCGCGGTGATCAGGCCGCCGGGGCCCGCGCCGATGATGGCGATATCGGTCATGGTTGTTCTCGCTTTCTGGGGCGGGACGGTCTCGGTCTCGCTCGGGGGGATGGCGGATGGCCGGTGGGCGTCAGTGGTCAAGGGGGTCTTCCTGCAGAAATCGCTCGATGCGCTGCCACGTGCGGGCGGCGCTGCGGGGGTGCGGACCGAAGCCGGCCCGGCGCGAGGGAGGTGACGGCGGATCGGTGTAGCCGTGGCCGGCGCCGCCGAACAGGTCCACCTCCCAGTCCAGTCCGGCCTGCGAGAGCGCGCCCTCTATGCGGGCTCGCTCAGCGGCCGGCGCCATCGGGTCGTCTGCGCCCGTGCACAGCAGCACACGCGCGCTCGCGGTCGCGCTCGACCAGTCGTCGCCGACGAGGTCCAGTCCGCCAGCGATGCTCACAGCGCCTGACACCTCGGCGCCGGTGCGCACCAGTTCGAGGGCGGAGGCGCCGCCGAAGCTCGTGCCGATGACGACGGGTCGTCGCCCTGCCGCCTCCGGTCGCTCCCGGAGGGCGTCGAGGGCGGCGGTGAGACGTCCGTGCCACTCCACGCGATCGGCCGCCATCCCGCCGACGAGCGGACCGGGGTCTTCGCCGGGAGCGGGCACCCGGCCCCAGACGTCGGCGGCGAGAACCGCGAAGCCGAGGTCCGCGAGCCGATGCGCGTCGCCGAGCACCGAGCGCGTGAGGCCGTACGCGCCGTGCACGAGCAGGACGGACGGCGACGGCCGCTCCGAGACGGGCGCGACGAGCATGCCGTGCATGGCCGTGTCGCCGTGCGCGTAGGGCACGGCCTGCTCGAGGCTCATCGCGCGGCCTCGGCGACGTCGGTGGTCAGGCGTCGTGGCGCGAGCGGTACCAGCCCGAGATGAAGTCGAGGAACAACCGCACCCGCGCGGGTGTCTGACCCCCCGGTCCGTGCACGGCGTACAGGGAGCGCGTCGGCGGCGGCAACTGCGGCAGCACTTCGACGATCCGTCCGGCGTCGAGCGCCGGCTGCGCGGGCCCGCGCGGGATGATGCCGATGCCGCAGCCCTGCTCCACCATCTGCTCGAGCAGCAGGTACGCGTTCGTCATGACGGCCGGTTCCTGCACCTTGTACTGCTGGGCATCCGGTCCGTCCCCCAGATGCCAGACCGCGTCGTTCGCGTGCGTCAGCAGCTCGTGTCCTGCGAGGTCGGAGGGTCGCTGCGGGGTCCCGCGCCGGGACAGGTACTCCGCCGATCCCGCCAGCACGAAGGGCAGCTCCGTGACCCGTCGCACCCGCACCCGGGAGTCCCGTGGATCCCGCGCATGGAAGGCGACGTCGAAGCCCCGGTCGAGGAAGTCGTACAGGCGATCCGACATCGATCCGAGCTCGACGCGCACGCGGATCCGCGGATGCTCGCGCACGAAGGCGCCGATGGCCGTGCCCAGGTCGAGGTTGCCGATCCACTTCGGACAGAGGATGGACAGCTGGCCCTCGGCCGAGCTCTGCCGCTCGGCCAGTTCCGCGTCCGTCTCCTCGATCTCCTGCAGGATGCGGTCGGCGAACTCCGCGTACTGCTGCCCCGCATCCGTCAGGCTCACGGAACGGGCGGTCCGGTTGACCAGCCGCACGCCGACCTGCGCCTCCAGGTCCGCCACATGCCGCGACACGAGCGAAGGCGAGATGCCGAGAGCTCCGGCAGCGCCGTTGAACGTCGACACCCGGGCGACCGCGACGAACGTCCGCATGACGACGAGACGATCCACGCCGGTTCTCCTTCGCTCCGTTGCCGCGGCCTTCCGATCCGAGCTTATCCGTCGTCCGCGCGCTCATCGCGCCGCCGCCTTCCGCTCGGCAGCGCGCAGGGCGCGGCGCTCCTCGCGTCCGGCCGGCGTCGCCGCGGGGGTCGCCTCCAGGAGCGTTCGCGTGTACGGGTCACGGGGCGAGGTGAACAGCGTCTCGGTGTCGGCGAGCTCGACGAGGCGCCCCTGGTTCATCACACCGACACGGTGGGCGATGCGTCGCACCAGTCCCATGTCGTGCGCGATGAACAGGTAGCTCACGCCGGTGAGCTCCTGCAGATCCATGAGGAGGTTGATGATCTGGCTCTGCGTCGACAGGTCCAGCGCGCTCACCGCCTCGTCGCAGACGACCAGGCGCGGCTCGAGCACAAGCGCCCGCGCGATTGCGACGCGCTGCTGCTGGCCGCCGGAGAGCTCGTTGGGGAAGCGTCCGAGGTGATCGGACGAGAGCCCGACGAGGTCGAACGCATGCCGCGTGCGGCGGTCGAGCTCGCGGCGGTCGCGTACGCCGTGGCGCCGCAACGGCGCCTCCACCGCGTGCGAGACGAGGTGCCGCGGATTGAGCGAGGCGCTCGGATCCTGGAACACCGCCTGCACCTGACGCCGGTAGGCGAGCGGGGTGCGGCGACCCCAGCGGGCGATGTCCTCGCCGTCGAACAGGATGCTCCCCGACAGCGCCGGCAGCAGCCGCAGGATCGCGCGTCCCGTGGTGCTCTTGCCCGAGCCGGACTCGCCGACGAAGCCGAGAGTCTCCCCGGGCCGGATGTCGAAGCTCACGTCCTCGACGACGGGGGCCGCCGGGCGCGTGCGCAGGAGGCCGGCGCGGGTGTCGTACGCGGCGGCGAGATCCTTCACCTCGAGAAGCGGGCGCTCGTCGATCTGGCTGCTCATCGCACGGCCTCCATCCGGTCCGCGGCCGCGACCGCGTCGTCGATCTGGGCGCGGGTCGCGGCGTCGATGGTGCGCAGGCGCCCCGCACCGTCCGCGCTCGCCGGGTTCGCCGCCAGCAGCGCCGCGGTATAGGGGTGCTGCGGGGCCGCGAACAGGCGCTCCGCGGAGGCGTCCTCGACGATGCGTCCGCGGTACATGACGGCGGCTCGATCACAGGTCTCGGCGACGACGCCGAGGCTGTGGGTGATCATGAGCACGCCCATCCCGTACTCGTCGCGGAGGTCCAGCAGCAGGTCGAGCACCTGCGACTGTGTCGTGACGTCGAGCGCGCTCGTCGCCTCGTCGGCGATGAGCAGCTCGGGCTCGGCCGCGAGCGCCATCGCGATGGCCACGCGCTGGGCCATTCCGCCCGAGAACTGGTGCGGGTAGTGGTCGAGCCGCTCCGCCGCGCGCCGGACGCCGACGCGCTCGAGCAGCTCGACGGCGCGCGCCCGCGCCTGGGCGCGGGGGAGGCCCTTGTGGATCCGGAGCGGCTCGACGAGCTGCTGGCCGACGGTGTGCACGGGCGAGAGCGCGGTCATGGGGTCCTGGAACACAGCTCCCATGACCGTGCCGCGCACGCCGACGAGCTCCCGCGCCGGAAGCCGGGTGAGGTCGCGTCCGGCGACGCGGATGGAGCCGCCGTCGAGCCAGGTGCCGGCGGGGAGCATCCCCAGCACCGCGCGTGCGAACGTGGACTTGCCCGAGCCCGATTCGCCCAGGAGGCCGACGATCTCGCCGCGCCCCACCTCGAGGCTCACCCGGCGGACGATGTCGACGGGAGGACCCGAGGGGCGGGCCAGCGCGACCGTGACGTCGTGCGCCCGCAGCACCGGCTCTGCCCCCGACCCCCGCTCCTCGCGTGCGTCTGCCGACGCGACCGGCGCGACCGGGGCGGCGACAGGCGCGGCCGCCGGCGTCGCGGCGCGCCGCGGCCGGCGGCGGCGCTCGCCTGTCAGGGCATCGTTGAGACCGTCGCCGAAGACGTTGAACGCCAGCACGGTGAGCATGATCGCGAGACCGGGCGGCCAGGACAGGAAGGGCGCGACCGCCTGCTTCTCCACGGCGAGGCTCAGCATCGCGCCCCATGTCGGCACGTCGCCGCCGAGGCCGATGCCGAGGAAGCTCATCGCGGACTCGAGCATGATCGCAGACCCCAGGAACACGGCGGCCTGGGTGATCACCGGGCCGATCAGGTTCGGCAGGACCTGGCCGAAGATGATCTGCCCGGTGCGCAGCCCCGAGACCTCGGCGGCCTCGACGTACAGCTTGCCGCGTTCGACGAGCACCGTCGCGCGGGTCATCCGGGCGAACGCCATGCAGAAGACGAGGCCGATCGCGAACATGAGGATGAACATGTTGCGACCCAGGATGGCGATGACCGTCAGGCCGATGAGCATCCCGGGAAGAGCCTGGGCCATGTCGACGAACCGCATGCCGATGCGGTCCCACCATCCGCCGTGGAAGCCGAAGAGCAGGCCGATCGGCACGCCGAGCACCGCGGCGATGACGACGGATCCGAGCGCCACGAGGAGCACGATGCGCGTGCCGTGGATGAGACGGCTCAGCTGATCGCGCCCGAGATCGTCGGTGCCGAGGACGTGCGCGGCGGACGGGGCCTCGAGCACGTGGTCGAAGTCCGTCAGCGTGGGGTCGTACGGCGCGATGAGCGGCGCCGCGAGGGCGACGACGACGAGCAGCACGATGAACGCGAACGAGACGACGGTGGCCGGCTGCCGGCGGGCGCGGAAGACGATGCGCCCGATGTTCGTGCCGCGCTTGGATTCGGACGCGGCGATGGAGTGGACGGTGCTCGTGACGGTGTCGCTCATCGCGGCCTCGCCTTCGGGTTGATGAGTCCATAGAGGACGTCGAGGACGAGGTTGACGACGATGATCATGACGGCGATGAGGAGCACGCCCGCCTGCACGACGGCGAAGTCCTTGCCGGTGACGCTGCGGAGCATGAGCGTGCCGATGCCGGGGAAAGCGAACACCTTCTCCAGGGCGAAGCTGGCGCCGAGCATGATGCTGATGGTGATGCCCGTCGCGGACAGCACGGGGACGAGGGCGTTCTTGAACGCATACCGGAACACCACGCGGCCGCGCGGAACGCCCGCCGCGGTGAGGGAGTCGACGTAGCGCGAGGAGAGCGCCTCGGCCATCGCCGTGCGCGTCTGCCGCGCGATCAGCGCAGCGCCGGCGATGCCCAGCGCGATCGAGGGCAGGATGAGCCCCCGCAGCCATCCGACGGGGTCCGTCTCGAAGGGCACGTAGGCGACGACGGGCACCAGCCCCAGCTGCACCGCGAAGACGAGCAGCAGCACGATGCCGACCCAGAACTCGGGCACCGACATCGTCAGGGCCGAGATGGCGGTCGCCACCCGGTCGCGGATCGAGCCCGGTTTGGTTCCGCCGAGGAGGCCGAGACCGAGACCGAGCAGCAGCGCCACCACGAGCCCGCCGAGCATGAGCGAGAACGTGGCGGGCAGGCGCTCGGCGAAGAGCTCGCCCACGGGCCGCGCCGACACGTACGACATCCCGAGGTCCCCCTGGAACGCATGCGCGTACCAGTCGCCGAGGCGGGTGAAGAACGGCCGGTCGAGCCCCAGCTGTGCTTCGAGCTGCGCGACGCCGGCCGGGGTGGCGGCGGCGCCCAGGATGGCCGCCGCCGGGCTCCCCGGAACGAGGTACGTGAGCAGGAAGACGAAGAACGACAGCAGGAGCAGCTGGGGCACCGCCAGGGCGAGCCGGGAGAGGACGAGCTTCAGCATGTCGTCCACCCCCTTCGCGGCGCGCCCTGACGGATGGTGATGCAGGACATCAGGCCACGGGCTCCAGATCGCGGTAGTTGACGAGGTTCGGCTCCCAGCGCTCGGCGGGCGCCGCCACGCCGGAGACCGTCTCCGTGTTCCAGGCGAGCGTCTCGACGCCGCGTGCGTGGGCGCAGGTGAGCGCCTCATCGGAGATGATCTTCGTCACCTCGGCCCACAGGTCGGCTGCCTCCTCGGAGTCGCCCGCCGCGATGGCGGCGTCGGCGGCGGCCTTGAGCTCGGCGCTCTCGGCACCGGACGGGTTGCCGGGCGCATCGGCGGCGAACCATGCGCTGTACCACTCGTAGGGCGTCAGCTCGTCGTTGCTGGCGAGCCCGAGCGGGTAGCGACCCGAGTTCCACTCGGCGCTGAACTGCGGCGGGGGCAGCGTCGACACGCTGACGGAGACGTCGCTCAGAGCGGCCTTCACCTGCTCCATGAAGATGGTGATCTGCGTCTCGTTGTAGGGCGCCGCGACCATCTCCGCCGAGACGACGGGGCTGCCGGCCTCCTCGTAGAGCTCCTGTGCGGCCTCGATGTCGGTCGGGTAGCCCTCGATGTCCGGGTTGTACCCCAGCTCGCCCTCCGCGAAGTGCTGTGTCGCGCTCTCGCCCTCGCCCTCGACCTCGACCATCTGCTCGACGTCGATCGCGTAGCAGACCGCCTGGCGCAGCTCCTGCGACGCGAAGACCCCGCCCTCGCCGCGGTCGAAGAAGATGAGGTTGTTGCGGATGGCCGGGTACTGCAGCGTGTCGATCGCGGAGCCCTCCAGCGTGGCGAGCGATGTCACTTCGATGTCGCTCACATCGATCTCGCCCGACTGCAGGGCCGCGACGGCCGCGTCGTTCTCGGCGATCGCGTACAGCTCGACGTCGGCGAAGCCCGGGGCCTCTCCCCAGTAGTCCTCGTAGGCGGCGAAGTACATCTTCGTGCCGAGCACGGAGCGGTCGGGGTCGTACGCCCACGGCGAGGTCCCGACCGGGTTCTGCGCGATCGTGCCGTCTTCGAGTGCCGCGGGGCTCGCCATCGGCAGTGCCCGCGTCGTGAGCGTCTGCGCGATGGACGGCGTCGGAGCGGTGAGATTGAAGCGCACGGTGAATTCGTCGACGACGTCGACGGACGCGATGGCCGCGAGCGTGGCGGCATAGGCCGTGGCACCGGCCTTCACGTACTCGACGTTGGCCTTCACGGCCTCGGCGTCGAAGGCCGTGCCGTCGTGAAAGGTCACGCCCTGTCGCAGCGTCAGGGTGATCGCGTCGTCGGTGAGCTCGTACGCCTCTGCGAGGAACGGAGCCGGCTGGCCGTCGTCGCCGACGGCGAGGAGGGTCTCGTAGGGCACTCGGAGCAGGCCGCCCTCCATCTCCTGGCCGGGTGACCAGTTCTCGGGGAACTCGCCCCAGTTGACGCGGAGCGCGGCGTCGGCGGGCGCCTCGGGCGTATCCGCCGGGGCCCCGCCTCCTCCCGAGCATCCGGCGAGCGCGACGCCCGCGACAGCGAGCGGGACGAGGGATCTGAGCAGAGCGGTCTTTCGCAGCATGCGCGCCTCCTTGCGACATGGCGCGGCTCCTCGGAGGAGCCGTCGAGATTCGGGTCGCGTTCACGCTAGAACGCCCGGTGCCCCTTCCACGACGTCCGATCGTGCAACCTCACCGTGCAGGATCGTGCGGATGCGTCAGGGCAGGGCGCGCCTATCGTGAGGGACGTGACGATGCCGTTCCAGCGCGATGACGCGCCCTCCCCTCCTCGCCCCGCTCGCATCGGCGTGCTGCGCGCCGAGCTGCGCGGCGACGCCGCCTGGGTGGCCACGCCGACCCCGCGGCTGACGTGGACGGTGGAGACGGACGAGCCCGGATGGCTGCAGGCGTGGGCCGAGATCCGGCGCGGAGACGAGATCCGTCGCATCGACGGCGCCGAGAGCGTGCTCGTCGCATGGCCGTTCGCCCCCCTCGCGGAGGGTGAGGTCGCCGAGGTCGCGGTGCGAGCCGGAGCGGTCGACGGCCATGAGACGCCGTGGAGCGCGCCACTCGAGGTCGCGGCAGCGTTCACGACCGCGTGGCGCGGTCGCCTGATCGGTCTCGCCGACCCCGACGCGCCCGCCCGACCCGCGCTGCTGCGCAGGGCCTTCCGAGTGGAGCGGCCCGTGCGCCGCGCGGTGCTCCACACGACGGCCTTCGGCGCGGCGGACTGGACGGTCAACGGCGCGGCGGTGGACGACGGCGTGCTCGGGCCGGGCTGGACGAGCTACCGGCTGCGTGCGGTGCACGACACCGCGGACGTCACGCCGCTCATCGCGCCGGGGGAGAACATCCTGGCGGCGCGTCTGGCAGGAGCCTGGTACACGGAGGAGTACCACCTGCTGACGCCGCCCCGCCGAGTGTACGGCGCGCAGCCGTCCGCGGCGGCCCAGTTGCGCGTCGAATACGCCGACGGCTCCGTCGAGACGATCGCGACCGACCAGCGGTGGCGCGCGATCCCCGACCCCGAGACGCTCGCGAGCGGCATCTATGCCGGCGAGACGGCGGACGGCCGCGGTCGTCTGGACGGATGGGATCGGCCGGGATTCGACGACGTGACCTGGCCCGCCGCCGCGCTCTCATCGGATGCGCTGCCCACGCCAGAGCCGCGGATCGCACCGCCGGTCCGCCGCGTCGATACCGTGCCCGTGCGCGCCGTGCTGCCCGCACCATCCGGCGGCGTGATCCTCGATTTCGGACAGAACCTCGTCGGGCGTCTGCGCATCCGCGTGCACGGCGAGCGCGGCTCGCGGATCGTGCTGCGCCATGCGGAGGTGCTCGAGGACGGCGACCTCGCCCTGCGGCCGCTGCGGCGGGCCGCCGCCCGCGACGAGTACGTCCTCGGCGGCGGCGGCGAGGAGGTCTGGGAACCGCGCTTCACCTTCCACGGGTTCCGCTACGCCCGCATCGAGGGATGGCCAGGCCCCTTCGACGCCGACTCCGTCGAGGCGGTCGTCCTCCAGACCGACCTGCCGCGCACGGGCTGGTTCTCATCGTCCGACCCGCTGCTCGACCGGTTCCACGAGAACGTCGTGTGGACGATGCGCGGCAACGCGCTGGCCGTTCCCATGGACTGCCCGCAGCGCGACGAGCGTCTCGGATGGACCGGCGATCAGCAGCTGTTCGCCCCGACCGCGGCCTTCCTGTTCGACTGCGCGGCCTTCTACCGATCCTGGCTGCGCGACCTCGCCCTCGAGCAGGAGCGCGCCGGCGGCATCGTGCCGCTGTTCGCGCCCGACGCCGTGCCCTCGGTCTCCACGCGCGGACCGATGGCCGGATGGGGTGACGCGATCGCGATCATCCCGCGGGTGCTCGCGGACGCGACCGGAGACCTGACGTTCCTTGACGACCTCTACCCCGCGATGCGCTCCTGGCTCGACGTCGTCATCGGGGCGCTCGACGACGACGGGCTCTGGACCGCGGGCCGGCAGCTCGGCGACTGGCTGGACCCGAACGCGCCACCGGACGCCCCGGCCCGCGGGCGGACGGACGCCGAGATCGTCGCCACGGCCTACTTCATCCGCAGCGCGCTGCTCGTCGCGCGCATCGCGCGCCGCCGAGGGCACGGCGACGAGGCCGATCGGCTCGAGCACGAGGCCGAGATCTCGCGGGCCGCGTTCCTCGAGGCCTATGTCACCCCCGCCGGTCGGATGATGTGCGACACCCAGACCGCCTACGCGGTGGCGATCGCCTTCGACATCGTCACCGAGGAGCGGTTGCGGGCGCGCCTCGCCGACCGCCTCGCCGACGTGGTCCGCCGCGACGGATACCACATCGCGACCGGGCTCGTCGGGACGTCGGTCATCGCGCAGGCCCTCACCGAGGGCGGCCACCCCGACGCCGCGGAGCGGCTGCTGCTGCAGACCGAGAGCCCCTCATGGCTGCATCCCGTCACCGTCGGCGCCACCACGATCTGGGAGCGCTGGGACGGTCTGCGCGAGGACGGCACCCTGAATCCGGGCGCCATGATCTCGTTCAATCACGTCGCGCTCGGATCCGTCGCGGCTTGGCTGCACGAGGACGTGGCGGGCCTCGCGCCCGCGGAGCCCGGCTACCGGCGCATCCAGGCGGCGCCCCGCGTGCTACGGGGCATCGACAGCGCCCGGGCAGAGCACCTGACGCCGTACGGGCGCGCGGTGGTGGGATGGGAGCGCCGCGGCGGCGTCGTCCACGTGACCGCGGTCATCCCGCCCAACACGACCGGCGATGTCCGCCTGCCCGACGGCCAGCGGATGCGCGTGGGCTCCGGGTCGCACGAGTGGATCGTCGTCGATGAGCCGGACGAGCCCCGGCCTCCCATCCACCTCGACTCCTCCATGGCCGAGCTCGCCGACCACCCGGCGGCCTACCGCGCGTTCCACGCGGCGCTCGCCGCCTCCCCGAACGACTTCGTCGCGCGCGCCGTGCGCGCCAACGCGCTGTACCGGGACACGCTCCGCATCCGCGACGCGCTCACCTTCGCGGACGAGCCGACCGTCCTCGCCATCGCATCCGCACTCGCGAGTGCATCCGCACCCGCGACCATCTCCGCCTGACCAGAAACCGCTGAGAGGAAGGACCGCACATGACGGTCATCGACATCAACATCCACCACCTGCCCGAGGACCTCTTCACGAACGAGAAGACCCTCAACGGCTTCCTGAACAGCGCCCCGCGCGGCTTCGGCGAGATCGCCACCGTCGGCACCGCGGACGACGGGAAGCAGCAGCTCATCCTGGAGAAGCCGAAGGGCTACCAGAACCTCAACTACGTCGACGGCGACTACTCCGCCGAGGCGAAACTCGCGGCCATGGACGACGCGGGCGTCGATTACGGCATCATGCGCGTGCCGGTGTGGCAGGAGTGGCTGGACCTCGAGACGTGCAGGGTCGTCAACGACAACGCGGCCGACATCGTGAAGCGGTCGAACGGCCGGCTCTTCTCGACGGCGTGCGTTCCGCCGTGGGGCGGCAAGGAGAACATCTACGAGCTCGAGCGCTGCATCGGGGATCTCGGCGTCGTCGGCGTGCAGGTCGCCTGCCACTACGGCCAGCTCTACCTCGACGACGAGGTCTTCAAGCCCTACCTCAAGGTCCTCAACGACCTGCAGGTGCCCGTCATCGTGCATCACACGCCGCTTCCGGTCGAGTGGCGCTCGGTCATCGACTACACGAACCTGCGTCGTGAGTACGGGCGCATCGTCGACCAGGCCACGGCGGTCGGTCGTGAGCTCTTCAGCGGCATGTTCGACGAGTTCTCGAACCTCAAGTTCATCCACACCATGTTCGGCGGCAACTGGTTCGCCAACACCGAGCTGCTCACGCCGCACGCGTCGAACAAGAAGGAATCGCTCACGCGGCTCGACCCGACCGGTGGGGAGAAGATCAAGAGCTACCTCGACAACAACATCTTCTACGACATGACCCACCCGCACTCGTGGGGCAAGCACCAGGTCGAGGCTGCGCTGAAGATCAACGGGGCGGACCACTTCATGTTCGGCTCGTCCTTCCCCGTGTTCCGCAGCTGGATGAGCCAGGGCGTGGACTTCGTGAACGACGACCTCGACATCAGCGACGACGAGCGCGAGCTGATCCTCTCCGGGAACGCCAAGCGCCTCTTCAACCTGCCGATCTGAGCATGGGCGCTGCGATGACAGATGACGACGTCGATGGCTTCTTCTCGACCGCGCGCCTGCGCGGCAGGGCGGAGGCGGTCCAGCTCGGCGACGAGAGCTATCGCGAGCACCTGCTGGACCTCGAGGACCCGAAGCTCGCCGCCTGGCGCGGCCTCGACCGAGAGGAGTTCGCGCGGCGGCGCGTCGACAACCCCTTCGTGCAGGGACTGCTCGCCGATTGGAATGCGCTCTACCGTGAGCCGTTCCGGGGCATCACGACGGACGGCGCGGTGCGCGAGGGCCTGTACCCGCTCGCGGACGGGGGAGAGCCCGACGTCGAGATGGGGCGGGCCGTCGCCCGCCTGCTCGACGTCCTCGCACCGGAGCGGCTCGCGGCCGTCCGCTATCCGCTCGACGCACGAGAGTGGCGCGCCTGGAGCAACCCCGAGTTCGCCGTCCACCGCGTCGGGGTGCGGCTGGAGGACCTCGACGCCGACGAGGTGACCGCGGTCCTCGCGGTGGTGGAGGCTTCGCTGAGCCCCGCGGGCTTCGCGCGCGTGCGCGAGACGATGGCGCTGAACGGCTACCTCGGCGAGCTCGTCGACCTGCCGCAGGTCATGAACGAGCGCAGCTACTCCTTCGCGCTGTTCGGCGAACCGGGAACAGGCGAGCCCTGGGGATGGCAGCTGTTCGGCCACCACCTCGCGCTCAACGTCGTCGAGGTGGCGGGACGTCACGTCATCGCGCCCGTGTTCATCGGCGCGGAGCCCGCGCTCTCGGACGACGCTCGCGCTCCCCTCTTCGCGGAGCGCGAGCGACTCGCGCTCGAACTCGCTGCCTCCTTGACGCCCGCGCAGCGCCGGGCGGCCGTCGTGTACGGATCCGTGCTCGATCCGGACATGCCGGAGGGGCGCGTGCATCCCGCCGACGAGCGCCACGTCGCGGGCGCCTTCCGGGACAACCGCGTCGTCCCGTACGAGGGCGTCGTCGCCGGCGACCTCGACGACGCCCAGCGGGACCTGCTCCGGCGGATCGTGGCCGATGCGCACCTGCTTCTCAAGGACGGGCAGCGCGCGGCCACGCTCGCCGAGTTCGATGCGCACCTGGATGAGACGCACCTCGCCTGGTACGGGGCCACCGACGGCAGCCAGCCGATCTACTTCCGCGTGCACAGCCCGGTGCTGATCGCCGAGCTCGACGACCACGCGGGCGTCTGGCTGGCCAACCGCCTGCCCGCGCGCTTCCACGTGCACACGACCCTGCGCCATCCGAACGGCAACGACTACGGCAGGGCATGGATCCGGCAGTGGCGAGAGCGCACCGGCTCGCCGTCCGAGAACGACTTCTGAAGGAGAGCCGATGCTTCCCGTCACCAATCCCCACCCCGCGTTCGCCCTCACCAGGGCCAGTCACGTCTCGATCGCCGTGACCGACCTCGAGCGCAGCCGGGACTTCTACCGCGACGTGATCGGCCTCGTCGTCACGGAGGAGACCGACGACGCCGTCTACCTCCGCGGGCTCGAGGAGGCCGCGCATCACAGTCTCGTGCTCGAGCGCGCCGACGAGGCGAAGGCGCTGCACGTCGGCCTGCGGGTGCGCACCGACGACGACATCGTCGCGGCCGAGCGCTTCTTCCGAGAGAACGACATCGAGCACCGCCGCGTCGAGCGTGCCCACCAGGGCCCCACGATCCAGTTCCGCGACGCGGTCGGCACGCACATCGAGCTCACGTCGTCGATGGACGTCGTGCCGCGCATGATGCAGCGCTACGACACCTTCGTCGCGGGTGCCCCGCAGCGCATCGACCACTACCAGTGCGTCACGCACGACGTGCAGAAGGCGACCGACTTCTGGACGGGGCTCGGCATGCGGATGTCGGAGTACACCGCGAAGGACGGCACTGACGAGCTCTGGGGCACGTGGATGGAGATCAAGGGGAACACGCACGACCTCGTGTTCACGAACGGGCGCGGGCCGCGCCTGCACCACTTCGCGTTCGCCGTCCCCGACGGCTCGTCGCTCATCCACGCGGCCGACGTCGCCGGCGCCCTCGGCTTCGGCGACGAGATCGACCGCGGGCCGGGGCGCCACGGCATCAGCAACGCGCTGTTCCTCTACCTGCGCGACCCCGATCAGCATCGCGTGGAGCTCTTCAACACCCACTACCAGTTCATCGATCTGGAGACCCCGCCCATCCGATGGGATGTGACCGACCCGCGTCGCGCGCAGCTGTGGGGGATGCCCGCCTCGAACCGATGGTTCTTCGAGGCGAGCGAGTTCCCCGACGAGCCTGTCGAGGAGCCCCTGCTGCAGGCGACGCCGCAGACGCTCGAGCAGTACCTGGGGGTGCACTGATGGAGCTGATCGAGAAGCTGCGCGCGGCGCCCGTCGCCGGCCTGTCCGCGCAGCTGCGGCGGCGCGGGCTCCACCGGGTGTTCATCGACGGCGTCGCTCCGCTCACTCCCGGCTCCTCCCTGATCGGGCGCGCGCGCACGCTGCGCTTCATCCCGCTGCGGGAGGACCTCTTCGCGCGGCACGGCGGCGGTCACAACGCACAGAAGCGCCTCTTCGACTCCGTCGGACCGGGCGAGGTGATCGTCATCGAGGCGCGTGGCTTCCCGCACGCCGGGACGCTGGGGGACATCCTCGCGCTGCGCGCCCAGGTCGCCGGCGCCGCCGGCGTGGTGACGGATGGCGCGGTGCGCGACGCGCGCGCGGTCGCCGGCATCGGCGTCCCGGTGTTCGCGCAGGGAGCGCATCCCGCCGTGCTCGGGCGCGAGCACGTGCCCTGGGAGCACGACGTCGCGATCGCCTGCGGCGGCGCCGCCGTCGAACCGGGGGACTGGGTCGTCGGCGACGACGACGGCGTCATCGTCATCCCGCCGGACCTGGCCGAGGAGGTCGCCGACGCCACCATCGCCCAGGAGCAGGAGGATGCCTGGATCGCGGAGCGCGTGGCGGAAGGCCATCCCCTCGACGGCCTGTTCCCGATGAGCGCCGAGTGGCGGAGGCGGTTCGACGAGAGGGACGCCGGTGCTGACGCCTGAGGTGCTCACCGGGATCGCCGACGAGCTCGCCCGGGCGGAGAGCGCGCGCACGACGGTGCCCCTGCTCACGGCGCGGCACGACGGGATGACGGTCGACGACGCCTATGCCGTCCAGCGGGTGTGGCGTGACCGGGGCCTCGCCGTGGGCCGGCGGATCGCCGGGCGCAAGATCGGGCTCACGAGCCGCGCCATGCAGCAGGCGACGGGCATCACAGAGCCCGACTACGGGGTGATCTTCGATGACGTCGTGTTCGAGAGCGGGACGGCGATCGAGCACGGGCGGTTCTCCAACGTGCGGATCGAGGTCGAGCTCGCCTTCGTGCTGGCGCGACCCCTGGCCGGCCCGCACACGACCGTCTTCGACGTGCTCGACGCGACGGCCTACGTGGCGCCGGCGCTCGAGATCCTCTCCAGCCGCATCGAACTGCCCGGGCGCACGATCGTCGACACCATCAGCGACAACGCGGCGCTCGGCGGCATCGTGCACGGCGGGACGCCGACGGCGCCGTCGGCGATCGACCTGCGGTGGGTTGGCGCCCTGCTCCACCGCAACGAGGTGATCGAGGAGTCGGGTGTCGCCGGGGCGGTCCTCGGCCATCCCGCGAACGGGGTCGCGTGGCTCGCGAACAAGCTCGCCGCGCACGGTGACCGGCTCGAGGCGGGGGAGATCATCCTCTCCGGCTCGTTCACGCGTCCGATGCGCGTGGAGCGCGGCGATACCGTGCACGCGGACTTCGGCGCGCTGGGGGCGGTGTCGTGCCGCTTCGTCTAGCTCCCACTCTGCGCACGCGGCTGGCCGACGCGACGCGGCCGCTGGCGGGGATGTGGGTGTGCTCTGGCTCGCCGCTCGTCGCCGAGATCTGCGCCGGAGGCGACGTCGACTGGCTGCTCATCGACATGGAGCACGCGCCGAACGGCCTCCCGTCGGTGCTCGCGCAGCTGCAGGCCGTGGCCGCGTATCCGGCGACGCCCGTCGTCCGCGTCGCATCGGCCGATCCCGTCCTCATCAAACAGGTGCTGGACGTCGGCGCCCAGAACCTGCTGGTGCCGATGGTGGGCTCCGCCGCCGAGGCGCGCGAGGTCGTCGCGGCCGTGCGCTACCCGCCGCTCGGTCGCCGAGGGGTCGGCTCGGCTCTCGCCAGGTCCGCACGGTGGAATCGCGTCGACGGCTACCTGACCGAGGCCGACGAGCACACGGCGCTGTTCGTGCAGGTGGAGACGATCGAGGCGGTCGAGGCCGCCGGGGAGATCGCCGCCGTGGACGGCGTCGACGGCGTCTTCGTCGGTCCGAGCGACCTCGCCGCGTCGATGGGCCTCATCGGCCAGCAGACGCATTCCGACGTCACAGCCGCCGTGCGGCGCGCGTTCGAGGCGGTGCTGCGGGCCGGCAAGCCCGTGGGCGTGAACGCCTTCGATCACGCCGTCGCGCAGAGCTACGCCGGGGCCGGCGCGGCTTTCCTGCTCGTGGCCGCCGACGTGGCCGTGCTCGCCCGTGCCGCCGAGAACGTCGCGTCGGAGTGGGCCGGTGCCCCCGCGAGCTCTCGGGAGTCGTACTGACACGCGAGATCCTCCGGCGACACGGATTCGCTCCGTCCTCACGGACTCGTGGGGGCTTGCGCCGTCCGCCCTGTCGACCTCCGCGTAAACCAGCTCCTCCCTGAACGCAAGGGGTCCAGTCGGCTCAGGTCACCAGGGGAGAATGGCGCATGCCATGGGAAGCATCGAGCGAAGTTCCGAGCAGCAGGGCGTCCGCGCGCTGCTGCTTCCGCTCGTGCAGCTCCCACCGCGGCTCTGGGCCCTGCTTATCGCCGTGCACCTCGGGATCGCGGCCATCCTCCCGCCGATCGTCACTGCGCTCTTCGAAGGCGCCCTGCACGTCGCGGACCTGCGCGCGCTGACCGATCAGAACCTGCTCGTCCTCGCCGGCACGCCGGGCTCGGTCGCGCTGCTGGCCGCGGCCGGCGCGCTCATCGCGGCGGCCTCTGTCGGATGGGCCGTGCTCGCCTTCGTCGTCGCCGAGCGTCGCCTGGCGGGGGAGGCGTCCCGCGGCAGCATGTGGCCGCGGCTCCGCGTGGCAGCCGGCATGCGCCGCGCCTGGCCCCTTGCCATCGGGATGGCCGTGGCCGGTCCGCTCGCGGGCATCACCGTCTTCGCACCCGCCAGTGCCGTCCTCGCGGTGCCGCCGTTCATCGGGCGCGAATTCCTCAAGGACGGCCTGAGCGGTGCCCTGTGGTCCGGAATCATCGGCGCGCTCCTCGTCGTCACAGCGGCCGCCATCCTCGCCCTTCCTGCGCTGATGCTGGAGCTGTGGCCGAAGGCGCCTCGCGACGAGCGCTGGGCGCGGCGCCGTGACGAGCGCCGCACCGCGATCGCCCTCGTCGTCGTGGCCGCCATCGTCGCCCTCCTGCCCAGGGCGGCGGCCTTCCTGCTGGAGACCGGACAGAGCGGGCTGCGCAAGGAGCCGGAGACCTTCGCGGGCCAGGCCATCCTCGCGTGGGCGCTGTACCAGCTCGTCAGCGTGTTCGCGGCGCAGGCGATCGCCTTCCTCGTCGTCGCCCGCGCGCGCCTGGCCGCTGGGCTCGAGGCTTCGGCCATCGGGCCGGCGCCGGTCCGGTGGCGCCGCGTGCGCATCCGCGTGGTCGCCGTGACCGGAGTCCTCGCCCTCGTCGGGACCGGCGCGCTGACGGCAGGAGCGTCGCAGGCGACATCGGCGCTGCCCGAGGATCCGCTGCTCATCGCGCACCGCGGATACGACAACGGCGGCCCCGAGAACACCATCGCCGCGCTCGAGGCGGCGGCGGAGTTCGACCCCGACTACGTCGAGGTCGACGTGCAGCAGACCGCCGACGGCGACTACGTGGCGAGCCACGACGTGAATCTCACGGTGCTCGCGGGACGCAACGAGAACATCTACGAGATGACCACAGCCGAGGTGCTGCAGACGACGGTCAGCATGCACGGCCGCGCCGACACCATCCCCACCATGACCGAGTACGTGGAGCGCGCGCGAGAGCTCGGCATCCCGCTCATGATCGAGCTGAAGATCACCGGCCACGAGACCCGCGACCCCGTGGACGAGCTGCTCGCGGAGCTCGACGCCATCGGCGGGACGAAGGGCAACGTCTTCCACTCGCTCGACCGCGCGTCGGTGGAGAAGCTCAAGCAGTTGCGCCCGGACCTGCGCGTCGGCCTCACCGTCGCGATCAACGTCGGCAAGCTCCCCGACGTCGGCAACGACTTCTACGTCGTCGAGCAGGCGTCCATCACCCCCGAGATGATCGACTGGGCGCATGCGCGAGGCCTGCCGATCTACGCGTGGACGGTGAATGACCGGATGGCGATGGACGCGCTGCTGGCCGCGGGGATCGACGGTCTCGTGACCGACCAGCTGGACGAGGCCGTGCCGCTGATCTCCGACGCGGGCGGCTGACCAGCCCAGCGCGTTACTGTCGAAGGATGCCCGCAGGAGTCGACACCCCGGATGAGGCACCGCACATGCGGCGTCTCGCGTCGGCGATGAAGGACACCGGACGGCGGAACGTGGTGCTCGCCGCGGCTGCCGTGCCCGTCCACGTCACGGTCGCGGGGTCGAAGACGCTCGTCCTGCTCGGGCACTTCTCCACGTTCATCGCGGCCAACGTCCTCTTCACGCTCGGGATGGCCGCGGTCAAGATCCTCGTGGTGCGCGCGCATCGGAGCGAGGAGGGCGGGCACGGCACCGAGGCGGCGCTGCGCACGTATCGCATCTCCGGTATTCTGCTCACGTCGATGGCGGCCGTCTATACCGTCGCGTGCATCCCGCTCGCGCTCGGCGAGCAGGTGCGGGTCGGCTACGACCGGTACGTCGCGATCGCACTCGCCGTGATCGCGCTCGTGGAGCTCGGCCTCGCCATCCACGGCTTCTTCTCCGCCCGGCGACTTGGCGATGTGCTCATGCGCGCGGTCAAGCTCGGCAACATGGCCGCGGCTCTCGTGCTCCTCGTCCTCGCGCAGACCGCACTGCTGTCGATCCTCGGGCCCTGGCAGGACCCGTCGCGCTACAACGGATGGTGCGGGGTCGTGCTCGGCGGCGTCGCGCTGGCGATCGGCACGTCGATGATCCGGCACCGCCCGGGGGAGTGACGTCTCCTCCTTACGGGGGAGGGCCGTATCGAGATTCCGACGGGCGGCGGATGGTCGTGGTCGCGCCGGATTCGTACGGTGGGGACATGAACACGCAGCAAAGCAACCGCACCCCCTTCATCGACCCGGTCATCATGAGCGCCATGACGGGTGCCGGAGTCGGGGTCGGCATGGCTGCGACATTCGCCATCGCCGCGCTCGCCGAGGTTCCGTTCGGGCTGCCCATGGCCATCGCGCTGCCGGCCGCGATGATCCTCGCGATCGGCGGCGCCGTCCTCCTCACCTGCCGGAAGAACCGCCGGGCAGCCTGAACGCCGTCGTCACGAAAGCGGCGCCAGCCCCGGGTGACGTGCGAGACCATCCTCGCCGTACGCGGCGAACACGGTCATGACGGCGGCCAGGGGAACATCGGCGCCGCGGAGGCGGAGCGGCGCGATCGTCCCGCCGAACTCCGTCACCAGCGTCCACGAGCTCACTTCCGGATAGATCGCGGTCATCGCGCCGTAATGGAAGCTCATCCACTGTCCTCGCACGAGGCAGACGAGACGTCGATTCGAGACCAGCACTCGCACGTGCTCCCATTCGCGCCACTGCTCGGCCGCGGCGGCGTTGGCCGCCGAGCGTCGGGAGGCGGTCACCACAGCGCTCGCGGCCAGGCCGGCGAGCACGAACGCCGGCCTTCCCGCGAACACGCCTCCCGCTGAGGTGTACGTCACGTCCTGGCCGTAGTACCGCTCGTAGTCGGCCTCGAGCTCGAAGAAGAACACCTCATCGCCCTCGGGCACCACGTGCCAGACGGGCATCGTCGCCGGCACCTGCCGGCGCAGAAGCGTCGACCGCAGGGCGCGCGCGGCCTCCCACCGAGCGAGCTCCTGCTGGGCTCGCGCCTGCTGCACCTGCTCGAAAGGCGTCAGGATCCCGCGCCGCCGGCGCGATTCCCGCCTGACCCGCAGAGCGCCGGTGACGGTGAGCACCGCGGCGACGAGCATGCCGACGACCATCGCGGCGATCACCGACAGCACTGTGAGGCCGAGGCCGACGCTTTCCGTGGCGTCGGGGATCTCCGAGATCGCCGCGATCGTCAGTGCTCCCGCGAGGTAGATGACCGGCACGCACAGCAGCGGGATGATCCAGCGCAGGTGTCGTCGCATCGGGCTCCCTTCACCGGTCCGGTTCGAGAAGAGTAGTGCCTTGGGTGCCCTCAGCGACTGCGCTCGGACTGGCGGGAGTCGTCGGAGCCGCCGACCTCCTCGGGAAGCTCGTCGATGGGGACGATCACGATGTCCTGCACGCGCCAGTCCAGATCGATGCAGGCGTTTCGCGCCTCCATGAGCTGGTCGAGGCTCGGCGTCTTTCCCTTCCGCGGCACCACGAACGACTCGACGTGGAAGACGTGGCCCTGGTCGCGCATGCGGCTGCCCGCCCTATCCACCCAGGGCAGATTCCGCAGGTAGGTGTCGACCTGACCGGCGACGGGATGGGGCTTGCCGTCGTCGAAGGTCGTCGCGCGCGTGTCGATGAGATCGGTGATGGCCGCACGCATGTTCTTCACGCCGTCGGACACGATGCTCGCCGCGATGAACAGCGCGGCCGCTGCATCCGCCCACCACAGTCCCAGTCCGATGCCGGCGACGCCGACGATCGACCCGGCCGCGGTCATCCAGTCGGCCTTGTTCATATCGGCGTCGGCATACAGCACCTTGTCGTGCAGATCGCGCGCGAGGCGCATCTTCACCTTGCCGAAGTAGATCGGCAGCGGGATGGTGAGCGCCATCGCGATCATCATCAGCCATCCCAGCCAGATCGGCTGACCGAAGAGCACGATCGATCCGATCGGCGGGTGCTCCGCACTGATGAGGCCGGAGCCGGAGTCGATGATGAGGAAGACGCCCATCGCGAAGAGGGCGACGCCGGCGACCAGATGCGCCACGCCGACGGCCCGGTGATAGCCGTAGGGGTACTTCTCGTTGGGCCGCCGGTTGACGATGCGCACCGCGATGAGGAACGCGATGGGCGGCGTGAGCGAGAGCAGGTCCTCGATCCACGCGGCCTTCATCGCCTGCGAGCTGCCCATCACGAGATAGACCATCGTGATGGTGACGGCGAGGAACACGAGCGTGTACCACTCGAAGCGGACGGCCTTCCGCAGGGCCTGCTCCTGCCGCTCGGGCAGCTCGGTGCGTCCGAAGCGCGCGGTCATGACGCCTCCTCGTACAGGAACTCCTCGAGGGCGACGAGGAGCCGGTTCTCGCCCATCCGCACGATCATCACGTGCTTGTCGGGCCCATCCGCGGTGTAGGGGAAGGTGACGGCACCTTTCTCCGCCCACGGGGTGTCGTCGAGGAAACCGCCGATGACGAGGTCGAGCTCGCCGCGGTCGAGGGCGTCCATCAGCACGGCCTCGCTCCCGGTCGTCCACTCGACGTCTGCACCCTGGCCCTCCGCGAACTCGGCGACGAGATCGGCTTCGCTGCCAGCCGGCTCGGTGCCCCCATCCATCTCGACCCAGGGCGGGTTCTCGGTCGCGCCGACGCGGAGCGCGCCGCCCTGAGCGCGATCGAGGGTGCCGTGCGGGTCGGCGGGGATCTGGATCGAGCAGCCGGTCAGCAGCACGGCGAGCGCCGCGACGGCTGCGAGCTTGAACTGGCCTCTCCCCATGAAGCCGACCATAACGAATCACCTCGCGCCGAGCGGCGGGACGGGCGCGGCTTGATTCGCGAGCACCGGAGGAGTACGGCCCGGGGCGGGAGCGACGGGCATGTGCTCGGCGGCCTGTCGCTCGAGTTGACCCCTACCCACATCCCGTGCGCAGGGTCAAGGGCGCGACAGCGACCCCCGCCATCCGACACCATCTTCGGTGGACGCCTCTGAGGCAGGCGCGAGCACGAGGAGACAGCATGACGCAGGACACCGCCCCCGATACCAAGCTGCGCAGGGGGATCACCGGCCCGCTGCTGTTCGCGTTCATCCTCGGAGATGTGCTCGGCGCCGGCATCTACGCTCTCATGGGCGTGCTCGCCGGCGACGTCGGAGGGGCGCTCTGGGCTCCGCTGCTCGTCGCCCTGCTGCTGGCCCTGCTGACCGCCGGGTCGTACGCCGAGCTCGTCACGAAGTACCCGAAGGCAGGCGGCGCGGCGGTGTTCGCCGAGCGCGCGTTCCGCAGCCCGATCGTGTCGTTCCTCGTCGGGTTCTCCATGCTCGCCGCCGGCGTGGTCAGCGCCGCCGGACTCGCGCTCGCGTTCGCCGGCGATTACTTCAGCACGTTCATCGATCTGCCGGCGCCGCTCGTTGCGATCGTCTTCCTCGCGGTGGTCGCGGCCCTCAACGCCCGCGGCATCCGCGAGTCGATGGGCGCGAACCTCGTCATGACGATCATCGAGCTCAGCGGCCTCGTCATCGTCGTCGTGGCAGGCGCGCTGATCCTCGGCGGCGGCGCGGGCGATGCATCGCGCGTGACCCAGCTGCCGGAGGGCACGTCGGCCGCGACCGCGGTGCTCGCCGGCGCCATCGTCGCGTACTACTCGTTCGTCGGATTCGAGACGTCCGCCAACGTCATCGAGGAGGTCAAGAACCCCCGTCGCGATTACCCGCGCGCGCTGTTCGGCTCGCTCCTCACCGCCGGCGTGGTGTACATCCTCGTCGGGCTCGCGAGCTCGATCGCCCTGCCCGCCGACGAGCTCACCAAGTCGAGCGGCCCGCTCCTCGAGGTCGTCGAGGCGAGCGGCATGGCGATCCCGTCGTGGCTGTTCAGCCTCATCGCCCTCATCGCCGTCGCCAACGGCGCACTGCTCACGATGATCATGGCCAGCCGCCTCACCTACGGCATGGGCGAGCAGGGGCTCCTGCCCGCCGTGTTCGCGAAGGTGCTGCCCAAGCGCAAGACGCCGTGGGTGGCCATCCTCGTCACGACCCTCATCGCCATGCTGCTGACGCTGCTGGGAGACCTCGCGCTGCTCGCCGAGACGGTCGTGCTGCTGCTGCTGTTCGTCTTCCTGAGCGCCAACATCTCGGTGCTCGTGCTGCGTCGCGACAAGGTCGAGCACGAGCACTTCCGGGTGTGGACCTTCGTCCCCGTGCTCGGCGTCGCGTCGTGCATCCTGCTCCTCACGCAGCAGGATGGCCGGGTCTGGCTCTTCGGCGCGATCGCGATCGCCGTCGGCGTGGTGCTGTTCTTCATCGCGCGCGCCACGAGCAAGCGCAGCTGAGACCGCCTACCGGGCGCGGTCGGCGGTCTGCACGCCCGCGCCCGGTAGGCTCGGTCGCTATGGCGATCGGCGCGATGATCCACACCTTCACGGTGCAGCTGGCCGACGTCGATCGCGGCGTCTACGACGAGCTGAGCCTGCGCGTCGCGCGGCACCCGTCGGAGACCGACGCGTACATGCTCACGCGGGTGCTCGCGTACTGCCTCGAATACGAGGAGGGGATCGCGTTCGGCGAGGGGATCTCGTCGACGGACGAGCCCGCGGTCATCGTCCGCGACCTCACCGGCGCGATCACCGTGTGGGTCGAGGTCGGCGCCCCCGATGCTGAGCGCCTCCACTACGCGAGCAAGCTCGCCGAGCGCACCGCGGTCTACACGCACCGCGACCCGGCGAAGGTGCTCGGCGCGTGGGCGGGGAAGACGATCCACCGCGCGGAGGACATCGTCCTGCGCAGCTTCGACCCCGGCTTCATCGACGACGCCACCGCCGCCATCGAGCGCCGCAGCGCGATGTCCGTGTCGGTGACCGAAGGCCACCTCTATCTGGAGCTGAACGGCGCGAACTTCAGCACGGCCATCCACGAGGTGCCGGCGCGCGCGCTCGACTGAGCGGCGGAGGTGGGCGGCGGCCCGCGGGTCGGCCGGCCGCGGCGACCGCTTCCCCGTTCCGCGTCCATCGGCGTCATGTCGCCGCGTTCTGCGGCGACGGTGGCCGCAGCGCGTTTTGACCCTCGGCCGGGCCGGCCCCTATGGTGGCCGCATCGGCGGCGGCCGCGCGGCACTCTCGAAAGGACGACGATGAGCTCTCCCGAGACCACCCCGGCTTCGAGCGCGACGACGGGCGGATGGGCCGTGCTCGGTCCTGGGCAGATCGCGCGTCGGTTCCTGGCCGACCTCTCCTCAGCCGGCGGCGGGATCGTCGCGGTCGGCAGCTCCGACCCGGGGCGGGCGCGCGCATTCGCGGATGAGGCGGAGGCGAGCGGCGACGCCGACGTCTTCGCCGGCTCGTACGAGGACGCGCTCGCCGATCCGCGCGTGCGCGCGGTCTACGTGTCCGCCGTGCACACGGCCCATCCCGATCTCGTGAGCGCGGCCATCCGAGCCGGCAAGGCCGTGCTGTGCGAGAAGCCGCTGTCGGTGAACGAGGCCACCACCGCCACCCTGGTCAGCGAGGCTCGCGGCGCGAGCGTGCCGCTCGTCGAGGCGTACATGTACCGGTTCCATCCGCAGACGCGCGCGGTGCTCGACCTCGTCCGCGACGGCGTGATCGGGCGGGTGCTCCACATCGACGCGGCGTTCGCGTTCGCGATGCCCGAGCGCGAGGGGCGGCTGTTCGACCCCGCCGTCGCGGGCGGTGGCATCCTCGACGTCGGCGGGTACCCGGTGACGATGGCGGCGGCGATCGTCGACGCCGCGGAGGGCATGCACGCCGCGGAGCCGCTCGTCTTCTCGGCCGCCGGCGTCGTGGGCCCGACCGGAGTGGACGAATGGGCGGTGGCCCGCGCGACCTACCGCGGCGGCATCACCGCGACCCTCGCGACGGGCGTGCGCGTGGACGCGCCGAACGACGTGACGATCCTCGGCGACAAGGGACGCATCCGCGTCGCCGACCCGTGGACGCCGACGGGCGCGACGACCATCGAGCTCGCCACGGTGGATGGCGGTGCTCGGGTCGTCGAGATCGACGCCGCCCCCGCCTATGCGCTGGAGGCGAGCGCCGTGCTCGCCGCGCTGGCGGACGGCACCGGCGAGGCGACGGAGATGACGCACGCCGAGACCCTCGCGACGGTCCGGACGCTCGACCGCTGGCGCTCGGCGCTCGGCGTGCGCTTCCCGTTCGAGACGGACTAGGGCCCACCGTCAGTCGCCCTTCACGTTGACGAGCTGCCGCAGGGTGTGCCGCACGGTCACGAGGTCGTCCGCGTCGGTCATCACGCGGTCGATCGGCTTGTAGGCCTGCGGGATCTCGTCGAGGAACGCGTCGGTGTCGCGGTACTCGATGCCGGCCATCGCCTCGCGCAGCTGCTCGCGCGTGAAGGTGCGGCGGGCGGCGGATCGGGAGTACTCCCGCCCGGCGCCATGGGGCGAGGAGTTCAGTGACAGCGCGTTGCCCTTCCCCTCGACGATGTACGACGCCGTCCCCATCGAACCGGGGATGAGCCCGGGGCGGCCCGCGTCGGCGAGGATCGCGCCCTTCCGCGACACCCACACGCGCTCGCCGAAGTGCACCTCCGACTCCGTGAAGTTGTGGTGGCAGTTGATGCGCTCGAGCTCCTCGACCTCCGTGCCGAGGAAGCCTCCCAGCTGCTCGGCAACGCGGTCCATCATCTCCTCGCGGTTGAGCAGCGCGAAGCGCTGGGCCCACCGCAGCTCGCGGATGTACTGCGCGAACTCGCCACTGCCCTCCTCGAGGTAGGCGAGGTCGCGGTTCGGCAGGTCGATCCGCGCGTCGCGGCAGATCCGCTGCGCGATGGCGATGTGGTGCTGCGCGATGCGGTTGCCCACGCCGCGTGAGCCCGAGTGCAGGAACATCCACAGCGCGTCCGTCTCGTCGACGGACACCTCGATGAAATGGTTGCCGCTGCCGAGCGAGCCCAGCTGCAGGCGCCAGCCCTTCGCGCGCGCAGCCGGATCGAACCCCGCCTCGGCCGCCAGCCGCTCGAGCTCGGCGATGCGGGGTGCCGCGGTGGCGGTGATCCTGCGATTCGCATGCCCGGCGGAGAGCGGAACCGCGCGCTCGATCCGTCGACGCAGGTCGCCGAGGTCGCGCCCGGTGAGATCGGCGCGCGTGAACGGCGTGCGCACGGCGATCATGCCGCAGCCGATGTCGACGCCGACGGCGGCCGGCATGATGGCGCCACGCGTGGGGATGACCGAGCCGACGGTCGCGCCGAGTCCGAGATGGGCGTCCGGCATGAGCGCCAGGTGCGGGTGGATGAACGGCATCTGCGACGACGTGCGCGCCTGCGCGATGGTCTGCTCGTCGATCAGGCTCGCCCACGACAGCAGCCGATCCGACAGCCTCTCCATGGTCTTCCCCTCTCCCTAGCCGCCGGTGGCCGCCCTGATGACGGCCTCCGGGGTGGCGGCGTGCCGCGGCAGCTCGGCCGCGATGCGGCCCTCCCGCATGACGAGCACGCGGTCAGACATCCCGAGGATCTCCGGCAGCTCCGACGAGATCATGAGGATGGCCATCCCCTCGCCCGCGAGCCCGCTGAGGAGCCGGTGGATCTCGGCCTTCGAGGCCACGTCGATGCCGCGCGTGGGCTCGTCGACGATGAGCAGCCGCGGCCGGGTCGCGAGCGCGTTCGCCAGCACGACCCGCTGCTGACCGCCGCCGCTGAGCGAGCCGGCGGGAGCGCTCAGCGAGGCGGCCCTGATGCGAAGGCGCTCGACCCACCCCCGCGCGGCCGCGCGCTCGGCCCTGCTCGAGAGCAGCCCGCGCCGCGCGAGCGACCGACGCGACGCCAAGGTGACGCTGCGGGAGATCGGCAGGCTCGGGATGAGCCCGTGCCGCAGGCGATCGGCGGGAACGAGGGCGATGCCGCACCGGATGGCCGCTGCCGGGCTCCCCGAGGGAACCCGCTCGCCGTCCACGAGCACGCGGCCCTCGTCGTACCGGTCGACGCCGAAGATCGCGCGGGCGAGGCCACTGCGTCCCGAGCCGACGATGCCGGCGAGGCCGACGATCTCGCCCGCGCGCACCGTGAGCGATACGTCGTGGAACGTGCCGCGGCTCTCGAGCTCCGTCACCTCGAGGACGGGCTCGCCGATCTCGGCGTCCTGCTTGGGGAAGAGCTCGGTGACGTCGCGCCCGACCATCGCGCTCATGAGCTCGTCGACCGTGGTGTCGTCGATGTCCATGGTGTCGACGAACGCGCCGTCGCGCAGCACGGTGATGGTGTCGCAGAGGTCGAAGACCTCGCCGAACCGGTGCGAGATGAAGAGGATGGCCCTGCCCTCGTCGCGCAGGCTCCGCACGATCGCGAAGAGCCGCTCGATCTCGCGGACCGAGAGCGCCGATGTCGGCTCGTCCATGATGAGGATGCGGGCGTCCTCGGTGAGCGCCTTCGCGATCTCGACGATCTGCCGATCGGCGATGGACAGCACGTCGGCGGGGAGATCGGGATCCATGTCGACGCCGAGGCGCCCGAGGATCCGCAGCAGCCGATCCCGCATGCCGCGGCGGTCGATCGATCCGAGCACGCCCCGCGGCTCGCGCCCGAGGTAGACGTTCTCGATGACGGAGAGGTGCGGGAAGAGCGTCGGCTCCTGGTGGATGACGGCGATGCCCGCGTCCCGCGACTGCGCGGGGGAGGTGAAGTCGACCGCCTCGCCGTCGATCTCGAAGCGCCCGCCGTCGCGGCGGTAGACGCCGGCGATGATCTTCACGATCGTGGACTTGCCCGCGCCGTTCTCGCCGACGAGCGCGTGCACAGACCCGCTCTCCAGGCGCAGGCTCGCCGAGCGCAGCGCGAGCACGGCTCCGAAGGACTTCACGACGCGGCGCATCTCGAGGACGGGCAGCGCGTCGGGATCGCGCGCGGTCATGCTCGCCCTCCTCCACGCTGAGCCGGACTGAATCGATTCGATCGGTCGCGGGACTACTCTAGGCGTAGTCGCGAGCTGCCTGCATCGGTGCACCAGCCATCCTGCTCGCGCACCGAGGAGAGCCGTGCCCGCCAGCATCCGCGACGTCGCGCAGCTCGCCGGGGTGTCCGTCGGGACGGTCTCGAACGTGCTGAACCGGCCAGACGAGGTCGCCGTCGACACGGTCGCGAAGGTGAACGCCGCCATCGAGCAGCTCGCCTACGTGCGCAACGACGCGGCCCGGCGCCTGCGGGCGGGCGTCAGCCGCACGGTGGGCTTCGTCGTGCTCGACGGGCAGAACCCGTTCTTCAACGACGTCGTCCGCGGCGCCGAGGATGAGGCCTTCCGCAACGGCATCGCGCTGCTGCACGGCAACACCGACGAGGACATCTCGCGCGAGCGGATGTACCTCGAGCTCTTCGAGGAGCAGCAGGTGCGCGGGGTGCTCATCGCCCCGCACGGCGACGTGGCGTCGCAGCTGCAGCGACTGCGCTCGCGCGGCATCCCTTCGGTGCTCATCGACCGCTTCAGCGGCGACGGCCGGTTCTCATCGGTCTCCGTCGACTCCCTCGCGGGCGGGCGGATGGCCGCTGAGCACCTCATCGGCATCGGCCGACGGCGGATCGCGGTGGTGGGCGGCCCCTTCGATCTGCGCCAGATGAACGACCGGCTCGCGGGTGCTCGGATCGCGGTGGACGAGGCCGACGAGGACGTCGAGCTGGAGATCATCGCGACCGAGGCGATGACGGTCACCGAGGGTGCGAGGGCGGGGGAGCGGATCCTCGAGCGGCCGCGACGCGATCGCCCGGACGCGGTGTTCGCGGGCAACGATCTTCTCGCACTCGGGCTCATGCAGTCGCTCGTCGTCTCCGGCCGCTCGCTCGTCCCCGAGCAGATCGCGCTCATCGGGTTCGACGACATCCCGTTCGCGGCCGCCGCGGCGGTGCCGCTGACCTCGCTGCGTCAGCCCAGTCGGATCATCGGCCGCACCGCGCTGCGGATCCTCCTGGAGGAGTCGAGTGACCCCGACGCCATCCCGCGGCAGACGGTGTTCCAGCCGGAACTCGTGGTCCGCGCCTCCGCCTGAGGTGAATCGGTTCAGGTCTCGGGATGGTCACGGCAGCTTCCTCGGCTTGACACGCCTTCCGCGGCACTCCTACAGTGGCACGCATTGGGACTGAATCGATTCAGATTCGTCCTCGACGAAGAGGGCAGGAGCAGCCGATGGCGGAGTCGCCGGTGCTGGAGCTGCGTGACGTGGAGAAGGCCTTCGGCTCAGTGACCGCACTGCGCTCGGGCACCATCTCCGTGGACGCAGGCTCCATCCATGCGCTCGTGGGCGAGAACGGAGCGGGCAAGTCGACGCTCGTGAAGATCGTCGCGGGCCTGTATCAGCGGGATGGCGGCGTCTTCCGCCTTCGTGGCGACGACGTGGACTTCACGTCCACCGCGCAGTCGAAGGCGGCCGGCGTGGCCGTCATCTACCAGGAGCCGACGCTCTTCCCCGACCTGTCGGTGACGGAGAACATCTTCATGGGCCGCCAGCCCACGACGCAGTTCGGCCGCATCGACCGCAAGGCCATGCGCCACGAGGTCGAGCGCCTCTTCACGCGCCTCGGCGTGACGATCGATCCCGATCGCCCCGCGGAGGGGCTGTCGATCGCCGATCAGCAGGTCATCGAGATCGCCAAGGCCGTCTCGCTCGACGCCTCGCTGCTCATCATGGACGAGCCGACCGCCGCCCTCTCCGGCGTCGAGGTCGAGCGCCTGTTCGCGATCGCGCGCAGCCTCCGCGACGAGGGCCGCGGGCTCATCTTCATCTCGCACCGCTTCGACGAGGTCTTCTCGCTCTGCGACACCGTGACCGTCATGCGCGACGGCGCCTACATCGCCACCAGCAGCATCGCCGAGACCAGCGTCGACGAGATCGTCCACCAGATGGTGGGGCGCGAGGTCACCGAGCTCTTCCCGAAGCTCGAGGCCGAGAAGGGCGGGCCGCTGCTCGAGGTCGAGGGCCTCACCAGCCCCGGCGTCTTCTCCGACATCACCTTCACCGTGCATGCGGGCGAGATCGTGGGGCTCGCGGGCCTCGTGGGCGCCGGCCGCAGCGAGGTCGCCCGCGCCGTCTTCGGCGTGGACGACTACACCGCCGGCAGCGTGCGCATGGGCGGCTCGGTCGTCCCCAAGCGCAACCCCAACGCCGCCATGCGTGCGGGCCTCGCGCTCGTCCCCGAGGACCGGCGCAAGCAGGGTCTCGTCGTCGAGGCGGGCGTGGGCGAGAACATCACCCTGTCCATCCGCAACCGCCTCGCCAAGCTCGGCCTCGTCACGAGCGGCATCGAGAACCGCGCCGCCCGCGAGTGGGCGAGCCGGCTCGAGGTCAAGAGCAACGCGCTCGACACCGTCGCGGCCACCCTCTCCGGCGGCAACCAGCAGAAGGTCGTCCTGGCGAAGTGGCTCGCGACGAACCCGCGCGTGCTCCTCATCGACGAGCCGACCCGCGGCATCGACGTGGGCACCAAGTCCGAAGTGCACCGTCTCCTCTCGCAGCTCGCGCAGCAGGGGATGGGCATCCTCATGATCTCGTCGGAGCTCCCCGAGGTGCTCGGCATGGCCGACCGCGTGCTCGTCATGCGCGAGGGCCGGATCACCGCTGAGATCGACCGCGCGGACGCCACGAGCGAGAACGTGATGCACGCCGCTACCCACGCCTCGGAGGCCGCAGCATGACCACCACCCAGGCGACCCGCGCCATCCCCGCCTCCGAGGTCACGCGCCACATCGGCACGCTCGGCAAGGCGCGCGAGTTCGGCATTCTCCTCGCGCTCGTCATCGTCGTCGCCGCGGCGACGGTGAAGAACCCCACCTTCCTCTTCAGCCCCGACGGATGGCGCGACCTCCTCCTCACGCCGTCGATCCTCGTGCTCGTGGCCGTCGGCCAGGCGATCGTCCTCATCACGCGCAACGTCGACCTCTCCGTCGGCTCCGTGATGGGCCTCTCCGCGTATCTGACCGGCCGGCTGTTCATCGACATCCCCGGCATCCCGATCGTCGTCGTCGTCATCCTCGCCGTGCTGTTCGGCGCCGTCCTCGGCCTCATCAACGGCGCGCTCGTCGCGTTCGCGAAGGTGCCGGCGATGGTGATCACGCTGGGCACGCTGTACGCCTACCGGGGCATCAACGTGCTGTGGACCGGCAGCGACCGTGTCAACGCGTCGGACATGCCGAAGAGCTTCCTCGCGCTCGGCACCGGCCAGATCCTGACCATCCCGATCCTCACGATCGTCGCGGTCATCGTGCTCGCCATCGCCGCCTGGTTCATGAAGAACACCCGCGGCGGCCGCGAGTACTACGCCATCGGGTCTGACCCGGCCGCGGCCGAGCTCTACGGTCTGCGCGTCACGCGACGCGTGCTCACCGCGTTCGTGCTCTCCGGCGCGCTCGCCGGGCTCGGCGGCGTCTTCTACGCGGCCCGCTACGGCACCATCAACTCGCAGGCGGGCTCGGGCTGGGAGCTCGACGCCGTGGGCGCGGCCGTCATCGGCGGCGTCGCGATCGTCGGCGGCGTGGGCTCGGTGTGGGGTGCGGCCATCGGCGCGATGCTCCTCATGACCATCAACCGCGCCCTGCCGATCCTCGGCATCCCCGACTTCTGGCAGCGCGCGGTCGTCGGCCTGCTCATCATCAGCGCCATCGTGCTCGACCGCGTGCTCGCGGTGCGGCAGAAGCGTCGGCTCATCGAGGCGAGGGAACAGTCATGACCACAGCACCCGTCACGTCGTCGAATCGCGTCGCCCGCGACTTCGACCGCCCGCTCTGGAAGCGGCTCGTGCTGAGCCGCGAGACCGCGATCATCGCGCTGCTCGTCGTCGTCGCGCTCGTCGCGGCGCTCACGGTGCGCGGCTTCGCGCAGCCCATCACGTTCACGTACCTGATCCTCGACGTCGCGCCGATCCTCCTCATCGCGCTGCCGATGACGCTCATCATGGTCACCGGCGAGATCGACCTCTCGGTCGGCAGCATGGTCGGGCTCTCCAGCGTGGTGACCGGCGTGCTCGTGCAGTCCGGCACCCCGTTCGAGCTGGCCGCGCTCGTCGCCCTCGTCGTCGGCGTGATCGGCGGCGCGTTCAACGGCTTCCTCGTGACCGTCGTCGGGCTCCCGTCGCTCGCCGTGACGATCGGCACGCTGGCGCTGTTCCGCGGCCTCGCCGTCGGCCTCCTCGGCACCACGGCCGTCACGAGCTTCCCCGAGATGTGGACCGACCTCGCGAAGGCCAAGTTCGCTGGCACCCCGATCCCCGCGATCATCGTGCCGTTCCTCGTCCTGCTGGTCGTGTTCGTCGTGCTGCTGCACTTCACCCCCTTCGGCCGCGGCATCTACGCCATCGGCCTGTCGAAGGAGGCCGCGCACTTCTCCGGCGTCCCGGTGGAGCGGACGAAGTTCGTGCTCTTCATCCTCGCCGGCGTCGTCTCGGCCTTCGCCGGCATCTACTACACGCTCCGCTTCGGCAGCGCCCGCGGCGACAACGCCACCGGCCTCGAGCTGCAGGTCATCGCGGCCGTCGTCCTGGGCGGCGTGTCCGTCTTCGGCGGCCGCGGCAAGATCCACGGCGTCATCGCCGCGGTGCTCCTCATCGGCATCCTCGCCAGCGCCCTGCGCTTGGCGAACGTGACGTCCGATGTCATCAACATCATCACGGGCGCCCTCCTGGTCGTCTCCGTGGTGGCCGCCAGCTTCCTGGCCTGGGTGCAGAAGGCGCGCCGCAAGCCAGGAGGAAGGGTGCGCGCAGCGGCCTCCACAGCATGACGGGCTCGCTCGACACCTCATACCCCACGAAAGGAAGAACAATGACGTTTGCACGCAAGGGTGCGGCTGCTGCCGCTCTCACCATGGGCGTCGCCCTGGCGCTCTCGGGTTGCGCTCTCGACTCCGGCAACTCCGACTCCGGTTCGAGCTCCGGCTCCGACAGCAGCAGCGACGGCGGTGACAGCAGCAACCTGACCGTCACGTTCCTGCCGAAGAACCTCGGCAACCCGTACTTCGACACCTCGTCGAAGGGCGGCGAGCGCGCGGTCGAGGAGTTCGGCGGCACGTTCGCCGAGGTCGGCCCCGCCGAGGCGACCCCCGACGCGCAGGTCAGCTACATCAACACCGCCACCCAGCAGGGCGTCGGCGCGCTCGTCGTCTCGGCGAACGACCCGCAGGCCATCTGCGACGCCCTCAACGAGGCACGCGACGCAGGCGTCAAGGTCGTCACGTTCGACTCCGACACCAACCCCGAGTGCCGCGACATCTTCGTGAACCAGGCTGACGCCGAGGGCATCGCCAAGGTCCAGGCCGACCTCATCGCCGAGCAGATCGACGGCGACGGCGAGATCGCCATCCTGTCGGCCGCCGCCAACGCGACGAACCAGAACACCTGGATCGAGATGATGGAGGAGTACCTCGGCAGCGAGTACCCCGACATCGAGGTGGTCGAGACGGTCTACGGCGACGACGACGACCAGACCTCGTTCGACAAGACCGCGGCGCTGCTGCAGTCGCACCCCGACCTCGAGGGCATCGTCTCGCCCACCACGGTCGGCATCGCCGCCGCTGCGCGCTACCTGCAGACCTCGGACTTCCAGGGCGAGGTCGCGCTGACCGGTCTCGGCACGCCGAACCAGATGCGCGAGTACGTCGAGGACGGCACCGTCGAGGCGTTCGCGCTGTGGAACCCGGAGGACCTCGGCTACCTCTCGGCCTACACCGCGCAGGCGCTGATCGCCGGGGACATCACCGGCGAGGAGGGCGACACCTTCGAGGCGGGCGACCTCGGCGAGTACACCGTCGGCGCGGACGGCGTCGTCCTGCTGGGCGACCCGTTCGTGTTCGACGAGGAGAACATCGGCGACTTCGACTTCTGAGTCGCCACGCAGAACGCCCGGCCCGTGCATCGCACGGGCCGGGCGTTCTGCTGTGGCCGGATCAGAACGAGATGCAGTTCCCGTCCTCGTACATGAGCAAGGACTCGGCCGTGTCCGGCACGATGTAGGCGGTGTAGCCCGTGAATGACGAACCAGGGTAGAGCGTGGGACCGTCGGACATCGCCGGCATGCCGTCGGCGTAGGCGATGGCCTCGCTGTCGTACAGCTCGCCCTCGGGCGTCGCGAGCGACAGGTCGAAGCTGGCGAGGCTGGGCTCGACTCCGTCCGGGTCGATGCCCGTCATCGTGAGCTCGACGATGACGTACGTGAAGCCGATGGGCGCCTCCTCGTTGAACCTGTTGTATCCGGCAACGGCGGCGTTGGCATCGGCGTCGACAACGCGACCGGTGAGCGAGTACTTCTCGCCGCCCAGCAGGCCCTTGGCCGTGTAGGGCTCGGGGAGCGGGTTCGCCCTGTCGCCCTGCTTCGCCGCCTGCGCCCCGGCGGCGAGCCAACCGTCGGACGCGCGAGCATCGCCTGCGCCGACCCCGCTGATCCCGTTGGCGGCGGTGATCAGGACGAACGCCGCGACGATCGCGCCGACGACGAGCGTGCCCATCCGGCCCTTCTTCTCACCTGACCGTGCGCCTGCGAGCGCAGTCGGCGCAATCCAGGCGGCCGCGACGCGCCTCCGCTCGATCCACTGCGCGCCGTCGTCGTCGCGCTCGGCGCGAGCGAATCTCGCGACATCCATGGTGGTCATGGTGGTGCCTCACGTCCTGAATTCATCCCCGTAGGGCGGGCGCGAGATCGCAGCGCCGCCACAACCTGAAGAGCGTCGGTATTCCGATCAGATACCTCGCGGCTCTTCGGCGTGTCCGAGGCGCGCAGAACGCCCGGCCCGTGCATCGCACGGGCCGGGCGTCTCGCTGTTCTCGATCAGGCCGGGGTCGGCACCGCGAAGCGCAGCACCGCGGCGAAGGGGCCGCCGTCGGTGAGCTCCTCGCGGCGCACCGCGCGCACCTGACCGCCGGACTGCAGCACGTGCGCGACGACGTCCTCGACGAGGGCCGAGTCGTCGCTGTCGGCCACGACGCGGCCGAACTCGTCGATCTTCCCCGGAACGTCGGCGGCGACGTCGAAGCGCAGCTCCGAGATCGCGGCGGCAGCGGCCGCCGCGGCCACCTCCGACACCCGCGAGGTGGCGAGCCCCTGCGAGCGGAGCTCTCCGAAGTGCTCCTTCCACGTCTCGGTGGCCGCCTTCTTGCGCTCCTCCAGGATGGTGCAGGCCTCCTCCACCAGCCGGTTGTCGTCAAGGGAGTCCGGGTGGGCGGGGATGGCGGCATCCAGCAGCGGGTCGTGGGTCGAGCGCGACCGGTAGGCGGCGGAGAGGTCCTCCGAGGTCGCGAGGATGAGCGGGGTGCCGCGCGGCACGATGCGAACCACCTCGTCCTGCACGATCTTGCAGTAGCGCTCCCGCTCGCTCTGGTCGCCGTCCGACCCACGGGCGCGGTCGCGGTCGGCCTGGCCCGCGTTCTCGGCGTGAGCGAAGGTGAGCTCGATGTCATCGGGCAGGACGAGCGGATGCTCGACCAGGCGGCCGTCGGCCAGGAGCTCGGTGAGGCGGGCCTTCCGCTTCGAGAGCTGGAGGACGAACGCGCAGTGGTGGTGATGCGGGGCACGCAGCAGCGCCCGCAGCGCGAACCGCGAGCCGATCGTCACGCGGTCCTCGACGTCGAAGGGCAGGCGGAAGGCCTCTCGGCGGTCAGGCGCGGCGAGCAGCAGGATCGACTGCGACTGGTGTTCCCAGAATGCGTCGTCGTCGAGGGCCGCGCGCAGGTGGGAGATCACCGCCTTCTGCTCGTCCTTGGGGATGTCGGTCTGGGCCAGGCGCTCCGCGGCTTCGTCGATGGCATCGCGGAGGGCGATGCGCACGCGCTCGTGATCCGTCGGTTTCGGCGAGGAGCCGATCGCGATCGTGACGCTCGCCGGATGGCGGTGGGCGAGCAGGTCGAGGAGCTGGCCGTCTTCTGGGATGTCCACGGTGAGCATGTGCCGACGATATGGGCGCCCGGCGCTGGCGCGCAGGGGGTTGCATCTGCCGATGCCGAGGGTTAGTGCACCTCGCGGAGCCGGTTCCCGCCATCCGCTCGCCGTGCGCGACGCGCCCTCACCTCGTAGGCCACCAGCAGGATGGCCACCCACACGGGGCCGACGATGACGGCGGTGCGGTACTGGGGGGAGAAGGCCATGAGCACGACGACCGCGGCGAGGAAGACGAGCACGATCCACGGTGTGACCCGCGCCCACGGGAGGGGGAAGGCGAGGCGAGCCGCGCCATCCGCCCCGATGCGTCGACGGAACTTCAGCTGGGTGATCATGATCATGCCCCAGTTGATGATCGCGGCGATGAGCGCGATCGAGAGCAGGTACTGGAAGGCGAAGTCGGGCCACAGGAACACGACGACGACCGCGAGCACCGTGACCGCCGACGAGGCGAGGACGCCCGCGACGGGAGCGCCGCGGCGCGAGAGGCGGCCGAGGAACGCCGGCGCGCTGCCCTGCTGGGCGAGGGAGTGGAGCATGCGCCCGTTGGAGTAGAGGCCGGAGTTGTAGACCGAGACCACGGCCGTCAGCACGACGAGGTTGAGGATGTGCGCGGCGCCGGGGATGCCGATCCGGTCGAAGATCTGCACGAACGGGCTGGTGCCGCCGTCGATGAGCGACCACGGCATCACGGCCATGATGACCGCGAGGGCGCCGATGTAGAAGATGAGGATCCGCAGGATGACCTGGTTGACGGCCTTCGGGATGGTCCGCCGAGGGTCCGCGGCCTCGCCGGCCGTGACGGCGACGAGCTCGGTGCCGCCGAATGAGAACGCGACGACCGCGAGGGACGCGACCGTGCCGCCGATCCCGTGCGGGAAGAAGCCGCCGTCGTCGACGAGGTGCGCGAAGGTGGGATCCGGCAGGTCGGTGCTGTTGTTGATGCCGAAGGCCACGACGACGATGCCGAGCACGATCATCGCGATGACCGCACCGACCTTCACGATGGCGAACCAGAACTCGAACTCGCCGAACGCGCGCACGCCGACGAGGTTGACGCCCGTGATGAGGACGAGCACGACGGCCGCCGACACCCACAGCGGCACCGCCGGCAGCCAGTAGTTCACGAACGAGCCGACGACCGAGAGCTCCACCATGGCCACGGCGATGTAGTTGAACCAGTAGTTCCAGCCGGACACGAAGCCCGCCCGCGGGCTCCAGTTGCGGTGAGCGAAGTGGCTGAACGCGCCCGACACCGGTTCATCCACCGACATCTCGCCGAGCGCGCGGATGATGAGGAAGATCACCGCGCCCACGACGAGGTACGCCAGCAGAACGGATGGCCCCGCCACGCCGATCGTGTCGGCCGAGCCGTAGAAGAGGCCGGTTCCGATCGCCCCGCCGAGCGCGATCATCTGGATGTGGCGGCCCTGCAGGGCGCGCTTCATGCGCGGGGCGTCATCGCTCGCGGACGCGGACGCGGGCATCCCTCGGGTCGTCATCCCTCCATCCTCGCGGATGGCGCGGGCAGCGCCGCGCGACCACCTGCTCCGCGGACCTCTAACGTTGTCCTCGACCCTGTCCCCGACGCCAAGGCTCCCGTGACCCCCGCCATCCGACAGCGCCGCAATGCGCTCTTCGTCATGTTCCTCCTGCCCGGCCTCGGCGTCTCGTCGTGGGTGACGCGGACGCCGGACGTGCAGACGCTGCTGAGCGCGCGGATCGACCAGATGGGGTTCATCCTCTTCGGACTCTCGGTCGGCTCGATGATCGGGATCCTCTCGTCCGGCCCGCTCGTCGCGCGTCTCGGCACGCGGCCGGTCATCGCCGTCGGGACGCTCGCCAGTGCGGTCGGCGTCGCGGTGGTGGGGCTCGGCGCCGCGCTCGGCATGGCTCAGGTCGTGGCCATGGGGCTCGCCCTGTTCGGCTTCGGGATGGGCTCCGGGGAGGTCGGTCTGAATGTCGAGGGTGCGGAGGTCGAGCAGGCGCTGGGCCGCTCGGTCATGCCGCTCATGCACGGCTTCTTCAGCCTCGGGACGGTGGTGGGCGCGATCGCGGGAATGCTGCTGACGGCGGCGGCCTTCCCGGTGGGGACGCACCTCGCTGTCGTCGGCGGGATCATCATCGCGGCACTGGCCCTGGCCATCCGGAACGTGCCGGCCGGCGTCGGGCGCCGCGCCGTCGTGAGCGATCGCGCGCAGAAGGCGCCGCGGGCGGAGGAGGTCGCGCCGACACCGGTGTGGAAGGACCCGAACCTGCTGCTCGTGGGCGGGATCATCCTCGCGCTCGCGATGGCCGAGGGGACCGCCAACGACTGGCTGCCGCTCGTCATGGTGGAGGGGCACGGCTTCGACGCCGCCCTCGGGTCGGCCGTCTACGCGATCTTCGCCGCGTCGATGACCCTCGGACGCTTCGTCGGCGGCTGGTTCGTCGACCGGTTCGGCCGCGCCGCCGTGCTCGCGGCGAGCTCCCTCCTCGGTGCGCTCGGCCTGGCCGTCGTGATCTTCATCGACAGCCAGATCGCGGCCGCCGCCGCGGTCGTGCTGTGGGGGCTCGGGGCGTCCCTCGGGTTCCCCGTCGCGCTGTCGGCGGCAGGCGACTCCGGCGATGACACCGCCGCACGCGTGTCGTTCGCTGCGACGATCGGCTACATCGCATTCCTCGTCGGGCCGCCCGTGCTCGGGCTCCTCGGCGAGCAGTTCGGGCTGCGATCGGCGCTCATCGTCGTGATGGCGCTGGTGGCGGTGGCGATCTTCCTCGCACCGGGCGCGCGGACCCCGGCTGAGCGCGAGGCGAAGGCGGCGGCGCGGGGCTGACCGCGGTTCGCCCCGGTGCCGCGGTCGCGGGATACTGACGGACGGAGCGCCGTCGGCGCCGAGAGGGAGAGAACATGACGCACACCGCCGACATCTCGGGAACGCAGCACGTGCTGCGAGCCGGCGCATACGAAGCAGCCATCGCCAGCGTGGGCGCCACGCTCCGCCAGCTTCGCCACGAGGGCCGCGACCTCGTCGTGCCGTTCGCCGCCGACGAGGTGCGCCCCGCCTACCGCGGCACGACGCTCGCACCCTGGCCGAACCGCGTGGTGGACGGGCGCTACACGTTCGACGGCGTCGAGTACCAGCTGGCGCTGACGGAGCCGTCGCGCGGGCACGCGCTGCACGGGCTCGTGGCCTGGGCCGGGTTCGCCGTCGTCGACGAGAGCGAGAGCCATGTGACGCTCGCCGCGACGATCGAGCCGCAGGAGGCCTACCCCTGGCGCGTCGCGGTGACGACGACGTTCGCGCTCGACGCGGACAATGGCCTCACTCAGACCGTGTCGGCGACGAACGCGAGTGCGACTCGGGCGCCGTTCGGCACCGGCCCGCACCCGTACCTGGTGGCGGGGGAAGGCGCGGTCGACGACTGGACGCTCGCGCTGCGCGCCGATACCGTGCTCGGCGCGACCGAGGAGCGTCTCATCCCCACCGAGCTCGCGCCCGTCACCGACGACGCTGAGCGCTTCGACTACCGCGAGGCGCGGCAGATCGGCGCGACCGAGATCGACCACGCGTACACCGGCCTCGCGCGCGACCACTCCGGTCTCGCGGCGGCCGAGGTGACGGATGGCCGGGGCCACGGGGTGCGGATGCTCTGGGACGAGCGCTGCCCGTGGGTGCAGGTGCACACCGCCGACCTCCCGCACCGCGGCGCCGGCCATCGCGGGGGGCTCGCCGTCGAGCCGATGACGTGCCCGCCCGACGCCTTCAACTCGGGCACCGACCTCGTGCTGCTCGAGCCGGGCACGACCGCCGAGGTCGCGGCCTGGACCATCGCCGCGATCTGACGCGGGACGCGACGATGCCCCCTCCCGCGGGAGGGGGCATCCAAGTCACTCACGAGGCTGCGCGCCTCAGACGTCGTCGCCCTCAGCCTGCGAGGGGTGCCCCGACTCCTCGGGGTCCGGCTCGACCGTGCTCATGTCGGGGTCGATGCCCTCGGCCTGCGAGGGGTGCGCGGTCTCCGGGTCGGAGGGTCGCTGCTGGTCGTCGGGAGTGCTCATGTCGTACCTCTCTTCGTCGGAAGGTCCCCAGTCTCGCCCGCCGAGCCGGAGTCGGGGAGGCCCTTGACAGCGCGACGCCCCCTCCGACAGTGGAGGGGGCGTCGCAGCGCTTCATCGCGTCGGAGCGGCGGGACTCAGAAGTCCTCGCCCTCGGCCTGCGAGGGGTGGCGCTCGAACCACACCGGGGTGGCGATGAAGTCGAAGGCGTCGGTGTCGTGGTCGGCGATGGAGGTGTTCATGGCGTTCTCCTTGGGGTGATGTGAATCTCGGGAGCGGCGGAACCGCGTTGCATCCAGAATGCGGCGCGAGGGAAGAGTGCGGTGAGGGAGATCCGCGCGAAGATCACGCGTTCTTTCGGGAAACAGCAACGAATCGCGTCTCTTTCGAATGATGAGGGCCCCGGGAATGCGCTCTCCGGCCGATCGAGACTGCGCGCGCGCTCGCGCACGGCGTCTTCGCTCCGAGACCGCGTGCGGGACACGCTGTCTCGGAGCGACGGTGCAGAGTCAGCCGTCACAGCGGCGGAGGAGCGCCGCGATCGCCTGGCCGCCGCCGATGCACAGCGTCACGACCGCGTACTCGAGGTCGCGTCGCTGCAGATCGAGCGCGGCGCGCACGGTGAGGATGGCGCCGGTCGCGCCCACCGGATGTCCGAGCGCGATCGCGCCGCCGTAGGGGTTCGTGCGGGCGGGGTCGAGCCCGCCGTCGCGAACGACGGCGACCGCCTGGGCGGCGAACGCCTCGTTCACCTCGAACAGGTCGACGTCGGAGGGACCGAGCCCCGTGCGATCCCAGAGCCGCTGCAGCGCGATGACGGGCGCGTAGCCCATGAACGCGGGGTCGATCCCCGCGGTCGTGACCGCCTCGATCGTCGCGAGCCCGGCGATTCCGCGAGCGCGGACATCCGATTCGCGCATGAGCACCGTCGCGGCGGCGCCGTCGTTGATGCCCGACGCGTTGCCGGCGGTGACCGTGCCGTCCTCCTGGAAGACCGGGCGCAGGCGGGCGAGGGCGTCGAGCGTCGTGTCCGGGCGCGGATGCTGGTCGACCGTCACGGAAGCGTCCCCGACGATCACCGGCGTGATCTCCTCGGCGAAGGCGGCGCGCGCGGCGTGGGTCGCCGCGCGGCGCTGGCTCTCGAGTGCGAACGCGTCCTGCTCCGCACGCGAGACGCCGTACCGCGCCGCGACGTTCTCGGCGGTCGTCCCCATGTGCCGGCCGCTGAACGGGTCGCTGAGGATGGCGAGGGTCCCGTCCTGCAGGGAGCGGTCGCCGAAGCGCTTGTTGCCGCGCAGATCGTAGGAGAGGAAGGGGGTGCGCGACATGCTCTCGTCGCCGCCCGCGACCACGACGTCGACGTCGCCCCACAGCAGTTCCTGCGCGCCCGACCAGATGGCCTGGACTCCCGAGCCGCAGAGCCGGTTCACGGTGAGCGCGGGCACGTGCGCCCCGAGCCCCGCCGCCAGCGCGACGCGACGCGCGTTGTACGCGTCGGGCCCGTACTGCGCGACGCAGCCCATGACGACCTCGCCGACACCGGCGGAGTCCACGGCGGCCCGAGCGAGCGCCTCGCGCACCGCCACCGCGCCGAGCTCGTGCGCGTCGATGTCGCGGAAGACGCCCGCGAACGAGCCCACGGGCGTGCGAGCGCCCGACACGATCACGATCCGCTCGGCCATCCGAACCTCCTCGTCGCGGCCCGCTTCGTCAGGCCGACTCCTCCGGGCGCTCGGCGATCTCCCGGTCGGTCTCGTCGGGCACGTACCCCTCGACATGGCGCTCGTCCGGGCCGACGTACGCCGACAGCGGCCGGATGAGCGCGTTCGACGCCGCTTGCTCCATGATGTGCGCGGTCCATCCCGTCACTCGCGCCGCGACGAACAGCGGCGTGAAGGTGAGCGTGTCGAAGCCGATGAGGCTGTACGCCGGGCCCGACGGGTAATCGAGGTTCGGGTAGATGCCCTTGCGTCTCACGAACTCGTCCTCGAGCGTCGTGTACAGCTCGAGCACGTCGGGCCGGTCGTAGTGCTCGGCGAGCGTCTCCAGCGCCGTGCGCATGGTCGGCACCCGCGAGTCGCCGCGCTTGTACACGCGGTGCCCGAAGCCCATGATCTTGCGCTTGGCGGTCAGGGCTTCATCGAGCCAGGCGGACACCCGCGAGGCATCGCCGATCTCCTCGAAGATGTCCAGCACCGCCTCGTTCGCGCCGCCGTGCAGCGGCCCCTTCAGCGCGCCGATCGCCGCGGTGACCGCCGAGTAGAGGTCGCTGAGCGTGGAGGTCACCACGCGCGCGGTGAACGTCGACGCGTTGAACGAGTGCTCCGCGTACAGGATCATCGACCGGTTGAAGGCGTCGACGACGACCGGGTCGAACTCCTCGCCGAAGGTCATCCACAGCAGGTTCGCCGCGTAGTCGAGGTCGTCGCGCGGCGCGACGGCCTCGAGGCCGCGCCGCCGCCGCTGGCCGTACGCGACGATGGCAGGGAGAGCGGCGAAGAGACGGATGGCCCGAGCCGCGTTCTCCTCGGGCGTTCCGCCCGCGTCGACCGCGCTCACGCCGCCCAGCTCCCGCGCGCCGAGTGCGCTGACGGCCGTCCGGACCTCGTCCATCGGGTGCCCGGAGGTCGGGAGCAGATCGATGACGGCCTTCACCTCGTCGGCGAGCGCGCGATGACGACGCTCCTCGGCGCGCAGCTCGGTCAGCTCGTCGGTGCTCGGCAGCTCGCCATGCCATAGCAGGTGCGCGACGGCTTCGAACGGCTGCATGGCCGCGAGCTCCTGCACCGGATAGCCGCGGTACAGCAGGCTGTTGCTCTCCGGGTCGACCTTCGAGATCGCCGTCTCGTCGACGACGACCCCCACGAGCCCCTTCCGGATGTCCTCGGTCATGCTCACTCCTTCGTGATCGTGAAGTCGTAGACGCCGGCGTCGAACCGGCTGTACCCCTGGTAGTCGATGAGGTCGTAGAGGTCGGCGCGATGCTGCATGGCGTCGAGCTGCGAGACGAGGTTCCCCTCGTCGGTCAGGGTGTCGAGCGCGCGCTCGGCCGCGCCCATGGCCATCCGCAGCAGCGAGACGGGCCAGATCACCATGCGGACGCCGGCGTCGCGGAGGGCGTCGACCGTGAACAGCTCGCTCTTGCCGAACTCCGTCATGTTCGCCAGCACCGGCACGTCGAGGGCTGCGGCGACGGCCGCGAACTCCGACAGATCGCGCATGGCCTCGGGGAAGATCGCGTCGGCGCCTGCGTCGACGAGCGCCCTCGCACGGTCGATCGCGGCATCGAGCCCGGCGACGGCGCGGATGTCCGTGCGCGCCATGATGAGGAAGTTCTCGTCACGACGCGCGTCGACCGCGGCCCGCACGCGCTTCAACGCGGTGGGCTCGTCGACGACCTCCTTGCCGTCGAGATGTCCGCAGCGCTTCGGGTTGACCTGGTCCTCGACGTGCATGCCGGCGAGGCCCGCGTCCTCGAGCGTCTGCACCGTGCGGGCGACGTTCATCGGCTCGCCGAACCCCGTGTCGGCGTCGACGATGGCCGGCAGCTCGGTCATCCGCGCGATCTGGCCCGCGCGCTGTGCGACCTCGGTGAGCGTCGTCAGGCCGATGTCGGGGAGCCCGAGGTCGGCGGAGAGGACGGCGCCGGAGATGTAGACCCCGTCGAAGCCCTTGCGCTCGATGAGGCGGGCCGACAGCGGATTGAACGCGCCGGGGAAGCGGAGGAGCTCGCCCGATGCGAGCCGCTCGCGGAAGAGGCGACGCTTCTCGTGCGCGGGGGTCGTGGCGTACAGCATCAGCGGCTCCCGGAGGTGTCGGAGGTCATGGGGTTCTCGGACGTCGAGCGAGGGAGCGCCCGCGTTCCCCCTCCGGACGTTGAGCGAGGGAGCGCCAGCGACCGAGACGAAACGCGGTGGGTCGTTGTCGAGGGCGGGTTGCGGCGTTTCGTCTCGCTTGGCTCGCTCAACGTCCGGGGTGGTTGCATCCCCGTCTCGGACGTTGAGCGAGGGAGCGCCAGCGACCGAGACGAAACGCGGTGGGTCGTTGTCGGGGGCGGGTTGCGTCGTTTCGTCTCGCTTCGCTCGCTCAACGTCCGGACGGAGGGTCCGGATTTCGTCTCGCTTCGCTCGCTCAACGTCCGGGGTGGTTGCATCCCCGTCTCGGACGTTGAGCGAGGGAGCGCCAGCGACCGAGACGAAACGCGGTGGGCCGTTGTCGAGGGCGGGTTGCGTCGTCTCGTCTCGCTTCCCTCGCTCAACGCCCGGGGCGGTTGCGTGCCCGTCTCGCTTCGCTCGTTCGACGTCCGAGGCGACATCAGAACAGGCCCTTCGGGAGCGGGGTCGCGTCGAGCACGCCCTGGCGCGCCACGATCGAGAGCTCGCGCACCTCCGTCGCCGTCAGCGTGGGCAGCCGCTCGGCGAGGTCGAGGAAGCGGTCGATCTCCTCCGCCTCCAGCACGGGCTCGGCGAGGAGGCGGAACTTCGCGATGTAGTCCGGCCGGGTGAAGGGGCGCGCCCCGAGCGGGTGCGCGTCGGCGACGGCGATCTCGTCGACGACGGTGGTGCCGTCGGCCAGGGTGATCTCCACCCGGCCGCCGAACGCCTTCTCGTCCGGGTCCTCCGAGTGGTAGCGGCGCGTCCACTCGTCATCCAGCGCGGTGGTGACCTTCTGCCACAGCGCGACGGTGTCCGGGCGCGCGGCACGGTCAGGAGCGTAGGAATGCACGTGGTGCCAGCCGCCGTCCTGCAGCGCGACGGTGAAGATGTACGGGATCGAGTGGTCCAGCGTCTCGCGCGAGGCGGTGGGGTCGTACTTCTGCGGGTCGCCCGACCCCGACCCGATCACGACGTGCGTGTGGTGCGACGTGTGCAGCACGATCGAGCGGACGTTCGCGGGGTCGCGCAGCTCCGGATGCGCAGCTCCCAGTCGGCGCGCGAGGTCGATCCACGCCTGTGCCTGGTATTCCGCGGAGTGCTCCTTCGTGTACGAGTCGAGGATCGCGCGCTTGGGCTCCCCGGGCGCGGGCAGCGGCACCTCGTACCGGCCCTCCGGGCCGTCGAGCAGCCAGGCGATGACGCCGTCTTCGCCCTCGTAGATCGGCGACGGCGACGTCTGCCCCCGCAGCGCACGGTCGACGGCCTCGACCGCCATCTTCCCCGCGAACGCCGGCGCGTGCGCCTTCCACGTCGAGATCTCGCCCTTGCGCGACTGCCGCGTCGCGGTGGTCGTGTGCAGCGCCTGCGCGACGGCCTGGAAGATCACCTCCGGGGCCAGCCCGAGGAGCGTGCCGATGCCGGCCGCGGCGGACGGCCCGAGGTGCGCCACGTGGTCGATCTTGTGCCTGTGCAGGCTGATCGCCCGCACGAGATCCATCTGGATCTCGTACCCGGTCGCGATCCCGCGGACGAGGGCCGCGCCATCCGCCCCGACGTGCTGCGCCACGGCGAGGATTGGCGGGATGTTGTCACCCGGATGCGAGTACTCCGCCGCGAGGAACGTGTCGTGGTAGTCCAGCTCGCGCACCGCCACGCCATTCGCCCACGCCGCCCACTCCGGACTTGTGCGCGTCTCGAGCGGGCACCCGAACACCGTCGCCCCGGCGCCGCCGCGGGAGACGGGGTGGTCCAGCGCCTGCGCGCGCGCGGAGACGACCGGTCCGCGCGTGAGCGACGCCGCCGCCACTGCCGCGTTGTCGATGACCCGGTTGATGACCATGTCCACGACGTCGTGCTCCACCGCGACCGGGTCGGCGGCGACCTCCGCGATCTTCCACGCCAGCTGCGCTTCCCGGGGAAGCGGCTCATCGCTGCGATACGTGCGGACGGGGTGGACGACGGTCATCGCGGGCCTTCCGAAGGGGGATGGGGATCTCGTCAGTGTAGGCACAGCCCTCAGCGCGGCGGCATGCGGATGGCCCCGTCCAGTCGGATGGTCTCGCCGTTGAGCATGGGGTTCGCCACGATGTGCGCGGCGAGCGCCGCGAACTCCTCCGGATGGCCGAGGCGGGCGGGGTGCGGGACAGCCGCCGCGAGCGACGCGCGGACGTCCTCGGGCAGCGTGGCCAGCATCGGAGTCTCGAACGTGCCGGGCGCGATGGTGACGACGCGGATGAGCTTCGAGGCGAGGTCGCGGGCCGCCACCAGGGTCATCCCGACGACGCCCGCCTTCGACGCGGTGTAGGGGATCTGGCCGATCTGACCCTCGAATGCGGCGACCGATGCGGTGAGCACGCAGACGCCGCGCTCGCCGTCCTGCGGGTCGTTCGTCGCCATCCGCGCGGCCGCGAGGCGCAGCACGTTGAACGTGCCGACGAGGTTCACGCGCACGACCTCCTCGAAGGTCTCGAGCGACCCCGCGGAGCCGTCGCGCTCCACGAGACGGACGGGCGAGATCCGGCCCGCGCAGTGCACAACCGCGTGCAGCGGACCGTGCTCCTCCGCGATGTCCAGCGCGCGATCGATGGCGGGGCCATCCGTCACGTCGGCGGGGGCGAACGAGCCGTGGATGTGCCCTGCCGCCACCTCGCCCGGGGCGTGGGGAAGGTCCACGATGACGACGTGCGCGCCCGCGCCCGCCAGCTCGCGGGCGGTGGCGAGGCCGAGCCCCGACGCGCCTCCCGTCACGATCGCCGATCCGCCGGAGACGTCCATCGTCCCTCCCGTCCGCGCCTGCCGGCGCTCTCCTCCCGACGCTACCCGGGCCATCCGACATCGGGAAGGGAGGCGTCTCAGCCCTTCACGCCGCCGGCGACCACCCCCTCGACGATGTGCCGCTGCGCGACGAAGAACAGCACGATCATCGGCAGCGTCGTGATGACGCTGGCGGTCACGAGGATCTCCCAGTGCCACTCGCCGCCGAATCCGAACGCGTCGACGAGGGCCTTGAGTCCGCGGGGGATGGTGAAGGTCGACGCGTCGCGGAGGTAGATGAGCGAGCGCATGAGGTCGGTCCACACCGCCTGCACCTCGAACACCAGCGTCACCGCGATCGCGGGGCGCGACAGCGGCAGGGCGATGCGCCAGAACAGCTGCCACGCGTTGGCGCCGTCGACGCGGGCCGCGTCGAACAGGTCGCGCGGCAGCGCCAGCATGAACTGGCGCAGCAGGAAGATGTAGAACGCGCTGCCGAAGAGGTTGTGCGCCCACATCGGGGTGAGCGTGCCCACCTGCCCGAACGCGTTCCAGATGAGGAACGTGGGGATCATGGTGACCGCACCCGGCAGCATCATCGAGCCCAGGACGAGCGCGAACAGCACGCCGCGGCCGCGGAACCGGTAGTACGAGAAGCCCCACGCCACCATCGCGCTGGAGATGGTCACCGCGCCGGCCGCGAGCACCGTGACGATCGCGGTGTTCAACAGCCAGAGCGCGAGCGGCGCCTCCTGCCAGACCTGGACATAGTTGTCCCACGTGAAGGTCTTGGGGATGAGCCGGTTGTCGAACACCTCCCCGCGCGGCTTGAACGAGGCGCTGATGAGCCACACGAAGGGGTACGCGAACACGACGCCGGCGGCGACGAGCGCGATGCCGATCGCGTAGTGCACGAGCCGACGCCGGGGCGACGTCCGGCGCCGCTTCGACGGGCGGATGGTGGGCGGCTGGGGCGCGGGAGTCGCCGCGGGTGGGACGACCTCCAGGTCGGCGCTCATCGCGACGCCCCCTCGTAGTGCACGAGCCGGCGCGAGACGACCATCTGGATGGCGGTGACGATCATCACGATGAGGAAGAGCAGCCACGCCATCGCCGAGGCGTACCCCATGTGCAGGAACTCGAACGCCTGCTGGAAGAGGTAGATGACGTAGAACAGCGCGGCGTCGTTCGCGTAGGTGGTGTTTCCCGCGCCGAAGAACGCCGTGTAGGCCTCGTCGAAGGTCTGCAGGCCCGCGATCGTGTTCACGACGACGACGAAGAACAGCGCGGGGCTGATCATCGGCAGCGTCACGCTCGTCAGGCGCCGCCAGGATCCCGCGCCGTCGATCTCCGCCGAGTCGTACAGCTCCTCGGGCACGCCGCGGAGAGCGGCGAGCAGGATGAGCACCGACGAGCCCACGGTCCACAGGCTCATGATGACGAGGCCCGGCTTCACCCAGGATCCGTCGGTGGTCCACGAGGGGCCGTCGATGCCGACGACCCCCAGGGCCGCGTTGAAAAGGCCGCTCTGACCGTTGAACAGGAGCAGGAAGAGGATGCCCACGGCGACCGGCGGAGTCATCTTCGGCAGGAAGAAGACGGTCCGGAAGAACCCCGAGGCCCGCCCCGCCCGCTGCAGCAGCACCGCCAGTGCGAGCGACACGAGCACGTACGCCGGCACCTGCACCGCCGTGAAGAACAGGGTGTTGCCGAGCGCGAGCGCCACCTTCGGGTCCGAGAACAGCCTGGCGTAGTTGTCGAAGCCGACGAACGAGGGGTCGTTGATGACGTCGTAGTCCGTCAGCGAGAGGTACCCGCTGTAGAGGATGGGCCAGGCGGTGAAGACGGCGAAGCCGACGATCCAGGGACTGAGGAAGAGGAGGGCCGCGCGCGTGTCGCGCCGCTTCACGACCCCTCCTCGACCGTGGCCCACGCGTCGTCGAGCGCCTGCTGCGCGGTCTCCTGCGCCTGGGCGAGGGCGTCGGCGGCCTCGGCGTCGCCGGAGAGCACGTCGTTGATCGCGTCGTTCATAGCGGCCTCGAACTCCGCATCGGCGGGGTTCGCCGGCAGCGAGAACGTGTGCTCGTTGGCCTCGTACACGGCGGCGATGCCGCTGTCCCAGGGCTCCCCGCCCGAGGTGGTCATGTCGTGGATCTGCTCGTCGGCCTCGGCGTTGCCGGTGAGGATGCCCGTGAACGGCTTGCCCTCCTCCTCGCGCAGGTCGAGGCGCGCCTGAGCCGCGGCGAGCCACGCGTCGAGGGAGGTCATCGCGCGCGCCCATCGGCATGCGGCCTGCGGGTTCTCGGCGCCCGACGGGATGGCCCAGGCCGAGCCCGACGCGTAGGCGATCGGCTCTCCGTCGTGGTCGCGGACGGTGTCGAATTCGAGCGGCGCGTCGGGGGAGACGTCGTTGAGGACGTTCACGTACCACTGCTCCATCGGCATCGCGCCGAGGACGCCGCTGGCGAACTGGTTGCCTTCGCCGAAGAAGTCGGCGGAGTCGCGCAGCGCCTTCACGTCGCCGAAACCGCCCTGCGCGTCGTAGATGCCGACGGCCCATTCCAGCGCCTCCACCGCCGCCGGGTCGTCCAGGTGCGCCTCGCGCCCGTCCTCGCTGAGGAGATCCGCGCCATTCATCCGCGCCCACAGCGGGAAGAACTCCGGCAGCTTGCTGTCCACGCCGATGACGGCGAGCGACCCGCCGTCGCTGCGGGTGAGGGCCTCGTTCGCGGCCGACATCGCGTCCCAGTCCGACCCGTTGACGTCCTCGATGGAGAGCCCCGCGCCATCCAGCAGATCGGCGTTCGCCATGGTCACCTGCACCACGTTGAACTCCGGCACCCCGTAGACCTCGTCGTTCAGGGTCACCTGCGCGAGCGCGGCCGCCACGAACGCGTCGGCGTCGATGCCCTCGCCCTCGTAGCAGCGGTCGAGCGGCAGGATCGCGCCGCGCGCGGCGAGCGACCCGATCTGGTCGCGGTTGGCGTAGATGAGATCGGGCGGATCGCCGGTCGCGGCGGCCGAGAGGAACTGCTGGAGGTCGAGCTCGCCCTCGGTGAGCTTCACCTCGACGCCGTCGCCGAGCTCCTGCTTCGCGAAGTCCATCCGGGTGGTGGCGACCTCGTCGACCCCCGAGAACCCCATGACCGACAGCTCGCCCTCGAGCGTCGTGTCGGAGGAGTACTCGGTGCCGGAGTCGTCGCCGCCGCCGGTGCCGACCGCGCAGCCCGTGAGGGCCAGCAGCGACGCCGCGCCCACGGCGGTCGTGATGGCGAGCGGATGGCGGTGCCCTGGTGTGCGCATGACCTGCTCCTTTCGAGAGGGTCACCGGGAGGTCCTCCCGACGGCCTGATGGGGCCGAAGGTAGGACTGCGCGGGACTGCTCGGGAGGCGCTTGACAGAAGCGCTCGACCGTCGCCGTCAGAGCTCGCGGACGCTGCCCGCCTCGACGCTCCAGCGCCGCTCGATGCGCACGTTCTCCAGCATGCGGCGGTCGTGCGTGACCAGAAGCAGGGTGCCCTCGTAGCTCTCCAGCGCCTGCTCCAGCTGCTCGATCGCGACGACGTCGAGGTGGTTCGTCGGCTCGTCGAGCACGAGGAGGTTCACACCCGTGGCCTGCAGCACCGCGAGGCCCGCGCGGGTGCGCTCGCCGGGGGAGAGCTCGCCCACGGGCCGCCCCACGTGCTCGGCCTTGAGGCCGAACTTCGCCAGCAGCGTGCGCACCTCGGCCGGCGGCAGCTCGGGCACGATCTCCTCGAATCGCCGTGCGAGCGGCTCGTCGCCCACGAGCAGCGAGCGCGCCTGGTCGATCTCGCCGATGCGCACGCTGGCCCCGAGGCTCGAGGTGCCCTCGTCGGGCGTGCGGCGCCCGAGGAGAACCGCGAGGAGGGTGGACTTGCCGGCGCCGTTCGGCCCTGTGATCCCGATGCGGTCGCCGACGTTCACCTGCAGCGAGACCGGCCCGAGGGTGAAGCCGCCCTGGCGGACGACGGCGCCCGACAGCGTGGACACGACCGTGCTCGAGCGCGGAGCGGCGCCGATCGTGAACTGCAGCTGCCACTCCTTGCGGGGCTCCTCGACCTCGTCGAGGCGCGCGATGCGGCTCTCCATCTGCCGCACCTTCTGCGCCTGCTTCTCCGACGACTCGGTCGCGGCCCTCCGGCGGATCTTGTCGCTGTCGGGAGACTTCCGCATCGCATTGCGCACACCCTGGCTCGACCATTCGCGCTGGGTGCGCGCGCGGGACACGAGGTCGGCCTTCTTGTCGGCGAACTCGTCGTACGCCTCGCGCGCGTGCCGCCGTGCGGTCGCGCGCTCTTCGAGGTACGCCTCGTAGCCGCCGCCGTAGACGCGGTTGGACGACTGCGCGAGGTCGAGCTCCAGCACGCGGGTGACGCAGCGTGCGAGGAACTCGCGGTCGTGGCTCACGAGCACGACGCCGCCGCGCACCCCCCGGACGAACGACTCCAGGCGCTCGAGCCCGTCGAGGTCGAGGTCGTTGGTGGGCTCGTCGAGGAGCGCGATGTCGAACCGCGACAGCAGCAGCGCGGCGAGTCCCACGCGAGCCGCCTGCCCGCCCGACAGCGACGTCATCATCGTCTCCTGGGCGCCCGCGGCGTCGAGGTCGAGGCCGAGGTCGGCGAGCACCGCGGGGATGCGCTCCTCGAGGTCGGCGGCACCGCTCGCGAGCCACCGGTCGAGGGCCCGCGCGTAGAGGTCGTCGGCGGCCACTCCCGCCGGTGCGAGCGAGGGGTCGGCGAGGGCGGCCGCGGCGCCGTCGAGGTCGGCGCTCGCCGCGGCGCACCCGGTCCGGCGCGCGATGTAGGCGGCGACGCTCTCGCCGGCGACGCGCTCGTGCTCCTGCGGCAGGTAGCCCACGAACGCATCGGATGGCGCGAGCGAGACCGTGCCGTCCTGCGGCTCGAGCACGCCGCCGAGGATGCGCAGGAGGGTGGACTTGCCGGCGCCGTTGGCGCCGACGACGCCCACCACGTCGCCCGGGGAGACGGTGAGGTCCACCGATGAGAAGAGCGTGCGGTGGCCGTATCCGCCGGCGAGACCGCCGGCCACGAGGGTCGCGGTCATCCGGCCATCCTCTCAGACCGCCTCCGAGCGCATTCCGCGAGCGGCGCTCAGTCGGATTCGACCGACGTCTCCGAGTGAGGCAGCCCGAGGGGCTTCGACTCCGCCGAGCCGCGCTGGCGGAGGTAGATCGAGAACGCGATCATGCAGCCCACCGCGAGGAACTCGGACTGCCAGTTCTGCAGGGTGCGATTCCAGAACTCGGGGCTGGCGACGTAGTCCAGCCACGTCTGCGGCGCCTCGCCGTGGTGAGCCGCCTCGTCGTTCGCGACCACGAGTCCGGCCAGGGACTGCGCGAACCACGACAGGGCGAAGATCGCACCCATCCAGATGAGGAGGGAGTTCCCGTAGAGCGAGCGCCGCCATCCGCTCGCCCGCGCCCATCGCGGCGAATCGGGGCGGGCGTAGCGGCCGGCCAGCTGATCCTCGTCGTCGCCGCGACCCTCGTCATCGGGCTGCTTGGACTCGGGCGATCCCCGCTGCACGAGCCACACCGTGGCGAGGATGAAGACGAAGAACTGCAGGAACTCGCTCTGCCAGTTCTCCGCGACATCCACCACGAACGCGGATGACGTCACGAACTCGCCGAGGGAGACCTCCGGCCGGCCGTGGCGGAGCAGCTCCTCGTTGTTGTCGGCGTGCCCGACGAAGGCCTGCGCGACGAGCGTCGCGAGGAAGATGCCGAGGAAGAGCAGCGAGAGGGCGTTGTCTCGGATGAACGCGCGCATGAGGACCGGCCCGGCTCAGCGTCCCGCGAGTGGCAGGACGATCATCACCGCGAGGCCGACGCCGACGATCGCGGCCCAGGACCAGAACATGACGCGCATGCCGACGGTCTCGTCGTCGTCGGATGCGGAGCGAGGCTTCGCGGACATGCCGCCAGGCTAGGCGGGGCCGTCCCGCTGGCGCCCGGGTCTTGACGGACCTGCGGCCCGGAGAGTAGGCATCGCGCACCCATGCGGTTACAGGGTGACGTTCCGTCCGTCAACCCGTGTACTCCGGAGGAAGGCCTGCCTACCGTTGGCGCAGGCGGGGTCGACTCGTCGAGACCCGCGGGAAGGAAGATCGCCATGGTCACGTCGCTCGTTGCCGAGATCGAGGTCGACGCGCCCATCGGCGAGGTCTATCAGCAGTGGACGCAGGTGGAGAGCTTTCCCGAGTACCTCGGGGCGGTGTGGTCGGTGCTTCCGATCGACCGGGTCCGATCGCGCTGGGCGGTGAACCTCGACGGCTTCACCGAGGAGTTCTACGCCGACATCGTCGAGCAGACTCCCGAACGTCGCATCGAATGGCAGAGCACCGACGGCGTCTTCCATCGGGGGCTCGTCGAACTCGCGGAAGCGGGCGAGGGCACGCATGTGACCCTGCGGATGGAGTGGGAGCCCGAGGGGATGCTGGAGTCGTTCGGGGCGTCGGTGGGGGTGGACCCCCGGCAGGCGGAGCAGGACCTCGAGCGGTTCAAGCAGTTCATGGAGACGCGGCGCTCTTCGGTGACGTGACGTGACGAGATGGCCTCTCCGCTACACCTGTTCGGCGTGTATTGCGGCTAAGCTCTGCCCGTGGGCAAATTCATCTACGGACTCGGCGGCGACTCGGTCGAACTCGATGATCGCACGCTTGCGCACCTGCGCATCGTCGTCATGAACAAGCTCCGTCGCTCTGAGCCCTTCATGTTCGACGCCTCGCTCGGCGAGGGCACCGGACGCCGCAGCTTCTGGCTGCACCCGGCGGTCCCCCTCCAGTTCCAGTTCTCCGGCGGGCGCTCACCGCGCCTGAACCGCCTGTGGCTCGACGAGCTCATGAAGGCGGCCAGCGGCCCCTCCGGTCTCACGATCATGCCCGAGCCGACGGAGCCCGTCGAGGCACCCGCGGCCGACCCGGTCTGACCCGACACGCGGACGATTCGAGGCGCGTCTCCGACGATCGTCGGAAGAATCATTCCGTCTCGTCGTCCTCCACCTGCTCCTTCACGAGGGTGATCCCGCCGAGGGCGTTGGCCGACTGAGCCAGCTCCTCGAGCCACGCGCGGTTGAGGGCCGGCGCCTCCTCGGTCTCGAAGACGAACCGCAGCGGGATCGCCGGATGCACCCACAGCGTGCTGCGCCCGTGCGCGTGGCTCCACGAGACGGAGAAGCTCTCGCCGCGGCGGAGCTTGCTGATGATGACGACCTTCAGGTGCGCCAGTGCGCGGTCCTCGATGTGTACCGCCGTGGCAGCCGCGCCATAGTGGAGAGTGCCCATGGCGCTCACAGTAGCCCGGAAGCGCCGCCCTCACAGGATCCCCATAGCGCGTTCTCCTAGCGTGAGGGCATGAGCTCGATCCCCGTCGACGACGACATGCTCGAGCAGGCGCGCGCCATGCGCGACGAGATGCAACGGTTCCTCAACGAATACCGCTTCGGCATGCGCGAGATCGAGACGAAGCTCTCCATCCTGCGCGAGGACTTCGAGCAGCAGCACTCCTACAACCCGATCGAGCACGTCTCCAGCCGCCTCAAGACGCTCGACAGCATCGCCGAGAAGGCCGACCGCAAGGGGATCGAGCCGACGATCGAGGCCATCCGCTCGCAGCTTCTCGACATCGCGGGCGTCCGCGTCACCTGCAGCTTCGTCACCGACGCGTACCGGCTGTTCCATCTGCTCGCGGGCCAGGACGACGTGACCGTCGTCCAGGTCAAGGACTACATCGCGCACCCGAAGCCCAACGGCTACAAGAGCCTGCATGCGATCGTGGAGGTGCCCGTGTTCCTCTCGACGGGGACGGTGCCGGTGCCCGTCGAGGTGCAGTTCCGCACGATCGCCATGGACTTCTGGGCGAGCCTCGAGCACAAGATCTACTACAAGTACGCCAGTCAGGTGCCCGCCCGCCTCACCGACAGCCTGCGGGACGCCGCGCTCACCGCCGCCGAGCTCGACGACCGGATGGAGCGGCTCCACCGCGAGCTGCACGGCGAGCGCCCGGCGCCGATCGCTCCGCTGCAGCTGCTGGCGCGCTCGGACGACGAGAGCCCGACCCCGGCGTAGCCGCGGGCCGTAGGGTGGGCCCGTGGACGATCTGCACGGGCTGCTGGCCGACGCGCGCTCGCGCCTGGCCGCTCGGCCGCGCGAGGGCCTCGGCGAGCTGCGTCGCCCGGGCCGCCTGCGCGGCGCGCTCGGCGGGCGGCCCCGCGTCGTTCGGGTCGGCGAGGCGTGGCACCTGGGCGTGCTCCTGCTCACGGACAACGCGCTCCTCGCGACCGGGACCATCCTGCGCGCGGCCGAGGAGGTGCGACGCGGCTACGCGGCGGAGTCGCAGCGGCAGCGCGCCGAGGTGCGGGCCGCGGCGTTCCGCGGCGGCTTCGCGGAGGGCGAGACGCTGCACCTCGACTGGACGCCCATCGAGGTCGACGCGGTCGCCCGCGGCGAGGCGGACGGCCCGCTCTCCTGGCAGGACGGTGTTCTGATGGTGAGGTGGTCGCCGGCGGGCTTCCTGCGGCCGCTCGCGCCGTATCTCGCGGAGCAGATCGAGCTCCTGAGCGGCTAGCGATCTCGCCGCCGGTGTCTGTCAAGCCCCGGATTCCGCGCCCGCGCCGAAGTTAGCGTGGGCGCATGGACACCACGCGGCAGACCGGAGGGCGGGACATCCTGCGGCAGGTCGCCGTGATCTCCGCCACCTGCTTCATGCTCGTCGCGGCCATGGTCGGCGTGGGTCTCTTCGGCGGAACGGCGGTGCAGGACCTTCAAGGCGGCGCGCTCGACGCCGACGCCTCCTATCTCGCCCCGGCCCGTCCCGCCTTCTCCATCTGGACTCCGATCTACGTCGGCCTGGTGCTGTACGCGATCTGGCAGGCGCTGCCGGGCCAGCGCGCGAGGAGCCGGCAGCGTGCGATCGGGTGGTGGATCGCCGCTTCTGAGGTGCTCAACGGCTGCTGGCTGCTCGCGGCGCAGTTCCTGAATCTCCCCGCCACCGTGGCGGTCATCTTCGCCCTCGCCGCCGTGCTCGCCGTGACCTTCCGGGCCGCCGTGCGCGCGCCGGGCGACGGCGTCGCCTCGGCGGTGCTCATCGACGGCGTCACCGGCCTGCACCTCGGCTGGGTCACGCTCGCGACGGTGGCGAACACCGCTGCCTGGCTCACGCAGACGGCGCCCGCCGACTGGGCCGACGCCGCGGCGGTGTTCGGCATCGCCGTGCTCGCGGTCGTCGCGCTGATCGGTGTCGCCCTCGGATGGCGGGGACGCGGCCGGCTGGCACCGGCTCTCGCACTCGCGTGGGGGCTCTCGTGGCTGGCGGTGGGGCGCCTGTCGGAGGAGCCCGCGAGCGCGGCCATCGGCGGCACGGCGGTCGCGGTGGCCGTCGTCGTGCTCGTCGCTGCCGTCGTGTTCCGCCTGACCCGGGGAGCGCGGCGCGCATGAACGCGTCAGCGCGAGGAGTTCGCCGTCCGACCGCGGAGGATGCCCACGAAGTCCTGCACATCCTCGGAGTCGTGCTCACGCAGCCACGCGAAGGCGACTGGGGCGACCGGGCCGCCGACGAGCGGGCGGTACGTGACGTCCCGCCGGTGATGCAGCCGGGCGAGCGACATGGGCACGACGGTGACGCCCACGCCGGTGGCGACCGTGGCGATCGCGTCTTCGGTGGTCTCCGGCGCATCGAACACGGGCGGGATGGTGCCGGGCAGGGCGAGCGGCCCGAGGACGTCGTCCTTCGGCACGATGAGCACCGACCCCGCGAGCTCCGGCGCCTCGAGCTCGTCGACGACCGTGAGGTCGGAGTCGCTCGAGACGACCACGACGGGCACCTCGTCGTACATCGCGATGACATGGAGCCCGTCTTCCTCGAGCGGACGGCGCACGATCGCGGCGTCGACGCGGCCCTCGTCGAGAGCGGCGCGCTGCTCGGCGACGACGAGCGGCACGAGCTCGAGCTGCACGTGCGGCTTCCGCTCGTGCCAGCGATCCACCCAGCGGCCCGGCGTCGCGCCCGGGATCACGCCCAGGCGGAAGGTGCGCGGCTGCTCGACGGGTCCGGGAGCGGGACGCTTGACGTCCGCGCGTCTCGGGGTCGTGCTGCGCGTCGTCTTCCGCGGCTGCCGCGGGCCCCCACCGCGGGGTGCAGATGCCTTGCGGTGCGCCATCCCGTCAGCCTACGCGCGCGGGCGCCCGCGGGCGATCCGCCCAACCGAAACCGCCGATAACAACCAGAACGCCTCCGTCGAGACGGGGACACCGAGCGGCAGCGAGATTGTTCATTCACGGGAATACCTTCCCGGGGTGATGCGTTGTCTCAGGTGTCCGGCCTCGCCCGGGGCCGCAGAAGGGCATCGTGGGTAAGAACTACATCGACATCGAGAATGACCACGGCGAGCAGCTGCGCTATCGCAAGCATGTGAACGGACGTGGACTGATCGCCACCGGTGCGAAGGTCCATCCCGACGCGCGTGTGGAAGCGGGCGCTTATGTCGAACCGGGGGCGCGGATCTCCGCGGGAGCGCGCGTCGCGAGCGGCGCGTGGATCGACTCCAACGCGCTCATCGGGCCGAAGGCGACGATCGAAGCCGGAGCGCACATCGGCCCCGGCGCGATGATCGGCGCGAGCGCTCACATCGGAGTCCGCACCAACGTGGGGGAGGGCGCGCGTGTCGCACCCGGATCCCGCGTCGGCGACGACGAGACCATCCGCGACGGCATGGCTGTCACCACCGACCGCAAGGGCTTCCTGCTCGCAGCATGAAGCCTCGACGGCCCCGGCACCGCCGGGGCCGTCGTTCTGTCTCGGGGCGAGTGCCGGTGCGCCTCGGTGCGGACGGGTCAGCTCTGGCAGACCGGACACCAGAACGCGAGCCGCTCCTTCGTCGGGTCCGCGCCGAGATGGGTCATCCGGATGAGCGTGCCGCAGCGCCGGCAGGGCTTGCGCTCGCGTCCGTAGACCCACATCCCCTGGCCTGGGCGCGCGTCGCCGGTGAAGGTGCGCTTCCGCTCCTCGACGTTGCGGCGGATGGTCCGCGCCCCCAGCGCGACGAGCGCCGCCGTGTCCACCTCCGCCATCGGGCGCGTGGGCAGCACGCCGCGGAGGAACAGGATCTCGTTCACGAAGACCGTGCCGAACCCGGCGACGTTCCGCTGATCCAGGAGCGCCACGTGCGCCGCGCGCGTGTCTGCGGCGAGGCGTCGCGCGGCCTCGTCCGGATTCCAGTCGGGCCCGAGGGGATCGGGACCGAGGTAGCCGACGGCCTGCTCCTCGTCGCGCGTGCGCAGCAGCTCGACGACGCCGAGCTCGAAGCCGACCGCCTCCACCCGCTCGGCGGCGACGATCGCCCGCGCCTGGTACGCCGGGCGGCGCCAGCGCGCGCCGTCGACGTACACGTGCCACTCGCCCTCCATGCGCAGGTGCGTGTGGAGGGTGTAGTCGCCGATGCGGTGCAGGAGATGCTTGCCGCGCGCGATGACGTCGTGCACGGTCTCACCGCGGAGGTCAGCGGTCGCCGCCTGCGACACCCGGAGATCGAAGCGCGTGACGACGCGACCGGCGAGCGCCGTGTTCAGCCGGCGTGCGGCGCGGTGGACGGTATCGCCCTCGGGCATGTCAGCCCCGCTCCTTGCGCAGGGTGAGGCCCTTCGTCGTCTCGACGAAGCCCGCTGCCCGCAGCGCGCGGCCGAGGGCGGTGCCGAAGACGAACTCGCCGTTGACCTGCTCCACCGTCAGCGTCTCCAGGCGTCGAGCACGGGCGGTGGCGACGAGGTCCGCGCACGCGGCGGCGAGACGCTCCTCGTCGTCGACGAACTGCAGCACCGTCCGGCCGCCGCGCTCGAGGTACAGGACGAGCTCGCCGTCGATGAGCACGACGAGGCCGCCCGCCTTGCGTCCGGGACGATGCTTCACCTGCTCGAGTGCGGGCCATCCGAGAGCCGCCCCGTAGGGGTTGGCGGGGTCGGTCGCGGCGAGCGTGAGGGCGCGCAGGGGCGCGGGGTCCGGCACGGACGCGAACTGCCGCAGGCGGTCGATGGTGGCGGAGGCTGCGAACTGCGCGGCGCCCAGCTGCTCGATGAGGTAGCCGCGCCGGCAGTGCCCGGCCTGCTCGAACCCGGCGAGGATGCGGTACGCCTGCGCGAAGCCGCCCGGCACCTGCTCGCCCTGCACCGAGCCGCGCGTGACGACGCCGTACCGGTCGAGGAGGAGTGACGCGCTCGCCGTGGCGCGGACGGCGGCGTCGGGCTCGGGGACGGGGAGCAGCGACCAGCGCCCGCCCAGCGCGGGTGGGCGGGGCGGCGCGGCCATCGCCGTCGGCCGCAGCGTCACGCCGCGGTACATCCGCGCGCGCGGCGTGCGCCGGGCGACCTTGTGGCTCTGGGAGCCCCCGCCGAGCAGCGTCCGCAGCGGGGCGAAGGTGTCGTTCGTCACGCGCCCCGACCAGACGAGGTTCCACAGCGCCGCGATGACGGCCTGCTCGTTCTCGGCGCCGGTCGCCTCCCGCAGCTGGCTGGCGAAGTACGCGCCGCCGCCGGTGAGCGCCGCGACGAGCTGCGCCTCGAGCGACCCCTCGGCGAGCTCGCCCTCGGGGTCGGGGGCCGTGAACGGCACGGCGTCCGCGGGGTGCAGTGCGACCCAGCCATCCCGCCCGGGCAGTGAGCCGTGGCCGGACCAGACGACCTCGCCCGTCGCCGTCAGCTCGTCGAGCATCGCCGGGGTGTAGTCGCGCACGCGGGAGGGGAGGACGAGCGACTCCCACGCGCTCGCGGGGATCGGCACGCCGGCGAGCTGATCGATGACCGCCGCGACGCCGTCGATGCCCTCGAGCGGACGCGTGACGTGCTGCCAGTCGGGCAGGAAGCGCGCGAACGCGTCGGGCGGCACCGGCTCGACGCTGCCGCGCAGCGCGGCGAGCGAGCGCATGCGGATGCGCCGCAGCGCCTCCGCGTCGCACCACTCCACCTCGTCTGACAGCGGCATGCCGTCGCGCTCGGGGAGGAAGAAGCCGCTGGAGAGCCGCCCCTGCGCCTCGAGGCGCTGCAGCGTGTGCCGGGCGACGGCCGCGCCGATGCCGAGCCGCGTCGCGACGGCCTCGGTGGTGAACGGCCCGTGCGTGCGGGCGTAGCGCGACACGAGATCGGCGAGCGGATCGGCGAGCGGCTCCAGGAACGCCACCGGCACCCCGACGGGGAGTGCGGTGCCGAGGGCGTCGCGCAGGCGACCGGCATCCTCGATCGCGGCGAACCGGTCGGCTCCGGCCAACGAGACTCGGATCGCGCGGCGCGCGTCGACGAGGGCGGTCAGGTGAGCGGATGCCGCTACCTCGAGAGCCGCGGCGTCGCGCCCGGTGCCGCTCGCGCCATCCGGCGCCTCGAGGCGTTCGGCCACCTCGGCGACGCTCAGCGGACCGAGGACGCGGAGGAGGTCGGCGACGCCCTCGAGCCCGCGAGCGTGACGGCCGGGGTCGAGTCGCTGGACTTCGCGCTCGTACTGGGCGAGGACATCGGGATCGAGGAGCTCGCGCATCTCGACCTTGCCCAGCAGCTCGCCGAGGAGCGCGGGGTCGACGGAGAGCGCGGCCGCGCGGCGCTCGGCGAGGGGCGAGTCGCCCTCGTACATGAAGGCGCCCACGTAGCCGAAGAGCAGCTCGCGCGCGAAGGGCGATGGCTGCGAGGGCTCGGTCTCGACGAGACGAATGCGGCGCTCGCCGATGCCGCGCGCGACGCGGAGGAGGGCGGGAAGATCGTAGACGTCCTGGAGGACCTCGCGCAGCGTCTCGAGGATGATCGGGAAGGTCGGATGGCGCTTGGCGACTTCGAGGAGGGCGGCCGACCGCTGGCGCTGCTGCCACAGGGGCATGCGCTTGCCGGGGTTGAGGCGCGGCATGAGGAGCGCACGCGCCGCGCACTCGCGGAAGCGCGAGGCGAACAGGGCCGACCCGCCGACCTCGTCGGTGACGATCTGCTCGAGCTCGTCGGGGTCGAAGACGAACAGTTCGGCGCCGGGCGGCTCGGCCTCGGTGTCAGGGATGCGCGCGATGATGCCGTCATCGCTCGCGACCGCCGACCCCTCGACGCCCAGTCGCTCGCGGATGCGCGCGTTGACGGCCAGCGCCCACGGCGAGTGCACGTGCATGCCGTAGGGGGAATGCAGGATGATGCGCCAGTCGCCGACCTCGTCGCGCCCGCGCTCGACGGTGAGGGTCCGGTCGGTCGGCAGCGTGCCGGTGGACTCGCGCTGCTCGGAGAGGTAGGCGACGAGGTTCGCACGCGCCTTCTCATCCAGGCCGGCGTCGATGAGCCGCTGCTCCGCCTTCTCCGAGGCGCCGCTCGTGAGCTCGCGCGAGAACCTGCCCAGCGCCTCCCCGAGCTCGGCAGGGCGACCCAGGCCATCCCCGTGCCAGAACGGCACCTTGCCCGGCTGGCCGAAGGCGGGCAGCACGTTGACGCGGTCGTGCGTGATCTCGACGATGCGCCAGCTCGTCGTGCCGAGCGTGAAGACATCGTTGACCCGTGACTCGTAGACCATCTCCTCGTCGAGCTCGCCGACGCGCGCGTTCGCCGTCTCGCCGGCGACGAAGACGCCGAAGAGACCGCGGTCGGGGATGGTCCCGCCGCTCGTGACGGCGAGTCGCTGCGAGCCGGGGCGGCCGGTGAGCGTGCCGGCGTCGCGGTCCCAGACGAGGCGCGGGCGCAGCTCGGCGAACTCGTCGGAGGGGTAGCGGCCGGCGAGCAGGTCGAGCGTCGCCTCGAACGCGCTGCGAGGGAGGGTGCGGAACGGGGCGCTGCGGCGCACCGTCTCGTACCAGCGCTCGACCTCGATCTCGCCGAGCGCGGATGCCGCCACGGTCTGCTGCGCGAGGATGTCGAGCGGGTTCTGCGGCACGGCGATCGCCTCGATCTGCCCGTGCAGCATCCGCTCGGTGACGATGGCGGTGTGCAGCACGTCGCCGCGGTGCTTGGGGAAGAGCGCGGCGCGGCTGATCTCGCCGACCTGGTGCCCCGCTCGGCCCACGCGCTGCAGGCCGCTGGCGGCGCTCGGCGGTGCCTCGACCTGGATGACGAGATCGACGGCGCCCATGTCGATGCCGAGCTCGAGGCTGCTTGTCGCGACCACGCACCGGAGGACGCCCGACTTCAACTCCTCCTCCACGATCGCGCGCTGGTCCTTCGAGACCGAGCCGTGGTGCGCCTTGGCGAGCACGGGCTCGGCACCCGCCGTGTGCGCGGCCTGCGCCATCATCGCGGCGGGGATGGACGGCTCGGGCGGGGCCATCCCCAGCCGCTCGGCGTAGATCTCGTTGAGGCGGCCGGTGAGGCGCTCGGCGAGCCGGCGGGAGTTCGCGAACACGATCGTGGAGCGGCGTTCGAGGACCCGGTCGACGATGGCCTCCTCGACGTGCGGCCAGATCGACCCTGTGATCTCGGTCGTCTCGGGGAGGAACCAGCCCTCGCCATCCGCGTCGCCGTCGGTCGGCGGGGGAGCCGCGGGGCCGACGGGCGGCGGGTTCTGCATGTCGTCGATCGGCACCGTCACGGTGAGCTCGAACGTCTTCGACGCCTTCGGCGCGACGATCTCGACGGGCGCGGAGCCGCCGAGGAAGCGCGCGACCTCGTCGATGGGGCGGACGGTCGCGGAGAGCCCGATGCGCTGCGCGGGCTCGTCGAGGAGGTCGTCGAGGCGCTCGAGGCTGACCGCGAGGTGGGCACCGCGCTTGGTGGCGGCGACCGCGTGCACCTCGTCGACGATGACCGTGCGCACGCCGCGCAGCGTCTCGCGGGCCTGGCTCGTGAGCATGAGGTAGAGCGACTCGGGCGTCGTGATGAGCACGTCCGGCGGGTGGCGGACGAGGCGCTGACGGTCGGATGACGGGGTGTCGCCGGAGCGGACGCCGACGCTCACATCCGGTGCGGCGACGCCGAGCCGGCGCGCGGCCTGGTTGATGCCCACGAGCGGCGAGCGCAGGTTGCGCTCGACGTCGACGCCCAGGGCCTTGAGCGGCGAGATGTAGAGGATGCGGGTGCGCTCGCCGTCGTCCTGCGTCTTCTCGCGGAACACCTGGTCGATGGCCCAGAGGAACGCGGACAGGGTCTTGCCGGATCCGGTGGGCGCCACGACGAGCGCGTGCCGCCCCTTCGAGATCGCGTCCCACGCGCCGCGCTGGGCGTCGGTAGGTGCGGCGAATGCGCCGCGGAACCACTCCCGCGTCGCCTCTCCGAATCGGTCCAGGACGTCCACGTGACCATCCTCTCGCGCACCACCGACATCCGGCTCGGATGGCAGCGGGTTCGCGGCTGGGTTCGAAGCTGGTTTCGGTCGGCATCGGGGAGGAGATGTGCATTCGGGAGGAGAGGGTGTGGAGATTCCCTCCCCCCGAGTGCACATCTCCTCCCGGACGGCCGGGCAGTGCGGGGCGAGGTGCCCCGCTCCTTACCCGGGCACGCGCTCCGACAGCGCGCCGTCGCGCAGCTCGAGCACGAGGTCCGGTGCGAGCCGGGCGAGGAACGCCTCGTCGTGACTCACGACGAGCACGGCACCCCGATACGCCCGCAGCGCCTCGAGCAGCTGCTCGGCGGTGTCGATGTCGAGGTTGTTCGTCGGCTCGTCGAGGATGAGCAGCTGCGGCGGCGGGTCGGCGAGCAGCAGGCGGGCCAGGGCGACGCGGAAGCGCTCGCCCCCGGAGAGAGTCCGCACGGGGCGGTCGACCGTCGCGCCGCGCAGGAGGAACCGCGCGAGCCGGTTGCGCAGCTCGCGATCCGGCGTATGCGGCGCGGCTGCCCGCGCGGCCTCGAGCACGGTCGCGTCCTCGTCGAGCCCGTCGACCCGCTGCGGGAGGTAGCCGACGTGCTCGACGTGGAGCTCGGCGACCGGCGCCTCGTTCGGTGGTGCCGAAGTGCGGGATAGAGCGCTCATATCGCCACTTCCGCACTGCCGAAGCCGAGGCCCGCCGCTCGGTGGTGCCGATGTGGGCGAAAGCGGGCTCATATCCGCAGTTCCGCACTGCCGGACCGCGGCGGGCTCGAGCGTGGCGGCACGCCCGTCCCCGTCTCCGAGCAGCGATCGCAGCAGCGTCGACTTCCCGGATCCGTTCGGGCCGATGAGGGCCACGCGCTCGGCACCCTGCATGACCCACGCGCGCTCGCCGCTGCGGAGCGTCGCGATCCGGCGCCCGGACGAGACGCCCGGGTCCGGCAGGTCGATCCGCACCGTGTCGTCCTCGCGGAGGCGGCTCCCGGCGGCATCCCGAGCCTCACGAGCGGCGGACTCCTTCTCGCGCATCTCGGTGCTGAGGCGTCCGGCCGACACCTCCGCGGCCATCCGCCGGCCGTGCGCGACGATCTTCGGCACGCGCTTCTCGGCCTCGGCCTTCCGGGCCGTGCGGGCGCGCCGAGCGAGCTTCACCTCGGCCTCCACGCGCTGGCGCTTCTCCTTCTTGAGTGCCCTGTCCGCGTCGCGCTCGGCCTGCGCGGCGGCCTCCTGCTCGCCGTCGAGCCACGCCCGCCACCGCGAGTACGCCCCGCCGAACACCGACAGCTCGCTGCCGTAGAGCTCGGCGGTGTCGTCCATCAGCTCCAGCAGCGCGAGGTCGTGCGAGACGACCACGAGGGCACCGCGCCACGTCCGCACCATGTGGTGCAGGCGCAGCCGCGCGTCATGGTCGAGGTTGTTCGTCGGCTCGTCGAGCAGCGTGATCGACGCCGACCGCAGTCGGATGCCCGCGATCGCCACGAGCACCGCCTCGCCGCCGGAGAGCGTGCCGACGGTGCGGTCGAGCGCGTCGGGCGGGAGGCCCGCGTCGGCGAGCGCGACGTGCGCGCGGGCCTCGACGTCCCAGTCGTCGCCGACGGCGTCGAAGTGCGCGGGGTCGACGTCGCCGGACTCGATGGCGCGCAGCGCGGCGAGCGCGCGGCCGACGCCGAGCAGGTCGGCCACGGGGCGGTCGACGTCGAGCGTGAGCCGCTGCGGCAGGTAGGCGACGTCGCCGTCGCGCGCGATGTATCCGGCGGTCGGCGTGAGTTCGCCGGCCGCCAGGCGCAGCAGCGTGGACTTGCCGGATCCGTTGCGGCCGACGAGGCCGGTGCGGCCGGCGCCGAATGTGCCGCTGACGTCGGACAGCGCGGCCGAGCCGTCGGGCCAGGTGAAGAACAGGTGATCGAAAGTGAGCGCGGGCATGAGTGCCTCCGGTGTGCGAGTGGGAATGCACTGACACCGGACGCGCGCCGATGACGGCGGGCGGCTCGCGGCGGGCCTGCGATCAGACCGGCCGGAATGCTCCGAGGGGAAGCGGCGAGCGTCGACGGTTCAGCGCGTGAGCGCGTGAGCGTCGATCAGCTTCAACGGCTTCTCCAGACCTCGGGAACAGGACGCCGACCACTGTACCCGGATGGCCGCGGTCGCGGAAGAGGAGTCGCCTCGACCCGGAAGAGGGAGGACGGCCCAACGCCTGGCCCGGCCGTCGATCGAGGATGCCCGCGGTCAGAGCTCCTCGAGACCGCCCGCCCGCTTCCGGTCGGCGGTCCGCCCGCCCCACCAGGACACGAGCGACAGCACGGCAGCCGCCGCCGCGAGCCACAGCCGAGGGCGAGCCGCGCCCGCCCGGGCGAGGCCGTCATGCAGGCGCGCGTCCAGGGCCTCGCCGAGCTCCGCGAACCCGAGCACCGCACCCGCCGCACCGGTGACGATCCCGGCGCGCGCGGCGGGTGGGACGGTGACCTCGTCGCTGCGGAGCGCGGTCCAGGTGACCCATGCCGTGAGCACGGCGACCACGCCCCGGTAGGCGGCGCGCCGCCCGACCGTGAGCCTGCGCGGGTCGATGAGCGTGAGTCCTGCCGTGAGCGCCGTCGAGACGAGCCCGTTCGCGACGCTGTTCACGTCGTTCAGCTGTGCCAGCACCCCGCGGGTCCTCATGACTGCTCGCCACCGATCCGGGTGTCGATCGGAGGCACCCGCTGGACAGCACCCGGCGGGCTCTTCACCTCCGCGTGCTTCAGCAGGAACATCGACAGGTCGTCGAGCTCGCCGGGCGCCACCGCGTGCCCGAGCCCCGGGTAGATCCGCCCCACGAGATCGGCATGCCGCGGCAGCCAGTCGGTCGTGTGCACGACGAGCGCCTCGGGGATCACGGTGTCGAGCGTGCCGCGGCCCCAGAACACGGGCGGACGGCGCTCGGCGAGCGACGCGTCGCCCTCGAGCTCGCCCGGCGTCGCGTACCCGGAGAGGTTGGCGCAGAACGCGAACCGCTCGGGTGCGAGTCGCATCGCCTGCAGCGCGATGGCGCCGCCCTGCGAGAAGCCGATCAGTCCCACGGTCGGGTCTCCGCCGACCGCCTGCGCGAGCCACTCCAGGAACCGGCGCGCGCCATCCGTCGTTCTCGCCGCATCGCGGCTCTCGAGCCCCTCGATCGGATACCAGGCGTACCCCGGCTGCGGCCAGGGCATGCCGAGCGGCGCGCGCACGGCGGCGTAGACGAAGGCGTCGGGCAGCTGCCCCGCGAGGGCGAAGAGGTCGCGCTCGTCGGCGCCGTATCCGTGCAGCAGCACGACCACGGGGCGCCCATCGCGGGGGCCCGACCAGCGCACGGCGGCATCGTCCAGGGGAGGCGTCGCTTCCATGCCTCCATCGTGGCGCACACCGCGGACATCCGCCCCGGCCCGCCCCGCCGTGCGGGGATTCCGTGGGGGAGGGGGTAGAAAGGACGCATGCCGGTCCGCACGCCTGACCCCGATCCCGAAGAGCTCCCCGACGAGCCGCGGCTGCCATCCGACCTGGGTGCCAGCGGCATCGGAGCGGTGCCGGGCGGGTCGTCGAACCCCGGATGGCTGAGCGAGTTCGAGCTCGAGTCCGTCCGCCGCCGGCTGCCGATGCTGTACGTCGAGGCGGTCCCGGTGCGCACGGATGGCGTGGGCCAGGTGACCGACGTCGGCATCCTGCTGCGCTCGACGAGCATGGGCGACCTCAAGCGCACCATCGTCTCCGGCCGCGTGCGGTACGGCGAGACCGTGCGCGACGCCCTCTTCCGCCACCTCGAGAACGACCTCGGGCCGATGGCGTTCCCGCTGCTGCCGCCGCAGCCCACGCCGTTCACGGTCGCGGAGTACTTCCCGATTCCCGGTGTGACGGCGTTCCACGACGACCGGCAGCACGCGGTGTCGCTCGCGTTCGTCGTGCCGGTCACGGGCACGTGCGAGCCGCGCCAGGACGCGCTCGAGGTGACGTGGATGCCGCCCGAGGAGGCGGCGTCCGATACGCTCGCCGCCGAGATGGAGGGCGGCCGCGGCTCCCTCATCCGGATGGCGCTGGCCTCGGTCGGCGCTCTGCGGTAACGGACGCAGGGCCCGCTGCGCGCGGCGACTGTTTCCTCGCGTGACGGGGCGTTTCGCCGCGTGACGGGGGATGACGGGCGGGACGTAACGTCTTACCGGGCGGAGGCCATCCGCCCCTAGCGTCGTCGGCATGCAGACACTCGTCCTCCTCGCCCTGATCGGCTTCGCAGCTCAGCTCGTCGACGGGGCGCTGGGGATGGCGTACGGCGTGACGTCGACGACGCTGCTGCTGACGGTGGGCGCCGCGCCCGCCGCGGCCAGCGCCTCGGTGCACCTCGCGGAGATCGGGACGACCCTTGCGTCCGGGATCGCCCACTGGCGATTCGGCAACGTCGACTGGCGCACGGTGCTGAAGATCGGCGTGCCGGGAGCGGTCGGGGCGTTCGCCGGCGCGACGTTCCTGTCGGGGCTGTCGACGGAGGCCGCCGCGCCGATCACGTCGGGGATCCTCCTCGCGCTGGGGTCGTACATCCTCGTGCGGTTCACGGTGCGCGGGCTGCCGCGACGGCGCGGGGACAGGCCGCTGCCGCTGGGGTTCCTCGCGCCGCTCGGCCTGGTCGGCGGCTTCCTCGACGCCTCGGGTGGCGGCGGATGGGGCCCCGTCGGCACGCCGGCCCTCCTCTCGAGCGGGCGCCTCGAGCCGCGGAAGGTCATCGGGACGATCGACACGAGCGAGTTCCTCGTCGCGATCGCCGCGTCGGCCGGGTTCCTCGTGGGGCTCGGCGCCGGTGGCTTCGACCTCGGCTGGGTGCTGACGCTGCTGATCGGCGGGGTGGCGGCGGCGCCGCTCGCGGCCTGGCTCGTGCGGAAGCTCCCCGCCCGCGTCCTCGGCTCGCTGGTCGGGGGCCTCATCGTGCTCACCAACACGCGGACGCTGCTGCGCGCGACGGGCGTCGGCGACACGGTCGTCGGATGGTCGCTCATCGCGATCGCGCTGGTATGGGCCGCCGCGGTCGGATGGTCGCTCCGTGCGCACCGCATCGAGCGTCGCGGGGCGCCGGCGGCGGTGCAGCCCGCGCTCGTGGGGGAGTAGGGAGCCCGGGCCTGCGTTCCGCCCGCGCGCGGGACGCACGCCGCAGGCCCCGGGCCGAAGAGCCCGGGGCCTGCCGTCGTGCGGGAGAGGAAGCCCGCGCCTACTCGCCCTGCGGGGGGAGCGACGCCACGACCGGATGGTCCTTCGCGATCACGCCGACCTTGGATGCGCCGCCAGGCGATCCGATGTCGTCGAAGAACTCGACGTTCGCCTTGTAGTAGTCCTGCCACTCGTCCGGCAGGTCGTCCTCGTAGTAGATCGCCTCGACCGGGCACACCGGCTCGCAGGCGCCGCAGTCCACGCACTCATCCGGGTGGATGTACAGCGACCGCTCGCCCTCGTAGATGCAGTCCACCGGGCACTCATCGATGCAGGCGCGGTCCTTGACGTCCACGCAGGGCAGGGCGATGACGTACGTCATGAGCGAGCGAGCGCGTCGGCGCGCGAGATCTCGACCTGGTCCTCGCGCGGCACGACCTTCACGCGCTCGCGCTGGTGACGGTGCGTCTCGCCGAGGCCGCGCTCGTGCGCGTCGAGGGCGAGCCAGCCGTCCCAGGTCGTGTACGCCACGTCGCGCTCATCGAGCAGCGCGACGACATCGGCGGTCGCGGGGGTCGGCAGCGCGTCGGCCGCGGCGTCCTCGACGAGGTGCTCCACGGTCTCCATGGCGTCGGACTTGGTGTGCCCGATGAGCCCGACGGGTCCGCGCTTGATCCACCCGGTCGCATAGAGCCCTGGCTGCACGCGGCCCTCGACGTTCGGAATCACGCCGCGGGCGGCGTCGAACGGCGCACCCTCGACGCGCGTGCCGTAGTATCCGACCGCGCGGTAGATCGCCTGCAGGGGGTACTCCGCGAACTCTCCGGTGCCGACGACCCGCCCATCCTCGACGCGCGTGCGCTCGAAGCGCATCCCCTCGACGCGCTCGTCGCCGAGCACCTCGACGGGCGCGTGCCAGAAGTGCAGGTGCAGGCGACGGAAGGCTCCGGTCGACCCGCGTCCGAGCCACGACTTCATGGTCCGCAGCATGATCTTCATCTGGTTGTTCGGCGCCGCAGCGGGGTCGACGCCCTCGAAGTCCGCCTCGTCGAGCACGATGTCGACGCCGCGCACCTCGCCGAGCTCGCGCAGCTCGATGGGCGTGAACTTGATGTCAGCGGGTCCGCGGCGTCCGAAGACGTGCACGTCGGTGACGGCGGAGCCCTCGAGGCCCTCGAGCACGTTGTCGGGCACCTCGGTCGAGCGGAGGTCCTCGGGCAGCTTCGCGAGCACGCGGGCGACGTCGAGCGCGACGTTGCCGTTGCCGATCACGGCGACCTGCTGCGCGTCGAGCGGCCAGGTGCGCGGCACGTCGGGGTGCCCGTCGAACCAGGCCACGAAATCGGCCGCTCCGTGCGAGCCGGTCTTCTCGATCCCCGGGATGCCCAGAGCGGCATCGCGGATGGCCCCCGTCGCCAGGATGACGGCGTGGTACCTCTCCTGCAGCTCGTCGAGCGAGACGTCGCGTCCGACCTCGACGTTGCCGATGAAGCGGATGCGACCCGAGTCGAGCATCTCGTGCAGCGAGTTGACGATGCCCTTGATGCGCGGATGGTCGGGGGCGACTCCGTAGCGGATGAGCCCGTAGGGCGCGGGGAGCGACTCGAGCAGGTCGATCGACACCGATCCTCCGGCCTCCGCCACGGCGTTCGCGAGGAGGTTTCCGGCGTAGATCCCGGCGGGGCCGGCGCCGACGATCGCGACGCGCAGGTTGTCGAGGCTCACAGGGCTGCCTTTCGTTCGGAGTCGTCGTGCAGGGCGTCGACGAGCTCGGCTGGTGCATACGGGCTCACGGTCACCACGTCGCCGATCACGACGACGGCCGGGTTGCGGACCTTGCGCTCCGCCGCCTGGTACGCGATGGTCTGCAGGGTGCCGAAGGTGACGCGCTGACGGGGCCCATAGCCATCCTCCACGATCGCCACGGGGCAGTCGCCGCCGCGGCGGCCGGCTCCCAGGACATGCGCGGAATGCGCGAGGGTGCCCACGCCCATGAGCAGCACGACGGTGTGGTCGCGGCCGCCGCCGACGTCGGCGATCTGATCGTGCCCGGAGACGACGGTGAACGACGCCGCGAGGCCGCGCTGCGTGAGCGGGATGCTCGCGACCGCCGGCACGGATGTCGCGCTCGTCACACCGGGAACGACCTCCACCTGCAGGCCGGCGGCTCGGCAGCGGAGGAGCTCCTCGCCGCCGCGCCCGAAGATGAACGGGTCGCCGCCCTTCAGCCGCACGACGTCGCGTCCGGCGAGCGCGAGCTCGACGAGCAGCTCCGAGATCGCGTCCTGCGGGACGGGGTGATGGCCGGGCGTTTTACCGACGTCGATGATCTCCGCGCGGATGGCCACGCCGTCGGCGACGAGACCGTCGAGCACGCCGCGCGCGCCCAGTCGGTCGGCGACGATGACGTCGGCGCTCTCGATCGCGCGGAGGCCGCGCAGCGTGAGCAGGCCCGCGTCGCCGGGTCCCGCGCCGACGAGGGTGACGATGCCCTCGCGGCCATCCGCCTCACTCACCGACGGTCCCCGCGGCGATGGTGTGGCCATCCGTCGGCCGGATGACGAGGAACGAGCCGGACTGCCGGGACACGCGGTAGGGCTCGAGCGGCAGGGCCTCGGCGAGGCGGATGCGCGCACGGCCGATCTCGTTGGCGTTCAGCCGATCGGCGGGCACGTGCGCGAGCGAGTCGAGGTCGCGTCGCTCGAGGATCTCCTCGACGATCGCCTGGACCGTCTTCGTGCCGTGCTTGACGAGCACGCGCGCGCCCTGGATGAGCGGGCGCTCGTCGAGGAGGAACAGCTGCGCGTCGATCTCGCGGGCGAGCTCGGGCGCCGCCTCCTCCGCGACGAGCACGCTGCCGCGCGCGGCGTCGACGTCGTCGGCGAGGCGGATGGCGACGGACTGTCCGGCCGAGGCGATCTCGACCTCGGTGCCGGCGATCTCCACGGCCGTGACGGTCGTGACGATGTCGGTCGGCAGCACGCGCACGCGGTCGCCGGGGCGGACGACGCCGGATGCGATCCGCCCGGCCGACGCCCGGTAGTCGCGCAGGCGCTCCACCGCGCCGGGGTCGGCCGCGACCACGTCGGGCGACAGCCCGCCCTGCGGGCGCAGCACGAGCTGCACGGGGAGGCGGAACGGCTCGAGCCCGCGCTCCTCCGCGTCGGCGCCCGGCAGCTCCTCGAGGAGCTGCAGCAGCGACGGCCCGGTGTACCAGGGCGTGCGCGGTGAGCGCTCGACGATGTTGTCGCCCTCGAGCGCCGACACCGGCAGCACGTGCACGTCGGCGATGCCGAGCTCGGCCGTCACCTCGCGCACCTGCTGCGCCACGGGTGCGAACGCGTCCTCCGCATAGTCGAGGAGGTCGATCTTGTTCACGGCGACGATGACGTGCGGCACCCGCAGGAGCGCCGTCACCGCGAGGTGGCGCCGCGTCTGCTCGAGCACGCCCTTGCGTCCGTCGATGAGCACCACGACGGCGTCGGCGGTCGTCGCGCCGGTGACCATGTTGCGCGTGTACTGCACGTGCCCGGGGCAGTCCGCGAGGATGAAGCTGCGCTCGGGCGTCGCGAAGTACCGGTAGGCGACATCGATCGTGATGCCCTGCTCGCGCTCGGCGCGCAGACCGTCGGTCAGCAGCGCGAAGTCGATGCCCTCGGCCCCGGCGAAGCCGCGCTCGCGGGAGGTGCGGGCGACCTGCTCGAGCTGGTCCGCCAGGATGGCCTTGGAATCGTGGAGAAGCCTGCCCACGAGGGTGGACTTGCCGTCGTCCACGGACCCCGCGGTGGCGAACCGGAACAGGGTGGAGGGCGCGAGCGCGGTGCTCGCGGCGAGCTCTGTCGTGTCGATCGTGGTGCTCATCAGAAGTATCCGTTCTTCTTGCGGTCTTCCATGGCCGCTTCGCTGATCCGGTCGTCGGCGCGGGTGGCGCCGCGCTCGGTGAGTGTGGACACGGCGACCTCGGCGACGATGTCGGCGATGCCGGCGGAGGCGGACTCGACGGCGCCCGTGCAGCTCATATCGCCCACCGTGCGGTAGCGGACGGTGCGACGCTCCACCGTCTCGTCGGGACGCGGCTCCGAGAACGCGCCCACGGCCATCCACATGCCGTCGCGGCGATACACCTCGCGCTCGTGCGCGAAGTACAGGGGCGGGAGGGCGATGCTCCCGCGCTCGATGTAGCGCCAGATGTCGAGCTCGGTCCAGTTCGAGATCGGGAAGACCCGCACGTGCTGGCCGGGAGTGTGGCGGCCGTTGTAGAGGCTCCACAGCTCGGGACGCTGGTTGCGCGGGTCCCACTGGCCGAACTCGTCGCGGAGGGAGAAGATGCGCTCCTTCGCCCTGGCCTTGTCCTCGTCGCGTCGCGCGCCGCCGAAGACCGCGTCGTGGCGTCCCGCGGCGATCGCGTCGAGAAGCGGCTGCGTCTGCAGGGGGTTGCGCGTGCCATCCGCCCGCTCGAGGAGGCGCCCGTCGTCGAGGTAGTCCTGCACGCGCGCGACCTCGAGGTGGAGGCCGAGGCGGGCCACGGTCTCATCGCGGAAGCGGATGACCTCGGGGAAGTTGTGCCCCGTATCGACGTGCAGCACCGAGAACGGCACGCGACCGGGCAGGAACGCCTTGGCCGCCAGGTGCAGCACGACGACCGAGTCCTTGCCGCCGGAGAAGAGCAGCACAGGGCGCTCGAACTCCGCGACGACCTCGCGGATGACGTGGATGGCCTCGGCCTCGAGCAGGTCGAGGGTCGACAGGCGGGCGGATGGCTCCTCGGCGGTCGGCCCCGTTTCGTCTCGCTCCGCTCGCTCAATGACCGGGAGGCTGGTGACGGTGATGTCGCTCATGTGTGGAGTCCGCATTCGGTCTTGTCGAGTCCGGCCCAGCGGCCGGAGCGGGGGTCTTCGCCCGGGGCGACGGGCTTCGTGCAGGGGCGGCATCCGATGGACGGATAGCCGAAGTCGAGCAGCAGGTTCATGGGCACGTCGTGCCGCGACGCGTACGCGCGCAGGTCCTCCCACGACCAGGCCGCCACCGGGTTCACCTTGACGAGGCCGTTCTTCGCGTCCCACGTGACGAGCGGGGTGCCCGTGCGGGTGGGCGCCTCGTCGCGGCGGACGCCCGTGAACCACACCTCGTATCCCTGGAGGGCGTCGTGGAGCGGCGCGACCTTCCGCAGGGCGCAGCAGCGGGCGGCGTCGCGGGCGAAGAGGTCGGCGCCGAGCGTCGCCTCCTGCTCCGCGACGGTCTGGTCGGGCAGCACGTCGACGATGCGCACGTCGAGCCGGCGGGCCACCTCGTCGCGTGTGGCGACGGTCTCGACGAAGTGGTAGCCGGTGTCGAGGAACAGCACGTCGACGCCGGCCAGCTGCTCGGCGACGAGGTGCGGCAGGGCCGCATCCGCCATGGAGCAGGCGACCGCGGCAGCGCCCGTGTCGAAGGTGCGGGCGACCCACTCCACCACGGCGGCGGGTGTCGCCTCGCGGTCGGTGAGGCTGCCGAGCTCGGCGGCCCCGGCCTCCGCGATGGCCTGCAGCTCGGCGGCCGAGCGGCGCGTCTGCACGCGCGGGGCGAGGCTGACCGTCATCGCAGCACCTCCTCGTCGACCCGGTGCGCCCACTGCGCGAAGCTCTCCTCGCCGACGCGGCCCTCGGCGAACCGGCTCGCGACGCGCTCGACGTAGTCCGCGATGCCGGTGGCGGAGACCTTCAATCCGCGCACGGTGCGCCCGAGGCCGGCCTCGTCGCGCTCGTTGGAGGTGAGTCCGCCGCCGAGGTGCACCTGGTAGCCGGGCACCTTGTTGCCCTCGTCGTCGGTGATGATCTGACCCTTCAACCCGATGTCGGCGGTCTGGATGCGCGCGCACGAGTTCGGGCAGCCGTTGACATGCAGGCTGAGGGGCGCGTCGAGGTCGAGGCCCGCGAGGCGCTCCTCGAGCTCGAGCACGGCCTTCCGCGCGTTCTCCTTGGTCTCGACGATGGCGAGCTTGCAGAACTCGATGCCGGTGCAGGCGATGGTGCCGCGCCGGATGAGGCTCGGCCGGGCGCTCAGCCCCAAGGCGTCGAGCCCCGCGATGAGCGGCTCCACGCGATCCTCCTCGATGTCGAGGAAGACGAGCTTCTGGTGCGGCGTCGTGCGCAGACGAGTGGATCCGTGCGCCTCGAGCAGGTCGGCAAGCGCGGTCAGCTGCTCACCCGACGTGCGCCCGACGATCGGCGTCGCGCCGACGTACCTCCGGCCATCCTTCTGCCGGTGCACGCCGACGTGGTCGCCGATCGTGAGCGGCTTGGGGGCGGCGGGGCCGTCGGCGAGGCGGTACCCGAGGTACTCGGTCTCGAGCACGTCGCGGAACTTCTCGACGCCCCAGTCCGCGAGCAGGAACTTCAGCCGCGCCTTGTTGCGCAGGCGCCGGTAGCCGTAGTCGCGGAAGATGCTGGCGACGCCATGCCAGACCTCGGCGACCTGATCGGGGGCGGCCCAGGCCCCGAGCCGCTCGCCGAGGCGCGGGACGGCCGCGAGCGCGCCGCCCACCCAGACGTCGTAGCCGACGCCGAGCTCGGGATGCGTGACGCCGACGAACGCGACGTCGTTGATCTCGTGGACGACGTCCTGGCTCGGGTGCCCCGTGATCGCGGTCTTGAACTTGCGGGGGAGGTTCGCGAGCTCCGGGTCGCCGATGAAGCGGCTCGTGATCTCGTCGATCTGCGGCGTCGGGTCGATGAGCTCGTCGGCGGCGATGCCGGCGACGGGGGAGCCGAGCACGACGCGCGGGACGTCGCCGCAGGCCTCGGTGGTCGCCAGGCCGACGGCCTCGAGGCGGCGCCAGATCTCCGGCACGTCCTCGACGCGCACCCAGTGCAGCTGGATGTTCTGCCGATCGGTGAGGTCCGCGGTGCCGCGGGCGAAGTCCGTCGAGATGCCCCCGATCGTGCGCAGCTGCTCGGTTGTCAGCTGTCCGCCGTCGATCCGGACCCGCAGCATGAAGTACTCGTCCTCGAGCTCGTGCGGTTCGAGAGTGGCGGTCTTCCCGCCGTCGATTCCGGGCTTCCGCTGGGTGTAGAGGCCCCACCACCGGAAGCGCCCGTGCAGGTCCGTCGGGTCGATGGAGGCGAACCCGCCCTGCGCGTACACGTTCTCGATGCGCTCGCGCACGTTCAGGCCGCTGTCGTCCTGCTTGAACTGCTCGTTCGCGTTCAGAGGCTCGGTGCCGTCGATCTTCCACTGGCCGTTCGGCTTGTCGGATGGCCGGGGCGGGCGGATGCGCGCACCGCGCGCCGGTGCCGCGGCCGTCGCGGCCCGCGTCTCGGTCTCGCTCTCGCTCAGGGTCATGCTCGTCTCCGCTCGCTGAATGTGGGTCGAGCCTAGGGAGCGCGTCCGGCGCCGCCGAGGGGTGCCGCAACACCCCGTCATACGTTCCGACACACGGCGTCACACACCGTCACGGGAGTACATCTGAGCCCTCGGCCGTCGTTTCGTCTCGCTTCGCTCGCTCAACGTCCGGGGTGCGACCGAGCGCCGGCGAGGGAGACGAAACGCGGTGACCGGTGTCGAGAGCCGGTGCCGTCGTTTCGTCTCGCTCCGCTCGCTCAACGTCCGGGTGGTTGCGTCGTTTCGTCTCGCTCCGCTCGCTCGACGTCCGGGGTGGTTGCGTCGTTTCGTCTCGCTCCGCTCGCTCAACGTCCGGGGTGGTTGCGTCCCCCGTCTCGGACGTTGAGCGACCGAGCGCCGGCGAGGGAGACGAAACGCGGTGACCCGGCCTCAGCTCCCGGCCCCGGCCATCCGCTCAGTCGAGGCCGCGACCATCCGAACCGAGCGCGGCCCGCGGGAGGAAGGTCGGCCGGCGGTCGAGTCGGTCGGCCCGCGCGAAGGCGTGCCGACGCCCGAGGGCGACCGAGCCGCCGGCGAGGGCGATCGTCACCAGGCCCAGCGTCGAGAAGGTGAGCCCGAAGCCGTGGTTCAGGGCGTCGAGGAGGCGGACGGCGGCGAAGCCGACCGCGAGACCGTAGAGGGCGAAGACGGCGAGGTGGATCCATCGCGGCCGCACGCCGCGCAGCCCGAATCCGATGAGGGCCGCGACGGGCGTTCCCACGACCGCGGCGCCGAGGGAGAACGAGACCGAGTACATCAGCGCGAACACCGCGGCGGCCTGCATGGACAGCGCGTAGAAGACGGTCGAGGAGCCGAGAAACCAGAGGACCGCGCACAGGGCTCCGAACAGCAGCTCGCCGCGGGTGAAGGCAGCGGGGCGCTCGGGCGTGCGCGGCGACGGCATACCGCGAGCGTATCGGGCGGGATACATCCGCAGACGGATGCCGCGGACCGGCGGCCCTCGTAACGTGGAGATGATGGACGAGCTGCAGACGGACACGCTGGGAACACGCTTGCGTGGACTCTTCCGCCCGGTGTCGACGGCGCAGTGGATCGTCGACGGGGTCGTCGGGGCGTTCTTCCTGCTCGGATCGGCCGTCCTCCTGCCGACCTACTACGAGGGCTTCCTGATCGCCACGGGGCTCATGACGCTGACGTTCATGACCGCGGCGCTCATGCTGAGCCGCTGCTCCCCGCCTCTCGCGCTCACGGTCGCATGGCTCGGAGCGGTCGCGCAGATGGCGACCGGCCAGCAGCCGATGGCGGCGAATCTCGCGATCTTCGTGGTGCTGTTCGCGACCGCGGCGTACGGCTCCCGGTTCGTGTTCTGGGCCGGGTTCGTGTCGGCGTTCCTCGGGGCGCTCCTCATCGCGCTGTATCTGTTCCTGCTGGCACCGGGGCTGTCGGGCGTCGGCATCGTCACACCCGATGTGTGGACGCAGGACTCGACCTTCGCGTTCCTGTTCTCGATCGCCCTCGTCTTCGGCTTCTCGGTGTTCAGCCTGCTGCTGGCGTGGACGCTCGGCGCGCTCTTCCGCGTCGTCATCCGCAACCGCGAGACCCGCCGCGCGCAGCTCGTGGCCGAGGAGCGGGCGACAGCGGAAGAGGAGCGCGGTCGCATCGCCCGCGACATGCATGACGTCGTCGCGCACTCGCTCGCGGTCGTCATCGCGCAGGCCGACGGCGCCCGCTACGCCGCGGGCGCCGATCCGGACGCGGCTGCCGCGGCCCTGAAGACGATCAGCCAGACCGCGCGCTCGGCGCTGTCCGACGTCCGGATGCTGCTCACGCAGATGCGTCACAGCCAGGCGGAGGGTCCGCAGCCGACGATCGCCGACCTCGAGGAGCTCTACGCGCAGGTGCGGGCGGCCGGCGTCGACCTGCGCGTGACCGTGGATCCGGTGCCGCCGGGGGAGCCGCCGGCGTCGGTGCAGCTCGCCGCGTATCGGATCCTGCAGGAGGCCACCACCAACGCCCTCCGTCACGGTGACGGCGGTCCCGTGGATGTGCACCTCGCGTGGCTGTCCGATCACGTCGCGCTGCAGGTGCGGAACGGCCGCGCCGCCGACCCCGGGCCCCTCGGTGGCGCTCGCCCCGGCGTGCTGCACGCGCCGCCCGCGACGACGGGGCACGGGCTCATCGGCATGCGCGAGCGCGCCGACCTGGTCGGCGGCCACCTCGAGGCGGGTCCGGATGGCGAGGGCTGGGTCGTGCGCGCGACCCTTCCGGTGTGAGGCGGGCTGGTCGTCGACCCGTGTCTCACTTGCGGTGGGTATGAGCGCTGGATGGCGGCACGGAGTGAGACATGGGTGGCGGGGCGGGTGGGTCGTGTCTCACGTGTGGTGGGTATGAGTGCTGGATGGCGGCACGGAGTGAGACATGGGGGGCGGGGCTGGCAGGGTGGGAGGCGAAGCGTGAGGCAAGAGGGAGAGCGGATGATCAGGGTCGTGCTCGTGGATGATCAGGCGCTGTTCCGTGCGGGCATCCGGATGGTCGTGGCCTCGCAGCCCGACCTCGAGGTCGTGGGCGAGGCGGGCGACGGGCAGGAGGCCATCGCCGTCGTGCGCGCGACGCGTCCGGACGTCGTGCTCATGGACATCCGCATGCCGGTGATGGATGGCCTCGCCGCGACCTCGTGCATCCTCACGGAGCCGAACCCGCCCCGGGTGGTCATGCTCACGACGTTCGACCTGGACGAGGCAGCGGCGCGTGCCATCCGGGAGGGGGCGAGCGGGTTCCTGCTGAAGGACGCCGATCCGGAGTTCCTGCTCGCGGCCATCCGCACCGTGCACGCGGGGTCGTCGGTGATCGCCGCGTCGGCCACGCGCGAGCTCTTCGCGCACTTCGCCGAGGCGCCGCAACCCGCGCCGCCCGCCTTCGCCCATCTCACCGACCGCGAGAAGGAGATCTTCGCGCTCGCCGCGCGAGGGCTGAGCAACGCCGAGATCGCGCAGCGCGAGTTCCTCAGTGAGGCGACCGTGAAGACGCACATCAGCCGCATCCTGTCGAAGCTCGCGCTGCGCGACCGCGTGCAGCTCGTCGTCTTCGCGTTCGAGCATGGGCTCGCCTGAAGCGTTCATCGCGTTCGTGTGACGACCCTTACGAGGCGGCGAGCCGCGGAGTATCTTCATCCGCACGACGGAGGTGGAGCGATGCCCGAACGCTCGAAGGTCCTCCGAGGGGTCGTGGTGCTCGCCGCGGTGCTCTCGGTCGTCACCGGCTGTGCCGCGGAGACGCCCGGGGCGAGTGCGAGCAGCGCGCCCACGGCCGCCGCCCCGAGCGAGACGCCCGCGCAGGCGCCGACACCCGCGGCCGAGCCCGCAGCGCCGACCGCCCCGCCCGCGCCGGAGCCGTCGACCGCGCCGGAGCCGTCCACCGCCCTGGTCGCGCCAGACCCATCGATCCCCGGAACCGCGCCGACCGCCCCGCCCGCGCCATCCGACCCCGCGCCCGCCCCCTGCGGCACTCTCACCCGGGATGAGGCCGCCGCGGTCGCCGCGCAGCGCCTGCCGCCGCCGCTCGGCGACGCCTACTTCACCTGGGACACCACATACACGGCCGACGACCCCGGATACGACCCCTGCGCGGCGCTGTCGTGGATCGTCTTCCCGCTCGCCGGCGGCACCGTCTCGTCGCCGAACGCCATCGCCCTGTTCCACTACGGCCAGTACGTGGGCCCCGCGACGGCGGAGCAGTACGGCTTCTGGCCGGCAGTGGAGCGGCTCTCCGACGACAGCATCCGCGTCACGTACCCGTACCTGCTCGACGGTGACGCCAACGCGAACCCGCAAGGGCAGGCGGTCGCGCGGTTCACATGGGATGCCGAGACGCAGTCCGTCGAGATGGACGGCAACCTGCCCCCCTCCGGCACCGGCGTCACGGCCGCGATGCACGAGGTCACGGAGAGCGCGGCGCCCGAGATCATCCTTACGATGTAGGCGGATGAGTTCGGTGGGCGACGTGCGCGCCCACCGCGGATCCATACCGTCGGAAGCATGGACATCACGACCACCGATCTGGGCCTCGCCGCCCGCGTGCAGCAGCTCACCAAGCAGTACGGGAGCGGGGAGAACACCGTCCGCGCGCTCGACGGCGTCAGCGTCGGCATCCGCCGCGGCCAGTTCACCGCGATCATGGGGCCGTCGGGCTCCGGCAAGTCGACGCTCATGCACATCATGGCCGGGCTCGACGCCCCCACCAGCGGGCGCGTCTGGATCGGCGACAGCGAGGTCACGGGCATGCGCGACGAGCAGCTCACCCTCCTGCGGCGTCGGCGTGTGGGCTTCGTCTTCCAGGCGTTCAACCTCGTGCCGACCCTCGACGTGCAGGGGAACATCCTGCTGCCCTTCGACCTGGATGGGCGCACGCCGACGTCCGCGGAGCGCGCGCGCATCGACGGGCTCATCGAGACGCTCGGGCTCACCGCGCGCCTGCGGCACCGGCCCCACGAGCTGAGCGGCGGACAGCAGCAGCGCGTCGCCATCGCCCGCGCCCTCGCCACGGCGCCCGACCTTCTCTTCGCCGACGAGCCCACCGGCAACCTCGACTCGCGCACCGGCCGCGAGGTGCTCGCCCTCCTCGCGGCGGCCAGCCGAGAGCACGGCCAGAGCATCGCCATGGTCACGCACGACCCCTTCGCCGCGAGCTACGCCGATCGGGTGCTCTTCCTCGGCGACGGGCGCCTCGTCGCCGACAAGCCGCGCCAGACGCCCGAGCAGATCTCCGCGCACATGCTCACCGCCGAGGGGGCGGATGGCGCGGGTCGGGTCGATCCCGCAGGCTCCCACCCCGCGGGCCGCGGCCTCGTCGAGGAGGTCGGACGGTGACCGCCCTCGAGGCCGTGCCGTCCCGGCCATCCGCAGGCCGGCCATCCGCTCGACCCGCACTCCGGCCATCCGCTCGGCTCGCGTTCCTGCGCGAGCGCGGGATGGGCGCGAGTGTGCTCGTCGCCGCGCTGTCGGCCGCGTTCGGCGTGACGCTCGTGTCGACGACCGGGTACATCGCGGCGGTGCTGCAGGCGGATCCGTATCTCGGCGACTCCGCGACGCTCGCGTTCGTCGTGAGCATCCTCAGCGTGCTGCTCACCGCCGTCGCGATGTACGTGGCGGGGATCGTCACCGCCAACACGTTCTCGACGATCGTCGCGGGGCGCGTGCGGCAGATCGCACTGCTGCGACTGATCGGCGCGTCCGCGCGCTCGCAGCGGGCGGAGGTCGCGCGGCAGGGGCTCGTGGTCGGCGCGATCGGCGCGGTCATCGGGCTGATCGTCGGAACGGGGCTGTCATATGCCGGCACGGCTATCGGCGACGAGCTGCTCGGTGTGAGCGGGCATGGGTACGTGGTGATGCAGCCTGCGCTGCTCCTGCCGGCCGCGATCGTCGTGCTCACGACGTGGGCGGCCGCGTGGGTCGGCGCGCGTCCGGTGCTCGCCGTGACGCCGCTGCAGGCGCTGGGCGGATCCGTCGAGCGCGGACACGGAGAGGTCGCGCGGCGGCCGGCGCGGAACATCCTCGCGCTCGTGCTGTTCCTCGTGGGCGCCGCGCTGCTGGGGCTCGGGGTGGTCGCCGGGTTGGTCACACCGGCTGCGATCCTGCCCGCGTTCGCCGGCGGCCTGGTCTCGTTCACGGGACTCGTGCTCGGCGCCACCGCGTTCATGCCGCCCGTGCTGCGGATGGTCGGGCGCTGGTTCGGACGCTCGGCGACCGCCCGGCTCGCTGCCGAGAACGCGCTGCGGCATCCGGAGCGCTCGAGCCGCATGTCGATCGGCGTGGTGATGGGCGTGACGCTCGTGACGATGTTCTCCGTCGCGACCGAGACGGCGAAGGCCGTGTTCACGGCGAACGCCGGCGGCGAGCTGAACGACGACTTCGCGATGATCCTCGATACCTTCGCGCAGATCATGGTGGCGCTCGTGGCGGTCTCGGCCGTCATCGCCGCCGTCGGGCTCGTCAACCTGCTCACGATCGGCGTGGTGCAGCGCCGCCGCGAGCTCGGTCTGCTGCGCGCGCTCGGACTGTCCGGCGCTCAGGTGCGGCGGATGGTGCTCCTCGAGGCCGCGCACATCACCGTCGCCTCGCTCGTCACCGGACTCGCTCTCGGCATCGCCTACGGGTGGGCGGGCGCGCAGTCGCTGCTCGGATCCGTGCCGACCGAGCCGGGCGGGAGCGCTGGATCCTTCGTCCTCCCCGCCGTGCCGTGGGTGCCGGTGCTGCTCCTCGCCCTGGCGATGGCGGCGCTGACGGTCGTCGCGGCCGTCACCCCGACGCGCCTGGCGACGAGCATCGCCCCGGTCGAAGCGCTCGCCGCGGACTGAGGGGGTGGGCCGCGGGCCGCTCGGGACCGGCGCACGCTCCCTCGCACCCGGCCGGCGGGCGCGCCCTGGATCACCTGCCGTGTGTCCGGCCGGGCGCCCTCACGGCGAGCCCCAGCCCGAGCCCGAGCCCGAGCGAGCGGATGGTCTCATTCGGCTTCGCGGGACGGCTCAGTGGTGGGTTGCGTCGGCTCGGTCGCTGTCGTCGCCTCGTCCGCCTCGCCCGCGGGCTCCCGCAGCTCGGGGTCGAAGGCCCACGTGCGGGCGAGGCGGCGCAGGCGCACGGCCCGCGCCTGCCACATCGCCCAGAGCGGGAGCCAGAGCACGGGAGCCGTACGCCCGCCTATCGTGAGGCGCTCTCGCCACAGGGTGCGGCCATCCGCTGTCGCCGAGACCGCCATCTGGTGGTCCCAGACGGCGAGCGAGGCGAGCGGGCCGGTGAGCGGCATGCCGACGTCGCGCAGGATGCGGACCGAGCCGCCGTTCTTCTCGCGGTCGACGGTCGCGATCAGCTGCGTGCCGAGCGAGATGGAGCCGGTGTCCAGCTGCACGGCGGCGTCGGCGCCCGATTCCCACTCGAGCGGGAGCGGGTCGGCGCCGAGCGGGCGCATCCGCACGAGCGGTCCATAGAGCTCGGCGAGGACGGCGGGCGAGTGCAGCGCGCGCCAGGCGGCGTCGACGTCGCAGTCGAGGACGAGTTTCTGCAGGATCCGCATGGGCCTATCGTGCCCTGTCCAGTGGGAGCGACCCAGCCCTTGACTATCCGGCGGCGTTCCCGAGTGCGTGAGCGGAGCCACCGGTCGCGCTCGCGGGAACCTGGGCGGGGCGGCTCATCCGCAGCTCGCTCATCGGCGTGCCGTCGGCCGCCTGCTGAACCTTCTCGACGCCGTCGAGGGCGAAGCCGTTCTTCTCGTAGAAGCGGATGGCCCGCGCGTTGCCCTTGAGGACCCAGAGGTAGGCCGCGGCGTTCTCGACCGAGTGCTGGAGCAGGCTGACGCCGACGCCGGTGCCGTGCTTGTCTGGATCGACGTAGAGCGAGTAGAGCTCGAGCTGGGCGGGGGCGTCGCGGTCGCGGGCGGGGCCGGAGGAGGAGAATCCGATGGCGCGCGCTCCGTCGAACGCGGCCCACGTGGGCTCGGTGCCCTCGTGCAGGAGCTGCGCCCAGCGCCGCGCGCGTGCCGAGACCGAGAGCCGTGCGAGGGTGGCCTCCGGCAGGAGACCCGCGTAGGAGATCCGCCACGTGCGGATGTGCACCTCCGCGAGCCCTCGCGCATCGGCCGGGGTCGCTCGCCGGATCTCCACCATGCCGTCTCCTCGCGTCGTCGTCCTCTCAGCACGATACGCGCGGGCTCGGGGAGAATGGGCGGATGTCCTCCGCGCTCGACCAATCCACATATCAGGTGCGCTTCGACTGGGGCATCGCCGGTCTCCGGCGCCTGGCCGCCAGCGATGTCGTGATCGTCGTCGACGTCCTCGGCCTCTCGGCCGACGCGCTGGCCGCGGCCGCTCGCGGCGAGGACCTCGTGCCGGCGGGAGCGGATGGCGGAGCGCTCGTCGCGCGGGCGGCCGGCGAGCTCGCGCACGGACCCGTCGTGCTGGTGGCGGCGTTGCGGAACGCCGCCGCCGCCGCACGCACGGCGATGGCGGAGCAGGAGCGGCGCGGGGTCCGCACGAGCATCGCCGTCGTCGCCGCCGGAGAGCCGGAGGAGTCCGGACTGCGCTTCGCCGTCGAGGACCAGCTCGGCGCGGGCGCGGTGATCGCGGCGCTCGGCGACCTCGGGATCGACCACTGCTCACCGGAGGCCGTGTCGACCGCGGAGGCGTTCCGCGCCCTGCGTCGTGCAATGAAGCACCTGCTCACCGCGAGCGGGTCCGGCCGGGCGCTCGCAGGCGGGGAGCGCCATTCCGAGGTCCGGGAGGCTGCGCGACTGGACGACCTCGCTCTCGTGCCGACGCTCGATCGGGGCGCCTTCCGCGTGGTGCGCTGACGCGCAGAAGCGGGGCGCCCGTCTCCGGAACGCCCCGCTTCCCCCGGCGCTCAGCGGCCGGCGCGCACTGGGTCGGTGGGGATGACCTGCGAGATGGGCGAGGGGCCCTGGCCGTTCTCGGGGAGGGCGGGCAGGCGCTCGGGCTCCCGCACCGGCGTCTCGTGGTCGTCCGTCATCGTCGTCTCGTCGAACGGCAGCGCGCCGCGCAGGACCTCGCGCGCCCGGTCGCGGTCGAACTCGCGGGTCCACGTGGCGATCACGATGGACGCGACGGCGTTGCCGGTGAAGTTCGTGAGGGCGCGGGCCTCGGACATGAAACGGTCGATGCCGGTGATGATGCCGACGCCGTCGACGAGGTCGGGGCGGTAGGTCTGCAGGCCGCCCGCGAGGGTCGCGAGGCCTGCGCCGGTCACGCCGGCGGCGCCCTTCGACGCGATGATCATGAACACGAGCAGGCCGATCTGCTCCGACACCGACAGCGGCGTGCCCATCGCTGCGGCGATGAAGAGCGAGGCCATCGTGAGGTAGATCGCGGTGCCGTCGAGGTTGAACGAGTAGCCGGTGGGGACGGTGATGCCGGCGACCGGCTTGGAGACGCCGAGGTGCTCCATCTTCGCGATGAGGCGAGGCAGCGCCGACTCCGACGACGACGTGCTGACGATGAGGAGGTATTCGCGGGCGAGGTACTTCATCACCGAGAAGATGTTCACGCGCGCGGTGAGCCACAGGACGGCGGCGAGGATGACGCCGATGAAGAGGATGCAGGTGACGTAGAACCCGACCATGAGCGTGCCCAGGGCGACGACTGCGCCCCAGCCCGTCGACCCGACCACGCCGGCGATCGCCCCGAATGCGCCGATCGGCGCGACCCAGAGGATCATCGTCAGCACGCGGAACACGACCGCCTGCACGAGGCGGATGCCGTCGAGGATGCGCTCGCCCTTCGCCCCGAGGCGCTGGATGGCGAAGCCGACCAGGAGCGAGACGAACAGCACCTGCAGGACCGACTCGCCCGTGAGCGGGGAGAAGAGGGTCGACGGGATGATGCCCATGAGGAAGCCGGTCGTCGACTCGGCCTCGCCCTCGATCTCGTAGCCGGGGTTGCTGAGCTGCAGGCCCTCGCCGGGGTGGAGGATGTTGCCGACGACCAGACCGATGAGCAGCGCGACCGTCGACATCACGAGGAAGTAGCCGAGGGCCAGTCCGCCCACCTTGCCGACCGTGGCCGCCTTGGCGATGGATCCGATGCCGAGCACGATCGTGCAGAAGATGACCGGCGCGATCATCATCTTGATGAGGCCGACGAAGGCCTTCCCGATCCAGTCGAGCGAGGCGCCGAACTGCGGCCAGATGAGGCCGACCGCGATGCCCGCGACCACCGCGATGATGACCGCGATGTAGAGCCAGTGCTGCTTGTCGATGCCGCGTGCGCGCCGCGCGGCTGGTGGCGTCGTCGCCATGGTGCGTCCTCTCCGTCGGGGTGCCGGGTCCTCGAGGAGCCGGCATGCGCTTTCATCCTGATCGGCGGCGGCGGGCGCCCCTGACTTGCGTGCATAGTGTTCGCGGCGGATGGCGGCGGGCGGGGCGACAATGGGGGGATGGCACGAGGAAGCGCCGCGGTCGGCGCCCGGCGACGCAGCGTCGCGGCGTGGGTGCTCGGCGTGCAGTCGGCTGTCCTGCTTCTGGGCGGCGCGGTCGTGTTCGGCGTGCTCGCATGGGATGCGCAGAGCGCCGCCCACGCCGACGCCGAGGAGCGCACGACGAGCCTCGTCCTCACGCTTGCGAGCGAGCCGACCCTCGTCGAAGTGGTCTCGACCGCGCACGAGCGCATCGCGGTCGACCGTGACGAGGCGGTGGCGACCGCGTCCGGCGAGCTACAGCCGTACGCCGAGCAGATCGTCGCCGCGGCGGGCGTCGACTACGTCACCGTCATGGACACCGACCGCACGCGGTACACGCACGTGGACCCGGCCCGCATCGGCGGGGCCTTCCTCGGCTCCATCGCGCCGGCGCTCGAGGGCGAGACCTTCGCCGAGGTGTACGCGGGGACGCTCGGACCGTCGGTGCGGGCGGTCGCGCCGATCGTGGACGGGGGCGAGGTGGTCGGCCTCGTCTCGGCGGGCGTCACCCTGGAGAACGTGACCGGCGCCATCCTGCTGCGCCTGCAGCTCGTCGGCCTCGTCACGCTCGCCGTCGTCGCGCTCGGAGCCCTCGTCACCTTCCTGCTCTTCCGTCGGCTCCATCGCGTGACCGGCGGGCGCGACCCTGATGAGCTCGCGCGCCTCTTCGCCGCGCACGAGGCGGTGCTCCATTCCCTCGAGGAGGGGCTGCTGCTCGTCGAGCACCCGCGCCGCGGCGTCGCCCGCGTGGTGCTCGCGAACGACCGCGCCGGGGAGCTGCTGGGCGTGACGCGGGAGCTCCCCTTCGCGGTCGACGATCCGGCGCTGCCGGCGCCGGTGCGCGACGTGCTCACGGGGCGCGAGGCCAGCGCGGTCGTGCCGGTGGCGGCGCGCGAGCTCGTCGTCGCGCGATCGGAGATCGAGCTCGGCGGGCGGCGCGCGGAGATCCTCGCGCTGCGCGATCGCACGGAGCTGCGGCAGCTGGCGGGGGAGCTGTCGTCGGTGCGGACGATCTCGGACGCGCTGCGGGCGCAGGCGCACGAGTTCGACAATCGGCTGCACGCCATCGCCTCGCTGATCGAGCTCGGGCGCCCCGACGAGGCCCTTTCGTTCGCCGCGTCGGAGCGCGACCTCGGTCAGCGGCTCGCGGACCGTGTGCTGCACGCCCTCGACGAGCCCGTCATCGCCGCGCTCCTGCTCGGCAAGGTCGCGCAGGCGCACGAGCGGGCCGTCGAGATGCACTTCGAGACGCATCTCGCGCCGGGCACACACGGGCTGCCGCCGGCAGACGTGGTGACGATCCTCGGCAACCTCATCGACAACGCGATCGAGGCCTCCGCGGTGCGCGCCGCCCGCACCGGCGACCGCGACGCGTGGATCGAGGTGTACCTCGGCGACACGGAGGACGGCGGCCTGGTCTTCCAGGTGTCCGACAGCGGCGCGGGCGTGGCCCCCGGCGACCGCGAGCGGATCTTCGAGCGGGGCTTCTCGACGAAGGGCGAGACGCCGGGGCACGGATACGGGCTGGCGCTCGTGCGGCAGACCGTGCGCGGTCTCGGCGGCGCGATCGAGGTGGATGAGGCGCCCGGCGGCGGCGCCGTCTTCACGGTGACCCTGCCTCGCCCGGCGGCAGGAGGGGCCGCCGCGGATGGCACGGACGCCGATGCCGGGGATGTCGGCGCCGCGGAGGGCGAGCGTGGCGCCGGTCGCCCCCGGGCGGACCAGGGGACGCGTCGATGACGGCCATCCGCGTGCTCGTGGTCGAGGACGATCCGCGTGCGGCGCGCGCACACGGCGAGTACCTGGCGCGCCTGGAGGGCTTCTCCCTCGTCGGCACCGCCCACACGGCCGCGGCTGCGCGGCGAGCCATCCGCGATGCGCACCTGGGTGGCGAGCGCGTGCACCTCGTGCTGCTGGACCTCAACCTGCCCGACGGCCACGGTCTCGATCTGTGTCGGGAGCTGCGCGCTGCGGGCATCCCCCTCGACGTCATCGCCGTGACGGCCGTGCGCGAGCTCGCGGCCGTGCGGCAGGCAGTGGCGATCGGGGTCGTGCAGTACCTGATCAAGCCGTTCACGTTCGACGTGTTCGCGGCGAAGCTGCGCGCGTACCGCGCGTACTCCGACCGCATGCGCTCGCCGGTGTCGGCCCTCAGCCAGCTCGAGGTCGACACCGCCTTCGCGGCGCTGCGGACGACGAACCTCCCGGGCCTGCCGAAGGGGCTCTCCTCGGAGACGCTCGAGGCGGTGACGGAGATGCTCGGCGGTGACGCGCTCTCGGCGTCGGAGGTCGCCGATGCGCTGGGCCTGTCGCGGGTCACGGCGCGGCGGTACCTGGAGTTCCTCGCGGACGGCGGCGTGGTCGCGCGCGCGCCGCGGCACGGCGGCCGGGGTCGTCCGGAGCTGGAGTACCGCCGCGTCGGGTGAGGGCCCTCAGCGCGGGGTCAGCGCCGCCGCGCGGTCGGCGGGCGTGATCTCGCGCCGCTGCCAGGTGAACAGGAACCGCGCGTCGAACGTGCGGGCGCACGTCACGCACGACGACGGGCGCGACGGGCGCCGATGCCGGTACACCACGTGCCCCGACGGGCAGGTCCCGATCCATGGCGCGAGCTCCACGGCGGTCTCGCCGTCATGCGTGCGCCCGCCGGTGTACCCGAGCTCGCGCGCCGTGCGCAGCCAGGTCGCGCCATGCGCCGCGCGTCGTCCGGCCAGGGCATGGGCGACCTCATGCAGCAGCGTCTGCCGGTTCGTCTCGTCGTCGTAGCGCGCCGTCAGATACCGCGACATCGAGATGCGCTTGCGGGAGTAGTCGCACTGCCCGGCGCGGCGCTTCGCGTGGTCGTAGGCGAAGGTCCACTCCTCGTCCAGGTGCTGGGCGATGAGCGCCTCAGCCCACTGGGTCACCTGCTGCAGATCCGACACGCTTCAACGCTAGGGGCGACCACCGACATCCGCCGCGAGACTCAGCCCGCGACGACCGCCGCGGAGGAACGAGGACGACGCCGCTCGACCGCCTCGACAGCCGCCATCGCGGCCTCGATCTGATCGTCGGGGGCGTTCATCTCCTGGCGCAGTGACAGCAGGCGCTTGAAGTCGCGCCGGGCGCCCTCGTAGTCGCCCGCGTCGTACCGGGTCTTGCCGCGGTGCTGCAGGGCGAATGCGGTGATGCTCGTCCACTCCTGACCGTCGGACTCCTCGATGCACGTCGAGAGCTCCTGGTCGGCCGCCGCGAAGGCGCCGCGGTACTGCTGAACCGTCGCGTGGAGCACGCGCGCACGCAGCAGGTCCTTGCGGGTGCCGGCCATCCGCGCGACGCGCACGGCCTGCTCCGAGATGGTCAGAGCCTCGTCGAGTTCGCCCAGAACCTTCAGCAGCCACACGCGCTCGAGAAGCGCGGGCAGGCTCCGCTGCGGTCCGATCTCCCCGAGCCGATAACGGCATTCGGCGGGATCGACAACCTCACGAAGGGTCTCTGGGTCGTATCCGTGGATGTAGCTCATTCCCGATCCCTTCCGCGCAGTCGCCTCCCTATTCTGCGACCTCCGGCTGGATCCCACGTCCAGGCACACCGCGCGATCGCCTTTCCCGGTTCAGTTCGGGAGGAGATCGGCGTCCGGGAGGAGGAATCCGCCGCGCCCGGCCCTTTCGCCTGCGCATCTCCTCCCGAAACGCCGGGCGCGCGTCGTTCAGCGCTCGAACATCGACGCGGATGGCCGGGGTGAGGCGGTCGCATCGCCGTCGGTGGCGGGGATGGCGTCGCGGATGAACGTGTCGATCTCGGCGCCCTCGGCGACCTTCGCGGGGTGGGGGCCTGCGGCCATGAGGCGCGGCAGCCACTCCGTCGGCAGGGGCGCGGCAGAGGCGGCGACGACGAGGTTGCCGAACCGGCGCCCCTTCAGCACCTGCACCTCGGCGAGGACGACGACGTGCGGCAGCACCTCGCGGATCGTCGCGACCTGGCGGCGCGCGAACGCGAGGCCCGCGCCATCCGCCACGTTGACGAGCAGCACGCCACCCGGCGCGAGGAGCTTCGCCGCCTCACGGTAGAACTCGACGGTCGTGAGGTGCGCGGGCGTCTGCGCGCCGGAGTAGACGTCGGAGACGAGGAGGTCGACCTGCCCGGTGAGGGAGCCGGGAAGGCGCCCGAGCCCTTCCCGTGCGTCGCCGATGCGAATGCGGATGGCCGCGCCGCGGGGAAGGGGGAGGTGCTCGCGCACGAGGTCGACGAGCGCCTGCTCGAGCTCGACGACCTGCTGGCGCGACCCGGGGCGCGTGGCCTCGACGTACCGGGGGATGGTGAGACCGCCGGCTCCGAGATGGACGGCCGTGAGCGGCCCCGCGGGGAGCTGGTCGATCACAGCGCCCATCCGGGCGACGTACTCGAAGTGCAGGTGCGTCGGGTCGTCGAGGTCGACGTGGGACTGCGGGGTGCCGTCGACGACGACCTCCCAGCCGCCGCCGAATTCGCCCGGTGCGATGCGCGCGATCGATCCGTCCGAGAGGCGGGCCTGCGGGTCCTCGCGCTCGTGGTTCCGCTGGCGTCCCATGGGGCCATCCTCTCGCGGATGGTGCGGGGCAAGGGAGCGCACCCCTCCGGCTCGCCAGTGCGGGCGACACGTTCTCGACGTCGAAAGCGTGTGCCCCGCACTGGCGAACCGGTCAGGACGGGGCCGCGGCGACCGAACCCACGGCTACGGGCGCCGGGCCTCCGCCAGCCAGCGCGTGTACGTCCGCCACGGGTCGACGCCGCCCGCGAGCGCCGCGGCGTGCGCGACCAGCCCGGGCACGGCCGTGAACCACTCGCCGCCCTCGCCCACGTCGGCGAACTCCGCGTGGCGGGCCTGCTCGAGCCGGCGGCCGCCGCGCTCGAAGGCCAGCAGCTCCTCATGGTGGATGGCCGCGAGCCGCCGACGAGGATGGGCGGAGGTCCCGATCTTGATCCGGTCCGCATAGCGCAGGTAGTAGACGACCTCCACCACGGGCGGCGGCAGGTCGGGGTCCGGCGCATCGCCCGCGAACCAGCCGCACACGGCGCAGCGGGGGCGGCCATCCGCTCGCTCGAATTCGCGGGCGCCGCAGAAGACGCAGATCGCGTTCACGAGCGGCGACAGGATCGCGCCCGCGGGTTTATACCCGAGAGGCCGAACGAGGTCAAGGATTCCGCTTGCCTTGGCGCGTCAGAGTGCGTATAGTTGACATTTGCGCTCTTATGGGTCATCCATGCCTTCATATGGTGGTCGGCTGGCTCCCGTGACTCCCCGCAGATAGCGGCGTGTGAATCACAGGATAGACCCGAAGCGCACCTCACCTGTCGACAAGGAATCTAGCGGCCCCGCACGCGGGGCTCATGGAGGTTTTCCCCTTGGCTGCTGCGCGCAACGCATCCACCACCACCCCGAAGAACGGACGCGGAGCATCCCGCCTCTCGTTCGCCAAGATCTCCGACACGCTCACGGTCCCCGACCTGCTGGCGCTGCAGACCGAGTCGTTCGACTGGCTCGTCGGCAACGAGGCATGGAAGGCCCGCGTCGCCGACGCGAAGGCCACCGGCCGCACCGACGTCCCCGAGCGAAGCGGTCTGGATGAGATCTTCGAGGAGATCTCTCCCATCGAGGACCTGAGCGAGACCATGCAGCTCTCGTTCACGAACCCCTACCTCGAGCCCGAGAAGTACACGATCGAGGAGTGCAAGGACCGCGGCAAGACGTACGCGGCCCCGCTCTACGTCGAGGCCGAGTTCATGAACCACCAGACCGGTGAGATCAAGACTCAGACCGTCTTCATGGGCGACTTCCCCCTGCAGACCGACAAGGGCACGTTCATCATCAACGGCACCGAGCGTGTCGTCGTGTCCCAGCTCGTCCGCTCGCCCGGCGTCTACTTCGACAAGACGCCCGACAAGACCTCCGACAAGGACATCGTCTCGTCGCGCATCATCCCCAGCCGCGGCGCCTGGCTCGAGTTCGAGATCGACAAGCGCGACCAGGTCGGCGTCCGCATCGACCGCAAGCGCAAGCAGTCGGTGACGGTGTTCCTGAAGGCCCTCGGCCTCTCGAGCGACGACATCCTCTCCGAGTTCGCCGGCATCGCCTCCATCGAGGAGACCCTCGCGAAGGACACGATCCTCACGCAGGAAGAGGCCCTCCGCGACATCTACCGCAAGCTCCGTCCGGGCGAGCAGGTCGCCGCCGAGGCTGCGCGCTCGCTGCTGGATAACTTCTACTTCAATGGCAAGCGCTACGACCTCGCCAAGGTCGGCCGCTACAAGCTGAACCAGAAGCTCGGCCTCGACAAGCCGCTCACCGACTCGGTGCTCACGGTCGAGGACATCGTCGCGACCATCAAGTACCTCGTTCGCCTGCACCGCGGCGACGAGACCTTCGAGGGCGTCCGCAAGGGCGGCGAGCTCGTCGACCTCCGCATCGAGACCGACGACATCGACAACTTCGGCAACCGTCGCATCCGCGCGGTGGGCGAGCTCATCCAGAACCAGGTCCGCACGGGTCTCTCGCGCATGGAGCGCGTCGTCCGCGAGCGCATGACCACGCAGGACATCGAGGCGATCACGCCGCAGACCCTGATCAACGTGCGCCCCGTCGTCGCCGCGATCAAGGAGTTCTTCGGAACCTCGCAGCTGTCGCAGTTCATGGACCAGAACAACCCGCTCGCGGGTCTGACCCACAAGCGCCGCCTCTCGGCGCTCGGGCCCGGCGGCCTCTCGCGCGACCGCGCGGGCGTCGAGGTCCGCGACGTGCACCCCTCGCACTACGGCCGCATGTGCCCGATCGAGACCCCGGAAGGCCCGAACATCGGCCTGATCGGCTCGCTGGCGTCGTTCGCGCGCATCAACGCGTTCGGCTTCATCGAGACCCCCTACCGTCGCGTGACCGGCGGCAAGGTCTCGAACGACATCGACTACCTCACGGCCGCCGAGGAGACGCGCTTCAACGTCGCCCAGGCGAACGCGGTGCTTCAGAGCGACGGAACCTTCGCGGATGAGCGCGTCCTCGCGCGTCAGCGCGGCGGCTCCGGCGAGGTCGACCTGATCTCGGCCGACGAGATCGACTACATGGACGTCTCGCCCCGTCAGATGGTGTCGGTCGGCACCTCGCTCATCCCGTTCCTCGAGCACGACGACGCGAACCGCGCCCTCATGGGTGCGAACATGCAGCGTCAGGCCGTGCCGCTCCTCGTCGCCGACTCGCCGCTCGTCGGCACCGGCATGGAGGGCTACGCCGCGGTCGACGCCGGCGACTCGATCATCGCCGACAAGGCCGGTGTGGTCACCGACGTCACGAGCGACTACGTCTCCGTCCAGCTGGACGAGGGCGGCCGCCGCGACTACTTCCTGCGCAAGTTCGACCGCTCGAACCAGGGCAACTGCTACAACCAGCGTGCGATCGTCACCGCCGGTGAGCGCGTCGAGGTCGGTGAGGTCATCGCGGATGGCCCCGCCACGCAGAACGGTGAGCTCGCGCTGGGCAAGAACCTGCTCGTCGGGTTCATGTCGTGGGAGGGTCACAACTTCGAGGACGCGATCATCCTCAGCCAGAACCTCGTGAAGGACGACACCCTCACCTCGATCCACATCGAGGAGTACGAGGTCGACGCCCGCGACACGAAGCTCGGCAAGGAGGAGATCACCCGCGACCTTCCCAACGTGAGCCCCGAGCTCCTGAAGGACCTGGACGAGCGCGGCATCATCCGCATCGGCGCCGAGGTCCGCCCCGGCGACATCCTCGTCGGCAAGGTCACGCCCAAGGGCGAGACCGAGCTCTCGGCCGAGGAGCGCCTGCTCCGCGCGATCTTCAACGAGAAGAGCCGCGAGGTCCGCGACACGTCGCTGAAGGTGCCCCACGGTGAGCAGGGCACGATCATCGCGGTCAAGGAGTTCGACGCCGAGGAGGGCGACGACGAGCTCGGCTCGGGCGTCAACCGCCGCGTCGTCGTCTACATCGCCCAGAAGCGCAAGATCACCGAGGGCGACAAGCTCGCCGGTCGTCACGGCAACAAGGGCGTCATCGCGAAGATCCTCCCTGTCGAGGACATGCCGTTCCTCGCGGACGGCACGCCGCTCGACGTCGTGCTGAACCCGATGGGCATCCCCGGTCGAATGAACTTCGGCCAGGTCCTCGAGACGCACCTCGGCTGGATCGCGAAGCAGGGCTGGAAGATCGAGGGCGAGCCCGAGTGGGCTCTGCACATCCCGGAGGAGGCCCGCGAGGTCGCTCCCGGCACCAAGGTCGCCACGCCCGTGTTCGACGGCGCGTACGAGTCGGAGATCTCGGGCCTGCTCGAGTCGACGAACCCGACGCGCGACGGCGAGCGCCTCATCGGCAGCTCGGGCAAGGCCCAGCTGTTCGACGGCCGCACCGGCGAGCCCTACCCGGCTCCGATCTCGGTCGGCTACATGTACATCCTGAAGCTGCACCACCTCGTCGACGACAAGATCCACGCACGTTCCACGGGTCCCTACTCGATGATCACCCAGCAGCCGCTCGGTGGTAAGGCGCAGTTCGGTGGACAGCGCTTCGGCGAGATGGAGGTGTGGGCGCTCGAGGCATACGGCGCCGCCTACGCGCTCCAGGAGCTCCTCACCGTCAAGTCGGACGACATCCTCGGCCGCGTGAAGGTGTACGAGGCGATCGTCAAGGGCGAGAACATCCCCGAGCCGGGCATCCCCGAGTCCTTCAAGGTGCTCATGAAGGAGATGCAGTCGCTCTGCCTGAACGTCGAGGTCCTCTCGTCCGACGGCACGGCGGTCAACCTCCGCGACACCGACGACGAGGCCTTCCGCGCAGCGGAGGAGCTCGGCATCAACATCTCCAGCCGATTCGAGTCCGCCTCGATCGACGAGATCTGATCCGGCCAGCCGATTTAGAGATTTCCGAATACAGGAGAACTAGTGCTCGACGCAACAACTTTCGATGAGCTTCGCATCGGCCTGGCCACCGCCGACGACATCCGTCGTTGGTCCTTCGGTGAGGTCAAGAAGCCCGAGACCATCAACTACCGCACGCTGAAGCCGGAGAAGGACGGCCTCTTCGGCGAGCAGATCTTCGGTCCCAGCCGGGACTGGGAGTGCGCCTGCGGCAAGTACAAGCGCGTCCGCTTCAAGGGCATCGTCTGCGAGCGCTGCGGCGTGGAGGTCACCAAGAGCTCCGTCCGCCGCGAGCGCATGGGCCACATCGAGCTCGCCGCCCCCGTGACGCACATCTGGTACTTCAAGGGCGTGCCCTCGCGCCTCGGGTACCTGCTCGACATGGCGCCGAAGGACCTCGAGAAGGTCATCTACTTCGCCGCCTACATGGTCATCTCGGTCGACGAGGAGGCGCGTCACCGCGACATGCCGACTCACGAGAACAACCTGCGTCTCGAGATCAAGAACCTGAACGACCGTCGTGACTCGCGCATCGCGGCTCGTCTCCAGAAGCTGGAGGAGGAGCTCGCGGCTCTCGAGGCCGAGGACGCCAAGGCGGACCAGAAGAAGAAGGTCCGCGACGCCGCCGAGAAGGAGATGGCGACCATCCGCAAGCGCGCGGACGAGTCGATCGCCAAGCTCGAGCGCATGTGGGAGGAGTTCCGCTCCCTCAAGGTCGGCGAGCTCAAGGCGGAGGACGACGTCTTCCAGGAGCTGCAGGACCGCTTCGGCCAGTACTTCGACGCCCACATGGGTGCCGAGGCCATCCAGCGTCGTCTGGCGGAGTTCGACCTCCCGGCCGAGGCCGAGTCGCTGCGCAACCAGATCGCCGAGGGCAAGGGCCAGCGCAAGATCCGCGCGATCAAGCGCCTGAAGGTCGTCCAGTCCTTCATCACGACCGGCATGTCGCCGGCCGCGATGGTGCTCGACGTCGTGCCGGTCATCCCGCCGGAGCTGCGCCCGATGGTGCAGCTCGACGGTGGCCGCTTCGCCACGAGCGACCTGAACGACCTCTACCGTCGTGTGATCAACCGCAACAACCGTCTGCGCCGCCTTCTCGACCTCGGGGCTCCCGAGATCATCGTGAACAACGAGAAGCGCATGCTGCAGGAGGCCGTCGACGCGCTGTTCGACAACGGCCGTCGCGGTCGTCCCGTCACGGGCACCGGCAACCGCGCCCTGAAGTCCCTGAGCGACATGCTCAAGGGAAAGCAGGGTCGCTTCCGCCAGAACCTGCTCGGCAAGCGCGTGGACTACTCGGGCCGTTCGGTCATCGTCGTGGGTCCGCAGCTGAAGCTGCACCAGTGCGGTCTGCCCAAGCAGATGGCGCTGGAGCTCTTCAAGCCGTTCGTCATCAAGCGCCTGATCGACCTCGGTCACTCGCAGAACATCAAGGCCGCGAAGCGCTCGGTCGAGCGCACGCGCCCCGAGGTCTGGGACGTGCTCGAGGAGATCATCCGCGAGCGTCCGGTTCTGCTGAACCGTGCGCCCACTCTGCACCGTCTGGGCATCCAGGCGTTCGAGCCGCAGCTCGTCGAGGGCAAGGCCATCCAGCTCCACCCGCTCGTCTGCGCGGCGTTCAACGCCGACTTCGACGGCGACCAGATGGCTGTGCACCTTCCGCTGTCGGTCGAGGCTCAGGCCGAGGCGCGCGTGCTCATGCTCGCCTCGAACAACATCCTGAAGCCGTCGGACGGCCGTCCGGTGACCCTGCCCTCGCAGGACATGATCATCGGTCTGCACCACATCACGACGCTGAAGAACGGCGCCAAGGGTGAGGGCCGCGTGTTCGGCTCGGTGTGGGAGGCGCAGCTCGCCAAGGAAGAGGGCACCCTCGACCTGCAGGCGAAGGTCCGCATCCGCATCCCCGGTCTCACGTTCCTCGAGGGCCAGGCGCCCGAGGGGTACGAGAAGCACGGCCTCGTCGACACCTCGCTCGGCCAGGCGATCTTCAACGACCAGCTGCCGAAGGGCTACCCCTTCGTGCGCGAGCAGGCCGACAAGGGCAAGCTCTCGCAGATCGTGAACAAGCTGGCCGAGGAGTACCCGAAGGTCGTCGTGGCGGAGACGCTCGACAAGATCAAGGACGCCGGCTTCCACTGGGCCACCCGCTCGGGTGTCACGGTCGCCCTGTCCGACGTGCTCACGCCCCCCAACAAGGGCGAGATCGTCGCTCGCTACGAGCAGCAGGCCGCCAAGGTCACCGCTCAGTACGAGAAGGGCCTCACCACCGACGAGGAGCGCCGCACCGAGCTGGTCCGCATCTGGACCGAGGCCACGGACGAGATCCAGAAGGAGATGCGCGCCAACTTCCCGGAGGACAACACCATCAACCGAATGGTGTCGTCCGGTGCCCGTGGTAACTGGCTGCAGATCCGGAACATCGCGGGCATCCGCGGTCTGGTGAACAACCCGAAGGGTGAGATCATCCCTCGCCCGATCATCTCCTCGTACCGCGAGGGTCTGTCGGTGGCGGAGTACTTCATCGCCACGCACGGTGCCCGCAAGGGCCTCGCCGACACGGCTCTGCGTACGGCCGACTCGGGTTACCTCACCCGTCGTCTCGTGGACGTCTCGCAGGATGTCATCATCCGCGAGGAGGACTGCGGCACGTCGAAGGGCCTCGAGTACCCGATCGCCGAGGCTGACGCCGAGGGCGTGCTGGTGCGCGACGCGAACGTCGAGAACTCGGTGTTCGCCCGCAGCCTGGCCGTCGACGTGGTGGCGGAGGACGGCACCGTCCTCGCGCAGGCCGGTCAGGACGTCGGCGACGTGCTCATCGACTCGCTCGTCGAGGCGGGCGTCACCTCCATCAAGGTGCGCTCGGTCCTCACGTGCGACTCGGCGGTCGGCGTCTGCGCCCGCTGCTACGGTCGCTCGCTCGCGACGGGCAACCTCGTCGACATCGGTGAGGCCGTCGGCATCATCGCGGCCCAGTCGATCGGCGAGCCCGGCACGCAGCTGACGATGCGCACCTTCCACACCGGTGGTTCGGCTTCGGCAGACGACATCACGCAGGGTCTGCCCCGCGTGCAGGAGCTGTTCGAGGCCCGCACTCCGAAGGGCGCTTCGCCCATCGCCGAGGCGGATGGTCGCATCACCATCGAGGAGACCGAGAAGCAGAAGAAGGTCATCCTCACGCCCGACAGCGGCGACGAGCAGGTCGTGTACCCGGTGCTGAAGCGCGCGACGCTTCTCGTCGAGGACGGCCAGCACGTCAAGGTGGGTGACTCCATCCAGGTCGGAACGCTCGACCCGAAGGAGATCATGCGCGTGCAGGGCGCCCGCGAGGTGCAGAAGTACCTCGTCGGCGGCGTGCAGGGCGTGTACCGCTCGCAGGGTGTGCCGATCCACGACAAGCACATCGAGGTCATCGTGCGCCAGATGCTGCGGAAGGTCACCGTGGTCGACCACGGCGAGACCGACCTGCTGCCTGGCGAGATGGTCGACATGCGCCGTTACCAGGACATCAACCGCGCGGCGATCGCCGAGGGGAAGCGTCCTGCGTCGGGTCGTCCGGAGCTGATGGGCATCACGAAGGCGTCGCTCGCGACGGAGTCGTGGCTGTCGGCCGCGTCGTTCCAGGAGACGACGCGCGTCCTCACCGAGGCCGCCATGCAGGGCAAGCGCGACCCGCTGATCGGTCTCAAGGAGAACGTCATCATCGGAAAGCTCATCCCCGCGGGCACCGGCCTGTCGAAGTACCGCGATGTCGTGGTCGAGGCGACCGAGGAGGCGAAGACCGAGCGGTACCCCAACCGCATCTTCGCGTCGGACGGCGCGTATGCGGAGGGCGACTACTCGTTCGTCGACTTCGACGCGTTCACGACCGACGACTTCACGCCCGGGACGTACAACTGATCCGGATGTGAAGCAGTGAGAGAGGCCTCGGGGTTCGCCCCGGGGCCTCTTTCCGTACCCGGGGGCCGCGCCTGCCCCGCCAAACCGCGCCATACGATGTCGTCTCATCGAGGGGACACGGGAATCCGCGGAATACGGTGTCGCGACGGTGAGGCGACATCGTTTGGACGCGAGGAACGCCGCGCCTGCGCACGTACCCTGGATGCATGGCGATCGGCGGACGCAACCTCGTGGCGACGTGGATCGGCGGCATCGTCATCCTCGTCGTCGTCGCGGGCATCGGATGGGCGGCGCTCCCGTTCCTGCCGGTGGTCGGCGACTGGATCGTCGGCGTCGTCGGCTTCTTCTTCGACTGGCTTCGCTCCATCACGCCGACACGCGCGTAGCCGCGACATTCCGCGGCGAGGCTCCGACCGCGCGCCTTCCGCCGCGGGTATTCTCGCGGCAGGGGAGAGTCCCCGTCGTGAGGAGCACTTCTGATGAGCGACCCCCGCAGTTCGACCGGCGGACCGCTGAACGGCGACCCCGACGACTCGGCCGCCGCTGACGCCCAGGGCGGGCGCGTGACCGACGCCCGCGATGGCGCCGATTCGGATGGCCAGAGCGGCTACGCCGCCGGCGACGAGAACGCGACGGATGGCCAGAGCCGGGCATCGACGGATGGCCAGAGCCCGGCATCGACGGACGGTCACGACGATCTCGCCCCCGGCGAGCACGACGGATCTCCCGCCACCGGGGGAGACGGCTTCGCCGCCGGCGACCGCGACCCCTTCGCCACGGCCGACCGCGAGGTCTTCCATGAGGACGACCGGGACCCCTTCGCGCAGCACAACGAGCCCGAGATCTTCGCGTCGGGCAGCCGCGGCCTCTTCGCCGACGCCGACGAGCGCGACGCCGCCGGCTTCGACACCACCGCACCCGCGGGCGACGACACCGCCACCCGTGCCATGCCCGAGGTGGGGGAGGAGCGCCCCGCCGCGGTCGCCTTCGAGCCGTTCGGCCGCAGCGAGGACGCCCATGAGGAATCCGCTGATACGACCGGCTCGCGCCAGGATGAGCGCCCCGCTGCCGTCGCCTTCGCGCCCGGCGCCGACGCGGCAGAGCGCGCCACGGCGGGCGCAGAGGACGAGCCCGCTGCCGGCATGCCCTCTTTCGCTCCGGCAGATGCCGACGCCGAGGACCGCCCCGCGTCCGACGGCGACGCCGACGACGCGAACGCCACCGACGCGTCCGACTCCGACGCCCGCACCCGCCCCGCGGCCGTCGCGTTCGACCCCGATGCGCCGTCGGTGACGCGCGCATCGGAGGAGGCCGACGCGTCCGCCGGGCGCGTGCCGCCGATCGACAACGATCGCGACGGCGAGCCCGACTTCGCCGCCCTCGCTGCCGAGCTCGAGGAGTTCGAGCGGCGCTCCGCCGACCCGAGCGACTCGCTCGCCGCTCCCGCGCGCGCCCGCGAGGACGACGACGATCACAAGTCGCCGTGGTTCGAGCCGGCGAAGACCGACACGTTCACCTCGTCCGAGCCCGAGCAGGACCGCCCCATGATCACCGCGTCCGAGCCCGCCCCGCACAGCAGCGCCGCGCCGGAGCCGAGCGCCGCTCCGGAGACGACCGCCGCGCCGCAGCCGATCTTCGTGCAGGCTCCCGAGCGGCCGAAGAAGCGCGGCAACCGGGGTGCCGCCGGTCTCATCGGCCTCGTGGCGGCGGTGCTGTTCGCCGTGCTGTTCTTCGCCGCGACGCTCGGCTGGCGCCTGGTCACGGGCGACGCCGACTTCGCGAACATCGCCGAAGAGGCCCTGCAGATCGTGACGAGCTTCGCGTTCTGGGTGACGGTCGTCGTCTTCTGGCTCGGCTTCTGGCTGCTCGGTGTGTTCGTGAACCGTGCGCGCTGGGGCAAGTGGGTCGTCTTCGGTCTGCTCGTCGGCGTCATCTCCTATGGCGGATACGTCCTCGGCCAGCTCTTCGAGGCGCCGTTCTGGATGCTCACCGCCTCCGAGGGCGGCGAGCTCGCAGCCGACAGCCTCCTGCACCCGCTCGCGATCGTGGCGTTCATCCTCGGCCGCGAGATCACCATCTGGTTCGGAGCCTGGGTCGCTCGCCACGGCGCACGTGTCTCCGAGCGCAACGCACAGGCCCAGGCCGAATACGAGCGCACGCTCGAGGCCGGTCCGCAGCTGGCACAGTGACCACAGCACCACGACGCGAAGGCGAGGGGCTTCCCGCAGGGATGCTCCTCGCCTTCGCCGTCGCGGGGTACGGCGCCCTCGCCGTGTGCGGGCTCGGTTTCGGCAGCCTGTTCACCGAGTCCGACGTCATCGAGACGCCGGGCGTCGGCATCGTGCCCGCCGCTCTCGCCGTCGTCGTGAGCGCCGGCGCCTTCGCGCTCGCGCTGTGGCCGGCGATCCGGCCCGAGCGCCCGCGCTTCACGTCGGTGATCGGCGTGGTCTTCGCCACCGCCGCGATCTACGCGCTGGCGCTGTGGCTGCTCGCGCTGGTCTTCGACGCGGGCCTCGGCGCCGCGACGGGCGCTGTCGTCGAGGTGGTGATCGGATGGCCGGTGCCGGTTCTCGCCGGAGCCGCCGCAATCACGTCGTGGTGCGCGATCGCCGTCCGGCGCACCCGTGCCCAGCGACCGCTGTGGCCGTGGGAGCGCCCCGATGCGCAATAGTCCGCTCGGCGCCCCACCGCAGACGCTCGCGCCCCCTACCCTGTAAGTCATGGAGCGGACGCTCGACGCGCAGGTGGCTCAGGCGGTGGACGCCTGGCTGCGCTGGCTGCCGCGCTGGCAGCCCGCCACGCATCGCGGCCGTGCCGCTCCATGCCGCCGCTGCTTCGGGTCGCCGCTGCTCTCGGCCGCCGGCCTCGGCGCCGACGTGCCCCATGGCGTGCAGCACGGGCTCTCCACGCGGATGAAGGCCATCGTCGATCACGCCGTCGCCGAGTACACAGCCCGCAACCTGCCACTGCTGCAGGCCGAGCTCGATCAGCAGGCCGCCCGCAATCGCGCGCGCTCCTACCGGCCGGGGGAGGACCTCGCGCCCGAGTACGAGGGGCTGCCGCTCGACCCCGACCCGGTGCCTGGCGCCCCGTTCCTCTTCACGATCGAGCAGCTGGCGAACGAAGCCGAGGCCGACGTGCCGAGCCTCCCGCCGCTGTCCGCGGAGGCGAAAGCGGCCCTGCGCCACGAGGTCTCGCTCGCCGACGAGTACGCGAACCTCGTCGGTCGCGAGATCTGCTCCGTGCTGCTGGGCCATCGCCTGCGCATCCAGGCCGCCGTCGTCGAGTTCGTCGAGCCGCAGGTCGAGGCCATGCTCGCCGAGCTCACGCAGTCGCTCGACACTCCGTTCGGTCCCGAGGACTTCCTGTCCGGGCCCGGCGCGACCCCCTGAAACGAGACATCCCCGCCTCGAGGAGGCGGGGATGTCAGCGGATGGCCGGTTCGGCCATCCGCATCAGCTCTCGCGTGCGAGCGAACCGAGCAGCTCTCCCGAAGCGTCGTAGACCTCGAGGGTCGACTCGCCGACGGTGAGGGTCTCGAGCTTCCGGAGCCAGTCGTCGACTCCCGGACAGCCGCGCGTGGTGGCGGCGACGTAGGTGACCGTGACGGTGTCGCCATCCTGCTCGTAGCGGCCGGACATCTTGTTGCAGCCGTCGTTGCCGCGGAACTGCCCGTCTTCCGTGAAGGTGAGGTGCGGTTCGCTGCTCTCGCCGCTCTGCCACGTCCCGACCACTGAATTCACGCCGGCCCCTCCCGCGGTTGTTGCGCATCCGGTGAGCGCGAGGCCGGCCGCGATGAGCGCGCCGACCCTCCAGATCCGTCTGCTGGACATGTCTTCCCCCGTTCATGCCGGCGAATGCGGACTTGCCCTACATCGTAGGTGTGCGTCTAGTCTGTAAACGCTGTGTCTCTCCCGAGAGAGACCAGAGCTTCCGGGGGCCTGGGTCAGCCATGATCCGCCTCCGTCTTGAGAAGTGCACATGACAAAGAACCGGGGGAACCGAGTTTGAAGCCTTCAATCACGCGCGCAGCGCGTCTGGGAGCGCTGGGTGTCGCGTCGGCGCTGGCGTTCGGCGGTGTGGCCGCTACGTCCGCATCCGCGACTGAGGCGCCTTCCGCGCCGACCGAGGGCGAGGCGTTCGACGCTCTTGCGTTCGAGCTCTTCCAGGACGACTCGGTCACGGGCGTCCTGCACGATGGCAGCGGCCAGGTCATCGTCCAGCAGCTGGAGAGCGAGGGTGCGGGCGCCGCGGCCAAGCGCATCCAGGCTTCCGCGACCGCCGCTGAGGTGGCGAACACCTACGGCAACGTCAAGATCGTCACCGTCACGGAGGACGAGCTCGCGAAGCCGACCGCCGCGACCGACGTCGTCGGCGGCTACGGCATCGCGCTGTTCCCCGACTCGGGCAGCCAGGGAGCCGTCTGCTCCGTCGGCTTCCCTGCCTGGAGCCCCAGCGGCGACCCGGCCGTGCTGACCGCCGGCCACTGCACCGAAGACGGCGCGTTCGGCAACATCTTCCTCACGGACCCAGCTGGCGACACCGCCGGCGGCGGCGCCGAAGACAACAGCACGGTCGCCCCGACGTACGCGCTCGGCACGATCGGCTTCTCGCAGTTCGGCGGCGCCGGCAACAGCGAGGGCGGCCCCGGCGACGCGCTCGACGTGACCGCGATCGACGTCATCAACGACGACCTCGATCTCATCCCCGCGATGACTGACTGGGCCAACACCGACGACCTGTCCGCGTCGCTCGCGTCGAACATCACCGGCGTCGGCACCGCTCAGATCGGCGCCACCGTGCAGCGCTCCGGCCGCACCACCGGCTACTCGGCCGGCCCGGTCGACACCGACCGCTTCGTCTCCGACGTCGAGGCCGAGGGCTACCTCATGGTCGACGACCGCATCGTCAAGGGCTTCGCCGCGGCGACGCAGGCGATCCCCGGCGACTCGGGCGGAACCATCCTGCAGGGCAGCACGGCTGTCGGCATCGTCTCGGGCACCTTCCGGTACGAGGGTGAAGAGCACATGTGGGGCGCCGACCTGCAGGCGAACCTCGAGGGCACCGGCGGCTACAGCGTCATGCTCGACATCGCTGAGGCGGAGGTCACCTCGCTGGAGTCCGGCGCGAACATCTCGTGGAACGCGCCCATCTCGGGCACCGCTGCGGCGAACTCCACGCTCGAGTACGCGTTCGTCTCACAGGGTTCGGACGCCTCGTTCGAGAACAGCGCGACGACCGCGGTCGACGGCAGCGGCAACTGGCAGATCCAGGGCCCCTCGACGCCCGGCGACTACACCGTCTACTTCCGCGTGAAGAGCGGCTTCGACACCTCCGACGTCACCTCGTTCGACACGCAGGTCTTCCCGACCGCCCCCGGCATCATCTCGCCGGAGAACGGCCAGTCGTTCACCGAGCCGGTCACCGCCATCTCCGGCAACGCGGCGCCGAACACCGAGGTCACGCTGTCCGGCGACGTCACCGCGAAGGTCACCTCCGACGACGAGGGCAACTGGTCGCACGCTGTTGAGCTCGGCGAGGGCAGCTACTCCGTCAGCGCTCAGCAGACGGTCAACGGCAAGACCTCCGCCGCCGCCACGGTCGAGTTCACGGTCGGCGCCGCCGCGCCGAGCCCGGCTCCCGAGCCCGAGCAGCCGGCGGCCCCCGAGGCACCCGCGTTCATCAACCCGTCGAACGACGGCGGCTCCTACGTCGAGGGCTCGACCCCCGGCACGGTGACCGGTGAGGGCATCAACGGCGCGACCGTCGAGCTCCGCGTGAACGACGAGCTCGTCGGCTCGGCCACCGTCGAGGCGAACGTCTGGTCCATTCAGATCGGCGCGCTCCCCGTCGGCGAGCACACCATCGCCGCCCGCCAGATCGTCGACGGCGTCGCGAGCGCCGACAACGCGGTCACGGTGACGGTGACCGCCGCGGCCGCCCCGCAGGACCCGCAGTCGGAGGAGCCGCAGCAGGCTCCGGACGACGAGAACCCGCAGGCCGAGCAGCCGCAGCAGGACGGCCAGCTCGAGCCGACCGGCGCCGAGTTCGACGCCACCGCCCCGCTCGCGCTGGGCTTCGGCCTGGTCTTCGCGGCCGGCGGCGTGCTGCTGATCGCTCGCCAGCGTCAGCTGAAGTCGGAGCGCTGATCCCGCTTCTGAGCTGAGAGCTCGCACCGAAAGGGCGTCCCGCAAGGGGCGCCCTTTCTGCGTCCCGCCCCCCCTTCCGGAGGTTGAGCGAGGGAGCGCAGCGACCCCTTCCCGGACGTTGAGCGAGGGAGCGCAGCGACTGAGACGAAACGGGTCGTTGTCGGGAACGGGTTGCGGCGTTTCGCCTCGCTTCGCTCGCTCAACGTCCGGGGTGTGTCTCCTTCTCGGACGTTGAGCGAGGGAGCGCAGCGACTGAGACGAAACGGGTCGTTGTCGAGACCGGCTCGCGTCGTTTCGTCTCGCTTCGCTCGCTCAACGTCCGGGGTGTGTCTCCTTCTCGGACGTTGAGCGAGGGAGCGCAGCGACCGAGACGAAACGGGGTCGTTGTCGAGACCGGCTCGCGTCGTTTCGTCTCGCTTCGCTCGCTCAACGTCCGGGGTGTGTCTCCTTCTCGGACGTTGAGCGAGGGAGCGCAGCGACTGAGACGAAACGGGTCGTTGTCGGGAACGGGTTGCGGCGTTTCGCCTCGCTTCGCTCGCTCAACGTCCGGGGGTGTGTCCCCTGTCCGGTCGTTGAGCGAGGGAGCGCAGCGACCGAGACGAAACGGGGTCGTTGTCGGGGGCGGGCTGCGTCGTTTCGTCTCGCTTCGCTCGCTCAACGTCCGGGGGTGTGTCTCCTGTCCGGTCGTTGAGCGAGGGAGCGCAGCGACCGAGACGAAACGGGGTCGTTGTCGAGACCGGCTCGCGTCGTTTCGTCTCGCTTCGCTCGCTCAACGTCCGGGGCCGAACTCGTTTGACCGGGTGTCGTAGAAGGCCCTATCATGGAAGCAGTGTGCGTGCACGCGTTTGCGTGCGTGCGCACTTACGGGACGGGCCTGCGAACAGGTCACCCCCACGGCATATCCACCTGAAGTCTCTCGCCTTTCGGCGCGGGGGTGGGTTTCGTGAAACATCACGCGCTGTCACCGTGCAGCAACGAACAAGGAGAAACGTGCCAACTATTCAGCAGTTGGTTCGCAAGGGCCGTTCGCCGAAGGTCTCGAAGACCAAGGCGCCCGCCCTGAAGGCGAACCCGCAGCAGGCGGGTGTCTGCACCCGCGTCTACACGACCACCCCGAAGAAGCCGAACTCGGCTATGCGGAAGGTCGCCCGTGTCAAGCTGCGCAACGGCACCGAGGTCACGGCCTACATCCCCGGTGAGGGCCACAACCTCCAGGAGCACTCGCTCGTGCTCGTCCGCGGCGGTCGTGTGAAGGACCTCCCCGGCGTGCGCTACAAGATCGTCCGCGGTGCGCTCGACACCCAGGCTGTCAAGAACCGTAAGCAGGCTCGCAGCCGCTACGGCGCGAAGAAGGGTTGAGTTAGATGCCTCGTAAGGGTCCGGCCCCCAAGCGCCCCGTCGTCAACGACCCGGTTTACGGCGCTCCGATCGTCACGCAGCTGGTCAACAAGATCCTCGTCGATGGCAAGAAGTCCATCGCCGAGAGCATCGTCTACACCGCTCTCGAGGGTGTGGCCGCCAAGAACGGCCAGGACGCTGTCGCCACGCTGAAGAAGGCGCTCGACAACGTGCGCCCGACGCTCGAGGTCCGCAGCCGCCGCGTCGGCGGTTCGACCTACCAGGTTCCGGTCGAGGTCAAGCCTCACCGTGCCAACACGCTCGCTCTCCGCTGGCTCGTGAGCTACGCGAAGGGCCGTCGTGAGAAGACGATGACCGAGCGTCTCATGAACGAGATCCTCGACGCGTCGAACGGTCTGGGTGCCGCGGTCAAGCGCCGCGAGGACACCCACAAGATGGCCGAGTCGAACCGCGCCTTCGCGCACTACCGCTGGTAGGAAGCGCCCCGAGCCGGTCCCGGATGGCCCCGGGCCATCCGGGACCGGCCTCCTGCTTTTCTCTCTCCACACGTAAGGAAGAACGCTAGTGGCACAAGACGTGCTCACCGACCTCAAGAAGGTCCGCAACATCGGCATCATGGCGCACATCGATGCCGGTAAGACCACGACGACCGAGCGCATCCTGTTCTACACGGGCGTCAACCACAAGATCGGCGAGACCCACGACGGCGGTGCGACCACCGACTGGATGGAGCAGGAGCAGGAGCGTGGTATCACCATCACCTCCGCCGCCGTGACGTGCTTTTGGGACAAGAACCAGATCAACATCATCGACACCCCCGGTCACGTGGACTTCACCGTCGAGGTGGAGCGCTCGCTCCGCGTCCTCGATGGCGCTGTCGCCGTCTTCGACGGCAAGGAGGGCGTCGAGCCCCAGTCCGAGACCGTGTGGCGTCAGGCTGACAAGTACAACGTCCCCCGCATCTGCTTCGTCAACAAGATGGACAAGCTCGGCGCGGACTTCTACTTCACGGTCGACACGATCATCAACCGCCTGAAGGCGAAGCCGCTCGTGCTGCAGCTTCCCATCGGCGCGGAGAACGACTTCCTCGGTGTCATCGACCTCGTCGAGATGCGTGCGCTCACGTGGCCCGGCGACGCCAAGGGCGACGTGACCATGGGTGCCAAGTACGAGACCGGCGAGATCCCCGCCGAACTCGCCGACAAGGCTGCCGAGTACCGCGAGAAGCTCCTCGAGACCGTCGCCGAGTCCGACGACGTGCTCCTCGAGAAGTACTTCGGTGGCGAAGAGCTGACGATCGAAGAGGTCAAGGGCGCCATCCGCAAGATGACGATCGCCTCCGAGGTCTACCCGGTCCTCTGCGGCTCGGCGTTCAAGAACCGCGGCGTGCAGCCGATGCTCGACGCGGTCGTCGACTACCTCCCTTCGCCCCTCGACGTGCCGGCCATCGAGGCCCACGACCCGAAGAACGAAGAGACGATCATCGAGCGTCACGCTGACCGCGAGGAGCCGTTCGCTGCTCTCGCGTTCAAGGTCGTCACGCACCCCTTCTTCGGTCGTCTGACCTACATCCGCGTCTACTCGGGTCACCTCGACTCGGGTGCGCAGGTCGTCAACTCGACCAAGGGCAAGAAGGAGCGCATCGGGAAGATCTTCCAGATGCACGCCAACAAGGAGAACCCGGTCGACTCGGTCACCGCCGGCCACATCTACGCGGTCATCGGTCTGAAGGACACCACCACCGGTGACACCCTCTCCGACCCGGCGAACCAGGTCGTCCTCGAGTCGATGACGTTCCCGGAGCCGGTCATCGAGGTCGCGATCGAGCCGAAGACGAAGGCTGACCAGGAGAAGCTCGGCCTGGCCATCCAGAAGCTCGCCGAAGAGGACCCGACGTTCCGCGTCGAGAACAACGCCGAGACCGGCCAGACGGTCGTCAAGGGCATGGGCGAGCTGCACCTCGACATCCTCGTGGACCGCATGAAGCGCGAGTTCAAGGTCGAGGCGAACGTCGGCAAGCCGCAGGTGGCGTACCGCGAGACGATCCGCAAGGCCGTCGAGCGTCACGACTACACGCACAAGAAGCAGACCGGTGGTTCGGGTCAGTTCGCGAAGATCCAGTTCGCGATCGAGCCGCTCGAGGTCACGGCGGACAAGACGTACGAGTTCGAGAACAAGGTCACCGGTGGCCGCATCCCGCGCGAGTACATCGAGCCCACCAACCAGGGCTTCCAGGACGCCATGAACGTCGGCGTCGTCGCGGGCTACCCCATGGTCGGCGTGAAGGCGATCCTCATCGATGGCGCGTCGCACGACGTCGACTCCTCGGAGATGGCGTTCAAGATCGCCGGCTCGATGGGCTTCAAGGAGGCCATCCGCAAGGCGAGCCCCGTCATCCTCGAGCCGCTCATGGCGGTTGAGGTGCGTACTCCCGAGGAGTACATGGGCGACGTCATCGGCGACCTGAACTCGCGTCGTGGCCAGGTGCAGTCGATGGAGGACGCTCAGGGTGTGAAGGTCGTCAAGGCCCTCGTCCCGCTCTCGAGCATGTTCGGCTACATCGGCGACCTGCGTTCGAAGACCTCCGGCCGTGCCGTCTACTCCATGGAGTTCGACAGCTACGCCGAGGTCCCGAAGGCCGTGGCCGAGGAAATCGTCCAGAAGGGCAAGGGCGAGTAATCGCCTGAGCCATCTAGGCTCGCCGGGGTCGGCTGCGAAGTCGGCCCCGGCACTGATCAAAACTTCATAACGAGTCTCTACTAGACTGACAACATCCCCGGAAGTCCCGGTCGCAATCCAGCGACCGTGGTCTTCACATGACCGTCCTGAGGAGGACCCAGTGGCTAAGGCCAAGTTCGAGCGCACCAAGCCGCACGTGAACATCGGAACGATCGGTCACGTCGACCACGGCAAGACCACGCTCACCGCGGCGATCTCGAAGGTGCTCGCCGACAAGTACCCGTCGGCCACCAACGTCCAGCGCGACTTCTCGTCGATCGACTCCGCTCCCGAGGAGCGCCAGCGCGGCATCACGATCAACATCTCGCACGTCGAGTACGAGACGCCCAAGCGTCACTACGCTCACGTCGACGCCCCTGGTCACGCTGACTACATCAAGAACATGATCACCGGTGCCGCCCAGATGGACGGCGCGATCCTCGTGGTCGCCGCGACCGATGGTCCCATGGCTCAGACGCGCGAGCACGTGCTGCTCGCCAAGCAGGTCGGCGTTCCCTACCTGCTCGTCGCGCTGAACAAGTCGGACATGGTCGACGACGAGGAGATCCTGGAGCTCGTCGAGCTCGAGGTTCGCGAGCTCCTCTCGTCGCAGGACTTCGACGGCGACAACGCTCCCGTCGTCCGCGTCTCGGGCCTCAAGGCTCTCGAGGGCGACGCCGAGTGGGTCGAGAAGATCGTCGAGCTCATGGACGCCGTCGACGAGTCGATCCCCGACCCGGTGCGTGACAAGGACAAGCCGTTCCTCATGCCCATCGAGGACGTCTTCACGATCACCGGTCGTGGAACCGTCGTCACGGGCCGCGCCGAGCGTGGCACCCTCGCGATCAACTCCGAGGTCGAGATCGTCGGCATCCGCGCGACGCAGAAGACCACGGTCACCGGTATCGAGATGTTCCACAAGCAGCTCGACGAGGCCTGGGCCGGCGAGAACTGCGGTCTCCTGCTCCGTGGCCTCAAGCGCGAGGACGTCGAGCGCGGGCAGGTCGTCGTGAAGCCGGGTTCGGTCACCCCTCACACCAACTTCGAGGGCACCGCGTACATCCTCTCCAAGGACGAGGGTGGGCGTCACAACCCCTTCTACACGAACTACCGCCCGCAGTTCTACTTCCGCACCACGGACGTCACCGGCGTCATCTCGCTGCCTGAGGGCACCGAGATGGTCATGCCCGGCGACACCACGGACATGACGGTGGAGCTCATCCAGCCCATCGCCATGGAAGAGGGCCTCGGCTTCGCGATCCGTGAGGGTGGCCGCACCGTCGGCGCCGGCACGGTGACCAAGATCATCAAGTAAGTTCTTCGAACTCGCTTCGTCAGCGGGGTCGCCCTTCGGGGCGGCCCCGCTTTCGTGTACCCGTCGTCCCGGGCGTTGAGCGAGCGGATCCGTCGGACGTTGAGCGAGCGGAGCGAGTCGAAACGACGTGAGCCGTCGTTGGGACCGGGTCACGGCGTTTCGTCTCCCTCGCTGGCGCTCGGTCGCTCAACGTCCGGGAGGGGCCTTCCCCGCCCCCGGTCGTTGAGCGAGCGGAGCGAGTCGAAACGACGTGAGCCGTCGTCGGGACTGGGGTCGGGTGCGGCGTTTCGTCTCCCTCGCTGGCGCTCGGTCGCTCAACGTCCGGGAGGGGAGGGCCGTCTCCTTCTCGGACGTTGAGCGAGCGAAGCGAGACGAAACGGCTGTCAACCCTTTGAAGCCATCCGCCCTCGCCTCTAGGAAGGAAGCATGACGATCCCCACATGGACTGCACATGGCGGACTCGAGCTGCCGGTTCTCGGCTTCGGCACCTACGGCTTGAAGGGCGCAGATGGCGCGGATGCCGTCGCTCGCGCCGTCGAGAAGGGCTACCGGCTGATCGACTCCGCGTTCAATTACGAGAACGAGGGGACGGTGGGGGAGGGTGTGCGCCGCTCCGGCATCGACCGCGACGAGCTCATCGTCACGTCGAAGCTCGAGGGACGCCATCAGGAACGCGATGCGGCCATCCCGTCGATCGAGGAGAGCGTCTACCGGACCGGCCTGGGCCACCTCGACCTGCTGCTCATCCACTGGCCGAACCCGAAGACCGACAAGTACGTCGAGGCGTGGCAGGCGCTCATCGAGGCGCGCGACGCCGGCATCGTGAAGGCGATCGGCGTCTGCAACTTCCTGCCCGAGCACCTCGAGCGGCTCGTGCGCGAGACCGGCGAGTTGCCGCAGGTGAACCAGATCGAGATGCACCCGCACTTCCCGCAGGAGGAGTGCATTCGGTTCAACGCCGAGCACGGCATCCTCACCGAGGCGTGGAGCCCGCTGGGGCGCGAGACCGGCATCCTCGAGGACGAGGTGATCGTCGACATCGCGCGCAAGCACGACGTCACCCCCGGGCAGACGGTGCTGGCGTGGGCCATCGCGCGGGGCGCCATCCCGATTCCGAAGGCTGCGAGCGACAAGCGTCAGCTGGAGAACCTGGGGGCGCTCGAGGTCGAGCTGGTCGAGGAGGAGATCGCGGCGATCACCGCGCTGGGGCGCCCGGATGGCCGTCTGGCCGACCAGGATCCTGCCGAGTACGAGGAGTTCTGAGGTGAGCGGAGCGTTTGACATGAGCTGTGTCATCTGTGACACTTATGACATGCGCACCCGCCGACGACGGTGACCGTTCCCGTCAATCGTACCCATTCGCCCTAGGGCACCGGGCCGCGATAGTTGCGGCACACACGCACACCACCTGACGATAGAGGCAATTCGCCATGCCCAAACTCGACGCTTCGAGCGTGCCTACAACCGAGATAGCCATCCTTGAGGAGACTCAAGACAAGTTGCCCGTGGGTAATCTGCGCACTGCGCTTGAGATGCTCTCTCATGCCCTTCGGGGAGGTGAGGACATGTTCGTCATCAAGCAACATGAGACGCTCACGCCCTCCGAAGCTGCCGGTCTGCTGGGCCTCAGCCGTACGCATCTTTACAAAATCCTCGACTCCGGGGCAATCCCGCACTACGTCGTTGGATCGCGCGACCGTCGCATCGTCGCCACTGACCTGCTTGCTTACCGGGCGCGCATGTTTGAAGCGCAGAAGCGCGTAGCCGAGAGCAGAGCGCACGCGGATGAGGCCGACCACCTCGCCCTTGACGAGTTCGATTAACGCTCATCTGTCGGATGTCGTTCGTATGCTGGGTAGATGGGAAGATCCAGACGAGTGACGCTCCGATGCGCTGCGGAAGATTTCGCGCAGGACTGGACAACCTCGGCTGACCTCGTTGCCGTGCAAAGACTGCGCGAACTCGTGCAGCAGCGCCTCTGCGATGAGGTCGGCGACTCCGCGATCTCTCGTCATCTCATCCAAATGCCGCCGATGTGTCGGCTCGGCCATCCCCTCATTCGGGCGTTCGACGATCAGTTCAGCGGCGAGGACGACGGTGACCACCTTCGCCAGTCAATTAAGTCGGTGAAAGACCGCCAATGGTTGAAGCAGACGTTTGGCACGCGTTGGCGCGGCGCGGCGGTCATTCTTGCTGACGAAGATGGGGTGGAGACGGTGTGGCTCGGGGCGGCGGGCTACCACCGTGCGGGTTCCCCAGAAGACTTCTACGCGCGATTTTCAGTGGACTGCGCCGCTGGGTCGGACGGGTTCCTCCCTAGGGAGGAGGACCGAGTCCTCCGGGCCGTCGAGAACAAGGTTGCCCGGCTCGGCGCCTGGAAACTTCAACTTCACCTAACCTCCCTCCTCCTCCTGCACAGCGCGCTGCAGGCCGAGGAAGTCCCGTACACGGTTGACGTGAGAAGCCCCGACGGCAGTGAGCTTCTGCAAATGGAGATGACCGTGGTGTCGTCGATGTTGCGGGGGGCCATCGTGAAGGAGCTTCTCGTGGTGTTAAGCCCGTCCGGATGGGAGAAAGCGACTCTCCGCGAAATAGCTAGCCGCGTCGTCTGTACCGCAATAGACCCGAACATGGAGGCCTGGAAGGACGCCCCGCTGGATGGGCCGGCGATGTCCCATTGGACAGCTATTACCGAGAGCGCGATCTCGCAGGCTAGAGCTGCTGCAGAGTCTGGGGAGATCCACGAGGACGCACGTCCCGGCGAAGTTCGCCTCGGCACCATCGCGCACTACGCGCCTCGCGACAGCCTCACCCGCTCCACCGTGGAAGGGGAAGCTGTGCGCGCGATGTGCGGCCACTGGTTCGTGCCGACGGCAGACCACGAACACCTCCCGCGATGCGCCACTTGCCACGACAACTATGAGAAGCTCCCCACCTGAGCGAAAGTCGCCCTTCTAGGCGTACTCGCTGTTGCGGCGGCCCTTGCGCCCGGAACGAAGACCAGAATCAATGTAACCACCCGTCGATAGTTCGCTTGTTCGCCGCCTCCGAAACCGCCCTCAGGGTCGTCTCGGTCGCGGAGGTAGCGGAAAAGGTCCTGCGCACCCGCTTGCCAGGACGGGCGTCTAGGGTCGAGGTCAACGTCCGCGCCATGAGGAGGTCCTGATGACCGACGCACTCGGCCCCAAGCCGCCCCGCAGCCGCGCCCGCCTGTGGATCGCCACGCTGCTGCTCGCCCTCTACGCCGGCTTCGTGGCCGTCGTCACGCTCTGGCCAGACCCCAGCGATCTCGAGTTCGACAGCATCTCGGATCGGGTGCTGAGCGTGCTCTACCGATTCGGCATTCCCGAGTGGTTCGGCTTCGACGAGCTCGAGTTCACCGCCAACATCGGGATGTTCATCCCGCTCGGGTTCTTCCTCGGCCTGGCCCTGCCGCGTCGGGCCTGGTGGCTCGCGCTCTTCCTCGTGCCGGCGTACTCGGGCTTCATCGAGTGGACGCAGGCGACGAGCCTGGAGTCGCGGGTGTCGAGCATCCTCGACGTGTTCGCGAACACCGCGGGCGGCTACGTCGGCATCCTGCTCGCCATGACGATGCGGGCGATGATCTACGCCCGCGACCGCCGCATCATCGCCCGTGCGATCTGGGAGCGCGATGCGGAGATCCTCCATGCGCGCCAGCACCCGCTGCCGCAGCAGCCCGGCCGCGTGCAGCAGCCCGGCCATCCGGTGCAGCAGCAGACCTGGCGCGAGCCGGACGACGCGACCCGCATCTTCGATCAGCGCCCGACCTGGCAGGACCCGCGCGACGCTCCCACGGAGCGCCTGCCCTTCTGATCAGTCCTCGTCGGCCGGGTCGCCCGCGGCTGCCTCGCCGACGGCGTCGGCCATCCCGACGAGGAAGCGGGCGACGACGCCGCGCTCCTGCTCGTCCATGCCGTCGACGAGTGCGAGCATGCGCTGGTGCACGGGGCCGAGGGTCTCGCGCACCTCCGCGTCGCTGCTCGCAGTCGGCACGACGATGCCCGCGCGGCGATCGGTGGGGTGCGCTTCGCGCTTCGCATGGCCGTCGCGCTCAAGCCGGTCGATGAGGGCCGTGACCGAAGCGGTGGAGATGTCGAGCGTGCGGGCCAGGTCGACGGCGCGCACGACCCGTCCGGCACGCTGCTCACGCAGCAGGTGGCGCAACGCGAGGAGGTCGGTCTCGTTCATCCGCATCGAGGCCCGGGTGCGGGCGCGCATGGCGGTCTCCGCCGCGCGATAGCGGCGCAGGAGGTTCAGAACGTCGACGGTCGTCGCGCCGCCGTCGGTGTCGGGGTACCAGTAGCCGGATGCGGTGGGTTCGGTGGACGTCGCCATGCGTTCTACTTCGCCTCCTGGAGGAGCGCTTCTCGCGCAAGTCGTTCTGCCGTGCCGTCTTCGACGCCGGACGGGACGACGCGCAGCAGCCCGCCGGTCATCGCCTCGTTCTCCGAGTAGGCGATCTCCTCGATTCGCCACAGGGGCACCGCGGGGAAGCGGTCCGCGAGGCGCGAGACCATCTCCTGGTACAGGACGTATCCCGCTTCATCAGGTGCAAAGCTCGTCGTCATCGCCCTTCCTCTCGCGTCGGCGTCCATCCAGCTTCTCACCTTCCGTGACGGGAAAAGTCCAGATCCGGAGAAGGTTCGACGTGCGTGTATCAAGGTCGTCTAGTAAGGTTGCTCGTAATGGGCGACATGAGTGGACGGCAGGTGAGGATCACCGGATGAATCACGAGACCGAGGATGGCCTGATCCGCGCCATCGAAGACCTCCGTCGAGCGGAGGCTCGGCTCGCCCGCAGGAGGCTGGCGAGCCGCTCCCTCAGCGAACTCGACCTGACGGCCATCCGCATCGTCGTCGATGCCGCGAGCGAGGGCCGCGAGCTGACGCCGACCGAGATCGCGGAGACGCTGCAGGTGAGCAGTGCGTCGATCACCGCGGTGCTGCGGCGTCTGGAGGACGCGGGCTACGCGGATCTCCGCGCGAACCCCGCCGATCGCCGTTCGAAGTTCGTCGTCGCCACCGAAGCGGGCCGGTCGTTGGATGACCCCGTCGCGGACAGTGTCACGCGCGCGGCGGTCGATCTCACCGAAGCCGAGCGGATGGTCGTTGCGGCGTTCCTGTGCCGTGTCACGGAGGAGATCGACGCGGCCCTTCAGCCGGAGCTCTCACGCGGCTGAGGGCTCGCTCGGCGGGTCGATCTCCTGCGCGTGTGCGGTGACGGCGTCCGTCATCTGCTGCAGGAACGCCGAGATGACGGCCGCCTGACTGCTGCTGAGCGTCCGAGCGACGCTCATCATGCCCTCATGCACACCGCCGAGGGTCGCGCGCACGTCGATCTCGGCGAGTCGCGTGGGCAGGATCCGCTGGCGCCGGCGATCGGTGGGGTGGGGGAGACGCTCGATGTGGCCGGAGCGCTCGAGCTTGTCGAGCAGGCCGGTGATGGAAGCGGGGGTGAGACCCAGCTCCCGCGCGACGTCGCGGGGCTGCAGCTCCTGACCGGAGCGGGCGCGCCTCGTGGCGAGGCCGATGACGAGCATCTCATTGTCGGTCATCCGCATCGACGTTCGCGTGCGTCGGCGCAGGTCCATCTCGGCAGCGCGGTATGTGCGCAGTGCCTGCAGCACGTCCGTTGCGGCTTGCTCGTCGACGCCGGTGCCGTACCAGTACGACGACACCTCGCCAGGACCTGAACGATTCATGTCGTCATGGTAGCGAAATTCCGGAGTCCTGATTACTCGCTTGCTAAATGGTTAGTTTGCCGAGTAAAGTTGGAGATGTCGGCACGGGCTGACCAGATCCGAGGGAGAGCGCATGGGCAAGATGTTCTACGGCATGAGCGACCAGCCGATCGAGATCGAGGATCGTCTCCTTGCCCATGTGCAGTCGGTTGTGCTCACCAAGCTGCGCCGCGGCGAGTCCTTCTCCCTCTCGTGGCAGCACTCGCAGGGTGGGCGCGAGACCATCTGGGTGCACTCGGCCATCCCGTTCCGGATCATCCTCGACGAGGTGGAGCAGGTTCCGCTGAACCGCGAGATCCTCGTGCGTCTTGTCGAGGCGGCCAACTCCAATCACGGTCTCGACCTCTCGCCGTCCGCCCTCGCTGAGATCGAGGGCAAGGCCGCGCCTCGCGCGGCGTTCCTCGCGAGGGCGGCCTGACATGCGCGCCGCAGTGTCGGCGGCGGCGAAGCCGGCGACCGCCGCGGTGGGCGTGGGAGAGGCGGGCGTCAGCCTGGTGCCCCGCGTGACTCTGCAGTCGCTTGTCGCCGCGGGGATGTCCCGCGTGACGGGAACCCGCTGGGCGGAGTTCTCCCACCGGAGCTGAGCGTGGCTCAGGAGCTGTCGCCCGGCGACCGGGTGAGCTGGAACACCTCGCAGGGGCGCACGCGCGGCGAGGTGGTGCGCCGGCAGGAGTCGGACTTCACCTTCGCGGACCAGACCTTCCGCGCATCGAAGGACGACCCGGTGTTCGTCGTGAAGTCGGAGTCGACCGGCGCGGAGGCCGCGCATCATCGGAAGGCGCTGCGCAAGCTGCCGAAGCGCTGACGTGCGACCGGCGCGTGTCGATGCAACGCGGCCACTGGTTCGCCGGACTCGCCCTGCGCGGCCTCACCGCTGCCCGTACCCTGGCCTCATGCATGCTTCCCTCTCCGGGCCCGAGACAGGCAGTCCCGTCGTCCTTCTGCATGGCGGGGGAGTGGCGGGATGGATGTGGGACGAGGTGCGCCCGCGTCTCGAGGGCGCACATCGCGTCTGCGTCGTCGACCTTCCCGGGCACGGGCAGAGCGCGGATGAGCCGTGGGTCTCCCACGAGGAGACCGTGCGCAAGCTGGCGGCGCAGCTGGCGGCGCGCTTTCCCGGGCGCCGCGTCGACCTCATCGGGTTCTCCCTCGGAGCGCAGCTCGCGATCCAATTCGCGGCATCGTTCCCGCACGTGGTCTCCAGCGTCGTGGTCGTCAGCGCGCAGGCGAAGGAGATGCCCCGCAGCGACCTCATGCTGCGGCTGGTGAAGGCGACGGCCGGCCTCGCGCAGAAGCCGTGGTTCGCCCGGCTGCAGGCGCGGGCGCTCTTCATTCCTCGCCATCTGCGCGACGCCTACGTGAAGACGAGCGCCGGCATCACCGAGGAGGTGCTGCTGGCAACGGTCGGTGGCAACCTCGCCTTCGAGCTGCCGAGCGGATGGTCGCAGTACCCCCGCCCCGCGCTGGTTCTCGTGGGCAGTCGTGAGCGTCGTCTCCTGCGCGACTCGGCGGAGGTCATCCATCGCGCGCTGCCGGGCAGCGAGCTCGAGGTGGTGGAAGGCGTCGGTCACGGCCTCCCGCTGCAGCGACCGGAGTGGTTCGCCGAGCGCGTGGAGGCCTGGCTCTCCCGCAGGCGCTGACGCGGCGGCCGACAGCCAGCCGAGAGGGGAACGCCGATCGGCCCCGTGCGGACGAGGGCGCGGGGCACTCCCTCGTTCCTTAAACCTGATTCAGAGGCTCATTAGTCGTGTTTACAGTGCGTAAACCTTAGTTGCGGGGTGCGATAATCGGGGTATGGGAACCCGATCTGCCACCGCCCTCGTCGGCTGGCCCTCACATGGCGTCGAGACGCTGCCCTGGCGTCAGCAGGTGCGCGGCGGGACGCGGGACGACCGGATGATGGCCTCCGTCAACGCGACGATCCCGCCGATGATCGAGGATCTCGACTTCATCCCGCCCATGGCGACGATGATCACGACGGAGCAGGCCCTGCTGGCCGTCGCGCAGGCGGACACCGACGCCGAAGGGCATTCCGCGGCGCTGAGCCGGTTCATGATGCGCACCGAGTCCATGGCCTCTTCGAAGATCGAGCGCATCACGGCCACCGCGAACGACTATGCCCTGGCGTTGGCGGGGAACAGGTCGAACTCCTCGGCGACGAGCATGGTAGCGGCGAGCACGGCGTTGCACACCCTGGTGGTGAGCGTCGGAGAGCGTGGCGCCTTCACCCTCGATGACCTCCTCGCCGCACACGAGGCACTGATGAAGGACGACCCGCACGAGGCCGACTACGCCGGGCGGCTGCGTGACATTCAGAACTGGATCGGCGGCAGCGACTACTCTCCTCGAGACGCCCTGCACATCCCTCCGGCCCCCGAGCGCGTGCCCGCGCTGATGGCGGACCTCCTCGCCTACCTCAACCGAGACGACGTCCCGGTGATGACCCAGGCCGCGATCGGACACGCCCAGTTCGAGTCCATTCACGCTTTCACCGACGGCAACGGCCGCATCGGCCGCGCGCTGGTCTCGGCCGTACTCCGGCGCCGCGGCGTCACCCGGAACGCGGTCGTCCCGCTCGCGAGCGGGCTGTTGGCGAAGCGGGACGACTACTTCGCCGCCCTCGGCCACTACCGCAGGGGCGCACCGGCGCCGCTCATCGATCTGTTCGCTCGCTCGGCACTGGCAGCTGCGGTGTGCTCCCGTGACTCCATCGCCCGCCTCAAGGCCCTGCCAGCGGAGTGGGCTGCGGAGCTGGCCCCTCGCCGCGGGTCCGCCGTCGCCGCGCTCCTCCCCGCCTTCTACGATCATCCCGTCATGGGCGCGGACGAGCTCGAGCAGCGGTCGGGGTCGTCCGCTCAGCAGACCTATCGCGCTGTCGACAAGCTCGTCGATGCGGGCTTCATCATGGAGATCACCGGCCGGAAGCGGGACAGGGTCTGGGTGGCGGCGGAGCTGCTGGCGGAGCTCGACGATTTGGACCGCCGCATCCAGGCCGAGATGAACGCTTGAGGCTCTACTCCTTCGAGTGCTGGGGCGGTGACGGCGTGGCCGGGCGGGGACTCCCGCGGTTTCGTGGGAGTCCTCCCGCCTACCCCCAGGCTCCGAGCTTCGCCGGGTTCATCACGATCCAGACGTCGCCGGCGACCGCGCCCCGCACGCCGAGATTGAGGATGCCGAGCACGCCGTCGCCGTCCCGCACGAGGAAGGCCGCGCCATCCGCCGTCTCGACGTCTTCGACCCGCGCGCTCGGATTCTTCGCGAGCACCCCGAGGATGAACCGCGCCACGTTCTCGGCACCGACCACGGGGCGCCGCGCCGCGCTGACGACCCCGCCGCCGTCCGAGCGGAGGACGACGTCCTGCCCCAGCACCTCGAGCAGCCCAGCGAGGTCGCCCTCCGCGCAGGCACGCCCGAAGGCGGCGACCACTGCATCGTGCTCCGAGCGAGGGACGACGTGGGTCGGTTCGCTCGCGAGGCGTCGGCGAGCGGATGTCGCGAGCTGGCGTGCGGCGGCAGGGGAGCGATCGAGCAGGGCCGCGATCTCGTCGAAGGGCACCGCGAAGGCGTCGTGCAGCACGAACGCGACGCGCTCGGCCGGCGTCATCCGCTCGAGCACGACGAGCAGGGCGGTGCTCACCGCGTCCGCGCGCTCGGCGCGCGCGGCGGGATCGGCCGCGGCCGTCAGCTCGTGATCGGCGGGCAGCGGCTCGGGGAGCCACTCGCCGACGTACTCCTCCCGCCGCGCGCGGGCGGAGCCGAGCGCATCGAGCCCGATCCGCCCGACGACCCGTGTGAGCCAGGCCTGCGGATTCCGGATGGCCCCCCGCTCGTCGGGGGAGAGGCGGTACCAGCGGGCGAACGTCTCCTGCACCGCATCCTCAGCGTCAGCGAGCGTTCCGAGCAGGCGGAACGCGATCGAGATGAGGCGGGGGCGCTCGACGGCGACATCGGCCGCGGTATCCGTCATGCGCTCAGCCTCTCACCGGATGAACGGCGCGGGCGACCTCACATCGGCCGCCGCTGCGTCGTCTGAACGGCAGGGGCCATCCGAGCCCGATCAGAGAAGGAAGGACCAGCCATGAGGATCGTCGTCGCGGGAGCCACGGGCGCAGTGGGTCGACACGTCGTCGTCGCGGGGCGCGAGCGCGGACATGAAGTCGTCGGGATGTCGCGTTCGAGCGGGCAGGACGTCATCGCCGGCACCGGGTTGCGGGAGGCGCTCGCCGGAGCCGACGTCGTCATCGACGTCACGAGCGTGATGACGACATCCGGCAAGGCCGCGGTGTCGTTCTTCCGCACCGCGACGCGCAACCTGCTCACCGCCGAGCAGCAGGCGGGCGTCGGTCACCACGTCGCGCTGTCGATCGTCGGCATCGACGGCATCGACGCCGCGTACTACGCCGGCAAGCACGCGCAGGAGCGTGAGGTCGCCGCGGGGGATGTGCCGTGGTCACTGCTGCGGGCGGCGCAGTTCCACGAGTTCGCCGAGCAGATGCTCCGCCAGCTGTCGTTCGGGCCCCTCACGCTCGCGCCGAAGATGCTCATGCGCCCGGTGGCGGCACGAGAGGTGGCCGCGGCGCTCGTCGAGGTGGCTGAAGCGGGGCCGAGTGGCCGCGTTCCGGACCTCGTCGGCCCGACCGAAGAGCGGCTCGTCGACCTGGTGCGCCGCCTGCGGCGAGCGGATGGCCGCCGCGGCCCGACCGTGGAGATGCGACTTCCCGGTGCGTACGGTCGCGGGCTCGCGTCCGGGGCGCTACGCGGCGGCCCCGACGCGCGGCGCGGCACGATCGACTTCGACGGGTGGCTGCGATCGGCGGACCACCGCCGCCGCTGACGCCCGGTTCTCCGGGTTAGAGGTCGCGGTGCATCGCGAAGCGCTCGAGCGCGACGCCGGCCCGCTCGACGGTCTCGGCGTGGTCGACGACGAAGCCGGCACGTTCGAGAACCGGCCGCGCGACCCGGCTGGCGTTCGTGCAAACCCGTGGCATCCCCTCGGACTCGGCCAGCGCCACGACATGGTGAAGGAGCCGCCGGCCGACTCCGCGTCGGGTAGCCGACGGGTGCACGAACAGCCGGTCGATGTAGCCGTCGGCGCCGAGGTCAGTGAAGCCGACGACCACGCCGGAGATCTCGGCGACGAACGTGCGCGTCGCCGCGCGCTCCTCGTGCCAGCGGGGTGCCCGCGGGTTGTCGCCGAGCCATGCGAGCCGCTGCTCGTCGGTGTAGGCGTCGCGAGCGCCGCGCAGGATGGCCGTGACGAAGATCTCGAGGGTCGCGGCGGCGTCCGTCGGGCGATAGGGGCGGACCGTGATCGCGGTGGCGGGTGCTTCCGCCCACGCCTCACGGGTCAGCGTGAAGGCGAGCGTCGGGTTGTCGCCGTGCGGGTTGTCGCGGAAGGGCTCGCGCCGGAAGCCGAGGCGCTCGGCGAATCGCGTGGACGCCGCGTTGCCGGGCGAGATGAAGGCGTCGACCGCGTCGAGATCGAGTTTCTCGAACGCGTAGCGCAGCAGGGGGATCACGGCCTCCCTCGCCAGTCCCCGCCCCTGGCGATCGCGCCGGATGACGTAGCCGAGTTCGGCGCGGCCGTCGCCCGCGCGCTTGAGGTCGAGCTCGCCGATGACCTCACCGCTCGCGCGTTCCTCGACGGCGAGGACGATCCATTCGCCGTCCGCGGTCGCCTGGTGCTGGTCGAGCTTCTTCTCCAGCGCCGCGAGCGTCTGATCGCGGTCCCGAACCGGCCAGGGCAGGTATCGCACGGTATCCGGGTCACTGTGGAACCGCACGAGGTCGTCGAGGTCGCGCAGCTCGTGACGCCGGAGGATGAGCCGGTCGGTCGTGACGGGGAGGGCGGGGGACCAAGTGCTCGGCGCGTGAGCTGCAGGGGTGCCGCGTTCCACAAGATCTCCTCATCTGGCGGCAAGTGCCGCCCAAACGCAAGCTTGGTCTCGCACGGACAGTGTGACAACTCTCGGTAGGGAAGCTGATGCAGTCCGTCGCCGATGCCGACGACACCACCGGGCTTCGCACCGGGGGCCGTGCCACGCTGAGGACGCCGCTGACATCCGAGGGCAGCACGACGTGACCCACCTCGCGGTGCGGCAGGATGTCTTGCGCGACAGGGCGCCCGACAGTGCGTATCGCGTCATGCGAGCGGATGCGCGGCGCGGCGCGACCTGGAAGTGCGGCTTCCCAGGGCTTAGGGACGCGGACTAGCGTCGGGACCGCTGCGCGGGGGAGCGGGAGCCCGGCGCCGGCTCAGCGAGCCGACCACGAGTTCGCTCGCGAGGACGCGAACATCACGCAGTACTGATGGTTGGGGTGGGAGACGACCTGGTGTGCTGCATGCCCAGGAGCGGCTGGGTGGGCGATCTTCAGGTCAGCGACCGCTCGCGCGCTTTGCTCGTCGCCGACCGATAGTCGCGCCAGCGGTTCCAGACCCACATGAGCAAGAGAGTGGCGACAGCGCCGAGATCAGCGCCGAGCGAGTACGTGCGGTAAGGAAGAAACGACGGCACTAGCAAGACGAGAACGCTCAGCATCACGTAGCAGTCGAGGCTGCGCCGCCCAATACGCGCAAGGACGCTTGTAGCCGGAGGTATCTTACCCTCGGCCCACCTGATGATGGGGAAAAGGGCGGCCATGACGAGGAAAGCAAAGATCACCGTTCCTGGGCCCATTTGTCCACTGCCGAATATCCAAGCGTTCACTTCGCTGACCGCAGGTGGAAGCATTTCGCTACGGTCCAGGCGTGCCCAGACGATTACGGCGGCTACGAGCGAGAGCGAGAAAGCGTGCCACGGGCGAGAATCGAGGCGAGGGCGGACGCGATCCCAGTTCCAGCCCACTATGAAGGCTAGAAAATAGGTAGCCTGCCACGTCGCCCAGTTGATTTCGCCGAAGACACCAGGCATGCGGGGGAGGGTGAAAGCTTCTGGGAAAAGGTGGCCGACGGCAAACAGCCCGATCAGGGCGACTACGAACAGCCACCACCATCGTTTGAATGCGAGTATGGCCGCGCCGGCCGTGAGAAGCAAAAGCACCACGTATAGAGACAGGATTGCCGCCCGGGGCGGATTGATCTGTAAGAGTAGCGCGGCCACCAGCGCCTGCCACCAGCCGCCGACGTCCTCAAAACTCGCGTAGGTCCCATCTCGTCGCGGGAAGGCATTCGCTACGCCGAAGGCGAGCGCACAGATGAAGAGGTGCGCGACATAAACCAGCCGCGCACGACGGATTACCTTGATAGGGCCGTCCGACAGGCGCCCACGTTCGATCGTCTTGCGCTGAACCATGCCGACAACGAGGCCGGAGAGTAGGACGAACCCCATTGCACCGTCGAACCAGACAGCCGCGTGCGTGACCTTATAGCCGATGCCACCCAGCGCGATGTGCGCGAACACCATGGAGACGATGCAGAGGCCGCGTATGACGTCAATCGCCGCTTCTCGTCCATGCGGGCCGTCTCCGTAGAGCAGTTGCCGGGCCAAGGCTGAAGCGGACATGGGAGCTCACGCTACAGCGCGCAGGATGTGCAACGCCCGAGCGATGCGACTCGGGCAGCAATGCCTCGAGCTATGCGACGGCGGGGCGGGATCCTTTGCTGGAGCAACTCCGGAAAGTTCACACTTGCACCCGGCTGACACGGGAAGGCCTGTCGCGAGCGCAGCGGGAGATGTTCGCGCAGTGGCCCTACGTCTCCGAGTTGTGGCCAACGGCTCGATCGTGGTCGACGGCGACAAGTGAACGGGCGAGGGTCCCCCTCCCTGTAATATCACGCCTGTCCCCCGTCGCAGCCCTCCAGCCGCTGCGTCAACCTCGCCGTGTTCCTCGCGGCGCAAGAACCACCGCGGAGAGCTGCGCATGGCCACGAGCGCGACCGAGCGTCTGAATCGCCAGACAGCCAAGCCGCCCGTTAGAAGAGGGCAGCGTCGTGACATCCAGGGGCTGCGCGCCCTAGCGGTGCTCGCGGTCGTGCTCAATCATCTAGCCCCTCGCATCCTGCCCGGGGGGTACGTCGGCGTCGACGTGTTCTTCGTGATCTCGGGATTCCTCATCACGGGCCTTCTTCTCCGCGAATATGAGAAGTCAGGCCACATCTCCTTCCGAAAGTTTTACGCACGACGGGCTAAGCGGCTGGTTCCCGCTGCAACGCTCGCCATCGTGGTGACTGTCATCGCCAGTCATCTCCTGCTTCCTGCAATCAGAGCTCGAAGCGTGCAATGGGATGGGCTGTGGTCCTTCATCTTCGTTCAGAACTGGAATCTGGCGGCGAGCAGCACCAACTACTTCGACGAGAATTCCGGCACCTCTCCACTGCAGCATTTCTGGTCTCTGTCAGTGGAGGAGCAGTTCTACCTCGTGTGGCCATGGCTGCTCCTGCTCCTGCTGCATCTCCTTGCGCGTGGCAACGGGGATGGCAACAGGGCCAGGTCCGCTCGCCGAGTTGCAGGCACCGCGATCGGCGCGATCATCTTGCTCTCGTTCTCGTGGGCTCTTGTCCAGTCGGTTGTAGCGCCGTCCCCTGCCTACTTCTCAACTCTGACCCGGGCGTGGGAACTGGGCTTGGGCGCGGCCATCGCCGTCTGTGCCTCGCGGCTCACCCGTCTGCCGATGGCCAGCCGTGTGGTCCTCCTGTACTCGGGACTCGCGGCGATCGCCGTGTCGCTCTGGTCGCTCAACGCCGCGACGACCTGGCCGGCTCCATGGGCGCTGTTACCCACGCTGGGAGCGGCCGCGGTCATCGTCTCGGGCGTGGGAGAAGAGTCACGGTTCGACCCCTTCCTTCGCAATCGACTGGCTGTCTGGGTCGGAGACATCTCCTACAGTCTTTATCTCTGGCATTTCCCTGTCATCGTCCTCGGGGGCGCGTTGTACCCGAACGCGGGGCGCAAGGTCGATGTCGCGCTTCTCGCCTTGGCGTTCGCCCTAAGTGCATGCGCGTATTACCTCGTGGAGGAACCGTTACATAAATCCCCTTGGCTGATGCCGCGAGCAACTTCGAGCTCGTGGGCCGACTGGCTCCACGAGCGCCACGGGCGCCTCATCAGGGCGGGGCTCGGGAGCTTGCTGACCGCGGTCGCGATCATCGCGGCAGTGGCAATGGTTCCGGTGAGGAACCCCGTCGATGAGATTCCCCTCGAGGCGCTCACCTCCCCGGACGCCAACCCCGCCGTGGTCGCGGGCCTGTCCTTGGAGGCGTGGCCGGACGACTTGACACCTGTCGTCGGGTCTCCCCGTAGCGAGAAGTACGTGACGGCTTGGTCAGTCGATAAGTGCCTCGCGCAGGGCATGACCCCTGCCGAGACGTTCGCAGAGTTGTCCCGACGATGTGTCTACGGTGATCCGCAGGGAACCAAGACCGTCGTCGTTGTCGGCGACTCGGTCGCTATCAGCTGGACCACGGCGCTTGACGATGCCTTGCGGACCGAAGGGTGGCGCATCGTCAACCTCACTGCCGAGATGTGTCCAGCTTCTGACGTCGAGATCGTCCGCGATACGGGCACGCTCTACCCTGGATGCGGAGACTTCCGGGACCTCGCTCAGCGCTACGTGGCGGAGACGTCTCCGGACCTCGTGATCCTCAGCGAGACATCGACATCCGTCGCGCGCCTTGCCGACGGGGCCGAGGGTGATGCGGCCATCGGCGAACTGGCTCAAGGGATGAAGAGCAGCATCGCGACGATGTCGGCCAGCGGTGCGGACGTTGTCCTCATCAGCTCGATTCCCCGTACGCGCTCGATGGGGGACTGCTTTGACGAGAGCGCCGGCCCGGCTGCGTGCACTTTCGTAGCCGGCGGCCAGAGTCATCTCGGCGCGTTGGAACAGGCAGCGGCAGAGACGGGAGCGGCGCTCATCGACAGCCGCGGGTACTTCTGTGTCGAGAACGTCTGTCCTCCCGCCATCGCGGGGATGCTTGCACGTCCTGACGGCGCTCATCCCTCGGATGCTTATGCGCGCAGCATCGGTCCGGCCCTGTGGAGCGAGATAGAGGAGGCGCTGGGCTGATCCATGCGCTGAGCAGATTCCTGAGTGGGCAGTTTCAGAGGCCCCTCTAGGATCGTGGGATGTCAAAGCCCGGGGGAGTGATGCGCGCTGATATTCAAGCATTGCGGGCGCTCGCAGTGCTTTACGTCGTCATCAATCACCTCTGGCCCGAGTGGTTGCCGGGCGGCTACGTCGGCGTGGATATCTTTTTCGTCATTTCCGGTTTCCTCATCACGGGTCACCTGCTGCGTGAGTTCGAAAGCTCCGGACGGGTGGCTCTCGGCCGGTTCTGGGCGCGACGAGCGCGACGACTGCTTCCGGCCGCTCTCCTGGTATTGGCGGTGAGCGCAGTACTGGCGACTCTGTTCGTCCCACCGGTCGCGCGACAGAACGAGTTCGTCCAAGTCGGCTGGGCAGCGCTCTACGTGTTGAACTGGGCGTTGGCGGGTCAATCACTCGACTACTTCGCGCAGGACGACGGTCAGACCATGGTCGTGCACTACTGGTCGCTTTCGGTGGAGGAGCAGTTCTATCTTGTCTGGCCGCTCATTCTGCTCTTGGTCTTCGCGCTCGCGAAAGCGACCCGCACGTCGAATGGGCGCCGCCTCCTGTTCCCAGCGCTTTCGGTTCTCGCTGTTCTCTCACTCGCGTGGGCGCAAATCGCAACGAACGAGAGCCCAGAGGCTGCCTACTTCCAGACGACGTCGCGGGTGTGGGAGTTCGCTGCCGGCGGGATCCTGGCTGTGGCACCAGCACTCTCCGCAAAGCGGACGGCAAGCCTCCAGCCACTTCTCTGGATCGGCTGGGGCGGCCTCGTAGCCAGCGCGTTCATACTCGACGGCAACTCGGGTGTTCCCGGTCTGCCCGCGCTGTTGCCGGTGGCTTCGGCGGTCCTGGTAATCGGTATCGGCGAGGCTTCAGGTAGCCCATTGAAGCGCCTGACGGGAGCCCGGGCTGCGCAGTCGGTCGGTGGGCTCAGCTACTCGGCCTACCTATGGCACTTCCCGCTCATCGTCGTCACGCCGTACCTCGTCGGGGCCAACCTGCTCGCCTGGCACAAGCTGGTGATCCTTCTCCTGACTTTCGTTCTCGCACTCGGTACAAAGCGTCTCGTCGAGGATCCGATTCGCTTCGGTCGGGTCTCACGGGTGCGTCCCGGGCTCGTGTTGGTCGGTACGGTGACGGCGATGGCTCTCGTGGCAGGAACGACCTTCGGCGCCACCGCTGCACTCCGCGCGCATGCAAACCAGATCCGGTCGGACCTCGTCGAAGATGCGCAGGACGGCGGGGAGTGCTTTGGCGCACAAGCCGTCTTCAGCGGTGCTGACTGCCCATCGTCGCACCTGCTCGCCGATCCCGCATACCTTGAGGAGGCGCCCGTCGACACCTTCGGAGAAGGCGGAGACGGAACCCGGCCATTCAGCTGCGAAAGTGAAGGGATCGCCGGCATCGAGGCGGAGATCTGCTTCGGCGGTGTGAAAGAGGGCCAGCAGGACCTGAATGTAGCCCTGGTCGGCGACTCTCATGTGTCCATGTGGCGCTCGGCTCTCGCCAACGTGGCAGACGATTACAGGCTGCGGATACAGTCTCGGACTCTGGGCGGCTGCCCTCCGAGCCTGGATCCGGACCTGATCGCCATCGGGGGTGTGGATCAGGACGGGTGCCTCGAATGGAGGCGTTCCGTAATCGAGGACGTCGCTTCAGACCCTGACATCGACGTCGTCGTGACGAGTTCGCGCGCCAACATGTACAGGTATGCAGACGGCAGCCCCGACCACGGCACGGGCTATACAGAAGCGTGGAAGTCGTGGTTGCAATCCGGCAAGGACGTCATCGTGATCAACGATGTGCCGATCCTGTCCGAGGCGATCGTGCCGTGCGTGACCGCGGAGGGGGTACGTGTGAAGGACCCCTGCACGCGCCCTCGGGATGAGGCGCGAGGGGATACCACTCTTTCGAAGGCGGCCGAATCCATGACTCACCCGCGCTTCCACTTCACGGACTACGTGAATGTCTTCTGCGACGACGAACTCTGCCACTCGATCATCGGGAGCATCCCTGCGTATCGCGATTCGAGCCATCTTTCCGAGGCGTTCGTGCTCTCCTTCGGTGACGAATTCCTCAGGAAGGAGCTCCGTGCCATCTCGAAGGAGCGCTGACGCTCGGACCCGACACAGCGCTCGATAGGATGAGAGCTCGCCCTCGCCGCCCCCGTCGTCCACTCCTCGCAGGGCGGATGGACAGCCGCCAAGACGAAACGATCGCAGGGAAACTCTTGAACCCCAAGCCAATTCGAGTGCTCGAGACCGTTGCTGCTCCAGGGCACACGATCAAGTACATCGATCAGGTCGTCCGCTACGCGCCCAATGACGTGACCTTCACATACTTCTCCTGGAAGCAGGCGCTCTTCGGTCGGTATGACGTGCTTCACGTGCACTGGCCCGAGTTCCTCATGCGCTCCGGGCGCCCGTGGTTCAGGATCCTTCAGCGTCAGCTGGTTCGGGCCCTCCTGCTGCGTGTGCGCGTCCTGCGAACTCCTGTGGTCCGCACGCAGCACAATCGGGAGCCTCACGAACCGGGCGACGCGAAAGAGCGCGCTCTGCTCCGAAAGCTGGACGAACTGACGACCGATCGAGTCTTTCTCAGCGCGGCGATGAATGCGACCGATCTGCCTGGAACGCGATACGTAGTTCCGCACGGCGATTATCGGGAGGAGCTTGGGTCGCACCCCACTTCCTCGGCGGTGCGGGGACGCCTCGTCTTCTTCGGCCGGATCGAACCGTACAAGTCCGTGCCCCACCTCATCGACGTGTTCGAAGCGGTGGCTTCGGAGGGGGATGAGCTGCGCGTGGTCGGAAGGCCGACCGAGCCGGTGAAGCAGGAGATTCTCGACCGAGTGGCTGCATGGCAGCGTACGGATGCTACTGTCCGGCTACGTCTGGAGCACGTCGCTGATGTGGACATGGTGGAAGAGATCTCCAGTGCAGAGGCAGTGGTGTTGCCGTATAGCGAGATGAACAACTCAGGCGTTGTCCTCGTGGCGCTCTCCCTCTCGCGCCCGGTGATTGTTCCGGCATCTGAGACGAACCAGACGATTGCCGATGAAGTGGGTGAGGGCTGGGTCATTCAGTACGAGGGGGAATTCTCTGAGCAGAATCTCCGTGAAGCCCTCGCGACGGCGCGCCGGCCCCGCTCCGTTGCGCCCGACCTCGCGGCACGCAGCTGGCGAACTGTCGCGTCGTCCTACGCGGACGTCTTCCGTACCGCGGCGAGCACGCGTGCTGCGGCGAAGCGGCGCGTATATGTGAATGCGGGGGGTCAACGCGACAACATCGGTGATTCTCTCCTGCGCCGCGCATACCTCGATGCGCTGCGGGCTGCTGGTGAACTGCACGCCTACGCGGGGCCGGACAGGGGATACTCCTCAGGGCTGGGAATGCGGCCGGAGGACGTCGAATACGCCTCGCCCCGTAAGTGGCTGGTCCAGGCTGCGCTCTCGACTCTTATGCGTCCCGGCACGGCTGTCGCATTCAATACAGGTGAGGTCGTTGGGACCCGCGAGGAATACCAGAAAGGCCGTTGGCAACCGGGTCTCGCTCGCTTGGCAAAGTTCTTCAGGCGTCGCCTCGTGCTCACCGGGGTCAGCGTCCGCCCGGGGAGCTCGCCCGAACTCACCTCCCTCCGCACATTGTCCTCGGTTTCGGACGTCGTGACCTGGCGCGATGAATGGAGCCGCGATCAGTTCGGCCGGGGTGAGGTGCAACCCGACTGGGCTTTCTCGCTCGGAAGCTCCCCCGACCAGTGGCTGGCGGAGGACGAGCGAAAGACGCTCGCGGTCGCCATGCGAGGCGATCGGCCACTTCCTGAGGACGGTTGGTTCGAGGCGGTCCGTGCTATCGCAGATCAAAGGGGATTGTCCATCACCGTGGCGGTCCAGGTGCTCCGCGACGCCGATCGCGCTGCCGAACTCGCCGAGCGGCTAGGGGCGGATGTCCTGGGATGGGAGCCGAGCGTCAGCCATGCCGAGCAGGAGCGCCGCATCCGTGCACTGTACGGCAGTAGCGTTGGCGTGATCAGCGACCGCATCCATGCCCTGATCGTCGGTTACACGGAGGGAGCCGTGCCGCTGGGTTTCAGTACCGATTCGCCCGAAAAGGTCGTTCGCTCACTGGAACCGACTACGACGAGGGCCTTCTTCGGAATGCCTGGCGAGTGGCGGTCGGTATGGGAGTCGGCGCTCGACGCGCGGGCCGGTTTCACGGCGGACTTGGTGTCGGCTCGTACGCGCCTTGAAGCCGTCGCCGAGAGAATAGTCGGCACACTCAGGCAGCGTTGAGGCAGATTCCAAGCAACCGGCTCAGCTGCTCGTCCAGAGGTCATCGGGGAAAGCTTCGAGGAGTGCGGCGGAGTCGACTCGAGCGGGACGCTCGCCTCCCATACGGATCGCTTCCTCCACATCCTTCGCGGGTGTGAAAGTGGAGCGGCCGGTGCCTCGGTAGTAGTCGTCGTACTTGAAGTCGGGTTCCGTGCCAGGCTGAATCAGCCGAGCGGGAATGCCGAACGCCTCCGCGATGACGATCCCGTGCAACGACGAGCCGCATACGAAATTGCTCAGCGCGATCTCCCGCACCGCGGCGAACGGATCTTGTAGGGGATCGATCAGGTGCGGGCCGGTCATGCGGTCCCGGTCGTACAAGTTCGGTACGACGGACATGTCACGCAGAGATTCATCCGGGACACCCTGACGGTACGACTCGAGCGGCCAGAAGTGCGGCCAGAGGAGAGCGGGGTCGCCGTATACGTCTGGGACAGACGTCCCCAGCTCTCGCAGCAGCTTTGCTGTGCGCGGGCCCCGAACGGCCCGCACGTCGATGTTCGGCGCTGCTCCGGCATCCATCGATTTGCCGTTCACACCCGCGCCCCAGACGGTATCGCCGGGCCGCGACATTCGCATGATGGATCCCACGGCCAGCAACCGGGTAGGGCGGCTCAACTCCTCGAGCCGCCGCCTCTTCACGATCTCACCGACGATCACCGGGCCGATGAGGTCCCCGAAGTTGTTCAGCGGCCGCTTCGGGCGGAAACGACCCAGCAGGCCCGGCTGACGACGGAGCGGATTGAAATGTACGACCTCGACCGGCACGGATTCATCCTTCTTGTCTTCAACGGCGGAAGCGGCGGGCGACGTCCCACAGCTGCGCATAATCATGTCGGATTGGTGGGACCAGGGCGGCAAGCGCCAGGTACGCGACGATCGTCGCGCTGAGTATCAGAGCCTCCAGTACTGGCTCCATGTCGGTGAAAAGTCCGTACGACATGAAGAGGCTGAGGGCCACGAGCGGCGTGTAGAGCAGGATCGGCCTCACCGCGATCCGAAGGAGCGGCAGGCGCCGCAGCCCTGAGTGGCGCATGGGGAAGAGAGACTGCAGTGTCCAGTTGACGGCCTGCCCCACGGCCGCCCCGATAGCGACACCGAGAGGCCCCCATATGACTCCGACGCACATCGCCACCACCATCGCGGATCGGCCAATGAGTGTCCAGCGCAACTGAATACCGGTCAAGGCGCGAGAGAGGAAGACCCAGTAATAGACGAACCCCATTCCCTGGAATACCCCGCCCAGGGCGAGGACCGTGAAGATCGGCTTGGCCGGCTCCCATCCTTCGCCTAAAAGGATGTCGACCGCGGGGTCAGACACAGAGGCGAGGAGGAAGAAGGCACCACCGAAGGCATAGCCGAGAACGAGCTGCGCGCGCTGAACGTACGCCTCGTACCGGTCGTCGGCCTGCAGCCGAGACAGCACAGGAAGGGCGACCTTGGTCATAGGCGCCGCGATCTGCTGAAGCGGAAGACGGAACAGCTGGTAAGCGCGGTCGTAAAGGCCGAGCGGGGATGGGCCCCAGAACCGGCCGATGAGAATGCTGTCGACGTTCGAGGTGAGGTACGAGAAGAGCTGAACGCCGAGCGTGTTCGCCCCGTATGAGTACAGGGCACGCATGTCGGCGCCGCGACGCGGCAACCCGGGTAGCCACCCGGATGCAGCGATGAGGCCCAGGAGTGTGACGGCCGCGATCGCGATCTGCTGAGCGATGAGTGCCCAGTACCCGAAGTCGTGCACTGCCAGGGTCAATGCCGTCGCCAGACCCGCGATCACGGCGAGCACGTCGACTCCCGCAAGTGCCTTGAACCGAAGCCGAACGGAGACTTCTGCGCGGAACTGTGCGGTCAGCGAGTTGAGCAGGAATGTCACCGAGAGAAGCTGGGCGATTCCGATCAGCCGGTCATCGCCGTAGAACGCGGCGATGAGCGGCGCGGAGAGAAAGACGGCCCCGGTGAGCAGGCAGCCGATGGCGGCGTTGGTCCAGAACAGGTTGGATCGCTGAGCGCTGGTGATGGTCTGCGACTGAATCGCCGCCATCGACAGGCCGAAGTCGCCGAGGACCGTCGCGATGCCGATTACTGCGAACACCATGGTGTAGAGGCCGAATTCGGCCGGCGCGATCAGGCGAGCCAGGAGGGCGGTCGCGAGGAGCTGAACGAGAAAGCGTGCGAGCTGACCGGCGAGGGTTACCGCACCACCACGAGCCGCAGCGTCGGCGAGGCTCAGAGTTCTTCCGTTCCAGTCACCCGACGAGCTTAGCCGAGGTCTCGTTCTCGCCGACGCGTGGGGTGAGTCGATCCACCGCCTCGCCGGAGTTGCTGAGGCGCTTGCGGAACCGCGCCATCGGCTTCTCGATGAACCTGTACACCGCCCACGAGACGACGAAGGTGAGTACCGCTGCGATAGCGGCTTCGGCAGGAACGGGGATATCGGTCACATAGCGCACCGCGTGCAGGAACTGACTATGCACGAGGTACATGGTGTAGGAGAGGACGCCGACGAAGACGAGAGGGCGCCAGTTCAGGATCCGTCCGGCCCAGGATCGTGGTGCGAGGATCAGGTAGGCGAAGATCGGCATGAGGGCGATGCCCTGCAGCGTGTATCCGACCGTGTAATTGATCGTGGCGGGGCCGAAGGAAACGAGGAGGAAGACGACGAACGCAGCGGCCGCGGCGACGGGCAGTTGCCAATCGCGCTTCGTGCGGATCTCTCCGTAGACCGGGTTCATGCCGATCGCCAGCATGGCGCCGAAGAGGATGCTGTCGATGCGGGTATCGGTCGCGTAGTAGACGCGAGGCGCGTCGACGCCTTCCCCGATGAAGAGCCACGTCCGCCAAGCAACGACTACGAGGCAGATAGCGGCCAGTAGCATGATCTGCCGCCGAGGCGAGGGCAGGAACCGCTGCAGCAGCAGGTAGACCAAGGGGAACACCAGGTAGTAGTGCTCTTCGACGGAGAGGGACCACAGAACTCCCAGACCGTCAGGCACCCCGACGCCATTCGCGAAGATGTTCCAGTAGTTGGTGAAGAAGAAGAGCGAGGAGGCCACGCCGCCCAATGTGGGCGTCGCTGCCAACAGCCCTGCCACCGACAGAAGTAGCCCCAAGGCGATGGCGAAGTACATGGGGGGGAAGATGCGGAAGAGTCGGCGGAGATAAAAGTCCTTCAAGGAGATCCGCCCGCTCCGGTCCTTCTCCACCCGCATGAGCGTCGTGATGAGGTAGCCGCTGAGGAAGAAGAAGATGGTGACGCCGGTGCCGCCTCGCACACCGCCGGGGAGGCCAGCGTGAGCCCAGAAGACGAACAGTATCGATACGGCACGCAATCCGTCGAGCGACGGGATGAGTCCGACTCTCGGAGCAGTGACCCCAGCGGCTGACATAACCGCGAGAGTACACGGGCCGGGCGATCACCTATTCCCTCGAGCCGGAAGGCGCGTCTCGTCCGCGCTCGCTATGGAACGTGCTCAAAGGCCTATCCCGACCGTCCGCATAGAATCGAGCAGGAAGCGGGCGGCTAGTCGAGCGATCGCCCTGCCCGCCGCTAGGGGAGATCATGACAACAGACGGACCGCACCGGCGGAACTGGCCGGGATCGTCTCACCTGCGCGCGCTCGCCGACTCAACTCGATTCTTCGCTGTTTCCGTGGTCGTCGGATTCCTCATCGGCCTCGCTACAACTGTGTATCGCAGGCAGCTACTCGCCGAGCAGTTCAATCGGGACGCGAATCGCATTTACAACATCGCCAGTGGCAGAGTGCCGGACTTTCAGGATGGCTCCTACACGCCGGTGGGGCTCGTCTACAGGGCTCTCGGTCTGGCCACTGCCCCTGATGTAGCGGCGGTGCTCGGGTACCTTCTCGCTTCTTTCGTCATCGTGCTCGCTCTCCTGCGCTCAGGGCGCCGCACGGCCAGCCTTCCGGTTGCCCTTTACATCGTCGCGTCATTCCTCCTGGCCGGGGTCTATCTTGGGCAGTACTCGAAGGATGTCTTCGTGCTCCTGCCCGTCGCCCTGTTGGTACTTCTTCCCGCGAAGATCTGGTGGGACGCTGTCGCGGTCGTAGCGATGTTCGCCTACGCGTTCTTCTTCCGGGACTACTGGGCGATCGTGGCGGTCATGTACCTCGCTATCCGTGTCATCTTGATACGTCAGGTGCGTGTGAGATACCTCGTGGTGGCGGGGAGCATGGCGGCGGTAGCGATCGGCCTCGCATTCTTCTTCGCTCTCGGAGTAGATCCGAACCACTTCCGGACGGCCGTGCAAGGCCATCTCGAGGCGAACACACTCATCGTTCCGCTCGAGCCGTTCGCGCAGCCACTGGGTGGCGCCGCGGACGTCTTCCTCAATTACTGGCTCCTATATGTGCCCGTTCTTCTGCCCTTCCTGGCGGGCGCACCGTACGTCGTCGTCGTGCTGGGCTTCGTCCTCGTCAAAGTGCTGCCGCTCTACGCGGCGCGATCCCGTGTACGCTGGCCTGCCTCACGCGAGGGAGCGCGCGTGCGTCGCGCGCTGGCTCTGATCCTGGCGTTCAGCGTGGTTCAAGCCGTTTTCGAACCCGACTACGGCTCGGCCTTGCGTCATTTCACTCCCCTCATGGCGTTGGGGCTGGTCGTTCTGCAGGGTGCGCGGTCGGGCCATGTGCGAAGCGCACCAGCGCGGGCCTGGAGTTGGTCCGGCGCAGCTGCTGTAGACGCATCCGCCTCGCACGTCTGAATCTCTCAGTTGGTGTTCATAGCGCCGTCTAACATTGGATCTCGATGTCTCGCCAACTCAGTTCGAATATTCCCGAAGTGACGATGCTCTGGATGGAGTCGACTCGCGTCGGTTCCGCAGCACGCACGCATATGGACGGCACGCGCGCGCGGCTCGATGCGGCAGGTATCGGTGTGCGAGAGCAGATCTATTCGGAAGCGGTAGCAGAGGGCATCCGGGACAAAATCACTCGTCTACTCAAGCTGGTGAGAGCTGGGCGGAAGTCAGCGCACCGAGGCGTCCTCGTCGCTCGGTGGCACCCCTTCCTCGCTTTCGTGGCTCCGCGGTGGCTCCGCAAGGGCGGCAAGGTGCTTCTTCTTGTGCAGGGGAATGACGAGTCGGCTTACGAGACGAACCCCTGGTTGCGCAGGATCCCAGCCGTCGACCGCCTGATGACGCGGAGCCTCGGCTGTGCGTCGGCGGTCCTGTGCGTCAACGAGGGATTGGCAGAGTGGGTGCGCTCGAAGCGGGCCGGCGCGGATGCGGTTCCCGTCGAAGTGATGCCCAGTGGCGTGAGCGATCTGTTCTTCGACGCCACTCCCGTCCCTACGGAGGAGCCGTATGTGCTGTTCTTCGGTGGACTCGCGCCGTGGCAGGGCATCGACTACATGTTGGAGGCGCATCGGTCCTCGAAATGGCCGTCCGGGCTGAAGCTGCTCGTCATCGGCGACGGAGCGAAGGCCGCGACAGTCGAGCGGGCGCAGGGAGCGACTCTCGAGTGGCTGGGTCCGAAGCGTCCCGCCGAGTTGGCGCGGTACGTCGCCGGTGCGTTGGTGACGCTCTGCCCGAAGAGCAACACGGGCTCCATGGCCAAGGTCACCACGCCCTTCAAGATGCTTGAATCGGCGGCGGCGGGAGTGCCCGTGATCGCGACCGACATTCCGGCCCAGAAGGACATGCTCGAGGAAGGCTACGGCCTGCTCGTCGATGCCGAGCAGCCGAGCGACCTGGCGGATGCCGTGGCTCGAGTCTTCAAGGACGAGCAGCTGCGGGAGTCACTCGTAGCTCGCGCTCGGGACTTCTCCCCGAAGTGCCGATGGACATATGCCGCTCCCCAGCTCGCGAACATGATCGGTGCGCTCGAACGTGACATCCGGAGCTGAAATGGCTACGACGCCGTCCCCGCGCGTGCTACATGTCACACAGGTGTATGCGGGAGGCATCAGCCGGGCCATCAAGTCTCTCGTCGAGCTCACTCCCGAGGTAGAGCATCATCTGCTGTGGGCAGGAAACGAGCAACCAGACCCGACGCTGCCGTTCAAGACAGTGCATGAGCTGCCGCAGTCGCCGCGCGAGATGGTCACTGCTGTGCAACGCGTGAAGAGCGTGGTCGCCGAGGTACGACCGGACTACGTGCACGCTCATTCGAGCTTCGGTGGCGTATACGCGCGGCTCGCGCGCCTCGCGGAGCCTGTGTTTTACGAACCACACTGCTATAAGTTCGATGACCGTCAGCAGCTCGCGCCTATGCGCGTGATCTACCGGCTGGTCGAGCAGGCGCTTGCTCCGCGAGCCGCGAGGACGGTCGTGCTCTCGCCTCATGAGGAGGCGCTGGCTCGGTCGCTCCACACTCGTGGCGAGGTGCTCTTTCTGCCGAACGTGGCGACGGTGCTGCCCACCGAGGCGCATCCTGCGTCGCGCTTTGAGCACGGGCGGGACGTCTTCATGATCGGACGGCTGACGGGTCAGAAGGACCCGGCGTACTTCGCAGACGTCGCGCATCGAGTGCGGAAGCAAGCGTCGGATGTGACGTTCAGATGGATCGGCGACGTCGACGGCGTGGACGACGGGCGAGGGGCCCGAATGCGTACGCGACTGGAGAATGCGGGGGTGCGGGTACTCGGATGGCTCGACGGTGACGCTCTGGCAACCGAGCTGAGTCGTCCTGGTCTCTACTTCCATAGCGCCCACTACGAAGGCTTCCCGCTCAGCATTCTCGACGCAGCTGCGTTCGAGCATCCGATCGCTGTTCGGCGGATTCCTACCTTCGAGGGGATGAATCTCCCCAGCGCCGCGAGCGCTCACGACGCCGCCGAGTTGATCCTCCGCATACTCGACGGCAAGGACGAGTATGTCTCCGCACGCGAGGGGGCGCAGAGGCTCAACGCCACGATGAACAAGACCGCGCAACGATCTGCGCTGCACGCTTTATACGCGCCCGTCAGCTGAACCGGCTCACACGGGCATCGAGCCAGCGAGCAACTAAGCTGGGGCCACCACGCCCGGAAGGCGCGACCGTCGCCGCGTTTCCTCGACATCGCCGTTTCCGGCCGAGCGCAGGAGTCCCACATCAGCATGAGACAACGCAAGATCGAGAACACCGCCGGCGACGCCGAAGCAACCCACGGGAAGCGGCGGCGCAAGGTGCTCCGTCGTTGGCTCGGCTGGGGTATCCCCGTCCTGTTTCTCGCTTGGATGGCCGTGCTGGCGGTGAGCGCGTTCGTCGCCTATAACGCACTGAGGGACGTCGCGCCGTTGGCCGGACAGGTCCAGGAGAAGATCGGATCGGGCGACACCGCGGGGGCGCAAACGGCGGTGGATGAGGTCGCGTCCAAGACCGGGGCGGCTCGCGCGAGTACGGGGCACATTCTGTGGCGCGGCGTCGAGTGGCTTCCGGTCGTGGGAGATGACCTGCGGTCCGTTCGTCTTGCCGCAGCGGGTGCGGACGATCTGGTTCGTGACGCACTGAAGCCGTTTGCGGCACTCGACATCTCGGCGATCGGTCCGAACGAAGGCGCTATCAACCTCGATGCTGTCCGCTCTCTCGCCGAGCCTGTGTCCGAAGCGGCGGCAGCAACGGAGAAGGTCGACATCGAGTTGTCGGCGATTGACACCTCAACGCTCCTCGCGCCCGTCGGGGATGCAGTGGGCCAGCTGACTGGCGCGGTTGACTCCCTGTGGCCGACGCTCGTTCGCTTGGACGAACTCATGCCGCACCTGCCGACCATGCTCGGCGCGGACGGACCGCGCAGCTACATCGTCATGGTTCAAAACAACGCGGAAGCGCGCACCACGGGCGGCAACCCGGCGTCGCTCATGATGCTCACGGCGGACCAGGGGCGAATTGCGATCACACAGCAGGTGTCGACGAGCACCTTCAGTAACGGGCGGCCAACGCCGATCATTCCGCTCGATGAGGGGACGGAAACCCTCTATGGGGACCGCGTCGGCCGCTATAGCCAGGACACGACGATGTCGCCGAACTTCGACGAGACCGCGAGGCTCATCCGAGCGTTCTGGCAGGAGGGTCACGGCGACCCCGGCGTGGGCGTCCTGTCTCTGGATCCAGTGGCGCTGAGCTATCTTCTGGGGGCGACCGGGGGCGTGTGGCTCCCTGACGGCTCGCAACTCACCGCCGAGAATGCAGTTCAAGTTCTGCTGAATGGCGTCTACTTCAAGTACCCAGGCGAGACGTATGCCGAAAAGGAAGCCCAGGACGCCTTCTTCGGCGCAGCGGCGGGTGGGGTCTTCGAGAAGATCACGAGCGGCTCCGCCGACATCGTGAAGCTGGCTCAGGCCATCGGCAAGGCTTCCAGCGAGGGGCGCATCCTCTTCTCCTCCACGGACCCGATCGAGGCGCGCGCGGTCGAGGGCACGTCCCTCGCCGGTCCGCTTCCAGAGGACAACGAGAAGAAGACCGCGCTCGGCGTTTTCGTGAACGACACGACCGAGGGCAAGCTCGACTACTACGCGGATATGAGCGTGTCTGCCACGAGCAACGCATGCCAGGCGGAGGATGCCCCGACGTTCACGACGGAGGCAACCTACAACTACACGCTCGACCCGGCCGATGTTGCGACGCTGCCGTACTACATCTCCACCGCCAACTACTTCGGTAAGGGCAATAAGGCCACCGACATGGTCTTCTATGGACCGGTCGGCGGCACATACGTCTCTGCGGAGGTGGACGGGGAAGCTGAGCAGCCCGACGTGGGAACAACCGACGAGGGGCGTCCGGCGGTGCGCATTCGCGTGTTCAACGAGCCGTCGACGTCGCACACGTTCAAGGTCACGTTCGCGGGCGTGGCAGGCGAGCAGTACGGACCCCTCGAGATCGTGCACACTCCGCTCGTGAAGGATGTGCCGACGGAAGTGACCCAGCCGGAGTGCGGCTGAGCGCCCGACCTACCGCTGGCTCGACGGCGAGATCACGAGCTCGTCGATGCGGACGTGCGGAGGAGACTCCAGCACGAACTGCACCGCGCGCCCGATGTCCTCGGCGGTGAGCATCGACGCGCGCTGCTCCGCACCGGGCACGTTCGGGCGCAGGTCGAGGAAGTCGGTGTCGACCTCGCCCGGGCACAGATGACATGCCTTGATGCCGTGCTGCCCCTCCTGGTCGTTGATCGAGGAGACGAGCGGGCTGAGCGCGGTCTTGCTTGAGGAGTAGGCGACCCCCGAGTTCGGCGAGAAGCGCCATCCGGCTCGGGACGAGATGACGACGATGTCGCCGCGCCCCCGCTGGCGCATCTCGGGCAGCACGAGGTCGACCGCGCGAGCGATGCTCGTGAGGTTGGTGTCGACGATGGCGGCGAACTCCGCCATTGATTGGTCCGCCCAGCTGCGCCGCGGGGCATTGAGGCCCGCCGCGAGCACGAGCGCATCCACCGGTCCGCACGACTGCACGATCTGGCCGTGCGCCTCCGCGAGCGCTGCCGGGTCTCGCACGTCGACGGGCGCCTCGAAGGCGCTGCCACCGGCGGCACGCACCTGCTCGGCGGTGTCGGCGAGCGCTTCCGCACGACGTCCGCTCACGGCCACGCGCCATCCGCTGGCACCAGCGGCGATCGCCGCGGCACGACCCATGCCGCTGCCCGCCCCGGTGACCCACAGGACTCTGCGCTTCGTCATGACGGTGCTCCTTCACGTGATGCCCGATGTCGGCGGATAAGCCCAGACTAGGTATAGCGGATGGCACGAGCGGCGACGGCGCCGGGAGAGAGGTGCGCATGGACTTCGGGATCGCGGGACGCGTGGTGGTCGTGACCGGCGCCGGACGGGGGATCGGCCGGACGATCGCAGAGGTCTTCGCTCGGGCCGGGGCGCATGTCGCCGCGCTCGACGTCGTCGCCGAAGGCGTGGAGGAGTTCGCCGCGGTCTCGGGTACTCGAGGACAGAGCGGCCTAGGGCTCGTCGCCGACGTCACCGACGCGGGTTCTGTGCGCGCCGCACTGGCGCGCGTCGCCGAGCGCTTCGGCGGGATCGACGTCGTGATCAACAACGCCGGCATCAACGTCGAAGGGCGCGTGATCGACCTCGAGGAGGAGGCGTGGCAGCGCTGCTTCGACGTGAACGTGGCGGGCGTCTTCCGGGTCTGCCAGGCGGCCATTCCCTATGTGTCACAGAGCGCGTACGGGCGGATCATCAATGCGGCGTCGTTCGCGGCGGTCGTGCCGAGCATCGGCAGCGCGGCATACGCCGCCTCGAAGGCCGCGGTCGTGCAGCTCACGCGCGTGCTCGCGGGGGAGCTCGGGCCGCACGGCGTCACCGTCAACGCCTATGCGCCGGGGATGATCCCGACGGCGATGAACGGGTTCGCCGAGATGCCGCAGCCTGCGCAGGACCGGCTGCTCGACACGCTCACGCTGCGGCGGTGGGGGTCGGCGGAGGAGGTGGCGGACCTGCTGCTGTTCCTCGCGAGCGACGCGTCGCGGTACATCACCGGGACGCTGCTGGACGTCAGCGGCGGGAAGCTCGCGACGCAGGTTCCGGCGAAGGCATACGAGGAGTAGGAGGGCGGGCGGCTTCCCCGGAGGCGCTCCACGGCCATCCGCTCGCTCGGCCGGCCCTGGCCATCCGAAGCCATCCGATCTCTCAGAAACCCGCCCATAGGATCGAAGCCACAGCTTCACCAGGGGAGACGGCGTTGAGTGGTCTGATCGTGCACGAGTGGCTCTCGCCCGCGGGCGGGTCCGAGAACGTGTTCGAGGCGATCGCGCGGGTCTTCCCCGATGCGGAGCGGTGGTGTCTCTGGAACGACGCTGGCGAGCGCTTCCAGCCCGTGCACGAGACGCTGCTCGCGCGCACGCCGCTCAAGGGCCGCAAGGCCCTCGCGCTGCCGTTCATGCCGAGCGTGTGGCGGCACCTTCCGGCGCGCGAGGCCGATTGGGTGCTCACCAGCTCTCACCTCTTCGCGCACCACGCGCGCTTCGCGGGCACGGCGCGGGACGTGCCGAAGCTCGTCTACACGCACACGCCGGCTCGGTACATCTGGGTTCCCGAGCTGGATGGCCGTGGCGACAGCCTGCCCGCGCGCGCGTTGTCGAGGGTGCTGAAGCCGCTCGATCGCAAGCGCGCGCAGGAGCCGGTGGCGATCGCCGCGAACAGCCGGTTCATCGCCGAGCGCGTCGCGGACGCGTGGGAGCGCGAGGCTGAGGTCATCTACCCGCCGGTCGCCGTCGCCGAGTTCGGGCAGGAGCCCGAGCTCACCGCGGCCGAACAGGATCGGCTCGACGCGCTGCCGGAGTCGTTCATCCTCGGCTTCTCGCGGTTCGTGCCGTACAAGCGCCTCGACGCGGCCATCGCGGCGGGGCGCGCCTCCGGGCTGCCCGTGGTGCTCGCCGGTTCCGGTCCGGACGAGGAGCGTCTGCGCGCGATCGCGGAGGAGACGTACCCGGGCGCGGTGACGTTCGTGCACCATCCGTCGACGCCGTTGCTCACGGCCATCCTGCAGCGGGCATCGGCCCTGGTGTTCGCGCCGATCGAGGACTTCGGGATCATCCCGGTCGAGGCGATGGCTGCGGGGACGCCCGTGCTGGCGAACGCCGTCGGGGGAGCGGTCGAGTCGGTGCTCGATGGCGTCACGGGCGCGCACGTGCACGACTGGGAGTCGCCGGCCGAGCTGCAGGCGGCGGTCTCGAAGGCGCTCGGCTCGTCTGCGGATGCCTGCCGCGCGCGGGCGACGGACTTCGGGGAGGACGTGTTCGCGCGCGAGATCGAGGGGTTCGTCGCGCGGAACGCGCGTTGATCTCGCGATCGACATCCCGCTAGAGTCGGCGGAGATCCGGAAGGGGGGCCATCCGGATGCTCTTTCCTCCCGAACGGAAGGCATCCATGCGCACCCTGACCACGCGAGTGGCCGGCCTCGTCGCCGGTGCCGCCCTGGCGCTGAGCCTCGCTCTGCCCGCCTCGGCCGACACGGATGACGCGATCATCGTCGACATCGAGCCCGCGACATCCGCCCAGTCACCCCACTTCGACGCGACGCATCTGTCGGCCGACGATGTCGTCGTCGGGCCGGACCAGGACGGCTGCCGGTACGTCACGGTCTCCCTCGAGAGCGACACCGGCAAGGGTGTGGAGAGCTGGCATGCGAGGGTCGACGTCGCGCGCGGCTCGCGCCTGGTGACCTGGGCGGCGTTCTACTCGGACAGCAACCCGACCGAGAAGCGGTTCCTGTACTGCCCCTCGGATGGCCTGGGCAAGTTCACGCTCGGCTCCAGCGAATGGTGGGTCGACTACGCCTCATGGGTTAAGAGCGGCGTGGATGCGACGAAGGGAGCGTTCTACGCGCGCGCGGAGGCGAAGGCGAGCATCTCGTCCATCACGCGCTCCGGCGAGTACACGCTGGTGCGAGCGACCGTCACCCGCTTCAAGCCCTACGCGGAGCCCGAGCGCGTCAGCTTCTCTGCCGACAAGGCCGTGCTCCAGGTGAAGGGCGACAACGGCTGGAAATCGGTCGAGACGACCAAGCTCGTGAACGGCTCGGCCTCGTTCGAGCACGAGGGCCCGGCCGGGCAGACGTACCGGGTGCTGATCCCGGAGACCGACACGACGACGGCCGCCGTCAGCGGGAGCGCGAAGAAGTAGGCGTGTCGGCGCGCTCGGGCGTTGAGTGACCGCGCGCCAGCGACCCCTTTCCGGGCGTTGAGCGAGGGAGCGCCAGCGAGGGAGACGAAACGCGGTGCGCCGTTGTCGGGGGCGGGTTGCGTCGTTTCGTCTCGCTTCGCTCGCTCAACGTCCGGATGGAGGGTCCCGATTTCCTCTCGCTTCGCTCGCTCAACGTCCGGACGGAGGGTCCGGATTTCGTCTCGCTTCGCTCGCTCAACGTCCGGACGGAGGTCCGGATTTCGTCTCGCTTCGCTCGCTCAACGTCCGCGGGGTCTTCAGCGCGTAGGGGTCGTCAGAGCCGCGCTCGGCTCAGTGGAACGGGCAGCGTGAGCCGGACGCGCCCGCGGCACGCACGCGCCCGCCCGAGCGCGGCTTCGTGGGAAGGCGCCCGCGATTCACGTCGAGGTTCGACCCGAGGATCATGACGCGCGGGTCGCTGATGGTGGCGATGGCAGCCGCGAGCCCCGCGATCGCCAGCTTCTCGCCGGGGCAGCGGTGCCCGGTAGCGGGGTCCGCTCCGCCGTGCGGCACGAACGCCTCGATCGCCTCGTAGTCGTCGACGTCGCGCCAGCGCTCCGGGTCGAACTCGTCGGCGCGTTCCCACTCCTCGGCGTCGCTGTCGGTGCCGAGGATGTCGAGCAGGACACGTCCTCCCGCGGCGACCCGCTCGCCGTCGTGCTCGATGTCGGTCGTCGCCCAGGCCGGAAGCATCGGCACGAACGGCGACAGGCGCCGGACCTCCTGCGCGAACATCGTCGTCAGCTCGCCGCCGGTCAGAGCCCCACGCTCGGCGGTCTCCGCCGCGATGCGCTCACGCCACTCGGGTCGATCGTGCAGCTCCTTCGCGGCGAACGCGACGAAACGGCACACGGCGATCATCGGTCGGAAGCTGTTCTGTAGCTCCACGCCGGCCAGACGCGGGGACAGCAGCTCGCCATCCCGATCGCGATGCCACGCCCACTCGTGAAGCGCGGTCCCCTCGGCGGGCTGCAGTCGCCCCGCGCGCGTCGCCTCGATGAGCTGAGCGGCGTGCCGGTTCGACCACCAACGGTTCACTAGCGCCAGGAGATAGACCGGTGAGTACGGCGAGCCGAAGTCGTCCACGATCTGCGCCTCGCGCTTGGCCCAGCGGGTCTGCGCAGCCGCGGTGCCGGGGATCCCCGCCCACTTCATGATCGCGCGGCCGAGCGCGCCGATCGCGGCTTCGTACGCGGTGCGGGTGCCGCCGGCGACCCACGCGTCGAGCTCGCTCTGCCACTGCGTCTCGAGATACGGCATCAGACGCGCGACCTGCTCGTCGTCGTAGAGCACCTTGATGAAGGGCGCCTTGCGGTGACGGTGCTCGGCGCCGTCGAGGCTGTGGACCGACCCGTTCCCGAACAGCGACTGCTGGATGAATGCGGGCATCGCCTTATGACGGCGGGTGCGGGTCTCGTCGTAGAACAGGGCGACACCGTCGCTCCCACGCACCAACAGCGCCTCGCGCCCGAGCAGGCGGAACGGGACGGCCCGGGCGCCCTCCCGCGTGCGCTGCCAGAGGTGCGCTCCGAAGTCGTAGCCCCGCGCCAGGAGTGAGAGCGAGTCGTCGCGCAGCAGTTCGTTCATCGTCGGCATGTGACCACCGTGCCACCCTCCCGGCACCGCGTGAAGGGGCCGCCAAGGCGGACATCCTGTGGTAGCCCGGCCGGCAGGTTCGCCGTGCGGGCGATGGCGCGTTGCTTCGCTCGCTCAACGTCCGGGGTGGTTGCGTGCCCGGCTCGGACGTTGAGCGAGGGAGCGCCAGCGACCGAGACGAAACGCGGTGGGTCGTTGTCGGGGGCGGGTTGCGGCGTTTCGTCTCGCTTCGCTCGCTCAACGTCCGGACGGACGGTCCGAGACGAGACGTGGCGACCAGGCCTCGTAGGATCGAGCGCGTGCCCCAAGCCGAGCGGATCGTGTGGATCGACGCCGCCCGCGGCATCTGCGTCCTCGCCGTCGTGCTCATGCACACGACCCTCTCAGCCTACCTCGGCTACCTGCAGCCCGGCACCTCGACGGGCTTCTGGTCCTGGTTCATCGACGCCATGACGCCGTTTCGGATGCCCGGGCTCGCCATGCTGAGCGGCCTCCTGCTGGCAAGGCGCATCCGCACCGGATGGTCGGACAGTGCCGTTCGCGTCTCCATCGCCTCGTCGTACTGGCTGTATGCCGTGTGGCTGCTCGTTTTCGCCCTCTTCGCCGGTCTCATCGGGTCGCACGTCTGGACCGGGCCCGTCGGCGTGGGGGAGGGGCTGCGTCTCGACGCCTACCTCAACCAGCTCGTTCTGCCGCGGACGATCCTCTGGTACGTCTTCGCGCTCGCCGTCTGGTCGGCGCTGCTCGCGACCCTGCACCGAGTCGACCCCGGTCTCGTCCTGGTGACCCTGACCATCCTGTCGATCTGCAGCCACTACGTCCCGGTCGCGGACGACAACGACCAGTACCGCAACCTGCTGCGCTACGCGGTGTTCTTCGCCATCGGGGTGTACGGGTCGCCGTGGCTGCGCGAGCGGGTGCATGCGGGGCACGCTCCGTTCGCCGTCGCCGCGCTTGCCGTGTACCTCGGCGCCGGCGGAATCATCGCTCAGGGAGATCCGCACGTCGGCGCGGTGCTATCGGTTCCTCGCGACGCGGCTGCAGCCGTCCTGCTGCTTCTGCTCATGTCGGTGCTCTGCCGCGTGCGGGCGATCGGCGCCGTGCTCGGCTGGGTCGGGCGGCGCACCCTGCCGATCTACGTGCTGCACGGGCTGCTGCTCGAGACGCTGGCGTTCGCTCCGCACTGGGGAGCCGTCATCGATCGAGCCGGGGTGCGCAGCGTCGCGCCACTCCTCGTCACCGCGGCGATCGCCATCCTGAGCATCGTCGTGTACGAGTTGGTGATGCGCACGCCGGCGCGGGCAGTGTTCGAGCTGCCGCGGTCGGTGCGCGCGCTGCTGCGGTAGGGCCGCGGGACGCGGGCGGTGGGCGGTGGGCGGCCGCGCGGGGGACGATGAGGGCAGAGCCCAGGCATCGTCATCCAAACCGGGCGAACTGGACGTTACGGCACCGTCGTATTCCGCAGCACCAGCCGCGGGGCGACCGCGATCGTGCCCTTGCCGGGGTTGCCGTCCATGGCAGAGAAGAGCTTCTCGGCGGCCAACCGTCCGAGGTCCTGCAGGCGGAAGTCGATGCTGGTGAGCGGGGGTCGAGTGTTCTCGGCGATGACTCGCCAGTTGTCGAATCCGATGACGCTGATGTCTTCGGGCACGCGCTTGCCAAGTTCCGTCAGCCCCTCGATGACGCCGCGCGCGATCTGGTCGCTGCCGCACACGATGCCGTCGATAGTCGGCTCTCGGTCGAGGAGTACCCGCACGGCGCGCCGACCCCAACCCTCGTTCCACGCTCCGAACAGCGGCTCGGAACCGGCGAGTTCCAGTCCGTGCGCGTGGAGCTCCTCCTGTACTCCCTTCGCGCGGTCCGCCGCGGCGGCGTACTCGCGATCTCCGCTGATGTGCGCCACGCGCGCACGGCCGACGTCGAGCAGGTGGCGCACCCCCATCCGTCCCGCTTCGACGTTGTCCCCGATGATCGACTGATCTTCGGGATCCTCGCTTGGGGCGTAGGCGTACACGACGGGCACGGGCGGACGGCGCGCTAGGGGCGGCCGGGGATTCGTGTTCGCGCCCACGACGATGATGCCCTCGACGCGGCGGGAGAGCAGCGCGTCGATGTGGTGCTGCTCGCGGATGCTGTCTCCTCGCGCGTCGCACAGAAACACGGACATCTCGCCAGCACCGAAAGCGTCCTCGGCGCCCATCATGACGGGAATTCCGAAACGCCCTTCCAAGTCCGAGGTGATCAGACCCACTGTCCCGCTTCGGCCACCGAGGAGAGTGCGGGCGGCGGCGTTGGGGGTGAACCCACGCTTTCGCGCGATGTCCAGGACGCGTTCTCGTGTCTCCGCGCGTACGTCGGGGCGTCCGTTAAGCGCTTTCGACACAGTGGCGATCGAGACTCCGGCCTCTTTGGCGATGTCGACCAGCGTGGTCGCCCGCTGTTTGTCAGCCACTCTGCACTCCTTCGGAAAGCTTTCGAAGAGCGTACTCGACGCTGACTTGACAGTTCGATCGCGCGCTCTCTAATCTCATCGTAAAGCTTTTCGAAAAATTTCGTGACTCAAGGGAGAGTGAATGTCCGATCGACTCCACACCGATGAGGGAGCGGTCGTTCTCTCCCTCGCTGGGAAGGGCCGAAACGTCTCGGTCCGTCGTCCGATCCTCTGGGCGACTATGGCCGGCAGCAGCGGGCGTCAGGGCTATGACGCCCTAGCGGACGCAGGAGGTTGCCTCGTCGGCACTGCAGAGGTGGCCGACGGACGCATTTCTGTGACCGATACATGGTCGGCAGATTCGAAGCGCGTCCTGCTGGAACGCCGCGTTGTGGCACGGGCGGGCGATCCGGTGCGCGTCGACCTCGAGATCCCTATTCCCAGCGACCAGACGGACCGGTTCTTCGTTCCAGGTATGATCTCCGCTCCTGCACAGCACAGCCGTGACGGCCGCTATCAGTTCGCCGATGATCGCCTTGGGTATCCGATCGTCGCGGCATGGAATTCGGCAGCCCGCGTTGTCGTGTGGCTCGCACGCATCTCGCTCGCGTCCTACGACGCCGCGCCCGTCCGCGAGCTCGGAGACCGCACATTCCGTCGCGACACCGATATCGGGTTCATCGGCTTCTCCACCGACCGCGGCGCGCTGCTCGCCGGTTGGCCGGTCGCCGAGGGCGACCACAGCTCGCAGCTTGATGCCGCGGGCCACTCGTTCGAGACGTTCCACGGGTGCCGTGACGACCTTGCCGTCACGATCACCTACGAGCTCGCTAGCGCCCCGGCGCCCCGGTTCGCTGACGCCGTCCGTATCGCCACGGCGCGTGCGGTCGAGCTCGCCGATCCGCAGCCGACGTCGCACAGCTTCACGCTCGAGCAGTCCATCGACTACCGCCTCGATTCGGCGGCGAAGACATACAGGGAAACCGCTTCCGGATTCGCGGGCTTCGTGCTGAACTTCGACCCCGAGCGCGGCTACGACTCTCAAGCCAAGGCGTTCGGCGCATCTTTCGCGGATCACGAGATGAGCGGCTCTCACGGCATCCTCGAGTACGGGTTCACCGGCCGTCAGCTAGACCTCGCCCACTCGCTGGCGCGCCGCGACCCGGAAGAGTGGGCCGAGCGGGGCGCCCGCGTCGTCGACAGCTTCGTGCAGCGGATGGTGCATGACAGCGGATGGGTCGCGACGCTGTTCGATGTCGTCGAGGATCGTCCGCTGTATGCCATCGGCGACGAGCGCGGACCGGTCATGCACTACCTCGGCCGGTTCGACGTCGCGGGCACGTACACGCGCATGATGACGGAGGGCGGGGGCGACCTCGTCCGCAACATTCTGCTCCACGAGAACCTCGGACGCGACGTCACCGAGTGGAGGAACGCCGCGGCCGGCCTCGCGGGCTTTCTCCTCAACGTTCAGAACGACGACGGATCGTGGTACCGCGGCTACGCGCCCGACCGTACGCCCATCGTCGGCACCGACTGGTTCGGCGAGCCGAACCGCACTGGCAAGAGCGCGACGGGTGCGGTCGTGCCGTACTTACTTCAGGTCGCCGACATGGCCCCAGAGCTCGCGAGCACGCTCCGGGATGCCGCCGCCCGTGCCGGGCAGTACATTTTCGACACATTCGTCGCCGCGGCTGAGTTCCGGGGCGGGACGCTTGACAATCCCAACGACGTCGACAAGGAAGCGGCGTTCATTGCGATGCGCGCCCTCCTCGCTCTTGAGGCCGCGCAAGTCCCAGGCCCGTGGCGCGACGCCGCCACGGATGCCGCCTGGTTTGCCCTGGGCTGGCACTCACTGTGGCCAGTGCCGCTGGTGAAGGGCACTCCCGTTGGGCGCGCGGCGGTGCGCTCGGTCGGCTGGGGCGGCATCAACTCCGTGTGGGGCGTTGGCGTCACCGACATCTACTCCCTATTCTTCGCCGACGATTTGCACCGCCTCGGTGTAATGAGCGGTACCCCCGAGTTCGTCCGCGTCGCCGAACTCGTAGCGCACTCGAGCGTCGAGATCCTCTCCAGCCCTGGGCAGCTCCATGGCTTCGCCGACACCGGTATGCAGCCCGAGGGCATCTCCTTCTGCGATCAGGGAGCCTATGACGGGCTCATCCGCAAGGGCGACACGTGGGGCGGACTGGGCTGGCCCTACACAGCCGGCACGACCGGACTCGCTAACTACCTCGCCGCTCGCGCGGCATCTTGACCCCTTCCCCCTCACCACACGAGAAAGAAAACATCATGCGACGACGCACGATCATCGGCTTTGCGAGCACCCTCGCTCTCATGGCCGGAATGGCCGGATGCAGCAGCGCTGTCCCCGGCGGCGGATCCGACTCCGGCACTACCATCGAGATTCACTCCAACTTCACGTCCGATGTCGCCCGCGGAAAGGTCCTCGACGAGCTCATCGCAGAGTTCAACGAGCAGCATGCGGGCGAGTACACCGTCGTGTCGAAGGGGCAGCCGGACTGGCCGACGCTCCAGCAGCAGATTCGCTCGAAGATCTCGGCTGGTGACGCTCCGGACGTCTTCCTCTACAACTACAACCCCACTGATCTCAGCCGCGAGGAGTCCGGCCAGCTCTTAGACTGGACGGCTGCGCTCGCCGACGACTCCGCCTGGAAGGCGCGGTTCAAGGCCGACCAACTCGACGCACTCACGGTGGGTGGTGAGATCGTCGGGATCCCCGGCGATCAGTCGCCAGCGCTCTTCTACTACAACGAGACGATGCTCGAGCAGGCGGGGATCGACGAGTTCCCTTCCACATGGGAGGAGCTGTTCACCGTCGCGCAGACGCTGAAGGAATCCGGCGTCGGTGCCATCTCTATGATGACCGCCGACGACGCCTGGCACACCATGAACGTTTTCAGCTACCTTGCTACGGCAGCGGGAGGTGCCGACGTGTACGCTCCCGGTGCCGACCTCGACAGTCCCGCAATCAGCACCGCAGCCGACTACACGAAACGGCTCCTGGCACTCTCGACTGCAGACGCCGTCGGCGGCAACTACGCATCGTCGTCGAGCAGCTTCATCAACGGACAGTCCGCGATGATCGTCGACGGGCCGTGGCTGATCAGCTCAATTCAGTCTGGCGTGGAGGATCCGTGCAGCATCAAGGTCGCGCCGGCGCCGACGTTCGATAACGGAGAAATCGAGTCCGGGTACACCGTGACCGACTCCCTCAACGCCTGGGCCGCTGCCAAGCAGGACGACCCGGCGAAGGAGGAGGCGGTCGTCGAATGGATGAAGTTCTTCACCTCGAACGAGTCGGCCGTGCGTATGGCGATCGACGGCGAGTACCCGATGGCGGTGCAGACCGATCTATCGGCGGAAGACAGCGAGCGCGCATCCTGCCAGGTGGCCCAGGTGCTCGAGATCAACAACGCGGCGCCCACCGTGATCGCGCAGATGGGCCGGTTGATCACGCCCGCTGCCCAGTCGGAGCTGCCATCGATGCTCGAGGGCCTCGCTCTCGACCGCCTCTCGCCTGAGCAGTTCGCGGCCGACCTGCAGGCGGCGAACGCCGAATGACTGCCGCGTCCGGGGCGACAACGATCGCCCGCCCGCGCCGTCGTCCCGGGCGCAGTCTGTCCGTTCCGCCGGGATCGGCGGGTGGACGACGACAGCTCCAGCGGCTGCAGGTCGGCCTTTACCTGCTGCCGGCGGTCGCGCTCGTCACGCTCTTCCTCGCGATTCCGCTCGCGGTCGTCGTCGCCTTGAGTACGACCGAGTGGGCAGGTGTAGGCGCTCCCGAGTTCGTCTCGCTCGAGAACTTCGGCACCCTATTCGGCGATCCCGCGTTCCTCCTCGCAGTGCGCAACACCGTCATCTGGGTGCTCGTGGGCGTATTTATCCACACGCCGCTCTGCATCCTCGTCGCACTGGTAATCGCGCGGAAGCCGCGAGGATGGAAAATCTTGCGCACCATCCTGTTCCTGCCCAACATCCTGAGTGCGACGGCGCTGGCCCTGCTGTGGTACTTCGTCTTCCACGTCTCGCTCGGGCTCATCAACGCTGCACTCACTCTGGTGGGCCTCGAGTCGTGGACGCGCAACTGGCTCTTCGACCCGTTCACCGCGCTCGGCGCCACGATGACTCCCTGGGTGGTCTACATCGGCTTCGGGATGGTGCTGTTCCTCACGCAGATCTCGACCATTCCGCAGGAGTACTACGAGGCGGCGCAGCTCGACGGCGCGTCTACATTCCGTCAGGACTGGTCGATCACAATCCCGCTCATCCGGCGGGCGATCGCTTTGCAGGTGCTGTTCGTCGTCGGGTACGCGCTGCGCAGCTTCGAGTACCCGTTCATCATGACGAGTGGCGGCCCAGCGAACGAGTCGATCACGCTGTCGCTCTACATCTACAAGCAGATGATGACCGCTAACCAGTACGGCCTGGCAATGGCAGCGGGCGTCGTCACCCTGGCGATCGGGGCGCTGTTCACCGCCGCCGTGTTCCTCGTGCTGCGGAGGGCCGAGCGATGAGCCCCATTGCACGCGCCGTCCGCTGGGTGGTCCTCGGCGTCTTCACGTTCATCACGCTGATCCCGCTCCTGTGGCTCATCGTCTCGTCGTTCAAGACGAATAACGAACTCTTCACCAACCCATTCGGACTTCCAGCGAGCTGGTCGTTCGACAACTACGTCGAAGCGCTCTCCGCCCGACCGCTGCCGGTCTATCTGCTGAACAGCTTGGTGGCTGCGGGTCTGTCAGCCGCGCTCATCATCGTGGCCTCGATGCTCGCGTCCTACGCCCTCATGCATCGATTCCCGCTCCGTCAGGTGACGTTCGGCTTCCTCATGTTCGGTATCTTGCTGCCTGTCAACGCGCTGATGACGCCGATCTTCTTCATCGTCAACATCATGGGGCTCTACAACACGATCCTCGGGCTGGCGCTCGTATACGCGGGTCTGTTTTTTCCGCTCGGGTTCCTCATCATCAAGACATACATGGACACCACACCGCCCGAGATACTCGAGGCCGCGCGCCTCGACGGGGCGGGATTCCATTCGGTATTCGCTCGGATCGTCGCGCCGCTCACCGCGCCCGGCGCGATCACTGCGGGAATCTTCCTCCTGATCACGGCCTTCAACGAACTGCTGTTCGCGTCGATCCTCACCGAGGATGCGCAGGCGCAGACCATTCAGGTCGGCGTCCGCTATTTCCTCACCACGTATTCGGCCGACTACCCGCTCGCCTTCGCCGCGACGGTGATCAGTATCGCGCCGACCATCGTCATCTACATCCTTCTGAGCGACCGCATCGTGGCCGCCATGACCGCCGGGAGCCTCAAGTGACCCTCGTCTCTCAAGATCCGCATGGCACTACCCGAGTCGGAGCAGTTCCTGTCGCTCCCGCCGCAGGGGCGCTTGCGCCGGTGCCTGCCGACCACGTCACTTTGGTAGGCGGGTTCTGGGGCGAACGTCAAGCCGTCAACGCCCAGATGTCGATCCGGCACTGCCTGGATTGGATGGAGGGCACGGGTTGGATCGCGAACTTCGACCGCACCGCGCGCGGTGAAGGACCCGAGCGCGCAGGCCGGGAGTTCGCCGACTCCGAGATCTATAAGCTGCTCGAGGCAATGGCCTGGGAGAGCGCCCGGACGGGCGGCGTTGAGCTCGAGGAGACGTTCGTTGCGCTCAGCCGGCGAGTGCTCGCCGCCCAGTGCGATGACGGATACCTCAACACGCGCTTCGGTGGCCCGGGACAGCCCGCGCGCTACAGCGACCTCGAGTGGGGTCACGAGCTGTACTGTGCGGGGCACCTCATCCAGGCGGGCGTCGCTCGCGCGCGCACCGTCGGGCTCGACGACGAATTCGTCCACGGGGTGCTGCGCGTTGCCGATCATGTCGTCCGCGAGTTCGGTGAAGGCGGCCGGGACGCGATCGATGGGCATCCGGAGATTGAGCCGGCTCTTTCCGAGCTCGCGCGCGTGACGGGCGACGATCGATACCTCCACCAGGCCGCGATCTTCGTCGAGCGCCACGGCCGGGGCCTGCTGTCGACGGGTGAAGCGGAGGCAGCGTACTTCCAGGATGAGGTGCCCGTCCGTGAGGGGCAGGTGTTCGCGGGGCACGCCGTGCGAGCGATGTATCTCGCCGCCGGCGCGATCGATGTCGCCGTCGATACCGGCGACGATGAGCTGCTGCAGGCGGTTGAGCGGCAGTGGGAGCAGACGCTTGCGCGCCGCACATATCTCACGGGTGGAATGGGGTCGCGGCATGACTGGGAGTCGTTCGGCGACGACTTCGAGCTGCCGAGCGACCGCGCGTACTCCGAGACCTGCGCGGCCATCGGCTCCGTCATGGTCGGCTGGCGGCTCCTGCTCGCTACTGGTGAAGAGCGGCACGCCGACCAGATCGAGCGAGCGCTATTCAACGTCGTCGCGGCGGCGCCGGACTCATCCGGCACGGCATTCTTTTACGTCAACCCGCTTCAGCGCAGAGTTCCCGGCGTCCCGGCGCTGCTCGACCGCCCAAGTCCCCGTGCCGCGTCGAGCCAGCGCGCGCCCTGGTTTGAAGTGTCGTGCTGCCCGACGAATACAGCGCGCACACTCGCGAGCCTCGCCGGGTACGTCGCGTCCACGGACGACTCCGGCATCCGTATCCACCAGTTCGCACCGGCGGAGATCGCGACAACCCTGCGGGACGGATCGCCGATCCGACTTCACGTGACAACGGAGTATCCGCTCGACGGCCTCGTGTCGGTCGAGGTGCTCGACGCTCCCGACAGGGAGTGGACGCTTACCCTGCGCATTCCGGCATGGGCCGAGGGAACCGCCTCGGTTGACGCGTCCGGCGAGATCACGATGAGCGGATCGGCGGCGAGGGTGCGCGGACGGCTCAAGGCCGGGGATGTGGTGCGGCTGACGCTGCCCGTAGAGCCGCGCATCACCATTCCGGACTCGCGGATCGACGCTGTACGGGGCACCATCGCCGTCGAGGCCGGTCCGCTCGTCTACTGCCTCGAGAGCGTCGATCTACCGGAGGGTGCCGACCTCCTCACGGTTGCCGTCGACACGAGCACCCTTCCCGTGCGCAATGACGGCGATGTCGTGACGATCCAGGCCGAGCTGCCTGATGCCGTCCACGATCACACCTGGGCGTACGGATCGACCGCGCCGGACCTCGTGCGTCATCCGCTCGCGCTCGACCTCATCCCGTACCACCGCTGGGCGGAGCGCGGCCCGTCGACGATGCGGGTGTGGATCCCCGAGCGCACGGGGCGGTGAGGAGCCGCGGCACAATGGACCCATGCCTCAGATCGCGATCGACACCCGGTGGGATGGCATCGCCGGCATCCAGCGCTACTCGCGGGAGGTGCTGCCGCGGCTGAAGACGCCGTGGGTTCCGCTCGGGCTCGACGGCGACCACCTCGCGCCGGCCGACGCGCTGCGCCCGGTCCCCACCGACCGGCTCATCTACTCGCCGGGATACAACGCGTTCGTGCGCGCGCCCCGCGAGCTGCTGACGATGCACGACCTCATCCAGCTGCAGACGCCGTGGCCGGGGCGCGCGAAGTACCTCGCGTATTACCGACTCATCGTGCGCCCCGTCGTGCGGCGGACCGGCGCGGTGCTCACGGTGTCGGAGACATCGAAGGCCCTCGTCGAGGAGTGGCTCGGCGATGCGTCCGTGCGCGTGGTGAACGCCGGCATCGGGTGCTCGGATGCCTTTCGCGCGGACGGGTCGCCCGCACTGGCGAGCGACCCGTACCTCATGTACGTCGGGAACCTCCGCGCCCACAAGAACGTCGCGGTCGTCCTGGATGCCCTCGCCCGCGTTCCCGGGGCCCGGCTGCGGATGCTCCTGCCCGCGCGCGAACACGACGAGGCCCAGCGGATGGCCGCGGCCCGCGGCATCGGACCGCGCGTCGAGCTGCTGGCGGGCATCGACGACGATGAGCTCGCCCGGCAGTACCGGGGCGCGGCGGCGACCGTGATGCCGTCGACGCTGGAGGGGTTCGGGCTGCCGGCGCTCGAGAGCGTGATGACCGGAACTCCCGTGCTGTTCTGGCGCGGCTGCGCGGCGGTCGCCGAGACGGTGGGGGATCGCGGCACCGCCCTCGAGAGCGCGACCGACGTCGAGGAGTGGGCCGCGGCCATCCGCTCTGCCCTGGAGTCGCCGCGTCGGGTCGAGGCGCCCGTGGCCGGGTATGACTGGGATGCGACGGCCGCCCGGATCGATGAGGTGCTGGCTTCTCTCGGACGTTGAGCGAGGGAGCGCAGCGACCCATCCCGGGCGTTGAGCGAGGGAGCGCCAGCGACTGAGACGAAACGGGGTGGGTTGTTGTCGGGGGCGGGTTGCGTCGTTTCGTCTCGCTTCGCTCGCTCAACGTCCGGACGGAGGGTCCGGATTTCGTCTCGCTTCGCTCGCTCAACGTCCCAGGGTGTGTCCCCTGTCTGGACGTTGAGCGAGGGCGCGCAGGGACCGAGTCGAAACGGGGTGGGCCGTTGTCGGGGGCGGGTTGCGTCGTTTCGTCTCGCTTCGCTCGCTCAACGTCCGGGGCGGTTGCGTCCCCGTTTCGGACGTTGAGCGAGGGAGCGCAGCGACCGAGACGAAACGTGGTGGGCCGTTGTCGGGGGCGGGTTGCGTCGTTTCGTCTCGCTTCGCTCGCTCAACGTCCGGACGGAGGGTCCGGATTTCGTCTCGCTTCGCTCGCTCAACGTCCGGGGGTGGCTCGCTCGCCCGGACGGACGAGCGGTAGGAGACCGGTCGGACCGGCGGGTAGCCTGGAAGTGGGGGGACACGTTGCATTTCGGTGACGCCCCCGAAGCCGTCGACGTGTGGAGCACATCGTGAACTTCCTGGCCGAGCCGTCCTTCCTCGGAACGCGGACCCCGGTCGAGATCATCCTCACCCTCGCGGCGGTCGCCGTCGGCGCTGCCGCCATCGTGTGGCTGTCGTTCCGGCTGCAGGCTCGAGTCCTGCTCGGCGCCGCGTTCGTGCTCGGCATCGTGCAGCTGTTCGGACCGTTCGGCTTCACGTCGTTCGGGCTCCTCGCCACCGCCGCCTTGCTCCCCGCCGCCGTCTGGCGGTGGGGCCGCACGAAGCCGCCGCTGTGGATCGGGCTTCTCGCCGCGCTCGCCGTCTGGCAGATGATCTCGGTGCTCTGGGCCGACAAGCTCGGGTCGGCGGCGTACGGGGTCCTGCTCACGCTGGGACTCATCGCGACGTCGCTCATCGCGCGCGAGACCATCCGCGAATCACCGCGTGGACTGCTCGACGCCCTCGCGATCGCCGCGCCGTTCGTGCTGATCGAGGCATGGCTCGTGACGCTGTTCCGGATCTTCCCGGACCTCGAGCGGGTTTACCTCACGTCGCCGCTCGCGCGGTTGCTCACCGAGCCCGGCGTCGAGATGATCGCGCAGGGCAGCACCGAGAACGTCAACGACATCTTCAAGGCCGGCGGCGTCTTCCTGAACGCCAACACCGCGTCGCTCTTCCTCGCGGTGGTCGGCTGCCTCTACGTGTGGGCCGCGCTGCAGCGTCCGTCGCGGGCGCAGCTCTGGATCTTCCTCGCCATCGGGCTCATCGCCTTCGACGCCTCGCTCGGCACCGGATCCAAGACGCCCCTCGCGGCGATCGTGCTGCTGCCGGTGCTCGGGGTCTTCGCGCTCGTCGCCGTGCGCAAGCCGCTGCTCGCGATCGGCGTCGCGGTCGTGGGCGCGGCGGCAGCCGTGGGCGGGATCGCGCTCGTTTCGGCCATCCGACCGAATCTGCTGGACGAGACCATCCGCACCCTCGACGAACGTCGTCGGCTGTGGGGGGTCGTGTTCCACCGCTTCCCCGAGCACTGGTTCACGGGGCTCGGGTTCGGCAACTGGCGCCTCGCGATCGAGGAGGAGTGGCGCACCGCCTTCCCCGGCCGCGGCCTGCAGCTCTTCCCGCCGCACAACCTGTTCGCGCAGGCGTGGGCCGACGCCGGCCTCGTCTCGCTGCTGCTGACGATCGCGCTGTCGCTGCTGCCGATCGTGGCGGTGGTCGTGCGGATCCGCCAGCGACGCCACGACCGCCTCTTCTCGCGCGGATCGCTCGAGCTGCTCGTCGTGTTCGTCGGCGTCGCGTGGGTGCTCGTGCACGGGATGCTCGACACCACGACGTTCCTCGGCGACAACCACCTCGTGCCGTTCTTCGCCGCGATCGTGGCGGTCGCGTTCTCGCCTCGGCTCGGGACGCGGCAGGATGGTCGCATGCCGTCGACTGCCGCACGCCAGGTCGCATGACCACGTACGTCTACTACCCGCGCGGGCTCGCGACGGGCGGACCCGAGGCGCTGCACCAGCTCGTCGACTCGCTGCGTCGGCAGGGGCAGGAGGCGTTCCTCGTGCCGGTTCCGGGCACCGAGGCGACGCCCCGCGCCGAGCGGTACGCGCACTACGACGCCCCGGAGGCGCCGAGGGTCGTGGATGCACCCGGGAACTCGGTCGTCGTGCCCGAGACACAGGCGCTGCTGCTGCGCCCGCTCGAGCAGGCCGCGCCCTTCGTGTGGTGGCTGTCGATCGACTACGCGCCGCGGTTCGTCATCGAGCGTGCGCAGCGGTCGACCCTGCCGCTCGAGCAGACGCGGATGTCGCGCCCGCCGCTGCTGTGGCTGCGGCAGCTGAAGCGCATGTGGCGCGGCTGGCGCACGGGGGAGGACGCCGTCCTGCAGCGGGCCGGGCACCTCGTGCAGTCGCACTACGCGTGGAACCATGTCTTCGCGCACCTGGGGCGAGTGGGGACCATCCTGTCGGACTACACGCCGCTGGGCGGTGCCGGCGCGGCGGCGCCGGTGTCGGCGGACGGGCGGGTGCCGCGCATCACCTACAACCCGGCGAAGTCGGCGGCGATCATGCGCGAGTTCTCGCGCCGGTACCCCGAGCTCGAGCTGCTGCCGCTGCGCGGGATGACCGGCGACGAGGTGGCCGAGGCGCTGCGGACGTCGCTCATCTACCTCGACCTCGGCACGCACCCGGGCAAGGACCGGATGCCGCGCGAGGCTGCCGCGGTGGGCGCGGTCGTGCTCGTCGCGCGCCGGGGCGCCGCGGCGAACGACGTGGATGTTCCGCTGCCGTTCGCGCACAAGGTCGCGGTGCTGCCCGACGTGGTGGACGCCGCGCACGAGGCGGTCGTGCGGGTGCTGGACGACCCGGCCGCTGCGCTCGCCGCCCAGGGCCCGTACCGCGAGCGCGTGCTGCGCGAGCGCGAGGTGTTCGACGCGGAGGTGGCGGCGGCGTTCATCCGCGGTGAGTTCGGTCGGGACGGCGCGGCCGGGGTCTAGGGGTACGGGGCCGCGGGGCCCGGGGGTCGGGCGCGCGGGGTCGGGCGCGCGGGGTTGGGGCCGCGGGCGCGGGCGCGGGGCC
>NZ_JAUEPM010000003.1 GCF_030406385.1 Microbacterium oryzae
GGTGGGGTCGTTCCCCGCCCCCTGTCTCGCGGCTGCGGTCGCTCCCGGGGTCCCCGGGGGCGCGGGGGTGGGGGGCGAGGCCGGGGGGGCGCCGGGGGTGGTGGCTGCGGTATTTTGTCCGTATTTTTTGGGGGGGTGGCGCTGGGGTGCCGGCGGGTTGTGTCACGGGGGGGGGGGGGGGGGGGGGGCGGGCGCGGGGGGGGGGGGGGGCGCGGGGGGGCCCCCCGCCCCTCAGTATGACGAGGGCCTCCGACACGCGGTGACGGAGGCCCTGTCGGTATGACGAGTTCTTACGCGCTCACTCAGCGGGACGCAGGCGCAGCTTGTCCTGGTGGATCTCGTGCAGCGCGATCGTGAGGGGCTTGTCCTCCACCGACGAGTCCACGAGGGGGCCGACGTTGTCGAACAGGTTCCCCTCGTGCAGATCGGTGTAGTAGTCGTTGATCTGACGGGCACGCTTGGCCCCGTAGATCACGAGCTGGTACTTCGAGTCAACCTTGTCGAGAAGCTCGTCGATGGGCGGGTCGATGATGCCCTTGTGCTCGCTGCTCATAGCAGTCCTCCTGTTCGGCGACGTCCTGTCGCGCGGCGAAACCATGGCTCGAAGGCGCGCCGGTCGGTCAGCGCGCGGACGCCTGCACCAAGTCTACGACCTGCCGCGCGGCGTCGGCGACCGAGTCGTTGACGATGCGGAAGTCGAACTCCGACTGCGCGGCGAGCTCCACCCGCGCGGTGCGCAGGCGCCGCGCGCGCTCCTCCTCGTCCTCCGTGCCGCGCCCTACCAGGCGCGACGTGAGCTCGTCCCAGCTGGGCGGGAGCAGGAACACGAGCGTCGCCGACGGATCTGCGGCGCGCACCTGGCGCGCGCCCTGCAGGTCGATCTCCAAGAGCACCGCCTTGCCGTCGGCCAGCGCCTGCTCGATGGGCGCCCGCGGCGTGCCGTAACGGTGGCGGTTGTGAACGGTCGCGTACTCCAGCAGCTCGCCGTCGGCGATGAGCCGATCGAACTCGGCCTCGTCGACGAAGTAGTAGTGCTGCCCATCGACCTCGCCGGGTCGCGGCGCGCGGGTGGTCGCCGACACCGAGATGAGGATCTCCGGGTAGTTCGCGCGGATGTGCGCCGCGACGGTCCCCTTGCCGACGGCGGTCGGTCCGGCCAGCACGATCAGGCGGCTGCGGCCCGGGCGTGCCTGCGGCTCGGGCATGCGCTGGTCGAGCCAGGCGGCGAGGGCGAGGCGCTGGCGGCTGCCGAGCCCGCCCAGGCGCTTGACGGGCGAGATCGCGAGCTCGGCGAGCACCCGGTCGCGCTTGCCCTCGCCGATCGCAGGCAGCGCCATGAGGAACTCCGGCACGCGCATCGTGCCAGCCGGGGACTGCGGGTCGGCCTCGGCACGGCGCAGCACCTCCTGCGGGGTGACCACGCGCATCGCGAGGTCGCGCTTGAGGCTCGCACGGGCGCGGCGCGCGGCGACCGCCTTCCGCGAGGCCGCCGCGCGGTCCACCGCGGGCGGGGTGGGACGACCGGGAGCCGTCGCGTCGCTCTCAGACAAGGGAGCCTCCCTTCGAGGTCCGGTACGCGGAAGCGGCGCGCGCGACCGCGTCGGCGAGGTCGTCGGGCCCCGCGGCGAGGATGCTGCGGCTCTCGGAGGCGATCACGCTCGCCGCCGCATCTCCGAACACCGCCTCGAGGCGATCCGGTCGCGCACCCTGGAAGCCGAAGCCCGGCGCGAGGATGGGCGCCGGCGGCGTGAACGGGGCCAGGCCCGCGTCCTGCCAGTCCACCGTCGCGCCGACGACGAACCCCAGGCTCCCCCACTCCCCCGCAGGCGTCGACCGGGCGTTGCGAGCCGAGACCTCCGCGATCACCGTGGCGGCGACCGTCGCGCCGCGGGCGGTGGCGCGCTGCAGGCCCGCCGCCTCGGGGTTGCTCGTGGCGGCGAGGACGAACGCGCCCTTGCCGTGGGTCGCGGCCAGCTCGAACGCGCCGTCCAGTGCGCCGACCCCGAGATACGGGCTCATGGTGAGCGCGTCGGCCTCGAGCGGCGACCCGGGCGTCAGCCAGGCGGCGGCGTACGCGTCCATGGTCGAGCCGATGTCGCCGCGCTTGGCGTCGGCGATCACGACGAGATCCGCCGCGCGAGCGGCCGCGAGCACGTCCTCGAGGGCGGCGAAGCCCGCGGAGGCGTATCGCTCGAAGAACGACACCTGCGGCTTCACGATGCCCGCACGACCGGCGACCGCCTCGACGACGCGCAGGCCGAACTCTCGCACGCCCCGGCCATCCGCCCCCAGCCCCCACTGCGCGAGCAGCGAGGGGTGGGGGTCGATGCCCACGCAGAGCGGTCCGCGCGCGCCGATGACGGCGCGGACCCGCTCTCCGAAGGCCGGCACTACGCGCTCACCGCGACCCTGCGCGCGGCGCGGTCAGCCGCGAACTCCTGGAGACTCCGCACGTCGTAGCCACCGGACATCGAGTCCATGGCGCTCACGGCGGCGCCGAGCACCGAGATGGTGGTGAAGAGCGCCTTGTCCGCACCGACCGCGGCCGCACGGATCTCGTAGCCGTCGGCGCGCGCCGACATGCCGCTGGGGGTGTTGACGATGATGTCCACGCGCCCGGCGTTGATGAGGTCGACGATGTTCTCGGCGTGGTCCTCCTGCGTGTCGCTGTACTTGCGCACGACCTCGACCTCGATGCCGTTGCGCGCGAGGATCTCCGCCGTGCCCTCCGTCGCGAGCAGCCGGAAGCCGAGCTGGCGCAGCCGGTGGGCGGGCAGGATGACGTCGCGCTTGTCGCTGTCGGCGACCGAGATGAACACGGTGCCCGAGAGCGGGATGCCGCCGTAGGCCGCCGTCTGGCTCTTCGCGAACGCGGTCGGGAAGTCGCGGTCGATGCCCATGACCTCGCCGGTGGAGCGCATCTCGGGGCCGAGCACGGAGTCGACGACAGCGCCCTCGCGGGTGCGGAAGCGCTTGAACGGGAGGACCGCCTCCTTGACCGCCACCGGAGCGTCGAGCGGGACGCGCGAGCCATCCTGCTCGGGCAGCATGCCCTCGTCCTTCAGCTCGTCGATCGTCGAGCCGGCCATGATGCGGCTCGCGGCCTTCGCCAGCGGGATGCCCAGCGCCTTCGACACGAACGGCACCGTGCGGCTCGCGCGCGGGTTGGCCTCGATGACGTAGAGGACGCCCGCGCTGATCGCGAACTGCACGTTGAGGAGGCCCCGCACGCCGACGCCCTGGGCGATGGCGAGGGTCGCCTCGCGCACCCGGTCGATCTCGGTGCGGCCGAGCGACATCGGCGGCAGCGTGCAGCTGGAGTCGCCGGAGTGGATGCCGGCCTCCTCGAGGTGCTCCATGATCCCGCCCACGTACAGCTCGTGGCCGTCGTAGAGCGCGTCGACGTCGATCTCCACCGCGTCATCGAGGAAGCGGTCCACGAGCAGCGGCAGGCCGGGGCCGATGATGGCCTGGTCGGCGATGCGCACGAAGTAGTCGCGGAGGCTCGCGGTGTCGTAGACGATCTCCATGCCGCGGCCGCCGAGCACGAAGCTGGGGCGGACGAGCACGGGGTAGCCGATGTCCTCGGCGACTGCGACGGCGCCGTCGACGTCGATCGCCGTGCCGTTCCGCGGCGCCACGAGGGCCGCGCGCTCGAGGATCTCGGAGAAGAGCCCGCGCTCCTCCGCGAGGTCGATGGCGGCGGGGCTGGTGCCCAGGATGCGGTAGCCCGCGTCCTCGATGCCCTTCGCGAGGCCGAGCGGTGTCTGCCCGCCGAGCTGGCAGATGACGCCGTGGATCTCGCCCGACTGCGCCTCCGCATGCAGCACCTCGAGCACGTCCTCGAGCGTGAGCGGCTCGAAGTACAGGCGGTCGGAGGTGTCGTAGTCGGTCGAGACGGTCTCCGGGTTGCAGTTGACCATCACGGTCTCGTAGCCGGCGGCGCTCATCGCGAACGAGGCGTGCACGCACGAGTAGTCGAACTCGACGCCCTGGCCGATGCGGTTGGGGCCCGAGCCGATGATGACGACCTTGCGACGGTCGGACGGCGTGACCTCGGTCTCCTGCTCGTAGCTGGAGTAGTGGTACGGCGTCTGCGCGGGGAACTCGCCCGCGCAGGTGTCGACGGTCTTGAAGACCGGGCGGATGCCGAACCCGTGGCGCACGACGCGCACCTCGGCCTCGGTGAGCCCGCGCAGCTGCGCGATCTGGCTGTCCGAGAAGCCGTGGTCCTTGGCGAGGCGGATGGCCCGCTCGTCGAGCTCGGACGCCTGCGCGACCGCGTCGGCGACCTCGTTGATGAGGACCATCTGGTCGAGGAACCACGGGTCGATCGCCGTCGACTCGAACACCTGCTCCACCGTCGCGCCGAGGCGCAGCGCCTGCTGCACCGCGACGATCCGACCGTCGGTCGGGGTCTTGATGACCTCGAGCAGCTCCTCGACCGAGCGCTCCTCGGGGCCCCAGTGGAAGCTCGAGCCGCGCTTCTCCACCGAGCGGAGCGCCTTCTGCAGCGCCGTGGTGTAGTTGCGGCCGATCGCCATCGCCTCGCCGACGGACTTCATGGTGGTCGTGAGCGTCGGGTCGGCGGCCGGGAACTTCTCGAACGCGAACCGCGGCACCTTGACGACGACGTAGTCGAGCGTGGGCTCGAACGACGCGGGCGTCACCTTCGTGATGTCATTGGGCACCTCGTCGAGGCGGTAGCCGAGCGCGAGCTTCGCGGCGAGCTTCGCGATCGGGAAGCCGGTGGCCTTCGAGGCGAGCGCCGAGGAGCGCGAGACGCGCGGGTTCATCTCGATGACGATGATGCGGCCATCCGCCGGGTTGATGGCGAACTGGATGTTGCAGCCGCCGGTGTCGACGCCCACCGCGCGGATGATGTCGATGCCGATGTCACGCAGGCGCTGGTACTCGCGGTCGGTGAGCGTGAGCGACGGGGCCACCGTGATGGAATCGCCGGTGTGCACGCCGACGGGGTCGACGTTCTCGATCGTGCAGACGACGACGGTGTTGTCGGCCGTGTCGCGCATGAGCTCGAGTTCGTACTCCTTCCAGCCGAGGATCGACTCCTCGAGGAGCACCTCGGTGGTGGACGACTCGTGCAGGCCGGCTCCGGCGATGCGGCGGAGGTCGGCCTCGTTGTAGGCGAAGCCGGAGCCGAGGCCGCCCATGGTGAACGACGGGCGCACGACGAGCGGGTAGCCGAGCTTCTCGGCGCCCTCGAGCACCTCGTCCATCGTGTGGGCGATGTGGCTGCGCGCGACCTCGGCGCCGGCCTCGATGACGAGCTCCTTGAAGACCTGGCGGTCCTCGCCCTTGCGGATGGCGTCGGGCTTGGCGCCGATGAGCTCGACGTCGTACTTCTCGAGGATGCCGCGCTCGTGCAGCGCCATGGCCGCGTTCAGGGCGGTCTGCCCGCCGAGGGTCGGCAGGATGGCGTCGGGCTTCTCCTTGGCGATGATCGTCTCGATCACCTCGGGCGTGATCGGCTCGACGTAGGTCGCGTCGGCGAACTCGGGGTCGGTCATGATCGTGGCCGGGTTCGAGTTCACGAGGATGACGCGGACGCCCTCCTCGCGGAGCACGCGGCACGCCTGGGTGCCGGAGTAGTCGAACTCCACGGCCTGCCCGATGACGATCGGGCCGGATCCGATGACGAGGACGGACTGGATGTCGTCGCGCTTAGGCATTGTTCTCCTCGGTCAGGGAGCGAGCGGAGCGATTCGAGATGGTGTCCTGCACCATGTCGACGAACCGGTCGAAGAGGTAGTTGGCGTCGTGGGGGCCGCCGGCGGCCTCCGGGTGGTACTGCACGGAGAACGCGGGGATGTCGAGGGCGCGCAGGCCCTCCACCACGTCGTCGTTGAGGCCGACGTGGCTCACCTCGACGCGGCCGAAGCCGGCCGGGCTCTCGAAGACGCCCTCGATCGGGGCGTCGACGGCGAACCCGTGGTTGTGCGCGGTGATCTCCACGCGGCCCGTGAGCTTGTCGCGCACCGGCTGGTTGATGCCGCGGTGGCCGAAGGGCAGCTTGTAGGTGCCGAGGCCCAGCGCGCGGCCGAGCAGCTGGTTGCCGAAGCAGATGCCGAAGAACGGCACCCCCTCGCGCAGCACGCTCTGCAGCAGCTCGACGTGCGCGTCGCTCGCGGCGGGGTCGCCGGGGCCGTTGGAGTAGAACACCGCGACGGGCGAGACCGCGAGGACCTCGTCGATGGTCGCGCTCTGCGGCAGCACGTGCACCTCGAAGCCGCGGCGGGCGAGGTTCTCGACCGTGGCCTGCTTGATGCCGAGGTCGATGACCGCGACGTTCCCGATCCGCTCGCCCTCGGCGGGTGTCACCTCGGCGACCGCGACCGAGACCTCGGCGGAGAGGTTGAGTCCGGTCATCTCCGGCGCCTCGGCGACGATCCGCAGCTGCTCCTCGGCGGTGAGGCCCGCGGCCTCGCCGGAGAAGACGCCGCCGCGCATCGAGCCGGCCGAGCGGATGTGGCGGGTGACCGCGCGGGTGTCGATCCCGCTGATGCCCACGACGCCGTCGCGCTCGAGGGCGTCGTCGAGGGTCTCCTCGGCGCGCCAGCTCGACACGACGCGGCTGGGGTCGCGCACGATGTAGCCCGACACCCAGATGCGGCGGGATTCCGGGTCCTCGGTGTTCACGCCGGTGTTGCCGATGTGGGGCGCGGTCTGCAGCACGATCTGGCCCGCGTAGGACGGGTCGGTGAGGGTCTCCTGGTAGCCGGTCATGCCGGTGGAGAAGACGACCTCGCCGAGGGTCGTGCCGCGGGCGCCGTAGGCGTACCCGGCGAAGCGGGCGCCGTCTTCGAGGACGAGGACCGCTGGTTCGCGGTCGAGCAGAGAGGTCATCGGTTGGCTCCTGTCGGGTTCGAGGATGTGCGCAGGTCTTCGATCGCCGCGACGAGCGCGTCGGGGTCGTCGCCCTGCAGGCGCACGTAGGAATCGCAGATCGTGCCGTCGGCCGCGCACCACGCGATGAGGACGAGGCCGTCCTGCTCCACCACGCGGTCGATGGTCCAGGTCGCGCGGCCGGAGCCGGCGATCTCCTCGGCACGGAGGAAGACGGTGGGCGCGCCCGAGAGGTCGAGTGCGACGCCGCGGTCGGTCACGGTGATGGCGACCTTCGCGCGGAAGTCGAGGGGCTTCGCGGCGAGGCGGTCGAGTGGCTGGTCGTGCCGCGTCGTGGCGACGTGGATCCCCGCGAAGCGGGCGGCGGCGGTGCCCTCGGCCGGGCGGACCGGAACGACGGTCCCCGCGTCGCGGCGCACGCGTCGCCGCCAGCCCCAGGCCATCCCGGCGAGGATGAGCACGGCGATGACGACCATCAGCATGAGGCCGGGCAGGTATTCGCTCATGCGCGCGCGCCCTCCCGCTCGACGAGCTCGCCGTCGGCGAGGGTGAGGGAGCCGCGGTGGACGGTCCACAGGACCCGCCCCGGCAGCTCACGCCCGAGGTACGGGGAGTTCCCGCTGCGGCCGCGCAGGTCGTCCGCGCCGAACGGCGCCGACGGACGCGGGTCGTAGAGGGTGATCTCGGCGGGCTGCTGCGCCGCGATCGGCGTGCCGTGACCGGCCAGACGCCCGATCCGGGCAGGGGCCTTCGACATCACGCGCGCGACGTCCGACCATCCGATGAGCCCCGTCGCGACCATCGCCTCGTGGACGACGCGGAGCGCGCTCTCGAGGCCGACCATCCCGTTGGCCGCGGCCGCCCACTCGCAGCTCTTGCTCTCGGCGGGGTGCGGTGCGTGGTCGGTGGCGACGATGTCGATCGTCCCGTCGGCGAGACCCTCGCGCACGGCGAGCACGTCCTCCTCGCGACGCAGCGGCGGGTTGACCTTGTAGCGCGCGTCGTAGCCGCGCACGAGCTCGTCGGTCAGCAGCAGGTGATGCGGGGTGACCTCGGCGGTCACGGCGATGCCGCGCTTCTTGGCCCAGCGGATGATGTCCACCGAGCCGGCCGTGGACAGGTGGCAGACGTGCAGGCGCGATCCGACGTGCTCGGCGAGGAGCACGTCGCGCGCGATGATCGACTCCTCGGCGACCGCCGGCCATCCGGCGAGCCCGAGCTCGGCCGACACGACGCCCTCGTTCATCTGAGCGCCCTCGGTGAGCCGCGGGTCCTGCGCGTGCTGGGCGACGACGCCGTCGAACGCCTTCACATACTCCAGGGCGCGGCGCATGATGAGCGGGTCCCACACGCAGAAGCCGTCGTCGCTGAAGACCCGGACGCGGGCGCGGGAGTCGGCCATGGCGCCGAGCTCGGCGAGGCGCTCGCCCTTCTGCCCGACGGTCACGGCGCCGATCGGCTGCACCGTGGCGTACCCGGCCGCCTCGCCGAGCGCGAGCTCCTGCTCGACCACGCCCGCGACATCCGCCACAGGCGACGTGTTCGGCATGGCGAAGACGGCGGTGAAGCCACCGGCCGCCGCCGCGCGCGTGCCGGTGAGGATGGTCTCGCTCGCCTCGTACCCCGGCTCGCGCAGGTGGGTGTGCAGGTCGACGAGCCCCGGCAGCGCGATCAGGCCCGCTGCGTCGATGACCCGGGCGCCGGCGCGGCTGATCCCGCTGCCGACCTCGGCGATGCGGCCATCCTCGACGAGGATGTCGGCTGTCTCGCCGCCCTCGATCGCGGCCCCCTGGATGAGGAGCGGCTTCGTCCCGGTCACTTCGTCTCCTCGCTCCTGCGCTCGCCCGCCAGCAGCAGGTAGAGCACGGCCATCCGCACCGACACACCGGCTCGCACCTGCTCGAGCACAGTGGCCCTGGGCGAGTCGGCGGCGGCTGCGGAGATCTCCAGTCCCCGGTTCATCGGACCGGGGTGCATGACGATGGTATCGCCCGTGAGCCTGGCGAATCGCTCGGGGTCGAGGCCCCAGCGTCGGGAATACTCCCGCTCCGATGGGAAATAGGCGGCGTTCATGCGCTCGGCCTGGATGCGCAGCATCATGAGCGCATCGGGCTGCTCGGCGATCGCGTCGTCGAGGTCGTAGCGCACCGACACCGGCCACTGCGAGACGTCCTGGGGCAGCAGCGTCGGCGGGGCGACGAGGGTCACCTCGGCGCCGAGCGTGGCGAGCAGCCAGACGTTCGAGCGGGCGACGCGGGAGTGGAGGATGTCGCCGACGATCGCGACGCGGTATCCGGCGAGGTCCTTGCCGCGGCTGCCGGCGCCGTAGCGGCGCTTGCGCATGGTGAAGGCGTCGAGGAGCGCCTGCGTGGGGTGCTCGTGCGTGCCGTCGCCGGCGTTGACGACGCCCGCCGAGATCCAGCCGCTCGTGGCGAGCGTGCGCGGCGCGCCCGAGGCGCCGTGGCGGATGACGACCGCGTCGGCGCCCATCGCCTGGAGGGTCTGCGCGGTGTCCTGCAGGCTCTCGCCCTTGGAGACGCTCGAGCCCTTCGCGGAGAAGTTGATGACATCGGCCGAGAGGCGCTTGGCTGCGGCCTCGAACGAGATGCGGGTGCGGGTGGAGTCCTCGAAGAAGAGGTTCACGACCGTCCGGCCGCGGAGAGTCGGGAGCTTCTTGACCTCGCGCTCCTGCGTGCCCTGCATGTCCTCGGCGACGTCGAGGATGCGGATGGCGTCCTCGCGCACCAGGGTGCGGGTGTCGAGCAGGTGGCGCATCACTCGCCCCCCTCGATCGAGACGTGCTCTTCGCCGTCGACCTCGGCGAGGCGCACGTTCACGCGCTCCGAGCGAGCGGACGGCAGGTTCTTGCCGACGAAGTCCGGCCGGATCGGCAGCTCGCGGTGACCGCGGTCGACGAGGATGGCCAGGCGCACGGCGGCGGGGCGGCCGATGTCGTTCAGCGCGTCGAGCGCGGCGCGGATGCTGCGGCCGGAGAACAGCACGTCGTCGACGAGGACGACGGTGCGGCCGTCGATGCCCTCGGTCGGGATGTCGGTCGGGCGCGGCGCGCGGGTCGGATGCTGCGCCAGGTCGTCGCGGTACATCGTCACATCGAGCGATCCCACCGGCACGGGGCGGCCGCCGAAGCGCTCGACGAGCGCTGCGAGGCGGTGCGCGAGGGTGACGCCGCGGGTGGGGATGCCCAGGAGGACCAGTCCCTCCGGGCCTCGGTTCGACTCGAGGATCTCGTGGGCGATCCGCGTCAGCGCGCGGGCGATGTCGGCGTCATGCAGCACGGTTCTCGTGCTCATCTGCCGCTCCCTTCTCCGCCTCACAGGACGGGGTTAAAGGTGCAGGTGCGCTCAGTCTACCGGGTGCCGGTCACGGCTCGAGCAGGCCGCGGATGTCGTCGGCCGTGAGCGCCTGCGAGAACAGCGCGTCGTCGTCCATGACGGCCTTGAACAGGCGCGCCTTGCGCTCCTGCAGCGCCATGACCTTCTCCTCGATGGTGTCGGCGGCGATCATCCGGTACACCATCACCTGCTTGTCCTGGCCGATGCGGTGCGCGCGGTCGACGGCCTGCGCCTCCGCCGCCGGGTTCCACCACGGATCGAGGAGGTAGACGTAGTCCGCCTCGGTCAGGGTGAGACCGAAGCCACCGGCCTTGAGGCTGATGAGGAACACCGGCGCGTCGCCCGAGCGGAACGATTCCACCACCGCCGGGCGATCGCGCGTGCTGCCGTCGAGGTGAGCGTGCGCGATGCCCTCCCGGTCGAGGCGCCCGGCCACGAGGTCGAGGTACGACGTGAACTGGCTGAACACCAGCGCGCGGTGGCCCTCGGCGATGACGGCGTCGAGCTGCTCGACGAGTGCGTCGAGCTTGCTCGACGCGATGTCGGCGTGCTCGGGGTCGACGAGCTCGGGGGCGAGGCTCAGCAGGCGCAGCAGGGTCAGGGACCGGAACACGATGAAGCGGTTGCGGTCGAGGTCGTCCAGCAGACCGAGCACCTTCTGCCGCTCGCGCTGCAGCACGGTGTCGTAGACGGCGCGGTGCGCGGGGCTCAGCTCGACGTGCAGCCGCTGCTCCTGCTTCGGCGGCAGGTCGCCCGCCACGAGCTCCTTCGTGCGGCGCAGCATGAGCGGGCGCAGGCGCCGCCGCAGCCGGGCGAGGCGCTCGGCGCGGTACGCGCTCCCCTCCTGGTCCTCCGGCACCTTCCCCTTCTCGATCGGCCCGACGTACTCCTCGCGGAAACGGCGGGCGGAGGGGAAGAGGCCGGGAGCGGCGAGCGACAGCAGCGCCCACAGCTCCGACAGGCCGTTCTCCAGCGGCGTGCCGGTCACGGCGAACGTCACGTCCGCGCGCAGCTCGGCGGCCGCGCGGTGCACGCCGGTCTGCGGGTTCTTGGCGAACTGGGCCTCGTCGAGCACGAGCCCCGCCCACTCCACCGACGCGTACTCCTCGGCGTCGAGCCGCAGGAGCGCATACGACGTCACCACGACATCGGCGCCCGCCGCGGCGTCCGCCAGCGTCCCCGTGCGCTTCGAGCGGGTCGCCTCGATGCGGCGCACGCGCAGCGACGGGGCGAAGCGCTCGGCCTCGTCGCGCCACGTGGCGGTGACCGACGTCGGAGCGACGACGAGGAACGGCCGCTCCTCCCCCGCCTCGCGGGTGTGCAGGATGAGCGCGAGCATCTGCAGCGTCTTGCCGAGGCCCATATCGTCGGCGAGGATGCCGCCGAGACGGTGACGCCACAAGAAGGCCAGCCAGTCGAGGCCCTCCTGCTGGTAGGGCCGCAGCTGCGCGTGCAGCCCCGCGGGCGGCGAGGTCGGCTCGATGCGCTCCACATCGCGCAGCCCCTCCGCCGTCGCCCGCCATGCCGCCGCCGGCAGCGACTCGTCGGCGAGGTCCTCGAAGTCCGACCAGAGCGCGGTCTGGTACCGGCTGATCCGCGGCCCGGACTCCCACTCCGACAGGGTCGCCGCCTCGTCGACCAGGTCGCGCAGGCGCTGCAGCGCGGGGTGCGCGAGGGAGAAGTACTCGCCGTCGGCGAGCAGCATCTTCTTCCGCCGCTGGCTGATGGCGGTGAACAGCGGCGCGAACGGGATGGTGCGTCCGTCGATGGTCACCACCACGCCGAGGTCGAACCAGTCCGAGTCGGTGGTCTCCACCGTGGACACGGATATCTCGGGGACGCCGGCGAGTTCACGGTACCGCCGCCGGGTGCCCGTCGTCTCCACCTCGACGTCGGCAGCCTCCAGGGCCGGCAGGATCCGGTCGGAGAACTCCGCAGCCTCGACGTCGCGCAGCTCTCCGGATGGCGCGAACGGCACGTCCGCGGAGGCGTTCGCCCATGCCTGCGCGACGACCGCCGCCTGCGTGGCCTCGACCTGGCCGTCCCGTTCGGGGTCGGCGGCGGCGCCGCCGGCCGGCGCGTCGAAGCGATGGCGGCCCAGACCGGCGTACGCCCAGGACAGTGCGTATGTGACGCGGTCGCCGGGGTGGAAGACGACCTCGATCACGGGCCGCGGGGCGGGCCGCTCGGGGATGTCGATGTCGGCGCTCGAGCGGATCTCCGCGCGCCGCGCGATGACGGGCAGGGCGTCGGCCACGAACTCGTCGGTCTCGTCCTCGGGCACCGAGACCGGCCCGGCGAGGAGCGCGGCGACGGGGTCGGTGAGCGCGACAGGCGCGAGGGTGAGCGAGATGCGCCCGTACTCGACGGCGAAGGCGTAGACGCCGGAGCGGGAGATGGGCCGCACGGCCGCGACGTCGACGGGCGCACCGTCGATCTCGACCTCGGCGCGGACCTCGAGCCCGCCGGCGGCGGAATCGTCGATGCGGATGCGGGCAGTCGCGGCCTGCGCGAGGCGCACGTCGAGGAGCTTCTGCGTGGGGATGAGCGGGATGCTCAGCGCGTCCGCCGCGCGCAGGTGCGTCCACAGGAGCGCGGATGGGATCGTGTCGAGCGTCAGCCACTCGGCGCCGTCGCCGAACGAGTCGAGGCGGAAGACGTCGCGGGCGATGCTGTAGAGCTCGGCGAACCAGCGCGACTGCGGCCGCGAGAACCGGCCGCCGGGCCGTCGCACCGCCTCCCACGAGGCGTCGCCCTTGATCCAGGCGCCCGACCGGTCGCTGCGCAGCAGCGGGCGCAGCCCGACGAACAGCTCGCCGGCGGCGCCCTGCTCGAGGTGGCGCGGGTGCGCGGGCTCGGCGCGCCGCGCCTGCCAGGCGCCTCGGGCCGCGCGGTGACGCAGCTCCACGCCGAGCGCGAGCGGAACGGTCTCCGGCGACCCGGCGGCCTCCTCCGGCGAGCCGATGAGGCCGCGCCAGGAGGAGGCTGGGGCGTCATGACGCCCGCTCGCGGCGTTGCGCCGCTGCGCGTTGCCGGCGAGTAGGGCGGCCACCACGTGCTTGCAGCGGCTGCGCATGGGGCAGCTGCACTGCGAGGCGACGATCGCCGACGCCCGCGCGTCGATGCGCACCCGCACGGAGTAGCTGCGCGCGGCGGAGCCGGATACGCGCGCGGTGAGGGTGACGCCGTCGGTCATCCAGCGCGCGTGCTCGACCGCGCCCTCCTGGAAGTACGCGAGCCCGCGCTCGTATGCTCCTTCGTCCGCCATCCTGCGGATGGCGTCGACGGGGACGAACGGCGCGGGCACGCGGAGGGGCGCGCTCAGTTCGAGCGCGCGATGCGCGCGAGGACGCCGTGCACGAAAGCGCCCGACTCCTCGGTGGAGAGCTCCTTGGCGAGCTCCACCGCCTCGTCGATCGCGACCGCCGTCGGCACCTCGTCGTTGTACACGATCTCCCAGACCGCCATGCGCAGCAGCGCACGGTCGACGGCGGGCATCCGCTCCAGCCGCCAGTCGCGGCTGTGGGTGGTGATCTGCTCGTCGATCTCGTCGCGGTGGTCGATGACGCCGTCGACGATCTCGCGGGCATACAGCCACGAGGCCTGCCGCGCGGGCTCGCCGGCGGCGCGCCGCGCCTCGGCCGCGAGCGTCACGTCCAGCCCGTCACCGCGGACGTCGGACGAGAAGAGGATGTCGAGGGCGCGCTTTCGCGCCTTGGTGCGTGCGCTCACTCGCGCGGCTCAGTTGACGCGGCCGAGGTAGTCGCCCGTGCGGGTGTCGACCTTGACCTTCGTGCCGGTCTCGAGGAACAGCGGCACCTGGATCTCGGCGCCGGTCTCCACCGTGGCGGACTTGGTGCCGGCCGACGAGCGGTCTCCCTGCAGGCCGGGCTCGGTGTACGTGATCTCGAGGACGACGGACGCGGGCATCTCGACGTAGAGCGGGAGGCCGTCGTGCAGCGCGATCGTGACGAGCTGGTTCTCCAGGAGGAAGTTCGCGGCGTCGCCGACGACGGTGCCCGGCACGTTGATCTGGTCGTAGTCCGTCGCGTCCATGAACACGAACGACTCTCCGTCGTTGTAGAGGTACGTGAAGTCGCGGCGGTCGACGTTCTGGATGTCGACCTTGGCGCCGGCGTTGAACGTGCGGTCGACGACCTTGCCGGAGACGACGTTCTTGAGCTTGGTGCGCACGAATGCGCCGCCCTTGCCGGGCTTGACGTGCTGGAACTCCACCACGCTCCAGAGCTGTCCGTCGATGGCGAGGACGACGCCGTTCTTGATGTCTGCGGTGGATGCCATGTGCGTATTCGGTCCGTTCGTGTGGATCGTTCGTCGGAAGGGGCGGGGCCCGCGCGGGACCGAGAGAAGATTCTAGTTCAGATCCACGTGCGTCGGATGGATGACCCGCTTGAGGAAGTCCTGCATGCGCGGCGTCTGCGGGGCGGAGATGACCTGCTCGGCCGGTCCTTCCTCCACGACGACGCCGCCGTCCATGAAGACGACGCGATCGGCCACGACCCGGGCGAACTCCATCTCGTGCGTGACGACGAGCATCGTCATGCCGTCGCGGGCGAGCCCGCGCATGATCGCGAGCACGTCGCCGACGGTCTCGGGGTCGAGGGCGGAGGTGGGCTCATCGAAGAGCATGAGGTGGGGATCCATGGAGAGCGACCGCGCGATCGCGACCCGCTGCTGCTGACCGCCGGAGAGCTGGTCGGGGTAGCGCTCGTCGAAGTCGGCGAGCCCCACCTTCGCGAGGTTCTCGCGGGCGACGCGCTGGGCCTCCTCGCGGCCGCGCCGCAGCACCTTGATCTGCGCGACGGTGCAGTTCTCCAGCACCGTGAGGTGCGGGAAGAGGTTGAACTGCTGGAACACCATCCCCACGTGGCGGCGCAGCTCGTCGATGTCGACGTCGGGGTCGGTCACCTCGCGGCCGCCCACCTGCACGGAGCCGCCGCTCGGCGCCTCGAGCAGGTTCACGCAGCGCAGCAGGGTGGACTTCCCGGAGCCGGACGGCCCGATCAGGCAGACGACCTCGCCGGGCCGGACCTCGAGGTCGATGCCCTTGAGGACCTCGTTCGACCCGAAGGCCTTGTGGAGTCCCTGGATCGTCACGCCGAAGTGCGCCTCCGGCTGGGAGCTGTCGGTCATGTCTCCTCCTCGAGGGCTCATCGCGCGGCCTTCGCCGCTCGCGACTCGAACCGGCGGGAGAGCTGGCTGAGCGGCAGGGTGATGATCAGGTACATGGCGCCCGCCACGACGAGCGGCGTGATGCCTGCGCCGTACTGCAGGATGCCGTCGCGCCCGAGCTTGGTGAGCTCGAAGCTCGACGCGGCCAGGCCGATGACGTAGATCAGCGACGTGTCCTTGGTCACGAGGATGAACTCGTTCGTGAGCGGCGGGAGCACGATGCGGAAGGCCTGCGGGATGACGATCGTGAGCATCGCGCGCCAGCCGGGCATGCCGAGCGAGCGAGCGGCCTCGTACTGGCCGCGCGGCACGGCCTGCAGGCCCGCGCGCAGCGTCTCCGCGATGTAGGCCGCCGCCACGATGCCGAGCGACAGCATGACCACGAGCATCGTCGGCCAGCGCGTGCCGGGGAAGGCCGCCGGAACGCCGAAGCCGAACGCGATGAAGACGAGGAGCGCCGGGATGCCGCGGAAGAACTCGATGTAGGCCGTGGCGATCCAGCGGTAGGGCGGGAACGACGCGATCTTCATGAGCGCCAGCAGCAGGCCGAGCGTCAGCCCGAGCGCGAACGACACCAGCGTGTAGAGGATGGTGTTCTTGAGGCCGACGAGGATCACCCCGGGGAACATGCCCGCGACGGCAGGGAAGTCGAAGAACGAGTTCAGCACGCGCGGCCAGTCGACGCTGATCGCCAGGACGACCAGGACGACGACGAAGATGCCGCCCTGGACGTACTGGCTGGTCCGCGCGCGCTGCCGTGCGGTCAGGGCCACCGCGTGCCCCTTACGCGCCGTCGCCGAACCAGGTCGACTTCAGCTCGTCCAGCTCGCCGGAGTCGGTCAGGCGCTGCAGCGTGCCGTTGACGACGTCCATCAGCTCGGTGTCGCCCTTCTCGGCCGCGATGCCCAGCTGCTCGCCGGTCTCGAAGTCGGCGACGCGCGTGAAGCCCTCTTCGTCCTTGATGCCGTAGCCGAGCACGGAGACGTTGCCGAGCACGGCGTCGACGGTGCCGGCCTTGAGCGCCTCCAGCTGCAGGCCCGCGTTCTCGAAGCCGACCGGGGAGATCCCGTTCTCCTGCGCGTACGCCTCACCGGTGGTGCCGGACTGCACGCCGACGACCTTGCCAGCGGCGGACTCGAGGTCCTCGACGCCGGAGCCGTCGGCGGCGATCAGCGTGAGGTCGTCGTCCATGTAGGGCTCGGAGAAGTCCATGTTGCCCTTGCGCTCCTCCGTGATGGAGATGGAGGAGATCGCGAGGTCGCACTTGTCGAACGACAGGCCGGACTGGATCGACTCGAAGGAGTCCACGATGACCTCGAGCTCGACGTCGAGGTCCTCCGCGATGGCGGCCGCGATGTCCATGTCGAAGCCGACGTACTCGCCGTCCTCGTCGATGAACTCGAAGGGCTCGTAGGGGATGTCGGAGCAGACCGTGAGCTTGCCGGACTCGACGAGCTGGACGCCGCCGGCCGAGGCTTCGGGCTCCTCGCCGCCGGATGCGCAGCCGGCCAGGGCGAGCCCGGCGGTGCTGGTGACGATCAGTGCGGTCACCGCACGGGACGAGATGCGCTTCATGGCAGGGGCCTTCCTCGAAGTGATGGGGTTCATCCTAATCACGCACCGCCGGTCGAGATGATGCGACCCGCGCTCTCCTCGGCGATCTCCTGATACGCGGCGAAGAGGAGCGATTCGTCGGGCGCCTGGGCGAGCGTGGGCTTGCCGATGTCGTCCAGGAGCACGAACCGCAGCATCCCGGCTCGCGCCTTCTTGTCGCGCTGCATGGTGGCGAGCAGCTGCTGCCACGCCCCCGCCCGGTAGGTGGTGGGGAGGCCGAGGGACGTGAGGACGGCGCGGTGCCGGTCGACGGCGGCATCCGACAGTCGTCCCGCCAGTCGCGAGAGCTCCGCGGCGTACATCATGCCGATCGACACGGCGGCGCCGTGGCGCCACCGGTAGCGTTCGGCGTGCTCGATCGCGTGCCCCAGCGTGTGGCCGTAGTTGAGCGTCTCGCGCACCCCTGATTCGCGGAAGTCCTCCCCCACGACGTCGGCCTTCATCCGGATGGCCAGCTCGATGCAGCGGCGGAACTCCGGGGTGGTCGGGTCGGTCGCCCGGGTCGGGTCTGCCTCGACGATGTCGAGGATCTCCGGGTACCGGATGAACCCCGCCTTCACGACCTCGGCGAAGCCCGCGACCGCCTCGTTCTCAGGCAGCGTGGCCAGCAGGTCGAAGTCGCAGAGCACGGCACGCGGCGCCCAGAAGGCGCCGACGAGGTTCTTCCCCTCCGCCGTGTTGATGGCGGTCTTCCCGCCGACCGCGGCGTCGACCATCCCGAGGACGGTGGTGGGGATCTGCACGACGTCGACGCCGCGCAGCCAGGTCGCCGCGACGAAACCGGCCAGGTCGGTCACGGCGCCGCCGCCGAGTCCCACGACGGCGTCGCTGCGGGTGAAGTCGGCCTGGCCCATGATCTGCCAGCAGAAGGCCGCCACCTCGACGCGCTTGGCCTGCTCGGCATCGGGCACCTCGGCGAGGAGGATCTCGCGCCCGCCGGCCTCGACGAGCTCCGCGCGCAGCTGCTCGGCACGCGCGCCGAGCGACGGCTGGTGCACGATGAGCACCTTCGTCGCCGCGGGCGGCAGCGCGTCGCCGAGACGCGCCAGGACGCCGCTGCCGACGATGACGTCGTAGCCGGGTGTTCCCGTCACGCTGATGACGGTGTCGCTCATGTGTCCTCCTCGGTGCGCGCGGTGCGCGCGCTCGGCTGGCGGTCTGCCGGCCCTTCGCCGCGCACCCACGCGACGATGCGGTCGACGGCGCCCTGGGTGGGTCCGTGTGACGTGTCGAAGACGGCGTCCGCGACCTCCGCGTACAGCGGTGCTCGCGCGTCGCGGATGCGCTTCCAGTCCGCGACCGGGTCGCCGCCGCCGTTCAGCAGCGGCCGCTTCTGACCGCGGATGCGGTGGGCGATGGCGGCCTCGTCGACGTCCAGCAGCACCACGCGGTGCGCGCGCAGCAGTGCGCGCGTCTCCGCGGCGAGGACGGCGCCGCCGCCCAGCGCGACGACGCCCGATCGCTCGAGCGCGGTCCGCACCGCGTCGCGCTCGAGCGCGCGGAAGCGCTCCTCGCCGTCCTGGGCGAAGATGGCGGCGATGGGCCCGTGCGCGCGGACGATCTCCGCGTCGGTGTCGATGAAGGGCAGGGCGAGGGCGCGCGCGACGCGGCGGCCGATGCTGGTCTTGCCGGCGCCCATCGGCCCGACGAGAACGATCGCGCCGCGGGGGTCAGCGGGCGAGGTCATGCGCGAGCGCTGCGGTCCGCTGCGTCTCGGGGATGGCCGCGAGGTAGCTCTCGAGGTTGCGGCGGGTCTCCGCGACGCTGTCGCCGCCGAACTTCTCCAGGACCACCTCGGCCAGGACGATCGCCACCATGGCCTCGGCGACGACCCCCGCCGCCGGCACCGCGCACACGTCGGAGCGCTGGTGGTGGGCGGAGGCGGTGTCGCCGGTGGCGACGTCGACGGTCTGCAGGGCGCGGGGCACGGTCGCGATGGGCTTCATCCCCGCGCGCACGCGCAGGACGGTTCCCGTGGACATCCCACCCTCGGTGCCGCCCGCGCGGTCCGACCCGCGCGCGATGCCGTCATCGCCCGCGAAGAGCTCGTCGTGGGCGGCGGAGCCGCGGCGCCGGGTGGTCTCGAAGCCGTCGCCGACCTCGACCCCCTTGATGGCCTGGATGCTCATGAGCGCCTGCGCGAGCTTCGCGTCGAGACGGCGGTCCCACTGCACGTGCGATCCGAGCCCCGGCGGCAGGCCGTACGCGAGCACCTCGACGATGCCGCCGAGGGTGTCGCCGTCCTTCTTGGCCGCGTCGACCTCCGCCACCATGCGCTCGCTCGTGGCCGGGTGGAAGCACCGCAGGGGATCGGCGTCGAGCGCGGCGACGTCGGCGGGTGCGGGCAGCGCGGCCTCATCGGGGACCCGGACGGGCCCGATGGAGAGCGTGTGGCTCACGAGCCCGATGCCGAGCTCGGCGAGGAAGCAGCGGGCGACGGCGCCGAGCGCGACGCGCGCGGCGGTCTCCCGCGCGCTCGCGCGCTCGAGGATCGGACGGGCCTCGTCGAAGCCGTACTTCTGCATGCCCACCAGATCGGCGTGCCCCGGGCGCGGCCGGGTCAGCGGGGCGCCGCGGCCGCGTGATCTGTCGCTGAGCTCGACCGGTTCGGCGCTCATCACCTCGGTCCACTTCGGCCACTCGGTGTTGCCGATCCGCAGCGCGATGGGGCTGCCCATGCTGAGGCCGTGGCGGATGCCGCCGGAGATCGACAGCTCGTCCTGCTCGAACTTCATCCGCGACCCGCGCCCGTAGCCGAGCTTGCGACGCTGCAGGTCGGCCTGGATGGCCGCAGCCGTGACGGGGACGCCTGCGGGCAGTCCCTCCATGATGGCGATGAGTTCGGGGCCGTGGGATTCGCCGGCCGTGAGCACGCGGAGCATGGCCACTAGTCTCCCATGAGCGCGGAGCGCATCGCGGCCACCACCGCCGCCTCGTCGGGCAGCTCGGCCTCGACGTCGCCCGCGACGAACACGCGCACCTGCAGCACCGCCTGGTGCAGCAGCATCCCGAGACCCGAGTGCGCGGCGCCCGCCGGCCACGCCGCGGCGAGGGCCGAGGGCCAGGGCGCGTACGCGGCGTCGAACAGCGTCCCGCCCGCCGCCGCCAGAGCCTCGCCGTGCGCGGCCGGAAGCGCGGTCCCGCCGGGCAGGGTGGCCACGGTGAGGTCGACGGCCGCGTGCGGGGCATCGAAGGGCGCTGCCACGACCACCATGCCTGCGCGCTCTCCGATCGCGGCGAGCGGAGCGACGGCCTCGGGCCGACGCGCGACGACCTCCACCCGCTCTGCGCCCATCTCGCCGAGCGCGACGAGGGCCGACGCAGCGGTGGCACCGGCGCCGACGATCCGGGCGGTCGCGGCCGCGGCGATGCCGAGCTCTTCCAGCGCGCGGACGATGCCGCCGACGTCGGTGTTGTGCCCGTCCGGCGACGAGAGCCGCTCGCCACTCGCGCCGAACGACAGCGTGTTCACCGCTCCGGTGAGCTCCGCCCGACGGCACCGCCTGCCCGCCGCGCGAAAGGCCTGCGCCTTGAGCGGCATGGTGACCGCGAGACCGCGCCAGCGGGCGTCGAGGGACGCGAGCGCGTCGGCGAACCCGCCCTCGTCGACGCGCCGCCGTTCGAAGGCCCAGTCGAGGCCCAGAGCGCGATAGGCGGCGCCGTGCAGCTGCGGCGACCGACTGTGCGCGATGGGGTCGCCCCACACCTCGAGGCGGATGTCACTCACAGTAGACGGCATTCTCCTCGCTCGCGCGGCACCATTCCTGAAGGCGGGCGACGGCGGCCTCATGCTCCTGGAGGGTGCTGGAGAAGACGGTCTCCCCCGTCTCGAGGTTCACCGGCACGAAATAGAGCCAGTCGCCGTCGGCGGGCGAGATCGCCGCGGCGATGGCCGCCTCACCGGGCAGGCCGATCGGGCCCGCCGGCATGCCCTCGTGCACGTACGTGTTGTACGGGTTGGAGGCGTCGGCGCGCTGCTCGTCGGTCGTCCACACCGTGTGCGTGCTGTCCGCGCCGTAGGCGACGGTCGCATCCGACTGCAGGAGCATCCCCTCGTCCACGCGGTTGGCGAACACGCGCGCGATCTTCGGCATGTCGGCCTCGCCGCCGGACTCGCGCTGCACGAGAGCGGCCATCGTGAGGATCTCGAAGCGGTTCTCCGGCGCCACGCCCTGCGCGTCGAGGCGCTCGAACATCTCGTCCACGAGCTGCTGGATCACGTCGTCGGCGGTCGCGTCCGGGTCGAACGTGTAGGTGGCCGGGAACAGGAAGCCCTCGATGCTCGGCGCCTCCGCCGGCACGCCGAAGCGCGTGTAGTCGTCCGCGGCGGCCTGCAGGTCCTCGAGCGGGATGTCGGTGGCTTCGGCGATGTTCGCGAGTGCGTCGGCGGCGAAGCTGCCCTCCGTGATGAGCACGGTGTTCTCGAGGCGCGACGCCGGGTCCTGCAGCGCGGCCAGAGCGGCCGCCGAGGTCATCTTCTGCTGCAGCTGGTAGACGCCCGGCTGCAGCGCGCCGTCGTCGCCGATCTCGATGAGGTGACGGTAGAAGGAGTCCTCCTCGAGGGTGACGCCCGCGTCGTGCAGCGTCTTCGAGATCACCTGCCCGGTGTCCCCCTCGGCGATGGTCACCGTCGCCTCCCCGGTGGCCTCGCCTTCCTCGTAGTCATGCGGGCCGTCCCAGCCCATCGCCTCGGCGATCCGCTCGCCGTACGTGTTCCACGCCCACAGGGCGCCGGCGCCGGCGCCGGCCAGAAGCGCGAGCACGATGACCGCGGCGATCAGGCAGCCGGCGCGGCTCGCCCGGCGCTTCACGGGCCGATGCTCGTTCTCCGGAGTGAAGAGATCCTCCAGGCCGGCGGGGCGGTGCTCGGGAAGGGCCTGCGCCGCGGCCCGCTCGGCCGCAGGCGGCTCGGGTCGGGCCGCGCTCGCCACCTCGTGAGCAGCGGCGCTCGGCAGCTTCCGTCGGGCCTCCGCGGCGAGCTCCTGCTCGCGGCGCTCGCGGCGGGTGAGCTCGCGCTCGTCGGGATTCGAGGGATCGGACATGCGTCTGCCTTACTCCAAATCGGTGCCGACGAGGATGCCGGGCGCGGCCCCCGTCTGCTTCTCCGTGTCGACGGCGTGCTGCAGCAGCACGACAGCGGCGACCTGGTCGACGATTCCGCGCGACCCCTTCTGCGACCGCCCGGACTGGCGCAGCGCCGCGTGCGCGCTCACTGTGCTGAGTCGCTCGTCGACCATCCGCACGGGCGCGGACTGCGCGCGCGAGAGCTCGGCGGCGAAGTCGCGCGCGTCCTGCGTCGACGGCGTGTCGTCGCCGCGCATGTTGAGCGGCAGGCCCACCACGAGCTCGAGCGGACCGTGCTCGGCGGCCAGCTCGACGATGCGCGCGATCGATCGCTCGCCGCGCGGCACCGTCTCCACCGGGACGGCGAGCATGCCGTCGGCGTCGCACCGCGCGACGCCGACGCGGGCCTTGCCCACGTCGACGCCGAGGCGCACCCCGCGGCGGAAGCCGGTCATGCAGCCGCCAGGCCCGTGCGGATGGCCGCGAGCGCGGTGGGCACGGCGGTCGCGTCGGTGCCGCCGCCCTGCGCCATGTCGTCGCGACCGCCGCCGCCGCCGCCCAGGGCCGACGCCGCGGCCTTGGCGAGGGCGCCGGCCTTCGCACCGGCGCCGCGCGCGGCCTCGTTCGTGGCGACGATGACCACGGGCCGCCCCGCGACCTCGCCCGCGAGGGCGACGACCGCGGCGTCGGACCCGAGCCGCTCGCGCACCTGAGTGACGAGCGCGCGGACGTCGTCCTGCGATCCGACCGCGCCGAGCGACTCCGCGACGAGGCGCACCGAGCCGACACGGGCTGCGCTGTCGGCGAGGGCCGGCACGCGCTCGGCCAGCGCCTTGGCCTCGTACTGCGCGATGCGCTTCTCGGCGGCCTTGAGGCTCGCCGCGAGCTCGGCGACGCGGGTGGGCAGCTGCTCGCGCGGGGTCTTCAGCGCCGCGGTGAGCTCGTTCACGAGCGCGCGCTCCGCGGTCAGCTCGCGGAAGGCGTCGAGACCCACGAGGGCTTCGACGCGGCGGTTCGACGCGCCCACCGACGACTCGCCGGTGATGGAGACGAGACCGATCTCCGCAGAGGTCGACACGTGAGTGCCGCCGCAGAGCTCGCGCGACCACGGCCCGCCGATGTCGACCATCCGCACGCGGTCGCCGTACTTCTCGCCGAACAGGGCCATGGCGCCGGCTGCCTTCGCCTCCTCCAGCGTCAGCACGCGCGTGGTGACCTCGAGGTTGTCGCGCACGGCGTTGTTGGCGATCTCCTCGATCTCGCTGCGCGTGGCCGGGCTGAGCGGCTGTCCCCAGGTGAAGTCGAAGCGCAGGTAGCCGGCGCGGTTGAGCGACCCGGCCTGCGTCGCGCCCTTGCCCAGCGTGTCGCGGAGGGCGGCGTGCACGAGGTGGGTGGCGGAGTGCGCCTGCGTCGCAGCACGACGGTTCGCAGCGTCGACGACCGTGGTCGCCGGCTGGCCGACGCCCACCTCGCCGCGCGTGACCTCGACGGTGTGGCTCACGAGGCCGGGCACGGGGCGCTGCACGTCGAGGACCTCGAGCTCGAACCCGGGTCCGACGATGGCGCCCTTGTCGGCCACCTGACCGCCCGACTCCGCGTACAGCGACGTCTCGGCGAGGATGACCTCGGCGATCTGCCCCTGCGTGGCGCTCCCCCGGCTCTCGCCGTCGACGAGCACGCCGAGCACGCTCGACTGCGTCTCGAGGTCGGTGTACCCCGTGAACTCCGTCTCGCCGAGCGCGCGGAACTCGCGGTACACGCCGACGTCGGCGATGGCCCGCTTGCGCGAACGGGCGTCGGCCTTCGCGCGCTGCTTCTGCTCCTGCATGAGGCCGTCGAACGCGTCGCGGTCGACGCCGAGGCCCGCCTCCTCCGCGATCTCGAGCGTGAGGTCGATGGGGAAGCCGTACGTGTCGTGCAGGAGGAACGCCTCGGGGCCGGCGAGCGTGGCGCCGCCCGAGGCCTTGGTCCTGGCCACGGCGGTGTCGAGGATGGTCGAGCCCGCAGTGAGCGTGCGCAGGAACGTCTCCTCCTCCGCGAACGCGTAGGAGGAGATCCGCTGCCAGTCCTGCTCGACGACCGGGTAGCCGTCCTTCATGGCGTCGCGCGATGCCTCGAACAGGGCGGGGAACGTCGCCTCCTCGACCCCGAGCAGGCGCATCGAGCGCACGGTGCGGCGCATGAGGCGGCGCAGGATGTAGCCGCGGCCCTCGTTGGAGGGGGTGACGCCGTCGCTGAGCAGCATGAGGGACGAGCGCACGTGGTCCGCGATCACGCGGAAGCGCACGTCGTCGCCCTGGTCGGCGCCGTAGCGGCGACCCGAGAGCTCCACGGCGCGGTCGAGGACCGGGCGGACCTGGTCGGTCTCGTACATGTTCTCGACGCCCTGCTTGAGGAACGCCACGCGCTCGAGGCCCATGCCGGTGTCGATGTTCTTCTTCGGCAACTCGCCGACGATGTCGAACTCCGTCTTCGAGCGCACGTTGGTGATGGAGTTCTGCATGAACACGAGGTTCCAGATCTCCAGGAAGCGCCCGTCGTCGACGGCGGGTCCGCCGTCGCGGCCGTACGCGGGGCCGCGGTCGACGTAGATCTCCGAGCAGGGGCCGGCGGGGCCGGGCTGGCCCGTGGTCCAGAAGTTGTCGGCGCGGCCGAGCCGTTGGATGCGCTCCGCGGGGATCCCGGCGATCTTGCGCCACAGCGCGGCGGCCTCATCGTCGTCCTCGTAGACCGTCACCCACAGGTCGCGCTCGTCGAACCCGAGGCCGCCATCCGCCTCGTTCGAGGTGAGCAGCTCCCAGGCGTAGGAGATCGCGCCCTCCTTGAAGTAGTCGCCGAACGACCAGTTGCCCAGCATCTGGAAGAACGTGCCGTGACGGGCCGTCTTCCCGACCTCCTCGATGTCGTTCGTGCGGATGCACTTCTGCACGTCGGCGGCGCGCGCATACGGCGCGGGCACCACGCCGGTGAGGTACGGGATGAACGGCACCATGCCGGCGATCGTGAACATGATCGACGGGTCGTCGCTCACGAGCGATGCCGAGGGAACGATGGTGTGGTCGTTCTTCTCGAAGTAGTCGAGGTAGCGCTGCGCGATCTCCGCGGTCTTCATGAGGAGGGAAACGTCCTTCGGTGTACGTGCGAAAGCGGCCGCCGGTCGGGCGGCCGCAGGAGTGTGAGGGTCAGGCGGGCTCGTCGCCGTCGCGCCGGGCGGCCTCGGCGTAGTACGCGTCGGACATGCGGTCGGCGAACTCGTCGATCCGGCGGTCGATGGATCCCAGCAGCTCGTGTCCGCGCGGGTCCTTGTTCAGGAGGTGCCCGACGACCAGGCCTCCGGCGAGCCCCAGCAGGAACCACAGCAGCTTCTTCATGTCATCCGTCCTCGCGCCCGTCGCGTGTGTCGGCGCCGCACGCGACGCGCAGCGCCATCCCATCCTAGGGCGCAACGTCGGGCGGGAAGCGAGAGGGCGCCAGGGCACGAAGCCCCGGCGCCCTCCCGCGCTCATCGCGATGTGCGATCAGCGCGCCGCGTAGTACTCGACCACGAGCTGGACCTCACAGGTGACCGGCACCTCGACGCGCTTCGGGCGACGCACGAGCTTCGCCTGGAGCTTGTCGAGGTCGACCTCGAGGTAGCCGGGGACGTTCGGCAGGACCTCGGCGTGACCGCCGGCGGCCGCGACCTGGAACGGCTCGAGCGCCTCGCTCTTGGCCTTGACCTCGATCGTCTGACCCGGCTTCACCCGGAACGACGGACGGTCGACGATGTTGCCGTCGACGGTGATGTGACGGTGCACGACGAACTGGCGAGCCTGCGCGGTGGTGCGGGCGAAGCCCGAACGCAGCACGAGCGCGTCCAGACGCATCTCGAGGAGCTCGACGAGGTTCTCACCCGTCAGGCCGTCCTGGCGACGCGCCTCGTTGAAGGCGATGCGGAGCTGCTTCTCGCGGATGCCGTACTGCTCGCGGAGACGCTGCTTCTCACGCAGACGGACGGCGTAGTCGCTGTCAGCCTTGCGCTTGGTGCGGCCGTGCTGGCCGGGGCCGTAGGGGCGCTTCTCGAGGTAGCGCGCGGCCTTCGGGGTGAGCGCGACGCCGAGCGCGCGCGACAGGCGGACCTTGCGGCGGTCCTGGGACTTGGTGACCATGGTTTCCTTTCACGTGGCCGCGGATGTCGCGGACACACGGACGTACATCGCTCTTCTCCCGTTGGGGGCGTACGCCGGACTGCCCGAAGGAACTGCGAAGAGGGATGTGCTCGGATTTCGAGCCGATTCAGCCTATCAGACGAGGACTCTCCGGCCGCCGAGGCCGCTCCCAGCAGCGGAGGGCGCCCGACGCCCATCGGGATCGCCGTCAGCCCTCGAGGATGCGGCGGATCCGCTCGAGGCGGGCGGACACCTCGCGCTCGCCGCCGTGCTGCGTGGGCTCGTAGTACCGCGTGCCGACGAGCTCGTCGGGCAGGTACTGCTGCGGCACCACGCCGACGTCGCTGTCGTGCGGGTAGCGGTAGCCCTTGCCGTGCCCCAGTCGCTTCGCCCCCGCATAGTGCGCATCACGCAGGTGCTTGGGGACCGGCCCCATCCGCCCGGCCTTCACGTCGGCGATGGCGGCCCCGATCGCACGGTAGGCCGCGTTCGACTTGGCAGCGGTCGCGAGGTAGATCGTGGCCTCGGCGAGCGGGATGCGCCCCTCCGGCATGCCGATGAACGCGACGGCGTCGGCGGCGGCCACCGCGATCTGCAGGGCCTGCGGGTCGGCGAGGCCGATGTCCTCGGCTGCGTGCACGACCAGGCGCCGTGCGATGAAGCGCGGGTCCTCGCCGGCCTCGATCATGCGGGCGAGGTAGTGCACGGCGGCGTCGGGGTCGGAGCCGCGGATGGACTTGATGAACGCGCTGATGACGTCGTAGTGCTCGTCGCCCTGCCGGTCGTAGCGCAGGAGCGCGCGGTCCACCGCCTGGGCGACGTGATCCGCCGTCACCAGGGCCGGCTCGCTCACGGTGTCCTTCTCGACGTCGCCCGCGCTCTCGGATGCCGCGACGCCCGCGCTCGCCTCGAGGGCGGTCAGTGCGCGCCGGGCGTCGCCGGAGGCGAGCTGGATGAGAGCCGCGCGGGCCTCCGGTGCGAGCGCCACCGCGCCCGCGAGGCCGCGCGCGTCGGACACCGCGCGATCGATGAGGTCGCCGAGATCGTCGTCGGTGAGCGGCTGCAGGGTGAGCAGGAGCGACCGCGAGAGCAGCGGCGAGATGACCGAGAACGAGGGGTTCTCGGTGGTGGCCGCGATGAGGATGACCCAGCCGTTCTCCACGCCGGGCAGCAGCGCGTCCTGCTGGGCCTTCGTGAAGCGGTGGATCTCGTCGAGGAAGAGAATGGTCGACTGGCCGTAGAGGTCCCGCTGATTCAGCGCCTCCTGCATGACCTCGCGCACGTCCTTCACCCCCGCGGTGATCGCGGACAGCTCGACGAAGCGTCGTCCCGACGAGCGCGCGATCGCCTGGGCGAGCGTGGTCTTGCCGGTGCCCGGCGGGCCCCACAGGATCACGGAGACCGTGCCCGGCTTGGTGCCGTTGGGATCGGCCAGCGCGACGATGGGCGAGCCCGGGCGCAGCAGATGCGCCTGACCGGCGACCTCGTCCAGCGACGTCGGGCGCATCCGCACGGCGAGCGGCGTCTGCCCCTGGAAGAGCGCGGCGGAGGTCATCCCTCCAGGCTAGTCGGCGCCTCCGACGCCGCGCTGGATGGCCGTGCCGGCTCCGCGAGCTCGTCACGCGTCCGCGCGGCGGAATGATTCGCACTCTCCCGCTGACCTGAGCGACCGCGCGTACTAGGCTGGGCGCGTCCTGTTCCCCTCCCGCGGACCCCCGCGCAAGGAGATTCCCGTGTCGATTCCCGACCACACCACCCCGTCCGACTCCGCGCCCGAGGAGACTCCCGCCGCGGCGACCGCGTCTGCGGACGACGCAGCCTCGTCGGCCTCTCCCGCTGATGCGCTCACGCTTCAGGCGGTGGCCGACAGCGCTCTGATCGAGGCCGGCGCCATCCCCGCGCCGACCGGAGCGGAGTCCGCCGACGAGCAGACCCCCGCCGGGGCGCCCGAGCCGGGGTCCGCGCCGGAGCCGACGACCGCGGCGGGCACCGAGCTGCCGGCGGACGGCGCCGCGGCTGCTGAGGCGACCGAGGGTGCAGGCGCCGAGCCCGCGCCTGGTGCCGGTTGGACGACGTCCGAGCAGGGCGACGCCGCACCCGCCGCGGCCGACGCCGCACCGGCCGAGGCGCCCGCCGAGCCCGGCGAGGTCGTCATCGAGGAGACCTGGGGCCGCGTGACGGAGAACGGCGTCGTGTCGGTCCGCGAGGGCGACCAGTGGCGCGTCGTGGGCGAGTTCCCCGACGGCACGCCGCAGGAGGCGCTGGACTACTTCGTGCGGAAGTTCGCCGACCTGGAGTTCAAGGTGTCGACGCTCGAGCAGCGCCGCACTCGCGGCGGCGCATCGGCGAGCGACCTGCGCGGACAGGCCACGCGCCTGCAGAAGGACGTCGCCGGCGCCACCGCCGTGGGCGACCTCGCCGGGCTGGAGCAGCGTCTGACCGCTCTCATCGAGGCCCTCGCCGAGGCGACGGCCGAGGAGGCCGCCGCCGCGCGGGCCGCTGTGGACGCTGCCATCGTCGAACGGACCGGCATCGTCGAGAAGGCGGAGGCGCTCGCCGCCCGCGACCCGAAGACCGTGCAGTGGAAGCAGGCGACCGCCGACCTCGCCGACCTCTTCGCCGCGTGGCAGAGCCACCAGCAGAACGGCCCGCGTCTGCCGAAGGCGCAGGCTCAGGCCCTCTGGAAGCGCTTCCGCGACGCGCGCTCGACGGTCGAGCGGCAGCGCCGCGCCTTCTTCGCCGAGCTCGACGAAGTGCACAAGTCGGCGCGCGACGCGAAGAACCGGCTCATCGAGCGCGCCGAGGCCCTCGCTCCGCGCGGTGAGGACGGGATCCCCGCCTACCGCACGCTGCTGGACGAGTGGAAGCGCTCGGGCCGCGCCGGCCGCAAGGCCGACGACGCGCTCTGGGCTCGCTTCAAGGCGGCGGGCGACGCGCTGTACCAGGCGCGCACGGAGCGCGACCAGGCGGAGCAGGCCGAGTCCGCCCCGCGCATCGAGGCGCGCCGCGCGCTCCTCGAGGAGGCCAAGGTCGTCGCCGACACGAAGGATCTGACCGAGGCGCGTCGCATCCTCACCGGCATCCAGCGCCGCTGGGACGAGGTCGGCCGCATCTTCCCGCGCGACGTGGAGCGCGGCCTCGACGACCAGATGCGCCGCATCGAGCAGGAGCTCAAGCAGCGCGAGGACCTGGACTGGAAGCGCAACAACCCCGAGACGAAGGCGCGTGCCAACGATCTCGGCGGTCAGCTGCGCGACGCGATCGAGAAGCTGCAGGAGGAGCTCGCCGCCGCGGAGGCGCAGGGCGACCCGCGTGCGATCGCCGACGCCAAGGAGGCCCTGGAGGCCCGTCAGGCCTGGCTGCGCGCCATCGGCGGCTGATCCCCCGACGCGAGAAGCGGCCCCGTCCATCCGGACGGGGCCGCTTCGTCCGTCCACAGGCATCCGCGCCACCCCGACCAGCCGCGGCACACTGGCGAGCATGACCGTGTCGGGCGTCCTCTTCCCGGGCGGGCGCTTCAGCGTCGCCGAGCTGCAGGCGTCCTGCCTCGACGGCGAGCTCGTGCCGCTCGGCGTCGGGTATCTGCCGGCCGATGCCCCGACGCCGCCGGCGGTGCGGGCCGCCGCCCTCGCCCCGCTGCTCAGCACGAGCTGCGCGTACGTCGGGATGGCCGCGGCCTGGATCCACGGAGCCGCCTGCCGACTGCCGCAGCCCCTCGACGTGCAGCGGGCGGTGCCGTGGCGCACCACCCGCACCCTCGACCGCAGGGTGCGCTTCCACGACCAGGAGCTCGCTCCCGCCGACGTCGAGCTCCTCGGCGCGACCGCGGTGTCGACCAGGGCCCGCACGCTCGCCGACCTCGCCCGTGACGCCGTGCGACCCGACCCGCTTCACACCGACGCCGGACGTGCCGCCCTCGTGCTCGCGCGCGACGCGACCACGCGGGCGACGGCGATCGCCTGGTTCGCCGCGCACCCGCGGCGCACTCACGCCGTCGCGGCGGTCGCGCTTCTGCGCTCGCTCGACGAGGGCACCCCCGCCGAGCCAGCTCAGGAGGAGGTCACGCGGTAGACGTCGTAGACGCCGTCGATGCGGCGCACCGCGTTGAGCACGCGGTCGAGATGCACGGTGTCGCCCATCTCGAACACGTAGCGCGAGATCGCGAGGCGTTCGCGCGTGGTGGACACGTTCGCCGAGAGGATGTTGACGTGATGCTCGGTGAGCACGCGCGTGATGTCGGAGAGCAGCCCGCCGCGATCGAGGGCCTCGACCTGGATCTGCACGAGGAAGACGCTCTTGGTCGTCGGCGCCCACTCCACGTCGATCATGCGCTCGGGGTTGTCCTTCAGCGCCCGCACGTTGGTGCAGTCCGCACGGTGCACCGAGACGCCCTGACCGCGGGTGATGAACCCGACGATCTCGTCGCCGGGCACCGGCGTGCAGCACTTCGCGAGCTTGACGAGGATGTCGTCGGCGCCGCGCACGAGCACGCCCGAGTCGCCGCCGCGCGACTTGCTGCGCGAGGGGCTCGACGGCAGGTCGATGAGGCCGGTCGCCGGCTCCGACGTCTGGTGCAGCGCCGTGACCTTCTCGAGCACCGACTGCGTCGAGGTGTGCCCCTCGCCCACGGCCGCGTAGAGCGCCGAGACGTCCTCGAGCCGCAGCTGGTGCGCGACCTCGGCCAGCGAGTCCTTGAGGTTCTGCAGCGGCATGTTCTGGCGGCGCATCGCGCGGGCGATGGCCTCCTTGCCCTGCTCGATCGCCTCGTCACGGCGCTCCTTGGTGAACCAGCCGCGGATCTTGTTGCGCGCGCGCGAGCTCTTGACGAACTCGAGCCAGTCGTGGCTCGGGCCCGCGTCGGGGTTCTTCGACGTGAAGACCTCGACGATATCGCCCGAGCTCAGCTGCGAATCCAGCGGCACGAGACGGCCGTTGACCTTCGCGCCCATCGTGCGATGGCCGATCTCTGTGTGCACCGCGTACGCGAAGTCGACCGGCGTCGCACCGGCGGGGAGCCCGATCACGCGCCCCTTGGGCGTGAAGACGTAGACCTCCTTCGCGCCGATCTCGTAGCGCAGCGAGTCCAGGAACTCGCCGGGGTCCTTCGTCTCGGCCTGCCAGTCGCTGAGGCGGGCGACCCACGCCATGTCGGTGTCGGAGAGACGCCCGTCCTCCTGGCCCGAGGCCATCCGCTCCTTGTACTTCCAGTGCGCGGCGACGCCGTACTCGGCCTGCTGATGCATCTCCTGCGTGCGGATCTGGATCTCGACCGTGCGGCCGCCAGGGCCGATCACGGTCGTGTGCAGCGACCGATAGAGGTTGAACTTCGGAGTGGCGATGTAGTCCTTGAAGCGCCCCGGAAGCGGCGTCCAGCGGGCGTGGATCGCGCCGAGCACGGCGTAGCAGTCGCGCACGCTGCTCACGATGACCCGGATGCCGATGAGGTCGTAGATGTCGTCGAACTCGCGTCCGCGGACGATCATTTTCTGGTACACGGAGTACAGCTGCTTGGGCCGGCCCACAACGGCGCCGCGGATCCGCAGCTCGTGCAGGTCGATGCTGACGTCGTCGATGACCCGCTGCACGTACTGTTCGCGCTGCGGGGTGCGCTGCTTCACGAGGCTGTCGATCTCGTTGTAGATCTTCGGGTACAGCACCGCGAACGACAGGTCCTCGAGCTCGGACTTGATCGCCTGGATGCCCAGGCGGTGCGCGAGCGGCGCGTAGATCTCGAGGGTCTCGGTGGCCTTCTTCTTCGCCTTCTCCGGCGGGACGAAGCCCCAGGTGCGGGCGTTGTGCAGGCGGTCGGCGAGCTTGATGACGAGCACCCGGATGTCCTTCGACATCGCGACGATCATCTTGCGGACGGTCTCGGCCTGCGCGCTCTCGCCGTACTTGACCTTGTCGAGCTTCGTGACGCCGTCGACGAGGAGCGCGACCTCGTCGCCGAACTCCGAGCGGAGGTCCTCGAGCGGGTAGCCGGTGTCCTCCACGGTGTCGTGCAGGAGCGCAGCGGCGATGGCCTTCGGGCCGAGGCCCAGCTCGGCGAGGATCTCCGCGACCGCCAGCGGATGGGTGATGTAGGGCTCGCCGCTCTGACGCTTCTGGCCACGGTGCCGCTCGGCGGCCACCTGGTACGCCTTCTCGATGATGGCGACGTCGCCGCGCGGGTGGTTCGAGCGCACCGAGGCCAGCAGCTTCGAGAGATCCGCGTAGCGAGGCGCCCGCGAGAAGATCCGCGGCACGAGCCGTCGCAGGCTCGTGGGGCTGCTGTCGGGCATCGTCCTCCTCCCCCGGCCGCCGGGCGTGGACATCATCCTAAGCCCGCCTCACGGCGCACGAGGGCCGCGGTCAAGCGCGGGCTCCGAGCACGCGCTGGTCGCGCTGGGCGATCGCCGGCTCCTTCTCGCGCATCAGCGAGTAGAGCGGCGCCGACACGAACAGCGTCGAGTAGGTCGCGACGAGGATGCCGACGAAGATCGACAGCGAGATGTCGGAGAGCGTCTCGGCGCCGAGCCAGATCACGCCGATGAAGAGGATGGCCGCGACCGGCAGCGCGGCCACGATCGACGTGTTGATGGAGCGGACGAGGGTCTGGTTGACGCCGAGGTTGACCGACTCCCCGAACGTCCGCCCGGAGATCTCGCCGTCCTCCGCGGTGTTCTCGCGGATCTTGTCGAAGACCACCGTGGTGTCGTAGAGCGAGTAGCCGAGGATCGTGAGGAATCCGATCACCGCCGCAGGCGAGATCGCGAAGCCCGCCAGCGCGTAGACGCCGATCGTGATCACGAGCACGTCGACGAGGCCGATGATCGCCGCAACCGACATCTTCCAGGTGCGGAAGTAGATCGCGAGGATGACGAACGTCAGCACGAGGAAGACGACGAGGCCCCACAGCGACTGGCGCGTGACATCCGCACCCCAGGTCGGGCCGATGAACGAGTCGGTCACCTCGGTCGCGTCGACGCCGTAGCCCTCGGCGAGGGCCGCCGAGACCTCACGGGTCTCGTCCTGCGACAGCTGCGTGGTCTGCACGCGGATGTCCGTGCCGCCGACCACGGTGACCTTGGCCTCGGCCTCTCCGTCGACCGAGTGCACGGCGTCGGTCGCGATGGCCTGGTCCGTGGAGTCGGGTGCCGAGACGGTGAACTGCGAGCCGCCGGTGAACTCGATCGAGAGATCGACACCCCGCACGAACGGCGCGAGCACCGAGATCGCCACGAGCACGATGGCGATGATGAACCAGAGCTTCCGGCGGGCGACGAACGGAACCGACGCCTTGCCGGTGTAGAGGTCGTTGCCCCACTGTCCCATCGAGCCCATCAGACGTTCTCCTCCGTGCCGAGGCGCTCGCCTGCGCGGCGCTCGGCTTCCTTGCGTTCTGCGATGGTCTGACGTCGCTCGGCTTCACCGCGCGCGCGGGTGCTGCGCGGCGAGGTGACCGCCGGCGTGCGGAACTGCGCGCGCCCGCGGAAGACGGCGCCGAGCGAATCGGGGTCGAGCCCCGACAGCGGATGGCCGCCGCCGAAGAAGCGGGTGCGCGCGAGCAGCTGCATGACCGGGTGGGTGAAGATGATGAAGATCAGGATGTCGAGCACGGTGGTGAGACCGAGCGTGAACGCGAATCCCTTCACGGTCGCGTCGGCGAGGATGTACAGCACCACGGCCGCGAGGATGTTGATCGACTTCGAGATGTAGATCGTGCGCTTGGCGCGTGCCCAGCCGTCTTCGACCGCCCCGGTGATCGTCTTGCCGTCGCGCAGCTCGTCTCGGATGCGCTCGAAGTAGACGATGAACGAGTCGGCGGTGAAGCCGATCGTGACGATGAGCCCCGCGACGCCCGCGAGCGACAGGCGGTACCCCACGCGCCACGACAGGATGCACAGCAGGATGTAGGTCAGCACCGCCATCACCGCGAGCGAGGCGATGATCACGAAGCCGAGTGCGCGGTAGCTGATCGCCACGACGTACAGCGCGACGAGGCCGAGGCCGATGAGGCCGGCGATGAGGCCGATCTGCAGCTGCTGCGAGCCGAGCGTCGCGGAGATGGTGTCGGAGGAGACGACCTCGAAGCTGATCGGCAGGGCGCCGAACTTCAGCTGGTCGGCCAGGACCTGCGCGGTCTCCTGCGTGATGCCCTGACCGGAGATGCTGGGGCGGCCGTTCGTGATGACCGCGTCCATGGTGGGCGCGGAGATGACCTGGCCGTCGAGCACGAACGCGAACATGTTCGCGGGCTGCGCCTGGCCGTAGAGCTGCTGGCTGATCTCGCCGAACGTCTTCGTGCCCTCGCCGTCGAAGCGAAGCTGCACGGCCCACTGGCCGTTCTGCTGATCGACGACGGCCTGCGCGTCGGAGATCGACGAGCCGTCCATCTCGAGCGGGCCGAGGAGGTACTTCGCGGACCCGGTCTCGTCGCACGCGATGAGCGGCTGGTCGTCGGCGGCCTCAGCCGGGTCGGACGGCTGCGCGCAGTCGTACGCGAAGAACTGCGCCTGCAGAGCGGGCGTGATCCAGTTCGGGTCGTTGCCCGCCGTCGGCTCGACCGTCGGCGTGGCCGCGAGGGACGGGTCGGGCGTCGGGTACGGCGTGCTCTCGCCGTCCTCGCCGACGAAGGTGTTGGCGGCCACGTCGGCGTAGAGCACCTTACGGAGCTGCATCTGCGCGCTCGCCTCGATGCGCTCGCGCGTCGCCTCATCGGCGACGCCGGGGATCTGCACGACGATGTTGTTCGCGCCCTGCGTGGTCACCTCGGCCTCGGAGACGCCGGAGGCGTCCACGCGCTGTCGGATGATCGTCACCGCCTGGCGCATCTGCTCGTCGGACGGGGTCTCGTCCGCGGTCTGCGCCTCGAGCACGATCTGCGTGCCGCCCTGCAGGTCGAGCGCGAGCTCGGGAACCCAGGCGCTCTCCTTGAACACGTGCACGCCGAGCGCGTTCACGCCGAAGAGCACCGCCGTGAGGACGAGGAGGCCGGTGAGGGTGCGCACAGCTCTGCGCACGGGTGAGGATGTCGCCACGAGACGTCAGCTTTCCGGTCGGCCCGAGGGCCCGAGATGAGGGGGTGTCAGTTCTGCGGCTTGTCGTCACCGGGGCGGCGGCCGCCCTCGATGTCGTCCAGGCCGTCCACGCGCGGCGCGTCGTCGACCGGGCGCTCCACGTCTGCCCCGCTGAGGTTCAGCAGCTCGTCCTGCTGCGTTGCGGGCTCGACGTCCGCGACCTCGCCATCGGCCGCGTCGGCCGCGACAGCGGACGTCTCCGGAGCCAGGTCGAGCGCCTGCGCGTGCACCTCGATGACGACACCGGGTGCGACCTCGATCTCGGCGGCCTGCGTGAGGTCGTCCGCGTCGAAGGAGACGATGGTGCCGAAGATGCCGCTGCGCGTCATCACCCGGGCGCCCGGGACCATCTGAGCCTGACGGCGCTCCTGCTCCTCCTTCATCTTCTTGGTGCGGCGGCGGGAGCTGGTGAACATGAACACCAGCAGCGCGGCCAGGACGACGAGGAGGAGAAGATCCATGGAGGATGCGCCTTTCAGACGTGCGTGAGCCGTCTTCGGCTCGAGGGGAACGACGCCGGAGAGCCCGGCGGAAGTCTCCAGCGATTATAGGTCATCGAGTTTCAGCGCCGTCTGACCGTGCGCGGCGTGCGCCACGCCGAGGTGCGCATAGGCCTCGGGGGTGGCGACGCGGCCGCGCGGCGTGCGCCCCATGAAGCCGATGCGCACGAGGTAGGGCTCCACGACGCTCTCGACCGTGTCGGCCTCCTCGCCCACGGAGACCGCCAGCGTGCCGAGTCCCACGGGGCCGCCGCGGAACCGCCGCACGAGGGCGTCCAGCACGGCCCGGTCGAGCCGGTCCAGTCCGATCGCGTCGACGTCGTACAGCTCGAGCGCCGCCCGGACGTCCTCGAGCGACGCCGCCCGGCCACCGCCGCGCACGAGCGCGTAGTCGCGCACGCGGCGCAGCAGCCGGTTCGCGATGCGGGGCGTGCCGCGCGAGCGGCGCGCGATCTCGTCGCGCTGCGGGCCCGCCAGGTGCATCCCGATGACGCGCGCGGAGCGGGCGATGACCTGCTCGAGCTCCTCGGGCTCGTAGTACTCGAGGTGCGCGGTGAACCCGAACCGGTCGCGCAGCGGGTTCGGCAGCATGCCCGATCGGGTCGTCGCGCCGACGAGGGTGAACGGAGCGAGGTCCAGCGGGATGCTCGTCGCGCCGGCGCCCTTTCCCACCATGATGTCGATGCGGAAGTCCTCCATGGCGAGATACAGCATCTCCTCGGCCGTGCGGGCCATCCGATGGATCTCGTCGATGAAGAGCACCTCCCCGGGCACGAGACTCGACAGCAGCGCGGCGAGGTCGCCGGCGTGCTGGATGGCCGGGCCGCTCGACATGCGCAGGGGCCGCTCGCTCTCGTGGGCGATGATCATCGCCAGGGTGGTCTTGCCGAGGCCGGGAGGGCCTGCGAGGAGGATGTGGTCTGCGGGCCGCTCCTGGATGCGCGCGGCGTCGAGGAGGAGCTGGAGCTGCCCGCGCACCTTGTGCTGGCCGACGAACTCGTTCAGGCTCGCCGGGCGCAGCGCCCCCTCGATGGCGAGCTCGGTGTCGTCAGCGGGCTCCGGCGAGATGGCGTCGCGCTCAGCCACGAGCGCCTCCCGGCTGCGCGGGGCCGAGCGCGGCGAGCGTCAGGCGCAGGAGGGCGGGCACCGACGCGCGGTCGGCGTCGGAGGCCGACTCCGCGGCCGACGCGACCGCGTCCACCGCGACGCGCTCGGGCCATCCGAGACCGGCGACGGCCTGGGTGACCTGCGCGATCACCGCGTCGGGCGCTGCCGCCCCGCCCGCCGCGGCGGCCGGTGACGGCGGCGCGAGCCGCCCCTGCAGCTGCAGGGCGATGAGCTTGGCGGTCTTCGGGCCGATGCCGGAGACCTTGCGGAACGGCTTGTCGTCCTCGTTCGCGACCGCCTCGGCGATCTGATCGATGGTGAGACCGGACAGCACGCCGAGGGCGGACTTCGGACCGACGCCGGTGACGCCGAGGAGGATCGCGAACACCTCGAGCTCCTCGCGCTCGGCGAAGCCGAACAGCGCGAGCTGGTCCTCGCGCACGATGAGGTGCGTATGGAGGAAGAGCTCCTCCCCCTGCCTCGCGATGCGCGCGACGTCGACCGGCACGGCCACCGAGAAGCCGACGCCGCCCACCTCGACGATCACGCTGTCGGATCCGGTGTGCAGCACGGTTCCGCGCAGTGTCGAGATCATGACAGCCAGCCTACGGTGCGATCGTACCTATGTTCGATGCGACACGCTCAGCGTGCGAGGGCGCCGCGGTTGCGCGTGCGCTTCTCGGCTTCGGCCCATGCGCGCTGGGCGGGCGTGAGCGCCTCGCCCGCTGTGGCCTCCGCCGGCGCGCCGCGCCACGCGTGGCACAGCGCGAGAGCGAGCGCGTCCGCCGCATCCGCGGGGCGAGGGAGCTCCTCGAGCCGCAGCACGCGGGCGACCATGGTCTGCACCTGCAGCTTGTCCGCGGACCCGTATCCGGTGATCGCGGCCTTCACCTCGCTCGGGGTGTGCGTCGCGGTCGGAAGGCCGGCCTCGGCCGCGAGCAGCAGGGCGACGCCCGCGGCCTGCGCGGTGCCCATGACCGTGGAGCGGTTCTGCTGCGCGAAGACGCGCTCGACGGCAACGACCTCCGGACGGTGCTCCTCGAGGACGACGCGGATGCCGGCGGCGATGATCGCGAGCCGTTCGGCGACCGACGCGTCCACCGGCGAGCGGACGACCGCCACGTGCACGAGGGTCGCCGTGCGGTCCCGCCGCACGTCGACGACGCCGACACCGCAGCGGGTGAGACCGGGGTCGATGCCGAGCACGCGCATGCCGCCAGCCTACGCCGGGGGTCTCACGCGCCCCGGCGGCGCGCGGCGGCGCGTGGGTGTGGGGCGGTGTGCTCGCGCGGTGCCCGGGCCGGGGGACGCGGAATCCTCCGAGACTGCGCGATCGCTCACGCGCATCGTCAGCGCTCCGGCACCGCGCGTAGCGCACGCGGTCTCGGAGGATCGACAGGGGCATGCTCGGCGAGACAGCCCCATCGCTCCGGGACGTCGCCATTGCGCGGGGCGAGCCTTGGCGGCCCGAGACTGCGCAAACGCTCGCCGACAGGCCCGCGGCTCCCACGGCTCGTGCGAAGCACGCGGTCTCGGAGCATCGGCGTGTGCGCCCGCGCGATGCCGCCCGATTCCGCTGCCAGGAACGCGGTGCTCCGAACCCGCTCCGCCGCTTCGACACCGCGCGTCCGCTCGCGCCCGCCGGCGCTGCTCCCGCACCGGGCGTGAGGCACGCAGTCTCCGAGCATCAGCGAGGGCATCGCCTGCGCGACAGCCGCGTCGGGCGAGTCAGCGCTCGGCGGCGGGTGCCGCGGCTGGCGCCGCGGGAAGCGTCGCGAGCAGCGCGTATCGGGGCAGCCTTCGCCGCACCAGGCCGGCGGCGCGGAGAGCCTCGTCGAGCTCACGCGGGTCGCGCACCTCCCGCCATCCCCACCGCGCCACGTTCGCATGCTCGCGCAGCAGCCGGTCGCGCTGCTTCTCTGCGAGCACGACCTCCGCCGGCGCGCCGTATGTGCCGTCGTACTTGACCGCGCCATCCGCCTCGCCGATCACGCGCGCGTGCGGCCACCACATGTCCACCCGCTGCGTGCGGCCATCCCTCGTCGTGATCTGCCTCTGAAGAAGGGGCTCGTCATAGCCCAGCCAGGTCGCCGCGCATCGGCTCACCGACTCGAGCGGCGTCTCGGCCAGCGGATTCGCGGACGCGATCGCCTCCGATGCCCTGCCACAGCCGCGACCGACGGGCCGGTCCCCGTTCATCTTCACGAGGTCGTCGCGAGTGGGAGCATCCGAACGGCGCAGCAGCGCGTCGAAGATCGCGACGCCGGCGGCGAGATGACGGGAACGAGCGATGTCGATGGCGGTGTCGGTCGGCGAGACGACGCGCAGACCGTCGACCTCCACGACCTCGCGCGGGTACCGACTCTGGTGGATGCGCACGCCGCCCGACGCCCGCGCGGTGCCGGTCTCGGTGAGCAGGTGAACCTCCTCCGGCTCGGCGAGCACGGGCAGCCCCAGCACGGCGGCCGCCGACTCGAGGAACAGCGTGGCGCCGGGATGGGTGAGCGCCGCCGCGTGCACGCGCACCAGGTACCGGCCCCAGGGAGGCAGCGCGCTCCAGCCGGCATCGTCCACGTACACGCCGCGAGCGACGCGGCGCACCTCGCCGCGACGCTCGGCGAGATCGAGGCGGATGGCCGCATCTCGCGGCGTGAGCAGCGGCAGCGGCGACGGGACGAGTCGGGGCGGGACGAGAAGAGCCGGCATGCGCCCATGCTCTGACGGCCGAAGGCGCCGGTGCCGGGAGCGTCCGGATCTGTGGAGCGCCACTCCGCGTCGCCGCCCCTGTGCACGAAACGTGCGGCCGGCGGGCCCCGGCGTCCCGGCCCACCGCCGCCCGCTCCGGCAGGACCGCCGCACCGCCGGCGGCGGGAGCGCACCGTCAGCGCTCGGAGACAGCATCGACGCTCGCGCACAGCGCCCCCGCTCCGAGACCACGTGCGGAGCACGTGGTCTCGGAGCGGGGGCGCGGGAGAGCACCGAAGGCGCTACTGCTGTGCGCGCTCCAGGACCAGCTCGCGCACGCGTGCGGCGTCCGCCTGGCCCTTCATGGCCTTCATGACGGCGCCGATCACGGCGCCTGCGGCCTGGACCTTGCCGTCCTTGATCTTCGCGAGCACATCGGGCTGCGCGGCGAGGGCGTCGTCGATCGCGGCGATGAGCGCCCCGTCGTCCGAGACGACGGCGAGGCCGCGCCCGTCCACGACCTCCTGCGGGGTCCCCTCGCCGGCGATGACGCCCTCGAGCACCTGGCGGGCGAGCTTGTCCGTCAGCGTGCCGGCCTCGACGAGACCCTGCAGGGCCGCGACGTCGGCGGGCGACACGAGAGCGGAGGGCTCGCGGCCCTCGGCGTTCGCGACGCGGGTGATCTCACCCGTCCACCACTTGCGGGCGGAGGCAGGCGACGCACCGGCGGCGACCGTGGCCTCGACCTCGGCCAGCAGCCCGCCGTTGGCGACGTCCTGGAACTCGAGGTCGGTGAACCCCCACTGCTCCTTGAGCCGGCGACGACGCGCAGACGGCGACTCGGGCAGCGCGGCGCGCAGCTCCTCGATCAGCTCGAGCGAGGGCTCGACGGGGAGGAGGTCCGGCTCGGGGAAGTAGCGGTAGTCGTCGGCGTCCGACTTCGGACGACCGGGCGACGTGGTGCCGGTGTCCTCATGCCAGTGCCGCGTCTCCTGCGTGATCGTGCCGCCGGCGGCGAGGATGGCCGCCTGACGGCGGATCTCGTAGCGGACGGCGCGCTCGACCGAGCGCATGGAGTTGACGTTCTTCGTCTCCGTGCGCGTGCCGAGCTTCTCCGCGCCCCGCGGACGCAGCGAGACGTTCGCGTCGCATCGGATGTTCCCGCGCTCCATGCGGGCCTCGGAGATGCCGAGTCCGCGCGCGATCTCCCGTATGGTCGCGAGATACGCCTTCGCGAGCTCGGGTGCGCGGTGCTCGGCGCCGAAGATCGGCTTCGTGACGATCTCGACGAGCGGCACGCCCGCGCGGTTGTAGTCGACGAGTGAGTACTCGGCGCCCTGGATGCGGCCGGACGAGCCGCCGAGGTGCGTGAGCTTGCCGGCGTCCTCCTCCATGTGCGCGCGCTCGATCGGGATGCGGAAGACGTCGCCGCCCTCGAGCTCCACCTCGACCTCGCCCTCGAACGCGATCGGCTCGTCGTACTGGCTGATCTGGTAGTTCTTCCCGAGGTCGGGGTAGAAGTAGTTCTTGCGCGCGAACCGGCTCGACGGCGCGATCGAGCAGCCGAGCGCGAGGCCGAGGCTGATCGACGAGCGGATGGCCTCGGCGTTGACCGTGGGCATGGAGCCGGGCAGGCCCATGTCGACGGGTGCGATCAGCGTGTTGGGTGCCGCGTCGTGGAACTCCTCGTTGGCGGGGTTCCCCGCCTCGGAGAACATCTTCGTGCGCGTGTTGAGCTCGACGTGCACCTCGAGGCCGATGACGGGCTCGAACATCTCGAGCGCGGCATCGAAGTCCATCAGCTTGTCCTTGGCCATCAGCGGGCCCCTCCTTCCGTCGCGCCCAGCACCGGCGCGCGATCCAGCAGCGGTCCGCCCCACGAGTCGACGAGCAGCGTCTCGAGGGCGGCGCCGACGCGGTACAGGCGCGCATCCTCACGGGCGGGCGCCAGGAACTGGATGCCGGTGGGCAGTCCGTCGTCCGACGCGAGCCCCGACGGGATCGAGATCCCGGGGACGCCGGCGAGGTTCGCCGGGATGGTGGTGAGGTCGTTGAGGTACATCGACAGCGGATCGTCGATCTTCTCGCCCAGACGGAACGCCGTGGTCGGCGCGGTCGGCGTCGCGATGACGTCGACGTCCGCGAACGCGCGGGCGAAGTCCTGCTGGATGAGGGTGCGGACCTTCTGCGCGCTGCCGTAGTAGGCGTCGTAGTAGCCCGCAGAGAGCGCATACGTGCCGAGGATGATGCGGCGCTTCACCTCGGGGCCGAAGCCGGCGTCTCGCGTGGCGGACATGACGTCCTCCACGGTGCCGCCGGGCACGTCGACGCGCATGCCGAAGCGCACCGAGTCGAACTTCGCGAGGTTGCTCGACGCCTCCGCCGGGAGGATCAGGTAGTAGGCCGCGACGGCGTACTCGAAGTGCGGCGCGCTGATCTCGACGATCTCGGCGCCCTGCGCCTCGAGCATCGCGACGGCGGCGCGGAACGACTCCGCCACACCGGTCTGGAAGCCGCTGGCGGGCAGTTCCTTCACGATGCCGACGCGGAGGCCCTTCAGCACATCTCCCCTGGCGCCCTCGCGGGCGGCGGCGGCGAAGGACGGCCACGCATCGGTGAGCGAGGTGGCGTCGTGCGGGTCGTGCCCGCCGATCACGTCGTGCAGGAGCGCGGAGTCGAGGACCGTGCGGGTGACGGGGCCGACCTGGTCGAGCGACGAGGCGAGGGCGATGGCGCCATAGCGGCTCACGCCGCCGTAGGTCGGCTTCATGCCCACCGTGCCGGTGACGTGCGCGGGCTGGCGGATGGAGCCGCCGGTGTCGGAGCCGAGGGCGAGCGGCGCCTCGAAGGCGGCGACCGCGGCCGCCGAGCCGCCGCCCGAGCCGCCGGGGACGCGGTCGAGGTCCCAGGGGTTGCGCGTGGGACCGTATGCCGAGTGCTCGGTGGAGGAGCCCATGGCGAATTCGTCCATATTGGTCTTGCCGAGCGGCACGAGGTCGGCGGCGCGCGCACGCGCGACGACCGTGGCGTCGTAGGGCGACATGTAGCCCTCGAGGATGCGCGATCCCGAGGTGGAGGGCATGTCGGTCGTGACGAGCACGTCCTTGATGGCGAGCGGCACGCCCGCGAGCGGGCCGAGCTTCTCGCCGGCCGCACGGCGGCGGTCGACGTCCTCCGCGACCTCGACGGCGTGATCGCTGACGTGGAGGTAGGCGTTCACCTGCCGGTCGACGTCGGCGATGCGGTCGAGGTGCGCACGTGTGGCCTCGACGCTGGAGATCTCGCCCGCCGCGAGGCGCTCGGCGAGATCGGCGGCGGTCAGTCGGATGATGTCGCTCACTGCTCCTCCTCCGCGAGGATCGCGGTCACGCGGAACCGGCCGCCGTCGGCGTCCGGCGCGTTCTGCAGCGCCTGCTCGGTGGTGAGCATGGTGCCCACCTCGTCGGGACGGAAGACGTTCTGCAGGGCGATCGGATGGCTCGTCGCCGGCACATCGTCGCGCGCGACCTGGCCGACCTTGGCGATGTTGTCGACGATCGCGTCGAGCTCGCCGGTCAGGCGGGTCACCTCCGCGTCGTCGAGCTGGATCCGGGCGAGCACACCGAGATGGCGCACGAGATCAGGAGTGATTTCTGACACCCGTCGATTCTAGGCGGTGCCTGCCGGGCCATCCGCCGGTCGCCCCTAGGCTGGACGCGTGACGCAGCCGTTCGACCCGCCTCGCCCGTGGGTGTCCTCCTACGCCGACGGGGTCCCGCACGACCTCCCGCCCGTCTCCGGCTCCCTGCTCGACCTCGTCGACGCCTCGGCCCGCGACTACCCGAGCGCTCCGGCACTCGAGTTCTTCGGGCGCGTCGTCGACTACGCGACGCTCCGCGCAGACATCGACCGCGCCGCCGCGGGCCTTCTTGCCCGCGGAGTGCGCAGCGGCGACCGTGTGGCGATCATCCTTCCGAACTGCCCCCAGCACATCGTCGCGTTCTACGCGGTGCTGCGGATCGGGGCGGTCGTCGTCGAGCACAACCCCCTCTACACGCCGCGCGAGCTGCGCAAGCAGTTCGAGGATCACGGCGCGCAGCACGCCATCGTATGGAGCACGGTCGTCGAGACCGTGCGGTCCTTCCCCGCGGACCTCGCCCTCGCCACGATCATCTCCGTGGACATCACCCGGGCCATGCCCCCGCTGATGCGCCTGGCCCTGCACCTGCCGGTGCCGAAGCTGCGCGCCACCCGCACGCAGCTGACAGCACGGGTGCGCGACGCCGTCAGCTGGGAAGACGTGGTCGGGCACGCGCCGATCGCCGCGGACCATCCGCGACCGGCGACATCCGACATCGCCATCATCCAGTACACGAGCGGCACGACCGGCGACCCGAAGGGGGCCGCGCTCACGCACGGGAACCTCCTCGCCAACGCGGAGCAGGCGCACGCCTGGACGCCGGGCGTGGCCCGTGGCGAGGGCACGGTGGTCTATGCCGTGCTGCCGATGTTCCACGCCTACGGACTCACGCTGTGCCTCACCTTCGCGATGTCGCAGGCCGCGCGCCTCGTGCTCTTCCCGAAGTTCGACCCCGACATGGTGCTGGCGGTCGCGCGCCGTCATCCCGCGACGGTGCTGCCCCTCGTGCCGCCGATCGCCGAGCGGCTCCTGCGTCGGGCGAAGGAGAAGGGCGTGTCGCTCGCGGGCACGCAGATCGGCGTCTCGGGCGCGATGGCGCTCCACGACAGCCTCGTGGTGCCGTGGGAGGAGGAGACGGGCGGCTATCTCGTCGAGGGCTACGGCCTGTCGGAGTGCTCCCCCGTGCTCATCGTGAATCCGGTCTCGGAGAACCGCCGTGCCGGCACCATCGGACTTCCCCTGCCCGGGACCGAGGTGCGCGTCGCAGATCCGGACGACCCGTCGCGCGACGTCGCGTCGGGTGAGCCCGGTGAGCTGCTCGTGCGGGGCCCGCAGGTGTTCGGCGGGTACTACGGGCGCCCGGAGGCCACGGCGAAGGTCTTCCACGAGGGCTGGTTCCGCACCGGCGACATCGTCACGATGGACGCGGACGGCTTCGTGAAGGTGGTCGACCGGATCAAGGAGCTCATCATCACGGGCGGCTTCAACGTCTCGCCGACCGAGGTGGAGATCGCCCTCCGGCAGCATCCCGCGGTGGCGGACGCCGCGGTCGTCGGCCTGCCGAGCATGCGCAGCGGCGAGGACGTCGTCGCGGCGGTGGTCCTCGACGGCGGGTCGCGCGCCGACGAGCAGGAGCTGCGCGCCTTCGTCCGCGGCATCCTCACGCCCTACAAGGTGCCGCGTCGGATCGTGTTCGTCGACGAGCTGCCCACGTCGATGATCGGGAAGGTCCTGCGCCGCGAGGTGCGCGAGCGCCTCCTCCGCGCGGACGCCTGACGGCGGAAGCCACCAGCCGCGCGAGCGCGGCGCTCGCGAGGATCAGAGTCGTCCATCCCCGCCGCTGCCTGGTCACTCCAGCGCGTCGGGTCCCTTCGTCACGAGCAGGTGGAACTGCGCCGCGTCGATGATCCGCACGCCGAGCTGCTCGGCCTTCGCGAGCTTGGAGCCGGCGCCGGGCCCTGCCGCTACGAAGTCGGTCTTCTTGCTGACGCTCGACGCGGCCTTGCCGCCGGCCTGCATGATCGCCTCCTGCGCGCCCTCGCGGCTGTACCCCTCGAGAGTGCCGGTGGCGACCACCGTGATCCCCGCCAGCACGCCGCCCTGGGCAGCCGCGGCGCCCGGTCCGGGGTGGCCGGGCGTGTGGAACCGCACGCCGGCGGCCGTCCAGCGCTCGATGATCTCCCGGTGCCAGTCGACCTCGAACCAGTCCAGCAGCGAGTCGGCGATGATGCCGCCCACGCCCTCGACGGCCGCCAGCTCCTCGCGGCTCGCCGCGCGGATCGCGTCGAGCGACCCGAACCATCCGGCCAGCGCCCGCGCGGCGACGGGACCGACGTGACGGATGTTGAGGGAGACGAGCAGGCGCCACAGCTCCTTCGTCTTCGCCTTCTCGAGCTCTTCGAGGAGCTTCACGGCCTGCGACGACGGCTGCGGCCCGGTCAGCCCCTCCCGGCGCTCCGCCGCGCTGGGGTTGCGCCGGAAGGGCGAGCGCCGGCGCACCTCGCCCTTGTCGTCCTCCTTGGGAAGCCCCGTCTCGCCGTCCCGCACGATGAGCTCGATGGGGACGAGCTGCGCCATCGTGAGGTCGAACAGGCCTGCCTCCGTCCGCAGCGGCGGGTCGGCGGGCACCTCCGGCTGCGTGAGCGCCGCGGCGGTGACCTCCCCCAGCGCCTCGATGTCGAGTGCGCCGCGCGAGCCGATGTGCTCCACGCGGCCGCGCACCTGCGCGGGGCAGTCCTTCGCGTTGGGGCAGCGGAGGTCAACGTCGCCCTCCTTCATGGGGCGCAGCGGCGTGCCGCACTCGGGGCAGTTCGCCGGCATCACGAAAGCGCGCTCCGACCCGTCTCGCAGCTCGGCTACCGGCCCCAGGACCTCAGGGATGACGTCACCGGCTTTCCTGAGCACGACCGTGTCGCCGATGAGCACGCCCTTGGCCTTGACCACATCCTGGTTGTGCAGCGTCGCCTGCCGCACCACGCTGCCCGCGACGAGGACCGGCTTCATGTTGGCGAACGGAGTCGCGCGGCCCGTCCGTCCTACCGAGACGACGATGTCGAGCAGCTTCGTGTTCACCTGCTCCGGCGGGTACTTGTACGCGATCGCCCACCGCGGCGCGCGGCTGGTGGCCCCCAGCTCATCGTGAAGCGCGAGCTCGTCGACCTTGATCACGATGCCGTCGAGCTCGTGCTCGACGGAGTGCCGGTGCTCGCCGTAGTGCGTGACGAACGACAGCACACCGTCGAGATCGTCGGACGTCCGCAGGTACGGGCTCGTCGGAAGGCCCCATTCCGCGAGCAGCTCGTAGACCTCGCTCTGCGAACCCACCGGCGGGTCGGGCCACGCGCCGATGCCGTGCACGTAGAGGCGAAGCGAGTCCAGGCGCGCCTGCCCGGCCTCCAGCTCCATCCCGCTCTTCTTGTCCAGCTGCTGCCGGAGCCCACCGCTGGCGGCGTTGCGGGGGTTCGCGAACGCGGGGAAGCGGCGGTCGGCGCTGCGCTGCGCGCGCTCCTCGTCCATCCCGCGGGCCGTCGCCTCGGCGAACACCCGGTCGCGCAGCCGCGCCTGCAGCGCATTCAGCTCCTCGAACGCCGCGACCGGGATGAAGACCTCGCCGCGCACCTCCACGAGGGGCGGATGGCCGCTGCCGGTGAGGCGCTCCGGGATGCCCGCCACGCGGAGGGCGTTCACGGTGACGTCCTCGCCGACCCGGCCGTCGCCGCGGGTGGCGGCGGTGACGAGCACCCCGTTCTCGTACCGCAGCGCGATGGCGAGGCCATCGATCTTCAGCTCGGTCAGCCAGCGCACCGACCGCCCGGCGGACGCCTCGGTCTTCGCGCACCACTCCGAGAGCTCCTCGAGGGAGAAGACGTTGTCGAGGCTGAGCATGCGCTCGGCGTGCTCGACCGGCGCGAGCATGCTGGCATCCGCCGCCCCGACGGTCTGCGTGGGCGAGTCCTGACCCTGCAGCTCGGGGTGGCGACGCTCGATCGCCTCCAGCCGGTGCAGCCATCCGTCGTAGGTCGCGTCGTCGACGAGCGCGGCGTCCTCGCCGTAGTACGCGTCGCGGGCGCGGAGGATCTGCTCGGTGAGGGTCGCGGCCTCGGCCCGCGCCTCGTCGAGGGTCAGGTCGGGCAGCTCGGTATCGGCGTCGGTCACGCCCTCAGTCTAGAAAGGACGAGCGACATCGGGGCGGCTCAGGCGTCGACGGGCACCGCGCTGACGGTCCTGTCGATCGTGCACTGACCCAGTACGCGGGTGCCGACGTAGAGCACGGCCGTCTGACCGGGTGCGACGCCGTCGAGAGGAGCGTCGGGCGTCACCACGAGCTCGCCGTCGCGGACGAGCGCGACGGCGGGCACGGGATCGGCGTGCGCGCGGATCTGCACGTCGCACGTGAACGCGCGCTCGGGGGCGTCGGGAGCGGCTCCCGCCCAGGTGTAGCGGGAGCCGGCGATCTCCGCCGTCGCGAGAGCCTCCTTGGGCCCCACCACCACGGTGTTGGTCACGGGTCGCACCTCGAGCACGAAGCGCGGCTTGCCGTCGTCCGCCGGCACGCCGAGCCGCAGACCGCGGCGTTGACCCACGGTGAACGCGTGCGCGCCGTCGTGGTCGCCGACGACAGCACCCGAGCGGTCGACGATCGCGCCGCGCTCGGCGCCGACCCGCTCGGCGAGGTAGCCGCGCGTGTCGCCGTCGGGGATGAAGCAGATGTCGTAGCTGTCGGGCTTGGCGGCCACGGCGAAGCCGCGCTCTTCGGCCTCCGCGCGGACGAGGGCCTTCGACGGCGTGTCGCCGAGGGGGAAGTACGTGTGCGCGAGCTGCTCGGCGGTGAGGACGCCGAGCACGTAGGACTGGTCCTTCGCCTCCTCGCTCGACCGATGCAGCTCGAGCCCTCCCGGGCCTTCGCGCAGGATGGCGTAGTGGCCGGTGCAGACGGCGTCGAAGCCGAGCTCCAGCGCGCGCTCGAGGAGCGCGGCGAACTTGATCCGCTCGTTGCAGCGCATGCAGGGGTTGGGGGTGCGCCCGGCGCGGTACTCGCTGAGGAAGTCGTCGATGACGTCGTCGCGGAAGCGCTCGGAGAAGTCCCACACATAGAACGGGATGCCCAGGCGGTCCGCGACGCGGCGCGCGTCCATCGCGTCCTCGATCGTGCAGCAGCCGCGGCTGCCGGTGCGCAGGGTCCCGCCCGCGCGCGACAGCGCGAGGTGCACGCCCACCACCTCGTGCCCGGCGTCGACCGCGCGCGCGGCGGCGACCGCGGAGTCCACTCCCCCGCTCATGGCGGCCAGAATACGCATGCGGCCAGTCTACGAGCGCGCCCCTGAGCGCACTCCGGACGCCGTCAGTCGCCGGTACGCCTCGGGCAGCGCGGCGACGAGCACGTCGGCGTCGGCGTCGGTGGTCGTGCGGCCGAGCGAGATGCGCAGCACCTGTCGCGCCTCCGCCTCGCTCCGGCCCATCGCGAGCACGACGTGCGACGGCTCGCTCACCCCCGCCTGGCATGCCGATCCGGTGGAGACGGAGATCCCGTGCTGGTCGAGGAGGAACAGCATCGACTCGCCTGCCGCCCCGGGCAGGTGCAGGTGGACCGTGCCGGGCAGCGTGCGCTCCGGGTCCCCCAGAACCTCCATCTCGGGGACGGCCGCGCGCAGCCGCTCGATGAGACGGTCGCGGATGGCCGTGAGCCGGGACGCCTCGCGCTCGCGTTCGCGGTCGGCCAGGTCGAGCGCGGTCGCGAGCGCCGCGGCCCCGGCGACGTCCTGCGTGCCGGAGCGGAGCCCGCGCTGCTGACCGCCGCCGTGCAGCAGCGCCTGCGGCGCGACCGTGCGAGACACGACGAGCGCGCCGGTGCCGACCGGAGCCCCCACCTTGTGACCGGACACGCTGAGCGCGACCAGACCCGCGCCATCCGGAGCGTCGTCACGCCAGCGCCGGAAGCCCACCGCGACGTGCCCGACCGCCGCGACTGCATCGAGGTGCAGGGGCACGCCCGCGCGGGCGGCGGCCGCGGCGAGGGCGGGTGCATCGTGCACCGTGCCGGTCTCGTTGTTGGCGACGAGCGCGGTGGCCACCGCGATCCGCGGGTCGGCCAGTGCCGCGCAGAACGCGGCGGGGGCGATCCGCGACCGCTCGTCGAGGGCGATCGGCCTCACGCGCGCACCCTCCGCGCGCCGCAGCCACTCCACGGCGTCGAGGGTGGCGTGGTGCTCGCCGTCGGGCATCGCGATGGCGTCGCGCCCGGCCGGTCGCGACCACCACAGCCCCTTGAGGGCGAGGTTCACCGCCTCGGTCCCGCCGGAGGTGAGCACCACCTCGATCGGCTCGCAGCCGAGAGCCGCCGCGATCCGCTCGCGGGCATCCTCGAGCGCGCGCCGCGCGCCCTGCCCCGCCCCGTGCACCGACGAGGCGTTCCCGACGAGCGAGCCCGCCGCGAGCCACGCCTCGCGCGCCTCCGGCCGCAACGGGGTGGTCGCGGCGTGATCGAGGTACGCGCCCACGGCGCTCAGAACAGCAGAGAGGTGAGGCGCCCGCGGGCTCGGAGCACACGCGGATCGTTCGCGCCGATCACGCCGAACAGCTCCACGAGGCGCTCCTGCACAGGACGACGGGCGTCGCTCGGCAGCTGCGCGAAGAGGTCGAGCAGGCGCTCGAATGCGTCCTCGACGTGGCCGCCGGCCACGTCGAGGTCGGCGACGAGCAGCTGCGCGTCGACGTCCTGCGGGTCGGCGGCCGCCGCCGCGCGGGCGGCATGGAGGTCGGCGCCCTGCACGCGGCCGAGAAGTCGCACCTGGCCGAGGCCGGCGGCGGCCTCCTCGTCGCGGGGGTTCTCCTTGAGCGCGCGCTCGTAGGCGTCGGCGGCACGCGCGTAGTCGCCGTCCTCGATCGCGTCGAACGCCTCCTGGTGCAGCGGCGGCAGCGCGGGCGCCTCCGGCTCCTCGGTCGACTGCTCCTCGCCCTGCCCGACCGGGACCGCGCCGGTCACCCCGTTCTGGGCGGCGAGCTGCAGGAGCTGCGCGAAGACCTGCCGCACCTGCTCCTCGGGCACGGCGCCCGTGAACAGCGGCACCGGCTGACCGGCGACGAGCGCCACGACCATGGGGATGGACTGCGCGCGGAACGCCTGCGAGAGCTGCGGGTTCGCGTCGACGTCGACCTTGGCGAGCACGAGGCGCCCGCCGTGCTCGACGACGACCTTCTCGAGGATCGGGCTCAGCTGCTTGCAGGGGCCGCACCATTCCGCCCACAGGTCGACGACGACCGGCACGCGCTTGGAGAGCTCGAGGGCGTCGCCGAAGGTGGCGTCGGTGACGTCGAACACGAGGCTCGGCGCTCCGGCGTCCCCACCCGCGGGCGCTGCGGGAGCGGCAGGGGTCGCGGGACGGTTCTTCAGGGCCGACAGATCGACGGCGCCGCGCGGAACGGCACCGGGGGCGACGTCACTCATAATCACCTTCCGTGTGAAGTGGGGATGGGTCGAGCCTATTCGTCCGCCTCGGGCTCCGGCAGCAGCTCGGCACCCTGGATGGCCGAGGTGTAGCCGAGCAGGCGCACCTTCTCGTCGGAGCCCTGAGCGGGCACGAAGAAGAACAGCTGGTCGGTGTAGGTGGTCTCCACGCCCGTGGCGGACTCCTTCTCGCCCGTGAGCAGCGCCAGAGCCGCGTCGTCCTCGAAGCGGATGACGGCATCCTCGTCGGTCGGGCGCACGGTCTCGGTCTCGTCGACGCCGACCGAGACGATCGCCCCGCTGTCGAGCGTCGCGAGCGCCGTCGGCGGGGCCTCGTTGGCGCGCTGCGCGTACTCGATTCGCCCGGTCTCGGCGCCGGTCTCGTTGAAGGCGTCGATGGTCGCCTTGCGCTTCTCCGCCACGGCGGTGAGGAAGCCGTCGCCCTCGATGTCGAAGAGGTCGGCGTACTCGCTCTCGTCGCCCTTGCCGATGATGTCAGCGTACGCGGTCGCCACCTGGTCGGGTGCGAGCGCGAGGAACGGCGAGTCGGGCGCGACGAGCGCGGCTCCGAGCCAGACCGGGGCGAGCTGCGGCGTCTCCGCGGCGGCCTCGAGGTTCGCCAGGTAGCTCACCCGGTAGCGCGACCACGGGTCTGCCTGCGTCATCGAGAGAATGCTCGGCGCCACGGTGGCGTCATCGGGGTCGGCCACGATGACCAGCGCGGTTCGCGGCCATCCCTCGGCCGCCTGCGGCAGGACGACGCTCGCGGGACCCTGCGGAATCGATACCGCCGCGGGGTGGTCCTCGATCTCCCTCCGCAGCCGGTAGTTCACCTCGCGCGCCTGAAGCGCGAGGCCGGAGAGCCGCTGTGCCGCGATCTCGTCGTCCAGGTCGGCGTCGGCGCGCGCGACGGTGTCCGAGATCTCGTTGACGATCCGGTCGGCCTGCGCCTGCGTGAGCGTCGACGGCTTCTGATCGGGAGCGGCGGTGGCGGTGGCGGTCGGGGTCGGGGTGGGCGTCTGCCCGCCGCCGAACTCCGGCCAGTCGTCGGCCGTGCAGCCCGCGAGGAGCGCGGTGGAGACTCCGAGCGCGGGGATGGCGAGGAGCGCGCGGCGCCCCTTCCCCCGGCGCGAGCGGGAGATGACGCCCTTGGATGCGGCCTCGTCGCCGGCGGCCGGGCCCGACGGCCCCTTGCGGATGGGGCCGCGACGTCGCCGCGCCTGGCGCAGCGCGAGGATGTAGAGCACGAGGCCGGCGGCGAGGAAGATGCCGCCGAGCACCATCAGCGGACCGAACCACGGCGTGCGCCGGTCCAGCGGCCACACGATCGAGATGTCGGATGGCGCGGGCTGGGTGCCGTCGACGGCGACGAGCATGCTCATCCCCTCGGGCAGCTGGTCGCGGCGGACGATCTCGTCCTCGGCGGTCTGCTCTTCGATCCACAGGTCGCTTCCGGCCGGGTTGCGCCCCTCGGTCGCCTCGCCCGGCTCCACGCTCGGCTCGACGACGTCGGTCTCCAGCTGGTCGTCGTCCCCCGCGCTCACCCGGCTGTACCGCTGGTCGGAGAGCCAGGCCTCGACGTCGCTCGTGCGGCCGTAGGCGGTGTAAAGAGGACCGTCGCCGCGCACCGTCAGGGTCTGCGCACCGGGCCGCAGCGCGAAGGCGTCGCCGTCGATGACGAGATAGGGCAGGTCCTCGTCGACGGACACCGACTGCTCGGCGGAGTCGGGTCCGAGGAACACCGTGCGCTGCGCGAGACCCGCGCCGAACGACGCCGCCGCGAGCACAAAGGCCAGTACTGCCCACACGAAACGCACGAATCGACTCCTCGCCGACCCGCGCGGGTGTCGCGGGTCTGGATATCCGACTGCACAGGATAGCGAGTGCAACTGAAAGGCGCCCAGAAGCAGGTCGCGTCCGGGCGCGGCGCCGACGGCGATCTATCCTGACGGGAGTCGTGCGGCAGGGCGCCCGCGGCGGCAGAAGGGCGCACATGAAGATCCACAACCCGTTCCGGGTCGCACTGGTGGCGACGCTGGGCGTCGGGCTGGGCATCCTGCTCATCGAGGGGCTGCAGTCGCTCTCGACGATCCTCGTGTACGTGGGGACCGCGCTGTTCATCTCGCTGGGCCTCGACCCCGTGGTGACGTGGCTCGAGCACCGGCGTCTCCCGCGCTGGCTCGCCGTGACCCTGGCCATCCTCGCCGTCCTGGGGCTGTTCACGGGGATCGTGCTCATCATCCTGCCCGTGCTCGTGGGGCAGATCGGCCAGCTCGTCGAGCAGATCTCGCTCCTCGTCACGCGAGGCACCCTGCTCGACGATCTGCGGGAGTGGTCCCTGGCGACCTTCCCGACGCTGCAGATCGATCAGGTCCTCGACTTCGTCAACGCCTGGCTGACCGACAACATCGATCTCATCAGCCAGGGGGTCGTGGGCGTGACGCTGAACGTGGCGCAGGGGCTGTTCGGCGCGTTCATCGTGCTCATCCTCACGATCTACCTCACGGCGTCCACGCCGTCGCTCAAGTCCGCGCTGTACCAGATGGTGCCGGCGTCGCGACGCGAGGGCTTCACGAACATCGCCGAGCAGATCACCGACTCCGTCGGCTACTACGTCATGGGGCAGATCACGCTGGCTGCCATCAACGGGCTGCTGAGCGCGATCTTCCTCACGATCATCGATGCGCCCTACCCCACCGTGCTGGCGGTGGTCGCCTTCCTCGGGTCCATGATCCCGCTCGTCGGCACCATCTCCGGCTCGACGATCATCGCCCTCACCTGCCTGATTCCGGGGCTCGGTTCGCCGACCACCGCCATCATCGCCGCGGTGTACTACCTCGTCTACATGCAGATCGAGGCCTACGTGCTCGCGCCGCGCATCATGAGCAGGGCGGTGTCGGTCCCCGGCGGCGTGGTCGTGATCGCCGCACTCGCAGGCGGCGCGCTGCTGGGGCTCCTGGGAGCGCTCATCGCCATCCCCGTCGCGGCGAGCATCCTCATCATCTACCGACAGGTGCTCATCCCGCGCATGAACGCACGGTGATCAGGCGTCGGGCCACTCCGTCGGCAGCGGGACGGCGGCGGGATTCACCACGCCGACGATCTCGTTGAGCACGCGGGCGGTCTGCTTCTCCCCCACCCACAGGTGCCGGCCATCCTCGACGGCCACGACGCGCAGCTGCGGGACGAGGGAGAAGCGCTCCACCGCCTCCGCGGGGCGCAGGTAGTCGTCGAACTCGGGGACGACCGCGACGAGCGGCCGCGGGTCGCCCTGCCAGGCGCGCAGGTCGTCGTCGGTCGCCCGGTGCAGGGGTGGCGAGAGCAGGATGGCCCCCTCGATCGGGTGCGGACGGCCGTGCTTGAGCGCCACCTCGGTCCCGAACGACCACCCCACCAGCCAGGGATGCGGCAGTGCGCGCTCGGCCACGAACTGCATCGCGGCCGCGAGGTCCTCCGCCTCCGCGACGCCGTCGCCGAACGCCCCGTCGCTCGTCCCCCGCGGCGATGTCGTGCCCCGGGTGTTGAAGCGCAGCACGGCGAGGTCGGCGAGAGCGGGGAGGCGAGCGGCGGCCTTCCGGATGATGTGCGAGTCCATGAATCCGCCCGCCGTCGGCAGCGGATGGAGCGTCACGAGCGTGGCCAGCGGCTCGCGTTCGAGGGGCAGCGCGAGCTCGCCGACGAGCGTGAGGCCGTCCGCCGTGTGCAGCTCGACGTCCTCGCGGCGGGCGGGCAGCAGGGCGGCTCCGCGGATCTCCATTCGGTCCTCCTCAGTAGAGCTTCCAGCAGTGGCTGTGCCAGTGGCGACGGGCGGCCAGATCGGCCTGCGCGCCGAGGACGCCGTCCTCGCGCCATACGACGACATGCGCTGCCCCGGCCGCGATCTCGCTGCCGCAGCCGGGGCACGAGTAGGTCTTCTCCGAGCGACCCTGGCCGATCGGCTGCACCGACCACTCCCGGCCGCGTCGGGTCTCGGTGCGACGCCACCCGGCGATGAGGCGATCGAGCGACTCGTCATCGCGACCGTCGCGGCGGCGGCGGTTCGACCGCGGCATGGCTCAGTACCAGCCGGACGCCTCGGAATGGCCCCATGCACCGCAGGGCGTCCCGTAGCGTCCGGCGATGTAGTCGAGGCCCCAGGCGATCTGCGTCGCGGGGTTGGTCTGCCAGTCGGCGCCGTGGCTGGCCATCTTGCTGCCCGGCAGCGACTGGGGGATGCCGTACGCACCGCTCGAGGCGTTGTAGGCGTTCACGTTCCAGCCCGACTCGCGGTTCCACAGCGCGACGAGGCACGAGAAGTCGCCCTCACCCCAGCCGCGCTGCGTCACCATCTGATACGCCACCGCCTGCGCCGACCCCGGGTCGGGCGCGGCGAACGGCGCGGCCCACGTCTCGGCCTGCATCGGCGCCGACTCGTCGTCGCTCGCCTCGGCGGGCTGCGGCGTCGGCGTGGGCGTGGGCGTGGGCTTCACGTACACGGAGTAATTGCCGAACTCGAGGCTGCCGGCGTGCGCGAGGTCGGCGGCGGCGACGTAGACTTGCGCCTCGCCGGCGGCCGTGGCGAATGTGGACTCCGCCTCGCGCTGCTCGGCCTGCGCCATGGAGGCCCCGGTCGTGACGAGGGTGCCGCCGAGGAGCCCGAACGCCGCGAGACCGGCGAGCACCGACCTGACGCGTCGCCGTGGCGACGGCCGGTCCGTCGTCAGCAGCGCCGCGTGCTGGGTCGCGATGGCGCGCGCCTCGCGGCGCGTGAGGGCTCGGGTCTCGGGAGGTCCGTCAGTCACAGTCGGGCCAGTCTATCGGCTGTTACGCGACCGTGATATCGCGTGTCGTCGGAAGCGGTGCTCACCGGACGGCGAGCATCACCTCGATGACCGCGTCCAGCACCGCATCGACCTGCTCCTCGCGGTAGCCGTCGCGCGTCATGCGGAACGCCGTCTGGCGCACCTGCTCGACCGACAGCGGATCTCCGTGCGAGAGGTAGGCGACGATCCGGTCGGCGACGAGATCGACCTCCGAGCGGGCGTAGCCGAAGCGCAGCAGGCCCACGCGGTCGAACCGCTCGCCGGCCGGGCGCTGCAGACGGTCGAGAACGACCTGCGCGTCCTCCCGCACGCGCGCGACCCACGCGCCCGCGCCATCCGCTCGGACCGCCTGGTCTCGCTCGCGCGCGGCGAAGGCGTCCTCCACTCGCGCGAGGGCTGCGTCGACGGAGGCGACCCGGTAGCCGCCGCGCACGAGCGGGAAGGCGGCGGCGCGCACCTGCTCGGCGTCGACGTCGTCGCTCTGCTCCTCGAAGGCCGCACGAGCGCGGGCGAGGAAGGCGTCGACGGCGGCGCGGTCGTAGCCCTTGTCGCGACCCTCCGTGAGCGGAAACGGCAGGTCGGTGGACGAGTCGGTCACGATACCGCCAGCGGGGTGAGAAGCAGGTGCAGGGCGAGCGCGGCCACGGCGGACGGCAGCATGCTGTCCAGTCGGTCGAGGACTCCCCCGTGCCCGGGCAGCATGGAGGACATGTCCTTGATGCCGAGGTCGCGCTTGATCATCGACTCGCCGAGGTCTCCCGCGGTCGCCGTGCAGAGGATCACGACGCCGAAGATCAGTCCCGTCCACCACGGGATCGCGAGCATGAACTGCGCGAGCAGGGCACCGGCGATGACAGCGGCCAGCGCAGCTCCCGCGAAGCCCTCCCAGGTCTTCTTGGGGCTGATCCGCGGCGCCATCGGGTGCTTGCCGAACGCGAGCCCCGATGCGTATGCGGCGGTGTCGGCGACGACCGCGACGATGAGGAAGGCGAGGACCCACCATTCGCCGTTCTCCGCGCGCAGCAGGACGAGGGCGAGGCTCGCGAGCAGGGGGACGTAGAGGGGAACGAAGGCGCCGACGACCACGTCGGCGAGCACCTCGCGATGCGCTCGGCCATCCTCCGCCATCATCTGCGCCATCAGCCGCCACACCACGATGATCGTCAGCGAGACGAACAGCGAGACCGCGTGCAGCCAGGAGTCGGCGAAGTAGCCGGCGCTCAGCAGGAGGACGACGGCGATCAGCTGGGGAGCCAGATCCACGCGCCGACCCCCGGTCCGCAGCGCGCGCCACAGCTCGTGCACCCCGAGCACCGAGACCAGCAGTGCGACGAGCACGAACAGCGTCTTCACGACCAGCAGCGACACCAGCAGCACGGCACCCGCCACGACGCCGATGACGACGGCCGCGATGAGGTCGCGTCCGGTCCGCTGCTTGAGACGCTGGTTGCGCTGCTCGAACTTCTCGCGCGCGTAGGCGACCTGGTGCTCGAACTCGCCGCGCGCGGCGCTCACGCGCTCCTGGAAGGAGCCCTGCTCGGCGCGCGGCTCGCTCGAGGGCGTGTCCTCCGGTTCCGGAACGTCGGTCATCCCCGCCTCAGACCTCGAGGAGCTCTGCCTCTTTGTGCTTCAGCGCCTCGTCGATCTTCTCCACGTGCGCCTTGGTGATCGCGTCGAGCTCCTTCTCCCCGCGCACGATATCGTCCTCGCCGACCTCGTCGCGCAGCGAATCGAGGTCGTCCTTCACCTGACGGCGGATGCCGCGCAGGCGGACCTTCGCGTCCTCGCCCTTGGTGCGGACGATCTTCACGTACTCCTTGCGACGCTCCTGCGTCAGCTCGGGCATCGTGATGCGCACGAGGGTGCCGTCGTTCGTCGGGTTCGCCCCGAGGTTCGGCATCTCGCGGATGGCCTCCTCGATGGCCTTGAGGGCCGACTTGTCGTAGGGCGTGACGATGAGCGTGCGCGCCTCGGGGTTCGCGAGCGACGCGAGCTGCTGCAACGGCGTGGGCGTGCCGTAGTAGTCCACGAGAAGGCGCTGGAAGAGCTGCGGGTTCGCGCGTCCGGTGCGGACGGTGGCGAAGTCCTCCTTCGCCGCCTCGACGGCTCGGCCCATCCGGTCAGTGGCATCGGCCAGAACGTCCGCGATCACGGTGACTCCATTCGTCGGTGGTGCTGAGGGAAAGTCTACTGGGAGCTGTCGCGGCTCCCTGCGCGTCACGCCGTGACGAGCGTGCCGATGGTGCGACCGCGCAGAGCGGCCGTGACGTTGCCGCCGGGCTCCATGCCGAACACGCGCATGTTCATGCCGTTGTCCATGCAGAGACTGAACGCGGTGGCGTCGACGACCTTGAGACCGCGCATCAGGGCGTCCGAGTACGTGACGTGGTCGAGCTTCGTCGCGGTGGGGTCGGTTCGCGGGTCGGCGGTGTAGACGCCGTCCACGCCGTTCTTGGCGACGAGCACCTCGGTGGCGCGGATCTCGAGCGCGCGCTGGGCGGCCACGGTGTCGGTGGAGAAGTAGGGCAGGCCCGCGCCGGCGCCGAAGATCACGACGCGCCCCTTCTCGAGGTGGCGCTCGGCGCGCAGCGGGATGTAGGGCTCCGCGACCTGACGCATCTCGATGGCGGACTGCACGCGCGTGGCGGCGCCGGCCTGCTCGAGGAAGTCCTGCAGGGCGAGGGCGTTCATGACCGTGCCGAGCATGCCCATGTAGTCGGCGCGGGAGCGGTCCATGCCGCTCACGGCGAGCTCGGCACCGCGGAAGAAGTTGCCGCCGCCGACGACGATCGCGATCTCCACGTCCTGCGACGCCTCGGCGATCTCGCGGGCGATCTGGCTGACGACGTCGGGGTTGACGCCCAGCTGACCTCCTCCGAACGCCTCACCGGACAGCTTCAGCAGCACGCGCCGCTTGCTCACTACGCTCACACTCGATCCTCTCGTCGCCGATACACGCTACCCGTCGCAGGCGGCAGCACCCTGTGCTCGACCCGCGGATGGCCGCATGCGGCTTCCCCCGGGCAGAGGAAGGGGGCTCGGATCCGCGGATCCGAGCCCCCTTCATCACGTCGTTACGCGCCGACCTTGAAGCGCGCGAAGCCGGTCACGGTGATGCCGGCGTCCTGCGCGACCTTCGCGACGGACAGCTTGTTGTCCTTCGCGTAGTCCTGGTCGAGCAGCGCGACCTGCTTGAAGAACGCGTTCACGCGGCCTTCGACGATCTTCGGCAGGGCGGCCTCGGGCTTGCCCTCGTTGCGGGAGATCTCGGTGACGATCTCGCGCTCCTTCTCGACCTCGGCCGCGGGGACCTCGTCGCGGGTGAGGTACGAGGGGTTGGCGAAGGAGATGTGCTGCGCGATGCTGCGCGCGGTCTCCGCGTCGTCACCCGAGTACGCCACGACCACGCCGACCTGCGGGGGCAGGTCCTTGCTGGTGCGGTGCAGGTAGATCTGGAAGGCGTCGCCGTCCAGCGTGCGCACACGACGCAGCTCGACCTTCTCGCCGATGATCGCCGCCTCGTCCGAGATGAGCTGGTCGACCGTCTGGTCGCCGGCCGAAGCGGCGAGGGCGGCCTCGACGGAGTCCGCACCGGCGGCGGCGGCCGCGTCGGCCACCTTGTCGGCGAGGGCGACGAAGCGCTCGTTCTTCGCGACGAAGTCGGTCTCGCAGGCGAGCTCGACGAGGGTCGCCTTGCCGTTCAGTTCACGCGCGACGACGAGGCCCTCGCTGGTGGCGCGGTCCGCGCGCTTGGCGTTGCCCTTGGCGCCCTTGAGGCGCAGCAGCTCGACGGCCTTCTCGACGTTGCCGTCTGCCTCTTCGAGCGCCTTCTTGGTGTCGACCATGCCGGTGCCGAGCTGCTCGCGCAGCGCCTTGATGTCCGCGATGGTGAAGTTGGCCATGAGTGCGGGCTCTCCTTGATTCGTGGTGGGATCTGAAGCGCCAGGCGGGCCCGATCGGGCCCGCCTGGCGTGAGCTTTACTCCGCTGCGGGAGCGGCAGCGACCTCGGCCGGAGCGGCCTCGGACTCCGCCGGAGCAGCCTCGGTCTCGGCGACCTCGGCCGGAGCGGACTCGACCGGAGCGGACTCCGTGGAGCCCTGCTCGAGGAGCTCGCGCTCCCACTCGGCCAGCGGCTCCGCCTCGCCCTCGGGGTTGTGCTTCTGCTGCAGGCCCTCGGCCGCGGCGTCGGCGATGATGCGCGTCAGCAGCGACACCGAGCGGATCGCGTCGTCGTTGCCCGGGATCGGGTACTGCAGGTCGTCGGGGTCGACGTTGGTGTCGAGGATGCCGATGACGGGGATGCCGAGCTTCTTGGCCTCGTCGATGGCGAGGTGCTCGCGCTTGGCGTCGACGACCCAGAGAGCCGAGGGCGTCTTCGACAGGTTGCGGATGCCGCCGAGCGACTTGTGCAGCTTGGCGAGCTCGCGGCTCTTGAGCAGGAGCTCCTTCTTGGTGAAGCCCGTGCCGGCGGGGTCGTCGAAGTCGAGCTCCTCGAGCTCCTTCATGCGCGCAAGGCGCTTCGACACCGTCGAGAAGTTGGTGAGAAGGCCACCGAGCCAGCGCTCGTTGACGTAGGGCTGGCCCACGCGGGTCGCCTGCTCGGCGAGCACCTCCTGCGCCTGCTTCTTGGTGCCCACGAAGAGGATGGTGCCGCCGCGGGCGACGGTCTCCTTGACGAAGTCGTAGGCCTTGTCGATGTAGCCCAGCGACTGCTGCAGGTCGATGATGTGGATGCCGCTGCGCTCCGTGAGGATGAAGCGCTTGACCTTCGGGTTCCACCGACGGGTCTGGTGTCCGAAGTGAACGCCGCTGTCGAGCAGCTGGCGGATGGTGACGACGGCCATGGTCGTACTCCTTGTCTGGGCGCTCTCGCGCCTTGCGGTTGATTCCGCCGGTCAGTCGACCGGCGAGCCTGGTGCCCGACGCACTCCCGCCCTTCGAGAAGGGACCGAGGGGAGTCGCGCCACGACGTCCGTCCGTGGGACGGAGCCGCTGCGGGCACGCGTAGTCATCCCGATGAGGGATGCGTCTGCCAGCATACCAGGCGGATGCGCCCGCGACGGCGCGTGCACAGCCCCACGACACGCCGCTGTCCCGTTCCCGACGCCGAGCGCGCCGGTCGGCGGCGCGGCTCGCGGCGGAGCCTGAATGCATGCGCCGGATCCTCCTCGTTCTCGTCGTCCTCGCTCTCGTCGGCGTATCCGTCGGCGCCGCTCCCGCGTCGGCCGCCGCGCCGGTGGTCGCCTCTGCGTCCGCGATGGCGACCGCGCCCGCCGACGCGGCGATCGTCCGCATCCGCACGAGCGAGCCGTGGCGATGGCCTGTGTCCCAGGACGTCCGGGTCGTCCGGCCGTTCGCGGCACCGCCCCACCGCTACGGCGCGGGGCACCGCGGCGTGGACCTCGCCGCGGACCAAGGGCCGGTGCTCGCCCCGGCGTCCGGCGTCATCGCGTTCGCGGGTGTCGTCGTCGACCGCCCGCTGCTCACCATCGATCACGGCGACGGGCTCGTCACGACGCTCGAGCCGGTGGCGACCGACCTCCGCGTCGGCGACGCGGTCGCGGTCGGTCAGGAGCTCGGCGAGCTCGCTTCCGGGGGCCACGCCGCCGCTGGCGCCGTCCACTTCGGCGTGCGCCTGCACGGGGAGTACGTCAACCCGCTGCTCCTGCTCGCCGGCGTGCCCCGCGCTGTGCTCCTCCCCTGCTGCTGACCTCGCTCGCTCCTCGGGGCTGCAACTGCGACCACGCGCCCGCCTGAGCGCCCCATGTCTCACTTGCTGCGGCCATTCGGCGCCGAAATCCACAGCGAGTGAGACACGGGTGGAGCTGCTCGAGTGGCGAGGCGCGTGCGGCCGGTGGGAGCTCTCAGGCGCGGGGGTGGGCGAGTCGATAGGCGGCGGCGAGGCGCTCCGTGGACACGTGCGTGTAGATCTGCGTCGTGCCGAGGCTCGCATGGCCGAGGATCTCCTGCACCGCACGGAGATCCGCGCCGCCGTCGAGCAGGTGCGTCGCCGCCGAGTGGCGCAGCGCGTGCGGGCCGGCGGTCTCCACCCCCATCGCGGGTCCCACGGTTCGTGCGACCAGCGCGTACACCGCACGCGGGCCCATCCGTCCACCGCGCGCGCCGAGGAGCAGCGCGCCGCCCGCGCCGTCCGAGCGCGCCGCCAGCACCGGGCGTCCCCGCGAGAGGTACGCCGAGAGCGCCCGCGCGGCGGGTGTACCGAACGGCACGACACGCTCCTTCGAGCCCTTGCCGAGGACGCGCGCGGTGCCCCGCTCGAGATCGAGGTCGTCCACGTCGAGTCCGCAGAGCTCCGACACGCGCACCCCCGAGCCGTACAGCAGCTCGAGAGCCGCATGGTCGCGCAGCGCCGTCGGGTCGCCCTCCTCCGCGGCCGCGGCCATCCGCTTCAGGAGCTCGCCGAGGGATTCGGCGGTTGCGACGTGAGGGAGCGCGCGACCGCGCTTGGGGGTCACCAGTCGCAGGCTCGGGTCGGTCTCGACGAGCACCTCCTCGCGCGCCCAGCGGAACAGGGCCCGCGCGGAGGACGTGCGTCGCGCCACCGTCGAGCGCGCGTCCCCGCGCTGCGTCGCCCGCCACAACCAGTCCCGGAGCGCGTCGAGATCGACCGCGTCGAGTTCGCGATCGCCCACCGCGGACACGAGGTCGGCGAGATCCGCGCGGTATGCGCGCACGGTCGCCGGAGACAGGCGCCGCACGTTCTCGAGGTGCACGGCGAAGGCATCGATCGCGCGGGACAGCTGCATGCTCACATCGTCTCGCCGTCGGGAGGCCAGCCGCGGCCGCCGCGCCGCCATACAGTGCTCACATGGACACCTGGCTTCCCGCCGACTTCGAGCACCCCGCCTTCGTCGCGCTCGACGGCGAAGCGCACCTTCGTCCCATCCGGGCGGCAGACGCGGACATCGACATGATCGCGGTGATGAGCCATCGGCGCATGCTCTGGGAGATCTACGGCGAGGCCTGGGGATGGCCGCCCGCTGGGATGACCCGCGAGCAGGACGAGGAGGACCTCGCCCGTCATGCCCGCGAGATGGTCGAGCACAGGTCCTTCAACTACGCCGTCCTCGCCTCCGACGAGAGCGCGCTCTACGGCTGCGTCTACATCGACCCCGTCGAGACCGAGGACGCTCCGAACGCGGCGGAGGTGTCATGGTGGGTGATCCCCTCGGCGCCCGCGTCGGTCCGGAGGGACCTCGACGCGTTCGTGCCGCGGTGGCTCGCGTCGAGCTGGCCGTTCGCCGAGATCCGATACCCGTTCAACGACGCGGCATGACGGCGGACCTCCTCCGAACAGGAGACGGTCCGCGGTCACGACGTCGGACCCGGCGGCCTACTTGAACGCGTCCTTGATGTTCTCACCGGCGTTCTTGAGATCGGCTCTCGTCTGGTCGCCCTTGCCCTCGTGCTCGAGGCGCTCGTCGTCGGTGGCCTTGCCCGCGGCCTCCTTCGCCTTCCCGGCGAGCTCCTCCGCGGCGTTCCTGATCTTGTCGTCGAGGCCCATGATGCGTCCTTTCGCGATGCAGTCTGCGGATCAACGAAACTAGGCCCGGCGCCGCTCCCGGACAAGGGGTGGACAACTCCGCGCGGCTGCGCCGGCTCGACGATCACCGGAGCGGCGGCTACTCGTCCGCACATCAGCTGAGCACCCACCCGCCCGGGACGCTCCGCACCTCCCCCGCGAGCTCCAGCAGGCCCAGCGCCGCCTGCACGTCGCCGACGGCGAGGCCGCTGCGGCGGGCGATCTCCGGGACGTCGCGCGCCGTGCGCGAGGCGAGCGCATCGCGCACGCGCACCTCCTCCGCCGACGGCTCTCTCGCGCGGTCCCCCGCGTCGAGTCCCTCGCCGAGAAGCTCCAGCACGTCCGCGGTCGAGGTGATGCACTGCGCGTCGAACTCGCGCAGCAGACGGTGGCACCCGGCGGATGTGGCGCTCGTCACGGGACCGGGAACGGCGCCCAACGGCCGGCCGAGCGCGGCGGCGTGCCCCGCGGTGTTGAGCGTTCCGCTCCGGGCGCCTGCCTCGACCACGACGGTGGCGGCGGTCAGTGCGGCGATCAGTCTGTTGCGCTGCAGGAAGCGCCATTTCGTCGGTGTCGATCCCGGAGCGCTCTCGCTGACGATCGCTCCGGTGCGCGCGAGCTCGGTGAGGAGCCGCGCATGGCCCGCCGGGTAGACCCGGTCGGCGCCGCCGGCGACCACAGCGACAGTCAGCCCGCCGCTCCCGAGGGCGGCGCGATGGGCGGCCCCGTCGATGCCGTACGCAGCACCCGATGCGATCGCCACCTCCCGCACCGAGAGGTCCCCCGCCAGCTCCGCCGCGACGTGCTCGCCGTACGGCGTGGCCGCCCGGGCGCCGACGATCGCGACCGATCGCGCCAGCCGCGCGAGCGCCGCCCGATCGCCACGCACCCAGAGTGCGAGCGGTGCGTGGGCTGCCAGATCATCCAGCTGCAGGGGCCACGACTCCTCCTCGGGCGTGAACAGGGCGAGCTCCGCCTTCGCAGCGTCCTGCAGAGTGCGCGCGACGAAGGAGGCCTCCAACCGCGGGCGCCACCGCGCGGACGCCGCCGACAGCGTCTGCGGAGCGAGCTGCAGCGCTGCCAGCTCCGGATCACGCAACCCGGCCTCGGCCATCCGGAGCGCGCGAGCGGGACCGAACGCGGCCACAAGGGTGCCCGCGGTGCCGTCCCCCGGCTCGGTGATCGCGGTCCACGCCGCGCGAGCCAGGCGATCGGGGTCGCCGGCGCCGACTCGCGCTCCGCCCGCCCGCACGGCGGGCTCATCGAGGAGGCTCATGCCACCACTCCCTTCTTGAGGAACAGCGCCCGTCCCACGTCGGCCGCCGTCGGCCGTTCGTGACCGGCGAGATCGGCGACCGTCCACGCCACGCGCAGAACCCGGTCGTAGCCACGCAGCGTGAGGACTCCGCGCTGCAGCGCCACGTCGAGTGAACGCACGGCTGCGGAGTCGAAGGCGCACGGACCGCGGCGCAGCCAGACGCCGGGGACGTCCACGTTGACCTTCCACGGCGTGCCCTCCAGCCGTCGACGGGAGCGCGCCCGTGCGGCCAGCACGCGGCTTCTCGCGGCGGCGGACGTGGTGCCGTCCGCGCCGCGCGTCTGCGCGATGCTGGCGATCCGCTCGACCTTGAGGTCGATGTCGATGCGGTCGAGCAGCGGTCCGGACAGCCGCTGCGCGTAACGCCGGATGAGGTGCGGCGAGCAGGTGCAGTCCCCGCCGCGCACCCCGTACTCCCCGCACGGACACGGGTTCTTCGCCAGGACGAGCTGGAAGCGCGCCGGGAACCGCGCGGTGAACCCGGCCCGGTGGATGTCGATGCTGCCCTGCTCGAGCGGCTGCCGCAGGGCGTCGAGCGTGGATGCCACGGCCTCGGTCGCCTCGTCGATGAACAGGACCCCGCGGCTGGCGCGCGCGATGGCACCCGGGCGCGCGACCCGCGATCCGCCGCCGATGAGCGCCGCCGTCGATGCGGAGTGGTGCGGCGCCTCGAACGGGGGGCGTCGATCGAGACGCGTGACCTGCTCGCCGGCGAGCGACCGGACCGAGGCGACCTCGAGCGCGGCCTCGTCGTCGAGCGGCGGAAGGATCCCGGGCAGTCTGCGAGCGAGCATGGTCTTGCCGGCACCGGGCGGCCCCGACATCAGCAGATGGTGCCCACCGGCCGCGGCCACGATGAGCGCCTCGATGGCGTCCTGCTGTCCGACGACGTCGACGAGATCCAGCTCCTCGGCGGCGACCGGCGCTGCTGTCGCCCCTGGCACCGGCGCCACGTCTGGCACCTCGACCTCCGCGCCGTGCCAGGCGGCGACCTGCGCCAGCGACACCGCCGCGCGCACCTCGGCGCCCACGACGAGCTCGGCTTCCTCACGGTTGCCCCACGGCACGATCACCCGCGGGCGACCGGCTGCGACCGCGGCACGCACCGCGGGCAGCACGCCGGCCACCGGCCGGAGCCGCCCATCGAGCCCGAGCTCGCCGAGATGCACGACTGCCGCGACGCTGGAGCGCCGCACCCGATCGTCAGTGGCGAGAGCGGCGACCGCGATCGCCAGCGCGATTGTTGCAATGGGCCCTGTTCCGACATCGGACGCGCTTGCGACACGCCGGTCGGACTCTCCACGGTGAAGGGCATGTCGGCCATCGCCGAAAACCCGCGGTCTGTGGAGAACGTAGGGCGAAGGGTCCCACATCCGTACGAGGTCGGGGTTACTCGTCTCTTTCAGCCGCGTACGCCTGTGGATGGGTCGGTGGACCGCACTGTGGGAAACGGTGGAGAACTACACGGTTGTAACTACTAGCCCTAGTGGTGCCCCCCAAGGTCGGCACCCATATGTAGCATCGAAGAACCGTACGGGGATGACAAAACGACCCACCTCGGACGGTACCGAAAGCGGGTCGCATGCCTCTCTGCCAGGAGAACAAGGCGAGCCTAGCTGGTTTCGGTGAACCCAAGGGTCGAGATCCTGGAGGATCTCATGGCACAGTTCACAATCAAGCGCGCGAGCAACTCCGTCCACTACTACTGGACGCTGGCGGCCAACAACGGAGAGATTGTCGCCGTCTCCGAGACCTACAACTCGAAGGCCGCCGCGATGCATGGCATCAACTCGGTCAAGGCGATTGCCGGAACGGCCTGGGTCAACGACCTGGCCTGACCTCCGCTCGGGAGAAAAACGCTCCCTGGAACCCATACGGCAACGGGGTCCATCGCTTCCGCGGTGGACCCCTTGTCGCATCCTCACGGAAAGGCTTCAACCCATGCGGGAACCTCTAGCCACCAGCGAGATTCGCGACCTCCTTGACATGGTGGGCGTCGATACGGTCGCGGAGTTGATCGAGTTGCTGCGCGCCGCTCCTGGAACGGGAGCAACGAAATGAAGGCGGATACCTCGGCGCGATGAGCCCAGCCCATGAGAAAGGGGCACCCCCGGCTGACTCGCCAGGAGTGCCCCTCGGGAGAGGACGGGTCAGGAGAACATCTGGCGCAGCCTGTCGAGGTCGCCGGTCTCGAGCTCGCGGGAAATCACGTCCTTGTCCTGCTGGTTGGTGAACATTGCGGACAGCTCGTTGGCCCAGATTGCGCGCATGGTGTCCAGGTTGCCCGCATCGACAGCTGCACCCATCGCCTCAATGGCCTGCTGGTAGGGGATCTGCTGGAAGCCCTCGGGGAACTCAGGCGGCTGGTAGTACGGCACCCACGGAACGTCAGGGTTGGGGTTGAGCCAGAGCACCTGGCCGGGCTGGATCGTGCGGACGTGGTTGAGTACCCCAAGATCGCCTCCGTTCCGGATGCACAGTCGTTCGCCGATCACCTCGCCCACATCGCCTGGTGCGACGGTGTAGGACACAACGTTTCCGTCAGCGTCGAGGCTCACCTCGCCCTCGGCAAACTGTCGCGCGCCCTGGTCCTTGCGTTCCCCGATCAAGCTCGCGCTCATGCGGCCGAAGGTGATTGCCTTCATGCCCTTGCACTCCTCCGGCTCCGTGGCGTCCGGCGCGGAAGTGGCTTCCGGTGCCGACTCGGCTTCGCCAGCCGGGGTAGGAGATGCCTCGGACGTCTGCTCAGCGGCCGGGGCCGTAGTCGTCGCAGGTGCGGGGCTGGCAGTGCACCCAGCGAGCGCGGCTGCGGCGAGGACGACAGTCGCGAGCGACGTGAGCCTGGTTGCTTTGAGCATGCGGCAATTTTTGCGGAAATGGTCGAACATATGGGGCGCTCCTTTGGCGGTGTGATTTGGCACGGTCAGCTGTCGCAGATGTCGTCGGTGGCGAATCCCGAGGGGTGATCCACCGCGTGGTAGCCCTCGGAGACGGGGCTGATGCCGTCAGATACTTCAACCCGGTTCGCCGCAGGGAAGTTGTCGCCGGCCTGTGCCGCGTGGTCGCAGAGGTACAGCATCGCGTCGTTGCCGATCTTCTGAGCCAGCTCGTTGGTTGTCTCGGTGGGTACGTAGATGTAGGCCTTGCCAGCCGACATCGAGACGCTGTCAAACGTGAAGCCCGACTCAGTCAGGAACTTCTCCAGGTCGAGCGGCGCGACGGCAGCCGGAGTCTCAGCCACGTTCGGCTCAGTCAAATCCCTCTGCCTCGGCTCGGCTATTGCCGCTGGGGTGACGTCGCCGCTCGGGTTGACGGCGGCGCCGATGCCACCCGCGATAAGGAACGCCGCGATGAGCAAGACCCACCACTTGAGATACCACGCCTTCTTTTGGACGGCTGAGGACTGAGGCTGCTGCTCGGACATGCGCGGTGCTCCTTCGAGATGTGACTCATAGTCCGTGGACTATGAGTAACATTAGCGTCAGCGTGGACGGATGCCTGCCCCTCCCCATCGCGCTGCTTTTGGCGCGCGCGTGCGCGAGCTCAGGGTCGGTCAAGGCTGGTCACAAGAGGACTTTGCCCACCGCGCGAAACTTGACCGCACGTACGTGTCGGGCATCGAGCGCGGCGTGCGGAACCCGACGCTCGACATCATCCACCGTCTCGCCGAGACGCTCGGCGTGCCTGCCGCCGAGCTCCTGATCGAACACCCGTGAGACGTGGCCGCAGTTCGTCGGCGTGCGGTGGGCAGCGTTGTCGCGGCACAAACATAGAGTTACTCCATGCCGAGACCTCTGCCTGAGCACGAAGAGAAGGACATCCGGAACTACGTCGAAAGTCAGAGCATTGATCACGACGACCCGGACAACCCGGACAATCTCGTTACTCTTGTGCAAAAGGTACGGAGCTATCGGCTGCTCGGCACTGACTACGACGTCTACGACGTGCACATGCCGAAGACGCGTTGGTGGGTCATCACGCAGGGAACGAACCTCTACGATCAGGCGCGCTTCCCGAACTACGACGAGGCGTTCTCGTTCCATGTCGGCATTATGATGCGCCTCTGGGAGCGTGATGGCGTCGCGATTGAAGAGGAACAAGAGGAAGAGATTGGCGCTGCGTGGAGGCGGGTTGAAGCCGCGCGCGACGCCATTGAGTCGGCCCGCGAGGCCGAGGACCTCCAGGCGATCGGCATCGTCTGTCGAGAGGCGATGATCGCCTTCGCCCGCGAGCATCAAACTGCCGCGTGGGTGAATCAGCCTGACGTTCCGCCGCGCGCTGCCGACTTCAAAGGATGGGCAACAGTGTTCGCTCAGTCGCTGTCCAGCGGACGGATGCGGCGGTACCTGAGCGATATCGCCGACAAGACCTGGGATGTCGCCGTCAGTCTTCAGCACGATGCGAACGCGACGGTGTGGGACGCCGAGGTCCTTATCGCTGCGACTGCCCACCTTCTTGACGTGTTCTCGACGTCGATGGTCAAGAACAAGCGGAAGCCACCGACCCGGTGCCCGAAGTGCGGTTCCTACAGGCTCAGCACCGACGGTGATATCACTGCGCGCGATGGGGAGCCGGGTTGGCAGCAGCGCGACGCCTGTGGTGCTTGCAGCTACCGGGGCGAGTACACGTTCACTCCATGGGAGTTCGAGACTGAGCTCGAGCTGAAGGAGTAGGTTGCTCAGCGCTAGGGCACGTCGCGTAAAGGCTTGAGCCAGCTATGGGACTCATCCTCGCACCCTGGCTAAACCAGGCCCTTGGGAAGTTTCGTTTCGCGTCCCTGCTCGTGGATCACCGAAGGTAGTCCAGGCGCACACGTTCGTCATCGACAAGCGTGCACTGGAAGCTTGAGCGGATCTTCGCGCCAAACCCATTCTCAGCGTCGACCTCGCCGGAGATGACTCGGCCCGAGTAAGAGGGAACGTATGGGAAAGACGCGGTGGAAGGCGCCTTGAGATTGTCCTTCACAAGACTTTGACAGGTTACAACGGCCGCATCCATATCCGGGCCTGACGAGTCGCGATTAGCCCCCGAAACGGCAATGGAGATGATGCCGACGATCCCCAGGGCGATGATGGCGAGACAGCCGATTCCCGCGCAACCAATCCCCTGGCGTGGCTGCTTCGCTTCGTCACTTGTCGACCGCGCGGCAATGGCAGCGCCACACGTACTGCAAAAAGAAGCACCCGAAGCGTTCTTATGGCCAACGGGGCAAGTAACGCTCATCGGAGTCCAATCCTTCGCCGGGTGCTGCGCTTAGGCCTGAAGCGCCCCCTTCAGGCCCGAATTTCCTTAAACCATCACTTCATCGAGGCAGGCACGCGTGATCCAAGGACCCTAGTTTCGCGGCGTCATTCACCCGTCAGCGCCTCAATATCCTCATCAGTCAACGGACGACGTATGCCCAACAGAGCAGCAGCTCGCACATGGAAGTCAACAGTCGCTTTACCGGTGGCGGTCGCGGCCTCAAACTCGACCTTCACTTCACCGGCGTCGTCGTCGCCCTTTTCTCGGACAGTGACGGCCGCGACATGGAAGTCGTCTTCAATAGTCTCGCGGATCCGTTCGACGTCCTCACGGACCGTGTCAGGGTTCTCGTTGGCAACTGCAAGCTGACGGCTAAGCCCATGGAGCTCAATCGCGGTGAGATCGAAGTTGCGCAGAGGCGCGGACAGTTCGTCCCACCGCGCGTCGGTCCCGTCGTCGCGCGCCCTCACCTTTCGAGCGTCCGAACCCATCCAAAGCGCCCACCGGTGCACGTCGGCAACAAGACGGCCGTTACGGACCTTCCAAGAAGCAGGCGAGGCTGCTTGTTCATCGTCGGCAATGGTGGGGTTGGGGTACAGCGCCGAGCGCCCTGCTGTCATCAGCCTCGTCGCGCGCTTCACGATCGGCGTGACATCGAGGTCAGCCAGCACAGGGGCCATCGATTCGAGGCGCTCGAGGGTCAGCATCGACGCCAACGCTTCCCAGACCTCGGCGGCGCTTACCTCGGCCGCGCGCCGCAGGACGTAGGGCAGTACGACTCGCAGTTCACCATCGAGAAGGGGCTTCTCCCGCAACGAGTCCAAGGTCTCGCGAGTGGGGCTCTCCTTGAAGAATTCGACGAGGAGACCGGCGGTGCGGTTCAGTCGATCAGCGGTCGCTCCCGTGAATAGCTGTCGAACCGTCGTCTGGAACGCTTTCAGCGCTTCGACGGGTTCGCCTTCCTCCACTGCCGCGATTCGGTCTGCAGCCTTATCACTGAGAAGCCCTCGGCCGCCGCGCACGATGTTGGCTCGAACCAAGCCCGACAACTGCGTGTCCCGCTCTTCGTCGCGCGCGAGCGTGGGGATGCGAGAAGTCGCGGTTACCTCCGTGGCAAGAGTTCTAGTCGACGACGGAAGTTGCTTACGCAAGTCAGCAAGCACCTTCTTCTTCTCGTCGCCCAGTCCGATGAGAAGTGGCTCTTGATCCGCCAGCGACTCCACATCTCGAGCCGCGACTACGCTCGACAACGACCCACGAATGAAGACACGACGCTCTCGTTCCTTGCCTTCCTCCCTCCAGAAGGCAATCAGGTCCGGCACATAGCTGTGGTTGAAATACTCCGTCGTCTTGATCTTCAGTGTTGGGTCGAGGCGCTTGAGCTCGTCAATCACCGCCGTCTTTACGCCATCGATGACGTCTGCCGATCGCGAGTGGGCCTTCGCCTGGCGGACCGCAGCAACGACGGGCGCTTCGTCTTGCATGCCCGCGTGAACCTCGATGGTCATGCTTTACCCTTTCGGTTCAACTTCGCTTCGATCATGCTGAGTTCCTTCGGCGTCAGCGTGAACTCCTGCTGGCGCTTGTTGTACACCAACAGCCACACCCGGTCAGCCATGAGATCAAGGATCTCCTCGTCGATGCTTTGACCATTAAGCAATCCCGTGGTGTCTGCCTCGAGTGCCGCCTTGATATGGGATCGCTTGGTGAGTTTCGGCCACTTACCTTGGGCAAATGGAAAAGTCGTAACCCACATAAACTGCCAGCGAGGGTCCTGCGTGCGAGCGATCTCTGCGGCGGTTGCGCTATATGCAATCGCGAGAAAATCCTGGTAGTCCTTCGGTTGGTTCCCGACCGACGTGTAGGACTTGTTCTCCACGAACAGGATCGACTTTGACTTGTAGATCTGGCCCTTCAGGTCGAACGTCTGCAATCCTCCATCCAGGCAGCCTACGGTGCACTCGGGCGCCCAATCGTAAGCATCAAAATTCAGCTCGATGTGCGTCGTACTTTCTAGCCACCGCTTCGTGCGGAAGACGCCTTTGCGTCCTTCTTCATGAGCAGACTCAGCGCGCAGCGCCACGGAACCTCCAACAGAGAATCGCCCCCTATGGCGAGTGTGTTCACACTATGACACAGCTGACGCCGAGCCCGGCATTCACTCACCCCCGCTCAAACCTTCGCGACCGCACCTACACGCGGTGACGTCCGGGTTAGAACGACGCGGGCTCAACTGGCTGCGCTGGGGGCCAAGGCTTGCCATGGCTGCGGTAGTACGGGGCGAGGGCCTGCCCGACGAGACCAGCACGCCCGACCTGGTCATTCGAGTGATATATCTCCGCCAACCTAGTCCACTGCTGAGGCGTCAATGTGTCAATCGTTGCGATACGTCTAGCGGTGGCGCCCGCGTCCATGTAGTTCTGCGCCCCACTCAGCGAAGAGAGAAGGCCGTCCACGATCTGATCGGAGAACTCAGGGATCCTACTGACCCATTCGAGTACGAGAGCCGCAACCTCGCGAGCGTTCATTTCGTTCCCCTGCGGCCATTGGGTACGACCAATGAACCCTGCGGGGTCAGCAGGGTACCGGATGACGTATCGAGGCACGCCACGTCCTAGCGCCCAGCCGACTTCCTGCTGGCACCAGGGGCTCGTTAGGAATTCGGGATGGACGAGCGCAACGAACGCCTGCATCGTCCGGAGCCCATGTTCGATCTGGTCCTGCCATGGCTGCTCGTACTCCATCGTGTCGTGCGCCACAAAGGCATGAATCCCGGAAACCGCCAGTTCGTCTGCTACCTGACCGACGAACGCCTTGTGATGCGCAGAGTGAGAGAGGAACACGCGCACATACCCGCTGTTCCACAACGACGATTCTGCGTCCTCGATCTGCCCCTGCGCTTCTGCGGGCGCAGCCCCGGTAACTATGGAATAGATCTCCAGCAGGTCCGCATCTGACACGTCTTTGATGCTGTCCTCGAAAGTGAAGTCGTCGCTGTTGAACCCGCCGAGCGGTTGGCAGCCATACTCGATCAGCAGCAGATTGACGCGACGAAAGTCCCAATCCCTGTCTGCGTCGATTACATCGACCAACTGACTCTTGAGGCTGAATCGTTCGCGGCGAGAAAGAGGCACGCGGAGATCCTATCGATGCCCGCGTTCAACGTCAGCCGCTCGCGGGCCGCTGAGGCGCTGCTGCGCTTTGGATACGGTGTTGACGGACCATGGCTTTCCCGTAGCGGTGGTGAGGCCTTCCGCGTTCAGTTTCGAAGCTGTGCCGGTGAGCGTGTGGCTGGCGCGCAGGGTCAGTAGACGGTCAGCCGTGGCCTGAGGTAGCACCGACACCCGCCCCACGTGCTTCCCTGCCCGCTTGGCTGCCTGCATGGCGGCAGAGGTGCGCTCGGCGATAACCTCGCGCTCCCACTCGGCTACCGACATCATCACATTGGCAACGAGCTTGCCGGTGGGGGTGCTGGTGTCCACCCCTAGGTCGATAGCCACGACGGCCCACTTTCGCGCAGTGGCCAGCTTAAGGATGCCCGAGAAGTCATGCACGCTGCGGCTCAGGCGGTCGAGCTTGGCCACTACGATGCCGCCAGCATCACGCGACTTGGGCAGGACGTGCAGCCGAGCCAGCGCGGCCTGTAGCTGCGGCCGCGCGAGTGACTTAGCCGATACCCCTTCATCCACGTACCAGAGCACGTTCCATCCGTGTGCGTCGGCATAACGCTGAATCGACTGCCGCTGGGCGTCCAGTCCGAGACCGCTGCTGGCTTGCTCCTCGGTGGACACCCGCAGGTAACCGATCATCGTGGTCATCGCTCGCCCTCGTCGCCGGTAGCTGTGATGGGTGCGGGGCAGTCCTCATCCAGCGGCGCGCCGGGCCACTCATCACGGGCAAGCTGATGGATAGCGTCATAGTGGCGGCGCTGTGCGGCGTTCATCTGGAGCCTCCCTGGCTTATCGAATATTTGCTCGAATGTGTGAACGTTAGCTACAAGGGGACCCTTTGGGCAACTATTTGCTCAATGATCCGGCTGCGCATAGTGCAATGTGATGAAGTGTCCGCGGCCATGATCGGGGGCGACTGCTCCGCATCCGTCGGCGGCTGCCTCTGTGAGCCGTCTCGGCGGGCTCACAGGGCCTGGCTAGCCCAGGCATGCCAGAGCGGCCCCCTCGAGGTGCGAGAGAGCCGCCCTGGTGCTGAGGCGACGAGTCCCAGCGCTTGGGGTGGGTATAGAAAGCGACGAAAGTCGCTCGCCCTGTCAGCGGGAGATCATTCGACCGGGTCGGCGTAGGTGATCTGGTTGCTCAGGTTGAAGGCCGCGCCGCTGGTGTTCGCCTCGACGAAGGCGAGCGCCGCCGCGGTGTCGGCCGTCTCCGGGTACGCGGCCTTCCACGTCTCGACCACGCCGGACATCCCCGTGTGGGTTGCGCGGATGCCGATGGCGTGCGCCAGAGTCTCATCCCCGTTGGCGATGGCGTCCTGCAGCACGTCCACTGCCTCCTGCTGGTCGATGATCTTGCGCACGCGGTCGGCAGCGTCGCGGCGCAGCAGGATGTTGCTGGCGTCCATTGGCTGGTTGCCGCGGAGTTGCTTCTCAAGGGTGGACTTCAGACCGTTGACGTGGGCGTCCTGATCGGCCTTGAGGTTGTCGAGCTTGTTCCGGGTCTCGACCCTCAGTGCGTCGGCCTTACCGCGCTTGGCCAGGTCCGACGTCATCGGATCATCGAGGATCGCCTTGCGGGCCTTAGCGTGCGCCTCCTTCACCTGCGCGGCGCTCTCCTTGAAGCCGTTCAGCGCGGGGAGAAGGCTCGACTCGATGGCTGCGGTGGTCATCTTGGGCATGGTGCTTCCTTACTTTCGTGAGTGCCGGGAACCGCCCGGCGCGGTGGTCTTGGTCGCTCGCTTGCGCTTCGGGCTGCGGTCGGCCCCGGCCCAGAAGCCTGAGTCGACCTTCGCCGCGGCTGCGTACGAGCCGCATAGATCAGCGATGGGACACGTGGCGCAGACGACCGCGCATGTCGCTCGCTGTTCGTCCGTTAGCTCGTCGGCGGTGAACAGCACTCGTCCGTCGCACGGCGGCGTGTAGTCGTGAAGAACCGCGTTCAGCGCGTCCCACGCTGCGTCAGCGTTCACCGCGGACCTCCTCCTGCGGCGTGCGCGATGAGTCCATACAGCCTTGAGACTTTTTCTCGGCGGCTCGGAAGGTAACGCCTCGCGCGTAGGGTGCCCCGGCGTTACGTGTGTTACCTCTGTTGCCTTCGCGAGAGAGGCAGGTAACAGAGGTAACGCTCCGGGGGTCTACGCGTGAGACTGTTACCGTCGCCGCGCAGCGCAGAGGAATCACTTCCCCTCCCGTTTCGCGCGCTCGGCGCGAAGGTCGACGCCGGCGAGCGCGTGATACGTCCCGCGGGCCTCCTTCACGATCTGCCCGGCATTCGCCGCGCGATTGAGATAGACCTTCACCTTGCTTCCCGCCGCGCCGACTGCTTCGGCTACTTCGCCCGTGGTCAGCGCGACGCGCGAGCTGTTCACGTAGTGCACGATGTCCTGCATCAGCCCGCTGCGTGTTCCGGTGAGTTCAGCCGCCTTAGCAAGCAGGTCGTGAGCAGTGGTCTCAGACCGGCGGAGGTTGATCACGCGCCCGGTCTTAATGTCCTCGCCCCGGGCGTTCTGATAGACAACGGTCTCCGTCTCGAACGAGAACGACAGCCGCGCTCCGGTGTAGTTGCCCTTCTCAACGGTGGCGAACCGCACGTCGGTGTCTTCGTCCTTCACAACGAGGATGTGCGACCGGGATGCGTCCCGCCAGGCGTGCGAGCCCGACAGCTTCTCAGCCGCATTACCAACGCCCTTTTTGTGGTGGTGGACTGCGATCACTGCCACGTTGAGCTCGGTCGCCAGATCGCGAATGGGGTCCAGCGCGGTGCGCACGTCCTTCAGCGAGTTCGGATCGCCCTCGACGTACGAGATGATCGGGTCGAGCACCAGCACCCGCGCGCCGGTTTCGATCAGCGCCTGCCGGATGTCGGCAAGGTCCTCCTGGATCTGCAACGCGGTGTCGCGGCCCTCGTTCGTGACGCTGATGACCTGGAGGCGTCCCGACGACAGGTCGGCGCCAGCAGCTCGCATTCGTGGCTTGAGCACCCGCCCGAGGTCGTCTTCACCGATCGCGGTCAGCACGGTAGCGGGTCCTTTGAGGTCGCCTTCGGCGGTGCCGTTCATGATCTGCGTCACCCACGCGGCGAGCAGGGTGCTCTTGCCGACGTCGGCGGCTCCGGACAGGATCGTCAGCGTTCCCAGCGGAATCACGTCCTGGATCACCCAGTAGATGGGCTCTTCGTCGACGTCGTTGAGGTCGATCAGATTAAGCTGCCGCGCCTTCGCTCTCGGGGCGGGCTTCGGCGGCTTCTCAGGCAACCTGCTCGCCTTCGCCCGCCGGTCGTCTTCGACCCGCGTGATTGCCTTGGCCCAGGCGCGGTCGAACGCGATCAGGAACTTCGGATCGGGAAAGTCGTTGGTGTACCGCGCCCGCGCGGCCTCGTACGCCTCACGGCGACCGTCGCCCCACACGAGCCCCGACACCAGCGGGGTTATCCGGTTGAGCAGGTCGCCGTTGTCGATGCCGTCCTCGGGGAACACGGTTGCCATCCGGCGCGCCCTGTCGGCCCGCGCCTTCTGCTTCGGGTCGGTGGCGGTGCCCGCGCCGTCGAGCCACGCTTCCAGGTCTGCCGCTTCGTAGTTCCAGCCGTCCTTCTTGTGGACCAGCGCCCACTCCGGAGCAGGTGCCAGCTTCGGGCGCGCGGCGAGTTCCGGTCCGTTGTACGCGACCATGCCGATGCCGCTGCGAATGTCCACGCCCGGCATGCCCTTGAGGTCGCGGTCGATGGTGAGCTGTACGCCCTGCGGCGCACGGAAGACGTGGTGCTTCCCGTGGCCACTGCGGCTGGTGTAACTAAACGTCCGCGGAAGACCGAGGCCCGTCGCCTTGAGACTCGCGAAGCCGTCCTTCCCGTGCTTCCGATCCAGGTCTACGACGACGATGCCCGACCGCCCGCAGTGGACGCCGATGCGCTGGCGCGGGTCGTCGGACCACCACGCGCGGATCTGCTTCGGGGACCGTGATGCGCCCCTGTCCCAGCCGAACCCCTTGAGGAACGTGCCGCTCACCGTCAGCGGGAACACGTACCACCCGACCCGCCCGAGGCTGAGCGCGATGTCGAGGTTGCTCACTGCTCGCCCTCGTCATCGTCCTCAATCACCAGATGCATGCGCAGTGGCTTGTCCGGCCCGAAGCGGTACACGTCGGGGTAGAGGTCGCTGAGCAGACGGCCATTGAATGTCTCGCTCAGCGCGCGCCTCATGCTGCCGAGGTCCGGGAACGAGTGCATCTCGAGTTCAGGATTCTCGCGGGTGCCCTTCAGCGTGGCGTACCCGTAGGGGCGCTCGGGGTCAAGCCCAATCACCACGGCCTCAACTGCCTGCGACAGGTGCTGGTGGTACACGCTGATGTTGATGTCGCTCACCGGATACCCCCACGCAGCAGGGCGCTCAAGCGCTTGACCTGATTCGGGGTGAGCGGCGGGGCCTTATCTAGATTGCGCTGGATCGCCTCAGCGATCTTCGCTTCGGCCAGATCGCGGCGTCCCTTGGCTTCGCGCTCGGGGTCGGCGGTGCGCGGGCCGACCATGATGTCGGACCGCGCCTTATGTACGGTCGGGGATTCGGAGGAAGACAACGGAAAGGCTCCTACAGCGGGCGGCGCGCAAGCGCGCCTGTCGTGGAGGTTCCCGCTGAGGAGCCTGATGTCTTTTCAGTTAGAAGCCGACTTACCCGTCAGTGCGGGTCGTGAAGACCGAGTAGGTGGAGGCGTTAGCCGAGGGTGATTTCCGACTCTCCCTTGGCGCGGGCCGCGTCCAGGAGTGAGTGTAGCCGTTCCTGCGTGACCTCCGCGCCGCACGGGAACTTGTACCGAAGATGTATCTCGCCGTCCGCGTGCTCTTCTGAATCTTCCCAAATGAGTGCGAATTCCTCACCGAGGGTTGGCTTGTAACTCGGCAACGGCTTCCACGCACCGTTCACCCTGTCGGTGAATCGCGACAGAAGGCGCGCGTCGTGATCGTGCCCTGAAGCGCGGCAGACGATATTGACTGTGAATGCCATGTACGCTATTATGCCCGGTCCGACTTGCCTAGCAGCTATCTGGCCGTAATGCGGCGTGTTTGGCTCTGTGCCGTATCGGGGCACCGGAGTCGGTGGTAAGCACCGAGACGGCCCTTACGACGGGCGAGGACGGCCACAGAGCCAGCCGCCGGGAGTTGGGCTTAGTGCCGGGCCTTCGGCGTAACGGTCACGCGGCGCATACCGTGCCCGCTGCCCTTGCCGCCCGGCGCGACCGTGATATCGAGCTTGGCCCGGACTACTTCGCGCCGGGTGTCGGCTGGAAGCGCGTCCCACGTGTCGCGGATGGCGCTGCCGCGCGCCTCGTCATCTGCAGGGGCGTCCAGCAAGATGTCGCGCACGGCGTCTTGCAGGGCGGACACAACGTCAGCCGCACTACGCCGGGACAGCGCCTCGGACAGCTCAGCGTCTGCAACTTCGTGCTCCTTCGCCAGCGTGGCGATGCGCGACGCCAGGTGGACGCGATCAGCACCCGGCAGCAGGTACAGGTCTTGCGCGGCTCGGCGCTCGTCCTCAATCCGGCTCAGCTCTGCGCGCGCCTTGATCACATCGGCGGCCTCGGGTGTCGAATCGACCTCGCCCCGCAGAGCGTCCGCGATGAGCGCTGCCATCACTTCCAACACGATGCCCTCTTCAACGGCGCTCGCGACGATCTGCGCGTGTCGGCCCTCGCGCTTGGCCCCGGTCTTCGCAGCAAGCCGCAGCACCCGACAGGCGTAAGCCGGTGACCCGATCCCACCCGACCACGACGTGCCCACCAGCATCGGCGCGCCGCAGGTGCAGGCCATCACGCCGGAAAGCCACCTCTCCCCCGATGCAGGACCGTGCTGCGCACGGGTCCGGTCGCTCAGCAGCGCGCCGACCGCCTCCCAGGTTTCCATATCCACGATAGGCACGATCTGGCTCTCGGGCTGGCGCTCCCCGCGCACGACCAGAATGCCCGCGTTGCGCTCGCGGAGCAGCGCCCGCCGCACCTCGGTCCCGGTCCAGGCGTTGCCGCGCGCCGTCGTCACTCGGGCCTCGTTCCATGCGCGGGTGAGCGAGCGGATGGTGCCACCGCGCAACACGTGCGAATAGCCCTCGCGTAGGAGGTCCGCCTCGATCGAGTGCGGGGTGATGCCGTCAATCTCATATCCGAACACCCGCGGCCGACCGTGCGGCTGACCCTTCGCCGCGCGCTGCTCGCTGGCGCGCCGCTGGCGTTCGGTCTTCCGGCGGACCTCGAACCGGGCGATGGCTGCCAGCATGGTGGCCCGGAACTCACCGTCAGCCGTCGTCAGGTCAATCTCGCCGTCCACCGTAACCACGCGCACGCCCAGTTCGATGAGCTTGGCGAGGTCCTGGATACTCCGCACCAGCCGGTCAACGTCCACCCCGACGACGACCTGAACCTTGCCAGCCTTGATGTCACCTAGCAGCGCGTTCCACCGGGTGCCAGAGCCGCGCTCGGAGGAAGCCGACGTGGCATCATCGGCGTAGTCGCCCACCAGCGTCCAATTGCGCGCCGCGATCAGGGCGTGCGTGCGGGCTAGTCCCCGCTCAATCCCCTCGGGGGCGCGCCGCGATTGCCGTACGTAGGCGGCAGCGAGGTATGACTGAAAGGACATGCCACAAGCATACTTTCGCCAGGTCGAAGCCGGTTCCCTGCTTGGGCAATCCTGCCGGCGACAGGTTCACAGTGAGCCGCCGATACGGCAGCGGCAGCCCGCTGTTCTCGCAGGCGTTGCCGACCCGCCGCGCCGCCTCGCCCAGTGCCCGATCGGCGAGGCCGATGATGCGGATGTCCGGCTGGTGCGCGGTGACGTCGGCCTCCACCTCCACCACCTCGCCGCGCAGGCCGGTGAGCGCGACCGCCCAGGTGCGAGCGACGCTCATCGCAGGTCCTCGAGATGCTCCAGCACGCCGCAGCGCGGATCGGGGCCGACGATGCCCACGGCATCGACATGCAGGCTGCGCCGGTCGAGCGCCCCGGGATGCGCCTGCGCCCACGTCGCCGCGAGGCGCCACAGCCGCTTGAGCTTGCGTGCATCGACGGCCTCGAACGGATGGCCGTAGCCGGTTCCCGAGCGCGTCTTCACCTCGACGACGGCGAGGCGCTCCCCTCGGCACGCGACGATGTCGATCTCACCGGCAGCGCAGCGCCAGTTGCGGTCGAGGATCTCGTATCCCTCGGACGCGAGGTATCGCGCCGCGCGCTCCTCACCGGCTCGACCCAGCTCGTCTTTGCGTGCCATGACGGCAGACTGCCCGGCCGCCTGGCCCCGCGGCGGACGCCTCCCTCATCCGTGGATGGGGTGCGGCGCGGCGCACCCCTGTGCAGACGGCGAAGCGCGAACCAGCGCCGCCGCGGAAGACTACTGGCCGTCGATGGAGAGCTCGTCGGGCAGCTCGAAGTCGCGCCGCGAGAGCTCCTCGATGTTGACGTCCTTGAACGTCAGCACGCGCACCGACTTCACGAACCGGTCAGACCGGTAGATGTCCCAGACCCAGACGTCCTTCATCGTGAGCTCGAAGTAGAAGTCGGTCTCGGTGTCGTGACGCACGACGTCGACCTCGTTGGCCAGGTAGAAGCGCCGCTCGGTCTCGATCACGAACTGGAACTGGGAGACCACGTCCCGGTACTCGCGGAACAGCGCCAGCTCGAGTTCGCGGTCGTAATCCTCGAAGACATCGTCATCCATGGTCATCCCATCCTAGGCGTTCGCCGCGACGTCCCGCGTCGACGGCGGCGCTCAGAAGAGGGCGGGCGCGTCGGCGATCGCCCAGGAGTGACGGTGGTGCGTGCTCAGGCCATGATCTCGGATGGCCGAACGGTGCGTCGCGCTCGCGTAGCCCTTGTTGCTCGCCCACTCGTACGCGGGCGCGTCGTCGTGCAGCCGCACCATGAGGTCGTCGCGGGCGACCTTCGCGAGCACGGATGCCGCCGCCAGCGACGCGCAGTCCCGGTCGCCCTTGATGACCGTGCGAACGTCGAGTCCGCCTCCGCGCACCGGGCTGATGTAGTCGTGGTTGCCGTCGAGCAGCACGACGCCGGCAGCGGGCGCGTAGCCCTGCGCCTCGAGGGCCGCCAGCGCGCGCACCGCCGCGAGCCCGAGCGCGCGGATGATGCCGACCTCGTCCACCTCGGCGGCGGTGGCCCAGCCCAGTGCGCTCGCTCGCACCCACGCGGCGGCTCGCTGAGCCACGTCCGCCCGGCGCCCTGCCGGCACGAGCTTCGAGTCGCGCAGGCCGTCGGGCACTGGCGACGCGACGGCTTGAGCGTCCACGACGGAGGCTCCGATGGTGACCGGGCCCGCCAGCGCGCCGCGGCCGACCTCGTCCAGTCCGAACACGAGGGGCCTCTCCGTCAGCAGCGCGCGCTCCTGATCGAGAGTGGGGGCGGCGACGGTCATCGTGCCGCGCTCGCCTTCTGCTCCTCGCGCTCCTCCTCGTGCTCGGGGATGCCGCGGAACACCTCGTGATGGCCGTCGATGAGCCCGAAGCGCTCGAGCGGCCAGGTGGTGAGGAACACGCGGCCGACGACGTTCTCCAGCGGCACGAAGCCCCCGCCCGGCTGGTCCATGTTGAAGCGGGCGTCCCGGGAGTTGTCGCGGTTGTCGCCGAGCACCCAGAGCGCGCCATCCGGCACCTGCACGTCGAACGGCTCGTTCGACGCTGCGGTGTCTCCCACCGGCAGTTTGAGATAGTCCAGCTCGTCTACGGCGACGCCGTTGACGGAGATTTGGCCGAGCGCGTTGCAGCACTCCACGTGGTCACCGGGCATGCCGACGATGCGCTTGACGAGGTGGTCGTCGGAGTCGCCCGCGGAGAGGCCCACGGTCGTCAGCAGGTGGTCGACGGCCTCGACGATCGGCGCGCGCGGCGCGGGAGCGGACTGCCCTTCGAGCCATCCGCCCGGGTCCTCGAAGACGACGATGTCTCCGCGCTCGTATCCCGTCCACATCGGCGTGAGCTCGTCGACGAGGATGCGGTCGTCGACCTGCAGCGTGTTCTCCATCGACCCGGAGGGGATGAAGAACGACCGGACGACGAACGTCTTGATGAGGAACGACACCACGAGCGCGATGACCACGATGAGGGCGATGTCGCGCAGGAAGGTGAGGAATCCGCGTCCGCGCCGCGTCGGCCGCGCCGCGGTCGTGATGTCGGTGGTCATGGGGTCCTTCGCATCCGCGCCGCCGCGTTGCGGAGGCGTCGATCCAGGTTCTCACGAACGCAGACACCCCGTGCCGAGGGGCACGGGGTGTCTGCGCGAAGAGGTCGCGATCAGCGGCTCTCGCGCTTCTCCTTGATCTTCGCCTTCTTGCCGCGCAGCTCGCGCAGGTAGTACAGCTTCGCGCGACGGACGTCACCGCGGGTGACGACCTCGATGCGGTCGAGGACGGGCGAGTGCACGGGGAACGTGCGCTCCACGCCGACCTGGAAGCTGATCTTGCGGACCGTGAAGGTCTCGCGCACACCGGATCCCTGGCGGCGGATGACGACGCCCTGGAACACCTGAACACGCGAGCGGTTGCCCTCGACGATGTTCACGTGCACCTTGACGGTGTCACCGGGGCCGAACGCGGGGACGTCCGAGCGGAGCGAGGCCGCGTCGACGGCGTCGAGAATGTGCATGACGGTTCTCTTCCTGCGGCCGCCTCAGGTCGACCGCCTTCGAAAATGGGGTATCGCGTGTGCGGTGGGATCCGGTTGCGGACCCTCGGCTCCCCTGTGGCAGAGCGCGAAACGCGCGCGCCGACAGGCGCGGGCGTCACAGCACGACTCTCCATTGTCGCACACCGACATCGGCCATCCGTCACGCTGGTGCGGGAGAGAATGGAGGTCCGACTGGAAGGACACCCCATGATCGAACTGCGCACCCCGGCCGAGATCGAGCAGATGCGCCCGGCCGGCCGGTTCGTCGCCGAGACCCTTGCCACCCTGAAGGACGAGACGCGCGTGGGCACGAACCTGCTGGCGATCGACCGCCGAGCGCACGAGCTCATCCGTCGCGCAGGCGCCGAGTCGTGCTACATCGACTACCACCCGTCCTTCGGCGCCAGCCCGTTCGGCAAGGTCATCTGCACCTCCATCAACGACGCGGTCCTCCACGGCCTCCCCCACGACTACGCGCTGCGCGACGGCGACCTCGTCACGCTCGACTTCGCCGTCGCCATCGACGGCTGGGTGGCGGACTCCGCGGTCTCGTTCGTCGTCGGCACGCCGCGCGACGAGGACCTGAAGCTCATCGACACCACGGAGCGGGCCCTGGACGCGGCGATCGCCGTCGCCACGGTCGGCAACCGCATCGGCGACATCTCGGCCGCCATCGCCGCCGTCGCTCACGGCGAGCGTCTGTCGATCAACACGGACTTCGGCGGGCACGGCGTCGGCCGCGTCATGCACGGCGACCCGCACGTGCCGAACGACGGCCGCCCGGGCCGCGGCTTCCCGTTGAAGCCGGGCCTCGTCATCGCGATCGAGCCGTGGTTCCTGCAGACGACCGATGAGCTGGTGACCGACCCGGATGGCTGGACGCTGCGCAGCGTCGACGGCTCGCGCGGTGCGCACAGCGAGCACACCATCGCCATCACCGAGGACGGGCCCGTCGTCCTCACCGACCGGTCGCACCTGTCCTGAGGACTGCTCCGATGACGACCCTCATCGCCTGCTCGCACGGGACCCGCTTCGAGGAGGGGCGCACAACCATCCGCGCGCTCGTCGAGGAGGTGCGCGCGCTCCTTCCCGGCGTGCGCGTCGAGCAGGCGTTCGTCGACGTCGAGCAGCCCGAGGTCGCGGATGTCGTCGCTCGCGCGGCGGCCGACGGGCCGGCGGTCGTCGTCCCGCTGCTGCTGTCGACCGGGTTCCACACCGAGGTGGATGTCGCGCGGGCCGCGCGTCCGTTCCCTCACGTCGTGCAGGCGCCGCCCCTCGGGCCGCACGATCTGCTCGCCGAGGTGCTCGCCTCGCGCCTGGCCGAGGCCGACGCGGGCGCTCACGAGGGCGACCACGTCGTGCTCGCCGCGGCCGGCTCGAGCAAGCCGGAGGCCGCGCTCGATGTCGAGGAGGTCGCCGTGCGTCTGCGGCGCCTGATCTCCGCCCCGGTGTCGGTCGGCTACGCGGCCGGCGCGGAGCCGCGCATCCCCGATGCCATCGCCGCCGCTCGTGCCGCCGGCGCGGAGCGCGTCGTCGCCGCGAGCTACGTCCTCGCGCCGGGATTCTTCGCCGACGTCGTGCGCGATGCGGGGGCGGATGTCGTCACCGCGCCTCTCGGCGCCGATCGCCGCGTCGCCGAGATCGTCGCGGAACGCTATCGCGCGGGCGTCGCGCAGCTCGCGCGCGCTTGACGCGCGCTCAGCTCTCGCCGCGCAGGTCCTCGGGAAGCAGGTCAGGACGCAACCGCCGCGTGCGCTCGAGGCTCTGCTCGCGGCGCCACCTCTCGACGGCCCCGTGGTTGCCGCTGAGCAGCACGGGCGGCACGACGTGCCCGCGCCAGGAGGCCGGCTTGGTGTAGATCGGGTACTCGAGGAGCCCGATCTCGTGGGACTCCTCGACGAGGCTGTCGGGGTTGCCGACGACGCCGGGCACGAGCCGCGCGACGGCCTCGATCATCGCCATCGCCGCGACCTCGCCCCCGTTGAGCACGTAGTCCCCCAGGCTCAGGAGACGCACACGGCCGCGCGCCGCGTAGTGGTCGACGACCCGCTGGTCGATCCCCTCGTAGCGGCCGCAGGCGAAGACGATCTGGCTCTCGTCGGCGAGCTCGCGCGCGACGCGCTGCGTGAACCGCTCCCCCGCCGGGGACGGCACGATGAGCACCGCGTCCTCGCCGAGCACGGCGTCGAGCGTCTCGCCCCACGGCTCAGGCTTCATCACCATGCCGGCGCCGCCGCCGTACGGCGTGTCGTCGACGGTCCGGTGCCTGTCGTGGGCCGCGTCGCGCAGGTCGTGCACGCGCACGTCGAGGAGCCCGCGGTCGCGCGCCTTCCCGATGAGGGAGACGTCCAGCACGTCGAAGAACGCCGGGAAGATGGTGACGATGTCGACGCGCATCCCTCCAGTCTAGAAGAGGGATGGCCCGGCTTCAGTCGGCGGCGGAGGCCTCCGTGTCGGCGAGGGCGTCGTCGACGGGAGCGGCTTCATCCTCGGGCTCGTCGTCGAGCTCCTCGAAGAGTCCGGTGGGCGGGGTGACGATCACGCGCTCCGCAGCGATGTCGACCTCGGGCACGATGGCCGAGACGAACGGCACCATGACCTCCCGCTCCCCCGACTTCACGATGAGGAGGTCCTGAGCGGGCAGGTGGTCCACGCGCACGACGTGCCCGACCGAGACGCCGTCGCGCACGACGTCGAGGCCCACGAGCTGGTGGTCGTACCAGGCGTCGGGTTCGGGCTGCTCGGCGGCGTCGTCCTGGTCGATCCACAGGATGGCGCGCACGAGGCTCTCTGCCTCGTCGCGGTCGTCGACGCCCTCGAAGAAGACCACGGGCGCCGCGTTCATCCAGCGGAACTCCCGCACGACGATGGACTGGCCGTGCCACTTCGACTGCTCGGGCACCTGCAGGGCGAACGACGCTCCCGGGACGAAGCGTCCGTCGGGGTCGTCGGTGTACAGCTCCAGCTTGAGGGCGCCCTTCAGGCCGTGGGCCTTGAGGATGCGCCCGACGCGCAGCTGGTTCTTGGCGGTGCGGTCGGCCATCAGTCGTCCGCAACGTCGACGCGCACGCGTCGACCGTCGGCGAGAGCGCCGATCACGGTGCGAAGAGCCTTCGCGGTACGGCCGCCGCGCCCGATCACGCGCCCCCGGTCATCCGCGTGGACGTGCACTTCCAGCACGTCTCCTCGCGGTGATGAGGAGGCGACGATCCTCACGTCGTCGGGGTGATCGACGATCCCCTTGACGACGTGCTCGAGCGCGGCGGCCAGCACGATTACTCTGCCGACTCGGCGTCGGCCTCGGCGGCGGGAGCCGCCTCCGCCTTCTTCTCGGCCTTGGGCCGGACGACCGACTTCTTGGCGGAGTCGGGCGAGTACGCGGCCTTCTCCTCGCGGGTCTTCAGGGTGCTCTTGGCGTCCTTGTCGCCGGTGTGCTTGCCCCAGTCGCCGGTGATCTTGAGGATGGCGGCCACCTGCTCGGTGGGCTGGGCGCCCACGGACAGCCAGTACTGCGCGCGCTCGGAGTCGACCTCGATGAACGAGGGCTCCTCGGTCGGGTGGTACTTGCCGATCTCCTCGATCACACGACCATCGCGCTTGGTGCGCGAGTCGGCGACGACGATGCGGTAGTAGGGCGCACGGATCTTGCCCAGGCGCTTGAGACGGATCTTGACAGCCACGATTCTCCTGTGTGGTGAAGAGGGATCGAACGTCGCCCTGCGCGTGGGGTGCACGCTGGCGGAAGCTCTGAGGGTGGACCGATGCTGGATAGAGGGTCGAGCAGGCGGTCCGACCCTCCATTCTGCCAGATGACACACCCATAAGCGAACCGTCCGCCGCGCGAGTCCCGTGTGGAAGGCTGTGCGAATGACGCTGCGCTTCGCCCAGTCCGCCCGCTCGTCCGTCGGAGTGGAGTGGGAGATCATGCTCGCCGACCGCGCAAGCGGCGAGCTCGTGGGCCGCGGCCCGGAGATCATCGACGCGCTCGCGGCGTCCACGGCCGACGAGCGCTTCACCGTCACCGGCGAGCTCCTGACGAACACCATCGAGATCACGAGCGGCGTCGGGGCGACGGCCGCGGAGGCGCTCGCCGACATCGCCGGCGCCGTCGAGGTCGTGCGCGCGAGGGCCGAGCCGCTCGGCGTCGCCCTGCTCTCGGCGGGCAGCCATCCATTCGCGCAGTGGTACGACCAGTCCGTGACGGACAAGACGCGATATCACTCCCTCATCGAGCGCACCCAGTGGTGGGGCCGCAACATGATGATCTGGGGCGTGCACGTGCACGTGGGCGTCGAGGACGTCGCCAAGGTCATGCCGATCGTCGGGGCGCTGACGACCTTCCTGCCGCACATCCAGGCGCTGTCGGCATCCAGCCCGTTCTGGGCGGGCGAGCGCACCGGATACGCGTCGAATCGCGCGCTGGTCTTCCAGCAGCTGCCCACCGCCGGCCTCCCCTGGCCGCTGACGACGTGGGAGGAGTTCGAGGGATACGTCGACGACATGACCCGCGCGCAGATCGTCGCCGACGAGACCGAGGTGCGCTGGGACATCCGCCCCGCCCCGCGCTGGGGGACGGTGGAGATCCGCGTCTGCGACGGCCTCTCGACGGCCGCAGAGCTCGCGGCGATCACCGCCCTCATCCAGACCCTCGTGGAGGGCTTCTCCCGCGAGCTCGACGCCGGCCGCACGCTCGCACCGCTGCCCGCCTGGTACGTGCGCGAGAACAAGTGGCGTGCCGCGCGCTACGGGCTCGACGCGGACGTCATCGTCGGCGCCGACGGCGCGCAGCGGCCGGTGCGCGAGCATCTGGCGGAGACGCTCGAGCGCCTGACCCCGGTGGCGGACGATCTCGGATGCGCGTCGGAGTTCGCGGGAGCGGCAGCCATCCTCGCCACGGGGACGAGCGGTGAGCGGCAGTCGGCGGTCGCCGACCTGTCGGGAGGCGATCTGCGCGCGGTGGTGACGCACCTGATCGCGGAGTTCGAAGCGGGGCGCGCGCTGCCGCCGCGCACCTGATCAGCGACCTCTCGAGGCGATCCGGTTCTGGATGGCGGCGGCGTTAGGGTAGCCTAAGCTCACTACCGACGCCGAGGCGCACGCGCCTCACGATGAAAGGCCATCCGTGCACACCACGCGCGCTCTCGCGTTCGTCGCGACCCTCTCCGCCGCCGCCGCCCTCACCGCGTGCTCCGGCTCCGCTGAGCCCGAGCAGGCCGCCGCAGACGGCGCCCCCGCCGGCGCGTTCCCCGTCACGATCGAGCACGCCCTCGGCAGCACCACGATCGAGAGCGCGCCGACGCGCGTCGCGACCGTCGGCTGGGGCAACCACGACGTCGCGCTCGCGCTCGGCATCGCCCCCGTCGGCGCCGACGACCAGACCTGGTCGATGGACGGCAGCGACGGCCTGGGCCTGTACGAGTGGTCGCTCGACGCGTACGAGGAGCTCGGGGCCGAGGAGCCGGTGATCTTCGACACCGCCGACGGCGTGGACTTCGAGGCGATCGCCGACACCGCGCCCGACGTCATCCTGGCGGGCTACTCCGGCCTCACGGCGGAGGAGTACGCCACCCTCAGCGAGATCGCTCCGACGGTGGCCTACCCAGACGTGCCCTGGTACACACCGTGGCGCGACGCCATCCGCATCGACGCCGAGGCACTGGGGATGGCGGAAGAGGGCGAGGCGCTCGTCGACGATCTCGACACGCAGATCGCCGATGCGACCGCCGAGGCGTCCTTCGCGGGCAAGACCGCCGCGTTCTTCTACATGACGGCCTCCGACCTCTCGACGATCTCCATCTACGCGGTCGACGACTCGCGCACCGCGCTGCTCGGCGACCTCGGCTTCGACATGCCGTCGGCGGCGACCGAGGCCAGCGAGAGCGGCGCGTTCTACGCCGATATCAGCGCGGAGAACGCCGACCAGCTCGACGACGTCGACGTCATCGTCGCCTACGGCGGGGACGACCTGCTGCCCGCCCTGCAGGCCGACGAGCTGTGGAGCACGGTGCCCGCGGTTCAGAACGGCGCGGTCGTCGCGATGGGCACGGGCGACGCGCTGAGCGGCTCCGTGACTCCCACCGCGCTGTCGATCCCCTGGATGCTCGACGACTACGTCGCCCTCCTCGACGACGCGGCGGCGAAGGCGGAGTGACCGCCGCCGCGACCGCGAGCCGCGGACTCCTCATCGCCGCGGGCGTGGCCGCGGTCGCGATCGCGACCGCGCTCTCACTCGCATTCGGATCGCGGACGGTGACGCCCGCAGAGATCACGGAGGGCCTGTCCGCGTGGCTGCGGGGAGAGGTGGCGTCTCAGATCGGCGCCATCGCCGTGCAGCAGCGCATCCCGCGCACCGTGCTCGCGCTCGCCGCCGGAGCCGCACTCGCCCTGTCCGGCGCGCTCATGCAGGCGGTCACCCGCAACCCGATCGCCGACCCCGGCATCCTCGGCGTCAACATGGGCGCGGCGCTCTTCGTCGTGTGCGGGATCGCCTTCCTCGGGATCACCTCTCCCTTCCAGTATCTCGGGCTCGCGCTCGCCGGCGCCGCGCTCGCCGCGCTGTTCGTGTACGTCGTGGGCTCCATCGGCGCCGGCGGCTCCACGCCCATCAAGCTCGCGCTCGCGGGCGCGGCGACGAGTGCCGCGCTCTCGTCGCTCGTGAGCGCTGTGCTCCTGCCCCGAGTGGCCGCGATGAACGAGTTCCGCTTCTGGCAGGTCGGCGGCGTCGGCGGCGCCGACTGGAGCACGATGGCCATCGTCGCGCCGCTCCTCGCGAGTGCCGCCCTCGTCGCCTTCCTGTGCGCCCCCGGCCTCAACGCGCTCGCGCTCGGCGACGACGTCGCGGTGGGTCTCGGCGTGCGCGTCGGGCGCACCCGCGCGGTGGCGGCCACCGCGGGCGTCGTCCTCTGCGCGGCCGTCACCGCGGTCGCGGGGCCCATCGCCTTCGTCGGACTCATGGTGCCGCACGTCGTCCGGCTCCTCTCGGGCCCCGATCAGCGCTGGCTCCTGCCGCTCTCCGCCCTCGGCGGGGCCGTGCTCCTCGCCGTGGCCGACACCATCGGACGCGTGATCGGCACCCCGGGCGAGGTGGAGGCCGGCATCGTCACCGCGTTCGTCGGCGCGCCGGTCCTCGTCGTCATCGCCCGCCGCACGCGCATGAGGGCGCTGTGATGACCGCGCTCCTCGCCTCCGCTCCCCCCGCTCCCGTCGACGCGCTGCGCGCCGGCCGTCGTCGCCGCACCCGCCGGCGCGCGCTCGCGATCGCCGTGCTCGCCGTGCTGCTGATCGCCCTGCTCGCGGCGATGCTCATGCTCGGCCGCACGATCTACCCCGTCTCCGACGTCGTCGCGGTGCTCGCGGGCCGGGATGTCCCCGGTGCGTCGTTCACGGTCGGCACGCTGCGCGTCCCGCGCGCTCTGACCGGTGCGCTGGCAGGCATCGCCTTCGGCGCTGCGGGCAGCACCTTCCAGACCATGCTCCGCAATCCGCTCGCGAGCCCCGACGTCATCGGCATCACATCGGGCGCCAGCGCGGCCGCGGTCGTCGCGCTCGTCGTCCTGCACTGGTCGGGCGCCGCCACCACGCTCCTGGCGCTCGTGGTCGGCATCGCCACCGCGTCCGCGATCTACGCGGCCGCGCGGGGCGGCGAGTCCACCGGCGGACGGCTCATCCTGATCGGCATCGGGATCGGCGCGATGCTCGACGCCGTCGTGTCGTACGTCATCTCCCGCGCAGCCGAATGGGACGTCGCGGTGGCCATGCGCTGGCTGACGGGGAGCCTCAACGGCGCTCGCATGGCCGACCTCGCCCCGCTCGCGGTCGCCGTGGCCGTGCTCGTCCCCGTCGTGCTCCTGCTCTCACGGGATCTGCGCGCGCTCGAGCTCGGCGACGCCTCCGCGACCGCGCTCGGCGTGCGCGTCGACCGGTCGCGGGTGCTGCTCATCGTCGCGGCCGTGGCACTGGCCTGCTTCGCCACCGCCACCACCGGCCCGATCGCCTTTGTCGCGTTCCTCGCCGGGCCCATCGCCTCGCGCCTGGTGGGCCCCGGGACCTCGCTGGTCGTCCCCGCCGCCCTCACCGGCGCCTGCCTCGTCCTCGCGGCCGACCTCATCGGGCAGTTCGCCTTCGACACGGCATTCCCCGTCGGCGTCATCACCGGCATCCTCGGGGCGCCGTACCTGCTCTTCCTCCTCATCCGCACGAGCCGTCAGGGAGGCTCCTCATGACCGTGTCGCACACCCTCGAGACGAGCGGGCTGGTCGCCGGCTACGGCGCGACGACGATCGTCGACGGCGTCGACCTCGTCGTCCCGACCGGCCGCATCAGCGTGATCGTGGGCGCGAACGCCTGCGGCAAGTCGACGCTGCTGAAGACGATCTCGCGCCTGCTCGCCCCGCGCTCCGGCACGGTGCTCCTCGACGGCCGCCGGATCGACCAGCTCCCCACGCGCGAGCTGGCACGGACCCTCGGCCTGCTGCCGCAGCAGCCGATCGCCCCGGAGGGGATCGCCGTCGCCGACCTCGTCGGGCGGGGGCGCCATCCGCATCAGAAGCTCTTCCGCTCATGGTCGACGCAGGACGAGATCGCCGTCGCGGAGGCCCTCGAGGTCACCGGTGTCGCCGACCTCGCCGACCGTTCCGTCGACGAGCTCTCCGGCGGTCAGCGGCAGCGCGTGTGGATCGCGATGGCGCTCGCGCAGGAGACCGACGTGCTGCTCCTCGACGAGCCGACCACCTTCCTCGACGTGACGCACCAGGTCGAGGTGCTCGACCTCCTCACCGACCTCAATCGCCGCCGCGGCACGACGATCGTCATGGTCCTGCATGACATCAACCTGGCCGCGCGCTACGCCGACCACCTGTTCGCGCTTCGCAAGGGGCGCCTCGTCGCCGACGGCGCGCCATCCGACGTCGTCACGCGCGAGCTGATCGCCGAGGTGTTCGACCTCGACGCGATGGTCATCCCCGATCCCGTCTCCGGCACCCCCCTGGTGCTGCCGCGCGGGCGCCATCATGTGCTGACCTCCCCCACCCGCACCGTCCCCGCAGGAGCCTGAGATGCCCGAGATGGAGTTCTTCCGCGTCGCCGTGGCGCGCATCGTCGACCTCACCCCCAGCTTCCGCCGCTTCACGTTCACGGGTGAGCAGCTGCACCGCTACGGCGACCCGGGCTTCGATCAGCGCATCAAGGTCGTCTTCCCTGCGCCGACCGCGGACCTCGACGCCATGCCCACGGGCGACGACTGGTACGCGCGCTGGCGCGAGCTGCCGCAGGACCGCCGTCCGCCCTTCCGCACGTACACCACCCGCGCGGTGCGCCGCGAGGCACGCGAGATCGACGTGGACATGGTCGCGCATGAGGTCTCGGGGCCGGCATCGGCCTGGATCCAGACCGCGCAGGTGGGCGACGAGCTGCTCGTCTTGGCGCCCACGGTGGACTGCACGGGCGTGAGCTACGGGGTGGACTTCGTGCCGCCCGCCCAGGTGGAGCAGGTGCTCCTCGCCGGGGACGAGACCGCCGCCCCCGCCATCGCCGTCATCCTCGAGCAGCTGCCCCTCACGGCGCAGGGCGTCGTCGTGCTCGAGGTGCCCGATGAGCGGGACGCGGCCTACCTCCCCGAGCACCCGGGCTTCCGGGTGCACGTCGCCGGGCGCGGGTCGCGGGAGCGGCACGAGCACCTCGTGCAGACCGTGAAGGATGTCGCCCCCGTGCTGTGCGCGCCGGGGCGCGGCTCCGAGGTGGAGGAGATCGACATCGACGCCGACGTCCTGTGGGAGGTCCCCCGCACCGGCAAGGGCGGTGCCGCGCTTCGGAGCGCGCCGCTCTACGCGTGGCTCGCCGGTGAGAGCGCCGGGATCAAGAGCCTGCGCCGGCACCTCGTCAGCGAGCACGGCGTCGACCGCAGGGCGGTCGCGTTCATGGGCTACTGGCGGCTCGGTCGAGCCGAAGGCTGACGTCAGAGCGTCTCGACGAGGCGCTCGGCGAGCGTCTCGTCGAGGACGACATCGGTGACGAGCCCGGCCGTGAGCGCCGCGCGCAGGCTGGCGAGCTTGTGCGCGCCGGCCACCACGCACACGCGGCGCGGCACCCGCCGCAGCCGGTCGAGATCGGGCCCCGTCGCGCGCGCGTTCAGCCGCACGTCGCGCCACGTCCCGTCGGCGCGGAAGAACACCGTCGCGACGTCGCCGATGACACGGTCCTCCGTGAGGCTGCGGTAGTCGTCCCGATCGAGGTAGCCGCCGACGTACACCCGGCTCGGCACCTCGGCCGACGGCGAGCCGAGGCTGAACAGCGCCACATCCATCCGCCCCTGCACGTCGAGGACGCGACGCGTGCTGCGCTCGCGCCACATCGCCTCGCGGGTGGCGGGGTCGTCGAAGAACGCGGGCACCGGGAACTGCTGCAGCTTCGCCCCGAAGGCGTCGCCGAAGCGCTGCAGCACCTCGCTGGAGTAGTCCACGCCGGTCGTCTGCGTGTTCCCCGCGCCGTTCAACTGCACGATCGTGGTGCCGTGCGTCTCCTTCTGCGGCAGGTAGCGGCTCACGGCCGTCAGCGTCGACCCCCAGGCGACGCCCACGACCATGTTGGAGTCGACGAACTGCGCGAACAGCCGCGCGGCGGTCATCGCCACCCGCTCGAGCCGATCGACCTCGCTCACGCTCGACGGCACCGGCACCACGTGCGCGGCGACGTGGAAGCGCTCGCGCACCCGCTGCTCGAGGAACCCGCCGCGCTCGAGAGGAGAGGTGATCCGGATGTCCACAAGGCCCGTCTCGCGCGCGTGGCTCAGCAGTCGGGAGACGGACGAGCGCGACGTGCCGAGCTCTCGCGCGATCGCCTCCATGGTCCGGTCCTGCATGTAGTAGAGCTGGGCGGCCTTGAGCGCCTGCTCGAGCTTGCCGTCGCGCGGTGCCTCCGCGTCCATGCTCCCGCCCCTTCTCGCCCCTCCCTGCACATATGTGCAGGAGCCTTGCGCGCATGTTCGGTTCGTTCCAGGCTAGACCCGAATCGCCACGAGAGGGAGGCAGGACATGACCGAGAACCAGTCCTCAGCCGAGCGCGCAGCCGTGCGCGAGATCCGCGAGAGCGCACGCACCAGCGTCCTCATCATCGGGGGCGGCATCAACGGCATCTCGACATTCCGCGACCTCGCCCTGCAGGGCATCGACGTCGTCCTCGTCGAACGCGGCGACTTCGCCTCCGGTGCCTCCTCGGCGTCCAGCCACATGATCCACGGCGGCATCCGCTACCTGGAGAACGGCGAGTTCCGACTCGTGCGCGAGTCGGTGCAGGAGCGCAACGGCCTGCTGCGCATCGCACCGCACTACGTGAAGCCGCTCGAGACGACCATCCCGATCTACTCGACGTTCTCGGGCATCCTCTCCGCGCCGCTGCGCTTCCTCACGCACCGCTCCGGCAAGCCGCAGGAGCGCGGCGCGGCGCTCATCAAGATCGGCCTCACGCTCTACGACACCTTCTCCCGTGACGGCGGCACCGTTCCACGGCACCGCTTCCTGGGGCGTCGCCGCTCGCTGCGCGAGCTCCCCGCGCTCGACCCGGACATCAAGTACACCGCGACGTACTACGACGCCTCCATGCACGACCCCGAGCGACTCGCGCTCGACGTGCTCCTCGACGGCGCCGCCGCGCATCCGGGCGCCCGCGCGCTGAACTATGTCGAGGCCGTCGGCCTGACCTCGGAGGGCGTGCTCCTGCGCGACCGGGAGACCGGAGCGGAGTTCCCGATCGCCGCTGACGTCGTCGTGAACGCCTCCGGGCCCTGGACCGACCTCACGAACTCGGCTCTCGGCACGGCGACCCGCTTCATGGGCGGCACCAAGGGCTCGCACATCGTCCTCGACCATCCGGAGCTGCTCGCCGCCACGAAGGGGCGCGAGATCTTCTTCGAGCACTCGGATGGCCGCATCGTGCTCATCTACCCCCTCAAGGGGCGCGTCCTCGTGGGCACGACCGACATCGACGCGGACCCGAGCAAGCCCGCCGTGTGCACAGAGGAGGAGGTCGACTACTTCTTCGACCTCATCCACCACGTGTTCCCGCGCATCGCGGTCGACCGCAGCCAGATCGTCTACCGGTTCGCGGGCATCCGGCCGCTGCCGCGACACGAGGACACCGCGCCCGGCTTCGTGTCGCGCGACTACCGCGTGGAGACCGACCGCTCGGGGGCGGTGCCCCTCGTGAGCCTCGTCGGCGGCAAGTGGACCACCTTCCGCGCCCTGGGAGAGTCGCTCTCCAACACCGTGCTCGACCTCCTCGGCCGCACCCGCACGGTGTCCACGGCCGGGCGGCCGATCGGCGGCGGACGCGACTTCCCGCGCGGCGACGCCGACCGGCGCGCCTGGATCGCCGCGCACCTGGTCGGCGCGGGCGACCGCGCCGAGCAGCTCCTCACCCGCTACGGCACCCGCGCCGCGGACGTGTGGGCGTTCATCGCCGACGGCGACGACGCTCCTCTGGTGGGCGGCGACGTCTCCACGCGCGAGCTGGCGTGGATGGTGCGCGAGGAGCACGTCGTGCACCTCGCCGACGTGGTGCTGCGCCGCACGAGCATCGCCTTCACAGGCGCCGCCGACGCCGATGTCCTCGACGAGCTGGCTCGCGCGCTGGCGCCCCTGCTCGGCTGGGACGAGGACAAGCGCGAGGCGGAGATCGAGCAGGCGCGCACGCTGCTGAACGACCTGCACGGTCTGGCCATCCCCGACCGCGCGCATCACTGACCGGGCCCTCCTCCGTCGAGACCTCGCCGGAGTCACCTCCGATCGCCCGCATCGCCGCGGCAGAGGGGCCGCGGCGCCCCAGAGAAAGGTCGATGAAGACATGGAAGATGTGAATCTCGGACTTTACTTCGTGTCCGAGCTGGTCGGCACCGCGATGCTGATCCTGCTCGGATGCGGTGTGGTGGCCAACGTGGTGCTCGCGAAGACGAAGGGCTTCGCCGGCGGCACGCTCATGGTGAACTGGGGATGGGGACTCGCGGTCTTCGCGGGCGTGCTGGTCGCCGCGTACTCCGGCGCCATCATCAACCCCGCCGTGGGCATCGGCCTGCTGATCGCCGGCAAGATCTCGTTCGTCATGTTCCTCGTCGCCCTGGCGGCGGAGCTCATCGGCGCGATCATCGGCGCCGTGCTCTGCTGGGCGGCGTACCGCCAGCACTTCGACGAGGAGGAGGACCCGGCCAACAAGCTCGGCGTCTTCTCGACCGGTCCGGCCATCCGGTCGTATGGGGACAACCTCGTCACCGAGATCATCGGCACGTTCGTGCTCGTCTTCGTCATCTTCGCCTTCGCCGACTACGGCGACATCGAGGTCGGCGTCCCCGGCGGCCTCGGCCCGCTGGCCGCGCTGCCCGTCACGCTCCTCGTCGTCGGCATCGGCGCGTCGCTCGGTGGCCCCACCGGGTACGCGATCAACCCAGCTCGCGACCTCGGCCCGCGCATCGCCCACGCCATCCTCCCCATCAAGGGCAAGGGCTCCAGCGACTGGGCCTACTCATGGGTTCCGGTCGTCGGGCCGCTCGTCGGCGGCGCGATCGCCGCGCTCCTCGCCCCCGCCCTCCTCAGCCTCGCCGCCTGACCCCGTAACGCGTTCAAAGGAGAAACACCACCATGGCCGAATACATCATCGCGATCGATCAGGGCACGACGTCCAGCCGTGCGATCGTCTTCGATCGGAAGGGGACCATCATCTCCACTGGTCAGAAGGAGCACGAGCAGATCTTCCCCAAGCCGGGATGGGTCGAGCACGACCCGATGGAGATCTGGCGCAACGTCCAGGAGGTCATCGGCCTCGCCCTGAGCCGCGGCGACCTCACTCGGCACGACATCGCCGCGGTCGGCATCACCAATCAGCGCGAGACCGCCGTCGTCTGGGACCGAAAGACCGGACGCCCCGTCTACAACGCGATCGTCTGGCAGGACACCCGCACGCAGCCGATCGTCGATCGCCTCGCCGGGGATCAGGGCGTCGACCGCTTCAAGGACATCGTGGGACTGCCGCTGGCGACGTACTTCTCGGGCACGAAGATCGCCTGGATCCTCGAGAACGTCGACGGTGCCAAGGAGAAGGCCGAGGCGGGCGACCTCGCGTTCGGGACCACCGACTCCTGGGTCCTCTGGAACCTCACCGGCGGGACGGATGGCGGTGTGCACGTCACCGACGTCACGAACGCCTCGCGCACCCTCTTCATGGACCTCGAGACGCTCGAGTGGCGCGACGACATCCTGTCCGAGTTCGGGGTGCCGCGCTCGATGATGCCGGAGATCCGCTCCTCCTCCGAGGTGTACGGGGCCGCCAAGAGCTCGTCGCTGCTGCGCGAGACGCCCATCGCGGGCATCCTCGGCGACCAGCAGGCCGCCACGTTCGGGCAGGTCGCGTTCCAGGCTGGCGAGAGCAAGAACACGTACGGCACCGGCAACTTCCTCATCTTCCAGACCGGAGAGGAGATCATCCGGTCGAAGAACGGGCTGCTCACCACGATCGGCTACAAGCTCGGCGACGGCCCGACGCACTACGCCCTCGAGGGCTCGATCGCCGTCACCGGCTCCCTCATCCAGTGGCTGCGCGACCAGCTCGGCATCATCTCCTCGGCACCCGAGGTGGAGAAGCTCGCCGCGCAGGTCGACGACAACGGCGGCGTCTACTTCGTGCCCGCGTTCTCCGGTCTGTTCGCCCCCTACTGGCGCCCGGATGCCCGCGGCGCGATCGTGGGGATGACGCGGTACGTGACGAAGGGGCACATCGCCCGCGCCGCGCTCGAGGCCGTCGCCTATCAGACGCGCGACGTGCTCGACGCGGTGAACGCCGACGCCGGTGTGGACCTCACCGAGCTGAAGGTCGACGGCGGCATGGTCGCGAACGACACCCTGATGCAGTTCCAGGCCGACGTGCTCGGCGTGCCGGTGGTGCGGCCCGTGGTCGCGGAGACCACCGCGCTGGGTGCCGCATACGCGGCCGGTCTCGCCGTCGGGTTCTGGTCGGGTCTCGACGACCTCACCGCGAACTGGCAGGAGGACCGCCGCTGGGAGCCCTCGATGGACGAGGAGGAGCGCGACCGGCTGCTCCGCCAGTGGCGCAAGGCCGTGACGAAGTCGATGGACTGGGTGGACGACGACGTGAGCTGATGCGCTGACGGGCGCTGACGCGGAGCGGGTCTCGGGATTCCGGGGCCCGCTCCGCCGTCGTCAGGGCAGGAGGCTCTCGCCGAGCGGCGAGGGATTCACCGCGACCTCCCACCGGAATCCGTCGGGGTCGACGAAGTAGCCCGAGTAGCCGCCCCATTCGCGCCACGAGGGCGGCTCGGTCCGCGCTCCGGCAGCGCGTGCGAGTGCGAGCACCGCGTCGACCTCGGCGGGCTCCCGCACGTTGTGCGCGAGTGTCACCGGCGGCGTGCCACCTGCCGCGACCGGGCCGATCTCGACCTCAGCGTGCGCATGGTCCCAGAGCGACAGCAGCAGCCGCTGCCCCACGCGGACCATCAGCACCTCGCCGGGGACGTCCACCTCGGGCGCCCAGCCGAGGCCATCCGCGTAGAAGCGCCGCGACGCCGCCACGTCGTCCACGATCAGGGTGATGAGGCTGACGCGCTGATCCACGACGACAGTGTGGCACCGGCGCCGCGGCGCCGCCACCCGTGCGAAGAGCGCTCAGCCCTTGCCGAACAGCTTCTGCAGCTCGGCCAGGTCCGCCTCGGTGGGCTGCGGCGCGCCGCCGGCACCCAGGCCGAAGCCCGATCCGGTGGGCGCTGTCGGCACCTCGGGCAGGGCGGAGTTCTCCGCGGCGCGCTTCGCGGGGTTTCCCGACCGCGAGCCCTGGCTCTTCTTGCCCTTCTTGCCGCCGCGCTTCGCGGAGGCGCCCGGCTTGCCCATGCCGGGCATCGCGCCCATGCCGGGGATGTTGGGCGTGCCGCCGCGGGCGACCGTCTTCATCATCTTCGCCGCCTGCTCGAAGCGCGTCACGAGCTGGTTGACGTCGGTGACGGTCATGCCCGAGCCGCGGGCGATGCGGAGGCGGCGCGAGCCGTTGAGGATCTTCGTGTTCGTGCGCTCGGCTGGCGTCATCGAGCGGATGATCGCCTCGGTGCGATCGATCTCGCGCTCGTCGAAGTCGTCGAGCTGCTGCTTCATCTGGCCCATGCCCGGGAGCATCCCGAGCATCTTCTTCATGGAGCCCATCTTCTTCAGCTGCTGCATCTGCTGCAGGAAGTCGTCGAGCGTGAACTGATCGGTCGCGAACTTCTCAGCGACCTTGCGGGCCTCCTCCTCGTCGAAGGCCTGCTGCGCCTGCTCGATGAGGGTGAGGATGTCACCCAGGTCGAGGATGCGGCTGGCCATGCGGTCGGGGTGGAACTCCTCGAGGTCCTCGAGCCCCTCGCCCGTCGACGCGAAGATGATCGGGCGCCCGGTCACGGATGCGACCGAGAGCGCGGCACCGCCGCGCGCGTCGCCGTCGAGCTTCGACAGCACGACGCCGGTGAAGTCGACGCCCTCCTGGAAGGCCTTCGCCGTGTTCACCGCGTCCTGGCCGATCATCGCGTCGATGACGAACAGCACCTCGTCGGGCTGCGTCACCCGGCGGATATCGGACGCCTGCTTCATGAGCTCGGCGTCGACGCCGAGGCGGCCGGCGGTATCGATGATGACGATGTCGTGCTGCTGGCGGCGAGCGTGCTCCACACCGTCGCGCGCCACGCGCACCGGGTCGCCGACGCCGTTGCCGGGCTCGGGCGCGTAGATCGCCGCGCCCGCGCGCTCTGCCACCACCTGGAGCTGGTTCACCGCGTTGGGGCGCTGCAGGTCGGCGGCGACGAGGATCGGCGTGTGCCCGTCCTTCTCGAGCCGGCGCGCGAGCTTGCCGGCGAAGGTGGTCTTGCCGGATCCCTGGAGGCCGGCGAGCATGATGACCGTGGGCGGGGTCTTCGCGAAGGCGAGACGACGCTGCTCGCCGCCGAGGATGCCGACGAGCTCCTCGTTGACGATCTGCACGACCTGCTGCGCGGGATTCAGCGCCTTGTTGACGTCGTCGCTCAGGGCGCGCTCGCGCACGCGGGCCGAGAACTCCTTCACGACCTGCAGCGCGACGTCGGCGTCGAGCAGGGCGCGACGGATCTCGCGGACGGTGCCGTCGACATCCGCCGCCGACAGCTTCCCCTTCGTGCGGAGATTGCGGAAGGTCTCGGTGAGGCGGTCGGAGAGCGTGCCGAAAGTAGCCATGATGAGTCGATTTTACCCGGCCGCGGGCGGGTTCGCGCGCCGCGGGACCGCGGGCGCCACCGCCAGGGCCGCCGCGACCACGTCGCGCAGCGAGCTGACGCCCGGGCCGGCGTGCGCCCAGTGCCGCAGGGCGCTCACCACGGCTCCCGCGTAGCCGGCGCCGATGACGTCGGCGGCGAGCGGATCCTGCCCGCCTCGACGCAGCGCGGCCGACAGCAGTGCCGCCACCCTGGCCATCCGCACCGCAGCCTCGCGCTCGAGATCGGCGGCGATCCCCATCGCGTCGGCGTGAGTGAAGGCCAGCGCGAGCGCGTCAGGACGCAGATCGTCGGCGAAGGCGAGGATGGCGCGGTGCAGGTCGGCCGTACCGAGCGGCGCCCCAGATGCCTGGAGGTCGTCGGCCAGTTCGTCGAGGCGCTCGTCGAGTCCCGCCCACAGCAGCCCCGATTTGGAGCTGGCGTAGTTGAAGAAGCTGGACCGGCTCACGCCGGCACGGTTCGCGATGTCCGCGATGGAGGTGGCGTCGAACCCCTGCTCGAGGAACAGCTCGCAGGCCGCCTCGGCGAGCGTCTCGCGCGAGGACGCTCGGGGTCGCCCGGCTCTCGAAGTGGCCATCCGACCCAGGCTAGCGGCCCTCAGACCGCCTGCGCGAAGCCCAGGTCGGCGCCGGCGGCGATGTGCGCGAGATGCGGCGGGATCTCCCGTCCCTTCGACGCCATCGACTGCGCCCACAGCCGGCCGGCCCGATACGACGAGCGCACGAGCGGACCGGCGAGTACGCCGAGGAAGCCGATCCGCTCGGCCTCCTCCTTGAACGCGACGAACTCCTCCGGCTTCACCCAGCGCTGCACCGGCAGATGCCGCGGCGACGGCCGGAGGTACTGCGTGATCGTGATGATGTCGCAGCCGGCGTCGTGCAGGTCGCGCAGCGCGTCGACGACCTCGTCGGGCGTCTCGCCCATCCCGAGGATGAGGTTGGACTTCGTGATGAGGCCGGCATCGTGCGCCTGCGTGATGACGTCGAGCGACCGCTCGTACCGGAAGGCGGGGCGTATGCGCTTGAAGATGCGCGGCACCGTCTCCACGTTGTGCGCGAACACCTCCGGACGCGCCTCGAAGATCTCACCGAGGAGCGCGGGATCGCCGTCGTGCTCGTTCGCGAGCAGCTCGACGCCGGTGCCGGGGTTGAGGTCGTGGATCCGCCGCACGGTCTCCGCGTTCAACCACGCCCCCGTGTCGGGAAGGTCGTCGCGGGCCACGCTCGTGACCGTCGCATAGCGCAGCCCCATCCGCCGCACGCTCTCGGCGACCCGTCGCGGCTCGTCGATGTCGTACTCCGCGGGCTTGCCGGTGTCGATCTGGCAGAAGTCGCAGCGGCGCGTGCACTGGGAGCCGCCGATGAGGAACGTCGCCTCGCGGTCCTCCCAGCACTCGAAGATGTTCGGGCAGCCGGCCTCCTGGCACACCGTGTGGAGATCCTCGCTCTTCACGAGCGCATGCAGCTCGCGGTACTCCGGCCCCTGGCGCGCGGTGGTCTTGATCCACGACGGCTTCCGCTCGATCGGGGTCTGGGCGTTCCGCACCTCCAGCCGCAGCAGCCGCCGACCATCCGGCGCCGCACTCATGCCGCCACCGCCGCTTCCTCGGCGGCGAACGCCGCGACCACGGCGTCCACGACGTCCGCGGGCCTCACCCGGCGTTCGGTCTCGGCGCTCATGGTGGTGACGCCGGCGTCGGCGATGCCGCAGGGGACGATCTGCGAGAAGCCGTCGAGGCCGTTGTCGCAGTTGAGGGCGAAGCCGTGCAGCGAGACACCTTCGGTGACGCGCACGCCGATGGCTGCGACCTTGTCATCGCGCCCGTCCCCGACCCAGACGCCGCTGCGCCCGGCCACGCGACGACCGGCCACATCGTGCTCGGCGACCGCCGCGATGAGGATCCGTTCGAGACGCCGCACGTGGTCGACGACGGCGTGGGGCTGCGGCAGGCGCAGGATCGGGTAGCCGACCAGCTGTCCAGGGCCGTGCCAGGTGATCTTCCCGCCCCGGTCGACGTCGATCACGGGGGTTCCGTCGCGCGGGCGCTCGTGCGGCTCTGTGCGACGTCCGGCCGTGTACACGGGCTCGTGCTCGAGGAGGATCAGGGTGTCGGCCCTCTCCCCCGCGACCACCTCGGCGTGGATCCGGCGCTGGAGCGCCCAGCCCTCCTGGTACGGCACCCGATCGGGCCCGAGACCCGCCACCAGCACGTCGATCACCACTGCTCCCCCTTGCGTTGCATTTCTGGATGGCGTCCAACAATAGCGCGCGATGTCGAAGCTGCGGCCGCGCTCCGACGGATCACGCCCGCTCGCGACGCCGACTCCGAGACCGCGTCCACGCTCCTGGACCGCGCCTCCCCTCGCAGAGAGGATGCGCGGCGTGCTGTCTCGGAGCGTCGGCGCGGAGTCGCCCGCGGAGCTCGAGCCACCCGGCACTCGACACGCTTGGCGAGCCGGCATTCCTCCGGCGGAGTATCTTGGACTCCGTCCACTTTTCCTCGTCGAAAGCCGTCATGCCCTCTCGCGCCCTCGCCGCCGCCGCCCTCCTGGCCCCGCTCGTCCTTCTCGCCTCGTGCGCCGCACCCGATGCCGGCGAGGAGGCCACCCCCGAGGAGGGCGGCACGCTCGTGTACGCCACCGGCGACGCGGAGCCGACCTGCCTCGACCCGCACGTGGGCGGCAACTACCCGCAGGCGCTGCTCAGCACGCAGTACCTCGAGCCGCTCTTCGGCCGCGACGCCGAGGGCGCGATCCAGCCGTGGCTCGCCACCGACTGGGAGACCTCCGGCGACGGGCTGACGTGGGATCTGACGCTCCGTGACGACGTCTCCTTCACCGACGGCACGCCGTTCGACGCCGAGGCCGTCAAGGCGAACATCGAGCACCTGCAGGACCCCAGCACCGCCTCGTCGACGGGCTACCTCGCCGTGGAGCAGATCGACGAGATCGAGGTCGTCGACGCAGCGCACGTGCGGCTGCGCCTCTCGACGCCGAAGTCCGCTCTCCTCGAGGCGCTCAGCCAGCCATGGACGGCGATGGAGTCGCCCGCCGGCATCGCCCGCGGCCAGGACGAGAACTGCCAGGCCCCGATCGGCACCGGTCCGTTCGTCGTCGACGAGTGGGTGCCGCAGCAGCGCGTCGTGCTCTCGCGCAACGACGACTACGTCGCCACGAACCCCGAGGCCGACCACGACGGCGCCGCGCACCTCGACGGCATCGAGTGGCGTTTCATCCCCGACGCCGCGACCCGCCAGGCCGCCCTCGCCTCTGGCGAGGTCGACGTCATCGACAACCCGCTGCCGTCCGACATCGTGTCCGCGGAGGGCCAGGGCATCGAGCACATCGACGCACCGCGTCCCGCGTCGTCCAACCGCATCGAGCTCAACAGCGCACAGGCGCCGTTCGACGACATCCGCGTGCGCGAGGCGTTCGTGCGCGCGGCTGACCCCAACCCGGGCATCGAGTCGCTGTTCCTCGGCACCGCCGAGCGCTCCTACTCGCCGCTGTCGAGTATGGAGCCTCTCGCCTACGCCGACCCGGCGCTGTTCGAGACCGATGCCGACGCGGCATCCGCGCTCCTCGACGAGGCCGGATGGACCGAGCGCGACGACGACGGGACGCGCCTGAAGGACGGCGAGCGGCTCACCGTCCGCTTCCCCGTGTCGACGGACCAGTCGACGGCCGCCGAGCAGTCGCTGTTCGAGCAGATCCAGGAGAACGCCGCCGGCGTCGGGTTCGACGTGGTGCTCGACCCCGTCGACCTCTCGACCTGGTACGGCGCGCTGGGCGCCCACGAGTACGAGGCCGTGAGCGCGCCGTACACGACGGTCGGACCCGACGTGCTGCGCATCCTCTACCACTCCTCGGGAACCGTGCCGGCGCCATCCGGGTACTTCGCCAACCACGCGATGCTGCAGCTGCCCGAGCTCGACGAGGCGCTGGACGCGGCGGCCTCCGCCCTCGACCCCGACGAGCGCTACACGGAGGCGCAGCGGATCGTGCTGGAGAGCTACGCCGTGCTGCCGCTCTACGACCAGCAGAACCACTTCCTCGTGAAGGGGGCGACCGGCATCGCCACCCTCGGGACCGTCGCGACGCCGACGTTCGTGAACGCCCAGCTGACCGACTGACGCAGCGGATGGCGGCGATACGGTGGCTTGCCGCGCGCTTGGCGCGCGCGGTGCTCGTCGTGTGGATCGTCGCGACCGTGGTGTTCTTCGCGCTGCGCGCGTCGGACGATCCGCTCGAGGCGATCCTCGGCGGCCCCGGGTCGCAGGCGGGCCCGGAGGCGGTCGCGGCGGCGAAGCGCGAGTACGGGCTGGATCAGCCGCTCCTCGTGCAGTACGCGCTGCAGCTCGGCCGGGTCGCCACCCTGCAGCTGGGCGACTCGTACGCCCGGCGCCAGAGCGTCGCGGAGCTCATCTGGCAGCAGCTGCCGTCGACGCTCGTGCTGGCCGTGCTCGCGCTGGCTCTCGCGTGGGTGCTCGCCGTGATCGGCGCGATCATCGCGACGACCGCGCGCGGGCGGGTCGGCCGCGTCGTGAACGCCCTGCTCCGCGGGGTCGAGATCGCCGCCACCGTGATGCCGCAGTTCTGGCTCGGCGCGGTGCTCATCCTCGTGTTCGCGTCGACGCTCGGCCTCCTGCCCGCCACGAGCGCTGGCAGCTCGCCGGCGGAGCTCGTCCTGCCCGTGGTGACCCTCGCCATCCCGATCGCGGGTTTCCTCGCGCAGGTCTCGCGCGACGCGCTCCTCGAGGCCGACCGCACCCCCTTCGCCACCAGCGCCCGGGCCCGCGGCGCCGGCGAGCCGCGACTGCTGCTGCATCACACGCTGCGTCATGCGTCGCTGCCCGCCCTCGCGCTGTCGGGTTGGGCGTTCGGCAACCTCCTCAGCGGCGCAGTCGTCGTCGAGGTGCTGTTCGCACGCCCGGGGCTCGGCCGGCTGCTGCAGGAGGCGGCGCTCGCACGCGACGTGCCAGTCGTCATCGGCGCGGTGTCGATCGTCGCGGTGCTGTACGTGGCGGTCATCGTCATCGCCGACGCCGCCGAGCTCCTGGTCGACCCGCGACTGCGCGGACCGCGCCCCGCGGCGGTCCGCATGCCCGACGTGGCGGTCGGCTCATGAGGGCGCGTCTGGGATGGCCGGGGATCGTCGCGCTCGTCCTCCTCGCTCTGCTCGTCGTGGCCGTGGTCGCCCCGGGCGTGCTCGCCCCGCGGGATCCCCTCGCCATCGATCCGGCCGCCGCGTTCCTGCCGCCGTCGGCCGGCCATCCGCTGGGCACAGACGAGTCGGGGCGCGACGTGCTCGTGCGCATCGTGCACGGGGCCGCGGCGTCGGCAGGCATCGGCGTCTGGGCGACCACGCTCGGCATCGGGCTCGGCCTCGTCATCGGGTTCGCCGCCGCATTGGGGCCCCGGTGGCTCGAGGCCGCGCTGGGCCGCATCGTCGAGGTGCTGTTCGCCCTCCCCACGCTCGTCATGGCGCTGCTGCTCGTCGCCGTGCTCGGCGCCGGCACGCAGAGCTCGGTGCTCGCGATCGGGCTCGCCACGGCGCCCGGCTACGCGCGTGTGCTGCGGTCGCGCGTGCAGGGCGTCGCCCGCAGCGACTACGTCGGGTACGCGCGCCTGGAGGGGACGCCCGCGGGGACGGTCTTCCTGCGGCACGTCGTGCCGAACACGCTCTGGCCGCTCGTCGCCACGGCGACCCTCGGCATCGGGCAGGCGATCGTGTGGGTGTCGGCGCTGAGCTTCCTCGGTCTGGGCACACCGCCGCCGTCGCCCGAGTGGGGCGCCATGCTCGACGCGGGCCGCGTCTACATCTCGTATGCACCCTGGCTCACGGTGTTCCCGGGGCTCGCGATCGTCGCCACCGCGACGGTGCTCACGGTGCTCGGCCGACGTCTGGGAGGCGCACGATGACGCTGCTCGAGGCCGCGGGACTCCGCGTGACGCTGCCCGGTGCCGGCGAGGTGCTGCGGGGCGTGGATCTGACTCTCGCACCCGCCGAGTGCCTCACCGTGGTGGGCGAGTCCGGCGCGGGGAAGTCGGTGCTCGCGCGAACCCTCCTCGGCCTCACCCAGCAGGATCCCGGCGCGCGGGTGACCGCTGAGCGGCTGTCCTTCGACGGCCGCGACGTCAGCCGGCTGGGGGCGGGCGGATGGCGCCGCCTGCGCGGGCAGGACATCTCGCTCGTCCTGCAGGATGCACTGCAGTCGCTCGACCCGCTCCGCACACTCGAGGCCGAGGTGGGCGAGGCGCTCGCCGTCCGCGGCGTCCCCCGCCCACGACGCCGGGCCCGGGTCACCGAGGCGCTGGAGAGCGCAGGGCTCCCCGACGCCGGAACTCGCCTCGGCCAGCGTCCGGGCGAGCTGTCGGGCGGGATGCGCCAGCGCGCGCTGATCGCGTCGGCCGTGGTGGGCGGCGCGCGGGTCATCATCGCGGACGAGCCCACCACGGCCCTCGATGCGACGACGGCCGTGCACGTGCTGGCGCTCCTCGCCCGGCTGCGCGACGAGGGAGCTGCGCTCCTGCTCATCAGCCACGATCTGGGAGCGGTCGCGCGCGTCGCCGACCGCATCGCGGTGCTGTCCGCCGGCGAGGTGGTCGAAACCGGCCCGCGTGCGGCGCTCCTCGCCGAGCCCGCGCACCCCGTCACCCGCGCGCTGCTCGCGGCGCGGCCCTCCGGCGCCAAGCCCGCGCCGGCCACCGCACCGGGCGGCGACCTCATCACAGGCACCGGGCTCACCCGGCGATACCGCTCTCCCCACGGGGCCACGGTCGCCGCGGTCGACGGCGTGGATGTCGTCGTCCGCGCGGGCGAGACGCTCGGCGTCGTCGGCGAGTCGGGGTCGGGGAAGTCCACCCTCGCGCGCCTTCTCATCGGCGCCGAGGCGCCCGACGCCGGTTCGCGCACGCTCGCCGATCCCGCGCCGCGCGTGCGCCTGGTGCCGCAGGACCCGCTGGCGTCGTTCGACCCGCGCCACGACGTCGCGCGCATCCTGCGCCACTCGCGCCGCCTCGGCGCGCCCGAGCCCGCCGAGCTCCTCGCCCGCGTGGGACTCGACTCGGCCCTCCTGCGCCGCCGCCCCGCGCAGCTCTCCGGCGGGCAGCGTCAGCGCGTCGCGATCGCCAGGGCGCTCGCCGGCCGCCCCGACGTGCTCGTCTGCGACGAGCCGGTCTCGGCGCTCGATGTCACCACGCAGGCCGGCATCCTGCGGCTGATCGCGGATCTGCAGCGCGACGAGGGACTCGGTGTCGTCTTCATCTCCCACGACCTCGCGGTCGTCCGGATGGTCAGCGACCGCGTGGCGGTCATGCGAGCCGGGCGGGTGGTCGAGACCGGCGCCACCGAGAAGGTCTTCGCGGCTCCCGCGCACGCCTTCACGCGCGAGCTCATCGCGGCCGCGGGCTGATCCCCGCGCCTACTCTGCGCTGGTGACCGAGTGGATGCCGCCGTCGCTGCGGAGGTTCACCAGCAGCACGTCGTCGGTGGCGTCGGGGTCGAGCGCGTACTCCAGCACCGCGAACGGGTCGGCGCCCCCGTGCTCATCGGCGAGGATCGTCATGCTCATGAGGTTGAGCGAGCGGATGATGTCGACCGCCGCATCGCCGGAGATGTCGACGAGCAGCTCCTCGAGCGCGTCACCGAGGGTCTCCTGCTGCATGATGATGTACTCGGTCACCTCGCTGGCCCGATTGTCGACCTCGGCGAGCATCGCCTCGCGGCTGCGCCGGTCGACCTCCTCGAGCGAGGCCACGATGGATGCGGCGGCGTCGAGCGCCTCCTTCGAGACGTCCTCCTGGTCGGGCGCGGTCAGGTCCACCGACACGGTCTGGTCGCCGAGCTCGACGTTCTCCGACCAGAAGATCGAGCCGTCGGGGCCGGATTCCAGAAGCCCGAAGAAGTCGTGTTCGATCGCCATGTCGTCAACTCAACCATCCGCGCCGTCAGTCGACAAGCGACGCAGCGAACACGTGCGGCGTGAAGCCGGTGAGGTCGCCGATGCCCTCGCCCTGCCCGAGGAGCTTCACGGGGATGCCCGTGCGCTCCTGCACGGCGAGGACGAATCCGCCCTTCGCAGAGCCGTCGAGCTTGGTGAGCACGAGCCCGGTGACACCGGCGTGCTCGAGGAACGCCTGCGCCTGCATCACGCCGTTCTGACCGGTCGTCGCATCGAGCACGAGCAGCACCTCGCTGATCGGCGCCTGCTTCTCGATGACGCGGCGGATCTTCGTGAGCTCGTCCATGAGCCCGCCCTTGGTGTGCAGGCGACCGGCGGTGTCGACGAGCACGATCTCGGTGCCCGTGCGCTTGGCGTGCTCGATGGTCTGGAAGGCGACGGACGCCGGGTCCTGGCCCTCGCGGTCCGGCCGCACGATCGCGGCGCCGCCGCGCTCAGCCCATGTGGCGAGCTGCTCCACGGCGGCCGCGCGGAAGGTGTCGGCCGCGCCGACCACCACCGAGCGGTTGTAGCGGCGCAGGAAGTGCGCGAACTTGCCGATGGTGGTGGTCTTGCCCACGCCGTTCACCCCGACCACGAGCACGACGGCCGGGCGCTCGGTGAGCTTCAGCGTCGTGTCGAACTTCGCGAAGTGCTCCTCGAGCGTCTCCTTGAGCATGCGCTGCAGGTCGCGCGGGTCGGTGGTGCGGTACCGCTCGACCTTCTCGCGCAGCTCCTCGACGATCCGCTCGGTGATGTCGGGGCCGAAGTCCGCCGTGAGAAGGGCGGTCTCGAGGTCGTCCCACGTGCTCTCGTCGATCGTGGGCTTGACGAACATCCCGCGCAGCGCGCGCCCGAGTGACCACTTCTCCGCCATGATCCCAGCCTAGTTCGCGGCGCGCGTGGAGACGGTCACGGTGAAGCGGCTGTTGCGCGCGGCCTGGCGGGTCGGGCCGACGAGGCGCTGCAGTGCGGGGCGGTAGCCGAGCGGCGAGTTCCACACGCACCACAGCTCGCCGCCCGGCCGCAGCACGCGCGCGGCGTCGGCGAACAGGCGCGGCGCGATGGCGGACGTGACCGCGGCACCGGAGTGGAACGGCGGGTTGAGCAGCACGAGGTCGGCCGAGGCGTCGGGGCGGCCGGAGAGCGCGTCGTCCTGCACGACGTGGATGCGCTCGGCGCCGTTGGCGGCTGCCGTCGCACGAGCGGAGGCCACCGCCGCCGCGGACTGGTCGGAGGCGATCACCTCCGCGTCGGGATGTGCGAGCGCGTAGGCGGTGGCGAGGATCCCGGTGCCGCAGCCGAGGTCGATGACGCGATCGGCGGCGGGCATGTCGGGAAGGAACTCGAGCAGGAAGCGCGTGCCGATGTCGACGGACGCTCCCGCGAACGCGGCGCCGTGCGCGACCACCGTCAGCCCGACGTCCTCGTGGCGGACGACTCTCGGCCATCCGCTCGCCGTCGCCGGCAGCGGGCCGGAGGCGTGCAGCACGCGGCTCTTGCTCGCGGCCCTGCTGGCCTGCACGTCGCCGAAGTGGCGGGCGAGCACGCCGTTCATGGCCAGCGTCATGTGCTTGATGCGTCCACCGGCGACGACCGCGACATCCGCCGCCGCATGGGCGGCGACGAGCCCGGCGATCTCGTCGAGGGCGTCCAGCGCTCGCGGCAGCTGCAGCAGCACGAGCCGCGCGCCGCGCACGAGCTCGGGGCCCAGCGGAAGCTGCTCGGCCGCGGACAGGTCGACGCCTCGCTCGTCCGCGTTCCGCTCCAGCGCCCTCCGGCCCGTGATGGAGTCCTGGTGCACGCGCACCCGGAACCCGGCGGTCACGAGCGGCAGCGTGAGCGCGCCGTAGCGGTCCCCGATCACGACGACCTCGCCGCCGGTCGTCCGCTCGAGCGCCGGCCCTGCCTGGGCGAGGATGAGCCGATCGCTCGCGTCGGCCGCGACGAGATCGTGCGCTTCGACATCCGGGCGTCGGCGGAGCCCCGGCGCGATGGCGTCGAAGCCGTCGAGGACGGTCACGAGGCCATCCGCTCGCCGACGCGCTGTGCGACACGCTGACCGACCACGGCGGAGACACCGTCCTGCCGCATCGACACCCCGTAGAGCGCGTCGGCGATCTCCATGGTGCGCTTCTGATGCGTGATGACGAGCAGCTGACTCGACGCGCGCAGCTGCTCGAACACGCCCAGCAGGCGGCCGAGATTCGCGTCGTCGAGAGCGGCCTCCACCTCATCGAGGATGTAGAACGGGCTGGGCCGCGCCTTGAAGATCGCGGTGAGAAGGGCCACCGCCGCGAGCGACCGCTCGCCGCCGGAGAGCAGCGACAGGCGTTCGATCTTCTTCCCCACCGGACGCACCCTCACCTCGATGCCGGTGGCGAGCAGATCGTCGGGGTCGGTGAGCGAGATGCTGCCGGTGCCGCCGGGGAAGAGGATCGGGAAGACCTCCTGGAAGGCCGCGCGGGTGTCCTCGAACGCGTCCGCGAAGATCGTCTGCATCCGCTCGTCGAGGTCGGCGATGATCGTCATCAGGTCTTTCCGCGTCTGCACGAGATCGTCCAACTGCTCGGTGAGGAACCGATGACGCTGCTCGAGGGCGGCGAACTCCTCCAGGGCCAGGGGGTTCACCCGCCCGAGCTGCGAGAGCTTCCGCTGGGCGTCGCGCAGACGGCGCTCCTGCGCTCGGCGGTCATATGGGGCGGCCGCGCCCGCCTCGTCGGGGACGGGCTGGTCGGGCCCGTACTCGGCGACGAGGACCTCCTCCGACAGCCCCAGCTCGCTCGCGACGCGCTCGAGAAGCGCGGTGAGGTGGAGCTTCTTCTCGTGGATCTGCAGCTCGATGCCGTGCACGCTCTCGGTGAGCCCGGTCAGCCGCTCGCGCACCTGGCGCTCCTGCTCGCGCAGGTCGCGCAGCTCCGCGGTCATCGCCGAGCGCGCGGCCTCGGCCTCGGCGAGCGCGAGGCGCGCCTCGGTCGCGGAGCGGTCGACGGAGTCCAGGAGGGGCGGCAGGTCGGCGGCGACCCCCGCCGCGATCTCGCGCTGGCCCCGGCGGATGACCGCACGCCGAGCCGCCTCCGCGGCGGCGGCCTGCTCCCGCTCGCGCTGACGCTCGAGGCCCGCGGCACGACCCTCGGCCGCGCGCACGCGCTCGCGCAGCGCCTCGATCTCCAGTCGTGCGGCGACCTCGCTCTCACGCGCGGTCTCGAGCGCGCGCAGCAGCGGGTCGCGACCCGACGCGTCGAGCACCGGACGCGGCTGCTCGAGTGCCGCGTCGAGGTCGGCCGCAGCCCGCCGTGCCTTCTCCTCCGCCTCGGCAACCGCACCCGCCGCCTGGTCGATCCCCGCCTCGAGGCGCTCGCACTCCGCGATCGCGGCCTCATGACGCATCGTCACGCGGTTGACGTGCTCGGCGTGCTGGGCGAGCTGGGCATCATGCTCGCGCAGCTCCTGCAGGCGCTCCCGGGCCGACCGACGCGCGCCCTGCAATCGCTCGCATGCGTCCTCGCGCGCTGCGGCCAAGGTCGCGAGCGTCTGCTGCAGCTCGGCCAGCCGCTCGCCGGCCGCATCGCGCTCGGCCTGCAGCTCGAGCCGCGACCGGTCGCCGCCGCTGCCCGCGCGCAGCGTGTGGGTCGTGCAGACCTCGCCCGCTCGCGTCACCGCCGTGAGCCCGTGATCTGCGCCGGCGAGTGCCGACCGTGCCGCCGCCAGGTCGTCGACCACGACGACGTGCGTGAGGAGTCCGCGGATGCCCTCCGGGGCGGTGACGACGTCGGCGGCGGGGATCCCGGCGCTGCCGTCAGCACGGGTGAGCGCATCGGCGGTCAGGGCGGGGTCGGCGATGACGACGTCGATCGCGCCCACTCCCTCCGCCTGCCGTGCGGCGGCGAACGCGGCATCGGCATCGTCGACGAGCAGCCCCTCGGCCAACGGACCGAGGACCGCGGCGATGGCTGCTTCGAACCCGGGCCGGACGTGGACGCTCTCCCCCACCAGGCCGCGCACGCCGGGCGCGCCCTGCGCGATCAGGGCGGCGGCGGCGTTCCGCACGTCGAGCGCGCTCCCGAGCGCGGCGACCTTGGCCGCAAGAGCGTCGGCCTCCCGCTCGGCCGCGCGGTGCTCCTCGCGCAGCCGGTCGACCGCGCCCTCCGCTTCGGTCGCCGCGCGCTGCGCGTCCTCGTAGCGAGCCTGCATCCCCGCCGCCGCTCCCTCGGAGACCGTGGCGTCGTCGAGCTCCGCGAAGGCCGCCCCCGCTTCACGGCGCCGCTCGTGAGCCGCGTCGAGGGCGTTCTGCTGGCGGAGGACCCCGCCGCGCACGGCGGCGAGTGCCTGCTGGGCCGCCTCCGCCGCGCCGCGCAGCGTCGTCACCCGCAGGTCGTGGGCCGCGACCGCCGCGCTCTGCTCGGCGATCCGCACGTCGAGGGCGTCGAGCTCGGCGCGCGCGGCTGCCACCCGGCGGGCGGCGTCGATCGCGGCGTCCTCGGCCGCACCCACCCGGTCCCGGGTCTCGACGATGCGCGCGCGGGCGGCATCCACGTCGCTCGCGCGCACCGTGACCTGCGCGGGTGCGGTCTCGTCTGCTGCGAGCATCGCGAGCCGCTGATTCGCCAGGGTGTAGAGACCGCGAAGGCGCTCCTGCACCTGCTCGAGCCCGAAGAGCGTGCGGCGCGCCTCATCCACGCCCTCCGCGTTCTGCTCGCGTTCCAGCACCGCGATGCGCGTCTTCACGGCGTCGGCTCGCTCCTGCAGCACCAGTCGCTCGGCGTGCCGTTCGTGCTCGTCGCGGGCGTGATCGGCGAGCGCCTGGCGCAGCTGCACGACGTCGTCGGCGAAGATCCGCGCCTTGGCGTCGCGCACCACCGCCGCGATCGTCTGGGCCTCCCTGGCGATCTCGGCCTGGCGTCCGAGAGGCTTCAGCTGCCGGCGGATCTCCCCGGCGAGATCGCTGAGCCGGGCGAGGTTCTGCTCCATCGCCTCGAGCTTGCGGACGGTCTTCTCCTTGCGGCGGCGGTGCTTGAGGATGCCGGCGGCCTCCTCCACGAACCCGCGACGCTCCTCGGGCGTCGCCTGCAGCACGGTGTCGAGGCGCCCCTGCCCCACGATGACGTGCATCTCGCGTCCGAGGCCGGAGTCGCTCAGCAGCTCCTGCACGTCGAGCAGTCGGCACGACTCGCCGTTGATGGCGTACTCACTCGAACCGTTGCGGAACAGCGTGCGACTGATCGTCACCTCGCTGTACTCGATGGGGAGCGCCCCATCGGCATTGTCGATGGTGAGCTGAACCTCCGCGCGGCCGAGGGGCCCTCGCGTGGCGGTGCCGGCGAAGATGACGTCCTCCATCTTCCCGCCGCGGAGCGTCTTGGCGCCCTGCTCTCCCATCACCCAGGCGAGAGCGTCGACGACGTTCGACTTGCCGGAGCCGTTGGGGCCGACGATCGCGGTGACCCCCGGTTCGAGCGCGAAGGTGGTCGGCTGCGCGAAGGACTTGAACCCCTTCAGGGTGAGGCTCTTCAGATGCATCCGCGGGCCTCCTTCCCCGTCCCCGCCTGGGAAAACCAGGGTTCACGGTACCCGAACATCCCTGCGGATCCGGAAAGCGGCGACGGCTCGTCGGAAAAGATCCTGAGAATCTGCTTGACGCGGAGCTCCTCCCCTCAGTAACGTGTCTGCTCGCACGATCCCATCGCCGAGCATCAGCCGGCCCGCGGCATGAGAGGAGGAAGCCGACATGGACATCACGCAGAACCCAGACACGACGCGCACAGCGTCCGCGGCTTCCGTCCCCGTCGCCGGGCGACGACTCAGCGGGATCACTGCGGGCGGACTCCGTCCGACGCTCCGCCGTTCGTAGCGCAGCTCCCGCTTCTCCGCACCCGCCGACCGTCGGCCGTCCGACTCGGCCCGATGCCGCGCACCGCCAGCCCGGGCATCCGGGTGCTCGGCTGAGCGCATCTCTCCGCCGTCCCCGGCATGCACGGGGTCGCTCCCGTTCCCCTCCGGAACATCACCCGCCCTGCGCTGCGGGGCACTCCCACGAAGGAAACCATCGTGAACACCATTCACCTGTCCGTGTCCGCTCACCCCCCGCAACCGGGCGTGCTCTCGGCACTGCCCGCGCGCACGCCTCGCACCTCGCCCGCCGACAGGCTGGCGATGTGGCTCGGCCTGCGGCTACTGCTGTGGAGCACGCGCCCCATCGACCAGGCCGAGGTCCAGCGCCTGCACGAGCGTCGGCGCATCGCCGCCGCCGCCCGCGCCGAGCACGACGCCGCGCTGTCCCGCAGCGCGGCACGGTACGGCATCCACTGGACGAACATCCGATGACCCACGCCGACCGCCAGCAGGGCGCCCCGCGCATCCGCCGCGGGGCGCCCTCCCCCCGACCGGAGCACGACCATCCGTCGCCCGGAACCGAAGGAGCCGCCATGACCTGGCGCATCGATCGCATCGCCGTCCCCGAGTCGCTGGAGTCCGCGGACGCCGCCGACCTCACCGCCTTCGTCGCGCTGGCGAACGCCGCCTGGCGTCGCGACTCGGGCACAGACCTCCACGACGACGACCCCGCCGACATGCTCAGCCGGTGGCAGGAGCAGACCTACCACCGGACGACCGCGATCGTCGCGCGCGACGGCGACGACCTCGCCGCGACCGGCACGCTCGACGTCGAGCTGTCCACCGAGCGGACGGCCGAGGTCGATGTCGCCGTGTCCGACCGCCACCTCGGCACGGATGCCGGCGACGCCGTGCTGGCCGCCCTCGAGGACCTCGCCCGCGAGCAGGGCCGCACCGTGCTGCAGAGCTGGACGATCCACCGCGCCGACACGGAGGGCGAGCGGCTCGTGCCGCCGACCGGCGCCGGAGCGATCCCGGCCGACGACGAGTCCACCCGGCGCATGCTGCGCGCCGGGTACGTGCTGGGGCAGGTCGAGCGCAACAGCGTCTTCGACCTGCACGGGTCGTACGAGGCCGTCGACCGCCTGCTCGAGCAAGCCGAGGAACGCGCGGGCGACGAGTACCGCGTGGTGTGGTGGACGGGTCGCACGCCGGGCGAGCACGCAGAGGGCTACGCGCGGGCCATCGCGCGGATGAGCACCGACGTCCCGGTCGGCGACATGGCGGCCGAGGAGCAGGTGTGGGATGCCGCGCGCGTTCTCGTGCGCGACGACCGCCTTCTCCGCGCCGGCCAGCTGATGGGCGTCACGCTCGCCGTGCACGTGCCGTCGGGCGAGGTGGCGGCGTTCAACGAGCTGCAGATCGGCGCCGATCGCACCCGCCCGACCTCGCAGTGGGGCACGCTCGTCATGCCCGAGCACCGCGGCCGCCGCCTGGGCGCGCTCGTGAAGTGCGTCGGCCTCCGCAACTGGCACGACGCGGTGCCCGAGTCGCCGTGCGTCTCCACCTTCAACGCCGAGGAGAACCGGTACATGCTCGACGTCAACGAGGCGGTCGGCTTCCGCCCGGCCTCCTATGCGGCGGCGTGGGAGAAGAACCTCTCCTGATCGACCGCGGAAAGCGGCGACGGTCGCCGCGAGACCGCAGCGGATGGCCGGGGCCCGGCCCCGGCCATCCGCTCGGACTCATGCGTAGTCGTAGAAGCCGTGCCCGCTTCCGCGACCGAGGCGACCCTGGTCGATGTAGTCCCGCTTGAGGATCTCGGCGAACTCCCGCTGCTCGGGGTCGTCGCTGTCCTTGTTGAGGTTGTAGGGGGTCTGCATCCCCACGACGTCGAAGATCTGGAACGGGCCGAGCGGCGCACCCGTAGCGCGACGCCAGGTGAGGTCGATGGTATCGACGTCGGCGACGCCTCGCACGTACAGCTTCGCGGCGGCGTCGAGGAGCGGCACGAGGAGCGAGTTCAGCACGTAACCCGGCTGCTCCTTCTTCACGCGGATGGGGACCATCCCGATCTCGTCCGCGAACTGCGCGACAGCCTCGAAGGCGTCCGCGTCGGTGCCGGCGTGTCCCATCACCTCGCCGGTGTTGTTGCGCCACACCTCGTTCGCGAAGTGCAGCGCGAGGAAGCGATTCGGGCGCCCGGTGGCATCGGCCATGTCGCTCGGCAGGAGGGTGGAGGAGTTGGTGGCGAAGATGGTCTTCTCGGGCGCCACGGCGCCCACCTTCGCCCAGGTGTCGCGCTTGCTGTCGAGGCGCTCGGGCACGGCCTCGATGACGAGGTCGGCGTCGCTCAGGGCGTCGGACAGGTCGGAGGTGGTGCGGATGCGCGCGATGGCGGCGTCGATCCGCTCGCTTGTGGCATCGGGCAGGTCGCGGAGGTAGAGAGGCCGGAGGTACTCCCACCGCTCCGGCAGCTTCGCGAGGATCTCGTCGCTCAGGTCGTAGGCGACGACGTCCTTGCCGTGGTACGCGGCTTGGAGGATGATCTGCGAGCCGAGCACGCCGGTGCCCAGGACGGTGAGGTTCTGCATTGTGCGCCTTCTTCCATTCAGGTGGATAGCCTCGGATGCCGGTCTACTCCCCTCGTCTGAGGGGCCTCCCAGAGTCATACCCAGGATGCGACCGTGGGTAACGTGGACGAATGCGCTACACGGTGATCGGCGGCGGCGTCGGCTGCGCCCGCTTCGTCCTCGGACTGCGGGAGTTCGTCCGCCGCTCGAGCGGGCACGACGAGATCGACGTGGTGGTGAACACGGCCGACGACTGGTGGGTGTCGGGCCTGCGCATCTCGCCCGATCACGACAGCTTGCTGTACGCACTCGCCGGCGTGAACGACCGCGACCGCGGCTGGGGGCGCGCCGGCGAGTCCGAGCGGGTCGCGCACGAGCTCGCCGCCTGGGGGTCGGTGCCCGAGTGGTTCACGCTCGGCGACCTCGACCTCGGCGCCCATATCGCCCGCACGGCATGGCTGCGCGACGGGGCCACCGTCTCGGATGTCTACGCCCGTCTCGCGACGCGGTGGGAGCTGGGCGCGACGCTGCATCCCGCGACCGACAGCGAGATCGACACCCACGTGCACACCGCGGATGGCCGGACGATGCACTTCCAGGAATGGTGGGTGCGCCATCGCGCGGCGGTTCCCGCGACTCGCTTCGAGCAGGCCGACATCGCGCTCTCGGCCCCGTCGGATGGCGCGCTGCGGGCGATCGCGGATGCCGACGTCATCCTCCTCGCACCTTCCAACCCCGTCGTGTCGATCGGGCCGATTCTCGCCGTGCCCGGCATGCGCGACGCGCTGCGGGCAGCCTCGGCCCCCATCGTCGGCGTCTCCGGCATCATCGCCGGTGCGGTCGTGCGCGGGATGGCCGACGCCTGCCTCGCGGCGGTGGGCGTGCGGACGTCGGCCGAGGCGGTCGCACGGGTGTACGGGGCGCGGTCAGCGGGTGGGCTGCTCGACGGCTGGCTCGTCGATGAGACCGACGCGGATGTCGTCGGCCCCCTCGCGGCCGACGGCATCCGCACCCGCGCAGTCCCGCTGTGGTTGCGCGACGCGGACAGCTCTGCGCAGGTCGCGGCCGACGCGCTCGCGCTTGCCGCGGACCGGTGAGGAAGGCTGGCCGCGAGACCCGCGTCAGTAGACGCGGCGAGGACGCACGCCCATCTCCAGCGTCTCGGCGCCGAGCCGGAGCGCGAGGACCGAGGGCTTGTTGAGCGTCTGCGACACGGCGGAGGGCGACACCCGCTCGATCTCCGCGATCCTTTTCTGCGGATATCCGCACCAGAGGAGGAAGACCGCGCGGCGTGCGCGCGGCGCGATGTCATCGATGAGATGGTCGCGGGCCGCGAGGTACGCGTTCACCGGCCCCTCGATCGCGCGCTCGTGCGCGGAGGAGTCGGGGTCGACGAGGAACCACGAGCGCGTGCTGGGCAGGCGCGTGTCGGCGAGCTCATGCGCGCGGTCGACCGCGTCACGCGCTGCCCACCAGCCCGGGCCATCCTGGATCCGGTCGCCCAGGCGCGACTCGACCGGGACCATCCCGCCCAGGCCGATGCCGAACCGGCACCCGACGCCGTCGGGAAGGGCGAGCTGCAGGTACAGGGTCGAGAGCAGCGCGTCGTCGACGGTGCGGAAGGCGGCCTGGAATTCGTCGCCCACCGTGGGGTACCACTTCTGCAGCGCCCAGGGGTAGGTCCGATCGACCTCCATGGCGGCCTGCTCGACGCCGCGCTGCACGTCGTCTCGCGATGCCGACTCCCGCGAGGAGATGATGTCCGCGATCACTGCTACCGCCATCAGTGAAGCATATCACTGAATATCGTCCCGGCTTAAGCATCTGCGCTTAACCAGCGGGTGCTGTTCATGCGGGCGCCGCATCTGTCACGATAGCGGCATGGGCATCCTCCGACTGATCCTGAACGTCATCTGGCTGCTGTTCGCCGGTCTGCCGCTCGCCGTCGCGTACGCGGTGGCGGGCGCGATCTGCTGCGTGCTCATCGTGACGATCCCCTGGGGCGTCGCGTCCTTCCGCATCGCCAACTACGTGCTGTGGCCGTTCGGCCGCACTGTCGTCGAACGCCCGTCCGCCGGCATCGGCTCCGCGATCGGCAACGTCATCTGGCTCCTGGTAGCCGGCGTCTGGCTCGTCATCGGCCACATCGTCAGCGCGGCCGCGCTCGCGGTCACGATCATCGGCATCCCGCTCGCCCTCGCGGAGCTGAAGATCATCCCCGTCACGCTCACCCCCCTCGGCAAGCGGATCGTGCCCAGCGACGCGGCGTTCGCGACCCTCGGCTCGATCCGGATCTGAAGGCGACCGCCGTCCGCGGTCCGAGGGCGACGTCATAGCCGAGGGCCGGCGCGTCGCCGCGGGTGGCCTGCTCCATCACCCGCTCAGACTGTTCCGCCGTCGCTGGCAGCGCGGGCAGAAGTGGCTCGAGCGATTCGTGAAGGCGACCCGCACGATCGGGGTGCCGCATCGTGGGCAGGGCTGGCCCTGTCGTCCGTAGGCGTTGAGACTGTGCGCGAAGTAGCCTGCCTGGCCGTTCACGTTGACGTACTGCGCATCGAAGCTCGTGCCGCCCTCCGCGAGGGCGCGGTGCAGCACCGAGCGCACCTCCGCCAGCAGTCGCGACACCGCACGCGTCGACAGCGCGGATGCGGGCGTCTCGGGGTGGATGCGGGCGGCCCACAGCGCCTCGTCGGCGTAGATGTTGCCGATGCCGCTGACGACGACCTGGTCGAGCAGCACGCGCTTGACGGCGGACGACCGCCGAGCGAGGTCCATCGCGAACGCGGCGTCGTCGAAGGCGGGGTCGAGCGGGTCGCGCGCGATATGAGCGGCTTGCGACGCGACGAGCGGCACCGCGCTCCCCCGGCCGCCCGGCGCGCCGTCGGCCGTGGCGACGAGCGCGTCCACGGCGAGCGAGCCGAAGGTGCGCTGGTCGGCGAACACCACGGCGAGCTCGCCGTGGTCGGGATGGTCGATGCCGATCCGCACGCGCTCGTGCCGCTCCCGAGGGGCGTCGGGAGCGCGCAGCAGCAGCTGCCCGCTCATGCCGAGGTGCCCGACCAGCCCCTCCGCGGGTGCCTCCGCCGCGCGACCCGCCTGGTCGAGCGTCAGCCAGAGGAACTTCCCCCGCCGCACGGCGGCGCCCACCGCTCGCCCCTCGAGCCGGGATGTGAAATCCACCGGGGTCCCGATGTGACGCGTGAGCGCCCGGGCGTCGAGCACCTCGACGCCCGAGATCGTCGCGCCGACGACGGCGGGCTCGAGCCCCGCCCGCACCACCTCGACCTCGGGGAGCTCAGGCATCTGCGGCCGGCGCGCTCAGCGCGTGCCACGCCGTCAGCGCGGCCGCCATCTCCGCCTGCTTCTTGCTGGTCCCCTCGCCGGTGGAGACATGCTCGCCGACCGTCACGGTCGCCGTGAACCGACGATCGTGGTCCGGTCCGCGTGCGGCGACGGAGTAGGCGGGAGCCGTCGTGCCGAGCTTGGCGGCGAGCTCCTGCAGGCTCGTCTTCGGGTCGACGGCCGCTCCGTACCGTGCGGGGTCGGCGAGCAGCGGCTCGATGAGCCGCAGCACGAGCGCCGATGCCTCCTCGGCGCCGGCCGAGAGATAGGCGGCGCCGAAGATCGCCTCGGTGGCGTCGGCCAGGATCGAGTCCTTGTCGCGTCCGCCGGTGCGCTCCTCGCCGCGGCCGAGCTTGAGGTACTGCCCCAGCTCGAGCCCGCGCGCCACCTCGGCGAGGGCGACGGTGGAGACGACGCTGGCGCGGCGCTTCGCGAGCGCGCCCTCATCAAGGTCGGGAAGGCTCCGGTAGAGCATCGTCGTCACGGCGAGGCCCAGCACGGAGTCGCCGAGGAACTCGAGCCGCTCATTGTGCGGGATGCCGCCGTGCTCGTACGCGTAGGAGCGATGGGTCATGGCCAAAGCGAGAAGCTCGGCGTCGATCTCGACGCCGAGCTTCTCGGAGAGTGGCCGCAGGTGCGCCACGAGGAGGTGTCCGCCGCTCAGGCGTCGGCGACCTTGCGGCCCTTGTACTCGAGGAACAGCTCGGTGCCCTGCGAGTCCGTGACGACCTTGGCCTGGTGCGGGCGGCTGTAGACGACCTTGCCGTTCTCCACCGTCTTCACGAGCGTGGGGACCTCCGCCTTCCACTGCGCGCGGCGCGAGCGGGTGTTGGAACGGGAGACCTTCCGCTTCGGGGGGTTACCTGCCATGACTAGCTCTCTTCTGTGTTCGGGGCGGCGGATTCCGCCGATCCATCCTGGTCTGTGAGTTCTTGGAGCGCGGCCCACCGAGGATCGACGGGCGCCTGCTGCGCGGTGCCGGTGCTCTGCGCCATCCGCTCGCCCGTGACCGGGTCGAGTCCGGGGCAATCCGGCTGGCACACCGGCTGAAACGGAAGCGACAGAACGACCGCATCCCTGACCAGAGTTTCAAGATCCACGTGGTCGTCTTGAACCTCGAAGTCAGCAGTTTCCTCTCCAGGATACTCGAAAAGCTCCTGGAACTCGACTTCGAGCGGTTCGGCGATGTCGCGGAGGCACCGCCCGCACACGCCTTCAAACACGGTGTCGAGTTCGCCGCTCACGAGGATGCCCTCGTGCACGGACTCGAGGCGAACGTCGAGATCGAGCTCCTTCCCCTTCGGGACGGACACGATCCCCTCGCCCCACTGCTCCGGGGCCGGGATGGTCAGGGTGTGTTCGCGCATCTCGCCCGCCTTGCGGACGATGTCGCGGACGGGCAGCACGAAGGGCCCGGAATGTCGCATTCTCACGGGCATCAAGCCTACCGGTGCGTGGGATGGCCGGGGCCGCGGCGCGCGCGGCGAGCCCACTCGTCCGCGGCTCAGAGCTCCTTGGAGGTCACGCTCTCGAGGTAGCGCGCGACCGGAGCAGGCACGTACGGCGAGACGTCGCCGCCGAGACCGGCCACCTGACGGACGAGCGAGCTCGACACCACGGAGTGTGCGGGGTCGGCGAGCAGGAACACGGTCTCGACGCCGGCGAGGTGGTTGTTCATGATCGCCATCGGCGTCTCGTATGTCACGTCGCCCTGCGAGCGGATGCCCTTCACCAGCACGCCCGCGCCGACCTCCTGCGCGTAGTCGACGAGGAGACCCACGCTCCAGGCGCCGACGACGATCCTGCCCGGCAGTCCGGCCTCCGCTATCGACTGCTCCAGCAGCTGCAGGCGCACCGCGATGGGCAGCATCCCCGCTTTGTCGGGATTGTGCACGACGAGCACGTGCAGCTCGTCGTACAGCGACGCCGCCCGTCGGATCACGTCGAGATGGCCGAGGGTGGGCGGGTCGAAGGAGCCGGGGACGACGGCGATCCGGTTGCTCATGCCGTCAGCCTACCCAGCGCCGTCGTCAGCTCTTTCCGAGCGCCTCGCGCTCGGCCTCGCTCACGCGGCGCGCGAGCGCCTGCGCCAGACCGGGGTGAGCCTCCAGGGCCGGGTCCTCGGCGAGAATGCGGTCGGCCTGGTCGCGGGCGCGCGCGATGACGTCGCGGTCCTGCACGACGCGCAGCAGGCGCAGCGACGAGCGCGACCCCGACTGCGCGTCTCCCAGCACGTCGCCCTCGCCGCGCAGCTCGAGGTCCACCTCGGCCAACTCGAACCCGTCGAGGGTGGCGGCCACCGCGTCGACGCGCTCGCGCGCGGGCGTCCCCTCGTCGGCCTCGGTCACCAGCAGGCAGAGTCCGGGAACTCCGCCTCTGCCCACCCGACCTCGCAGCTGGTGCAGCTGGGAGACGCCGAACCGGTCGGCGTCGAGGATGATCATCGTCGAGGCGTTCGGAACGTCGACGCCGACCTCGATGACGGTCGTGGCGATGAGCACGTCGATCTCGCCGCGCGAGAACGCCTGCATGATGCGGTCCTTCTCCTCCGCCGGCATGCGCCCGTGGAGCACCGACATGCGCGTGCGCCCGAGATGCGGGTGGCTGCCGAGCAGCTCCGCGACCTGGGCGACTCCCCACCGCGGCCCCTGGGGGCGCTCGCCCGCCAGCACGGGCGCGGCCGGCTCATCCTCCTCGGCGTCCTTGCCCTTCTTCGAGACGTCGATGGCGGGGCACACGACGAAGACCTGCCGCCCCTTCCCCACCTCCTCGTACGCTCGCTCCCAGACCCGCTCGAACCATCCGGGGCGCTGCACGGGGGCGACGAAGGTCTCGATGCCCGCGCGACCGGCCGGCATGGTGCGGATGGTCGACACCTCGAGGTCGCCGAAGACGGTCATCGCGACCGTGCGCGGGATGGGGGTCGCGGTGAGGACGAGGGCATGCGGGCTCGAGCCCTTCGCGCGCAGCGTCTCGCGCTGATCCACGCCGAACCGGTGCTGCTCGTCGACGACGACGAGGCCGAGGTCGGCGAACGTCGTGCCCTCGCTCAGCAGCGCGTGGGTGCCGACGACGATGAGCGCCTGACCCGAGGCGACGCGCAGCGCGGCCTTGCGACGGACGGCCGCCGGCATCTGGCCGGTGAGGAGCGTCGGCATGAGCAGGGGCGCGAGCTCCGGACCCAGCATCTTCGTGATGGAGCGCAGGTGCTGGCCGGCGAGCACCTCCGTCGGCGCGATGAGCGCAGCCTGCCCGCCGGACTCCGCCACCTGCAGCATGGCGCGCAGCGCGACCAGCGTCTTGCCCGAGCCGACCTCGCCCTGCACGAGCCGGTTCATCGGCCATCCCTGCACGAGATCGGCGGCGATCCGCTCGCCGACGACGCGCTGATCTTCGGTGAGGGAGAACGGCAGCGTCGCGTCGAACCGCTCGAGCAGCCCGCCCGGGGCGGCACGGCGCTCGGTCGCCGCCATCGCCCGCACGAACCACCGCTGCTGGGCGAGCGCCGTCTGCAGCACGAGGGCCTCGTGCATGCGGAGGGTCCGCCGCGAGGTCTGCACATGCGCCTGGTTCATCGGCCGGTGCACGCCCTCGATCGCCTCCGCCGCTGGCATCAGCGACTCCGCGACGCGGAAGTCGATGTCGAGCGGCTCGGGGTATCCCTCGAGGTCGTCCAGGCACTTCGCGACCGCCTTCTGGATGTCCCAGGTGGCGATCGATGCGGTGGCCGGATACATCGGGATGAGCTGACCGGCGTACTCGCGTGCCCGCTCGTGGTCCTCGCCCTCGTCCTCATCGAAGAGCTCGTAGTTCGGGTTCGACAGCTGCAGCGTGTCGCGGTACCTGCCGACCTTGCCGGAGAACACCCCCCGGCGGCCGGGCCTGAGCTGATCCTTCCGCCACGGCTGACCGAAGAAGGTGAGCGTGATGGTGCCCTCGCCATCGCTGATGACGGCCTCGACGATCGTGCCCTTGCGCTGGCGCATCGACCGCACTGACACCTGCTTCACCTGCGCCACGATCGACACGGTCTCGCCGAGGGGAAGGCCCGAGATGGGCGTCAGCACGCCCCGGGACTCGTAGCGACGCGGATAGTGGGCGAGCAGATCGCCCACGGTGCTCATGCCGAACGCTCGCGAGTACTCGCCAGCGGTCTTCGCCCCCAGCGCCTGCGCGAGCGGGGTGTCGAGCGTGAGCGCCATGCCCTCGAGTCTAGGAGGGGCCTCCGACACGCTGCGGATATCGTGTCAGGGTGACGAGGATCATCGCGGGGCGCGCCGGCGGCGCGCGGCTGGAGGTGCCGCGATCGGGCACGCGTCCGACGAGTGAGCGGGTGCGGGAATCGCTGTTCGGCTCGCTCGAGGACACCGGCCTGCTCGAGGGCGCGGCGGTCGTCGACCTCTATGCCGGCTCCGGCGCACTGGGTCTCGAATGCGCGAGCCGCGGCGCCGCGGCCGTCGACCTCGTCGAGCGCTCGAAGCCCGCCGCCGCTCTCGCGCGCCGCAACGCCGACGTCGTCTGCCGAGCGATGGGGGCGGATGCGCCGCGCGTGCGAGTGCATCCGGTCGCCGTGCGCACATTCCTCCGCAGCACCGCACCGGGCATCGACATCGCCCTGCTCGACCCGCCCTACGACCTGCCGGGCGCCGATCTCGCCGAGGACCTGGCCCTGCTCGCGCCGCTGCTGCGCTCCGACGGCCTCGTCGTCGTGGAACGCGCGACCCGCTCCGGGGCTCCCGACTGGAGCGCCGCGGGTCTCGCCCCGTGGCGCGAGCGGTCGTACGGCGACACGACCCTCTGGTGGGGCGAGCCCGCCTGAGCCCCGATCCGGAACGCCGGGACCGGCTCAGCCCGCTGCGGCGTCCCAGTCGCGGTACGGGTCCCATCCGCCGGCGCCGCGATAGGCCTCGCCGTCCACGAGCACCGGCGCATCGCCGCGCTCGACGACGCGGCCGATCGCGCGGAAGCCCGGCGGCAGCACGCCGGCAGGGAAGGTCGCGAGCAGCGCGTGGTCCTCACCGCCCTCGAGCGCCAGGCGCGGATCCGCGCCGAGGGCGTCCGTCGCGATGTCGAGGGTCGCGCGCGAGGCGTCCGCCATTCGCCGGGCGTCGAGGACGAGGCCGTCGGAGACGTCCATCATGGCGGTCACGCCAGACAGGGCGGCGAACGGCCCGAGCCCGATCGGCGGGGCCGGCCGCAGCTGGGCGGCCAGCGCGTCGGCGTCGCCGGTGCGCAGGTCGTCAGGTCGGATCGCCACGGGCGCTCCGTCCGCGTCGCGGAAGCGGGTGAACAGCAGCTCCAGGCCGTGGGCGGCGCGGCCGAGCTCGCCCGCCACCGCGACGATGTCTCCCGGCCGCGCGCCGGAGCGCGTGACGGGGGCGCGGCCTTCGAGGTCGCCCAGCGCCGTGACCGCGACGGTCAGGACGTCGCCGGTCGCGAGGTCGCCCCCCACCACCGCGCATCCCGGCGCCAGCGCGTCGCACGCGGCGCGCAGGCCGTCGGCCATGGCCTCGACGAACGACACGCGGGTATGCCCCGGCAGCGCGAGCGCGACCAGCAGCGCCGTGGGGCGCGCGCCCATGGCCGCGACGTCGGACAGGTTGACCGCCGCCGCCTTCCACCCGAGGTCGTACCCGCTGGACCAGGCCAGCCGGAAGTCCGGGCCGTGAATGAGCGTGTCGGTGGTCGCGACGACCGAGCCGGACGGCGCGGCCACGACGGCCGCGTCGTCGCCAGGACCGAGCAGGGTCGCGCTCGCCTGCCCCATGCGGGCGAGGATGCGGCGCAGGATCTCGCCCTCGCTCAGGTCGGCGACGGTGGGCTCGGAGTGCATCCGTCCAGCGTAGGCGAACGTCCAGGAGGGGCGAACGTAGGCTGGGTGGGTGCTCCGCCGTCTCGCCGCCGTCGCAGGTCTCGCCGCCATCGCAGCCGTCTCGGGATGCGCCACGACCGTGCACCTGGAGCCGGCGCCGCTGGCAGACGACCCGCTCTGCGCCGAGGTGTCGGTGCGGATGCCCGACACCGTCTCCGGTCTCGAGCGCCACTGGACCGATGCGCAGGCGACGGCGGTCTGGGGCGATCCGACCGCGGTGATCCTCACCTGCGGGCTGGAGGCGCTCGCGCCGACCACCGAGCAGTGCGTCACGATCGACGGCGTCGACTGGGTGGTCGACGAGACCGACCGGCCGAACCTGCGCATGACGACCTACGGGCGCGAGCCGGCCGTGCAGGTGTACGTCGACACGACGGTGGTCACGGCCGACAGCGTCCTCGCCGGCAGCGCGCTGGGCGGACCGGTGTCGACCATCCCCAGGACGACGCAGTGCACCGACCCCGACACGGCCGACCCCGACGCCGAGGACGCGCCCACCACCGGGTCCGACGGCGAGTGAGCGCGCGTCGGACCCGGCGGCGTCACGCCGCGCGGGCGCGACCGAGCTCGACGAGCTCGGTGATGAGCTCCGAGTAGGTCATCCCCGAGGCGATCCAGCACTTCGGGAACATCGAGATCGGCGTGAAGCCGGGCATGGTGTTGAGCTCGTTGACGACGACCTCGCCCTCCGGCGTGAGGAAGACGTCGACGCGGGCGAGGCCACGGCCATCCACCGCCTCGAAAGCGCGCACGCCCACCTCGCGGATGGTCGTGACCTGCTCGTCGGTGAGGTCTGCCGGGCACACGACGTCGACGCCCTCTCCACCGAGATACTTGCCCTCGAAGTCGTAGAAGTCGCGCGTCGTCAGCACGATCTCACCGGGAAGCGAGGCACGCGCACGGCCGCCCTCACGCCCCTCGAGCATGGCGACCTCGATCTCGCGGCCGGCGATGCCCTGCTCCACGAGCACCTTGTCGTCCTCGGCGAAGGCGATGCGCATCGCCTCGTCGAGCTCGGACGCATCGCGCGCCTTCGACACGCCGACGCTGGAGCCGGCGCGGGCGGGCTTGACGAAGAGCGGGTAGCCGAGCGCGTCGGCCTCCGCGCGCACGGCGTCCGCGTCGCCATCCCACCGCGCCTTCCGCACCGTCGTCCACGGCGCGACGGGCACGCCCTCGGCCTGCAGCGCGACCTTCATGAAGTGCTTGTCCATGCACAGCGCCGAGTCGAGCACGCCGCCCCCGGCATACGCCAGACCGAGGATGTCGAGGAAGCCCTGCATGGTGCCGTCCTCGCCGTGCAGGCCGTGGAGGATCGGCAGCACGGCGTCGACCTCGCCGAGCTCGCGCTCGGAGCCGTCCGCGAGCCGGACCCGCAGCGTGCGGTCCGCGCCGCCCTGGGGCCAGATCACGCGCGTGCCGTTGTCGACGACCTCGGGCAGCCGATCCGCGTCGAGCCGGAACCGGCTGGGGTCGTCCTCCTCGAGGACGAACACGCCGTCGCGGGTGATCCCGACCGGGATCACCCGGTAGCGGTCACGGTCGATCGCGCCCAGCACCCCGCCCGCCGTCGCGGAGGAGATCGCGTGCTCGCTGGAGCGTCCGCCGAAGAGCACCGCCACTGTCGCCGTCGTCATTCGTCGTCCTCTCGCCCCGGGGGGTGTCGTCGTCTGTGGTGAGGTGGGGCGCGATGTCGCGCGGGTCGAGCGTGCCGTCCAGCACCATCCGCACCTGCTCGACGATGGGCATCTGCACGCCCTTCGCCCGCGCGAGCTTGAGGATGGGAGCGACGGAGCCGAGGCCCTCGGCCGTCTGCTCCATCTGCTTCACGACGTCCTGCAGCGTGTAGCCCTGTCCGAGGAGGCGCCCCGCGGTGTTGTTGCGGCTGAGCGGCGACTGGCACGTGGCGATCAGGTCGCCGAGCCCCGCCAAGCCCTGCATGGTCTCCGGCCGAGCGCCATAGGCGACGGCGAAGTCGGTCATCTCCACGAGGCCGCGGGTGATGATCGAGGCCTTCGTGTTCTCCCCGTAGCCCACGCCGTCGACGATGCCGATGGCGACCGCGATGAGGTTCTTCAGCACGCCGCCGAACTCCGTGCCGATCACGTCGGTGTTGACGAAGCTGCGGAAGTAGCGGTTGCGCGCGGTGCGCGCGATGCGGTCGGCGGTCTCCTGGCTCGACGAGGAGATGACGGCGGCGGTCGGCTGCTCGCGGGCGATCTCGAGGGCGAGGTTCGGCCCGCTCGCCACCGCGATGCGCGCGGGGTCGCAGTCGAGCGCCTGCTCGACGACCTGGCTCATCCGCAGGCCCGACTTCTTCTCGACGCCCTTCATGAGGCTCACCACGGGCACGTCGGGGCCGATGAGGGGACGCAGCTGCTTGAGCGTGTCGCGCGCGGACTTGCTCGGCACCGAGAGGTAGATCTGGTCGGCGCCCTCGACGGCCTTCTGCAGCAGGTGGGTGGCGCGGATGGTCCGGGGCAGGTTGATGCCGGAGAGGTACTGCGAGTTGCGCTTGGCCTGGTCGATCTCGTACGCGAGCTCGGCGCGCCGCGCCCACATCGTCACCTGGGCACCGCCGTCGGCGAGGATCTTGCCGAAGGTCGTGCCCCAGCTGCCTGCGCCGAGAACGACCACGCGCTCGGGAATCACAGCTTGCCCGTTTCGGCCTGGCCGTGCTGCGACGGATCCCAGCGCTCGGGCGGCGCGGTCTCACCGCGCAGCTCCTCGACGAGGGCTGTGATCGCCGCCATCACGCGCTCGGTCGCGGTCTGAATCGCCGCCTGATCGGTGCGTCCCGCCAGATCCGACACGTCCACGGGCTCGCCGATGGCGACCGTGATGCGCTTGCGCGGCGGCAGGACGGAGAGCTTCCCGTAGCGCGGCATGAGGTCCTGCGCGCCCCAGTGCGCCATCGGGATGAGCGGCATGCCGCCGGCGAGCGCCAGACGCGCGGCGCCCGACTTGCCGCGCATCGGCCACAGGTCGGGATCCCGCGTGAGCGTCCCCTCCGGGTACACGATGACGCCGCTCTGGTTCTCGGCGAGCTTCGTCGCCTGCGCGATCGCCTGCGCCGCCGCACCGCGCGAGCGCGCGACGGGCACCATCCCCGCCCGGTGCAGCAGCCATCCGACGACCGGGATGCGGAAGAGGCTCTCCTTCGCGAGGAACCGGGGCGCGCGACCGATCCGCCACGTTGCCACGGCCACGATGAGCGGATCGATCTCGCTGTGGTGGTTCGGCGCGAGGACGAACGCTCCCCGCTCGGGCAGACGCTCGGCCCCGCGGATCTCGACGCGCGCGACGAGGCCGAACAGCGGCACGACGATCGCCGCGAGCGGCCAGAAGATGCTCGGGCGCGACTTCTCGGGGGAAGCGCCCACCGTCACCCCACGACGTCGAAGTCGGCGCCGAGCGCGGTGAGCTTCTCGAAGAACTTCTCGTAGCCGCGTCGGATGATGCCGACGCCCGACACCCGCGACGTGCCCTCCGCCGCCAGCGCCGCGATGACGTGACTGTACCCGCCCCGGAGGTCGGGCACGACGATGTCGGCGCCGTGCAGCGGCGTCGGACCGGTGATCACCGCCGCCTGCTCGAGCTCGCGACGCGGCACGCGCCGGTAGGGGCCTTCCAGTCCCTCGCGGTGCACGACGATGTTCGCGCCCATCTGGTTGAGGGCCTCGGTGAACCCGAAACGGTTCTCGTAGACGGTCTCGTGCACGACCGACGTGCCGTTGGCCTGCGTGAGCGCGACGATCAGCGGCTGCTGCCAGTCGGTCATGAAGCCGGGGTGCACATCGGTCTCGACGGTGACGGCCTTGAGGGGCGTCGTGCCGCGACGGAAGCGGATGCCCTCGTCGGTGATGTCGAAGTCGCCGCCCACCTTGCGGTAGACGTTGAGGAACGTGAGCATCTCGTACTGACGCGCGCCCTTGACGAAGATGTCGCCGTCGGTCGCCAGCGCCGCAGCGGCCCACGAGGCCGCCTCGTTCCGGTCGAACAGCGAGCGGTGGTCGTAGCCGCGCAGCTCGCTGACACCCTCGATGAAGATGACGCGATTCGGCTCGTACGAGATGATGGCGCCCATCTTCTGCAGCACGCCGATGAGATCCATGATCTCGGGCTCGATCGCCGCGTTGCGCAGCTCGGTGACGCCCGACGCGCGCACCGCCGTGAGGAGGACCTGCTCGGTGGCGCCCACGCTCGGGTACGGCAGCTCGATGTCGGCTCCGTGCAGGCCGTTCGGGGCCGACAGGCGGATGCCGCTCGGCTGCTTGTCGACGACCGCGCCGAACGCGCGCAGGGCGTCGAGGTGGAAGTCGATCGGGCGGTCGCCGATGCGGCAGCCGCCGAGGTCGGGGATGAACGCCTGACCCAGCACGTGCAGCAGCGGGCCGCAGAACAGGATCGGGATGCGCGAGGAGCCCGCGTGCGCGTCGATCTCCTCGAAGTTCGCCGACTTCGCCTCGCTCGGATCGAGGATCAGCGAGCCGGGCTCCTCACCCTCGGACACGGCCACGCCGTGCACCTCGAGGAGCGATCGCACGACCTCGACATCGCGGATGTCCGGCACGTCGCGCAGGATGCTCGGCGTCTCTCCGAGGAGAGACGCGACCATCGCCTTCGTGGCGAGGTTCTTGGCACCTCGCACGTCGACCTGTCCGCGCAGCGGCCGTCCGCCGCGGATCTCGATCACTTCGCCGCTGCGGGATGCCGAAGCGTCCGCGGCCTTGGTGTCGCCCAGGAGAGTCATGTGCTGGTGGCCTCACTACAGTTCTGGCGGGTTCTCCGCCGGATTGACGGGGCCCCGAGCCCCGAGCTCACGGAACGGGTATCGTCCGTGGCCGCCACGCCTCGCGGCGGGCCTCGAACTCCGCGATCCTGTCCTCGTTGCGGAGTGTGAGCCCGATGTCATCGAGCCCCTCGAGGAGCCGCCACCTAGTGTAATCGTCGATCTCGAACGGGGCCGTGAAGTCGCCGAGTGCGGCGGTTCGCGCCACCAGGTCGACGGTCATCTCGACGCCCGGCTGCGCGTCGATGGCCGCCCAGAAGCGCTTCAGGTCCTCCTCGGAGATGATGCCCGTCACGAGGCCCTGCTTGCCGGAGTTGCCGCGGAAGATGTCGGCGAACCGGGGGCTCAGCACGACCTTGAAGCCGTAGTCGCGCAGCGCCCAGACGGCGTGCTCGCGGCTCGATCCGGTGCCGAAGTCGGGGCCCGCGACGAGCACCGAGGCGTGCCGGAACGGCTCCTGGTTGAGGATGAACTGCGGGTCCTGCCGCCAGCCGTGGAAGAGGGCATCCTCGAAGCCGGTCTTCGTGACGCGCTTGAGGAAGACCGCCGGGATGATCTGATCGGTGTCGACGTTCGAGCGCTTCAGCGGCGCGGCGACACCCGTGTGAGTGGTGAACTTCTCCATGGCGTGCTCCTCAGGCCGTCGCGTCGGTCAGGGCGGGCTGCTCGGTCGCAGCGAGATCGGACGGGCTCGACAGCGTGCCGCGCACGGCGGTCGCGGCCGCGACGAGCGGCGACACGAGGTGAGTGCGACCGCCCTTGCCCTGACGTCCCTCGAAGTTGCGGTTGGAGGTCGACGCGCAGCGCTCCCCCGGCGCGAGCTGATCGGGGTTCATTCCCAGGCACATGGAGCACCCGGCGAAGCGCCACTCGGCGCCGAACTCCTTGACGATCATGTCGATGCCCTCGGCCTCGGCCTGCAGGCGCACGCGGGCGGAGCCGGGAACGACCATGACGCGCACGCCGTCGGCCTTCTTCCGCCCCTCGATGATCGACGCGAAGGCGCGCAGGTCCTCGATGCGGCTGTTCGTGCACGACCCCATGAAGACGGCGTCCACGTGGACGTCCTTCAGCGGCGTGCCGGGCACGAGATCCATGTACTCCAGCGCGCGCTCGGCGGCGGCGCGGGCGTTCGGGTCCTCGAAGTCCTCGGCAGCGGGCACGACGTCGCTCAGCGACACGCCCTGACCCGGGTTCGTCCCCCACGTGACGAACGGCTCGAGCTCGTTCGCGTCGATGAAGACCTCGGCGTCGAACGCGGCGCCCTCGTCGGTGGGCAGGGTGCGCCAGTAGGCGACAGCGTCCTCCCAGTCCTGACCCTTGGGCGCGTGGGGGCGCCCCTCGAGGTAGGCGAACGTCGTCTCGTCGGGCGCGACCATCCCGGCTCGCGCGCCGGCCTCGATCGACATGTTGCAGATCGTCATCCGGCCCTCCATGGAGAGCGAGCGGATGGCGCTGCCGCGGTACTCGAGGACGTAGCCCTGTCCGCCGCCGGTGCCGATCTTCGCGATGACGGCGAGGATGATGTCCTTCGCGGTGACGCCGGGCTTCAGGTCGCCCTCGACGGTGATCGCCATCGTCTTGAACGGCTTCAGCGGCAGCGTCTGCGTGGCCATGACGTGCTCGACCTCGCTCGTGCCGATGCCGAAGGCCATCGCGCCGAAGGCGCCGTGGGTGGAGGTGTGGCTGTCGCCGCACACCACCGTGATGCCGGGCATCGTCAGTCCGAGCTGCGGCCCGACCACGTGGACGATGCCCTGCTCCGCGTCGCCCAGCGAGTGCAGGCGCACGCCGAACTCGGCGGCATTGCGGCGCAGCGTCTCGATCTGCGTGCGGCTGGTGAGGTCGGCGATCGGCTTGTCGATGTCGAGCGTCGGGGTGTTGTGGTCCTCGGTCGCGATCGTGAGGTCCAGGCGCCGCAGGCCGCGGCCCTCCGCGCGCAGGCCGTCGAACGCCTGCGGGCTCGTCACCTCGTGCACGAGGTGCAGATCGATGTAGATGAGGTCGGGCTGACCGTCCTCCCCCTTCACGACGAGGTGGTCGTCCCAGACCTTCTCGGCCAGCGTGCGGGGGCGGTCCGGAATTCGGATGTCGTTGCTGCTCATGCTCTTCCTGCTCCTTGCGGTCGTCGGTGTCGGCCTACGACGGACTCCGCGACGGGCAAAGGCCTAGAGCGTGACCCCGTCGCGGCGGATAAGGAGAAGTCGGGCGCACCGCACCTCCTCAGAATAGCAGGGTGCTCAGCGCACCCCCGCCTCACGCGAGATGTGCGCAGACGACCGCGGCGCGTCGACCCGTCGTGTGGACAGATCGACGCGCCGCGGCGTCATCCTGCGCAGTCGATCAGCGCGTTCCCGCCGAGACGGAGCGCTTCCGGCGCGCGTCGCGCGCATTGGAGACGAGGCTGGCGATGGTCGCGATCGCCATCGAGCCCACGATGACCGCGAGCGAGGTGAGGTTGCCGATCTCGGGCGCCCAGTCGACGTGGTGCCCGCCGTTGATGAACGGCAGCTCGTTCTCGTGCAGCGCATGGAGGAAGAGCTTCACGCCGATGAAGGCGAGGATGAACGCCACGCCGTAGTGCAGGTACTTCAGCTTCTCGAGCAGGTCGCCGAGCAGGAAGTAGAGCTGACGAAGGCCCATCAGGGCGAAGAGGTTCGCCGCGAAGACGAGGAACGGCAGCTGCGTGATCCCGTAGATGGCGGGGATGGAGTCGATCGCGAACATGAGGTCGGTCACGCCGATCGACACGAAGACGATGAGCATCGGCGTGAGGACCTTCTTGCCGTTGACCGTGGTGCGCAGCTTCGAGCCGTCGTACTCGTCGCTGACGTCGATGAAGCGACGCAGCGTGCGGACGATGAAGCTCTCGGTCTCCGCGTCCTCGTCGTGCTTCTCCGGCATCGCCTGGCGAACGGCCGTGAAGATGAGGAATGCGCCGAAGAGGTAGAAGATCCAGCTGAGGTGCTGGATCGCGACGGCGCCGAGCAGGATGAACGCCGCCCGCAGCACCAGCGCGATGATGATGCCCACCATCAGCACCTCCTGCTGATAGCGGCGCGGCACCGAGAACTGGCTCATGATGAGCACGAAGACGAACAGGTTGTCGATCGACAGGCTGTACTCGGTGAGCCAGCCGGCGACGAACTCGCCCGCGTGCTGCGCGTCGCCGATCACCCACAGCAGCGCGGCGAACACCAGCGCGAGAGCGACGTAGAAGACCACCCACAGCGTCGACTCGCGGGTCGAGGGGATGTGCGGCCGCTTGAGGATGAGAAGCAGGTCGGCGATGAGGATGACGGTCAGGATCACGAGGGATCCGACTTGGAACCAGACGGGGATGTCCAAGCGCAGGGCCTTTCGGAGGGACGGCGATGGGCGAAAGTCTCTCCCCCGCGCGATGCGCGGTGCGTGCCCGGGTTCCCTCTGTCGGGATCCGTGATGACGAGCAGGCGCTGACGGGATACTCCCTCTCGACCTCCAAGGATAACGAAAGCTGGGTGGCGCGATCACCGTCGCGAGCTCTTGGCGAAAAGCGCCTCTGACCGGGCAGACACGCGCGGGCGACCGCAGGAGGGGGCCTCGATTTGCCCGCTCCTGTTTCTCCATGTCATACTCTTCTAGTGCCCGGGAACGGGAACAGCACGAAGAACTGAAGACAACGATACGGCCCCATCGTATAGCGGCCTAGTACGCCGCCCTCTCACGGCGGTAACGCGGGTTCGAATCCCGCTGGGGTCACCGTAAAGAAGAAAGCCCGGATCCGCAAGGATCCGGGCTTCTTCGCGTGTGCGGTGGTTGACTGGGCCCATGCGCGTCATCAAGCACGAACATGCCACACTCCGCGTCGAGAAGGACGGCTCCACCCTCGTGGTCGACCCGGGCAACTTCACCTCGGCGCTGCCGGCCATCGACCACCTGGCCGGCATCGTGGTCACGCACGAGCACCCCGACCACTGGGTTCCCGAGCAGATTCGCGCTCTGCGCGAGCGTCACCCGCGAGCGCCGCTGTTCACGACGCAGGCCGTTGCCGACGCCCTCGACCTCGGCGCGACCGTCGTCGCACCGGGCGAGGTGGTCGCAGCCGGCGCGTTCCGCCTGGAGTTCTTCGGCGGGCGGCACAACGAGATCCACTCGTCGATCCCCATCGTGGACAACGTGGGCGTGCTCGTCGACGACACGCTCTATTACCCCGGCGACTCCTACGCCGTGCCAGAGGGGCGGGAGGTGGCTGTCCTCGCGGCGCCCGCGAGCGCACCGTGGCTGAAGATCGGCGAGGCCATGGACTTCGTGCTGGCCGTTCAGCCCCGACAGGCCTTCGGGACCCACGACAGTCTGCTCACCGCGGCTGGCCTCGCCATGCATCGCTCGCGCCTGCGCTGGGCGACCGAGCAGGGCGGCGGCACGTTCCACGATCTGGACGCGGGAGACGCGCTGACGTTGTGACGCGCGGGGTCCGGGAGAATGACGCCATGCCCATCCTGAACAAGGACATGTCCGTCTGCATCTCGCTCTCCGGGCGTCCGTCGAACATCGGCACGCGCTTCCACAACTTCCTCTATGAAGAGCTGGGCCTGAACTTCGTCTACAAGGCGTTCACGACCGACGACATCGAAGGCGCCATCCGCGGTGTGCGCGCGCTGGGGATCCGCGGCTGCTCGGTGTCCATGCCGTTCAAGGAATCCGTCATCCCTCTCGTCGACGAGATGGAGGAGTCCGCGGCGGCGATCGCGTCGGTGAACACGATCGTCAACGACGGCGGCCGGCTCACCGCAGCCAATACGGACTACGAGGCGGTGGCGGAGCTCCTCCAGCGGCATGAGGTCGACTCGGCCCTGCCGGTTCTCGTCCGAGGGTCCGGCGGGATGGCGAAGGCCGTCGTCGCCGCGTTCCGCGGGGCGGGTTTCGACGACCTCACGATCGTCGCGCGCAACGCCGACGCCGGGCGCGCGCTCGCGAACGCGTATGGATACGGGTGGACCGATCGGGACCCGGCTCCCGGAGCCGCACTGCTCGTCAACGTCACGCCGCTCGGGATGACCGGCCGCGACGCGGACGCACTCGCCTTCTCCCCCGCGCACGTCGCCGCGTCCGAGGTCGTGTTCGACGTCGTCGCCTTCCCCTCGGAGACTCCGCTCGTGCGCGCAGGGCGGACGGCAGGGAAGCGCCTCATCACCGGGGCCGAGGTGATCGCACTGCAAGCGGCCCGCCAGTTCGCGCGCTACACCGGCATCACGCCGACGGCGGACCAGGTGCGCCGCGCATCGGAGTTCTCGCGCGCCTGAGCGCATTCGGGAGGAGATGCGCACTCGGGAGGAGGAATGACGGGGATTCCCTCCTCCCGACTGCGGCTGTCCTCCCACATGCTGTCGCCCCTCGGGATTACAGTGGCCGTGAACGCACCGCACTGACCGCCGGCTCGCCCCGGCACGACGCACGGAGGACGACGATGTCCGACCAGATCTTCCTGTACATCGCCCTCGGCATCTACTTCGCCGGGATGCTCGCCATCGGCTACTTCGCCGCCCGGCGGACGAAGGACCACGAGGACTACATGCTCGGCGGCCGCCGCCTTCCCCCGTGGGCCGCCGCGCTCAGCGCCGGCGCCTCGGACATGTCGGGGTGGCTGGTCATGGGCCTGCCCGGCGCGATCTACGCGACCGGCCTCATCGAGGCGTGGATCGCAGTGGGGCTCACCGTCGGGGCGTACCTCAATTGGCTGATCGTCGCGCCTCGACTGCGCGCGTACACGCTGGTCAGCAACAACTCGATCACCGTGCCGAGCTTCTTCGAGAACCGTCTGAAGGATCGCACCCGGCTGCTCCGCATCGTGTCCGCACTCATCATCCTCGTGTTCTTCACCCTGTACGTCTCCTCCGGCATGGTCGCCGGCGGCGTCTTCTTCGAGAGCACCTTCGATGCGGACTACGTCCTGGGCATGGTCATCGTCACGGCGGTGACGCTCGCGTACACGCTCTTCGGCGGCTTCCTCGGGGCGTCCCTGACCGACGTCGCGCAGGGTCTGCTGATGATGACCGCGCTCATCCTCGTCCCGATCGTGGCCCTCGCGAACGTCGGCGGACTGGGGGCGGTGGGCGAATCGATCGCCTCGGTCAAACCAGACGCGCTGTCGCTGACGGGTGGGGCGGGGCTCACCGGCACCACGCTGATCGCGATCATCTCCGCGCTGGCGTGGGGCCTGGGGTACTTCGGGCAGCCCCACATCATCGTGCGCTTCATGGCGCTCTCGAGCGTCGAGGGCGCGAAGCCGGCCCGGCGCATCGGCATGACGTGGATGATCCTGTCCATGGCCGGCGCCGTCATCTCCGGGCTGATCGGGATCGCGTTCTTCGACCGCGCCGGCATCGCGCTCGACAACCCTGAGACGGCCGTCCTGCGGATGTCGCAGATCCTCCTCCATCCGCTCATCGCCGGGTTCGTCCTGGCCGCGGTGCTCGCCGCCATCATGAGCACGCTCTCCAGCCAGCTCGTCGTCTGCTCATCGGCCCTCGTCGAGGATCTGTACCGCGTGGCTCGGCGCACTCCCCCGAGCCAGCGGACCCTCGTGATCCTCGGGCGCTCCTGCGTGCTGGTGGTCGCCGTGATCGCCGCGCTCCTGGCGATCACGCCCAATGACACCATCCTCGGACTCGTCGGGTTCGCCTGGGCCGGCTTCGGCGCATCGTTCGGGCCGCTCATCCTCCTCAGCCTCCTGTGGCGTCGACTCACGACGTGGGGGGCCTTGGCGGGGATGGTCGTGGGCGCGGTGATCGTCTTCACCTGGCCCAACTTCGACACGGGCGTGTACGAGCTGCTGCCCGGATTCGTCGGCTCGCTCGTGGTCGCCGTGGGCGTGAGCCTGGCGACCTACCGCACGAACGCCGACATCGAGCGCGAGTTCACCGACACGGCGGCGCTCACGCTGGCACGGCGCGACGCATGAGCATCGCCATCCGTCGGTGGTGGCACGGACCGCTGGACGTCGAAGGGCTCGCGATCTCCGCGGTGTCCACGGCAGTCGAGGCCGTGGGGGCCGTCGTGCGCGCCCGCGGATCCTCGGCGTCGGTCGACACGTCGTCCGAGCTCATCCGGTCGGCATTCGAGACCGTCGAGCACGTCAGAATCGATGGACGCGGATTCTCCCCCTGGGCGGAGCTGTCGGGCTTCGTTCGCTGCGCGGACGGCTCGGTGCGCCTGCACGGCAACTATCCGCATCACGCCGAGGCCATCCGTCGCGCAGTCGGCATCACGACCCGCCCAGAACTCGACGAGGTCGCGGCGCGGATGCCGGCGCAGGAGTTCGAGGACGCGGTCCTCGATGCGAGGGGAGTCGCCGCGCGGGTGCGCACCACCGAGGAGTGGCATGAGCACGGCCAGGGCCGACTCATGCGCGACGTGCCGTGGACGGAGGTCGTGCCCACGGGCGAGCGCGCGCTGCCGACCGGCGACGACTCGCCGCTCGCCGGTGTGCGTGTGCTCGATCTGACTCGCGTGCTCGCGGGCCCCACCTGCACGCAGCTCCTCGCCTGCCTGGGCGCTGATGTCCTGCGCGTGGACCCGCCCGCCCGGCCGGAGATCCTCGAGCAGCACCTGCTGACCGGGATGGGCAAGCGATCGACCGAACTCGACCTCACGGACCACCAGGGCGAGACCCGCGCTCTTCTCGCGGACGCCGACGTCGTCGTGCTCGGCTATCGGCCGGGCTCGCTCGATCGCTTCGGGCTCGCCCCGACGACCGTCGCCGCCGAACATCCCCGGCTCGTGGTCGCGTCGCTCTCCGCGTGGGGCCATGAGGGCCCCTGGGGTCACCGCCCGGGCTTCGACTCGATCGTCCAGGCCGCGACCGGGATCTCCGTGCGATGCGCCGACGACGATGGGCGACCGGGCGCGCTCCCCGTGCAGGCGCTCGACTTCGCGACCGGCTACGTCCTCGCCGCGCGCATCCTCGAGCTCCTGGCCGCGGGACGCGGCGGTCTCGTGCGCGCGAGCCTCGTCGGCGCCGCGCAGACGCTCCTCGCGCTGCCGGCGCCGCCCGAGGTCGACCACGAGGTGTCGATGGGCACCACCATGGTGACCGTCAGCTCGCCGCACGGCACGCTGTTCCTGCCGCCGCCGCCGCTCCTGGTGGCGCGCCGCTCCATCGAGCGCGACGTCGGCGGGTACGGCGCCGCCGCACCCGCCTGGCGCTGAGTCCCTTCCCGCCGGCTCAGCGCGTCGCGCTGCGGAAGGCCCGCAGCCGCAGGCTGTTGCCCACGACGAACACGCTGGAGAACGCCATGGCCGCTCCCGCGAGCATGGGGTTGAGCATTCCGAGTGCGGCGACGGGGATGGCCGCGACGTTGTAGGCGAAGGCCCAGAACAGGTTCGTCTTGATCGTGCCGAGGGTGCGGCGAGAGAGGCGGATGGCGTCGATGACGCCCCTGAGATCGCTGCCGACGAGCGTGATGTCGGCCGCCTCGATCGCGACGTCGGCGCCCGAGCCCATCGCGAGCCCGAGGTCGGCCTGCGCGAGTGCGGGAGCGTCGTTGACACCATCGCCGACCATCGCGACGATCTTCCCCTCCCCCTGCAGCCGCGCGACGACATCCACCTTGTCCTGCGGGAGCACCTCGGCGATGACCGCGTCGATGCCCACCTCCGCCGCCACGCGCCGGGCGACTGCCGAATTGTCGCCGGTGAGCAGCACCGGAGTGAGGCCCATCCGCTTGAGCGCGGCGACGCCCTCGGCGCTCGTCGGCTTGACGGTGTCGGCGACGACGAGCATGCCGCGCGTCGCGCCGTCCCACCCGACGACAACGACTGTCCGGCCCTCGCCCTCCGCGCGCGCCTTCGCCGCGGCGGCGTCGGGGGGCAGGTGCATCGCCCAGTCCGCGAGAAGGGACTCCCGGCCCACCACGGCAGCATGGCCGTTCACCATGCCCTGCACGCCACGTCCGGCGACGTTCGCGAAATCCTCTGCGACCGGCAGCTGCCCGACCTCGGCCGCCGCACCACGAGCGATCGCCTGCGCGACGGGGTGCTCCGAAGCCTGCTCGAGCGCACCTGCGACGCGGAGGAGCTCGGCGCGGTCGACGCCGGGCTCGGTGACGACGTCGACGAGGCTCATCCGGCCGCTTGTCACGGTGCCCGTCTTGTCGAGCACGACGGTGTCGACGCGGCGCGTCGACTCGAGCACCTCGGGGCCCTTGATGAGGATGCCGAGCTGCGCACCGCGCCCGGTGCCCACGAGCAGCGCCGTCGGCGTGGCGAGCCCGAGGGCGCACGGGCAGGCGATGACGAGCACTGCGACGGCGGCGGTGAACGCCGCACTCGCAGGAAAGCCCGCCCCGAGCCAGGCCCCGAGGGTCGCGACAGCGATGGCGATGACGATCGGAACGAAGATGCCGGAGACCCGGTCGGCGAGGCGCTGCACCTCGGCCTTGCCGGACTGCGCGTCCTCGACGAGCCTCGCCATCTGCGCGAGCTGCGTGTCGGAGCCGATGCGGGTCGCGCGCACGACGAGCCGACCGCCGGCGTTCACGGTGGCACCGGTGACGGCGTCGCCTTCGCGGACCTCGACGGGCACGGACTCGCCCGTGAGCATCGACGCGTCCACCGCTGAGGTGCCGGAGACGACCACGCCGTCGGTAGCGATCTTCTCCCCCGGACGCACCACGAACTCGTCGCCGACCCGCAGGTCGCCGGTGGGGATGCGCGTCTCGACGCCGCCGCGCAGCACCGCGACGTCCTTCGCGCCCAGCTCGAGGAGGGCCCGCAGCGCGGCGCCGGCCTGGCGCTTGGAGCGCTTCTCGAAGTAGCGGCCGGCGAGGATGAACGTGGTGACGCCCGCCCCCACCTCTAGGTAGATGCTGCCCGCGCCATCCGACGGCGCGATGGTGAGCGCAAAGGCGTGGGTCATGCCCTGCTCGCCGGCCGTGCCGAGGAACAGCGCGTAGAGCGACCACAGGAGAGCGACCGACGTGCCCATCGAGATGAGCGTGTCCATCGTCGCGCTGCCGTGGCGGAGGTTGATCCACGCCGCGCGGTGGAATGGCCACGCGGCCCACACGATCACGGGCGCGGCGAGCGCGAGCGACGCCCACTGCCAGTAGTCGAACTGCAGTGCGGGGATCATCGACATCGCGATTACGGGCACCGTGAGCACGATCGCGCCGATGAGGCGCTGCCGCAGCGACGTCAGCTCGGGGTCGGCGTCGCCCTCGTCGCGAGCGGGTTCCTCAGGCTGCGGAAGGATGGCGGTGTAGCCGGTCTTCTCGACCTCGGCGATGAGCAGAGCGGGGTCGTACCCCGCGGGAACCGTGACACGCGCCTTCTCCGTGGCATAGTTCACGCTCGCCGTGACGCCGTCGAGCTTGTTGAGCTTGCGCTCGATGCGGTTCGCGCACGAGGCGCAGGTCATGCCGCCGATCTCCAGCTCGACGGCGGGTGTGGATGGCGCGCTCATTCGTGCTCCCCTCCGGCCATCGCGTCGAGCGCGAACTCGGCGGTGTGGACCTCTCCGGCGACCTGGAAGTCGAGATACAGCAGGTAGCGACCTGCGGTGGGCGCGGCCGCGGTGAAGCGGATGGCCGGTCCGCCGCTCGCGCCCGTCGCGGGCTCGTCGCCCTCGGGATGGACGTGGAGGTAGGCGAGGTCTCCCTCGCGCAGCGCCACGAGGCGGCCGAAGGCGCCGAGGTAGGGCTCGAGCGTCGTGACCGGACTCCCGTCCCGGCTCACCTCGAGGGTGAGCGCCCGGGACGCGCCGGCGACGAGCTCTCCCTCGAGACGCACGGTGTAGCCATCCGCCTCCGCCGTCGTGCGGACCTCGGTCACCGCCGGAGTGACCCCGCCGGCCACCTGGACCATGCGCGACAGCGTGACGCCCTCGGCCCCCGGGGCGGCGAAGTCGGCGTACACGCGGTAGGTCCCGGCGGCCTCCCACGTCCACGGCAGCGACCAGGTGCCGCTGGTCGTGTCGAGCTCCGGGTGCACGTGCCGGAACTGCGCGCCATCCACTCGGACGACGATGAGGTGCAGCTCCTTCCCGTGCTGCGTCGCATAGTCGATGAGCGGATGGCCGCCCTCGTCCAGGATGCGGAAGCGCAGCTCTCCCGCTTCGCCGACCGTGCCCGGTGCCGCGACGGGCGCCAGCACGTAGCCGCCCGCGCTCAGCGACACCCCGGCTGGGCTGCCCTGCGCCGCGCTGCTCGCCTCGCCATGCATCTCACTCGACGCGTCGACGTGCATCTCGCCGTGCTCGCTCATCTCGACTCCCTCATTCCATGCCGATACCGCGCTGCCGGGGACGGCGACCGCGCCGAGGCCGAAGGCCGCGGCGAAGGCGGCCACAAGGCCCGCCCCGTACAGGCTCAGACGCGTCGCCGTGTTCATCAGACCCGGACCGCGCGGTACCCGGCCTCTTCGACCGCGGCCAGCACCTTCGCGTCGTCGAACTCGCCGGAGCCGGTGACGACGAGCCTGCCCGTCTCCGCGCTCACCTGGATCTCGTCGACACCGGCGATCTCGGCGACCTCCTCGCGCACCGACATCTCGCAGTGCCCGCAGGTCATTCCCGTCACCTGGTACTCGTTCGTGCTCATGGCGTCTCCTCTCGTCACGCCCTCTTCGGGCGTCGCTGACAGAGGAACGCTATACCCCCCTGGGGTATTCCCGCAACGGATCAGGAGCGTAGTGGCGCGACCGATCGACGTCGAACGAGGCGAGCCGAGAGGTGAACGAGCGACGCCGAAGTCGGACGTCCGCGGATCAGCGCGAGCAGCTCCCGAGCGCTGCGCTCGCCGAGCTCCTGAACGGGCTGACTGAGGACGGTGAGAGGAGGATCGAGGTACTGCACCCATGGCGCGTCGTCGAAGCCCACCAGCGACAGATCTCGTGGGCTCTGCAGCGACTGCTCTCGCAGCACCTGCAGGACGCCGAGCGCGGCGTCGGTCTCCGTGACGACCACCGCTGTGGGCGGCTGCTCGCTCGCCAGCGCGGCGCGGATGAAGCGGGCGACGCCGTCCACCGTCTGCTCACCGGTCATCACCAGTCTCGGGTCTGTCGGCAGCCCGGCGTCATCGAGGGCTCCGAAGTAGCCCAGAAGGCGCTCTCGGGTCGTGGACAGATCGGTCTGCGCGGCGCGCTCGAGCTCGGCGCGCGTGTCGACCCCCGCCTCGGCACGCGGACCCCAGGCGAGCGCGATTCGCCGGTGCCCCGCCGACAGCAGCTCCTGCGCGGCCGCGAAGGCCGCCTCGCGATTGTCGAGGACCACGGCGGGCCCGGGCAGGCGCGACAGCGTCCGGTCGAGCTGCACGACCGGCACGGCGCGCGAGACCGCGGCTGCAAGGTGGTCGGCGTCGGCGTCGGCGCCGCCGGTCGGCGAGACGACGATGCCGTCGACCTGCTTGGCCAGCATGAGGCGGACAGCGGCCTGCTCGCGCTCGACGTCCTCGTCGGTGTTGACCACGATGGTGTCGAATCCCTCCGCGGCGCACACCTCCGTGATGCCGCGCAGCACGCCCGCGAAGAACGGGTTGGCGATGTCGGCGAGCACGACCCCGATGGTCCGCGTCTCGCCCGTGCTCATGCTGCGCGCGAGCTCGTTGGTCTCGTATCCGAGCTCGCGCGCCGCCCGGAGGACGCGCTCCCTCGTGCTCTCGCTGACCGAGCCGTAACCGCCCAGGGCGCGCGCGGCAGAGGATCGCCCGACGCCGGCGAGCCGCGCGACCTCGGTGATGGTCGGTCGGGGTCCGGGGAGCGTCACGCTCTCCAGCCTAATGACGCCGTCACCGTCGATATGCGACCCGTCCGCCCTGCACGGTCAACATGACCGAGGCCGTCGCGAGCTCCTCGGGCGCCGCCTCGAGGAGATTGCGATCGAAGACCGCGATGTCGGCCGGAGCCCCGAGATCGAAGGTGCCCGCGCCGGCCGGAGTCTGCATCGCCGCACCCGCGCGCGAGGTCCAGGAGCGCACGACCTCGACACGCGACATCCCGTTCTCCGGGTGCCATCGCCCATCCTCGCCGTGCGGCAGGAGCCGTTCGTTCGCCGACAGGAGCGACTGCGGCAGGTCGGGCTCGAAGAGCGGATGGTCGGTGCCGGCGGTGAGGTGGACGCCGTGGCGGATCATCGACGCGAAGGGGCCGAGCCGGCTGCTGCGGCTTCCGAGGAGCTCGGTGAGGAGTTCGCGCGTGAACCCCTCCTGGCGCACGAGGTGTGGATAGGTCTCGACCACGAGATCGAGCGCGGCCACCCGCGGGATGTCCGCTTCCGCGACGAGACTCACATCGGACAGCGCCGCTCCCGGCGGCAGGCTCCCGCGTTCGCGCGCGTACTCCTCGAAGATCTCCAGGCACCGCCGCACCGCCCCGTCGCCGTCGGCGTTCAGCGCCAGACGGTGCCCGGCGTCGAGGATGCGCCATGCCTCGGCTCGGACGGCGTCCCAGTCCACGGCGTCGGCGTCCTCTCCCAGCAGCGCGGCCCCGCCCTCGTCGAAGGCGCCGTCGGTCATCAGCTTGAAGCCGTGAAAGCGCACGCCGCTGTTCCGATGCGCTGCCCACTCCGCGTACGCGAGGTCGGCCGGCGCCGTCACGGGCTGCAGCGAGTAGGCCATCCGCACCGGGAGGTCGTCTCGGAGGGCGAGATCCTCGAGCACCGGCAGCATGCCGAGATGGTCGTCGAAGGCGATGTCCTTCACGGAGGTCACACCATGGGCAGAGAAGGCGCGCGCTCGGGCGAGGAAGGCGCGCCGGACCACGTGCGGCTCCGCGGCAAGCACGCGGTAGAGGCCCGCGAGCGATTCGTTGGACGCGGCATCCGCGTCGCCCACCGCCATGCGAGCAGCGTCGGTGAGCACCAGCCACGATCTCTCCGCGCCGAGGAGCGCGACCGCCGCGCCCGCTGCCCGCGACGCGAGCTCGCGGGCGAGACCGGCTCCGCGCTCCGACGGCCCCGAGAGCCCCCGCACGAAGACGAGTTCCTCGGGCGCGGCGGCGAGCGCCCCGAGGACGCCCTCGACGACCGAGCGGTCGTCGAGGGCGCGCGCGTCGAGGCCGCCGTGCTCGAGGAGCGCCGCAGTGAAGAAGGTGTGGGTGTCGTGGAGGCCGGGCACCACGAGCCCGTCTCCCGCGTCGATCACCTCCGCCTCCGGGCCCGCGAGGTCGCGCGGGGCGACCTCACCGGCGAGGCGGCCGGCGATCCGCCCGCCGCGCAGGAGCAGCGCCCCGGGACCGGCCCCCTCCCCTGTCCAGAGCGCGCGGCCGACGACGACCACGTCCCCGGCGGACGGCGCCCCGGCCGCGGCGGTCATCCGAGGATCCCGAGCACCGCGAAGCCTGCCAGCGCGATGACGGCCGCCGCGATCTGGTACGGCAGGTTCGTGATCCAGTGCCGGTAGAGCGGCACGCGCGTGGAGGTGGCGGTGAGCAGTCCGACATCGGACGAGATCGCGGCCGCGACGCCGAAGGTCCCCGCCGACAGCAGCGCCGCGACGGTCATGGGCACGCTGGCGCCCACCTCGCCCGCGAGCGTCACCAGCACCGGCACGAGCAGGATGTAGAGCGACCAGTTGAGGGTCACCAGCATCTCGGTGATGCCGAACACGAGGAAGATCGCGAACGGAAGCCACTGCGGAGCGATGACGCCGCCGACCGAGTCGATGATGAACTCGGTGAAGCCGAGCTCCGACACCGCGTGCACGAGCACGAAAGCGAGCGCCATGAGCAGCACCAGAGAGAAGATGTCCTTCATCCCATCGAGGACCGCGTCGACGTAGTCCGTGATCGTGGTCACTCGCTGCGCGATGAGCAGCGCTCCGGTCACGACCAGTGCGAGGGCGAAGCCGAGCTGGATGTCGGCGAGCACGATCGCGCTCACGATCACGACGGCGATCGGCACGAGGAAGTTGAGGAAGTGCGGCAGCTTCCCGTCCGTGGTCGCCGCCTCGTCGTCCTCCTCCGCGTCCACGTCGTCGAAGGCGCGACGCATCGCGCCGACCGCCGGGACGACCCGGAAGGCCAGCAGGACGCCGATGACGACCGCCGCGAAGGAGTAGAAGAGGTAGGGCAGCACATCGAGGTACACCGAGACCTCGCTGCGGTCGGCGCCGTACCCGGCTCCGATGAGCAGGCCGGCGATGAGCACCGACGTGCTTCCGAACGGGTTCAGCGTCGTACCGGGCTCGCCCGTGGACCGGACCACGGACGCCGTGAAGACGCGCGGGAGCCCGAACCGCCGGTTCACGGGCGTCATGCTCACCCCGACCCCGGAGGCGGACAGGTAGCTGTCGTTGCTCAGGAGCAGGGAGGACACCGCGGTGATGCCTCCCGAGGCGCGCGGCCCGCGCGCCAGGCGCGAGACCGCCCGCGCGAACGACGCCGACAGGCCCAGGCGCTCGAACACGCCCAGGAGCCCGCCGATCATCGTCAGCAGCACGAGCAGCCAGACGTTGTCTGGGTCGGTCATCTGCTCATTCAGGGAGCCGATCCATGCCGTCGGCAGATCCAGACGGTGCACCATGAACACGGCGAGGACGCCGGCCCAGAGGAAGCCCTCCAGCACCCGATGCGTGGTGAGGATGAAGCCGAACAGCGTGAGCGCCGGCAGGAGGCTCCACAGCCCGTACTCCGCGTTCCCGGAAGGGGCGACGAGGGAGGCGAGGAACACCACGGCGAGGCCGGTGTAGCCGGCGATCGTCCTGGTCCGCGGGGACACCCGAGCGCTCGGGCGCTCGGGGGTCTGCTCCGCGGAGGGGGCGAGTTGCTGCGTCATTGCACGTACTCCTTGGGGTATCCGAATGCGCCCTCGACGGCGCACTGCTCTGCGGCGGCCTTCGCCGCATCGTGAAGGGCCGCCTCGAGGACGGCGGGTGAGAGTCGGCGGCCGCGCGACCATCCGGCAGCGTGGGCGCTCAGCATGAACGAGGCGATGAAGGCGTCTCCGCATCCCATCGTGTCCACGGTCTCGACGCGCACGGCCGCGGCGCGCACGAACCCGTCGCCGTCGAACACCGCCGACCCCTCGAGACCGCGGGTCAGGAGGACCATCCTCGCGCCCTTCGCGAAGGTGTCGCGCGCGAGGTCCTCCGCCTCGGTCCAGGGGAGTTGCGCGGCCGAGAGCACGGCGAGGTCGGTCCACGGCGCGACCTGCGCGCGATAGCCATCCTCCCGGTACTCCGGCTCGTCCGAGAAGTCGAAGACCAGCAGACGGGCGGCCGGGTGCAGCGCGGGCAGCTGCGGCTCGAGCGCCGCGTAGGCGCTGACGTGCACGAGGTCGAATCCGCTCGCGTAGGCGAGCACATCCGACGTCAGCTCGATGGGGCGCTCGACCGTGACGCCACCCGACCAGTCGCCGAAGACGCGGTCGCCGTCGACGACACGGACGTCGCACCATCCCGTTTCGCCAGCCCTCACGACGCTGTGGTCCGTCGCGATGCCGAGCTCTCCGAGCACCCCGCGGATGTGAGAGCCGGGATCGTCGTCGCCGAAGACGCCGAGGTACGCCGCTTCCGCACCCGCGCGGCGGGCGAAGACCGCCACGTTCACGCTGTTGCCGCCCGGATAGTAGACGCCGCGATCGAGGAAGCGGTCGATCACGTTGTCGCCGACGCCGAGGACGCGCGCCGGCCCGGTGGCCGCACCGGTCATCAGTACTCCACGACGCGGTAGTAGCGACGCGTCGACAGCGGGTGCTCGCGCACGGTCTCGAGGTGCTTGGTGAACCGTGCGGTGACCGCGTCCACGACGATCGGCGCGACGAGGGCGCGGAACTCGTCGTCCACGCCCGGGAGGGGGTAGGCCGCGGTATCGATGACCGTCGTGTTCTCGTTGTACCGCTCGGCGAACCGCTCGACGCGCTCCATGAGCGGGCGACCGGCGTCCTCGCCCTTGAACAGCAGCAGGCTCGTGTCCTTCTCGATGAGCTCGAGCGACCCGTGGAAGAACTCGGCGCCGTGCACGCGCGTCGTGTGCAGCCACTGCATCTCCTCGAGGATGCACATCGAGTAGTTGTACGTGAATCCCCACAGGTTCCCGGCACCCACGAGGAAGTGGTAGGTCGTGTGCCGATGCTTCCGCGCGAACGCCGCGGCGGGGCCATCCGCCTGCTCCTGAACCGCGATCAGGGCGTCGGTCAGGTCCGTCAGCTGGTTCGCGAGCCGCTCGTACCCCTCGAACTCGCCGCGGCGGTGGAGGAGCGCGGTGGTGAGGAGCAGCAGCTGGATGTCGATCGACTCCCCGGCCGTCTCGTCGTCCGCGGGATTCACGAGAACGTGATCCGCCGCCCGGCCGATGGGGCTGTCGCCATCACCGGTCAGAGCGATCGTCGTGACGCCGCGCTCGGCGCAATACTCCAGCGCCTTCAGCGTCTCCGCGGTGGTGCCGGAGAGCGAGGAGAACACAGCGAGCGAGCCGGCGCCGAGACGCGGGTCTCCGCTCAGGACGAGCTCCGCTGCGATCGCGGAGCGGACAGGCAGCGTCGAGTGCGTGGTGACGAGGAGCTCGTACGGCCACATCGCCGCGTAGGAGCCGCCGGACCCGATGAGGAAGAGATTCTCGTAGCCCTTCGCCGAGACGGCGCGGGCGATCTCGTCGATGCGTGTGTGCAGCGCGCCCGCCCCCGAGACGACGGAGCGGTAGAAGTCGGGATCGAAGCCGAGCATGAAGAGCGTCCTCTCGGAGCACCCTCGTGCTCCATTGCGTTTGGTACCGGTCCCATTGGGACCGGTACCAAGGGTGCCATGGTCGCCGCCCGCATGCAACTCAAGTCGACGTGGAATGAGCGAGGGCATCTGCGGCGTTGACGAAGACATGAAAGCGATCGCGTACACCCGAACCGGCGACTCATCCGTCCTCGACCTCGTGGAGCGCGAGGTCCCCTCTCCCGGGCTCGGCGAGGTGCGGGTGCGAGTAGCGGTCTCGGGCGTCAATCCCACGGATTGGAAGTCGCGCGAGGGCTCACGGCGCATGGCGTTCGACGAGGTCGTGCCCAACCAGGACGGCGCCGGCACCGTCGACGCGGTGGGCGACGGCGTGGCGGACCTCGCCGTCGGGGACCGCGTCTGGCTCTTCCTCGCTCAGCACGGGAGCCCTTCCGGCACCGCTCAGGAGTACACGGTCGTGCCCGCGGCGCGGGCGGTGCGCCTTCCCGTCGGCGCCGACTTCGCGCTCGGGGCCAGCCTCGGCGTCCCGGCGATGACCGCTCACCGCGCGCTCACCGTGCACGAGTTCGGTCCGTCGCGCCTGACGCCCGGTGCACTCGAGGGCCGCGCCGTCCTCGTGGCGGGCGGCGCGGGCGCTGTCGGCCATGCGGCCATCCAGCTCGCGGTGTGGGCGGGCGCCGCGGTCATCGCCACCGTGAGCAGCGACGAGAAGGCCGTGCTCGCGCGCGCGGCGGGCGCGCAGCACGTCGTGCGGTACACGGACGACGACGCGGTCGAGCAGATCCGCGCGCTCGCGCCGAAGGGGATCGATCAGATCGTCGAGGTCGCTCCGGCCGCGAACGCGGACCTCGATCTGCAGGTGATCGCCAACCACGGCAGCATCGCCTACTACGCGAACGAGGGCGGCGACGCGTTCACGCTGCCGGTGCAGCCGTCGTTCGCGCGGAACGTGCGCATGCAGGGCGTGCTCGTCTACACAGTGGGGGAGGCGGCCTGGCGCGCGGCGGCCGAGGACATCACCGCCGCACTGCAGGATGGCGCGCTTCCCGTCGGCGAGGGCGCCGGGCTCCCCCTCACCTGGTTCCCCCTCGCGGAGACCGCTCGCGCACACGACGCCGTCCAGGCGGGGACGGTGGGCAAGGTGCTGATCGACGTCAGCGGCGAAGGGCACTGACCCTGGTCTGACGCGCACTCCTCCCCTGTCGGGCCGGTCCTGGCGAGGTCTACCATCGGCGGCACATCCAGGCTCTGTCGTTCGAGGAGGAATGATGAGAACGCGTCTTGCCGCGGTGCTCGCGGCGATCGCTGTGGGGGCCTGCGCCCTCGCCGCCGCGCCCGCAGCGGCAGCCCCCGCCCCGGGCACACCGTACGTCGCCCTCGGCGACTCGATCGCGTCGGGAAACGGCCTCCTGCCCTACCTCGACGCGGACTGCCTGCGCTCGAAGCGGTCCTATCCCGAGCTCCTGGCGGATGATCTCGGTGTCCCCGTCCGGTCCGAGGCCTGCTCCGGCGCGACGACGGGCGACGCGCTCGAGCAGGCGGCCGATCTCGCGGAGTCGGGGGCGCTCGGCGCGGCGACGGAACTCGTGACCCTCACCGTGGGCGTGAATGACACCGCCTGGCGCGACGCTCTCCTCGTGTGCAGCGACGCACCCATCCCGGTCCCGTACTCCTGCGCCGAGATGCTCGCCCTCGTGCAGCAGACGATCGCCGCCGTCCTCTCCGACCGGATCGCGGCGGTGATCCAGGCCGTCCACGCGTCGGCGCCGGGCGCACAGATCGTCGTCACGGGATACCCCGTGCCGTTCGGCGACGTCATCGGCAGCTGCCGTCTCGGGGTGCTCAACGTCGCGGAGCTCGGCATCCGCACGCCGATCGCCTTCGACCGCGCCGCAGCTGCGGCGATCGACGAGACCGCGCTGCGACTGAACGAGGCCATCGCCGCCGGCGTCGCCCTCTCCGGCGTCGACAGCGTCGTGTACCTCGACGTGAACGCCGATGTGCTCGACGCCGCCGGCCGCGTCGCGGCCGAAGGCTTCGACGGACACGGGTTCTGCGACACCGGAAGCCGCTGGATCAGCGGCTTCCTGCCCGCGCAGGCCGTGATCGCCGACCGCAGCTTCCACCCCGATGCCGCCGGCCAGGCGGCGTACGCGGATCTCGTCGCGGCGGTGATCGGCGGGTAGGGCCGCTCAGCCCTCCGTCGAGCCGGAGAACTCCCCCGCCGCGATGGCGTCGGCGTACTTCCGGATGTCGGGCCCGGGCTCGTAGTCGATGAACCGATCCTTCAGCAGCGCGTTGAGCTGCGCGAACGCGTCGTCGGAGGAGAGATCGCCCGAGCCCGCAACGGACCGCACGGCATCGCGCAGCACCGCATCGGCGTCGTCGAGGATCTTCGCACGGGCTTCGTCGTTCCAGGTGACGTCGGAGATGTCCATGGCGATGACGGTAGAGGGCGCGACGGCGCCGCAGAGAGGGCTTGCCTCGCCCGCGCAGGGCGTGCATCATGCAGCGGCTCGGGGCGAGCCGCGCCATCGGCGCCACACCGCCGCCGACCGACCATCCACACGGTGAGATAGCTTGTGGCTGTGACACGGGGCGGCATCGGGACGGCGAGCGGCATCACCCTGCAGCAGCTGCGGTACTTCGTCGAAATCGCCGCCGAGGGGTCCATCTCGGCCGCCGCGGACCTCCTCTACGTGTCGCAGCCGACGATGTCCGCGGCGATGAAAGACCTCGAGCGGCGCGTCGGCCGCGCCCTCTTCACCCGGTCGGCCCGCGGCGTCGCGCTCACGGAGGACGGCGCCGAGTTCCTCGGCTACGCCCGCCAGGTCGTCGAGCAGGCGGAGCTCCTCGAGCAGCGCTATCTCGGACGACCGCCGGCGCGCCGTCTCCTCGCCGTCTCCGCACAGCACTACTCCTTCGTCGTCGACGCCTTCGTCCGGATGGTCAAGGCCTCCGAGGCCGCGGAGTACGCGTTCACCCTCCGCGAGACACGCACGGGCGACATCATCGAGGACGTCCGCACGCTCCGCAGCGAGCTCGGCGTCCTCTACCGGAACGACTTCAACCGGAATGTCATCGACAAGCTCCTCCGGGACTCCGGACTCGTGTTCACCCCGATGTTCGTCGCCACGCCGCACATCTTCGTCGCGCGGACGAACCCGCTCGCGGCGCGCGAGCGGGTCACCCTCGACGATCTCGAGGAGCTCCCGCGGCTCACCTTCGACCAGGGGACGAACAACTCGTTCTACTTCGCCGAGGAGATCCTCTCCACCCGATCGGCGAAGCAGGACATCCGGGTGAGCGACCGGGCCACCATCTTCAACCTGATGATCGGTCTCGGTGGCTACACCATCTCCACCGGGATCGTCTCCGACGACCTCGATCCGTCGATCGTGGCCGTCCCCCTCGAGGTCGACGAGCGCATCGAGATCGGCTGGATCGGTCACAGCGCGATCCCCCTGACGACGCAGGCGGAGCGCTTCGTTGCGGAGATGCGCGACGTCGTCGCGGGCTTCGGAGTCGAGCTGCTCGCATAGCTTTTGCCTATGCTCTGCTGGCGATCATCCTGATGAGGCTATGACAGCAGGTTCCTCCTACGCTGGCGTCCGCGACGTGGGATCCCGCCCACCGCTCCCCCGTCAGGAACCGAGGCACCGCATCATGTTGGCGACCGACTTCACCTACAGCATCCGCACCACGCGCTTCGATGAGGATTACTCGCCGTCCGCCGGGTCCCGGATCACCACGAACTTCGCGAACCTGGCCCGCGGTGCCGGACGTCGACAGAACCTCCGCAACGCGCTGACGATGATCCGCGACCGCTTCCACGACCTCGCCGAGGGAGACCATCCGACCCCGGATCGCTACACGGTGGAGCTCGACATCGTCTCGGCGGATCTGCATCTGGATGCGGCTGAGGGCGGTGCGGGGGTCCCGCTCCTCGAGATGCTCGACGTGCAGATCGTCGACACGGCGACGGGCGACCGCATCCCGGGGATCACGGGGAACAACCTCTCCTCCTATGTGCGGGACTACGACTTCAGCGTGGTGCTGCCGGCGCACGCCGCGAGCGGCGGCTCGGGCGCTCCGAGCGACTTCGGCGATCTGCACGGGAAGCTGTACCGGCACTTCGTCGAGTCGGCTGCCTACCGCGAGCGGTTCGCGCAGCCGCCCGTCATCTGCATCAGCGTCTCCACCAGCAAGACGTATCGACGGATCGGCGAGCGCCATCCCGTCCTCGGAGTGGAGTACGAGCAGAGCGACTACTCCATGACCGACCGCTACTTCGGGAAGATGGGGCTGCAGGTCCGGTACTTCATGCCGCGCGGCTCCGTCGCCCCCCTCGCCTTCTACTTCGAGGGGGATCTGCTCGGCGACTACTCCGATCTCGCGCTGGCGGGAACGATCAGCACGATGGAGACCTTCCAGAGGATCTACCGACCGGAGATCTACAGCGCCCACTCGGCGGCCGGCGAGGTGTACCGGCCGAGCCTGGAGAACCAGGCGCACTCGACGCCCCCGGTCACGTACGACCGCGAGGAGCGCAGCCGGCTCGCCGTCACGCAGGGCAGATTCGTCGAGGAGCACTTCATGACCCCCTATCGGACCCTGCTGGATCAGTGGGCGGTCGGTCGTGCCGTCTGACCGGATGAGCCACGGAGGATCCCCGATGAACGCTCTCCTGCCCACCTCGATCGTCGGCAGTCTGCCCAAGCCCTCCTGGCTCGCGGAGCCGGAGAAGCTGTGGTCGCCCTGGAAGCTCGAGGGAGCGGAACTCGCTGAGGGCACGCGCGATGCGCTGAGGCTGGCCGTCGACGAGCAGCTCCACGCGGGCATCGACATCGTCAGCGACGGCGAGCAGACGCGGCAGCACTTCGTCACCACGTTCATCGAGCACCTCGGCGGGGTCGATTTCGAGCGGCGCGAGACGGTGCGGATCCGCGATCGCTACGATGCGAGCGTCCCGACGGTGGTGGGTGCGGTCACGCGCGAGCGATCGGTCTTCGTCGACGACGCGCGGGCCCTCCGGGAGCGGACCGATCGCCCCATCAAATGGGCACTGCCCGGGCCCATGACGATGATCGACACTCTGTACGACCGCCACTACGGAAGCCGCGAGAAGCTCGCCTGGGAGTTCGCGACCATCCTCAACCAGGAGGCGCGGGAGCTGGAGGCGGCGGGCGTCGACATCATCCAGTTCGATGAGCCCGCGTTCAACGTCTTCTTCGACGACGTGAGGGACTGGGGAGTGGCGACCCTCGAGCGGGCCGCGGAGGGGCTGCGCAGCGAGACCGCCGTGCACATCTGCTACGGCTACGGCATCAAGGCGAACAACGACTGGAAGGCGACGCTGGGCTCCGAGTGGCGCCAGTACGAGGAGTCGTTCCCGCTGCTGCAGCGCTCGACCATCGACATCGTGTCGCTGGAGCGCCACCACTCGCGCGTCCCGGTCGAGCTCATCGAGCTCCTGCGGGGCAAGAAGGTGATGGTCGGAGCCGTCGACGTCGCCAGCGACGCGATCGAGACGCCAGAGCAGGTCGCCGCCACCCTTCGGGACGTCCTCCCGTTCGTGGACGCCGACAGGCTCTACCCGAGCACGAACTGCGGGATGGCCCCGCTGACACGGGATGTCGCGCGCGGCAAGATGGTCGCCCTCGCCGCGGGTGCGGAGATCGTGCGAGCAGAGGTGTCCGGGACCGATTCCGTGCTCGCTGCCGCTCAGCACGGACGGTAGCGCAGGTGCTCGTCACGCCGGCGCCGTGATCGCCCTCCGCAGTCGCGGAGTCACGCGGAGGTCGCCCTCGGCGTCCACGGTGAGGACGTCGACGTCGAAGCGGCGCCCAGCCGCGTCGAGGGCGGGCAGCCCGCCCGCGAGGATCGCCGTGGCGAGCACGTCCACCTCCATGATGTCCACGCCGAGCACGGTCACCTGCACGAGGCGACCATGCTGGCGGGAGCGCCACACGTGCTCGCCCCTCTCGGCGGTTCCGGAGGTTGCGATGGCGCGCCACCGCCCGCCGAGGTCGACCCCGGTGAGCAGGCGGGTCACGTCGTGCGGATCGGCGATCCCGGCCGACCACGTCTGCCGGTCCGGCGCGCGGGTGAGCACGTCGCCGCCGATCTCGACGAGCCACGACGCAAGGCCCACCTCATCGAGCATCCGCCCCGCGTCCTGGATGGCGCGCGCCTTCACGGTGCCGGAGAGGTCGAGGGCCCCGTCTGGGCGATGCGGGGTGAAGTCACCGTCGGTCAGCTCGCGCCAGCGGAGCGCCTCGGCGTAGGCCGACCGGACCTCCTCTCCGGAGGAGCTGAGGGCGACCTCGCCGCGGGCGATGCGGCTGAGCTCCGAGCCCGGGCGGAACAGGCTGAACGTCTGCTCGAGGCGCTCCCAGTGGGATCGGATGCGTTCGACCACGTCGGCCGACGGCGGGCCCGTCGGCGTGCGCAGGGTCGCGCCGGTGCCCATGACGGGAACGATGACGCTCACCAGCCCGCCTCCTCCAGCGCCGACTCCAGCGATTGCAGGTAGGCCTCGCTCGTCACGGTCGCCCGGCTCACCGTCGACACGTCCGCCGACTGCGCCGACAGGACTTCCTGGCGGAGGATCGGCGCTGCCTGGTTGGAGATCATGACAGAGCGCTGCTCGGCGTCCGTGAGCTTCACGGCGGTGACGTCCGTGATGGCCCCTCCGGAGATCGTCACGGACACCTGCACCGAGCCGAAGCGGGTCTGGACCGCATCACCCGTGTAGGTGCCGTCTGCCGCGGAGGACGTGCCGGAGCCCGCGGACGAACCCGAGCTCGAGCTCGTCTCTCCGGAGCCGGTCGAGCCGCTGCTCGTCTCTCCGGAGCCGGTCGAGCCGCTGCTCGTGGAGCCGGAGCTCGCGGAGCCGGAGCTCGCGGAGCCGGAGCTCGCGGAGCCGCTGCTCGCGGAGCCGGAGCTCGCGGTGTCTCCTGAGCCGCTGCTGGACGAGCCCGTGGACCCGCTGCTCGGCGCATCCGAGCCGGACGTACCGGAGGTCGTGCCGCTCGTCGTCGACGCGGCGGAGAACTCGAGCGTCTGCCCCTGGGTGCCGAGCTGCCACCCGATGAGCAGCACAGCACCCGAGGCGGCGACGCTTGCGATCTTTGCTCGTGCACTCACCAGTCGAACCTCTCCACGTGGATCTGGGATTCGGGAACGCCGGCCGCGCGCGCGTCGCGGACGACGAGATCGGTCCAGACCTGCGGTCCGCAGACGAACAGGTCGGAGGACCGGAGGTCGGGGAAGACGGACTGGAGGGTGACGCCGCGGGCGAGGTCCTCGGCGGACATCCAGCTGTCCACGCCACGGGCGCGGGAGCCTGTCATGCCGTAGAGCAGGCCGCCCTTGCGTTCCACCAGCTGCCGCACCTCCGGCCAGTGGAACTGCTCCGCCTCGTTCCGTGCGCGGAGGAGGACGGTCGCCTCCCCCGGCTCGAGGGCCGCATCCTCCAGCAGGCTCCGAACGGGAGTCACGCCGATTCCGGCGGCGACCACCGCGAGGTGCGGCGACGTGCGGTTGGCGCCCGTGAAGATGCCGTACGGGCCCTCCAGCCACACGCGGGTGCCGATCGGGACACGGGTGAGGTCGGCGCTGCCGGCGCCGAGCGCGCGGACCGTGACGCGGACGGTGCGGTCGTCGCCGACGCTGGAGAAGGAGATGGGATGCGCGTGCCACCACGTGCGGCGGCTCCAGAACCGCCAGATCGCGTACTGACCGCCCGCGATGCCGAGCCGCGAGAGATCGCGGCCGGTGAGGTGGATAGCCACCACGCCGGGCCCGACGCTCTCGATTTCGGCGACCCGGAGGCCGTGACGCAGCGACGCGACGGTCGGCAGGAGGAAGCGGTACCAGGCGAGCGCTGCGAAGGCGGCCACGTAGAGCTCCACCCAGTAGACCCGCTCCCACGTGCCCTGAGCGAGGATGCCGCCGACGCTGAGCTGGTGCGGAAGTGCGAAGAGCACCGCCGCATAGCTGAGCAGGTGGATGGCGTGCCACACCTCGTAGGGGAACCGTCGCCGGACGGCGACGAGCGAGCTGACCACCACCGCGAGGAAGAGCGCCATCCCGACGAACGCGAACACCATGTCGCCGATGGAGAGCAGCGCGAGGGTCTCGTGGAGGGGGTCGAGCCCATCCGATGCACCGTAGCCGAGGGTGAGGAGCGCGCCATGCGCGAGCAGGAGGTAGAGGACCGGCTTGCCGAGCCTGCGGTGCAGGGCCATGGTGGCGTCCCGGCCGAACGTGCGGTCGACGACCGGCACCCGCGCGGCGAGGATCAGCATGACCAGGACAAGGTCGGTGCCGACGAGCCCGGCGATGATCCCGGCCGCGGTGAGGACGCCGGCGGGCGAGCCGACGTCGGCCGGTCCGCCGTAGGCGAGCCACAGGGCGATCGCCGCCGCGACCGAGGTGACGCAGAGGGCGGACAGCAGATCGGCCCTCGCGGCGCGTCGAGCGGCGAAGCGCCGGCGGGATGCCTCCGCCGAGGCGTGATGGGGTGCGCCCGTGATCGGTGCGGATGGCGTCGCTGTCGCTGTCATGGAGCCAGCGTGGGCGAGGACTCTATGCGGCTTCTATGCGCCATCGAGGACCCCGCCCTCATTCCGGGGATCATCCCGGGTGTGAAGATCAGGGGTGCAGGGGTTCGCGGGCGGCGGCATCCGCTGATCGCGCAGCCTCGGCGGGGTCAGAAGGCGTAGCGGATACGGCAGTACGGCAGCTTCTGCTCAATGAGCGCCGTCAACGTGGCGACGGCCTGTGACTTGAGGCCGTAGCGGTACCGCACGTTCGTCGCGCCGTTCTCCGAACGCTTCGGCTCCTGCAGGCCCGGGGTCCACAGCAGCTCCTCGGCGTTGGGGTGCCAGCCGAGGTTCACGTCGTGGAGCGCCTCGTTGTGCGTGAGGAAGATGACCTCAGCGGCCAGCTGCGACTTGGCGGCGGGTGAGAGCGCGACGTCGAGCTCGTCGAGCAGCTGGGCCCAGTCCTCGAGCCACGTGGGCGTGATGATGACCGGCGAGAAGTTGACGTGCACCTCGTAACCGGCCTCGACGAAGTCGTTGATCGCCGCGATGCGCTCGGACACGGGTGATGTGCGGATGTCGGTGACCTTCGCGGTCTCAGCAGGCATCAGCGAGAAGCGGATGCGGGTGCGCCCGGCCGGGTCCCAGTCGAGCAGATCGCGGTTGACGTACTTCGTCGCGAACGACGCCTTCGCGGTCGGCGACATCCGGAACAGGTCGCAGAGCTCCCGCACGTTCTCGCTGATCAGAGCGTCGACGGAGCAGTCGCTGTTCTCGCCGATGTCGTACACCCACGCGTCGGGGTCGCACTGGTTCGGGGTCGTCTTCTCGCCCTGCCTGGCGATGTGCCTGCCGACGTGCCGCGTGATCTGGTCGATGTTCGCGAACACCGTCACGGGGTTGCTGTAGCCCTTGCGCCGCGGCACATAGCAGTACGCGCACGCCATGGCGCAGCCGTTCGCCGTCGACGGCGCGATGAAGTCGGCGGACCGGCCGTTCGGCCGTGTGACCACGCTCTTCTTGACCCCGAGCACGAGGGCCTCCGTCTTGATGCGCACCCAGCGCCGCACGTTGGCCTCGTCGCCGTGCACCTCGGGGATCTGCCAGTGAGAGGCGACGGGCACGATGTCCGCGTCGGGCCAGCGGGCGACGATCTCCTGTCCTCGGGGAAGCGCCAGGGCGGCATCTTCGGCGTAGATGCGGGAGATCCGCAGCAGGGGTGGAGTCGCGACAGCCATACGCAGGGTGCAACGACGGGGGCGGGCATCCGATTCCCGATCAGCGAACGGCGGGCCGCCCCTCCCGCAGTGTGCGCCCGTGACGGACCGACCTGCGCGTCGTTCAGCGCTGCACGGGGTCGCCCGAGGGAGCCGCCAGCGCGGAAAGGTCGGCGCGCGTGGGCGAGGCCTCCCAGTCCCCCGCGCCCGTGCATGCCGCGGCGCCGCAGGCCACGGCGGTGTCGATGCGCGTGTTCAGGGTCGCGCCGACTGCCGTCTCCGCGAGCCATCCGGCCACGAACGCGTCGCCCGCGCCAACGGTGTCCACGACGTCGACGCGCAGGGCATCGCGCTCGACGATCTCGCCGTCCTCGTCGGCGATCGCGCCCGCGGAGCCGCGCTTCACCACTGCGCAGCGCGGACCGAGCGCGCGGATGGCGTCGAGCTGCGCGCGCGCGCCCCGCTCCCCCGTCAGCAGCTCCGCCTCGTCGTCACCGGCGAACACGACGTCCGCTCGGGCTGCCAGTGCGCGGTAGGCGGCGCGGGCATCGCGCCCGTCGCGCCAGAGCGCACTGCGGTGGTTCACATCGAAGGACACCAGGACTCCCGCCGCGCGCGCGCGCTCGACGGCCTCGTGCACGGCGCTGAGCGGGCTCTCGCCGAGACCGGCCGAGATCCCGGTGACGTGCACGATCCGCGCGCGCTCCACGAGGCCCGGAGCGATGTCCGAGGGCACCAGGCGGCTGCCGGCCTGGACGGACCGGTAGTAGGTCACCCGCGAGCTGCCCGGCCGCGGGCGCTCCTTGATCATGAGCGCGGTCGCCGCCTCCGCGTCGACCACCGCATGCACCTGCACGCCCTCCGCGCGGATCTCCCGGACGATGAGCTCACCCAACCCGTCGGCTCCCACGCGACCGGTCCAGGCCGCGGCGCCGCCGAGTCGGGCGACCCCGATCGCGACGTTGCTCTCCGCGCCGCCGAACCCGACCCGGGCGCCGCGCGCATGCGCGAGACGCCCGGTCGACTCCGGCACGACCAGTCCGAGGCTCTCACCGATCGCGAGGACGTCGACGGTGCTCATCCGCGCGACCCCGCCCTGCCCACGGCGGCGCGTGCGGCAGCAGCGACCGATTCCGCGCCCTCGCCGGCCCCGGCCGTGATCCAGCTTCCACTCGCCGCGAAGACGGCGGGATGCGCGAGGTGCTCGGCGAGGTTCTCCTGTCGGATGCCCCCCGAGGGCATGAATCGGACGTCGCGGTACACGTCGGCGTAGGCGGACAGGAGCCGCAGACCACCGAACATCCCCGCGGGGAAGAGCTTCAGCCGCGTGAGACCCAGGCGGATGGCCGCCTGCACCTCGGTCGGAGTCAGCACGCCGGGCACGATGGGAACGCCGGACGCCTGCGCGAAGCGGACCACCTCGGCGTCCAGTCCCGGCGTCACGAGGAAGCCCGCGCCGGCGTCGAGCGCGGCGCGCGCCTGCTCCACCGAGAGCACCGTCCCGGCGCCCACGAGCAGGTCCCCGCGCGCGGCCAGCTCCGCGAGGGCCGGCAGACCGTGCTCGCCGCGCAGGGCCACCTCGACGACGGGGAGACCGCCCGCGACGAGACCGTCGCCGACGGCGGCGACGTGCGAGGGGTCGGCGATGGACGCCAGCGGCACGACCCTGTGGTCGAACAGCGTCGGCTCACCAGTCATGAACGGTCCCATCCGTGAGGCGGTTCACCGGCAGGTACGCCTTGGTGTACTCGAAGGACGAAGCGGCCTCCTCGTCGAGCTCCACGCCGAGTCCCGGCACCTCGCCCGGGTGCAGGAAGCCCTGGTCGAAGGTGAAGGAGGTCTGGAAGACCTCCAGCGTCTTCTCGTTGTGGGGCATGTACTCCTGGATGCCGAAGTTGTGGATGGCGAGATCCAGATGCAGGGCGGCGGCCATCCCGACCGGCGAGATGTCGGTCGGCCCGTGGATGCCCGAGCGGATGCCGTAGATCGCCGCGAAGTCGAGGAGCTTCTTCATCGCGGTGATGCCGCCCGTGTGCGTGACGGCGGAGCGCACGTAGTCGATCAGCCGCTCGGTGATGAGCGTCTGGTAGTCGTGCACGGAGTTGAAGACCTCGCCGATCGCGAGCGGGGTCGTCGAGTGCTGCCGGACCAGGCGCAGGGCCGTCTGGTCCTCGCCGGGCGTGCAGTCCTCGAGCCAGAACAGGCTGTACGGCTCGATGTCCTTCGCGAATCGCGCCGCCTCGATCGGCGACATCCGGTGGTGGCCGTCGTGCAGGATGCGCAGACCCGTGCCGAAGTCGGACCGGATCCGCTCGAAGACGCCGGGCATGTGCGCGAGGTAGCTCTGGGTGTCCCAGGTCTCCTCCGTGGGCGCGGTCGCCGCGCTGCCGTCGGCCGCGCGCTTGGCCGGCTCGTAGTCGTAGCGCACGCCCGGGCCCGACGCCGAGACGCCGTAGATCTGCCCGAGGCCCGGGACGCCCGTCTGCACGCGCACAGCGGTGAACCCGAGCTCCTGGTAGCCCGTGATCGCGTTCTTCAGCGCCTGGTAGTCGGTGCCCGATGCGTGGGCATACACTCGCACGCCCTCGCGGCTCGCCCCTCCGAGAAGCTGGTAGAGCGGCATCCCCGCCTTCTTCGCCTTGATATCCCACAGCGCCATGTCGACCGCGGCGATCGCCGCCATCGTGACGGGCCCACGGCGCCAGTAGGGCCCGCGATAGAGGTACTGCCAGGTGTCCTCGATGCGGTCTTCGTCGCGACCGATGAGGGTCGAAGCGATGTGGTCGCTGAGGTACGACGCGACGGACAGCTCGCGTCCGTTGAGTGTCGCGTCTCCCCACCCCACGATGCCGTCACTCGTCGTGATCTTGAGGGTCACGAAGTTGCGGCCGGGGCTGGTGATCAGGACGTCGGCGCGTTCGATGCTCACGGGGCTGTTCCTTTCGACGGGGGTGGGGGCGCGATCAGATGGCGTCGCGCGGGTCCGTGAGGTCGCGACCGGCGACCTCCGGCATCCAGATGGCGGCGACGAGTGCGCAGAGCGTGAAGATGAGGAGCATGACGATGATCGGGATGAACGACCCGGTCGCCGCCGAGACCCAGGCCGCGGCGATGACGGGACCGGCTCCTGTCGCGGCGATCGCGGCGATCTCGCGAGCCATCGCGGTCCAGGTGTAGCGGTTGCGTGCACCGAAGATCTCCGGGAGCGTGAGGTTCTCCAGAGACGCGAAGCTCATCACCGCGAGGTTGTGCAGGACGACGTAGCCGATGAAGACCTGGGCGGTCTCCTTGCTGCTGATCATGAGCATCGTGGGGACGATCACGATGAGCGCGACCACGGCCCAGACCATGTACATGCGCTTGCGGCCGAAGCGGTCGCCGAGCCAGCCCGAGAGCGGGACGGTGATGAACGCGACGAGGGACGAGACGATGACGGCGTTGACGCCGATCGAGCGGTCCAGGAGCAGCACGACGGTGATGTAGCTGATGAGGTAGGTCTGGATCATGCCCGAGTTGCCAGCCTGACCGAAGCGCAGCAGCAGGGCGATGATGAACGCCTTGATCGGCTTGCGGTTCATCGCCTCGAGGGTGCGGATGTCGTTGGTCTCGGTGGCGAGCTTGATGGTCTCCGCCTTCGACAGCGCCTGGCCGTCGACGACGTCGTCGCGCTCCTCGAAGACCGGGCTCTCCTTCAGGTTGAAGCGCACCCACACGGCGAAGAGCATGATGACCACGCTGCCGATGAACGGGATGCGCCAGGCCCAATCGATTACCTGCTGCTCGTTGTAGACGACCAGCAGCACCGCCCAGATCGCGGAGGCGAGGAGCGTGCCGCAGTTCGTCCCGAGCGCGACGAGGGAGGCGATGATGCCGCGGCGGCGCGCGGGGGCGTACTCGGCGAGCATGACGCCCGCACCGGAGATCTCCGCTCCGGCTCCGAAGCCCTGGGCGATACGGAGAACCACGAGGAGGATCGGCGCGAGGATGCCCACCTGCGAGTACGTGGGCAGGACGCCGATCAGGGTGGTGGCGAGCCCCATGAGGAGGATCGTGTAGAAGAGGACCTTCGTACGACCGGTGCGGTCTCCGAGGCGGGCGAAGAAGAACGCGCCGACCGGGCGGGCGACGTAGCCGACGCCGTATGTGGCCATCGCGGCGACGACCGCCATGGCCGGGTCCTCGTTCGAGAAGAAGAGGTCGGCGAAGACCAGCGCAGCGGCCAGCGAATAGAGCTGGTAGTCCATGAACTCGAGCGCGGTGCCGAGCCACCCGGATACCGCCGCTCGCACGAGGTCGCGCACGGTGCGCTTCTCGGCAGGGTCATGGGTGGCGGTTCGGGTGTGCGGTGATTCTGACATTCGGTTACTCCTTTGCACCGTCTGTTGGGATGTGACTTGAGGAAGAGAGCGGGGTGGGTGCGGGTCTCAGAGCGAGATGAGCACCTTGGCCGACGTTGCGGAGTCGCGGGCCGTCGCGAAGGCGGTTTCGGCGTCGCCAGCGGGGATGACGTGCGTGATGACCGCGTCGAGTGCGTCCGAGTCGGCCAGCAGTGCGATCGCGTCGTCGATCTCGGAAGCGAAGCGGAAGGCTCCGCGCAGGGTCAGCTCCTTGGCGAGCATCGGGGCGAGGTTGACCTCGATCCCGGCGTTCGGCAGCATCCCGACCTGCACGATCGTGCCCGCGCGCTTCGCGGCGCGCACGGCCTGCGTGAGCGACACGGGCACCCCCGAGCATTCGAAGACCACGTCATACGACTCGTCGTCGATCTTGTCGCGTCCGACGAGGACGAGGTCGGTGGCCCCGAGCGCGGCCGCCCTCGTCAGCGGCTCATCGCGCACATCGCTCGCGCCGATCGCCGTGGCGCCGGCCGCGTGCGCGGCCGCGACGACGAGCAGGCCGATCGGGCCCGCACCGATCACGAGGGCGCGCTTGCCCTCCAGGTCGCCCACGAGGCTCACCGCGTGCAGCGCGACGGCGAGCGGCTCGGCGAGGGCGGCGCGCTCGAGAGGCAGTGCCTCGGGAAGCACCCGGATCATCTGGCGCTCCACGACGAGGTACTCCGCCGCGCCGCCCTGACGGTGGGGCATGGTGGCGGCGCTCCCCAGGTAGTCGCCACCCGCACGCAGATGCGGGTGCGCCTCCAGTCCAGGAGCGTCCGGGCCGAAGCGCGCGGGATGCACGGTGACGAGCGTGCCGGGCGCGAGCTCTCCGGACGGGTCCAGATCGACGACGGCCGAGAGCTCGTGGCCGGGAGTCAATGGCTCGCGGATGGCATACTCGCCGTTCGCACCGTGGAAGTAGTAGTGGAGATCGGAGCCGCAGATGCCCATGAATCGCACGCGCAGGCGCACCTCGCCCGGTCCCGGCTCGGGGAGGTCGGCGTCCTCCCACCGGATGTCCTGCTTGCCGTGGATGGCCAGCTTCTTCATGCGCTGAGCTCCTTCTCGTGCGTGGTCGACTTCTCGGATGCGGCGGCGCAGTCGCGGATCGCCGCGCCGACGCCATGGGTGCTGATGATGTCGACGAGTTCGCCGACGCGGGCGATGAAGGCTGACTCCTCCGCCAGCTCCTGCCCGAGCAGCTGCATCTCGGCGATGCCCGCACGAGCCAGGTCCACCCCGCTCCGGGCAGTGGCGGCGGCGGCCGCGAGGCGCGGACGTGCGGCGTCGTTCATGGCGCGCGCGTGCGGACCGGGCTCGAAGCCAGGAAGCGGCGCGATGCAGGCGAGGTACCCAGCCACGGTCAGCGCGATCTGCTGCGGCATGGCGCCTGCACGCAGGGTGAGGACCGCGGGCTCGGGCACGCGCTGGCGCAGCTTGACCGACCCGTCGGTGCCGACCTGCGATGTGCGGTGGCGAAGCGCGATGTTCGCCCAGCGGTCGAAGAGCTGGCGCTCGTAATCCTCGATGTCCACGCCAGAGGGCACCTGGATGGAGGGAAGGTACTCGTTCGCGAGCACACGACGTGCGGCACCCTCGATGTCAGGACGCACGATCGCCTCGGGGATGGTCTCCGCGCCACTGAGAGCGCCCAGGTAGGCGATGAGCGAATGCGTGCCGTTGAGCAGCCGCACCTTCATCTGCTCGTAGCGGCCCACCTCGTCCGTGAAGACGGCACCGCCGGCCTCCCACGCGGGGCGGCCCGCGGCGAAGCGGTCCTCGATGGCCCACATCGAGAAGGGCTCCGCGGGGACGGGGATCTCGTCGCGTCGGCCGAGGGCCGCGGATACGTCGTCGCGAAGCTGATCGGTCGTCGACGGCACGATGCGGTCGACCATGCTCGACGGGAAGGCGACTGCCTGGTCCAGGAACGCGAGGGCCTCGTCGCCTTCGCCGCCGGGCAGCAGCTGGAGGAATTCCCGCACGAGGCGCTCGGTGTGGGCGCCGTTCTCGGCGAGATTGTCGCAGCTGAGGATCGTCACCGGCGATCCCCCGTCGGACGCGCGCCGCTGCAGTCCGCGCGCGAGTCCTCCGATCGTCGTGCGCGGCAGTCCCCCGCGCAGGTCCGCGGCGATGCCCGCTTCCGCGACGTCGAGGTGCCCGGTGGCCGCGGAGTAGCTGTACCCGTTCTCCGTCACCGTCAAGGTCACCACCCGGATCGCGGGGTCGGCGATGCTCCCGACGAGCCGCTCGGGCGTCTCCGACGCGACGAAGGCGTCGGAGTGCACGGCGGGGACGCTCAGGGACATGCCGTGCGGCGAGATCTCCGCGACGGCGTACTCGAGCCTCTGCGCTCGCAGGGCATCGACGACGGCACGGGACCGCGACGCCACTCCGACGATCCCCCAGTCGCCGCCGTGGGCGTCGAGGGCGGCACGCGTGTAGACGGCCTGATGCGCGCGGTGGAAGTTGCCGAGCCCCAGATGCAGGATTCCCGCCACGGGGGGTGTGGTGTTCGCGCTGCTCATCGGGCTCCTCCTGCGATCCGCGCCCGACAGCTCGCGAGATCCTCGTCGATCGACATGAGAATCATCATGAATGGTTTGTACAAGGGTTGTCAACTCTTGCATCTGCCTTTCATGCGCCATCATGGGAGGACCAGAGAGAAGGACAGTCGTGGCCGCAACACTGACCGAAGTCGCCCGCCGTGCCGAGGTGTCGCTCGCAACGGCTTCACGCGCCTTCAGCGACCCCAGCCGGCTCGCCGACGCGACCCTCGAGCGCGTCTTGAGCGCAGCGAGCGAACTCGGCTACGAGACCCCGCAGGGCGCGGCCTCGGAGAAGACCTTCGGCGTCCTGGTCCCCGACGTGGCGAGCCCCGTCTACGCCACTCTCCTCAAGGGCATCCATGGCCAGGCCTGGCACGGGCGGCACCGGACGGTGCTCTTCGACACCGACGAGGACCTCCACCGGGAGCGTGAGCAGATCGAACGCGCGCGGAAGCTCGACGGCCTCCTGCTGTGCTCTCCTCGCCTTCCCGATGCCGACATCCGGGCACTCGTCGGCGACATCCCCCTGGTCGTGGTGAATCGCGTCATCGACGGAGTGCCCGGTGTGGTGATGGACACCGAGAACGGGCCACGCCAGGCGGTGGAGCACCTTGTCGCACTCGGACACCGACACATCGCCTACGCCGCGGGGCCCGCGCTGTCGTGGGCTGACGCGAGGCGAGGCGCTGCCATCGCCGCGGCGTGCGAGCATCTCGGCGTGCGATTCACGCGCGTGAACCATCAGGCGGCGTCGATCCAGGGTGGCCGCGCCGCGGCCGCGCTCGTCGTAGCCACCGGCGCCACGGCGGTGATCGCCTACAACGACCTCATCGCGCTCGGCATCGACGCCGGCATCGGCGATCTCGGCCGCACCTGCCCCGACGATCTCAGCATCGTGGGCGTCGACGACATCGACATGGCCTCCGCTCGCCAGCCGGGCCTCACGACCGTGCGCCTGTCGATCGAGCGCTGCGGCGCACTGGGCGTCGAGGTGCTCCTGCGCCGGATGGCCGGAGCCGATGCGCAGGACGTGGCGAGCCTCGACTCGCAGCTCATCGTCCGTGGCTCCACCGCCCCGCCGAGGGAGTTCCCGGTCCGCTGACGAGGGCGACCCCTGTCCATCCCGCCGATCGGCGCCCGGGAGTCGGCCGCGGACCGCGCCCTCCCGTCGCGCGCCATCAGCGCATAACGGTCGTACCCCGGCCACCAGATCGAGCGCAGCCTCGGCGCGGGCGGCCTCCACGAGCGAGGCGTCGGCCGCCCCAGCGATCGTGCTCGATCCGCTGAGCGCTCCCGCACCATGCGAAGTGAGCTGTGTCACCGTCCGCCGGAGCCCTGCGACCGCGTCATCCTGAGAGCCGGCGGCAGCGTGCAGCTGACGGAGCTCGCCGGCGTCGTCGCACAGACGCGCGCGAGCGTCCGTCGGCGAGCTGAGCGACCTGTCTCGCTTCTGGTCTCGCACCCGGTCAGACGGGTCCGGAAGCCTCTAGCGAGGGCGGATTCTGCTGCGGAATCCTGCGGAATTCAGTGCTGGGGTACCTGGACTCGAACCAAGAACAACTGAACCAGAATCAGGCGACCCGACCTAAGAGGAGGTCAAGCGCACTTGATTTCCTGCGGAATAGGGGCGCAGCAGCCCCGCTAGATCCAGACAGATTCGGACGCATAAGGTGCAGCGTAGGGTGCAGTCACGCGGGCGGCTCTGCTTGGACGTCGCCGGATACTTCTCCGCGTCGATCAGCTGTGGCGGTATCGAAGTAGGCATCGCCGGCAATCCTCTCCCTCACCACCAGCACCCGCTCGAGCAAGGTAGTCAGTCGTCGGAGTCCCAGTGCTCACTGCCGACGGCATTGTCCGCGAACTCCCGAACGCCCTGGTCGACCTCAGCCTGATGCTCGGCATCGAGCTGCTCGTAGAGTTCGTCGAACTCGTCCTCATCGAGCGAGCCCATTTCAGTGAGTAGCTCGACGACTATGCCGTCCTGTTGCATCTTGTTCAGCTTCGCCATGCGGTTGATCCTACGGACGGCTCCAACCCGTGCCGGCTCCCATGGGCTCGTCGTCGTGCTGATCGGGTCAATTCGCCCACGGACACCGTCGTCGTGACCGCCACCTCCCGCGTGCAGGCGGAGCTCCGCGACGCGCTCAAGGCGCAGGAGCATATCGGGAGGGCATACCCTCTCCTAATGCCCTCACCTGGTCCGAGGTCCGCGACCTGCTCTCCGTCGCCGGCGCGACCGACGTCGACCAACTCATCGACATGCTGCGGGAGTACCTCGACCAGGCGCCGTAATCCTGACGTCACAGACCCGGCGTACGCTCGCGACCATGTCGCACGGCCCGCTCCACCCCGACACCCTGCTCGGTATCCGCCTGGCGTCGATCTGCAGCCGTCACCGGTTCGATGCGGACGCCGAGGGCGCCCTTGCGGAGCTGCGCGCCGCGTACGCCGGCCGGATGGACATCCTCGCCCGAGAAATCGGGACGTGGATCGGGTACTACGAGGATGAGCACGCCCGGGCGCTCTGTGACGGGCTGCGGCGAATTCCCGGCGTCGAGGAGTGGACACCGCTCGGGCGCGCTCGTCGCGGCGCAGGGCGGCACGAGACACCGCGGTAGCAGCGCGCCTCACGAATCCTCGACGATGCCCACCGTGCGAGCGAACTTCAGACCGAACGCCGAAGGAGAGATCTTGCCGCGCTGGAAGACAACACGACGGACATCTGGGGTGACGGAGTCGGCCAAGCTGATTTCCGCTTCCGCCCAGTCCTGCGACCGTTGCACCCACAGGTAGGCGTTGTTCGACCCCGGTTTGAGCTCTTGGGTGTACGAGATCTCGACGAGTCCCAGGCGTACCCAGTTGTCGACCCACTCGGGACGCGATTTGACGTCGGAGGGCTCGAAGTAGGGGTCGGGTTGCGTGAGCTTCGGCAGGACATGCGACTTGATCGCGACGAACGGCCACTCACTCTCGTGCTCACCTCTGCCTCTGTCGTATGCGAAGCGGATTTCCGCGAGGGGCACCGCCGAATGCCCGAGGTTGAACAGCGCGGAAAGGCGTATCACCTCATCCGGATCGAGCTGAGCGATGACGCTTGTGAAGCTGGGATGTACGCGCTCCGCCTCGCGATCGTCCATGGCGCGAGCCAGTAGCTCGAGGTACAGCTTGCGCAGCGCGGGTTCGTCGACTGTGTCAGCGAGGCCTTGCAGTGCCGGTCCCGCTACATAGGTCTTCGGCAGAGAGCGATTCTCCTCCGGGATGAGCTGCAGCCGCTCCTCGAGCTCGGAGGCGAACCGCTCCTCGAAGTACCTTTCGACGCCGTCGGAGGCATAATTCAGCACGCGCAATGGAAAGGTCAGGTGATAGGCCGTCTTCCCGATTGCCGCCAGCGCCTTGGCTGCGTAGTCGCCCGCTTCTCGCATGCTCGGGTTGTCCTTCGCCAGCTTGACCATTTCGGTCAAGGCGCTGACGCTGTCACGTCCGGGCATCGGTGCTAGCGGATCTTCCGTCACGGCGCTCAGCCTACTGGAGGCATGAGAAGGTGCACTTGCTTGCGTTACCGCTACACGGGGCGCTCGAGACGCGCGGGGGCTTCGCGTTCGACGAGGACGGGCACGAAGTCGCGTACTCGTGCGCGGGCGAAGCTGTCGCGCGCCTGCTGCACAGCGGCCGCGATGGTGTCGCCGGGGATGGCGGGGAACCGCTCACCGAGGCGTTCCCTGATCTCCGCGGCCGCGCGTTCCTGGTCGAGCGTCGTGTTTCCCGTCATGAGCTCATGGTGCGACCGGACAGCGGGCCCTGCAAGGGGATGCGCTGGTGGGAACTGAACGCCCCTTCCGGGAGCCTCGCTCGCTGAGGAGGGCTCACCACCGGGAGGGGCGACCAAAGCGACATCAGGCCCTGCATCCCCAGATCCTGCTGCGCTCACGTTCATCGTTGCCTCTATCGAGCGCCAGCGCTAGAGGATCAGTGCTGCGGCGAGCACTGAGAATCGTCGGACGCATTGCGAGGGTGGCTAGTAGTCCAGAAGCCCGTCGTATGGGTCTTCTTCGTCGCCCGTGTCACGAGGGTCGTACTCCACCGTCTCCAGCGAGACCGTCACCCGGGTGGTCGGCCCCACCAGGACGCTCACCGCGCGGTTCCCTACAACGGTGAACTCGACGAATCGACCACCCTCGTGCACAGCTGACTCGATGCGGTGCTTCAGGTCTTGGATGTCCTGGTTCTGCGCGAGCAGAAAGGTGGCGGCGTCGAAGGTGATATCCGACTGGACCATCGTCTGCAGTGCGCTCATTCACCCACCGTACGGTGCGATCTCGCGCGGCTCGTGGGGTTGCGTTCGGCCCCGAGCAGTGCGTGGCACGTCGCCCGCGCAGACAGGCGCCTCTCCCGGGGAGTCGACACCCAAAAGAGACGCCTGCAGGTGAAGCACTCGCCGCGAACAGGTTGGCCTCTCGGTTGTCCTCCGGTGAGCGCTTCCCCACCACCTTGGCATCAGCGGTGGAACCGATATCCAGGGCTTGCCGCTGCAGCGGAGATCTTGTTGAATACGCGCCTTGTGTTCGCGGCCGGATAAGCCAGATACCCCTTCGAGAAGCTCGCCGGAAGGGGGTTGCCAGGGAAGCTGTCGGCGTGTTTAATGCACCGCTCGCGCGCAGGAGTACCGTTCACGTATGGGCGTTCTCTACTACGACACCACCCTCGGCGCTCTGAGGGTCGACGACCGCACATTGCAGCACCTCAAGACGGTGATCATCACCAAACTGCGCCGCGGGGAGAAGTTCGCCCTGTCCTGGGACGCCCAAGAAGACGGCGGACGGCCGACCACAATCTGGATCGACCCAGCCATCCAGCTCCGCTTCGAGTTCGACAGTCCCGAGCCGGCCGAACTCAATCAGCAGTGGCTTCGCCGCATGACAGACAGCGTCACGCTCCACGGAGGCATCCACCTCGTAAGCGAGCACCCGACGGAGTAGTTCAACGACGAAACCGCCCCCTCTTGGCCGAAGCCGAGAGGGGGCGGTTTTGTGCCATCGAACTCTGATCGTCATGCCGCGAGAAGCTCGCGGACGTCATGCAACTCATCCATGTATGCGGCGACGCTGTCAACAGTCTCGGCGGCCGCGTCCTTCATAACGTGCGCACCCCAGAATCCGCCGATCGCGAAGACGACCCCGGCAACCAGCGCAGCGACAAGCGCAGGCCACACCCAAGCGAACTCCATTTGTTGAGCGTCGGTTAGCGCTCGGTAAGCGGGGGCCCACGAAACCATGCTGAAAATCGCAGAGACGCCGACGCCCACGAACGCCCATGCAGCTGCCGAGAACTCACGTCGTTGCTTCTTCAGCCGCTCAACCCGCGCGCGGAGGCGCACCCAGTCAGACTGTCGCATAACGAAGGTCTCCTCCTGCTTGACCTGAACAGTGAATGTCTGCTCGAACGAGAGTGATCTGCCCGCGCTCACCGCTCTGCCCTCGGTTCGGATTTCTCCACGAGTCCGGCTGCGATGGCGTTGAACAGGTGCATGTACCCGCAGTTCTTGCACATCACCAGATATGCCGGGTAGATGCCCTGCTGCCCGCCAACAATGAGGTCACCGCCCGAAAACTCCCGCAACTCCGCTATACCGTTCTGGACGCTCCACGTGCGCGCGTTGCAGATCGGACACACCCGGTCCGCAACCCACTTCTCCTCGAGCCAGGCAAGCGCCTTCTGTTGCATCTCCGGGGACATGTCAGCCACCGCGCCAGCCTAGCCCGCAGCTTCGGGCCACCAAGTGTCCTGACCGAAACACCGCCCCTCCCCGACCGAAGTCACGGGAGGGGCGGTGTTGTGCTGTCTGTGCGGATAGGTGAGGGTCAGACGATGCCGTGTTCCCAGTTGTCGACGCGCTGGGCGTTGTCGCCTGCCTGGGAGTTGTTGCGCCGCATGCCAAGCGCGACGCCGGTAGCGGTGAGCGGGGCAGCGGGCGCGTGTGAGACCTTCTCCGTCCCGTTGACGAGGAGCCGCACCGTCCCGCCGTCTGCTTCCATCCGGAGCGTGTACGGCAGAGCGGGTGCCGTCTCGACGAAGGATGCGAGGACCGCGCCCCCGGCGAGGTCGAAGATCTCCCACGCCCCCGTTGTCGGGTTGTAGCGCCCGAGGTACCCGCTGAGCTCGCCGTTGTACCGCACCACGACGACCGGGTGATAGGTGCCGGCCGCTCCGATCGCGGTGACGTCCATCTCGGCGTAATGGTCCGCCCACGCGGGCTGGGTGGGCGGCTGCACCAGGTGGAGCGCCACCGATGAGGTGTTCAGCCCGAGCTGGTTGCTTGCGATCACGAACGAGTTCGTCACCGGCGCGCCCGTCCGATAGGTCCACCCGGTCGGGAGCGTCGTCCCGTCTGCCATGTCGAAGGACTGGGTGTACAGCACGCCCGGCTCCGGGGCCGGGTCCGTCGGCTCATACACCGCCGTGCTCGTTCCCGCTTCGATCAGGGGCGCGTCGGTCAGGTGCACCTCCCACACCTCGGACAGCGACGGGTCCAGGATGCTGTACGGCTGGACGCGGATGAGCCCTTCCCGCCGCAAAGACTCCGCGTCGATGTCGGCCCCGCCGAAGCCTGCACCGCCGGTGCCGTCGTACAGGGTGTGACGGTTCCACCGGAGCCCATCCGTGGTGGTGAACAGGTAGAGCGGTCTTCGTCGGCGTCGGGTTCATCACCGAAGAGGAAGCCGACCACCTGGGCCGCGCGCACAGCCTCGACGAGTACACCGACCTTGAACTCGCGCGTGAGATCGTCCGCCGTATCGAGCAGGGCGAGGCGACGACGGCCCTTACCGGCGACTTGCCGACAGATGTCGGTGACCCCGGGCAGGATGACGACGACGCGCACACGGGGAACCAGGGCGACTACGCGCGCGCCGCACGCAAGCGCTCGAAGGACCGCGGAGAGGGAGACATTGACCACGCGTAACAACGTCCGTGCCCGGCTGCTCGACTACGCCGACGCCCTCGGAGTTCGCGTCATCTACGCCGACCTCACCGCGCTCGACCGTGACGGCGAGTACGACCACAGGACCCGCACCATCCGGCTGCAGCACGGCATGGCGCCGCGGCTCTGGGCGTCCGTGATGGCGCACGAGCTCGCGCACGCCGTGTTCGAGGACGTGCCCAGCAAGTTCGGGCCCGTGAACGCGAAGCAGGAACGCCGCGCAGACGAGTGGGCGGCGCTCCGCCTCATCTCGTTCTGCGCCTACAAGGAAGCCGAGCTGCACTACGGCGGCAACACCCGCGGCATCGCGGTCGCGCTCGGCGTCATCGAAGACATCGTCCTCGCGTTCCAGCGGATCCTGCTCCGCCTCGGCGACACCGTCTACGTGAAGCCCCGCATGGGAGCCGGCCAGTGGGACGTCAGGATCGACCTCGAGGAAGCGGGCGTCGCCTGATGGCCCGTGCAGCGAAGGGCGAAGGGTCGGCGTTCAAGACCGCAGAGGGCCTCTACCGCGGGTACGTGACCGTCAACGGCAAGCGGAAGTACTTCTCCGCCAAGACGAAAGCGGAGGCGGCGCAGAAGAAGCGGCAGCTGCTTCAGCAGCGGGATACGACCGGCATCGCCACAGGGAAGGGCTACTCCGTCGGGGAATGGGTGCAGCACTGGCTTGACATCAGCAAGAGCAGCCACAAGCCGAAGACGCACTCGGGCTACCAGTACACGCTCGACCACTACATGTCCGAGCCGTTCAAAGCGACACCCCTCGCGAAGCTCAACGTCGAGCGGATCGAGGAGGAGTACAAGCGCCTCACGGACGCAGGGCTCTCCGGCTCCACGCGCGCGCAGGTGCACTCGGTGCTGCACAGCGCGCTCAAGGTCGCGCAGCAGCGCGGGCACGTGGGCATCAACCTCGCGGCTCTCGTCGTCGACAAGCCGAAAGCCGCGAAAGCGAAGGTGCGCCCGCTCTCCGAAGCGGACGTGTTCGCGATCGAGAAGGTGATCGCCGGCACCCGGCTCGAAGCGCGCTGGCACCTCGCGCTCGCGCTCGGACTCCGGCCGTCCGAAGCGCTCGGACTCGAGTGGCAGGACGTCGACTTCGGTCGGAGCACCGTTCACGTGCATCAGCAGCTGCAAGCCGTGGACAAGGAGATGATCCTCGTCCCGACCGCGAAGACCGACGCCGGTAATCGGGTCATCCCTCTCCCCGACTACGTGGCCGCGTCCCTGCTCGAGCGTCGCCGAGCCCAGATGGTCGAGATGCTCGCGGAGAAGTGGGAGCCCTGGTCACCGGACGCCGAGCCGCACGCATGGGTGTTCACTTCGGCGCGGCGTCCAGGAAGGCCCGTCACAGACGACGGCGACTCATCACAGTGGCGGAAGATCCTCCAGTCCGCGGGAGTGCCGCACACGCGCCGCTACACATCCCGCCACACCGCCGCATCAGTCCTCATCGCGCACGGCGTCGACCCGGCTTCAGTGGCGGCGATCCTCGGCCACAACGACCCAGGCTTCACGATGCGCACCTACGTGCACGGCATCGACGAAAGGGTGCAGTCCGCGGTGGCGATTCTCAATAGGGTGCAGAACAAGGTGCAGCAGCCTCAAGAGGTCTGACGGACAGTTCCCTAGAAACGCGAAAAACCCCCGGCTATGCCGGGGGTTTTAGCTTGCTGGGGTACCTGGACTCGAACCAAGAACAACTGAACCAGAATCAGCCGTGTTGCCAATTACACCATACCCCAAGAGGCTTTCGGCCTAAGCCGTGCCGAGGGACAACATTACCCGAACCGCGACGGACGGCCAAACCGGCCGAGGACGCCTGGCGTGTCGCTTCAAGACCGCACCGACGCTCCTGCCCTGTACCTTCGCTCCGAGACCGCGTGCGCTGCACGCGGTCTCGGAGCGAGGGCGCAGTCCGGGCGCGAGGGCGCCGTCCGCGCGCGCGTCAGCCGAGCTTTTCGACCAGCGCAGAGAGCCGGCGCAGCGACTCGGGCTTGCCGAGCAGCTCCATCGACTCGAACAGCGGCGGCGAGACGCGGCGGCCGGTGATGGCCACGCGCGGCGGGCCGTAGGCGACGCGGGGCTTGAGGCCCAGCTCGTCCACCAGCTTCGCGCTGAGCGCGCCCTGGATGGCCGCGGCTGCGAACGCGTCATCGGGCACGTCTTCGAGGGCCGCGATGCACGCCGTGAGCACCTCCGCCGCATTGGCGGGGAGACCGGAGAGTGCGTCCTCCGCGTACTCGATCTCGTTCGAGAACAGGAAGCCGAGGAGGCCCGCGGCGTCGCCGAGGAGCGGGAGGCGCTCCTGGATGAGCGGCGCGGCCTCCGTGAGCAGCGCGCGCTGGCCATCCGTCGGCATCTCGTCGACGAGGCCGGCCTCGGCGAGGTACGGCACGATCCGCTCGGCGAAGTCCTCGGGGGCGAGCATGCGGATGTGGTCGCCGTTGATCGACTCGGCCTTCTTCTGGTCGAAGCGGGCCGGGTTCGGGTTGACCGCCTCGATGTCGAAGGCGGCGACGAACTCCTCGAGCGAGAACACGTCGCGGTCGGGGCCGATCGACCAGCCGAGCAGCGCGAGGTAGTTGAGCAGCCCCTCGGGGATCATGCCCTTCTCGCGCTGCAGGAAGAGGTCGGCCCGGGGGTCGCGCTTCGACAGCTTCTTCGTCCCGTCGCCGAGCACCAGCGGCATGTGACCGAAGCGCGGGATGAACGTCGTGACGCCGGCGTCGATGAGCGCACGGTAGAGCGAGAGCTGGCGTGCGGTCGACGGCATGAGGTCCTCACCGCGGAGCACGTGCGTGATCCCCATCAGGGCGTCGTCGACGGGGTTCACGAACGTGTACAGCGGAATGCCGTTGGGCCGCACGATGACGAAGTCCGGGAAGGATCCGGCGGGGAACGTCACCTCGCCGCGGATGAGATCGACGTAGGTGAGGTCCTCGTCCGGAACCCGCAGACGGAGCGCGGGCTGTCGGCCCTCCGCGCGGAAGGCGGCCTTCTGCTCGTCGGTGAGGTCGCGGTCGTAGTTGTCGTAGCCGAGCTGCTTGGCGCGCCCGGCGGCCTCGTTGCGGGCGTCGATCTCCTCCGCGGTCGAGAAGCTCTCGTACACGAGCCCCGCCGCCAGCAGCTTGTCGAGCACCTCGCGGTAGATGTCGTGGCGCAGCGACTGGCGGTAGGGAGCGTGCGGGCCGCCGACCTCGACGCCCTCGTCCCAGTCGATGCGCAGCCAGCGCAGCGCGTCGAGGAGCTGCCGGTAGCTCTCCTCGCTGTCGCGGGCGGCGTCGGTGTCCTCGATGCGGAAGACGAGCTTGCCGCCGTTGTGGCGGGCGTAGGCCCAGTTGAACAGGGCCGTGCGGACGAGGCCGACGTGAGGCAGGCCGGTGGGCGACGGGCAGAAGCGCACGCGCACGTCAGCGCCGGTGGCGGTCGTGGTGCGGGGATCGGGAGCAGACATCCCGTCCATTCTAGGTGGCGCGTCAGCGGCGGCCGAGGGGCGACAGCAGCGTCGTGAGCGCGACGAGGGCGAGGCCGGTCAGCGCGAGGACGCCATAGCCCCACTGCCCGAGCACGAGCCCCGCCAGCACCGCGCCGACCGCGGCCGCCGCGGTCATCAGGGTGTCGCTCATCCCCTGCCGTCGCGGTCGTCGCGCGAGCGGCGTGCTCTCCGTCAGCAGGGCGGCGCCCGAGACGGTCGACGCGCTCCAGCCCAGGCCGAGGAGGAAGAGCGCCGCGACCACGGCCATCCGCTCGCCCGGCCAGGTGCTCGCGATCAGCAGTGAGATCGCGAGCACCGCCTGGCCGAGGAGCACCAAGCGCACCCGGCCCCAGCGATCGGCCAGCCATCCGAACACCGGCGACAGCCCGTACATGCCCAGCACGTGCAGCGCGATGGTGATGCCGACGAGCAGGGTCACCGCCTCGGTCGCACCGCCGTGCCCGCCATCCCCCGCGTGCGCGAGGTGCTGCAGGTGGACGGGGGTCATCGCCATCACCGACGCCATGACGACGTGCGACGCCGCGACCGCGAGCATGGCGTATCGAGCGGCGATGGGTCGATCGACGTCGGCGTCGGGCAGAGCGACACGGGCGTCGTCGCGCGCGAGGCGCTGTGCGAGGAGCAGCGGATCCGGCCGCAGGGCGACGAGGTACAGCGCGAGCGCCGCCGTCTGCGCCACGATCGAGAAGAGGTAGGCACCGGTGAGAGGCGGCATGCCGACCGTCCGGCCCAGCACCTCGCCCGGAGTCAGCAGCAGCGGCCCGAGGACGCCGCCGACCGTGGTCGCCCAGACAACGACACCGAGGTCGCGGCCGCGGTGCGCGCTGTCGGCGAGGTCGGTCGCCGCGAACCGCGACTGCAGGTTGCCGGCGTTCCCCGCCCCGATGAGGATGACCCCGACCAGCAGCAGCGGGAACACCCGCATCGCCGCCGCGGCGACGACGATCGCGATGCCCACGAGGGCGAAGAGGTTGCCGAGGGTCAGCGCGGTGCGGCGTCCGCGCACGGCCGCGAGACGAGCGAGGGGGATGGCGCAGAGCGCGGCCCCGAGGGTGACGGACGCGGTCGCGAATCCGGACAGGGCCTCCTGGCCGGAGATGTCCGCGGCCAGCAGCGCCCCGAGCGACACCGTCGCGCCGAATGCCACGCCGCCCAGCACCTGACCGAGCGCGAGCACGCGCACGGTCCGATGCTGGACCTGCGCGCGCTCGAGCGCGGTCACGGTCACCTCAGGCGTCGCGCGCGGTGTTGCGGAGGATGCCGAGGCCGGGGATCTCGACCTCGATGGCGTCGCCGGCCACGAAGGGACCGACGCCCGCGGGCGTCCCGGTGAGGATGACGTCACCCGGCAGCAGCGTGAACGCCTCCGACACGTGCGCGATGATGGTCGGCACGTCGAAGATCATGTCGCTGAGCGGCGCCTCCTGCTTCACATCGCCGTTGAGCCGCGTGATGAGCGTGCCGTTGGCGAGATCGAAGTCGGTCTCGATCGCCGGCCCGAGCGGGCAGAACGTGTCGAAGCCCTTCGCCCGCGACCACTGGCCATCCGTGCGCTGCAGGTCACGCGCGGTGACGTCGTTGGCGATCGTGTAGCCGAAGACGACGCTCAGCGCGTCTTCGACGGCGACGTTCTTCGCGATGCGGCCGATCACGATGGCCAGCTCGCCCTCGAACTGGGTGTCGTCGCTGAGCGCCGGGCGCACGATGGCGTCACCGGGGCCGATCACCGACGTGTTCGGCTTGAGGAAGAGCAGCGGCTCGGCGGGCACGTCGTTCCCGAGCTCGGCCGCGTGGTCGCGGTAGTTTCGACCTACCGCGACGACCTTCGACCGCGGGATGACCGGGGCGAGCAGCGTCACCTCCGAGACGGGGACACGCGCTCCCGTCGTCTCGAATCCGGCGAAGAGCGGATCGCCCGCGAGGACGACCAGCTCGGACCCGTCGAGGATGCCGTACGTGATGGCTTGGTTGTGGCTGAACCGGGCGATCTTCACGCGGCCAGCCTATCCGTCGACGGGCCCGAGCTCGCGATCAGGCGTCGAGCCGGCGCAGCCAGCCCTTCGTGTCCTCACGGCGCCCGTACTGGATGTCCGTGAGCTCCTCGCGCAGCGACAGGGCCAGCTCGCCGAGCGGCTGGGCGTCTTCGAAGCCCTCGCCCTTCAGCGTGCCGATCGGCGTCACCACGGCGGCTGTTCCGCACGCGAACACCTCGACGATGTCACCGGAGGCCACACCCTCGCGCCACTCGGTCAGCGAGAGGCCGCGCCGCTCGACCGCGTGTCCGCGATCAGCGGCGAGCTCGAGCAGCGAGTTGCGGGTGATGCCGTCGAGGATGCTCTCGGAGGCCGGCGTCACGAGCGTGCCGTCCTTCTTCACGAAGACGATGTTCATCCCGCCGAGCTCCTCGACGTTGCCGTCGGAGTCGAGGAAGACGACCTGGTCGCAACCCTTCTCGTACGCCTCCGACTGGGGCAGCAGACTCGACGCGTAGTTCCCGCCGGTCTTCGCTGCCCCGGTGCCGCCCTTCGCCGCACGCGCGTAGCTCTCGCTCAGCCAGATCGACACCGGCTTCACGCCGCCCGTGAAGTACGAGCCGGCGGGGCTCGCGATGAGGTAGTACGCGTACTTCTGCGCCGGGCGCACGCCGAGGAAGGCCTCCTTGGCGAACATGAACGGGCGAAGGTACAGCGTCTGCCCCTCCTTCTCGGGCACCCACGCGCCGTCGACGGCGATGAGCTCCTCGAGCGACTGCAGGAAGTGATCCACCGGCAGCTCGGGCATCGCGAGACGCCGCGCGCTGCGCTGCAGGCGCTTGCCGTTCTCCTCGGGACGGAACGTGTAGATCCCGCCGTCGGCGTGGCGGTATGCCTTCAGCCCCTCGAAGACCTCCTGCGCGTAGTGCAGCACGGCCGCGGCCGGCGACAGACTGATCGGGCCGTAGGGCTGCACGCGCGGGCGGTGCCATCCGCCCTTCTGAGACCAGCAGATGTCGACCATGTGATCGGTGAAGATCGTGCCGAACCCTGGATCCTCGAGCAGCTCGGCTCGCTGGGCGGGCGAGACGGCGGCGAGGTTCTTGGTGACGGCGAAGTCGAGGGGCGGAAGCGGGGCGTCGGTCATGGGTGTTTCCTGTCTGCGCCGGAGGCGTCGGTCGGGTTCAGGCCTGCAGTCGGGCGGTGATCGCATCGCCGATCTCGGCGGTGGTGCGACTCGACCCGGTGCGGGAGGCGATGTCGTCCTCGATCGCGCGCGACACGCGAGCGGCCTCGTCCTGCAACCCGAGGTGGTCGAGCAGGAGGGCGACGGATCCGATCGCCGCGGTGGGGTCGGCCTGCTGGGTGCCCGCGATGTCGGGAGCTGAGCCGTGGACGGGCTCGAACATCGAGGGGAAGTCGCCGTCGGGGTTGATGTTGCCCGAGGCTGCGAGTCCGATGCCACCGGTGACGGCGCCGGCCAGGTCTGTGAGGATGTCGCCGAAGAGGTTGTCGGTGACGATGACGTCGAAGCGACCCGGGTTCGTGACCAGGAAGATCGTCGCGGCGTCGACGTGCAGATAGTCTACGGCCACCTCCGGATGCTCCTGCGCGACCGCGTCGACGATGCGCTGCCACAGCGAGCCGGCGTTCACGAGCACGTTGGTCTTGTGCACGAGGGTCAGCTTGCCGCGGCGGCGCTCGGCCAGGTCGAATGCGTACCGGACGACGCGCTCGACGCCGTACGCGGTGTTCACGCTGACCTCGTTCGCGATCTCCTGCGGCGTGCCCCGACGGATGGCGCCGCCGTTGCCGACGTACGGACCCTCGGTGCCCTCGCGGACGACGACGAAGTCGACGTCTCCGGGCTCGGCGAGCGGACCGGACTGGCCCGGGTACAGGCGGGACGGGCGCAGGTTCACGTAGTGATCGAGAGCGAAACGCAGCTTCAGCAGCAGACCGCGCTCGATGTTGGCGTCCTTGAGACGCGGGTCTCCGGGCTTGCCGCCGACGGCGCCGAGGAGGATCGCGTCGTGCTCGGCGATGGCCGCGAGGTCGTCGTCGGTGAGCGTGTCACCGGTTCCGAGGAAGCGACCGGCGCCGAGGGAGAAGCGCGTCTTGTCGAAGGTCACATCGCTGCCTGCGGTGACGGCGTCGAGCACCTTCTCGGCCTCGGCGACGACCTCGGGCCCGATGCCATCACCCGGGATGACGGCCAGTTTCACGACGCGCGACATTGCTCTCCTTCGGATCTCGATTCGCGCCGAGACCCGACGTCAGTGCGTCGCGCTCTCCCGGCGTCCTCCCAGGGTAATCGCCGCGACGACCATCGCGATCACGACGAGGCCCGCGCCGATGAGGGAGGTGGCGGTCACTCCCCCGTCGAACGCCGCGGCGGCCGCGTCGCGGAGCGCCTGCCCGGTCGGACCGCCCAACGCGTCCGCCGCGTTCATCGCGCCCGCGAGCGTCTCCTCCGCATGCCCGGCGAGCTCCGCGGGCACGCCTTCCGGGACGACGAGGTGCGTGCGGTACCACCAGGTGAGGATCCCGCCGAGGACAGACGTGCCGAGCACGGCGCCGAGCTCGTACGCGGTCTCGGAGACCGCGCTCGCAGCACCCGCCTTCGCCACGGGGGCGTTCGCGAGGATGAGCTCTCCCGAGACGGTCTCCGCCGCGCCGACGCCGGCGCCGAGCAGGGCGAAGCCGAGGACGAGCATCCCGACGTCGTGTGCGCCGACCAGCGCGACGATGAGGTAGGCCGCCACCGAGAGCACGAGAGCACACGGGATGACGACGGATGCCCGCACGCGGCGCGCGATGGGGGTCACGATGAACCCGCCCGCGATGGAGGTGAGCGCCCCCGGCAGCAGTGCCAGTCCCGCGACCATCGGGCTCAGTCCCACGATCATCTGCAGGTGCTGCGAGACGAAGTACAGGAAGCCCACGATCGCGATGACACTGAGGAGATTCACCCCGAGCGACCCGCTGAACGCCGCGCGACGGAAGAGCGACATGTCGAGCATGGGATGGGCCATCCTCAGCTGACGACGCACGAACAGCCATCCGAAGATCGCGCCGACGACCACCGGCAGCCCGCCGGCGACGCCGTGGACGGCCACCTCCTTGATCCCGTAGGCGACGGGGCCGAGCGCGAGCATCGACAGGATGATGCTCCAGCCGTCGATCGCGCCGGGGTGCGGGTCGCGGCTCTCGGTCACGAAGACCGGCGCCAGCGCGAGCATGAGGACGAGCATCGGGACGGCGAGGAGGAAGACGCTCTGCCACGGGAAGTGCTCCATCAGGAACCCGCCGACGATGGGGCCGAGCGCGCCGCCGGCCGAGAACATCCCTGCCCAGACCGCGACCGCGATGCGCCGCTGGTTGCGCTCGGGGAAGATCGAGCGCAGCAGCGACATCGTCGACGGCATCAGCGTGGCGCCGAACAGGCCCATGGCCGCGCGTGCGGCGATGAGCCAGCCCGCGGTGGGCGCGAAGACCGCGAGCACCGAGACCACGGTGAACCCGATCGCGCCGGTGAGGAGCAGGCGGCGCCGTCCGAACCGGTCGCCGAAGGAGCCCATCGTCACGAGGAGCCCCGCGAGCACGAGCGAGTAGGCGTCGATGATCCAGAGCTGCTCCGCGCTCGTGGGCTCGAGGTCCTGCGCGATGGCGGGCAGCGCGAAGTTCAGGATGGTGTTGTCGATCGACACGAGGAGCACCGGGAGCATGAGCACCGCCAGCGCCGCCCAGGCGCGCCATCCTGCTCGCTGCGTCGATGAGGTCTCGATCGTCCCCGTGGTCATCTCGTCCGTCCTGCCATCCGATTTCTATACCGTCCAGATGGTACAGTAATGGCCATGGCTGGGCATACACCGGGCGGACGCGCCGAAGCGGGAGCGGCGACGTGAGCCGGCCCCCGCGGGCACGGGAGAAGGTGCTGGACGCCTTCGAGGACGTGCTCATCGAGGACGGCGCGCGGGCGGCGACGCTGGAGAACGTGGCCCGCCGTGCGGGCGTCTCCAAGGGCGGTCTGCTCTACCACTTCCGCACGCGGGACGCGCTGGATGTGGGACTGGTGGAGCGCATGCAGCAGCTCGCCGCGGCCGATCTCGAGACCATGGCCGCCGCGCCCGAGGGTCCCGTGCACTACTTCCTCGCGACGTCGGGGCACGTCGGCAGCCCGTTCGATCGGGCGATCCTCGCCGTCAGCCGACTCGCCCACGGCGGCAACACACCCGCCCGTTCCGCGCTGACGGAGCTGCGCACGATGTGGGCCGAGGCCATCCGCCCGCACGTCCGCGACGACGCGGCCCTCGACCTCGTGCTGCTCGTCAGCGACGGGCTCTACATCAACACGGCGTCGCTGAACGATGTGCCGGGGCCGGTGCCGACGGGCGCGGCCCTCGAGTCGCTGATCCAGCTCGTGGAGGGCGCGACGCGCACCTGACGCACGGACCCGCGCCGGGATCTCGCGGGCTCGGCGGTGCGGAACTCGTGGAATAGGGGCTCATAACGCCAGAACGGCACCACGGGTTTTCCCCGCGCTGCGTTCGGTGGTGTCGAACTCGCGGAATCCGGGCTCATAACGCGAGAACGGCACCACGGAACTCACGGACGCCAGATTCGGTGGTGCGGAACTGCGGCCATCCGAGCCCTTGCCGCGAGAACGGCACCACCGAAGCGAACGGCAGCGCCGAACCACCCCGAGCATGATGAAGCCCCCGCCGAGGCGGGGGCTTCATCGGATCGAGGCTCAGGCCTCGAGGATCTCGATCTGCCGGATGACGGACGCCTCGATGGCGGCGCCGACCTCGGCGAGCAGCTCCTCTGGCACGCGGGAGTCGACCGTGAGCACCGACAGCGCCTGGCCTCCGGCCTCGCGGCGCGCGATCTGCATGCCGGCGATGTTGATGCCGGCCTCGCCGAACTTCTGGCCGTAGACGGCGACGATGCCCGGGCGGTCGGTGTACAGCATGACGATGTGGTGCTGGTCGATCGGCACCTCGATCTCGTGCCCGTTGATGCCGACGATCTTCTGGATCATGCGTGTGCCGGCGAGCGTGCCGGCCACGGTGAGCACAGTGCCGTCGGAGAGGGCGCCGCGGAGCGTCGTGAGGTTGCGGTACTCCGGGCTGTCCTTCTCGACGATGAGGCGCGTCTCGATGCCGCGCTGCTCGGCGAACAGCGGCGCGTTCACGTAGGAGACGTTCTCGCTGACGACGTTCGACAGGATGCCCTTCAGCGCCGCGAGGCGGTAGACGCTCACGTCGTAGTCGGCGAGCTCGCCGCGCACCTCGATGTCGAGGCTCGTGACCGCGGAGGTCGCCAGGCCGCTGAAGACCTGACCGAGCTTCTCGACGAGCGCGATGCCGGGGCGCACGAACGGGTCGATGACGCCGCCGGCGACGTTCACCGCGTCGGGGACGAGATCGCCCTCGAGGGCGAGCTTCACGGAGCGGGCCACGGACACGCCGGCCTTCTCCTGCGCCTCCGCGGTCGAGGCGCCGAGGTGCGGCGTGACGACCACGTTCGGCAGCGCGGTGAGCTTGGTGTCGGCGGGCGGCTCGCTCGTGAACACGTCGAGGCCGGCGCCGGCGATCTCCCCCGCGACGAGCGCGTCGTGGAGCGCGTCCTCGTCGATGAGCCCGCCGCGGGCGACGTTGATGACGTACGACGTCGGCTTCATCGCCTTGAGCTGCTCGGCGCCGATCATGCCGGTCGTCTCCGGCGTCTTCGGCATGTGGATGGTCAGGAAGTCGGCCTGCGCGACGAGCTCGTCGAGGCTGAGGAGCTCCACGCCCAGCTGCTGCGCGCGGGCGCTCGTGACGTACGGGTCGAACGCGACCACGCGCATCCCGAAGCCCTGCATGCGGGCGGCCACCAGCGCGCCGATGCGGCCGAGCCCGACAACCCCGAGGGTCTTCTCGAAGAGCTCGACGCCCGTGTACTTGCTGCGCTTCCACTCGCCGGCACCGAGCGAGGCGCGCGCGGCGGGGATGTGACGGGCGAGGCTGAGGATGTGACCGCAGGTCAGCTCCGCGGCCGAGATGATGTTCGACGTCGGGGCGTTGACGACCATGACGCCGGCCGTCGTGGCGGCCTTGATGTCGACGTTGTCGAGGCCGACTCCGGCGCGGGCCACGACCTTCAGGTTCGGCGCGTGGCCGAGGGCCTCCTCGTCGACCTTGGTGGCCGATCGGATGAGGATGGCGTGGGCCGCCGAGAGCGCGTCGAAGAGCGCCGGGCGGTCGGTGCCGTCCACGTGACGCACATCGAAGTCGGGGCCGAGCGCCTCGATCGTTGCGGGAGAGAGTTCTTCGGCGATGAGCACGACGGGCTTCGGCACGGATGGATCCTTCGATGCGTTTGTGCGCGGGCGCGCGGGAGCGGGAAGACGCGCCACACGCCGTGGGGGCGCGACGGCGACCACTCTAGCGGAGCGGCGGAGGACTGCCGTGCCGCGGCGTCATGCGACGACTCCGACGCTCGACCTCAGAAGAGGTTGGAGGGGTTGGCCGTGAAGGCCTGCATGTCGAGCCAGAAGACAGCCGTCAGGGCGAGCCCTGCCAGCAGCGACACCGCCAGCCAGAGCGCGCCGCGCGTGCGGCCGAGCGCGAAGGCGACCGCGAAGGCGGCGATCGGCACCAGCACCGCGAGGATCAGCACGACCCACGCGATCGCCGACAGCGAGATGTCCTGCGCGGACGTGGCCTGCACGAGCGTGACGAGGTAGGCGATGGCGCTCCACACGGCGTAGGCGTAGAGCAGCGCGAAGAGACCCGCGATGACGGCGACGACCCACCCGGGGGTCCGCCGCTTCTGCACGCTCGAGGTCACTGCCCCACCACCCCCACCATCACGAACGGCCACGGCACGAGCAGCACGATCCCCGCGGCGAGCCACGCGAACCGCTGCCATTGCGCGACCCGGCGCGTGCCGAGCCAGGTCACGACGAACCACAGCAGCGGCGCGGCGATCGCCAGCACCATGCTGCCCTGGAACATGAAGTCCGCGACGGCGTCCGTGCTCTGCTCGATGCGCTCCCGCAGGCGTGTCGCGCCGAGATACCAGCCGACCGTCCACAGCAGCAGGATGCCGCCCATCACGCCGAGCGTGACGAGAGCGACGCTGCCGAGCGGGGGCGCAGCGGTGTCCGCACCGACGCCATCCGCCTCGTCGTCTGCCGAGCGCACGCGCTCGTGCCCGCGACCCACCGCTCGCCAGCCCTTCGGCAGGGTCGCACCGTCGCCATCCGTCGGCTCGTCGGGCGTCGTGGCGTCGCCGCTCGGGTCGAGCGTCGGGTCGTCGTCACCGTCCCAGCTGAGGGCGTCGTCTTCGCGGGAGGCCATACCGCCAGGGTACAAGCTCGACCCGGCTCAGTCCTCGATCTTGCGCTTGCGCCAGCGGATGCCGGCGTTGATGAGGCCGTCGATGTCGCCGTCGAAGACGGAGGCGGGGTTGCCGACCTCGAAGCCGGTGCGCAGGTCCTTCACGAGCTGCTGGCCGTAGAGGAAATACGAGCGGATCTGGTCGCCCCAGCTCGCGGTGATGTTGCCCGCGAGCTCCTTCTTCTTCGCCGCCTCCTCCTCGCGCTGCAGCAGGAGCAGGCGGGTCTGAAGCACCCGCATGGCCGCGGCGCGGTTCTGGATCTGCGACTTCTCGTTCTGCATCGACACGACGATGCCGGTCGGCAGGTGCGTGAGGCGCACGGCGGAGTCGGTCGTGTTGACGGACTGCCCACCGGGGCCGGACGAGCGGAAGACGTCGACCCGGATGTCGTTCTCCGGGATCTCGACCTCCTGCGCCTCCTCCATGAGCGGGATGACCTCGACGGCCGCGAAGCTCGTCTGGCGCTTGTCGGCCGAGCCGAACGGGCTGATGCGCGCGAGGCGGTGCGTGCCGGCCTCGACGGAGAGCACGCCGTAGGCGTACGGCGCGTCGATCTCGAACGTCGCGGACTTGATGCCGGCACCCTCCGCGTAGGAGGTGTCCATGACCTTCACGGGGTACTTGTTGCGCTCGGCCCAGCGCAGGTACATGCGCATGAGCATCTCGGCGAAGTCGGTCGCGTCGTCGCCGCCGGCGCCCGAGCGGATGGTGACGACGGCGGAGCGCTCGTCGTACTCGCCGTCCAGCAGCGTCTTCACCTCGAGGTCGCCGATGACGCGCTCGAGATCGGTGATCTCCTTGCGCGCCTCCGCGACGGAGTCCTCATCGCCCATCTCGTTGGCGAGCTCGACGAGCACCTCGAGGTCGTCGAGGCGACGCTCGACCGCCTGGATGCGGGCGAGCTCCGACTGGCGGTGGCTCAGAGCGCTGGTGACGCGCTGCGCGTTGGCGGTGTCATCCCACAGGCCGGGCTCGGAGGCCTCCTGCTCGAGACGCGCGATGTCGGCGCGGACACCGTCGACGTCGACCACCTCTCGGATGTTCGCGAACGTGGTGCGCAGCGCCTGGATCTCGGCGGAAGGATCGAACTCAAGCATGACGCTTCAGCCTAGCCTGCTCGGGATACCGTGGGAGCCGATGTCCTCCTCGCAGACCGCCTCGTTCGACCCGATCCGCCGCTACGGATTCATGGTCTACGGGCCGACGGCGCTGTACTCGCTGGGTCAGGGCGCGATCCTCCCGCTCCTTCCCGCCCTCGCGACGGACCTCGGCGCGAGCCTGCCGGCGGCCGCCCTCATCTCGGCTGCGATCGTCATCGGCCAGCTGGCCGGCAACATCCCGGCCGGATGGCTGGTGTCGCGTCTCGGGGAACGGCGGACGATGATCATCGCGGCTCTCGCCTCGCTGATCGGCATCGCGGGGATGCTCGTGGCGACGAACATCGCCGTCCTCGGCCTGTCGGTGCTGCTGGAGGGCTTCTTCGCGGCGTCATTCGCGGTGGCGCGGCACACGTTCATGACCACACGCGTGCCGTACACGCACCGAGCGCGCGCGCTGGCGCTCGTCGGCGGCTCCTTCCGCCTCGGCGGCTTCACCGGCCCCTTCGTCGCGGCGGGCCTGCTCGTGCTCTTCGGCGACGAGCGGGCGTCGGTGTGGTTCTTCGCCGCGTGCCTCATCGGCGTGGCGACCCTGGTCGCCTTCGGGCCGGACCCCGAGGAGAAGGCCCGCATCGCCGACCGGATGGCCGCGCGTCGCGTCGCCGAGGAGGCGGCGGACCCCGTCGCGGAGGAGGACACCGGCGAACCCGTGTCGGCGCCGGTGACCGAGCGCATCGGCGTCTTCCGGACGATGCACCGCCACCGCGCGGTGCTCGCGCGCCTCGGAGCGACGGCCGCGTCGCTCGCGGCCGTGCGCTCCGCCCGGCAGGCGGTGCTGCCGCTGTGGGGTGTCTCGATCGGGCTGGATTCGCAGACCATCGCGCTCATCGTCGGCATCGCCGGCGCCGCGGAGTTCTCGCTCTTCTATGCGAGCGGGCAGATCATGGACCGGCACGGCCGGCTCTGGGCGGTCATCCCCGCCCTTCTCCTCATGAGCGCCGGCTTCGGCGGGCTGGCGTTCACCCACGACGTCGACCACACCGCGCTGTGGTTCGGCGCCCTCGCGGTCGTCATCGGCGTGGGCAACGGCCTGTCGTCGGGGATCCTCATGACCCTCGGCTCCGACGTCGCGCCCGAGAAGCACCCTGCCCCGTTCCTCGGCGCCTGGCGGACGCTGACCGACGGCGGCGCGGCGCTCACGCCGCTGATCGTCTCCGGCGTCACCGCCGCCGCCTCCCTGCCCGTGGCGTGCGGGCTCGTCGGGGTGATCGCGCTCGTCGGAGCCGGCGCATTCCTCCGGTATGTGCCGCGCTACGCGCCCCGGCGCTGACGCGGGCGGGGTGCGTCACTGCAACGTGGTACGGCTGGTGGCGCTCGCCTGCAGCGCGACGCCGGATGGCACGAATGCGCTGACGAGGGGCGCTCGCCAGGTGAGCGACACCGTGACCCGCGCCGAGACGCCATCGGGCGTCCCCGCCGCGACGAGGATCGGATCGCCCGGCATGGCGGCCACGACCGCTGCCGCCTGAGCACGCACCGACGCGTCGTCCAGCCGGGCAGTCGCCTCCTCCCCCTCGACGACGAGCGTGAAGCCGTCCGCCCCGGCCAGCGCGGCGGCGTCGGCTATCGCGTCCAGGCGCTTCTGCGCGAGGTGGAGGGACGTGGCGCTGGCGGACACGACGATGAGCGCGATGGCCAGCACCGCGTAGGCGATCATGAGCGGCAGCACACTCCCCCGCTCATCCCGCAGGAGCATCATGGCGCGCCCCAGAAGCGCGACACCTTCTGCACCGACGCGGCCTCCACGGGCACGCTCGTGAGACGGTCGAGGCCCAGCACCGGCGGGACGAGCGGGAGCCGCACGGTCGCCCCGACGGTCACGATCACCGATGCCCCGGCCCGCGGGCACTCACCGGCGGGCGCACAGGCGAGGGAGACCTCGAGCGCGTCGCCGTCCAAGCCGTACTCGGCCGCGACCGCGTCGATCACCCGTGGCAGCGCCTCGGCGGCCTGCCGATCGGCGCCCGTTCGCGCGACGGCGTGAGCCGCGTGCCGAGCCGCCGCCTCGACACCGAGGGCGCCCTCCTGCACGGCGCTCAGCGCGACGACGAGGTAGGCCAGCGGGACCAGCAGCACGAGACCGGCGACGAGGAACTCGAGGGCCGCCGACCCGTTCTCATCGCGCAGGAGGCGGTGCCCTTCACTCCAGGCCTTCGACCGGCGCACGGGCGCTCACCTCCAGCGTGCCGGGAAGGCCGACGAACCCGATGACCGGAGTCGCCGAGCGCACCGTGACCACGAGCGCGTCGCCCTCGAGCGAGACGACGACATCGCGCGCGTAGTCGGGTCCGACGGATCGCTCGATGAGCGTGCGCGTGCGCTCCGCGCCGCCGGCCGGCCCGACGTCGGCGAGGGCAGCGTGGTACGCGCCCTCGACCGCAGCATCGTGCAGGACGTTGCGGACGTAGACCGCGAGGCCCAGCTGCACGACGGCGAGTGCGAGCGCGGTGAGGAGCGCTGCGACGAGAACGAACTCGGCCGTGCCGGAGCCGCGCTCGTCGTCGCGCAGGTCCGGCGTCGGCATGTCAGATCCCGTTGACGCTGCTGATCGCGCGCTCGAACAGCCCCGTCAGAGCGGGGCCGGCGAGTGCCCAGATCAGCACGACCAGGCCGGCGGACATCAACGTGATCAATACCCATCCCGGCACGTCGCCACGTTCGTCATCGGCGACGTCCCGGATGACGTCGCCCCAGGCCGTGCGGGTCCGGATGAGGAGGTCGTGCAGTGCCGTGGTGCTCATGGCGGTTCCTTTCTGGGTCGCTCAGCCGAAGCCGAGTCGGAGCATGACGATGCCGGGGAAGACGGCGAACAGGACGCTGAGGGGCAACAGGCCGAAGACGAGCGGAAGGAGCATCAATATCTCCTTGCGCCCCGCCTGCTCGATGAGTCCGCGCTTGGCCTCCTCGCGCGCGTCGGCCGCCTGCGCCTGCAGGGTCTGGGCAAGCGGGGACCCGCGCTCGATGGCGGCGACGACGTGCTCGACCGCGCGTCCGAGCGCAGGCACCGGGAGACGCCGGGCCATGGCCAGCAGCGCGTCCGGCAGTGTGGAGCCCGTCCGCACGTCGAGGACGACGGTGCGCAGCTCGGCGGTGAGCTCCCCGGACCCGAGCGCGGCGACTCGGCCGACGCTGTCGAAGATCCCCTCTCCGGCCGCGAGGCACAGCGCGAGGAATTCGAGGACGGTCGGCAGCTCCTCCGCGACCCGCGCCATCCGCGCTCGCGCTCGTGCGGTGAGGAGGAGATCGGCCCCGATGGCTCCCGCGGCGGCGCACACCAGCGGGAGCGCGAACGAGGGGACCGACAGCGACCCGCCGAGCGCGACGACGATGACGGCGAGACCGCCGACGACGAGGCCGACGAGGGTCGCGGCCAGCTGCTGCCCGCGGAAGGCTCCGACGTCGACCGGGCGCCCGGCCTGTGCGAGGCGGCGGGCGATGCCCTCGTGACCGCCGAGCACCGCGGCGAGCCGCCGCTGAGTCGCCGCCCAGAGCGCACGGAACCCGCCCGCGATCGCGGCGCCGGGATCGGCCACTCCCGTCCAGGCGGTCGTGCCGGCGGGATCGGTGATGTCGCGGAGATAAGGCGCGATGCGGCGCGCGAGACTCGGCGCGCTCCAGCGCGGCGTGAGCATGACGAGGGCCCACACGCCCGTTCCGAGGGCGCCGCCCAGCAGCAGGGCGAGAGCGCCGTCTGTCGCCCAGATCACGCGAACCACCTCCGCGGCTCCGGCAGGCGACCGATCCGCAGCATCACGCGAAAGGCGATGAGTGACACGGCGGCTCCGGCGAGGAGGAGCGCGTTTCCCTCCGGACTCGCATACGCCGCCGCCCCCTCCGGGCGCATGGCGAGGAGCGCGACGATCACCCACGGGGCGCCCGCGCCGAGGACGGCGGCACCGCGCGTCCAGGACTGGCGGGACTCGACCTCGGAGCGGAGCGCGGCGTCGGCGCGCACGGAGGCCGAGAGCGCGCGCAGCACCGGGGTCAGCTCGGTTCCGCCGACTTGGCGCGCCATGCGCAGGGTCTCCACGATCCGGTCGGCCATCGGGTCGGCGAGCGCGGTCTTCAGGCGGTCGGCGCTGGAGTCGAAGTGCCCCGAGGCCGCCATGTCCCGCTCGAATGCGGCGAAGGCCTCCCGGAGGGGTGCCGGCGCCGACCAGGCGAGGGACGAGATGGCGTCGGGCAGTGACATCCCCGCCCGGACGGAGGCGATGAGGAGATCGCAGACATCCGGCCAGAGTGTCCTGCGGCTCCGCACGAGACGCACCGCACGCGAGCGCAGCCACAGCAGAGGCGCGGCGGCGCCGGTGCCGGCGGCCAGCAGCGCGAGGACGACCACCGACGTGGCGAGCCACGCCACCGCGGCCCCGGCGAGCGCCGCCGCGGTGCAGAGCGCACCGAGGACCCGCGAGGGGATGTGCGCGAGTCCCGCCGATTCCAGCAGCGCGGACAGCGCGGTCGGCCGCGTGCGGACGACGCGCTTCCGCGCGGGCCAGAGCCACGGCGCCAGCGCGAGCAGCACCCCTGCGGCGAGCGCGGCGCCGAGGAGGAGGGTCACCGCCATCGCTCCCCCGTCCGGAAGAGCGTGCGCGTCTCCGGCACGCCGTCGTCCACGCGCCCGGTCGGCGCGATGATCTCCTGCACACGGCGGCGTCCGTCCTCCGCGCGTTGGCAGTGCACGACGAGATCCACACTCGCGGCGATCGCGGGAACGACGAACTCGCGTCCGATGTTCCTGCCCGCCAGCAGCGGCAGCGCGGCGAGCTTGCCGAGCGCGTCGAAGGCGGAGTTCGCGTGGATCGTGGCCGCTCCCGGAATGCCGGTGTTCAGCGCGAGGAGGAGGTCCAGCGCCTCGGCGTCGCGCACCTCGCCGACGACGATGCGGTCGGGCCGCATCCGCAGCGCCTCCTTCACCAGCCGGCGCAGCGTGATCTCACCCGTGCCCTCGAGGCTCGGCTGGCGCCCCTGCAGCGCGACCAGGTCGGGCGCATCCACGCCGAGCTCGAACGTCTCCTCGACCGTCACGATCCGGTGCGAGGGCGGACAGGCCGCGATGAGCGCGCCGAGGAGCGTGGTCTTGCCCGCATGCGTGGCACCGGACACCAGCAGGCTGCGCCCGTGCCGCATGGCGTCGCGGAGCAGAGCCGAGGCCTCGGGCGCCAGCGAGCCGATCTCCTCGAGCTGCTCCAGGCTCCGCACATGGGGCAGGAACTTGCGGATGTTGACAGCCCAGTGGCGCCGCGCGATGCCGCCCAGGACCACGTGCAGGCGCGAGCCGTCGGGGAGCGCGGCGTCGACGAACGGCTGTGACAGGTCGATGCGCCGGCCCGTGGCATGGAGCATCCGCTCCACCAGGTCTCGCACGGCGGAATCGGTCAGCGCGAGGGGGAGGCGCTCGGCGACCCCGTCGCGCGCGACGAAGATCTTGTCCGGCGCGTTGATCCAGAGCTCCTCCACCGACGGGTCGTCAAGATGCTCCTGCAGCGGGCCGTACCCCGTGACCGCCGCGAGCACCTCTCGCACGGCCGCCTGCTCGTCGTCGACCGGGGCCAGTCCGCGCGCCAGCGCGAAGTCGTTGTGCCGACGCACCTCGGCCTGCGCGATCCGGCGGACCGCCTCGGGCACACGCGCCGGGTCCGTCTGGTCGGCTCGCAGCCGATCCCGGACTCGCTCGGCGACGACGCTCATGACGGGGGTCACCCGGTCATCCTCACGCAACGGGCGAAACGGCCGCGGAAGTTATCCACAGCCGCCGCCGGCGGCTACGCGGGGCGGGCCCGGAGCATCCGCTGCGCCATCCGGACCAGCCCGCGCAGCGGCACGCCGACCACTCCGGCGAGCGTGCCCGACAGCGAGCGGTCGAGCGGCCCGAGCACCTGCTTCCGCTCCCACGCGTCGCGGAGGGCCCCTCCCCGCCGGTCCCACGGCGCGCGCGACGGCAGCACGCCGGCCCGCCGCAGCGCCACGAGCTCGGCGAGCACCTTCCGCCAGTCGTCGTCGCCTGCCGAGTGCAGGTAGTTGTCGACCCGCCACCGCGGGTCCGCGTGCCGGAACCGCCGCGCGATCACGTCGTCCTCGTCGCCGAGGAGGCCGCTGCCGGCGAAGACCAGGTTGATCATCTCGGCCGACACCCCGAAGGTGTCGAGCGCCAGCACGGGGATCTCCCGCGCGACGGCCTCGATCGCCGCCGTCGAGCTCACCGTCAGCAGCCCCTCGGCCTCATCGAGCGCGTCGGCCATCGGCGCGGTGGAGAGCACGAGGTTCGGCGGCAGCGGCCCGAGCGCCGCGAGCAGCTCGGGGTACGCGTCGGTCTCGTCGTGCGTCTGCCTCTCCCCTGCCACTGCGCGCAGCTTCACGACCACGCGGCGCTCGGGATGGGCCGCGGCGGCCCGCACGAGGAGGCGCGCGACGCGCTCGCGATCGGCACGCTCTCGCGGTACGACGGCCTGGGCGGCGAAGACGAGGTCGGTGCCCCCGGGTCGGCCCGGCTCCACCCGCTCCTGCAGGAACGGCAGCGTCGCCAGGGCGAAGCGCTGCGTCACCCCGTCGCCGTGCTCCGCGGCGAGCGCGGCGAACTCCCGCCGCTCCCGGTGCGAGTGCAGCACGAGCAGGTCGCACTGCGCGCGGTAGACGAGCGCCTTGCGGGTGGCGGGGATGGCGATGCCGGGCAGTCCCGAGACGATCACCGGCCGCGGGTGAAGCTCCGCCGCGGCCCGTGCGAGCACGCGCACGACCGGGCCGCGCGCGGCGAGGAGGACGGCGTCGGGCGGATCGGCTCGCAGGTGCGCGAGCAGGCCCGCGAGGTTCGTCCGCGTCACAGCCTCCTCGGGCACACCGCTGCCGCGGAGCGCCGCTCGCTGCTGAGCGGGGCTCGCCACCAGCGGCGTCTCCAGCACGGCGAGCTCTGGCCGCCATCCGTCGGCCGCGCCGAGGGTCGCCGCCGCCCACTTCACATACGAATCGGAGTCCGCGACGGCGACGAGGCGCGGGCGAAGCGCCTGCGTCACGCCGTGATGCGGCGCAGCTTCGCCATCGGCGCGAGCTCGCCCTCGTACACGCGCTTCACGCCGTCGCCGAGCGCCGCCTCGATGACGCGGATGTCGCGCACGAGGTGCTGCAGCCCCGCGGGCTCAAGGGAGGCGGCGTGGTCGGAGCCCCACATCGTGCGGTCGAGCGTGATGTGCCGCTCGACGGCCACCGCTCCGAGGGCGACGGCGGCCAGCGACACCTGCAGGCCCCGCTCGTGCCCCGAGTAGCCGACGGGCACGCCGGGGTACCGGTCGCGAAGCGCCGGGATCATGCGGAGGTTCGCCTCCTCCGGCTCCATCGGGTACGTCGAGGTCGCATGCAGGAGGAGCAGGCGGTCGGTGCCGAGCACCTCGATGGCGGCGTCGATCTGCTCGGTCGTCGACATGCCGGTGGAGAGGATGACCGTCTTGCCCGTGTCGCGGAGCGCGCGGAGCAGCCCGTGGTCGGTGAGGCACGCGGAGGCGACCTTCTGGGCGGCGACGCCGAGGTCCTCGAGGAACGCCACGCTCGGCTCATCCCACGGGGAGGCGAACCACTGCAGTCCGCGCAGCACGGCGTGGTCGGAGACCTCGATGTACTGGTCGCGGTCGAACTCCACCCGTCGGCGGTAGTCGAGGTACGTCATGGTGCCCCACGGCGTCTCCCGCGGGATGTCGCGCATGTGCTCGGGCGTGGCGAGCTCGGGTGTGCGCTTCTGGAACTTCACGGCCTGGGCGCCCGCGTCGGCGGCGACGTCGATGAGCCGCTTGGCGAGCTCGACGTCGCCGTTGTGGTTCAGGCCGATCTCGGCGATGACGTAGGCCGGCCGGCCTCCGCCGATCACCCGGTCTCCGATGCTGACGGTCATGTGGGCTCCTTCTCGGGGGTTCGGGGGGATGGCCGGAGCGCGCGTGCGCGCAGCACGCGGTCGGCGAGATTGCGGACGGCCCCGGCGCCGCCCGGACGGTCCACCACGACCCGGGCCGCGGCGAGGACGAGGGGGTGCGCGTCGCGGACGGCCACCGGCCATCCGACGATCTCCAGGCAGCCGAGATCGTTGACGTCGTTGCCGAGGTACGCGACCCGCGAGAGCGGGATGCCGGCGGCTTCGGTCCACTCCCGGAGCGCGGCGGCCTTGCGGCGGCGCCCCTGGATCACATCGACGCGCAGCTTGCGGGCGCGGGCGGCGACGACGGGGTTCGTCTCGGTCGACAGGATGAGCACCGGGATGCCCGCGTCCCGCAGCAGGGACACGCCCATGCCGTCGGACCGGCTCACGGTCACGGCCTCCGCGCCGGACTGCGACACGATGACGCTGTCATCGGTGTGCACCCCGTCGAAATCGGTCACCACCGCGTCGACGTCGATCGGCACCGCGAGGTCGACGAGCGGCGCGAGGGCGCGCGCGGCTTCCAGCTCGGCCTCGGTGTCGATCTCGATCGCGGTGCGCTCGGGCACGGCGGCCACCTCGGTGCGGCCGAAGAAGCGGTGCCCGGCCGAGCGGAAGCCCGCGGCGTCGAGCACGTAGAAGGCGCCGGTCTCCCGGTAGTGCGGTGCGCGGTCCTGCCGGCGGGGACGGTGCGCGGCGTCGTGGGCGACCGCGACGGCCGCACCGCCGCCGTCCGTCGCCCAGAGGAACTCGTACGTCTCGACCGCGGAGAAGACGACGTCGCTCTCACCCCCGCGCACCCGGTCGATCGCGGCCTCGAGCGGCGCGACGGGGATGAAGGGCGACGTCGCCTGCAGGAACACGACCACGCCGACCTCGACGCCATCCGCAGCGAGCACGTCGAGAGCGTGCAGGAGGGCGCTCTCCGACGACGCGGTGTCGCCGGCGATCTCGGCGGGGCGGCGGATGGCCTCCGCTCCCCACTCGCGCGCCACGCCGGCGATCTCGTCGTCATCTGTGCTCACCACGACGCGATCGATGGACGGGCACCGCCGGGCGGCGTCGATCGCGCGCGCGACGAGGGGCACCCCGCCCACGCGCCGCAGGTTCTTGCGAAGGACGCCCTTCGACCCTCCCCGCGCCGGAACGATCGCGACGACCTCGCTCACGTGAGGCTCCCCACCGCGCGCTGCCGCGGCGGCGTCGTGCGCAGGCGCGCCCCGGTGCCCGCGAGAACCAGCGGCAGCGTCGTCTGCGTGCTCGACGGCAGCGTGAAGATGTCTCGCAGGCCCCGCACTCCGGCGAGCACGAGCTCGACGGGGAGGTGCGTCTGCCGGACCTCCACCATGCCGACCTCGGAGACCGCGCGCAGCTGCTCGGGGGTCTCCCGGCGATGCGGCAGGTACACGACGGGCCCGTCCACCGCGGTCGCCCGCACCCACCGCAGGTAGTCCAGCGTCGACATCCGCCCGTCGACGGGGCGGGCGCTCCCGAGGACGACGCGCGGCCCGAGGGGCGCACCGGCCCGCGCGGTCGACCGGGTCCATCCGAAGTCGTGACGCCCCACCTCGACGCCCCAGTCGTCCAGCGTCGCGGTGCGGGCGCCGAGATCAAAGGCCGTGAAGAACGACACCCGCCCCTGAAGAGCGCGTCGCAGCACGATCTCGAGGGCCGCCGGCGCGGTCGCCCGCGTGAGCCCGCGCTCCTCGACGTGCGGCCGAGCATAGGGGCGGCGGCCGAGCACCGTGTCGGCGAACGGCAGCACGTGGGCCCCGTCGTCGAGGAAGGTGATGCGAGACGGGCGCAGGACCGCGGCTGCCAGGCGGAACTGGCCGGAGAAGCCGTCGCCCACCAGCCAGTGCCGGTGCTGCGCGAGCAGGCGCCACGGGATGCCGAGGTACGGCTCCATGGCACCGAGCGGGGCGCCCCGCCGGCGCAGCTCCGTCGCGGTCTCGGGGATCTGATCGGTGAGCCGGCATGCGACGGGAACGGTCGTCCGGTGAGCGGCGGCCCATTCCGCCGCGCCCACGAGCTGCAGCGGGGACTCCACCCATGCGAGGACGTCGTCGCGAGCCATCTCATCTCCTGTCGCTCGTGTGTCCACGCTCGGCGCGATGGATGAACGCGCGTCGGTCCGCAGGCGGCGGGCGCGCGTCCGGCGGGTGAACGATGCGTGCGGCCGGATGCGCTACCCCGAGGACGGCGAATGCGCAATGCCCTGTCTGCTGACGGGATCGGGATGCGTTACTGGGGCCACGTAAGCGAGCTCGAAAGGAACACAGCAATGAGGACTCCACCGAACTCTCCGGGCGCCGGCCGCGACGGCGGCGACCCGAACGCGAACCAGCCAGACCGCGTCGTCGACGAGCAGGGCCGCACCTGGGTGCGCGAGGGCGGCACGCCCTCCACCCCCGCGTCCCGCGAGCCAGACGGCACCCACGGCTCCTACATCGGGCACGACGGAGACGCCGGCTATGGCAGCGATGAGCCGACGCAGGCCTACGATGTGCGCTCAGCGCACGACGAGGGCAGCCGCGACGATCAGGGCGACCGCTCCGGTCGGCGCGACCGCGACCGCAGCGGGACCGCCGCGGTCGCCGCGGGCGGCGGGGCCGCCGCGCAGGGGTCGAGCGACTCCGACCGCGACTCGAGCCGAGGCGCTGACGCGGCAGCGGGCGGAGGCGCCGCGGGGGTCGCGACGACGGGCAAGCCGGCGCGCGAGGAGGTCGTCCGGCGCGAGAAGGAGGAGTTCGGCGGCATGAAGTTCGGCTCCGCCTTCTTCGGATGGCTGTGCGCGATGGGGATGACCGTCCTCCTCACCGCGCTGGTCGCCGGAGCCGGCGCAGCGCTCGGTCTCGGCGCGGACGTCGACCCGGCGCAGGCGGCTGACGAGGCGACGCAGAACGCCGACACCATCGGAATCGCCGGCGCGATCGCCGTGGCCGTCATCCTGCTCATCTCGTACTACGCGGGTGGCTACGTCGCGGGTCGCATGGCTCGGTTCAGCGGCGTGAAGCAGGGCATCGCGGTCTGGCTGTGGGCGATCATCGTGGCGGTCATCATCGCGATCATCACGGCCATCGCCGGTGCCCAGTGGAACATCCTCGCCAACGTGAACACCTTCCCCCGCCTGCCGTTCAGCGAGGGGGAGCTGACCACCGCCGGGATCATCACCGCGGTGGTCGCGCTGCTCGTCAGCCTGGTCGGCGCGATCCTCGGCGGCATCGTCGGCATGCGCTATCACCGCAAGGTCGACCGCGTCGGCTTCGGCGCCTGACGCCATCACGACGGAATCGGGCCCCTCGCTTCGCGCGAGGGGCCCGATTCCGTGCGCGGCAGGTCAGCGCTCGACGACCACGTGCTCGTTCGGCACGACGTGGGTCATCGTGAGCCCCGTGACATCGCGCGGGCCGTTGGCGCCGAGGTTCGCCAGGCGCTGCAGCTCCTCCTCCGCGAGCGTCTGGCTCTGCAGCGGCTCGAGGTGCTTGACGTCCTCGACCGAGATGCCGAGGCCCTCGCCCACGCGGAGGCCGAGCTCGTCGTCGACCATGAGGAAGTGCCACACCATGCGCTCCTGCACGGCGCGCGCGGCCTGCCCGATGAGCGTGACGAAGTTGAGGACGAGGTCGTCCTTCTCCCACTGCTCGAGCAGCTGGTAGCGCTGCCCCGCCTGCGTGTAGTCGTTCGTGCGCGGGATGCGCTTGCGCGTCACACGACCCCTGATCTCCGGCCCCTGCTCGTCGTGCGTCGGGTACTGCGCTTCGCGGAGCCCGCCGGTGATCGAGGGCTCGTAGTTCACGTGCGGGTTCTGACCCTCTCCGAGATCCACCCCGTACGACATCTGACCGCCGCGCTGATTGGTCGCCACGCGGGCGTTGCGGGGCGCGTTCACCGGCAGCTGCAGATAGTTCGGACCCACGCGGTAGCGCTGGGTGTCGGAGTACGAGAACGTCCGCCCGACGAGCATCTTGTCGTCGGAGAAGTCCAGGCCGTCCACGAGCACGCCGGTGCCGAACGAGATCTGCTCGTTCTCGTCGTGGTGGTCGGAGACGTTGCTCGTGAGCGTCATCGTGCCGACGAGCTTCGGCTCGAACTCGTTCTCCGGCCACACCTTCGTGTCGTCGAGCGGGTCGAAGTCCAGCTCGGGGTGCTCGTCGTCGCTCATGAGCTGCACGTACAGGTCCCACTGCGGGTGGTCGCCGCGCTCGATCGCCTCGTAGAGGTCCTTCGAGGCGTGCCCGAGGTCATCCGCCTGGATGTTGGCGGCATCGGCGGCGGTGAGGCTCGCGACTCCCGCCCGCGGGATCCAGTGGTACTTCACGAGCTGGGTCTCGCCGTCGGCGTTCACCCACTTGTAGGTGTTGACGCCGAACCCCTGCATCGTCCGGTAGTTCGCGGGGATGCCGCGCGGGCTGAACAGGTTGACCAGCATGTGCATGGCCTCGGGCGTCTGCGACATGAAGTCGAAGATGCGCGCAGGCTCCTGCCGGAACGTCACGGGATCGGGCTTCAGCGAGTGGATGACGTCGGGGAACTTGATCGCGTCGCGGATGAAGAACACCGCGAGGTTGTTGCCCACGAGGTCCCAGTTGCCGTCCTCGGTGTAGAACTTCACCGCGAAGCCGCGGGGATCGCGCGCCGCCTCCGACGAGTCGCGCCCGCCGATGACGGTCGAGAAGCGGATGGCCACATCGGTCTTCTTGCCGGCCTCGGAGAAGAGCTTCGCGCGGGTGTACTTCTCGATGGGCTCGTCGCCCCAGCGGCCGGTCGCCTCGAAGTGGCCGAAGGCGACGGCGCCGCGCGCGTGCACGACCCGCTCGGGGATGCGCTCCCGGTCGAAGTGGCTGATCTTCTCGAGGAACTGGTAGTTCTCGAGGGTGGCGGGGCCCCGGGCTCCGACGGTGCGCTGGTTCTGGTTGTCGTAGACGGGATGGCCCTGGCGATTGGTGAGGACCGGACGGTTCTCTTCGCTCGGCTCCGGGCCCTGGGATGCGACATCGGTCATGGAAAACCCTCTCGTGGCGTGGTCGGGGTACGCCCACACGCTAGGGGTCACGCGGGGCCCCGTCGAGGGTCTCGGGGAAACTGGCCACGAGGTCGACTCCCGGCTATCCTCCTCATCTGCCGCTTCCTCAGCCGGCTCTGCCACGCTGGGCGGGTGATCAACGACGCCGGTCTCGCGTTCCTCTCCGAGCGCCACCTCGCGACCCTCTCCACCCTCGGCCGCGACGGCCGCGTCCACGCCGTGCCGGTGGGCATGACCTACCGCGACGGCGTCGTGCGCGTCATCGGCTCCGGCGGCACGCAGAAGTTCGTCAATGCCGCGCGTGCGGGGCGGGCGACGGTGAGCACGGTCGACGGCGCGCGGTGGCTGAGCTTCGAGGGAGCTGCCCGGGTGCGCGACGACCCCGACGCCGTCGCCCTCGCCGTGGCGATGTACGCCGAGCGATACCGGCAGCCGCGCGAGAACCCGCGCCGCGTGGTGCTCGAGATCGCCGTGGACCGGGTGCTGGGCTCCCCCGCTCTCCGAAGCTGACCCCGCTTTCGACCGGGATCCCGGGCCGTAGACTGAGACGACCCGCGGGAGTGGTGAAACTGGCAGACACGCAGGATTTAGGTTCCTGTGCCTCCGGGCGTGGGGGTTCGATTCCCCCCTTCCGCACAGGACGCGATCCCCGTCGCGACCGTTTCCTGACTACCGGAGCATCGTGCACCACATCGCTCTCATCCCCTGGCTCGATCCGCAGGCGGTCATCGAGGCCGCCGGCCCCTGGGCGCTGCTCGTCGTGTGCTTCATCGTCTTCGCGGAGACCGGCCTGCTCGTCGGGTTCCTCCTTCCCGGCGATACGCTGCTGCTGATCGCCGGCCTGCTCACGCACACCGTGAACGTGTTCGGGCTGAACATCTGGGCCGTCAGCGGCCTCATCGCCCTGGCCGCCTTCCTCGGCGGCGAGGTCGGATACCTCATCGGGCACAAGGGCGGCCCCGCCGTGTTCGAACGGCGCGAGTCCGGGCTGTTCAGCCGACGCAACGTGGAGCGCACGAACGCCTTCTTCGAGCGGTTCGGCGGTCTCACCGTGGTGCTCGCGCGCTTCGTGCCGATCGTGCGCACCTTCGCGCCCATCGCCGCCGGCGTCGGTCATATGCCCTGGAAGCGATACTCGCTTTACAACCTCATCGGCGCCGTGCTGTGGGGCTTCGGTCTGACGATGTTCGGATACCTCATCGCGTACATCCCGGGCGTCCGCGACATCGTGACGGAATACATCGACTACATCCTGCTCGCCGCGGTCGCGGGCACCGCGCTCATCGTGCTCTGGCACTACCTGCAGGAGCGCCGCCACGCGCACGACGACCACCAGGCCGGCGAAGACCGCGGCGAGCGCGAGCAGACGAACCTCGTGCTCGATCGCGACGTGTTCGACCGCGCGCCCGACTTCGACGGAGATGGCAAGCCCGGCTTCTGACTGCCGGATGGCCGGGCGCGCGCGTTCGGGAGGAGAAGTGCGGCGGGGAGGAGCGATCTAGGTTCGCCACCCTCCCCGATGTGCGTCTCCTCCCGAACGGCGCGCACGGGCCCGCCGCTCAGGACGCCTTCTTCGAGCGCTTCTTCGGCTTCGTCTCCTTCTCCTCCGCGTCCGCGTCATCCGCGGCGTCATCGGACTTCTTCCCGCTGCGGGCCGCCCGCGAGCGCTCCACGCTCGCACGCAGGGCCTCCATGAGGTCGATGACCTCGCCGCCCTTCTCCTCGTCGGCGCCGAAGGTGACCTCGGTGTCGACCGCGTCGCCCTTCTCGAGCTTCGCCTGGATGAGCGTGCGCAGCTCCTGCTGGTACTCGTCGACGAACGCCTCGGGATCGAAGTCCGACGAGTAGCTCTCCACGAGGCTCGCCGAGAGCTCGAGCTCCTTGTCGCTGATCTTCACCGGGTCTTCGAGCGACGGGAAGTCCGCTGCCCGCACCTCGTCGGCCCACAGCAGCGTCTGCAGCATGAGGACGCCCTTCCGCACCCGCAGCGCCGCCAGCCGGGTCTTCTGCCGCAGCGAGAACCGCACGATGGCGGTGCGGTCCGAACGCTCGAGCGTCTCGCGCAGCAGCGCGTACGACTTCGGCGAGGCGGAGTCGGGCTCGAGGAAGTACGCGCGGTCGAACGTGATCGGGTCGACCTGATCGGTCGGCACGAACTCCACGACCTCGATCTCTCGGCTGCGCTCCGATGGCAGGGACTTCAGGTCGTCGTCGGTGAGGACGACCGTCCGGTCGCCGTCGTCGTACGCCCGGTCGATGTCGCGGTAGGCGACGACCTCGCCGCACACCTCGCAGCGGCGCTGGTAGCGGATGCGCCCGCCGTCGGCGGCATGCACCTGGTGCAGCGAGACGTCGTGGTCCTCCGTCGCGGCGTACACCTTCACCGGCACGTTGACGAGGCCGAAGGTGAGCGCGCCCTTCCAGATCGATCTCATGCGCCCAGTGAACCGCTCCCGGACCCGGTCGGCCAGGGCTTGACGCGCGCGCCCGCGTCGCGCTTAGCCTGGGGCATGCCCGCCGCCCAGCAGACCGTCGAGGTGGCGGGGCGACGCCTGCGGGTGTCGAACCTCGAGCGGGTGATGTACCCGGAGACCGGCACGACGAAGGCCGACGTCATCGCGTACTACACCCGCATCGCGCCGCTGCTTCTGCCGCACGTGGTGGGGCGCCCGGTGACGCGCAAGCGCTGGGTGGAGGGGGTGGGCACGGCGGACGCGCCGGAGGAGTCGTTCTTCGCCAAGGCCCTGGAACCCGGCGCCCCGTCCTGGGTGCCGCGCCGGGCCATCCCCCACAGCACGGGCCCGAAGGACTACCCGCTCGTCGAGGAGGTCGCCTCGCTCGTGTACCTCGCGCAGGTCGCGAGCCTCGAGCTGCACGTGCCGCAGTGGCGCTTCACGGCGGCGGGCGAGCCGGGGCCCGCCGATCGCCTCGTGCTCGACCTCGATCCCGGCCCCGGCACGGGCCTGCCGCAATGCGCGGAGGTCGCGCGGCTCATCCGCCCGATCCTGGCGGGGATGGGCCTCGAGGCGCACCCCGTGACGAGCGGCAGCAAGGGCGTCCACCTCTACGCCGCCCTCCCCCAGCCGATGCCGTCCGACAGCGCCTCCGCGCTCGCGCACGAGCTCGCCCGCGCGCTCGAAGCTGACCACCCCGACCTCGTCGTGAGCGCGATGCGGAAGGACCTCCGCGCGGGACGCGTGTTCGTCGACTGGAGCCAGAACAACGGCCGGAAGACGACGGTCGCGCCGTATTCGCTGCGCGGGCGCTCCCGCCCCTGGGTCGCCGCCCCTCGCACCTGGGCCGAGCTCGACGACCCGGAGCTGCGCCACCTCGAGCTCGAGGAGGTGCTGGCGAGGGCCGAGTCGCTCGGCGATCCCCTGGCCGAGGTCGACGCTCCTCCCGCCGAGCACGGCCCGCTGCGGTCGTACATCGCCAAGCGCACCGCGGGCCGCACCCCCGAGCCGGTGCCGGAGACCCCCCATGCCGACGCGCAGACGGGTGACCTGCCGCGCTTCGTCGTGCACGAGCACCACGCGTCCCGCCTCCACTGGGACCTGCGCCTCGAGCGAGACGGCGTGCTCGCCAGCTGGGCGGTGCCGAAGGGCATCCCGGAGACCCCGGACCGCAACCATCTCGCGGTGCGGACGGAGGACCATCCGCTCGCGTACTTCGACTTCCACGGGACGATCCCGAAGGGCGAGTACGGCGCCGGCACCATGACCATCTGGGACACCGGCACCTACGAGACCGAGAAGTGGCGCGATCGAGAGGTGATCGTCACGCTCCGCGGACGGGAGGACGGCCCGCTTCACGAGGTGCGGATCGCCCTCATCCGCACGCAGGGCGAGGGCGAGAAGGCGTCGTGGCTCCTGCACCGCACGAAGCGGCAGCCGGGCGAGCCGGCGGAGCAGGATGAGGTCCAGCCGTCCGCGCCGCCGCAGCGCCCCGCGCCCATGCTCGCCGTCCACGGCACGCCGGGCCTCGCGCGCACGCTGTCCGACCCGCCGTGGGCCGAGTTCAAATGGGATGGCGTGCGCGCCCTCGCCGAGTGGCGCTCGGGCGCCCTGCGCCTGTTCGCGCGCTCCGGCACCGAGATCACGCATCGCTACCCGGAGCTGTCCGGGCCCGCCCGCACCCACGTCGACGGCTGGGACGCGCTGCTCGACGGCGAGATCGTCGCGCTCGACGAGCAGGGCAGGCCGAGCTTCTCCCTCCTGCAGAACCGGATGCACCTCGAGCGCGCTGACGACATCGCCCGCGAGCGAGCCCGCGTTCCGGCGCTGCTGTACCTGTTCGACATCCTGCGCCTCGACGGCCGCGACCTCACCGGCCTGCCGCTCGAGGAGCGTCGCGCCATCCTGGAGCGCGTCACGGCGACGGCCGGCCCCGCCGTGATCGTGCCGCCCGTGCTCGACGACGTCGACCTCGCGCTCGACGTCGCGCAGGAGCACGGCCTCGAGGGCGTCGTGGCGAAGCGGCGCTCCTCGCCCTACCGCGCCGGCACCCGCAGCGAGGACTGGCTGAAGCTCAAGCTCACCCGCATGCAGGAGGCCGTCATCGGCGGCTTCCGGCGCGGTCGCGGCGCCCGTTCGGACTCGTTCGCCTCGCTGCTGCTCGGCATCCCCGAGGCGGATGGCCTGAGGTACGTCGGAAGGGTCGGCAGCGGCTTCTCCGAGCGGGAGCTGCACCGGATCCGCGAGGTGCTCGCACCTCTGCGCGCGGACGAGTCGCCGTTCCTCGATGTGCCCCGCGAGGACGCCGCCGACGCGACCTGGGTGTCGCCCGCCCTGGTCGGCGAGGTGGAGTTCGCCGAGTGGACGCGCAGTGGAAACCTGCGGCAGGCACGCTGGCGCGGCCTGCGGCCCGACAAGAGGCCGGAGGACGTCCGGCTGGAAGCGTGACACGGGCACGCGCCGCGGGGCGATACTCTTGGCGCTTGTGTGCCAGCGAGAGGAGCTACACGATGGCAGCACTTCATGACGCCCTGAATCCCGTATTCGACGAGGTCATCCAGCGCAACCCCGGCGAAGCCGAGTTCCACCAGGCAGTGCGCGAGGTTCTCGAGAGCCTCGGCCCTGTGCTCGCCAAACGTCCCGAGTACGTCGACGCGGAGATCATCCGTCGGCTGTGCGAGCCGGAGCGGCAGATCATCTTCCGCGTGCCGTGGACGGACGACGCGGGCCGCGTGCAGCTGAACCGCGGCTTCCGAGTCGAGTTCAACTCCGCTCTCGGACCGTACAAGGGCGGCCTGCGCTTCCACCCGTCGGTCTACCTGGGCATCGTGAAGTTCCTCGGATTCGAGCAGATCTTCAAGAACGCGCTCACCGGCATGCCCATCGGCGGCGGCAAGGGCGGGTCGGACTTCGACCCCAAGGGCCGTTCCGACGCCGAGGTCATGCGCTTCTGCCAGTCGTTCATGACCGAGCTGCACCGTCACATCGGCGAGCACACCGACGTGCCCGCGGGCGACATCGGCGTGGGAGGCCGCGAGATCGGCTACCTGTTCGGCCAGTACCGCCGCATCACCAACCGCCACGAGTCGGGCGTGCTCACCGGCAAGGGCCTCACCTGGGGCGGCTCGCAGGTGCGCACGGAGTCCACCGGCTACGGCACGGTGTTCTTCGTGAAGGAGGCGCTGGCCGCGCGCGGCCAGGACCTCGAGGGCAAGCGGGTCGTCATCTCGGGCTCGGGCAACGTCGCGATCTACGCGACGGAGAAGGCGCAGGCGCTCGGCGCCCACGTCGTCGCGTGCTCCGACTCCAGCGGCTACATCGTCGACGAAGCCGGCATCGACCTCGATCTCCTCAAGGAGATCAAGAACGGGCACCGCGGCCGCGTGTCGGACTACGCGGACCGGCGCGGCAGCGCGCTCTTCGTGCCCGGCGGCTCCATCTGGGACGTCCCCAGCGACATCGCCCTCCCCTGCGCCACGCAGAACGAGCTCGACGCCGACGCGGCGGCGGAGCTCGTCAGCCACGGCACGCTCATCGTCGCCGAGGGCGCGAACATGCCGACCACGCCGGACGCCGCGCGCGTGCTGCGCGAGGGCGGCGTGATCTTCGCCCCGGGCAAGGCCGTGAACGCCGGCGGCGTCGCGACCAGTGCCCTCGAGATGCAGCAGAACGCCTCGCGCGACTCCTGGTCGTTCGAGCACACCGAGCAGCGTCTCTCCGAGATCATGAGCGCGATCCACCAGCGGTGCCTCGATACCGCCGACGAGTACGGCACCCCCGGCGACTACGTCGCGGGCGCCAACATCGCCGGCTTCACGCAGGTCGCCGATGCCATGCTGGCGCAGGGCGTCATCTGAGCGATCCGGGCACCGGACGGGCAGCGGTAGCGCTGGCCGACCGGTGCCCGTGGTCGGCACCGAAGGAGCACGCGTGAGTCTGGAGAGCCTGCTCGGCATCGCCCATCCCATCGTCCTCGCCCCGTTCGGCGGCGTGTCGTCGGTGGCGCTCACCGCGGCCGTCAGCGACGCGGGCGGGCTCGGCTCGTACGGGCTGTACGGCTACGCGCCGGACCGCATCCGCGACACGGTGGCGGCGCTGCGCGCGGCGACCGCGCGACCGATCGCGGTGAACCTGTGGCTGCCACGGGGCGACGAGGTGCGCCCGGGCGAGGTCGGCCTCGCCGATGCGATCGCGCCCATCCGCTCGTTCTTCGACGAGCTCGGCGTCCCGGTCCCCGAGCTGCCCGAGGCGTTTCTTCCCGATTTCGAGGACCAGCTCGACGCCGTCGTCGCGGCGCGACCCGACGCGCTGAGCGTCGTCTTCGGCGTGCCGGCGGGCGACCATCTCGAGCGACTGCACGCGGCCGGCATCCGGGTCCTCGGCACCGCCACGACGGTCGACGAGGCCCGCGCGCTGGCGGCCGGCGGCGTCGACGCGGTCGTCGCAACGGGAGCCGAGGCGGGCGGGCACCGGGTCTCCTGGCTGCGGCCCGCCGAGGAGTCGCTGATCGGCGGGCTCGCGCTCATCCCTCAGGTCGTCGACGCGGTCGGCGTGCCGGTGATCGCCGCGGGCGGCATCGCCGACCGGCGGGGCGTCGCCGCCGCTCGCGCGCTGGGCGCATCGGGGGTGCAGGTGGGCACGGCGTTCCTCCGCACGACGCTGTCGGCGGCCCCGCCCTCGCACCGCGCGGCGATCGCCACGGCCGACGCGACGGTGCTCACGCGCGCGATGAGCGGCCGCCTCGCCCGCGGCATCCCCAACCGCGCGGTCCGCGCGATCGAGGCGGCCGATGCCATCGCGCCCTTCCCCGCGCAGAACTGGCTCACCGGCCGGTTCCGCGCGGCGGCCGCCGTGCAGGACCGCGGCGACCTGCTGTCGCTGTGGGCCGGGCAGGCCGCGCGACTCACCCGGCACGACGACGTCGACGCCGTCTTCGCGGAGCTCCTCGCCGGCTGGCGCTGACGTCAGGCGTGCCGGCCGTCGTCGCGGTCGGCGTGCCCGGCCTCCTCGATCTGGAAGGTCGAGTGCGCGACGTCGAAGTGGTCTGCGAGGCACTCCTGCAGGTCACGGAGCACGGCGGCGCTGCGTCCCTCCGCCACGACATCGGGCGAGACCACCACGTGCGCGGTGAAGACGGGCGCCCCGCGCGTGAGCTGCCACACGTGCACGTCGTGGACGTCGGCGACGCCGGAGGCCGCCAGCAGATGCGAGCGGATGGCCGCGACGCTCGTCCCCGCGGGTGCGGACTCCGACAGCACCCCGATGACCTCCCGCAGGAGGACGACCGCGCGCGGCACGATGAGCACGGCGATGGCGAGCGAGGCGATCGCGTCCGCCGGCGCCCAGCCCGTCACGAGGATGACGAGGGCCGCCGCGATCACGAGCACCGACCCCACGAGGTCGCCGAGCACCTCCAGGTAGGCGCCGCGCACGTTCAGACTGTGTCGCTGGGCGGCGCTGAGCAGCCAGAGCGAGATCGCGTTCGCGACGAGGCCGACGAGCGCTACCACGACCATCCAGCCGCCCTCGACCTCGTAGGCGTCGGGTCGCAGCAGGCGACGGACGCCCTCGACGGCCACCGAGACGCTGAGCACGATGAGGATGACGGCGTTCACGAGGGCGCCGAGGACCTCGGCACGACGGTAGCCGTACGTCCGCCGGTCGTCGGCCGGGCGCGCGGCGACCGCGCTCGCGATGAGGGCGACCACGAGCGCCACCGCGTCGGTCAGCATGTGCACGGCATCGGCGAGCAGCGCGAGCGACCCCGAGACGAGGGCGCCGACGAGCTGAACGAGGAAGACCGCGGCCGTCAGCGACAGCGAGATCGCCAGCAGGCGCCTGCTGTCGGCGCCGCGGATGCCCGGGGCGTGATCGTGCATGCCTCCAGGCTAGGCGTGCGAGCGCCTCAGAGGGCGGCGAGCAGCGGCCCGAGCTGGGTGAACGCGCGCGCTCGGTGGGAGGCGGCGTTCTTCTCCTCCGCCGTCCACTCGGCGACGGTCCGCTCCTCCTCGCCCTGGCCATCCGGGACGAACACGGGGTCGTAGCCGAAGCCGCCCGCGCCGCGTGGCTCGAGCGCGATGCGCCCGGGCCAGACGCCCTCGACGACGTGCTCGGCGCCCTCGGGGGTCACGAGCGCGATCACCGACGTGTAGTGACCGCCGCGATGGGGATCGGCGATGTCGGAGATCTGGTCGAGGAGCAGCGCGAGGTTGGCCGCGTCGTCCTTCGCATGGCCCGCCCAGTACGCGGAGAACACGCCGGGCGAGCCGCCGAGCACGTCGACGCAGACGCCGGAGTCGTCGGCCATCGCGGGCAGACCCGTGTGGGCGGCCGCGGCTCGCGCCTTGATCAGGGCGTTCTCGGCGAAGGTGGTGCCGTCTTCAACCGGCTCGGGCCCGTCGTACGAGACGACCTCGAAGTCGGGGCGCGTGCGGGCGACGATCCCCTGGAACTCCGCGACCTTGTGGGCGTTGTGCGTGGCGAGGACGATGCGCTGCACCATCACGCCTCCTGACCGAGGGCCGCGAGCTGATGGTCGCGCAGGGCGGCGCAGCCGTTCACACCCAGTTCGAGCAGCGCGTCGAGCTCGCGCTTGTCGAACGGCGCGCGCTCGGCGGTGCCCTGCACCTCGACGAAGAGTCCGCGGCCGGTGACGACCACGTTCATGTCGGTCTCCGCGCGGGAGTCCTCCACGTAGGGCAGGTCGAGCATGGGCACGCCGTCGATGATGCCGACGGAGACCGCGGCGACGGAGTCGATGAGCACGCGGGACTTCTGCCCGACGAACTTGCGCTGCCGGCCCCATTCGATGGCGTCGGCGAGTGCCACGTAGGCGCCGGTGATCGCGGCGGTGCGGGTGCCGCCGTCGGCCTGCAGCACGTCGCAGTCGATGACGATCGTGTTCTCGCCGAGGGCCTTCGTGTCGACGACGGCGCGCAGGGCGCGGCCGATGAGGCGCGAGATCTCGTGCGTGCGCCCGCCGATCTTGCCCTTCACGCTCTCACGCTGGTTGCGGTCGTTGGTCGCGCGCGGGAGCATCGCGTACTCGGCCGTGACCCAGCCCTTGCCCTGACCGGTCAGCCAGCGCGGCACGCCGTTCGTGAACGACGCCGTGCAGAGCACCTTGGTGCCGCCGAAGCTGATGAGGGCGGAGCCCTCGGCCTGGCTGCTCCAGCCGCGCTCGATCGTGATGGGGCGGAGCTGGTCGGGGGTGCGGCCGTCGGCGCGCTGCGTCATGGTGTCTTCTTCTCTCATCGGGGGAGGTCGATCGCGCCGGTGCGGACGAGGCGCACGTCGCGCACCTCGCGGCCCAGCAGGCGGTTGGCGAGGGTGGTGAAGGTCGCGGTGTCGGCACCGGTGGCCTCGTACGTGTGCGCAGGCTCGGCGCCCCGGTCGGCGAGGAGGCCGTTCGAGAGGAGCTGGCGGTAGACGTCCTTCGCGGTCTCGGAGTCGCTGGAGACGAGCGAGACGCCCTCGCCCATCAGGTAGCTGATCGCGCCCTTGAGGAAGGGGTAGTGCGTGCAGCCGAGCACGAGCGTGTCGACGTCGGCGGCCTGCAGCGGAGCGAGGTACTCCTCCGCCACCGCGAGGAGCTCCGGGGAATCGGTGACGCCAGCTTCGACGAACTCCACGAAGCGCGGGCACGCCGCCGTGAACACCTCGATGCCGGGGTTCACCCCGAGCATGTCCTGATAGACACCGGAGCCGATCGTCCCCTCCGTGCCGATCACGCCGATGCGGCCGTTGCGGGTCGCAGCGATCGCGGTGCGGACCGCGGGGCCGATGACCTCGACGACCGGCACGTCGTAGCGCTCCCGGGCATCGCGCAGCATGGCGGCAGAGGCCGTGTTGCAGGCGATGACGAGCATCTTCACGCCCTGCTCGACGAGGGTGTCGAGCACCTCGAGCGAGTAGCGGCGGACATCGGCGATCGGCTTCGGTCCGTACGGCGAGTGCAGCGTGTCGCCGACGTAGACGAGCGACTCACGAGGCAGCTGGTCGCTGATCGCCCGCGCCACGGTGAGCCCGCCGACGCCCGAGTCGAAGATCCCGATCGGCGCGTTGTTCACGATGTCCCAGCGTACCGGTCGGGCGGAGGGGCGCGCCCGCGCCGGTAGGCTGACCGCCATGAGCGCCTCCACGGCCCTGATGACGGACCGCTACGAACTGACCATGCTCGACGCCGCGCTGCGCGACGGCACCGCCGATCGCCGCTGCGTGTTCGAGCTGTTCGCCCGCCGCCTCTCGGGAGGTCGCCGCTTCGGCGTCGTCGCCGGCACCGGACGCCTCCTCGCGCTGCTGCGGGACTTCCGTTTCGGCGACGACGAGCTGCGCTTCCTGCGCGACGAGAAGGTCGTCAGTCCCGAGACCATCCGTCACCTCGAGACCTACCGCTTCCGCGGCACGATCACCGGCTACCGCGAGGGCGAGCTGTACTTCCCCGGCTCCCCCATCCTCACCATCGAGGGCTCCTTCGCCGACGCCGTCATCCTCGAGACGCTCGCGCTCAGTGTCATGAATCACGACGCTGCGGTCGCCACGGCCGCCGCGCGCATGAGCATCGCCGCGGGCGACCGGCCTCTCGCCGAGATGGGCTCGCGCCGCGCGGCCGAGCACTCCGCCGTCGCGGCCGCCCGCGCGGCGTACATCGCGGGGTTCCATGCGACCAGCAACCTCGAGGCCGGCCGGATCTGGGGCCTGCCGACGATGGGCACAGCCGCCCACGCCTGGACCCTTCTGCACGACAGCGAGGAAGACGCCTTCCGCTCGCAGGTCGCCGCGCTCGGACCGGGCACCGCCCTGCTCGTGGACACCTACGACACCCGCCGCGGCGTCGAGCTCGCCGTGCAGGTCGCCGGCACCGGCCTCGGTGGCGTGCGCATCGACTCCGGCGATCTGCCCATCGTGGCGGGCGAGGTGCGTGCGCAGCTGGACGAGCTGGGGGCGACCGAGACGCGCATCACCGTCACGAGCGACCTCGACGAGTACGCCATCGCGGCCCTTGCCGCCTCTCCCGTCGACGCGTACGGCGTCGGCACGTCGGTCGTCACCGGCTCGGGCTACCCGACGGCGGGCATGGTCTACAAGCTCGTCGCGCGTCAGGGCGCGGATGGCGGATGGGTGTCGGTCGCGAAGAAGGCGGAGGGCAAGGGCTCGCAGGGCGGCCGCAAGCGGGCCTTCCGCCGCCTGGAGAACGGCGTCGCGGTGGACGAGTACGTGGAGATCGCCGACGGCTTCGAGGAGCTGCCCGCCGCCGACGACGTCGCGGACGGCCGCGCCCTGCAGGTCACGCTCGTCGACCACGGCGAGACCGACGTCTCCTGCGAAGGCCCCGCGGGCGTGCAGGCCGCGCGAGCGCATCACCTCGCCGTGCGCGAGGAGCTGCCCGTCCGCGCGCTCGCCCTCAGCAAGTCCGATCCGGCCATCCCCACCGTCTACGCCGACGCGGGCGACCGCTGACACGGAGGAAGCCGCCGGCGTCTGCGCCGGCGGCTTCTCTCAGTGCTGCATGGACTCGTAGATCTCCTTGCAGGTGGGACAGACGGGGAACTTCTCCGGGTCGCGGCCCGGCGTCCACTTCTTCCCGCACAGCGCGCGGACCGGCTTCCCGGTCATCGCGGATTCGAGGATCTTGTCCTTCTTGACGTAGTGCGAGAAGCGCTCGTGGTCTCCGGGTTCGATCGTCTCCTCGCGGAGGAGCTCTTCGAGCTCGCGGTCGAGAAGTGCCGTGCCGCCCTGATCGGGACTGTCAAGGGGAGTGCTCATGACGTGCAGTCTAGCCGCGACCGACCGGCCGCGGACGGGGGGCGACGTCAGCTCGCGGCGGCGAACTCCATGATCCGGGTGCCGCGCGCGTCGAACACCCTGGCGCCGATGCGGATGCCCGCCAGCAGCACGACCACGCCGGTCGCGAGGCCGACGAGCACCGCGGGCATCGCGCTCGTCTGCGCGGAGATCGCCCGCCACGCCAGCCACGCAGTGGGCGCCGACAGGACGACCGTGCCGACGAGCACGAGGGCCTGCGACCACGTTCCCGTCGCCACCGTGCGCTGCGGCTGCTGGAAGGGGCCGTCGCCCGGTCGCGCGACCGCATAGGGCGCGACGACGGAGGCGATGCTGGAGAGACCGTAGCCGGACAGCAGCAGCGCCAGCGCGAGCGCCAGCACGGGCCACAGCGCGTCAGGGCGACCGCTCGCGAGGAGGCAGATCGTCGTGGCCACGGCGATCACGGGCACGGCGACGACGGTGACCGGAGCAAGACGGCCGGCACGGTCTGCGACGCCCCGCACACCGGTGGCGATGTGCAGCCACACCGCCGAGGCATCGTAGGCGAGGTCGTTGTGCGGCAGCCATCCGTAGAAGAGTGCCATGAGCGGAACCGGCACGAGCGCGGCGATCTCCGCCGGCACGCCCGCGACAAGCAGCGGCACCACCGGCAGGACCCCGCCGACCGGGACGACGAGGAGGTTCGCGAGGTAGCGACTGTCGCGCAGTCCGTAGACTAGGCTGCGGGCGGCGACGGCGCCCACCGCGTTCCGAGGCAGCAGCGCGAACCAGCCGAGACCGGCGCCGCCGCGCGCGGCGACGGGGTGCTCGACGGTGGTGAGCAGTCGTCGCACGACCGCGAACCACGCGGCCGCGCACGCGGCGAGCATCACGACCCCGACGGCGACGGCGACGCCGGTCCCGTCGCCGCGCTCAGCGGCGGCGGCGAGGCCCGTGCCCGGCGCGAACGGCGAGAGGACGAGCTGATCGGCCACGCGCTCGAGCGCGCCACCCGGTGAGGCGGCGGGCGCCGCGAGGACGACCACCGGCGCGGCCGCGACGAGCAGGGCGGCGATGGCCGCTCCCCCGACGCCGGGGACGCCCGCTTCCCCGCCGAGCACCGAGCGGAGTCCCATCGCGACGCGGGCGAGCAGCACGCAGATCAGCGCGTGCAGGAGGGCTCCCAACACCACGGCGGCGGTCGGCGCCCCCATCCCTGCCCAGATGACGGCGGCCACGATCTCGTAGGCGAGGAGCACCCAGGTCGGCACGCTCACCGCCGCCGCCAGCAGGAGCACCCCCGCGAGCGGCGCGGGCGGCGCGTCGAGCTGCCGGAAGCGACGCGGGTCAAGCGGGTCCGCGGCCGCGGCGAGCAGCGGCGCGAGCGCGAATGCGACGGTGAGCGCCGAGCCGGCCAGCACCAGCACGGCGGCCGCGGTCGTGTCGGGGAGCGCCGCGAGCGCGAGCCCGCGCACGGCGACGATCACGACGACGACGGCGAGGATGGTCGCGGCGGCGATGCGCGCCGGCCTGCGGTCGGGCGCGCGGAGCGCTCCGAGGAGCAGCGCCGCCCTCAGCCGGAGAACGTGTGCAGCCACTCGAGCCCCTCCACCTCGCCCAGACCGCCGGCGAGCTCGACGAAGCGCTGCTCCAGCGTGAGGTCGCCCTTCACGTCGTCGACCGTGCCCTCCTCGAGCACCTGGCCGGCGACGAGCACTGCCACGCGCGCGCAGGTCTTCTCGATGAGGTCCATACCGTGACTCGAGAGCAGCACCGTGCCGCCGCGGGCGACGTAGGCGTCGAGGATCTCCAGGACCTTGGCGGCCGAGGCCGGGTCGACGGCTTCGAAGGGCTCGTCGAGCACGAGCAGCTGCGGCGAGTGGAGCATGGCGGCCGCGAGCATGACCTTCTTCGTCATGCCGGCGGAGTAGTCGGACACCACGCGGCCGAGCGCGTCGTCGAGGTCCAGCGCATTCGCGAGGTCGGCGGTGCGGTCGGCGACGACGTCGGCCTTCATGCCGCGCAGCATGCCCGTGTAGTGGAGGATCTGACGGCCGGTGAGCCGGTCGAAGGTGCGCAGGCGATCCGGGAGCACGCCCATCCGCCGCTTCGCCTCGCGCGGGTCGGCGCGCAGGTCGACGCCGCACACGCGGATCTCGCCCCGATCGGGCCGCAGGAGCCCGGAGATCATCGAAAGCGTCGTCGTCTTCCCAGCCCCATTGGGGCCGAGCAGGCCGTAGTACATGCCGGCGGGGACCTCGAGGTCGATGCCGGCGACGGCATGCGTGCCTCCATAGGACTTCGAGACGCCCTGAAGCGCCAGCGCGGGAACGCCCGGCTCGGTATCGCGGTTCTCGGCCTCGGTCACCGCCCCAACGTATCAAGCCGCCGTGATCGGCCTGGCCCGGTCACGATCCGGTCACGTCCTCCTGGCAATGTCCATCCGATGAGCGGGCATTCTCGCCCATCGAGGGCTCCGTCGCTACCCTGGAGAGACCATCTCATCGTGAATGTCCGGTGAACCGGCCAGGAACCGACCAGAGGAGCCCCGCATGCCCATTCAGACCGTCATCCTCGCTGCCGGCATGGGATCGCGCCTTGGCCGCGTGCTGCCGAAATCACTCACCGTGCTCAGCGACGGCCGCTCGATCATGCAGCAGCAGCACGAGAACATCCGCGCGGCGTTCGGCGGCGACGCGCGCATCACGACCGTCGTCGGCTACCGCGCCGAGGACATCGTCGAGCGCTTCCCCGACGCGAACTACGTCTACAACGAGCGCTACGACCAGACGAACACCTCGAAGAGCCTGCTGCGTGCCCTCACGGCGACGGGCCGCGGCGGCGTGCTCTGGATGAACGGCGACGTCGTGTTCGACCCCCGCATCCTCGACCGCGCGATGGGGCACATCCAGAGCGACCAGTCGTTCGTCACCGTCAACACCGCCAAGGTCAGCGACGAGGAGGTGAAGTACACCGTCACGGCGGAGGGCTTCATCGACGAGCTGTCCAAGACCGTGGTGGGCGGCATCGGAGAGGCTGTCGGGATCAACTACATCTCGCAGGCCGACAAGCGCGCCTTCATGCGCCAGCTCTCGCGCGTCGACGACCAGGACTACTTCGAGCGGGGCCTCGAACTCGCCGTCGCCGAGGACGGCCTGCGGCTGCTGCCGATGGACGTCTCCGACCTGTACGCGGTCGAGGTGGACTTCGCCGAGGACCTCGAGCGCGCGAACGCCGCACTCCTCTGAGCCCCGACCCTCCGAGCCGCACCCCCGGCCGGGGCGGTACCATCGGCGGGATGGCCGACAGGGTTCACCGCATCCACTCGCTTCCGGACGACGCGCCCTGGAGCGGCGGGCTTCCGCCCGTCGGCTCCGTCGAGCATCCCGTCGCCATCCGCGCGCTCGATCGCGTGCTCGGCGTGCAGCGGCCCCTGGTGCTCGCACACCTGCGCTCCATTCGCCTCCGCCACCCCGACGCGACTCCCGCCGAGGTGGTGCGGATGCTGGAGCGGCGCTACCTGGTCGGCGTGACATCGGGCGGCGCGGCTGTCGGCGCCGCAGCCGTCGTGCCCGGCGTCGGCACCGGCATCACGCTCGCCCTGTCGGGAGCGGAGACAGTCGGATTCGTCGAGGCGACGGCGCTGTTCGCGCAATCCCTCGCCGAGGTGCACGGCTTCGCGGTCGACGACCCGAACCGCGCGCGCGCTCTCGTGCTCACCCTCATGATGGGCGAGGAGGGCGTGAACCTCGTCCGCAATCTCGCCGCGCAGGTCGTCGGCAAGGGCCCTTCTCTCTCCGCGCACTGGGGCGACCTCATCACGAAGACCCTCCCACGCGCCGCGCTCGCTCCCATCGTCGACCGTCTGAAGGCCGCCTTCATCCACCAGTTCGCCGTGCGCGGTGGCGCGAGCCTCGTCGGCAAGGCGCTCCCCTTCGGCGCAGGAGCGGTCGTCGGCGGCGTGGGGAACCACGTGCTGGGCAGACGCGTGGTCGTGGCCTCCCGCCGCGCCTTCGGTCCCGCTCCCGTTCAGCTGCCCGAGTGGCTCGACCCCGATCCGGACGCGAGACGGATCGAGAGCGCGGCGATCCACGGCATCGGAGCGGCCGCCCGCGGCATGGGACGGCGCGTCGCGTCCCTGCCCCGAGCCCTCCCGCTCCCCAGGCGGAAGGGCGCGGACGCCGCGGAGCACGAGCAGGACCGAGACCTGCCCGGGGCCGAGCCCGCGCAGGGCTGACCCGCACACCTCGTGCACAGGCTGGCGTTCCCGTCCGTCCTTCCCCAGGAGGCCGTCTTCCGGCGGCCCGCGGGTCATCCGCGTCGGTGCCCGCTCCTACCGTCGGGGCATGCTCACGCTTCTGCCCACCGCCCGCCCTCCGCTCGCCTACCGCGTCCCCTGGCGGGTGAATCGAACGGATATCGCCCACCCGCGCGTCGCGAACCGCTCGTTCGAGCCCGCTGCCGGCGTGCGGGTGTTCGTGCACGACGACGGCTCACCGCCCGGCGGCGAGCACTGGGGGCTCGTGATGCCCGGCGACGTGCACGAGCTGTGCCTCTGCGACCGCGACCTCGGCTCCGCGATCGTCAGCGTCGCCTGGTTTCGCCTCGGCGATGATGAGGAGTACCTGTGGCGCTTCTGCATCTGAGCCTCGTCAGCCCCAGGACCGGGGCTGCCGCCGGAACTCCTCACGCCGCGTGTAGCCGTAGGGGCGCCGCCCGCTCGGCAGATCGTCGGCGTCGATGCCGGCGATCAGCTCTCCCGGGTCCACTTCGAGAGCCACCGCGATCTGCACGAGCGTCACCAGAGTCGGGTTGCCACCGCCCTTCTCGATGCGCTGCAGGTGCGTCAGGTCGAGGTCCGCGCACTCCGCCAGCTTCTTCGCGCTGAGGGTGGCTGCATGTCGCAGCTCGGCGATCTTCTGCCCCACCTTCAGCGCAGCGGCGGAGTGAGGGTCTGGCATCTTCCCAGCATCCCGACGACCGCAGGAAAAGGTTAAGGACCTATGCGGTAGCTTATATGCCACCGCACCGAGGGCCCTCTGCGTAGACTCGTCCGGTGACCGTCCTCCTCTCCGTGCTCCTGCTCGTCAACGCCGTCTTCAACGTCGTCGTCTGGCCCCGGTTCTGGAAGCGCATCACCGCGGATCCGCGTGCGCGCGACGCCGAGGGGCGCAAGACCGCCTTCTACACGGTGCACGCGACCCTCATCGGACTCGCGCTCCTCCTCGCGCTGGCCTCTGCCGTCGCCGGGGTGTGGGGTCTCCTCGACTGACGTCCCGGCGCAGTCTCAACCGGCTCTCTGCGCGACGACGGTGAAGGTGCACGGCACGATCCGCCGCTCCTCGGCCGGCCACGCCCATCCGCCGTCGACCGGCACCATCCGCTCGCTGAAGCGCCATGGAAGCAGCGTGCCCTCGTCGAGACGCAGGATCCGCAGGCCGGCGCCGATGAGCGCGTTCACGATCTCCGACAGCGGATGCGGCCACTCGTACGTGCGGGTGTGCGCGACGGTGCCGTCTCCGGCGTACGTGGACGCGTCATCCCAGCTCACCGCGGTGCCGTCGGACAGGTACGGGTAGCGCAGCTGCAGCCCCGACGCGTCCTCGTCGAGCGCGTAGAGCATCGGATGGCCATCGCGGATGTAGAAGAGGCCGCCGTCGCGCAGCAGCGCGGCGACCTGGCTCGCCCATCGGTCGAGGTCGGCCAGCCAGCAGATGGCGCCGATGCTCGTGTAGACCAGGTCGAAGTCGCCCACGACCGCCGCCCGCGCCTCGAGCGCGTCGCTCTCCACCCACGTCGCCTCGACCCCGGCGCGCCGGGCAAGCCGCGCTGCCGCGACAAGCGCCGCGGGTGAGAAGTCGACCCCCGTCACGCGTGCTCCCGCCCGCGCGAGGGAGACCGTGTCGGTGCCGATATGGCATTGCAGATGACAGACGTCGAGCCCCGCGACGGATGACGCGAACGGTTCGAGTGCCGCCAGGTCGTGGCGCACGACGTCGGACAAGTGCGCCGGGTCGTCGTACGCGTCGAGCCCGTACGCCTCCTCGTGGAGCGGGACGCGGTCCTCCCAGTTCGCGAGGTTCGCGTCTCGCGCCTCCGACCATCCGATGGCGACGTCGCCTGAAGTCATGGGCACAGCCTATGCAACGACGGAAGGCCCCGCCGAAGCGGGGCCTTCCGTGTCGAGCTCGACGATTACTTGGAGCCGCCGAAGCCCTTGAAGCGCTGGTTGAACTTCTCGACGCGACCGGCCGAGTCCATGATGCGCTGCTTGCCCGTGTAGAACGGGTGCGACGCCGACGAGATCTCCACGTCGATGACCGGGTACTCGACGCCGTCGAGCTCGATCGTCTTGTTGCTCGTGGCGGTGGAGCGGGTGAGGAAGGTCTCGCCCGAGCCGAGGTCGCGGAAGACGATCGGCTGGTACGTCGGGTGGATGTCAGTCTTCATGGTTGTCCTTGCGGGATCGAGTCGATCGGATGAGAAAGTCTGCGGGCGCAGAAGCACCAAAGCCCAAGCTTATCAGACGCCGGAGGCCGCCACGGCGCGGGCGGCGTAGCGGCCACCCTCCTCCGTCAGCGTGATCGGGAGTCCGAACGTCTCGGTGAGGTTCTCGGCCGTCAGGGCCTCGGCGAGCGGGCCGGCGGCGACGGGCTTGCCGTCGCGCAGCAGCAGCACGTGAGTGAAGCCCACGGGGATCTCCTCCACGTGGTGCGTCACCATCACCATGGCGGGGGTCTCCGGCGCGGTCGCGTAGCCGCTCAGCAGCTCGAGCAGCACCTCGCGCGCGCCGAGGTCGAGGCTGGCGGTCGGCTCGTCGAGGAGCAGCAGCTCGGGGTCGGTCATGATGGCGCGAGCGATCTGCACGCGCTTCTGCTCGCCGTCGCTCAGCGTCCCGAACTCGCGCTCGGCGAGGTGCTCGAGACGCCACTCCTCCAGCACGCGGCGAGCGCGACGCTCGTCGATCCCCTCGTACTCCTCGTTCCACCGGCCGGTCACCGAGTACGCGGCGGTGAGCACGGTGTTCAGCACCGTCTCGTCGGCGGGGATGCGCTTGGCCATCGCGCTCGAGGCGAAGCCGATGCGCGGGCGCAGCTCGAACACGTCGGTGCGACCGAGCCGCTCATCGAGCACGTCGACGGTGCCGGTGGTCGGGTACAGGTACGCGTCGGCCATCTGCAGCAGGGTGGTCTTGCCCGCGCCGTTCGGGCCGAGCACGACCCACCGCTCGTCGTCGTTGACGGTCCAGCTGAGGCCGTCGACGATGTTGCGGCCATTGCGGCGCACCACGACGCCGTCGAACGAGAGCACGGGGAGCATGGTTCCAGCCTACCGATCCCGTCGGGTCGGGCCGGCCGGGGCGCGCCCGCTACCCTCGTTCATCGTGACTCGCTTTCTCGTCGTGCTCGACGCCGATTCCACCCTCATCCGCAACGAGGTCATCGAACTGATCGCCGACGAGGCGGGGCGAGGTCCCGAGGTGGCCGCGGCCACGGAGGCCGCCATGCGGGGCGAGGTCGACTTCGCCGAGAGCCTGCGCTCGCGCGTGAAGGCTCTCGCGGGGGTGCCCGTCGCCGGGTTCGCCCGCGTTCTCGCCCGCATCGAGCCGACGCCGGGCGTTCGCGAACTGGTCGCCGCCGTGCACGAGCGGGGCGGGATGGTCGGAGTGGTCTCCGGCGGATTCCACGAGATCCTCGACACGGTCGCCCCCGATCTCGGCGTCGACCTGTGGCGCGCGAACCGGCTGCGCGCACAGGAGGGGATCCTCACCGGCGAGGTGGACGGACCGATCGTCGACGCCGCCGCGAAGGCCGAGTCGCTGCGGGAGTGGGCCGATGCGCACGGCGTCCCCTTGCACCGGACCATCGCGATCGGGGATGGCGCGAACGACCTGAAGATGATCGCGGCCGCGGGTCTCGGCATCGCCTTCAACGCCAAGCCCGCCGTGCGTCAGGCCGCTCCCCTGGCGATCGGCCCGGTCGACCTGCGCGAGGTCATCCGCCTGCTGCCGTAGCGGTCAGTGCCCCATCCCGAGGCCGCCGTCGACGGGGATGACGGCACCGGAGATATATGCGGCATCCTCCGAAGCGAGCCACGCGGCCACGCCGGCGACCTCGTCCGACTTGCCGTACCGGCCGGCGGGGATCGCCTTCCGGTACTCGGCCTGGGTCGCCTCCGGAAGCTCGGCCGTCATGTCGGTCTCGATGAAGCCGGGCGCGACGACGTTCGAGGTGATGCCGCGTGCGCCGAGCTCGCGGGTGAGCGAGCGGGCGAAGCCGACGAGCGCGCTCTTGGACGACGCGTAGTTCACCTGGCCGGCGGAGCCGTACAGGCCGACGACGCTGGAGATGAGGATGACGCGCCCGAAGCGGGCGCGGATCATTCCCTTCAGCGCGCGCTTCACGACGCGGAACGAGCCGCCGAGGTTGGTGTTCACCACGGCGTCGAAGTCGTCCTCGCTCATGCGGAGCATGAGGGTGTCCTTCGTGATGCCGGCGTTCGCGACGAGGATCTCGACGTTGCCGAGCTTCTCCTCGACCTCGGTGAACGCGGCGTCCAGCGACGCGGAGTCGGTGACGTCCGCGCGGACCGTGAGCGCACCCTCCGGTCCCTCGCCGCTGCGAGCGGTGACGGCGACGCGGTAGCCGTCGTAGACGAAGCGCTCGGCGATGGCGCGGCCGATGCCGCGGTTGCCGCCGGTGACGAGGACGACGCGATCAGTGCTCACAGCAGGACTCCGTTTCTGGGCGGGACGAACCGCACCAGCTTATGCGGGCCGCGTGTCGAGACGCGCGCCCAGAGGTCGCCACGTCGCGTGGGTCCGCTCGATCGCCCGCGCGACGACCTCGGCCATCCGGCCCGTCTGCGCGAGGAAGCCCCGCAGCACGTCTGCGCCCGTGCCCTCACCGAAGATCCGCTCCACACCCGTCACGACCGCGTCCACGTCGCCGGTTCGCGCGAGCGACGCGCGCACGTGTGCGATGAGGGCGTCGACGACGGCCCGTGCGGGCTCCGGACGGCCGGACACCGGATGGACGAGCTGCCCTCGCACCCCGCACATCGCCGCCTGCCAGGTCGCGAGCCGCACCAGCGCGGCCGGCGCCGCGATCGGCGGGACGCCGGCGCGCCACTCCGCCGCCGCCGTGTCGACGAGGGCCCTCGTCAGCGCGGCCAGCGATGCGGTGTCCTCCGCGCGCAGGCAGGTGTCGGCGACCCGGATCTCGACGGTCGGATGGCTGCGAGAGAGGCGCGCGTCGAAGTAGAGCATCCCGCTGTCGAGGATGACCTCGGACGCGACCAGCTGCTCCTCGAGGGCGTCATACGCCTCGACCGAGCCGAAGATCTCGTTCCCGCCCGCGCACTGCCACTCGCCCCAGGCGATGCTCCGGTGGCTGGCGTGCCCGGTGTCCGCTCCTTCGGCGAAGGGCGAGTTCGCGGCCAGCGCGATCAGCACGGGCAGCCAGGCGCGGATGCGGTCGAGCACCGCGACGCCCTCGTCGCGGGATGAGATCGACACGTGCGTGTGCATGCCGCACGCGAGGCTCCGGCGTGCGGTCACGCCGTAGCGCTGCATCATCGTCGCGTACCGCGCCTTCTCGGTGGCGTGCGGCGCGACCGGCATCGGCGACATCGCCAGCGCGACCGCTCGCGCTCCCGCGCCCGCGGCGAGCGCATCCGCGTACGAGCGCCCGGCTCGGACCTGGTCGGCGAGTGCGTCCAGCCGAGCGTGCGGTGACGTCACCACCTCGATCATCTCCTGCTGCATCTCGGCTTCGAGCCCGATGCCGGGCGGGCCCGCGGCGCTGTTCGCGTGCGCGGCGAGGACGAGTGCCGCGACGGGGAGCGGCACTCCCGTGCCGGCATCGACCAGGAGCAGCTCCTCCTCGACTCCGAAGGTTCGCATGGCTCAGTATCAGCACGCGTGCGGAAGGCACCAGCACCCGGTTGCTTCCGGGGGCGAGGCCGCGTAGAACCCCGAAGGCACCGATTGACGGAGCATGTCAAGGGGGACGCGGATCGTCCTGGACCGTGGCGAGATGGGCTCATGGACCCTGACCCTCTCGGCTGCGCCGTTCGACGAGAACGCGTCGTGTGAGATCGTGTGCGGCATAGCCGGCGAGATCAGGTTCGACAGCGCAGCTGCGGACCAGGCGGCGGTCCGCGCGATGACGGAGAGCATGGGCTCCCGCGGTCCCGACGGCGAGGGGATCTGGAGCGGCGGCTGGGCCGTGCTCGGGCATCGGCGGCTGAGCGTCATCGACCTGACCGACGCGGGCGCACAGCCGATGGCCGACGACGACCGTGGCCTCGCTCTCGTCTTCAACGGCTGCATCTACAACCATGAGCAGCTGCGCCCCGAACTCGCGTCGATTCACCGCTTCACCTCTTCCAGCGACACGGAGGTCGTGCTCGCCGCCTACGAACGGTGGGGGCTCGACTTCGTCGACCACCTCGTGGGCATGTTCGCGATCGTGATCGTCGATGCCCGCCGCCGCCGCGTCGTGCTCGCCCGCGACCGCCTCGGCATCAAGCCGCTGTACCTGGCCCCCGCGCCGGGGCGCCTGCGATTCGCGTCGACGCTGCCGGCGCTCCTCTCCGGAGGTGATGTCGACACGTCCCTCGACCCCGTGGCACTGCACCATTTCCTGAGCTGGCATTCCATCGTCCCCGCGCCGCGGACCATCCTCAGCGGGGTGGTCAAGCTGCCACCGGCGACCCTGCGCGTCATCGACCATGCCGGCACCGTCGTCGACCGCACCTACTGGCAGCCCGCGTATGCGCGTGTCGGCGAGCGCGCCGGCTGGAGTGACGAGGACTGGCAGGAGGCGCTGCACGAATCCCTGTCCACGGCCGTCCGACGGCGTCTCGTCTCGGACGTGCCGGTCGGCGTCCTCCTCTCGGGGGGCCTCGACTCGAGCCTGCTGGTCGCCCTGCTGGCCGAGACCGGCCACGAACGGATTCCGACCTTCAGCATCGGGTTCGAGACCGGAGCCGGCGGCGAAGGCGACGAGTTCGTCTACTCGGATGCGGTCGCCCGCCGCTTCGGCACCGATCACCACCGCCTTCGCGTGAAGGACCGGGATCTCGCCGCGGTGCTGCCGCGGGCGGTGGACGCGATGACGGAGCCCATGGGGACGCAGGACGTGCCCGCCTTCTATCTCCTCTCGGAGGCCGTGGCCGAGCACGTGAAAGTGGTGCAGAGCGGGCAGGGCGCCGACGAGGTCTTCGCCGGCTACGCCTACCACCGCAACGCCATTGCGACCCCCGAGGGCATCGTCGACGGCTTCGCCTCGTCGTTCTCCGACCGAAACCACGCCGAGATGGCGCAGGTTCTCGAGCCCGGATGGCTGCGCGAGCGTGACGTGAGCCGGGAGCTGCTCGAGCACAGGCTCCTGGCCCCGGGGGCGGAGACTCCCCTCGATGCGGTGCTTCGGCTCGACGTCCACACCCTCATGCCGGACGATCCCGTGAAGCGGGTGGACAGCATGACCATGGCGTTCGGGCTCGAGGCGCGCGTGCCCTTCCTCGACCAGGACCTCGTCGCCCTCGCTGCCTCGTGCCCCCCGGAGCTGAAGTCACGCGAGGGCGGAAAGGGGGTGCTGAAGCATCTCGGGAGGCGCATGCTGCCCACCGAGGTCATCGACCGCCCGAAAGGCTACTTCCCCGTGCCCGTGCTGCACCACCTGGACGGGCGGGTGCTCGACCTCGTGACGACGACGCTGACGTCACCGGAGAGCCGCCGGCGCGGCCTCTTCCGCCGGGACTACGTCGACATGCTCCTGCGGGAGCCGAACGCGCGATTCACCCCGGTGAACGGCAACATGCTGTGGCAGCTCGCGGTGCTCGAACTCTGGCTGCAGCGCCACGGGATCTCCTCCTGACGCGACGGTCAGCGCGACGCCTCCTCGAGCGCGGCGTCGACCGCGGCCTGCGCGTGCAGTGCTGTGGAGGCGAAGACGGGCACAGGGCTGTCCTCCTCTGCGATGAGCAGCTCGATCTCCGTGCACCCGAGGATGACGCCCTCGGCCCCCTCCGCCGCGAGCGCCGCGATGATCCGGCGGTACTCCTCGCGGGAGGCCTCGCGCACTTCGCCGCGCACGAGCTCCTCGTAGATGACGCGGTCCACGACGTCCTGCCCCGCGGCGTCCGGAACCATCGTCTCGACGCCGTGGCGGGCCATCCGGTCGCGGTAGAAGTCCTCCCCCATCGTGAACCGCGTCCCGAGGAGGGCGACGCGGGTCAAGCCAGCGCTGCGGATGGCCAGAGCCGTCACGTCGACGAGGTGGAGCAGCGGCACGTCGACCGCCTCCTCGATTTGCTCGGCCACCTTGTGCATGGTGTTCGTGCAGAGGACGAGGACCTCCGCCCCCGCGCGCACGAGGGCCTGTGCCTCATCCGCGAGAAGCCGGCCCGCGCCATCCCAGTCGCCTTCGACCTGCATCCGCTCGACGGCCGCGAAGTCGACCGAGACCATGACGCAGTCGGCGGAGTGGAGCCCGCCGAGGCGATCGCGCACGCCCTCGTTGATCAGTCGGTAGTAGAGTGCCGAGCTCTCCCAGCTCATCCCGCCGAGCAGGCCGATCCGCTTCATGCGGCACAGGTTACGCGTCCACGAGCCGATTCAGTCGTTCGGACAGGAGCAGGCCGAGGGCGACCAGCAGCAGGAGGAACAGCGGGAGGATCCACATGCCGGTCCACGTCGAGATCGCGCCGAACAGCGGCGGCGCGAGCGTGGAGCCGGTGTAGGCCGCCGCCATCTGGATGCCGATGATGGCCTGCGAGTTGCGGCGGCCGAAGTTGACAGGCGTCGAATGGATGATCGCGGGATAGATCGGCGCGGACCCGAGGCCCGCGATCACGAGCCCGGCGAGGGCGATCGCGTCCGTCTGCGCCGGGAGGGCCAGCATCACCGCTCCGACGCCGACGATGGCGAAGCCGCCGCGGATGAGCAGGCGGTCTCCGATCCGGTCCGCGACGAGACCGGCCAGGAACCGTCCGGCGGTGATGCCGAGCAGATAGAGCGACGCGAAGGCGGCCGCCGTGGCGGGGGCGACGCCGCGATCCGCGACGAGGTAGGTCGACGCCCAGAGGATCGAGGTGCTCTCCAGGGCGCAGTAGGCGAAGAACGCGGTGAGGATGAGGAGGACGCCCGGGATCCGAAGCGCGTGCCGGAGCGGGACGTGGCCGCCGCCTCGCTCCGGGGGCTCGTCTTCCGCCCCGGCACCGCGCTCGGCAGGCGAGCGGTGGGAGGCGACCGGGTGCACACGACCCCACAGGGGCAGGGTGGCGAGCAGCGCGAGCGTGAGCACGATCTGGATCAGGCCGACGGTCCAGTAGGCGCTCGACCACTCCTGGCCCGCGGCGAGCGCGTGGCTCATGATGAACGGGCTGATGGACGCACCGAGACCCCAGAAGCTGTGCAGCCAGTTCATGTGCCGGGCGGCATAGTGCAGCGCGACGTAGTTGTTGAGCGCCGCATCGACGGCGCCCGCGCCGAGCCCGTACGGAATGGCCCACAGACACAGCATCCAGAAGGAGCCGGACAGCGAGAATCCGACGAGCGCGGAAGCGGTGAGCCCCACGCTCACCGCGGTGACGAGTCCCGTCCCGAACCGGCGCGTGGCACGTTCGGAGGCGAGGCTCGAGAGGATGGTGCCGCTCGCGATGATCATCGTGATGATGCCGGCGAAGGCGACCGGCACGCCGAGGTCGCGCTGCATGGCCGGCCATCCGGCGCCGATGAGGGAATCCGGCAGTCCGAGGCTGATGAAGGCGATGTAGATGATCGCGAGGAGGAGCGAGTACACGGCGCGGCGGACGGCCTTTCGAGGCAGAAGGATGTCTATCGCGACGGACGCTCGTCGCATTCGTCGAGCCTAGGGCGACGACAGCCCGCGCAGAGGGCGCGACTGTCGATAGCTGGGTCATAGTGAACGTGAAGGAGATTGCGGTCGCATGGTCTCCATGCCCGCCGACGATCCACTTGCATCGAGGTCTCGTCCTCATCTGCTCTACATCGAGGACGAGGTCGAGGTCGGCGAGATCGTCGTCGAGGTGCTCTCGGACGCCTACGTGGTCGATCATGCGGTGACGGGTGAGGCCGGTCTGGAGCGTGCGCTGTCGCTCCGCTACGACGTGATGGTCGTCGACCGGCGGCTGCCGGGTCTGTCCGGGGCGGAAGTGATCGCGGCTGTCCGCACCGCGCGCCTGACCACGCCGATCCTGATGCTCACCGCACTGGGAGCCGTGGCGGATCGGGTCAGCGGGCTGGACGCGGGGGCAGACGACTATCTGGTCAAGCCGTTCGATTTCACCGAGCTGCTGGCGCGGCTGCGCGCGCTGCGGCGCGGGTCGCGGGCGGTGGGCAGCCGGCGCGAGATCGGCGACTGGCTGTTCACCCCGCGGACGCAGGCTCTGTACGCGCCGGACGGTCGCCGGGTCACGTTGACGGCGACGGAGACGGCGGTGTTGGAGCTGCTGACCTCCAGCCCCGAGCACGTGTTCTCACGGAAGGAGATCCTGCTCAATGTCGTCCCGGACGGGTCGGCCGGTACCGTCGACACCTATGTGCATCACATCCGCCGCAAGGCCTCGCCGGAGATGATCGAGACGGTGCGAGCGCGCGGGTACCGTGCGGGAGAGCCGGGATGACGCGCCACGATCGACCGATCGTCCCGGCGGATCGGCGGCGGGTCCAGCGCTCGGCTCTCGGCGTCGGCCTGTGGGTCGGCGTGACGTCCGCCGCGATCGTCATCGCGATCTCCGTGATCACCGTCACGGTCTCGTCACTCAGTTCTCGACCCGGCCCAGGCCGCGGCGGCGGAGGTGGAGGCGGGGGGAACCGGGTCCTGGATCTGGAAGACGTCGTCGTGCCCGTGGTCGTTCTCGGAGTCCTCGGTGTCCTGGCTCTCAGCGTGACCGCCTGGTGGGTGGCGCGGCGGGCAGCGCTCCCCCTCGCGGAAGCCCTGCAGGCGCAACGTGCATTCGTGGCGGATGCGAGCCACGAGCTGCGCACTCCTCTCACGACCCTGACGAGCCGGATCCAGGTCGCGCAGCATCGGGCGGAACGAGGTGGTGACGTCGTCGGCGCGCTCAAGTCGCTACGGCGGGATGCGGCCGTGATGGACACGGTCCTGACCGACATGCTGCTCGCTGCCGAGGCGGCGGGGACCGGCGCTGCGATCACGGCCGCGTCGGCCCGGCTCGACGCAGCGGCGCGAGAGGCGGTCACCACGATCGAGCCGCGGGCGACAGAGGCGAACGTGCGTCTTCACCTCGACGTGCCGGGGCAGATCGTCGTCGGCGCCGAGCACGCCGCCGTCTCTCGCGCGCTCACCGCCCTCTTGGACAATGCCGTCCGCCATTCACCGTCCGGAGGTGCAGTCCGGATCACCGCGCGGCAACTCGGTCGGCAGGTGGAGATCCGTGTCGCGGACGAGGGCGGCGGGATCTCCGGCGTCGACCCGAACCGGGTCTTCGACCGCTTCACGCGCGCGAGCACGTCCGGCCCGCAGCGCGGCTTCGGGCTCGGGCTCGCTCTGGTGCGGGACGTCGTCGCTCGCTACTCCGGGTCGGTCACGGTCGAACGCACCTCCTCCCAGGGCACGACGTTCCTGCTCCGGCTTCCCGGACATGGACGCACGCCGAGGTAGCGCGCCTGTCGATCTCCCCTGCACGGGCTGACTGTTGCATGAGAGCGGACAACTCTTGCCGCCGTCTTGGCCTTCCGCTGAGAGCGTGCCGGCATGATGACAGCCGCAGTTCCCCCGATCGATGCCGACGTGTTGTCCGAGCGAGGCCGCGCCCGCCACCGATCTTCGCGACAGCGCGTGAGCCGCGTCACGATCGCACGCTCCCTCACGGGGACGCTCGCGATCGGGGCGGTGGTCGCCGCTGTGAGCATCGGCGTCACGGCGCCCACCGTCTCTCCTGTCGACCCGGCGGTCCTCGCTCAGGCACCGACGGGCACAAGCGGAGCGGGCGGCACCGTGCCGGGGGCGACCGGCGCGGATCCGGGCGGTGCAGATGGTCCCCGCGTCGATGACGGCGTCGGCGCGGAGCCAGCGCCCGGTAGCCGCGGCGAGTCGCGCCGCGGCGACGGAGGACGCCGGGGGAACGGACGATGACGCCCTGGCGCCGCACGCGCACGGTAGAAGCGCTCTTCACTGTCGCCGTCATCGCCGGCCTCATCCTCGCTGTCGGGACCGCGGTGATCGGCGTACCACTGCCGCTCGCGGTCATCCCGACCGTGGCGCACGTCGGCGGCATGGTCGCCGGCTATGCGGCAGCGGTGACACTGATCCTCGTCTCACGTGCGCCCTTGCTCGACCGGGCGATCGGGACGGACCGGCTGACCCGATGGCATGCGATCACCGGCGCCAGCACGATGATCGCGACGGTGGTGCACGCGGTCGCTGCGACCGTCGCCTTCGCGGAGTTGACGGGCACCGGTGCCGCAGCGATCGGCGGCGTCCTCGCACTGCCGGGATTGGGAGTCGCGACGATCGGCACGGCGCTGATCCTCGGCGCCGGAGTCTGCTCAGCGCGGGCGGTACGTCGCCGATTGCGCTACGAGACCTGGCATGCGCTGCACCTGCTGATGTACGTCGGCATCGCGCTCGCGTTCGTGCACGCGCTCGCCGGACCCGACCTGGCCGGCCGCCCTCTCCACCAGGTGCTGTGGACGCTGCTGTACACAGTCGCGTTCGGGCTGCTCCTGCGGTACCGGCTCCTCGAACCCCTCGTCACGATGTGGCGGCAGCGGATGCGGGTCGCGCAGGTCATCGAGGAGGGCCCGGGAGTGACGACGATCCTCGTCGCCGGCCGCAACGTGGACGAGCTGCGGGCGGAACCGGGTCAGTTCTTCCGCTGGCGGTTCCTCACCCGGGACACCTGGCTGTCCACGCACCCGTTCTCCCTCTCGGCGCCTCCCACCGCGAGCTCCCTCCGGTTGACGGTGAAGGATGCGGGCGATGGGACCCGTCTGCTGCGCGGCATCCCCGTCGGCACCAGGGTGCTCGCCGAGGGACCCTACGGCGGCATGACCGCCACGCGCCGCTCGGGCCACGGAGTGCTCCTCATCGCAGGAGGTGTCGGCATCACTCCGATGCGGACGCTGTTCGAGACGCTTCCGCCCGACGCGGGGCCCGTGACCCTGCTCTATCGCGCCTCGACCCTCGACGACCTCGTGTTCCGACAGGAGCTGGAGTTGATCGCGCACCAGCGCGGCGCCGATCTCCGCTACATCATCGGTCGTTCCAGCCACCCCGCCACCGACCTCGGCGCCGCGCGGCTGCATCAGCTCGTGCCGGACCTCACCCATCGAGACGTGTACCTGTGCGCGTCGGAACGGCTGGCGTCCTCCATCCGTGCAGCACTCGAGGACGCCGGAGTCCCCCGACGACGAGTCCACGAAGAGCGCTTCTCGTTCTGATCGGTCCTGCGGATGAACTCTGGCGCCGTCCGACGACCGCTCCGGTGACGGCCGCACATCGACGCCGACCGCGACCGCACTGTGAGGACGCCGTCATGAACCGGTGCGATGCACAGACGATACTCGCTCGCACCCCGCGCGCCGGCGCGAGACGTAGGCTGGGACCACCGTGAAGATCCGCAAGCCGCAGCCGCAGGCGGCGACCTCTCTCGATCGCGCTCCCCGCGACGACGAGTCGCACCGCATGCGCACGTACCTCCTGACGATGGGCGTGCGCACGCTCTGCCTCGTCCTCATGGTGGTGGTCGTGCCGTACGGCTGGTACACCTTCCTCTTCGCCATCGGCGCGGTCGTGCTGCCGTACATCGCGGTCGTCGTGGCGAACGCCGCGCAGTCGACGCAGGTGGCCCACGCGCAGGTCCCTGAGCTGCCCGCCCTGCCCGCCGCGCCGACGCACCCTCAGCCGACGACGCCCGGAGTCATCCGCATCTCCGAGTCGCCGACGACGGATGGCCCGGAGCACGATGAGAGGGACGACCGCGCGTGATCGGCTTCGGTCAGGATCTCGACGAACCGGTGTGCTCGCGCGCCGGGTGCCGTGAGCGGGCGAGCTGGAGCATCGTGTGGCGCAATCCGCGCATCCACACCGCTGAGCGGCGCAAGGTCTGGCTGGCATGCGACGAGCACGTGGCCTACCTGCGAGACTTCCTCGCCAGCCGCGATTTCCCGCTCGAGGTCGTCGGGGGCGTCGCGACGGGGGGTGAGCGCGCGTGATCCGCTCCCGCCTCGGCCGCTGGTCGGTCTACGTCCTGGTCGCAGTGCTGTTCGCGATCGCCTGCGCGTACCTGTCGCACTGGCAGTTCGCCCGCAACGAGCAGCGCGCGGCGGCCAATGCTCTCATCGAGGAGAACTACGACGCCCCTCCCCTGCCCGTGGGCGAGGTGCTCCCCGACGGCGCCGCGTTCGACCCGGAAGACGAGTGGCAGCCGGTGATCCTCACGGGCTCGTACCTCCCCGACGCGCAGCTCCTCGTGCGCAACCGCGCCGAGGGCGGCACGAGCGCGTTCGAGGTGCTGGCGCCGTTCGCTCTCGACGACGGCCGCGTCTTCGTCGTCGACCGCGGATGGCTGCCGCCAGGTGAGGGGGACGCTCCGGACTCCGTCCCCGCGGCTCCCGAGGGCGAGACGACGGTCGTCGTGCGCCTGAAGCCGGGCGAGCCCCTGCCCTCCTCGGGACGCGGCGCTCCCGAGGGGCAGCTCCCGACCATCCACCTGCCGTCGGTGGCCGCACAGACCGGCGACGAGACGATCGTCGACGTCTACGGCCTGATGGTCTCGGAAGACCCGGCTGCCACGGCGGCGCCGAACCCGCTGACAGCGCCGGAGATCGACCCGGGGCCGCACCTGTCATACGCGATTCAGTGGATCCTCTTCGCGATCATGGGCTTCGTCTTCATCGGCTACATGATCCGCACCGAGGTCAACGCGCGCCGCGAGGACGAGGCCGACGAGGACGACGACCTCGAGCAGCCCGCTCCCCCTCGTCGGCGTCGACGCGATCGCGACGCCGACGAGGAGGACGCCCTCATCGACGGGCGCTGAGCGCTACTCCCCCAGCGCCTCGAGGAGCGCGCCGTTGAAGGCGTCGAGATCTCCCGGATTGCGCGAGGTGATGAGGTTGCCGTCGACGACGACCTCCTCGTCGACCCACTCGGCGCCGGCGTTGCGCAGATCGTGCTCGAGCGAGGCGTACGACGTCAGCCGACGCCCCGAGGCGACCCCCGCCTGCACGAGGATCCACGGCGCGTGGCAGATCGCGGCGACCGGGCGGCCGGAGGCGACGTACTCCTTCACGAACGCGACCGCGTCCTCGTCGAGACGCAGGCTGTCGGCGTTGAGCGTGCCGCCGGGCAGCACGAGCGCATCGTAGTCCGCGGGGTTCGCGTCGGCGACGGAGAGGTCGACGTCGAAGACGTCGCCGTGCTCCCAGTCGCCCTGCATCGCCTGCAGCGTCGGGGACTCGGGCGAGACGATGACGGTCGTCGCGCCGGCGCCGTCGAGAGCCTCCCGCGGACTGGTGAGCTCGACCTGCTCGACCCCCTTCGTGAGGAGGAACGCGACCTTCTTGCCGGATGCGGCCATGGTGAGTCCTTTCGTCGGATGGATGTGGTTCCATCCGACATCGGATCACCGGCCGCACGCAACGCCTCGCCTCGCGGCGGGGCGTTCGCTACACTCCGGACCTAGGCGAGCGTGATGAGGTCGAGGTAGCTCTTGTTCCAGATGTCCTCGACGCCGTCGGGCAGCAGCAGCACGCGCTCGGGGTTGAGCGCCTCGACGGCCCCCTCGTCGTGCGACACCAGGACGACGGCGCCCTCGTAGTGCGAGAGCGCCCCGAGGATCTCATCGCGCGAGGCGGGGTCGAGGTTGTTCGTGGGCTCGTCGAGAAGCAGCACGTTCGCCGACGACACCACGAGCGTGGCCAGCGACAGGCGCGTCTTCTCCCCGCCCGAGAGCACGCCAGCGGGCTTCAGCACGTCGTCGCCCGTGAACAGGAACGAGCCCAGCACCTTCCGCGCCTCGGTCTCGTTGAGGTTCGGCGCCGCGGACACCATGTTCTCGAGCACCGACCGCTTCACGTCGAGGTTCTCGTGCTCCTGCGCGTAGTAGCCGATCTTCAGCCCGTGGCCCGGCTCGATCTGCCCGGTGTCGCTCTTGTCGACTCCCGCGAGGATGCGCAGCAGCGTCGTCTTGCCCGCGCCGTTCAGCCCGAGCACGACCACCTTCGAGCCGCGGTCGATGGCGAGGTCGACGCCCGCGAAGATCTCCAGCGCACCGTACGACTTCGACAGGCTCGAGGCCATGAGCGGGGTCTTGCCGCAGGGCGCGGGCTTCGGAAAGCGCAGCTTCGCCACGCGGTCCTCCTGGCGCACGTCGTCGAGTCCCGCGAGCAGCTTCTCCGCACGCGCCACCATCTGGTGGGCTGCCGCGGCCTTCGACGCCTTCGCGCCGAAGCGCGCCGCCTGCTGCTGCAGCACCGACGCCTTCTTCTCGGCGTTCGAGCGCTCCTTCTTGCGACGCTCCTCGTCGGCCACGCGCTGGCGCTGGTAGTGCTTCCAGCCCATGTTGTAGATGTCGATGACCTGACGGTTCGCGTCGAGGTAGAACACGCGGTTCACCGTCTCGCCGACGAGCTCCACGTCGTGGCTGATGACGATGAGCCCGCCCTTGTACGTCTTGAGGAACTCCCGCAGCCAGGTCACGCTGTCGGCGTCGAGGTGGTTCGTCGGCTCGTCGAGGATCATTGTCTCGGCGTCGGAGAAGAGGATGCGGGCGAGCTCGATGCGACGGCGCTGACCGCCCGACAGCGTCTTCAGCTGCTGGTCGAGGATGCGGTCGGGCAGCGAGAGGTTGTGCGCGATCGACGCGGCCTCCGCCTCGGCGGAGTAGCCGCCGAGCGCCTCGAACCGCTCCATGAGCCGCGCGTACCGCTTCATGGCCTTATCGGCCACGGCCGGGTCGTCCGAGGCCATGCTCTCGGACGATTCGCGGATGCCCGCGGCGAGGTCGCCGAGGTCGCGCGCGTTGAGGATGCGCGTGCGCGCGGTCTCCTCCGGGTCGCCTGAGCGCGGGTCCTGTGGCAGGTAGCCGATCTGCCCGGACTTCGCCACCGTGCCGTCCGCGGGGATGAGGTCTCCCGCGAGCACCTTCGTCAGCGTGGTCTTGCCGGCGCCGTTGCGGCCGACGAGGCCGACCTTGTCGCCCGGGCCGACGCGGAAGTCCACCCCTGACATGAGGAGTCGGGCTCCGACGCGGATCTCGAGGTCGTGCACGGCGAGCACAGCGGCACCAGTCTCTCTAGAGGGGATGGAACGGCCGAACGGCCAGCCTCCCAGTATAGGCCGGGCGTTGTTCCCGCTCCTGGGAGCGGATGGCCGGGGCCGGGCCTCCTGAGCTGTCGCGTCGCGAGGCGGACGATCAGGCGATGCCGCGCGCGCTCAAGGCGTCGGCGACGTCGTCGGCATGACGCAGCGACATCACGAGCATCGGCACCACGGCGCGAACCCCCAGGCGCACGCCCCGGGCGCGCTGCGCCTCGCGCACGCGACGGCCGAAGTCGGCGATGACCGGCACGAGCGCGATCGTGAGCGACAGGGTGAACGCCACGCGCCACGGGTCAGCGCCGAAACGCGCGAGCGGGCGCAGCGCGCGCTCGACGACGTCGAGCATCTCCTCGCTGCGGGTGGTGAGGGTGAGCACGCCCGCGAGCAGCACCACGGAGACCACGCGCACGGTGTTGACGAGAGCGGGCTCCGTGCCGAGGAAGAGCAGCTGGGTGCCCGCCATGAAGACGACGAGCCAGCGCAGCGCCCAGAGCTGCCGCGCCCACTCGCGCGGCCCGAAGCCGCCCAGCGCGAACAGCACCAGCACCCCGAGGAGCGTGCCGGTCGCGGTGACCGGCGTGTGGGGCCAGAGCGAGATCGCCAGGGCGAGCACGGCCATCCCGACGATCTTCGCCTCTGCGGGCAGGCGGTGGAGCGGACTCCTCCCCGGTCGGTAGAGGGAGATCATCGTGCGGCGAACTCCGCGCGGTAGTGCGCGATGACCGCACCCGGCTCGCCGACCTCGAGCAGCCGGCCGCCCTCGAATCGCAGCGCGACGTCGCAGCGGCCGGCGAGCTCGAGGTCGTGCGTGGCGATGACCGCCTGCGCGTCGATGCCGTCGATGAGGAGGTCGGCCATCCGCCGCGCGTTGCCGAGATCGAGGAGCGTCGTCGGCTCGTCGGCGACGATGAGCCGCGGCTCGCGGATGAGCACGGCGACGAGCGCGAGCAGCTGCTTCTGCCCGCCGGAGAGGCTGTACGCGGGCTGGTCCGCGTGGTCGGCGAGCCCGTGGCGGGCGAGCTCCGTTCGCACGCGTTCCGCGATCTGCCCGCGGGAGAGGCCGCGGCCCTTGAGCGACAGCGCGAGGTCCTCTGCGGGGGTGGGCATGAGGATCTGCGCGTCGGGGTTCGTGAAGACGAAGCCCACCCGCTCGCGCACCTGGCGCGCCTGCCGCGCCACGTCCATTCCGTGCACGCTGACGGTGCCCGCGCTCGGGGCGACCAGTCCGTTGAGAAGTCGCGCGAACGTCGACTTGCCCGAGCCGTTCGCGCCGATGACGGCGATGCGGCGCGCGTCCAGACGCACGCTGACGTCGCGGAGGATCGGCGTCTCTCCCGCCATCACTCCCACCCCGGCGAGCTCGATGACTTCCGGCACGTCAGTCGCGAGCCGCGAGCGCCCGGCGCGGGGCGAAGGCGACCGGGTAGGCGCGGTGGATCACGACGGTGAGCACGGTGGCCACGACGACCTTGAGGAAGTCGCCAACGAGGAAGACCGTGCTGGACAGCAGCGTCTCGGCCAGCGGCAGCCCCATGACGAGGGACTGCACGGGCACGCCGAACGCGTAGACGACGAGGATTCCGCCGATCGAGTTCGCGACGGCGACCCGCCACCAGGCGAACCGGCGCCCGCTGTGCGCGATGAGGCCCACCACCGCGGCTCCCGCCACCCAGCCGATGAGGTAGCCCGCGGTCGGTCCGACGAAGACGCCGAGCCCGCCCTTGCCGCCGGAGAGGATCGGCAGGCCGATGGCGGCGAGCACCAGCACGACCAGCACGGCCGCGGCGCCGTTCCGCCATCCGAGCACGGCGCCGGCGAGCATGACGCCGAGCGTCTGGGCGGTGATGGGGACGCCGACGGGTCCGGGGATGGGCCCCATGATGCTGAGCGCGATGAGGAGCGCGGCGAACACCGCGATCCGCGCGATGTCGCGTCCGTCGAAGCGGTCGGTGTCGGTCATGGCGCCTCCGGTCCTGAACATCGTTCACTTGAACGCCGTTCAGTATAGTCAGAGGCATGGCGGAGTCGACGACGGGGCGAGAGCGCATCGTCGCAGCCGCGCTGCGCATCCTCGACGCGCACGGGCTCGCCGATCTCACCATGCGGCGTCTGGCAGCCGAACTCGACGTGCGCGCAAGCGCCCTGTACTGGCACTTCGAGAGCAAGCAGGTGCTCCTCGCGGCGGTCGCCGACCGGATCGTGCGCGGCGCGGCCGTCTCGGAGGACGCCGAGCCCGCCGACGTCGCACTCGCCCTGCGGGATGCCCTCCTCGCCCACCGCGACGGCGCGGAGGTGGTGCTGAGCACGCAGGCCCTCGCGCTCGGCGAGGACATGCCGCGTCGGCGGCTCGCCGCGGCCCTCGCCCGCGCGCTGCCGCAGGACGAGGCCGACGGCGGCGCCGCCATCCTCGTCCCCTTCGTGCTCGGCCATGCCTCCCTCGCGCAGCAGCGGCTTCAGGCCGCCCAGCTGGGCCTCGTCGAGCCGGTCGACGAGCGCGACGACTTCCGCCACGGCGTCGAGACCATCCTCGCCGGGCTCGGCGTCCCCGTCACCGGGCGGCGTCAGCCCTCGCGCGGCTGACCGGAGGAGTCAGACCTCGCGTGCGTGCCCGAGTCGAGCGCCGGGCACGAAGGCCAGCAGGGCGAGAGCCAGTCCGACACCGAACACGACCGTGAAGTCGGCGCCGGTGCCCGCGAGCGCGGTGAACGCGAGACCCATCACCGCCATCGTCGCCGACGCGCCCATCGAGTCGCTGATCTGCAGCGCCGAGGAGTTGAACCCCTGGTTGTGCGGGGACGAGTAGGCGAGGGTCAGCACCGTGAGCCGCGGATAGACGAGGCCCATCCCGAGCCCCGCGAACCCCCAGAACGCGACGGGAACCCATGCGGGTAGGCCCAGAGCCGCCGTGAGGGTGCAGGCCGCGAGCGCCACCGCCAGCAGGCCCGCTCCGAGGAACGCGATGCGCCGGTTGCCGAGTCGGTCGCCCGCACGCCCCGACACCTCCGCTGACGCCGCCCAGGTCAGCGCCGCGACCGTGAGGCCCGCACCGGCCGTCGTGGGCGAGAAGTCGAAGCGATCGATGAGGAGGTACGGCACGTAGATCTCCGCCCCGAACAGCGCGCCGGCGATGAGCCCGCGCAGCACGACGACGCTCGGCAGGCCCCGCCCGAGCCGCATCGTGCGGGCGGGCAGGAGCGGCAGGATGGCCGCGGCGATGACGACGAGCGACCCCGCGGCGGCGAGCCAGCCGAGCACGCCCTCGACCTCGCCGGAGAGGCTGAGCGCGAGGGCCCCGGCGGCGACGACCGCCGACAGCGCGAGCCGACGTGCCACGCCGCCCACCTGCGGCTCGTGCGAGGGGGCGCCGATGCCCTTCAGGCTCGGCGCGATCATCCCGAAGGCGAGCACGGTGAACGTGGCGATGCCGGCGAACACCCACCGCCAGTGCAGGTACTCGGTCACGGCGCCGGCGAGCAGCGGCCCGATGAGCGAGGGCACGATCCACGCGGCCGAGAACGCCGCCATCACCCGGCCCTGCACGTGGGCGGGGAAGACCCGCGCGACGACGACGTAGAGTGCGACCACCTGGCCGCCCGACCCGAGCCCCATGATCAGGCGCCCCGCGACGAGCATCGTCATGTCCACCGCGAGCGCGTCGATGACGAGCCCCGCCACGAAGAACACCGCCGCGACGTACAGCGGCGCGACCGGTCCGGTGCGATCGGACCAGGCGCCAGCGGCGACCATCCCGATGACCGCCGTGGCGAACGTGCCGGAGAAGGCGACGGCATACAGCGCCTCCCCGTCGAGGTCCGCCGCGACGATCGGCATGACCGTGGTGACCGACAGCGACTGCAGGGCGGCGAGGAAGATCAGCGCCACCGCGCCCAGCGTGGTGAAGAGGTACGGGTGACGCCAGATGCTCGGGCCGCCCGCGGGCGCGGGCGGAAGCGGCACGGCCGCCGTCGTGGCCGCGCGCGGGTCGACCCCGCTCACGTCGTGACGAGCGCGCCGATGCGCCTCACGGCCTGCTCGAGGATCTCCGGACCCGTGCCGTAGTTCACGCGCGCGAAGCCGCGGCCCTCCTCGCCGAACGCCGGCCCCGGGTTCAGCGCGACCTTCGCCTCCCTGAGGATGGTCCGCGACGGGTCGTCGCCCCAGCCGAGCTCACGCAGGTCGACCCAGGCGAGGAAGCCCGCCTGGCCGGGTCGGTAGCGCGCGCCGGGCACGTGCTCGGCGAGCAGGTCGACGAGGAGGCGACGGTTCGCGTCCAGACGCGCGAGCAGCGCGTCGAGCCAGCCATCGCCATCCCGAAACGCGGCGACGCCGGCCATGATGCCGAAGAGGCCGGTCCGCCACTCCACCTCCATCGGGATGCGCGAGACGATCGCCTGCGCGGTGTCCGATGCCGTGACGAAGTGCGCGCACTTCAGCCCGGCGAGGTTGAAGGCCTTGCTCGCGCTCATGATCGCGATGCCGACCTCCGCCGCGGTGTCGCTCGCGGCGAGGAACGGCGTGAACTCGGCGCCGGGCAGGGTCAGCGGCGCGTGGATCTCGTCGCTGATGACCCAGCCGCCGTGCCGCGCGGCGATCTCGGCGAGGGCGGCGAGGCTCTCCCGGGAATGAACGGTCCCGGTGGGGTTGTGGGGGTTGCAGAGCAGGATGGCCCGGGCGCCGGCCGCGAAGGCCGCGTCGATGCCGGCGAGGTCGAGCTCCCATCCGGACTCGCCCTGCGCGAGCGGAACGCGCACGGCACGCGTGCCGGACTCGTCGTGCACGTCGAAGAACGGCGGGTACACCGGCGGCGTGACGATGACGCCCTCCCCCGGCTGCGCGACCGCGCGGATGGCCTCGGCCACGCCCATCATGACGTCGCAGGTCGTGCGCACGCGGGCCGGATCGACCCGCCACCCGAACCGACGCTCGGCGAAGGCGACGAAGGCGTCGGGATAGCCCGTCTTCGGCGGCACGTAGCCGGTGTCGCCGCGCTCGACGGCGCCCATCAGCGTCTCGGCGATGGCGGGGGCGAGGGCGAAGTCGGTCTCCGCGACGAACAACGGCAGCACGTCCTCGGGGTACGTGGCCCACTTCGTGCTCGTCCGGGTTCTCAGCTGCTCCAGCGGCAGGGCTTCCAGGGGCATCGTCACCCTTCGAGCCTAGACGCGGAACGGCCCGGAGCCGAAGCTCCGGGCCGCTCGTCGTCAGATCGCGAAACCGAGGGCGCGCATCATGTCGCGGCCGTCGTCGGTGATCCGCTCCGGACCCCACGGCGGCATCCACACCCAGTTGATGCGGAAGCGCTCCACGACGCCGTCCAGCGCCTGAGCTGTCTGCTCCTCGAGCACGTCCGTCAGCGGGCAGCCCGCGCTCGTGAGCGTCATGTGGATGACGAGGGCGTCGTTCTCGTCATCCCACGCGAGGTCGTAGATGAGGCCGAGGTCGACCACGTTCACGCCGAGCTCGGGGTCCATGACCTCCTTGAGCGCCTCGATGACCTCGTCGTACTTCTCGGGAGTGAGAGTCGCAGCCATGCGGCGAGCCTACGCCTCGATCGTCTCGCCGGGAGCGAAGTAGCGGTCGTAGCCCTCGTTCTCCAGGCGCTCGGCGAGCTCCGGGCCGCCCTCCTCGACGACCTGGCCCTTGACCATGACGTGCACGTAGTCCGGCTTGATGTAGCGGAGGATGCGCGTGTAGTGCGTGATGAGCAGCACGCCGAGCCCGGTGTTCTCCTTGGCGCGGTTGACGCCCTCCGACACGATCTTCAGCGCGTCGACGTCGAGGCCGGAGTCGGTCTCGTCGAGGATGGCCAGCTGCGGCTTCAGGAGCTCGAGCTGCAGGATCTCGTGGCGCTTCTTCTCGCCGCCGGAGAAGCCCTCGTTGACGTTGCGCTGAGCGAACTTGTCGTCCATGCGCAGGTTCTTCATGCCCTCCTTGACCTGCTTCGTCCAGGTCCGGATGGCGGGGGCCTCGCCGTCGATGGCGGTCTTGGCGGTGCGCAGGAAGTTCGTGACCGTGACGCCGGGGATCTCGACCGGGTACTGCATGGCGAGGAACAGGCCGGCGCGGGCGCGCTCGTCGACGGACATCGCGAGGACGTCCTCGCCGTCGAGCGTGATCGTGCCGGAGGTGACGGTGTACTTCGGGTGGCCGGCGATCGTCGACGCGAGCGTCGACTTGCCCGAGCCGTTGGGGCCCATGATCGCGTGGGTCTCGCCGGTCTTCACGGTGAGGGTGACGCCGTTGAGGATCGGCGTCGTACCCTCATCGGTCTCGACCGTCACGTGGAGGTCGCGGATCTCGAGGACTGCCATTTCAGATTTCCTTCTTCACATTCGGGTCGATGAGCACGTCGTCGCCGTCGATCTGGACGGCGTAGACCGGGACGGGCTCGTAAGCGGGGAGGTTCAGCGGCTTGCCGGTGCGCAGCGAGAACGCCGAGCCGTGGGCCCAGCACTCGAGCGTGTCGCCCTCGACGAAGCCCTCCGACAGCGAGATGTCGCCGTGCGTGCAGACGTCGCCGATCGCGTGGACCTCGTCGTTGCCGTCGCGCACGACGGCGATCGGCACGCCGTCCACGACGACGCGCAGGGCGGTGTCCTGCTCGAGCTCGCTGAACGCGCAGACGCGGGAGGCGGTCACGCCGCGGCTCCGTCGGCGAGCTCCTGCTCGATCAGCGCGACGAGCTCCTCCTGGAGGCCGGGCACGTCGATCTTCTGCGCGATCTCGTTGAGGAACCCCAGCACGACCAGCCGACGCGCCTCGGCCTCGCCGATGCCGCGCGCCTGCAGGTAGAACAGCTGCTCGTCGTCGAAGCGGCCGGTCGCCGACGCGTGGCCGGCGCCCTTGATGTCGCCCGTCTGGATCTCGAGGTTCGGGATCGAGTCCGCGCGCGCGCCGTTCGTGAGGAGGAGGTTGCGGTTCGCCTCGTACGAGTCGGTGCCGGTGGCGTCGGCGCCGATGAGCACGTCGCCGATCCACACCGAGCGCGCGGTGATCCCCTGCAGCGCACCCTTGTACAGGACGTCGCCCACGGTCTCCGGGCCCTTGTGGAAGAGGTACACCTGGCTCTCGAGGTGCTGGCCGTCGTCGGCGAAGGCGAGTCCGTAGACCTCGCCGTTCGCGCCGGCGCCGGCGAGCTCGACGTTGGGGTTCACCCGCACGACGCCGCCGCCGAAGCTCACCACGACGTGACGGAGCGTCGCATCGCGGTCGACGCGCGCCTGGTGCGCTGACGCGTGCACGGCGGTGTCGTCCCACTGCTGGACCGACACGACGGTCAGCTGGGCGCCGTCGCGCACGAGGATCTCGACGTTCTGCGCGTACTGGGCAGCGCCGGTGTGCCGCAGCACGACCGTCGCCTTCGCGTGCTCGAGCGCCTCGATGACGATGTGCGCGTCGGCCCGGCGCTCGGCGCCCTGGCCCTCGACGTTCACGAGGATCGGGTCGACGACCTCCTCCTCGCGCGGGACGCGGATGTGGAGCGCCTCAGGTGCACCCTGCCACGCGACCGCGGACGGCAGGTCCTCGGGGACGAAGAACTCGCCGCGGGGTGCTGCGCCGATCGCCAGCGGCGCGGCGACGTACTGCTCCCCCGCCGCGACCGTCACGGTGACGCCGTCGTGCGCCTCGGCGACCGCGAACAGCGGCGCGACGCGGTCGATGGGCGTGTGCTTCCAGTTGACCTCGCGGCCGCTGGGGGTGCCGAACTCCGCCGGGTCGTACGAGCGCAGGCGCTCCGACCGGGTCTGCACCGGCACCACGGCGTCGTCGCGGAGCGCGGCCGCCGGGTCCACGTGAGCGTGCGAATCCTGCGCCGTCGTCTCCGGCGCCTTGGTCGAGGTCGTCATCTAGCCGACCGATCCTTCCATGCCCATCTCGATGAGCTTGTTGAGCTCCAGCGCGTACTCCATCGGCAGCTCGCGCGCGATGGGCTCGATGAACCCGCGCACGATCATGGCCATCGCCTCGTCCTCCGGCATGCCGCGGCTCATGAGGTAGAAGAGCTGCTCCTCGCTGACCTTCGACACCGTCGCCTCGTGGCCCAGCTGGACGTCGTCCACGCGGATGTCGATGGCGGGGTACGTGTCGCTGCGGGAGATCGTGTCGACCAGCAGCGCGTCGCAGCGGACCGTGTTCGCCGAGTGGTGCGCGTTGGCGTCGACGCGGACCTCGCCGCGGTAGCCGGCGCGCCCGCCACCGCGTGCGATCGACTTCGAGACGATCGACGACTGCGTGTAGGGCGCCATGTGGATCATCTTCGCGCCGGCGTCCTGGTGCTGCCCCGGACCGGCGAAGGCGACCGACAGCGTCTCGCCCTTGGCGTGCTCGCCCATGAGGTAGATCGACGGGTACTTCATCGTCACCTTGGAGCCGATGTTGCCGTCGACCCACTCCATCGTCGCGCCCTCGTGCGCGATCGCGCGCTTGGTGACGAGGTTGTAGACGTTGTTCGACCAGTTCTGGATGGTCGTGTAGCGAACGCGGGCGTTCTTCTTCACGATGATCTCGACGACCGCCGAGTGCAGCGAGTCGCTCTTGTAGATCGGCGCCGTGCAGCCCTCGATGTAGTGGACGTACGAGTCCTCATCGGCGATGATCAGCGTGCGCTCGAACTGACCCATGTTCTCGGTGTTGATCCGGAAGTAGGCCTGCAGCGGGATTTCGACGTGGACGCCCTTGGGCACGTACACGAACGATCCGCCCGACCACACCGCGGTGTTCAGCGCCGCGAACTTGTTGTCGCCGGCGGGGATGACCGTCCCGAAGTACTCCTCGAAGAACTCGGGGTGCTCGCGCAGCGCGGTGTCCGTGTCCATGAAGATGACGCCCTGCGCCTCGAGGTCCTCGCGGATCTGGTGGTACACGACCTCGGACTCGTACTGCGCGGCGACGCCGGCGACGAGACGCTGGCGCTCGGCCTCGGGGATGCCCAGGCGCTCGTACGTGTTCTTGATGTCCTCGGGAAGCTCTTCCCAGGTCTGCGCCTGCTTCTCCGTGGAGCGGACGAAGTACTTGATGTTGTCGAAGTCGATGTCGCTGAGGTCGGCGCCCCACGTCGGCATCGGCTTGCGGCCGAAGAGCTGCAGGCCCTTCAGGCGGTTCTTGAGCATCCACTCGGGTTCGCTCTTGAGGGCCGAGATGTCGCGGACGACGGCCTCGCTGAGGCCGCGCCGGGCGCTTGCGCCAGCGGCGTCGGCATCGTGCCATCCGAACTCGTACACCCCCAGACTCTCGAGCTCTGGGCGGTCGATCAGCACATCAGACATGACGCTTCACACTCTCCTCGGGGGCCTCGCGGCGGTGTCATCCGCTCCGGTCGCTCGGAGCGGAGCGGCCGTCTGTGAGACCCGGCTTCTGACGCGATCACTCGCGCCTACACTGTTAGTGGATGCGCTGAGCGCTCGCGCCCGCATCCTCAGTCACCCCGATTCTACAGGTTCCACCCCGTTCGGCGCCCTCTGCGGCGGACGCTCAGGCGAACCGCAGGAGGCGCCGCTTCATGTCCGCCGACACCCGCTCCACCGCCACGGCGAGCCCCCGGGCGCGCGGCGGCGGATGGCTTCCCACCACCGTCGACCGTCGCGTGCGCGTCTTCGCCTGGCTGTCGTTCCTCGCCGAGACGATCATCATCGGCACTGGCGGCGCCGTGCGCCTCACCGGGTCGGGTCTCGGCTGCGACCAGTGGCCCCTCTGCACACCCGGGTCGCTCGTGCCGACCCCGGAGCTCGGCGTGCACGGTCTCATCGAGTTCGGCAACCGCACCATGACGAGCGTCGTCGGGATCCTCGCCCTGGCCGTCCTCGTGCTCGTGTGGCGGATGCGCTCATCGCGCCGCGACCTGTTCGTGCTCGCGCTCGTCGTGCTCGGCGGAATCGTCGCGCAGGCGATCGTGGGCGGCATCACGGTCTGGACCGGTCTCAACCCGTTCGTCGTCGGCTTCCACTACGTCGCGTCGCTGACGCTGGTGTGTGCGACGGCGGCGTTCCTCGTCCGCGCCTACTCCACTCCCGGTCCGCGCGAGCTGGCGGTGCCGCGCTGGTACCTGGTCCTCACGCACATCACGACGCTCGTCCTGGCGCTCACGATCGTCTTCGGCGTGCTCACCACCGGCTCCGGTCCGCACTCGGGTGATGACGGCGTCGTCCGCCAGGGCTTCGACGCGACGATCCTCGCCCACGTGCACTCCTGGCCCGGCTACGCGCTGCTCGCGCTCGTCGTCGTGCTGCTGGCGTCGTCGTGGGCGCTGCGCCTGCCGACGCGCCGCTGGATGGTCGCCCTGCTCGCGGCCATCGTCGTGCAGATCGTCGTCGGCATCCTGCAGGCGCGCAACGGCCTGCCCGCGCCGCTCGTCGGCATCCACATGGTGCTCGCCGCGCTGTCGGCGGCTGCCTTCACAGTGGTCGTGCTGCGCATGAAGCGTCCCAGCGCCGACGCGCGCTGACCCTCGCGGCGACGCTCAGTCGCTGGTCGCCGTCGCGACGAGGATGCCGCGCGCCAGCGAGTGGAAGTGCCGCTGGAAGCCGAGGATCGACGGCGTCACGTCGGGCGTGATGTCGAGGTGCTCGACGTCCAGCGCGTCGACGACGAAGAAGTAACGGTGCACGCCGGTTCCCGGAGGCGGCCCTGCGCCGATGTAGCCGGGCACGCCGGTCTCGTTGCGCAGCGTGATCCCGGGGGTGCTGCCGGCCTCGCCCGTCGCGAACGACGTCACGTCCGCCGGCACGTCATAGACGGCCCAGTGCCAGAATCCGGCGGCGGTGGGTGCGTCCGGGTCGAAGCACGAGACCGCGAACGACCGCGTTCCCTCGGGCGCACCCGACCAGCTCAGCTGCGGCGAGGTGTCAGAGCCGCCGAACGACTCGTCCCAGTGGACGCGCGGCAGCGGCTCGCCGTCCGCGATGTCGTTGCTCATGACGGTGAGCGGGGCGAACGAGCGCAGCGTGGCGAGCTCGGCGTACGGATCGTATGAGAACACAGGCGGCTCCTTCCGGTGGACCTCGCCGCCAGCCTAACGAGCGTGGCTGCCGCCCAGGGCCGCGGCGCGGACGACAGCCCGTCGGCAGGCAGCGTCCGCGCTCGGGAACCGCGTCCGTGCTCGCACACCGCGTCTGTGCTCCGCGACCGCGCGCGCTGCATGCTGTCTCGGAGGAGCGGCGCTTCGCGCGTGAGCGGACGCGCTGTCTCGGAGCGAAGGAGCGCCGTCGGCGCGCAGGCACCATCGTGACGGGCCAGCCCTCACAGGAGGCGCATAGGCCGCGCATCGGCTCCACACGCGCGGAGGAGTCAGTGTGGGACACGGCGCCGAGATGCGGCGCACAGAGGAGGATCATGACTCACCGCAGCCGTCTCACCCGCAGCATCGCCTACTGGACCCTCGTGGTGGCCTCGGCCGCCGCCGTGGCCGCCGGGATCGCGCTCGCGCTGCCGCGCCTCGGCACCATGGAAGAGGCGCTGCTCGCGGGCACGGCCACGGGCGTGGAGGTCTACGTCGGGCAGGCGTGGATCACGCTGGCCGCCGGCCTCGTCGGAGCCGGTGTCATCGGCCTGCTCGCCGCTCTGGGGCTCGCCGCGACCGCGGCGATGCTCACCGCGCGGACCGCGACCGCCGATGCAGCACCCGCGAGCGCCGTCACGCCCGGCGTGGAGAACGCGCAGGAGACCGCCGTCCCGAACCGGGTCGCCGAGCCCGGCTTCGACGCTTCAGACGCTTCGGACGCTCAGCACGAGGCTTCCGCCATCGCCCGCTGAGCGACGGCGCGGGCGCTCGGGTCAGGCCTCCTCGGCCCCCGAGCGCTCGCGGCGTCGACGGGACCCGAGATCGACAAGCGCGACGGCGAACGCGATGGCGACGAACAGCGCCACCGTCGTCAGTCCGATCGCGTACGCGTCGTGGTAGACGGCGAGCGCCGGCTTGTCGCCCTCCTCCCGGAAGATCGTCGCGTAGAACAGCGACAGCCCCACCGCGGTTCCGATCGCCGTCCCGACGCGCTGGCCGAGCTGGCCGATCGAGCCGGCCACCCCGCCCTGCACGGGCGGGATCTCGGCGAGCGTGAGCGTCTGATTCGGCGAGATCACCATCCCGCCGCCGAAGCCGCCGACCACCATGACGCCCGCCATGATCCATGGCGTGGCCTCGACCGAAGCCAGCAGTGCCGTGGCCGCGAGGGCGATCACGGTGGCCAGCACGAGCACCAGGCCCACCACGACCACGGGCCGGCCGTAGCGGCCGACGAGCTGGCCGCCGTACCACGACGAGATCGCGCTCGCGAGCGCGAAGCCGATCGTGACCATCCCGGCATGCAGCGCCGACACACCGAGCCCCGTCTGCAGGAACAGCGTCGTGAGGAGGAACAGCGCCGGGATGCCGGTGAAGTACGCCGCCATCAGCACGGTGCCGTTGCGGAACGACGACAGCCGGAACAGCCGCAGGTCGATGAGCGGCGCGCCGCCCCGGCGCTCGTAGCGTCGCTCCCAGACGAGGAAGCACGCGGCGAAGAGCACGAACACCACGAGCGTCCACCAGCGCTCCGGCGCGTCGTCCGGAGAGCCCGTCGTGAGCAGGAACGGCAGCATGAGCGCGATCACCGCGACGCCGAACAGCAGCACGCCGACCGGATCGAGCGACACCGGCTCCGAGCTCGGACGCCGCACCTCGGGAAGGACCCAGATCACGAGCCCCATCGCGATCGCGAACAGCGGGACGTTCATCCAGAAGGTCCACCGCCATCCGTCGCTCTCGCCGCCGACGGCGATGAGGAGGCCCCCGATGGTCGGGCCGAAGGCCGTGGCGAGACCGATCATGGCGCCGAAGAGGCCGAAGGCGGTGCCGCGCTCCTTGCCGGTGAACAGGTGCTGGATGGTGCCCATCACCTGCGGCATCTGGATGCCCGCCGCCACCCCCTGCAGCAGCCGCGCGGCGAGGAGCATCTCGATGCTGCCGGCCAGCGCGCAGCCGATGCTCGAGATCGTGAAGAGCGCCAGGCCGACGATGAGGAGCGTCTTGCGCGACCGCTGATCGCCCAGTCGCCCCAAGGGCACCAGCACGAGTCCGAACGCGAGGATGTAGCCCGACACGACGAGCTGGAGCTCGGTGGACCCCGCGCCGAAGGCGGCCTCGATGGATGGCAGCGCGACGTTGACCTTGGAGATGTCGAGGATCGTCAGTCCCGACACGCTCACGCAGACCCAGAACGCCTGCCAGCGGCGGCGGTCGGAGATCGGGATGGACCGGGTCGGCGGAGGCTCAGGCGAGTTCGACATCACCGTGAACGCTACTCCGCCCCGCTGGCGGTGGGCCGCGTCAGAACGGAAGCAGCGGGTCGATCGCGACCGCGACGAAGACCAGCGTCAGGTACGTGATGGACGCGTGGAAGACGCGCATCGGGCGCGGGCGCTCGTCGCCGCCCTGCTCGAGGACCGTGCGACGGTAGAGCCGGTGCGACTCGTAGATGAACCAGCCGCCGAACACGAGCGCGGAGACCGAGTACACGAGTCCCATGCCCGCGACGGGGATGAGCAGCAGCGAGCAGGCGACGGTGGCCCATGCGTACAGGATGATCTGCAGACCCACCTGCGACCCCGAGCGGGTGGCGCCGAGCATCGGCACGTCGGTGTTCTCGTAGTCGCTCGCGTACTTGATCGACAGCGGCCAGTAGTGCGGCGGCGTCCAGAGGAAGACGAGGGCGAAGAGGATGAACGGCGCCCAGTCGAGCCCGTTCGTCACGGCGGCCCATCCGATGAGCACGGGGAAGCACCCGGCGATCCCGCCCCACACGATGTTCTGCTCGGTGCGGCGCTTGAGGATCATCGTGTAGATGACGACGTAGAAGAAGATCGCGAACGCCGACAGGAAGGCCGTGAGCGGGTTCGTCGTCAGCAGGAACCACCCGGTGGAGATGACCGCGAGTGCCCAGGCGAACACCAGGGCGTTCCGCGGCGAGATCTCGCCGGTCACGATCGGGCGGTTCTCGGTGCGCGCCATGTGTGCGTCGATGTCGCGATCGATGTACATGTTGAACGTCGCCGCCGAGCCCGCGCTCAGCGAGCCGCCGATGACCGTGGCCAGCACGAGCCAGAGGTCCGGCATCCCCTGGGCGGCGAGGAACATCACCGGCACCGTGGAGACGAGCAGGAGCTCCAGCACCCGCGGCTTGGTCAGCGCGACGTAGGCGCGGATCTTCCGGCCGAGTCGCTGACGGGAGGTCCGTTCGGTATCGACGACCGTCGTGGACATGAGCTCACGTCTCCCCTCGGATGGCACAGACGCTCCCGATTCTAGGCCATCCCCGCCCCGGAAAGTGCCTGTGACGGCAGGTCGTCACACTCCGCCGCGGCGGCTCATCACGCGGCTATGCTGGGGCCAGAACGCGCGTCCCAGCGCCGTCTGCCACTCGTCGAGACGAGCTCGGCTGGCCGGGAGCCGGGCGCGGAAACCCCACCACGAAAGGCGGTCCGGTGTCGGAACTGCGTTGGGATGAGATCGATCGGCGCGCTGTTGACACGGCTCGCGTGCTGGCCGCGGATGCCGTGGAGAAGGTCGGCAACGGCCACCCCGGAACGGCGATGAGCCTCGCGCCCGCCGCCTACCTGCTGTACCAGCGGGTGATGCGCCATGACCCGGCCGACACGCACTGGGCGGGCCGTGACCGGTTCATCCTCTCTGCCGGGCACTCGTCGCTCACGCAGTATGTGCAGCTCTACCTCGGCGGGTTCGGTCTCGAGCTCGAGGACCTCAAGTCGCTGCGCACGTGGGGTTCGCTCACGCCGGGCCACCCGGAGTACGGACACACCAAGGGCGTGGAGATCACGACCGGTCCGCTGGGTCAGGGTCTGGCGTCGTCGGTGGGCTTCGCCTACGCCGCCCGCTACGAGCGCGGCCTGTTCGACCCGGAGACGCCCGCGGGCCAGAGCCCGTTCGATCACCACATCTACGTGATCGCCGGCGACGGCGACATGCAGGAGGGCGTCACCAGCGAGGCGGGGTCGCTCGCCGGCCACCAGCAGCTGGGCAACCTCATCGCGATCTACGACTCCAACCAGATCTCCATCGAGGACGACACGAACGTGTCGTTCACCGAAGACGTCGCCGCGCGCTACGAGGCGTACGGCTGGCAGGTGCAGGTCGTGGACTGGAAGAAGACCGGCACCTACGTCGAGGACGTCGAGGAGCTGTTCGAGGCGATCGAGGCCGCGAAGGCCGAGACGACCAAGCCCTCGCTCATCGTGCTGCGCACGATCATCGGCTACCCCTCGCCGGGCAAGCAGAACAGCGGCAAGATCCACGGCGCCAAGCTCGGCGCGGAGGAGCTGGCCGCGACGAAGGGCGCGCTCGGGTTCGACCCGGAGCAGCACTTCGCCGTCGCGGACGAGGTCATCGCCCACACCCGTGAGCTGGGCGAGCGCGGCGCCGCCGCCCACGCCGAGTGGCAGGAGAAGTTCGACGCGTGGGCCGCGGCGAACCCCGAGCGCAAGGCACTCTGGGATCGCCTGCAGTCGGGCGAGCTGCCCGAGGGCATCGAGTCCGCTCTCCCGGTGTTCGAGGCCGGCAAGGAGGTCTCCACCCGCGCCGCGTCCGGACAGGTCATCAACGCCCTCGCCGCCGAGCTCCCCGAGCTCTGGGGCGGGTCCGCCGACCTCGCCGAGTCGAACCTCACCACGATCAAGGACGCGGCGTCGTTCATCCCCGAGGAGTGGTCCACCCACGAGTGGTCGGGCAACCCCTACGGACGCGTGCTGCACTTCGGCATCCGCGAGCACGCGATGGGCGCGATCCTCAACGGCATCGTCCTGCACGGCCCCACGCGCGCCTTCGGCGGCACGTTCCTCATCTTCAGCGACTACATGCGCCCCGCGGTGCGTCTGGCCGCGCTGATGAACGTGCCCAGCGTGTTCGTGTGGACCCACGACTCCGTCGCGCTCGGCGAGGACGGCCCCACGCACCAGCCGATCGAGCAGCTGGCGGCGCTCCGCCTCATCCCGAACCTCGCCGTCGTGCGCCCCGCCGACGCCAACGAGACGTCAGCGGCGTGGCTGGAGATCCTCCGCCGTCAGGAGGGCCCGGCCGGCATCGCCCTCACCCGTCAGAACATCCCGGTGTTCGAGCGCGGCGACGGCGCGGCCTCCGGTGACGTCTTCGCCTCCGCGGCGAACACCGCCAAGGGCGCGTACGTCCTCGCAGAGGCGCCGAACGGCACCCCCGACGTCATCCTCATCGCCACCGGCTCGGAGGTGCAGCTGGCCGTCGAGGCACGCCAGCGCCTCGCCGCCGACGGCATCAACGCCCGCGTCGTGTCCGCTCCCTCGCTGGAGTGGTTCGCGGAGCAGAGCGCCGAGTACCGCGAGAGCGTGCTGCCCGCCGACATCACCGCCCGCGTCTCGGTCGAGGCCGGCGCCACGGGCCTGTGGCAGGGCATCGTGGGCGACCGCGGCCGCACGGTCGGAATCGACCACTTCGGCGCATCCGCCGACTACCAGACGCTGTTCGAGAAGTTCGGCATCACGACGGACGCCGTCGTCGACGCCGCACGCGAGACCCTCAAGGAGAACGCATGACCTCCCCCACCGCAGACCTGTCCGGAGCCGGTGTCAGCATCTGGCTCGACGACCTCTCGCGTTCGCGCATCACCTCCGGGAACCTGCGCGAGCTCATCGAGAACCGCAACGTCGTCGGCGTCACGACCAACCCGACGATCTTCCAGGGCGCGATCTCGGCGCACGTGGGCTACGAGGAGTCGCTGGCCGCGCAGGCCGCCGACGGCGCGTCGGTCGACGACGCGATCTTCGCGCTGACCACCACGGACGTCCGCGATGCATGCGAGATCTTCCGCCCCATCTACGACGCGACATCCGGCGTCGATGGTCGCGTGTCGATCGAGGTGTCGCCCGTCGTCGCGCACGACACCGAGGGCACGGTCGAGCAGGCCAAGCAGCTGCACGCCGCCGTCGACCGTGAGAACGTCCTCATCAAGATCCCCGCGACGAAGGCGGGCCTGCCCGCGATCACGGAGACCATCGCCGCCGGCATCTCCGTCAACGTCACGCTGATCTTCAGCCTCGAGCGCTACGCCGAGGTCATCGAGGCGTACCTCGCCGGCCTCGAGAAGGCCCGCGAGGCCGGCCACGACCTCTCCCGCATCCACTCGGTGGCGTCGTTCTTCGTCTCCCGCGTGGACTCGGAGGTCGACGAGCGCCTCGCGGCGATCGGCACCGACGAGGCCCTCGCCCTGAAGTCGAAGGCGGGGCTCGCGAACGCGCGGCTCGCCTACGAGCTCTTCGAGCAGAAGTTCGACGAGAAGCGCGCGACCGACCTCATCGCCGCGGGCGCCAACGTGCAGCGTCCGCTGTGGGCGTCCACCGGCGTCAAGGACCCGGAGCTCCCCGACACCCTCTACGTCACCGAGCTCGTCGCCGCCGGCACCGTCAACACCATGCCCGAGAAGACGCTCGAGGCGACGTTCGACCACGGCGTCATCACGGGCGACACGATCACCGGCGGGTACGCCGACGCGCACCGCCTGTTCGACGAGCTCGCCGCGGTCGGCGTGGACTTCGCCGACGTCACCGAGTCCCTTGAGAACGAGGGCGTGTCGAAGTTCATCGCATCCTGGGAGGACCTGCAGGAGACGGTGCGCGCCGCCCTGGAGTCCAAGCAGTGACATTCGCCATCCGCGTGTCCGGCGCGGCGAGGGCGGCGGCCGAGGCGGCCGTTCCGGCCCTTGTCGCCGACCTCGTCGCGTCGGGCATCACCGCCGAGGACCCCGCCCTGTGGGGCTCCTCGGCGGAGGCCGAGGCGTCTCGGCGCCTCGGCTGGGTCGAGGCGGTCGCCGACGCGCGCCCGCTCGTCCCCGAGATCGTCGCGCTGCGCGATGACCTCCGAGCCCGTGGCGTCGACCGCGTGGTCCTGGCCGGGATGGGCGGCTCGTCGCTCGCTCCCGAGGTGATCACGCGCACCGCCGGAGTCGACCTCGAGATCCTCGATTCGACGGCGCCCGCCGACGTGCTGGCCGCCCTCGACGGCGGCCTCGAGCGGACCGTGCTCGTGGTGTCGTCCAAGTCCGGCTCGACCGTCGAGACCGACGCCCAGCGCCGCGTCTTCGAAGCGGCCTTCCGCGACCTCGGCATCGATCCGGCCGAGCGCATCGTCGTCGTCACCGACCCCGGCTCGCCCCTGGATGCGGAGGCGCGCGCCTCCGGGTACCGCGTCTTCGAGGCCGACCCCGAAGTCGGCGGGCGCTACTCCGCTCTCACCGCGTTCGGCCTCGTGCCATCCGGCCTCGCGGGCGCCGACATCGACCGTCTCCTCGACGAGGCCGAGTCGGTGATGCTCGAGGTCGCGATCGACTCGCCCTCGAACCCCGCGCTCGTGCTCGGCGCGGCGATCGCCGCGACGTCGCCGCGCCGCGACAAGCTCGGACTCATCGCCGACGGCACCCCCATCCAGGGCCTGCCCGACTGGATCGAACAGCTGGTCGCGGAGTCCACAGGGAAGGACGGCACAGGCATCCTCCCGGTGGTGCTCCTGCCGGTCTCCCCCGAGGTCGACAGCGTCCCCGCCGACCTGCAGATCGTGCGCATCGTGGATGACGTCGACGACGCGCCGCACCACGGTCACGGCGAGGTGCTCATCAGCGGCTCGCTCGGCGAGCAGTTCCTCGTGTGGGAGTACGCCGTCGCGGTCGCATCGCGTCTCATCGGCGTCAACCCCTTCGACCAGCCCGACGTCGAGGCGGCCAAGGAGGCCGCGCGCGGACTTCTCACCGATCGCCCCGCAGCTGCCGCGCCCGCGTTCGTCGAGGACGGCGTCGAGGTGCGCGTGACCGACCCGACGCTGGCGGCCTCCGGCACGATCGCCGGCGTGCTCGACGCGCTCTGGGCGAGGGTTCCCGCCGACGGCTACGTGTCGATCCAGGCATACGTGGCGCGCAGCGAGGTGCCGCAGCTCGACGGCCTGCGCGAGATGGCGGCAGCCGACTCCGGCCATCCGACCACCTTCGGCTGGGGGCCGAGGTTCCTGCACTCGACGGGTCAGTATCACAAGGGCGGACCGGCCAACGGTGTGTTCGTGCAGATCACCGAGCGCACGCCGGTCGACCTCGAGATCCCTGGTCTGGCCTTCACGTTCGCGCAGCTCATCGAGGCTCAGGCCGACGGCGACGCGCGCGTGCTTGCCGCTCGCGGCCGCCCGGTCGTCACCCTCACTCTCACCGATCCCCAGACCGAGGTCCTCTCGCTGTTCGAAGCAGCGCTGTAGGGCCAGGAGGAGTCTTCCCTTTCATGACCGTTGACATCTCGCGGGGCGGCAATCCGCTCCGCGATCCCGATGACCGCCGCCTCAATCGCATCGCCGGTCCGAGCGCGCTCGTGATCTTCGGCGTGACGGGCGACCTGTCGCGCAAGAAGCTCATGCCCGCGGTGTACGACCTCGCCAACCGCGGCCTCCTGCCGCCCGGATTCGCGCTCGTGGGCTTCGCCCGCCGCGATTGGGAGGACGAGGACTTCGCGCAGGTGGTGCAGGACGCCGTCAAGAAGTACGCGCGCACGGAGTACCGCGAGGAGACCTGGCAGCAGCTCGCCCAGGGCATCCGGTTCGTCCAGGGGCAGTTCGACGACCCGGCCGCATTCCGCAAGCTCCGCGAGACCGTCGACACGCTCGACGTCGAGCGCGGCACGATGGGGAACCACGCGTTCTACCTGTCGATCCCGCCGAAGTCGTTCCCCGTCGTCGCGCAGCAGCTGCTGGAGTCGGGGCTCGTCGACGAGAAGCCGGACGACTCCCGCTGGCGTCGCGTCGTCATCGAGAAGCCGTTCGGGCACGACCTCGAATCGGCGCGTGCACTCAACGACGCGCTCGAAGCGGCCTTCCCCGCCGACTCGATCTTCCGCATCGACCACTACCTCGGCAAGGAGACGGTCCAGAACATCCTGGCCCTGCGCTTCGCCAACGAACTGTACGAGCCGATCTGGAACCGCAACTACGTCGACCACGTCCAGATCACAATGGCCGAGGACATCGGAGTGAGCGGTCGCGCTGGGTACTACGACGGCGTCGGCGCCGCGCGCGACGTCATCCAGAACCACCTGCTGCAGCTGCTCGCCCTCACGGCGATGGAGGAGCCCATCAGCCTCTCCGCCGAGCACCTTCGCGCGGAGAAGGAGAAGGTGCTCGCCGCCGTCACCCTCCCTGCCGATCTGTCCACCGCGACCGCCCGCGGGCAGTACGCCGGCGGATGGCAGGGCGGCAAGAAGGTGACCGGCTTCCTCGAAGAGGATGGCATGAGCCCGCAGTCGCGCACGGAGACGTACGCGGCCATCAAGCTCGACATCAACACCCGCCGCTGGGCCGGTGTGCCCTTCTACGTGCGGACGGGCAAGCGCCTCGGCCGTCGCGTCACCGAGATCGCCGTGGTGTTCAAACGCGCCCCCGAGCACCTGTTCTCGCGCGGCCAGACGAGCGAGCTCGGCCAGAACGCGCTCGTCATCCGCGTCCAGCCCGACGAGGGCGTGACCCTGCGGTTCGGCTCGAAGGTCCCCGGTGCCGGCACCAACGTGCGCGACGTCACGATGGACTTCGGATACGGCCACGCGTTCACGGAGGCCAGCCCCGAGGCGTACGAGCGACTCATCCTGGACGTCCTCCTCGGCGATCCGCCGCTGTTCCCTCGGCACGAGGAGGTCGAGCTGTCCTGGCGGATCCTCGACCCCGTCGAGAGGTACTGGGCGTCGCTCGACGAACCGCTCGAGCAGTACGACTCCGGATCGTGGGGCCCGGCGTCCGCCGACGCCCTGCTCTCCCGTGACGGCCGCGTTTGGAGGCGCCCGTGATCATCGATCTTCCCGACACAAGCGTCAGCGACATCGCCAAGCGCCTCGTCTCGGTGCGCGAGGAGGGCGGCGCCGTCGCCCTCGGCCGCGTGCTGACGCTCATCATCAAGTCGAAGCGCAAGCTCGACGAAGCCGTGATCGACGCCGCGAACGACGCGTCGCGCGAGCACCCGATGCGCGTCATCGTGCTCGTCACGGACTCCCGCGGCGAGGCGAAGCTCGACGCCGAGATCCGCGTGGGCGGCGACGCCGGCGCGAGCGAGGTCGTCGTGCTCCGCGCCTACGGCCCGGCTGCCAGCAACGAGGAGACGCTCATCACGGGCCTCCTCCTGCCCGACGCGCCCGTCGTCGTGTGGTGGCCGGATGAGCCGCCGGCACGGCCCGGCAAGGATGCGCTCGGCCGCATCGCGCAGCGCCGGATCACGGACACCTCGACGGCGCCCTACGCACCGGACCGGCTGCGCCAGCTCGACCTCGTGTACACGCCCGGCGACACCGACCTGGCCTGGACGCGTCTCACGCGCTGGCGCGAGCAGCTGGCCGCCGTGCTCGATCAGCCGCCCTTCGAGCCCGTCACGGCGGTCGAGGTGCGCGGTGCGTCGACCTCGCCGTCGACCGCGCTCCTGGCCGCTTGGCTGGGCATGGCCCTGGACGTGCCCGTCGAGTGGTCCTACGAATCGCCCGAGGCGTGGAACCACGGCATCCACTCGGTGACGCTGCGACGCGCTTCCGGCGACATCGTCCTGGAGCGCCACAGCGCCACTCACGCGACCCTCACCCAGCCCGGACAGCCCGATCACGTGCTGCTCCTCCCCCGCCGCTCGCTGCGCGAGTGCATCGCCGAGGAGCTGCGCCGTCTGGACCCCGACCTGCTCTACGGCCGTGTCCTGACGGAGGGCTGGGAGCGCCTCGGACCCGCGTCCGAGGAGTTCTGATGGCCGACCCTCGCGTCGTCGTCCAGGCGGACAAGGCGTCCCTCGGGGAGCACGTGGCGAGCCGCTTCGTGGGTCTGCTCGCGCAGCTCACGCAGCAGGCGCGCCCCGTGCACGTCTCGCTGACCGGCGGGTCGATGGGCGTCGCCGTCCTCGAGGCCACCGCCGCGCACGCCTGGCGGGACAACATCGACTGGTCGCTCGTGCACTTCTGGTGGAGCGACGAGCGCTTCGTGCCCCGCGCGGACCCGGAGCGCAACGCCGGACAGGCGCGGAGCGCGCTGCTGTCGCAGATCGCGATCCCGGCGGAGAACGTTCACGAGCCCGCCGCGACGGATGACGGCGTGAGCCTGGATGAGGCGGCGGCGGCGTACGCGGCCGACCTCGCCGCGTTCGCGGTGTCGCCGGAGCATGCCGCTCCCGCGTTCGACGTCTGCTTCCTCGGCGTGGGTCCGGATGCCCACATCGCCTCGCTCTTCCCCGACCGGGAGGAGGTGAGCGTCGTCGACGCGACCGTGCTGCCGGTGCGGAACTCGCCGAAGCCGCCTCCGGAGCGCATCACCTTCACGCGCCCCGTGATCAACGCGTCCGCGCGCGTCTGGATGGTGCTCGCGGGCGCCGACAAGGCATCCGCGCTGGGACTCGTCATGGCGGGCGCGAGCTACGCCTCCGTGCCCGCAGCCGGCGCCCACGGCTCGGAGGAGACGGTGGTTTTCACCGACGAGGCGGCCGCCGCCGAGGTGCCGGACGATCTCATCGATCCAGACTGATCGCACGATCGCGCACATGCGGAAGGCCCCCGATCGGATGATCGGGGGCCTTCCGCATGGGCTACTGGCCGCGCTTCTCGCGCAGCTTCTGCAGCGCGTCGCCGAGCAGCTCCTCTGCCTCCTCGTCGCTGCGACGCTCCTTCACGTAGGCGAGGTGCGTCTTGTAGGGCTCGTTGCGGGAGGCCTCTGGCGGGTTCTCCCGGTCGCGCCCTGCGGGCAGGCCGGAGTGCGGATGGTCGATGGTGTCCGGGATCTCCTCCTCGGGGATGCCGGCGGCGTAGTAGCGCACAGCCTCGTTGCCGAGCGCATCCCAGTAGGACACCGCGACGCGGTCGGCCTGGTGGCCGTGGTCCTGCTCCCCCATCGGGCCGGATCCCACGCGCGTGCCGCGGATCGCGTTTCCGCCGGTGGCCATCAGATCACCTGGAACTTCGTGATGAGCCCGAGGCCCACGATCGCGAGGAACCAGACCAGCGCGAGGATGATCGTCAGGTAGTTCAGGTTGCGCTCCGCGAGGCCCGAGGATCCCACGGCCTGGGACATCCCGCCGCCGAACATGTCGGAGAGCCCGCCGCCGCGCCCCTTGTGGAGCAGGATGAGCAGCGTCAGGAGGAGACTGGTGATCCCCAGGACCACCTGGAGGATGAACTCGAGAACGTCCACGAAGAGCCTTTCATGAGTGCGCGCGTGCGCCGCGCACGGAGTTCAGTATACGGCGAGGGCCGGTGCGGCCCGAGCAGAGGCGCTCGGACCGCAGCGGCTCACACGCCGACGTGCTTCTCGAACCGGATGATCGCCGCGAACTCGTCGACCTTGATGCTCGCGCCGCCGACGAGCGCGCCGTCGACGTCGGGCTCGCGCATGTAGGAGGCGATGTTCGCGGACTTCACCGAGCCGCCGTACAGGACGCGGGTGCGCGCGGCCGCCTCGGCGCCGAGCTTCGCGCCGATGACCTCGCGCAGCTTGGCGCACACCTCCTGCGCCTGGTCGGGGGTCGCGGCCTGGCCGGACCCGATCGCCCAGACGGGCTCGTACGCGACGACGATGTCGGCGTCGGCGGGGACATCCGCCAGCGCCTTCTCCAGCTGAGCGACGGGAACCGCGCTCGCGCCGTGCTTCTCGAGGTCGTCGCTGGTCTCGCCCACGCAGATCACCGGCACGAGTCCGTGCTTGAGCGCGGCCTGCACCTTCGCCGCCACGACGTCATCGCCCTCGGCGTGGTACTCACGACGCTCGGAGTGGCCGATGATGACCTGCGACACCGCGAGCTTCTTCAGGAACGCCCCGGAGATCTCACCCGTGTACGCGCCCTCATCGTGCGTCGACAGGTCCTGCGCACCGAGGGTGAACGCGATCTTGTCGGCGTCGAGCAGGGTCTGCACGCTGCGGAGGTCGGTGAAGGGCGGGAACACCGCGACCTCGACGCTGCCGTCCTCGTGCCCCGCGTCTTTGAGCGCCCAGTGCAGCTTCTGCACGAGAGCGACCGCCTGCAGGTGGTCGAGGTTCATCTTCCAGTTGCCCGCGATCAGCGGGGTCCGCTTCGTCATGCCCATCCGAGCACCTCCAGTCCGGGAAGCTTCTTGCCCTCGAGGAATTCGAGGCTGGCGCCGCCGCCGGTCGAGATGTGACCGAAAGCGGAATCGTCGAAGCCGAGCTGGCGCACAGCAGCGGCGGAGTCCCCGCCACCCACGACGCTGAGGCCGTCGACTTCGGTGAGGGCCTGCGCGACCGCCTTCGTGCCGGCCGCGAACGGCTCGAGCTCGAAGACACCCATGGGCCCGTTCCAGAACACCGTCTTCGACCCGCGCACGGCCTCCGCGAAGGCGGCGGCCGTGTCGGGGCCGATGTCGAGGCCGAGGCCGGAGGTGCCGAACGGCGACTCCTCGATGGCATCGGCCGCCGTCACGACGTGCTCGGCGTCCGCACCGAACTTCGACGCCACGACGACGTCGGTCGGCAGGACGAGATCGACGCCGCGCTCCGCAGCGGCGCGGATGTACCCGGCCGCGGTCTCGACCTGGTCGCTCTCGAGCAGGCTGGACGCCACCTTGTGCCCCTGAGCCGCGAGGAAGGTGAAGAGCATGCCGCCGCCGATGAGGATGCGATCCACGCGCGGCAGGAGGTGGTCGATGACGCCGAGCTTGTCGGACACCTTCGATCCGCCGAGCACGACCGTGTAGGGGCGCACCGGGCTCTCGGTGAGCGTGTCGAGGACCTCGAGCTCCTTGGCGATGAGGTGGCCGGCCGCGCTCGGCAGCTGCTGGGCGAGGTCGTAGACGCTCGCCTGCTTGCGGTGCACGACACCGAAGCCGTCCGAGACCATCACGTCGGCGAGCTCGGCGAGCTGCGCCGCGAAGGCGCCCCGCTCCGCGTCGTCCTTCGCGGTCTCGCCGGCGTTGAACCGCAGGTTCTCGAGGACGGCGATCTGGCCATCCTCGAGGCTCGCCGCGGTCTCGCGAGCGGAGTCGCCCACCGTGTCCGTGGCGAACGCGACAGGGCGGCCGAGCAGCTCGGCGAGACGGTCGGCGACCGGCTTCAGGCTGTACTGGGAGTCGGGCTCGCCCTTGGGGCGGCCCAGGTGCGAGATCGCCACGACGCGCGCGCCTGCATCGAGCAGGGCGGTGAGCGTGGGCAGCGACGCGCGGAGTCGGCCGTCATCGGTGATGACGCCGTCCGAGAGGGGCACGTTGAAGTCGCATCGGATGATGACGCGCTTCCCGGCGAGATCGCCGAGCGTTTCGAGTGTTCGCAGTGACATCGTTTCTCAATCTACAGGCGGAGAGCCCGCCGGCACGGTGGACACCGCAAGCCGACGGGCTCTCCGGGAGCTTCCTGCTGGGTCAGAACTTCGAGGCGACCAGCTCGGTGAGGTCGACGAGGCGGTTGGAGTAACCCCACTCGTTGTCGTACCACGCCGACAGCTTGACCTGGTTGCCGAGGACGCGCAGCAGGCCCGCGTCGAAGATCGACGAGTGCGGGTCGTGCGTGATGTCGCTCGAGACGATCTCGTCCTCGGTGTACTTGAGGATGCCCTTGAGCGGCCCCTCTGCGGCCTCCTTGTAGGCGGCCTTGATCTCATCGAGCGTGAGCTCGCGCTCGGTCTCGACGGTCAGGTCGGTGATCGAACCGGTGGGAACCGGCACGCGCAGCGCGAAGCCGTCGAGCTTGCCCTTCAGCTCCGGCAGCACGAGGCCGATGGCCTTCGCCGCGCCGGTCGAGGTCGGCACGATGTTGAGCGCCGCCGCGCGAGCGCGACGGAGGTCGGAGTGCGGGCCGTCCTGGAGGTTCTGGTCGGCGGTGTACGCGTGCACGGTCGTCATGAGACCGCGGACGATGCCGAACTTGTCGTTGAACACCTTCGCCAGCGGCGCGAGGCAGTTCGTGGTGCACGACGCGTTGGAGATGATGTGGTGGTTGTCGTGGTCGTACTCGTGCTCGTTGACGCCGAGCACGAACGTCGCGTCCTCGCCCTTGGCGGGAGCCGAGATGAGGACCTTCTTCGCGCCGCCCTCGATGTGCTTGCGCGCGAGGTCGGCGTTGGTGAAGCGGCCGGTGGACTCGATGACGATGTCCACGCCGAGCTCGCCCCACGGCAGGGCGGCGGGGTCGCGCTCCGCGAGCGCCGCAATGCGACGGCCGCCGACGGTGATCGACTCCTCGTCGTAGGTGACCTCCTCGTTCAGCACGCCCAGGATCGAGTCGTACTTGAGCAGGTGCGCGAGGGTCTTGTTGTCGGTGAGGTCGTTGACGGCGACGATCTCGAGGTCAGCCCCCTGCGCGAGAGCCGCGCGGAGGTAGTTGCGGCCGATACGACCGAAGCCGTTGATTCCGATCCGAACAGACACTGGGTCTTCTCCTGAATTTCGTAGGTGCGCCCGCACAGGCGCGGTGGAGGGGAAGGCCGTCCGGGCGGGCTCGCACCCCGCGTCGGACGGCCGTGTCACTCAGGACGCTACCAGGAGACCCGTGGTCTTCTCGCGCGCGGTGGCGAGACGCTGCTGGACGTTGTCCCAGTTGACGATGTTCCAGAACGCCTTGACGTAGTCAGCCTTGACGTTCTGGTAGTCGAGGTAGAAGGCGTGCTCCCACATGTCGAGGAGCAGCACCGGCACGGTTCCGGCGACGAGCTGCTGCTGCTGGTCGAAGAACTGCTGGATGATGAGCTGCTGGCCGATCGAGTCCCAGAAGAGACCCGCCCAGCCGGAGCCCTGGATGCCGAGCGCCGCGGCGTTGAACTGGCCCTGGAAGCCCTCGAAGCCGCCGAAGTGCTCCTCGATCGCCGCGGCGATCTCGCCCTCCGGACGCTCCTGGCCCTCCGGGGTGAGGTTCGTCCAGAAGATCGAGTGGTTGGTGTGGCCGCCGAGGTTGAACGCCAGGTCCTTCTCGAGCTTGTTCACATTCGCGAAGTTGCCCGTCGCGCGGGCCTCCGCGAGCTGCTCGAGGGCGGTGTTCGCACCGGCGACGTAGGTCGCGTGGTGCTTGGAGTGGTGCAGCTCCATGATCCGGCCGCTGATGTGCGGCTCGAGCGCCGCGTAGTCGTAGGTGAGCTCCGGAAGCGTGTACTTCGCCATGCGTCGATTCTTCCCATCTCTCGGCGCCGTCGCGCGGCGCTGACCGGTGCCTCCGCCGCTGCCGCGAACGGAGGGTTCCCTCTCATCCTAGTGACGGATGGCCCGGTCGGGTCCTGCGGATGGCCGGAGCCGACGGGTGGGACGTCACTCCGCTCCGACGGGGACGGCCGCCTGCGTGCCGGGGATGCCATCTTGCTCGGCGCGCTTGTCGGCCATCGCCAGCAGGCGGCGGATGCGGCCCGCGACGGCGTCCTTCGTGAGGGGCGGCTCGGCGTGGTGCCCGAGCTCGTCGAGGCTCGCGTCGCGGTGCGCGAGGCGAAGCGCCCCGGCCTCGCGGAGATGCTCCGGCACGTCCTCGCCGAGGATCTCCAGGGCGCGCTCGACGCGCGCGCAGGCGGCGACGGCTGCCTGCGCCGAGCGGCGGAGGTTCGCGTCGTCGAAGTTCACGAGGCGGTTCACGCCGGCGCGCACCTCGCGGCGCTGGCGCATCTGGTCCCATTCGGCGGCGACGTTCACGGCGCCGATCGCCTGCAGCATGCCGCGGATGCCCTCGGCCTCGCGGATGACCACGCGCGGCACGCCGCGCACCTCACGGGCCTTCGCGGAGATGCCGATGCGGCCGGCGGCGCCGACGATGGCCATCCCCGCCTCACCCGTCGGGCAGGCGACCTCGAGCGACGCCGAGCGACCAGGCTCGGAGAGGCTCCCCGCGCCGAGGAAGGCTCCGCGCCAGATGGCGGCGAGATCCTCGCGAGTGCCGGTGGTGAGACGGTTCGGCAGCCCGCGGACGGGGCGGCGACGCTGGTCGAGCAGCCCGGTCTGGCGCGCGAGCGTCTCGCCGCCGTCCACGACGCGCACGGCGAAGTGCTCGCCGTCGCGGGAGCCGGAGCCCTGGATGTGGGCGATCTCGGGGCGCACGCCGTAGATCTCGGCGATGTCCCGCGCGACGCGGCGCGCGAGGTTGGGCGAGTCGACCTCGGCCTCGACCGCAACGCGTCCGGCGATGGAGTGCAGGCCGCCCGAGAACCGCAGCAGCGCCGTCGTCTCAGCGATCCGAACCGAAGGACGCGGGTCCCTGACGGTGATCAGCTCTGCCTTGACATCGGCGGTCAGTGACACGGATTTCCCCACTCTCGAAGACGGCGATGCGCTCATTTTGGCGCAAGGGTCAAGCTTATCCGCCATACCCCTGGGACCACCGGGTGGGAACTCCCAGCCGGTGGCGTTATGACCTCGCCGTGGTGGAGCTACTCCCGCCCGAGATCGCGATGGCGCACGCGCACGGCGACGCCGGGGACGTCCTTCAGCCGCTCCGCCAGGGCCAGCGCCATGGCGACCGAGCGGTGCTTGCCGCCCGTGCATCCGACGGCCACGGTGGAGTGGTTCTTGTTCTCGCGCTGGTAGCCCTCGAGCACCGGCCGAAGCGCCTCGGCGTACGCGTCGAGGAACTCCCGTGCGCCCTCCCGCTCCATCACGTAGTCGCTCACCGGGCCATCCTGCCCGTTGAGGTCGCGCAGGTCATCGTTCCAGAACGGGTTCGGGAGGAACCGCATATCGGCGACGAGGTCGGCGTCGGGCGGGAGCCCGTACTTGAACCCGAAGCTCATCACCGTCACGCGGTGTCGCGGGGCGCCCTCCTCGCGCACGAGGTCGGTGACATGCGTCGCGAGCTGGTGGATGTTGTACGTCGAGGTGTCGATGATGATGTCGGCGTTCGTCCGCACGGGCGCGAGGATCTCCCGCTCACGGCGAATGCCGTCGAGGAGGGTGCCGTCGCCCTGCAGCGGGTGCGGCCGGCGGACGGCCTCGAAGCGGCGGACCAGCACGTCATCCGACGCGTCGAGGAAGATCACCCGGAGGTTGTTGCGCTCGCGCAGCGCCTGCGTCGTGGCCGGGAAGTCCGCGAAGAGGTCGCGCCCCCGCACATCGACCACGGCCGCGACGCGGGGCAGCTCGTCCCCCAGTCGGGCCGAGAGGTCGAGGAGCGGCCGCATCATCTGCGGCGGCAGGTTGTCGACGACGTACCAGTCGAGGTCCTCGAGCGCGTTGGCCACCGTCGAGCGACCAGCGCCGCTCATGCCGGTCACGATCAGAACCTCGCCCGCTGCCTCGTTCATCGGGGCCAGCCTACCGACCATCTGCGACCGGCGCGTCGACCGCGGGCTCGCGGGCGTCATCCCGATGCAGGTGCTCGTAGATCGTCGCGGCGAGCTTGGGGCCGATCCCCGGCAGCTCCTCGATCTGCTCGACAGTGCCCGCCCGCAGTGCGGTCACCGACCCGAAATGCCGCAGCAGGGCCCGGATGCGCGCTTCGCCGAGCCCGGGGATCTCGCTGAGGACGGACTGGATGTCACGGCGGCGCCGCTTGCGCTGATGCGTGATCGCGAACCGGTGCGCCTCGTCGCGCAGGCGCTGCACGAGGTACAGCGCCTCGGACGTGCGCGGCAGGATGACCGGGTAGTCCTCGCCGGGGAGCCACAGCTCCTCCAGCCGCTTCGCGATGCCGCACAGGGCGATCTCCTCGTGCCCGGACTCGCGCAGGGCGCGCGCCGCGGCGGCCACCTGCGGCTGCCCGCCGTCGACGACGAGCAGCTGGGGCGGGTACGCGAAGCGCCGCCGCTTGCTCGGCGCTGTCACGACGTCGTCCGCGTCGCTGGTGGCGAGCTCGGCGGCGTCAGGGGCCGCCTCCTCCGGTCGATCGAGGTGCGCCAGCCGACGGGTGAGCACCTGGTGCATCGAGTCGGTGTCGTCGGTCGTCTCCGCGATGGAGAACGAGCGGTACTGATCCTTGCGCGGCAGGCCGTCCTCGAACACGACCATGGAGCCCACGACGTTGGTGCCCTGCAGGTGCGAGATGTCGTAGCACTCGATCCGCAGCGGCGCCTCGTCCATGCCGAGCGCCTCCTGCAGGTCCGCGAGCGCCTGGGATCGCGCGGCGTAATCGCTCGTGCGCCGGGTCTTGTGCCGCAGGAGCGCCTGCGTGGCGTTCAGCGTGGCGTTGCGCATGAGCTCTGCGCGCTGCCCGCGCTGCGCGACGGCGACCTCGACGCGCTTCCCGCGCCGGCTCGCGAGCCACTGCTCGATCTCCTCGGCGTCGGGCGGCAGCGTCGGCACGAGCACCCGCCGCGGGACGTCGGCGGGCGCGGCGTCGCCGTAGACGCGCTGCAGGATCTGATCCACGAGCTCGGGGCCCGAGATGTCGAGCTCCTTGTCGATCGTGGTGGAGTGCACTCCGCGCACGCGGCCGCCGCGGATGACGAAGTGGTGCACCGCGGCGGAGAGCTCATCCTCGGCGATGCCGAAGAGGTCGGCATCCGCGTCGTCGGGAAGGACCATCGCGCTCTTGTTGAGGACGGCGTCGATCGAGGCGAGCTTGTCGCGGTAGATCGCGGCCTGCTCGTAGTCCATCGCGGCCGCGGCTGCCTTCATCCGCGCGGTGAGCTCGCGTGTGAAGCGCTCGTCGCCGCCGTTCATGAACGCCACGAAGTCGTCGACCATGGCGCGGTGCTCGGCGATCGTGACACGGTGCGAGCAGGGCCCGCCGCACTTGCCGATCTGCCCGGGGAAGCAGGGCCGCCCCGTCTGCATGGCGCGCTTGTACGACGCGTCGCTGCAGGTGCGGATGGGGAACACCTTGATCATGAGGTCGATCGTGTCGCGCACCGCCCAGATCTTCGGGTACGGCCCGAAGTACTTCGCGCCGGGGATCCGGTGGTTGCGCGTGACCATCACCCGCGGCGCCTCGTCCCCGAGGGTGACAGCGAGGAAGGGATACGACTTGTCGTCGCGGTACTTGACGTTGAACGGCGGATCGAACTCCTTGATCCACTGGTACTCGAGCTGCAGCGAGTCGACGTCGGTCGGCACGACCGTCCACTCCACGGAGGCCGCCGTCGTGACCATCCGTCGGGTGCGCTCATGCAGCGTGTGCAGGGGCGCGAAGTAGTTCGAGAGCCGCTGACGCAGGTTCTTCGCCTTGCCGACGTAGAGCACGCGCCCGTTCGCGTCCCGGAAGCGGTACACACCCGGGTTCGTCGGGATCTCCCCCGGCTTCGGCTTGTAGGGCAGCTGATCGGCCACGTCAGCCCGCCTTGCGCTGCCGTTCGGCCATCCCGAGCACCTCGGCGAGGAACGCACCGGTGTGGCTGGCCTCGTTCTTCGCCACCTGCTCCGGCGTGCCCGTGGCGACGATCGTGCCGCCGCCGGAGCCGCCCTCGGGGCCCAGGTCGACGATCCAGTCGGCGGACTTGATGACGTCGAGGTTGTGCTCGATGACGAGCACGCTGTTGCCCTTGTCGACGAGTCCGTTCAGCACCTGGAGGAGCTTCCGGACGTCCTCGAAGTGCAGACCCGTGGTCGGCTCGTCGAGCACGTAGATCGAACGGCCGTTGCTGCGCCGCTGGAGCTCGGTCGCGAGCTTCACGCGCTGCGCCTCGCCGCCCGACAGCGTGGTGGCGGCCTGCCCCAGACGCACGTAGCCGAGGCCGACGTCGACGAGCGTCTTCATGTAGCGGTGGATGGCCTGGATCGGCTCGAAGAACTGCTCGGCCTCGGCGATGGACATCTCGAGGACCTCGGCGATGTTCTTGCCCTTGTAGTGCACCTGGAGCGTGTCCCGGTTGTAGCGCTTGCCGTGGCACACCTCGCAGTCGACGTACACGTCGGGGAGGAAGTTCATCTCGATCTTCAGCGTGCCGTCACCGGAGCACGCCTCGCAGCGGCCGCCCTTGACGTTAAAGCTGAAGCGGCCCGCCTTGTAGCCGCGCACCTTCGCCTCGGGGGTGTCGGCGAAGAGGTTGCGGATGCGGTCGAAGACGCCCGTGTAGGTGGCGGGGTTCGACCGCGGCGTGCGGCCGATGGGCGCCTGATCGACGTGCACGACCTTGTCGAGGTGCTCGAGTCCCGTGACGCGCGTGTGCTTGCCGGGGACGGTGCGGGCGCCGTTCAGACGCTGAGCGAGAACCTCGTAGAGGATGTCGTTCACGAGCGTGGACTTGCCCGAGCCGCTCACGCCGGTGACCGCGGTCAGCACTCCGAGGGGGAAGTCGGCGGTGACGTTGCGGAGGTTGTTGGCGCGTGCCCCGACGACCGTCAGCATGCGCTTGCGGTCGATCTTCCGGCGCTTCTTCGGCGTCTCGATCGCGCGGCGCCCCGAGAGGTAGTCGCCCGTGAGCGAGCGCTCGTCCTGCACGAGGGCCGTGAAGGGGCCGGAGTGGATGACCTCGCCGCCTTCGATGCCCGCGCGGGGTCCGATGTCGACGACCCAGTCCGACGCCTCGATCGTCTCCTCGTCATGCTCGACGACGACGAGGGTGTTGCCGAGGTCGCGCAACGTCACGAGCGTGTCGATGAGGCGGCGGTTGTCGCGCTGGTGGAGCCCGATCGACGGCTCGTCGAGCACGTACAGCACGCCCGTGAGGCCGGTGCCGATCTGCGTGGCGAGGCGGATGCGCTGCGCCTCGCCGCCCGAGAGCGAGCCGGCGGCGCGGCTGAGCGTCAGGTAGTTCAGGCCGACCTGGATGAGGAACTCCAGGCGCACGCGGATCTCGCGGAGGATCTGCGCGGCGATCTGCTTCTCGCGGTCGGTGAGCACCACCTCGTTCATCATCGCCAGGGTGTCCTCGAGGCTGAGATCGGCGGCCTCGGCGATCGAGCGCCCGTCCACCTTCACCGCGAGCACCTCGGGCTTCAGACGCGCGCCGTTGCAGACGGGGCACGGCACCTCGCGGAGGTACTCCGCCCAGCGCGACCGCGTGGTGTCGGTCTCCGCCTGCGCGTACTGGCGTTCGATGTAGGGCACGACGCCCTCGAATCCGCTCGCGTACCGCACCTCGCGGCCCCAGCGGTTCTTGAACCGCACGTTGACCTGGTAGTCCTGGCCGAGGAGAACGGCGTCCTTCACGTCCTGCGCCAGAGCGCGCCAGGGGGTGTCGAGCGAGAAGTTCATCTCGTCGGACAGCCCCTCGAGCAGGCGCTCGTAGTACTGGAAGAGGCCCTTGCCCTGTGTCGTCCACGGGACGATGACGCCCTCGCGGATGGACAGCTCCTCATCGCCTAGCATGAGCTCGACGTCGACCGACATGCGGGTGCCGAGGCCGGAGCACGCGGGGCAGGCGCCGAAGGGCGCGTTGAAGGAGAAGGTGCGCGGCTCGATCTCGGTCAGCTGCAGTGCGTGGCCGTTCGGGCACGCGAGCCGCTCCGAGAAGGACTGCCAGGCGTCGTCCCCCTCCTCGTCGACGAAGTTCACCTGCAGCACGCCGCCGGCGAGGCCGAGCGCGGTCTCCACCGAGTCCGTCACGCGGCCGAGGATGTCGCCCCGGGCGACGAGGCGGTCGACGACGACGGCGATGTCGTGCTTGTAGGACTTCTTGAGAACCGGCGGCTCCGCGAGCTGGACGAGCTCGCCATCCACGACTGCGCGGGCGTAGCCCTTGGCGGCGAGCTCCTTGAAGAGGTCGACGAACTCGCCCTTCTTCTGCGTCACCACCGGCGCGACGACCTGGTAGCGCGTGCCCTCCTCGAGGGTCATCAGCTGGTCGGCGATCTGCTGCACCGTCTGGCGCTGGATGCGCTCACCGCACTGCGGGCAGTGCGGCACGCCGATGCGCGCCCAGAGGAGGCGGAGGTAGTCGTAGATCTCGGTGATCGTGCCGACTGTCGAGCGCGGGTTGCGGTTCGTCGACTTCTGGTCGATGGAGACGGCGGGGCTCAGCCCCTCGATGAGGTCGACGTCGGGGCGGTCGACCTGCCCGAGGAACTGGCGGGCGTAGGCGCTCAGCGACTCGACGTAGCGGCGCTGCCCCTCGGCGAAGATGGTGTCGAATGCGAGGCTCGACTTGCCGGAGCCCGAGAGGCCCGTGAACACGACGAGGGAGTCGCGCGGGATGTCGAGGTCGACGTTCTTGAGATTGTGCACGCGGGCACCGCGGACACTGATCTTTCCGGGCGAGGCGACGGGGATGATGGGCACCTCACAATCCTAAGGACCGCCACGGACACGCGGACCTTTGTTCGACGCTTCCCTCAGCCGACTCGAAGACGCGGCGCCCGGGCTCTCGTCGCCGTGTCTCACTCCCGGCGGCATACGCGCCGGGGAAACCGCGCCGAGTGAGACACGGACCGCCCCGCCGGCCGCCCGTGTCTCACTTCCGGCGGCATACGCGCCGGGGAAACCGCGCCGAGTGAGACACGGACCGCCCCGCCGGGACGGCCCTGGTTCGCCGTGCGTCCAGTGCGGCCACCCGCGCATCGACCACGTCGAGCGCGACGGCGAGCTGCGCTGCCCGGAGGAGTGAGCGTCTCCCGGTCCGTGCCGAGCGTGGCCGGCACGGACCGTTCGTTCAGGCGTGACCGGCCTTCTCCATCTGCCGCAGCGCGCGCTTGAGGTCCTGCACCTCGTCGCGAAGGCGTCCGGCGAGCTCGAACTTGAGCTCCTCCGCCGCCGCCAGCATCTGCTGCGTGAGGTCCGCGATGGTCTCCTCCAGCTGGTTGGCACCCTCGGCCGCGATGCCCTCGCGCTTGCGCACGGGAGTGGGAGCCTTGCCCTTGCCCTTGCCCGACTTCGTGCGCCCCGCGTCGCGCTTGGACAGCAGGTCGGCCGTGTCGGCCTCCTCGCGCGTGATCGCGTCGGTGATGTCGGCGATCTTCTTGCGCAGCGGCTGCGGGTCGATGCCGTTCTCGAGGTTGTACGCGATCTGGATCTCGCGGCGACGCTCGGTCTCGTCGATCGCCTTGCGCATCGAGTCGGTCATCGTGTCGGCGTACATGTGCACCTGACCCGAGACGTTGCGCGCTGCGCGGCCGATCGTCTGGATGAGCGAGGTGCCCGAGCGCAGGAACCCCTCCTTGTCGGCGTCGAGGATGGCCACCAGCGACACCTCGGGAAGGTCGAGTCCCTCGCGGAGCAGGTTGATGCCGACGAGCACGTCGTACACGCCCTGCCGCAGCTCGGTGAGCAGCTCGACGCGACGCAGGGTGTCGACGTCGGAGTGCAGATAGCGCACCCGCACGCCGTGCTCGCCGAGGAAGTCGGTCAGCTCCTCCGACATCTTCTTCGTGAGCGTCGTGACGAGCACGCGCTCGTCGCGCTCGACGCGCAGGCGGATCTCCTCGAGCAGGTCGTCGATCTGTCCCTTGGAGGGCTTGACGACGATCTCGGGGTCGACGAGCCCCGTGGGACGGATGATCTGCTCCACGACGCCGTCGGCGATGCCCATCTCGTACTTGCCCGGCGTCGCCGACAGGTAGACGGTCTGACCGATCCGCTCCTTGAACTCGTCCCAGCGCAGCGGGCGGTTGTCCATGGCGCTCGGCAGGCGGAAGCCGTGCTCCACCAGCGTGCGCTTGCGCGACGCATCGCCCTCGTACATCGCGCCGATCTGCGGGACGGTCACGTGCGACTCGTCGATGACGAGCAGGAAGTCGTCGGGGAAGAAGTCGAGCAGCGTGTGCGGCGGCTGCCCGGGCGCGCGCTGGTCGAGGTGCCGCGAGTAGTTCTCGATGCCGGAGCAGAAGCCCAGCTGCTCGAGCATCTCGAGGTCGAACGTCGTGCGCATCTTCAGCCGCTGCGCCTCGAGCAGCTTCCCCTGCTTCTCGAACTCCTGCAGCCGCTCCGCCAGCTCCACCTCGATCGTCTTGATGGCGCGCTGGATGGTGTCGGTGCCGGCCGCGTAGTGGGTGGCGGGGAAGATGGCGACCGCGTCCATCCGCTCGATCACGTCGCCGGTGAGGGGGTGCAGCTTGTAGAGCGCCTCGATCTCGTCGCCGAACAGCTCGATGCGGATGGCGAACTCCTCGTAGACGGGGATGATCTCGATCGTGTCGCCGCGGACGCGGAAGTTGCCGCGCGAGAAGTCGACGTCGTTGCGGTTGTACTGCATCGCGACGAACTGCCGGATGATCGCGTCGCGGTCGTACCGCTCCCCCACCTGCAGCGCGATGAGCGCGCGCAGATACTCCTCGGGCGATCCCAGACCGTAGATGCAGGAGACCGTGCTGACGACGACCGCGTCGCGACGACTGAGCAGCGTGTTGGTCGTCGAGTGCCGCAGCCGCTCGACCTCGGCGTTGATGGACGAGTCCTTCTCGATGAAGGTGTCCGTCTGCGGCACGTACGCCTCGGGCTGGTAGTAGTCGTAGTACGAGACGAAGTACTCGACGGCGTTGTTCGGCATGAGGTCGCGGAACTCGTTCGCCAGCTGCGCGGCGAGCGTCTTGTTGTGCGCGAGCACGAGCGTCGGCCGCTGCACCTGCTCGATGAGCCACGCGGTCGTCGCGGACTTGCCGGTGCCCGTGGCGCCCAGCAGCACGACGTCGGTCTCACCCGCGTTGATGCGCGCGGCGAGCTCGGCGATCGCCTTCGGCTGGTCACCGCTCGGCAGGTACTCGCTCACCACCTCGAAGGGCCGGACGCTGCGTGTGGTCTGCATGCTTCCAGCCTAGAAGGGGCCTCCGACATCGAGGGCGGTCGGGCGGAAGCGGACGCGCGCTCCGGGCGGCGTCTGCGCGGCGAGATCGAGGTCGGCCGTCACCACGCACGCGATCACGGGGTATCCGCCCGTGACGGGACGGTCGCGCAGCAGGACGACCGGATGGCCGTGCGGCGGCACCTGCACGGCTCCCGCCACCGTCCCCTCGCTGGGCAGCTCCCCGGTCATCACGCGCTCGAGACCGCGCGCTCCCTCCAGCCGCACGCCGACGCGGTCCGATCGCTGCGTCACCGTCCACTCGTCCTCGAGGAAGCGGCGCCGGCCATCCCCCGCGAACCAGTCGGCGCGCGGCCCGAGGACGACCCGCAGCACGACCGTCTCCCCCGCCGCGGGCAGGCGCGGCGGCGACGCGGGGGATGGCACCGCCACGGCCTCGCGGACGGCCGCCGGCCCCCGCAGCGGCACGATGTCGCCCGCCCGCAGGGGCCGCGCGCCCCGCTCCCGTGACCCGAGACCGGCGAGCGTGTCGGTCGCGAGGCTGCCGAGCTCGGGGGTGAGGGCGATCCCGCCGCGGACCGCGATCACGGTGCGCAGCCCGCGCCGGGCCCAGTCGGCGACGAGCTCGTCGCCGTCGCCGGCCGCGACCGGAGTCTCCAGAGGCACCGCCTCGTTCGCGCCATCCGGGTGCACCAGGGTGGCGCCGACGTCGGCGCCCGCCAGCGCGATCACACCCGCGCCGCGGAAGCGCAGCGTCGCGCCGCCCGCCAGCAGCTCGAGCGCGGCCGCGTCGGGCGGGTTCCCCACCGCGTGCTGCGCGGCGCGATGGGCGCGCCGGTCCGCGGCGCCCGACTCGGCGACCCCGAGGTCGGCGCGGCCGGGGCGGCCGAGGTCCTGCACGAGCAGCTGCAGCCCCGGGTCGACGACCTCGATCGCAGGCGCCGTGCTCCGGTCCCCCGGCATGTCCACGCGGCGGGTCGCCGGCGCCGGCCGCGAGGGGGTGCGCGCCGGCTGCGACGCGCCGGCGACCGTGAACCTCACCAAGGCACCCGGCGCGAGGAGCGCGGGCGGGTCACGGTCTACGTTCCAGAGCTCCGCGTCGGTCCGGCCGACGAGCTGCCAGCCGCCGGGGCTCTCGCGCGGATAGACGCCCGAGTACGGGCCGGCGAGCGCGACGGCCCCGCGCGGCACCCGGACGCGCGGTGCGGACCGGCGCGGCACGTCGAACAGCGGGTCGTCGCAGACGAGGTAGCCGAAGCCCGGCGCGAATCCGGTGAACGCGACCCGCCAGTGCGCGCCGGTGTGCCGCCTCACGAGCTCCGCCGCGCTCACGCCGAGGTGCGCAGCCACCTCCCCGAGGTCTTCGCCGTCGTAGTGCACGGGGATCTCCACCTCGCGCCCCACGACCGGCGCCGACGCGACGAGCGGCAGCGAGCGGATAGCCGTGGCCACGTCCGCACGGCGCCGCAGGTCGCACCTCACGAGGACCGTGCGCGCCGCCGGCACGAGCTCCTCGACACCCGGCAGCTCCGCTGCGGCGAGCGCCGCGTGCAGCCGCTCGGCTTCGTCCAGGTCGGCGAGCTCGACGAGCAGCGCGCGGTCCCCGGCCGGCAGCACCCTCCTCATGGCGCGAACGGCGCGATCGGGATGCCCTCCGCCTCGAGCACCCGCCGGACGGCGGCGGCCATCGCCACCGCGCCGGGGCTGTCGCCGTGCACGCAGATCGAGTCCGCCCGCACACGCAGCACCGTCCCATCGGCCGCCGTCACCGCCCCGTCTCGAACGAGCCGGGCCATCCGCTGCGCCACCTCGTCGGCGTCGTGCAGCACGGCATCCGGCTCGCCGCGCGGCACCAGGGCACCCGAGGGGAGGTAGGCGCGGTCGGCGAACGCTTCGGTCGCCGTGCCGAGCCCCGCGCGGGCGGCCTCGTCGAGCAGCACGCTGCCCGCGAGTCCGAGGACGGGCAGCGTCGGGTCCACCGCGCGGATGGCCGCCACGATGGTCCGCGCGCGGGTCGCGTCGACGACTGCGTCGTTGTAGAGCGCGCCGTGCGGCTTGACGTATCGGACCCTCGTCCGCGCGGCTCCGGCCATTCGCGACAGGTCGGCGAGCTGCACCTCGAGATCGGCCTGCAGCGCGGCGGCGCTGACATCGAGCGAACGGCGGCCGAACCCCTCCCGGTCGCGATAGCCGGGGTGCGCGCCGACCGCGACGCCGCGGCACGCGGCCGCGGTGAGCGTCGCGCGGATGCCGCGCGGCGTTCCGGCGTGCGCTCCGCACGAGACGTTCGCGCTCGTGACGACGTCGAGCATCGCCTCGTCGTCGCTCACGACACGGCCCGGTGCGTTCTCGCCCAGGTCGGAGTTGAGATCGATCACGGCCCGGCGGTGAGCGACCGCCACAGCTCATCGGCCTGCGCGCGCGTGTCGTCGAGCGTGCCGGAGGTGTCGATGACGACGTCGGCGAGCGCGAGGCGCTCGTCGTCGCCCGCCTGGTTCGCGATGCGCGCGGCCGCGTCGGTCTCCGTCATCCCGCGCTGCTCGACGAGCCGGCTGCGGCGGATGTCCGCGGACGCGTGGGCGACGACGACGCGATCCCACTCTCCCGCGCCGCGCGCCTCGGCGAGAAGCGGCACGTCGTACACGACGACCGTGCGCGGGTCGGCTTCAAGCGCGGCGCGGAAGCGGCGCTGCGACTCCTCCTTCACTGCCGGATGCACGATGGCGTTGAGCCGGGCGAGACGCTCGCGGTCGCCGAAGACGACGCCTCCCAGGGCCGCGCGGTCGAGTGCGCCGTCGGCGGTCAGGACTTCCGGCCCGAACTCCTCGGCGATCGCGGCGAGCACGGGCTGACCGGGCGCCTGCAGCTCGCGGACGAGCGCATCCGCATCGACGACGACGGCGCCGTGCTCGGCGAGCCGACGTGCGATGGTCGACTTGCCCGAGGCGATCCCCCCGGTGAGTGCGACGAGTGGCATGCGGTCAGTCTAGAAGGGCGAGCGGATGGCGGCGGCTCGGCTCTCCTGCGTCGGTCCGCCGGTTCGGCCGGTCACGCGGATGGCCGCGAGAACCGTCTCGGATGAGAGCGGTCTGCACGAGGCGGTGCCCCCGCCGTCGGCGGGGAGGATCACCGCCGGTGCGGAGACGGGACCGGAGCCATGCGCCGCCGATCCGGACAGCACGGCGACCGCCGATGCACCATCGAGCGGGGGCGTCGGTCCGACGACGGTCTCGACCCGCGCCGCCGAGCGCCACACCATCACGTTGAAGACGCGAACGGCCCGCCCCTCCGCTTCCGCGACGACCCGGTTCTCGCCGCGGAACGAGATGGCGGTGTGCCGGGGCACACGGTGCACCTCGCCCTCGATATCGAGAACGAGACCCTCGTCGCTCAGCGGGATGAGCACGCGATCGAGCCCCGGAAGCGCCGAGAACGGCGCCCGCCCCGCGATCTCCGCCACGCTCAGACGCCAGGCGGGGCGAGACACCAGCACGCGGGTGAGGCCGAGGCCGTTCGACCAGGCCTCCGGCGCCACGTCGCACAGCCGGACGATCGCGGGCCCCTCCCGGTGCTGGCGTCCCATCCCGCGGCCCTACTCGACGGCCGTCGGCCCGGTCTCGCCCGTGCGCACGCGGATGACCTGCAGCACGTCGGTGACCCAGATCTTGCCGTCGCCGATCGCACCCGTACGCGCCGCCTCCTGGATCGCGGTCAGCGCGGCGTCGAGCTTCTCGTCGGTCACGACGATCTCGAGGCTGATCTTCGGCAGGAAGTCGACCTTCACGCGCTGCGAGCGATAGACCTCGACCTTGCCGGTCTGCGTGCCGTGCCCCTTGGCGTCGTAGACGGTCATGCCGGCCACGCCGACCTCCGCGAGCGCGGACTTGACCGGTCCCAGTGCGCTGGTCTGCAGCACTGCGGTGATGAGCTTCATGTCGGTTTCCTCTCTGTCGCGCTCAGGAGCGGACGTCGTCCAGGTGGTAGGCGGTCTCGGCGTGGAGGGTCGTGTCGAGCCCCGCCGCCTCTGCGCCGTCATCGACGCGCAGGCCCATCGTGATCTTCAGCACCCACGCGATGAGCGCGGTCACGATCAAGGTGTACGCGAAGACCGAGACGGTCGCCACGAACTGCGTCCCCAGCAGGCTCCAGCTGCCGCCGAAGAGGATGCCCCGCGCGCCGGCCGGCGATGAGGGATCGGCGAGGAAGCCGATCGCGAGCGTTCCGAAGATGCCGGGGAGCAGATGGATGGCCACGGCGTCGAGTGCATCGTCATATCCCAGCCGCTCCTTCAGCCCGAGAGCGAGGAAGGCCACGACCCCGGCGAGGGCTCCGATGATGAGCGAACCCACCGGCGAGACCGAGTTGGCCGCCGGCGTGATGCCGACGAGACCTCCGAGCATGCCCGAGATCGCTCCGAGGGAGGTCGCCGCCTTGCGCACGATGCGCTCGATGACGAGCCAGCCGAGCACACCCGCGCATGCGGCGACCAGCGTGTTCGTGAGGGCCACTCCCGCGCTGTCGTTGATCCCGCCCGACGAGCCTCCATTGAAGCCGTACCATCCGACGAGCAGCAGCCCGCCGCCCACGATCGCGATGGGGAGGCTGCCGGGACGCCCCACGTGGGGGAAGCCGCGACGACGCCCGAGGAACAGCGCGAGCACGAGCGCCGCGACGCCTGCGTTCATGTGCACGGCGGTGCCACCGGCGAAGTCGATCGCGTGCATGCCGTTGGCGATCCAGCCGCCCTTGGTCGAGCCGTCGGCCGCGTCGAACGCGAACACCCAGTGCGCGACGGGGAAGTAGACGAGCAGCGCCCAGAGCCCGCTGAAGACGAGCCACGCCGAGAACTTCATGCGCCCCTCCACGGCGCCGCCGATGATGCCCACCGTGAGGCCTGCGAAGATCAGCTGGAACACCGCGATGAGGATCGCAGGCACCGCGCCCTCCGGCGTCTCCGCCCCGAGCAGCGATTGGATGCCGAGCAGACCGACGGGGTCGCCGATCAGGCCGGCGCCGCCGACGGAGTCGCCCAGGGTGAGCCCGTATCCGACGAGCACCCAGAGCACTGCGGTGACGGCGAAGCCGCCGAACACGATCATCATGGTGTTCAGGATGTTCTTCGTGCGGGAGAGGCCGCCGTAGTACAGCGCGAGTCCCGGCAGCATGAGGGTGACGGCGACCGTGGCCGTGAGCATCCACGCGGTGTTCACCTGCGAGTTGATGTCCATCTCGATCTCCTTCCTTTCGAACTGGATCAGCGGGTGAGCAGACGCTCGAGCACCGCGGTGAGTGCGTCGACGCCGGCCGCCACATCGGCGGCCCCGGCCGTCTCGGCGGGGGTGTGGGAAGCTCCGGTGGGGTTGCGCACGAAGAGCATCGCGGTGGGGACGACTGCGGCGAGCACGCCCGCGTCGTGCCCCGCTCCCGTGTCGAGCACGGGAGCGGCGGGCAGCGCGCTTCGCATGAGGTCGCGCAGGTCGTCGTCGAAGGCGACCGTGGGCGAGAACGACTGCTCGGTCACGACGACCGTGCACCCTTCCGCGGATGCCGCCCGCTCCGCGTCGGCCGTCACCTCGGCGACGACGCGGCGCACCGCCTCCTCTGACCGATGCCGCACGTCGATCCAGAGGTCCGCCGAGGAGGCGATGACGTTCGTGCCGCCCGGCGTCACCTTCATGCGTCCGACGGTGCCGCGCGCATCGTCGACCGCCAGCGTGCGCTCCCTGACGCTCCGGATGGCCTCGGCGGCGACCACGACGGGGTCCTGACGGTCGACCATCCGGGTGGCCCCGGCGTGGTCGCCGCGTCCCTCGATGCGCACATGCCAGCGCCCATGCGCGATGATCGCCCCCGCGAGCGCGACGGGGTGGCCGAGATCGACGAGACCGCGCCCCTGCTCGACGTGCAGCTCGACGAAGGCCGAGATCGCGCCGAGCCGGTCCGCGTCGGCCCCGATCGCCGCGGGATCGAAGCCGGCCTCCGCGGCGACCTGCGCATAGCTCCTGCCGGACTCGTCGGACAGCCCTCGCACCCGCTCGGGGTCGACCGCACCGGCGAGGAGCCTCGACCCGAGGCATGCGACGCCGAAGCGGGAGCCCTCCTCCTCGGGGAACACCGCCACCGCGAGCGGACGCCGGAGCGTCACGCCGCAGTTGCGCAGGCGATCCACCGCGGCGAGCGCGCTGACGACGCCGAGGGGGCCGTCGAAGCCGCCCCCGCCGGGCACCGAGTCGAGGTGCGAGCCCGTGATGATGGCGTCGCGGCGATCGCCGTGATCGCGACCGGGGACGTCCCACCACGCCCACATGATGCCGTTGCCGTCCGTCTCGACGTCCAGACGGCGTGCCACGGCCTGCTGCATGAACCATTCCCGGAGCGTCATCTCGGCGGGCGAGAAGACCAGACGCGTGTAGCCGCCCCGCGCCGCGTCGACTCCGATGTGCGCGATCTCCGCCAGCAGCGCGTTCGCGTCTCCGTGTGCGCTCACGTCACACCCCCGCGAATCGCTGGCCGGCAGCGCGGAACCGTTCGCCCGTCCCGCCGCTGCCCGAAACGAGGTCGAGCACGAGTTCGCCCAGGAGCGGCGCGAACTTCGCGCCCTGCCCGGAGCAGGGCGAGAGGACGGTGATGCCCTCGGCTCGATCGATGATCATGTCCTCGCGCGGGACGTTGGTGAACAGGCACGTCGTCTCGGCGTAGGGCTCCGGGACGAGGCCGGGCGCGAATCGGCCGACGAAGTCCGTCACCCGCGCGCGGTTGCCGGGATCGATCCGGTCATCCTGGGCACGAGCGGAGGGGATCACGCGACCGCCGTTGTACTCGGCGACCTTCTGGCCGCCGTATCCCGCGTCGCGCCCTCCCGGCAGCCCGTACGTCTGGATGTCCTCCCCCTTGTAGATGAACGTCGGCCAGCTCGTGGCGGCTCCACGCGGCGTCTCGCCGTGGTCGGACGGGTCTCGGTACGGGAAGTGGAACGCGTTCTCCTGCCGGACCTGGAAGTCCGGAAGCGCTCGCAGGAAACCCTCCGGCAGGTCCAGTCCGCCGAGGAGAGCGGGCAGCCAGCCGCCCGCCGCGACGATCACCTGGTCGGCGTGCACGGTCTCGCCGGTCGCCGAGGCGATCGCGTACCCGGTGGGTGCCTCCCGCACCGACACGACCTCCCACCCGGTGCGCACCTCGGCCCCCGATGCGCGCGCGAGATCGAGCATCGCCGCCACCGAGCGCTCGGCGTCGATGACGCCGGCACCCGGGTGCCACAGCACATCCCCGTCGAAGGCGAGGCCGGGCCACCGCTCCTCCGCAGCGGAGCGCGCGAGCACCTCGTGCTCGACGCCCGCGCCGTCGAGCACGCGAGCGAGCCGGTGCGGATCGCGGACGGCGCCGAAGTCGAGCGATCCGCTCGGGATCACGAGGGTCGCACCGAGCGCGGCCTCGAGCTCGTCCCAGCCCGGCCGGGCGCGCACGACGAGCTCGGTGTAGAACGGGTCGGGGTACGCGTAGCGGAAGATGCGCGCGGAACCGTGGGAGCTCCCCCCGGCCGACGCCGGCAGATCCCGCTCCAGCACGAGCACCTCGGCGCCCGACTGAGCCAGCCGCCAGGCGGTGGCCGCGCCGCTCAGACCGGCCCCGATGACGACGTGCTTCGCTGCGGTCTGCGCCGTCATCAGGCGAGGTCCGGCGCGTTCCAGAGGTTCAGCTTGGTGCCGATCCCCATCTCGACGGCGTTCTCGTAGACGGTCTTCGCCCACGCGACGTCCTCCACGCCCATCCCGCCGACGCTGAACAGGACGGGCTGCTCGTCGAACTCACGGCCGACCGCGGTGCCGTCGAACACATCGCCGATGTTCACGACCCGCGATTCGTCGAGCTTTCCGAGGCCGATGAGGTCCTGCCAGTACAGGCCGATCATGCCGAATGCCGTCTCGTGGGACGGGGCGGGGTACTCCTCCGCCCAGGCCTCGTAGATCTTCTTGGCGTCCGCGATGAGGCGGGCCTTGCCCGAGAGGGTGTACTCCTCGTCCATCTTGAGGTTGGCCGGCAGACTCAGGAACGCGCCGGGCTTGATCCAGTCCCCGTCGATGTACGGGTAGTTCTCCGATCCGACGAGCCCGGTGACCGCCTCGGAGACGATGTCGCTGTCGCGCACGGCGGCCTCGACGGTGTCGGCGATCTCGATCGTCGTGAACTGCGGGTAGTGCTCCTTCACGTACGCGGCGAACGACTCCGACGTCGAGCGGCGGCGCCCGTTGATCTTGATGGTGTCGAGGGAGGGGCGCGCCGTCGTCATCGCGTGCAGTGCGCTCTTGTTCATGGCGCCGGGACCGATGATGCCGAGCGTCTTCGCGTCCACCGGAGCGAGCTTCTTGGCCGCTGCGCCGGGGACGGCCGCCGTGCGGTACGCGCTCTCCAGGTTGCCGGACATGATCGCGAAGGGGGCGCCGGTCTCCTTGTCGTTGAGCACGATGAGGTGGATCGAGCGGGGCAGCCCCTTCTCCCGGTTGTCGATGTTCGACCCATACCACTTGACGCCGGCCGCGTCGAAGCGCCCGCCGAGATACGCCGGCATCGCCATGAAGCGGCGGTCGGCCGCATCGAGCGGCATGCCGGGGAACGGCGAGGACTGCGGGAAGCTGATCTGCGCGCCGTGCGAGTTCCACGTGCTCCCGGCCATCCGGTAGTCGCCCTTGGCGACGAGCACGAGCACCTCCTCCATCACCTCCATGCAGCGCGCCATGTCCTTCATGCCGGCGGCGATGACCTCGGGCTCGCTGAGGTAGAGCATGTCGATACGGGTGTCGGATGGGAGTGCTGCGCTCACGGGTATTCCTTCGGAAGTCGGGTGGTGCTTCCCCTCAGCGAAACTCATTTCGGGAATTCAGGTCAAATACCTTTTCGGGCAGAATTCATAGCGCGATGCTCGCAATATTCCCGAAACACATCGGTAATATCGCCGCCCTATCGTCGCTCCATGGAGATCCGTCAATTGCGCTATTTCCTCGCCGTGGCGGAGGAGCTGCACTTCGGTCGGGCAGCCCAGCGCCTCCATATGTCGCAGCCGCCGCTCAGCGTGCAGGTGGGGCGCCTGGAGGAGGAGATCGGCACGCCGCTCTTCGAGCGGAGCACCAGGCGCGTCAGCCTCACCCCCGCCGGAATCCACCTGCGCATGCGCGCGAAGGAGATCCTCGCCGACGTCGATGCGGCGGCTCGGGAGATGCGCGAATACGCCGACGGGCTCGTCGGTCGCCTTTCCGCGGGGTTCGTGAGCTCCGCGAATTACACCGTCCTGCCCGGCGTCGTGCAGCTCTTCCGCGCTCGCCGCGAGAATGTCGAGCTCGCGCTCGCACCGCTCACCTCGGGTGAGCAGCTCGAGAGACTGCGCGCGGGCACCCTCGATGTCGGCATCGTGCGCGACGAGCTGCCCCCGGGCGACGCTCACGCCCCGGCGCTCGTGACCGAGGTGGTCTACGAGGAGCGGCTCGTCGTCTGCGTGCCCGTGGCTCATCCGCTCGCGACGCGCGCGGAGCTCGCGCCCGCCGACATCGTCGAGGCGCCCATGATCGCCTATCCGCGGTCGCTCATGCCCGGGTTCGTCGACCGCGTCTCGGCCGCACTGGCCGAGGCCGGTCGCGCGCCGATGGTCGCCGAGGAGGTCGTGCATCAGGAGACCGCCCTCAGCTTCGTCGCCGCGGGCGTGGGGCTGAGCGTCCTGCCGGAATCGGTGCGCCAGCTCGTGCCGCCGTCGATCGCGGTCGTGCCCATCGCGGGATCGCCGACCACGAGGCTCCTCGCCGCGCACCCGGCGGGCGGGGACGACCATCCCGCCCGCTCCACCTTCGTCGACTGCCTGCGGGAGGCCGCGGGAGCTCTCGCCGCGGCGAGAGCGGTCTGATTGCGGCGGTTCGCTCCCGCGAGCGGGAGAATGGAGGGGATGCCCTCCTCTCCTCGACCCGCCATCGCGATCGTCGGCGCGGGCCCGCGCGGCGTCTCGCTCCTCGAGCGGCTCGGCGCGAACCTCCCCGCCGACGCCCAGCTCGACGTCCATCTCGTCGACGACACCCAGGTCGGCGCGGGGCGGATCTGGCGCACCGACCAGCCGCGCGAGCTGTGCATGAACACCCTCGCCGATGCCGTCACGCTCTTCACCGACGACGCCGCCAGCATCGCCGGTCCCGTGCGCCCCGGGCCCACTCTGTACGAGTGGTGCCAGCTCGCACGCGACGCCGCGCTGCACGACGCGGCCGAGATCGTCGCCCGCATCCCCGCCGCGCACGTCGCCGCCTTCCGCCGTGTGTCCGTGCGCGCGGGCCTCGTCGACGACTACCGCGGCGAGCTGCGCGACCAGCGCCCGGAGTCGCACCCGTCGCGCTCGCTCTACGGCGAGTACATCGCGTGGTGCCTCGCGCACGCCCGCACCGCGCTGCCATCCGGTGTCGTCGTGCACGAGCACGTCGGCCGCGTGCGCTCGACACGACGCGTGGCCGAGCGGGAGGTCCTCGACCTCGGCGACACCGAGATCGTCGCCGATGCGGTGGTCGCCGCGACCGGGTGGCTCGCGCGCGCCGTCACCGCGGAGGAGCGACGCATCCTCGGCGCCGTCGGCGGGCATCCGGATCTCGTGTGGGTGCGGCCGGACTCCCCTGCCGACCAGACGCTCGACGCGGTGCCCGACCGCGCCACGGTCATCGTCCGCGGTCTCGGCATGGGCTTCTTCGACGCGATGGCCCTGCTGACCGTCGAGCGCGGCGGCGCCTTCGTGGCGGATCCCGCTGCGCCCGCCGGGCTGCGCTACGTTCCCTCGGGGCGGGAGCCGGTGCTGCACGTGACATCGCGCCGCGGCGTGCCGTTCCGGGCGAAGACGCAGTACGGATCGCTGCCCCCGCGCGCCCCCATGCACCACCTCCGCGGCGTCGACTGGACGGTCGTGCCCCGCCCCATCGACTTCGACGCCCGCGTGTGGCCGCTCATCCTCCGCGACGCCTTCGCCGACTACCACGTCACCCTCGCGCGCGTGAAGCCGGGGTCGGTCGAGCTCGACGCCGCGCTCGCGGCCATCCGCTCCGCCCCGTTGGCTGCGGACGGCGCCGCCACGCGCGCCCGCATCGACGCGCTCGCCGACGCCGTCGTGCCGTTCGTCGCCGATCCGGCGGACCGGCTCGACCTCGCCGGGGCGATCTTCCCCGGAGAAGGCGAGACATGGCCATCCCCCGCCGCATTCGATGCCTGGGTCGCCCGCTTCGTCGCCGACGACCTCGCCGAGGGCGCACGCGGCGCCGACAGCGCTCTCAAGGCCGCGCTCTGGTCCATCGCGTCGGCACGCGGCATGGTGAGCAGGATCGGCGCGTTCGGCGGCTTCGACGCCGAGTCCCGCGCCTCCGGCTTCCGCACGCTGATGACCGTCGGCGGCATGGTCGGCTCCGGCCCGCCCGCATTCCGCAGCCGGCAGCTCCTCGCCCTCATGGCGGCCGGCCTCGTCCGCTTCATCGGCCCCGCCGGTGCCGTCGACATCGCCGACGGCGCCTTCCACGCGTCGTCGCCCCCCGTGGCCGGCTCCGGCGTGTCGGCCACCGTGCTCGTGGACGCGTGGATGCACGCTCACGACCTCTCGCAGACGGCGGACCCGCTCGTCCGCTCCCTCGCCGCGGCCGGTCGCGTGCGGCCCTTCGCCGCGCCCTCGCGTCTCGAGGGCGACGTCGACACCGGCGGCTTCGACGTCGAGCCCGCGACCGGGCGCATCGTCCACGCCGACGGCGAGGTCGATGCCGCCTTCCACGTCGCGGGCATCCCGCTCGATGAGACCATGCACGACGCGATCATCAGCCCGATGCCGCGCACCGACCCCACCATGCTGCGCGAGACCGATCGCGTGGCCCGATCCCTCATCGCCGCGGTCGACGCGGCCCGAACCAGGAGCGCCTCATGACAGAGAACCGACCGACCGCCGTCGTCACGGGAGCCACCGGCGGCATGGGAGCCGTGATCGTCCGCGACCTCGTCCGCACGCACCGCGTGATCGCACTCGGCCGCCGCGCCGACGCCCTCGCCGCACTGGCGGAGGAGACGGGCGCGGAGACCCGCCGCCTCGACGTCACCGACCGCGACGCCCTGGCGGCCCTGGCCGCGGAGCTCGATCGCGTGGACGTCCTCGTCCACGCGGCGGCCCTCGGCGACCACATCTCCGTGGAGGACGCCACCGAGGACGACTGGACGCGGATGCTGTCGACGAACGTCGTGGCGCCGTCACTCCTCACTCGCGCGCTGCTGCCGCAGCTGCGCGAGAGCGTCGCGACTGTCATCTTCATCGGCTCCGGCGCAGGCTCGAAGGCCGTGCCGGGCAGCGTCGTCTACACCGCCTCGAAGCACGCGCTGCGCGCGGTCGCCGACGTGCTGCGCCTCGACGAGGAGAAGCACCGCATGCGCGTCGTGACCATCGCGCCGGGGCAGACCGACACGCCGATGCTGCGCGCCGGCATCCCCGCGGAGAACTACGCGGCCGAGCGGTACATCCAGCCGTCGACCGTGGCGGCGTCGGTGCGGTACGTCGTCGACCTCCCGGACGACGCGCACATCACCGACATCGCGCTGCGGCCACGGCAGGAGATCGCGCGTCTGTGAGCGGATGGCCCCCGTAGGCGGAGCGCCCGGCCGGCGATCACTCGGAGACGATGCGCCAGCGGGTGCTGATCTTCGGGAAGCGCTTCTTCGTCGCGCGCAGCAGCCCCAGCACGCCGCTGCGGTTCGCGCCGATGTCATTCGTCGCGAGCACATCGAGGATGCGCAGGATGTCGGCGGTGTGGACGAGCTCGTCGTTGACGAGGCGCGTCACGCCGCGGTTCCGGTCCGTGTCCCACAGCCGGTCGCCCGCGTGGTCGCACACGAAAGACAGCAGCGCGCGGCAGCGCAGCTCGGGGATGAGGTCGGCCGCGTGAAGCGTCGAGTCGTCGCCCTTCGCGAACTCGCCGTCGGCGGTTCCGTGGGTGAGCACGATGAGGAGCTCGGCGGGCTCGGCGAGCGCGCCCACGAAGTCGTCGACCGCCGCGCACTCGACGAGATCCAGCCGCCCTGACGCCTGCAGCGGCCGGACCGCCTCCCGCGCCTTCGCGGCGTTCTCGTCGTGATCGAACACCACCATCCGGATGGGCGCGTGTGCTCTCGAGGGGATGCTCATGACCCCATCGTGACAGGTCCCGCGGGCGCGCCGCACCGCGGGCCCTCGGGAGGGGCGCGGTGCGCGCCCTCGGGAGGGGCGCGGTGCGGGCGCCGATCAGACGTCGAAGCCGCCGATATCTCCGCCGAAGCCGCCGAAGTCCCCGAACCCCGCGTCGCCCGGAGCCTCCGTGCCCGCGGACGTCTCCGTCGCGGAGCCGGCATCGCCGAAGCCGCCGGCGTCCGCGCTCTCGCCACCTCCGCCATCCGCGCCACCCGGGTCGCCGCCTGCGGCGACCGACGGCCCGATGAAGGAGCTCACGAGCGCCGAGCCGACGACGTAGCCCGCCACGGTGCCGAGGAGCGAGCCGCCGATCGCCGTGCCGAGCCCCGGGTCCTGCCGGCTGCCGAGCGTGCGCTCCATCGTGCCGGGCTGCTGGTACTCGGCGCGGGTGGCGGCGCGAGCCATCGCGGCCGGACCGGCAGAGGCCGGGCGCTCCTGCGGCGACAGCGAGCCGGAGAGCTCGGCGAGGATGCGCTGGCGCTGCTCATCTGACAGCTTCGCAAAGGCCTCGGCGTGCACCTGCTCGATGGTCTCGGGAGGAGCCGTCCGCAGCAGATACCGGTACCGCTCGACAGCGTGGTCGTCCTCAGTGCGGTCGTCCTCGGTGCGGTCATCCTCGGTGCGGTCGTCCTCGGTGCGGGAAGGACGTGCGGCTGGCTGCCCGTGCGCGTCGATCGTCCCGAACGCGGTCGTCTGCGGCGGATGGGCGTGGTCGCGCGTGTAGGCGCCGCCCGTCTGGGCAGCTCTGCCGTCGCCGCGGACGGCCTGCTTGATGCGGTCGAGGAATCCCATGGGTGACCTCCTGTCGGGGCGGATGCGACGACAGTAGCGCGGGTCGCTCGGCGGTGCGCGGCCGCCCGCGATGGGTTCGCTGTGCATCGCGCGGAAGCTCCCTTGTCGCCTGCGAGACCCGGCGGTACCGTGAGCGCGTCACCACGACCATCCGCTCGGAAGGGGCCGCCATGCCGCACGGCGACATCACGCACATCGACATCCCGGTCAGCGACTACGACCGCGCCGCCGCCTTCTACGGCGATCTGTTCGGCTGGCAGATCTCCGCGCCGCCGGGCTTCGAGGACTATCCCATGTGGCAGGCGCCGAACCGGATCTCCGGAGGCGGGCTCGCCCCGCGCTCGGCGGACTTCACGCAGCCGCGGTCGTATGTCGAGGTCGACTCGATCGACGAGGTGCTGGCGAAGGCGCAGGCGGCAGGAGCGACAGTGGTGATGGACAAGAGCCCGATCACCGAGACCAGCTGGTGGGCGGTGTTCCGCGACCCCGACGGCAACCACATCGGCCTGTTCGAGGGCCTCGTCGGGATGTGATGCCCGGGGCGCGCTGGCGCGCGGGCGCGCTGGCGCGCTGGCGCGCGGACGCGCTGAGACCGCGAGGTCGCTCCGACACCGCGCGCCCGCTCCGACACCGCGCGCCCGCTCCGCCGGCCCGCGCTCCCGCTCCGAGACGGCGTGTTCCACGGGCAGTCCTGGAGCGATGACGCTGTGTCGGAGCGATGACGCGGTCTCGGCGCGCTGCCCGCGGTCTCCCCTGCCGCGCGCCGGGCACGACGAAGGGGCCGGCTCCCGGAGGAGCCGACCCCTTGGTCGTGCGATGTCAGCGGGTCAGACCCGCCGGATCAGCGTGAGCTCAGCGGCCCGACAGCTTCTCGCGCAGCGCGGCGAGGGCCTCGTCGTCGGCGAGCGTGCCGGCACCGGCCGACTCGCTGGAGAAGGTCGGCGCGCCGAACTCCTCGCCGGCCTCCGCCTCGGCCTCGAGGGCCTTGGCGACCTGCGCCTTGTGAGCCTCCCAGCGGCTCTGGGCGGCAGCGTAGTCCTGCTCCCACTTCTCGCGAGCCTCGTCGAAGCCCTCGAGCCACTGACCGCTCTCGGGGTCGAAGCCCTCGGGGTACTTGTACTCGCCGTTCTCGTCGTACTCGGTCGCCATGCCGTACAGCGCCGGGTCGAACTCGGTGCCGTTGGGGTCGACCAGGTCGTTGGCCTGCTTGAGCGACAGCGAGATGCGACGACGGTCGAGGTCGATGTCGATGACGCGGACGAAGACCTCTTCGCCGACGGAGACGACCTGCTCGGCGAGCTCGACGTGCTTGTTCGAGAGCTCCGAGATGTGGACGAGGCCCTCGATGCCGTCGGCGACGCGAACGAACGCACCGAACGGAACGAGCTTGGTGACCTTGCCCGGCGTGATCTGGCCGATCGCGTGCGTGCGGGCGAACACCTGCCACGGGTCTTCCTGCGTTGCCTTGAGCGACAGCGAGACGCGCTCGCGGTCCAGGTCGACCTCGAGGATCTCGACGGTGACCTCCTGGCCCACCTCGACGACCTCGGAGGCGTGCTCGATGTGCTTCCAGGACAGCTCGGAGACGTGCACGAGGCCGTCCACGCCGCCCAGGTCGACGAACGCGCCGAAGTTGACGATCGAGGACACGACGCCCTTGCGGACCTGGCCCTTGTGCAGGTTGTTGAGGAACTGCGTGCGGGTGGCCGACTGCGTCTCCTCGAGGAGCGCGCGACGCGACAGCACCACGTTGTTGCGGTTCTTGTCGAGCTCGAGGATCTTCGCCTCGATCTCCTGGCCGAGGTACGGCGTCAGGTCGCGGACCCGGCGCAGCTCGATCAGCGACGCGGGGAGGAAGCCGCGGAGCCCGATGTCGACGATGAGACCGCCCTTGACGACCTCGATGACCGTGCCGGTGACGACGCCGTCGTTCTCCTTGATCTTCTCCACGTCGCCCCACGCACGCTCGTACTGCGCGCGCTTCTTCGACAGGATGAGACGGCCTTCCTTGTCCTCCTTCTGGAGAACGAGGGCCTCGACGTGGTCGCCGACGGTGACGACCTCGTTGGGGTCGACGTCGTGCTTGATGGAAAGCTCGCGCGAGGGGATGACGCCCTCGGTCTTGTAGCCGACATCGAGGAGGACCTCGTCGCGGTCGATCTTGACGATCGTGCCGTCGATGATGTCGCCGTCGTTGAAGAACTTGAGCGTCTTCTCGACCGCGGCCAGGAAGTCCTCAGCAGAGCCGATGTCGTTGATCGCGACCTGCTTGGTGGCCGGGGCGGTCGTTGCGTTAGTCATGTAGTGGGTTGTCCTTGTTGGGGATGTTCGGGCCTCGCACTCGGGAGCCGCGCGTCCACAGACGGACACGGGCGCCACGGGATGAGCCGAGGCAGTGGATCGGATTGTCTTGCATCCACGCTACGGCAGTCCTGGCGGCACGCCAAGAGCACGCACGCGCGCGAAGGCCAAGGTTATCAGACCCGGCCGGGTGACGCCGGATGAGACCCGCACATCCCGTGCGCATCGCACTACGATGACTCCACCATGCGCATCCTCCGCCTCCCCCTCCTCGCCTGGATCCTCATCGCCATCGTGCTGGGTCTGCTCACCGGGCCGGTGATGCCGGTCTGGCTCGGCAACGCCTTCCTCACCTACAACTCGCTGTTCTCCGGGCTGCTGGGCTTCTCGGTGCCGCTCATCATCGTCGGCCTCGTCACGCCGGCGATCGCCGAGCTCGGGCGGGGGGCGGGCCGCTGGCTGGGCATCACCGCGGGCATCGCATACGCGTCGACGATCCTGGCGGGGCTCCTTGCCTACCTGGTGAGCCGCTGGATCTTCACGCCGGTGATGAGCGGCGCCGGGCTCGCGTCGCTCGAGGAGGGCGGCTCGGGGCTGGCGCCCTACTTCTCCCTCACCGCCTCGCCCACCGGCTCCCCGACCGAGATCGTGCTGCCGCCCGCGATCGACGTGATGACGGCGCTCGTCCTGGCGTTCGTGGTCGGGATCGGCCTCACGCGGATCCGCTGCTCGGTGCTGCTGCAGGCGGCGGTGGAGTTCCGCGGCGTCATCGAGATGCTCATCCGCTCGGTCATCGTCCCCGCACTGCCGCTGTACATCTTCGGCATCTTCATGGACCTGTCGAAGAGCGGCGAGGCGTACGACGTCATCGGGCGCTTCCTCGTCGTGGTGATCGTGTCGTTCAGCCTCACGCTCGTCGTGCTGCTGATCCAGTACACGATCGCCGGGGCCATCGCCGGCGTCAATCCGCTCCGCGCGCTGTGGAACATGCGCGACGCCTACGTCACCGCGCTCGGCACGTCCTCGTCGGCGGCCACGATCCCGGTCACCCTCGCGTCCGTCAAGCGCAACCGTGTCACTCACGCCGTCGCCGGATTCGTCGTGCCGCTGTGCGCGACCATCCACCTCTCTGGGTCGATGGTGAAGATCACCTGCTTCTCGATGGCCATCCTGCTCGTGACGGATGGCCCGGTCTCGTTCGCCTCGTACGCTCCCTTCATCCTCATGCTGGGCATCATGATGATCGCCGCACCTGGTGTTCCGGGCGGTGCCATCGCCGCCGCGGCCGGCCTGCTCACGAGCATGCTCGGCTTCGGCGAGGTCGAGGTCGGTCTCATGTTCGCGCTCTACATCGCGCTCGACAGCTTCGGCACCGCGACGAACGTGACCGGCGATGGTGCGATCGCGCTCGTGATCAACCGGCTCACGCGCGGCCGCATCGGCGAGGACGTCGAGGAGACCGAGGACCGCGAGCACGTCGCTCCCTGACACATCGGCACCGCGATCGGGCGATGTCCGACCCCTCCCTCACAATGCAGGTATGGACATCGCCCTGCTCGTCATCGTCGTCGTCATCGCCGCGGCCCTCGCCGGAGCCCTGGGGTTTCTCATCGGGCGGCAGCGGGGCGCCTCCGCCGATCTGTCGGACCGCGCCGAACTCGCGGCCGCACGGACGCAGATCGCGACTCTCCAGGGCGACGTGGAGGCCGCGCGCGCGGAGACCGCATCGCGGGTGGCCGACGAGCGGCGTGCCGGGGAAGCGCGTCTGCTCGATGAGCGGCGTCAGCACGAGCAGCGCGTGCGCGAGCTGCGCACCGACGCGGAGGCGGACGTCCTCGCCGAGCGGGCGCGAGCGGCCGAGCGGCTGGAGGATCTCCGCACCGACCAGAAGCGGCTGGCGGACGAGTTCGACGCCCTCAGCCGACGGGCGCTGGAGGCGAACACGCGCGCGTTCCTCGAGCAGGCGGAGGAGCGCCTGAAGCGCAGCCAGAGCGAGGGCGCGGCGGAGCTGCAGAAGCGACAGGACGCCGTCCAGCAGCTCATCGAGCCGATCCGCGAGACGCTCGACACCGTGAAGACCGAGGTATCGACCGCCGAGCGCGCGCGGCTGGAGGCCAACGCCGCCCTCGCCGAGCAGGTCACGCAGATGCGCCGATCGTCGGAGGCCCTCGGCAGCGAGACGCGCAACCTCGTGAACGCCCTTCGCGCGCCGCAGGTGCGGGGGCGCTGGGGCGAGCTGCAGCTGCGTCGCGTGGTGGAGACGGCCGGCATGCTGAACCACGTCGACTTCGTCGAGCAGGCCCACCATGCCACCGACGACGGCGCGCTGCGCCCCGACATGGTCGTGCATCTCGCGGGCGACAAGCACGTCGTCGTGGACTCGAAGGTCGCGTTCAGCGGATATCTCGAGGCGATGGAGGCCACCGACGACACGGTCCGCGCGCAGCGCCTGCAGGCGCACGCACGTCATCTGAAGAAGCACATCGACGACCTCGGCACGAAGGAGTACTGGGACGTCGTCGACGGCTCCCCCGATTTCGTCGTCATGTTCGTCCCGGCCGAGCCGTTCCTCGCCGCCGCGCTCGATCAGGACGCGACGCTCTACGAGTACGCGTTCGAGCGCAACGTCGTGATCGCCACGCCCGCCACGCTCGTCGCCCTGCTCCGGACAGTCGGCCATGCGTGGCGGCAGGACCAGCTGGCGCAGGAGGCGCACCAGATCTTCGCCGTCGGCAAGGAGCTCCACAAGCGCCTCGGCACCCTCGGCACCCATCTCGCGACGCTCGGCAAGCGGCTGAACGCCACCGTCGAGGCGTACAACAGGTTCGCGGGCTCCCTCGACCGCAACGTCGTCACCCAGGCGCGCAGGTTCAGCGCCCTGCAGGGCCTCGACGGGGTGCTCACCGACACCGCGCCGGTCGAGGCCCTGGCCATCGCGCCGCAGAAGCCCGACCTGTATGCGGAGGACGAAGGCTCATCCCCATCGTTCTCCTCTGCCCTGGAGCAGCTGCGCGAGGAGCGCCTCTGAGCTACCGCGCCCGCACGCACTTGTCCAGCCCTCTCCTGGTCCGACCGCCCGGCCGATGCGGGATCTATCGTGGGCGTGGGGTGATGTCATGAGCGACGATCGGGGCTTCCACGACGCGCTGGCGGCCGTCCGCGACGAGGTCCGCGCCCTGCGCGACGACGCCGAATCGGCCGCGGACGCGGCAGTCGAGCGGATCGGCCGGGTGCACCCCGACCACCGCGAGGGCGCGCGGAACCTCCTCCACTACCTCGCGCTTCGCGAGCACGACCTGCGGCCGCTCCAGGAGCGCTTGAGCGCGCTGGGGCTGTCATCGCTCGGTCGGATGGAGGGCGACGTCCTGCGCAATCTCGACGCGGTACTGCGGGTGACGGAGGCGGCGCTCGGAGCCGAGGACGGTCAGCAGGAGATCGATCCCGACGACCGCGGCGACCTCCGCGACAACGCCGCCGCGCTCCTGGGAGGCGATGCGGACGACCGGCGCACGCGCATCATGGTGACGCTCCCCAGCGCGGGCGCGAATGACGCGTCCGTCGCGGCTGGTTTCGTCGAAGCCGGCATGGACCTCGCGCGCATCAACTGCGCCCACGACGATCCGTCGGCCTGGCGCAGCATGGCCGAGAACGTCCGGGCGGCGAGCACCCGCGTCCGAGTGGCCATGGACCTCGCGGGGCCGAAGCTCCGCACGGGCCCGGTGGGCGACGGGCCGCACGTCGTGAAGGTCAAGCCCGCCCGCGATGCCGCCGGCGGAGTGGTGGAGCCGGCGCGGTTCGCGCTGGCGGCAGAACTCGACCTGGGCGCCCCCGTGCCCTGCATCCCCGTGTCCGACCCTGAATGGCTCGCGCGCCGCTCCCCCGGCGACGTCGTCCGCTTCCACGACGCGCGGGGCCGCTCGCGTCGTATGGCCGTCGCCCGATCGGATGGCGATGGCGTCGTCCTCGAGGGAGACCGCACGTCGTACCTGGAGCAGGGCGCGACCCTGCGCTGTGAGGACGACGAGGTGCACATCGGCGAGCTGCCGGCCGTTCCCGGCGCACTGCGGGTCCAGCGCGGCGACACCGTCACTCTCACGGCCTCGCTCGACCCCGCCTCCTCCGAGGACGGGTCGCATCGCATCGGCTGCACTCTTCCGGAGGCATTCGAGGCGATCGCGGTCGGTCACCGCGTTGCGTTCGACGACGGCAAGATCGAGGGCACAGTCCGCGGCGTGGGCGACGGCGAGGCGTCGATCGAGATCACGCGTGCGCGCGCGGGCGGCACCAAGCTCAAGGCCGAGAAGGGCATCAATCTGCCCGACACCGACCTCCCGATCGCCGCGCTGACCGAGGAGGACGTCGCCGCGCTCGACACCGTGGTCGACATCGCCGACGTCGTCGAGCTCTCCTTCGCACGCTCGGCCGGCGACATCCGCCGCCTGCTCGCCGAGCTCGACGCGCGCGGCGCCGACGAGCTCGGCGTGGTCGTCAAGCTCGAGACCACGCAGGGATTCCGCGCGCTCCCCGAGATCATCCTCGAGCTCATGCGACGGCCGCGCGTGGGCGTCATGATCGCCCGCGGCGATCTCGCGGTGGAGGCGGGCTTCGCGCGCCTCGCCGAGGTCCAGGAGGAACTGCTGTGGATCTGCGAGTCCGCGCGAATCCCGGTGATCTGGGCGACGCAGGTCCTCGACGACCTCGCCAAGAGCGGCGTCCCCACACGGGCGGAGATCACCGACGCCGCCACCGCCGGCCGCGCCGAGTGCGTGATGCTGAACAAGGGCCCGCGGATCGAGGACGCCATCCGCGCGCTCGACGACATCCTGCGACGGATGGCCGACCACATCGACAAGAAGAGCCCGCAGCTGCGCCGGCTGCGCTCCTGGTCGCCGCCCGCGTGACGCTCCGGTTGCCGACGTGGAGCTCCGCCCGCCCTGCCAGCCCCGAGAGTGGAACGGCCGCCGCTCCTCGTGGGAGCGGCGGCCGTGTCTTCGGCGTCAGCGGGTCAGCGCGCGGCCGAGCCCTCGACGTAGTCCGAGTCCTGCGACTTCCAGGCGAACAGAGCGCGGAGCTCCTTGCCGGTGACCTCGATCGGGTGCTGCTGCTCCTTCTCGCGCAGGCCGAGGAACTCGGGGGCGCCCGCGTCCTGGTCGTCGATGAAGCGCTTGGCGAACGCGCCCGACTGGATGTCGGCCAGGACGGCCTTCATGTTCTCCTTGACCTGCGCGTCGACGACGCGGGGGCCGGACACGTAGTCACCGAACTCGGCGGTGTCGGAGATCGACCAGCGCTGCTTGGCGATGCCGCCCTCCCACATGAGGTCGACGATGAGCTTCAGCTCGTGCAGCACCTCGAAGTAGGCGATCTGCGGCTGGTAGCCGGCCTCGGTCAGCACCTCGAAGCCCGCCTGGACAAGGTGGCTCATGCCACCGCAGAGGACGGCCTGCTCGCCGAAGAGGTCGGTCTCGGTCTCCTCGGTGAAGGTCGTCTTGATGACGCCGGCGCGGGTGCCGCCGATGGCCTTCGCGTACGAGAGGGCGACGTCCCAGGCCTGACCCGACGCGTCGTGCTCGACGGCGATGATGTCGGGGATGCCGCGGCCGGCCGCGAACTCACGGCGCACCGTGTGCCCGGGCGCCTTCGGCGCGACGAGGATGACGTCGACGTCCTGCGGCGCGTCGATGTAGCCGAAGCGGATGTTGAAGCCGTGCGCGAACGCGAGCGTCTTGCCGGCCGACAGGTTCGGCGCGATCGACTCGGAGTAGATCGAGCGCTGGTGCTGGTCGGGCGCGAGGATCATGATGAGGTCGGCCCACGCGGTGGCGTCGGCGACGTTCTTGACCTCGAAGCCCTCGTCCTGCGCCTTCTGGGTCGACTTCGACCCCTCCTTCAGCGCGATGACGACCTCGACACCCGAGTCGCGGAGGTTCTGCGCGTGGGCGTGGCCCTGCGAGCCGTAGCCCACGATCGCGACCTTCTTGTTCTGGATGATCGACAGGTCGGCGTCTGCGTCGTAGAGGATCTCGGTCACTTGTTTCTCTCCTTAGGTGGGGTTCTGCTTCGGCCGCGGGTCTCCGCCGCCGGGGGTTCGGGAGTCAGCCGCGCAACGCGCGCTCGCTGATCGACTTGCCGCCGCGGCCCAGCGCGAGCAGGCCCGACTGGGCGAGCTCCTTGATGCCGAACGGCTCGATCGCCTTGAGGAACGCGTCGACCTTGCCCTGATCGCCGGTGATCTCGATCACGAGCGCGTCGGGCGCATAGTCCACCACGCTCGCGCGGAAGAGGTTCACGACCTCGATCACGTTCGAGCGCGACGCGTTGTCGGCGCGCACCTTGACGAGCATGTGCTCGCGCTGCACGGAGGCCGCGGGGTCGAGCTCGACGATCTTCACGACGTTGATGAGCTTGTTCAGCTGCTTGGTGACCTGCTCGAGCGGCAGCTCGTCGACGTCCACGACGACCGTGATCCGCGACAGGCCGGGAATCTCGGTCACGCCGACGGCGAGCGAGTGGATGTTGAAGCCGCGTCGGGCGAAGAGGCCCGCGACGCGCGTCAGCAGACCCGGACGGTCCTCGACGAGCAGGCTCAGCACGTGAGACGACATGTCAGTCCTCCTCGGAGAAGGCGGGCGAGTGGTCGCGCGCGTACTGGATGTAGCTGTTGCTGACGCCCTGCGGGACCATCGGCCACACCATGGCGTCGGCGCTCACGACGAAGTCGATGACGACGGGGCGGTCGTTCGTCTCCAGCGCGAGGCGGATGGCGTCGTCGACCTGGTCCTCCCGCTCGACGCGGATGGCGAGGCAGCCGTAGGCCTCGGCGAGCTTCACGAAGTCCGGGATGCGGACGGTGTCGTGCCCCGTCTGCAGGTCGGTGTTCGAGTAGCGGCCGTCGTAGAACAGGGTCTGCCACTGGCGCACCATGCCGAGCGACGAGTTGTTGATGATGGCGACCTTGATCGGGATGTCGTTGAGCGCGCAGGTGGCGAGCTCCTGGTTCGTCATCTGGAAGCAGCCGTCGCCGTCGATCGCCCACACCACGCGGTCGGGCTCTGCCACCTTGGCGCCCATCGCGGCGGGCACCGAATAGCCCATGGTGCCGGCGCCGCCGGAGTTCAGCCACGAGTTCGGACGCTCGTACTTGATGAACTGCGCCGACCACATCTGGTGCTGTCCCACGCCGGAGGCGTACACGGCCTCGGGGCCGGTCAGCTCGCCGATGCGCTGGATGATCGCCTGCGGGGCGAGGTGCCCGTCGGTCGTCGGCGCGAAGCCCAGCGGGTACTGGTCCTGCAGCCCGCGGAGGTAGGCCCACCACTCGTCGTAGTCGGGCGTGCCTGCGGTCGAGACCGAGCGGAACGCGGTGTCCAGGTCGACGAGGACCTCCTTGAGATCCCCCACGATCGGGACGTCGGCCGTGCGGATCTTCGAGATCTCGGCCGGGTCGATGTCCACGTGCACGACCTTCGCGTGCGGGGCGAACAGCGCCGCCTTGCCGGTCACGCGGTCATCGAAGCGCGCCCCGAGGGAGACGATGAGGTCGCTCTCCTGCAGTGCGAGCACCGCCGGGACGGCGCCGTGCATGCCCGGCATGCCGAGGTTCTGCGGGTGGGAGTCGGGGAACGCGCCGCGCGCCATGAGCGTGGTGACCACGGGAGCGCCGGTCGCCTCGGCGAACGTCTTCAGCTCCGCCGCCGCATTGCCGCGGATGACGCCGCCGCCCACGTACAGCACGGGCTTGCGCGCCTCGGCCATCAGCGCGACGGCCGCCTGGATCTGCTTGCCGTGCGCCTTGGTGACCGGCCGGTAGCCGGGCAGATCGTAACGGGGCGGCCACACGAACGGCGCCTCCGCCTGCTGCGCGTCCTTGGTGATGTCGACGAGCACGGGACCGGGTCGGCCGGTGGAGGCGATCTCGTAGGCCGCGGCGATCGCGCCCGGGATCTCCGATGCGTCCTTCACGAGGAACGAGTGCTTGGTGATCGGCATCGTGATGCCCACGATGTCGGCCTCCTGGAAGGCGTCCGTGCCCATCAGCGTCGAGAACACCTGTCCGGTGATCGCGAGGACCGGCATCGAGTCCATGTACGCGTCGGCGATCGCGGTGACGAGGTTCGTGGCACCCGGGCCGCTCGTCGCGATGGCGACGCCGACCTTGCCGCTCGCCGCGGCATAGCCCTCGGCCGCATGCCCCGCGCCCTGCTCGTGACGGACGAGGATGTGGCGCAGCTTCTTGGCCGACATCAGCGGGTCGTACACGGGCAGGATGGCCCCGCCCGGCAGCCCGAAGACGTCCGTGACACCCAGCAGCTCGAGGGTGCGGACGACCGCCTCAGCGCCCGTGAGCACGGGCGCTTGCGCGGTGGTGCGAGCGGGTGGCCGGGGAACGGCCGATGCGGTTTCGGCAGGCATGATGATGCTTCCTCGCTTGGGGGTGGGGATGATCCGTGGTCGCCGCGACGCGCGGGCCGGCTCAGCCGGTCGTCGCGCCTTCCGCGGCGGAGCGCACGAGCTTGGAGTACTTGGCCAGAACGCCTCGGGTGTAGCGCGGGGGCAGGGGCTCCCAGCCGGCACGGCGGGAGCTCAGCTCTGCTTCATCGACGAGTAGGTCGAGAGTGCGAGCCGCGATATCGACCCTGATCAGATCACCATCGCGCACGAAGGCGATAGGACCTGCGTCCACTGCCTCTGGTGCGATATGGCCGATGCACAGCCCGGTTGTGCCGCCTGAGAATCGACCGTCCGTCAAGAGTAGTACATCCTTGCCGAGCCCAGCGCCCTTGATGGCCGCCGTGATCGCCAGCATCTCGCGCATGCCGGGGCCGCCCTTGGGTCCCTCGTAGCGGATGACCACCACGTCGCCCGCGCTGATCTCGCCGTTCGCGAGCGCGTCCATCGCGCCGCGCTCGCGCTCGAACACCCGTGCCGGCCCCTCGAACACCGACGCGTCGAATCCCGCCGTCTTCACGACGGCGCCCTCCGGTGCGAACGAGCCGTGCAGGATGGTCAGGCCCCCCGTGGCGTGGATCGGGTCGTCGAAGCGGTGCACGACCTCCCCGTCGATGGGGTCCGGGTCGAGGTCGCGCAGGTTCTCCGCGACCGTCTTGCCCGTGACCGTGAGCGCGTCGCCGTGGAGCAGGCCCTCGTCGAGCATCGCCTTCATGATGACGGGGATGCCGCCGTGACGGTCGACGTCGTTCATGACGTACTTGCCGAACGGCTTCATGTCCGCCACGTGCGGCACGCGGTCGCCGATGCGGTTGAAGTCGTGGAGATTCAGCTCCACCTGCGCCTCGCGCGCGATGGCCAGCAGGTGCAGCACCACATTGGTCGAGCCGCCGAGTGCCATCGCCAGGGCGATCGCGTTCTCGAACGACTCCTTCGTCAGGATGTCCTTGGTCGTGATCCCCTGCTTCAGCAGGTTCACGACGGCCTCGCCCGAGCGGTGCGCGAAGTAGTCGCGACGGCGGTCCGCCGACGGCGGCGCTGCGGAGCCCGGCAGGCTCAGCCCGAGCGCCTCGGCGACCGACGCCATGGTGTTGGCCGTGTACATGCCGCCGCACGCGCCCTCACCGGGTGCGAACGCGCACTCGATGCGCTTCAGGTCCTCCTCCGACATGAGCCCGGCGCGACAGGCGCCGACAGCCTCGAAGGAGTCGATGATCGTGATGTCCTTCTCGGTGCCGTCCGAGAGCTTGACCCAGCCCGGCGCGATCGACCCGGCGTAGAGGAAGACGCTGGAGAGCCCCAGGCGCGCGCTGGCCATCAGCATGCCGGGGATCGACTTGTCGCAGCCGGCGAGCAGCACGGTGCCGTCGAGGCGCTCGGCCATGATGACGGTCTCGACGCTGTCCGCTATGACCTCGCGGCTGACGAGCGAGAAGTGCATGCCCTCGTGGCCCATGGAGATGCCGTCGGAGACGGAGATGGTGCCGAACTGCAGCGGGTACCCGCCGCCGGAGTGCACGCCCTCCTTCGCGCCCTGCGCGAGGCGATCCAGCGACAGGTTGCAGGGGGTGATCTCGTTCCAGCTCGACGCGATGCCGATCTGCGGCTTGTCCCAATCCGCGTCGCCCATCCCGACCGCGCGGAGCATCCCCCGCGACGTGGTGGCCTCGATGCCGTCGGTCACGACGCGACTGCGCGGTTTGATGTCGATCTCGCTCACGCAGGCAGTCTATTCCCCGCCGTCGACGCCCCTCGACGCGCTGAGCACCTGGCTCGACGCCGCCCCGGCGGGGCTGTCAGGATGCGCGACGACGCGCGATCTCGATGAGCAGTGCGGCGAGGGCCGGGGCGTCCGGGACGCGCACGGTCGCGGCGGTCGCGCCCTCCCCCACGCGCACCCCGAGATCGCCGGGCCCGAGCGAGCGCAGCGCGTCCTCGTCGGTGACGTCGTCGCCCGCGAAGAGCACGGCGGTCGCGCCGGTCGCCTCGCGCAGCTCGGCGACCGCGGAGTCCTTGCCCTCGTGCCGCCACGCGAACTCGACGATGTCGCGTCCAGTGCGCCGCCGCCATCCGGGAGCGCACTCGGCGACGAGAGCGTCGACGCCCTCCTGGGCGCGCGCGGTGCTCTCGTCGTCGGCGAGGCGCGTATGCAGGGCGAAGCCGAACGCCTTGCGCTCGATCCAAGCGCCGTCGAGGTCGGCCACGATCGCCTCCGCAGCGTCGACGATCGATGCCGCGTCGCCATCCGATGCGCTCTCGTCGCCTCGCCGCGGCGGGGCCGTCACGGGGCGCCAGTGCTCGGCGCCGTGCGACCCGGCGAGCCAGACGGGCGACGCGTCGTCGTGCTCAGCGATCACCCGGAGGTCGGCGAGTGAGCGTCCCGAGACGAACGCGACGACGGTGTCGGGAAGCGCGGCGAGCTCCGCCACCGCGCTGCGCGCCTCCGGCAGTGCGCGGGCCGTCAGCGGCTCGTCGACGAGCGGCGCGAGCGTGCCGTCGAAGTCGAGCGCGACGAGCAGCCGAGGTGTCGTGGCGACGGCGGTGAGCGCGTCGTCGGTGATGGCGTCGTCCTGCCCCTGCGCGCTCATCGCCGCCGCGAGTCCCGGAACGTCTCGAGGTCGGCGAGGAAGCGGCGCCCCCAGCGCTCGACATCGTTCTCCAGCACGCGGCGCCGCATGCTGCGCATCCGGCGCGACTGCTCGGCCACCGGCATCTCGATCGCCCGCATGATCGTGTCCTTCATCCCCCCGATGTCGTGCGGGTTGATCAGGAGGGCGCTGGTGAGCTCGTCGGCCGCGCCGGTGAACTCGCTGAGCACGAGCACGCCGCGGTTGTCGGCGTGCACGGCGACGTACTCCTTGGCGACGAGGTTCATGCCGTCGCGCAGGGCGGTGACGAGCATGACGTCCGCCGCGAGGTAGAGCGCGACCATCTCCTCCCGCGGAAAGCCCTGGTGGAGGTATCGGATGGCGGTGTGGTGGATGGTGTCGTAGTCGCCGTTGATGCGGCCGACCGTGAGCTCGATCTCGTCGCGCAGCTCCTGGTACGCCTCGACGCCCGGGCGGCTGGGGCTCGCAACCTGGACGAGCGTGACGTCGCCCACCTCGACGCGACCGTCGTCGAGCAGCTCGCCGAAGGCCTTGAGGCGATGGCGGATGCCCTTCGTGTAGTCGAGCCGGTCGACGCCGAGGAGGATCTTCGAGGGGTTGCCGAGCTGCTCGCGGATCTCCACGGCGCGAGCGCGGATGGCCGGATCCTGCGCGAGCTCGATGAACGACTGCGCGTCGATGGAGATGGGGTAGGGCTTCGCGATCGCCGTGCGCGCCGTGCCGTCGGGCTGCGGGATGGTGATGCTCTCCCGCTTCGTGCCGTAGCGGAGGATCCGGCGCACGGAGCGCTGGAAGTTGCCGGCATCGGCCGCGCGTTGGAAGCCGATGACGTCCGCGCCGAGGAGCCCCTCGACGACCTGCCGGCGCCAGGGCAGCTGGGCGTAGAGCCCGTAGGCGGGGAACGGGATGTGGTGGAAGTAGCCGATGACGACGTCGGGGCGCAGCTCGCGCAGCATCTGCGGCACGAGCTGCAGCTGGTAGTCCTGCACCCACACGAAGCCGCCTTCATCCACGACCTCGGCGGCGGCCTCGGCGAAGCGGCGGTTCACGCGGACGTATGCGTCCCACCAGCGGCGCTTGTACACGGGCGTCGCGATGACGTCGTGGTACAGCGGCCAAATCGTGCCGTTGGCGAAGCCCTCGTAGTAGTCCTCGAGCTCCTCCTCGCTGAGCTCGACGGGCACGAGGTGCGTGCCCTCGAAGTCGAAGGGGTCGACCTGAAGTCCTGGCTTCCCGGCCCATCCGACCCAGGCGCCGTCGACCTTCTGCATCACCTGCTCGAGGGCGGTGACGAGACCGCCGGGAGAGCGACGCCAGGCGGGCTGTCCGCTCTCATCCTGGATCCGATCCACCGGAAGGCGGTTGGCTACGACGACGAGGTCCGCTTTGGGCATGCCGCTCCTTCAATGTGTGCCGGGTCAGTCTAGCCACGGCGGCGGCATCCGCCGGGGGGACGGAAGCGCGGTCGCCGCGACACGCTCCGCGCGTTAGCAGGCGGCCCGCGCGGGCACAACCCCCGGTGCTGCCGCCCTCGCCGTGGCCGTCACGGCGCTACCGTGGTGCCATGCGCAAGTACCTCATGGGAACCGGCCTCTTCGGAGCGATCACGAGCGGCTACTCGCTGCTCAAGGGCGCCAACCACAAGCGGTTCACGTGGCGGGTGGCGCTCGCGTGGATCAGCTGGGCGATCACGCTCCTCCTCGCGATCGGCGAGGCGCGCGACATCCGCACCGCCTCCCACGGCGGCGCCGTGCCGGAGGACTCCCCCATCGCCGGCAAGGAGTACAAGTACGCGGGAACGCCGAAGCCGGGCAAGAAGCAGAAGCTCGACAAGAAGCACAAGCGCGCGAAGAAGTAGATCGGATGGCTGATCTGACCTTCTACTACCTGCCGCGGATTCTCGTGTGGAGTCGGGTGGTGGAGGTGGGGGCGGGCCGGTAGCGGTGGTGTCGGTCGATCCAGTTCGGGGCGGCGATGTAGGGGGTGCCGTTTCGCATCTGGATGTCCCATCCGGAGTGTTCGAGGTGGTGGTGGTGCCACCAGCACAGCAGGACGCCGTTGTCGGTGTGGGTGGGGCCGCCTCGGGCGTGGTCTTGGACGTGGTGGATCTCGCACCAGGCGGCGGGGATCGTGCACCCGGGGATGATGCACCCGCCATCGCGGGCGACGATGGCTTTGCGCTGGGTGGCGGTGAAGGTGCGCTGCACGCTGGTGAGGGACAGGATCCTGCCGTTCGGGGCGTACACGGCGCGGAGGATGTCGCCGCTGCACCCGATCCGCCGGGCGACGGATGCCGGCACGGCCCGGGAGGCGCCGTCGAGGTGCGCGATTCCCGAGTGGCGTCGCTGCGGCGGTGACCACGGTGGCGAGGACGGCGGAGGCGGAGTGTCCGGAGGCGGAGGCGCGCCTGGCGGACGTGGCGGACCTGGAGGGCAGTCGTTTCCCCGCTCCGAGGAGCCGTCCCACCCCGACCTGCCACTCGTTCCGGCATCGGCATCGGCATCGGGTCGGGTGGTGGTGAGGTCGTCGCAGGTGATGTGGATCATCACGGTCGGGGCGGCCCCGCCGAGGGTGGGGGTCTCCGCGGCGCGGGACGCGGCGTAGAGCATTGCCACGAGGGCGTCGTGGCGTTTCTGCGTGGCGGTGCGGGGGTCGTGGACGATCTCCTCCGCCTGCCAGGGCATCTCGCCCTGATCCTCCGGATCCAGCCCGTCGAGAAACCCGCTACCGGCACCCGCGTCCGCGTCTTCCGTGCCGTCGGCGCCGTCGGCGTTTGCGTCCGACGTCGGCGCAGACCCGTCACCCGCCGCCCCGTCCGCGCCGGCGAACGCCACGGCGCGGGCGGGGTTCGTGTGCGCGGCGAGGAGGATCTGCAGGAGGGCGCCGGCTTCGGGGACGAGGACCCCGTTCACCCGGAAGTTCCCGTTCGGAAGCTCCGTGACCGTCAGACTCCGAGCGCGGAACGCCTTGTCGTGTTCATGGTCCGGATCGAACCCGTCCGCCGTGAGCACATCGACCCACGCATCCGCGTGCGCCTTCACCACGCTCCACGGCGGCGGCAACACCTCGCACGTCGCTGCATCGCCGTCAGTATCTGCGGCTGCGTCTGCAGCGGTCTCGGTCGCCGGGTCCAGGAGGTCGACGAGCGGATCCGGGAGAGCAGCGTCGTCGAGGTCGGAGGAGATCGCGCCGGTGGCGATGCCGACCAGGTGCGCCTCCATCGCATCGACCTTGTACCGCTCCTCGGCCGGCAGCGCCTTCGACGCCGTATCGAACGCCTTCACCAGCAGCGCCGCCGGCTCCACCCCGATCCGCCCGGCCGCCAGCGCCGCCGCGAGGACCGGGCGCTCCGGCAGCAGCGGCAACCCCGTCGCGGACTCCCGCTGCCGGGTCCGCTCATCCAACCGCGCCCGACCCGACAGCGTCACCCCCGGCACCCCGGTCACCCGCTCCAGCACCTCCCTCCCGGTGCGGCACCCCAGCCCCTCCGACAGCGGATGCTCCAACCCGGGCCGGGAGCGTCGCGTCACCTCTCCTGCCGTTCGAACGCGGACAGCGTCGACCATCCGGCCCAGCTGCTCGACGTGCCCGGTCAGAGCCACGAGCTCGGCGTCGGGGAGCTGCTCGACCAGCCCGAAGACCCCGTCCAGCAGCTCCGCGACCGCACCCACCGAAGTGGCGGGAGCGGTTCGCGAGACCGGGCTGGCGTCTTTGACCATGCCCTCACGATAGAAGTCACCACCGACATTCCTGGACCGGAAAATCGAACATCCAGCACGTGTGGAAAACCCGCCTCAGACACGCCGACGCGTGCCCGCTGTGCACAATACGAGCGCGAAATGGCGGACCAATGAACGGTCTGAGCGCCCCGTCGGCTATCAGCTCTCCCCGCTTCAGGGAATCGAGTTCACCCTGAGTGAAGGTGATCACTTGATCGGCGCAACCGCCGGCTTCTCGCCACCCGCCTGACGCATACCAAGGTTATATAACTGCGGTATGCTGGAGGGATGGATCACGCCCGAGACCTCGAGAGCATCATCGTCGCGGCGCACGCGCTCACCCGCGTCGCCGCACTCGAGACCCGCAACGAGGCGCCGGCCGCGCAGTGGCGCACCCTCGCCATCCTGCGCGACGGCGGCCCGCTGCGGATCGGCGAACTCGCGCAGCTGAGCCGGATCACCCAACCCGGCGCGACCCGCCTGATCGGCACCATGGCGCAGGCCGGGCTCGTCGAGCGCATCGGCGACCCCGACGACTCCCGCGCGGTTCGAGTGGCCGCCACCGAGCGGGGGCGCGAGGCCTACGCGGCGTGGCGCGTGCAGCTCGTCGAGGCGCTCCTCCCCCGCTTCGCGGATCTCGACGCGAACGAGTGGGAGGCCATCCGCACGACGGCCGCGCTGCTCACCCGGCGCACGGCGCCCGATCTCACGACACCGAAGACCAGCAGAGAGGAGAGCTCGGCACGATGAGCTCCGGAGAACACAAGAAGGCGTCGCTGTGGCAGCAGCCGATGCAGGTATGGGCGGTGGCGTTCGCGAGCGTCGTCGCATTCATGGGCATCGGACTCGTGGACCCGATCCTCCCGGCCATCGCCGATCAGCTCCATGCGACGCCGGCGGAGAGCGAGCTGCTGTTCACGAGCTACCTCGTCATCACGGGCATCATGATGCTGTTCACGAGCTTCATCTCCAGCCGCATCGGCGCGAAGCGGACGCTCCTCATCGGGCTGTCCTTCATCCTCGTGTTCGCGTTCCTGTGCGCGATCAGCGGGTCGGTCGACATGGTGATCGGCTTCCGCGCGGGCTGGGGGCTCGGCAACGCCCTGTTCATCTCCACCGCGCTCGCGACCATCGTGGGCGCCGCGGCGGGCGGCAGCGCGAACGCCATCATGCTCTACGAGGCCGCGCTCGGTCTCGGTCTCGCCGTCGGCCCGCTCGTGGGCGGCCTGCTCGGCGAGATGACGTGGCGGGCGCCGTTCTTCGGCGTCGCCGTGCTCATGGCCGTCGCCATCATCGCGATCTCCGTGCTGCTGAAGACGCCGGCAGACGCCGAGCGACCCGCGCCCGTGCGCCTGACGGCCGCGTTCCGGGCCCTGGGCAACCCCGCGCTCGGGCTGCTGGCGGTCGCGGCCGTGTTCTACAACATCTCGTTCTTCGTCCTGCTGGCGTACTCGCCCTTCCCGCTCGAGTTCTCCGCGCTCGGCATCGGCTTCACCTTCTTCGGCTGGGGCCTCGGTCTCGCGATCACATCGATCTGGGGCGCCCCGTTCCTGCTGCGCTTCGTCAAGCGCACCACGGCGATCGCGATCGTCCTGCCACTCATCGCGATCGACCTCGTCGTGGCGGGGCTCCTCGTGCACAGCAAGCCGGCGCTCGTGACCTGCATCGTCGCGGGCGGCCTGCTCTACGGATTCATGAACACGATCCTCACCGAGACGGTCATGGACGCCACGGACGTGCCGCGCTCGATCGCCTCGTCGTCGTACTCCGGCGTCCGCTTCCTCGGCGGCGCGGCCGCCCCGCCGATCGCCGCGATTCTCGCCGAGAGCTGGGGCGACACCGCGCCCTACGTCTTCGGAGCGGCCGCCGCGCTCATCGCCGCCGTGATCGTGTTCTCCGGCCGGCGCCTGCTCGCTCGCGCGGACGGCGCGCACGAGACGCCCGCGACCGAGGCGGAGGCCGTCCTCCTCGGCGGCGCGGACTGATGGCGCCGCAGGGGCGGCGGTCGTACACTGCGAGCATGCCCGTCCGACCGGTATCGCGATGAGCGGCTTCGCCCCTCTCCACGCCCCCACCCCCGCCCGCCTGAGCGAGCTCGTCTTCGAGCGGATGGCCGCGGCGATCATCGCCGGCGAGCTCGCGCCGGGCACGCAGATCAAGGACGAGGAGATCGCCTCACGGCTCGGGGTCTCGCGCATGCCCGTGCGCGAGGCCCTGCTGCATCTTGAGCGCATCGGTCTGATCGAGATGGTGGCGAGCCGCTACACCCGCGTCACCGAGGTCAGTCGGGAGTTGATGCGCGACGCATTCGAGTACGCCGGCAATCAGGCCGGCTGGGCCGGCCGCCTCGCGATGGAGCGGATGACCGACGCGGAGCTGACCGAGACCCTCACCCTCCTCGACGCGCTGCTCGCCGAGGATCTCGATCTGGCCGAGCAGCGCCGACGCCTCGACAGCTTCTACCTGCACCTCATCGCGCAGTCACGCAGCCGGCACCTGCAGCTGGCCACGCGCGATATCAACCTCGCGCTCGCGCGGGCCATGCATGCCGCGGACGACGTCACCGAGTCGCGGGTGGCGGAGATCCGCGAGGCCTACCGGCGCCTGCGGCCGGCGGTCGAGAAGCGGGATGCGGACGCTGTGGAGCGGATCATCCGCGAGATCCACGCGATCTACGCGTCGCTCTGAGCCTCGAGCGGGTGCGTCGCGCCGAACGCCGCGAGCAGCGCCGACGCCTTGACCACCGTCTCGTCGAGCTCGTCCCCCGGGTCGCTGTCGATCGTGATCGCGCCCCCGGTTCCGATGCGCGCGACGCCGTCGGCGACGACGGCCGTCCGGATGACCACCGACAGGTCGACGGCTCCGCAGCGTGAGAACGCCCCGATGACGCCCGAGTAGACCCCGCGAGGCTCCGCTTCGAGCGCGTCGAGCAGCTCCACCGTGCGCTTCTTGGGCGCCCCCGTCATCGAGCCGGGCGGGAATAGGGCGCCCGCCGCGTGCACAGCCGCCGCCGAGCGCGGGCGCAGTCGACCACGCACCGACGTCACGAGCTGGTGCACCGTCGCGTAGCTCTCCACCGCCATGAGCTGTGGCACCGTCACCGTGCCTGGTGAGCACACCCGCCCCAAGTCATTTCGCAGCAGATCGACGATCATGAGGTTCTCGCTGCGGGTCTTCGGGTCCGCGGCGAGCGCGGCCGCCGCCGCACCGTCGGCCGTCCCGTCGGCGATCCGCCGCGCGGTGCCTTTGATGGGCTTCGTCTCCGCCCATCCGGCGCTCGTGACCCGCAGGTAGCGCTCCGGCGAACACGACAGGATGGTCCGGCGCGGCAGCCGCAGGTACGCCGCATACGGCGCGGGGTTGGCGCGACGCAGGCGGCGGTACGCCGTGAAGGGCGGCTCGGTCACGGGAGCTTCGAGGGCGTACGTGTAGCAGGCCTCGTAGGAGTCGCCCCCGAGCAGCCACGAGCGGATGGCCGCGAGGTCGCGTCGGTAGCGATCCGCGGTGACGGTGGCGAGAGCGGGGCCGACGTCCGGTACGGGCGGCAGGTCGCCCAGCGGGCTCGCTCCTGCGATGTGATCCGCCGTCGCCGCCAACCACGCACGAGCGTCGTCCTCGTCATCGGCCGGCCCGACCGCCACGACGTGCACGACCCCGTCGAGGTGATCGAGCGCGACGAACCGGCTGAGGTGCACGAGCTGCGCGTCGGGCGCCACCGCTGCCCAGCGCGCGCCGATCGCCTTCACGCCGTAGCCCACCGCGCCGACGTATCCGCCCGCGAACGGCAGCCCGTCGGGCGCCTCGACGGGGTTGGCGTCGAGGCGCTCACCCAGCACCGCCCACAGATCCCGTCGCGCGCCGACACCGATGCCTTCGTCGGCGTCGACGCCGTCGAAGCGCACGCGTCCGTCGGCGGCCCAGAATTCGATGATGTGATCGTGCGCGGTCGCGGGCGCTCCCATGATCGACCACCGCCCCATCCCGTAGGCCTGCTGCGCGCTGTCGAGCCAGACGGCGCTGCCGTCGTTCTCGCCGTAGAGGTGCGCGAAGAGCGCGTCGGGCTCGACCTCGAGGGGCAGCACGACGCTCCACGCCTGCCAGGCGCCCGGGCGCGTCACGGCGTCGTCCGCTCGAGGAAGTTCTCGACGATCCGGCCGCCCTCGCCCGTCCCGATGGACTCCGGATGGAACTGCACCCCGAACCAGCCGCGCTCCGCGAACTCCCCCGCCATGATGAGGCCGTCGCTCGACCGCGCGGTGATGCGCAGCGCCTCGGGTGCCGGATCGGCTACCGCGAGCGAGTGATACCGCACCGCCTCGAAGCGCTCAGGAACGCCGTCGAAGAGCGGCGAGGGCGCATGCTCGACGATATCGACCATCCCGTGGGCGGGGCGCGGCGCGCGCGCGACACTGCCGCCGAGCGCGACCGCCATGAGCTGGAACCCGAAGCACACGCCGAGCACGGGCACCTCGGTGCGCGCGAGAACCTCGAAGCCGCGGCCCGCGTCGGCAGCGCGGTGCGGTGTCCCTGGGCCGGGCCCGAGCACGACGTGCGAGCACGACCCCAGCACGCCGAGGTCCAGCTCGTCGCTTTGCGCAAGGAGCGGCTCGACCCCGGTGGCGACCCAGATCTGCTGCAGGAGGTTGCCCGTGTAGGAGTCGTGGTTGTCGACGAGGAGCACTCGCCGACCGCTCGCGTGTCCCTTCGTCATCGAGACCATTGTGCGGCACGGCGGGTGGGAGACTAAGCGCATGCAGCAGCTCGACGGCGCCCCCGCTCCGGCGACCGATCTGCAGCAGCTCGCCCTCCTCGGCTTCGGCCATTTCACGACCATGCGCGTGGAGACCGGCGGCGTGCGGGGGCTGTCGCTGCATCTCGACCGGCTCGTGCGCGACTGCCGCGCGGTGTTCGGCGCCGATCTCGACCGCGACCGCGTGCCCGACCTGGTGAGCCGCGCGATCGCCGACGAGCCGGATCTCGTGCTCGTGCGGGTGACCGTCTTCGACCCCGATCTCACCCTCGGTGCGCCGGGAGCGCCATCCCGGCCCCGCGTGCTGGTGACTCCTCGCCCGCCGGCCGGGGCCCCGCCATCGGCTCTGCGTGTGCGGACGACCGCGTACGCACGCGACCTGCCTGCCGTGAAGCACACCGGCCTCTTCGGCGCCCTGCACGCTCGCGCGGAGGCGCAGCGCGCGGGCTGGGACGATGCGGTCTTCGCGGATGGCCGCGGCTGGCTCTCCGAGGGACCGACATGGAACCTCGGCTTCGTCGCAGACGGGCGCGTCGTCTGGCCGGACGCGGAGGTGCTCCCCGGAGTGACGGCTGAGCTGCTCGCGCGGGACGCCCCCGGCACGCGCGCTGCCGTCACGCGCGAGGACCTCGAGAGGATGAGCGCGGCGTTCGCGATGAACGCGGGCTTCGGCGTGCGGCCGATCTCCGCCATCGACGATGTGGTCTTCGACCCGGACCATCCGGCTCTCGCCGAGCTCGACCGGGCGTACCAGGCCATCCCCTTCGAGCCGCTCGCCGCGCGACGATAGGAGAGCAGCCGGCCCGCGGTCAAGCACCGGGCGGCATGAACGCCGCCGGGGTACCGTGACGCGGTGACCACGATCGTCTGGTTCCGCGACGACCTGCGCCTCGCCGACCATCCCGCGCTCCACGCGGCCGCTGCGCGCGATGAGCCCGTCGTCGGCGTGTACGTCCTGGACGAGGAATCGCCCGGGGTGCGGCCCCTCGGAGGCGCGGCGCGCTGGTGGCTGCACCACTCGCTGGCGTCGCTCGGCGAGCGGATGGCCGCCTTGGGGGCGCCGCTCGTCCTGCGGCGAGGGGCGGCGGCGGAGGCCATCCCCGCCCTCGTTCGCGAGGTGAGCGCCCGCGCGGTCGTGTGGAACCGCCGCTACGGCGGGGCGGAGCGTGAGACCGACGCGGTGGTCAAGAGCGACCTGCGCGCACGCGGGGTGGAGGCGGGATCGTTCGCGGGCTCGCTGCTGTTCGAACCGTGGACCATCCGGACCGGCGGCGGCACGCCATACGCGGTGTTCACCCCCTTCTGGCGCGCCTGCCAGGCGATGCCGGCACCGCGCGCTCCGCTTCCCGAGCCACAGGAGCTGCGCGGCCCCGAGGTCGCTCCCGCATCCGAGCGCCTGGATGACTGGGAGCTGCTGCCCACCGCGCCGGATTGGGCGGCGGGCCTTCGCGAGACCTGGCGTCCGGGCGAGCCCGCCGCGCGCGAACGGCTGCGAGCGTTCCTCGACGACGACGTGCGCGACTATGAGCGCGCCCGGGACGAGCCAGCGGGCGGGGCGACATCCCTGCTGTCACCGCACCTGCGGTGGGGCGAGTTGAGCCCCCACGAGGTCTGGCACCGCGCTCTGGCGTCCGGCGCGGACGTGGGCGCCTTCCTCTCCGAGCTCGGCTGGCGCGAGTTCGCCTGGCACACGCTGTACCACCATCCGGATCTCGCGACGGCGAACCTCGACCGCCGCTTCGACGCATTCCCCTGGCCGCCGCTCGATCCGGTCGCGCTCAACGCCTGGCGGCGAGGCCGGACGGGATTCGCGCTGGTCGACGCGGGCATGCGGGAGCTGTGGCGCACGGGGACGATGCACAACCGCGTGCGGATGGTCGTGGCGTCGTTCCTCGTGAAGAACCTCCTCATCGACTGGCGGTGCGGCGAGGAGTGGTTCTGGGACACGCTCGTCGACGCGGACGCCGCGAGCAACCCCTTCAACTGGCAGTGGGTGGCGGGCTCCGGCGCCGATGCCGCGCCGTTCTTCCGCGTGTTCAACCCGGAGCTCCAGGCGCAGAAGTTCGACCCGCAACGCCTCTACGTGCGGCGGTGGGCGCCGGACCATGCCGACGGGATCGGCCCGATGCCGATGGTCGACCTGAAGGCGTCGCGCCGGGCGGCTCTCGACGCCTACGAGACGGTGAAGCGGCAACCGCGCACGGTCGGGGAGACGGCAGCGGGGTAGGGCTCCTTCCGAAGCCCTACCCCGCTCATGCCCGCCGGACTGCCGCCCGGCCTTGCTTGTCGACGACGCGAACTCGGCGACCCGCCATCCCCAGAGGGCGGGCTGCTGTCGGCGTCGCCCTGCTCAGGCGGCCACGCTGCGGCGCGCTGCCGCGCCTCGAGGTTCCGCGTCTCGCGCGAACGGAGTGTGGGTGTTGGGCAGGAATCCAGGTCCGTCGCCGAGCATCGTCTGGCTCGCCGGTCGTCCCGAGTCCCCCGCACCTGCACACACGTCGTAGCGGATGAAAGGCATCGTGCTCTCCTTGTGGGCGAGGCCCCAGTCCGCACACGACGATTCCGTGCTCCGAATCAACGAAGCTCGGCCCCCACGTCGTGGTGCGGTTCCTCACCTGGAACCCAGTAAAAACGCTCGGCCAGCTCCCAGGTGGAAGATGCGGTCGAATTAACCCCGCACTTCACCCCTTGCACGCACGCGCTCCGAGTGGCATTGTTCCGCCGGGCAGGTGGCCCCGCGGACCTGTGAAGGGGGTCGACCGAGGATGTCGAGAGAGCGCTTTCGCGACCGTCGCGCCGCCGGGAGGGAGCTGGCAGAGGTCCTCCGCGAGCGCTCGTGGCGCGCCGATCTCCTGGTGCTCGCGCTCCCCCGTGGCGGCGTCCCCGTCGCGGCGGAAGTCGCCCGCGACCTGTCCGCGGAGCTGGACGTGCTCGTCGCGCGCAAGCTCGGCCATCCCGCGCAGCCGGAGGTGGCCATGGGGGCGATAGCGGGAATCGGCGACACGGTCGAGGCCGTCGAGAATCCGGCGATCGCCGACCCGCGCGCGATGGGAGCAGTGCGCGCGTCCGAGGAGGCCGAGCTGCGGCGCCGGCAGCGCGCGTACCGCGGCGAGCGCCCGCCGGTGCGCATCGCGGGGCGCTCGGTGCTTCTCGTCGACGACGGCCTCGCGACGGGCGCCACCATGCGCGCCGCGGTCGCCGCCGCCCGCCGCGAGGATCCGGTCGAGCTGGTCGTCGCGGTGCCGGTCGCCCTCGGCGCGACCGCGCGGGCGCTGCGGCACGAGGCGGATGAGGTCGTCTGCGTGTGGGACGCGCCGGGCCTCTGGGCGGTCGGCTCGGCATACGAGCGCTTCGACCAGACGAGCGACGGCGAGGTGCGAGCACTCCTCGCCGAGGCCTGGGAGCGCGAGGGAACGATCTCGCCCGAGACGTGAAAAAGCCCCGATCACTGGCGAGAGTGACCGAGGCTGATCCGTGCACCCCCTGGGACTTGAACCCAGAACCCACTGATTAAGAGTCAGTTGCTCTGCCGATTGAGCTAGAGGTGCGTTCCGATCCGGGGATTTCGTTCCCTCGAACCGAGGAACGACATTACCAGCGTCGGCGGGTCGGCGCGAATCCTCGCCGCATCCCGGGCGCGCCGGAACTCCATCGCACCGTTTCGCCGTGCGTCGTGGTGCCTGGGCGCCGCAGCTCGCGCCGATATCCTGAGGGGGTGAACACCGCCTCGCCGACGCCCGCCGCGCCCGCCCTCGATGGGCTCGCCGACGACCTCGCGCTCGCGCTGCGCCTGGCCGACGCCGCCGACGCGCAGACGCTGCCGCGGTTCGACGCTGCCGACCTGCAGGTGTCGCGCAAGGCCGACCGCACCCACGTGACCGACGCCGATCTCGCCGCAGAGCGGGCCATCCGCGAGCTGATCACCGCCGAGCGCCCTCAGGACGCCATCTTCGGCGAGGAGTTCGGCCGCACCGACGAGGCGCCGCGCCGTTGGATCATCGACCCCATCGACGGCACCGCGAACTTCCTCCGCGGTGTGCCCGCGTGGGGCACGATGATCGCCCTCGACATCGCCGGCTACCCGCGCCTCGGTGTCGTGAGCTCCCCCGCGATGCGCCGCCGCTGGTGGGCGGCCGAGGGCCTCGGCGCGTGGACGAGCGTCGACGGCGGCGAGCCCCGCCCGATCCACGTGTCCGGGGTCGACGACCTCGACGACGCGAGCGTGAGCTTCCAGAGCATCGCCCAGTGGGATGGCGCGGGTCACCTCGACGCGCTCGTCGCACTCTCCCGCCGCGTCTGGCGCGACCGCGCGTACGGCGACATCTGGGCGTACATGCTGCTCGCCGAGGGCCGCCTCGAGTTCGTCGCGGAGTTCGACGTCAAGGAGTACGACCTCGCCGCCGCCGCCGCCATCGTCACGGAGGCCGGCGGACGCATGACGTCCTTCACCGGAGCGCCGAGCGTGGCGGAGGGCTCCGCGCTCGCGACCAACGGCGTCCTTCACGACGCGTTCCTCGAGCTGCTGTCTTCCGCTTCCCCACTGGCCGCGCCATGATCCGGCGCAGCGGCCGACCCTTTCGCCTCGCGCTCGCGGGAGCGACGGCGCTGCTGGCCGCCACGCTGCTCGTCGGTTGCACGGCGACAGCGCCGGACCCCGACGCCGACAGCGGCGACGGAGGTGGCGGATCCGGGCTGCCGCCGACGTGCGAGACGATCATCGCCCCGGCCCTCGTCGCGCAGTTCGAGGATCTCGGCTGGACAGCCAGGACCGACCCCTTCTATATCGGCCCCCACGAGGTGCCCGGCGGCGTGAGCTGCACGTGGGGCGACTTCGAGGTCGAGGCGACCGACGTCGTCCAGATGTACGGCTGGGCGCCGATCGACGCCGGCACCGCGACGAAGGAGGAGGACTTCCTCGTCGAACAGGGTTGGCGGCGCGAGGAGGGCGACGGCGTCGTCTACCTCACCGAGAGCTCGCCGTCCGCGGAGTGGGCGGATGACGAGGGCTACGGCATGACCTACGCCTTCGGAGACGGCTGGGTGGCGCTCTCCGACACCAAGAGCGGGCTCGACGTCATCACCTGGCAGGGCTGACGCGCCCGGACTCCGGCAGAGTGGACGCATGACGACTCCCTCGGCGCCGCATGTCCCCCTCTCCGACGGGCGATCCATCCCGCAGATCGGACTCGGCGTGTACAAGATCCCGGATGGCGATGCCGCCGAGTGCGTGCGCGTCGCGCTGGATGCGGGGTACCGGCACGTCGACACCGCGGCCCTCTACGGCAATGAGCGCGGCGTCGGCGAGGGGATCCGCACGAGCGGCATCCCGCGAGACGACGTGTTCGTCACCACCAAGGTGTGGAACGACGACCACGGGTTCGACGAGACGCTGCGCGCCTTCGACGCGAGCCTCGACCGCCTCGGGCTCGACGAGGTCGATCTCTACCTCGTGCACTGGCCCATCCCCTCGCGCGACCGGTACGTGGAGACGTACCGCGCGCTCGAGCGCATCCGCAGCGAGGGGCGCGCCCGCTCCATCGGCGTCTCCAACTTCGCCGTCGAGCACCTCGAGCGCCTGCGTACGGAGACCGAGGTCGCCCCGGTCGTGAATCAGGTGGAGCTGCACCCGCTGCTCCCGCAGCGCGAGCTGCGCGCCTACCACCGGGACCACGCCGTCGTGACCGAGGCCTGGTCGCCGCTCGCGCGCGGGCGGCTCCTCGACGACCCGGCCCTGGCCATCCTCGCCGCGAAGCACCGCGTCGCGCCCGCGCAGGTCGTCATCCGCTGGCACCTGCAGCAGGGCACGGTCGTGATTCCGAAGTCGGTCACGCCCTCCCGCATCCGCGCGAACATCGACGTCTTCGGGTTCGCGCTCGACGACGAAGACCTGGCCGCGATCGCCGCCCTCGCGTCGGGCCTTCGCACCGGCCGCGACCCGTCCTTCGACTGACCGCGCGCTTCGGCCGACTCTGCGACAGCACGCCGAGCTGGCTCAGCTGCACCCTGATGCGACGTCGACCGAGGAGCTGGCCGAGGTCGTCCACGACGAGCGCCTGCGCCTGCAGGGCATCGTCGACGCGCTCCTCCTCCTCGCTCGGCCGAGGGAGCCCCCGTCTTCGAGCGCGAGCGAGTCTTCGAGCGCTTCGTGCGCCTGGACGCGGGCCCCACGACGAGCGCAGGGCGACGAGCGCGAGCGGCGCGGCCAGGGCCATCCGCATCGATATCCTGAAGGCATGCTGTCACCCGCGCGACGATCCGCGGGCGCGGCGCTCGCCCTGACCGCCCTCCTCGCGACGTCGCTGACGTCGTGCGCAGCGGGGCCGTCTGCCGAGGAGATGCGAGAGCGCGCGGCATGCGCGGTCGACGCGCTCGCGACCGAGGACGGCGTCGCCTTCGGAGTCGATCTGGACTGGGAGGCGCAGACCGTCGCCGAGTACGCCGACCTCCTGGGCGAGCAGCCGGCGGACGTCGTCTCCTACGCCCCGATCCCCTGGCGTGAGGAGGATCGCGCGCACGTCCTCGATGCGGCGAAGCAGGCAGCTGACGCCGGGGCCGCGCAGCTGCTGACCCTGGAGCCCTCGGACGGGCTGGCGGCCGTGACCGACGAGGCGGTGTCGGACCTCGTCGAGACGCTCGTCGACGTGACCGAGCTCGGGGTGCCGGTGCTCGTGCGCTTCGGACACGAGATGAACGGGTCCTGGTATCCCTGGGGACAGCAGCCCACGGCGTACGTCGCGGCGTTCCAGCGGATCGCGACGGCGGTGCACGCCGACGTTCCGGGCGCGGCGATGATGTGGGCGCCGAACTACGGCGGCGGCTACCCGTTCCCCGGGCGCGCCTACTCCTTCGCGCCGGACTCGGCGCAGGCCGGCGCGCTCGACACCGACGGCGACGGCACGGTCACCGAAGTCGACGACCCCTACGCGCCGTACTACCCCGGCGACGAGGCTGTCGACTGGGTCGGCATCTCCCTCACGCACTGGGGCTCCAGCTACCCCTGGGGTGAGAACGAGATCCCGGAGGCCGACAAGTTCGCCGCGCAGCTGACCGGCGCCTACGACGGCCTGGCGGGCGACGAGACCGCCGTCCCCGACTTCTACGCGGAATACGCCGAGCGCAGGAACCATCCCCTGGCCATCCCGAGCACCGCAGCGCTCGTGACCGGCGACGACGACGAGGCCGGGCAGGAGATCCGCCGTGCCTGGCGGAAGCAGGTCTTCTCGGACGAGACGCGGCGGGACTTCCCGCTGCTGCGGCTCGTCAACTGGTTCGAACGGGATCGCTTCGAGCCGGAGGCCGACGCGACCGTGCACTGGGCCGCCCTCGCCGATGAGGAGGAGCGGGAGCAGTTCCGCGCGGACCTGCCGAAGTGGGTGTCGTTCGGCGGTTCGGACGCCTGCGGCTGAGTCGCGGCACGGACTGCTACGTTGCAACGACGTGCCGCCGTCCTGAGGAGAGACACATGCCCACACGCGACCTGACCATGACGGACTTCGAGGAGACCGTGCTGGCGCCGGGGATCACGCTCGTCGACTTCTGGGCGGCCTGGTGCGGCCCCTGCCGGATGTTCGCTCCCGTCTACGACGCGGCCTCCGAGGTCCATGGCGACATCACCTTCGCGAAGGTCGACACCGAGGCGAACCGCGACCTCGCCGGAGCGATGCAGATCACGTCGATCCCGACCCTGATGGTGTTCCGTGACGACGTGCTCGTGTTCTCGCAGGCGGGCGCCCTGCCGGCCCCGGCCCTGGAGAGCCTCATCGAGCAGGTGCGCGCGCTCGACATGGCGGAGATCCATGCGCAGATCGCGCAGCAGGGCGACGACTCCGCGGCGGACTGATCATCCTCTCGATGTAGCGGCCTCATGCCGCGGAGCGATGTGCTTCGTCGCCGTCCTCGAGAGGGTTGAGTCATGCGAAAGACGAAGCTCGCCCTCACGGCCCTCGCCGTCACCACGAGCGCTGCGATCCTGCTCACCGGATGCTCGACCGTCGAGGACGTGCTCCATAAGGAGAAGCGGTCCACGTATGAGAATCCGACCGCATTCGATGACGACAGCGGCATCGAGGCACCCTGGCTGCCCGAGGACGCCACCGGAATCGAGGTCACCCGGTCCACGCAGGCCAACGACGCCGCGATCTCCGCCGAGTCGTATGCGGATCTCTCCTCCGCGCTGTGTGCGCCGGTGGAGCGTCAGTCGGCGCCCGCCTACCAGCCGGGGCCGGAAGTCGACGTGTTCAAGATCTCGCACGCCTTCGCCTGCGGCGACTGGACCGTCGTCAAGACGGACTACGGCTGGCTCGGCTGGACACCAGGGCACCCGGACGAGAAGGCGCAGAGCCCGTCATAGGACCCCGGGCATGAAGAACCCCCGCGTTCCCTGCTCTCGCAAGGGAACGCGGGGGTTCTTCATGAGCGACAGTGGTCGGTGGAGCTGGGGGGAATCGAACCCCCGTCCAGCGCTGAGTCTCTGGGGCTTCTCCGGGCGCAGTCTGTGCAGACGTTCTACTCGGCTCCGACCTTTGTCACAGACACCTAAGTCGACAAGCCCAGTCGAGGAAAAGTCCCACACGGCGTCTCGACACCACCGTGCAGCAAGACCCCTAGATGACGCCAGAATCCGTGTCGGGATCACCCACGGTCTGACGGACTATCGGGCTCGCTTACGCAGCGAGGGCGAAGTCAGTGCGCTTGGTTTCGGCACTTATTGGTTCGCAGGGAGCGTTTACGAGATAACCCTGCATCCTCGGCCCGCTTCTCGCAGATTCACAAGCACTGTCGAAACCGATCAGCCCCGGGAATCCTTCGTGCGAAGGGAACCGCTGTCGCTCTGTGGAGTTGTCATCTCGGGTCTCCCCGAGCACTACAGACTACAACAGGATCACCCCCGCTGTCATTCCCGACTGCTCTCGCAGCGGGCGGAGAAGACGAATCGCCGGGCCGACCTGGGCACTCCTCTCTTCCCACCGTCCTCTCGACCGCGATGTCCGAGGCTGGAAATAGTGTTCGAAGAACTCCTCTGGCGGAGCTAGAACATACTTTCTAGAATGGTGGGATGGGGATGGCACTTCCGGTCGAGGTGCTGCGTCTGCAGACCGAGATCAGCAGGATGCAGCGGGCGAGCGCGCGCGTCAAGGCGCTGCCCGTGCACGACGCGCTCGCGCCGCTCTTCCCCGAGGGCGGGCTGCGGCCGGGGGCCGTCTACACGCTCGATTCCTCGGCGAGCCTGCTCCTCGCGCTGCTCGCCGAGCCGTCTCGCGCGGGGTCGTGGTGCGCGGTCGTGGGGATGCCCGAGCTCTCGGCCGAGGCGGCCGAGGCCGCCGGCGTCGATCTCTCTCGCTTCGCCCTCGTGCCCGACCCGGGCGACCGCTGGCTCGCAGCGGTGTCGGCGATCGCGGAGGTCTTCCCCGTCGTCGCCGTGCGCCCCGTCGGCTCGCCACGCGATGCCGAGGTCGCCCGCCTCATGGCCCGGCTTCGCGACCGGGGCGGCGTGCTGCTCGTGGCGGGTGGATGGCCGCAGGCGGAGGCTGCCCTGCACCTGGAGGACCCGGTCTGGACGGGACTGGGCGAGGGGCACGGTCTCCTCACCGCCCGCATGGTGACGGTGGCATCGTCGGGACGACGCTCCCCCATCCCGAAGCGGGTGCGCGTGCAGCTGCCCGGTCCACTCGGCGCGCCGGTGGCCATCCCTCGCCCGACCCTCGTCCCCGCACCGGTCCCGGCCGCTCGCCCCGAGCCCGCCGATCCGGAGACCGTCGAGCGCGCTGCACGCGCCCGGGAGGTGCTCGCCCGAGCCGAGCAGAAGACCCGACGCGGATTGGCGGCGGTCGGATGACGAGGGCCATCGTCGTCTGGCTGCCGGACTGGCCCGTGACGGCGCACCTGCGCACCGTGTCCCGCGACGCGGCACGCCGCGCTGCCCGCAACCCTGCGGGCCGCGCGCCGAGCGAGGCCGGTGCGCTCACGGCCGACGCCGCGCCCCCGGTCGCGATCCTGCATGCCAACCGGGTGGTCGCCTGCTCGGCCGCCGCCCGAGCCGAGGGCGTCAGACGCGGGCAGCGACGCCGCGACGCCCAGGCAGCCTGCCCCGCGCTGCGCATCGCCCCCGCCGACCCGGGGCGTGACGAGCGCGCATTCCTCCCCGTGCTGACGCGACTCGACGAGCTCACCCCCGGCGTGCAGCCGCTGCGTCCCGGCCTCGCGGCGGTTCGCGCCCGGGGTCCGGCGCGCTTCTACGGCGGCGAGGAGTCCGCGGCGGAGGCGCTGCTCGCGGCCCTCGCGGAGATGGGGCTCCCCGGCGGCCGTGCGGGCATCGCCGATGGGATCTTCACGGCCGAGCGCGCCGCCCGCCTCACCCGCGCCGACGCGACCGTCCGCAGCGTGCCGCCCGGGGCATCCGCCGACTTCCTCGCCCCGCTCTCCATCGCGACGATCGAAGACGACGCCCTCGTCAGCCTGCTCGTGAAGCTGGGCGTGCAGACCCTGGGCGACTTCGCCGCGCTCGACGGCAAGCAGGTGCGCTCCCGGCTCGGGGAACACGGCGTGCGCCTCCACGACCTCGCCCGCGGCGCGGACTCCCGCCCCGTCGAGCCGCGCGTGCCGCCACCCGAGCTGGCGCGTGACCTCTCCCTCGAGCCGCCCCTCGAGCTCGCCGACCAGATCGCGTTCGCCGTGCGCCAGACCTGCGACGACGTGTGCACGGCACTCGGCGAGGCCGGGCTCGTCTGCACGGAGGCGCGGATCATCCTCACCGACGACCGCGGCAGCCGCAGCGAGCGGGTGTGGCTGCATCCGACGCGCTTCGATCCCGCCTCGCTCGTCGACCGCGTGCGCTGGCAGCTGCAGTCCGCCGCGGAGGAGGACGACGGCGCCCTCATCGGCGGCATCTCCCACGTGCGCATCGAGCCCGAGGCCGTCGACGACAGCGTGCACCACCAGCCGACCCTCATCGGCCAAGGCCCCGACGAGCGGTTGCATCACGCCATGTCGCGCGTGCAGGCGCTGCTCGGGCACCGCGGCGTCGTGACCCTCGCGATCGGCGGCGGGCGCTGGCTGGAGGAGCGCGAGGTGCGCGTGCCGTGGGGCGACGGCGAGCGCCCCGCGCAGCGCCGGGACGCGCCCTGGCCCGGCGCCCTCCCGCAGCCGCTTCCGACCGAGGTGTTCCGCAGTCCGCGGCGCACGCGGGTCGCCGGGGCGGGCGGCGCGGAGGTCGCCGTCGACGACCGCGGTCTGCTCACGACCGCGCCGGCGGCGATGGATGGCCGTCCCCTCGCCGCATGGGCGGGCCCCTGGCCCGTGATCGAGCGCGGCTGGGACGGCGAGCGGATGCGGCGAGCGCACCGCTTCCAGGTCGTCGACGCGGACCAGACCGCCTGGCTCCTCGTGCTGGAGAACGGCTCCTGGTGGATCGAGGGGAGGTACGCCTGATGGGATTCCACAATCCGCCGGTGCCGTGGTCGGAGCTCGAGCGGGCGATGAGCGGCCGGCGTCCCGATCACGTCCCGGCGGGGGCGGATGGCGGCGACAGTCCCGCATGGAGCCGCAAGCGAGGCGCGTACCAGCCGCCGTCCATCGAGCGGCCGGCCGACGCCATCCCCTATGCCGAGCTGCACGCGCACTCATCGTTCTCCTTCCTGGATGGCGCATCCTCGCCCGAGACGCTGGTCGAGGAGGCCGAGCGACTGGGTCTGCACGCCCTCGCGCTCACCGACCACGACGGCTTCTACGGGCTCGCCCGGTTCGCCGAGGCGGCGGAGGCGACCAGCGTGCAGACCGTCTTCGGCGCGGAGCTGTCGCTCGGGCTCGCCCAGCCGCAGAAGGGGCATGCCGACCCGGAGGGCGAGCATCTGCTCGTCCTCGCCCGCGGGATGGAGGGGTACCACCGGCTCTCGGCCGCCATCACGCACGCGCAGCTGCGCGGCGGCGAGAAGGGGCGCCCCGTCTACGACCTCGAGGAGCTGAGCGCGCAGGCCGACGGGCACTGGGCCATCCTCACCGGATGCCGAAAGGGGGGCGTGCGCCGGGCGATCGACCCGGCCCTGCGCACCGCCGACGACCTCGAAGGCGCGCAGCGCGAGGTCGACCGCCTCATCGCGCTGTTCGGGCGGGAGAACGTGCACGTCGAGCTCAGCGACCACGGCGACCCGCTCGACTGCCTGCGAAACGACGCGCTCGCCGCGCTCGCCGACCGGATGCGGCTGCCGACCGTGGCGACCAACAACGTGCACTACGCGGCCCCGCACGATGCCGAGCTTGCGGCCGCCGTCGCCGCGGTGCGCGCGAACCGCAGCATGGACGAGCTCGACGGATGGCTGCCCTCCCACACCTCCGCGCATCTGCGCTCGGGGGCGGAGATGACGCGCCTCTTCGCCCGCTACCCGGGCGCCGTCGCGCGCACGGTGCCGCTGGCCGACGAGCTCGCCTTCCCGCTGCGGAAGGCCAAGCCCGCGCTGCCGAAGCAGCGGGTGCCCGAGGGACACACGCCCATGTCGTACCTGCGCCAGCTCGTGTGGGAGGGCGTCGCGCGCAAGTATCCGGATGCCGACGCCGCCGTGCGCGCGCGGATCGACAAGGAGCTGCGCGTCATCGAGCAGAAGGACTTCCCGGGGTACTTCCTCATCGTCCACTCCATCGTCCAGGAGGCGCGTCGCCGGGGCATCCTCTGCCAGGGCCGGGGCTCTGCGGCCAACAGCGCCGTCTGCTATCTGCTCGACATCACCGCGGTCGACGCGATCTACTACGAGCTGCCGTTCGAGCGGTTCCTCTCGGCGCTGCGCGAGGAGGAGCCCGACATCGACGTCGACTTCGACTCCGACCGCCGCGAGGAGATCATCCAGTGGGTCTACGAGCAGTACGGTCGGGAACGCGCCGCGCAGGTGGCGAACGTCATCCAGTACCGGCCGAAGAACGCCATCCGCGACATGGCCAAGGCGCTCGGGTTCTCACCCGGGCAGCAGGACGCCTGGTCGAAGCAGGTCGAGGGCTGGGGCGCGTCCCTCGAGACGGGGCCCGACCACGACATCCCCGATCAGGTGCTCGTCTACGCCACCGAGCTGCTCAAGGCGCCCCGGCACCTCGGCATTCACTCCGGCGGCATGGTGCTCACGGAGCGCCCCGTCGGCGAGGTCGTGCCCATCGAGCACGCGCGCATGGAGATGCGCACGGTCATCCAGTGGGACAAGGACGACGCGGCCTGGATGGGCCTGGTCAAGTTCGATCTGCTGGGTCTCGGGATGCTCGCCGCGCTCCAGCACTGCTTCGACATCATCCGCGAGGCGACCGGAGAGGCGTGGACGCTCGAGACCCTCCCTCGCGAGGAGGCCGCCGTCTACGACATGCTCGGCCGCGCGGACTCCATCGGGGTCTTCCAGGTGGAGTCGCGCGCGCAGATGGGGCTGCTCCCCCGCCTGCAGCCGCGGCGCTTCTACGACCTCGTCGTGCAGATCGCCCTCATCCGTCCCGGTCCCATCCAGGGTGGCGCCGTCCATCCGTTCGTCAAGCGCAAGGCGGCGCTCGCCGCATACCGTGCCGCGCATCCCGACCTCTCCCTCGAGCAGTGCCTCCAGGACGTCATCGAGTACCCGCACCCCAAGCTCGAGCCGGTGCTCAAGCGCACCCTGGGGGTGCCGATCTTCCAGGAGCAGCTCATGCAGATGGCCGTCGCGGTCGGCGACTGCACGGCGGCCGAGGCCGACCTGCTCCGGCGCGCGATGGGATCGAAGCGCGGCCAGGAGAAGATCGAGACCCTCAAGGAGAAGCTCTACCAGGGGATGGCCGACAACGGCATCACAGGAGAGCTCGCCGACGATCTCTACGGACGCATCCAGGCCTTCGCGAACTTCGGCTTCGCCGAGTCGCACTCGCTGTCGTTCGCGCTGCTTGTCTACGCCTCGTCGTGGATCAAGCTGCACTACCCGGCCGCGTTCCTCGCGGGGCTGCTGCGCTCGCAGCCGATGGGGTTCTACTCCCCCGCTTCGCTCACCGCGGATGCGCGACGCCACGGCGTGAGAGTGCGCCGGCCCGACATCAACCTCTCGGGCGCGACGGAGGTGCTCGAGCCCCTCGACCTGCCGGATACGACGGCACCCGGACACCCTCTGCACAGCCGCGAGACCATCGGCGTGCCGCATCGGGCGGCAACGGGGCGCGACGCATGCCGCGCGCATATCCAGCCGCCGGTCCCCGACTTCGACATCCGCGCGCCGGATGAGTCGGCCGCGCACCGGCGCGACGGCGCCCACGCGGTGCGGCTGGGCCTCGCGGGCGTCACCGGGATCGGCCTCGCGACCGCGAAGCGCATCGTCGCCGAACGGGAGGCGAACGGTCCGTACACCGACCTGCACGGGCTCGTCCGTCGCACCGGCGTCTCGGAGACGCAGGTCGAATCCCTCGCGACCGCCGGCGCGTTCGAGGGGCTCGGGATGACTCGGCGCGAGGCGATCTGGATGGCCGGGGCCGCGGCCCTGGACCGTGCCGAGTTCCTGACGGGGACGATCGCTGCCGTGCAGCCGCCGCTCTTCCCGGATCCCACCAGCTTCGAGCGGCTGGCCGACGATCTGTGGGCGACGGGCATCTCGGTCAACGACCATCCGCTGCGGCACTACCGCGTCGCGCTCAACGCACGCGGCGTGCTCCCGTCGTCTGCGCTGCGCAGCCATGAGTCTGGGCGCCGGATCGAGGTCGCCGGGCTCGTGACCCATCGCCAGCGCCCGGCCACGGCGTCGGGGGTCACGTTCCTCAACCTGGAGGACGAGCACGGGCTCATGAACGTCATCTGCTCCACCGGGGTCTGGAATCGCTACCGTCGTGTCCTGCGCGACAGTCCCGCCCTCATCGCCCGGGGCATCCTGGAGTCGACGCCCGAAGGAGTCGTGAACCTCATCGCGGACGCGTTCGAGGACCTCCGCGTGGGGGTGAAGCACGCCTCCCGCGACTTCCGCTGAGCCCGGACCGCTGTGGATAAGTCTGACGCCGCCCGCGCGACGGCACTACCGTGATGCCCATGACGCCCCGCCGGCTGCTCATCCTCGTCACCGCGGCCACCGCCGTGATGACCCTGACCGGATGCGTCCCCGAGCCCGCTCCCACGCCCTCGCCTACCGGCTTCGCGAGTGAGGAGGAGGCCTTCGCCGCCGCCGAGGCGACGTATCGGGCTTATATCGACGCTCTCAATGCCCGTAACGCCGGTGACGAGGACGCTGATCCGGAAAGGTTCCTGACAGGAGAACCTCTAGCTGCCGACCGGCGAACTCGCGCCAATCTTGAGGAGTCAGGTCGCTCGATTCAGGGAGACCTTCAAGTCCTCGATTTCATCCCTCAAAACTTCAGCCAGATTGAAAGCTCTTTCGAAATCGGCGCCTTGGTGTGTATCGATGCTTCAGCTGCTGAGATTATCGACGAAGCCGGTGCGACAGTAACCCCTGAAGAGGCGCGACAGCTCTACGCCTTGTCCGTCAGCCTCACCTCCGCGGGCCCCGCTCTCAAGATCGCTGCAAGCGAAAGCAGCAGCGCTCCATGCTGACATCACTCATTCTTGTCGCTACCTTGGCCGTGAGCTTTGGGCCGGATGCCGCGGCGATGCCGGTGGCCGGCTGTTCCCCCGAGGACAGCTTGATCGGCATCTGCACCGACAACGAGCAGGATCACGTCGACATCGAGGGTGAGCGGCGCGTTCCACGGGTGCCGCAGCCTCCTCAGCAGTTCATCGAGCCGCCGCCGAGCCGGCATCAGAACGGCGGGCCGCCGCTCGCCCCAGGTCCGGAGCCGCCATCCCGCTACGAGGGGCTCGAGTGCACGATCGAAGCGTGGCAGGAGCGGGGCGACCGCTGCATCGTCCCGAAGACGCCGCGCACGGACGAGGTCGAGCCGGAGGAGGAGGAAGCCGCCCCAGAAGCCCCTGTCATCCCGACCATCACGGAGCGTGATGTCCTCACCTTCGCCCCGGCTCCGCCGCAGGTGACGACAGAGCCGAACGGCGTCGCCGTCGTCGGAATGCCGATGAACGTCGTCGCTCCCGCACAGCAGCATGTGTCTGGCGGCTCGCTGTTCGAGCTTCCGGTGACGATCACGTTCACCCCGACTCGGTTCTCATACGACTTCGGCGACGGCACGCACGAGACGACGGACTCCGGCGGTTCGACGTGGCAGCAGCTCGGTCTGCCGCAGTTCTCCGCGACGCCGACCAGCCACGCGTACGGCGCTCGCGGTCAGTACCTGCTGACCGTCTCGGTCGGCTACACCGCGGTCGTCGACTTCGGCGAGTGGGGCGTGTACCCCGTCGAGGGCCTCGTCACTTCGACATCGACCGGGTCCTCGGTGCGGGTCGTCGAAGCGCACACGGCGCTGGTCGAGAAGTCCTGCGCGGAGAATCCCGCTGGCCCCGGCTGCTGACCTCTCGCCGAACTCCCGAAGTCCCGGCACCCCACCACCCTCCGTCGGCATGTCCCATTTGTGCACGCCATCACAACCGGATGGGGTGCATGAATGGGACATGCCGGAAGGGGCGCGGGAGACGGCGCGCTGGCAGGATGGGCTCGTGCCTCGCCTCATGCTGCTCGACACCGCCTCGCTGTACTTCCGCGCGTTCTACGGCGTGCCGGACACCGTCCGCGCGGGTGACGGGACGCCCGTGAACGCCGCGCGCGGGCTGCTCGACATGATCGCGAAGCTCGTCACCGCGTACGAGCCCACGCATGTCATCGCATGCTGGGACGACGACTGGCGCCCGCAATGGCGGGTCGACCTCATCCCCTCGTACAAGGCGCACCGCGTCGTCGAGGTCGTCGAGACCGGTGCCGACGTCGAGGAGATCCCCGATCCGCTCGAGGCGCAGGTCCCGATCATCCGCGAGGAGCTGGCGGCGCTCGGCATTCCGATCGTGGGCGCCGCCGAGCACGAGGCCGACGACGTCATCGGATCGCTCGCTGCCCAGGCGCAGATGCCGGTCGACATCGTCACGGGCGACCGCGACCTCTTCCAGCTCGTCGATGACGCACGCGATGTCCGCGTCATCTCGACGGTCAAGGGCATGAGCAACCTCGAGGTCATGACCGAGGATGTCATCCTCGAGCGCTACGGCATCCGCGCGGCCCAGTACGCGGACTTCGCCACACTGCGCGGCGACGCATCGGATGGCCTCCCTGGCGTCGCGGGGGTCGGCGAGAAGACCGCGGCGACGCTGCTCACCGCGCATGGCGACCTCGATGCCATCCGAGCCGCCGCGGAGAGCGGGACGGGCATGACCAAGAGCCAGGCGACGAAGGTCCTCGCCGCCGCGGACTACCTCGACGTGGCCCCGCGCGTCGTGGCCGTGGTGAAGGACCTCGATCTCGGCGACGTGGCGGTGCCCGTCCGCGCGCTCGATGACGCGCAGCGCGCGGCGGCCGTCGCGCTCGCGGAGCGCTGGAACCTCGGCACCTCCATGGCGCGCGCGATCGCGGCGCTCGACCGCTGAGCCGACTCAGCCCGCGGTGACGGACCGCGTCGCCGCGATCCACTCCTCGAGCTTGGCGGATGCCCGCCCGTCGTCGACCGCGGCCGCCGCGTCGCCCAGAGCCTCGACGAGCCGCTGGATCATGTTGCGCTGCGCCTGCGTCGGGTCCTGCGACAGACGGAACGCCACGATTCCCGCCGCCGCGTTCAGCAGCACGATGTCGCGCACCGGGCCCTGCTCCCCGGCGAGGGTGCGACGGAGCACGTCGGCGTTGTGCTCGGGCGTCCCGCCGAGCAGGTCGTCCATCTGAGCCGTGGGGAGCCCCACGTCGCGGGGATGGATGTCGAACTCGTGCATGTCGCCGTTCGAGATCTCCCAGATGCGGCTGTAGCCGGTGGTGGTGAGCTCGTCGAGGCCGTCCTCGCCCCGGAAGACGAGGGCCGTCGCGCCGCGCGTGCGGAACACGCCGGTGATGAGCGGCACGCTCTCCAACTGCGCGACGCCGACCGCGTTCGCCTCTGCACGCGCCGGGTTCACCAGCGGGCCGAGGTAGTTGAAGACCGTGGGCACGCCGAGCTCGGCTCGAGTCGCACCCGCATGCTTGAACCCGGGGTGGAAGGCGGCCGCCCACGCGAAGGTGATGCCGGCGACGTCGAGCACGCGCGCCACCGCCTCGGCGGGAAGACGCAGGTCGATGCCGAGTGCGCTCAGCACGTCGGAGGAGCCCGACTTCGAGCTCGCGGCCTTGTTGCCGTGCTTGACGACGGGGACGCCCGTGGCCGCGACGATGATGGACGCGGTCGACGAGATGTTCACCGTTCCGAATCGGTCTCCCCCGGTGCCGACGATGTCCAGCACGCGGGGGTCGACGGGCAGCGGCACAGCCGCCTCGAGGATCGCGTCCCGGAAGCCGATGATCTCCTCCACCGACTCGCCCTTCGCCCGCAGCGCGAGGAGGAACCCACCCAGCTGAGCGTCGGATGCATGGCCCTGCATCACCTGACGCATGGCCCAGGTCGCCTCCGACACGCTGAGGTCCTGCTTCGCGAGCACGGTGGTGAGGATGGCAGGCCAGCTGAGCGCGTCGGTCATACGACGATCTTAGGGCTGACGCGAAGCAGCCTCCCAGCAGCTTATAAGGCAGACCTAAGTTCGAAACAGGCGCGACGCACATGCCCAGGTGCCAGAATCACCCGTCGGAATCGGCCATAATGGATGGGTGACGACCTCAGCTACGTATGCCCCCGCGCCGAAGACCGTGAAGCGCCCAGATCCCGTCGCCGTCGGCACGATCGTCTGGCTCGGCAGCGAGGTCATGTTCTTCGCTGGCCTGTTCGCGATCTACTTCACGCTCCGCAGCACGTCTCCGGAGCTGTGGGAGAGCCGAACGGAGCTTCTCAACGTCCCGTTCGCTCTCGTGAACACGATCATCCTCGTGCTCTCGAGCGTGACCTGCCAGATGGGCGTGTTCGCCGCCGAGCGCATGCAGCCCTACACGGTCAAGGGGAACGGCTGGAAGAGCTGGGGCATGGTCCCGTGGTTCGGCCTGACCTTCGTCCTGGGCGCGATCTTCGTCTCGGGTCAGGTCTGGGAGTACGCGCAGCTCGTCACAGAGGGCATGCCCTACACCGCCGACTCGTACTCGTCGGCGTTCTACCTGACGACCGGCTTCCACGCCATGCACGTGACCGGTGGCCTCGTCGCCTTCCTGTTCACCATCGGCCGCGCCTTCGCGGTCAAGAAGTTCACGCACAAGGAAGCCACCACGGCGATCGTCGTGTCGTACTACTGGCACTTCGTCGACGTCGTGTGGATCGCCCTGTTCGCGGTCATCTACTTCCTGCAGTAAGAGCGGAGCAACACAAACCCATGGCACGAGAGAAGAAGCGCCGCTCCCACGGCCGACGCAGTCCCCTCGCCGCAGCCGCACTCATCGGCATCGGCCTCGTCCTCTCCGGCGGCATCTACGCCGGCGCGTCCGCTGCGGTGGCCGCGACGAGCGAGCCGACCGCGACCGACACGGCGCTGACGGCGGAGGACGGCGAGAAGCTGTTCCAGGCGAACTGCGCGACCTGTCACGGTCTCGATCTCCAGGGCACCGACGACGGCCCCTCGCTGTACGGCGTGGGCGCTCTCGCCGTCGAGTTCCAGGTCTCCACCGGGCGCATGCCGCTGCAGATGCAGGGCCCCCAGGCCGAGCAGAAGCCGGTCCAGTTCACCGAGGAGCAGATCCTCGCGATGGCGGACTACGTGCAGTCGGTGGCCCCGGGTCCCGACCTGCCCTCCGAGCACATCCTCGACGGCGAGGGCGACCTGGCGCGCGGCGCCGAGCTCTTCCGCATCAACTGCGCCATGTGCCACAACGTGGCGGCCGCCGGTGGCGCCCTGACTCAGGGCAAGTGGGCCCCGGACATCCAGGACACCAGCGCGCTGCACATCTACGCGGCCATGGTCACGGGCCCGCAGAACATGCCGGTGTTCAACAACATGAACCTGACGCCCGAGGACAAGCGCGACATCATCTCGGCGCTGCTCTATCAGCAGGAGGAGCCGGCGCCCGGAGGGTTCGACCTCGGCTCGCTCGGCCCGGTTTCTGAAGGCCTCTTCGCGTGGATCTTCGGCATCGGCGGCCTCGTGGCGATCACGGTGTGGATCACGGCGAAGTCGAACTGAGCATGGCGAACGAAGAGGACATGAGCGACATGGCACACGAGCACGACACGCAGGCGGTCGAGAGGGTCCACCGACCCTCTGCCGGCCTCGCCGTCGCGGTCGACGACCCGGTGCAGAACCCGGGCCTCCCCCCGCACCGGCCCCGTGTCACCGACAAGGACCCGCAGGCCAAGCGCCGCGCCATCCGCACGGTGTACACGCTGTTCTACGTCTCGGTCGCGGCGAGCATCTGGGCGGTCGCCGCCTACATGCTGTTCCCGATCGAGGGCGAGTACGCCACGATGGGCAACATCCGGAACAACAACCTGTTCATCGGACTCGGCATCGCCTTCGCGCTGCTCGCGATCGGCATCGGCGCCATCCACTGGGCCAAGTCGATCATGAGCGACGAGGAGCACGTCGAGGAGCGCCACACGACCCGCGGCACCGAGACGACCCGCGCCGCTGCGGTCCAGGCCTTCGCCGCCGCGAACGAGGAGTCCGGCTTCGGACGCCGCAAGATGATCCGCAACTCGCTGTTCGCCGCTCTCGTGGCCAGCGTCATCCCGGGCATCACGCTGTTCCGCAACCTCGCTCCGAACGACGGCAACGACCCGGTGCAGCTCCTCAACGAGACGATGTGGGCCAGGGGTGAGCGCCTCGTGCTCGACCCCGAGGGCACCCCGGTGAGGGCTTCCGACGTCACCATCGGCTCGGCGTTCCACATCATCCCGGAGTCGCTCGCGGGCCTGTCGCACGACGAGGGCTACCTCGAGGAGAAGGCCAAGGCCATCGTGCTCCTGGTCCGCATGCTCCCCGAGCAGCTCACCGAGAGCGAGGAGCGCAAGGACTGGTCGTACGACGGCATCGTCGCGTACTCCAAGGTCTGCACGCACGTCGGCTGCCCCGTGGCCCTGTACGAGCAGCAGACGCACCACCTGCTCTGCCCCTGCCATCAGTCGCAGTTCGACGTGTCGGATCACGCCAAGGTCGTCTTCGGCCCCGCGGCGCGTCCGCTGCCGCAGCTGCCCATCACCGTCGACGCCGAGGGCTACCTCGTCGCCAAGGACGGCTTCGCCGAACCTGTCGGCCCGAGCTTCTGGGAGCGTCATTGAGCACCGCAACCGCCACCGACAAGCCGCAGCAGAAGCCGCTCGGCGGACGTTTCGTCGGCGCAACGGCGAACTACCTCGACGAGCGCACCAGCATGTCGGGCTTCGTCAAGGAGCTCGGCCGCAAGGTCTTCCCCGACCACTGGTCGTTCATGCTCGGCGAGATCGCCCTGTGGGCGTTCGTCGCCGTGCTGATCTCCGGCACCTACCTGACGTTCTTCTTCCAGGCGTCGATGGTCGAGACCCACTACGACGGCGCCTGGCTGCCGATGCGCGGCATCCCGATGTCCGCCGCCATGGAGTCGACGCTGCACATCAGCTTCGACATCCGCGGCGGGCTTCTCGTCCGACAGATCCACCACTGGGCGGCGCTCGTGTTCATCGCCGGCATCGGCGTGCACATGCTGCGCGTGTTCTTCACGGGTGCGTTCCGCAAGCCGCGTGAGCTCAACTGGCTGATCGGCTTCGTGCTGTTCATCCTCGCTCTCGCGGAGGGCTTCACGGGCTACTCGCTGCCCGACGACCTGCTGTCGGGCAACGGACTCCGCATCATCGACGGAATGATCAAGGGCCTCCCCCTGGTCGGCACCTGGACCTCGTACCTGCTCTTCGGCGGCGAGTTCCCCGGCACGGTCATCGTGGGGCGCCTCTACACGCTGCACATCCTGATCCTCCCGCTGCTCGTCATCGGTCTGATCGCCGTGCACCTGCTCCTGATGATCGTGAACAAGCACACGCAGTTCGCCGGCCCCGGCCGCACGAACACCAACGTCGTGGGCTACCCGATGATGCCGGTGTACATGTCGAAGATGGGCGGCTTCTTCTTCATCGTGTTCGGAGCGATCGTGCTCATCGCATCGCTCGTGCAGATCAACCCGATCTGGAACTACGGCCCGTACGACCCCTCCCCCGTGTCGGCCGGAACCCAGCCCGACTGGTACATCGGCTTCGCCGATGGGGCGCTGCGCCTGGCTCCGTCGAATCTCGACTTCCACATCGGCAACTTCACGCTGTCCATGGGCATCCTCCTGCCGGTCGGCATCCTCGGCCTGTTCATCGTCGCCGTCGCGATCTACCCCTTCCTCGAGGCGTGGATCACCGGCGACAAGCGCGAGCACCACATCGCCCAGCGTCCGCGCAACGCGGCCACCCGCACCGCGATCGGCGCGGCCGGCGTCGTGTTCTACGCGATCCTGTGGACGGCGGCCTCGTCCGACATCATCGCGACGCACTTCCGCCTCACGATGGAGGGCGTGATCCTGTTCCTGCAGATCTCGCTGTTCGTCATGCCGGTGGTCGTGTACTTCATCACGAAGCGCGTGGCCCTCGCCCTGCAGAAGAAGGACCGCGAGATCGTCCTCCACGGCTACGAGTCCGGCCGCATCGTGCGGATGCCCGGCGGCGAGTACCGCGAGGTGCACAAGCCGGTCAACGAGTACGAGCGCTGGAAGCTCGTCGCCGAGGAGACCTTCGAGCCCCTCGTCGTGCGCCCCGACGACCGCGGCCGCATCGGCACCGGTCAGAAGATGCGCGCGGGCCTCTCGCGCTGGTTCTTCGAGGATCGCCTGGCTCCCGTCACCGAGACGGAGTACCGTGCGGCGCTGGAGCACCAGCAGCACGCGCTGCACGAGTACGGCGAGGCGCACGCCGGCGAGAGCGAGCACGACCAGCTCGCGGCCGGCGACGGCCTGCGTCGCTGAATCACCTTCAGAGCGGATGGCCTCGGATCTTCGGATCCGAGGCCATCCGCTTTTCCGTCGCAGACGACGCACTGTCGAGACGGGTACTGGCAGGGCGCCCCGCTTCCCTCGGAAATGGGCGTTGAATGGTGGGAACGACCCCCAACCGCAGGAGGACCTCCCTTGCTCACCGTCAATGCCTACGCGGCGCCGTCGGCCACCGAGCCGCTCGTACCCACCACGATCCAGCGCCGTGACGTCGGCCCCTCCGACGTCCTCATCGCCATCCGCTACGCCGGCGTCTGCCACTCCGACATCCACACCGTGCGCGGCGAGTGGGGCCCCATCACCTACCCGCAGGTCGTCGGCCACGAGATCGTCGGCGAGGTCGTCGAGGTCGGCTCCGCTGTCACCAAGCACGCTGTCGGCGACAGGGTCGGCGTGGGTTGCATGGTCAACTCGTGCCGCCAGTGCGATAACTGCCGCGCCGGCATGGAGAACTACTGCCTGAAGGGCAACACGCAGACCTACGCGGGCGTCGACCGTGACGGCACGATCACTCAGGGCGGCTACTCCACGCACGTCGTCGTGGACGAGGACTTCGTGCTGCGGGTTCCCGAGGCCATCCCGTACGAGGCCTGTCGGCGGCGCTCGAATTGTGAACACTTCCGGCGTTCGAAAAGTGAACGGTTGTGGGCAGTTTAGTCAGCCGGGTCGGTGATGTCGGGGCGGGTGCTGGGGAGGCTGTCGAGGCCGCGGCCTCGGA
>NZ_JAUEPM010000004.1 GCF_030406385.1 Microbacterium oryzae
AATTCTCAAACCCAGTCACAAAGACCAGGCCGAGGATAATTTGGCATTTGACAAGTGCACGCTGTTGAGTTCTCAAGGATCAGACGCACCCAGCCCCACGACTCCCGCCGTGGCCCTCCGGGGCAACCATCCACCCCCCGCAACAAGACCAGAAGCCTCGAACCGGGGAGTTATGTTTTGTGTGTGTCGCTGACCTGGGGCGGGGAACCTTCCGGCTCAACCTCGCTGCTTGGCGGCGACAAGAGACAACATTACGCTCAGCCCCCCACCCCCGCAAACCCACCAGGCCCCCGGGCGTGTCGCGCCGGCGGTGTCCGAGCGGCAGCGCGGACACCGGCCCCCGCTTCCGCCTCCTCGCACCTTCGCGCTCGGACAGCGTCCGCCACGCGCGGGCCCGGAGCGACGGCGCAGTTTCAGAGCCTCCGCGCTGCCTGCAACCGACTGCGCAGCCGACGAGCGACGCGGCAGCCTCGGAGCGACCGCGGGCACTCGAGTGCAAGCACCGCGCCATCCCGCGCGCTCACTCCCGACCTGCACGGTTCACGCGCATCCCGCGTGCGGCCGCGCTGTCTCAGAGCGGCCGCGCAGTCTCAGTGCGGCCGCGCAGTCTCGGATCGGCAGCGCGGTCTCCGACCGGCAGCGCGGTGATCGAGGTAATGCGCGACCACGTGAGCAGCACCCCGCCGCGCGAGCGAGCAGCACCCCGCCGCGCGCGAGCAGCACCCCGCCGCGCGAGCGAGCAGCGCCGGGTGCGCGAGCAGCACTGCGGTCCTGAGCGGCGCCGCAGCCACCCGCTTGTGCCTTGCCTCCTCGGAGCCCGCCGCCGTAGCGCCTCGTCCACCGCGGGGCACACTGGAGGGCATGGACGCCTCCGCACTCGCATCGGTCGCACTCGAGGTCGGCGAGCAGTTCCCTTCCGTCGCCCGAGAGCAGCCGTTCGGCCCGGACGTCGAGGTGCTGAAGGTCCGCGGGCGCGTGTTCCTTCTCGTCATGGGCACGGCGGAGCGTCCGCTGGTGACCCTCAAGGCCGACCCGTACGACGCCGAGCAGTTGCGCACCGCCTTTCCCGACATCGCCCCCGGCTATCACATGAACAAGCGCCACTGGATCTCCGTCTCCCCCGGTGGCGATGTGGACGAGCAGATGCTGGGCGAGCTCGTGACGGACTCCTACCGGCTCGTCGTCGCCGGACTCCCCGTGCGTGAGCGTCCGGTCGACCCGGAGAGGTTCGGCCTGCCCGGGTGATACGCGAGATGGCCGCCCACGTGGTGGGCGGCCATCCTCGAGGGCATACGTCAGTACGCGGCGGTGAAGCGCGCGCGCTGGTGACGCGGGTTCTCGATCTCCTCGACGATCGCGAGCGCGAGGTCGGCGCCCGAGATGAACGACTCCCCGTCCTCGTCGACGAGCAGCACGTCCCCGCCGAGACGGTACGACCCGGTCTCCTCGCCGGGGTTGAAGGCGCCGAAGCCCGCGGCCGGGCTGACGAAGAACCAGTCGAGCTCGTCCGAGCGGCCGCGCAGCGCCTCGAGGACCTCGGTCATCTCGAGCGCCTCCGGCTTGAACTCCTCGGGGAAGCCGGCATCCAGAAGGCGTGGACCGTCTTCGGAGACGAACAGCGATCCCGCCCCGCCGATGACGCCGAGCCGGACCCCCGCCGCACGCGCCTCCTCGGCGGCCTCGGCCAGCGCGGGTGCCACGCGCCCGGCCATCTCGCCTCGGGGCGCCACGGCGCTCACCACGACGTCCGCACCGGCGAAGGCCTCCGCACGGGTGTCGGCGTCGAGAAGCGAACCGGTCCGGTACTCCACACCGGCCACCGGCTCGGCGGGCTCAGACCGGCTGTAGGAGACGGCCGAGTGACCTCGCTCTGCGGCGATGCGGACGATGTGCGAGCCGGCGAAGCCGGTGCCGCCGAAGACGACGATGCGTGTCATGGAAGATTCCTCCTGAGGTCGATGCGGCCTCGATCGAGGCCATTACTCACTCTAGGAGAGTCGGTTACTGTGGGAAACCAGGCACTTTCCGGTGCCCTGGTCACCCCGAGGTAAGCGAGGCGGCATGGACGGGAAGCAGGACTGGGACCCCTACGCACGCGACTGCCCGAGTCGGCAGCTGCTCGACCGCATCGGCGACCGCTGGACCGTCCTCGTGCTCGGCACCCTCGAGGATGGCCCGCTTCGCTTCTCTGAGGTCGCGCGCCGAGTGGAGGGCGTGTCTCAGAAGATGCTCACGCAGACCCTGCGCGCGGCCGAGCGGGATGGGCTGGTGACGCGCACCGTCTTCGCCGAGGCCCCTCCCCGCGTGGAGTACGAGCTCTCCGCACTCGGTCGGAGCCTGCGCGAGCCGCTTCGCGCCCTCGAGAACTGGGCGACGACTCACATGCCGGACGTGCTCGATGCGAGATCCCGCGCGGACGTGTGAGCTCAGACCTCGACCCCGCGCATCCGGGGCTGCGCGAGCAGGTCGCGCACCCGCTCGGCGGCCTTGAGGCCGGAGCCGCTCAGCATGACGACGGTCGTCTCGTCCGCTCGGATGGCGCCGCGCGCGACGAGCGCGTCGAAGGCGGCCGCCGCCGTCGCGCTCGTCGGCTCTACGAAGAGTCCGTCCGCGCACAGCCGGCGCAGCGCCGCGACGATCTCCTCCTCTCGGATCGCGACCGCGTCGCCATCCGTCTCGCCGATCGCCTGCAGGATCTGGGCCATCCGCAGGGGCGAGCGGATGGCCGTGCCCTCGGCGATCGTCGGGGCGACCGGCCGCCCTCCCTCGCCACGCAGCTCCGCCTCGACGGGCGAGCAGTTGCGCGGCTGCGCGGCGAAGAGGCGGGGCAGCCGCGCGATCTGACCGGCCGCGCGCAGCTCGCGGAACCCGAGCCAGCAGCCGAGCAGGCTGCTGCCGGCGCCGACCGGGACGATGACGTTGTCGGGCGCGCGGAACCCCAGGTCCTCCCAGAGTTCGTACGCGAGCGTCTTGGTGCCCTCGAGGAACAGTGCCTGCCAGTTGTGGCTCGCATAGAACGCCTCGTCGGCGGCGCGGATGGCCGCCTCCTGCGACGCCTCGCGCGGCCCGTCGACGAGCTCGACATCCGCGCCGTACGCGCGCACCTGCGCGATCTTCGCCGGCGAGGTCGATGAGGGCGCGAAGATCCGCACCCCCATTCCGCCGGCAGCCGCGTACCCGGCGACGGACGAGCCGCCGTTGCCCGAGCTGTCCTCGAGGACGGACGCGACGCCGCGCTCGCGCAGATACGACAGCATGACGCTCGTGCCGCGGTCCTTGAAGCTGCCCGTCGGCTGGAACCAGTCGAGCTTGAACAGGGGGCGATGCCGGCCGCGCTCCCGCTCGATGAGCGGCGTGCATCCCTCGCCGAGCGTGATCGGCCGTGCGATGTCGACCGGCAGCGCGGCGCGGTAGCGCCACAGCGACCGCTCCCGCGTCGCGATGTCGCTGCGCGAGATGCCCGGCTGCGCGGACACCATGAGCGGCCGCCCCGCGTCGGAGCGCCAGCGCGGCTCTGCGAGCGGGAAGGTGCGTCCGTCGACCGGATCCACGTAGGTCGCGACCATGGGCATCCCCTCTCGGATGGCCGCTGGCGCGACCGAGGACGATGCTCTCACGCGACGTGCTCACGGCACCGACCTCGACCATCCGCCGTCAACCCCTCGCTCAGGCCGAGCGCCGCGCCTAGCGTGAACGGCATGACGGATCTCACCGCGCCGACCGGGCGCGAGCCCGACCTGCGCGCTCAGCCCCGAGCCGACGGATCGGCGCCGCGAGCGCTCGTGCTGGGCGCCACCGGCTACATCGGCGGGCGGCTCACGCCACGCCTGCTGGCGGCCGGCTACCGGGTGCGCGTGCTCGCGCGGGACGCGGCGCGGGTCGCGGCGTTCCCGTGGGGGAAGGACTCCGACGTCGTCGAGGGGTCCGCGGACGAGGCGGAAGCCGTCGCCCGCGCCTGCGCGGACGTCGACGTGATCTTCTACCTCATCCACTCGATGGGCGCCGGCCGGGACTTCGAGGCCGCCGATGCCCGTGCCGCGAGCACCGTGGCGAGCGCCGCCGCGACGGCCGGAGCCGGGCGCATCGTCTACCTCGGCGGCCTGCATCCGGACGACGCCGAGCTCTCACCGCACCTGCGCTCGCGCGTGGAGGTGGGGCGCGCCTTCCTCGAGTCGGGGGTGCCGACCCTCGTCCTGCAGGCCGGGGTGGTCATCGGATCGGGCTCGGCGTCGTTCGAGATGATCCGGCACCTCACCGAGGTGCTTCCGTACATGCCGGCGCCCCACTGGGTGCGCAATCGGATCCAGCCGATCGCTGTGCGCGACGTGCTGCACTACCTCCTCGGCGCCGCGCGCGTGGACCCGTCGGTCAACCGCGCCGTCGACATCGGCGGCCCCGACGTGCTCCGCTACGGGCAGATGATGAACGGCTACGCGCTCGAGGCCGGGCTGCGACAGCGGGCGATCGCGGCGCTCCCCGTGCTGACGCCGGGTCTCGCGTCGCACTGGGTGAACCTCGTGACCCCGGTGCCGCGTGCGATCGCGCGGCCGCTCATCGCGTCGCTGCAGAACGAGTGCGTGATGAAGAGCCACGACGTCGACGCGCTGATCCCACCGCCCGACGACGGCCTCACGCCGTACCGCAGCGCGGTCGCCCTCGCGCTGGGTCGACTCGAGAACGACCTCGTCGAGACGAGCTGGAAGGACGCGGAGGTGAGCGGCGCGCCGAGCGACCCGCTTCCCAGCGACCCCGACTGGGCCGGACGCACCGTCTACACCGACGAGCGCGCCGTCCAGACGGATGCGAGCCCCGAGGACCTCTGGTCGATCATCATCGGCATCGGCGGCGACAACGGCTGGTACTCGTCACCGCTCCTCTGGGCGGCCCGCGGGTGGATGGATCGGCTCGTCGGCGGCGTCGGTCTCCGGCGCGGGCGCCGCAGCCGGAGCGAGGCGCACGTCGGCGACGCCATCGATTTCTGGCGGGTCGAGCAGGTCGAGGAGGGCCGGCTGCTGCGGCTGCGGGCGGAGATGAAGGTGCCCGGCGACGCGTGGCTCGAGCTGCGCGCCGAGCCGGATGGCCGGGGTGCGCGGTACGAGCAGCGTGCGGTCTTCTTCCCGCGCGGACTAGCCGGGCGCCTCTACTGGTTGAGCGTGCTGCCGTTCCACGGCGCCATCTTCGCGGGGATGGCCGCGCGCATCGCGCAGGCGGCCGAGGCGCTGAACCGGAGGGAGCGCGTCAGGAGCTGAGCGGCGCCAGAGTGCGGAACGCGCGGTCCACGTACACGACCGTGTCGCCATCCTCACCCTGGATGACGTCGAGCACCTCCGCGAGGACCAGCGACGAGTCGCCGACGGGCGTGATGTTGAGCGGACGGCAGCGCAGCGCGTACCGGGCGCTCGGCAGGTGGGGCTCGCCGGTCTCGAGGGTCGCCCACCCCTGCTCGGGGGTGAAACGGGGCGCCCCGGAGATGGCGAAGGCCTGCGCGGTCTCGACGTCGCGCGCGGTGATGAGGTGCACGAGGAACGTCTCCGCGCGCAGGATCCCGCCCGCACTCCCCCGGGCGCGCGTCACCGAGAAGGCGAGCGCAAGCGGGTCGACGCCGACCGAGGCGACGCTCGACGCGGTGAGGCCGACCGGCCCCTCGGGGGTGCTCGCCGTGATGAGCGCCACGCCGGCGGGGTGCAGGCGGAACGCGGTCTTGAAGGCATCGACGGAGGAGCTGTGCATGCCTTCGACGCTAGATGCTTTTGCGAGCTCCTCGTCGCATCGACGGCGGCTGTCGAAGAGGACGCACAGGAATCGTGCGCCCTCTTCGCCCCCGGATCCGGGTGTCAGTCGTTGGAACGGCCGGTCTTCTCCTGCAGCCGGTCGATCTGCTCGGATGCCTCCGCCTTCGTCATGTCGGCGGAGATCTCCTCGCCCGCCTCGCGAGCGAGGGTGTCGATGTAGCTGCGCTGCGGCGCGGTCATGGGCTCGTCGCCCGTGACCCACGTCGACGGATCCTTCTCGGCCGAGCTGTCCGCGTCTCCGGTCGCGCCGAGGGTTTCGCCAGTGGGGTTCGTGTCAGACATGTCGGCGATGCTACGCGGCGGCGCAGACGAGCCCACGGGGGTTGACACGTCCCCGCCGAGGTCACCCACCTAGCGGGGTTCCCTCCGCTCGTCCAGCCGCTTCCTGTGGTCGGGCGCTCGCGCCATCCTGATCTCCACGCACCGCCCCGCGGAACAGGAGAACACCATGGCCACACTGCCCCCGCCGAGCGAATCGGCGATGAAGACCGCCAAGCACCCCCGCACCGCCCTCGCCGGCCCCTACGGCCACCCCTTCCACGCCATGATGGTGACGATTCCGATCGGCGCGTGGACCGCCGCGATCGTCTTCGACATCATCGCGCTCGCCCGCGACGACGAGGCCTTCGCCACCGGCGCCTTCTGGCTCATCGTCATCGGCATCGCCGGCGCCGCCGTCGCCGCGGTGCTCGGACTGATGGACTTCACGGTGATCGCCAAGGGGACGCGCGCCCACAAGGTCGCGCTCACGCACATGGTGCTCAACACGCTCGCCCTGCTGCTCTTCGTCGGCAGCGTGCTGCTGCGCCTGCGCGAGCCGGACGAGCCGAGCGTCTGGGGCTTCGTCGTGGCGGTCGTCGCGTTCCTCGTCGTCGGCGCCTCCGGATTCCTCGGCGGCGAGATCGCGTACCGCTTCGGCGTGCGGGTGGCCGACGAGTCCACGCAGCGGACCTACTTCGAGCCGGTCCAGCGCGACGAGCCCTGACCCGACGGGATCTTCAGGAGCGAGGCGCCGCCGACCTCAGCAGGTCGGCGGCGATCGCGCGAGCGCGCCGGAGGCGACTCGAGTCGCCGTCCACGCCCTGGTGCGCGATCGCGCCCTCCAGCAGGAGGAAGAGGTGCTCGGCGAGGACGGTCGGCTCGACGATGCCGTCCTCACCGAGCAGCTCCTCGATCCGCGCGCGCACGCGGCGCTTGTGGTCGCGGATGATCACGAAGCCCGCGTCCGCCGGGGAGAGCTCGGCAGCCGCGTTGAGGAACGCGCAGCCCCGCCCCGACGGCTCGGCATCCTCGACGTACGCGTCGAAGACGGTCAGGACGCGCGATGCGCCGGCCGCCTCCAGGCGCTTCTCCCAGCGCGCCCACCACTCCTCGTCGCGCCGACGGAGGTAGGCCGCGACGAGCGCGTCCTTGGACCCGAACCGGTCGTACAGGGTGCGCTTCGTGACGCCCGACTCCGCCGCCACGGCGTCGACCCCGACCGCGTGGACGCCGCGCTCGTAGAACAGCGTCGTGGCGGCGTCGAGGATGCGGCGAGCGCCCGGTGTCATCGCCGGCTGCGTCTTCGTCATCGTGCCACCTCCCTTGACTTCACCGATCAGTGTACTAGCGTGGCACTTCACAGGTCGGTGAAGCAGGAGGAGGTGCGCATGACGGACACCTCCGCGCTCTCGCACCGCGGCACCATCCGGATGGCCGCGGCCGGGCTGGCGCTGATCGCCGTCTGCTACGGCCTGGCGCGGTTCGCCTACGGGCTCTTCGTCCCGAGCTTCCGCGCCGCGTTCGACCTCGACGCGGGCACGGTGGGCCTCATCGCCTCGGGCAGCTATGTCGCCTACTGCGCGGGAGTGACGCTCGCGACCGTCGCGACCCCGCGCCTCGGATCCCGCCTCACGGCGGTGAGCGCGGGCGTCGCCGCCACCCTGGGCACGGCTCTCATCGCCCTCGCACCCGACGCGTCGCTGCTCGCCGTGGGCGTCCTCATAGCGGGCTCCAGCACCGGCATCGCCTCCCCGCCGCTCGCGCATGCCGTCGCCCACCGCGTCGCCTCGCCCGCCCGCGATCGCGTGCAGAGCATCGTCAACGCCGGCACCGGACTCGGCGTCGTCGTCTCCGGTCCGGTCGCGCTCGTCGTCGCCGACCAGTGGCGGATGGCGTGGCTCGCATTCTCCGCGGCCGCCGCGGCGGTCACGGCGTGGGTCGCCTTCGTCATCCCCGCCGCGCGCGACTCGTCCGCCCGCGTCTCCCGTTCGCCCTCGCCACTCCCACCCGGTGCCCCTCGCCTCGGGGCGGCCGCCGCTCTGATGGGCGTCGGCAGCGCCGCGATGTGGACGTTCGGCCAGGACCTCGTGAGCGCCCATGCCGGGCGCGGCGCCGCCACCATCGCCTGGATCGTCCTCGGCGCTTGCGGCCTGCTCGGCGCTGCCGCCGGCGACCTCGTCGACCGGTGGGGGATGGACGTGGCGTGGTCCGCCCTCATGGTCGTGATGGCGGCCAGCACGGCAGCGCTCGCCCTCGCGCCAGAGGCCGCGGGCATCGCCCTCGTGGCCTCCGGCGTCTTCGGCGCGGTCTACATCGCCGCGACCGGGGTGCTCCTCGTCTGGAGCACGCAGGTGTTCCGGGAGGCTCCCGCCCGCGGGGTCGGCCTGGCGTTCCTCCTCCTCGCGGTCGGACAGGCGGCCGCCGCGCCGGGGTGGGGCGCGCTCGCGGACCTCACCGGGCTCCGCACCGCCTTCTGGGGAGCGGCCGTCCTGTCCGCCCTCGCCGTGCCGCTGCGGCCGCGAGCCCGGCGACCGTGAGGACGATCGAGCGTCACTCGTCGCAATCGACGTCGCCCGCGAAGCGCAGCCACTCGGGGAGGTCCGCGGCGAACTCGGCGGCGGTCGTCTCGTCGCCGAGGACGGACCAGGCGACGGTGTCGTCGACCTCGGGCTCGTGCTTCGTCCATTCGAACCAGTTGACCATCCGCAGCATCGGGAAGACCTCGCGCGTCTCGGGCGCGAAGATCTGGCGCCACCACGCCTGCTTGATCTCGGCTTCGCTCTCGGGGTCGCCCCGCTCGACGACGAGCGCGGCGGTCTCGGGGATGGCCAGCGGCTTGCCGCGCTGCTCCCCGTACTCGGTGTAGAAGTCGGGCACCCCGCTCTCGTCGCCGCCGAGACCGTCGTAGGTCCCGGTCAGCTGAGCGGCGAACTTCCCCTCCTCCGGGAGCTCGTTCTCGCCCCACGGGTACGCGGATCCCCAGTGATAGAGCGACATGCCGACCCAGTCGACGTACTCGTCGCCCGGGTAGTACGGGGCGTAGGGGTCGTCGGCGTCGGTCACGGCGCCGTCGCCGTCGGTGTCGAGCGCCTCCGCCGCGGAAGAGCCCGCCTCGGCGGTGTACGCGCCGCCCGTGAAGGGATAGCCGCCGCCGTAATTCGGCGCCCACATCATCGCCGCTCCCGGCACCTCGTCGTGGACGGCGGACGCCACCCGTCGGAAGGTGTCGACGTATTGGTCGGGCTGCTGACCCCAGGCATACCAGGAGCCGTTCATCTCGTGTGCGAAACGCAGCACGACCGGCACGCCGAGCTCGGTGATCTCCTGCAGCAGGGTCACGAGATCCGCGACCGCCGCATCGTCGACCGCCGCCAGGCCATCCTGCGGCTCGATCGTCAGCAGATGCGCGGACCCGGCGACGGCTGCCTGCTGTGCCGCCTCCAGCACCCACTGACGCTCGTGGCCGTCCCACGGGAGCGGGACGAAGGAGACGACGTCCGCCGGCTCCCGGCCGAGGAGGTCGGCGTACTCCCTCACCGACTGGCTGCCCCAGTCGAGGTTGACGCCGAAGGCCACGCCCTCGGGGTCGGCGAGCGCGTCCACGGCGCAGGTCGCACGCTCACGCAGCTCGGCGGTCGTCGGCGAGTCGGGGCTGACGGTGGGCGGGGCGGCGCTGGAGCAGGAGGCGAGCGACGCGGCGAGGGCGGCGACCACCCCGGAGACGAGAGCACGACGAAAGAGCATCCCCTCCAGTGTGCCGGTATCTCGCGCGGAGGGGGTCGGATTGACAGCGAAGCGCCGGAGCCCTCATGCCCTCGGGGCGAGGTGGATCGACCGGACGGATGCCGTCGACTCCGCCCCCAGGAAGACGAACGACCCTGCGACGAGCTGCAGCGCCGTGCAGGCCGGATCGCCGATGCGCGGAGACGGCGCGTCGGCGGGGGAAGGGGGCGAGTGGACGAGGTGAGCGGGCACGGGATTCCTTTCGGCGCGGTCGATGTCTCAACCCTCCCGTGCCCGCTCCGCGCGGTCATCGTCCTGCGGAACGAACTCCGGTCATCCGCTCGGAGGAGATCGCCGGCCCTACGCCGGCACGACCTCCGGTCCCACCGGCGCGGCCGGGGCGGGCTGCGCGGTCGGCCGCCCCGTCGCGCGCCGACGGCGCAGCACCGATGCGAGGAGGGTGAGGAGCAGCGCGCCGACCAGCCAGCAGGCGAGGACCAGCACGGACTGCGCGACACCGATCGCGCCGCCGGCGATGAGGGAGCGGAACGCCTCCACGCTGTAGGTCAGCGGAAGCACGCCGTGGATCGTCTGGAAGAACGCGGGCGCGGTCTCGATCGGATACGTGCCGCCCGCGGACGAGAGCTGCAGCACGATCATGAGGAGCGCGAGGAAACGACCCGGCGCATCCAGCAGGGCGATGAGCGCCTGGTTGATCGCGATGAAGGTCACGCTCGTGAGCACGGCGATGCCGATGAGCCCTGGCAGGTTCGTCGCCTCGATCCCCACCGCGAAGCGGAGCACGAGGGCCGCCAGCACCCCCTGCGCGACCCCCATGAGCGCGCCCGGCAGGAAGCTGCGGAGGGCGACCTCCCACGAGGGCCGGCGCAGCACGATGAGGCGCTCCCGCAGCGGCGAGCTCATGAGATAGAAGGCGAGGGCTCCCACCCACAGCGCGAGCGCCATGAAGTACGGGGCGAGGCCGTAGCCGTAGCCGGGCACCTCGTTGATGCGGTCGGCGTCGAGCGTCACCGGCGTCGCCGCGATCCCGCTGAGCGAGCTCGCCTCCTCGTCCGTGTAGGTCGGCACCTCATCCACGCCGTCCTCCAGGCCGTCGCTCAGCGCCTGGGCGCCGCCGACCAGCGAGCCGAGCCCATCGGCGAGCGTCTGCGCGCCGCTCGTCGCCTCGCTCGATCCCGCCGCGGCAGAAGCCGCACCCGCAGCGAGGGTGCTCGCCCCGTCCGCCAGCGCGCCGTTGCCCGACGCCAGCTCCTGGGCGCCGCTCGCGGCATCGGAGATGCCCGTCGTGAGCGGACCCATTCCGCTGACCAGCGCGCTCGTGCCATCCGCGACCTGGCCCGCGCCGTCGTCGAGGGCGGCGGCGCCGTCTGCGGCCTGCTGCGCGCCGGCGACGAGGGAGTCCGCGCCGTCGTGGAGCGTCGCCGCGCCGTCGGCGAGCGAGCGGGTGCCCGGGGCGAGGTCCGCCGCGCCTCCGGCGACCGAAGCGGCGCCGGCGTCGAGCGCGGTCAGCCCGGACGCCTCGTCGCCCACGAGCGCGTGCGCACCGGCCGCGAGACCGGACGCGCCGTCGTCGACGGCGTGCGCTCCCGAGGCGAGCTGCTCGGAAGCGGCTTCGAGCTGCGTGAGCGCGGCCATCCGCTGCTCATCGGTCATCGCGCCGTAGCCCGCGACGAGGTTCTGCAGGCCGGCGGACACCGCGTCGGCGCCCTCGCCGAGGGCGGGGGTGCTCTCGGCGAGCTGGCCCGCACCCGAGGCGAGCTGCTGCGCTCCGGCGAGCGCGCCATCCACCCCGTCACGCAGCGAGGCGGTGCCGGTCGCGAGGCTATCCGCCCCGGTGGCGGCGTCCGCGGCACCCGCCGCGAGCGCGCCCGCACCGTCGTCGAGGGAGGTGGCGCCGGCGACGAGATCGCCGAGCCCGGCGTGCAGAGTCTGAGCGCCCGTCGCGACCGCCTGCGCGCCGCCGTCGAGCTGCGTCACTCGGTCGGGAAGGGCCGCGGCGGCCGACTGCAGCTGACCGAGGCCGGCCGAGAGCGACTGCGCACCGGTCGAGGCGTCGGCCGCGCCGGCGGCGAGGTCGCTCGCGCCGTCGGCGAGCTGCGTGGTGCCGTCCTGCAGCGACGTGAGTCCGACCACGAGCTCGGACGAGCCCGATGCGGCGTCGGTCGCGCCGTCCGTGAGCTCGCCGGCCCCCTCCGCGGCGTCCTGCAGACTCGCGTGGACGTCGGTGAATCCGAGGTAGACGTTCTCGAGGTAGGTCTCGCTGACCTCCTCCTTCAGGCTCTCCGTCACGGCGGTGCCGATGTTGGCGGCGATGGTGCCGACGATGAGGTTGGCGCCGTCGTTGGTCTCGACGGTGAGCGTGCCCGCGACGGCGGCGTCGGGATCGTCGCCGCCGATCGATGCGACGTTCTCGGAGAAGTCGGCGGGCACGGTGAGCACGGCGTAGACGTCGCCGGACTCGAGATCGGCGGCAGCCTGCTCCGCGCTCTCGGCCGACCACCGGAAGTTCGACTCCGAGTCTGTGGATGTCAGCTCATCGGCCAGCGAGTCGCCGAGATCGAGATCCGACCCATCGGCCGACGTGGCGCCCTGGTCTTCGTTGACGATCGCGGCCGGCACGCTGTCGAGGTGATGCGTCGGGTCCTCGTTCGCCGATGTCAGCAGCCCCGCGTAGATCAGCGGGATGAGCGCGATCGCCGAGAAGACGACGGCGCTGCGCGGGTTCAGCTTGCCCTTGAGGCCACGGGTCACGCTCACAGCAGGGTCCTCACTTCGTGGATGCGGCGTCGGCCGCGGCACGGCGCTGGGCGGTGATGCTGGTGACGAGGAGGTCCGCGATCTCCTCGGCCCCTTCGGGTACGGATGGCCGCCGCTCGGCTTCCAGAAGCCATCCGACGACCAGCCAGGTCGCGCCGGCGGCGAGGAAGGTGGCCGACCGCTGCATGCGGCGCTCGTCGGCGCCCGCGCGGACGGCGTCGCCGAGCGGCGAGAAGGCCAGCAGACGCGCGGCGAGGAACTCCACCACGCGCTCCTGGAAGGCATGGGCGTTGGAGCTGCGGAGCACCCGGCCGTAGAACTCGGCGTCTGCGAAGAGGCTGGCCAGGAGTTCGCTCACGATGCGGGGCATCGCCGCCTCCCACTGCTCGCCCGCAGGATCGGGCACGACGCGGTCGAACAGCACCCGCAGCCGTTCCACGGCCGCGGCCTGGACCAGCGACGAGACGTCGGCGAAGTGCTGGTAGAAGGTCGGGCGACTCACCCCCGCGGCCGAGCAGACGTCGGTGATCGACGGCAGGCGGTCCTCGCTGTCGGCGAGGAGGTCGCCGATCGCCGCCGTGAGCGCCTCTCGCGTGCGCACCATGCGAGCATCCATGACACCCCCCTTTCTTACGAACGTAAGACAGCTTACATCCGTAAAAGAGGAGGGGCAACGGGCGCTGGCGGACTCAGCGGACGGGTCGCGAGCGCACCGCGTGAATCGACGCCTCGTGCACCTCGAGCAGCGGCTCCGTCGCGCGCGGGCGCACGCGCGGATCGACGTGAACACCGGATTCCGGCGACCAGGCGAAGCCGCGGAGGGTCAGGCCGTGCCGGCGGATCAGGTCGCGATGCGGCAGCAGGTCGACCTCGAGCGCACGACCCGACCAGAACTGATCCATGATCAGCAGGTCGCCCGCCGAGACGCGGAGGACATCGCCGATCCAGCGCAGCGAGAGGACGAGGCGCTCCGCTTTCTCGAACCACTCGTCGCGGACGTCCACGCGCACCGGCTCCAGGGCCTCGAAGTCCTCCTCCGGCGGCGCCGACAGCCGTCCCGCCGACCCGCCGACACGAACCGGCGCGACGCGCTTCTCAGCGAAGGACGGCGTCGGAAGCACGCGCCGGCCATCCGCCCCACCCACGGGCACGTCCGTGAAGCGGCCGTCCTCGCGAGTGAGAGCGGGGTGGATCAGCAACCGGCGGCCATCCGAATCGGGAACGACCCGGAAGCCGGCGCTGTCGAACCAGCCATCGCCCCGCCAGAGGACGACGCGCTCCTCGCCCGCGACCGTGCCCTTCCAGACGGTGTCCGCCGTCTCCGGATCGAGGATCACGAAGGTGGTCCCGCGCGCGGTGACCCGGCAATCGAGACCCGGGCGAGCGTCCGGCGTCACGACGACGCCGTCCTGCGCCGCCTCCTGCGCCGACACCTGCTCCGACACGACGCGCGCGCCGCTCACCTCGTCCGCGCTCACTCCTCCGAGCTGCAGCTCGACGGGCACGCCGGGTGTGGCCGCGAGGAAGACCGTGACGCCCTCGTCCGTCGCCACCTGCGTGATGGGCTGCGCGGTGGCGGTCACCGCCGGGAGGTCGCCGAACCGCTGCCGCAGCGGCCAGACCGCGAAGACGCCGCACCGCAGGGTGAACGGCTCCCTCGGCACGGCGACAGCGGCGGCGGCGAGCTCCACGCGGAACTGCACGTGCGCCACCTCGCCGAGCGGCGCGGCGGCGGGCTGATGGTTGTTGATGAAGAGCCACCCGCTCTCCTCGCCCGCGCGCACCGCCCACCGCACCTCGCTCTCCTCGGGGATGGCAGCCGGCCAGGGCGCGATGCGGTCGCCGAAGGCCTCGAGGAGCAGGTGCTGGCGCCGCAGCGCGTGGAAGTGCGGCCGCTGCTGCCCGGCGCTGCCGATCGGCGCGAAGAAGTCGTAGTCACGCACCGGGACGTCGTTCGGGTACCCGGTCGCCTGCGACTCCTGCGTCGTGGAGCGCTGGCCGAGCACCTGCGTGCCGCCGTGATAGAGGTAGTAGCCCGGCCAGGCCGAACCGCTGCCGAGCTTGACGAGCGCGAGCGCCGCGACGTCCGCCGGGTCCACGAGCGGTCGGCGGTGGTACGCGACCTGCATCCCGCCCCCGAGCTCGCACGTCGCGAACGGCCACGGGTCCTCGGCGGCGTCCGCGGCGACACCGGTCGCCGGCGCATCGCGGAGGTCGGCGCCGACGGAGAGGTCGTCGCGGACCGTCGAGAAGGTGAAGTGCATCCTCCCGAACTCCGGCCATCCGGTGGTCGACTCCTCCCAGAAGCCGTCCGAGTAGCCCGCGTACACGGGCAGCACCCGCCGCGCGGGGAGCTGCGCCCCGCCCCATCCGGTCGCTGTCCAGAGCGAAGCGCGCATGCCCGCCGCCTCGGCCAGGTCGCGGAGCGTGGCGAGGTGATCGGGCTGGTCGTAGAGCTCGTTCTCGACCTGCACGCCGATGATCGGGGCCGCGGGATTCCGCTCGTCGTGGAACAGCCCGGCCACCTGCCTGCCGATCGCATCGAACCAGTCCCTCACCAGGGCGAGGTACTCGGGGTCATCGGTGCGGTGCGCGATGGGCAGCTCCTGCAGCCAGTCGGGGAAGCCGCCGTTGCGCGTCTCGCCGTGCGCCCACGGTCCGACCCTCAGCACGACCTTCAGTCCCACGCGGTGCGCGGTCTCGACGAAGCGGCGCAGGTCGTTCGGCCCGTTCCAGCGCACGTCGCCGCGGGTCTCCTCGTGCAGGATCCAGAGCACGTACGTCGCGACGACGTTCACCCCGCCCGCGCGCATCTTCCGGAGCTCGGTCTCCCAGCGCTCGGGGAGGTCTCGACTGAAGTGGTACTCCCCCATGATCGGGAGCCACGGCCGGCCGGCGCGCTCCACGAAGCGGGTGGTCAGGCGGATGGCCTGGCCCCCGTCGACGGGGTCGCCCATGTCGAGAGGCGCCGGCTCCGGCCAGCGCGGAGCGGGAACGCGGAGGTGAAGCGGACGTCGGGCGGCGGGGCTGGCGGTCACCCCTGCGACTGTAACCACCCCGCGCCGAACGCGCCCGCGAGCTACCGTGGAGGCGACCATCCGTCCCGACCCGGAAGGGGCCATCCATGTCACGCTCGCGGCGCTTCGCGCAGGTCGACGTCTTCTCCGCCACGCCCTATCTCGGCAATCCCGTGGCGGTCGTGCTCGACGCCGAGGGTCTGGACGCCGACGACATGCTGCGCGTCGCGCGCTGGACCAATCTGTCGGAGACGACGTTCGTGCTGCCGGCGACGGTGCCGGGCGCCGATTACCGGCTGCGCATCTTCACGCCGGGCGGCGAGCTGCCGTTCGCCGGCCACCCCACGCTCGGCTCGGCGCATGCGTGGCTGGAGAGCGGGGGCGTACCCGCGGACGGCGCGTTCGTGGTGCAGGAGTGCGGTGCCGGGCTGGTGCAGATCCGGCGCGGACCGGGCGAGCTCGCCTTCGCCGCTCCCCCGACCCGGCGCGAGGGCGCGCTGGACGACGACCACCTCGAGCTGCTCATCCGAGCGTTCGGGGTCGCCCGCGAGGACGTCGTCGATCACCAGTGGGTCGACAACGGCCCGGGATGGGCGGTGCTGCGTCTGAGCTCGGCAGACGCGGTGCTCGCGCTCGACCCCGACCTCTCGCTCATCCCGGACGCCATGGTCGGCGCGGTCGGCGCCTACCCGCCCGGATCTTCCCACGCCTTCGAGCTGCGCTCGTTCGCGCCCGCGATCGGCGTCGCCGAGGATCCCGTGTGCGGGTCGATGAACGCCTCCGTCGCGCAGTGGCTCATCCGCAGCGGAGAAGCCTCTGACACCTACCGGGTCTCGCAGGGCAAGCGCCTGGGTCGGGCCGGCGACATCGCGATCACGGCCGACGAGGACGGTGCGGTCTGGGTCGGCGGTGCGACGCAGACGCTCTTCCAGGGCACCGCGCTCATCTGATCGGACCGATCGTGAGCGCGGGCTCGGGCGGCGCACTGGTGCAGCGCACCGACTGCGTCGTCGTGGGCGGCGGACCGGCGGGGCTCGTCGTCGGGCTGATCCTCGCTCGCGCCGGGGTTCGGGTCACGGTGCTGGAGAAGCACGCGGACTTCCTGCGCGACTTCCGCGGCGATACCGTGCATCCCGCCACCATGGATCTCCTCGAGGGCCTCGGGCTCTTCGAGCGGTTCGATGCGCTGCCGCATTCGCGCGTCCGCCGTGTCGCGCTGCCGGGGGCGGATGGCCGCGAGGTCGCCCTCGTGCAGTTCGACCGGCTGCCCGTGCGCCACCCCTACATCGCGATGGTGCCGCAGTGGGATCTGCTCGACCTCCTCGCGGCGGCGGGCGATGCGGAGCCGACCTTCACGCTCCTCACCGAACATGAGGCCACCGGCGTGCTGCGGGATGGCGGCCGCGTCATCGGCGTCGAGTACGCGTCGCCGTCCGGCACCGGCCAGGTCCTCGCGGACCTGACGGTGGCGTGCGACGGCCGCACCTCGACGGTCCGCCGCGCGGTCGGCTTCCCCGTGAGGGAGCACACGGTCGGATTCGACGTCTGGTGGTACCGGATCCCCACCGAGCGGCACCTCCGGGAATCCCTGCTCCCGCGCATGAAAGACGGCTCAGCGGCCATCGCCATCCCTCGCGACGGATACGTGCAGGCTGCCGCGCTCGGCAGGAAGGGGACGGACGCGGAGGTCCGGGCTCGGGGCATCGAAGCCTTCCGCGCCGAGAGCGCGGCGCTCTTTCCCGAGCTCGCCGACGACGTCGATGCCATCGCCTCCATGGACGACGTGAAGCTCCTCGGCGTGCGCCTCGACCGATTGCGCCGCTGGCACGCGCCGGGCGTGCTCTGCATCGGCGACGCCGCTCACGCGATGTCGCCAGTGGGAGGAGTGGGGATCAACCTCGCCATCCAGGACGCCGTCGCGACCGCGCGCATCGTCGCGGGACCGCTGCGCCGGGGCGAGATGCGGGAGCGGCGAGCAGACCGTGTGCTGGCTCGCGTGCAGCGGCGGCGCATCCTCCCGACCGTGATCATCCAGAGCCTGCAGCGGGTCATGCACGCGCGCATCATCGAGCCCGCCCTCCGCGGCGAGCGCGTCGCGGCCTCACCGCGGCTCGCGTCGATCGTGCGCCGCTTCCCCATCGTCACGGTGCTCCCCGCGCTCCTCGTCGGAGTCGGTCCGCGCCCGGAGAAGGCGCCACGATGGGCTCGACGGAACCGCTGACGCGGGGCGCCTCGCTGGACGACGGCTCGACGACCTGCAGCCCGGGCTGCCCGCGGAGCCCTTCTAGTCGCTCGATTCCGCGGGCACGCGCACGGTGAGCTTTCCGGGCTCCACCCACGTGCGGATGGCGGTGGCGCGGCCGAATTCGTCGCCGTCGAGCTCGATCAGCTCGGGCCGGCTCACGGTCATCGTGAAGCGCTCGCCCCTGATGTAGTTCAGCGCCTCCACCTCCTTCGTCCGGAACTTGCGCCCCAGCCGGGTGCGACTGAGAACACCGTTCTCCCAGATGATCTTGCTGGCGATCTGCGCCCAGCTGACGATCCCCTCTGGACGGAGCAGCACGATGTCGAGCTGCCCGTCGTCGACGGCGGCATCGGGCAGCAGCAGCACGTTGGCCTGCAGCGAACCGCAGTTGCCGATGATGACGGTGTGCGCGCGCATCGAGCGGGTGCGCTCGGCGTCCAGCTTGTATCGGATGCGCAGCTGATTCTTGTCACGCAGCGCGAGCACGATCGCCTTCACATACGCGAGCCAGCCGATCTTCGCCTTCAACTCGTCGTCGGTGTGGGCGAGCATCTTCGCATCGAGCCCGAAGCCCGCCATCACGAGGTAGGCGTGCCGGTCGGTGCGGGAGTCCTCACGGCGGATCTCGACCATCGCGAGATCGATCTGCCTGTCGTCGCCGGTGAACGCCGAGTGGATCGAGTGCTCGAGGTCGTCGAGGGTCAGCTTGAGGTTGCGGGCGAGCAGGTTCCCGGTGCCGGATGGCAGCAGCGCCAGTGACACGTCGTGCTCGCTCACCGCTTCGGCGACCGCGCGCACGGTGCCGTCGCCCCCGGCGACGATGATCATGTCGACGTTCTCGGCGAGCGCCGCGTCAGTCGCGCCCTTGCCGGGGTCCTCCGCCGTGGTCTCGAACCAGAGCGTCTCGCCCCACCCCGCCGCGGCCTGCTCCGCGGCGACGACCTCCTGGATGGCGGGCAGGTCCACCTTGATCGGGTTGTAGACGACGGCGGCGACGCGCCGCCGCCCCTCCCCGGGCGTGTGGGTCGGCTGGTCGGACTGAGCCTCATCGGTCATTCGGGCACCTCACTCCGGATGTATTGCGCTTCCTGCCATGATGACCCCTCCGCGGCATCGCCGCGCACCGCGTGCACGGCGAGCCAGGGCGCGGAGCGCCTCGCGACGTCCCTGAGCACGGCAGCAGCTAGAAGTCATTCGTGCTCCCCCGCCCGGAGGGTGCGCCGATGTGGACATTCCTCGTGAGCCGGATGACCGGCCGGATCAGCAGCTCCACCGACCCGATGAGGAACAGCCACGTTCCCGCCGTGGTCGTGGCCTCGCTGAAGAAGAGCACGCTGCCGATGATGAACCACAACGCCACCATCACGTCGTTGACGATGGAGAGCGTCTCGTAGCGGTTGTGGAGGATGAGCTCCCGGTCGCCGAGCGGTATCTCCAGGTTCTTCCCCACCTCAGTCCCCTCGCCGATCGCGGCCCTACTCTACGCCTCTGGAGGACGGCAACCCCCTTCGGACGGCACGCTCCGCACCCGTAACCTCGCGTGAGCCGTCGCGCTGCACCAGGCACAGAAGAGAACGGAGCGCGCAGATGTCGGGTCTCGAGATCCTGAACGTGCTCAGCGGCATCCTGGGCGCGGCACTCATCCTCCTGTGCCTGGACGACGTCTTCCACAACCTCTTCCATCCCGCAGGGCAGGGGCGTCTGAGCGGGTTCGCGATGAGGGGGACGTGGCGGCTGTCGCGCAGGCTGCGCAGGTGGCCGTCCCCGATGACCGGGCCCGTCGGCATCATTGCGGTGATCGCGATGTGGGTCCTCCTGCAGGTCATCGGATGGGCGCTGGTCTACCTTCCACAGGTGCCCGCCGGCTTCGCGTACTCCACCGGGGTCGATCCCTCTCACTATCCCCCCTTCTTCGAGTCCGTCTATCTCTCCCTCGTCGCGCTCACCACCCTCGGATTCGGCGACGTGGTCCCCACCCATCCCGCGCTGCGCATCCTCGCACCGCTGGAAGCCCTCACCGGCTTCGTCCTCTTCACGGCGTGCGTGTCGTGGATCATGCAGCTCTATCCCGCGCTGAACAGACGACGAACAGCCGCCCTGACGCTCGGGAATCTCATCCGCGCAGGCTTCCTCGCGCGCTTGCGCCACGGCGAGGAGCGTGACGCCGACGCGATCGTGCTCACCGAGCTCGCCGGGACTCTCGCGCAGGCGCGCGCCGATCTCACGCAGAACGGGGAGACCTACTACTTCGTGGACGCGGACCGATCGACGGGACTCGCTCCCGCGATGGCGTCGGCATGGCGATTGGCATCGGCGGCCGAGCGGGCGCAGAACCCGAGCGTGCGATCCGCCGGCGCAGCGCTCGCCGGCGCGACGGCGAACCTCACGCAGCTCCTCGAGGCCGAGTACCTCAGCACGGACCATGTCGGCACAGTCGCCCTGATCGCGGCATGCTCTCGTGATCGCAGAGAGCCCACCGTGCTGCGTTCCGACTGAGTTCCTGAGCCCTTCCTTTGCGCCGGTGAGGAAATCACAGAAAGGTAACGCCACCTCTTGCCTGCGTTACCTCGCCGTTATAGAGTCATCGCACGGCAGCTGTTTTGCTGTGGCAGCTGCCGACATGTGATTGCAGGACACTCTTGGTGCAAGGGACAAGGGCCGGGCGGCTTCCTCTCCGCCCGGCCCTTACTTGCGTCAGCAGACCTATGAGCGCGCATAGACCGCTACCCTGAACGCATGGGGGACCGAAGACTCGCGATCGAAGCGTGGGAAAGCCTCTTCCGAGCGCAGCACGAGGTGTTCGGCAAGCTCTCCGGCGACTTCATCGGCACCGACCTCTCGCAAGCGGAGTACGACGTGCTCCTCACCGTCACGCGCGCGCCCGACATGACCGCCAGGCTGCGCGATGTCACCGCCAACATGCTCATCAGCCAGCCCAGCGTCTCACGACTGGTCGATCGGATGGTCGGGCGGGGCCTCGTGACGAAGTGCAGCGATCCCGATGACGGTCGCGGCGCGCTGGTCACCGCCACAGAGGAGGGCGCGCACGCGTTCCGCGTCATCGGCGCCGCACACGGGCGCAGCATCGCCGAGCACATGTCGTGCTTCGACGACGAGGAGCTGCGGACGCTCCTCACGCTCACCGAGAAGCTGCGCGGCTACCGCTCGGGAGAGTGATGCGGCGGGGCGGGTTCGTCGAACCCGGCCCGCGCCTCGACCGGTGAGACGAGACCGTCCCTCGCCGCGGGCTCGCTCGACGCAGGCTCGCTCGCGGCCGCACCCTGGCCATCCGTCATGAACTGCTTCGAGAGCATCCGGTAGGCGGGCAGCAGGAATCCGGAGAGCGCGAGGGCGACCGCGACGATACCCGCCACGAGGAACACCAGTCCGATGCCGCGGGCGTCTCCCTGACCCAGCAGCCACGACCAGCGTCGCTGCCCGTCTTCCGACCGCATATACGGGATGACCCACAGCTGCGCGATCGGCGCGATGAGGAACGACGTGATCGGCGCGGACGCCGCCTCGAACGTCATCGCGAATCCGAACACGCGCCCCTGCTTCTCGTACGGCGTCACCTTCTGGATGACCGTCTGCTCGGCCGCCTCGACCGCCGGCACGAAGCACATGTAGACCCACATCCCCGCGATGTACAGCCACGCCCACTCGCGGAGGGCGAAGACCGCGCCGACGAGGCCGATGAACGCCGCGATGAGGAGCATCGTCCGGATGGGGTTGCGCCCGAGCCCGACCTTGGCGATCACCATGCCGCCGACGATGAAGCCGGTGGAGGTCACCGCGAGCCAGACGCCCCACATCTCGACGGAGAACATCTCCAGCCCGTACGGGTCCATCAGCGCCATGTAGACGCCGCCGACGAGGTTGTTCAGCGTCGTGAAGAGGATGAGCGTCAGAAGTCCCGGGACGAGGCGCACCGCTCGCACGCCGCCGGCGACATCCACCCACCGCGGCTGCCCCTCCGCGTGCACGATCTCCCGCTCGGGGATGCGGATGGCCAGGAGATGCACGAGCGAGAGGGCGATCGCGACGAGGGCGATCAGGATGGTCCCTCCCATGCCGAGGAAGCCGATCGACAGGCCGCTGAAGACGCTCGTGACGAGGAACGCGAGCCCCTGCACCGTGCCCACGAGCCCGTTCGCGTTCGCGTGCTTCTCGACGGGGACGAGCAGGGTGACCGTGGTCGACAGCGCGATGTTGCGCAGCTGCTCGACGACCGCGCCCGCCAGCATCACGACGGCGAAGATCCAGAACCACGGCCGAGTCAGATCGACCATCCGCTCCTCGCCGAGCAGGAAGTAGAACACGGCGTCGAGGCAGAAGACGACGAAGGCGGCGAGCGTCGCCCATGCCATGACCGCCTTCTTGCGGAACCGGTCGACGAGCGTGCCGAAGAACATGCTGAACAGCGCGATGAAGAGCATGTACGCGCCGCCGATGACGCCCGTCGCGATGACGTTCTCGGTCTCAAGGTAGATCCAGAACGTGAGCCCGAACCACAGGTAGCTCGTGGTGATGTTCGCGAACGCCGTGTTCACGAGCACGTGCACGAAGCTGCGCATGCCGTTCTCGGGTGGCGCTGGCGCGCCCGGATGAGTCTGCTGATCGGCCATGATCGTCCCGTCGTCGCACGCCGTCGCGAGGATGATCCCAACCGCCGCTCAGGCCGTCAAGAGGATCAGTGCGCGTCGGCCTCGACGTCCCGGATCGGGCGTAACGTCGATGACGACGGAGCAGACGCGAGCGGAGGCAGGACCCATGACCAACGTGGCAGAGAACATCGTCGAGGTGCTGAAGGCGAACGGCGTGGAGCGGGTGTACGGCATCCCCGGCGACTCCCTGAACGGCTTCACCGACGCTCTGCGCAAGGACGGGTCCGTCGAGTGGGTGCACGTGCGCCACGAGGAGTCCGCCGCCTTCGCGGCCGCGGCCGACGCCGCCCTCACCGGGGAGCTCGCCGTCGCCGCCGGGTCCTGCGGCCCCGGCAACCTCCACCTCATCAACGGGCTGTACGACGCGCAGCGCTCGCGCGTTCCGGTGCTCGCGATCGCCGCGCACATCCCCACCTCCGAGATCGGCACCAACTACTTCCAGGAGACGCATCCGCAGGAGCTGTTCCGCGAGTGCAGCGTCTACGTCGAGTACGTGGCCGACCCGAGTCAGATGCCCCGCATCCTCGAGATCGCCATGCGCGCCGCGATCGAGCAGCGCGGCGTCGCGGTCATCGTCATCCCGGGCGACGTGGCGCTCGCCGACGCCGCATCCGAGCGCGTGACGGTCATCGAGCGCACGCACCCTGTCGTGGTGCCGAGTGAGGAGGAGCTCACTCGCGCGGCGCGCATCCTCGACGGGGCGAAGAAGGTCACCATCCTCGCCGGAGCGGGAACCCAGGGCGCGCACGACGAGGTGGTCGCCCTCGCCGACCGGCTCGCGGCTCCCATCGTCCACGCGCTGCGCGGCAAGGAGTTCCTCGAGTACGACAACCCGTTCGATGTGGGACTGACCGGTCTCCTCGGCTTCGCTTCCGGCTACCGCGCCATGGACGCGGCCGACGCCGTCCTCATGCTCGGCACCGACTTCCCGTACCCGCAGTTCTATCCCGATCACGCGAAGACCATCCAGGTCGACATCCGCGGCTCCCAGCTCGGGCGACGCCATCCGCTCGATCTCGGCCTCGTCGGCGACGTCAAGGCTACCGCCGCCGCCCTCCTCCCCAGACTGGCGGATGGCCGCTCCCGCAGCCACCTGGAGGACGCGCGCGATCATTACACCAAGACGCGCCGGAAGCTCGACGAGCTCGCCGTTCCCCGGCGCGGCTCGCACCCGATCCATCCGCAGTACCTCGCCCGCCTCATCGACGAGGCGGCGGCCGACGACACGGTCTTCACCGCCGACGTCGGATCCCCGGTCGTGTGGGCGAGCCGCTACCTCACGATGAATGGACGGCGCCGGCTCGTCGGCTCGTTCAGCCACGGCTCCATGGCGAACGCGCTCATGCACGGGATCGGCGCGCAGGCCGCCGACCGCGACCGGCAGGTCGTCGCCCTCGCCGGCGACGGCGGGCTCGCGATGATGCTCGGCGAGCTCATCACGCTCACGCAGAACAAGCTGCCGGTGAAGACGGTGGTCTTCAACAACTCCTCGCTGAACTTCGTCGAGCTGGAGATGAAGGCCGCCGGCTTCGTCACGTACGGCACCGATCTCGCCAACCCCGACTTCGCCGCGGTGGCGGCCGCGCTCGGCATCAAGGGCATCCGCGTCGAGCGGTCGGACCAGCTGCCAGACGCCGTGGCCGAGCTGCTCGCGCACGACGGGCCGGCCCTCCTCGACGTCGTGACCGAGCGGCAGGAGCTCTCGCTGCCGCCATCCATCACGGCCGACCAGGTCGGCGGATTCGCGCTCTACGCCATCCGCACGGTGCTGTCCGGGCGGGGCGACGAGCTGCTCGACCTTGCCCGTGCGAACTGGCGGCAGCTGTTCTGACTGCCCGGCATACTGGTCTCGTGGGAGCGCAGAACGATCACGTCGAGCAGCCTCTGGTGCTCACCGACGCGGGGCGCGTGCGCGGGTTCTGGCGCAACGGGTGCGCGACGTTCCTCGGCATCCCGTACGCTCGGCCACCGCGCGGAGCCCTCCGATTCCAGGCGCCGATGCGGCCCGAGTACCGGGAGGACGTCTACGACGCCACGCGCCAGGGCGCGACCCCGCAGCGCGGCGCCACCGGCATCACGCTGATCCCGGAGCCGTCGGTGCCGGGGCCGTCGACTCTCAACGTCAACGTCTTCACCCCGACGACCGACCCGCACGCGGCGCTGCCCGTGCTCGTCTACTTCCACGGCGGCGCGTACGTGTCGGGCTCCATCGCGAGCCCCTGGTACGACGGGCGGTCGTTCACCCGCGACGGGGTCGTGGTCGTCACCGCGTCGTATCGGCTCGGATTCGACGGCTTCGGCTGGATCTCCGATGCGCCGAGCAACCGCGGCGTACGCGACTGGCTGGCGGCGCTCGAGTGGGTGCAGCGGAACATCCGCGGCTTCGGCGGCGACCCGGCGCAGGTCACGATCGCCGGACAGTCGGCCGGTGCGGGCGCGGTCCTCACCCTCCTCGGCATGCCCGCCGCCCAGCACCTCTTCGCGGCGGCCTGGGCGATGTCGGCCACGATCGGCGCGATCATGCCCGACGAGGCGGAGCGCTTCGGGCGGATGGTCGCGCAGGAGGGCGGCGTCGAGCCCACGGTGGCCGGATGGCGGAGCCTCACGGAGAAGGAGGTGCGCCTCGCCGCGCAGGATCTCATCGGCATGCACGACCTGCACGGCGCGCAGGCCGTCCTGTCGGGCGGGCTCCGCCTCGGGCCCGTGGTCGACGGCGATCTCATCCCCGAGCCGACCATCCGGGCGCTCGCGAACGGCGTGGGCGCCGACAAGCCCCTCGTCCTCGGCACGACCGACGACGAGTTCTCGATGATCGTCGACGACTACCGGACCTGGCTGCGGTGGATCCCCGCCGGCCTCGTGCTCGCCATCCTCGGCCTGCCGTGGAAGCGTCGGCGCGCGTATCTGCGCGCGAACGCGGAGCTGCGGCGAGAGCACGGCGTTCCCGCCGCGATCGGCCGCTTCGTCACCGATGCGCTCTTCCGCCGGCACGTCGTCCGGATCGGCCGCGCGCGTTCGGCGGCGGCCGGCGCACGGACGTGGGCGTATCGGTTCGAGTGGGTGTCCCCCGTGCGCGGATGGTCGCTGCACTGTCTCGACGTGCCGTTCTTCTTCGACGTGCTCGATGCCGAGGGCGTCGAGATGATCGCCGGCGAGGACCCGCCGCAGGACCTCGCCGACGACGTCCACGGCGCGGCGGTGCGATTCGTCCGCGAGCACGCGGCGGACTGGAGCCCGTGGACGGAGGGCACGGCGCCGTCACGGGTGTTCACCCATCCCCGCCCGGCAGCGCGAGAGGACCTGCACGCCTACGACGGGGCCATCCCGCTGGCGTGAGCCTCAGCTGAGCGCGGGGATGACCTTCTGCTCGAAGAGCTCGATCCCCGAGCGGTCGTACGCGGCCTCCGGGAAGTAGTGGATGGCGTACGCCAGTCCCTGCTCTCCGAGCGTCGCGAGACGCTCGGTCACCTGCTCCACCGTGCCGACCGCGACCGCTCCTCGGTACTCGCCGATGAAGCCATCCGTCGCATCCCCCAGGTGCGGACGCACCCGAGCCTCGATCGCGGCGAGACGGTCGTCGACCTCCGCCTCGGTCTCGCCGATGACGGTGTTGTAGTTCGCGGAGCGCACGATCTCGGAGAAGTCGCGTCCGATCGCGTCGCAGTGCTCGCGCAGCACCGCGCTCTTGTGCGCGAAGTCATCGGGCGTGCCGGCGAAGTTCGTGTACTGCGCGTACTCGGCCGCGATCTTCAGCGTCACCTTCTCGCCACCGCCGGAGATCCAGAACGGGATGGCCGGCTGCTGGATGGGTCGGGGCTGGATGATCGCGCCATCGACCTGGTAATAGCGGCCGTCGAGCGTGGCCTGCCCGGTCTCCCAGCCCTGCTTCATGATCTCGACGCCCTCACGGAGCATCCGCAGGCGATCGCCGATCCTCGGGAAGCCGTAGCCGTAGGCGCGCCACTCGTGCTCGTACCAGCCGCCGCCGATCCCCATCTCCACGCGCCCGCGGGAGACGTGGTCGACGGTCGCGGCGACCTTGGCGAGGTACGCGGGGTTCCGGTACCCCGTGCACGTGCACATCTGGCCGAGGCGGATGCGACTCGTCGACGCCGCGAACGCCGCCATCAGCGACCAGGCCTCGTGAGTCGCCTCCTGCGAGGGGACGGGCACGGTGTGGAAGTGGTCGTAGACCCAGAGCGACTCCCACGAGCCGGCGTCCGCCCGCTCCGCGAGGGACAGCATCGTCGCCCACTGGTCGGTGGGATCGATGCCGACGAGGTCGTGACGCCAGCCCTGGGGGATGAAGGTTCCGAAGCGCATGCCGCCAGATTAGGGCCTGCGCAGCACCACCCGGGCGTCGGGGATGCGATCTCCCATGATCCGGATGGCGTCGGGGTTGTCGTCGATGAGCACGGCGTCGCGGCCGAGCGCGGCGGCGACCGCGCCCGTCGTCCCGCTGCCGGCGAACATGTCGAGCACGCGGTCGCCCGGGCGCGACGACGCCTGCACGATGCGCCGCAGGATGCCCTCGGGCTTCTGCGTGGCGTAGCCGGTGCGCTCGCCGCCACTCGTCGGGACGATGGTGTGCCACCACACGTCGGTGGGCAGCTTCCCCCGCCGCGCCTTCTCGCGCGTGACGAGCCCGGGCGCCATGTACGGCTCGCGGTCGACCGCCTCCGAGTCGAACCAGTAGCGGTCGGGATCCTTGACGTAGACGAGGATCGTGTCGTGCTTGGTCGGCCAGCGCCGCCGGGACTTCGCCCCGTAGTCGTACGCCCAGATCAGCTCGTTGAGGAACGAGTCCCGCCCGAACACCGCGTCGAGCATGACCTTCGCGTAGTGCGCCTCGCGGTAGTCCAGGTGGAGATAGAGCGTGCCGTCGTCGGCGAGGAGGCGCCAGGCCTCCTCGATGCGGGGCATGAGGAACCCCCAGTAGTCGTCGAACCGGTCGTCGAACGACCGCAGCGCCCCGCGCACGCGCTCGTAGCTGCGCCCGTGGAAGCCGGTGTGCGACGCCGCGCGGATCTCCGCCTCGCGGGTGTCGACCGCCGCGATGTCGGCGCCGTCGGGGCTGCCGAACAGCGCGCCGTCCTCGAGCTCGACGACCACCGGCTCCTCGGGCTCCAGCGCGGCCGCATCGGGGACGTGCACCGAGAAGCCGCGTCTGCTCTCGTCGGTCTCACGCCCCCGCCCGGTGTTGAACGGCGGGTCCAGATAGGCGATCGTGAAGGCGCCGTCGGGCAGCGCGGCGGCGACATCGAGGTTGTCGCCGTAGTGGATGGCCACGGCGCCGCGTCCCGGCGTGAGCGCCGCGAGCGGCTCGCCGTCGAGGATGTCGGAGGTCACGGGACGCGGTGCAGCCAGGCGTCGGTGGAGAACTTCGTGCGCACGAGCTCCTCCGCCTCCGCGAGCTCGTCCGGCGTCACGTGACCGCGCTCGGCACCCGTGAACTTCTGGAACGACGCGATGAACCGGTCGAGGATCTCGCGCCGCGCCATCCCCGTCTGACTGCGGATGGGATCGACCCGCTTCGCGGCGGACGTCGTGCCCTTGTCGCTCAGCTTCTCGCGCCCGATGCGGAGCACCTCGGTCATGACCTGGCCGTCGATGTCGTAGGAGAGCGTCGCGTGGTGCAGCACGCCGCCGTTGGCGAGGCGCTTCTGCGCGGCGCCGCCGATCTTGCCCGACGGGCTCGCGATGTCATTGAGGGGCTGGTAGGTGGCGTCGATGCCGACCTCGCGCAGCGCCTGCAGCACCCAGTCGTCGAGGAACGCGTAGGAGTCGGCGAACGTGAGGCCCGCGACGAGGGACGACGGCACGTACAGCGAGTACGTGATGATCTGCTCGGCGCCCATGAGCATCGCGCCGCCGCCGGAGATGCGGCGCACGACCTGGAAGCCGTGCCGCTTCGCTCCCTCGGGGTCGACCTCGTTGCGGTACGACTGGAACGAGCCGATGACGACGGCCGACTGGTCCCACTCCCAGATGCGCAGCGTGGGCTTGCGGCGCCCGTCGCCCACGCGACCGGTGAGCACCTCGTCGAGGGCGAGGTTCGTCATGGGCGACACGGCGGGGTCGTCGATGACCTCCCACTCGAAGTCGCTCCAGGTCGATGCGGTGACGAGAGCCCGCCGGACGGCCGTGCCCACCGCCTCGGGCGTGAAGCCGAGCATCTGCACCCCGTCGGGAAGCTGCGCGCGGATGGCGGCCGCGATCGTCGGCACCTCAGCGGTGTCGGGCAGGCCGGTCACGGCGCGGTTGATGTCCTCGAGCGCGGTGTCGGGCTCCAGGAAGAAGTCGCCAGCGAGGTGAAAGGACGAAATCCTCCCGGCCTCGACCTCGAGGTCGACGACCACGAGCTTTCCACCGGGGACCTTGTACTCGCCATGCACCCGACCAGCCTACGTCGTCCCTCCCCTGCGCCGGCCGGGAGCTGCGCGGCTAGGAGCGGGCAGGGATGCGCGCGTCGAGCCAGGCGCGGATGTCCGCGCGCACCTGCCCCTGCACCGGCTCGTTGAGGATCTCGTGGCGTCCGTCGTAGACGAGCATCGTCACATCCGACATCCCCGCGCGCTCCCGGTAGGCGCGGGCGAGGCGGTGGACGCCGCGGGGCCCGCCGACCGAGTCGTCGCGCCCGACGAGCAGGAGGAGCGGCACGTCCCGCCCCGCCCGCTGCCGGAGGTCGCGCCGCGGCCGACCGTACAGCCGCGCCGCCTCGGCGGGGCCGAAGAGCTTGAGCAGCGGCGTGTTCACCGCGAGCGGATCGTCGAGGAACGCCTTCTGCACGGCTGGGTCGACCGAGAGCCACTCGACGCCCGTGGCGCCGACGGCCTTCCACCGCGCGTTGAGATCGCCGGCGTTGAGCGACCCCGGCCAGCGCAGCGAGGAGCCGACGAGGATGACGCCGTCGTACGCCTCCGGGTGCGCGTCGAAGAGGATCTGCGCGAGGAAGGATCCCCACGAGTGACCGAGCAGCACGAGCGGCAGCCCCGGGCGCTCCGCACGGATCCGCTGGCTCAGCTGCCACACCGCATCGACGGCCGCTCGGTGGCCGCCCACGCCCAGTCGGCCGAGCTTCGCCGCCTCGCCGTGCTGGCGCATGCCCGTGCGGCCGTGCCCGCGGTGGTCGTCGGCATAGACCACGTAGCCCGCGGCGGTGAGCGCCGCCGCGAGGGCGGCGTACCGCCCGGCGTGCTCGCCGACGCCGTGCAGCACCTGCACCACGCCTCGCGGCTGCCCCTCGGGCTCGTGCACGTCGTAGACGATGACGACGCCGTGCGCGTCGGCGAACTCCGGCATGCGGCGATCCTACACACCCCTTCCCTTAGCATTGCTAATGAGCTATGCTAATGATTGACATGGCTAAGCAATCCGCATCCTCGAAGCTCTCCGCCGACGCCTCCGAGCTGCGCGCCGCCGTCTTCCGCCTGTCCCGCCGCCTCAAGCAGCAGCGCGCGGTGTCGGACATGACCGACGGGCAGTTCGCGGTACTGGTGGCCCTCAAGCTGCACGGGCCGCACACCCTCTCGGCTCTGGCCGAACGCGAGGGCGTCACCGCGCCGTCGATGAACCGCACCGTCAACTGCCTCGAGGAGTTCGGCCACCTCAGCCGCACGGAGAACGGCACCGACCGCCGCAAGGTCGACATCGTCATCACCGACAGCGGCCGTCGCGTCGTCGACGAGACCGTCCGGCGGCGCGACGAGTGGCTGTCGAAGGTCCTGTCGGGGCTCGACGGTGACGACCGGGAGATCCTGCGGCGAGCCGCCGCGATCATCATGAGGGAGGTGGAGCGATGAACGCGATGTTCCGGTCGTTCGCGTCGTACAACTACCGCATCTGGTTCCTCGGCGCGCTCATCTCGAACGTGGGCGGATGGATGCAGTCCACCGCGCAGGACTGGGTCGTCCTCACGGAGCTGACGAACAACGACGCGACCGCGATGGGCGCGACGATGGCGCTGCAGTTCGGCCCGCCGCTCGTGCTCGTGAGCGTCACGGGCTGGGTCGCCGACCGCTTCGACCGGCGACGCCTGCTGGTCGTCACCCAGTCAGCGCTGCTCCTCCTCGCGATCGCGGTCGGCGCGCTGCTGCTCGCCGGGGTCATGACGCTCCCCCTCATGCTGCTGTTCGCGCTCGGCTTCGGCATCGCCAATGCCTTCGACAGCCCCGCGCGGCAGGCGTTCGTCTCCGACGTCGTCGAGCGCCGGTACGCGGCCAACGCCGTCGCCCTCAACTCCGCGTCGTTCAACATGGCGCGGCTCATCGGCCCCGCCGTCGGCGGCCTGCTCATCGTCGCGGTCGGCAGCGGCTGGGTGTTCTTCCTCAACGCCGCGACCTTCCTCGCGATGATCGTCGCGCTTCTCGCCATGCGCACGCGCGAGCTCGTGCCCCGGGTGCGCAGGCAGGGGGCCGCGCGCCTCGCCGACGGCTTCCGCTATGTCTCGCGCCGCCCCGACCTCATGGTGGCGTTCGCGATGGTGTTCCTCGTGGGCGCGTTCGGCATGAACTTCCCGATCTTCGCCTCGACGATGGCCCTCGAGTTCGGGCGCCAGGCCGACGGCTACGGCGTGCTGAGCTCGGTGCTGGCGATCGGCTCGCTCGCCGGCGCGCTGCTCGCCGCCCGTCGCGAGCGCGCCCGCCTCCGCGTGGTGATGTTCGCCGCCGGCGGCTTCGGCGTCGCGTCGATCGTCTCGGCCATGATGCCGAGCTACTGGACGTACGCCGCCCTGCTCGTCTTCGTCGGGTTCGGCACCGTCACCATGCTCACCACCGCGAACGGGTACGTGCAGACGAACTCCGACCCGGCCCTCCGGGGCCGCGTGCTCGCGCTCTACATGGCGGTGATCATGGGCTCGACCCCGATCGGCGCGCCGATCGCGGGGTGGGTCGCGGACACCTTCGGTCCGCGCGCGGCGATCACCCTCGGCGGCGTCGCCGGCCTCCTCGCCTGCCTCATCGGGCTCGCGTGGGTGCTCGGCTCCGGACGCCTCCACCGCGAGAGCGGGCACCGCTTCGGCGTCGCGCTCGAGGAGACCCGGCCCCTGGAGATCATCACGAGGGCGACGCCCACCGTCGCACCCGAGGAGTTCAGCGATCAGGTCGCCCAGACCACAGCCATCCGCATGGACGAGGACGACGAGCGGATGGCCGACGGCCGCCCCTGACGCCGTGCTTACGATGGTCTTCACCGTGAGAGAGGCCCGTATGAGCACCGACACCACCCCGCAGCGCGTCTGCTTCCGCCTCCGCGTGAAGCCGGAGATGCTCGACGAGTACATCGAGCGGCACAGCCCGGTGTGGCCGGAGATGCTCGAGGAGATCGCCGCGTCCGGGCGTCGGAACTACTCGATCTTCCACGTCGGCGGCGGGGAGCTCGTGGGCTTCTACGAGACGGACGACGACGCGGCCTCGCAGGCGTACCTCGCGGCGTCCGAGGTCGCCGCACGCTGGGAGGAGTCGATGGCGCCGTTCTTCGTCGCGCTCGACGGCCGTGCGGACCAGAACTCCGAGCAGTTCCCCGAGGTGTTCCACCTCGAGTCGCAGCTCGCCGCCGCGCGCGGCTGAACACGAAGCGGGGCCATCCGGACCCGGATGGCCCCGCTTCGTGTTAGCGGCCGAGTACGACGTGCAGCTGCTCGAGCGCCCAGTCGAGCTCGGTGGCGCGCACGACGAGGGGCGGGGCCATCCGGATCGTCTGACCGTGCGTGTCCTTCACGAGCACGCCGCGCGCCATGAGCGCCTCGGCGACCTCGCGCCCGGTGGCGACGGCGGGGTCGATGTCGATCCCGGCCCAGAGACCCGCGACGCGGATGGCGGTGACGCCATTGCCGACGAAGCCCTCGAGCTTCTCGCGGAGGTGCTCGCCGAGCAGCTGCGCGCGCTTCTGGAACTCGCCGGTCGCCAGCAGCTCCACGACGCGGTGCGCCACGGCGGCGGACAGCGGGTTGCCGCCGAACGTCGAGCCGTGCTCGCCGGGACGGATGACGCCCAGCACGTCGGAATCGGCGACGACGGCCGAGACCGGCAGGATGCCGCCGCCGAGCGCCTTCCCGAGCAGGTAGACGTCGGGCACGACACCCTCGCGGTCGCACGCGAAGGTCTCCCCCACGCGTCCGAGACCCGACTGGATCTCGTCGGCGATGAGGAGCACGTTCCGCTCGCTGGTGATCTCGCGCACGCGACGCAGGTAGCCGCTCTCGGGGATGACGACGCCCGCCTCGCCCTGGATCGGCTCGATGAGCACGGCGGCGGTATCGTCGTCGATGGCGGCGGCGAGCGCGTCGGCGTCGCCGAACGGCACCGCCACGAACCCCGGCGCGTACGGACCGAAGCCGTCGTGCGCTTCGGGGTCGTCGCTGAAGCCGACGATCGTCGTGGTGCGCCCGTGGAAGTTGCCGTGCGCGACGACGATCTTCGCGCGCCCCTCGGCGATCCCCTTCACGCGGTATCCCCACGCGCGGGCGACCTTGATGCCGGTCTCGACGGCCTCCGCGCCCGTGTTCATCGGCAGCACGAGGTCCTTGCCGCAGAGCTCCGCGAGCGCCGCCGCGAACGCCTCGAGGCGGTCGTTCTCGAACGCGCGGCTCGTGAGCGTGATCCGCTCGAGCTGCTCCTGCGCGGCTGCGACGAGCTTCGGGTGCCGGTGCCCGAAGTTCAGCGCCGAGTACCCGGCGAGCATGTCGAGGTACCGCTTGCCCTCGACATCCGTCACCCAGGCGCCCTCGCCGGTCGCGAGGACGACGGGCAGCGGATGGTAGTTGTGCGCGACGTGGGAAGCGGTCACGGTGGCGACGTCGGTCACTTCGCGCCTCGCAGCTCGAGCGTGCAGCACTTGATCCCGCCGCCGCCGAGGAGCAGCTCGGACAGGTCGATCAGCACGGGGTTGTACCCGCGCTCGCGCAGCTGCGCCTCGAAGCCCGTCGCCCGCGGCGAGATGAAGACGTTGTACCCGTCGCTGGCGGAGTTCAAGCCGAACACCGCGCCGTCCTCATCCGAGACGAGGATGGCATCGGGGAATCGCTCCTCGAGGATGGCCCGGCTGCGGTCGTCGAAGGCGCCAGGCAGATAGGCGATGTTCGCCGGGCCGGTCGCGTCGTCCTGCACCGGGTCGAGCACGCTGAGCGCGGTGTCGAGGTGATAGAAGCGCGGGTCGACGAGGTTGAGACTCACGACCTCGCGGCCGAAGACGCGGCCGACCTCGGCGTGGCTGTCGCCGGTGGAGCGGAAGCCGGTGCCGGCGAGGATGAGGTCGCCGGCGAGGAGGAAGTCGCCCTCGCCCTCGTTGACCTCCTCGGGCAGGACGGTCTCGTAGCCGTTCGCGCGGAACCAGTCGATGAACGCGGGCGCCTCGCCCTGGCGCTCGGCGAAGCGGAAGCTCGGCGCATAGGCGACGCCGTCGATCACGAAGCCGCCATTGGCGGTGTAGACCATGTCGGGGTAGCCCGGCAGCGCGTCGATGAGCTCGACCTCGTGGCCCAGCTCGCGGTACGTGTCGTAGAGCGTCTGCCACTGCTGCACCGCGCGCACGGTGTCGGTCGGGCGGGTCGGCTCCATCCACGGGTTGATGGAGTACGACACCGTGAAGTGCTCGGGACGGCACATGAGGTAGCGGCGCTTGTGCTGGGTGCGCGCGCGGGACTCGGTGGGTGCGGTGATCGTGTCGGACATTTCGCTCCTCGTTGCGATAACGGGCGGCGGACGCTGTCCAGAGGCCCGGCGGAGCTATGGGAAGCCACGACCCGGGCACGCCTGCTTCATTCTTCCACGCGCACCCCGCGCGCCCCATGAGAACGCGGCGTCAGTCGTCCCAGACGCTCGGCGCCGAACGCCGCGGCGTTCGGGAGGAGATGCGCACTGCGGAGGACGCTTCCGCAGCAGTACCTCCTCTCGACGGCACATCTCCTCCCGAAGTGCCTCAGTCCCAGACGCTCGGCGCCGAGCGCCGCGCCGAGGGCAGCGCGGATGCCTCGGCCCATGCGTGCAGCCAGTCGTCCACGTCGGGAAGCCCCTGCGGCACATCCACCGCCTGGAACAGGTCGTCGTGGGAGACCGGCCCCTCGGGCCCGAGGATGCGCGCGCGGACGATCGCGCGCGCATGGATCTCGCCGTCGACGACGGCGCGGTGCTCCATGTACAGCGCGCGGTCGTCGTGTCCGATCCAACGCGTCTCCAGGTCGAAGCGCTGCCAGAGCTTCAGGGAGCGGCGGAACGTGATCGTCTCGTTCGAGACGACCGCGTACCACCGCCGCCCGCGGAAGATGCGGGTGAGCCCCGTGCGCTCCAGCATGTCCCAGCGGCCGAGGTCGAACAGCGACAGGTACCGGCCGTTGTTGAGGTGCCGGAGCACGTCGATGTCGGTCGGCAGCACCCGCACGCGGATGCGGTGCACCTCCGTGAGGGGGCGCAGGCCGGCGCGGGCGCGCAGCCGGGCGCGCAGGATCACGAGGAGGGTTCGCCAGAAGACGTTCACGAGGGCCGACGCTACCCCTCGCGAGCCGCCACCTCGTGCCCCTTGTCGACGTCGCACAATGCTCCGGCCATCCGGGTGACGGCTCGATTTCGTCCCGCCTCGGGCCGCGCGTACTCTGACGGCATGTCCCCCCACATGCACACCGAAGTGCTCATCCGGCCCGTTCGCGACGTCGACGTCGAAGCGCTCGGACGGGTGCACGCGAAGGTCTGGCACGAGACCTACGACCAGCTCATCAGCAGCGCGACGCTCGAGAACGTCTCGCCGCGCCGCCTCGCGGAGCTGTGGACCCACTACACCGCGCTCGGCCCCGAGTACCGGATGGCGGCCGCCCTCGTCGACGGCGAGATCATCGGCTTCGCCGGGTCAGGCCCTGCACGCGACGCGGATGCCCCCGCTCCCCGCGAGCTCTACTTCGTCTACCTCCTGGACTCCTGGCACCGGAAGGGCATCGGCCGCGCCCTCTTCGACGCCGTCGTCGAGCCCGACGAGCCGCTGTACCTCTGGCTCGCCGAGCGCTACCCCGGCGCGCGGGACTTCTACGAGAAGCGCAACCTGCGTCTGGACGGCGCACGCCGCGAAGAGCCGTTCCTCGGTGAGATTCTCACCGAGGTGCGCTACTCGCGCTGATCCGGCGTGCTCCAGGTCTGGGCCCTCGAGGGCATCGGCGAGGTGCGCTCGGGGGACGACCTGCGCGCGATCGTGGGCGACGCTCTCGCGTCGTCGCACGAGACGGTGGCGGATGGCGACATCCTCGTCGTGACGAGCAAGGTCGTCTCGAAGGCGGAGGGTCGCTTCGTGATCGCGGACGACCGTGAGGACGCGATCACCCGGGAGACGGTCCGCGTCGTCGCCTCCCGCGTGTCCCCCTCAGGGCATACGACGCGGATCGTGGAGAACCGGCTGGGCATCGTCTCCGCTGCGGCGGGCGTGGATGCCTCGAACACCCCCGAGGGCACCGTCCTCCTGCTGCCCGAGGACCCCGACGCCTCGGCACGGGCCTTGGCGGCCGCGCTGCGTGAGCGCTTCGGCGTGCGGATCGGCGTGCTGATCTCCGATACCCTCGGGCGCGCGTGGCGCGATGGGCAGACCGACCACGCGATCGGCGCGGGCGGCGTGCACGTGTTCGACGATCTGCGCGGTCAGGTCGACGCGCAGGGCCGCCCGCTCGTGGTGACCCTCCCGTGCGTCGCCGATGAGCTGTGCGCGGCGGCGGACCTCGTCAAGCGCAAGGCGACCGGGCTCCCCGTGGCCGTCGTGCGCGGCAGAGCGGACCTCGTCGGCGAGCTCGACCTCCCCGGTGCGCGCTCGATCGTCCGGACGGGCGAGCGCGACATGTTCCGCCTCGGCGCCGACGAGGCGTACGCCGAGGGCTACGCCGCCGGTCGCGCGGAGGCCTGAGCGCCGGGAGAACTCGCTCTCCCCAAATCTCCTCCGAGTCGGCAGGATGTCTCCTGTGCGCCCCGTGCGCCATCCTTCACCCCGACCAGAGGACGACGATGCCATCTCCCTTCCCCAGACGCGCGATGGGCGCGACGGCCGTGACGGCCGCGTGCGCGCTCGCGTTCCTCCCCGCGGCCGCGAACGCCGCCGTCGAACCCGACACCACCACGGCCATCCGGGTGCTCACGATCAACGACTTCCACGGCCGGATCGAGGCGAACGGCGACGAGGTCGGCGCCGCGGTGCTGGCCGGCGCGGTCGCGCAGTTCAAGGCCGAGAACCCGAACACGATCTTCGCGTCGGCTGGCGACAACATCGGCGCCTCGACGTTCACGTCCTTCATCCAGGACGACGAGCCGACCATCGACGCCCTCGTCGCGGCGCAGCTCGATCTCAGCGCGGTGGGCAATCACGAGTTCGACCAGGGCTTCGCAGACCTCCGCGACCGGGTCATTCCGCGCTACGGCAGCGGCGACTACGCGCTCGGGGCCAACGTCTACGCTGCCGGCACGACCGATCCCGCCCTGCAGGAGTACGCCATCCGAGAGGTGGACGGGGTCCGGGTCGGCTTCATCGGCACCATCACGAGCGACACCGAGACGCTGGTCAGCCCGGCCGGCATCTCCGAGCTCGACTTCGGCGACCAGCTCGAGGCCGCGAACCGCGTCGCCGCGGAGATCGCCGACGAGACCGACGTCATCGTGCTGCTGACCCACTCCGGTGCCGCCGGCGAGGACTGCGCCGCCCTCGCCGACGAGCAGTCGGAGTACGGCGACCTCATCCGTGGCGCCTCGGCCGACATCGACGCGATCGTCTCGGGCCACACGCACCAGCTGTACAGCTGCGACGTCGACGGTCGCCCCGTCATCTCCGCGCACCAGTACGGCACGACGCTCGGAGCCCTCGACATCCAGGTCGACGCGAGCACGAGCGAGCTCGTCTCCATCGCCGGATCGACCGTCGACCTCGCGATTCCGGGAACGGACGAGAACGGCGAGGAGATCGACGTCCCGCAGTTCCCCGCCGATGAGGACGTGCAGGCGATCGTCGACGACGCAGCCGCGGAGGCCGACGTGCTCGGTCAGGAGGTCGTCGGGCAGATCAGCGGCGACATCCTGCGCGGCGGGAACCCTCCCGGCGACGACCGCGGCGTGGAGTCCAGCATGGGCAACCTCGTCGCCGACATCTACCTGTGGTCCACGACGGAGTACGAGAACTACGGCGGCGCCCCGGCCGACATCGCGGTGATGAACCCGGGCGGTCTGCGCGACGACCTGCTCTACGGCGAGGACGGCACGGTCACCTACGAGGAGGTCGCGGCCGTGCAGCCCTTCGGCAACACGCTGACGACCACGACCCTCACGGGCGCGCAGCTCGAGGAGCTGCTGGAGCAGCAGTGGCAGCCGGGCAGCGAGCGGCCCAAGCTCCACCTCGGCATCTCGGATGGTCTCTCATACGAATACGTGGACGATGCGCCCGCGGGCGAGCACGTCGTGTCGATGACGTTCGAGGGTGAGGCGATCGCACCCGAGGACAGCTTCCTGGTGACGACGAACTCGTTCGTCTCGTCGGGTGGCGACGGCTTCACGGCCTTCCTCGAGGGCACCGGCACCGCCGACACCGGCCTCATCGACCTCTCCGCGACCGTCGACTACTTCGCCGCGCTGGATGTCGTCGACCCGGCTCCACTCGGCCGCGCGGTGGCCTTCGAGGAGCCCGCGCCGTCTCCCACGCCGGAGCCCACCGTCGAGCCCACCGCTGAGCCGACGGCCCCGCCGACCGCGCAGCCGACGGCTCAGCCGCAGCCGACGACGCCGCCCACGCGCGAGCCCGACCAGGAGCTCATCCCCACCGACGGCGACATGACGGGCCTCCTCGCGGGCGGCGCCGGCGTGCTCGTCCTCGGCGGCGCACTGCTCGTCGCCCTGCGACGCCGCACGCACGCGTAACGGGAACGCCCGACCACAGCGCCCCGCGGCCGTCTCGGTCGCGGGGCGCTGTGCTGTTCGCCTGGCGTTCACCACGACGACACCTCGCCTCGGCAGGGTGAGCGCGCCGGGGTCCCGACCCGGCGCTCAACTCCCGCGATCACGAGGACAGCGATGCCTTCTCCCTTCTTCAGACGCGCCGTGGGCGCGGCCGCCGCCACGGCGACCGCCTGCGCGCTCGCCATCGTGCCGGTCGGCGCCGCCAGCGCCGCCCTGGTGCCCGACCCCATCGTCGGCGCAGCCTCCGACGCCCCCTTCTCCCTCACGCCCACCGGCACCTTCGAGACCGGAGTGTTCGACGAGGGCGCGTCGGAGATCGTGCAGGCGCACGGCGACCGGCTCTTCTCCATCAATGCGGCGGAGGGATCGGTGAGCGTCCTCGACATGAGCGACCCGACTGCTCCCGCCCTCCTCCACACCGTCGGCGCCGCCGGCTACGTCGCGAATTCCGTGGCCATCCGAGAAGACGGTCTGGGCGTCGTCGCGCTCGAGGTCGCGGCCGACAAGACCGCGCCCGGCGCGCTGCTGTTCTTCGACGCGAACGCCGACGAACCCACCGTCCTCGGTCAGGTGACCGTCGGCGCCCTGCCCGACATGGTGACGGTCTCCCCCGACGGCTCCTACGCGCTCGTGGCGAACGAGGGCGAGCCGGCCGACGACTTCTCCAGCGACCCGGAGGGCTCGGTGGGCGTCGTCACGCTCCCGGCGCTCGGCACCGTCGCCGCTCCCACGCAGGCCGACGTGCGGATCGCGGACTTCCACGCGTTCGAGAACGGCGCGCTGCCCGCCGACGTCCGCGTCTTCGGCCCTCGCCCGCATGGCGACGATCTGCCCGTGTCGCGCAACCTGGAGCCGGAGTACATCACGGTCTCGGGCGGCACCGCCTACGCGGCGCTGCAGGAGGCGAACGCGGTCGCGGTCATCGACCTCGCCACCGCCGCCGTCACCGACATCTGGTCGCTCGGCTTCAAGAACTGGGGTGAGGTCGCCCTCGACCCGTCGGACCGCGACCCCGAGGACGCCCCGACCATCGATCTGCGCTCGTACGACAACCTCTACGGCATGTACATGCCCGACGGCATCTCGTCGTACGAGGTGGATGGCGAGACGTACCTCGTCACCGCCAACGAGGGCGACGCGCGCGAGTGGGGCGAGTACGTCGAGCCGGCTCGGGTGAAGAACCTGGCAGAGGATGGTCTGGGCCCCGTCTGCGAGACCGCCTTCGACGCCGCGCTGCTGGCCGACGACGAGCTCGGCCGCCTCGAGGTCAGCACCGAGATGGGCTTCGACGAGGAGCAGGGCTGCTACGACGAGCTCTACGCCTACGGTGCGCGCTCGTTCTCGATCTACACGACCGACGGCACGCAGGTGTTCGACTCCGGCTCCCAGTTCGAGGAGATCACCGCCGCGCTGCTCCCCGAGCACTTCAACGCGGGGCACGACGACAACGAGTTCGAGAGCCGGAGCGACGCGAAGGGCGTCGAGCCCGAGAACCTCACGATCGGCCAGGTGGACGGCCGCACCTACGCCTTCGTGGGCTTCGAGCGTCTGGGCGGCGTGATCGCCTACGACATCAGCGACCCGGCCGCGCCGCGGTACGTCACCTACGTCAACAACCGCGACTTCTCCGTCTCGGCGGCCGACGACATCGAGGCGGCGCCCGAGCGGCAGGCGGAGATCCTGTCGCAGGCCGGCGACCTCGGACCCGAGGGCCTCGACTTCATCCCGGCGAGCGAGTCCCCCACGGGCAAGCCCCTGCTGGCCGTCGGCAACGAGGTCTCCGGATCGACGACGCTCTACACGATCGACGACGGCACGACCGAGGCGCAGATCCTCACGATCAACGACTTCCACGGTCGCATCGAGTCGAACGGCGACGAGGCGGGCGCGGCTGTGCTGGCCGGCGCCGTCGCCCAGTACCGCGCCGAGAACCCGAACACGATCTTCGCGTCGGCGGGCGACAACATCGGCGCCTCGACGTTCACCTCGTTCATCCAGGACGATGAGCCGACCATCGACGCCCTCGTCGCGAGCGGCCTCGACGTGAGCGCCGTGGGCAACCATGAGTTCGACCAGGGCTTCGCCGATCTCACCGACCGCGTCATCCCCCGCTACGGCAGCGGCGACTACGCCCTCGGCGCGAACGTCTACCGCAAGGGCACGACGACGCCCGCGCTGCAGGAGTACGCGGTGCGCGAGGTCGGCGGGGTGCGCGTGGCCTTCATCGGCACGATCACGCCCGACACCGCGACGCTCGTGAGCCCGGCCGGCATCGCCGACCTCGAGTTCGGCGACCAGCTCGAAGCGGCGAACCGCGTCGCCGACCGCATCACCGCAGAGGACGCCGCCGACGTCATCGTGCTGCTGACCCACTCGGGCTCGGCCGGCGAGGACTGCACGGCCATGGCCGACGAGCAGTCCGACTACGGCGACCTCATCCGGGGCGCCTCGGCGGACATCGACGCCATCGTCTCCGGACACACCCACCAGCTCTACGACTGCGAAATCGGCGATCGACCCGTCATCTCCGCGCACCAGTACGGCACGACCCTCGGCGCCCTCGACCTCCAGGTGGACGACGCCACCGGCGAGCTGCTCTCGATCGAGGGCTCGACGGTCGATCTCGTCACCCAGGAGGTCGACGAGAACGGCGAGGAGATCGACGTCCCGCAGTTCGAGGCGGATGCCGCGGTGCAGGAGATCGTGGACGCGGCGGCCGCCGAGGCGGACGTGCTCGGTCAGGAGGTCGTCGGCCAGATCAGCGGCGACATCCTGCGCGGCGGCACTCCTCCGGGAGACGACCGCGGCGTGGAGTCGACGATGGGCAACCTCGTCGCCGACATCTACCGCTGGGCGACCTCGTCCGAGTACGACAGCTACGGCGGGCAGCCGGCGGACATCGCGATCATGAACCCGGGTGGACTCCGTGACGATCTGCTCTACGACGAGGACGGCACCGTGACGTACGAGGAGGTGGCAGCCGTGCAGCCCTTCGGCAACACCCTCGTCACCACCACCCTCACGGGTGCGCAGCTCGAGGCCATCCTCGAGGAGCAGTGGCAGCCGGGCAAGGAGCGCCCGAAGCTGCACCTCGGGATCTCCGACGGTTTCGCCTACGAGTACATCGAGGACGCCGCCGCCGGCGAGCACATCGTCTCGATGACGTTCGAGGGCGAGGCGATCGCCTCCGAGGACGAGTTCCTCGTGACGACGAACTCGTTCCTCGCCTCGGGCGGCGACGGATTCACGACCTTCGCGGATGGCGTGGGCACCGCCGACAGCGGTCTCATCGACCTGTCGGCGACGGTGGACTACTTCGACGCGCAGGATGTCGTCGACCCCGCTCCTCTCGGCCGCGCCGCCGTGTACGCGGCAGCGCCGGAGGAGCCGGGCGAGGAGACCCCGGGCGAAGAGACCCCGGGCGAGGAGACCCCGGGCGAGGAGACGCCGGGCGAGGAGACGCCGGGCGAGGAGACCCCGGGCGAAGAGACCCCGGGCGAAGAGACCCCGGGCGAAGAGACGCCTGCGGAGGAGGCACCCGCGGAGGAGCCCGGCGAAGAGACCCCGGGCGAGGAGACGCCCGCCGAGGAGACCCCGGGCGAAGAGGTGCCCGCGGAGGAGACCCCTGCCGAGGAGGCACCCGCCGAGGAGGCACCCGCGGAGGACGCACCCGCCGAGGACGCACCCGAGGCAGACCCGGCTCCTCAGGCCGACCCTGCTCCCCAGGGCGAGACGGAGGAGGAGCTGGCCCCCACCGGCAGCGACCTCACCCTGATCAGCGCGGTCGCTGCGGCCCTGCTGGTCGGCGCGGGAGTCCTGCTCCTCGCGCTGCGACGTCGCCGGGCGTAATCCGCCGGCCAGAGGGGCCGTCGTCGCGACCACGAGTCGCGGCGGCGGCCCCTTCGTCGTCGGGGCCGGTACATGTCGCAGAAGATCCGGCTCCGGCGCGGAGCGCCACTCCCGTAACCGGGCGGCGATCCCCACCGCCCGCAGTTCTCCTGCGGCCTGTCCCGCCCCGCCGCCTCGCGCGCCGGAATTCCCCTCCCCTTCGGCCTGTTGCACCGGGCATGAGCACCCCGCGTCCCGTCGACGTCGTCGTCATCGGCGCGGGACAGGCCGGGCTCTCGGCGGCGTACCACCTGCGCCGCATCGGGCTCACGCCCGTCGACGCCGGCGGTGCCGAGACCTTCGTCGTCCTCGACGGGGATGCCGCACCGGGCGGCGCGTGGCAGCACCGCTGGGCCTCGCTCCGGATGGCCACGGTCAACGGCATCCACGAGCTCCCCGGTCATCCGGTTCCCCCCGCCGACCCCGAGAGCGCCAGCCGGGACATCCTGCCCGCCTACTTCGCCGACTACGAGCGGATGTTCGACCTGCGAGTGCGGCGCCCCGTCCGGGTGCGCGCGGTGCGTCGTGAGGATGACGACCCGGATGGCCGCCTCCTCGTCCAGACCGACGCCGGCGACTGGTCCGCGCGATACGTCGTGAACGCGACGGGCACGTGGACGAGTCCCTTCATCCCGCGCTATCCCGGTCAGGAGCGATTCCGAGGCCGACAGTTGCACGTCGCGGACTACGTCTCCGCGGATGAGTTCGCGGGAAAGCGGGTCATCGTCATCGGCGCCGGCATCTCGGCCGTGCAGCTGCTCGAGGAGATCTCGCACGTCGCCGAGACGGTATGGATGACCCGTCGCGAGCCGCAGTGGACGGACGAGGTCTTCGACGAGCCCGCCCGCATCGCCGCGGTCGCCGGTGTCGAGGAGCGCATCCGCCGGGGTCTCCCGCCCGCGAGCGTCATCTCCGTGACCGGCATGCATTGGACACCGTGGGCGATCGCCGCCCGCGAGCGCGGTGTGCTCGTGCGGCACCCGATGTTCGCCTCGATCGAGGAGGAGGGGGTGCGGATGGCCGACGGCACCTTCATCGCGGCCGACGCCATCCTGTGGGCGACGGGCTTCCGACCCGCCCTCCGGCACCTCGCGCCGCTCGGACTGCGCACGCCGAAGGGCGGGATCCGCGCGTCCCGCAGCCGCGCGCTCGACGAGCCGCGCCTCTTCCTCGTCGGGTACGGGCCATCCGCCTCGACAGTCGGCGCGAACCGGGCCGGCCGGGCGGTGGCCAGGGCCATCCGATCGGCGCTGCGGGAGCGCCGCGAGCGGGCGGCGTAGCATCCGCTACGCTGTGCGGAACGATTCCCGCACCCGGGACCGCACCGAACGGCACGACCCCTGCCGGCACCTCTCCGCCGCTCCTCCCCGAGCGACCGCTGCCGCCAGGAGGCATCATGAGCCGTACCCGCATCCGCGACTTCCACGACGACGACCTCGACGGCATCGTCCGTCTGTGGGAGGAGTCCGCCCAGGACGACGCCCCTCCCGTCTACGCCCTGTCGGAGGTGATCGCCTCCTGCCAGGCCGACCATGCCGTGGTCGCCGTGCGCGATGACCGCCTGGTCGGTGCGGCGGTGGGGCGCGCCGCCCACGCTCAGGGGTGGGTGGTGTTCTTCGCCGTCGCGCCGCACGAGCGCGACGACCGTGTCGAAGCCGGGCTCCTCGATGCCCTCGAGCGGCGGATGGCCCCGCTGGGGCTCGGCAAGCTGTCGATCCTCGTCGCCGATCACGCCGGGGCCCTCGATGGGCTCACCGCCAACGGCTTCGAGCCGCGGACGCAGCTGCGGTATCTCGAGCGGCAGATGCCCGTGCAGCGTCGCGAGCTGGACCTCCTCAAGGACGTCGGCGGACGCATCCTCCCGCGGCACCTGTGGGATGCCGTCAGCGGCATGCAGCTGGAGAAGGACCTCCTCGAGGAGCGTCTGGTCGTACCGCTGTCGCGTCCGGACCTCGCCGACCGCTTCGGGGTGGTCCCTCCGCGCGCGGTCATGCTGTTCGGGCCTCCTGGCACCGGCAAGACGACCTTCGCGAAGGCCGTCGCCTCGCGGCTCGACTGGCCCTTCGTCGAGCTGTTCCCATCGCGCCTGTCGGGTGAGCCCGGCGGGCTCGCGGCGGCGCTGCGTGCGACGTTCGAGGTGATCGGCGAGCTCGAGCACGCCGTCGTGTTCATCGACGAGGTGGAGGAGATCGCCGCGCGGCGAGGGGGCGAGCCGCCATCGCCGATGCAGGGCGTGACGAACGAGCTGCTGAAGCTCGTGGCGGAGTTCCGCGAGCGGGAGGGACGCCTGCTCATCTGCGCCACGAACTTCGTGCGGGCGCTCGACGCGGCGTTCCTCCGGCACGGGCGCTTCGACTACGTCATCCCGATCGGGCTCCCCGACGACGAGGCGCGCTGCGCGATCTGGCACCGCTACGTGCCGGAGCAGGTCGTCGCGGGGCTCGACTTCGACGCGCTCGTGGCCGCGAGCGACGGATTGACGCCGGCCGACATCGAGTACGCCGCGCGTCGGGCGTCGCAGGAGGCACTCGCCCGGGCTCTTCGTGACGGCGACACCGCGGACGCGTCGTTGCACACCGAGGACTACCTGGCCGCGCTGGGTGCTACGCGCGCGACGGTCTCCGAGGCGACCGCGCGGGAGTTCGGCGACGACGTGCAGACGCTCGCGCGGCTGTAGCGTCCGCCGCCGCCGGGACGCCGCTCCGCCCCCTACGCGATAGACCGAGCCGCGACAATCCATTCGGGCCGCGAGAATTCACATGCCGACGGGATTCTCGCGGCGCGGGTGGATTGTCGCGGTCGTGGGCGGCCGCAGGGCGCGGGCGCGCTACTTCCGCAGCCGCACGTCGCCGAAGCGGCGCGCGACCGCCGCGATCCAGCGGTCGTTGCGGATCGCGAACCACGCGGCCACCAGCACGACGACCGACAGCGCGAACAGGCCGAACCCGAGCCATCCGTCGCCGTCGTTCCCCGCGTAGATCGTGTTGAGGTTGCGGCGCGCGCCGGTGGTCAGCACGAGGCCGACGTGCACGACGACGAAGGCCACGAAGAACAGCATCGTCGGCCAGTGCAGCGCCTTCGCGATGCGCTCCGGGAACGCGCGGTTCAGCCGCTCGTTCTGCCGCGGCCAGAACGCGCTGAGCCGGAACCCCGTGATGGCCGCGACGGGAGCGGCGAGGAACACGATCGCGAAGTAGCTCAGCTGCTGCAGCGCGTTGTAGTTCGTCCACCCGTCGTGCGTCGGCCAGTCGAAGGAGGCATACTGCACGAGCGCCGACAGCGCGTTCGGGATGATGTCCCAGCTCGTCGGCACGATCCGCGCCCAGTGCCCGGAGGCGAACAGCAGCACGACGAAGACCAGCCCGTTCACGAGCCACAGCACGTCGACGGCGATATGGCCCCACAGGGCGAGGCTCATGCGGCGCTTCTTCACCCGCTTGGACGACCACAGCCCGCCGGCCACCTTCTCGTTCCGCACGCGCAGACCCGAGCGGATGATGAGGACGAGGAAGAACGCGTTGAGGAAGTGCGTCCACGAGACCCAGGCGGGGATGCCCGGGGTCACAAACTCGGGGAGCGTCGATTCACCCGGGTACGCGCGGACGAGGTCGGCGACGACGCCGAAGCTCGCCAGCCAGCGGACGGCGCACACGCCGACGAACGCGAGAATGAGGAGCCCGGCCGCGCCCAGCAGGAGGGCGAGCGCACGCGGCCACGGCGTGCGGGGGCGAGGGGACGTCACCAGACGATCATGCCAATCGGATCGGCCCTTCCGGAAACCGGGTGAAACACAACGCAGACGGATGGCCCGCGACCGTCGGTCGCGGGCCATCCGTCATGAGGCGGTCAGACCAGGCGCGACTTCGGCGAGACCTCGTACGTGTCCGCGGCGTCGTCGTTCACGACCCCCGCCAGGGCGCTGTCGATCGCGGCGAGGACGTCGGCCTCGAGCACGACCCCCGACGCCTTCACGGTGTCGGCGAGCTGCTCAGGGCGCGAGGCGCCCACCAGCGCGGCGGCCACGTTCTTGTTCTGCAGCACCCACGCGATCGCGAGCTGCGGCATCGACAGGCCGAGGTCGGCCGCGATGGGCTTGAGGTTCTGCACCGCGGTGAGGACGTCGTCCTTGAGGAAGCGCTGGATGAAGTCCGCGCCGCTCTTCTCGTCCGTCGCGCGGCTGCCCTCGGGCACGGGCTGCCCCGGCAGGTACTTGCCGCTCAGCACGCCCTGTGCCATGGGCGACCAGACGATCTGCGAGATGCCGAGCTCCTCGGCGGCCGGCACGACCTTGCCCTCGATCACGCGATGCAGCATCGAGTACTGCGGCTGGTTCGAGACGAGCTGGACACCGAGCTCCTTGGCGAGAGCGTGCCCCTCGCGCAGCTGCTCAGCTGTCCACTCCGAGACGCCGATGTAGAGCGCCTTGCCCTGACGGACGACGTCGGCGAACGCCTGCATCGTCTCCTCGAGCGGCGTCTCGTAGTCGTAGCGGTGCGCCTGGTAGAGGTCGACGTAGTCGACGTTCAGGCGACGCAGCGACCCGTGGATGCCGTCGAAGATGTGCTTGCGGCTGAGGCCGGTGTCGTTCGGGCCCTTCGGGCCGATCGGGAAGTAGACCTTCGTGAAGATCTCGAGGCTCTCGCGGCGCTGGCCCTTCAGCGCCTCGGCGAGCACCTCCTCGGCGGCGGTGTTGGCGTACGTGTCGGCGGTGTCGAACGTCGTGATGCCCGCGTCCAGTGCCGCGTGCACCGTCGCGATCGCCGCGTCGTTCTCGACCTGCGAGGCGTGCGTCACCCAGTTGCCGTAGGTGATCTCCGAGACCTTGAAACCGCTGTTGCCGAGATAGCGATAGTTGACCATCCCCCTACGCTAGCGGCCGCCGACGGCACCGCGGCCCGTCACGAGGAAACGCTTACTGAACGGCGTCGACGAGCTCACGGAACCGCGCGGCCGCGCGGGCGAGCGCGGCGTCGTCGGCGTCGGCCACGGGGAAGCCGTCGGGGAGGGCCGCGAGCACCTCCGCGACGAGAGCGCGCCGCCGGGGCGAGCGCACCGCTGCGGGCAGCACCTGCAGCCGCTCCTGCAGCAGGTCGGTCACCGCGGGCGGGAAGGCCGCATCCCACCGGTCGCGTTCCGCGCCGAGGCTGTGCCCCTCGGGGCGGATGGCCGGGGCCCGGACTCCCTGCGAGCGCCGTTCCCCGGTCGCCTCCTCGTCCACCTCGCCGTCGACCAGCACGACGCCGTACGCGTCGCGCGCGTGCTCGGCCGTGATGAAGCCGGCCTCGACGTCGTCGCGCACGGCGGCGGGGTCGCGCTCGAGCGGGTCGCCGTAGCCACCCGCCCCCGCGGTGCGCAGCACGACGCGGTCGCCCGCCCGCAGCGGGTGGACGTCGACGATGGAGAGGCGCTCCTCGCGAGGCGTGCCCTCGTTGACCACGAGCTCGGTGGCCGCGCCGGGCGATCCGCCGGCGAAGCCCCAGGGGCGGAAGCGCAGTCGCTCGAGCCCGCGAGCGAGCAGCGCGCCGTCGGCGAGCGCCTCGAACTCGAGCTCGAGGCCCGAGCCGCCGCGCCAGCGGCCGGCGCCGCCGGAGTCGGGGCGGGTCGCGTAGCGCAGGACCCGCACCGACACGTCGGACTCCACGATCTCCACGCTGTTGTTGGACAGGTTCGAGATGCCGGAGTCGCGGCCGTCGGCGCCGTCCGAGCCCTTGCGAGCGCCGGTGCCGCCGACCATGGGCTGCACGACGTCGATGCGCGAGCCGTCGCGAGCGGCGAACACCACGGGGACGACGAGGCCGCTCGACGCCGCGGGCAGCACCTCCGGCGCCGCCTGGATGAGGGCACCGGAGACGACGTCGTTGACGCGCGACGTCGTCGCGTGGCGCACACCCGTCGCTGCCGAGCCGACCGCGTTGAGCAGCGTGCCCTCCGGCGCCTGGAAGCCGATGGCCTCCATGAGGCCGCCGCCGAGCGGGATCGTCGGATCCAGCGTGCCGATGAGGGCGAACAGGCGGGTGACCACCCAGGAGTGCGCCTCGCCGAACGTCACCATGTTGAGAGCCGCCTCCACCTGCGGGTCGGTGCCCGTGAGGTCGAGGTGCACATGCCCATCCGCCACGGTCGCCGTGACGACGATGCGCAGCGGCGTCTGACCGACCCCGTCGTTGTCGAGGTAGTCCTCGAAGCGATAGGTGCCGTCCTGCAGAGTGCGGAGCGCCGCCCGCGCACGTGCGGCGCTCTGCGCCCTCGCGAACGCGCCGACCTCGGCGAACCCGTCGGATCCGAGCTCGCCCGAGAGCTCGGCGATGCGGCGGCGCCCCGTCGTGAGCGCCGCGAGCATGGCGTGGAGGTCGCCGCGGTTGGCCTCCGCGGTGCGCGAGTTGGCGGCCAGGATCGCCTCCACCTCCGGAACGATCGCCCCGGCTCGGACGTACCGCAGCGGCGGGATCCGCAGCCCCTCCGCGAAGATCGAGTCGTTCACGACGCTCACCGACGACGGCACGCGGCCGCCGACATCCGACACGTGGACGAACGCCCACCCGTAGCCGATGAGCTCGTCGCCCTCGAAGTACGGGGCGATGGCGTGGATGTCGGGCAGGTGGGTCGACAGGCCGTGCGAGAGATACGGGTCGTTCGTCAGCAGGACGTCGCCGGGACGCAGCGGCTCGTCGGCTGTCGCGGTCTCGATCGTGCGGCGGAGGTCGAGACCCAGGAATCCGGAGACGCCGACGTGCTGCGGGTAGGCGATGAACCGCCCGGAGAGGTCGGCCACCGCGCACGCGAAATCAGCCGCATCGCGCACGTAGAGACTGCGGCTCGCACGCTGCAGCGTGAGGCACATCTCCTCGACGGTCGCCTGCAGCCGCGTGTGGGCGACGTCCTTCTCGACGGTGTTCATTCCGCCGGTGTTCATTCCGGCAGCGCTCGTTGCGGCGGCGCTCGTTCCGTCGGCGCTCGTTCCGTCGGTGCTCAGCATGCGTCCTCCTTGGTGCTCCGCTCGAGGCGGATGCTCCCGGCTTCGCCGGCCGCGGCCATCCAGCCCGCCGGCACCAGCACGGTGGTATCGGGTCTCTCGATGACGGCCGGCCCCGCGATCCGGCCGCGCTCGCCCTCGGCGACCAGCTCGTAGACGTCGGCCTCACGCGAGGTGCCGTCGTAGCGGATGGCCCGCGTCGCGATCGCGCGGAGGGCGCCGCCGCCGGTTCCCTGCTGCACGTCACCCATCCGCACTGTCGCGCTCACGCGGACGGTGCTCGTGAGCACGCGGGCCGCGCGGTCAGCGAACCCGTACACCTGCTCGTGGCGGTCCGAGAAGCGGGCGGCGACGCCTGCCGCATCGACGGTCGGGGCGAATCCGCTGTCGCCGACCTCGGCGAGCGGGATCTCCAGCGTCGTCGGCTGACCGGCGTAGTGCAGGTCGGCGGTGAAGAGGAGCTCGGCGTCGGCGTCCTGCTGCTCGCGGCGGAGCCACGCGCGCGCTTCGTCGCGCAACTCGGCGCAGGCCTGCTCCAGGTCGGCCCTCGTCGCCTCACCGACCTCCACGCGCAGCGTGCGCGCCCAGTCCCGGCGGATGGGGGCGATGGCAGCGCCCAGCGCGCAGAACGTGCCCGCCGCGGCCGGGATGAGCACGGTGCCGATTCCCACCTCCGCTGCGAGGAGTGCGGCGTGGGTGCCGCCGGCGCCGCCGAACGCGACGAGGCTGTACCGCTCGGGGATCTCGCCGCGAGCGGCGAGGACCCGCCGCAGGCGTGCGGCCATCCCCGCGGAGGCGATCTTCAGTGCGGCCTCGACGACGCCGTCGGCCCCGCCGACGGCTTCAGTGCCGTCAGCCGAGCGGCCCGCCGCGGCATCGAGGTCGAGGGCGACGGCGGCGAGCGCGGCGGTCGCGAGCTCAGGGCGCAGCGGGAAGGTGCCGCCGAGGAAGTGCGCGGGGTCGATGACGCCGGCGTGGACGTAGGCGTCGGTGAGGGCCGCGGCCTCGCCGCCCTCGCCGTAGCTCGCCGGGCCGGGGACGGCGCCGACGCTCTCGGGGCCCACGCGCAGCACGGGCTCGGCCGCGCCGCGGTCGCCCCAGATCACCGATCCGCCGCCGGCGCCGATCGCGGAGACCTCCACCACCGGCATGATGAGCGGGTGCGGGCCGACGGTCGCGGCGGTCGTGAGCACGGGCTCGCCGCCGTGGAGCACGCCGATGTCGCTGCTCGTGCCGCCCATGTCGAAGGTGACGAGGTTCCGGTCCGACCACATGGCGGCCGCGGCGGAGACGCCCGACGCGGGCCCGGAGAGCACGGTCTGGATGGGCTGAGCGACCGCGGCATCGATGGAGACGGAGCCGCCGTTCGAGGTGCTGATATAGAGCGGGGCCGTCACCGCGAGTGCCTCGAGTCGCCGCTGCAGCGACGTGAAGTACCGGGTCATCAGCGGCGTGATCTGCGCGTCGAGCAGGGCGAGCGTCACGCGCTCGTACTCACCGGCCTGCGGCCACAGGGCGGCGGCGGAGCGCACCGGGATGTCCAGCAGCTCGCCGAGGCGCCGCGCCACCTCGATCTCGTCGGCGCGGGCCGCGTATCCGCCGATGAGGCTCACGACGACGACCTCCGCCCGCGCGTGGGCGAGCCGCTCCGCGAGCGCCATGATGTCGGCGTCAGCGCCGGGGGCGGCGCCGCCGGCGGAGTCGAACCGCCGGTCGAGTTCGAACACCCGCGAGCGAGGGATGATCGGCGCGGCCGGGAGGGCGTGGAGGTCGAAGCTGCGCGGCATGCGCGCGCGGGCGATCTGCAGCACGTCGCGGTGACCGCTGCTCGTGACGAGCGCCGCGCGGGCGACCCGCCCCTGCAGGATCGCGTTGAGGCCGATCGTGGTGCCGTGCGTGATCGCAGCGACCTCGTCCGCGTCGATGCCGAGCGCGAGCAGTTCGCGCAGCCCGCGCTCCACCCCCTCGGAGGGGTCGTGCGGCGTGCTGGCGACTTTGTGCGTGACCGCCTCGTCCAGGTGCCACGCTGTCCCGTCCCCGGGAACGGCGACCAGGTCGGTGAACGTGCCGCCGACGTCGATGCCGATCCGCCAGGTGCGACCGGAATGGAGTTCTGCCATCAGAGGAACCTCGAGATGTGGATGGTGCGGTCGAGCACGGCGATCGTGATGACGCTCAGCAGCAGCAGGAGCGTCGACACGGCGGCGACCGTGGGCTCCAGCTGCACCTGGACCGCGGAGTAGATGCGCACGGGCACCGTCGTCGTGTTCGAGCCGGCGACGAAGACCGAGACGGCGACCTCGCCCAGGGAGATGACCGCCGCGAGGAACGCGCCGGCCACGATGCCCGGCCGCATCAGCGGCACCGTCACGGTGAGGAAGGCGCGGATCCGCGAGGCGCCGAGCACGCGAGCGGCATGGACGAGACGACGGTCGAGCGACGCCGCGCTCACCGCGGCGACCCGCACGCAGAAGGGGAAGGTGACCACGAGGTGGGCGATCCAGATGCTGAGCAGCGTCCCCCGTGCCCCGGTCGTCTGGAACTGGTAGAGCAGCGCGAGGCCGATCATGATGCCCGGGACCGCGAGCGGCGACAGGAACAGGACAGCGAGCGCGCGCTGCCCGGGGAAGCGCCCCGCGCCGATCGCGTAGCCGCCGAGCGTGCCCAGCACCACGACGACGGGTGCGACGAGCACCGCGAGGCCGAGTGAGGTTCCGAGCGACGTGAGCCACTCACGGGAGGAGAACACCTCGACGTACCAGCGGGCGGACAGGCCCGACGGCGGGAAGCGGAAGTTGCTGGCGGTGTTGAGCGAGCTGACCGCGACGACGACGAGCGGCAGGAGCAGGAAGGCGCAGACGAGCACGACGGGGGCGAGCGCGAGGGCGCGGCGCCACCACGGAGCGCGGACGGATGCCGGGGCGTGCTCAGGCATGGCTCCTCCTTCCCGCGAGGCGGCCGGGTTCGGCGAGGCGGCCGAGGCCGCCCAGCAGCCCGCACACGACGAGCGTGACGACGAGGAGGACGAAGCTCAGCGCGGCCGCCGCCGGCTGGTCGAAGGTCGTCATCGCCTCGGTCTGGATGCGCAGGCCCGCGAGCGACTGATTCGCGCCGCCGACGAGCATGGGCGTGACGTAGACGCCCATCGACAGGGAGAAGACGATGACGAGCGCCGCGACGATGCCGGGGGCCGACAGCGGCACGACGACCGAGAAGAAGGTGCGCACGCGCGAGGCGCCGAGGACCGCCGACGCCCGCAGCATGTCGTTGTCGATCGCCCCGAGCGACGCCGACAGCGCGATGACGGCGAAGGGAAGCATGACGTGCACCACCGCGATGAAGACGGTCCACGGCGAGCGCAGCAGCGACAGCTGCTCGTCGATGATGCCGAGCGCCTGCAGCACGACGTTGACGGGACCCTCCCCGCCCATCACCACGCGCCATCCGAACGACCGGACGACCTCGCTGGTGAGGAGCGGCGAGAGCGTGATGATGAAGACGATGCTCTTCCCCACGCGCGAGGTCGAGCGCGCGAGGTACCAGGCCATCGGGAACGCCAGCACCAGGCACGTCACGCTGACGCGCACCGCCAGCCAGAGGCTCTCGACGACCGAGCCCCACAGGTAGCCGGTGGTGAACACCTCGACGTACTGGTCGAGCGCGAAGCCGGGCAGCGGGTTGTTGAGGTCGTCAGTGGGGCGCAGACTCAGCAGGAGCAGGCCGACCAGGGGCACGAGGAACGCCACCACGACGAAGGCCGTGGGGACGATCGCGGCGACGAGTCCGGGGTGCCGGTCGGCGGCGCGAGAGCGACGCGCGGCCATTCAGCGCCCGCCGATCACGATCGGCTCGTCGTCGTCCCAGTCCACGCCCACCGCGGCGCCCGGGGCGATCCGGTGCTGCGCGTCGGGCGGCGAGGCCAGCAGCTCGGTGCCGTCCGCGGTGCGGACACGGTACTCGTAGCGCTCGCCGGCGAAGCCGACCGAGAGGACCTCTGCGGGCACGCGTCCCGTCCCCGCCGCCACCAGACGCAGGTGCTCGGGACGCAGGGCCACCGCGTCGGCTTCCGCTGTCGCGCCGATCATCGGGGCGCCGAGCACGGTGCCGTCGACGACGGGGACGACGTTCGCCGCGCCCACGAAGTCGGCGGCGAAGCGCGTGCGCGGCGAGCGGTACAGCTCCTCCGGCGTACCCAGCTGCTCGAGCCCTCCCTGCGCGAGGAGCACCACGCGATCCGACAGCGCGAGGGCCTCGGCCTGGTCGTGGGTGACGAACACGGTGGTGGTGCCCACCTCGCGCTGCAACTCGCGCAGCTCGTGCCGCATCTGCCGACGGAGCTTGGCGTCGAGGTTCGACAGCGGCTCATCGAGGAGCAGCACCTTGGGGCGCGTAACGAGGGCGCGCGCGATCGCCACGCGCTGCTGCTGACCTCCCGACAGCTGCTTGGGGGCGCGGTCGGCGAACTCCTCGAGGTCGACCAGTCGCAGCGCGTCGCGCACCCGCTCGTTGCGCTCATCGCGCGGCAGCCGGCGGATGCGCAGGCCGTACTCGAGGTTCCGCCGAACCGTCATATGCGGGAAGAGGGCGTAGCTCTGGAAGACCAGGCCCGTCTCCCGATGGTTCGGGGCGAGGCGCGTGACGTCGCGTCCGTCGATCCGGATGGCTCCCTCGTCGACCGAGACGAAGCCGGCGAGGGCGCCGAGCAGGGTCGACTTCCCACATCCGGAGGGGCCGAGGACGGAGAGGAACTCCCCCGCCTCGATGGTCAGCTCGTCGAGCTGAAGGACGGGGCGCCCTCCGTACCCGACGCTCAGCCCCTCGATCTCGACCCTGCCCCGGCCATCCGCTCGCTGTTCGCCCGCCATCATCACTCGAAGATCTGCTGCCAGCGGGCCTGCAGGTCGCCGAGCTGAGGGGAGAGCGTGGCGTAGTCGATCCACACGAAGTCGTCATACGCACCCTCGCCGTGCGCGATCTGCTCGGCGAACTGGTCGGGATAGACGTTCTCGTCGTTCGACGCCGCGTACCAGGTGCCCTCGGAGAAGGTGGGCTGGTAGTCGCTCGACGCGATGTAGTTGAGGAACTCGTAGGCGAGGTCCTCCTGGGCGGTGCCCTCCGCGACGAACAGCGAGGTGAGCGCTCCGACCGACCCCGACTCGGGGTAGGAGTAGCCGATCGGCTCGCCCGCGTTCGCCTGGACGAAGGCACGGCCGTCCCAGTGCGCGGCGATCCACGCGTCGCCGTTGGACAGCGCGCTCTCGACGCTCGTGCCATCGGCGGGGAACGCGGACGCGCAGTCGGCGATGCCCTCGAGCTGGGTGAAGGCCTCGTCGACGTCGTCGGGGTTGGAGATGCTCCCGCCGTTCTCGTTGATGAGCCCGGCGAGGAACTCCACGCCCGTGTTGAAGGTCAGCGGCGAGATCGCCACGTGGCCGCAGTACGCGGGGTCGAGGAGATCGGACCAGTCGGTGGGCGGGGTCTCGACCTGGTCCGTGCGGTACGCGATGCCGGTCGCGCCGACGGTGAGCGGCACGCCGTACTGCGTGTCGTCGACGTTGCTCTGCGCGACGAGCGTGTCGTTGAGCTGGTCGAACGACTCGATGCGGTCGGTGTCGAGCGGCGCGACGACCTTCGAGGCGACGGCGTTGGGAACGACGTTCGGCGTGAAGGCGACGACGTCGAACGCGGGCTCGCCGCCCTGGCTCGAGCGCAGCGACGTGAGCCAGTCGGCGGGTCCGCCGGGGACGACCTCGACGGTCGCGCCGGTTTCCTCCTCGAAGGGCTGGATGAACGCCTTGTCGAACGACTCGCCCCACGATCCGGCGTAGACGGCGACGGTCAGGGTCTCGCCGCTGCCGTCGGCTGCGCCCTCGCCATCGGCTCCGCCGGTGCCTCCCGTGCAGGACGCCAGCAGGCCGACGACGGTGATCGATGCCGCCGCGAGGACGCCGCGGCGGAGCGGTGCGGATGTTCGGGTCATGATGCTCGCAATCGAGGTGGTGGGGATCAGGAGAAGACAGCGGGCCGACGGCGGTCCCACCGGTGGCGACGTTCGAGGGCGCGGCCCACACGGAGGAGCAGGGCCTCCGACCGCTGCGGGCCGACGATCTGCGTGCCGAGGGGCAGGCCGTCCGCGTCGAGGTGCGCGGGCACCGTGAGGGCGGGCAGGCCCAGCATGCTGGGAACCGTCGTGAAGGCCAACGTCTGCTCGTACACCGCGCATTCCCGCGACGGGGCGTTCTCCGTCAGCTCGGCCAGCACGACGCCGATCTCCGGCACGCGCGTCGCGGTCGTCGGCGTCAGGACGAGGTCGACCTCGCCGAGCAGGTGCTCGGTCGCACGGCGGGCGAGCGCGCGCATCGCGATGGCTTCGCGCACGTAGTCGGCCGCGCTCAGACCGTCTGCCTGCGCCATGACGCGTCGGATGTAGGGCTGGAGCCGCTCGGGATGCGCGAGCGGGGTCTGCTGCAGCCACGCGGGGATGATCGTCCGCGGGTAGATGTCCATGAGCTCGGCCCCGTCGACCGGTGCGGAGACCGCCACGACCACGTGCCCGAGGGCGCGCAGGGTGTCCGCGACGTCCGCCGTCGCGGCGGCCGCCTCGGCGTCGACGGGGATCCGCGGGTCGAAGGCCTCGGTCAGGAGGCCGATGCGCAGCGGCGCGGGCTCCTCCTCGAGGCGGGTGAGGGCGTCGACGGGGCGCGCGTCGGCCGGCGCCCATCCGAAGCGATCGGGAGCGCTCAGGGCCTGCAGCATCAGGGCGGTGTCGCGGATGGTCCGGGTCACGACGCCCTCGGTGGAGCCGCCCTCCCAGCCCTGCACGCGCTGAGGGAGCACACCGCGACCCGGCTTCAGCCCGACCAGACCGCAGAACGCGGCAGGGACGCGGAGGGAGCCGCCGCCGTCGCTCGCGATCGCGGCGGGGACGATGCCGGCCGCGACGGCCGCCGCGGACCCGCCGCTCGAGCCGCCAGGCGACCGGCCGAGGCGCCAGGGATTCTGCGTGATGCCGTAGCGCGGACTCTCGCACGACGTCGTCATGGCGAGCTCGGGGACGGCAGAGCGCCCGAGCTGCACGCAGCCGGCGGCGAATGCGGCGGCCGGCAGGAGATCGGTGGTCTCAGCGGGAGCGTCGCTCACCGCGTTCGACCCGCGCGTCCAGGGCTGGCCCTCGACGGCGAACGTGTCCTTCACGGTGACGGGGATGCCCGCGAGCGCGGGCAGTGGTTCCCCGGACTCGCGGCGCCGGTCGAGTTCCGCCGCGGCGCGGAGGGTCGCCGAGTCGTCGCGCCAGACCAGCGAGCGGATGGTCGGGTCGACGGCATCCGCCCGGGCGATCGCCTGCTCGGCCAGCTCGCGTGCGGTCGCCCGTCCGGTGCGGACAGCCAGCACGGACTCCTCCGCCGAGAGCGGTGCGAAGGACGTGGCGGACACCTCGTGATCGTATCGCGGCGCATGGACACGGCTCTCGGGAGCCGCAACATTCCGACTCCCCCGGCCCACGGCCATCCGGCCTGCGTCAGCTCGCGGCGGCTGCTTCCGCCGCGTCGTCCTCGGTGGCCACGAGCTGCCCGCAGGCCCCGTCGATCTCCTTGCCGCGGGTGTCGCGGATGGTCGTGGGGATGCCCGCGTCGTTGAGGCGGCGGACGAACTCCAGCTGCGCCGAGCGCTCCGACGCGTCCCACACCGAGCCCGGGGTCGGATTCAGCGGGATGGGGTTCACGTGCACCCACCCGCGGCCGCGGGCGTTGAGCTTGTCGGCGAGGAGGTCCGCACGCCACGGGTGGTCGTTCATGTCGCGGATGAGCGCGTACTCGATCGAGACGCGGCGGCCGGTCGCGTCGAAGTACGCGCGCGCGGCGTCGAGCGCCTCGTCGACCTTCCAGCGCGAGTTCACCGGGATGAGCTCGTCGCGCAGCTCGTCGTCTGGCGCGTGCAGCGACAGCGCGAAGGTGACGGGGATGTCCTCGGCTGCGAGCTTGCGGATGGCCGGGACGAGTCCGACGGTCGACACCGTGATGCCGCGCGCGCTCATGCCGAGGCCGTCCTTCTTGTCGACCATGACGCGCACGGCCTGCATGACGCGGTTGTAGTTGGCGAGGGGCTCGCCCATCCCCATGAAGACGATGTTGGAGACGCGCTCGGCGCTGTGGTCGTCGGACTTCTTGCCGCCGAGCTCGCCCGACGCGATGACCCGGTTGGCGCGCACGATCTGGTCGACGATCTCCGCGGCGGACATGTTGCGCGTGAGGCCGGCCTGGCCCGTCGCGCAGAAGGGGCAGTTCATGCCGCAGCCGGCCTGCGACGAGACGCAGAGCGTGATGCGGCCCGGGTAGCGCATGAGCACCGACTCGACGAGCGCGCCGTCGTGCAGGCGCCACAGGAACTTGATCGTGTCGCCGCCGTCGGTCTGCAGGCGACGCACCTCGGTCAGGAGCGGCGGGAGCATCCCGGCGACGAGCTCCTCGCGGCTCTCGGCCGGGAGATCCGTCATGTCGGCGGGGTCGCTCGTGTGGTGCGTGAAGTAGTGCTTGGCGAGCTGCTTGGCGCGGAAGCCGGGCAGGCCGAGCTCCTTCACCTTCGCCACGCGCTCCTGCGCAGTGAGGTCGGCGAGGTGCACAGGCGGCTTGCCGCGCTTCGGGCTCGCGAACTGCAGCAGCGGACGCCCGGTGTCGTCCTTCTGCTGCTGCCATCCCTCGGTGCGCGGACGCACCTGGCGCACGCCGGTGCTCTTCGGGCGTGTCGTCGTGATGTCGGGGCGCTCGCTCATGATCTCCAGGGTACGGGTCGGCCCTGCGAAGGTGCTGGTGCCGGCGCTAGAGGAACACGTCGGGGATGAGGTCCTCGTCGGGCGTTCCGGGAACCGCGGCGTAGCGCGCGAGATCGGTCACCCCCGCGTCCGCGAGGACGTCCTCCACGAGGAGCGTCTGTCCCGAGCAGCCGCGCGCGGGCTGGCTGAGCACGAGGTGCGCGGCGTCCGCGTAGATCTCGGGCGTGCGGCTGCGCGCCATCATCGCGTCGCCGCCGATGACGTTCTGCACCGCGGCCGTGGCGATGAGGGTCTTCGGCCACAGCGCGTTCGCGGCGATGCCGGCGTCGGCGAACTCGGCCGCGAGACCGAGCGTCGCCATCGTCATCCCGAACTTCGCCAGACTGTATCCGGGGTGCGCGCCGAGCCACCGCGGAGTCGTGTTGAGCGGCGGGGACAGCGACAGGATGTGCGGGTTCGCGCTCTCGCGCAGCGCGGGGATGGCCGCGCGGCTGAGCATGAAGGTGCCGCGGACGTTCACGTCCTGCATGAGGTCGTACTTCTTCGCCGGAAGATCCCCCGACCGCGACAGGTCGATCACGCTGGCGTTGTTGACGATCGCGTCGATGCCGCCGAAGGCCCCGACGGTCTCCCGCACCGCGCGCGCGATGGACTCGTCGTCGCGCACGTCTCCCACGATCGGCAGCGCCCGCCCGCCGGCGGCGCGGATGGCCTCCGCCGCAGTGTGCACCGTGCCCTCCAGTCGCGGATGGGGATGGTCGGTCTTGGCCAGCAGCGCAACGTTGGCGCCGTCGCGCGCGGCGCGCAGCGCGATGGCCAGGCCGACGCCGCGGCTGCCGCCCGACATGAGGATCGTCCGCCCCGCGAGGGAACCGTCGTGGATCATCCGCTCTCCTTCGAGCCGCACCCGGTGCGTCACCAGCGGGGGTGGATCGCCTCTCGCAGCCGCGCGTCGTAGATGCGGCGGACGCCGGACTCGAACGCGTCGCCGAGCGGCGGGATGGCGCCCGCCGCGGCGTTGCCCTGCGCCTGCGTGACCGAACGCGCCCCGGGGATGACCGTGCTGATCCCCGGCTGCTGCCACAGCCACGCGATGGCCGCCTGCGCGGGCGTCACGCCCTCCGGCGCGTGCTCGCGGACGAGGGCGGCGAACTCCTGCGCGGCGGCGACGCCGGTCGCGAAGTCCACGCCCGAGAACGTCTCGCCGACATCGAACGCCTCGCCCGCCCGGTTGAACGTGCGGTGGTCGTCGGCCGCGAACGTCGTCGACTCGTCGTAGCGGCCCGACAGCAGTCCCGACGCCAGCGGCACGCGCGCGATCACGCCGACGCCGGCTTCCCGCGCGGCGGGGAGGACCTCGTCGAGCGGCTTCAGCCGGAACGCGTTGACGATGATCTGCACGGTGGCGACATTCGGCCGGGCGATGGCCGTGAGGGCCTCGTCGACCGTCTCGACGCTCACGCCGTAGTTCGCCACGGCGCCGGACTCGACGAGCGCGTCGAGGGCATCGAACACGGCGTCGGATGAGTAGACCGCGGTCGGCGGGCAGTGGAGCTGCACGAGGTCGAGCGTGTCGACGCCGAGGTTCCGTCGCGAGCGGTCGGTCCAGGCGCGAAAGTTCTCGGCCGTGTAGTTCTCCGGCTCCTGCGCGAGCCGGCGGCCCATCTTCGTCGCGACGGTCACCTCGCCGCGGAGACCGCGCTCGTCGAGGAAGTGGCCGATGATCTGCTCGCTGCGGCCGTCGCCGTACACGTCGGCCGTGTCGAAGAGGGTGACGCCGCCGTCGACCGCGGCAGCCAGCACGCCGAGCGCGTCCGCCTCCGACACGTCGCCCCAGTCCGCGCCGAGCTGCCACGTGCCGAGCCCCACGACGGAGACCTCGCGCCCCGTCCGTCCGAGAGTGCTGTGCTGCATCATGCGCCTTTCGTCATTGGTCGCGCCGCTCTCGATCATGCCACCGGTTCAGAGCTCGAGGACGAAGGTCCACGTTCCCATCGCGACGGCTGCGGCGACCGAGACCGCCGCGATCACGACGAAGAGCAGCACGAGCAGCCCGTCCCGCAGATGCAGGCGCGACGGCCGCGCCCACGTGCGCGCGCCGGGAGCCCCGAAGCCGCGGGCCTCCATCGCCGTCGCGAGTTTGGACCCGCGGCGGATCGCCAGCACGAACAGCGCGAACGTCTGCCCCGCCAAGCGCCGCAGCCGCCCGGTGTCGGCGACGCCGCGTGCACGCCGCGCGAGCCCGAGCTCGCGCCAGTCCTCGACGAGGAGTCCGACGAGCCGCAGTCCCGCGAGCGCCCCGAGGACGAACCGCGCCGGCACCCGCAGGATCTGCGCGAGCGCGTCGGCGAGATCGGTCGGGTCGGTGGTCGCGAAGAGCACCACGGACGGCACCACGATCGCCAGCACGCGCAGCAGGATGGCCAGGGCCAGGCTGAGGGACCCGTCGCTGATGCGCAGGAGACCCCACTCCAGGTACGTCGTGCCGCTCTGGCGTCCGTACAGGGCCGTCGCGATGCAGGCGATGAGCGCCGATGCCGCGATCGGCCACAGCCGCAGCCACAGGTCGCGCGCCGGCAGGCGGGCGAACGGCAGCAGCACGAGCGTCAGCGCGAGCGAGACCCCGGCGGACACGGGATCGATGGACAGCAGCAGCGCGATCCCGAGGACGAGCGCGGCGGCGAGCTTGGCGAGCGCGTTCACGCTCCCCAGTGGCGAATCGTGCACGTCGAGCACGACGAGGCTCATGACGCGCCCGCCAGGGGCACGGCACCGAGCGCGAGGACGTCGTCGGCGAGGGCCGCGACGAGCGGATGGTCGTGGGTCACGACGACGAGTCCGGTCCCGCCCGCGCGGACGTCGTCGAGGAGAGCGGCGAGCTCCCGCCAAGTGCGCGCGTCCTGCCCGTACGTGGGCTCGTCGAGGACGAGGACGCGCGGCCGCGTCATGAGCGAGGCGGCAACGGTGAGGCGGCGCTTCTCGCCTCCCGAGAGGGTGAACGGGTTGACGTCGGCGAGAGCGGTCAGCCGCAGTCGCTCGAGCAGCTCGTCGACCGCGCGCGCGACTGCGGCGGGATCGGCCTTCAGCGCCCGCGGGCCGACCTGGAGCTCCGCACGCACGGACGCCGTGAGGAGCTGGTGCTCGGGCGACTGGAACAGCATCCCGATGCGGGTGAGCAGCTGCCGGGACGACCACCGGTGCGGGGCGGCGTGCGCGGACCCGGCGAGCTCCGAGGTGGCGGTCAGCGTTCCGTCGACGGGCGGCAGGAGACCGGCGAGCGTGGCGGCGAGCGTCGACTTGCCGGCGCCGTTCGGCCCGACGACGGCGAGAGCGCGCCCGGAGGAGACGACCGCATCGATCTCCGCGGCGACCGCGAGCGGCTCGCGCGCTCCGAACGCGCGGCGGCCGACCGCGAGGGAACGGGCGTGGAGCAGCACGGTTCCCTCCTCGCGCGGGGCGGTGCGCGGCACGTCGGGGACGACGCCGGGCACCCAGACGCCCGCCGTCGTCAGCTCGCGCTCGTGCCGGGCGAAGACGTCGACGGGGCGTCCGTCGGCGAGCAGTCCGCCGTCGGGTGCGAGCACGATCACGCGATCGACGTGGTCGGCCCACAGCTCCACGCGGTGCTCGACGACGACGAGGGTCGCGCCGGTCTGCGCCGCGGCCGCCACCACCGCGTCGCGCACGTCGAGGGCGCCGGCGGGGTCGAGGTTCGCCGTCGGCTCGTCGAGCAGCAGCAGCTGCGGCGCCATGGCGAGCGCACCGGCGAGCGCGAGGCGCTGCTTCTGGCCACCCGAGAGGGCCGATGTGGAGTGGTCGAGCGGCAGGTGGAGACCGACCGACGCGAGCGCCCGCGGCACCCGTCGCCAGATCTCGTCACGCGGGACGCCGAGGTTCTCGCACGCGAAGGCGACGTCGTCGCCGACGCGGGCGAGCACCACCTGGGCGTCGGGGTCCTGCAGCACGAGTCCGGCGCGACCGCGGGCATCCGCCGGCCGGACGCCGTCGACGAGCAGCTCGCCGGCGGCGACGCCGTCCTCCTCGTCGCCGAGCACCCCGGCCAGTCCCCGCAGCAGTGTGGACTTGCCCGATCCGCTCGCGCCGAGGAGCAGCACCCGCTCCCCCGGCTGGATGACGAGGTCGACGCCGGACACGGCCCAGCGGCTGCGGCCGGCATGACGCCAGCCCCAGCCGCGCGCGTCGACGCGGGCCGTCACGCTGCTCCGGTCGCCCCGCGCCTTGCCGTCCGCAGCTCGCGGCCCGAGGCGAACCGGTCGAGCGCCCCGGTCGCCGCGAGCGCGCGGGTGATGAGGAACGACAGCAGACCGGCGATCACGATGCCGGAGACGACCGCCGCGACGAAGTAGATCGTGCGGGCCTCGAACGCGTAGGCGGCGACCGACGAGAAGTTCGTATCGAGGATGCCGACGGCGACGCCGGCGAGGGCGCCGGAGAGGAGCGCTCCCGTGATGCGCCAGCTCGAGTAGGCGAGGATCGCGAACCCGAGCTCGGCACCCAGCCCCTCGACGATGCCCCAGATGAGAGTGGTGAAGCCCCACTGGGTGCCGACGAGCATGGACACGACGGCCGCCACGACCTCGGCGTAGAGAGCGGCACCCGGCTTGCGGATGACGAGACCTCCGAGGACGCCGGCGAACAGCCATCCGCCCGACAGGAGGCCCGACAGACCGGGCGTGAACGACAGCAGGCTGTCGAGGGCGGGCCAGGCCTGGCCCCACAGCCAGAACACGACGCCGGACGCGACGCCGATGACGCTCGCGACGACGATGTCGACCACGCGCCACGAGTAGCGGCGCCGTACGGCAGGTGTCTGGGTTCCGGAAACGGACGCGGACATTCGTTCTCCTTCCTTCGCCGGCATGACCCGGATCAGGTTCGACGGTCGACGCGCGGCTCGCGTCCTCTCAGTCCGGCTCGGCGGACTCCCGTGTGATGTGCGGCCGATTCTAGTCGCATGCGCTCGTGCGCGCCGCATCGTCGGAGCGCGAACCGGTAGCGTAGGCAGGTGCCCTCCGACGACACCCCGGCCCGCGAGCCCGCCGCCGAAGCGACGCTGCTCACGGCCCTGGGATGGGTGGACCCCGAGACGGTGGCCGCGATGCCGGCGGCCGGCCCGCTCAGCACGAGCCGTCTCGTTCCCGTCGAGCCCTCGCTGCTTCCGCCGCGACCGCGTCGCCGCGTGTGGCTGGGTCCCGCCGCGACCGCCGGCGCGCTCGCCCTCGCGTACGTCGCGGGCTGCGGCCTCTGGCCGCTGACGGAGGCCGCGCCGACGATCTCCGACCTCACCGTCGAGACGCCGATCGGCGAGGAGTTCCCCGTCACCTGGCCGGCGGATGGCAGCGCGGCGCTCGCCGCCGTCGGCGGGCCGGGCGGTCCGATCTCGTCGAACGACGAGGTGCTCCCCATGGCCAGCATCACCAAGGTGATCACGGTGCTCATGATCATCGAGCGCGCGCAGCTCGAGCCGGGCGAGGATGGCCCGTCGTACGCGTTCACGCAGGCCGACAGCGACGAGTACTGGACATACCTCTACGCGCAGGAGTCGTCCCTCGACGTGCCGGTCGACGGCACGCTGACCCTGCACCAGATGCTGCAGGGTGTGCTCCTCGGCTCAGCCAACAACTACACCGACCGGCTCGTCGACGAGATGTGGGGCACGCAGGAGGCCTGGCTCGTCGACGCGCGGGTGTGGCTCGACGAGCACGACCTGACCGGCATCACGGTGACCGATCCCAGCGGCATCGACCCCGGGAACGTCGCCGACACGCGCTCCCTCATCTCGCTCGCCGACATCGCGATGCAGAATCCGGTGCTCGCGTCGATCGTCGCGGAGAAGTCGGTGACGCTGCCCGGGGCGGGGGTCGTCGTCAACTCGAACCCCCTCATCAACGACGCGGGCGTGGTGGGGCTGAAGACCGGTTCCCTCTGGTCGACGGGCACGCCGTACTGGAACCTCCTGGCCGTGAAGGACGTCACGATCGGCCAGACGACCGTCACCCTGTACTCCGCGGTGATCGGCCAGCCCGATGAGGAGAGCCGCGAGAGCGTGAGCCGCAGCCTCCTCGAGCAGCTGGAGGAGGGCATCCAGCTCACCACCGCGGTGGCCCCCGACGTGCCCGTCGCGCATGTGCGCACCCCGTGGGGCGCGCAGAGCACGATCGTCACCGCCGACGAGGCCGAGGTCATCTCCTGGCAGGGGGTCGCGCCCGCCACCGACCCGGACTACGACGTCGAGGTCGGCGCTGACGCCGGGGACGTGGTCGGCACGCTCGCCGTTCAGGGCGGGCTGGACGACACGTCCGTCGACCTCACGCTCACCGACGACGTCCCGGCGCCTTCGTTCTGGTGGCGCCTGACGCACCCGCTCACCCTGCTCGGCCTGGACTGAGCGGGTCCGCGCGCGGACATCCATGTCTCACTCCCGGCGGGTATGACCGGACCCATCCCACAGGAAGTGAGACACGGCAGGTGCCCATGTCTCACTCCGTGCGGGTATCCCTGCGGGTATCCCGCAGGGAGTGAGACACGGTGCGTACCCATGTCTCACTCCGTGCGGGTATCCCTGCGGCTATCCCGCAGGGAGTGAGACACGGGCCACCGCTCAGGCGTCGGCGAGACCCGGGATCGCGTAGCGGCGCTCGTTGCCGAAGCGGTGCGCGGTGACCGACACGGCCTGCTCGTGCAGGAACGGCAGCATCTCCACGCGCCCCGCGGAGGTCACCGGACCGCCGTAGACCGCGACGTTCGGGGCGCCGTCGGTCGCGGCGATGACCTCGTCGAGCGGCGCCCCGACCAGGCGGACGCGTCCGCCGGTGCGAGCGAGGTCGCGCGCCCGCGTCGCCCAGGCGTCCGCGTCCTCGAAGGCGATCTCGACGCCCTCGGCGCCCAGCCAGGAGGCGACGGACGCGGGCAGCGCCACCGGTGTGCTGACGACGATGGCGGCACCGGCGCGGAGGCCGGCCGCCACGACGCGCACGAGCTCGACGACCGGGCGGTCCTCGAACCGCACCGTCACGGGAACCGGCGCGTAGCGGAGCACGTTCTGCTCGAGTCGCAGGCCCTGCACGTCACGCGCGACGCCGAACTCGTCGGCGAACGCGGCGATGTCGGCCGCGAGTGCCGACCCCAGCCAGCCCCGGCCATCCGCCTCGCCGAGGGCCGACATCGCACGACGAGCGGCGCCGTCCGTCTCACCCTGTGCACGGACGGGAGCGTCGGACCAGCTGCCCAGTCCGAAGAGGTAGCTCGGGCCGCCGGCCTTCGTGCCCGCGCCGACCGACGACTTCTTCCAGCCGCCGAACGGCTGTCGCTGCACGATGGCGCCGGTCGTGCCGCGGTTGACATAGGCATTGCCGACGTCGATGCGCTCGAGCCAGCGGGCGATCTCCGCCTCGTCGAGGGCGTGCAGCCCCGAGGTGAGGCCGTAGTCGACGGCGCGGACGATGTCGATCGCCTCGTCGAGCGTCTCCGCGGTCATGATGCCGAGCACGGGGCCGAAGTACTCCGTGAGGTGGAATTCGCTCCCGGGCTGCACGCCCTCGCGGATTCCGGGCGTCCACATCCGGCCCTCGTCGTCGAGCTTGCGCGGCTGCCGCACCCAGCGCTGGCCGGGTTCGAGCTCCGTGAGCGCGCGCTGCAGCTTGCCCTCCGCGGGGCCGATGAGCGGGCCGATGCGCGATGTGGCCTCCCAGGGCATGCCGACGGCGTAGCCCTCGACGGCGTCGATGAGCTGGCGGCGGAAGCGCTCGCTGCGCGCGACGGATCCGACGAGCACGACGAGCGATGCGGCCGAGCACTTCTGACCGGCGTGACCGAACGCGGAGTAGGCGACGTCCTTCGCGGCGAGATCGAGATCTGCCGACGGCGTGACGATGACCGCGTTCTTGCCGCTCGTCTCGGCGAGGAGCGGCAGGTCGCGGCGGAACGAGCGGAAGAGCTCCGCCGTCTCGTACGCCCCGGTGAGGATGACCCGCTCCACGCTCTCGTGCGAGACGAGGCGGCGGCCGAGGTCGTCCTCCTCGACGCGCGCCAGGTGCAGCACGTCGCGCGGAACACCCGCCTCCCACAGCGCCTCGGCGAGCACGGCTCCGCAGCGCCGCGCCTGCGACGCGGGCTTGAGGATGACCGGCGACCCCGCGGCGAGCGCCGCGAGCGTGGAACCGGCGGGGATGGCCACGGGGAAGTTCCACGGCGGGGTCACGACGGTGAGGCGGGCGGGGTCGAACGTCGCGCCGTCGACGTCGGCGAGGTGCCGAGCGCTCTCCGCGTAGTAGTGCGCGAAGTCGATCGCCTCGGAGACCTCGGGGTCGCCCTGCTCGATGACCTTGCCGCACTCCGACCCCATGACCTCGAGAAGGTCGGCGCGGTGCGCCTCGAGCACGTCGCCCGCGCGATGCAGGATGGCCGCGCGTCCCTCCGGACCGAGGGCACGCCATCCCTCGCCCGCGGCGAGTGCCTCGGCGACCATCGCGTCGACCTCTTCGACGGTGCGGAGCGTGTGCTGCGCGAGGGTCTCCTGACCGAGCGCGGAGTGCTCCATGCGCGAGCGGATGGCCGTGGCCCACTTGCGGTTGCCCGCGATGCTCGGGTCGCTGTCGGGCGTGTTGCGGAACCCGTCTCGCAGCCCCTCGGGCTGCGGCTCGCGCCGATCCTGCACGCGGTTCGGGCGCGGCACCTCGTTCGGGATGAGGTCGATCGAGGTGAGGAAGCGCTCCTTCTCCCGATCGAACAGCGCGGGGTCGGCGTCGAGGTCGAATACCGCCGACATGAAGTTCTCGCGGCTCGCCCCCTCCTCCAGACGCCGGATGAGGTACGCGATCGCGACGTCGAACTCGCGCGGGTGCACGACGGGCGTGTAGAGGAGCAGCGAGCCGACGTCGCGGCGGACGACCGCGGCCTGCGCCGTGGCCATCCCCAGCAGCATCTCGAATTCGACACCACGGCCGTCCGCGATGCCGCGCCTCTTCGCGAGCAGCCAGGCGAGGGCGATGTCGAAGAGGTTGTGACCGGCGATGCCGAGACGGACGTTCGCGACGCGCTCGGGGTGCAGGGCGTAGTCGAGCACCGCCTTGTACGACGCGTCGGTGTGCTGCTTGCTCTGCCACGTCGCGAGCGGCCAACCGTGGGTCTCGGCGTCGACCTGCTCCATCGGGAGGTTCGCGCCCTTCACGACGCGCACCTTGATGGCGGCGCCGCCGCGCTGCACGCGCTCCTGCGCCCATTCCTGCAGGCGCATCATCGCGTCGAGTGCGTCGGGGAGATATGCCTGGAGGACGATGCCGGCCTCGAGGCCGAGGAACTCGGGGCGCTCGAGGAGCCGCATGAAGACCGCGAGCGTGAGGTCGAGGTCCTTGTACTCCTCCATGTCGAGGTTGATGAAGGTGCCGTTGGCCTTCGCTGTCTCGTACAGCGGCGCGAGGGCGTCGACCGCGTGGGTGACTGCCTCCTCGAACGCCCACGGGCTGTGCGGTGCGACCGTCGACGAGACCTTGATGGAGACGTAGTCCACGTCGTCGCGCTCGAGGAGACGACGGGTGCCGGAGAGGCGGCGGTCGGCCTCCCGCTGGCCGAGGATGGCCTCGCCGAGCAGGTTCACGTTGAGCTGCACGCCCTCGCCGCGAAGCTGGGCGAGCGTCTTCCCCAGCTTCTCGTCGCGCGCGTCGACGATGAGGTGCCGCACCATCTGGCGCAGCACCACGCGGCTCGCGGGCACGACGACGCCCGGCAGCACCGGCGCGAACGCGCCGCCCAGGCGGATGAGCCCGCGGAGCGGGGCGGGGAGGAAGCGCGGGATGAGCGGGACGAGGTTCGCGAGGTTCCGCGCGGCCACGCGCGTGTCCTCGGGGCGCACGACGCCGTCGACGAAGCCGACTGTGAAGGCGAGGCCGTTCGGGTCGCGGAGGACGCCGGCGAGATTCTTCGCCGAGGCGTCGACCTTCTCGTCCCGCGCGCCGGCAAGCCAGGTGCGCACCTGGGCGATCGCCTCCTCGGCGAGCTGCCGGTCGATGCCGGGCAGGGGTTCCGAGGTGGCGGCGGAAGAGGGGGCGACGGTGGTCATGACGAGGTCTTTCTCGAGGGGATCCACTCCAGTGTGCGCCCGCGGACCCCACGGGAAAAGAGCGTTTCCCCGCGCATGACTCTTCGATATCTTCGAAGGATGGTGGCACTGTGGAACGGGCGAGGTCTGCTGCTCCTTCACGAGCTGCGCATGCGGGGAACCATCGCGGCAGTCGCGGCCGCACTGAACTACAGCGCCTCGACGATCTCTCACCAGCTGAGGCAGTTGGAGCGCGAGGTCGGCGTCGACCTCCTCGCACCGGAAGGGCGCGGACTGCGGCTCACCTCCGCCGGCGAGGCGGTGGCGCGCCATGCCCAGCGGATGCTCGCCGCACAGGAGTCCCTGCACGGTGACCTCGCCACGCTCGCGCCGTCCGCGGCTCCTCTGCGGATCGCGGCCCTGCAGACCAGCGCGCGCACGCTCATCCCCCGCATGCTCGACGCGCTTCCCGGATACCGCGTCGAGGTGGTCGTCACGCCGCCCGAGCACGGACTGTTCGAGACGGAGGCGGGCGCCTTCGACCTGGCGATGGCTGAGCAGTACCCGGGCCATACGCGCCCGCATCGCGCGGGTCTCGACCGGGAGCTGCTCGGGCGCGACCAGATCCGCCTCGCGGTGGGGGCGGCGAGCGGCGTGCGCGCGCTCGCCGAGGCGCGGGACGCGGCCTGGGTGACGGAGCCCGAGGGCACGGCGGCCCGCGCGTGGACCGTGCAGCAGTGCCGCGCCGCGGGCTTCGAGCCCGACGTGCGCTACGAGGCGACCGACTTGTCCGCCCACCTGCGGCTCATCGCAGCAGGGCATGCGGTCGGACTCATCCCCGGCCTCGCGCTGGCGGCCGAGGAGGCGGAGCTGCGCCTGATCGATCTGCCCGGCGCGCCGCGGCGCGAGGTCTTCACCGCCACCCGTCTCTCCGCGCGGGCGCTGCCCGGCGTGCGGGCCGCACGTGCGGCACTGACGGACGCATTCGCCGCTCTTCCCGAGACGTGATCCGGGGCGCGGCGAAGATCTTTCACGACGCAGTCCACGATCTCCGGAACGCCGCCGCTCGGATGGCGGTCTGATGTGATGAGGTGGCTCGCGTGGATATGACGCAGTGGCTCTGGGTGGCGTGCGCGGTGGCGGCGGTGCTGCTCATCGCGGTGGTGGTGCTTCTGGTCGTGATGCGCCGCGACCGGAAGCGGACGGCGCAGCGCATCGACGAGATCGAGACGACGCACGCGACGGAGGTGGGCGAGCAGAACCGTGCGCATGAGGAGCAGGTCGCGAGCCTCGCGCAGAATCACGAGCGTCAGGTCGTCGCACTGTCGGACGAGCACGATCGCGAGGTCGAGCGCATGCGCTCGGAGGTGCGGAACTCGCAGGACGTCGCTCGCCGCGCGCGGGAGACCCTCGCGACCGGCCTCAAGTGGGAGGCGGCCTCGCGTCGTCTGATCCTGCGCGTCTGCGAGCAGCTGGGCCTGCGCGGGAGCCTCCTCACCAACGTCGTGTTCATGCCGGACGAGGGGACCCCGGCGAGCTTCGTGACGCAGGTGGACCACGTCCTGCTGCTCGACGGTGCACGCGTGGTGATCGAGAACAAGCGCTGGCAGGGGATCCTCTTCGACGGCATGCGGCCATCCGAGGTGCATCCTGACTTCGGGAAGCTCATCGACGAGACGAGCCTCGGGGAGCGCTTCGCCCTGCAGCTGCGCAGCGACCGCGAGGCGTCGTCGATCTCCATCCACCGACACGTCGGCGAGCGGTCGCCCGTGGTTCAGGTACGGCGGTACGCGCAGCAGCTGTCGCGCTTCGTGGAGGAGGAGATCTCCGAGCCGATCTGGTTCGACACCTGCGTGCTGTACTCGCACGAGACCGCCGAGGCGCACCTCAAGCACAAAGATCAGACGGCCGGCGGCGCGACGACGTGGGTCGTCGCGGGTGCGGCAGGGCTCGAGGAGTGCCTGCGCGTGTTCGCCGGGCGCCCTACAAGCGACGACATGCAGCGCGACAACGCCGCGGTGCTTCAGGCGCTCTCGTCGCTGGGTGCCGACGCGACGACCTTCGGGAGCGACCCGGCCCATCAGCCGGGAACGTGATCCCGCGTCCAGGCGTCGACGGGGTCTCGCTCGGTCTGCAGGAAGGCGTTGATCTCGTCGGTCCTGGCACGGTCGTGCGCGATCGGACGGCCGTCGACCGCCGTCACGGATTGGACGAACGAGCCGCCCATCATCCACACCTGGTCCGCTTGGAAGAGCCGGTCGGCGGCGACGTCGTCGTACGCGGTCTGCAGACCGTTCAGCGCGGCCCAGGCGAATACCTCGACCTGGGTGGTGCCGTGCAGGATGCCGATGCGCGGGTGCGGTGTCACCACGCGGTCTCCTTCGCGCAGCACGATCGATGACTGCGGGCCCTCCAGCAGGAACCCGTCGCGCGTGACGAAGACGGCGTTCTGCACGCCGCGTCGCTCGTACTCGCGCCGGGCGGCCATGTTGGGCGCGTAGGACAGTGTCTTCGCTCCGACGAGAAGCCAGGGTGCGCGCTGCGCGGAGTCGCGCATGAGCTCGCGCTCGAGCGTCGCGATCTCGACCTCGGGACTCTTCCGCGCGTAGGCGGTGTCGACGACCGCGAAGACGGTGGCCACCTGGTCGGCTCCGCCGCGGGTGACGATCACCTTGATATGGGCCTCGGTCGCTCCGCTGTGGCGGATGGCCGCGGCCGCGAACGCATGGAGGGCGCCGGTGTTCGGCAGGGGGAGCTCCAGTGCGGCCGCCGACTGCCGCAGCCGCCGCGCGTGCAGGTGCCAGGCGAGGGGGACGCCGCCCACGATGGTCGTCGCCTCGAAGACCCCGTCGCCGCGCATGAGTCCGGCGTCGAACACCGACACCGTCGCGTGCCCGGGGTCGACGGCCCGGATGTCGGGCTCCCCCTCGAAGGACTCGTCGAGCAGCTGATCTGCCCGACCGAAGTACACCGCGACGTCGCTCATGCGATCACGCTAGCGCGGTGACTCATCGCCGTCTTCGCCTTGCACGTCCTCGCCCTGCACCGTCTCGCCGTTGCGCGGGAGCGAGCCGCGGAACGTGATGGGCACGGCCTCCGCGACCTCGGCGTCGGGACCGGCCATCGCCTGGACGTGGACGTGCGGCTCCGTGCTGTTCCCCGAGTTGCCGCAGCGTGCCAGCACGTCACCGAGGGAGACGCGCTGCCCCGGCAGCGCGCGGACGCTGCCCTGCTGCAGGTGGCAGAGGGCGACGACGATTCCCCCGCTCTCGATCAGGACATGATTCCCGGCGAGCGCCAACCACCCTGCCGCTGCTCGCCGGGCCTGCGTCAGCGCATAGGCGATCGAGGGCACCCCTCGACGCGCCGCATGGTCAGGCTGGTCATCGAACGCGGACACGACCGTGCCGTCGAGCGGCGCCAGGATCGTGCGTCCGAACCCGGGAAACGAATCGGGCGGCTCGGGATGCAGCAGGGAGGCGATCGTGAAGGGCGCTGTCCGCCGGGCGCCGACGACCGGCACGAAGTCGATGGCGTGGGCCGTTGCGAATCTCCTCGTGCCATGACCGGGCACACGGTTCGCCGGGCTGTTCTGCACCAGCCACCGCCCTTCGAAGGGGAATGCCAGGTCGATGGCGACGCTGCTCATGCGGTTCCTTCCGACGACACGGGTGCGGTCCGCGGTCACGCTGTTCCCATCTTCGACCGCCCACTGTTCCGATCGAACCCTGTTCCGATCGACCCCTGTTCCGATCGACCCCGTGCCGGCCGAGGTCATATCCGCTGGCGGATCTTCGTGTGGAGTCGGGTGGTGGAGGTCGGGGCGGGCCGGTAGCGGTGGTGTCGGTCGATCCAGATCGGGGCGGCGATGTAGGGGGTGCCGTTTCGTATCTGGATGTCCCACCCGGAGTGTTCGAGGTGGTGGTGGTGCCACCAGCACAGCAGGACGCCGTTGTCGGTCCGGGTGGGGCCGCCTCGGGCGTGGTCCTGGACGTGGTGGATCTCGCACCACGCGGCGGGAATCGTGCACCCGGGGATGATGCACCCGCCATCGCGGGCAGCGATCGCCTTCCGCTGGGTGGCGGTGAAGGTGCGCTGCACGCTGGTGAGGGACAGGATCCTCCCGTTCGGGGCGTACACGGCGCGGAGGATGTCGCCGCTGCACCCGATCCGCCGAGCGACGGACGCCGGCACGGCCCGAGAGACCCCGTCGAGATGCGCGATGCCGTGCTTCGAGCGGTTGCCGACGGGTACGGGCGGCTCGTCGTCGGGTCGAGCGGACGCGAGGTCCTGCTGCGCGACGTGAACCATCACCGTGGGGACAGCGCCTCCGAGCGTGGGAGTCTCAGCCGCGCGAGACGCGGCCTGGATCATCGCGGTGAGGGCGTCATGGCGTTTCTGCCCAGCAGTGCGGGGGTCATGGACGATCTCCTCCGCCGCCCAGGGCGCATCGCCCTGATCCTCGGGTGGGATCCCGTCGAGGAATCCGCCATCGGCGTCGGGAGCGAAGGTGACGTTGCGGGCGGGATTGGTGTGTGCGGACAGCAGCATCTGCAGCAGGGCGCCCGTCTCGGGAACGAGCGTCCCGTTCACGCGGAAAGCCCCGCTGGGCAGTTCGGTGACCGTCAGCGTCCGAGCCTTCATCGTGTGCTCGTGGTCGAGGTCGGGATCGATGCCGTCGGCGGTGAGCACGTCCACCCACGCGTCCGCGTGCGCCTTCACCACGCTCCAGGGCACCACGCACCCGGTGTCGCCGCCCGATGCGGCGAGCGCCTCGGGTGGAGTGGCGTCGTCGAGGTCGGAGTCGATGGTTCCGGTGGCGATGCCGACGAGGTGGTGCTCCATCGCCTCCACCCGATCTCGCAGAGCGGCGGGCGTGGCTCGCCGGGCGGCCTCGAGGGCCTTCAGCAGCAGCCCGACGGGCTCCGCCCCGATGAGACCGGCCGCGAACGCCGCGCCGAGCACGGGGTACTCCGCGGGGAGCGGCAGCCCCGTCGCGCTCTCCCGCTCCCGAGTGCGCTCATCGACGCGCGCGCGGGTGGCGAGGGACTGCCCGGGAACACCGGTGACGCGTTCCAGGAGCTCTCGCCCGGTCCGGCACCCGAATCCTTCCGACAGCGGGTGCTCGAGGCTCGACTTCGACGGCGGGACACCTCCCCCGCCGCGCGCGTGCGGAGTGCGTCGACGATGCGCCCGAGCTGCTCCACTCGCCCGGTCAGCAGCACCAGGTCCGCGTCCGCGACGCCCTCCACGCGCGGGAACAGGCTCGCAACCGCCGAGAGGGCGGTGTTCACCCCCGCGATGGGATCGGTCGCTGTGACCGGGCTGGCGTCCTTGACCATGCCCTCACGATACGAGCGACCACCGACACTCCCGAGGCTCAACAATCGAACATATCGAGCACTGTGAACAATTCGATGAGACTCGCCGTCGCCGACCGGCCTGTGCACATGGCGATCACACCGAGCCCGGAACAGCGCCCCTTCAACAGATGATCGGCCACACGGGAATGCCTCGCGTCGATACGCGAATGTTACGAGAGGCCCGCGCCTTGAAGTAAGAATTACGCTTAACGCGCCCGCGCATTCCTCAAGCCGCACTCGTCCGCCGGACTGGACCCATGCCATCCGACGACGACCTCGACGACGTCAGCAGAGCAGTCGGTCGATCTCCGGGAACTTCGCCGCATACCGGGCGAGGAGCTGCTCGGCGACCGCGACCGAGTCGACCAGCGGATGCGCGGCGAACGCACGCCAGGCGAGCGACCGGGATCCCTCGCGCGCAGCGGCGATCACCAGGCGCTCAGCGGCCTTGACGGGCGCGATGAGGCCGAGCATCTCGGACGAGAGGGGCGCGATCGGCAGCGGATGGACCCCATCCGCGTCCACTCGGCAGCCGACCTCGACGACCGCGTCCTCCGGCAGCTGCGGAACGCTTCCGCCGTTGCGGACGTTGAGGATCATCGTCGCGGACCGCCCAGTCGCCAGCGCCGCCATGAGGTCGAGTGCGACGCGCTGGTATCCGCCGCCGTCGACGTCCTCCGCATGCCGCTCCTCGTCCGATTCCCTGCTCTCGGCCATGTAGCTGGCCTCGCGCTCGTGCCGCACGCGCAGCCACGACGCCAGCGGATCCGTCCCCGGCTCCTGGAAGAACGCCGACTGCTGACGATCCAGGAACTCACCGCGGGTCTCCGCCGCCGCCCGGATGCGCTCCCGCGCCTCGCGCGCGAAGTAGTAGTAGAAGAGATACTCGTTCGGCAGCGCGCCGATCGCGCGCACCCAGTCGAACCCCATGAGGCGCGCCTCCTCGATCTCCTCGAGGGCGGCGTCCGACGCCAGCAGTCCGGGGAGCGCATCGCGACCGTCCACGACGAGCCCGCGCAGCCATCCGAGATGGTTCAGTCCGACGTAGTCGAAGGAGACCTCCGACCCCGCCGTCGCCCCGACTGCCTGCAGCGCGCGGCGGATGAGCCCGATCGGGGTGTCGCAGATGCCCACCACGCGGTCGCCGAGCACCGCGCGCATCGCCTCGGTCACGATGCCGGCGGGGTTCGTGAAGTTGATCACCCAGGCATCCGGTGCGACCTCGCGGATGGTCCGGGCAAGGTCGGTCATGAAGGGGAGCGTCCGCAGGGCGTAGGCGAGGCCGCCCGGACCGATGGTCTCCTGGCCGAGCAGGCCGAGCCCGAGCGCGACGCGCTCGTCGGTCACGCGTCCGGCGGATCCGCCGATCCGCACGGCGCTGAACACGAAATCCGCGCCGGCGAGGGCGTGGGCGAGGTCGGTGCTCGCGGTCACCCGCGGCGCGTGCGCGAACCGCGGCGCCAGGGCGTCGACGACACGCCGGATGGTCTCGAGCCGGTCCGCCGACACGTCGTACAGCACCAGGTCGTCGATGCGGACCGGAGCATCGTCGGCGGCGATGGCCTCGTAGACGCCCGGGATGCGGAATCCGCCGCCGCCGATGATCACGAGCTTCATGCGAAGAGCACCTCCACGTCCGCCTGCTGCAGCCGATCGCACGTCGCGCGGTCGGCCCCGGAGTTCGTCACCACGGTCGAGAGCTCCTCCGGCCCGCAGACGCCGAGCAGCCCGGTGCCGGGGAACTTCGCCCGGTCCGCAAGCACCACCACCCGCTGCGAGGACGCGATCATGGCGCGCTTCACCGGCACCTCCATTCCCGTCGTGTCCGCGATCGAGCCGTCGGCGCGCACGCCACTCGTGCCGAGGAAGCAGATCGTCGCGCGGATCTGCGCGAGTGCCTGCTCGGTGAGCGCGCCCACCATCGAGTAGTAGTTCTTCCGCAGCGCGCCGCCCAGCACGATGAGCTCGACGAGGTCGTCGTCCCGGAGCGCGTCGATGACCGCGAGACTCGCCGTGATCACGGTGATGCGGCGCCCCCGCAGCCGCTCGGCGAGGAGCGCGGTCGTGGTGCCGATATCGATGAGCACGACGTCGCCATCCGCGACGAGCTCGGCCGCTCGCTCCGCGACCGCGGCCTTCTCCTCGCTCTGGTGCGCGGCGACATCCCGGAACGGCACGCGGTCGGCTTCGACGCTGCCTCCCCCGCGCACACGCCGCAGGAGTCCGTCTGCGTCCAGGGAGTTGAGGTCACGCCGGATGGTCGAGGGCGAGACCCCGAAATGGACCGCCAGGTCCTCCACCCGCACCTCGCCGCCCGCGCGCACTCGCTCGAGGATCTTCGCCTGCCTCGTCGCCGTCAGCATGCGCGCCATGCTAGCAGTCATGATCACGCGAATACGAGCACTTGTGCGCAGCACTGCGCATGCGGGACAGTAGGAGCGGGCGCACTCGGAAAGCGCCGTGGCGGCGCTCGACCGCCGGGCAGGAAGGAGCGGCGACGTGGACATCACCCCGACGCATGACGTGCTCCTCGCCGGCCCGACGTTCTTCGATCTCGTCCTCGGCGGGCTCGATGCGGGTCCCGCTCCGGGCACCGAGGTCTTCGCCTCGCACCTCGACACGAGCCCCGGTGGCATCGCGAACCTGGCGGTGGCGACCGCTCGCCTCGGCCTCCGCACCGCTCTCGCCACCGCCCTGGGCGACGACGTCCACGGCCGCTGGTGCCGCACCGTTCTCGCCGACGTGGAGGGAATCGACCTCGCCCCCAGCACGGTGACGGCCGGATGGGAGACGCCGCTCACGGTGTCGATCGCGCACGACGGCGATCGCGCGATGGTCACGCGCGAGGACCCCGCTCCCGCGCTCGACCCGCTCGCGAGCGGGGTGAGTGCGCACGCCATCCTCGCCGATCTCCCCGCTCTCCGCCGTGCCGACGCCGAGGCTCGTGGCGACGCCTGGTGGCGTCACGCGGCGCTGGACGGCGCGCGCGTGTTCGCCGACGCGGGATGGGACCCCGCCGGCACCTGGGACGCCTCGCTGCTCGACCCGCTCGACGCCTGCTTCGCCTTCACCCCGAATGAGCGCGAGGCCGCCGCGTACACGCGGGCGGACTCCCCTGAGCGAGCCGCACGCGCGCTCGCCGACCGGGTGCCGCTCGTCGTGGTCACCCGCGGCGCGGCGGGGGCGTACGCGATCGATGCGGCCACGGGTGAGACCGCGGATGTCTCCGGCGTCGCCGTCACGGCGCGCGACACGACCGGCGCCGGCGACGTCCTGCAGGCCGCGCTCGCCTTCGGAGTCCTGCGCGAGCTCCCCCTCGCCGACGCGGTCGCGTTCGCGGTGCTGTGCTCCGCGCTGTCGGTCGAGCAGCTGGGCGGCGCCAGCGCGAGCCCCTGCTGGGGCGACATCGCCGACTGGCGCGCCGCCCACGCCGACCCGCGCTACGGCTTCGTCGACGACCTGCTCGCCGACATCCCCCATCCCCTGCCCCACCGCGCCGACCGGCGCTTCCCGTTCGCGCGCTTCGGAGCTGAGGCGCACACCCTGAGAGGAACATGACATGCACCGTCATCACCGCATGGTCGCCGTGAGCGCCGTCGGCGCGGCGTTCGCGCTCGGCCTCACCGCCTGCGCCCCCGGCGCCGACAGCACGGCGCCCGCCGAGGAGTCGCCGGCCGGCGAGGTCTCCACCGACGTCAACGAGCTCGGCGACGTCACCCTGAGCGTCTGGGACCAGGAGGTCCGCGGCGGCCAGAACGAGCAGATCGAGCAGCTGAACGCCGCCTTCATGGAGGAGCACCCGAACATCACCATCGAGCGCAACTCGCAGGCGTTCGATGACCTCGCCACGACGCTCCGCCTCGCGATCACCGACGACGACGCCCCCGACGTGGTGCAGGCGAACAACGGCCGCAACACCATGGGCGCGTTCGTCGAGGCCGGCCAGCTGCGCCCGCTCGACGACTACGCCGACGCCTACGGCTGGTTCGATCGGTACTCGCCATCGATCCTCCAGTACTCGACGTACAGCGAGGACGCGACGGAGTTCGGCGAGGGCAACCTGTACGGCCTGCCGCAGGTCGGCGAGGTCGTCGGCGTTTTCTACTCCAAGAGCAAGCTCGAGGGCCTCGGCCTCGACGTGCCGCAGGACTGGGCCGCGTTCGAGGAGGCGCTCCAGGCGGCCAAGGACGCCGGCGAGACGCCGATGCTGCTGGGCAACATCGAGAAGTGGCCGGCGCTGCACGTCTTCGGACCGCTGCAGGGGTCGCTCGTCGACGCCGAGGAGATCACCGACCTCGGCCTCGGCAACCCCGGCGCGAGCTGGACCACGCCCGAGAACGAGGAGGCCGCCGCCCACATGCAGGGCTGGGTGGAGGACGGCTACTTCAACGACGGCGTCAACGGCACCGACTACGACGCGGCATGGCAGTCGCTCGCGGCGGGAGACGGCGTCTTCCTCATCGGCGGCTCCTGGCTGGCTGCCGACCTCGAAGATGCCATGGGCGACGACGTCGGCTTCTTCGTGCCGGCCAAGGAGGACGGGACGAAGGCCACCACGGGCGGTACCGGGCTGCCCTTCGCCATCACCTCGGCTTCGGAGAATCCGGACGCCGCCGCCGCGTACATCGATTTCCTCACGAGCGACGACGCGATGGACGTGCTGGCCGAGACCGGCAACCTGCCGGTGAACGACACCGCCGAGCACGCGCCGGACTCCGGCGTGCAGGCCGACGTGTTCGCCACGTTCGGCGAGGTCACCGAGTCGGGCGCGGTACTCCCGTACCTCGACTACGCGACGCCGACCTTCGCCGACACCCTCGGGCAGGCCCTGCAGGACCTGATCGACGGACGCGTGACCCCGGCGGAGTTCACCGAGACGCTCGAAGCCGACTACAGCGACTTCACCGCCGGCGGATGACAGACACCGTCGCGATCGTCACCGGGCGGAGGGCCAGGCGACCCCCCGCCCGCGTGACGCGGCGGCGCTGGCTGCCGTACGCCTACCTCGCCCCTGCTCTGCTCCTGTACGGCCTGTTCCTGCTCGTCCCCCTCGGGCGCGCCGCGCAGTTCTCGCTGTACGAGTGGGATGGCCTCGGTGCGTCGACCTTCGTCGGTCTCGACAACTACGCGGCCGTCTTCCAGAGCGCGCAGCTGCGGGAGGCCTTCGCGCACGCGCTCGTCCTCATCGTGTTCTTCGCGGTGCTGCCGCTTGCGCTCGGCCTCGTGCTGGCGGCGCTCCTCACCCGCGCGCGCGTGCGCGGCCTGGGGTTCTTCCGGACGATCGTCTTCCTGCCGCAGGTCATCGCGATGGTGGTGATCGCGGTGACCTGGCGGCAGATCTACGCGCCGGAGGGCCCGCTCAACTCGGCGCTCGGCGCGATCGGCCTCGACTCGCTCGCCCGCGCGTGGCTGGGCGACTACGACTGGGCGCTGCCGGCGGTCGGGCTCATCGGCACCTGGGTGTCGACCGGGCTCGTCACGGTGCTGCTCATGGCGGGCATGGCGCGGATCCCCCGCGAGCAGTACGAGGCGGCCCGGCTGGATGGCGCGGGTGCGGTCCGCGAGTTCCTCGCGATCACGCTCCCCTCGGTCCGCGGTGAGATCACGGTCGCGCTGACCCTCACGATCGTCGCGGCCCTGAAGACGTTCGACCTGGTCTACGTGACCACGAGCGGCGGGCCCGGCACCTCGACCACGGTGCCGAGCTACGAGGTGTACCGCCTGGCCTTCACCATCGGCGAAGTGGGCGCCGCGGCCGCGGTCGGCATCGTCCTCACCGTCATCGTGTTCCTCATCAACGCCGTCGTGAACATGATCGGAGAGCGCCGATGAGAGTGTCCCGCTTCGAGACGGCCGCGAACTACGTCATCCTCATCGGCTTCGCGCTGGTGATCCTCGCCCCCATCGGCGTGATCGTGACGCTGGCGCTGGGCCCCGAGCGCCTCTCGTCGGGCGGCGGCCTCCACTTCGAGAACTTCGCCCGCGCCTGGGAGGTCGGCCGCTTCGGGCAGTACATGACGACGTCGGTCTCCGTCGCCGCCATCGTCGTGGTGGTCGCGGTGACCGCGTCGATCCTCGCGGGCTACGCGCTGGGAGCGATGTCGTTCCGCGGCGCGACCGCCTTCTTCTACCTCTTCCTGCTCGGCATCATGGTGCCGACGGAGGCGTTCATCGTGCCGATGTTCTTCGACATGCGCTCGCTCGGCCTCACGAACACGATCTGGGGCGTCGCGCTGCCGCAGATCGCGATGTCGATCGCCTTCGGCACGTTCTGGATGCGCACCTACTTCCGCGGCGCCAGCCGCGAGCTCATCGAGGCGGCGCGCCTCGACGGCGCCGGGTCGTGGCGCATCCTGTGGCAGATCCTCGTCCCCATCGGGCGCCCGGCCATCCTCACCCTCGTGCTGCTGACCTTCATGTGGACGTGGAACGAGTTCCTCATCCCGCTCGTCATGTCGCCGAACGGCGCGGTGCGCACCGCTCCGCTGGGGCTGGCGTTCTTCCAGGGGCAGTACACGCAGGGCACCGCGCTCCTCGCGGCGGGGGCCATCCTCGTCGCCCTGCCCGTGGTGGTGCTCTACGTCATCCTGCAGCGGCACTTCATCAAGGGCATGATCGAGGGCGCCGTCAAGTAGCGGACCAGACCCCGCTCGTGCCGCGGCGATGGCTGCCCATGAGGTGCGTGTCGACGATGCCCACCGCCTCCATGAGCGCGAACATCGTCGTCGGGCCGACGAAGCGGAAGCCGCGCGCCTTCAGCGCCTTCGACAGCGCGACCGACTCCGGCGACGTCGTGGGGATGTCTGCGAGGGTCGTCGGGACCGGAGTCTCGGATGGCCGGTGCCGCCAGATGAGGTCGGCGAGCCCGCCCTCCTCCCGCAGCGCGATCGTGGCGCGCGCGTTCCCGATCGTGGCGAGGATCTTCGCCCGGTTGCGGACGATGCGCGCGTCGCCGAGCAGCCGCTCCACGTCGTCGTCGCCGAACGCGGCGACCGCGTCGGGATCGAATCCGGCGAACGCCTCGCGGAACGCCGGGCGCTTGCGCAGCACGATCGCCCACGAGAGCCCGGACTGGAACGCCTCGAGGCTCAGCCGTTCGAAGAGCCCGGTCTCGTCTCGGATCGGCATCCCCCACTCGGTGTCGTAGTAGGCGCGCAGCAGCTCGTCGGATGCCGCCCACAGCGGCCGGGCCAGGCCATCCGCCCCGACGACGAGATCGGGAACGGGCGCGATCTCAGCCATCAGCGCTCGGTCGCCTCGTCTGCCGCGTCGACCACCTGCGCGGTCGGCGCGACGACGGGTGCCGGGCTGGCTGTCACCGGCACGGGCGCTGCTCCCTGTGCGGGCGTGTCCTCGGCGTCTGCGAGCGCCGCGACCTCCTCGTCGAGGTCCACCGCGGCGTGCTCGAACTGCGACTGGTACAGCCGCCAGTACGCGCCCTGCCGTCGGATGAGCTCGTCGTGCGTGCCCTGCTCCACGATGTCGCCGTGCTCCATGACGAGGATGAGGTCCGCGTCGCGGATGGTCGAGAGCCGGTGCGCGATGACGAACGACGTGCGCCCCTCCCGGAGCGCGGCCATCGCCTGCTGCAGCAGCAGCTCCGTGCGGGTGTCGACCGAGCTCGTCGCCTCGTCGAGGATCAGCACGCTCGGCCGCCGCACGAACGCGCGCGCGATGGTCACGAGCTGCCGCTCGCCGGCGGACAGATTGGCGGCGTCCTCGTCGAGAACTGTGTCGTAGCCATCCGGCAGGGAGTGCACGAAGCGGTCGACGTAGGTGGCGCGGGCGGCCGTCGTGATCTCCTCGTCGGTCGCCGAGGCGCGCCCGTAGCGGATGTTCTCGCGGATGGTTCCGGCGAAGAGCCAGGGATCCTGCAGCACCATGCCGGTCCGGGAGCGGACGTCGGCGCGGGTCAGCCGCGAGATGTCCTGTCCGTCGAGGAGGATGGCGCCGCCGTCGAGCTCGTAGAAGCGCATCACGAGGTTGACGAGGGTCGTCTTGCCGGCGCCCGTCGGGCCCACGATCGCCACGGTCTGACCCGGCTCCACGCGGAACGACAGGTCGCGGATGAGGGGCTTGTCCGGCGAGTACGAGAACGCGACGTTGCGGAACTCGATCACGCCGCGGCCGTCCGGAACCGCCGGCGCCTGCTCGTCGTCGGGCTCCTGCTCGTCCTCGTCCAGCAGCGCGAACACGCGCTCAGCCGAGGCGGTGCCGGACTGGACGAGCGGCAGCATGCCCCCGAGCTCCGTGAGCGGCTGGGTGAACTGCTGGGAGTACTGCACGAACGCCTGCACGTCGCCGATGCGCAGCTGACCGCTGGCGACCATGAGACCGCCGAGCACCGCGATGCCGACGTAGGTGAGCGAGCCGATGAACTGCATGCTCGGCATCATCACGCCGGAGAGGAACTGCGCCCTGAAGGCGGCCTGGTAGAGCTCCTCGTTCTCCTCCTGGAACGACTCGCTCATCGACCTCTCGCGACCGAAGACCTTCACGAGGGCGTGGCCGGAGAACGACTCCTCGACGCGCGCGTTGAGACGGCCGACCTTCGTCCACTGCGTCTGGAATGCCTTCTGCGAGCGCGGCCCGATGACGAGCATGACGAACGCGATGAGCGGCAGGGCCACGAGCGCGACGAGCGCGAGCTGCCACGAGATCGAGAACATCATGACGAGGACGCCGACCACGGTGAGCAGCGAGGTGATCGCCCCCGACAGCGCCTGCTGCAGCGTCTGCGTCATGTTGTCGATGTCGTTCGTCACGCGCGAGATGAGCTCGCCGCGCTGCACGCGATCGAAGTACGCCAGGGGCAGGCGGTTGATCTTCCGCTCGACGTCCTCGCGGAGACCGAACATCGTGCGGACCATGATCACGTTGATGACGTAGCCCTGCACCCACTGCAGCAGCGACGAGAGCACGTAGATCACCAGCGCCCAGGCGATGACCACGCGGAGGGCGTCGAAGTCGATGCCGGCGCCGAGCCGGAAGTGCTCCATCGCGCCGACCAGGTTGGCGAGCTCATCCTCCCCCGCCGCCTGCAGCGCCGCGACGACCTCGGCCTGCGACGCGCCGGCCGGGAACTGTCCCGTCAGCGTCGAGGAGATGACGCCCTCGAACACGATGTTCGTGGCCTCGCCGAGCACCTTCGGCGCGATGACGGCGAGCACGACGCCGATCGCGCCCAGCAGAGACACGAATGCGAACACCCATGCGTACGGACGGAGGAGCCCGACGAACCGCGCGAAGCTCTTGCCGAACTCCGCGGCCTTCCCCGGCGCGACCGATCCCCAGTCGCCGGAAGCCTGACGGGCCTGCTCGGCGAGCTCCAGCTCCGCCTGCTCGTCGGCGGTCGGCTGCGTCTTCTCGCTCACGCTTCCACTCCCAGCTGCGAATCGACGATCTCGCGGTAGGTCTCGTTCTCGGAGACGAGCTCCTCGTGGGTGCCGGACCCGACCATCCGCCCGCCGTCGAGCACGATGATGCGGTCGGCGTCGGTGATCGTCGAGACACGCTGCGCGACGACGATCTTCGTCACGTGCGGCAGCTCGCGCCACAGCGCCTGCCGCAGCCGGGCGTCGGTCGTCAGGTCGAGCGCTGAGAAGGAGTCGTCGAAGACGAGGATGTCGGGGGCGTGCACGATCGCCCGGGCGATGGAGAGCCGCTGGCGCTGCCCCCCGGAGACGTTCGTGCCGCCCTGCGCGATCCGCGACTCCAGGCCATCCGGCATCTCCTCGACGAAGTCCTTCGCCTGCGCGATCTCGAGCGCGCGCCACAGCTCCTCGTCTGTCGCGTCCTCCCGGCCGAAGCGGAGGTTGCTCGCCACCGTCCCGTTGAAGAGGAACGGCCGCTGCGGTACGAGGCCGATGGTCTTCCAGAGCCGCTCGAGATCGGCCGAGCGCACGTCGACGCCGCCCACCTCCACAGCGCCCGCCGTGACATCGAACAGCCGGGGGATGAGGGAGACGAGCGTCGTCTTGCCCGATCCCGTCGAGCCGATGACGGCGAGCGTCTCGCCCGGCCCCGCCTGGAAGCTCACGCCCTCGAGCACGGGCGCCTCGGCGCCCGGGTAGGTGAACGCGACGTCCTGCAGCCGCACCGCGCCGCGCCGCGGGAACTCCGTCACCGGGTTCGCGGGGCGCACGAGCGTGGACTCGCTCGCCAGCACCTCGCCGACGCGATCGGCGGAGACCGCGGCCCGCGGGATCATGATCGTCATGAAGCTCGCCATCATGACGCCGCCGAGGATCTGACCGACGTACTGCATGAAGGCGAAGAGCGTGCCGATCTGGGTCTCGCCGGCGTCGACCTGGATGCCGCCGAACCACACCACCGCGACGATCGTGACGTTGAGCACGAGCATCACGAGCGGGAACATCAGCACGAACAGCGACCCCACCTTGCGCCCGACCACCATGATGTCGGTGTTGGCCGTGCGGAAGCGATCCTCCTCGATGTCCTCGCGCACGAAGGCGCGCACCACGCGGACGCCGGTCAGCTGCTCGCGCATGATGCGGTTCACTCCGTCGAGCTTCTGCTGGTAGGCGCGGAACAGCGGCACCATGCGGCCGATGATGAGCCCCGCGATGAGGAGCAGCGCGGGGATCGAGACCGCGAGGATCCAGCTCAGGCCGACGTCCTGACGCAGCGCCATGATGATGCCGCCGATCGCGAGCATCGGCGCCTGGACGAGCATCGTGGCGCTCATCATGGACACCATCTGGATCTGCTGCACGTCGTTGGTGTTGCGCGTGATGAGAGAGCCGGCGCCGAACTGCGACACCTCGCGCTCGCTGAAGCCGCTGACCTTGCCGAAGACGTCGCGGCGGATGTCGCGCCCGGCGCTCATGGCCGCGCGCGCCGCGCAGAAGGTCGCGACGATCGACGCGAGGATCTGCCCCAGCGACACCGCCAGCATGAACAGGCCGGTGCGGACGATGTATCCCGTGTCGCCGCGCGCGACGCCGTTGTCGATGATGTCGGCGTTGAGCGTCGGCAGGTACAGCGCGGCGAGCGCCGAGGCCAACTGGAAGACGAGGACGCCGACGAGCAGCCAGCGGTACTGCCGCAGGTAGCGGATGAGGAGCTTCAGGAGCACCTCGACAGGATCCCACCGACCGGCGACATTCTCATCCCCCTCAGGTGGGAGATCGACTCAGACGGTCTCGTCGACGATCGCCTCGACCGGTTGTCAGGCCGCCGTCACGAGCGTCTCCGCCCGCACGGGATGAGCGAGCGCCTCTCCGATCGAGATCCGACGCAGCTCGTCGATCTGCGCGTCGATCATGCGATCGACCTCGGTGCCGACGGAGCCCGCGATGTGAGGGGTCAGCAGCACGTGGGGGTGGTCGTAGAGGGGATGGTCCTCCGGCAGCACCCACGGGACAGTGACGTCGAGGACGGCATGGAGGTCTCCGCTCAGGACACGCGCAGTGAGCGCGTGCTGGTCGACGATCTCACCGCGTGCGGTGTTGATGAGGGTGGCGCCCTGAGGCATCGACGCGATGTGGGCGGCCGAGATGAGCCCGTGGGTGGCTGGCAGCGACGGCGCGTGCACAGAGACGACATCGCACGTGCGGCACAGCTCCTCCAGCGACGCCGGCGTCGCGCCGAGCGCGCGCACCTCTTCATCGGACAGCGTCGGGTCGAACAGCCGCACCTCGAGATCGAACGGCCGAAGCAGATCGACGACGCGCCGTCCGATCCGCGAAGCGCCGACGATCCCGACGGTCCGGCGGTAGTTCCCGACGACCCCGAGGCCCGCCTGATCGACGGACGCCCGCCGCTCCCGGTAGGTTCGCGCGATCTCGATGACCCGCTTGTTCGCCAGCAGGATGGCCGCGAGAGTGAACTCCGCGACCGGGACCGCGTTCGCGTCGACGGCAGAGGTCACCTGGATGCCGCGATCCCAGACAGCGGCGCAGAGCTGCTCCTTCACGGACCCCGCGATGTGGAGGATCCATCGGAGGTTCGGTGCGGCGTCGAGCACGCTCTCGTCGATGCGCGGCGTGCGCCACCCGGTCACGAGCACCTCGGCCGCCGCGAGCGCCGCGCGCTCGGACGGCGTCGAGAACCCGTCGACCGTCGCCAGCAGCTCACCGTGCTCGGCGAGCCGTCGCGCGAGATGCGCCTCGGACTGGGGGGTGAAGGCACCCGAGCCGACAGCGCTGAGCACGCGGAGGCGGCGCGGCTCGGCCGCGGAGGGTGCCGAGGGAACGGAGCTCATGGATGGCCCTTCGGGAGCGGTCGACACGTCAGACCTCCGCCGTCTGCAGCGCCGGCTGCAGGGTGTGGCGCCCGCCCGCCCACACGACGTAGAGGCAGGCGGCAGCGGTGAGGCCGATGCCGAGGGCGGGAGCGGCCGTGATCACGGCGATCTGCACTGCGATGACCGCGAACGATGCGATGGTCAGGGGCCAACGGCGAACCGCGAGCACGGTCGCCACCCGGACCACGTCGCGCAGGCGCGCGCGCGGGTCCTCCGCGAGTGCGACCATCCCGACCATGCCCGCAGCGAGTGCGAGCACCGCGACGACGATCAGCAGCGGTGCGGCGATCGCACCGGCGCCGGTGGGAACGAGCACGAACACGTCGACCAAGGCGACGACGAGCACGGCGACCACCAGAGCCGACAGGGCAAGCGCTCGGCGCCACATCGTGCGCAGCGACCGCAGGAAGACGCTCAGCACCGCGCTCTCGCCGTCCGCGTGTGCACGGAAGGTGCCGAAGGCGGCGGCGACACCAGGGCCCGCCAGCGCCGCGGCCACAGCGAGCAGCGGCCACGAGAGCGACGGATCCGTGGTCACGAGCAGCACGATGAGCGGCAGGGCGAGGACGGCGAGCGCCAGATTGACGCCCAGCGCGAGGTGCACGACGCCGAAGAGGGTCGCGTATGCGCTGTGGGGGATGCGCTTCATCGTCAGCCCTTCATGCCACTGGTCGCGATGCCCTCGACGAAGAACCGCTGCCCGAGGAGGAAGACCACCGCGATCGGGACGACGGAGATGACCAGTCCGGCGAACAGCACGCCGTAGTCCACGTCGTAGAGGCTCGCGACGAAGTTGTTGAGGCCGAGCTGCATGGTCCACAGGCTGGGGTCGCGGAGGTAGATGAGCGGCCCGAGATAGTCGTTCCACGTGTTGACGAAGGTCAGCAGCGACAGGCTCGCGATGGCGGGCACCGACAGCGGCAGCATGATCCGCCACCAGATGCCGTACTCGCTGAGGCCGTCGAGTCTGGCGGCCTCAGAGAGGTCCTCGGGAACCGTCTCGTAGAACTGCTTCATGAGGAACACCCCGAACGCGCCGAACGCCTGCAGCAGGATGATCGACCACAGCGTGTTCGCGACGTTCGCGTTGGAGAGCAGGATGAACTGCGGGATCATGTACGACTGCCACGGGACGGCGATCGTGGCCACATACAGGAGGAACAGCGCATCCCGGCCGGGGAAGCGGATGCGCGAGAAGCCGTACGCGGCGAACGACCCGGTGAGCACCTGCAGCGCCGTGACGGTGACCGAGAGGACGAGCGTGTTGCGGATCCAGGTGAGGATGTCCGAGCGCGTCCAGATGTCGACGTAGTTGTCCCAGACGAACACCTCGGGCAGCCAGCGCACCGGCACCGAGAAGACCGAGTTGGCGTCCTTCAGCGAGCTCATGATCATCCAGAAGAACGGCGTGAGCATGGCGACCGCCGCGATGATGAGGACCACGTAGAGCAGCGTTCGCCCGACCGTGTTGCGACCGCGACCCGCGGGGCGCGAGCGCGGATTCGGCTCGATGCCGAAGCGCTCGCGGCGGCGGGGCGGCGTGACCAGGGTCATCGTCTCGCTCATCACGATTCCTTCCGCTTGTTCCACAGGAACTGCACGATCGTCACGAGGATGCACAGGAGGAACAGCACGACGGCCGCCGCCGAGGCGTAGCCGAAGTCGTTCTCCTGGAACCCCTTCCGGTAGATGAACTGGGAGATCACGGTCGTGGACTGACCCGGCCCGCCGTTGGTGAGCACGAGGATGAGATCGAAGATCTTGAAGGAGTTGATCGTCAGCATCACCGTGACGAAGAACATCGTCGGCCGCAGGCACGGCAGGGTGACGTTGCGGAACCGCTGGAAGACATCGGCCCCGTCCATGCGTGCTGCCTCGTGCAGCTCGCGCGGCACCGTCTGCAGCGCGGCGAGGAAGAGCACCATGTAGTAGCCCATGTCGCGCCAGGTGCTGATGATCACGACGGCGGGCATCGACCACTGGGCAGAGGTCAGCCATCCGGGCGGCTCGGAGATGCCCACGAACCGCAGCATCTCGTTGATGGGGCCGTAGTCGGGGCTGAACAGCAGGTTCCACACCAGCGCGATCGCGACGATGGAGGTGATGTAGGGGAAGAACGCCGCGGTGCGGAAGAACGCCACCCCGCGCAGCTTGTTGTTGAGCAGCAGCGCGAGCCCGAGCGACACGACGATCGTGAGCGGGATGTGCAGCACCGAGTAGTACAGCGTGTTGCCGAACGCGGTGCGGAAGCTGCCGTCGCCGATCAGCCGCTGGAAGTTCTGCAGCCCCACGAAGGTCGATGTGCCGAAGATGTTCCAGTTCGTCATCGACATGTAGAACAGCACGATCACGGGCACGAGCGTGAGCGTCGCGAAGCCGAGGAAGTTCGGCAGGATGAAGCTCCACCCGAGGAGGGTGTTGCGCATCCGCAGGCGGGATGGCCGGCGTCGGGGCCGCGGCGCCGCCGCGACCCGGACCGGCGGTTCCGTGGTGACTGTCATGGTTCTCCTCCTGTCATGTCTCACTCCCCGCGGGGAGGACGTGCGCCCTCCCCGCGGGAAGTGAGACACGGGGTGGCTTACTCGGTGCCGACCTCGTTGGCCACACGCTGCTCGGCCTCGGTGATCGCGGCATCGATATCCGTGGACCCCGACAGGATGGCCGAGTGCATGTCGTCGAGGATGTTCTGCACGGCCGCGGTCCTGCTCGAGGTCGGGTTCTCGGGGAGCGTCTCGTGCGTCTGCACGGCGAACTTCGACAGCTCGTCCTGGGGCGCGCCCTCGACGCTGAAGTACGCCTCGATGACGGGGTCGCTCAGCAGCGCGGGAGTGATCCCGATCTCGGCCAGCGCGGTCGCGGCCTCCTCGCTCGCCGCATAGGCGAGGAAGTCCTTGGCCGCCTGGACCTTCGCGTCGTCGATGTTGGCGTTGATGCCGAAGCCGGTCGGGTCGCCGAAGGTGACGGGCGTCGCGTCCATTCCGGTGGTCGAGGAGTCCTGCTGCGGGATCGGCGCGATGCCCCACTCGAAGTCGTCCGCCTCGCCCGACTCCTGCTGAGCCAGCAGCGTGGCGACGAACCAGGTGCCCATGGGGAGCATCGCGGCGTGCTGCTTGCCGAACTCGCCCTGGTAGGTGAGCTGGTTCGCCGTGACGGTGTTGAACGCCTCCTGCGCGCCGGCGTCCTGCAGCTCGATCACGCGCTCGTAGTAGGGGGCAAAGTAGTCGTACTCGCCGCTCAGAAGGTCCGCGCCCTCGGTCTGCGCCGTCGCGAAGCCCTGCACGGTGGACTTCCAGGCGTGCTGGTACGTGCCCTTGGCGGCGCCGGCGTCGGCGAGGGCGGTGGTGAGCTCCTCGGCAGCGGCCGAGTAGTCATCCCAGGTCCAGGAGCCGTCCGGATAGTCCATGTCGGCCTGATCGAAGAGAGCCTTGTTGTAGAAGAGGACCCAGGAGTCCTGGCGGTAGGGAACGGCGTAGGAGGTGCCGTCCACCTCGAAGGACTCGGCGCCGCCGATCCCGTCGGGAAGCTCGACGTCGGACACGTCCAGGAGCTGCCCGCCCTCCTGGAAGGTGTTGACGTACTTGACCTCCTTCTGCGTGATGATGTCGGGGCCGCTGCCGGCGGCGAGGTCCGCCGTGAGGAGCGTGTTGTACTCGACGGGGTCGTAGTCGACCACCTCGACGGTCACGTCGGGGTGGTCCGCCTCGAATCCGTCGGCGAGGAGCTGGAACTCCGGCGTCGTGTCGACGCTCCAGCCCGAGACGGTGAGAGTGACGGGTCCGTCGGCCTCTGTCGGCTCCGCCTCGCCGCTGCACCCGGCGAGGGCGACGGCGCCCACGGCGATGCCCGCGGTGGCGATGATGATGCGCTTCATGAGAATGCTGCTCCTTTGCTGCAGGGGGGTCTTCTCGGGGTCACCGCGGCGCGGGCTGCGCCGAGCGGATGTCTGTGAGGCTCGTGGTCGTCGTGACGCCATCGGGCCAGGTGATGTCGACGCTGTCGTCGGCCAGGGCGACGGTGGCAGCAAGCTGCGGCTCGGCGGCGAGCACGAGTTCGACCGCGAACCACTCGCCCGCGCGGGCCGCGCTCTCGAGCACGGGAACCCCGCTCGTGGGGCCGAGGGGGCTCGCGCCCTCCCGCACCTCGACGTCAGCGCTCGCGCGGTGGGACAGCGCGCGCAGGGTGCTCGTCACGTCACCCGATCGCACCTCGGCCAGCGTGTCCGGAGCCGACGCGGTGCGCGAGGTGACCGCATCGCCCGCCACGGGCCATCCGCCCCAGCGCAGCCGCCAGTCGGCGATCTCGGTGCCGGGAGCGAGGTCGTCGAGGCGGGTGAGCCGCACCTCCGTGGCGCCGCGGACGAGCGAGACGACCGTCAGGCGCCCGACCACGGACGCAGCCCCGACCAGGCCGGAGCCGTGGCGCTGCTGTCGCTCGTCGACGGCGAGCGTGTGCGCGCGCCACGTCGAGGCCGCGACGCCCAGGCCGTCGACGACACGTGCATCCAGAAGCTCCATCGCCGCACGGTGCGTCGCATCTGCTGCGTCCACCAGGGTCACCGACTGCTCGAGCGGCTCGCGCCACCCGCGCTCGTCGAGGAGGGGGCTGGTCGCCGTGGAGTAGGCCAGGCGCGCGTAGAGAGGCGAGTCGCCCACGAGCGCGCCTGCGGCCGCGTGGTCGGTGCCGTGGTTGACGACGCGGACGATGCCGTCCGCCGCGGTTCCCGCCGCCACCCACCCCGGAGCCGCGATGGCGCGGACGAAGTCCGCTGATTCCACCGGCAGCGGCTCAGCCGGAGCCGTCCACACCGGATGGTCGGCCGGGAGCGCGATGCCGAGGAGCCCCTTGGCGGCCCAGTACGGCGAGCCCGGCCCCGAGTACGACTGGGCCAGCGGCCGCCACTCGTCATGCCAGCCCATCGTGAGGAGCCCGCGGGCGTCGGGGACGCCGTGACCGGCGAAGTGCGACACGATGCGATCGGCGGCATGGCGCAGCGCGCCCGCGGAGTGGGAGGGGACCTCGGCGAGCACGCCGACCCAGAACGGCGCGGCCGCCGCGAAGCGGTAGATGAGGCTGCGGCCCTGGAGGAGCGGCGAACCGTCAGCGCCGACAAGATGCCGGGCGTCGACGAGGAAGCGGTCCAGGGCCGCCACGTCCTTCGCGGTCCTGCCCTTCGCGAGCTCGTCCGCACCCTGCATGCGCGCCCACAGCACGGGGTAGAGATGCAGCGCCCAGCCGACGTAGTGGTCGAACGAGCGCTCCTCGCCGTCCGACATCCAGCCGTCGGCGCGGATGAACGAGTCGTGCAGTGTGAGGTCGGCCTCGACGTCCTCCGCCGACCACGGGCCACCCACCGAGCGCAGGAAGGTCTGCACGACCAGGCGGAACCACAGCCAGTTCGTGCGCGGATAGGTGTCGTCGCCGACGGCGGGAGCCAGATAGTCGATGACGCGCTGCTGGGTGATCTCATCGAGACGTGCCCAGATCCAGGGGCGCGTCATGTCCAGGATGAGCGCGATCGAGGCGGCCTCCACCTTCGCCTGCGCGTGCTCCTCCAGACGCACCCATCGGTCCGGGGCCTGCGGGTCGACGCCGGTGCGGATGCCGGTGGCGAAGAAGTCGATGAGAGCGTCCACGCCCTCTCCTCGCTCGCCCGCGATGCGGAAGCCGGCGAGGAGGAAGGTTCGGGCGAACCCCTCGAGGCCGTCGACGTCCCGGCCGTAGCCGCCCGAGGCTCCGGGAGGCGTGATGCGAGCGCGGCCGGGCGAGGCCCAGGCCATAGCGCCCTTCAGGAGGCGATCGGCGTACGCCGTCCAAGCACCGCGGCTCCAGTCGGAGGCGCTCGGCGACGAGGGGGCGTGAGCGGTCACGGATTCTCCTTCGAATGACGACCTGTGGCGAACGATCAGGAGCGTATCAATCAGTTCCGGTCGATTCAAACGTTAGTTGCACGGTCCTGATCGGTTATGATCGATTTGGCCGCCGGCCGCTTCCGGAGGAGATCGATGATGACGAAGACGTCCGAGGCGCCGCCCTTCCGCGGCCCTCTCTCGCGCGAGCTCGCCGCGGAGGCGGGCGTCGCGGAGGAGCACCTCGCCGCAGCGCTCGCCGCGCGGCTGGCAGCCCCCGTCGACGCTCTGCCTCTCGCGCCCGCTTTCGATCGGGCCCCCGATGCGGTCACGCTCGCTCACCTGCTGGGACGCGCCGAGGGCGAGGCCGACACCCCCTGGCCGCAGCCGCGCGCGCATGACGCCGCGCGCTTCCACGGCGACGGCGACCGCGTCGCGTGGGAGACGCCCGCGTTCGCGCGCCAGCATCGCCTCACCCGCGTGGCCGTGCTGGCCGCCGCCACCGGCGAGGAGCGCTGGCTGGACGAGACGGTGGACGGAGTCATCATGCTGTGCGAGCAGAGCTCGTGGTGCTGGCCTGCGCATGACGACACCTTCGCGCGGCACGGCGCCGTACTCGCCACGGTGGAGGACCCGTACCTGGACCTCGGCGCCGGAGAGGTCGTCGGTCAGCTGGCATGGCTCGATCACCTGCTCGGCGGCTCTCTCGACGCGCGTTATCCGGGAGTGCGGGGTCGGATCCGGCGCGAGGCGCGCAGGCGCATCTTCGAGCCGTTCCTCGGCCGCCGCGACTGGCACTGGCTCGGCCTGGACGGCCACGTCCACAACTGGAATCCCTGGATCCACGGCAACGTCCTCGTCGCGGCTCTGCGTCTGCTCGACGGCGATGACGAGAGCGATGTCCGCGCGCGCATCGTGGCGCTCGTCGTCGAGGGGCTCGACCGCTACGTCGCGTCCCTCCCCGGCGACGGCGCGATCGACGAGGGCTACGGGTACTGGTGGAACGGCGCGTGCCGGCTGCTCGAGGCACTCGATATCCTCGCGCATGCCACCGACCTCGACCCCGTCGCGCAGATCCCCTCGCTGCGAGAGACCGTGGCCTTCCCTCACCGCATGCACCTGGGCGGGGACTGGTTCGTGAACGCCGCGGACGGACAGGCGCGCTCCGACGAGTCTCGACCATGGCATGCGCTGCACCGAGCCGCTCGTCGCGCCGACGACGCGGAGGCCGAGGCCTTCGCGGCTCTCCACCGGGACCCGAGCCGCCCGGCCGCCGACGCGACCGAAGGCCTCGGGCGCCTGCTGCGGGCGCTGTCCGATCCGGCATGGCTGAGCGCGCGGGGAAGCGCCGCGCCGCTCCCCCGGTCGGTCTGGCTGCCGTCCACGCAGATGCTGATCGCCCGGCCGCACGCCGGCTCGCCGCGAGGCCTCGCGGTGGTCGCCAAGGGCGGCCACAATGCCGAGAGCCACAACCACAACGACGTCGGAAGCGTGATCGTGGCCTCCGACGGCGTCCCCGTCGTGATCGACGCGGGCCGCCCGACCTATGACGCCCGCACCTTCGGCGCCGAGCGGTACACGCTGTGGCCGATGCAGAGCGAATGGCACAGCGTGCCCCTCGTGCGCGGCGCCGGGCAGGCAGCGGGGCGCGCACATGCGGCTGAGCTCCTGTCCGTGCGACAGGAGACCGGCGTCGACGAACTCGTCCTGGACCTCGCCGCCGCGTACGACGCTCCGGCGCTCTCCTCGTGGCGCCGGAGCGTTCGACACGAGGGCGGGTCCGTGACGGTGCGCGACGAGTGGTCGTGGAGCGACGACGACGCGGCGAGTGGCGATGGCGCGGACGCCACGCAGATCCGGCTGATCATCGCGGGCGAGATCGAGCTGGCGGCCGGCCGGGCGCTCGTGCGCCCGCTGGATGCGGCGACGCCTGTTCTCATCGAGTGGCATGGCGCCGCCCCCGCCACCGTCACCGAGCGTCTGCTCGACGACCCCATGCTCTCCGACGTGTGGGGTCGGTCACTGCGGCGCATCGAGATCGACGTCTCCGGCAAGTCCTCGGCGACGGTGACGATGCGTCAGGATGAATCCACGAGCGAGAGGACGAGGGGATGACCGACCAGACGGTGCCGCTGGCGGCCTCACGCCGCGACCTCATCCTCGACGTGCTCGCGCGCACGGGCGCGGTCAGGGTGTCGCAGCTCACCGAGGAGTTCGGCGTCGCGGCCGTCACGCTGCGCCGGGATCTTCAGCAGATGGAGTCCGAGGGCCTTCTCGTGCGCGTGCACGGCGGAGCCGTCCCCCCTCCCGGGGGCGTCGTGCCTCGTCCCACCGGCCTCGATGTCACCGCGGTCGGCGGCCGGATCGGCGTGCTCGTGCCGTCCCTCGACTTCTACTGGCCCGCGGTCGTGCGCGCCATGGAGCAGGACGCCCGTTCTCGCGGCATGTCGCTGCTTCTGCGTGGGACGTCCTACGACCTGCAGGACGAGCGGCCGGTCCTCGAGCGCATGCTCGAGGCGGACGGCGTCGCCGGCCTCGTCGTCGCCCCCAACACCGATACCGAGTACGCGCAGGACGTCGTCTCCTGGCTCGGCGCGGCGGGCGTGCCCTTCGTGCTCGTGGAGCGCGACGCCGTGCACGGGCGAGACGGTGCGCCTGTCGAGGCCGTCGCCACCGACCATGCACTGGGAGCGGTGCTCGCCGCGCGTCATCTCGCGCATCTCGGCCATCGCAGGGTGGGGCTGCTCATCTCGCGCAGCTCGCCGACCTCGCGCAAGATCATCGCCGGCTGGTCGGCCGCCTGCCGGGAGCTAGAGCTCACTCCGAGCGAGCACGTCGAGCGGCTTCTTCCCGACCCCAGCATCCCGGGCTTCTCGAAAGCCGTCGACGCCGTGCTGGACGCGGTGCTCACGGCCGGAGTGACGGCGCTGCTCGTGCACTCCGACCGCGAGGCCATGGCGATCGTCGACCTCGCGCTCGCTCGCGGCCTGGATGTCCCGGGCGACCTCTCCGTCATCGCCTACGACGACGAGTACGCGGAGCTGTTCACTCCCGCGCTCACCGCCGTGTCGCCCCCGCGCGCAGCGCTCGGACGCGCGGCGCTGGATCTGCTGCTCGCGCGCATGGCGGATCCCGAGCGGCCCGTGCACCGCGTGACGCTGAGCCCCACGCTCAACGTGCGCGCGTCAACGGGCGCCCCCCGCGATGCGCGCTAGCCCTGCGGCGCGCAGTGAGACGGCCGCCTGACGCCCCCAACGGGTCAGCGCGCCAGCTGATCGAGCCCCAGAGCCGAGGCGATGCGCTCGAGCGACCCGAGCGGGTCGTCGCCGAGCGCCTGCACGGCGACGTGGTCGGCTCCCGCGTCGAGATGCGAGTGGATGGCCGCGGCCGCGCGCTCCGCGTCGGGGCCGGCGATGAGGCGGTCGATGAACTCGTCGGACCCGCCGTCGGCGAGGTCCTCGCCCGTGGCGCCGAAGCGCTCGAGCGCGCCGACGTAGTTCGACAGGCGGGAGTATCGACGCCAGAACGCACGGGCGGCATCCCGCGCGCCATCGCCATCCGACCCGAGCGCGACCGTCACCTCGGGAGCGAGCAGCGCGTCGCCGAGGATCGCGCGCGCGTGCGCGGTGTGCGGCGGGAGGGTGAGGTAAGGATGAGCGCCGAGGGTGCGCTCTGCGGCGAGCGCGAGCGTGCGATCTCCGAGCGCGGCGAGCAGGCGCTGATCCTGGCGCACCCCCTCCGCGTCCAGCACGTCGAGGTAGGAGCGGAGCGCGGTGAGCGGCTTCACGCGCTCGGGCGTCGCCTCGCGGTGGCCCGATCCGATCCCGAGCACCAGCCGCCCGGGATGGGAGTCCTCGATGCGGTGGAACGCCTGCGCGACGCTCGCGGCGTCGGCCTGCCAGATGTTGACGATGCCGGTGGCGACGACCAGGTCCGTCGTGGCATCGAGCAGCTCCTCCACGATGACGAGGTCGGCGGCGGGCGAGCCGCCCACCCACAGCGTGCGGTAGCCGAGCTCCTCCACGCGACGCGCGAAGCCGCCATCCGCCTGACCTGCCGAGCGCCAGACGCCCCAGGCGCCGAGATCCGACTTCTGCGTCATGATCGTCCTTCCGTCTCGGAGAACAGCGTCCGCGCGGCGCGATGCGCGAAGGCCCGCCCCACGGTGTCGTCGGGCACGTCTGCCACGGCGGCGGGCTGCCACCGCGGCTGCCGGTCCTTGTCGATGACCTGGGCGCGGATCCCCTCGGCCATGTCCGGCTGCGTGCGGAGGTACCACGACATGAGGTGGTACTCCTGCTCGAGCGCGTGCCGCAGCGACGGCAGCGCGCGAGCCGAGCGGATGGCCGCGAGGGTCACGACGAGTGCGGTGGGCGAGCGCTCGTCGAGGGCGGTGAGCGCCGAAGCGGGGGTGCGCTCCTCCCCCGCGCCGATGCCGGAGGCGACGAGCTCCGCCAGGCGCGCGCGGATCTCCACGACGGTGTCGGCGGCGAACGCATGGTCGATCCACGGCTGCGCACGCTCGATGGGCCCCGCGGGCGGCGTCTCGTCGAAGAGCATGACGAGCTCGGTGGGGCTGGACGGATCGGCGCGCATCTCGAGCGCATCGACAACCGACTCGATGCTGTCGTGCGGCACGAAGTGGTCCGCGAAGCGGCAGTGGATGGCGTCGGCCGCGTTCATCGTGTCGCTCGTGAGGGCGAGGTACTCGCCGAGGCGCCCGGGCGCGTGCGCGAGCAGCCACGATCCGCTCGCGTCGGGCGAGAACCCGATCCGGGCCTCCGGCATCGCGAGTCGGGAGCGCTCTGTGACGATGCGCACATGCGCGTTGCCCGCCAGGCCGATGCCGCCGCCCATGGTGACGCCGTCGGCGATGGCGACCACGGGCTTGGGGTACTCCGCGACCGCGGCGTCCACCCGGTACTCGACGCGGAAGAAGGAGTCCGCCGCCGCCTCGCCGCCCGCCGTGATGCGCGCGTGGAGGTCGCGGATGTCGCCGCCTGCGCTGAACCCGCGCTCCCCCGCTCCCTGCAGCAGGACGATCGAGACATCCGGCTCCGCGCGCCATCCGTCGAGGGTCTCGCCGACCGTCTCGAGCATCTCCTGCGTCAGCGCGTTGATGCTCTCGGGGCGGTCGAGCGTGAGGCGTCCGACCCCGCCGCGCATCGTCGAGCGGACTCGGGTGGGCGCGGCGGTGTCGATCACGCCAGCCACGTTACCGCTCGCGCGGGGCGCGCCCGACAGGCCCCTCCGGTGGCGGCTTCCCCCGGATGTCCCACGGTTTCCCTCCTGATTCCGCCAAGATAGGGGGAACATGCATGCAGATGAAGGGGTCGAGATGACCGACGGCAAGGTGCTCGAGTTCACGGGCGTCACCAAGACCTTCGACGGGATCGCGGCCGTGTCGGACTTCACCGCCCGCGTCGACCCCGGGTTCGTCACCGCGTTCCTCGGCCCGAACGGCGCGGGGAAGACGACGACCCTGCGCATCCTCCTCGGTCAGCTCCGCGCCAACGCGGGCAAGGCGACGATCGACGGCCGGACCTTCGCGCAGCTCACCAGCCCCCGCCGTCACGTCGGCTGGGTCCCGGAGTCCCCGACCTTCCGCGCCCGCCGCACCGCGACCAAGCACCTCACGACGGTGGCGCGTCAGGCCGGCGTGCCCGCTTCGCGCGTGGCGGAGGTGCTCTCGCTCGTCGGGCTCTCCGACGTCGCCGACATGCGCATCTCCGGGTACTCGCTCGGCATGACCCAGCGACTCGCCGTCGCCGAGGCGCTCATCGGCGACCCCGGTGTGCTCATCCTCGACGAGCCCGCCAACGGCCTCGACCCCGAGGGCATCCGCTGGATGCGCCTGCTCATGCGTCGCCTGGCCGACGAGGGCCGCACCGTGTTGGTGTCATCGCACCTGCTCAGCGAGATCCAGCAGGTCGCCGACCGCCTCCTCGTCATCTCCAACGGGTCGCTCGTCTTCGCCGGCGCCATCGAGGACCTCGAGGACGCCTCCTCCCTCAGCGTCACCGTCGACGCCGCCGACCGCGCGGCCCTCTCCCGTGCGCTGCGCGACGCGGGGTACGAGTTCGAGCTCCTCCGTTCCGGCATCAGCGTGCACGGCGCCTCGGCCGCGCAGATCGGCGCCCTCGCCGCATCCGCCGGCATCGCCCTCACCACGCTGCAGCAGCGCAGCCCCAGCCTCGAGGACGTCTTCATCCAGCTCGTCAGCGGCCAGTACGTCGCCCCGATGACCGCGGCGCTTCCGCCCGCTGCCGGCGGTCCCGTGGATGGCGAGGGTGCGGAGGCGACGGATGACGCGGGTGCCGGAGCGACGGACGACCCGGGTGCGGACGTGACGGATGACGCGGGCGCCGAGGCGACGGACGACGCGGGCGCCGAGGCGACGGCCGACGCGGGTGCCGAGGCGACGGACGACGCGGGTGCGGAGGACGTCGTGATCGATCCCGAGCAGGCCGAGGGCTCCGAGCCGGACCCTGCCGAGGGCCGCGACTCCGCCGGCGATCCGGCGACCGCGGACGCCGGCGGCACGACCGAGGCCACCCCCGCCACGTGGGGCAAGCCGGCAGCGGGCGAGCCGACCAGCGACGAGGAGTTCGCGCGCGAGGTCGCCGAGGCCGACGCCTTCCTGCAGGCACCGGCCCTCGACGGCGACCCCGGCGCCGCACACGCCTGGGACGACGAGGACGTGGCTCCGCAGCTCACGCAGGACGACGCCGCCGAGGCCGAGGGGGCGTCCCCGAGCGCCTCCGGCGACGCCGACGATGCCGAGCACGCGCCGGCGGACGACGACCACGGTCAGCAGGACGAGCAGCACCACGAGCGGCATGATGAGCACGCGCCGGCCGACCACGGTGACGGCGAGCGCGACGACGCCGACGTCCCAGACGTCCTCGAGGAGCCCGACGAGATCGTCGAGTTGGACGACGACGAGGACGACGCCGCCGCCGCCGCCGAGGACCAGGACGAGACGGTCGCGGACGAGCCCCGGTCCGATCTCCCGCCGCTGAGCCTTCCCGGCTCGGCGCGGCTGGCGAATCTCCTCGCCGGCGGGTCGGAGCCGGTGGCGGGTGCCGCCGCCTTCCTCGGGCACGATCCGCTCGCAGACGACGCGGACCATCCGCCCGTGACCGCGACCTCCGCCGACGACCGCGCCACGCGGACGATCCTGATCCCGACCTTTGGCGTCGAGGAGTCCACCGAGGACGAGGACGCCGCGGTCGTCGAGGGCGAGAACGAGGAGGGGTACTCGTTCGACGACATCCTCAGCGGCGCGGACGGCGTCGGTGACGCTGACGCGTCGGGTGCAGACGGCGAGCAGTCCGACGACGACGGCGGCGTGGAGGAGAGCAGCGCCGAGGAGCGTCCCGAGGACGAGCACCGCGAGGACTGACCGCGAGGACTGGGCCGACGCGGTCGGTCCGGACGCGTCGAGTCAGACCGCGGGGCGCGGCACCGGCCGCGACGCAGGCTGCGGCGTCTTGAGGGGCTGAGTGCCCAGCTCCACCGCTTCGGCGGCCGCATCGAGGTCGAGGCGCAGTGCGCGCGTGAGCGCGAGCCCATGACGGGTCGACAGCACGAGGCGCTCGAACTCGCCCGTGCCATCCAGATCGATGACGACGCCGGGCAGGCGCCGACCACGGACGGCGATGAAGTCGTCACCGTCGGCCAGGCGCCAGGTGCCCAGCGCGACGGTTCCGGGAACGAGCGTTCCGCGAGCGCGCGCACCGCGGAGCCATGTCCACGGATCGCCGGTCAGCTGGACCTTCGCGATCGATGTGCGCGCGATGCGGATGCTCTCCCGACGGAAGGCGAGGGCGCGTTCGAGGGGCGAGAGCCCGATCTCGAGCTGCGCGTGGTCGAGGAGCAGCGTCACCATGACCACCATCCTGCCAGCGCCGCGCCGCGCCCGGGGGCGCGCGCAGTGCAAGACTGGGTCGGTGACCCTGCTCAGCGCGAACGCCGTCGAGTCCGCCCTGCAGCGCGCGGCGACCGGTGAGCGTCTGAACGCCGACGATGCGCTCGCGCTCCTCGAAGCCGACGGCCCCGATCGGGAGCGCGTGCTCGATCTCGCCGCCCGCACGCGCGACGAGGGGCTCGCCCTGGCGAGCCGCCCCGGCGTCATCACCTACTCGCGCAAGGTGTTCATCCCGCTGACCACCCTGTGCCGCGATCGCTGCCACTACTGCGTGTTCGTGGACACCCCGAATCAGCTCCTCAAGAAGGCCAAGCCGGCGTACATGTCGCCGGAGCAGGTGCTCGCCGTCGCGCGGCAGGGGCAGGCGCTCGGCTGCAAGGAGGCGCTCCTCACGCTGGGCGACCGGCCGGAGGACCGCTGGCCCGAGGCGCGCGCGTGGCTCGACGCGCACGGCTACGCCTCCACCCTCGAGTACGTCGGCGCGATGGCGCAGCTCATCCTCGACGAGACCGGGCTCCTCCCCCATCTCAACCCCGGCGTGATGCGACCCGACGAGCTCGCCGCGCTGCGGCCATCTGCCCCGTCGATGGGCGTCATGCTCGAGACGACCTCGCGGACGCTCTTCACCGAGCCCGGCCGCGTGCACCACCTCTCGCCGGACAAGGACCCGGCGGTGCGGCTCGAGCTGCTCGAGAACGCGGGCCGCGCGCGCATCCCGTTCACGTCCGGCATCCTCGTCGGGATCGGCGAGACCCTCCGTGACCGCGCCGAGTCGATGATCGCGCTGCGCGATGCGCATGACCGGCATGGGCACATCCAGGAGGTCATCGTGCAGAACTTCCGCGCCAAGCCGCGGACCGCGATGCAGGACGCCCCCGACGCCGCCCTGCACGAGTACGCGTCGGCCGTCGCCGTCACCCGCCTCGTGCTCGGCCCGCGCATGCGCGTGCAGGTGCCGCCGAACCTCTCCGACCCGCAGGAGTTCGCCCTGCTGCTCGGCGCTGGCGCCGACGACTGGGGCGGGGTCTCGCCCCTCACCGCCGACCATGTGAACCCCGAGCGCCCCTGGCCGCACGTCGACGACCTCGCCGCGCGGACGGCCGAGCTCGGCTTCACCCTGCGCGAGCGCCTCACCGCGCACCCCGAGTACGTGCGCGACGACGCGTGGCTCGACCCGGCCATCCGCGCGGCCACGCGCGCCCTCGCCGGGACCGATGGTCTCGCGCGGCAGGGGGCGGATGGCGCGGTGCTGCGCCCCGAGGGACGGGCGCCTTCCGGTGCGGCCACGGTGCCCGCCGCCGACCCGCGCGTCACCCTGTCTGCGCCCGGCGGTCTCATCGCGGCGGTCATCGAGCGCGCCGCGCAGGACCCGGCGTCGCTCGACGACGCCGAGTGGGAGCGACTGCTGGCGGCGACCGGCGACGAGCTCGACGCGCTCGCGCAGACGGCCGATGACGTGCGCCGGTACACCGTCGGCGAGACCGTCAGCGTCGTGGCGAACCGCAACATCGCCGGCACCGGCTTCCGCGCCGCGGGCGGGAGCGCGGACGACGAGTACGACCTCGCCCTCCTCGAGGCCATGGCGCGAGATGCCGTGGACCTCGGCCTCACCGAGATCTGCGTGCAGGGCGTGGTGGCCTCGACGGAGGCGCCCGACGCCTACCTCGACATCGCGCGCGCCGTGAAGAGCGCGGCCCCGGCCATCCATCTGCACGCATTCCGACCGCAGGACGTCGCCGACCTCGCCGACCGCGCCGGCCTCGGACTGGAGGGCGCGCTGGCGGCCATGCGCGAGGCGGGCGTCGACACCGTGCCGGGCACGGGTGTGAAGGTGCTGAGCGAGCGGGTGCGCCGTGAGGTCGCACCGGGCGGCCTCGAGATCGAGCGCTGGATCGAGACGATCTCGGCCGCGCACCGGGCTGGATTCCGCTCGACGGCGGTGCTGTTCTACGGGCACGTCGAGACGGCGGCCGAGCGGGTCGCGCACCTGCGGACACTGCTCGCCATCCAGGCCGCGACCGGCGGGTTCACCGAGTTCGTGCCCATCCCGATGCCCGGCTGGGGCGTGCCGCTCGTGGTCGACCGCAGGGCGGCAGACGAGCACCGCGCGATGGTCGCGGTGTCTCGCCTCATGCTGTCGGGCGCCATCCCGCACGTGCAGATCCCCTGGACGCGGCACGGTCTCGAGCTCTCCGCGGATCTCCTCCGTGCAGGCGGCGACGACCTCGGCGGCACGCTGCTGGATGGCCGCATCGGCCCTCGCGCAGGCGTCGAGGCGGGCCTGGAGCTGCCGGTCGCGACCGCGCGCGGCATCGCGAGGCGGCTCTTCCGGCCCTTCCGGCAGCGGACGACGACGTACGGGGACATTCCGCGGGGCGACGGATGACCACGATCGGCGGGGGTGCGGTCGGGGTCGGTGCAGGCGAGGCCGGCACGGCGACGGCCGGCACGGTCGAGGTCGGCACGGTCGAGGTCGGCACGGTCATCGTCGGGGCGGGGTTCGCCGGCATCGCGGCCGCGCTCGCCCTGCGCGCGGCGGGCGACGACGACTTCGTGATGCTGGAACGCGGGGCTTCGGTCGGCGGCACCTGGCGCGACAACACCTATCCGGGCGTCGCGTGCGACGTGCCCTCTTACCTGTATGCGCTCTCCGGCCATCCGTCACCCGCGTGGTCGCGCGTCTTCGCACCGGGCGCCGAGATCCGCGCCTACCTCGAAAGCGTGGTGCGCGAGGAGGGCCTCGAGCGGCACCTGCGGCTGGAGACGGCCCTGCGCGGCGCGCGGTGGGATGGCCAGGGCTGGGTCATCGAGGTCCGGACGGGACGCCCCGCGGTGATCCGCGCACGGCATCTGGTCCTCGCGTGCGGGCGGCTGACGGAGCCGCGGATGCCCGAGGTCCCCGGCCTCGAGGCATTCCCGGGCCCGATCTTCCACTCCTCGCGCTGGGACCACGACGCGGACGTCTCCGGGCGCCGCGTCGCCGTCGTCGGCACCGGCGCCAGCGCCGTGCAGCTCGTGCCCGCGCTCGTCGAGGCGGGCGCCGAGGTCACCCTGTTCCAGCGGACGCCGGCCTGGATCGTGCAGAAAGGCGACCGCGCGTACACACGGCAGGAGATCGACGCGCTGCATCATCCGGCGGCGGCAGCACGCCTCCGCGACGAGCTGTATGCCGAGGGCGAGGCGCGCTTCGCCTCCCGGTCCGGCGACGCGGCGGCCGCGGCCGCCGCGGAGGCCGTGGCGCGCGCGCACCTCTCCGCGCAGGTGGCCGATCCCGCGCTGCGCGGCGCCCTCACCCCCGGCTACGCCTTCGGCTGCAAGCGCGTGCTGCTGAGCGACGCGTTCTACCCGGCCGTCGCCTCCCCCGCGGTCCGGCTCGTGCCATCCGCTCTCGCCGCCGTCGGGAGCGACGGGCTGATCGCGGCCGACGGATCGCGTCACGCCGCCGACGTCGTGGTGCTCGCGACGGGCTTCGCCTCGACGCGGCAGCCGTACGCGCCGCTCGTGGCCGGCGAGCACGGGCTGACGCTCGACGAGCACTGGTCCGACGGCATGACCTCGGTCGGGTCGACGCTCGTGCACGGGTTCCCGAACCTGTACATCCTCGGCGGGCCGAACGCGGCCCTCGGGCACAACTCCGCTGTTCTCATCCTCGAGGAGCAGGCGGCGTTCGCAGCGGCGCGCATCGCCGGCGGTGGTGATGTGCGGGTGACCGTCGAGGCCGAGGCCGCCTACACGCGTGAGATCGTCGAGCGCTCGACCGGCACGCCGTGGGTCGCCGGCGGCTGCGACAGCTGGTACGTCGACGCCCGAAGCGGCCGCCTCACCCTCCTCTGGCCCGGCACCGTCGCGGCCTTCCGCGAGCGCCTCGCCCGCGTCGCCCGTGAACTCGACCCCCTGCCCGCGCTCGCGCACGAAGGAGCCCAGCCATGACCATCCCGTTCCGGTTCGGATACAAGGCGTCGTCGGAGCAGTTCGGCCCGCGCGAGCTGCTGGACTTCGCGGTCCTCGCCGAGGAGGTCGGCTTCGACTCGGTCTTCCTCAGCGACCACCTGCAGCCCTGGCGGCACGACGGCGGGCACGCTCCGGCCGCGCTTCCGTGGCTCGGCGCGGCGGCCGAGCGCACGTCGCGCGTGCTGCTGGGCACGTCGGTGCTGACGCCCACCTTCCGCTATCACCCGGGCGTCGTTGCGCAGGCGTTCGCGACGCTGGGCGCCATGCATCCCGGGCGCATGATCCTCGGCGTGGGCACGGGCGAGGCGCTCAACGAGGTGACGCTCGGGCTCGAATGGCCGGAGCCGCCCGAGCGCTTCCAGCGGATGAAGGAGGCCATCACCCTCATCCGCCGCCTGTGGACCGATGAGCGGGTGACCTTCGACGGCACGTACTACTCAGTGCAGAACGCCACGATCTACGACCGTCCTGAGGAGCTCGTGCCGATCTACATCGGCGCCTCGGGCCCCGCCGCTACCCGCCTCGCCGGCCGCATCGCCGACGGCTACATCACCACGAGCGGCAAGGAGCCCGCGCTCTACGCCGACAAGCTCCTGCCCGCGTTCGACGAGGGCCTGGCGAAGGCCGGCCGCACCCGCGATGACGTCGACACCCTCCTGGAGGTCAAGGTCTCCTTCCGCCCGGACCGCGCGCAGGCGCTCGAGAACACGCGCTTCTGGGCGCCGCTCGCACTGAGCCCGGAGGAGAAGACCGGCGTCGACGACCCCCGTGAGATGCAGCGCCTCGCCGATGCGCTGCCGATCGAGCGGGCGGCGTCGCGGTTCATCGTGTCGGACGACGTCGACGAGCACCTCGCCGCCATCCGCACGTACATCGATCTGGGCTTCCGGCACCTTGTGTTCCACGACCCCGGCCACGACCAGGAGGCGTTCCTGCGTCTGTACGGCACGGAGGTCCTGCCGCGGCTGCGCGCCGAATACGGCTCGTGACGGGGGCGGCGGGATGGCACGTCGTCATCCCGGTGAAGCCCGCGACGGTCGGGAAGTCGCGCCTCGCGGTGCCCGGGGTCGATCGCGTCGCGCTGGCCCGTGCGATCGCTCGCGACACCGTCGCGGCGGCGGCCCGGTCGACGCGCGTCGCCGAGGCGGTCGTGGTGACGGCGGATGGCCCCTGGCCGGACCTCGACGCCCGAGCGCCGGAGATCCCGCGCGAGACGGACCGGAAGGCGCCGACGGATCCGGAGTTCGCGGGATCTCCGGCCGTGCGCTTCGTCGCTGAGAGCGCGCCCAGCGGTCTCGACGCGGCCATCCGCACGGGCCTCGCGACCCTCGACCCCGGCCATCCGCGCGCCGTGCTGCTCGGTGACCTGCCCGCGCTGCGGCCATCCGATCTCGACGCCGCGCTCGCCCTCGCCGAGGATGTGCCGCGCGGGCTCGTCCCGGACGCCGAGGGCACCGGCTCGACGCTCGTCACGGCGCTTCCCGGCGTCGCGCTCGAGCCCGCGTTCGGCGACAACTCGGCCGCGCGGCACCGCGAGCTCGGCCACGCCGACCTGGACGTCCAGCCGGGCTCCACGCTGCGACGCGACGTCGACACGCTCCCGCAGCTTCACGACGCCGCGACTCTCGGGCTCGGACCGCGCACGGCCGCGCTGCTGGCCTCGCTCACCCCTGCGGAAGGGACCTCCGCTCCCTGATCGCCGCCTCGCCGGTGTTCGCCTGCCGGCCCGAGCGGTGCCCGGAGACATAGGCGGCGGCATCCGCGCCGCCGCGACGCCGCGCACGCCTGGTCGGGATGCCGTCGACGAACGCGTCCACGCGCTGGCGCCGGGACGCGAGCACGAGATCCGTGCCCGAGCCGGCCTCCTCGACGACGGCATTGCGGTTGTCAGTGATCCGCGCGGCCGCGCCCCCACCGAAGCCGCGGACGAACCCGCTTCGGGCGCGTCGTCTCTCGCTCTCGGAATGCCACTCGTACGCCACCCGAGCCGCATCCCACCACGCGCGCATGGCGACCATGGCCTGAATGCGGAGGCTCCCGATCAGCATCTGCGCCTGCCGCACATCGGACGCGTATCCGACGAGGATGAGGATCGAGCCGACACCGGCGAGCTCGGCTTGAAGCGGTCGGATGGTCCCCACCGCGAGGGCGACCGCGCCGCCGAGATCGCGGAGATCGCGGGCGTACGCGCCCGTGAAGACCATCCGCTCCTGCACGATCTCCTCCGGCGGGTGTCCGCCCCGCGCTCGGCGCTCATCGATGCGCGCCTGGTCGATGCCGTACTTCACCATGAGCCGCGCGGCGTGCTCGGTCAGCGCCTCGGCTTCCTCGGGCGTCGTGCTCTCGGCCTTCGCGAGCAACTTCGCGATGAGATCCAGTTTCGATTCCGTCATGGTCTCCTCCTCGATCGGATGCCTCACATCCTCCGAGGGACCACCCCCGCCAGCGGGCCAGGCTCGACGCCCCTGGGGAGGACACGCCGCGTCACGCGGGCCCTGTGCAGACGGCGTCGGCACACGGCGGGTCCGCCTCGCATGGCATGCGCCCCGCAACCACGCCGTCCGCCGCGGCGGATCCGCTCACGCGGCCGCGGCGGATCCGCTCACGCGGTGGCGGCGGCAGCCGCGCGAGCGGCGCCGGGCAGCGCCTCGAGGATGCGGCCCAGCGCGTCCTCGTCGTGCGCGGCCGTGAGGAACCACGCCTCGTACACGCTCGGCGGCAGGGCGACGCCCGCGTCGAGCATGGCATGGAAGAACGGCGTGTAGCGGAACGCCTCCTGCGTCTTCGCCGTCGCATAGTCGCGGGGCTCCTCTGGCAGGAACGCGAGGCCGAAGAGGCTGCCGGCGCGCGGGATGGCATGCACGACGCCGGCCTCCGTCAGGGCCGCACCCAGGCCATCCGCCACCGTCTTCGCGGCCGCGTCGACGGTCGCGTAGACCTCGGGGGTCGCGAGGCGCAGTGTGGTGAGCCCAGCCGCGACCGAGAGCGGGTTCCCCGAGAGGGTGCCCGCCTGGTAGACGGGGCCGACGGGCGCGAGCTGGTCCATGACGCGGCGCTTCCCGCCGAGCGCGGCCAGCGGCATGCCGCCGCCGACGACCTTGCCGAACGTGATGATGTCGGGCTCGAACAGCTCGCCCGCCTCGACCTGCAGACCCCAGTGCCCCGCGGGGTGCACGCGGAAACCGGTCAGCACCTCGTCGAGGATGAGCAGCGCGCCCGCGTCGTGCGCGATCTGCGCGAGCGCGGCGTTGTAGCCGGGCTGCGGCTGCACGACGCCCATGTTCGCGGGGGCGGCCTCGACGATGATGGCGGCGATCTCGTGCCCCCGCGCGGCGAAGATCTCGCGCACGGCGTCGAGTTCGCCGTAGGGCGCGACGAGGGTCTGGCCGGCGATCGCCGCGGGGACACCCGCCGTGCCGGGAAGCGCGAGCGTGGCCACGCCGGATCCGGCCGACGCGAGCAGTCCGTCGGAGTGGCCGTGGTAGTTGCCGTCGAACTTCACCAGCAGGTCGCGGCCCGTCGCGCCACGGGCGAGACGGATGGCGGTCATCGTCGCCTCGGTGCCGGTGGAGACCAGGCGCACCTGCTCGACGGGCTTCAGGCCCCCGGCCTGCACGCGCTCGACGATGAGGTCGGCGAGCTCCACCTCGCCCTCGGTGGGTGCGCCGAAGGAGAGCCCGCGGGTGGCGGCCTCCTGCACCGCCGCGACGACCTCCGGATGGGCGTGGCCGAGGAGGGCGGGGCCCCACGAGGCGACGAGGTCCACGTACTCGCGACCGGCGGCATCCGTCACGTATGCACCCCGCGCCGACGCGAGGAAGCGCGGCGTGCCGCCCACCGAGCCGTACGCGCGCACGGGCGAGTTCACCCCGCCGGGGATCACAGCGCGGGCGTGCTCGAACAGGGCGTCGTTCCGGTCGGTCATGCCTCTATTCTCCCGCACCCCTCCCCCGCGGCGGGCCGGACGAAGGATGACCATGTCTCACTCCCGACGGGTATGACGGCCCGTATCCCGCGTCGAGTGAGACACGGGGATGACCATGTCTCACTCCCGGCGGGTATGAACCCGCGGAACCCGCAGCATGTGAGACACGGTCGGCTCAGGCGGCCGACGCCGTAGCCTCAGTGCGCCTCGCGCAGCCAGCCCGCGGCCTCGACGGCCCAATAGGTGAGGATGGCGTCCGCGCCGGCGCGACGGATGCCCAGGAGCGACTCCTGGATGGCGCCGCGGCGGTCGATCCAGCCGTTGGCGGCCGCGGCCTCGACCATCGCGTACTCGCCCGACACCTGGTACGCCCAGACCGGCACGTCGACCGTTGCGCGCACGTCGGCGAGCACGTCGAGGTACGGCATGGCGGGCTTCACCATGACGATGTCGGCGCCCTCCTCGACGTCCATGATCGCCTCCCGGACGCCCTCGCGCGCGTTGCCGGGGTCGAGCTGGTACGTGCGGCGGTCGCCCTTCAGCTGCGAGTCGACGGCCTCTCGGAACGGGCCGTAGAAGGCGCCGGCGTACTTCGCCGAGTAGGCCATGATGATCGTGTCGATGAAGCCCTCGGAGTCGAGAGCCTCGCGGACGGCCGCCACCTGGCCGTCCATCATGCCCGACAGCCCCAGCAGGGTCGCCCCCGCGCGCGCCTGCGCGACGCCCATCGCCGCATAGCGCTCGAGGGTGGCGTCGTTGTCGACGCCGCCGTCCCCCCGTAGCACGCCGCAGTGACCGTGATCGGTGAACTCGTCGAGGCACAGGTCGGTCTGCACGACGAGCGCGTCGCCGACCTCCGACGCCAGGGCGGCCGCGGCGACGTTGAGGATGCCCTCGGGGTCGTCCGCGCCGGATCCGATCGCGTCACGCACCTCGGGGATGCCGAACAGCATGATCCCGCCGACGCCCGCTTCGGCCGCTTCGGCCGCAGCGCGCCGCAGGGAGTCGAGCGTGTGCTGGCGCACGCCGGGCATCGATCCGATGTCGACGGGCTCCGAGATGCCCTCGCGCACGAAGGCGGGCAGCACGAGCTGGGATGGCGCCAGGTGCGTCTCGCGGACGAGTCGGCGGACCGCCGGGGAGGTGCGGAGGCGACGCGGGCGGTGGGTGGGGAAGGTCATCGATCGTCCTCGGTGGCCGCGTCGGGGATGCGCACGACCTCGGTCGGGGTGGTCTCCGGGATGGCGCGCGCCTCAGCGCTCGACGGCGGGACCGGGATGTCGGCGAGCGCGTCGATCAGCGACTCCACGCTCTGCCGCGGTGCGACGAGATGGATGGGGAGGCCCGCCGCGTTCGCGTCCCGCGCGGTGCGCGGGCCGATCGCGGCGATGATCGTCTCCTCGGGGATGACGGGGAACTGCTCGCGCACCTGCTCGGCGACCGAACCGCTCGTCACGAGGATGGCGTTGATGCGGCCGTTCAGGACGTCGCGGTGCGCGCGCTCGGGAGCGGGCACGCCCACCGTGCGGTAGGCGACCACGCTGTGCACGTCGTGCCCCGCTGCGATGAGCGCGTCGGTGAGGACCGGCTTCGCGATCTCGCTGCGCAGCGTGAGGATGCGCCGCGGCTCGGGCTCGAGCGCGAGGAGCTGCCGGGCGAGGCCGGCGGCGGAGTTGTCGGTGTCGGGCACGAGGTCGACGCCGTATCCGACGGCCTGCAGCGCGGTCGCGGTGGTCTCGCCGACGGCGGCGACCTTCGTCCCCTCGGGGATCCGCGCGCCGTAGGAGTAGAGCACGTCGACGGTCGTGGCGCTCGTCACCGTGAGCCAGTGGAACCGGCCGTCGGCCAGGTCGCGGAGCGCCTGCTCGAGCGCGGCCTTGTCCTCGGTGGGAGCGAAGTTGATCAGGGGCGCGATCACCGGCGTCGCACCGCCCGCGCGGAGCCGAGCGGCGACGCTGTCGCCCCAGGGGCCGCCGCGCGGCACGAGCACCCGCCATCCGGCGAGAGGCTTTGCGGTCATAGGATCCAGTGGCTTCATGTAGTGGTCGAGGGTGTCACGAGCTCGGACGCCCCTCGGTCGAGAAGCTGACCGGCGACTGCGGTGCCGATCTCGCTCGCTCGTCGGGGGACGACGCGACGGGCGGCATCTGCACCGTCGCCGCCGCCCTGCGCATGAATATACTCCTGCGCCACGACCTCGGCGCTCTCCGCCGCGATCTCGACGCCGGGCTCCCCGTAGACCACCGCCGACACCCGCAGCTCGTCGCCCGTGAGGTCGGCGTGGATGCCGACCGGCGCGTGGCAGCCCGCCTCGACACCGGCCAGCACCGCGCGCTCGACCGTCACGGCGAACCGGGTCGCGGGGTCGTCGAGGGCTCGGATGGCGCGGAGCAGCTCGTCGTCGATGTCCAGCCGCGTCTCGACGGCGAGCGATCCCTGCCCGGCCGCGGTCGGCCATCCGCCGAGGTCCTGGAACTCCATGGCGAGGTCGATGTCCGATCCGAGCCGGGCCAGCCCCGCAGCGGCCAGCACGATCGCGTCGAGCTCGCCGTCGCGCACGCGCTGCATGCGCGAGTCGACGTTGCCGCGGAGGTCGTGCACCTGCACGCCGGGGTTGGCGCGCCGCACCTGCGCGATGCGACGGGGCGACCCCGTGCCCACGCGGGCTCCGGCGGGGAGCTCGGCGAGCGGCGTGCCGTCGCGCGTGAGCACGACATCGCGTGCGTCCGCGCGGACCGGCGTCGCGGCCACGAGGAGGCCGGGCGCCCCGGCGGTGGGAAGGTCCTTCAGAGAGTGGACGAGCAGGTCGCATTCGCCGGCGAGGAGCGCCTCGCGCAGTCGGGTGGCGAAGACGCCGGTGCCGCCGAGCTGCGACAGCGAGGCGCGCGAGACGTCGCCCTCGGAGACGATCTCGACGAGCTCGACCGGGCGGCCCGCCTTCTCCTCGAGAGCTCGCGCGACCATGGACGACTGCGACATCGCCAGCGCGCTGCGCCGGGTGCCCAGGCGGATGGCGGTGGTCACTGCAGCACCTCGGCCACCTCGGACGCGGGGATGCGTCGACCGGTGAAGAACGGCACCTCCTCGCGCACGTGGCGGCGAGCCTCGGTGTAGCGCAGGTCGCGCATCATGTCGACGAGCTCGTTCAGCTCGTCGGACTCCATCGGGAGCATCCACTCGTAGTCGCCGAGCGCGAAGGCGGCCATCGTGTTCGCAGTGACGCCGCGGAACGCCGCGCCCTTCCGGCCGTGGTCGGCGAGCATGCCGCTGCGCTCCTCGTCGGGGAGCAGGTACCACTCGTAGCTGCGCACGAAGGGGTAGACCGTCAGCCACCCCTTCGCGGCGATGCCGCGCATGTAGCCGGGCACGTGGCGCTTGTTGAACTCCGCGTCGCGGTGCACGGCCATCCCGTTCCAGGTCGGCAGGAGGTTCTTCAGCAGCTCAGTGCGACGCAGACGACGGATGGCCCGCTGCAGCTCCTCGGGCGCACCGCCGTGCACCCACACCATGAGGTCGGCGTCGGCGCGCAGGCCGCTGACGTCGTAGAACCCGCGGACCGTCACACCCTCCCCCGCGAGGAGGGAGACGATGTCCTCGAGTTCCGTCGCATCGGTCTCCGTCACCGGGCGGTCGGGGTTGCGTCGCCACACCGCCCAGAGGCTGTAGCTGTCGCCGGTCGTCTCGAGTTCGTCAGGCATGACTCCATCATGCTCCCGCTCGCGCGGAAGGCGAAAACGTCCGCCCGTTCAGCGGGCGATGAGCCGGGCGATGCCCCAGACGACGGCACCGACGGCCGCAGCGGCGCCCACGGCGGCCGCGACGGCGGCGGCGGGGTTGCCGTCGGCGAAGGCACGCGCCTTCACCGCGCCGCGCTGCATGGCGTCGGAGGCGCGGCGCGGCAGGTTGCCCTTGACCTCGATCGCGTTGAGGGCGGCCCGCAGCTCCGCGCGGGCACGCTCCACCGGGTCGTCGATGCCGCTCGGCACCACGGTCTTCGAGATGAGCGCCTCGCCGTGCATGCGATCAGAACTCATTCGCGACCTCCTTGACGATGGCGACGTCCGTGCGGGCCGCGCTGGCGGGGTTCTCGCTCTTGGCGAGGCGCTTGAACCGCAGCAGCCCCAGGAGCGCGAAGACGGCGGCGAGGATCACGCCGACGCCGAAGACGATGAGCGCGGACGCCCACACCGGCAGCCACAGCGACAGCAGCGCGATGACGAAGCACAGGAAGGCGGGGATGGCCCAGAACAGGAAGAACAGCGCGACGAGCATCCATCCGGTGCCGAACCCCGCGTCCTTCGCGGTCTTCGCCGCCCACTTCTTCGCGGCGTCGACCTCGGCGATGACGAGGTTGCGCACCAGCTCCGGCACATCGCCGATGAGCGTGAAGAGACTGTCGTCGGCGCGATCCCGCACGGGCGACGGCGGGAGCTGCGCCATCAGCCCTCGGCCTTCCCCGTGGCGCCCTTCACGTCGTCGACAGCGTCCCCGGTCTCATCGAGCGCGGCGTCCAGACGCTGGCCCGGCGTGCCGGACGTGGTGGCGGCCTTCACGACCTTGATCGCGCCGTTCCAGGCCACGCGCGGTGCCGCGAGAGCGCTCGACTTCGCGAGCTTGGAGACCTTCGCCGCCTGCGCCTGCACGACGGGAAGCTCCCACACCTCCTGCGCCCTGTCCTTGATCTGCTCGTAGCGCGCACGTCCGGCGCGCGTGCCGAGCACGTAGCCCGCACCGAGGCCGATCACGAGTCCCAGCTTCCCCCGCATCGGGTTCTCCTCACAGTCGTTCCGGCTTGCTCAGGACTCCACAGTAACCATGTATGCCGTTTTCGGCATCCGCCTTGCGCGCGCGTCGCCCGGGGTGTAGCCCCTTCAGCCGAACAGCGCCGTCCGCCGCACGCGCTCGGCCTCGGCGATCGCGTCGGGAATCACCTGGGCGAGGCCCGTGCCCGCCAGCCACGCGCCGACCGCGATGGCGCCGGGGATGGCCCGGATGGCCGTGCGCGCCTGATCGGTCGCCGCGCGCAGGCCGACGGTCGCGGCGGGCTGCGACTGGAGGTACCGCTCGCGTCGGGCGCCGCGGAGCTGGTCTGCGGCGAGCGGGGTGCCGAGGAGAGCCGAAGCCTCCTGAAGGGCGAGCGCCGCCGCCTCTTCATCGGAGAGGTGCGCGGTGGCGGGCTCCTCGTCCTGCGTGCCGAACGACACCCGCACGACATGCCGGTCGCCCGCGGCGTCGGCAACCCACTGCCACTTGGCGTTGGCGTGCGTGAGCGCCTTCGCGCGGTGGGAGCCGGGGACGGTGAGCACGCCCGTGCCGCGCGGCTTGGCGTCGAGGGCGGGAGCGTCGAGGACCAGCGTGACGATCTCCACCATGGGACCGGGGCGCGCGGGCTCCGCCGCGAGGCCCTCGGCGTGCGGCGCGAGGAGTCGGCGCGCGGTCGCCTCATCCGCCGCGACCACGACGAGGTCCGCGTCGAGAGCCGGCGCGGGGCCGTTCCCGGCATCAGACGATGTCGTCTCACCGAGCGCACCCGGGAAATCGCGGAATCCGGTGTCGCCGGGATGAGACGACATCGTCTGGCGGTCGGGCTGGCGGTCGGGCCCGTGCGCGTCCACACCGGCCGCGCCGTCTGCGAGATGCACCGTCCAACCGGCGTCCGTGCGGTCGAGCCGCTCCACGGCGCTGAGCGTGCGGATCTCAGCGCCGAGCACCTCGAGACGCTCGACGAGCGCATCGGCGAGTCGCGCCATCCCGCCCCTCAGCCCGAGGACGGCGCCGCCTGGCGCGCTCTTGCGGGCGCCGACGAGCTCGGCGACGGCGCCGGTGAGCGAGCCGGCGCGCGTGAGCGCGGCGTTGAGACCGGGCGCGGCGACGTCCGGGTCGATGTCGTCGGGGTGCGCGGAGTAGACGCCGGTCGTCACGGGCGCGACGAGGCGGTCGAGCGCCTTGGCGCCGAGACGCTGGCGCACGAGGCGCCCGAGGCTGTCGGAGTGCCCGATCGTGAGGACCGGCTTCACGCGGTCGAGGTACGCGCGCCACGCCCCGCTCCAGCCGAGGATGCGGCGCACGTCGGGCGCGAACGGGTTCGCCGGGATCCCGAGGAGGCCCCCGGCCGGGAGGGGCGCTGCGCCGACCCCCGGCACGCCCGCGACCCACGCGCCGCCCGCCCCCGTGCCGGGCGTGACGACGTCGGCGCCGAGGCCCAGCGCGTCGATGAGCGCGCGCACGTGCCCGCCGCGGGTCGCGAAGCTCTCCGCGCCGAGGTCGAGCACCACGCCGCCGACCTCGCCCGAGCGCAGCACGCCGCCGGGGCGCGCGCCGGCCTCGAGCACGGTCACGCGCATGCCGACCTTCGCGCACTCCCAGGCTGCGACGAGTCCGGCGATGCCGCCGCCCACGACGACCGCGTGCTTCTCGTGGGCGTGCGCGTACAGTTCGTCGAGCTTCTCGGTCACCGCCCCATCCTCTCAGGCGATGGCCTGGCGGGACGGTGACGAGCGCGGCTCAGAGGCTGTGGACGAGCTCCACGATGCGGGTCAGCACGGTGGGGTCGGTCTCGGGCGGCACGCCATGGCCGAGGTTCACGATGTGCGCGCGGGCGGAGCGGCCCCGCGAGACGACATCGCGCACGTGCGCCTCGAGGACGTCCCACGGCGCGGTGAGGAGCGCCGGGTCGATGTTGCCCTGCAGCGTCGTGCCGTCGCCGACGATCGCGGCGGCCTCGTCGAGCGGCACGCGCCAGTCCACGCCCACCGCCGCGGCGCGGCCGTCGAGCCGCATGTCGGCGAGCACCGGCCCGGTGCCCACGCCGAAGTGGATGACGGGCACCTCGAGGCCCTCGACCGCGACCGCCGAGTGCGGCGCCACGAACGCGCGGAAGTCCGCCGGTGCGAGCGAGCCCGCCCACGAGTCGAAGAGCTGCACGGCGGCGGCGCCTGCCTCGATCTGCGTGCGGAGGAATCCGCGCGAGACCTGCGCGAGCCATCCGGCCAGCGCATGCCAGGCCTCGGGGTCGGCGTGCATCATGGCGCGGGCGCGCAGGTGCTCCTTCGACGGGCCGCCCTCGACGAGGTAGGCCGCGAGTGTGAACGGGGCGCCGGCGAAGCCGATGAGCGGCGTGCCGGTCGCGTCGAGCTCCGCCACGACCGTGCGGACGGCCTCGCGCACGGGCTCCGCCGCCGCGACGACCTCGGCGGGATCGATCGCGGTGATGCGCTCCACATCTGCTCGAGTGCGCACGGGGTCGGCGAACACCGGACCGCGCCCCGGCACGATCTCGACGTCGATGCCCGCGAGACGCAGCGGCACGACGATGTCGCTGAAGAAGATGCCGGCGTCGACGCCGTGGCGGCGCACGGGCTGCAGCGTGATCTCCGCGGCGAGGTCGGGCGTCAGGCACGCGTCGAGCATGCGCGTGCCGACCCGCAGCTCGCGGTACTCGGGAAGCGAGCGGCCGGCCTGCCGCATGAACCAGACGGGGGTCGTCTCCGGGCGCTCGCCGCGCAGGGCGCGCAGGAGGGGCGCATCGAGGGAAGGCATGGTCTCATCCTCCCATCCGCCGCGGAGAGCGAGCAGGATGGCCGGCGCCAAGCGACGAAATCGCGCAGGGTGCCCGGAAAGCGCCGGTTAGGCAACCCTTTCTTTTCATGAATCATTCAGAACTGACTTTTACGAGGAGTAGAATGACGGATGTGCTGTTCTGCCTTTCTGCGAGTCACAAGACCGCGCCGTTCGATCTCCTCGAGCGGCTGAGCACGCAGACCACAGCCCTTGCTCCGCTCATCGCCGCGCACGGCGAAGAGGTCAAGGGCACGGTCGTGCTCTCGACCTGCAACCGCTTCGAGGCGTACATCGACCTCGACGTCCCGTCCGGCGCCGCGCGCGAGACGGGCCTCGCGGCCGCACACGAGGCCATCCGCGTCGCCACCGGCGTCACCGCCGACGACCTCGACGGCGCCGTCGAGGTCGCGGCCGGCCCGACCGTCGCCGAGCACCTCTTCTCCGTCGCGTCGGGACTGGAGTCGGTCATCGTCGGCGAGGGCGAGATCGGCGGCCAGGTTCGCCGCGCCCTCGACGAAGCCCGCGAGCACGGCACCACCTCGAGCGAGCTGGAGCGCCTCTTCCAGCGCGCCACCGAGACGCAGAAGGGCGTGAAGAACGGCACCGCCCTCGGCCGCGCCGGCCGCTCGCTCGTGCGCCTCGCCCTCGACCTCGCGGGCAGCCGCATCGCCGACTGGTCCACGCAGCAGGTGCTGCTCGTCGGCACCGGCTCGTACGCCGCCGCGACGATCGCCGCCCTCCGCGACCACGGCGTCGAGGACATCACGGTCCACTCCCCCTCCGGCCGTGGAGCGCGCTTCGCCGCCAAGCACGGGCTCTCGAGCGTCGCGCCCGAGGACTTCGCGCAGGCCGCCGTCGCCGCCGACCTCGTCATCACGTGCACCTCGCGCGAGGAGCCGGTCATCGACGCGGCGCTCCTCACCGAGGCGGGCTTCGCCGGCACCGGGATGATCATCGACCTCGGCATGCCGCGGAACGTCGCCCCCGACGTCGCGACCGTGCCGGGCATCACGCTGCTCGACCTCGAGACCATCCGCCTGCACGCTCCGCTCGAGGAGCTGCAAGCCACCGACGCCGCCCGCGCGATCGTGCAGGACGCCGCTGCGAAGTTCCACCTCGCCGGCCGTCAGCAGAGCGCGCAGCCCGCGATCATCGCGCTGCGCAAGCACGTCTTCGAGCTCACTCAGGCCGAGGTCGACCGCGCACGCGGTCGCGGCGAGGCCGAGCAGGTCGAGCAGGCCATGCGCCACCTCGTGGGAGTGCTGCTGCACACGCCGACCTCGCGCGCCGCGCAGCTCGCTGCCGAGGGTCGCTCCGACGACGTGTTCGACGCGCTCGAGACGCTCTTCGGCATCGACGCGCGTCCGGCCTCGGCCGTTCCCGCGGCGCCGGTCGCCGCCGCGCCGGTCTGCCCGTTCACGGGCGAGGCCCGGGCGTCCTGAGCCCTGCGGCACGCCTGAGGGGCCTTCGCCGCGTCCGTCCGCCGATGCCCCGGGACACCGGCTCGCCCTGAGACGATAGAGGCATGGCTCTCACGATCACGGGCGACGACGCCGCCGACACCCTCCTGAGCGACAACCCGCTCGCGCTCCTCATCGGGATGCTGCTCGACCAGCAGATCGCGATGGAGACGGCGTTCGCGGGGCCGGAGAAGATCCGCGAGCGCATCGGGTCGGTCGAGGCGGCGGCGATCGCCTCCCACGACCCTGAGGGCTTCGTCGAGGCCTTCCGCCAGACGCCGGCCGTGCACCGCTTCCCCGGTTCCATGGCGGGCCGGGTGCAGCAGCTGTGCCAGGCGATCGTCGACGATTGGGATGGCGACGCCGCGCAGATCTGGACCCGCGGCCATCCGTCGGGTGCCGACGTGCTGAAGCGGCTGAAGGCCCTGCCCGGGTTCGGCGATCAGAAGGCGCGCATCTTCCTCGCCCTCCTGGGCAAGCAGTGCGGCTTCGCCGGCGACGGATGGCGGGAGGCCTCAGCTCCGTACGGAGAGGACGGCGCCTTCCGCTCGGTCGCCGACATCACGAGCCCGGAGTCGCTGGCGAAGGTGCGCGAGCACAAGCGCGCCGTGAAGGCCGCCGCGAAGCAGGCCTGACACGGCGCGCTCGGCTCAGTGCATCACGGGGTGGGGCTGCCGCCGTTCGCGTTCACCGTGTCGCCGATGATGTAGCTCGACTCGGCCGAGGCGAGGAAGACGTAGGCCGGCGCCATCTCCGCGGGCTGGCCCATCCGGCCGAGCGGCGTCTGCTTGCCGAACTCCGCGACCTTCTCCTGCGGCTGGCCATCCGTCACCTGGAGCACCGTCCACACCGGACCGGGCGCGACGGCATTCACGCGGATGCCCTTCGGTGCGAGCTGCTGCGCGACCGCCTTCGTGAAGCCGTTGATCGCCCACTTCGTCGATGCGTAGTCGAGCAGCGTGGGCGACGGCGTGTAGGCCTGATGCGACGTCGTGTTGATGATCGTCGATCCGGGCTTCATGTGCGGCACGGCGGCCTTCGTGAGGAGGAACGTCGCGCGCACGTTGACGTCGAACGTGTCCTGCCACTGCTCGTCGGGCAGCGTGGTGATGTCCTCGTTGAAGATCTGCTTGCCGCCGTTGTTGACGAGGATGTCGATGCCGCCGAGCTCGGCGACCGCCTGGTCGACGAGACCGCGGCAGTAGTCCGGGTCGCTCAGGTCGCCGGGCAGCTGGACGGCCTTGACGCCCGCATCGCGGATGAGGCCGGCGATGCGCGCGGCGTCCTCCTCCTCCTGGGGCAGGTAGGCGATGGCGACATCGGCGCCCTCTCGGGCGAAGGCGATGGCCGTCGCCGCGCCGATGCCGGAATCGCCGCCCGTGATAAGCGCCTTGCGCCCGGCGAGACGGCCGGTGCCGCGGTAGGTGTCCTCGCCGAGGTCGGGCTTCGGGCCCATGTCGGCCTCGAGCCCGGGCTCGGTCTGGTGCTGCTTCTGCGGCTCGATGTCGCTGTAGAGCGCCGTGGGGTCGGTGAACGTGTACTGATCGCGTGCCATGTCGCATCCTTCCGTTCGTTGGGGATGCGTCCACTCTGCGCGCCGCCCGGTCGGATGTCTCGGGGTTGCGTCCGGCGGCGTCGCGGGGTAACCCCGTCCGGCATGTCCCACTTGTGCACGCCAAGACCGTGGGATGAGGTGCACAAGTGGGACATGCCGAGGGGTGCGAGCCGCTCCAGGGTGCCGACGACCGGGGACGCGACGGGGACGCGGAAGCGCCCCGCCCCGAGAACCGGGACGGGGCGTTGACGCGAAGGGCTCAGGCGCCGCGGAGACGCTCCGTGAGGTAGCCCTGCAGCGCGTCGAGCGGCACGCGCTCCTGCTCCATCGTGTCGCGATCGCGCACCGTGACCGCGCGGTCGTCGAGAGAGTCGAAGTCGACCGTGACGCAGAACGGGGTGCCGATCTCGTCCTGGCGACGGTAGCGACGGCCGATGGCGCCGGCGTCGTCGAAGTCCACGTTCCACGACGCGCGCAGCTGGTCGGCGACCTCGCGGGCGAGGGGCGACAGGCGCTCGTTGCGCGAGAGGGGGAGGACGGCGGCCTTCACCGGCGCGAGGCGCGGGTCGAGCTTCAGCACGGTGCGGGTGTCGGTGCCGCCCTTCGCGTTCGGCACCTCCTCCTCGCGGTACGCGTCGACGAGGAACGCCATCATCGAGCGGGTGAGTCCGAACGACGGCTCGATGACGTACGGCACGTACTTCTCACCCGAGGCCTGGTCGAAGAACGACAGGTTCGACTTGGAGTGCTCGATGTGGTTCGACAGGTCGAAGTCGGTGCGGTTCGCGATGCCCATGAGCTCGCCCCAGCCCTTGCCGGCGAAGCCGAAGGCGTACTCGACGTCGATCGTGCGATCCGAGTAGTGCGCGCGCTCGCCATCCGGCACGTCGAACTTCCGCATGTTCGCGGGATCGATGCCGAGGTCGATGAACCAGTTCCAGCACGCGTCCACCCAGTGCTCGAACCATTCCCCCGCCTCGGCCGGCGGCGTGAAGAACTCGATCTCCATCTGCTCGAACTCGCGCGTGCGGAAGATGAAGTTGCCGGGGGTGATCTCGTTGCGGAACGCCTTGCCCACCTGGCCGACGCCGAACGGCGGCTTCTTGCGCGCGGCCGTGACGACGTTCGCGAAGTTCACGAAGATGCCCTGCGCGGTCTCCGGGCGCAGGTAGTGCAGGCCGGACTCGTCGTCGACGACGCCCACGTACGTCTTCATGAGGCCGGAGAACGAGCGGGGCTCGGTCCACTGACCGCGGGTGCCGCAGTCGGGGCAGACGATGTCGGCCATCCCGTTCTCGGGGGCGCGGCCCTTCTTCGCCTCGTACGCCTCGATGAGGTGGTCCTCGCGGTGGCGCTTGTGGCACTGCAGGCACTCGACGAGCGGGTCGGTGAACGTCGCGACGTGACCGGACGCCTCCCAGACCTTCGTCGGCAGGATGATCGAGGAGTCGAGGCCGACCATGTCGCCGCGTCCGCGCACGAACGTCTGCCACCACTGGCGGCGGATGTTCTCCTTGAGCTCGGTGCCGAGGGGCCCGTAGTCCCACGCGGACCGCGAACCGCCATAGATCTCGCCCGCTTGGAACACGAACCCGCGGTGACGGGCGAGGGCGATGACTTTGTCGAGGCGGGACTGCTCGGCCACGGTGGCTCCAATGGTCGGAAGGGTTCGGATGGCGCGACACGGGTCGCGAGGATCCCGGGCACCGGTTCGATCCTAGACCGGAGCCCTGCGAGGAGCCGCCGAGCCGGGCTCGGGAGCGGTCGCCGCTGCGGTCGCCGCGGCGGCCGCCCTCGCGAGCCACGCCGGCGTCGCGCCGGGACGCTGCGGGGGTACGAGCCGCCCTGCCTCGGAGTCCTCGACGAGCTGACGCGTGCGCCGCTCGCGAGTCGCCTCCTGCTTGGCGGACATGATCCAATGCCGCACCGCCTTGCGATACCCCGGCGTCGCCTCCGCGAGGAACGCGGTCGCACCGGGCGACGCGTCGATGAGCGCCTGCAGCGGCGGTGACAGCTCCGCCTCCGGGTTCTCGTGCGAGTACGTCCCCGAGCGATCCTCGCGCCGCCGCTCGTACGCCGCCACGCCGGCCGGATGCATGCGCCCCTCCGCCGTGAGCCGCTCCACGTGCGCGATGTTGACCTTCGACCATGTGCTGCCCGGCTTCCGCGGCGTCCAGCGCTGCCGGCGCGCATCGCCGTCGATCGGCTGCGAGACGGAGTCGATCCATCCGAAGCACAGCGCCTCGAGCACCGCGTCCGCCCAGGTCAGCCCGCGGTCGGGCACGTGCGCGAGCCGCAGCCCCATCCACAGCTCGGTCGCGGTCTCGTGGTTCTGCTCGAGCCACGCGCGGAACTCCGCCGCATCGCGGAAGAAGACGGCGGGCCGCTCGTCCGTCCCGCCGGGGGTGCCCGGCTCCTGCGTCGTCACGCGACCAGGATGGCACGGGGCGCCGACATCGCGGATGGCGAAGCGCAGTGCCGGCGCGCGATGGCACGATGGGGGCATGGCAGCGGCATCGACGCCCGAGATCGGCATCGTCTTCCGTCCTCAGTCGGCCCCGGAGGACCTGCGCGCGGTCGCCCGTGCGGTGGAGGACGCCGGGGTGCCCGAGCTGTGGCTCTGGGAGGACTGCTTCCTCGAGGGCGGTCTGACGACGTCCGCGACCGCCCTGGCTGCGACCGAGCGCGTGCACGTCGGGATCGGCCTGCTCCCGGTGCCGCTGCGGAACCCGGCGCTGGCGGCGATGGAGGTCGCCACCCTCGCGCGACTCGAGCCCGGGCGCTTCGTGGCGGGCTTCGGGCACGGCGTGCTCGAGTGGATGGGCCAGGTGAGCGCGCGCGTCGCGTCGCCGCTCACCCTGCTGCGCGAGTACGTCACGGCGGTGCGCGCGCTGCTCGACGGTGAGACGGTCGACACGGTCGGGCGGTACGTGACGCTGCGGGACGTGCGGCTGGGATGGCCCCCGGCCGTGGTCCCCGAGATCACCGTCGGCGCGCGCGGACCGAAGACGCTGAGGCTCGCCGGGGAGATCGGCGACTCGGTCCTCCTCGACTCGGCCGCTGACGAAGCGGCGGTGCGCGCGGCGCGCGACCTCGTCGATGAGGGTCGGGCCGACTCGGGCCGCCCGGGACGCACGCACGTGCGCGTCTTCACCGAGATCGATCCCCGGGCCGACACCCTCGAGAGCCGCATCGCCGACCGTCTCGCGGAGCTGGCGGCCGGCGGGGCCGATGCCGTCGCCATCCAGGCACCTGCCGGCGCCCCAGATCCCCGTCCACTTCTGGACGCGCTGCCGCGATGACCTCCCGCGCCCTCGCGCCCGAGGAGATCACGACGTTCGCGGATGCTCCGGCGCCTCCCGGATGCAGCCCCTGGGTCGTCGAGCCCCGCGTCGAGGAGATCGAGATCGTCGACCACGACCCGGCGTGGGAGGGGCGGGCCGCGGCGCTCATCGACCGTGTCCGCGCCGCGCTGGGAGAGCGCGCGCTCGCGGTCGACCACGTCGGCTCGACCTCCGTTCCGGGGCTGCCCGCGAAGCCCATCATCGACCTCGACGTGACCGTCGCCGACTCCTCCGACGAGGCGTCGTGGCTTCCCCCGCTCGAGGCGGCGGGCTTCGTCCTCACCGTGCGAGAGCCCTGGTGGCACGAGCACCGCTGCCTCAAACCCGCCGATCGGGGCGCGAACATCCACGTCTTCTCCCCCGACAGCCCGGAGCTCGTCCGGCACGCCCTCTTCCGTGACTGGCTGCGGGCGAACGAGGCGGATCGGACTCTGTACGCCGAGACCAAGCGTCTGGCCGCCGCCGAGGCGACCGCGCGCGGTGAGGAGATGACGGCGTACAACGACCGGAAGTCCGCGGTGATCCGCGAGATCTACCAGCGCGCATTCCGCGCCGCTGGGCTCCTTGAGGGGTCGGTCACCCCCAGGGGCTGACGCCGACGCCGTCGAGTCGGAGTGGGCGCAGCTCGGGCGGAGGCGGCCAGGGCAGATCGATCAGCTCGTAGGGCACATCGATGGCACCGAAGTCGTCGGTCTTGACCACGACCCGTCCCGGTCGCACCGCGCCCGACTCGATGCGATCGGGTGAGAACTCCACCAGACGGACGCGGATGTCACGGCCGTCTCGGCGAAGAAGCCACGCCCCGGCCATCCAGGACAGGCCCTGCTCCTCGAGCACCTCCTCGGCGCTCAGCCAGTCCACGGGCTCCGTCAGGTCCGTACCGAAGAGCGACACCGCCACCCAGCCGTCGCCCGCCGGGCGCACCCAGCCGACGAGCTCGCCGTCCGACGCGCGCCGGTGCGGGATCCAGTCGGGGGTGATCATGCGCCCCACCCTAGGCGCTGAGGATGCGCCCGTTTACCTCCCGCTGCCACTCGCGCAGCTGCCACATCGGATGGTGCGGTGCCGCATTCGAGCAGAGCACGACGCCCCACACGCCGTTCTCGAGTGCCGTATCGATACCGCGCTCCGCCAGCGATCGACCGATCTCGCCCTCCTCGAAGGTCCCGTGCAATGGCGTGTAGCCGACCCAGCCTTCGCCGACGACCGCGGGGACCCGCTGCCAGCGGGCCCACTCCGCGATGGCGATCACGCGTGACTCGATCTCGCGGCGCATGACCTCGTGATACGCGGGATAGTGCGCAAAGAGCCAGTCGTCCCACGCCTGCGGGTTCAAGACGTCGTAGCCGTAGAACATCTGGTCGGTCACCACAGTCGCGCGGTACTTCCACTCCGCGGCTCGTCCGTACTCCTCGACCGTCGGCGCATCCGCCCGCAGCAGCGCGCGCAACTCGGCGTTGGGAAAGTCGCTCGACCCCTCCGACCGGATGTCTATCCGCTTCTGCAGCTCGTCGAGCACGCCGTAGCTATAGACGTGGAACTGGGCGGCGCCGAGTTCCACGGGAACGCGGTGCATGGCGAGATGCGGCGGCTTGCCGTAACTGGCGGTGACGAGGAGATCCGGGTGGCGCTCGGCGAGACGGGCGACCTCTGCCGCACCCCCGTCGGTGAGCGCCGGCAGCATGGAGAAGTCGACCTCGTTGTGCAGCTCGACCAGAGCGACGAGATGGCGCTGGCCGCGCTCGGTGATCCAGCCCAGCATGCGGTCCCATGCGTCCGCGAGCGCTCGATACCGCTCGCCGAGCGGAACGGCATCGATCGTCTCGAACCAGGTGGGATCGGCTGCGAACGCCGTCGACTGCTGGTACTCCCAGGAGGCCAGGATGAGGACGAGACCGTGCCGTTCGCACGCATCCAGCAGCTCGCCGAGCCGCTGGCGGACGTCGATGTCGTAGCCGCCCGGTGCGTCATACCACCGGGTGCGCTCTCCGTAGAAGCCCCCGTCGGCCCTCGCTCCCAGTCCCTCGATGCCGATGCGCGGATCCAGTCCGAGGTCGCCGAACGTGAGCAGCGGGGCGGCGCAGATGCGAATTGCGTTGTACCCGAGCGAGGCGGCGTCCACCACAGCGACGTCGATATCGGCGTAGGGCCCTCCCACCTCCGCTCGCGTGTACCAGGAGAAGTCCCACAGGGTGATGGTGAGCCGTTGCGGCAGGTGTGCAGGAACGACACCAGTCAGACCCTGACGGTCGTCCGAGACGGTTCCCGAGCCGAGATAGCGCTCCGTCATGCGAGTACCCCTTCCGGGTGTCGGCCCCGCGCTGCGAGTTCTCGCAGCTGGCGCGCCAGCGCGATGCGCGCGCCGGAGGTATCGGTGTCGAACAGAAGCAGCTCGGGCACCGAGGTCGCGAAGTAGTCCACCACGTCCTTCGTGCGCTCGAGCTCGTCGGCGCGGGCCTCCAGGCGCGCCCAGACGGCGCGGGCCTCCTCGTACTCCCCGAGCCGGCTGTGCGCGACCCCGATCCAGTAGTCGCGCTCGTCGGCGGGCCGCTCGTCGACGGCCAGCGGCGAGCGCGCGCACGCCCGCTGCCACGCGGACTCGGCTGCGGCGTCGTCGCCCATCTGCCGGTGAAGGTCGCCAAGGAGCACCAGCCGCTCGGCGATGGGGTCGGCGGGATGGCGTCCCTCGCCCAGGTGGGCGGGTGCCGCGACGCCCTCCTCGAGCAGCGCGATCGCGGCCCGAGCCTCCGAGTGTGCCGCCGCAATGCGGCAGGCCGCTCGGTCGTAGGCCGCGAGGGCCCGACCCTCGCCGCCCTCGAAGGGACGAAAGCGCCGCGTCGTGAGGAGGCGCCACGCCTCTTCGTTCCGCCCGACATCCAGGAGGAGGTTCGCGTGCACGACGGCCAGGTCGTCACGCTGATCGAGCAGGTCTGCGTGCTCCTCGAGCCGCGAGAGCCGCTCCCGCGCGCTCAGGCCGCGCACTCGATCGAGCACCTCGCGCTCGAAGACGAGACGCGCTTCGGGCGCGAGAGCGAGCGCGCGCTCGAGCAACCGGTCGGCGGCGGCCGGGTCGCCTCCCGTGGCCACCACCGCGAGCGCATGATTGCGCCACACCACGGGATCGATGCTGCCGCCCTCGGTCGCCGCGGCCAGGTGACTCAGTGCGTCCGCTGAGCGGCCGGCATCCAGCAGCCACATGCCGAGGAGCCCGTGCGCGACGACGTCGCCGGGGTCGGCGACGAGCGCCGCGACGAGGGCGTCGTGCTGGTCGAGTCCGGCGGGGAATGCGTAGTCGGCGGCGGCCGCGCGGGCACGCGAGCGCTCCTCATCGGCGCGCTCCGGCGGTCCGGCCTGATCGAGCCAATGCGCTCGCAGATAATGGCGCAACGGCTCGGGCACCCCGAAGCCGGGGTGGTCTCGGCGAGCGGCCGACTCCGTGACGGCGAGCGCTTCGCGAAGCGCGCCGGCGAGAGCGAACTCCGCGCCGATCTCGAGGGGAGTCCGCGGGTCGATAGAGGCGAGCGCTCCGTCGAGGGCGGCGAAACCCGGATCCAGCGGAGCAGCCGTCCGCGCCGTCTGCAGGAGCGCGCTGCTGTCTTCGCCGAGTCGTCGCAGCGCGAGGACCTCGATCCGACGCGCGGCCGGGACGACGGCGGCGACCTCGCGAGCGATGGCGAGCGCTCGGGCCGCGTCGCCTCGGCGCAGCGTGATCCGAGCGCGCACCAGCGTGGCGGCCGGCTGCCACGCCGCGTTCCACGCCGCTCGCCCGAGTACGCGCTCGGCCTCGTCGAAGTCGCCGAGGCGTTCGAGGACAAGGCCCAGCAGATAGCCGGTCTCGCCGTCGCGGGGGTTGAGGTTCCGGCGGGTCTGGCGCGCCATCGCCCGCTCGAGGAGCACGCGAGCGTCGTCGTACTCGGCCCGGCGGAGGCGCCAGCCGGCGAGCAGAGTCGCGGCCCGGAGGTCGGACTCGTCGCGCCGCAGCGCCTCCTCCAGGTATGCCACCGCCGACCGCGACGGGTGACGGTACTGCATGAGATGGACGGCGGTCAGGTAGAGCTCGTCGGCGGATTCGATCTGCTCGGGCTGCGGCGGCGCCGTCGCGACCCAGGGAGCGCCGTGGTCGCGCCGCTCCGACTGCCACTGCGCGAGCACCCGGTCCGCCGTGCGGACCACGACGCAGTCGACCGCGGCCGCAGGCACGGCGACCTGCACGGGGGCGTCCGGAGCGAGCGAGACGCGCTCCTCCCGAACGTCCTCTCCGACCACGATCTCGATCCGCGCCTCCGGGAACGCGCGCGTGACGAGGACGCCCACCCGCGTGCCGTCGCCATCCGGTCTCACGGAGATCGCGGCGTCGAGCGACGCCTGGCGCGCCGGCCCGATGTCGTGGATCGGATACCAGTACTGGCTGAACGTCCTCGTCTCCCCCGGCAGGAGCCAAGCGAAGTCGGGCTGGTTGTCCGTGTAGACGCCGGCCATGAGCTCGACATAGGGGCCGTCGCCATCCGTCAGCTGGTCATCCCAGGCGCGGCCGATCTCGCCGTCGCCCCAGGTCCACTGCTTCTTGCCGGGCGAGAGGGCGTGATCCGCCCAGTGGACGAAGCCCGCGTCGGCGCCGTGGTCGTAGCCGCCGAAGAACTCGTCGTCGGTGTCGGTGATCATGTACGACGTGGGCACCGGGATATTGCTGTAGATGTCGATTCGGTCCGCCCCTTCGCGCTCGGCGGCGAGCGCGGGGTAGTCCACGCCGTAGTACGGCCGGTCTGCGCGCGGGAACGCCGTGATCGCGCGCCGTGCGTGGTCGGCCACGTAGGTGACGTCATCAGGGAAGAACGACTGGTACTGCTCGTGCGAGCGGGCCGCGACGTTGGCCCACCAGAGGAACGTCTGCGGGGCATCCGTGCGGTTGTGCAACCGCACGTCCGCCTCGATGAGGGTGGAGCCGGGTCGCAGGCGCACCCCGTGGACCGACTGCATGCGCTGGAGCGGGTCGATGTCTCCGTGCCAGACCACGACGGCGCCATCGGCCTCGCGCTCGATCGATGTCTCGACGGGCAGGAAAGTGGCGGGGCGGTGATGCTGCGGCCAGTTGAACTCGACGCCGCCGGAGATCCACGGACCCGCGAGCCCCACGAGCGCCGGCTTGATGACGTTGTTGCGGTAGAAGAAGTCGTAGTCGGCGACCTTGTCGTACCCGATATGGATGCGTCCGCCGATCTCCGGCAGGAGCATGAGCCGCACGTACGCATTCTCGAGGTGGATCGCCCGCCAGCGCCGTGGGCGCTTCTCGTGCGAGATGGCATCGGTCATGGGCAGCGGGTAGACCTTGCCGCTCGACCCCTGGTAGACGCGGCGGTCGAGGAACAGGGGATAGCGGTCGGGGGCGGCCGGATCGTACGTGTCGATGACGACGTCCTCCTCCCAGCAGGCGACACCGCCCGCGTCGAGGATGTCGCGCTGGTCGGCGGGTGCACCGGGCAGGCAGATGCGGCTGAGGTCTTCGGTCACACTCCCACGCTACGAACGGGCATGGCCGCGCGGAATGGGCGATCCTCGTCGGCACATGGACGAACCGATGATCGAAGGCGCACAATTGAGGGATGGAACGCGCCGACGGCTTCGAACGGCAGCGCCTCAGCGTCGTCCCTCGCCCCCTGGTCGCCGCAGCACTCGAACGCCCCGTGACCCGACGGATGGTCGTGACCGATGCGGGATGCTTCCCTCGGGCCGAACATCACGGCAGGCGGCGACCTGGCGGGGCCGAGGAGACCATCGTGATCGTCTGCACGGCCGGCGCGGGCTGGGTCGAGACACGAGCCGGACGACGGCGTATCGGCTCGTCGACGGCGGTGGTGATCCCCGGAGGCGTCCCCCACTCCTACGGTGCGGATGCGAACGACCCCTGGACGATCTGGTGGTGCCACGTGCGTGGTACCGACGTGTCGGAGCTCGTGGTGGCCACGGGTACAACCGACGCCGATGTGACACTGTCGCTGCGCACTCCGGAACGTGCGACCTCGCTCATCGACGAGATCGTGACGAGCCTGGAACGGGATGTCAGTCCTGCTCGGCTGCTGGCGACCAGCGGGATGGCGTGGCGCCTCCTCACGCAGCTCGTCGTCGACCGACTGCTGCCGCACCGCGACACCACGCTCGAGCGCGCCATGCGCTACCTGGAGGAGCGTGTGGATGGGCGGGTGCAGGTGCCTGCGCTCGCGGCTCTGCTGGGCGTCTCCGCGTCGCACCTATCGGCGCAGTTCCGGAAGGCCACCGGCGGCGGAGTGCTCGCGCACCACACCTCGCTCAAGATGGCTCGCGCACGCACATTGCTCGACACGACCGACCTCAGCGTCGCGGAGGTCGGTCGGCATATCGGGATGGCAGACGCGTTCTACTTCTCCAGGCAGTTCCGAGCCGTGCACGGGATGAGCCCGCGCGCATACCGGGAGACGCGCAAGGGCTGAGCGCGACGGCGCTCCTCCCTTGCGCGTGTCGCGTCAGCCCTTCGTCGCCCCGGCGGTGAGGTCGGCCCGCCAGAACCGTTGCAACCCCACCATCAGCACGACCAGCAGCAGCGCCGAGACCGCGGACCCCGCCACCACGAGCGCGTAGAAGTCGGGGTCGCGCTGGGTCTGCGAGTTCCAGAGCGTGAGCCCGAGCGTGACGGGGAACGTCTGCGTGTCGTTCAGCATCACGAGCGGCAGCAGGTAGTTGTTCCAGATCGTGACGAACTGGAAGAGGAAGATGGTCACGAGCGCGGGGACCATCATCCGCGCCGACATGGTGGCGAAGATGCGGACCTCGCCCGCGCCATCCAACCGCGCCGCCTCGATCACCTCGTCGGGCACGCTCGAGGCCGCGTGGATGCGCGCAAGGTACACCCCGAAGGGGCTGACCATGCTCGGCAGCAGCACGGCCCAGTAGGAGCCGGTCATGCCGACCGTGTTGAGCAGGAAGTACAGCGGCAGCGCGATGACGGTCGCCGGCACGAGCACCCCGCCGAGGATGATCGAGAACAGCGCCTCGCGGCCCCGGAAGGGGTACTTCGCGATGGCGTAGCCGCACGCCGAGGCGATGAGCATGGCGACGAGCGCTCCGACGCCGGAGTACAGGATGCTGTTGAGGACCCAGCGGGTGAAGAGCCCGCCGTCCTGCGTAAACAGCAGCACGAGGTTGCCCCACGCGCGCGGTGTGTCCGAGAACCAGAGCCCGAAGGTGCCGAAGAGATCAGCGGGCGACTTGGTCGCGGCGACGAGGACCCAGACGAGCGGCAGCAGGAAGTAGATCGCCGCCACCACCAGGACGGCGTTGACCGCCACGTCCGAGACGGTCCCGCGCCGAGGAGCGCGCCGCGAGGGTGTCGAGGTCACCATGCGCGGTTCCCCTTCCGGTTGACGAGGCGGAGGAACCCGAACGAGAACGCGAAGCCGATGACGGCCACGACCACGGCCATCGCCGCGGCGAGGTTCGGGTTGCCCTGGGCGAACGCCTGGTTGTAGGCGGCGAGGTTGGGCGTGTAGGTCGAGCTGATCGCGGTCGTGAGCGGGCGCAGCACGAGAGGCTCGACGAACAGCTGCAGGGTGCCGATGATCGTGAACACGGTGACGAGGATGATCGACGGGCGCACGAGCGGGAGCTTGATGTGCCAGATCGTCGACCAGGAGGATGCGCCGTCGATGCGAGCGGCCTCATACAGCTCAGACGGGATCGCGTCGAGCGCGGCCATGAGGATGATCATGTTGTACCCGGCGAAGCCCCACAGCGCGATGTTCGCGATGGAGAAGAGGACTGTTCCACCGGAGAGCGGGTCGGCGTCGATGCCTACCGCGGATAGCGCCTGAAGCACCGGGCTCGTAGCGGGCACATAGAGGAAGCCCCACAGCAGCGTGGCGACCACCCCCGGCACGCCGTAGGGCGCGAAGTAGAGGACTCGGAACACCCGAGGGAAGCGAGCGCGCCCGGAGTCCAGCAGCAGGGCGAGGCCGAGCGCGGTCACGACCATGAGCGGCACGAGGATGGCGGAGAAGAGGATGAGCCGCCAGAGGCTCTCCACGAAGGTGGGGTCCGACAGCGCTCGGGCGTAGTTGTCGAAGAGCACGAAGGTCGGCGTCGAGGCGCCGAATCCAAGACCTGAGCTCCGCGTCGCGAAGAGGCTCTGAACGATGGCGTAGATGATCGGTGCGACGAAGAACAGCACGAACATCACGACGAAGGGGAGGACGAAGAGCCACACGGCGGCGGGGAGCCGACGACGGGGAGCGCGGACGGTCACGGGGTCTCCAGACAGAGGGGCGGGGCGTGCCGGCGTGCGCCGGCCCGCCCCGCAGGAATCACTTGTTGACCGAGATGCCGCGCTCTTCGAGCGCCGCGACCATGTCGGTCTGGGTCTTCGTGTACGCCTCGGTGATCGGCTCACCTGCGTCGACGGCGGCCTTCACGTTGTCCGTCAGCGACGCGAAGAGCGTCGATGACAGCGGCGGCCAGGTCCAGTCCGTCGCGACGGCCGCGTCGGACTCGGCGAACACATCCCAGATGTCCTGACCCCCGTAGAAGGCGAAGACCTCGGGCGCGTCCTGCAGCGACGCGATCTCGGACGTGTCGGCGATCGCCGGCCATCCCGCACCGACCTCGGTGAGAATGCTCACGCTCTCGGGGTCGGAGTTCAGCCAGAGCGCGAACTCTGCCGCGGCTTCGGGGTCCTTCGAGCCCTTCAGCACCGCGCTCGCGGAACCGCCCGCCCAGGTCGCGGAGGCCTCGTCGCCGGCGTTCCACTGCGGCATCGCACCGACGGCCCAGTTGCCGGAGGTGTCCGGTGCGGTGCCACGGAGGATGGCGTCCGCCCAGGAGCCGGAGATCCACGTGACGACATCGCCGTTCTGGATGTCGGCGTTCCACTCGCTCGAGAAGTCGGCCTCGATCTTCACCAGATCCTCGTCGATGAGCTTCTGCCAGAACTCCGCCACCGTGAGCGTCTCCGGGCCGTCGATGTCGACCGTCCAGGCGTCGTTCTCGGCGGCGAACCAGCTCGCACCGCCCTGCTGCGCGAGCCCGATCATCCAGGGTGCTTGGTTGAAGGCGAACGCGGCGATGTAGCGGTCGGGGTCAGAGGCACGGATGACCTTGGCCGCCTCGTAGAACTCGTCCCAGGTCGTCGGGTACGCCAGGCCGAGCGAGTCGAAGATGTCCTTGCGGTAGAACTGTCCCAGGGGACCAGAAGCCTGCGGAACCGAGTACACGCGGTCGTCGAAGACACCCGTCTGCCACTGCCACGGCACGAAGAGATCCTCGGAGTCGCCGACGTAGTCGGTGATGTCCTCCAGGGCGTCATTCACGAGGAAGTCGGGCACGGCGTCATAGCCGAGCTGCACGACGTCCGCCGGGTTGCCGGCTTTCACTGCCGACAGCATCTTCGCGTACCCTCCGTCGGGGCCCGCGGTGATCGTCTCGAGAGTCACGTGGATGTCGTCGTGCGATTCGTTGAACGCGTCGACCGCCTGGTCGATGTTCGGCACCCACGACTGGAAGGTGATCTCGGCTGGCTCATCGCTCGACCGTGTGTCGCCGCTGCCGGCGCTGCACCCGGCCACGACGAGCGCGAGCCCGGCGCCGAGCGCGACGGCACTGAGCGTACGGAATCCGCGGCGCTGCGTGATGGACATATCTGCTCCTTCGCAAGGGAAGCTCAGCGCGAGGGGCCGCCGAGCGTTTCCGAGAGTAGTTCCGCTGAAACGTTCCAAGGAATGTCGAAAACGCGCGCGCACCTGGAGGATCCGACGAGGGCACGACGATTCACCGCAACCGGTCCCCGTCAGCACGACCACGGCGTAGGCGCCAGCCCGCGGATAGTCTGAACGAGATGCGCGACGACGAGAACCCCCGCCGGCGGCGCACGCGGCACCCGCCCCGCTTCCTGACCGTCGGGGTGCTCGCGTTCGCGGGGCTCTGCTCCTCGTTCATGTTCACGCTGGTCGTGCCGCTGCAGGCCGAGCTGCCGATGCTCCTCGACGCATCCCGCGAGGACACGTCGTGGGTCGTCACCATCACGCTGCTCGTCGCGGCCGTCGCGACCCCGATCTCAGGGCGCCTGGGCGACATGTACGGCAAGCGCCGCGTGGTCGCCGTGCTGCTCGTGCTCCTCGTCGCGGGATCGCTCATCGCCGCCCTCGCGAGCTCGATCACCGGCGTGATCATCGGCCGCGCCCTGCAGGGCGGCGTGACCGGCGTCATCCCGCTCGGCATCGCGATCATGCGCGACGTGCTGCCGCCCCGACGTCTCGGAACGGCGGTCGCTCTGATGAGCGCGACCATGGGCGTGGGCGGCGCCATCGGCATGCCGGTGGCGGCATATCTCGCCCTCCACACCGACTGGCACACGCTGTTCTGGCTGGCCGCGGCGCTCGGCGCCGTGGGCCTCGTACTCGTCCTGCTCTTCGTCCCGGAGGACATCCTGCGCTCGTCGGGGCGGCTCGACGTCCTCGGCGCGATCGGGCTGGCCGTGGCGCTGACCGGACTGCTGCTGTTCGTCTCGCGCGGCGCAGAGTGGGGCTGGGGCTCCACCGCGACGCTGATCTGCGGCATCGGCGGGCTCGTGGTGCTCCTCGGGTGGGGCGTCTACCAGCTGCGCGTTCGGGACCCGCTCCTGGACCTCCGGGTCGCGGCGCGACCGGCGGTGCTCTTCACGAACATCGCCGCGGTGGGGATGGGGTTCGCCCTCTTCTCCTCGAACGTCGCCTTCCCGCAGCTGCTGGAGCTGCCCGTCGAGACGGGCTCCGGGTTCGGCCTCGACATGCTGGGTGCTGCGCTGATCGTCATGCCCGCGGGGCTCGTGATGATGGTGATCTCGCCGCTGTCCGGATGGCTCGAGCGCACGATCGGGCCGCGCCCCCTGTTCACGGGCGGAGCGTCCTTCATCATGCTCGCCTACGTTCTCGTGCTGCTGTGGTCGAGCGAGGTCTGGCACATCTTCGTCGCCAACCTCCTCATCGGCGTGGGGATCGGCTTCACGTTCGCCGCCATGCCGCTGATCATCATGCGGGCGGTCCCGGCCGACGAGACGGGCGCGTCCAACGGGCTGAACGCGCTGTTCCGATCGGTGGGCACCTCGAGCGCATCCGCCGTGCTCGGCGGCGTCCTCGCCACCATGAGCATCGAGATCGACGGCGTCGCGGTCCCCACCCGGGCGGCGTTCGATCTGTGCTTCTGGCTCGCGATCGCCGCGGGCATCGTCGCCGTCGTGCTGTCGCTCTTCATCCCCCGCCAGCCGATCGAGGGCCATCCGTCCATCCGCGACTGACCGCGAGTAACCGACGGTCACGCGATGCGACACGAGGCGCGCGAGAGCGGTAGCGTCGCGACGGGGCCCACCCCCGGAGCGAACAAGGAGCAGCATGACGACCATCGAGACGACCACCGCCGGCAGCCTGCCGCGCACACAGGCCCTCATCGACGCCAACGCGGCGCGGACCTTCGAGGATGACGGGTTCACCCTGACCTCGACGCCCGAGTACGAGGAGCTGGTGGCCGAGGCCGTTCGCGACGTCGTGGAGCGTCAGCGCGAGGCGGGCATCACGCAGCCCGGCGACGGCGAGTTCGGCAAGGCCATGTCGAGTTCCGTCGACTACGGCGCCTGGTGGGGATACTCCTTCCAGCGCGTCAACGGCCTCTCCCTCACCGAGGAGAACATCTTCACCCAGCAGCCCGTGCGCTCCGAGCCCGGCAGCGTCCGGCTCACCTCGTTCCCCGACCGCCGCGACTGGACGATCTTCCGCGACGCCTACACCGACCCGGCCAGCGGCATCTCCACGGGCAAGAACGCCACGGCCTTCCCGACCACGACCGGCGAGATCTCCTACCGGGGCCACGACGCGGTCGCCGCCGACGTGCGCCACCTCGCCGGCGCGCTCCGCGAGGGCGAGCGCGGCTTCCTGACCGCGATCGCCCCCGGGTCCGCCGCCCGCATCGCGAACGACTACTACGGCAGCGAGAACGAGCACATCCAGGCGTGGGTGGCGGCGCTGAAGCCCGAGTACCAGGCGATCACCGACGCCGGCCTCATCCTCCAGCTCGACGACCCGTCGCTCGCCGAGAACTGGGACCAGATCAACCCCGAGCCGACCGTCGAGGATTACCTCGCCTTCACGCAGATCCGCATCGACGCCATCAACGACGCGATCGCGGGCCTCCCCAAGGAGCAGGTGCGCCTGCACCTCTGCTGGGGCTCGTGGCACGGCCCCCACACCACCGACATCGAACTGAAGCACATCCTCAAGACGGTGCTGGGTGCGAAGGTCGGGCAGATCTCGTTCGAGGCCGCCAACGCGCGCCACGAGCACGAGTGGGCAGTCTGGGAGGAGAACAAGGACCTCGTCCCCGACGACCTCGTCCTCGTCCCGGGCGTCATCGGGCACTCCACGAACCTCGTCGAGCACCCCGACCTCGTCGCGCAGCGCATCGAGCGCTTCGCGAAGATCGTCGGCCCCGACCGCGTGATCGCCGCGACGGACTGCGGTCTCGGCGGCCGCGTGCACCCGCAGATCGCGTGGGCCAAGCTCGACGCGCTCGGTGAGGGCGCGCGCCGCGCGGCCAAGCGCCTCTGAGCCGCCAGCCAACGACAGGATGGTCCCTTCCGCGACGCGGGGAGGGACCATCCTGTTTTCGCGGTCAGCGCTGCCGTGCTCGCGAGCGCGGGCGGGCGGGCGGGATGGGCGGGCCGGCGACCGGGGCGCCGACGAATCCGACGAGCTCGCCGATCCCCTCCACCGTCATCCGCACCTCATCCCCTTCCTGGAGCGGGGGGAGGTCGCTGCCGCGCCCCCACAGCTCCCCGAGGCACCCGCCGTTGCCGACGGTGCCGGAGCCGAGGATGTCGCCCGGCACGACCCGTGAGTTCCGCGACGCGTAGGCGACGAGCTCCGGGAAAGGCCACCCCATGTTCGAGACGAGGTCCTCGCCGTAGCGCCGGCCGTTGACGGACACCTCGGCCCGCAGGGCGAGGAAGCCGTCGTCGTCGAGGTACGGCTCCAGCTCGTCGGCCGTCACGATCCAGGGTCCAAGGGTGGTGGCGAAGTCCTTGCCCTTGCAGGGACCGAGCTTGACCTTCATCTCCCGCGCCTGCAGGTCGCGCGCCGACCAGTCGTTCATGATCGTGTAGCCGAAGATCCGCTCGGCCGCGTCGGCGACGGTGAGGTTCTCGCCGTCGCCGCCGAGCACGACGGCGACCTCGAGCTCGAAGTCGAGGCGCTGCGTCTCCGGCGGCGCGATGACCTCTCCGGGACCGGCGATCGTGTGCGGGTTGGTGAAGTAGAACGTCGGGGCCTGATACCACTCCGGCACGACCTCGCCGCGGCCGTCGACCGAGGCGCTCACACCCTCGACGTGCTCCTCGAACGCGACGAAGTCGCGGACCGATGCCGGTGCCAGCGGAGCGCGCAGCGCCACCTCGGCGAGCGGGGCCACGGGAGTTCCCGCGCGCTCGCGCAGGGCGACCAGCGCCCCGAGACCGGCGGCCAGGACCTCGGCCACGGTCAGCTCGTCAGGGAACGGGAGCACCCCGCCCTCCTCGATGAAGCCGTCCTCGTCCGCTCCCTGCCGGCTCCAGCGGCCGATCCTCATGCGCCCTCCGCGAGAGCGGGCAGCAGGAGGTGCGCGCGCACGTCGAACGCGCCGCTCATGCCGGCAGCGCCATCTGCTGGGCGACGCCGAAGATGAGCCCGGCCGCGTCCGCGTCGCGATTGTGCTCGAGCTGCCAGCGGCCCAGCTGCACGGAGGCCTCGACCACCGCTCGGGCGCGAGGAGCGCGGCGGGCGTGGAAGGCGTCCCACAGGTCCTGGTCGACCGCGTCGGCCCCGACGAGCAGGTCGGCGAGCACGATGCCGTCCTCGAGCGCCTGCGCGGCACCCTGCGCGACCGTCGGCGGGCAGCTGTGCGCCGCGTCGCCGATCACCACGATGCGGCCGCGGTTCCAGGGGCCGTCGATGATGTGCGAGGTGAACCACGTGTAGTTGATGCGACTCGCCTCGGACAGGGTCGCCCGGATCTCGTTCCATGGGCCGCCGTATGCCGCCGCGATGCCCTTCATGATCTCCGCGGCCTCCTCGGGCCCCACGCCGAAGCGGTCCTGCGCGTCCTCGACGAGGAAGGCGTACATGGTGTCCTCGCCCGTGGGGGTGTACCCCGCGATGTAGGCGGGGCCGCCGTAGTACAGCTGGCTCTGCGTGACCTCGGCCGGGCGGGGCACGAAGGCGCGCCAGATGCCCATCCCGGTGTGCTCGGGCTGGATCTCGATGCCGATCAGCTCGCGCACGGTGGAGTGCAGCCCGTCCGCGCCGATGAGGAGGTCGAACTCGCCCGCCGGCGCACCGCCGGCCTCGACGAGCACACCGGACTCGGTCTCCCGGACCCCGGTGATCTTCGTGTCGAAGTGGATGCGCACCCCGAGCGACTCGGCGCGGGCGACGAGGATGCGCGCGAGGTCCGGGCGGTACATCCCCATGCAGGCGGGGAAGTCGGGGCCGCCGGTCTTCACCTCGGGGAGCTCGGCGATGATCGCGGCGTCAGGACCCGGACCGCGCAGCGTGAGCCCCTCGAACGGGTAGCCCTCGGCGGCGACCTCCTCCCATACGCCGAGCCGCCCGAGCGCGCGCAGGGCGTTGCCCTGCAGGGTGATGCCGGAGCCGAGCGCAGACAGCTCGGGCTTCAGCTCATACACGTCGACGGAGACGCCCGCCTCGGCCAGGGGGATGGCGGCCGCCATGCTGGCGGCACCGCACCCCGCGATCGCGACCTTCTTCACTGCGGTCATGGAAGAACCTCCTCGTTCTCGGATGTCTGAAGGGATGTCTAGAGGATCGCCAGGGGGTTCACCGGCGGCCTGAGGGCGCCCGTGATCGGCACGGTGGCGGGCCGCGTCGGCGCGGTCGGGCCCCCGACCGGCACGGGAACGGGGCGCTCAGCCTCGGCCATGCACAGCGTACGGGTTCAGCAGCGCTTCCCTGATCTCGTCGGGCACGCCCTCCTCGGTGGCGGAGGGGCCGTCGGCCGGCGGGAACGACTCGGTCATCGACATGGGCATCGCGCCGTTGCGGTAGAGGTTGTTCGAGCCGAGCGACGGCTTCCACGTCTGGGGCTCCCAGTCCGGCACGTAGTTGCGGTAGCCGCCGGTGTTGAGCTCGATGCGCAGACTCGAGGGCTCCCGGTAGTACAGGAACGTCTGCTCGCCGATCCCGTGGATGTTCGGTCCGTACTCGATGCGCGTGCCGTTCTCCATGAGCACGTCGGCGGCGATGAGCAGCTCCTCGCGGGTGTCCACCCAGAAGGCGTAGTGGTTGACGCGGCCGGCGCGCGAGGAGCCGTCGAGCACGACGCCGAGGTCGTGCGACTTCTCATTGGTCGTCAGAACGCTGAAGACGGAGATGGGCGCCTCGTCCAGCACGGTGCGGGCCATGATGCGGAACCCGAGCACGCGCTCGTACCACGTGGCGAACTCGTCGACATCGCGCGCGGCGATCGTGACGTGGTCCAGTTGCCGCGGCGCACCGGCGTGGGAGGAGCGGCGCTGCGGGCGGTCGGGGAAGATCGAGGCCTGGTCGGCGCCGGAGACGTAGTGCTCGACGTCCCAGTGCAGCGTCATGGGGTGCCCCTGCGGGCCGACGAAGCGATACGCGCGGCCGATCGCGTGACCTTCGAACCACTCACCCTCGATGCCCTCGGACTCCAGGCGGCGGACCGCCTCCTCGAGGGCCTCCGGGCTCGTGGTGCGCCAGGCCGCGGTCTCGAGGGCGGGCTCCTCGCCCGGCACCACGATCACGCTGTAGCGGTAGTAGTCGCCCCAGCAGCGGAGGTACACGGCGCCGTCGATGCGGTCGACGACCTGGAGGCCGACCTGCTCCTCGTAGAACTTCACCGACGCGTCGACGTCCGGCGACGTGATGGCCACGAAGGACAGGTGGGAGAGCAGTTTGATCATCTTCGATCCCTTCTCGGGGTGAGTCTGGATCCACTCTCGACCTGGCTCGCGCATCAGGGAACTCGAATTCGCCAATCCTCACTATCGCCGCCGTTTATGGTCCAGCAACTCCTCGTCCACCTCGTTCACGATCATCGATAGCGGCCATTCGGATCGCTGATAGCGGCTCGATCCGGCCGTCGCTGCGCCTACATTCGGAAGCCACGGCACCGCCGCCGCAGGACGCGGGCGCTGCGTGTGGACGAGGGAGTGACACGACGTGATCGACAAGCAGATCGAGACGCCGGCTGAGGCCGTCGCAGACATCCGCGATGGAGCGAGCCTCGCCGTCGGCGGCTTCGGGCTCTCCGGGAACCCGATCGCCCTCATCGAGGCGCTGCTGGCGCAGGGCACCACCGGGCTATCCATCGTGTCGAACAACTGCGGCGTCGACGACTGGGGTCTCGGCATCCTGTTGGCGGCACGCCGCATCCGCAAGATGACCTCCTCCTATGTCGGGGAGAACCGCGAATTCGAACGGCAGTTCCTCTCCGGCGAGCTCGAGCTCGAGTTGACCCCGCAGGGGACACTCGCGGAGAAGCTCCGCGCCGGCGGCGCGGGGATCGCCGCGTTCTTCACCGAGACGGGAGTGGGCACACAGGTGGCGGACGGGGGCCTCCCCCGCCGCTACGCCCCCGACGGCAGCGTCGCCGTGGCCTCGCCGGGCAAAGACGTCCGCACCTTCGACGTCGGCGGCCGCCGCCGCGAGTACGTCCTCGAGGAGGCGATCACCACCGACTTCTCCCTCGTCCACGCCTGGAAGGGCGACCGGCACGGCAACCTCGTCTTCCGCAAGGCCGCGCGGAACTTCAACCCGCTCGCCGCGATGGCGGGCCGCGTCTGCATCGCGCAGGTCGAGGAGCTCGTCGAGCCGGGGCAGCTCGATCCGGACGCCGTGCACCTGCCGGGGGTGTTCGTCCACCGGGTCGTGGACGTGGGCCCGGACATCGTCAAGCGCATCGAGAAGCGCACCGTCGCCGCCGGAGGGAACTGACATGGCGCTCACCCGCACCGAGATGGCCGCCCGGGCGGCCGCGGAGCTGCACGACGGCGAGTACGTGAACCTCGGCATCGGCCTCCCGACCCTTGTGCCGAACTTCATCCCGCCGGGCGTGACGGTCGTCCTGCAGTCCGAGAACGGCATCCTCGGCGTGGGGCCCTACCCCCGCGAGGATGAGGTGGACCCCGATCTCATCAACGCGGGCAAGGAGACGGTGACGACCCTCGCCGGCGCGGCGTTCTTCGACTCGGGGCTCAGCTTCGGGATGATCCGCGGCGGCAAGATCGACGCTGCCGTCCTCGGCGCCATGCAGGTGTCCGCCGGCGGCGACCTCGCCAACTGGATGATCCCGGGCAAGATGGTGAAGGGCCCAGGCGGCGCGATGGACCTCGTGCACGGCGCCGGCCGCGTCATCGTGCTCATGGAGCACGTCGCGAAGGACGGCTCGCCGAAGATCGTCGAGAACTGCTCGCTTCCGCTCACCGGACGCGGCGTCGTCGACCGCATCATCACGGACCTCGCGGTCGTCGACGTCACCGCGTCCGGCCTCGTGTTGCGCGAGCTGGCCCCCGGGGTCACACTCGACGAGGTCATCTCGGCGACCGGACCCGCGCTGACCGTCGCCCTCGAAGAGGAGGAAGCCGCATGAATCCCGCAGACGTCGTGATCGTCGCCGCCGCCCGCACCCCGCAGGGGCGGCTGAACGGCCAGCTCGCCGCCCTCACTGCCTCGCAGCTGGGCGCGGCCGCCATCCGCGGCGCCCTCGCCCGCGGTGCGGTCGATCCGGGCGCGGTGGACGCGGTGATCCTGGGCCAGGTGCTCCCGGCCGGCGCTGGGCAGAACCCTGCCCGGCAAGCGGCCATCGCGGCGGGCATCGGCTGGGCGGTCCCCGCGCACTCGGTGAACAAGGTGTGCCTGTCGGGGCTGACCGCCGTCATCGATGCCGCGCGCATGATCCGCCTCGAGGACGCGGAGGTCGTCGTCGCGGGCGGCATGGAGTCGATGTCCCGGGCGCCGCACCTCTTGATGGGCTCGCGCACGGGCTGGTCGTACGGGTCGGTCGAGGCGCTGGACCACATGGCGCACGATGGGCTGACCGACGCCTACGACGGCGTGAGCATGGGCTCGTCCACGGAGACCCACAACACTCGCCTCGGGATCGGCCGCGAGGAGCAGGACGCGGTGGCGGCGCTGTCGCACCAGCGGGCCGCCGCCGCCGCGAACGTCCTCGACGAGGAGATCGTGCCGGTGGAGATCCACCAGCGCCGCGGCGAGCCCGTGGTCGCGAGCCGCGACGAGGGCATCCGGCCGGAGACGACGACGCAGACGCTCTCGCGGCTGCGGGCGGCGTTCGCCGAGCAGGGCACGATCACTGCGGGCAACTCCTCCCAGATCTCCGACGGAGCCTCGGCCGTCGTCGTGACCACGCGCGCGCGAGCGGAGGCGGAGGGCTGGACGGCCCTGGCGACCGTGGGGGCGTCCGGGCAGACCGCCGGTCCCGACAACTCGCTGCAGGGGCAGCCGGCCTCGGCCATCCACAGCGCTCTGCAGAAGCAGGGCATCGCGGCCGACGAACTCGACTTCGTCGAGATCAACGAGGCGTTCGGCGCCGTCGTGGTGCACTCGGTGCGCGAGCTGGGCCTCTCCTCCGACATCGTGAACATCCATGGCGGGGGCATCGCCATCGGACATCCGATCGGAGCCTCGGGGGCGCGTCTCGTCGTCCACGCCGCGCACGAGCTCGCCCGACGCGGCGGCGGCACCGCGGCGGTGGGGCTGTGCGGCGGAGGCGGGCAGGGCGAGGCGCTGATCCTCACGCGCTGACCCGCGGGGCAGGTCATCAGTGAACCCTATGCAGGGGTTCGAGCGATCGATGCCGGTGATACGCTTCGAGGACGCTCGTCGTCGAGCGAATCGCCCCGAATCGAGGACCACGTCGCCGTGCCCGATCAGCCCCCGCTCTCTCGGCTCGACCTGAACCTGCTGGTGTCGCTGGACGCCCTCCTCACCGAGCGCAGCGTGACGCGCGCCGCGGAGCGCCTGCACCTGAGCCAACCGGCGCTGAGCGCCTCGCTCTCGCGCCTGCGCGCGCACTTCGACGACCCGATCCTCGCGCGCCGAGGCAACGCCTACGAGCTGACCCCGCTTGCGCTGCGCCTCACCGAGCACACCACCACCGCCCTCGAGGCGGCGCGCCGCGTATTCGAGAGCCAGGCCTCGTGGAACCCCGAGCAGTCCACGCGCGAGTTCTCGGTGTTCGGCTCCGACTACGGCTTCGCCACGATCGGACGGACGGTGAGCCGCCTCGCCCGCGAGCGGGCGCCCGGCGTCCGATTCCGATTCATGCTCCACAACCAGACCATCGTCGAGGATGCGGCGACCCGTCTGCGGGGGGCCGACGCGATGCTCATCCCGCACGGCTTCCTGGCCGACCTGCCGTATGCCGACCTCTGGCACGACGGATGGGTCGGCGTGGTGAGCAGGGAGGACGACAGCATCGGCGAACGCGCGAGCATGAGCGACCTCGCCGAGCACCCGTGGGTGTTCACCTATCAGTCGCGGGACGCCTTCACCTCGGCGAGCCGGCAGGTGCAGCAGCTCGGGATCGAGGCGCGTGTGGAGGCCGTCGTGGAGAGCTTCCTCGCGCTGGGCCACTTCGTCGAGGGCACCGACCGGCTCGGTCTCGTGCAATCCGCGCTGGCGCCGATCGTCGAGCGGTCCGCACGGGTGCGCACCTTCGCGCTGCCCTTCGACGCCACGCCCGTGCTCAACGCCCTCTGGTGGCATCCGGTCCACGACCGCGACCCCGAGCACCGTTGGATGCGGGAGCTCTTCGTCGACGCCGCAGCGGACCTCGCCGCGGCGACCGGTGAAGCGATCCTTCCGTAGACTCGGGCCACGGCGTGCCCGAGCGCCGGGCGGGAGGGTGACGCGAGGGTGACGACACGGACGGCGTTCGGGTGGTCCCGCCTGGCGGCGGCCGCCCTGTGCCTCGTCGCGCTCGTGCATCGCCTGCTGTGGGGGCTGGGGTCGCAGACCATCGCGGGAGAGAACTTCCTCGCCTACCTCACCATCCAGTCCAACATCGCGTTCCTGGTTCTGGCCGCCATCGCGGGGGTGATCGCACTGCGGCGCGGGGAGGACCCGCCCTGGCTCACCACCGCGCGCGCCCTGGTGCTGAGCTGGACGATCACGGCGGGCCTCGCGTTCGGGCTGATCGTCTGGCAGGCGAGCATGCGCGGCATCGCCATGAGCGTGCCGTGGTCGGACGTCGTGCTGCACTTCGTGCTGCCGATCTGGACGATCCTCGCTTGGGTGTTCGGTCCCGGCCGGCGTGCGGCGTCGTGGCGCGTGGTGCCGTTCGTCCTGCTGTACCCGGTGCTCTGGGGCGCGTTCACGCTGTGGCGCGGCACCGTCGTCGGCTGGTACCCCTACTACTTCCTCGACCCGCGCCAGGTCTCGGGCCTCGGCGAGTTCTGGGGCTCGTGCGCGGTGGCGCTGGCGATCTTCGCCGCGGTCGCCTCCGGGCTCGTCCTGCTCAGCCGGGTGCGCACGACCGCCGGGAACTGAGGCGTCCAGGCGCGCGCCGGCGTCACTCCCGGGCGAAGAACGCCAGCGAGGCGAGCGCCGCAGTCACCGCCTCGTCGTCGTCGAGCGCGGCGAACTCCGCCGCGGCGCCGCCGCCCACGAGCCCGACGAGCACCGGCTCACCCGTCACCGGCTCGAGGTTGAACCAGGTGCGGATGAGCGCATCGCCGCCCACGACGTGCCAGATCACGGCGTCGGTGGACCAGAAGCGCTCCTCGAAGCGCAGCCATGCCGTCTCGATGGTCCCCATCCCGAGCGCGGCGAGCGCCCCGCGATGCGCGGTCGGCAGCGCCGGAGCGAATTCGATGGACTCGCTCTGCAGCACTCCGAGCGGAACCGTGACGACGACGCGGTCGAACGACAGCGCCTCCCCCGTCGCGATGCGGAGGCTCACGCCGCGTTCGTCGTAGGCGATGCGGACGACCGGCGACGACAGCGTGACCTGGATGTCGGTCAGCGGACTCTCGACGAGCCCGCTCAAGTCGCCCGCCGCGCCGACGAGCGTCTCGGGCGGGATGGCCGGAGGGAACCAGCTCGAGGCGGCGCCGGGATCGGCGCCGGTCGTCGCGGCGAGCCAGGCGAGGGAGGCCTCGAGCGCGGGGTCCTCGACGTCGGCGCCGGCCTCATCGAGCGCGTCGGCGAGAGACGAGTCAGCCGGCTGGTCGGCCGCACGGTCCGCTGCCTGCCGCACCGCGTCGAAGCCGGGCGCCGCCGTCTCGCCCGACTCGGACCATCCGATCGCCGGCTCGAGATCGAGCTCCTCGACGCCCAGCAGGCGCAGGCGCCCGAGGAAGGCGGCGTCGTCCTCGCCGAGGGTCCATGCGCCCAGCTGCAGCGGGACCGGCCACGCGTCGTCGGGGACGGAGTGGATGCGGCCGCCGACGCGGTCGCGCGCCTCGAACACCGTGACGTCGAACCCCGCGTCCGCGAGGCTCCGCGCGACCGTCGCGCCGGCCGCGCCCGCGCCGATCACGGCCATCCGCTCGCCCTCGACCGCTCGGCCGAGCACCTCGGCCGCCGCGCGCGCGCCGGAGTCGTACGCGCCGAGCACCGAGCCCGGCCGGTCGGATGCGGTGGCCTCGCCGGCGAAGAAGACGCGGCCCTCGAGCGGGGCGGCGAGCGCGGCGCGCTGCTGCGGTGTCGCCCCGACCGGCACGAAGCTCACAGCCCCCCGGGAGAAGGGGTCGCTCGTCCATTCGCTGCGGAGCCACCGCTCGGGCCGCGGCAACGCGGGTGACGGCGTCGGCGTCATGGTCGTCGCGCTGGGGGTGGCCGTGGGCGTCGCGCTTCCGGTCGGCGAGGGGGATGGCCGCTGGCCGCCGGTGCACGAGGCGAGCAGCATCGCGGCGGCGCCCGTTCCGGCGCCGACGAGCAGGGTGCGGCGCGTGATCCTCATCGTGTGGCCAGACTATCCCGCGCCGTGCGGTTCGCCAGTGCCGCCCCTACTGGTTGCTGAACGCCGCGTCGAACGACGCCGCGGGCAGCTGCCACAGCAGCGAGCGGATGTAGCCGACGGCCTCGGCCGCACCGTGCAGGCGATCCATGCCCGCGTCCTCCCACTCGATGGAGATCGGGCCGTCGTAGCCGATCGACGCGAGCGCGCGGAACGCGTCCTCCCACGGGATGTCGCCGTGCCCGGTCGAGACGAAGTCCCAGCCGCGCCGCGGGTCGCCCCACGGCAGGTGCGAGCCGAGGATGCCCTGCCGGCCCGACGCGTGGCGGATCCGCGTGTCCTTGCAGTCCACGTGGTAGATCCGGTCGGCGAAGTCGGTGATGAACGAGACGGTGTCGATGCCCTGCCACGCCATGTGCGACGGGTCCCAGTTGAAGCCGAACGCGGGGCGCCGGTCGATGGCCTCGAGCGTGCGCACGCTGGTCCAGTGGTCGTACGCGATCTCCGACGGGTGCACCTCGTGGGCGAAGCGCACGCCCTCGTCGTCGAAGACGTCGAGGATGGGGTTCCACCGGTTCGCGAAATCCTCGTACCCGGCGTCGATGACCTCGGCCGGCACCGGCGGGAACATCGCCACGTACGGCCAGATCTTCGAGCCCGTGAAGCCCACGACGGTGTCGACGCCGAGCTTCCGCGCCACGCGCGCCGCGCGCTTCATGTCCTCTGCCGCACGCTGCCGCACGCCCTCCGCGTCGCCGTCGCCCCACACGTAGTCGCGCAGGATGGCCTGGTGGCGGAAGTCGATCGGGTCGTCGCACACGGCCTGGCCGGCGAGGTGGTTCGAGATCGCCCACACCTTCAGGCCGTACCTGTCGAGGATGTCCAGCCGCGACTGCACATAGGCGTCGTCCTCGTCGGCCCGCTGCAGGTCGAGGTGATCGCCGGATGCGGCGATCTCGAGCCCGTCGTAGCCCCACTCGGCCGCGCGCTGGGCGAGCTCCTCGAATGGCATATCGGCCCACTGCCCCGTGAAGAGCGTGACGGGATGGCGTGCGTCGGTCATGGGTCCTCCTGGATCAGGCGTCGAACGGCGTCGCGACCCACGCGCCGGAGCGCGCGGACTCCACGACCGCCTCGGTGAGCTGCGCGGCCCGCAGGCCGTCGCGGAAGGTGGGCAGCCCCTCGGGCTCGGCGCCCGTCGTGGCCGCGTATGCGTCGGAGACGAACGCGTTGAAGGCGTCCTGATAGCCCATGGGATGGCCCGAGGGCACCCGGCAGAGGCGGGCCGCGTCGGGCGCGAGGAGGCTCTCCTCGCGCGGCAGCAGCAGCGCGCCGTCGCGTCGTCCGATCCAGAGGTCCTCCGGACGCTCCTGCTCGAAGCGGTACGCGGCGTCGCCCGTGTGCACCTCGAGCGTCAGGCCGTTCTTTCGGCCGGCGGCCATCTGGGTGACGAGCGCCGTGCCGGGCGCCCCGCCGGAGAGCTGGAACAGCACGGCCGCGATGTCCTCGTTCTCGACCGGACGGCCATCCCGCTCGTCGTACACGGTCCGCGTGAGCGCGCACAGCCGCACGACCCGCTCCCCCGTGACGAACTCCAGCAGGTCGAACAGGTGCGAGCCGATGTCGGCGAACGCGCGCGACGCGCCCCCCGCCGCGCCCGCGCGCCAGTTGCCGTCCTCCTGCTCGAGCATCCAGTCCTGCAGGTAGGCGGCGTCGATCGAGAGCACGGCCTCGCCGCCGCGCGCGATGCGCGCCCGCGCCTCGCGCACCATCGGGTGATAGCGGTAGACGAAGGGCACAGCTCCCACGACGCCCGCCTCCGTCTGCGCATCGACGAGGCGTCGCGCGTCGGCCGAGGTGGTCGCGATCGGCTTCTCGCAGACGACGTGCTTGCCCGCCGCGAGGGCGGCCAGGGTCTGATCGGCGTGCTGAGCGTTCGGCGTGCACACGTGCACGACGTCGACCGCGGCGTCCGCGAGGAGCGCGTCGACTCCCGAGAACGCGTCCTCGACGTCCAGCTCCGCAGCGGCGCTGGAGGCGCGATCGGGTGACGACGAGGCGAGGCCGCGCAGGCGCGCGCCCGCCGCCCGTGCCGCTCGCGAGTGGACCCGAGCCATGAACCCGCCGCCGAGGAACCCCGCGCCGATGTCAGCGCTCATAGGGAGTCCAGTCCGCCGGGATGGGCTCCGGCCGCTCGATGCGGCTCGTGACGGCCACGCTCTCGCCGGTGGCGACGGAGGTGTCGATGGCGATCATCGTCTCGAGCACGTGCAGGCCGATGTCGCCGGTGGCGCGGTGCGGCTGCCCCGAGCGGATGCCGCGCACCATGTCGACGATGCCGAGACCGCGACCGCCGACGACGCCGTCGGTCGCGAGGTCCTCCCACACCGGCTCGGGCTGGGACACGGTCGGCGCGCGGAGGATGCGCAGCGGCCCCTCGAACATGTTCGGGTCGGGGATGGCGAGGGTGCCCTCGGTGCCCGTGATCTCGACCACGCCCATCCGCGTGAGCGCCGACTCCCAGCTGAAGATGCTGGAGCTGGTGCCGCCGGACTCGAATTCGAGGATGGCGTTGACGTGCGTCGGGACGCTCACGGGGAACTCCGCACCGATGCGCTCCCCGGCGCGGACGGTGCGCGTGGGCGTGCTCGTCAGACCGGCGGCGGATGCGCGCGCGACGGACCCGAAGACGTTCACGAGGGTGGTCAGGTAGTACGGGCCCATGTCGAAGACAGGTCCGGCGCCCGGAGCGAAGAAGAACTCCGGGTTCGGGTGCCAGCGATCGGGCCCGAGGCTCATCATGGCGGTCCAGGCGCCGATCGGGCGGCCGATCTCGCCGCGGGCGATCGCGCGCAGCGCGCTCTGCACTCCCTGCCCGAGGACGGTGTCGGGCGCGATGCCGACGCGCAGCCCCTTCTCGGCCGCGCGGGCGACGAGCTCCTGACCGGAGGCGTAGTCGACCGCGATCGGCTTCTCGCTCCACACGTGCTTGCCGGCCTCGACGGCCGCCAGCGACACCTGCGCGTGGACGGCCGGGATCGTGAGGTTCACGACGAGCTCGACGTCGGGGTGTGCGAGCACCTGGTCGGGCGTTCCGGAGAACCCGACCTCGTGCTTCTGCGCCTGCGCGGCGGCGCGCACGGTGTCGATGTCGCCGACGGCGACCACGCGCACGTCGGGGAACTGCCCCAGGTGCTCGAGATACGTGTCGCTGATCATGCCCGCGCCGATGAAGCCGACGCCGACGGGTTCTCGTTCGCTCACAGGCCTGTCTCCTTCTGTCTGTTCCGGTGCGACGTCACGCGCCGAGCAGCGCCCGCGTGCCCGCGAGGCCCTGGGCGATGCCGTCGAAGATGTCGCCGCGGTACTCGTCGAACTCGACCACGAGCAGCTCCGTCTGCGGCGCCGCCTCGAGGACGGGCTGCCAGGCGATCGCGCCCTGGCCGGCGGGGAGCTGATCCTCGCGGTCCTTGCTCAGGGCCCCGTCGATCTCCGGCGCGTCCTTGATGTGCAGGAAGCGCACGCGCGAGCCGAGCGTCTCCAGGAGCGCGGGCACGTCGGCGCCGCCGACGGCCGCCCAGTACGCGTCGACCTCGAGGGCGACGTCGTCGGGCAGGGCCCCCGCGAGCACCTCGAGCGCGGTCTGGCCGTCGAAGCGGTTCTCGATCTCCCAGTTGTGGTTGTGGTAGCCGAACGACAGCCCGTAGCTGCGCGCCTTCTCCGCGTTCGCCGCCAGCTCGTCGGCGATGCGCAGCACCTCGTCGCGGCTGGTCCACCGCTCCGGCGCGATGAACGGGTCGATGAGGGTCGTCACGCCCAGCGCCTGGGCGGCTTCGAACGCGCGCTCGGGCTCGCCGACGGACAGCGGCGCGTGGGCGGTGGGCGCGGCGAGCCCGTGGGCGGCAAGCGCGGCCTCCAGCTGCGGACGCCACTCGACGATGTTGAACAGCTCGATCTGCGTGAAGCCGATCTCCGCCGCACGCGCGAGGGCGGCGTCGACATCCTGCGCCACGGCGTCGCGGATCGTGTACAGCTGCAGGGCGACGGTGGCGTCGGACATCTTCGTTCTCTTCTCTCGTCGGCGGCGGCGGACGATGCCGCGGATCGCGACGCTACCAGACTTCTGCTTTCTAGCAAGCAAAAGCTGCGCATTTCCCGCGGAATCGGCGCCGCCGCGTCGAGAGGGCGACGGCCCCCTGCGCTGGGGGGCCGCTACTTCGTGGCGAAGGCGGCGTCGAAGGCCGCGTCGGGCGGGGTGATGGCGTTGAGCTTGCGAACGAACGCGAGCGCCTCGGGGGCGCCCTGGAGCCGGTTCATGCCGGCGTCCTCCCACTCCACGCTCGTGGGTCCGTCGTAGCCGATGGCGTTCAGCGCCCGGAACAGCGGCTCCCACGGCACCGCACCGTGACCGGTCGAGACGAACGTCCACCCGCGCCGCGGGTTCGCCCACGGCAGGTGCGAGCCGAGCACCCCGTTCCGGCCATCCAGGTTCGTCACCGACTCCTTCACGTGCACGTGGAGGATGTGGTCGGCGAAATCCAGCACGAACGCGACCGGGTCCAGCTGCTGCCACATGAAGTGCGACGGGTCGAAGTTGATGCCGAACCCCGGCCGGTGCCCGATCGCCTCCAGCGTCGCCTTCGCCGTCCAGTAGTCGTATGCGATCTCCGAGGGGTGGACCTCGAGCGCGAACCGCACCCCGACCTCCTCGAACACGTCGATGATCGGATCCCAGCGGTCGGCGAAGTCCCGGTAGCCGGCGGCGATCATCTCGTCGCTCGCGGGCGGGAACATCGCCACGTACTTCCAGATCGACGACCCCGTGAAGCCCGTCACCGTCCTCACCCCCAGCTTCGCCGCGAGCCGGGCCGTGTTCTTCAGCTCCTCCGCCGCCCGCCGCCGCACACCCTCCGGATCTCCGTCTCCCCACACCCGATCCGACAGGATGTCCCGATGCCGCTGATCGATCGGGTCATCGCACACCGCCTGCCCCTTCAGATGATTCGAGATCGTCCACACCTTCAGCCCGTGGTGCTCGAGGATGTCGAGCCGGTCCTGCACGTACGCGTCGTCATCCCACCGCCACGGGTCCAGATGATCCCCCCAGCACGCGATCTCCAGACCGTCGTACCCCCACTCCCCCGCAAGGCGGCACACCTCCTCAAACGGCAGATCAGCCCACTGACCCGTGAACAACGTCACCGGACGCGTCATCGCGAATCCCTCTCTCCTCCGGTGCTCATGGGCACCTCCATCCAGCGCGCCTCCGCCGACGCGCTCTCCTCGACCGCCGCCAGCACCCGCTGCACATGCAGTCCTTCCTCGAAGGAGGGCGCCGGGGTCGTCCCCGACGCGATGCCCTCGATGAGGTCCTTCACCTGATGCGAGAACGCGTGCTCGTAGCCGAGCATGTGACCGGCGGGCCACCATCCCTCGAGATACGGATGGCCTGGCTCGGTGACGACGATCCGCGTGAATCCCTGCTCGGTCACGGGGGCATCGCGGTCGTAGACCCACAGGACGTTGAGGTCCTCCAGGTCGAAGGCGATGGCTCCGCGGTCGCCGGATAACTCGACCGACAGCGCGTTCTTGCGCCCGGTGGCGAAGCGTGTCGCTTCGAAGCCCGCCAGCGCGCCGCACTCCAGCCGCGCGGTGAACATCGCCACGTCGTCGACCGTGACCGGCCCCATCTCCTCGCCGCCCACGCCCGCGATGCCGATGCGCTCGGTCTCGACCGGGCGCTCGGTCACGATCGTGTCGAGCACGCCCGTCACCCGCTCGATCCGCTGCCCCGTGAGGAACTGCACGAGGTCGACGGCGTGGCCACCGATGTCCCCAAGGGCTCCCGCGCCGGCCTTCTCCTTCTCGAGGCGCCACGACAGCGGCGCCCGCGGGTCGACGAGCCAGTCCTGCCGATACGCCGAGCGCACCTGCTGGACACGCCCGATGCGGCCATCGGCGACGAGGTCTCGCGCGAGCGAGAGCGCCGGCACGCGCCGATAGGTGAACCCCAGCATCGCGACGATGCCGCGTTCCGCCGCGCTCCGCGCGGCCTCGGTCATCCGCTCGGCCTCGGCCACGGTGTTGGCGAGGGGCTTCTCGCACAGCACGTGCTTGCCGGCCTCGAGCGCGGCGATCGCGATCTCGGCGTGGGAGTGGCCGGGCGTGACGATGTCGACGACGTCGATGTCATCGCGTGCGATCACCTCGCGCCAGTCGCTCGCGGCCTCGCGCCATCCCCACGTCCTTGCCGCCTCCGCGACCGCGGTCGCGTCACGGCCGACGATCACCGACAGCTCGACGGCGCTCGGCAACGCGAAGACCCGCGGCGCCGTGCGCCAAGCCTGCGAGTGCGCGGCGCCCATGAAGCCGTGGCCGATCATGGCGACCCGCAGCGTCCTCGTCATGTCTCACCCCTTCGTGCGACTCGGGCGCGAGGCCCGGCTGAACGGGGGCGCCGCCGTCGGCGCCCCCGCGTCGATCAGGACTCGAACGCCAGATCGATGTAGTCGGCGACGTTGTCCTTCGTCACGACCGGCGCGTCGAGCACGATCCGGTACGGCACGCTGGGGGTGACGAGGTCGCTCATCGTCTTCTCCTGGGCGACGAGGCGCGCGAGCGCGATGCCATCCGCGGCCTGCGTCGAAGGGTAGATGACGGTCGCCTTGATGACGCTGTCGTCAGCCTCGATGCGGTCCATCATGTTGACGCTGCCGGCGCCGCCGACGAGGAAGAACTCGTCCCGCCCCGCGGCCTCGATGGCGGCCAGCACGCCGACCCCCTGGTCGTCGTCGTGGTTCCAGATGGCGTCGATCTCCGGGTTCGCCGACAGCAGCTGCGACGCGGCGGACTCGCCGCCCGCGACGGTGAAGTCGGCCGCCACGCGGGGGCCGACCTCGAGATCGCAGTCCTCGAGCGCGTCCGAGAAACCCTGCGAGCGGTCCTGGGTGAGCGGCAGCGAGTCGATGCCGGCGATCTCGGCGACGACGGCGTCGCTCTGCCCCTCCAGCTGCTCGCAGATGTACGTGCCGGCGCTCACGCCCATGCCGTAGTTGTCGCCGAGGATGGTGGATCGCGAGGCGAACGTGCTGGAGAACTCGCGGTCGACGTTGATGACCGGGATCCCCGCCTCCATCGCCTGCAGGGCGACCTCGGTCAGCGCGGCGCCGTCGGTGGGGAGCAGGACGATGGCATCCACGTCCTCGTTGATGAACTGCTCGACGGCGGCGATCTGCTGGCTGGCGTCGTTCGTGCCCTCTGCCTGGCGCAGCTCGACGTCGTCGAAGCTCTCCGCCGCGGCCAGCGCACCGGAATTGATCGCCCCCAGCCAGCCGTGATCGGCCTCGGGGCCCGACCATCCGATGACAACGGTGTCGCCTGAGGCCGCGTTCTCGTCGCTGGACGTCCCCTGCTCGGCGACGTTCTCCTCGGGAGTCGTCTCGCCGCCGTCGCTGGTGCAGCCGGCCAGCAGTCCGACCGCGACGAGGGCCGCAACGCCCGTCACCAGGGAACGAGCGCCGGGTCTACGCATTGTCCGCATGTCTCCTCCTTGAACGTGATGCAGATGCGCCAATGCGTCCCCACGCCGCAGCGCATCCGATTTCGGAGAAGGTGTCCACATTGACGAGGTCAAGCTAACAGAAGCGGGCAAGGGGTGTACAGCTTTCGCTGACGGCTCGTCAGAAGTGCGCCTTACCGCTGTGACGACCGGGGAGAGGCCGGGTCAGCGTGACATTCTGCGAGCGGCGAGCCTCCGCCTCGAAGCCCCCGCTCGCCCCTGTACGACGGATGAGCGAGCTGTTATGTTCATCGCGTGATCAAAGATGACCACCGATCGACATTACTGTCCATGCGCCAGGTGAAGAAGAGCTTTGCAGGCGTGAAGGCACTTCGCGGCGTCGACCTCGACGTCCGCCCCGGCGAGGTGCACTGCCTGCTGGGTCAGAACGGCGCGGGCAAGTCCACACTCATCAAGACGCTTGCGGGCGTTCACCAGCCCGACTCCGGCGAGATCGTCTGGCAGGGCGAGACCGCCGACATCACCCACCCCCAGAAGGCCATCGAGCTCGGCATCGCCACGATGTATCAGGAGCTCGACGTCGTCGACGGCCTGACGATCGCCGAGAACATCTTCCTCGGCCACGAGCTGGACCGCGGCGGATTCACCCGTCGCGCGGAGTCCGCGCGCGAGACCCGGCGCCTGCTCGAGCGACTGGGACACGGCTCCCTCTCCCCGCACACCGAGGTCGGCTCGCTCAGCGCCGCGGAGAAGCAGATCGTGAGCATGGCGCGCGCCCTGTCGCACGACATCAAGCTCATCGTGATGGACGAGCCCTCCGCCGTGCTCGACGCCGAGGAGGTGCGGAAGCTCTTCCACGTCGTCCACGAGCTCACAGCGCAGGGGATCGCCGTGATCTACATCACGCATCGTCTCGAGGAGATCCGCACGATCGGCGATCGAATCACGGTGCTGAAGGACGGCCGCAGCATGGCGAGCAATCTCGCCGTCGCCGACACCCCCACCGATGTCCTCATCCGCCACATGACTGGCCGGACCGTCGAGAACGTCTTCCCTCCGGCCATCCCGCTGCCGGCGGATGCCCCCGTGCTGCTCGAGGTGGACGGCCTCGCTCTCGACGGCGTCTTCGAGGACGTGTCGTTCTCGGTCCGTGCCGGAGAGGTCGTCGGGCTCGCCGGGCTGGTCGGCTCCGGGCGCTCGGAGATCGTCGAGACGGTGTACGGGGCACGCCGCGCCACCTCCGGCACGGTGCGAATCGCCGGGAAGACACTGCCGCGCGGCTCCGTCGCCGCGGCGGTGGCCGCTGGCGTGGGACTCAGCCCCGAGGAGCGGAAGTCGCAGGGACTCGTGCTCGGCGAGCCGATCTTCCGCAACGTGACCCTGTCGTCGTTCGGGCGGCACGCGAAGGGCGGCTTCCTCGACGAACGGGCCGAGCGGCGCGTCGCGCGCGAGCAGATCGAAGCGCTGGAGCTGCGCCCGGCCGATCCCGACCGCCCCGCCGCGACCCTGTCGGGCGGCAACCAGCAGAAGATCCTGCTCGCGCGCTGGCTTGTCCACGGCAGCCGCGTGCTGCTGCTCGACGAGCCCACGCGTGGCGTCGACGTGGGCGCGCGCGCGGAGATCTACGGACTCATCCGACACCTCGCCGCTGCCGGCCACGCCGTCGTCGTCATCTCCAGCGAGATCGAGGAAGTGCTCGGCCTCGCGGACACCGTGCTCGTCGTCGGCGACGGACACGTCCTCGCCGCTCTTCCCGCCTCGGAGATCGACGAGCACGGCGTGCTAGATCTCGTCATGAAAGGAGCTGCGGCATGAGCGCGCAGACGTCCCCGGATCTCGCCGACCCCACCACGGCCACCGTGACCACCGCGCCCGCATCGCCCCTGCGCCGGCTCTTCTCGAGCTCCGCCGGGCGCAACCTCGGCCTTGTGGTGGCGCTGCTCATCATCGTCATCGTCGGCGCGATGACCGCGCCCGGCACCTTCACCACGTTCGACAACGCGCTCGTCATCCTGCGCCAGGCGTCGATCATCGGCGTGATCAGCATCGGCATGACCTTCGTGATCATCTCCGGCGGCATCGACCTGTCGGTCGGCGCGGTGACGGCGCTCGCCTCGGTGGCGGCGTCGCTGGCCGTCGTGCAGGACCTCGCGGACTCGATCCACTGGACCCTGATGATCCTCATCGCCCTCCTCATCGGCCTCGGAGCGGGGCTCATCAACGGCGTCGTCGTCGCCTACGGCCGAGTCGCGGCGTTCATGGCCACACTCGCGATGCTCGTCGGCGCCCGCGGAGTGGCGGAGATCCTCGCCGACAACCGCACCCTCGTCATCTCGGACCGCGACTTCGTGCGCGCACTCAACGTCGACATCCTGGGCGTCGACATCCTCATCTGGATCTTCGCCCTGGTCGCGGTCGCGGGCTGGCTGCTCCTGAACCGCACCACGTTCGGCCGCCGCACGGTGGCGATCGGCGGCAACCGCGAGGCCGCGCGCCTCGCGGGCATCAAGGTGAAGCGGCACACCGTGTGGCTCTACGCCCTCTCTGGGCTCACCGCGGGCATCGCGGCCGTGATGATCCTCGGGCGCACCACGGCCGGCACCTCGACGCACGGGACCCTGTGGGAGCTCGACGCCATCGCCGCTGTCGTCGTCGGCGGCACCCTCCTCATCGGCGGCCGCGGCACGATCACCGGCACCGTGTTCGGGGTGCTGATCTTCGCCACGCTGTCGAACGTCTTCGTGCAGAACAACCTCTCCTCCTCGGTGCAGGCCGTGGCGAAGGGCGTCATCATCGTCATCGCCGTGCTCCTGCAGCAGCGCTTCGCGGCGCGGGACACGCGCTCGAGCTGAGCCGTGGACGACGGGCAAGCGGCGCGAACCGACACCGCTTCGCCCGTCGTCGCAGCATGAGGGAGCGGACGCGCACGTAGGATGACGTGTCCGTGTCGAGCCGCGATCTTCTGCGGCGGCGCAGGGAGAGGAAGCGACATGCCAGAGGGATCGACGGGCCGCGCCGATGTCGGTCAGCTGTTCCAGCTGCTGCGCGACGGCGTGCCGCGCACGCGCGCAGAGCTGGCGAAGTCGACGGGGCTCGCCCGATCGACCGTCGCCGCGCGCGTGGACGAGCTCATGAGGATGGGGCTCATCACCCCCGCGGCCGACGCGGTGTCCACGGGCGGTCGCCCGCCCTCGCAGTTCGCCCTGAACCCGGCGGCCAAGGTCGTCGTCGCGGCCGACCTCGGCGCTTCGCACGCGACCGTCGCGATCACCGACCTGACCGGCGCTGTCCTGTCCGAGCACAGCGAGCGCATCGTCATCTCGGATGGCCCGGAGCCGGTCCTGACGTGGCTGATCGAGAGCGCGCATCGGCTGCTGGAGGAGACGGGGCGCGGCGAGGCCGACGTGGCGGCGATCGGCATCGGCCTGCCCGGCCCGGTGGAGTTCTCCACGGGCCAGCCGGTGAACCCGCCGATCATGCCGGGCTGGGACCGGTTCGACGTGCCCGGATGGGTGCGCTCACACCTTCCCGTGCCCGTGCCGGTCCTCGTCGACAACGATGTGAACATCTCCGCGCTCGGCGAGCGCGCCACGTCCTGGCCCGGCGCCGACCACTTCATGTTCGTGAAGGTCGCCACCGGCATCGGCGCCGGCATCATCTCCGGAGGTCGGCTGCAGCGCGGCGCGCAGGGCATCGCGGGAGACATCGGCCATGTCCGCGTGGCTCGCGGCGTCGACATCCCCTGCCAGTGCGGCAACACCGGCTGCCTCGAAGCGCTCGCCTCCGGGCCCGCGCTCGCGCGCGCGCTCAGCGAGCGTGGCGTGATCGCGCGGAGTGGAGGCGATGTCGTGGAGCTCGTCAAGCACGGCAACCTCCAGGCGATCCAGGCGGTCCGCCAGGCCGGACGCGACATCGGCGAGATCCTCACGGCGTCGGTGAGCCTCATCAACCCGTCGGTCATCGCCATCGGCGGGTCGATGGCACGCGTGGGCGAGCACCTCATCGCCGGGGTGCGCGAGATCGTCTACACGCGCTCGACGCCGCTGGCGACCGAGCATCTGTCGATCGTGCAGTCGGCGGCGGCGGACCGGGCGGCGGTCGTGGGCGCGAGCATGCTCGCGGTGGAGCACGCGCTCTCCCCCGCAGGCCTCACCACGAGCTTCGGCCGCGTCGCGGTCTGACACCGCTCACGCCCCGCGCACGCCTCCGCTCACAGCCCCGCGGAAACGCGGGAGGGGTCCGCGCATCGTCACGACGCGCGGACCCTCCCGATGCGGGTCAGACGCGGGTGAGGAGCTCCCGGACGACCTCCGTGCCGTCGACCTCGCCGCCGAAGCCCAGCAGCGTGCGCAGCGGCATCGACTCCAGCATCCGCACCATCTCCTCGTCGGAGATGATCGCGGCCACCTGAGCGCCCTGCTGACCGAGCGCCTCCGCCAGCACCTCGGCGCCCTGCGGGTGGCGCTGCCAGTCGCCCACGGTCGACTCGGCGTCGAGCGAGAAGACCGGAGCGGGCACGTCGAGCTCGATCGTCTCGGCCGCCGCGATGTCACGCGAGGACGTGCCGACCTCGACCGTGAACGCGCCGGGCTCGACGGTCCAGCCGTCCTCGCCCCAGAACGCGAACGCGCGGTCGTCGAGAGCGAGGCTCACGCGCGTCGACTCGCCGGCGGCGAGGCGCACCTTCTGGAACGCCTTCAGCTCGCGCACCGGGCGGTCGACCGAGGCCTCCGGGTCGCCCACGTAGACCTGCACGACCTCCGCGCCCGCGCGCGAGCCCGTGTTCGTCACGGTCACCTCGACGACGGCGTGCGCGCGGCCGGACTCGGGAACCGACACCGCGACATCCGACAGCTCGAAGGTCGTGTAGCCGAGACCGAAGCCGAACGGGAAGGCCACGTCGCGCTCGGTCATGTCGTACCAGCGGTAGCCGACATAGATGCGCTCGCCGTAGACGACCTTCTTCGGCGTGCCGGGGAAGTTGACGTGCGCGGGGTTGTCGGCGAGGCGCAGCGGGATGGTCTCGGCCAGGCGCCCGCCGGGCTCTGCGATCCCGAACAGCACGTCGGCGGCTGCCGAACCGGAGGCCTGGCCGCCCAGCCACGCCTCGAGGATGGCCGGGACGCGGCCCGCGATGCCGTCGAGCGAGACCACGGAGCCGTTCGAGAGCACGACGACGACGTTCGCGTTCACCGCGACGACCGCGTCGAGCAGCTCGCGCTGCACGGCGGGCAGGTCGAGGTGGGTGCGGTCGAAGCCCTCCGACTCCTCCGCATCGGGCAGCCCGAGGAAGAGCACGACGGTCTCGGCGCCGCGGGCGGCGGTGACGGCCTCGGCGACGAGCGCGGCGTCGGACTGACCGTCCAGGCGGAAGCCAGCCGCGAACGCGACGTCGCGGCTGGTCGCCTCGCGGACGGCCTCGAGCGCGGTGTCGAGGCGGGTGGGGTTGATGTGCGAGCTGCCGGCGCCCTGGTAGCGCGGCGCGCGCGCGAATTCGCCGATGACGGCGATCGCGCCGCCCTTCTCGGCCGAGAGCGGGAGGACAGCGCCCTCGTTGGCGAGGAGCACGGTGCTCTCGGCCGCGATGCGCCGCGCGAGGGCGTGGTGCGCCTCGAAGTCGACGGCCTCGGTCGCGCCGCGGTCGGCGCGGAGGCGGTCGTGCACGGCGAGGATGCGCGAGACGGCGAGGTCGATCGCGGCCTCGTCGAGTTCGCCCGCCTCGAGGGCGGCGCGGACGTCGGCGGCGTGGCGCCCGCCCGCGGCGGGCATCGTGAGGTCGAGACCCGCGGCGACGGCGGCCGGCGGGTTGTTGACGGCGCCCCAGTCGGAGACGACGTAGCCCTGGTAGCCCCACTCGTCGCGCAGGACGTCGGTGAGGAGCCAGCGGTTCTCCGACGCGTAGACGCCGTTGATGCGGTTGTACGAGCACATGACCGTCGCGGGCTGCGCCTCCTTCACCGTGCGCTCAAACGCGGGGAGGTAGATCTCGCGGAGGGTGCGCTCGTCGACCTCCGCGCTGATGCGCATGCGCTCGAACTCCTGGTTGTTCGCGGCGAAGTGCTTGAGCGAGGCGCCCACGCCCTGCTGCTGGACGCCGCGCACCCAGGCCGAGCCGAGCGCGCCGGCCAGCAGCGGGTCCTCGGAGAAGTACTCGAAGTTGCGCCCGCACAGGGGCGAGCGCTTGATGTTGACGCCCGGGCCGAGCAGCACGTCGACGTCGAGCGCACGGCTCTCGCGACCGAGGGCCTCGCCCATCTCGACGAGGAGCTCGGGGTCCCACGTGGACCCGGTCGCGGCCGCGGTCGGGAACGCGGTGGCGGGGTGGCTGTCGTTGATGCCGAGGTGGTCTGCGGCACCGGACTGCAGGCGCACGCCGTGCGGGCCGTCCGTCAGGGTCGCGCCCTCGATCTCGGCGTGCTCGATGCCGCGAGTGGACCAGAAGGTGTCGCCCGTGAGCAGGGAGATCTTCTCATCGAGGGAGAGGCGGGAGACGGCTGGGTGCATGGGGAGGCCTTTCTCGGTCCGTGCCGGACCTCGTCGCCGAGGTCGCTTACGCGCTTCAGTATGGGGTTGAATGTACCCCGAGCCCTTTCCGAACGCAAGGAAGCGCATGGCCCCTCCCTCTTCCCGCGGCACCCGCGCCGTCCGGGTGACCGCCGCCGACGTCGCCGCCGCGAGCGGGGTCTCTCGCGCCACCGTGAGCTACGTGCTCAACGACACCCCGGGACAGACGATCCCGGAGACGACCCGGCGACGCGTCATGCAGGCGGCCGCCGACCTCGGCTACGTGCCGAGCGTCCATGCGCGCGCCCTCGCGTCGGGGAGCACGGGCATCGTCGTGATCGACACCAGCACCATCCCCCACGGCGAGCTCGTCGCGAACGCGACCCGCGCGCTGTCGCGCGCACTCGTCGAGCGCGGCTACGTGCCGGTGGTGAACCAGTACACCGGCGCCGACGCAGGCGGCGAGGTGCTCGTCGCGCTCGCCGAGCGGCTGCGCCCGGAGGTCGTGCTGGCTCTCGGCGATCTGGATCCCGCGCTCGTCGCTCGGCTCGAGGGCATGGGCGTCGCGCGCGTCGTGGCGGCATCGTCGCAGGACCACATCGGCGTGATGGCGACGCTGCAGGTGGCGCATCTCGCCGAGCACGGGCATCGGTCGCTCGTCTACGTCGCGCCGCCCGAGCCGGAGCTCGCGGGGCTCTCCGAGCTGCGGCTGGCCGCCGCCCGCGCAGAGGCGACCGCACGCGGGGTCGCGCTCACGGCCATCCCGCTCGCCGAGCAGGAGCCGCTGGCCGCCGAGCTCGTGCGGCTGCGTGCCGCGGGGGCGACGGCCGTCGCGGCGTACAACGACGAGGTGGCCGTGGGCGTGCTCGGCGCCGCGCGCCGCGCGGGCATCGCCGTGCCGGTCGAGCTCGCCGTCATCGGGATCGACGACCTGCCGCTCGCCCGTCGCACCCACCCGCAGCTCACGACCGTCTCGCAGAGCGACGGCGACCATCCGCAGATCGGGCCGGAGCAGATCGACGCCGTCCTCGCCGGCGAGCAGCCGATCCTCCCGCCGGTGCGGCCGCGCGTCGTGGTCCGCGGCTCGGTCTGAGGTCGCGACCGACTACGCGGCGAGGCGGCGGAAGCGGTCGCTCACGCGCGTCGATCCCGACACCACGACCTCGGCGCCGGCGACGCCCGGGGCGCCGACATGCAGGATGGCCCTGGCCAGGACCTCGTCGCGCACCTCGCGTCGCGCATGATCGTCCGCCAGCATCTCCACGAGCGCGGCGACCTCGGCCTCCGCGCGTGCGGCGATCGGGAACCACGGCAGCGCCGCACGCCAGGCGCGGAAGGCCAGCAGCAGCAGGTCGTGCCGCTGCTCGACGTGCGCGCGCTCGTGCGCGATGACCGCCACGAGCTCGTCGGCGTCGAGGCGGTCGAGAAGCCCCCGCGACAGCACCGTCACCGAGCCGACGCCGCGCGGCAGGCAGTACGCCACCGGCACGGCGTCGTCGAGCACGCGCGTGCGGGCACGCGTCGGGTGCGGCGACGACAGCAGATCCAGCAGCGACAGGTGGCGGCGGCGCTGGCGCACCACCTGCACGATCGTCACGGCGAGGTGGATGAGCAGGTACAGCGCGAAGGCCCCCGCAGGAGCGAGCGCGAGCAGATGGCGGCCAGGGGCGGCCGCGTAGCCGGCGAGCGCGAGGGCGCCGATCATCGACAGTCCGCCGGCGAGGCCGATCGCCTGCCACAGCAGCAGCGCGATGACGGGCGCCCGCATCGGCCACACCGCCCGCGACAGGACGACCGGCACGGGCCAGGCCAGCGCGAGCGCGAAGAGGCCGAGCGCGACCGCGCTCCACACGATCATCTCGTGCGGGATGACGAGGGCCCCGTCGAGCCCGGAGGCCACGGCGTCGGCCGCGAAGCGCGTCACGGGCGCTCGCTCAGACCGCGCCGCGCAGCAGCTTGCGGAGCACGGCCGCGTCCTCCTCGGAGACGCCGCCGACGAACCGCTCGAGCACGGCCATCCGGTCGGCGGATTCGCCGAGCACCTCGTGCATGAGCTCGGCCACGTGGTCCGCGCGCGAGGCGACGGGCGTGTAGCGATGCGGCCGCACGGAGCGATCGGAGGCGACGAAGCCCTTCTTCTCGAGGCGCGACAGCACGGTCAGCAGGGTCGTCGCGGCGAGCGCGCGCCCCTGCTCCAGCTCGAGTCGGTCCTTGACGTCGTACGCGGTCAGGGGCATATCCGCATCCCACACCGCGTCCATGACGGCGCGTTCGAGTTCGCCCAGCGTTCCCATGCGCACCTCCCTGCTTCCCGATCCTCGCGACCACGGCCATCCGCACCGGTCGTGATCTGCCGCAATTCTACCCCCGGTCGAACTTGTTCTACGATCAGTCGAACTAGTTCTACAAGGCGTAGAATTAGACGTGGTCGAGCGAGGCGCCCGACCCGATCCCCCCGAAGGAGAACCCGCGTGGACGTCCTCGACATCGCCCGCTGGCAGTTCGGCATCACCACCGTCTACCACTTCCTCATGGTCCCGCTCACGATCGGGCTCGGCATGAGCGTCGCGATCTTCCAGTCCGCCTGGGTGCGCACGGGCGATGAGCGGTTCCTGCGCATGACGAAGTTCTGGGGGAAGCTCTACCTCATCAACTTCATCGTCGGCGTGGCGACCGGCCTCGTCCAGGAGTTCCAGTTCGGGATGGCCTGGAGCGAGTACTCGAGGTTCGTCGGCGACGTGTTCGGCGCCCCGCTCGCCCTCGAGGGGCTGCTGGCGTTCTTCGTGGAGTCGACGTTCCTCGGCGTGTGGATCTTCGGATGGGGCCGCCTGCGGAAGGGCATCCACCTCGCCGCTCTCTGGTGCGCCGTGGTCGGCTCCTGGGTCTCGGCGTACTTCATCATCGTCGCGAACTCGTGGATGCAGCACCCCGTCGGCGTCGAGCTCGGCGACGACGGCCGCCCGGTCATGACCGACATCTGGGCGGTGCTGACGAACAACACCGCGATCGCCGCGTTCACGCACACGATCCTCGGCGCGCTGGTCGTCGCCGGCATGTTCCTTCTCGGGCTGTCCTGGTATCACCTGTGGCGGCGGCGCCACGACGGCATCGACTCCGTCGACGACGACGGGCGCGTCATCGTCGGACGAGCGGATGTCCCGGGTCGCGACGAGAAGGATCACGGCGTCTGGCTGTGGTCGCTCCGCTTCGGCGCGGTCGTCGCCATCCTCGGCTTCGCGGGCACCGTCATCTCCGGCGACGTCCAGGGCAAGCTCATGTACGAGCAGCAGCCCATGAAGATGGCCGCGGCGGAGGCCGCCTGCCACACCGGCTCGTCCTTCTCCGTGCTGTCCCTCGGCGACCCCGGCTCGTCGGACTGCTCCGATGTCGTCACCCTCATCGAGATCCCCGGCGTCCTGGGCTTCCTCGGCACCGGCGAGTGGGGCGCGGAGATGCCCGGCATCAGCGACCTCGAGCCGCAGTACGTCGACCAGTACGGCGAGACCATCCCCGACGACGCGCTCTACGGCGACCGGGCCGGCAGCGAGGTGCAGTACGTACCGGTCATGTGGATCACGTACTGGGGCTTCCGGCTCATGATCGGGCTCGGCGGCATCGTCGCGGGCGCCGCCGTCATCGCGCTGTGGCTCACCCGCAAGGGGACCGTGTCGCGCTCGCCCTGGATCATGCGCCTCGCGCTCCTGGGCATCCTCGCCCCGTTCGCGGCCAACATCGCGGGCTGGATCTTCACCGAGATGGGCCGCCAGCCGTTCGTCGTCGCACCGAACCCCGACGCCACGGGCGTCGACGGGGTGTTCATGTTCACGGCGGCGGCCGTGTCGCCCGGCGTCACGGCCGGCGAGCTGCTGTTCTCCGTCATCTCGCTGGCGGCCGTGTACGCGGTGATGCTCGTCTTCGAGCTCTTCCTGCTCGTGAAGTACGTGCGCGGCGGGGTGGCGAGCGCCATGCCGGAGCTCGCTCCCGCGCATGATCGCGACGACCATCCGGATGGCGACGGACCGCGGGACGACGTGCTCGCGTTCGCCTACTGATCGACTGCAGAGGAACCCCCATGGATGCTCTTCCCGTCTTCTGGTTCATCGCCATCGCCGCCCTCTGGACCGGCTACCTCCTGCTGGAGGGCTTCGATCTCGGCGTCGGCATGCACATGCTCTTCGGCACCCGCGAGGAGCGCGACCGCCGGGTCATGCTCAACACGATCGGCCCCGTGTGGGACGGCAACGAGGTGTGGCTCATCACCGCGGGAGCTGCGACCTTCGCCGCATTCCCGCACTGGTATGCGTCGCTGTTCTCCGCGCTCTACATCCCGCTGACGATCACCCTCATCGGGCTGATCATCCGCGCGGTGGGCATCGAGTACCGCGGCAAGGTCGCGACCGCCCGGTGGGCGCGCTTCTGGACGCGGTGCATCGGCATCGGCTCGGTCATCGTCACGTTCTGCGTGGGCGCAGCCCTCGCTCTCACCTCGACGGGCCTGCCACTCGACGAGAACGGCAACCGCGTCGGCGGGCCGTTCGTGTGGCTCACGCCGCCGGCGATCATCGGCGGCCTCGCGGTCGTCGGCTTCGCCCTCGCGCACTCCTCGACCTTCCTCGCACTGAAGTCGGATGGACCCGTCCGCGCCCGCGCGGGCCGGTTCTCCTCTCGATGGGCGCCGCTCTGCCTGACCCCCGCCGCGGTCTGGGCGCTGTGGGTGCAGTTCGCGCACGGCGGCACGCTGCTGTCCTGGGCGCTCGTCGTGCTCGCGGTGGCGGCCGCGGTCTGGGGATGGTCGAACGCGCGCCGCCGCCGTGAGGGCCGCGCCTTCATCGGGTACGCCGGGTTCGGCGTCTTCGGCGTCACCGCGATCTTCGCCGGCATGTTCCCGCGCGTGCTGCCCTCGACGATCGACCCGGCCTTCGACCTCACCGTGTGGACGGCGTCGAGCGGCCAGTACACGCTGGGGGTCATGACCGTCGTCGCGTGCGTGGGCCTTCCGGTCGTCCTCGTCTACCAGGCGTGGAGCTACTGGGTCTTCCGCCGTCGGGTGACCCCGGGGATGATCCCGGACGTGCACGTCGTGCTCCCGGCGATCCTCCGCGCCAAGTGAGCGGCATGACCACCCCGGACGCCGAGCGAGCGGAGCGAGACGAAATCCGGGCCCTCCGTCCGGACGTTGAGCGAGCGGAGCGAGACGAAATCCGGGCCCTTCGTCCGGACGTTGAGCGAGCGGAGCGAGACGAAACGCCGCAGCCCGCCCTCGACAACGGCTCACCCCGTTTCGTCTCGGTCGCTGGCGCTCCCTCGCTCAACGTCCGAGAGGGGGACGCGGAGCGAGACGAAATCCGGACCCTCCGTCCGGACGTTGAGCGAGCGGAGCGAGACGAAACGACGCGACCCGACGTCGACCCCTGGGTCCTCGAGGCGAAGCGCGCCGCGGGTGCGCCCGGCTTCCGGCGCCCCGACATCGGCCCGGTCCCCCGTGCGCGGCTCGTCGCCCTCGGCGCGCTGGCCGCGCTCCGAGCGCTCGGCCTCGTCCTCATCGCCGACGCCATCGCCCGCGGCATCGCCGCCCTCGCCGCCGGCGGCCTCGACACCGCGGCCGCGCGCGCCATCCTCATCGCCGGAGTCTTGGGAGCGCTGCTGCGCGCGGGCGCCGAATGGGCCACCGCCGTCACGGCGCGTCGGGTCGCGAGCGAGGTGAAGCGCGACCTCCGCTCCCGGCTCTGGCGACGCATCGCGGGCGGTGACGCGTCCGGCGGCGGCACCGCCGTGCTGGCCGCCGACGGACTCGACGACCTCGACGACTACTACGTGCAGTCCATCCCCGCGCTCATCGCCGCGGCGGTCGTTCCGCTTGTCGTGGGTCTGCGGATCCTCGGCGCCGACTGGATCAGCGCGGGCGTCGTGGTCCTCACCGTGCCGCTCGTGCCGCTGTTCATGATCCTCATCGGCAAGCACACGCAGCAGCGCACCGACGCCGCGCTCTCGGCTCTCACGCGTCTCGCGGACCACCTCGCCGAACTCGCTCGCGGACTCCCCGTGCTCGTCGGCCTCGGCCGGGTGGAGGAGCAGACGGATGCCCTCGACGGCATCCAGCGCGCCTATCGCACGCGCACGCAGGAGACCCTTCGCTGGGCATTCCTCTCCGCGCTCGCACTCGAGCTCATCGCGACGATCTCCGTCGCGCTCGTCGCGGTGCTCCTCGGCATCCGCCTGCTGAACGGCACCGTCGAGCTGGCCCCGGCCATCCTCGCTCTCGTCCTCGCGCCCGAATGCTACGCCGCCCTCCGGGAGGTGGGGACTGCGTTCCACGCCTCGCAGGACGGCCTCGCCGCCCTCGACCGCGCGAAGGCGCTGCTGGCGCGGCCCGCTTCGCGGGACGTCCGCGACGGCGGCGCCTCCGCGGCGGTCCGGATCGAGAACCTCGCCGTCCGGTACGCCGGCCGCGAGCACGACGCCTTCGCCCCGGTCACGACCGACCTCTCCGGCATCGTCTCGGTCGTCGGGCGCAGCGGCGCCGGCAAGTCGACGCTGCTCGCGGCGCTGACCGGCACACTCCCCGCCGACGCTGCGGTGACCGGGCGGATCGTGGGCCTCGGGGCGGATGGCGTGGGCTGGGCACCGCAGGCCCCCCGCGGCTTCGCGGGCACTCCAGCCGAGGAGCTCGCCCTCTACGGCGCTGCGGACCCGCTCGGTGCGCTGAACGAGCTCGGCCTCGCGCACGTGGCAGCCGCGTCGATCGCCGAGCTGAGCCCGGGCGAGGTCCGCCGTCTGGCCGTGGCGCGCGCCCTGGCGCGCGTGGATGCGGGCGCTCGCCTGCTCGTGCTCGACGAGCCGACCGCGCATCTCGACCGGACGTCGGCGGATCGCGTGCGCGCGGCCATCCGTCGCCGCGCGGAGCGGGCGACCGTCGTCCTCGCGAGCCACGAGCCGGAGACGCTCGCCCTCGCGACGCTCACCCTCGCCCTCACCCCGGTCGCCCCCGCGGCCGTGTCTCACTCCGCGCGGCCATCCGCCCCCGATACCCGCAGCGACCGAGACATGGGCACCCCCGCACCCGCCCCCATGTCTCACTCGGCGCGGCTATCGGAGCGGCATACCCGCAGCAACCGAGACACGGCGGATCAGGCGAGGGGCCTCAGCCTGCTCTCGCTCCTCCGGCCCGAGCTTCCCGCATGGGCGGGAGCGGTCGGGCTCGGCGTCGTCGCCACCGGACTCGGACTCGCGCTCACGGCGGTGTCGGGATGGCTGATCGTGCGCGCGAACGTGGAGGAGTACATCATGTACCTCCTCGTCGCGATCGTCGGCGTGCGGGCGTTCGGCATCGGCCGCTCGGTCGGCCGGTACGCCGAGCGGCTCGTCACGCACCGCGCGGCGTTCCGCACGGTCGACGGACTGCGCCTGCGGCTGTGGCGCGCGATCGCCGCCCGCGGCGCGGGATCCCGCCGCCTCCTCGAGGGCGGCGCGCCGCTGGACTACCTCGTCACGCTCGCCGACGACCTGCGCGACCAGCTGCCGCGCGTCGTCGCACCGCTCGCGATCGGCGTGCTGGCCGCGCTCGGCGCGGTGGTGACGACCTGGTTCGTCGTGCCGCACCTGACCGTGCCCGTCCTCGTCGTGCTGACCGCGGCCCTCGCGCTCGCGGCCTGGCTGTCGTCCGTCGCCGAGCGGGGCGCCGGGCGCGCTCGCGTCGCCGCCCGATCCGAGATCGTCCGCGGCACCGCCGCCCTTGCCGCCGCATCCGCCGACCTCCGCGGCAACGGGATGGCCCCCGCCGCGCTCGACGCGCTCGACGCCGCCGCCGCTCGACTCGCGGACGCCGAACGCCGCGCCTCCTGGGCCGGCGGGCTCGGCACCGCCGTCGTCACCGCGGCCACGGCCATCCTCGCGGTCGTCGTCGCGCCGCTCTCCCCCGGCGTCCCCGCCGAGAGCGCCTCCGTCATCGCCCTCCTCGCACTCGCGCTCCTGGACCCGCTCGCCGGATTCGTCGCCGCCGCACAGCGCGTACCGGCCCTGCGCGAGGTGATCGGCCGCCTGGCTCCCGTGCTGCGTCCCGCGCCCACCGCCGCGTGGGGCGAGCAGCAGCCCGAGGGTCCCGTGCACGCCGTCGACCTCGACGCCGTCGCCGTGCAGTATCCCGGCGCGGACCATCCGGCCGTGTCGGATGTCTCGGGCACGGCGGCCGCCGGGCGCTGGCTCGTCGTCGCGGGGCCGTCGGGGTCGGGCAAGTCCACGCTGCTCTCGGCGATCATGGGCGCGCTTCCCGTCGCACGCGGCGCGATCCGCGCCGACGGCGCCGCGCTCACGTCGCTCGACGAGCGCGCCTGGCGTGGCCGCGTGGCCTGGTGCCCGCAGGACGCGTACGTCTTCGACTCCACCCTCCGCGGCAACCTCCTCCTCGCCCGCGGCCATGACGAGGCACTCGACGACGCGACGCTGCAGGACGCGCTGATCCGGGTCGGGCTCGGACCGCTGCTCGCTTCGCTGTCGGATGGCCTGAGCACGCGGGTGGGAGCGGCCGGCTCCGCGCTCTCCGGCGGCGAGCGCCAGCGACTCGCGGTCGCGCGGGCGCTGCTGGCGCGAGCCGATGTCATCCTCCTCGACGAGCCGACCGCGCACCTCGACGCCCCGACCGCCGCGACCATGATGGCGGACGTCCGCGCCGCGACCGAAGACCGGGTCGTCGTGCTCGTCTCGCACCGCGACGAGGACCGGCGCCCCGACGACGCCCTCGTGCACCTCTGATCGGCGTCGCCCGCGTGCGAGAGTAGTGCGGTGACCGATCCCGCCGCGGACCTCCGGCGCGTGGCCGTCGTGGTGCTCGAGGGCGCGAAGCCGCTCGATGTCGGCATCCCCGCGCAGGTGTTCACGACGCGCGCGAGCATGCCCTACGAGGTGCGCGTCTGCGGCGCGGCGCCCGGACTCGTCACCGGTGGCGACGGCCTGTCGTATCACGTGGCCCACGGGCTCGAGGCGCTGGAGTGGGCGGATCTCGTCTTCATCCCGGGCTACCGCCGCCCCGATCAGGACGACCCCCCGGCGGCCGTCGTCGACGCGCTGATCGCCGCGCACACCCGCGGCGCCCGGCTCGCGGCCATCTCGACGGGCGCCTTCGCGCTCGCGGCGACCGGCCTCCTCGACGGCCGCCGCGCGACCACGCACTGGCACTACACGCGCGCGCTCGCCCGTGGGCACCCGCGCATCCGCGTGGATGAGAACGTCCTGTTCGTCGACGAGGGGAGCGTCCTGACCTCCGCCGGCGCGGCGTCCGGCATCGACCTGTGTCTGCACATCCTGCGGGCGGATCTCGGCGTCGCCGCCTCCAATCACGCCGCCCGCCGCCTCGTCGCGGCGCCGTACCGCAGCGGCGGGCAGGCGCAGTACGTGCCCCGCAGCGTGCCCGAGCCCATCGGCGAGCGCTTCGCCGCGACGCGGGAGTGGGCGCTCCATCGCCTCGGCGACCCGCTCACGCTCGAGACGCTCGCGCGTCACGCCGCGGTGTCCGCGCGCACTTTCTCACGCCGGTTCCTCGAGGACACCGGCTACACCCCCATGCAGTGGGTGATGCGCGCACGCATCGATCTCGCGCGCGAACTGCTGGAGCGGTCGGAGCTCGGCATCGAGCAGATCGCCGCCGACGTCGGCCTCGGCACCGGGGCCAACCTGCGGCAGCACTTCCAGCGCATCCTCGGCACCACTCCGACCGACTACCGCCGCACCTTCACCCGCGGCGGATGAGGCTAGGTGCCCACCGCGCCGGCCCGTCCTCGAGCGGAGCGGTCAGGCGAGGACGACGACTTTGCCGGCGATCCGGCCCTCGGCGGCCTCGGCATGCAGCGCGGGAAGTTCGTCGAGGGGGATGCGCCGGGTCACCTCGACGGCGAGCGCGCCCTCGTCGACGAGTCCGACCAGCTGGGTGAGCCGATCGCGGTTCGGGAGAACGAACACGGTCGCCGCGCGGACCCCGCGTGCCGCGTCGCCGGGGGTGGCCATGAACGCCGTGGTGCTGACCACAGCGCCACGATTCCGCACGACCTGCACGTAGGTCTCGAACAGGTCGGGGTCGATCGGCGCGAGGTTGAGCAGCACGTCCACCTGATCGTCTAGTGCATCGAGCAGGTCTGTCGTCGTGTGGTCGATGATCTGGTCAGCGCCGGCGGCGCGGACCGCGTCGCTGCTGCGCGGGCTCGCCGTGGCGATGACGTGGACGCCGGCACGCTTGGCGAGCTGGATTGCGTACTTGCCGACGACACCGCCTGCTCCCACAATGAGGACCCGCTGACCCCGCTCGAGGTGGCCCTCGTCGAAGAGGGCCTGCCACGCGGTCAGCGCGACAGACGGCAATCCTGCCGCGTCCGCGAGCGGCAGGGTCTTCGGCGCCGCGACCACGGCCTCGACGGGGGCGAGAACGAATTCGGCCGCGCCCCCGTCCCGCTCCATGGGGAGGAACGCGATCACCGCGTCGCCCATCGCGACTCCCCGCACGTCATCGCCGACGGCGTCTACCGTTCCGGAGACGTCGTAGCCGGGCACGTGCGGCAGCTGGACCGGGATCGGCAGGAAGCCCGCCCGCATCCCGGCGTCCGCCGCGTTGAACGCCGACGCGGCGACCCGGATGCGCACCTGCCCCGCGCCGGGTTCCGGCCGATCGATGTCCACGATCCGGAGGACCTCGGGACCGCCCACCTCGGAGAACTGCACTGCCTTCATGATGTCATCCCTTCTGTAGTTGCTTCGAATTCGAAGCGCTAGGTGGACCGTAGCACTGCTTCGAATATGAATCAACTATTAGAGTGGACGTCATGACCGACGCGCCCCGATCCCTGACGCCCACGCAGCTGACCGCCTACCTGGCGTTCACCGAAGCAGGAAGCCTCCTGCGCCCCGCGGTCGAAGCGCAGCTGCGTGAGGCGGGGCGGTTGAGCTATGTGCAGTTCCAGCTCCTCGCGCGGCTGAACGACGCCCCCCACGGCCATCTGCGCATGACCGACCTCGCCGACGGCGTCGTGTACAGCCGCAGCGGACTCACCTACCAGGCCACTCTGCTCGAAGACCGGGGCCTGATCACGCGGTCGCTGTCCTCGGAGGATGAGCGCAGCACTGCGGTCGCCCTCACCGATGACGGCCGCGAGGTGCTGGCCGCCGTGTTCCCAGGACATATCGAGACGGTCCACCGACTGCTCTTCGCACCGCTGTCAGACGGCGACGCCGCTCACCTCGCGCGCATCCTCGGGCGCGTGACCGAGCACCTGCGCGCCGCACCGCCGCGGTCGGCCACGCGCCGCCGGAAGACCTGACGTCCGCGGATGAGACTCACCGCTCCCGCTCGAGCCACGCGCGCAGCCGCTCCAGGGGCCAGGTCGTGATGACGCGGTCGGCCGGGACTCCCGCCCGCTCCGCGCGCTCGGCGCCGTAGTCCAGCAGCGACAGCTGGCCGGGCGCGTGCGCGTCGCTGTCGATCGAGAACAGGCACCCCTTCTCCAGCGCGAGCGCGATGAGCTCGTCCGGCGGATCCTGGCGCTCGGGCCGCGAGTTGATCTCCACCGCTACGCCGTGCTCCGCGCACGCGTCGAACACGGCGTCCGCGTCGAACTCGGACGGCGGCCGCGTGCCGCGCGAACCCTCCACGAGGCGGCCCGTGCAGTGCCCCAGCACGTGCGTGCGGGGGTTGCGGATGGCCCCGAGCATCCGGCGGGTCATGTCGCGGCGATCTGCGCGCAGGTGGGAGTGGACGCTCGCGACCACGACATCGAGCCGCCCCAGCAGCGCGTCCTCCTGGTCCAGGCCGCCGTCGTCGAGGATGTCGACCTCGATGCCGCTGAGCAGCGTGATGCCGTCGCCGGAGAGGCCGGTCACCACCTCGAGCTGCGCCGTCAGCCGCTCCGGCGACAGCCCGTTCGCCACCCGCAGCCGCGGCGAATGATCGGTGAGGGCGAGGTACTCGTGCCCCAGCCGACGACCCGCCGCCACCATCAGATCGATGGAGGTGAGGCCATCCGACCACTCGGAGTGGCTGTGGAGGTCGCCGCGGAGCGATGCTCGCAGCTCGCTGCGCCCGGCGACGCCGGTGCGCTCGCGGAGATCGGCGAGGTAGGCCGGCACGTCACCCGCGAGCGCCTCCTGAATGACCCGGAAGGTCGTCTCCCCGATCCCCTCGCGCCGGCGGAGCGACGCCGCATCACGCAGCTCCTCGGGCGCGAGCGATGCGATGACATCGGCGGCACGTCGGAACGCCTTCGACTTGTAGCGCGACGAACGCTCGCGCTCGAGGAGGTAGGCGATCTCGGCCAGCGCATCGAGCGGATCCATCTCGTCAGTCTGCCGCGGCGATCCGGCGCGGGCACTGGCGGGATCCTTTCGGACCCTGTCCTTCTCGCCGCTGTCGCGATCGGGCGGGCCGGGAGACGCTGAAGGGGTATCGACGGGATTGACGCTCGCACCGCCACCTCGTCTGCCATACCTTTCGAACGGGCCTGACGCACAGTGGGCCCGTTCGGCTGTTTCCGGCCCGGCTCAGGCGCAGATCTTCGCCACCGTGCGGAGGTTCCTCGTCGTCGTGACTGCCTTCCAGCGCGGCTTCGCCAGCTGCTTCGCGAACGCCGTGTCGACGCTGGCCCCCTTCGGCGGCGTCCAGTAGACGACACCCGGCCCCGGTGCGATCGGGTCCTCGTCGGATGGCTCCGCGCTCGCGAGGAGCTCCTCGCGCACCGCGGCGTCGGCGCAGAACACGACGTACGGCTGGCGCGCGTCATCCGTCGCGTCGAACGGGAAGCCGTCGAGCGCCGCGCGCATCTCCGCGAGGGTCACCAGGACGATCCACGCGTCGTACCCGAAGCGCTCGGCCAGCGCCCGCTCGAGGTCGCCCTTGAGGGCGCGACCATCGCCATCCGCGGAGAACCGCACGTTGCCGCTGGCGAGGTAGGTGCGGGCGTCTGCGTACCCGCGCTCGACGAACAGCGTCCTCAGATCCGCCGAGCGGACGGTGATGCCGCCGACGTTCACTCCGCGCAGCAGCGCCACGTACTCGGTCATGCCCCGACCCTACGGGCGGGCCCGGACATCCGTCAGTCGCGGATGAGCGAGAGCGTGGCCGCCTCGAGCGCGGTCTGCCGGGCGATCTCATCGGCATGCTCGAGGCGCACCGCCTCGGCGATGGTGCGCCCCTCGTCGAAGGCCGACACCACACGCGGGTCGACATACGACGTGCGGGCCATGGTCGGGGTGTTCCCGAGGAAGCTCGCCACGTCGCGCATGGTCGCGGTGACGGCCTTCCGCTTCTTCGTGGTGCTCGCGCGCTCGTCGAGTTCGAGCGAGCGCTCAGCCAGCTTGGTCGCGGCCAGCACCGTCGCGTGCCAGGTGCGGAAGTCCTTCGCGGTGGCGTTCGCCCCGGTCGACGCGCGCACGTAGTCGTTGACGAGGGTCGCCGTGAGGCGCCGCCATCCCGTCGCATCCCGGTAGGCCAGCAGCGCCGGCTCGCCGTCGCGGCGCCGGCGCATGCTCTCGATCGCCGCGACCACGCCCGGGTCGGCGATCTCGATGCGGTGGTTCACACCCGACTTGCCACGGAAGCGGAACACCAGCGCATCCCCCGAGCGCCGCACGTGCGCGCGCTCGAGCGTGGTGAGCCCGAAGCTCCCGTTCTTGTCGGCGTACACATCGTCGCCGATGCGGAAGCAGCCGATGTCGAGCATCCGTACCGCGGCCGCGCAGGCGCGGTTCACCGGCATGCCGTCCAGCGCGAGCTCGCCGAGGATGGAGGGACGCGCGAGCCCCAGTGCGGCCCCGAAATCCAGCACTCGGTCGAACTTGAGCGCATCCCGACGCGCGCGCCACTGCGGGTGGTAGAGGTACTGCCGGCGCCCGGCGTCGTCCGTTCCGACCGCCTGCAGATGGCCGTTGGGATAGGGCGTGATCCACACGTCCTTCCAGGCGGGCGGGATGGCCAGGGCCTTGATCCGCTCGACGGCCTCGGCCGGCAGGCGCTCGCCGTTCTCGTCGAGGTAGGTGAATCCGCTGCCCGAGCGGCGACGTGTCCAGCCCCGATCCTGAGGAGAGGTGCGGCGCAGGCGAGGCATGCGGCGAGTCTGCCCGCGGAGCCTCGGCTCACGGCAGGCCTTGACACGGGGCGGCAGAGGGCCGAGGGAGACTGAGGGGGTGACCACACGATCGTCGATGAGCAGCTCGGTCGCCCTCGTCCTCGGATCCTGCGTGTCCCTGCAGTTCGGCGCGGCGCTCGCCGTTCAGCTGTTCCCCGCACTGGGGTCGTGGGGAGTGACCGCACTGCGACTGACCATCGCCGCCCTCCTCCTGCTCGTCGTCGTGCGCCCGAGGGTGCGGAGCTGGAACCGCTCGCAGTGGCTGGTCGTGATCGCGTTCGGCCTGTCGCTCACCGGCATGAACGGCTTCTTCTACGCCGGGCTCGAGCGCATCCCGCTCGGCACGGCCGTCGCGATCGAGTTCCTCGGACCGCTCGTTCTGGCCGCGGTGCTCACCCGGCGACTGCTGGACTTCGCCTGGGTCGCGCTCGCGCTGGTCGGCATGGCGTTGCTCGGGGTCGACAGTGCGCTCGGCGTCGCGCTCGACAGGCTCGGCGTGGTGTTCACGCTCATCGCCGCGGTGTTCTGGGCGCTGTACATCCGCGCGAGCGCCCGAGTCGGCCAGCTCGTGCCGGGGATGGGCGGTCTCGCCGTCGCGCTCGTCGTCGCGTCGGTCGTGCTTCTGCCCTTCGGCGTGCCCGCGGCGGAGGCCTCGTTCGCGCAGCCCCACCTCCTCGCGCTGGCCGCGGGGACGGCGCTGCTGGCCTCGGTCGTGCCGTACACCCTCGAGCTCCTGGCGCTCCGGCGCCTGCCGCAGCGCGTGTTCGGCGTGCTCCTGAGCCTCGAGCCGGTCGTCGCGTCCGCAGCGGGATGGCTCATGCTGAGTCAGGAGATGAGCGCGCTCCGCATCGTGGCGGTCGCGCTGGTGGTCGTCGCGAGCATCGGCACCGCCCTCGCCGCGCGCAAGGCGAGCGAGGACGCCCCGGGAGCGGCCCTCACCGGCGAGGTCCCGGTGATCCGCGACTGAGCGCGGTTGCTCTCGCGGGCTACGCGCCGAGGAAGGTCGTCGGGTCGAACTCGGCGATCGGGATGACGCGCAGACGCGGCAGCTGCGCGTCGAACACGGCCGCGTCGTACTCGAGATCGAAGCGGTGCAGGCCCGGCAGCGCGGAGTAGCCGGCGTTGCGGAACTCGTTGAACGCGACGACCGCCACCCGCCGGTCGCCGCCGATCAGCGCCGCGACGTCGTCGAGGAAATCTCCGTCGTGGCTGACGAGCATCACGTCATCTTCGCGCCCGACGAGCGCCTGCAGCGTGCGCTGAATGGCGATGTCGACGACCTTCTCGTCCGGCGCGCCGGAGAGGAGGACCACCTCGTAGTCCATCGCCTTCAGCGCCTGCACGAAGCTCTGCGGGATGGTCTGGGACGCGTTGATGAAGAAGACGCCGCGGGATGACTGGTTCCACTGCCGGGCGGCGAACGACATCAGCCGATCCCACCGGGGACGCTCCTCGGGCTGCGGACGGCGGCCGATGATCGACGTCCCGAGCGTCGCGTCGATGTTCTCGCCGTCGACGAGCACCCAGGTCGTACCGCTTCCGCGCATCTCGCGCCTCCCCGTCCGGCGCCGTCCTGCGGTGGCCGGGCCTTCCTCGATCCTACGAGGCGTGGCAGGCGACTACTCGCACACAGCGGAGAGCGCGGACTTCGCCTGCTCGATGGCGGCGATGCTCTCGGGTGCGGACAGGTCCGAGACGCCCGCCAGCGCGGTGGACTGCGTGCGGATGAGCTCCCCGATCTGTCCCCCGACGTCGTCGGCCAGGTCGTCGAGGGTCTGCACGAGCGAATCGCGAGCGGCGCCCAGTTGCTCCTGCGTCACGCCGACCTGGCCGACCGCCTGCCGGTACTGCCCGTACGCGTCATCCGCGGTCGCGCAGATCTCCTCGACCGGGACACCGAGCGCGTCTGCCGCGACGTGCGTCGCCTGGGCGCAGCCCGTGAGGGCCGACAGCAGACCGACGGCGAGCAGCGGTACGAGGGCGGGTCGACGCATGCCACGACGGTACCGGCCCGTCGCTGAGAGACCGGCCCCGGCCATCCGCCCGCCCCTGCCTGTCAGGGCACCCGGTGCCCGGCCGCCCGCGTCAGCTCGTACCACTCGGCGCGCGTCAGCGGGATGTCGCTGCCGGCAGCGGCGGCCGCCACCCGCTCGGGCGTCGTCGTTCCCAGCACGACCTGCATCCCGGCGGGATGACGCGTGATCCAGGCCGTGGCGATGGCCATGGCGTCGACCTCGTACTGCGCGGCCAGGCGGTCGATGACCGCGTTGAGCTCGGGATAGTCGGACGAGCCGAGGAAGACCCCCGTGAAGAAGCCGGACTGGAACGGCGACCACGCCTGGAGGGTGATGTCGTTGATCCGGCTGTACTCCACGAGACCGCCGCCGTCGAGCACCTGCGACTGCTCCACGCCGGCCATGTTCGCGGCGATCCCCTGCGCGATGATCGGCGCGTGCGTGATGGACAGCTGCACCTGGTTCGCCACGATCGGCTGTCGCACGGACGTGCGCAGCAGATCGATCTGGCGCGGCGTGTGGTTCGAGACGCCGAAGGCGCGCACCTTGCCGGCCGACTCCAGCTCGTCGAACGCGCGGGCCACCTCGTCGGGCTCGACCAGAGCGTCGGGGCGGTGCAGGAGGAGGACATCGATGTAATCGGTCTCGAGGGCGCGCAGGGATCCCTCGACCGACTCGATGATGTGCTCGTAGGAGAAGTCGAAGTACGGGCCCTCCCGCACGATCCCGCACTTCGTCTGGATGGTGAGCTCCGCGCGCTCGGACGAGGAGAGCTGCATCGCCTCTGCGAACCGCCGCTCGCACTGGTGCGGCTCGGTGCCGTAGATGTCGGCGTGATCGAAGAAATCGATCCCCGCGCCGCGGGCGGTGTCGACGAGCTCGCGGATCTGCTCGTCGGTCTTGTCCGAGATCCGCATGAGACCCGCGACGACGTTGGGAACCTGCTGGCCAGTGGGTCCGAGAGGGACGGTCCTCATCGAGTGTCCTTTCGATCGATGCCGACAGCGTCATCGGCGCTTCCCACGATAGGGCCGGCCACGGACGTCGCGGCCGACCGGATGCGCGGCTAACACGACCGGGCGCGCGCGACAAGGCCGCGACAGCCGTCGCCGCTCCTTCGTAACCTGGCCATCCACGCGACCGGAAGGAACACGATGGCTGAGACCAAGAACGACACCGCGAACGCATCGAAGAGCACGACGGAGAAGAACCGCCGGCGCCCGGCACGCGGCGGAAGCGGCGCCGACGTCACCAAGGAGCAGAACGCGGAGCACGGCTTCGCCGCCTCGAAGGAGCTGAGCGAGCGGCTCCAGGCCGTGCTCGTCGACCTCATCGAGCTCTCGCTGCAGGGCAAGCAGGCCCACTGGAATGTCGTCGGGACGAACTTCCGCGACACGCACCTCCAGCTCGACGAGGTCATCGAGTCCGCCCGCGAGTTCTCCGACACCATCGCCGAGCGGATGCGCGCGCTGCACGCGCTGCCCGACGGGCGCAGCGACACCGTCGCCGAGGGCACGACGCTGCCGGAGTTCCCGCAGGGCGAGATCGCCACGAGCGAGGTCATCGACCTCATCACCGAGCGCATCGACGCCGTCTGCCAGACATGCCGCGATGTGCATGACGACGTGGACGAGGAGGACCCGACCACCGCGGACATCCTGCACGCCGTCCTCGAGCGCCTCGAGCAGCTGTCCTGGATGGTCAGCGCCGAGAACCGCACGCCCCGCGCGAACCGCTCGCGCTGAGTCAGCGGAAGCGCTGAGTCAGCGGGAGCGCTTCACCACCACGCGCTCGACACTCGCCGTGCCGACCTCGACCCCGGGCCATGCGTCTGCGGGCAGGTCGAGCACGGCGAGCGTCGTCGTCGGGTAGCTGAGCGGCACGCGCTCCCGATCGGCCGACAGCACCGCCACCAGGTCGTGGATGCCCGGATTGTGGCCGACGACCAGCACGGTCTCCGCATCGCCGCCGCGCTCGCGCACCACCTGCAGGAGGCGCCGCGCCGACGCCGCATAGGCGTCGTCCTCGAACTGCGCGACGGGAGCGGTCGGCAGCTCCGATGCGAGCTGCTCCCACGTCTGCCTCGTGCGGCGGGCGACGGAGACGAGCGCGGCATCCGGTGTGAGGCCGTGCGCGGCGAGATAGGCGCCTAGATCACGGGCGTCCGCTGCGCCCTGCGCCGTCACGGGGCGCTCGAGGTCGTCGACGCCATCTGGCCAGTCCGCCGTCGCGTGGCGGACGAGCAGCAGGCGGACCATCAGCCCCGCGGCTCGTCTTCGCCCGGCTGCCCGAACCCTGGTCGCACCGCCGCGTCGTCACGGACGTCGATGCGGGTGACACCGTCGCGACGGGTGACGTCGATGCGCGGCTTCGCGTCCTCCTCCGTCGCCTCCGGGGCGGACGTCAGCTGATCGCGACGCTTCTCCTCGTCGCTCATGTCGTGCGGTCCCATGGGTCCTCCTCGGCGCTCTTCCTCCGGCGACCATATTCCATTCGCGGCATCCCGTCTGCCCCTTGCGCTGGTTCGCTCGGGTAGCACTGGTCGGCCTCCCCCACAAGGCGGATGCGAATGCCACGACACCGTGCCTATGGTGGAAGAGCGGTCAGGGTGGACCGCTGCGCCGCGACGCGAGGAGCGTCGTCGCCGAGTAGAGGAGATGCAGTCATGACCATCGCGGATCACGGCACGCACACGACATGGTGCCCGGTTCCGGGCGGCCTTCAGGTGGCGAACCGGGGCGGAGCGTTCATGGGTTTCATCGAGAAGCTGCCGGGAGGCGGATTCGCCGCGTTCGACGCGCACTCGGAGCGCATCGCGGACTTCGCCGGCCTGGCCGAAGCGCGCGCCGCTGTCGAATCCGGCCGACGGGCATCCGATCAGTCGTAGAGAGGACGTTCGGAGACGATCACGTCGTCGGTCATCGGGATGGGGCCCATGATCGATGGGCTCCCGTCCTCGATGAGCACTTGCACTCCCGCCGCTTCGAGCGCGGCCACGTCGAGCTCGACGGCCACGAGCGGCAGTGAGCTGTCGCCGAATTCGCTGGCCACGACGTCGTCGACGCGTTCCTCGGTCGTCGCGTGGATGAAGCCGGCTTCCTCCAAGGGGATCCCGCGCGTCGATACGCGGTACATGCCGGGTGCGCGGCTCAGCTCCCAGTCGTCCTCGACGGCGATGTGGAAGACGACGTCGTAGCGCTCGTCACTGTCGGTCATGCTCGCTCCTCGGATCGTCTGGCTTCGGCTCGCCGCACGGCTGCCGCCACGGCTGCCGCACGGCTGCCGCACGGCTGCCGCACGGCTGCCGCCACGGTAGCCGGGGTGCGGGCGCGCGGAGGAGACGGTTGACAGCGGCCACTCGGAGTCAGGGCGTGGACACGAAACGGGGACGATCCCGAAGGATCGCCCCCGCTGGTCCCCGCGGCGCCCGGCGCGGATGCTCGGGTCAGGGCAGGTCTTCCACGTCGACGGAGTCCCCGTCCTGGTTCTGACTGTCGCCCTCGCCTGCGCCGCTGAGAGGGCCGCGGACCGCGTCCGGCGGCACCTCGCCATCGCTCGAGCCGAGGCCCGCAGGACCATCGGGCAGGCGCTCCGGGGATCCCTGCGCGTTCTCCTGGGCCAGTTTGTCGTCCGCTTCGTTCTGCATAGGGCGAGCCTTCTCGTCGGCATCGCGGCCAGCGAGGGGATTGACAGACGCGCTCGCTCGGCTCTCGGGCCGGATGGCCTGGGCTGTGCTCGGCAGGCCGGTCGCCGCGGGCGGGCGCGTGAGTAAGCAGAGCGCTTTCTATCGGTGCCGGATTCGTTTGATCCGCCGTAAACGCTCTGCGCACAGTTTCCCTGCTTAGGCGCGTCGTAAGAGAGTTATCCACAGCGGTCGGATCTTCGATACTGGGGGCCAGGAATGTCCGTGGTCGCTTCTATCGTGAAGGCATGGTCAACGACGCCAGCCCGGTCACGCGAACCGCTCCCGCCACTTCGGTGAGTGCGGCCGCGGAGCTGCTGGACGGGGTCTTCGGGCTGGTCGAGCAGCTCCCCGACGCCGAGCTCGTGGCGCTGACGGGGCGGGTGGAGCAGCTGGGCCGGATGGTTGACGCCGTTCGCGTTCGAACGGCAGGAGAGGTGACGCGACGCTCGAGGCCCGGGTTGGAGCATCCGCTGTCCGAGGGGCTGGGGTGCCGCACCGGGAGGGAGGTGCTGGAGCGGGTGACCGGGGTGCCGGGGGTGACGCTGTCGGGTCGGGCGCGGTTGGATGAGCGGACCCGGCAGCGGGAGTCCGCGACGGGGTTGCCGCTGCTGCCGGAACGCCCGGTCCTCGCGGCGGCGCTGGCGGCCGGGCGGATCGGGGTGGAGCCGGCGGCGCTGCTGGTGAAGGCGTTCGATACGGCGTCGAAGGCGCTGCCGGCCGAGGAGCGGTACAAGGTCGATGCGATGGAGGCGCACCTGGTCGGCATCGCCACCGGCGCGATCTCCTCCGACCTCGACGACGCTGCCGTTCCCGATCCGCTTGTCGACCTCCTGGGCCCCGCGACCGAGACCGCTGCAGGCGCCGCTGGTGCCGATGCCGATGCCGATGCGGATGCGGAAGCCGATGGTGCTGCCGCAGGTGGGGTGTTGCCGCCGCCGTGGAGCGTGGTGAAGGCGCACGCGGATGCGTGGGTCGATGTGCTCACGGCGGACGGGTTCGATCCGGACCATGAACACGACAAGGCGTTCCGCGCTCGGAGTCTGACGGTCACGGAGCTTCCGAACGGGAACTTCCGGGTGAACGGGGTCCTCGTCCCCGAAGCCGGCGCCCTCCTGCAGGTCCTCCTCGCCGCGCACACGAACCCCGCCCGCACCGTGGCGTTCGCCGGCCCGGACAGGGCGGCGGGTGACGGGTCTGCCCCGACGTCGGACGCAAACGCCGACGGCGCCGACGGCACGGAAGACGCGGACGCCGGTGCCGGTAGCGGGTTTCTCGACGGGCTGGATCCGGAGGATCAGGGCGAGAAGCCCTGGCAGGCCGAGGAGATCGTCCACGACCCCCGCACCGCCACGCAGAAACGCCACGACGCCCTCGTGGCAATGCTCTACGCCGCGTCCCGCGCCGCGGAGACCCCCACCCTCGGCGGGGCCGCCCCGACCGTGATGATCCACATCACCTGCAACGACCTCACCACCACCCGACCCGATGCCGGAACGAGTGGGGGGACGCAGTGGGACGGCTCCTCGGAGCGGGGAAACGACTGCCCTCCAGGTCCGCCACGTCCGCCAGGCGCGCCTCCGCCTCCGGACACTCCGCCTCCGCCGTCCTCGCCACCGTGGTCACCGCCGCAGCGACGCCACTCGGGAATCGCGCACCTCGACGGCGCCTCCCGGGCCGTGCCGGCATCCGTCGCCCGGCGGATCGGGTGCAGCGGCGACATCCTCCGGGCCGTGCACGCCCCGAACGGGAGGATCCTGTCCCTCACCAGCGTGCAGCGCACCTTCACCGCCACCCAGCGCAAAGCCATCGTCGCCCGAGACGGCGGGTGCATCATCCCCGGGTGCACGATTCCCGCCGCCTGGTGCGAGATCCACCACGTCCAAGACCACGCCCGAGGCGGCCCCACCCACACCGACAACGGCGTCCTGCTGTGCTGGTGGCACCACCACCACCTCGAACACTCCGGATGGGACATCCAGATACGAAACGGCGCCCCCTACATCGCCGCCCCGAACTGGATCGACCGACACCACCGCTACCGGCCCGCCCCCACCTCCACCACCCGACTCCACACGAAGATCCGCCAGCGAATATGACAGCGGCACCGGTCGAGCGCGGCGCGGGGCACGGGGCCGGGACGGGTCGGGCCTGGCGCGGACGGAATCCACACGGCCGCCGGAGCCAGCGACACCAGCGGCGTCAGCGCGTCAGCGCCGGATGGGAGTCTCCGAGATGATGACCTCGGGAATCATGGGAATGGGCGCGAGGATGCGCGGCGCGCCGTCGACCCACTCCACGGCGATTCCCGCAGCCTCGAGGCCCGCCGCACTCAGCGCGATGTCCAGGAGGGGCAGCGAGATGTCGGCGTACCGCGCGCCCACCACGTCGTGCACGCGCTCCGCGACGACGGCGTGGACGAAGCCGGTATCGTCGAACTGGACACCCCTCGTGGAGACCTCGTACTCGCCGAAGGCCCGGCTCATCTCCCAGTCGTCCTCGATCGCGACGTGGTGGATCTCGGCCTCCATCGCGCATCACCTCCCGATAATGAAACGATTCGGTAGCTTTCCTCTACGATAATCCTCATGACCGGGAAGCGGGGCCGACCGACAGCTGAGGAGCGCGACGCGCGCCGGCAGCGCGTGCTCGGCGTGATCTCACGAGTGCTGGTGGACGAGGGCTACGCTGCCCTGTCGTTCGATCGCGTCGCCAGCGAGGCTCGCGTGGCGAAGCGCACGCTCTACTCGGACTTCGAGTGCCGCGCGGGCATGCTGCGCGCTGCCGTCCGCCATCACCACGCCTACCTCGACGCGCCGCCGGGCGCAGCGGACGACGTGCTCGCGGCGGCGATCGCCGTGGCGTCGTCGCTCCTGCGCGAGGAGGCGATCGCGTTCCAGCGTGCGGTCATCTCGGCGGCCCCGAATCATCCGCAGATGGCGTCGGAGTTCCACGCGTCCGGTCCGCGCGCCGCGCAGCTGTTCCTCGCCGAGCGGATGCCCCACGAGACCGCGGACGAGCGCGAGGATGCTGCCGAAGCCCTGCTGTCCCTGCTGCTCGGCGAGTACCACCGCCGGCGACTCATCGGCATCGCACCCGCGCCGACGGACGAGGAGATCCGTACGCGGGCGAAGCGCGCGGTCCGCCTCGCCCTCGGCGGCTCGGCAGCGGCCGACCGGCGGCAGCTGATCGACGCCGGCTGACCGCTCCCCGGCACGAGGCGGCCTCACGACGTCGACGTCAGGAGGACGGCGGCAGGCAGCGGATGGCCCGGAGCTCGCCTTCCAGGGACACCTGCCCCGCACCGTGCGGCACGAGGGCTGTCGCACCGCGCGTCAGCGCGAGCTCGCCGTCGTCCCACCGGAGAGTTCCCTCGCCTTCGAGCACCACGAGCACCGCGAATGCGGCGTCGAGGGTGGCGCGCCCTTCGATGAGCTCCGCGCGGAACGTCTCGTCGGCCTCCGTCGGCAGCACCGGCCCCGCCGACGCGCGGCCGTGCAGGGCATCGAGCCGCGGCGCATCGAGCCGCGTGAGCGGGACCGCATCGAGGGCGGTCGCGAGCGGCAGCCCGAGCAGCGCGGACGCGCGATCGAGCGCGGGGAACGGCGCGTACTCGAGCACGATCGACATGTCGACGGGCTCCTGCAGCTCGACCAGCGTGATATCCGGCCCGATGGCGTGGACCGTCCCGGCCGGCACGTACACCCAGTCGCCCGCGCGCACCTCGACGTGGTTCAGCGAGTCGCGCAGCGCATCGACGTCCTGTCGCTCGAACCAGTCCTCAAGCTCGTCGCGCGCGACGTCCCGCGCGAAGCCCAGCCAGACGTCCCCTGTCGGGGCGTCGCCGGTGTCCACGATCAGCCACGCCTCGCTCTTGCCGTGATGAGTGCCGAGATGCGCGGCGGCGAACTCGGCGTCGGGATGCACGTGCGTGAAGAGCCGCTCGCCGGTGCTCAGCAGCTTGACGAGAAGACCCGTGTCGTCACCGAGCCGCTGCGGATGGCCGGAGCCCAGCCATCCGATCGGGTCGCCGGCGATGGCGTCTCGCAGGAGCCGGCCATCGGGCAGCGTGCTCAGGCCGACTGAGTCGCTGCCGTGGATGCAGGTGGTGGAGCCGACGAAGTCCTCCGGCGCCCACCCGCTGGTGGAGCCCTCGCCCCGGAGCGCGCGGATGCCGGCTCCGCCGCGATACGGACGCGCCTCCGGCTGGTTCGGTCCGAGCAGAAGGGGTGCGAGCGCGCGCCGGGCCGTCGTCATGCCGTCAGTCTTGCGTCCTCGCTCGATCGACTCAACCGGCCCCGGCGCGCCGCCTCCACCCCGCGCGCCCCAATCCGCTGCGCTCCCCGCCTCGAAGAGGTGGCAGCGACGAAGGGAAACGCACTCATGTCACTCGCCATCATCGGGTTCCTCGGGGGACTCATCACGGGCATCTCCCCGTGCATCCTCCCCGTGCTGCCCGTCATCTTCCTCACCGGCGGCGCGCAGTCCGCCCGGAGTCAGGGGGAACAGCCCACGGAGGGCGTGTCGCGCTGGCGCCCGTACCTCGTGGTGCTCGGTCTCATGACGAGCTTCACCCTCGTGACGCTCCTCGGCTCGCTCGCGCTCGGCGCACTCGGCCTGCCGCAGGACGTGATCCGCTGGATCGGCATCGCGCTCCTCGCCCTCATCGGCGTCGGGCTCCTCATCCCCGCGGTCGAGCGCCTGCTGGAGAAGCCGTTCTCCTGGTTGCCTCAGCGCGAGGTGTCGAATCGCCGCAACGGCTTCGCGGTGGGTCTCGCGCTCGGGACCGTGTTCGTGCCCTGCGCCGGGCCCGTGCTCGCCGCCATCATCGTCGCGGGCTCGACCGGCCGCATCGGGCCGGAGACCGTGCTCCTCACCATCTCGTTCGCGATCGGCGTGGCCATCCCCCTGCTCGTCTTCGCCCTCGCCGGCCGCGGCGTCATCGAGCGCATCCGCGCATTCCGCCGCCGCGAGCGCGGCCTCCGCATCGCCGCGGGCATCGCCATGCTCGCCCTCGCGGTCGGCCTCGTCTTCAACGTGCCGGCGGCGCTGCAGCGGCTCGTGCCGGACTACACCGCGAATCTGCAGCAGCAGCTCGCGGAGGACGAGGACGTGCAGGAGGCCCTCGACCTCGGCGGCATCGTCACCGACGAGAACCGCGAGCTCGACCAGTGCACGAACGGTGCCGACGAGCTGGAGTCGTGCGGCACCGCCCCCTCCATCAAGGGCATCGAGCAGTGGCTCAACACGCCGGATGGCGAGGGTCTCGATCTCGAGGATCTCCGCGGACAGGTGGTCCTCATGGACTTCTGGGCGTACTCCTGCATCAACTGCCAGCGCAGCATCCCGCAGGTCGTCGCGTGGGACGAGGCCTACCGTGACGCGGGGCTGCAGGTGATCGGCGTGCACTCCCCCGAGTACGCGTTCGAGAAGGATGTTGGCAACGTGCGGGCGGGTGCGGCGGACTTCGGCATCGAGTACCCCGTCGCCCTGGACAACGACCTCGCCACCTGGACGAACTACCGCAACCGGTACTGGCCCGCGCACTACCTCATCGACGCGGAGGGCATCGTTCGTCACATCTCGTTCGGCGAGGGGAACTATGCCGCCACCGAGAAGATGATCCGCGAGCTCCTTGTCGATGCCGACCCCGAGACCGAGCTTCCCGACACCACCGACGTGGACGACCGCACGCCGACCGACCCCGACCGGACGCCAGAGACGTTCCTCGGCTGGACGAAGGATGTCAACTACGCCGGCACGACGCCGTACACCGATGGCACCGCGGGCTTCACGGTGCCCGACGACCAGCCCGCCGACTCGTTCGCGCTCGACGGACGATGGACGATCGCCACGCAGTACGCGACCCCCGGCGACGGGCTCGCGACGATCCGGCTGAACTACTCCGCGAGCGAGGTGCGCATCGTCCTGGCCGGCGAGGGCCGCATCACCTCGACTGTGGACGGCGGCGACCCGGAGATCATCGAGGTCGGCGGCACCCCGCGCTCGTACCAGCTGCGCGATGGCGACCCCGGCTCCGGCACCATCGAGGTCGAGGTCGACCCGGGCGTGGAGGTGTACTCCTTCACCTTCGGGTGACGCTCCCTGCGCAGACGAGAGCGGCGGATGGCCTGGGCCATCCGCCGCTCTCGCGTATCGGTCGTGCGGGTCAGTCGGTCGGCATCGCGGCGATCGGGTCGCCGGTGGGGAGGCCGGTGGGCGATCCGCCCTCCTGCTCGATCGTCACCGCGACGACGTCACCCGGGGCGAGCTCGCCCTCGAGGAGGGTCGGCTCGTCCTCGCCGCCGTCGAAGACGCCCGCGGGGATCGGCTGGTCGCCGCGGACGAGCCACAGCTCGTACTGGCGGCCGTCGTCGAGCTCGGGCGCCTCGTCGGCGAGGACGACGACCTCGCCCAGCGAGTGAGACCAGTGCATCTCGAGGGTTCCGCCACCGGGCAGCTCGCCCGCGAGCACCTGCGCGTCGTCGGCCTCGGCGATCTGCTCGAACGCGACGACGGCGTCGGACTCGCTGCGCAGCTGAGAGATGGTGACGGCCCCGACGCCCACGACCGCGAGACCCGCGATGGAGGCAGCGAGCGTGAACCAGCGACGTCGACCGACGCGAGCGGATGGCGCGGGTTCGGCAGCCGGGCGGCCGTTGGCCGGAGCCGCGAGCGAAGCGCTCGCGTGAGCTGGAGCATTCGGAACCGGCGCCTGGGAAGCAGCAGGATCCGCGCCCGCCGGGCCCGGGCCATCCGCCACCTGCGGCTGCTCGGCGATGCGCGCGAGGAGCGCGGCGCGCAGATGCGCGGGCGGAACCACCTCGGGCGTCGCGTCGGCCAGCAGCGCGGCGGTCTCCTCGTCGCGGTCCGCGCGGTCGCGCAGTGCGGGATCCGCGGCGAGCGCGGCGTCGAGCCGGGCGGCGTCCTCCGGGCTCAGCGCGTGGAGGGCGCGAGCGGCGAGCAGCTCGTCCACGTCCTTCTCGGTCATGCCGGCACCCCCATCTGCGTCCTCAGGCGCGACAGTCCATCGCGCATCCTCGTCTTCACCGTGCCCAGCGGCGTGGCCGTGAGCGCCGCGATCTCGCTCTGCGAGTATCCCCCGTAGTACGCGAGGGTCAGGGCTTCCCGCTGGTTCTCGGGAAGGGTGCGGAGCGCCTCCACGACGCGCCTCCCCTCCCACCGCAGCTCCACGTCCTCCGCGACCCCGTCGAAGGGCACGCCCAGATCGCGGAAGCCCACCCGGACATCCCGGTCGGTGCTCGCCTGCGCGGATCGCACCCGGTCGACGGCTCGCCGGTGCGCGATGGTGAGGACCCATGTCCTCCCCTGTCCTCTCTTCGGAGCGAACCGCGCGGCGGATTGCCAGATCTCGAGGAACACCTCCTGCAGCACCTCCTCGCCCTGCGCGCGGTCGACGAGCACCCGCAGGATGAGGCCGAACACGCGCCCGGAGATCATGTCGTAGAGCTGCGCGAAGGCGCCCTGGTCGCCCGTGGCGATGCGCTGAAGGAGGTCGCCGACATGGTCGGCGGGGTCGTCGGCGAACTCATCCACCTCGACGCCGTCGATCACCATGCCCTCAAGCATGCCGCACGCGCCTCCTCCTCTGTGTCCGCCTCGACACGCGGCGGCATTCAGACCGATTTCGAGGATCTTCCAATCCGGTTCGCGGACGAGCCCGAATACGTCGTGAAAGCCGAGAGGCAACGTCCCGCACCGGGGCGATCACCGTTCCAGAGGAGAAGGCAATGTCCACGAAGAAGTCCACGTTCACCGGCGCCGCTGTCCTGTCGCTCGTCGCCGTCTTCGGCCTCACCGCCTGCAGCGGCGGCTCGACCATGTCGGAGGAGGAGTCGTCGAGCTCGTCCAGCGACTCCAGCACCATGACCGAGGAGTCGACCGCTCCCGAGGAGACGCCCGCGGAGGCCGAGGAGGGCATGATGGCCGACCCCGCCGCGAACCTCGTCGGCCCCGGCTGCGCGGACTACGCCGAGATGGTCCCGGATGGCCCTGGCTCGGTCGAGGGGATGTCGGCCGATCCCGTCGCGGTCGCCGCCTCGAACAACCCGCTGCTCACCACGCTCGTCTCGGCCGTCTCGGGTGAGCTGAACCCCGACGTCAACCTCGTCGACACGCTCAACGGCGACGAGTTCACGGTCTTCGCGCCCGTCGACGATGCGTTCGCGAAGATCGACCAGGCCACGATCGACACGCTCAGCACCGACGCCGACATGCTGACGTCGATCCTCACCTACCACGTCGTCCCCGGCCAGATCGCGCCGGACGACATCGATGGCATGCACACCACCGTGCAGGGCACCGACCTCGAGGTGACCGGCTCCGGCGACGAGCTCATGGTCAACGGCGCCAACGTCATCTGCGGCGGCGTGCAGACCGCCAACGCCACCGTGTACCTCGTCGACACGGTGCTCATGCCCGCGGAGTGACCCGCGCGGATGGATGAGGGGCGGTCGGGCGAGAGCCCGGCCGCCCCTCCCGCGTGTCCGGGTTCCCGCTTGCCGGGGCAGGATGGTGGGGTGAGCTACCAGGTGGAGGAGACGACGTCCGAACACACGGCGCGACGGGTGCGGCTCCACACGAACGCGCACTTCACGGCGCTCGTGTCGGCGTTCGAGGAAGCCGTCCCCGCCCTCTCCGACGCCGAGGCGCTCGCGCAGGTGTCGGGCGACTGGGCGGGCTTCATCCGCGGTCTGCAGTGGGAGTCGCCGAGCGGATTCGTCCGCGTCGCGACCGCTCGCCCGAGCGACCTCCTGCAGCACGCGGGAAGCACCGCACAGAGCGTCGTGTGGCTCATCGCCCACCACGCGATCGCCGCGCGCCTGTTCCGGCATGACGCCGGCACCATGCTCTACTCGCCGCTGCGCGTCGAAGCGCACACGTCTCGTGACCCCGGAACCACGCTGAGCTTCGAGGTGCCCAGCGCGCAGCTCGCGGGCTTCGGCATCAACAAGGTCACCCAGGCGGGTGCCGAGCTCGACCGCGCGCTTGGCGACCTCCTTGAGGACCTGGGCCTGCCCCGCCCGACTGCGCTGCGACGCTGACCCGGGCCCGACCGGTCGCGGTCAGACCTCGAGCAGCGCCCGCAGCTCGGCGATCGAGCGCCCGAAGACGAACCGGGCGACACGAGCTCCGGGTTCCGAGGCGACCTGCACGACGGTCGCTCCGCGCGACAGGCGATCGGAGAGCCAGGCGGGATCGAGCTGAAGGAAGTAGCGGAAGTGGATCTCGACCGGCCCGCGCCACAGGGCGCGATCGGCGACCAGCAGCCGGACACCCTCGTCGACCGACCAGACCGCCGTCACCGCGCCATCCACGACGATGACCCACGACCATCCGCGGGATCTGATCTCGGGCGAGTTCCGCTCGATCGCCGTGCTCAGCGGCGTGCCACGCGCGACGGTCGTCACCCGCGCGTGCGACGTCATGTCGTCGCCCATCGCCACGCTGTCGCGATCGAGGCGGAGTTCGATCGCTCGCCAGGGCACGGGTTCAGCCTAACCAGGGGGCGGTTCAGGCGGACATGATCGGCTCGCCCTCCTCGGCCATCCGCGGCACGACCCGGATGGCCGAGATGCGCCGTCGGTCGATCCCCGCGACCTGCAGGGTGGCGCCGGGCACCTCCACGGCGTCGCCGACCTCGGCGAGGCGACCGAGCTGCTCCATCACGAAGCCCGCGATCGTGTCGGACGAGCCACGCGGGAGCTCCAGCCCGGTGGCCTCCTCGAACTCCTGGAGGTTGAGCCGGCCGTCGAGCACGCCGCCCGTGGTCGTCGGGTCCGTCGCGGTGTCGTACTCGTCGAAGATCTCGCCGACGACCTCCTCCACCAGGTCCTCCAGGGTGACGATCCCGTCGGTGCCGCCGTACTCGTCCACCACGACCGCGATGTGGTGGCTCTCCGCGCGCAGGCGGGTGAGGGTCGGCAGCAGTCGAGCGGTCGACGGGATGTACGGGATCGGCCGCACGAGCAGGCGCAGCGGTCGGTCGGGGTCCTCGGCCCCCGCTTCGAACACGTCGCGGACGTGGACGAAGCCGGTGATGTCGTCGATCGACGTGTCGGCGACCGGATAGCGCGAGAACGGCAGCTCGCGCACCTGGGCGACGGCCGCGCCGATCGTCGCCGTGTCGTCCAGCGCCACCACCTCCGGGCGCGGCCGCATGACCTCGCTGATCTGGCGTCCGCGCAGGGAGAGCACGTCGTCGAGGATGCGGCGTTCGTCCTCGGGCAGTCCCTGATGGGTGGCGACGATGTCGCGGATCTCCTCGTCGCTGATCTCGTCGGCGGTCTTGTGCGGATCGCCGCCCAGCAGCCGGACCAGCGCATTCGTGGACACCGACAGCAGCCAGATCACCGGGCGCATGACCTTCGCGAAGCCGTCGAGCACCGGCGCCACCGCGTAGGCGAACTGCGCGTTGCGCTGGATGGCCAGTCGCTTGGGTGCGAGCTCTCCCAGCACGAGCGACAGGTACGCGATGACGAGGGTCAGCAGCACCGTGGCGATGGTGAGCGCCACCTGCTCGGAGACGCCGAGGAAGCCCAGCAGCGGCGCCACCGACGGGGCGATCGAGGTGGCGCCGTACGCGGCGGAGGCGAACCCGGCGACGGTCACCCCGATCTGCACCGCCGAGAGGAAGGTGTTGGGGTTGCGAGCGAGGGCGGCGACCTTGGCGCCGCGTCGTCCGCGCGCGGCGAGGCCGTTGAGCTGGCTCTCGCGCAGCGTGACGAGCGCCATCTCGGTGGCCGCGAAGACGCCGCCGATGAGGACGAAGGCGATGACGAGGCCGATGTTCACGAGGAGGTCGTTCATCGCGTCCGTCCCTCCCCTCGCGTGCGCGGTGCGCCCGGGGTCACCCGGGCGCCGGGACTGTCGGAGTCGGGGGACGATTCAGGACAGTGCGCGCTTGTCAAGAGAGTTCCTTCTCGGTGTCGTCGGCGAGGCGGTGGACGGCGGGCTTGCCGCGGTCGGCGCGGGTCTTGGCGAGGCTCGCGACGGTGGCCACCGCGATGGTCGCGCCGATGAAGAGCAGCGAGAACCAGATCGGGATCTCGGGCGCCCACTCGATGTGCTGGCCGCCGTTGATGAACGGCAGCTCGTTCACGTGCAGCGCGTGGAACACGAGCTTCACGCCGATGAAGGCGAGGATGACTGCCAGTCCCTGCGCGAGGTACACGAGGCGCTCGAGCAGTCCGCCGATGAGGAAGAACAGCTGACGCAGGCCCATGAGCGCGAACGCGTTCGCGGTGAAGACGATGTACGCCTCGTTCGTGAGGCCGTAGATCGCCGGAATCGAGTCCACCGCGAAGATCAGGTCGATGAAGCCGATCGCGACGATCGTCAGGAACATCGGGGTGAAGAAGCGCTTGCCGTCCTGCCTCACCGTGAGGCGGTCGCCATGGTACTCGTTCGCGACCGGCAGCACTCGGCGCACGAACCGCATGAAGCGCCCGTTCGCGGGGTCCGACTCGTGGTCGCCGAACGCCTGCTTCCAGGCGAGCACCAGCAGCAGGGCGCCGAAGAGGTAGAACACCCACGAGAAGTTCTCGATGAGCGCCGCGCCGACGGCGATGAAGGCGCCGCGCAGGATGAGGGCGATGACGATGCCGATCATCAGCACCTTCTGCTGGTACTTCTTCGGCACCGCGAAGCCGGTCATCACGATGAGGAAGACGAAGAGGTTGTCGATCGACAGCGCCTTCTCCGTGAGGTAGCCGGCGAAGTACTCGCCGCCGTACGTCCAGCCGGAGACGACGCCGATGCCGACGCCGAACAGCAGGGCCAGGCCGATGTAGAAGGCCGACCAGCGAGCGGACTCGCCGATCGACGGCTCGTGCGGCTTCCGCACGTGCGCGAAGAACTCGTAGACGAAGAACGCGATCGTGACCGCGATCGTGATGATCCAGACGAGGGGGGTGATGTTCAAGAAAGGCTCCAGACCTGGCGCGAACAGATTCGGCGTCAAGGTCTTCTCCATCCCGGAGGACCGGTGACCCGGGATGCGATGCATCCGTAATGACGAGCCGACCGTGTCGGAGTACTCCCCTTGGACTTGCGAGCCTAGCGCAGCAGGCTATGCAGGGGCTGTGAGCGGTGTTCCCGATGTCCATGCCGCGAGAACCGCACCACGGAATCGGATGGCCAGGACGACGGTGACGGAGATCTCAGTCGCCGCCGCCGAACTCGCTGACCGGCGCCATGTCGGCGAATCGCGAGTAGTGGCCCTGGAACGCGACCTCGAGGTTCGCCGTCGGGCCATTGCGGTGCTTGGCGACGATGATCTCGGCGCCGCCGGGGTTGTCGTTCTTGTCGTACACCGACGGACGGTGGAGCAGCATGACCATGTCGGCGTCCTGCTCGATCGATCCCGACTCTCGCAGGTCGCTGACCTGGGGGCGCTTGTCCTGACGCTGCTCGGGGCCACGGTTCAGCTGTGACAGCGCGATGACCGGCACCTGGATCTCCTTCGCGAGCAGCTTCAGCGCACGCGAGAACTCCGAGACCTCCTGCTGACGCGACTCGACCTTCTTGCCGCTCGTCATGAGCTGGAGGTAGTCGATGATGACCATCTTCAGGCCCACACGCTGCTTGAGGCGGCGGCACTTCGCCCGGATCTCCACGAGCGTCATGTTCGGGCTGTCGTCGATGTAGAGCGGCGCGTCGTTGATGCGGCCCCGGGTGGACGCGACCGTGGTCCAGTCGCGCGAGTCGAGCGTCCCCTTGCGCATCGACTGCAGCGGGATGGCGCCTTCCGCGCTGAGCAGGCGCATCGCGATCTCGCTGCGCCCCATCTCGAGCGAGAAGAAGATCGTGGGCATGTCGTTCTTGATCGCGGCGGCGCGGGCGAAGTCGAGCGCGAGCGTGGACTTTCCCATGGCGGGGCGGGCGGCGATGATGATCATCTGCCCGCCGTGCAGGCCGTTGGTGAGCTGATCGAGCTCGGTGAAGCCGGTGGGGATGCCCGTCATCTGGCCGTCGCGACCGCGTGCCGCCTCGATCTCGTCGACGGCGGCATCGACGGCCACGGTCAGCGGCACGTAGTCCTCGGTCTGCTCGGTGCCGGTGACGTTGTAGATCTCCGCCTGCGCGGCGTTGACGAGCTCCACGGCCTCGCCCTGGCCCTGGTAGCCCATCTGCGCGATCTTCGTGCCGGCGTCGACCAGGCGACGCAGCAGCGCACGCTCGGCGACGATGCTGGCGTAGTACCCGGCATTGGCGGCCGTCGGCACGATCGACGTCAGCGAGTGGAGGTAGTCCGCGCCACCCGCGCGCTGCAGGTCGCCGGTCTTGATGAGCTCGTCGGTGACGGCCACGACGTCGGTGGGCTCGCCGTGCGAGTACAGCGACAGGATGGCTTCGAAGATGACCTCGTGCTTGGGCACGTAGAAGTCGGGGCCGCGGAGGGTCTCGATGACATCGGCGACCGCATCCTTCGACAGGAGCATGCCGCCGAGCGTGCTCTGCTCGGCGATCACGTCGTGCGGCGGCGTTCTGTCCCGCTCGCGAGGCCCTGCGAGACGGTCTTCCCCGATTTCAGCGATCGACACGCGCGCTCCTTCTCTCGGCCCCTCGCGGGGGTGATCCACTCCATGACAGCAGCGACCACCGACACCCGCCTGGACGAGAGTAAGGGCCCGCTTCCCACCGACCAAAGCAACCTGTGGATAACTCTGTGGAGGAGCTCTGCAAAACGCCGTGATACGTGTGGAATCGGCCTGTGGACAGAAAAGACTCGCCGGGCGATCTCGGCCTGCGAAAGTTACCTGCACCTGGCCTTTTACTTTCACACAACCTGTGGAGAGATATGTGGTTAAACGTGTACTTGAAGGTTTGTGGTAGTTCACCGGGACTGTGTACAACAACCTCGCCAGCACGCTGATATCTCAGCGCTGGGAGCGCTCCTCATGACACGCAGAAGCGGCGCGGATCCGAGGATCCGCGCCGCTTCCGGGCGTTCGCGAGAACTTACTTCTTGAGCGCGATGACCTGCAGCGGGATGACCGCGGTCACCTCGTCGTGCAGACGCACGAGCGCCTCGTGGTCGCCGACGACCTTGATGGGGGACGGCAGCGTGATGGTGCGCTTGTCCAGCTGGCCGAGGCCGGCCTCCGCCACCGCGGCGGCGATGTCGGCCGGCTTGACCGAGCCGAACAGACGACCCTCGGCGCCGGCCTTGACGGCCAGACGCACGCGGGCGTTCTCGAGGGTGTTCTTCAGGGCGACCGCGTCGTCGTGCGACGCGATGGCGCGAGCTTCGCGGGATGCGCGGATGTCCGCGACCTGCTTCTCGCCACCGCGGCTCCACGCCACGGCGAAGCCCTGGGGGATGAGGTAGTTACGGGCGTAGCCGTCCTTGACCTCGATCACGTCTCCGGCGCTGCCCAGGCCGTCGACCTCGTTTGTGAGAATCAGCTTCGACATGGGTGCTCCTTAGCGGCCAGCGCCTGCGTAGGGCAGGAGCGCCATCTCGCGTGCGTTCTTGATCGCACGGGCGATCAGGCGCTGCTCCTGCACCGAGACACCGGTGATACGACGGGCGCGGATCTTCCCACGCTCCGAGATGAACTTGCGAAGGGTCGCGACGTCCTTGTAGTCAATGACGCCGACCCGGATCGACTTCGCGGGAGCGGCGTTCTTCGCGCCCTTCCGCGGCTTGCGGCGGTCGCCGCTCGACTTTCCAGCCATGTTGGGTCCTTTAGAGAGATTGAGTCCTGAATCAGAACGGGGTGTCGTCCGAGAACGACCCCGGGGTGCTCCATGCGTCGGCGCCGGACTGGCCGGGTGTCGCCCAGGGCTCCTCCGAGACCTGCTGCTGCGGACGCTGCTGCTGCTGCTGGCCGTAGCCACCACCACCCGCGTTGCCGCCGCCGTAGTTCCCGCCGCCGGCGTTGCCGCCGCCGTAGTTGTTCCCGCCGCCGCCACCGGCAGCGCGGGTCACCTGTGCCGTCGCGTACCGCAGCGAGGGGCCGATCTCGTCGATCTCGAGCTCGATGGAGGTGCGGCGTTCGCCCTCCTTCGTCTCGTAGGAGCGCTGACGCAGCCGGCCCTGCGCGATGACGCGCATGCCCTTCGTCAGCGATCCGGCGACGTGCTCGGCGAACTCGCGCCACACGCTGGCACGGAGGAACAGGGCTTCGCCGTCCTTCCACTCGCCGGACGCACGATCGAAGTTGCGCGGCGTCGAGGCGATCGTGAAGTTCGCCACCGGCAGGCCGTTCTGCGTGTAACGCAGCTCGGGGTCAGCCGTGAGGTTCCCCACGACGGTGATGACGGTTTCGCCTGCCATGGTGCGTTAGGCCTTCGCCGCCGTCTTGCGAGCTGCCTTGTCCTCGGCGCGCTTGGCCTCGGCAGCCACCAGAGCGATGGCCTCCTCGGCACGCAGCACCTTGGTGCGCATGATCAGCTCGTTGAGCTTGAGCTGGCGGTCGAGCTCGACCGTCGCCTCGCTCGTCGCGGTGAAGTTGACGACGGCGTAGATGCCCTCGTTCTTCTTCTGGATCTCGTATGCCAGACGGCGCTTGCCCCAGATGTCGACGTTCTCGATCGATCCACCGCTGGTGGTGATGACCGACAGGAACTTGTCGAGGTGTGCGGGAACCTGGCGCTCGTCGACCTCAGGCTGGATGATGACCATGAGTTCGTACTGGTGCGTCACTTACCCACCTCCTTCGGACTTGAACGGATGCCGGGCATTTCCCGGCATCAGGAGGGTGTGTGCATGTCGGCGGCTTGCTGCAGACAGGGCTGCTGCGGCCGCACAACCTTCATAGCGTACCCGATGAGGGGCGCTTGACCCAAGCCGAGAGGAAGACGGATGGCCGGGGCCGGTCAGAACGTGAGCGACGCCTCGTCGTCGACGGACAGCGAGAGCACCACGGTCTCCACGACGTCGTGCGCCTCGATCCGCCGCTCGACCTCGCGCAGGCGCCGCGCGGCGTCGTGCTCGCGGGCGTCGCCGGCGAGGTCCACCTCGGCCACGAGGAACAGCCGATTGGGCCCGACGTACTCGATGTGCAGGTAGGTGACGCGCTCGATGTCTGACGACTTCAGGAGCGCGCGTCCCACCCGCGCCCGCAGCTGCGAGGAGACGTTCGTCCCCACGAGGAACGCCATGTTCCGCCCGATGAGGATGACCGCGACGATGCCGAGCAGCACGCCGACGAGAATCGACCCGATCGCATCCCACGCGGCCACGCCGGTGATCTGGTGCAGGGCGATGGAGCCGCCGGCGATCACGAGGCCGACGAGCGCCGCGGCATCCTCGAAGAACACCGCGCGCAGCGTCGTGTCGCTCGTGTCGATCACGAAGTCCCACGTCGAGGAGCCGCGCTGCCGTGCCAGCCGACGCGAGCGCACGAGCGCCTGCACGAACGAGGCGCCCTCCAGCACGAAGGCGATCGCGAGCACGACGTAGGCGACGACGGGGCTCTCGACCGGTTCATCCGCCGCGAGCTCCTGGATGCCGTGCATGATCGACACGATCGACCCGGCGGTGAAGATGCCGAATGCCGCGATGAGCGACCAGACGAAGGCGCTTCGTCCGTACCCGAGCGGATGGCGGGCATCCTTCTTCCGGGCGCCGCGGCGGTCGGCGATCAGCAGGAACACCTCGTTGCCCGCGTCGGCCCAGGAGTGGGCGGCCTCGGCCACCATCGACGCCGATGAGGTCATGACGGCGGCGACGGTCTTCGCGATGGCGACGAGCACGTTGGCCAGGAAAGCGATGAGCACCGTCACCCGGTCAGGCTACTCCCGCCCCGATACCCGGTTCGCCAGTGCGGGCGACACGCTCCGTGGCCGACAACCGGTTCCCCCGCACTGGCGAACCGGAAGAAGCCTGCAGACGTCAGGCGCGCAGCCGCCGCCGCAGCGCCGCGATCGCGTCGGGGCTGCCCCCGGCGCCGAGGAACCACGCCTCCGTGCCGCCCGCGCCGTCCAGCCGGTCGAGGAGACCCTCCATCGCGCTCGCGGGCGCCGCGAAGATCTCCCTCGGGATGTCGAGCGCGAGCCTCGCCCCGACGGTCCACGCCGCCACGGTGCGGCGAGCGCGCGCGAGCACGCGAGGCATGTTCGCCGCAGTGCGCACGTAGTCGGCGACGATGTCCTCCCGCGCGACTTCGGCGAGCGCGAGGGCGACCGCGATCGTGACGCCCGTGCGATCCTTGCCGGCCGTGCAGTGGACGAGCGCCGCGCCATCCGCCCCGGCGATCTCCTCGATCGCCCGCACGAGGAGCGCCGCCGCCTCGCCTTCGAGCATCGAGGCGTACATGCTGCCGAGCCCCGCGTGCAGCAGGCCGGTCCCGTCGCTCGCGTCGGCGTCCAGGGAGGCCCGCCCGCCGAGGAGCGGCAGATCGACGACGCGGCTGCGCCCGAGGAACGGATGCCGCTCGCTCTTCTCCGCCTCGTCGCGCAGATCCACGACGACCGCGGGCGGCCACGGCACGATGTCGGGCGCGGCGTCTCCCGAGTGCGGAGCGTCGCTGCGCAGCAGCGCTCCCGATCGCAGCTGCGGGATGGCCGTCGCCACGTCGCGCAGGTTGGCCAGCCCGGAGGGGATCGCGTTCATCGGTCCTCCTTCTCGGTGCCGGCGGCGATGCGGGACGGGTCCACCGCCATCCCCCGCCACGCGACGATCAGCGCCTCGCGGCAGCGGACGGCCACCGCCGGGTCGTCCATGCCGACGCCGCGCACCACGGACTGATAGTAGAAGACGCCGTTCATGAGGTCGATGCAGGCGTCGATGTCGATGTCGGCGCGCAGGTCGCCGCGCCGGATGCCCTCCTCGAGCAGCGCGGCCACGGCACCGCGGCGTCGTGCGACGTGCGAGCGCCAATACGCCTGCGCGAGCCTGCGATCCGTCATCGCCAGCCGGATGCGGAGGCGGAACCGCTCCTCGGTGTAGCCCGTCCCGGCGGCGCCGCTCGTGTAGCCGGCGACGAGCGCTTCCAGCAGGTCGCCCTCGAGCGGGATGCTCGGCACCTCTCGACCCACGTCCAGGGCGGCGGCCAGCAGGTCGGTCATGCTCGGCCAGCGCCGGTAGAGCGCTGCACGGCTCACTCCGCTGAGCTCGACGACCCGGCTGACGGTGACCTCCTCGCCGCGCTCGAGGAGTTCCGCCGCTGCCTCGAGGATCCGCTCGTCGTGCCCCTCCGCCCGCGGACGGCCGGGCCTGCGACGGTCAGGGTCGCGCTGCCGCGCGGCCCCGGGGACGGTGGCGTCGATCACGCGAGCGCGCGCCGCCGCAGCCGCGCGATGAGGGCCTCGTCGAGTCCGGCCGCGCGCAGCGGCAGGAGGGGGTCGCCGTGGCGCTCGGTGAGGGCGGCGAGCAGACCTCGCATCGGCGCGGGTGAGAACTCGGCGCGGGCCGCGGCGCGGGCGGCCTCGTCCAGGTCGACGCCGAGCCTGAGCATGAGCGGCGTCATGATCGGGGCGATGCGGCGCATGATCGCGGCGGAGTTGGCGCCCGTGCGGACGTAGTCCGCGACGATGTCATCGTGCTCGGCGCCGAGGGCGAGCAGGATCGACGCGGCCAGCACGCCGGTGCGGTCCTGCCCGGCCGCGCAGTGGAACGCGACCGTGTCGGGGGCGTGCGCGATGATGGCGAGCGCCGTCACGATCTGCGGGGACGCACCCTCGACCATCCGCGCGTACATCTCCGCGAACTCGGCCTGCGCGAGCGGGATGTCGGCGCTCGCTCGCCCGATGCTGGCCATGAGGGGCACGTGGTGGTAGTTCACGGCGGCGTGGGCGGCGAGCGCGCCGCGACCGGTGAGGGCCACCTCGTCCGACGAGCGCAGGTCGATGACGGCGCTGAGGCCTGCCGCGACGAGCTCGTCCGCGACCGCGCCGGTGACGATCGAGAGGTCGTCCGCCCGGATGGCGAAGCCCTCTCGCACCGCTCCCCCGGCGACGGGTATGCCGCCGAGATCGCGCAGGTTCACGGGCGCCGAGAGCGGGATGGCCGGGGCGTCGACGAGGGTCATGTGATCTTCCTTCGGATGATGGCGCTCGCCTGGTCGATGACCGTGACGAGCACGATGATGCAGATGACGATCGCGGAGAGGTGCCCGTAGTCGTACATCTTCATGGCGGTGGTGAGCTCGAGGCCAATGCCGCCCGCGCCGACCATCCCGAGGATGGTGGCGCCGCGCACGTTGCCCTCGAAGAGGAGGAGCGTGTAGGAGACCAGGAGGGGTGCGGCCTGCGGCAGCACGCCGTACTGGATGACCTGGCGCTGCGAGGCGCCGACGGCCTGCATGGCGGTGACGGGGCCGCGGTCCACGGCCTCCATCGCCTCGGCGAAGATCTTGCCGATCGATCCGATGGAGCCGATCGTCATCGCGAGGATGCCGGCGAAGGGCCCGAGGCCGACCGCCGAGACGAACATCAGGGCGAAGACGAGGTCGGGGAGCGACCGGATGACGTTCATGATCCAGCGCGTCGGGTAGTACAGCCACCTCGGCGCGAGGTTCGACGCGGCGCCGAACGCGACCACGAGCGACAGCACGGCGCCCAGCACGGTTCCCACGATCGCCATCTGCAGCGTCTCGATGAGGAGGCGCACGATGACATCGAACTTGTCCCATGTCGGCGGGAAGAGGCGGGCGAGGAAGTCGCCCATGTTGACGGCGCCCTCGCCCAGCTTCGCGATGTCGAACTCCGCACCGACGGACGACCACACCAGCAGGATGGCCACGAGCGGCGCTCCCAGGAGGAATCGCGCGCGCGGGACACGGAAGGCGCGCTCCATCCGCGCGCGCTCGCGCGGGTCGAGCTGCGGATCGCGGATGGTTCCGCCTCGCGGGGCGGCCGTGCGTTCAGGCGATGCCGTCGACATCGTCGTCCTCCTCGCGGTGCGCGTAGATGGGCTCGAGCGCGGCGGCGTCGAGGTGAGAGGTCGGCGCCGAGACGAGCACCTCGCCGTGCCGCAGACCGACGACCCGGTCGGAGTGGGCGAGCGCGAGCGGCATGACGTGGAGGCTCACGAGCACGGGGATGCCGTCCTCCCGGGCGATCCGCTGCAGCAGCTCGAGCACCTGGTGCGACATCCGCGGGTCGAGGGATGCCACGGGCTCGTCCGCGAGGATGAGCTTCGGGTCCTGCATGAGCGCGCGGGCGATCGCCACGCGCTGCTGCTGGCCGCCGGAGAGCGACCGGGCCTCGTCGTTCGCCTTGTGCGCGATGCCCACGCGGTCGAGCAGCTCCAGCGCGCGGCGACGGTCGGCGCTCGAGAAGCCGCCGACGAGGTTGATCGTGCCCGCCCCGTGCAGCGCTCCGGTCAGCACGTTGGTCAGCACGCTGAGGCGCCCGACGAGGTTGAACTGCTGGAACACCTGACCGACGGAGGCGCGCACCGCGCGCAGCTGCCCGCGACGCAGGTTCGTCATGTCGAACCCGCCCACCCGAACGGTGCCCGCGGTGATCGGGGCGAAGCCGGTGAGGCTCTTCATCAGGGTCGATTTGCCGGAGCCGGACGATCCGAGGAGGGCGACCATCTCGCCGGGAAGGAGGTCCAGGTCGACGCCGTCGAGGACGAGGGGGCCGTCGCCGTAGGCGACACGGAGCTCGCGCACGGAGACGAGCGGCAGCCGCTGGCGCAGCTCGCCCGTCGAGGGAGCGACGCCGACGGTGGAGACCCCCATCAGCCGAGGTCCGAGATGTCGACGTCGGCGACCGCGGCGATGTCGACGAACGGCTGGAAGATGTCGTCCGAGGGTTCGAGGATCGGCTCGGTGCCCTGCATCGCCTCGAACATCGCGCCGAGCTCGTCGGCGTTCTCCTCGACGAAGACCTCCGGCAGCGCCTCGAGCAGCAGCTCGCGCTTGTCCTCGGCGAGATCCTGGTCGGCGAGGACGGTGACCGCGACCGGCATCGACGCGCTCTCGCCGATCGAGCGGGTCTCCCCCTCCTCGAAGGGGAACATGGGGTCGCCGGCCCCCGCCATCTTCGGGAAGATCGTCGACGTGCAGGCCACGTCGACCTGTCCCTCCTGCAGGGCGATGAAGCTCATGTCGTGCCCGCCGGAGAAGGTGGCGGTGTAGTCGACATCCTTCTCCAGACCTGCGTCGTGCAGCATCGACACCGGCATGAAGTAGCCGGAGCTCGAGGCGGGGTCGGCGAAGGCGACGACCGTCTCGGGGGTGATGTCCTCGAGGGACTGCAGGGGCGAGTCGTCGAGCACGAGGCAGGTCGACACCGGGTCGTCGTTGCCGGGCCACGCCACGAGCGAGTCGACCTCGCCGGTGTTGACGGCGAGCGCCGAGGGGAAGCCGCTCATGAAGCCGATGTCGACGTGGTGGTTGCGGAGGGCCTCGACGACCGCGGTGTAGTCGGGCACGTCGACGATCTCGACCTCGCGCCCGGTCTCCTGCTGCACGAGCTCGGAGAAGGCCTCGATCGGATTGGCGGCGCTGGGGTCATCGCCGAGCGGGGTGGTCGCGAAGGTGATGGGGGCATCGGAGTCAGCCGCCGCAGCGGCTTCCGAGGAGGAGCTCGAGCAGCCGGAGAGGGCGACGGCTCCGAGTGCGAGCAGTCCGAGGGCGGGGAGGGCGCGGACGCGCATGGGGTGTCCTTTCGGGAGGAGATATCGCGACTGGCGATATCGGAAAGGCAACCGCGCTCAGGTGACCGGGAATTGCGAGACCGACGGACTCGGAAGGGAACCTCGGGTGAACGTCCGGTGACGCCGGCCCTGGCCGCGGCCTCGGGCGCTCCCGCGCCTCCAGTAGCGTGAGGCGCATGTCCGACACGACTCAGGGGGTGCCGTTCGACGCGCGCGCTCTCACCGAGCCCGTCGATCCAGCCGACGCCAAGGCGTTCGCCGCGGAGCTGTCCCGCCGTCATCCCCGCACGAGCACGGCCGCCGTCCTGGGCGTCGTGGCCGTGGTCGCCGTGGCCCTCGTGCTGGTCGTCGTCGGGGGTGGAGTCCTCTTCGCGGTCGGCGCGCTGATCGCCGACGGCTCCGCGAATGCGGGCGGCCTCATCCCCCTCATCGGCGCCGCCATCATCGGCGGCGGCCTGGTCTGGGCCGTCGCCGCGTACCTCCGCGCGCAGCGCGTGCGCCGCTACCGCCTCGACCGTTTCGCGCGCGCGAACGGCATGTCGTACCTCCCCGCGCAGAGCACGCCCGCTCGCCCCGGCATGATCTTCGGCCTCGGACACTCCCGCCGCGCCGAGGACATCCTCCGGGGCGAGGCGCCGCGCTTCGCGGAGTTCGCGAACTACGAGTACACGACGGGCTCCGGCAAGCACAAGACAACCCATCGCTGGGGATACGTCGCCATCCGCCTGGATGCGCCCCTGCCGCACATCGTGCTCGACGCGACCGGCAACAACAGCGTCTTCGGATCGAACCTGCCCGTCGGCTTCCGGCGCGATCAGCGCCTGTCGCTCGAGGGCGACTTCGACGAGCACTTCGCCCTGTACTGCCCCGAGGGGTACGAGCAGGACGCGCTCTACCTCTTCACGCCCGACATCATGGCGCGCTTCCTCGACCACGCCGGGCAGCTCGACGTGGAGATCGTCGACGACTGGATGTTCCTCTACACGCGGCGGAAGGTCACCACGCTCGACCCGGCGACGTGGGCGTGGCTCTTCTCCGTCGTGGGCGCGCTGATCGGCAAGCTCGACCAGTGGGGGCGCTGGCGCGACGACCGCCTGACAGGCGCCCTCCGGCCGGTCGCCGCGGGAGTGGCGCCCGCGCTGTCGGCCGCCCCCGCGCTGACGCCGCCGCGCGGGGTCGCCGCACCGGGCCGCCGTCTGCGGCGGCGCTTCCCGTGGCTCGTGCTCGTCGCCGTCATCGCGGGCGTCGCCTTCTTCGTGCTCGACGTACTCGGAAGCGGCGGCTGAGGCGTCAGGCGACGGCGTCAGTCGAGGCGGCCGCGTGAGTCGTGGCGGCGGTCAGGCGACCGCGGCCTCGCGCTCCAGCCGCCGTCCTGACGCGCGGTACCACTGGGCGCAGAAGACGACGACGATCGCGAGCTCGACCACCCCGCCGACGTAGTACATCGTCTGCGCGCCGAGCTGGCCATCCGCCAGCCCCGCCGAAGCCGGCGGGTTCGCGAAGAGGTGCTTCGCGAGCACGGCATGCGCGGCCATCGTCAGCACGAGAACCACTGCGCGCAGAACGCGGCTGGTCGGATGCGGGTCGGGGTCGACGCCGACGATGGATGCTGTGAAGAGGTAGCCGACGATCACGCTGTGCACGTGGACGAAGACGTGCACGAGCGCGCTCCCGTGCGCGGCGTCGTAGATCCAGGTGGCGTAGACGAGCCAGAGGCTCACGGCCGAGACGACGCCCATCGTCACGGGGTGGACGAGCAGGCGGATGGGGAGGCTTCCGAGCAGCCGCGAGAGGCGCCGGGCGGGCGTGGTGTCGAGCGTCCGCAGGGCGAGGGTGACCGGGGCCGCCAGCACGAGGAGGAGCGGGGCGAGCATGCCCCCCACGACGTGGCCCAGCGCGTGGGCGACGAAGCTCTCGTGGGATGCGGCCGCGAACGGCCCGAGAATCGGGGCGGCGGCCGCGACCAGGCCGGCGCACCAGAGCGCCACCCGGTACCAAGGCCAGGGGCGGCCGTTCCGGCGCGAGGACAGCGCGCCGCCGATGTAGACCACGACGAGGAGGGTCGCCGGGATGAGGATGATCGTGTCGAGACCCGCGGCCGCGCCGTGCTCGTGCACCTCTGCCACCGCCCTTGCGGCGGTCCGAGCCAGGGCGGTCATGCGCGGCGCCGCGCGCGGACGTCGCGCGTCTTCACGATGAGCACGATGCCCGCGGCGAGGAGCACGATGGCCGGCGCGTTCCAGGCGATGTCGTAGGGGAGCACGTTCTCGACGTAGCGGACCTGGTGGAGCCGGAGGACCTTGTGCTGGACGATGCCGTCGTAGAGCTGGAATGCGCCCGCACCGAGGAGCACCCCGCCCCACCAGCGGTGCCACCGGAGCGCGTGCCGTCTCCGCAGGTCGGCGAGGAGGAACAGTCCCGCCACCGTGCCGAACCAGCTCAGGGCGTGGAAGAGGCCATCCGACACGAGGCCCGCGGCGGGAGTGCCGCGGTCGTAGAAGTGGTGCCAGTGCAGCAGCTGGTGGAACACGGCCTCGTCGATGAACGCGACGAGGCCGATGCCGAACAGCACCCCCGACCAGGCGTTCTGCGCGCTGCGCGTGTCACGAGTGGCATCGACCATGGGTCCACCCTGCCGCGATCCGCTCCCGAGGTGAAGAGCGTGGACATCCCACCCCGCCCCTGCTAGCTCGCCTCTGACACAGCCCCCGGCCATCCGCAACCCCCTCCCGGCTTCCGGCGACGCTTCGCAGACTCGCAGGAGACGAGGAGGACATATGAAGGCGTTGACGTATCGAGGCCCGTACAAGATCCGCGTCGAGGAGAAGCCCGATCCGCGCATCGAGCATCCGAACGACGCGATCGTGCGCGTGACGCGCGCCGCGATCTGCGGTTCGGACCTGCACCTGCTGCACGGCATGCTCCCCGACACCCGCATCGGGCACACGTTCGGGCACGAGTTCATCGGCATCGTGGAGGAGGTCGGCCCGTCGGTGCAGCGGCTCTCCGTGGGCGACAAGGTCATGGTGCCGTTCAACATCTTCTGCGGCTCGTGCGTGTTCTGCCAGCAGGGGCTGTTCTCGAACTGCCACAACGTGAACGCGAACGCGACGGCGGTCGGCGGCATCTACGGCTACTCGCACACCGCTGGCGGGTACGACGGCGGTCAGGCCGAGCGCGTGCGCGTGCCGTTCGCGGATGTCGGACCCATGATCATCCCCGAGTGGCTGCACGACGAGGACGCGCTGATGATCACCGACGCGTTCTCGACCGGGTACTTCGGCGCCCGGCTCGGGCACATCAAGGAGGGCGACACGGTCGCCGTCTTCGGCGCAGGGCCCGTGGGGCTCGCTGCCGCCCGCTCGGCCTGGCTGATGGGCGCCGGTCGCGTCATGGTGCTCGACCACCTCGACTACCGGCTCGAGAAGGCGCGCTCGTTCGCATACGCCGAGACGCATGCGCTGTCGGAGATCGGCGACCCCGTGCTGCATATGAAGCGCGAGACCGACCACCTCGGCGCCGACGTCGTCATCGACGCGGTGGGCGCCGAGGCTGATGGCACGGTCATGCAGCACGTCACATCCGCCAAGCTCAAGCTGCAGGGCGGCTCGCCGGTCGCGCTCAACTGGGCGATCGACTCGGTCCGGAAGGGCGGCAACGTCTCGGTCGTCGGCGCGTACGGACCCATCCACAGCGCGGTGCGCTTCGGCGACGCGATGAACAAGGGGCTGACCATCCGCGCCAACCAGACGCCGATCCGCATGATGTGGCCGGCCATCCTGGATCACATCCGCGCTGGCCGGATCTCGCCGCGCGAGATGATCACGCACCGGATCCCCCTCGATGACATCGTCGAGGGCTATCACATGGTCTCGGCGAAGCTCGACGACTGCGTGAAGACGGTCATCGAAGTCTCGGACAGCTGAGGAGGATGCACATGTCCGCAAACGTCGACGCACTCCGCCCCCGCATCCCCGGTTGGGGCATCGAGCGGGAAGAGGGATGGCTCGAGGCGCATACGCCCGACCCGAGCGAGTTCGCTGCTCCCTGGGCACTGGAAGACCGCATGGATGGCCGCGGCCGGGAGCGCTCCATCGAGTACCCGGATGTGACCCCGGTCTACGGCTCGGCGCAGCCGCTGCACGGTGTGTCCGGCGCCATCCGCCGATACGCCTACGGGCGCTACAGCGAGAACACGCTGCGACACTGGCTGCTGCTGGTGGCGGGCGACCGTGTGGATTCGATCGGCGCGCACGCGCGGTCGCTGTTCACGCTGCGGCCCGATAATCCGATCACGCAGACGGGCGTGCTGGGCGAGTTCAGCCGCCGTCCGATCGGCTCGCGCGTCGGGCGCGGGCGGATCGACTACAAGCACACGTGGCTCGACCCGATCCTCATCGCCGGGCCGTGGGTGCTGACCGCCATCGTGTCCGTGAAGCTGCTCGGGAAGGTGTTCGGCGCCAAGAAGCACTGATCACTCGTAGGGAGCGCGCGCCGCACCCTCGGGCTGACGCGCGGCCCCCCATCGCTACGACGCGCGCGTCAGCCCGAAGTGCTGGAGCTCCTCCTCGGTGAGCATTCGCGAGCGGATGAGGAACCGCTTGCCGGTCGGCCCCTCGACGCTGAATCCGGCGCCCCGGCCGGGCACGACGTCGATGGTGAGGTGCGTGTACTTCCAGTACTCGAACTGCGACTGCGACATGTAGACCTCGATCGGGTCGTCGAGCCCCGCGTCGACGGCCCCGAGCAGCACGTCGCCCGACCCCGTCAGGAACATCCCGACGGGATAGCACATCGGCGAGGACCCGTCGCAGCAGCCGCCCGACTGGTGGAACATCAGCCGCCCGTGCTGTGCGGTGAGCGTCCGCAGAAGCCCCGCGGCCTCATCCGTGACCGCCACCCTGCTGAGCCCGTCAACCATCCGCTCACCCTTCCGTGAGAATTCACCACCACCGCGAGAATGCCGTCAGCGCCGGGATTGTCGCGGCGCAACTGTATTGTCGCGGGATGGGCACGCCCGGCACGCCCGGGCGGGGGCCTGGGGAGCCCCCGCCCGAGGGGATCCGATCCGGATCAGAAGAAGCCCGTGGGCCCTTCCGCATACGAGACGAGGAGGTTCTTCGTCTGCTGGTAGTGCGCGAGCATCTGCAGGTGGTTCTCGCGGCCGATGCCCGACTGCTTGTACCCGCCGAACGCCGCGTGAGCGGGGTACTGGTGATAGGTGTTCGTCCACACGCGACCGGCCTCGATCGCGCGACCGGCGCGGTAGCAGACGTCGGCGCTGCGGCTCCAGACGCCCGCGCCGAGGCCGTAGAGGGTGTCGTTCGCCGTGGTGATGGCGTCGTCGTACGTGTCGAAGCTCGTGACCGAGAGGACGGGGCCGAAGATCTCCTCCTGGAAGATCCGCATGCTGTTCTGCCCCTCGAACACGGTCGGCGCGACGTAGTATCCGTCGGTCAGGTCGCCGCCGAGGTCGACTCGTTCGCCACCGGCGAGCACCTTGGCGCCCTCCTCCTTGCCGATCTGGATGTACGACAGGATCTTCTCGAGCTGGTCGTTCGACGCCTGCGCGCCGATCATCGTCTCGGGGTCGAGCGGGTTGCCCTGCTTGACCCTCGAGACCCGGTCGAGGCCATCCGCGAGGAACGAGTCGTAGATCGACCGCTGGATGAGCGCCCGCGACGGACACGTGCACACCTCGCCCTGATTGAGGGCGAACATCGCGAAGCCCTCCTTCGCCTTCTCGTAGTACGAGTCCTGGGCGGCCGCGACGTCCTCGAAGAAGATGTTCGGGCTCTTGCCTCCGAGCTCGAGCGTCACCGGGATGAGGTTCTGCGACGCGTACTGCATGATGAGGCGCCCGGTCGTGGTCTCGCCCGTGAACGCGATCTTGCGGATGCGCTTGTGCGAAGCGAGCGGCGCGCCCGCCTCGATCCCGAAGCCGTTCACGATGTTCACCACGCCAGCCGGCAGCAGGTCGCCGATGAGGTCGAACAGCAGCAGGATGGACGCCGGCGTCTGCTCGGCCGGCTTCAGCACGACGCAGTTGCCCGCGGCGAGCGCGGGAGCGAGCTTCCACGTGGCCATGAGGATGGGGAAGTTCCACGGGATGATCTGGCCCACCACGCCGAGCGGCTCGTTGAAGTGGTACGCGACGGTGTTCTCGTCGATCTGGCTGATGCCGCCCTCCTGCGCGCGCAGGACGCCGGCGAAGTACCGGAAGTGGTCGACGGCCAGGGGGATGTCCGCGGCGAGCGTCTCGCGCACGGGCTTGCCGTTCTCCCAGGTCTCCGCGACGGCGATCATCTCGAGGTTCTGCTCGATGCGGTCGGCGATCCTGTTGAGGATCACGCCGCGCTCGGCGGGGCTGGTGTGGCGCCAGGAGGCGAACGCCTTCCACGCCGTCTCCACGGCGCGGTCGATGTCCTCGGCGGTGCCGCGGCCGACCTCGCAGAACGGCTTCCCGGTGACAGGGGTGATGTCCTCGAAGTACTCGCCCTTGATCGGCTCGACGAACTCGCCGCCGATGTAGTGGCCGTACCGCGAGCGGTACTGCGCGACCGAGCCCTTGTCGCCGGGTGCGGCGTAGATGCTCGAGACGCCCTCTTCCACGATGGTCATTGCTGTCTCCTTCGACTGCGTGACGTTGCGGGGTCTTCCCGCGCGGGTGTGTCGCCACGCTACGTCGGCGCAGGTTGCATCCGGTTGCACGGGGCGGGCGCCCTCTCCCGCCAGACGATGTCGTCTCACCGCCGGGACACGGTATTGCGCGGTTTTCCGTGTCGCCAGGACGAGACGACATCGTCTGGTCGCCCGGAGAACCTCGTGGTCGCCGGAGAACGCCGCCCCCGCCCGAGGAACGCCACCCCGCCCGTGTCAGCGCTCGAGCAGCTCCAGCCGCGCGACGATCCCCGCGCGCCGCGGCGAGCGCGCGGGGAGCATCCGCAGCACCTGCCGCAGCGCCTCGTCATCGTCCGCGCCCGCGTCCGTGTCCACGTACGACAGCAGCACGTCGACGCCAGCCTCCGCCAGCAGCGCCTCCCGCAGAGACGTGCGGATGGTCTCGCGCAGCTCTTCGACGCCGGGTGCGGTCGAGGCGGGCAGCACGTCCCCGCGATATGCGGCGAGCGCGACGCGGTGGGCGCCGCGTCCGAGGAGCGAGAGCACCTGCTGCGCATCCGTCTCGACCTCCCCGGCCATCCGATACGGACGGGACTCGGGCACCAGCGCGGGTGCCGTCCGCTCGAGGAGCTTCCGCAGCCGCACCATCTCGGGCCGCAGCGTGCCGGTCGCCGCCGGGTCGCCATACACGAGCTCCGCCAGTCGCTCGGCGGTGATGCCCTGGCGGTGCGTCGCGAGCATGAGCACGATCTCGGCGTGACGCGCCCCGAGCTCGACGACGCGCTCCATCCCCTCGCCCGACAACGTGAGCAGCGCGCGGTCCCGCCCGAGCACGGTGAGCGTCGCGCGCGAGCCCACCCGCGCCGGTCGGGACGCCGGGAACCGCCCCTCTGCCGGATGCCGATCCGCCCGCAGCCGCGCGACCATCAGCTCTCCCTCGACCGCGCGCGCCGTCGCGTCGACGAGCAGCTGCGCCTGCGGGCTCGCGGCCTCGTCGCGTCCCGTGACATCGATGACGCCGATGAGCCGTCCGGTCTCCGGATCCCGCACCGGCGCCGCCGTGCACGACCACGCCTGCACGAAGCGGTTGAAGTGCTCGGCCCCGCGCACCTGCACCGAGCGCCCCAGCGCGAGCGCGGTGCCGGGAGCCGCCGTGCCGACGCGATCCTCCGCCCAGTTCGCCCCTGCGACGAAGCCCATGTCGCCGGTGAGGTTCCGCACACGGCGGTCGCCCTCGACCCAGAGCAGGCGCCCGGCGGCATCGCCGACCGCGACGGCGACGCCCGCCGCCTCCGCGTGCCCCGGCAGCAGCAGTCCGCGGATGAGCTCGAGCGCTCCGGCGAGCGGATGGCCGCGCCGGTACGTCTCGAGGTCCTCCCCCTGCAGCTCGAGCACCGGCAGCGTCTCGGCTCCGACAGCACTGACGACCGAACGGCCCCACGAGTCGCGGACGATCGAGCGCACCTGCGCGAGCCGCGGATCGGACGCGTTGCCCGCCAGCAGCTCGTCGTGCGCGCGCTCGACGATCAGGCGCGGGGCGCGTGCGGCCTCGCTCGTGAGCCACGGCGACGACATGTCGCTCCTTCCTCGGTGAGGGAGCGGATGCGACCAGTGTAGAGCGCCGCGACTCGGTCTACTGCGGGGCGCGCACGGAGAGGAACGCCGTGCGCTTGCGCAGGTGGAAGCCGAGCTTCTCGTAGCCCGCGATCGCGTTCACGTTCGTCGCGGACGCGTGCATCATCGCCCGGTCACCGCGCTCGCGGATGTGGAACGCCACGTCGAGCACGAGGCGCGACGCGAGCCCCTGCCGGCGGTGCTCCTTGTCGACGGACACCGCGCTGATCTCCGTCCAACCCTCCGGGTGCAGGCGCTCCCCCGCCATCGCGACCAGTCGGCCATCCCGACGGATGCCGATGTAGCGCCCCAGCTCGTGCGTGCGCGGGCGGAACGGCCCCGGCTGGTTGCGCGCGACGATCGCGAGCATCTCCTCGACGTCGTCGGCATCGAGCTCGACGGCCTCGTCGAACGGCGTCGGCTGCAGCCGATCCGTCTCGATGAGCTGCACGCCCGCGCCGCGGCTGACCTCGGCCCATCCTTCGGGGAGCTCGGGGTCGGCGTTCGAGACGCTCACGACGGCGCCGGGCCCGAACACGTCGATCACCGCGTCCCACACATCCGGGTCGCTCCAGGAGCGCACGCCGGTGAAGGGCGACACGTCGTCGGGGTAGCGCTTGACGAGCTCGTTGCCGATGGCGAGGTGCGCGTGCGCGCCGGTGAGGGATGACCAGGCCGGGTTGTCGAGAATCGGCTCGTCGAGGGCGGTGTCGGGTTCGAGCGGGATGGCCGTGGTCATGAGCGCCTTTCGGTCGTGCGGGTGGGGCAGGCTCGGTGGTCCAACAGCGGATGGCCGCGCTCCCTTCCCGACACGCGGGACCCGCCCAACCCTCGCCATCCCTACCATCGGAGCATGGAACCGGGCGAGCGCCTCTATCTCCTCGTCACGCTGCATGGCGTGTGGCCGGAGGTGTGGCGGGAGTTCGAGATCGACGGCGGCCTGAGCGTGCGTCAGCTGCACATGGCGCTGCAGGTGATCATGGGCTGGCGCGAGATGCACCTGCACGAGCTGCGCGAGGGCATCCCACCCGGGTTGCAGGTCACGCAGAAGCAGCTGCGCTGGGGTGCCCCGTCGCCCGACGATCCCGATCTGCTCGACGAGACCGAGTGGACGATCACGGGCGCGCTCGAGGAGTTCGCGCTGGAGTACGAGTACGACTTCGGCGACGGCTGGCTTCACATCGTCCAGGTCCATCCGGAGGTGAAGCCGCACGCGACGACGCCGCCCGTGCGGATCATGAGAGGAGAGAACCGGGCACCCTGGGAGGACTCGGGCGGCCCTGACGGATACGCGCACAAGCGCGAGGCGCTCGCCGACCCGAATCACCCGGAGCGCCGTGCGGTGAAGCGCTGGCTCGCCGAGACCGTCGGCCCGTGGGCGCCGACCGACCCGACGGCGTTCGATGCGCCGTCGATCCAGGCCGAGCTGAACCTCCTCTTCAATCCGCGGGGATCGGGCATCGAGCAGGGCGACCTGTCGGGGCTGGTGAAGGTGAAGGAGCTGCGTCCGGCCGGCGACGTGGACGAGGCCTCCCCGATCGTGATGTTCGCGTCGAACCTGCCCCCGGCCATCCGCTCGGAGCTGCGTCAGCACCTCTACCGCACCGCCGTGCTGACGCCCATCGAGATCGACGAGGAGACGGCCGCGCGCATCATCCGCCCGTTCGCCTGGCTCATCGAGGCGGTCGGCGCGGACGGACTCGACCTGACGACCGCCGGATGGCTGCCGCCTTCGGTGGTCCTCGACGGGATGACCCGGCTCGGATGGCTCGACGGATGGGTCGGCAAGGGCAACCGAGAGGACCTCACCCCTCCCATCGCGAACCTCCGCGAGGTGGCGCAGCGGATGGGCATCGTGCGCGTGCAGAAGGGGCGGCTCCTGCTCGGTGCCCCCGCCAAGAAGGCGCTGGGCGACAGTCGCGCACTGCTGCGGCTCGTCGCCCGGGGCCTGTATCGCGGGCTGCAGGACGCGGAGGTCGACGCCGCGGTGCTGCACCTCCTCGCGATCGCGGACGGCACCCCGGCTTCCGAGCGCTGGCAAGCGGTCGCGTTCGGCATGCGGATGGTCGGCTGGGAGCACCCGAGCGGCGAGTTCACCGCCACCGACATGCGGATGGCGACGGCCGAGACCGACCGTCTGCTCTCGATCCTCTTCGACCGCCGCGTGCGCGCCGAGCAGGCAAGCGAGGACCTGAAGCTGTTCGCCCGCGAGGCGCTGCGGTAGGCCCCTCAGGCGCCGCCGGTGAACCCGCTCGCCCGCAGCGTCACGATCTCGAACCCGCGCAGATCGAGTTCGACCGTACCGTCGGTGATCGCCCGGGACTGCGTGCCGACCGGGCGCTCACGCAAGTCCACGAGCTCGATTCGTAGCGCATCGATATGGACCCGCGCAGTGGTTGACACGCCGAGTGCCTCATAGAGACGCACGATGAGATCCCCTGACCCGTCTTCGGCGAGCTTGACCGTGTGTATCACCACGCCCTCCCCGTCGACTCGCGCGAGCGGAGCGATCTCGGCGGCAGCCCCCCGCACCATGCGCAGCCCGGTGTCGAGGTCGTATGCGGCGGCCACAGCGTCGCCCACCGACCCGATGACCAGCCGCGATCGGAAAACATGGGTCCCCTGATCGCTCTCCGGGTCAGGATAGAGCGGCCCCCGCAGAAGGGTCTGACGCACCTGGGTCGCATAACCCGCCGACCCGTCGTTAGGAACCCGTGTGATGTCATGACCGTACGTCGAGTCATTCACGACAGCAGCACCAGTCCGGCCGTCGCCGACATGGACCCATCGGTGGGCGACGGTCTCGAACTTCGCCGCTTCCCACGATGTGTTCTCGTGGATGGGCCGTTCAATGAAACCGAACTGTGTCTCGGATGTCGAGCGGCGCGCGTCGATGCGGAACGGGAAGGCGAGCTTGAGCAGGCTCTGACGCTCATGCCAGTCGACCGTGGTCACGACGTCCACGCCGGCATTCTCGCGACTCAATCGCACCTCCTGGCTCACTCGGGATGCGCCGAAGGCCCGGACGATGCGGACGCCGGAGCCGTCGTCGAGTGGCTCGACCTCGGCCTCGGCCGGTAGTGCGACGCGCTGACGGCGGTAGTGCTCATCGATATCCCACGCGTCCCAGTCCGTCGGGAGGTCGTGATGAAGGTGCAGCTCGTTGCCGTGGTGACCGCCACCGAAAAGCGGTCGGCCGTTGGAGAGCTCCCGCAGGTTCTCGAAGGTGCCGTCGGACGCGATGCGCAGCTCCACCAGCGCGTTCCGAAGCACCACCGCTTTCCCGTCTCGCTCCACCACCGTTCGCGGAGGCTCGCTGGCGTCATGCACCGCGATTCCCAGGGCCGCGACTCCCGCGCGCGGGAACGGCGAGGCGTTCGCGACGAGTTCGATCTCTCCGGTTCCTGCGAGGGCGGACAGCGCGTTCGCGATGATGCTCTGGAGCTCGGCATGAGTGTCGGCGTGGAGGCGCTCAGCGTCCTGATGAACCCAGGAGATGGAGCTCCCGGGCAGGATGTCGTGGAACTGCAGCAGCAGAGTCCGTTCCCACAGGCGCGAGAGCGCGTCGGAGGGGTAGCTCGCTCCGGTGCGCACCGCGGCGGTGGCCGCCCACAACTCGGCCTCGCGCAGCAGTGCCTCCGCCCGCCGATTGCCGCGCTTTGTGCGTGATTGAGAGGTGTATGTACCGCGGTGCAGCTCGAGATACATCTCGCCCATCCAGACCGCGGGCTCCACCGCCTCCTCCTCCGCTTGCGCGAAGAAGTCGGCGGGTTGCCCGAATGCCACGTGCGGAAGACCCTCCACGTCCGCCGCGCGCCGACCCGCTTCGAGCATCTCTCGCGTGGGGCCGCCGCCTCCATCGCCGTATCCGAACGGGACGATTCCTCCGGTGAACTGAGCGTGGTCCTCGAAGTTCTCAGCGGCATAGATGAGCTCTGCGGGCGTCAGATCAGAGTTGTACGTGTCCACCGGCGTGAAATGAGTGAGGATGCGCGTTCCGTCGATCCCCTCCCACTCGAAGGTGTGGTGCGGCATTCGGTTCGTGCGGTTCCAGGACAGCTTCTGTCCGAAGAACCACCGCGCCCCGCTCGCGCGCGCGATCTGAGGCAGGGCACCGGAGTAACCAAAGCTGTCAGGCAGCCACACCTCCTCGCATACGATGCCGAACTCCCGCTCGAAGAACCCCTGTCCTGCGACGAACTGGCGCACGAGCGATTCGCCGCTGGGCATGTTGGTGTCCGATTCGACCCACATCCCGCCGACCGGGACGAACTGGCCTCGCTCGACGCGCTCACGGATCCGCGCAAAGAGATCCGGATAGTGCTCCTTCATCCACTGGAACTGCTGGGCAGAGGAGCACGCGAACACGAAATCCGGGTTGTCCTCCATGAGCGACAGCACATTCGAGAACGTCCGAGCGCACTTCCGGATGGTCTCCCGCAGCGGCCAGAGCCACGCGGAGTCGATGTGCGCGTGCCCGACGGCTGTGAGGGTCATTGAGGTCGCGTGAGCGGGCGCCGCGAGCACGTGGGCGAGCACGGCGCGGGCCCTCTTCGCGGTCCGCGCCGGATCCGCCGGATCCAGTGCCTCGAGCATGTCTTCGAGGGCCGCGAGCACCAACTCGCGACGGCGTCGACTCGTCGTCGCGCTCACCGCGATACCGCGCAGGACCTCCGCGTCGTGCCGCAGCCCGGTCATCTCGACGTCCCGAAGCACCAGTGCGGCGCCTCCGAACCGGTAGATCAACTCCTCCCCAGCCGAATCCCACCCCCCGAGACGCGACAGCGGAATGAGCTCCGTTCCAGAGGGCGTGCTCATCGTCGGGTTAGCCGCCGCCTCCACCCAGAACTCCACGGCATCCCCGCCGTCGTGCTGAAGGAGGACACGATGGTTGAGCGGCGAGAGACCGCGGACGATCTCTCCCGTCGACGTATGCACGAGGCCCTCCGCCTGGAACCCGGACTGCGCACTGGTGAAGCCCAGATCGATGGCCAGTTCAAGCGCCGTGCCGTTTCGGAGAGAGGAGTCGGTGCGCCATTCGCCGGGAACACTGCCGACGACGTGCATCCACACGGTGTCCCATGCGCGACCCCAGAGATCGCCGGGGGCGAGTGTCGCGAACTCGCCCGCTGTGCCGACGGAGAACGGAACGGGCTCGCCCCCGACTGCGCGAGCGGCGACCTGCAATGGCGCTGTCGCACGCGTCTCCCTCGGAACGATCGACTCCCGCAAGACGCGGTCCAGACGCCGGACAATCTGTGTGGAAGCATCCCGCTGGCGGATCTCGGTCATGACACTTCTCTCTCGTCGATGAGCGGCACCGCGCTTCCCTGCGCTCGACGCCTTCGTTATTCAATCATATGGATAATCGGAACGACACCATCCGCCGGTTGATGACACTCATGCGGCTCAGATCGGGAGGAAGAGCTGCGTGGGAGCGTCGAACGTCGTGGCCCACATCGCAAGAGACGCTGCGCCGACCGCCCCGACGTCATCGTTGGTCGAAGCCCCACGGGTTTCGACGTCGTGCAGCGCGCGGAAGAGGAAGGCCTTGCTGATCAGCGGCGGCGCGATACGGAGCACGGCGGACATGAGGGCCGGCCACTGCGGGCCGCCGAAGACGATCGCCTCGAGGTCGAGTGCGTTGGCGAGTTGCGACGCGACACGGGCGTAGCTGCGTGCGGCTCGATCAACGATGGCCGCCTCCTCTCCACCGGGATGGTCGACAGCGACCGCACAGAGTTCCGCAAATGCCTTCTCGACAGCCCTCGCGTCGCCCAGGTCAACCGAAGCCACGAGTCCTCGCGCAGCCGCCTCCCCGACCAGGGTCGCCGGAAGAGCCGTCAGGCTGAGGCAGCCTCGTCCACCGCAGGGGCAGATCGGGCCGTTGGGGTCGCCGCTCATGTGACCGATGTTTCCGAGATTGCTGCTGGCGCCCCTTCGAACCTCTCCGTCCAGCACGATCCCCGCACCCGCCCCCGTTCCCAGATAGACGAAAGCGAAGTTCTGCGGAGGTCGTGGGCTGCTCCACAGCTCGCCGAGCGCGGCCGCCGTGGTGTCCTTCTCGACGACGACGGGCAGCCCGAGGCGCCTCTCGAGCTCAGCACGGAGCCCGACGTCCTCCCAGCCGGGCAGGTTCGGCGCATCTCGCACCGAGCCGTGCAGGACATCGATCGGACCGGGAGTCGCCACTCCGATGCCGGCGACGCGGTCGGTAGGCACTCCGGCCGCTTCGATCAGTTGCCTGATGCGCAGCTCGATCTCAGCGAGCATCGCCTCGGGCTCCGGTGTGTCGGGGGTGCGCATGCTCAGGCGCTGCACGATGTCTCCGGCGAGCGTAAAGACGACGAACGTGAGCCGAGCGGGATCAATATGCAGGCCGATCGTAAAGCGCCCGCTGGCATTGACCTCGAAGATCGTGCGGGGTGCACCCCCCGTACCGGCCGAGACGCGCCCCGTCTCGCGGATGAGATCCGCATCGCTCAGCCGGCGACAGATGTTCGAGACCGTCTGAGCCGTCAGCCCCGTCTCGCGTACGAGCTCCACCCGACTGATTCCCCGCGACCGGCGGACGAGGTCGAGGACGAGCATCTGGTTGTAGTCGGCCACCCGAGGGAGGTTGCTTCCCCGCCTGCGGGCGCTTCGGAGCGGGTGCGGGGACGACGCGGACGCAGCTCTCATCCACCGATCGTAGACGAGGATCACCTATTGACACACTCAAATTGATGGAATTAACTGACCGTGTCCGCGTCAATGGAGAGGCAACGTCAATGAAGTCCATGAGGTCCCTGCCGGTATTGATCACCGGCGTGCTGGCCGTGAGTGCGCTTGCAGGCTGCTCGCAGAACTCCCCCGACGACGACGGTGTCGTCGAACTCACCTTCAGACAGTTCGACCCGGCAGATCAGGTGGAGGGCCTGGTCGAAGCGGTGGACACCTGGAACGCGGACCACTCCGAGATCCAGGTCGAGCTTGAAACCGTCACGCCGAACAACCCGCAGCAGTTCGCTCGCGAGGCGAACTCCGGTTCCGGGCCCGACGTGATCCATATGGCGCTCGCGGATGTGGCCTTCCTCGCACAGCCACGCGTGCTCCTGCCGCTGGACGATCTCATGGCATCGGAGCCACTTGACAGCGCCGACGACCTTCTCGCGACTGAGATGACCGTCCTCGATGGCACGACCTGGGGAGTGCCGTGGACAGCGGACACGATGGCACTCGTGTACCGGCCTGACGTGCTCGAGGATGCCGGCGTCACGGCGACGCCGGAGACATGGGAGGAGTTCCAGAAGGTCGCAGAGCGCATCACCGAGGACAGCGACGGCGCCGTCAACGGCTTCTGCTTCGCAGCGGGTGCGCAGCAGAGCGCGGCGCAATGGTTCCCGATCAACTACTACCTCTGGAATCACGACTCGTTCCTCATCGAGAACGAAGGCGGCAGTTGGCAGGTGGGGGTGACACAGGACGAGCTGGCCGAGACGATCGACTACTTCAACACCTTCTTCACCAGCGGCACGACGCCCACCTCCATGCAATCGCTGACGGACTACGCCGACCCGGCGATCGCCGCGGCGTTGGACGACGGGTCGTGCGCCATGACGTACATGCCGCCCGCGGCGTTCCGGGCGGTGCGCGACCAGGTGAGCGCGGAGCTCGCCACAGCGCCGATGCCTGGCGGGCTCGTGGACGGCTCCACGCACCTGGGTGGGCGCGCCCTGGGAATCAACGCCAACAGCGAGCACCCCGAGGAGGCGTGGGAGTTCATCACGTATCTCATGAGCAGCGACACCTTCGCGACCTACTCGCAGTATCCGGCGTCGGCGCAGACGCTCACCGAGCTGGAGGTCGATCCGACCGAGCAGGGCTTCGTCGACCAGCTGCCTCACGCGGTCCCTTTCGCGAAGTACATCGGGGCACCCGTCACCACCGCGTCGCTGCAGGAACTCGTCAATCAGCAGTTCTCGGCAGTCTATTCGGGTCAGTCCGACAGCCAGACGGCAGCCAAGGCGATCATCGACGCGATCGAACAGGGCCTTCAGGGCTGATGACGTCCGTGACGAGACGCCGGGGTGAACGACTTCAGCCGTATCTGTTGAGCGCCCCGGCGCTCGTCATCGTGGCGCTGCTGTTCCTCTTCCCCTCCATCTACAACGTTATCCTCGCGTTTCAGAAGCTCTCCCCGTTCGAGGCTCCCGGGGACGCGGAGTGGTCGGGACTGCGCAACTTCCAGAACGTCGTTGGCGACCCTCAGTTCGGCGGTGCCGCGTTCAACACGGTCTTCTGGCTCACGCTGGTGACAGTCGTTATGCGACTCATCTTCGGGCTCGCCCTCGCCGTTGCACTGCATTCACCGGTGCTGGGACGGTGGAGGGTGCGCGGTCTTGCGCGCACGATGGCCCTCATCCCCTGGATGGTGCCGCCCGTGGTCGCCGTCGCCGCATGGAAGTGGATTCTGGACGGCAACTCGGGGGTGCTCAACCAGGCACTCGCGGCGCTGGGCCTCATCGACGGAGGAATCCCGTTCCTCGCTCAGACGAGCACGGTGTGGTGGTGCATCGTCGCGATCGTCGTCTGGCGGGAGCTCCCGTTCGTCGTCATGGTGTTGCTGGCGGGGTTGCAGTCAATCCCGGATGAGCAGTACGAGGCCGCCTCGCTCGATGGCGCCGGATGGTGGAAGTCCTTCCTCAACGTCACGGTTCCGAACCTGCGCCCTGTGCTCACCGTGGTGGTGCTGGTCACAGTGATCGCGACGTTCAACAACTTCGTCTACGTCTGGCTTACCACCGGAGGGGGCCCCGGCACCTACACAGCGGTTCTCGCAACCGAGCTCTACTCGACGGCCTTCTTCGGGAACGACCTCGGCGGAGCCGCGGCGATCGGGCTCATCATGACCGCGATCATGGCTGTGTTCGCCGTGATGTACATGCGAGTGACATCGAAGGAGGACGCCCGATGAGCGAGACCCGTGCCGTGATCACGTCCTCCGGCGCGCATGCACGCGGTCGCTTCGGCTCCGAGAATCGACGTGCTTCGGATCTGCTCCTGCTCATCCCGCTCTTCGCCGTGCTGCTGATGATTGTCTTCCCCGTGCTGTGGATGACGTACAGCTCCCTGCGTCCCGCTCGGTCCATCGCCGCCGGGCTGACATGGGGATCCGCGTTCTCTGAGCTCAGCTTCGACTCCTACGAGCGATTGTTCGACGGCACGGGCTTCGGGCACTACCTGGTCAACAGCCTTCTCATCTGTCTCGTCGGCACACTGGTCACTGTGGTCGTCGCGGCACTCGCCGGATTCGCACTGTCGCGCTACGCCTTCCGCATCAAGAAGCTCGTCATGCTCCTACTCGTAGCGACGCAGCTGCTGCCCTTCGTGGTGCTCGTGACACCCGTTTACCTGTTCTTCGCCGAGCTAGGCCTTCTGAACAGCTACGCCGGCATCGTCATCGTCTATGTCGCGATGACTCTGCCGCTGGCAGTGCTACTCATGACGGGTTTCTTCAACGCGGTCCCGCGCACGCTCGACGAGGCCGCGCGGGTCGACGGCGCGTCGACGTTGACGGTCATCGCGCGCATCATCGCGCCGCTCACCTGGCCAGGCATCGTCACCGTCTCGGTGACTGCCTTCATCGCGATGTGGGAGGAGTTCCTCTTCGCCCAGGTGTTCCTCACCGACGACGCCCTCAAGACCGTGCAGGTAGGTCTCGCCGGGCTCTTCGGCGAGTACGGGACCGACTGGGGAGTCGTCATGGCGGCGTCGGTCGTCGCGGCCCTACCCACCATCATTCTGTTCTCACTGCTGCAGCGCCGGCTCGTCGCCGGCGTCGCCGCCGGCGCCATCAAGGAGTGAAAGTGACACGACCCAACGTCGTCATCATCTACGCGGACGACCTGGGCTGGGGGGATGTGGGGTGCTTCGGCTCCGAGGACATCCAGACCCCTGCCATCGACGAGCTCGCCGCATCCGGCCGCCGCCTCACGCAGTGGTACGCCAATTCGCCCGTGTGCTCGCCGTCCCGCGCGTCGCTCATGACCGGGCGGTATCCCGCTCACGCCGGAGTCGAGGCCATCCTCGGCGGTACGCGCCAGACGCGAGGGCTGCCCGCCCAGGAGACGATCGCATCGGAGCTGAAGCGCCGCGGCTACCGCACCGCCCTCTTCGGCAAGTGGCATCTGGGAGCGGCACCAGAGTACGACCCCCTCCATTACGGGTTCCAGGACTTCTTCGGGTTCCGAGCCGGCTGCGTGGACTACTACTCACACATCTACTACTGGGGCGACCACAACCCGGTGCACGACCTGTGGGAGGGCGACCAAGAGGCATGGCACAACGGGGAGTACCTCACCACCGTCATCGGCGAGCGCGCGTCGCGCTTCATCGAGCAGAATGCCGGCCGCCCCTTCTTCTGCTACGTGCCATTCAACGCCCCCCACTATCCAATGCACGCACCTCAGCAATACATGGAGCGGTATGCGCACCTCGACGGAGGGCGCCGCACGATGGCGGCGATGGTGAGCGCGATGGACGACGCTATCGCTCAGATCCTCGCGACCCTGGATCGGCTCGGCCTGCGGGACGACACCATCGTCTTCTTCTCGTCGGACAACGGACCCTCCGCCGAAAGCCGCAACTGGCTCGACGGCGAGGAGGTGTCGTACAACGGCGGCTCGACCGGCGGTCTCCGAGGCACGAAGGGATCCGTCTTCGAAGGCGGCATCCGCGTGCCATCTATCGTGTCGTGGCCGAGTCGACTGGCCGCAGGGCACGACTTCGCTGAGGTCGGATCCATGATGGACGTCCTCCCGACGATCCTCGAGGCCGTCGACGACGGCGGCGCGGGCTATGCCGACCGAATCGACGGGCGATCACGGCTGGCGGAATGGCTGTCGCCAGGTGCCGACGCCGCCCGCGCCATCCTCCCCGTCTTCTGGTCCTACGAGGGCCAATGGGCAGTGCGTCGCGCGGAGTGGAAACTCGTCGTGAATGCCCGCGAGGGAATGGTGCCACCGGTCGTCGTGGATCGTGCGCTCTTCGACCTCGCCGCCGACGGGGCTGAGACTGTCGATGTCGCCGATCGCTTCCCCGATCAACTGGCTCGACTGGAGGCCGACCTCGACGCCTTCCGACGGAAGCATGCTGAATGGACACAAGTGGGTGCGCCGGACGCGGTCTAGCTGAGGTGCGAGGGCACGAATTCGGTCGACGTCTTTGGCAGGGTGGAGGCATGCGTCGCATCGCCCTCGGAACCGTCGCGGCGCTGATCGTCGCCGCGATCGCCCTTGCTCCCGTGCAGACGGCCGGGTACTGCGCGGACTCGCCGATGTCGGGGGCGTCCTTCTGCGACACCACCACGGCATCACTGATCGGGCTGCAGACGAGCGTCTGGGCTTGGGCAGGTGCAAGCGTCCTCGTCCTCGCCGTCGCCTGGTGGCTCGCGCGTCGGCAGCGCAGCTGAACTCGACGTAGGGTGCCGTCATGGCCATCACGAGCATCGAACTGCTGCTCGACGCGAGCCTCGAGGAGGCGGTGCGAAGCGAGTGGCAGGCGCTCGCCGACGCGCGCCTCTCGAGCCTCGCCGCGCACACCTCCGCGAGCAACCGTCCGCACGTGACGCTGCTCGTGCGGGAGGAGGTGGCGCAGCACACGTTCGCCGCCCAGGTCGCACGCCTTCCGCTGCCGGTGACGCTCGAATCGCCGTCGGTGTTCGCGCACAGCGACCGCGGCGTGCTGGTCCGACGCGTCATCGTCACCCCCGAGCTCGCCGAGCTGCACCGCGACGTGCACCGCGAGGCGGGGCCCGGTGACGACAAGCCGCATACGCGTCCCGACGAGTGGACGCCGCATGTGACGCTCGCCCGTCGCCTCCGCCTGACCAATCTCGACGCAGCCCTGGCCATCCTCGGCGCCGAGCTGCGCGGGCAGGCCGTCGGCATGCGGCGCTGGGATGCGGGCACTCGCACCGTGACTCCGCTCGGCTGAGCGTCGCCCGGCGGATGTCAAGGGCTGGGCCCTCGTGACGGCGTTCTGCTGGGATGGCGGCATGAGCGACACGAACAGCAACAGCGAGCACTACTCAATCCCCGACCCGGCGACGCAGCACACCGAGCGTGAGGACACCTCGGTCGTCCCCGACCTCGGTGCAGACCCCGTCGAGGAAGAGGAGAAGCGCATCGCCGGCGTCGACGACGACAGCGACCTGCCCGACCGCGTCTGAGCAGGGGTCAGCGCGCAGGTCGGGAGGAACACGCTGCTCGGGAGGATGGTCTTCCCTCCATTCGTCCTCCCCAGTGCGTTTCTCCTCCTGAACGCCGGGCAGGCTGAGCCCGGGCAGGCTGAGCGCCCGGCCTCCTCAGCGCCCGAGCCTCCTCAGCGCCCGAGCAGCGCCGCGACCTCGTCGAGGACCTCGAACGGGGTCGTCGTGTGCGGGGAGAACCGGATGCGGTCATCCCCGATGAGGGTCGTCTGCACGCCGGCGAGCGCGAGCTCCGCGTGTAGGCGAGGAGCGTCCGAGAACCGGGCGACGACGATCCCGGCGCGCTCCGCAGCCGACGCGGGCGAGACGACGGACACTCCGTGCGAAGCCAGCCGCTCCGTGAGGCGGCTCGCGCGGGCTGACACCCGCAGGGCGACCTCGGCCACGCCCTCGTCCTCGATCCCCTCGAGCGCGGCCGTCAGCGCCGCGGCCGCGGAGGGCGCGCCGTTGGTCACGGTGAATCCCCGTGCGTCGGCACGGCGGCGGTGCTCGTCACCGGAGTAGACCCCGGCATTCTCCACCCCCACCCATCCGGTGAGGAGCGGCTCGAGGCGACTCAGCGCGCGCGGCGAGAGGGCGAGGAAGCCCGTCCCCCATCCTGCGCGCAGCCACTTCTGGCCGCCGACGGCGATGACGTCGGCCGTACGCCAGTCCTGCTGCACGACGCCCATCGCCTGGATCGCGTCGACGACGAGGAGACGATCGCCGATGACCTCCCGCAGGGCACCGAGATCGACCCGGTAGCCCGTCTGGAAGCTCACCGCGCTCACGGCCACGGCGACGGTGTCGGCGGTCAGCGCGCCGGCGACGTCGTCCGGAGACATCGGCCGCTCGGGGGCGGCCGGCTCCACGACCTCCACCTCGAGGCGGCCCGCCTCGGCCGCCCGCCACCAGGGGTAGAGGTTCGCCGGGAACTCCGCCCGCGAGACCAGGACGCGTCCCGACGGCACGGCGAAGGCGGTGTGCAGGAGTCCGGTCGAGGTGTTGGGCATCAGCGCGATGCCGTCCGCCGCGAAGCCGGTGACACGCGAGACCGCCGCGATCGCCCTCTCGTCCTCCCGGTGCAGCTCGGCCGCCGGCACGCCCGCCGCCGCGCGCTCGTCGACCCGATGCGCCGCGGCGAGCACCGGCTGCGTCGGCGGACCGAAGCTCGCGAAGTTGAGGTACCTCTCCGTCATCCGAGCTGCGCGACGCCGTCGACGCGGCGCGGCAGACCGAGCGGGTTCGCCTCCTGCAGGGCCGGAGGAAGCAGGGCGTCGGGGACGTTCTGGTAGGCGACCGGCCGCAGGAAGCGGCTGATCGCCGCCGTCCCCACCGAGGTCGTGCCGACCGCCGTGGTGGCCGGGTACGGTCCGCCGTGCTGCTGAGCCCAGGTCACCGAGACGCCGGTGGGCCACTGGTTCCACAGCACGCGCCCCGCCTTCTCGGCGAGCAGCGGGAGCAGTGACCTGGCGGCCTCGTCGTCCTCCCGGGCGACGATCGTCGCCGTCAGCTGCCCGTCGAGGCGACGGGCGATCTCGAGCATCTCGACCTCGTCCTCGTAGGTCACCACGAGCGCGGCGGGACCGAACATCTCCGACACCAGCCCGTCGACGTCGGCGAGGACGGTGGCAGCGGTGGTGCGCAGCAGCGCCGGAGCAGGGTCGCCTGCTCCCGACACGAGGGGGGTCACGCCCTCGTGTCCGCTGATGTCGGCGAACGACGACGAGAAGCCGGAGGCGATGGCGTCGTTGAGCAGCGGCGAGCCGTCCGGCACCGAGGCCTGCGTGAGACGCTCCACCACGGCCGAGCCGTGGGGCGCCAGCAGGACCCCGGGCTTCGTGCACAGCTGGCCCGCGCTGCCCATGACCGACGCGAGGAAGCCGTCGGCGATCGACTCCGCGTCGGCGTCGGCCGCGCGCCGGGTGACGAAGGCGGGATTCACGCTGCCGAGCTCCCCGTAGAACGGGATGGGCTCATCGCGCTGGTTGGCGATGTCGAACAGAGCTCGCCCGCCGGCGATGGACCCGGTGAACGACGCGGCCTTGATGGCCGGCGCACGGAGCGCCCGCACCCCCGCGTCCGATCCGAAGATCGTCTGGAAGAGACCTTCGGGAGCGTCGGCCGCGCGCAGGGCGTCGACCAGCACCCGGGTCGTGGCCGCGGAGAGCTCGGGATGGCCCGGGTGCGCCTTCAGGACGACCGCGCATCCCGCGGCGAACGCGCTCGCGGTGTCACCCCCGGCGACGGAGAACGCGAAGGGGAAGTTGCTGGCGGCGAAGACGAGCACGGGGCCGAGCGGCTCCAACTGGCGGCGCAGATCGGGGCGAGGTGCGCCCATCGGCCACTCCGGGTCGGCGTGATCGATGCGGGCATCGATCCAGGAGCCCTCCTCCAGCACCTCGCCGAACAGCCGCAGCTGGAACGTGGTGCGCTTGAGCTCCCCGCGCAGGCGGCCCTCCGCGAGGTGGGTCTCGCGCTGAGCGAGCGCCACGAGCTCGTCCGCGTGCGCGTCGAGGGCGTCGGCGGACGCGGTGAGTGCGCGGACGCGGTCAGCGATCGCCGTGTGCTTCCAGGTCGCGGAAGCCGCGGCGGCGCGTGCGACGATCGTGTCGACCTCTTCGGCCGAGGTGCTGTCGATGCTCATCGGGTGTCCTCCTTGTGTGGGCTGTCCATCAGATCGGCGATCTCGCCGAGGCGGATCGGCACGCCCACCGGCCGCTTGGCCAGGGGCTCCAGGTCGTGTTCGGTCGAGGGGATGCCGGTGCGCTCGCTCACGAGCTTCGACACGGCGAAGCCGCATACGCGCCCCTGGCACCATCCCATGCCGGGTCGCGCAGTCACCCGCACATCCCGGGAGTCGTCGGCGCCGAGGCACGAGACGGTATCGGCCACCTCGGCGACCGTCACCTCCTCGCACCGGCAGACGAGGGTGTCCGGCCGCAGCCATCCCGACCACTCCGCGGGCGCGGGGCTCGCGCGATGCATCCCGACCGCGAACCGACGCCCGCGGGCGATGCGGCGCCGCAGGCGCGTCACCTCGCGTGCGGCCTCGCCGCGACCAAGGTCAGCGGCGATCGCCCGCGCGGCGAGCTCGCCCTCGGCGCACGACTGGATGGCCCCGCCGATGCCGGTGGCCTCGCCGGCGGCGAAGACGCGGGGGTCGGACGTGCGCAGGTCGCCGTCGACGTCGACGATGAGCGACTCGTCCACGTCGACGCGGGTGCGGAGCCCCATCCCGACGGCGAGTTCGAGTTGCGGCGTGAAGCCCCAGCCGAAGGCGACGAGGTCGACGTCGAGGGGCCGCTCGCTGCCGGCGATCGTGCGGCCGCGCGCGTCCACGCGCTGCAGCACCACTCCGGAGACGCGGGACCCGCCGTGCACCTCGCTCACGACCGTCCGCGTGCGCAGTGGAATGCGGTGGCGCAGGAAGGTGGCGGCGTAGCCGACGCCCTCGAGCAGCTTCCCCGGCTCCTGCACCGCGCGCAGCGGCGTCGCGGCCCACCGGGAGAGGGCGTTCGCATCGCAGACGGCGACCACCTCGACGCCGGCTTCGGCGAGGCCGGCCGCCACGGACAGCAGGAAAGGTCCGGTGCCCGCGACGACCGCTCGGCGTCCGGCCGTCACCTGGTGAGCCTTGAGGAGGGCCTGCACGCCGCCGGCCGCCATGACGCCGGGCAGCGTCCATCCCGGAACGGGAAGCTGCCGGTCGTAGGCACCGGTCGCGATGAGCAGCCGCCGGCCGCGCACCGCCCGCTCCTCGGGGCCCCACGCGTCCGCGCCGACGGCGGCCGTGGTGTGCAGCACGAGGTCCTCGTCGGCCGGCGCGTCCACGCGCCACACCTGCCGCTCCGCGACGTGCCGGATCCGGCCATCCCGGATCGCGGCGGCGAGGCGGGCACGCAGATCGGTGAAGCGGTCCCAGTGGTGATGGCCGGTCGACTCCGGCCGGTCGAAGCCGTCGCGGTGCCGCTCGTCGGGATGGCGCCAGTACTGTCCGCCGGTCTGCGCTCCCGCGTCGACGAGCGTGACCCGCAGGCCGAGCTCGGCGGCCGCCACGGCCGCGGAGAGGCCGGCCGGCCCCGCGCCGACGACGACGAGGTCGGCGGTCGTCGTCGAGATCATGCCTGCTCCTCCGGGATCGGCAGTGCGGCATCCGGGTGCTCGCTGCGCACGTCCTGCCCGTCGCGGGCAGGCGTCACGCAGGCGCGCTGCACGCGCTGGCCGTCGACGGTGACGAGGCAGTCGAAGCACACGCCGATCCCGCAGAACAGCCCGCGCTCCGTGCGCTCGCGCCGCGTCGTCCGCCACGACGCGATGCCCTGCGCCATGAGGGCGGCGCCGACCGTCTGCCCCGGGCGGAACGGAATCGGGCGGCCGTCGAAGGTCAGCGTCGCCCCGGCGGGTGCGTCTTCGGTCATGCGGCGAGCTTCCCTTCGAAGCGTTCGGGTCGGAACGGCGCGAGGTCGAGGTCGGTCTCCTCGCCCCGGAGCGCCTGCGTGAGGAGCTTCGCGATCCCGACGGACAGCCCGATCCCGGCGCCCTCCTGGCCGGCCGAGTGCCACAGACCGGGGAGGCGCGCGTCCGGCCCGATGACGGGCAGGTGGTCGGGGCAGTAGGGGCGGAAGCCCGAGTAGGTGCGCAGCAGCCGGAGGTCCGCGAGCGCGGGGAAGAGGCCGATCCCCGCCCGCGCGATGCGCGAGACGGCGTCCATCGAGAACCGCTCGTCGAAGCCGACGCGCTCGCGGCTCGCACCGAGCAGGATGGTCCCGCTCGGGGTGCCTTCGACGACGGGCGAGACCTGCAGGCCGGCATCCGAGCTCGCCACGTCGCCGACGTAGCCCGCGGAGTACACCTTGTGGTGGATGGTCACGGGGACGGGCTCGGTGACCAGCACGAAGCCCCGGCGCGGCAGCACGGGGAGATCCAGATCCGCCAGTGCGGCGACGTCGCTCGCCCAGGCGCCCGCGCAGTTGATCACGGCGCCCGCGCCGATGACGCCGTCGGGCGTCCGCACGCCGGAGACACGGCCACCCGCGGTCTCGATCGCGAGCACGGGGGTGCGGGTGAGGACCCGCGCGCCGTTCTCGCGGGCGAGCTTCAGGAGGTGGTGCGTGGCGAGGACCGGCTGCACCTGAGCGTCCTCCGGGTAGAACGCGCCGCCCGCGAGCGCCGGGTTGATGTAGGGCTCGAGCCGCCGCACGTCGGCGATGTCCGGCAGCAGCTCGACCTCGATGCCGAGGCCGCGCTGGTGCTCGGCGACCGCCGTGAGCGCGGTGGCACTGGCGTCGTTCTCTGCGACGATGATGCCGCCCTTGGACTCGAACTCCCACGCCGCGGCGTGCTCGGCGAGGTCCTCGCGCCACACGTTCTGCGCGTATCGGGCGAGCTCGAGCTCGGGGCCGAGCTCCTTGTCGGAGACGAGGAGATTCCCCTCGCAGCGGCTGCTGGTTCCCGACGCGATGGAGCCTCGCTCCACGACGACGACGCTGAGCCCCGCCGCCGCCGCGAAGCAGGCGGTGGCCGCGCCCATGATGCCCGCGCCGATGATGACGAGGTCGGCGGGCTTGGCGGCGCGGATCACGACGCGCTCGCGGCCTCGCCGGCGGCGGGGTCGGACCAGTCCGTGAGGACGTGCTGGATGTGAGCGTGCACGAGGTCGCGCGCCAGCGCCGCGTCGCCCTGCTCGATGGCGTCGACCATGGCGTGGTGCTCGCGTGCGGACGCGGAGAGGCGCCCCTGACGGAAGAGCGTCGACAGCCCGAACAGGCGCGTCTGCGAGCGCAGCGACGCCACGAGCTCGGTCAGACGGTCGTTGCCGGCGTGCTGCAGCAGCGCGAGGTGGAAGTCGCTGTCCGCAGAGAGGTAGCTGACGAGGTCGCCCTCTTCCGCGTGACGGAGGATGGCATCGCACTGCTCGCGGAGCTCGGGGAGAGCGCCGGCGGGGATGAGCGGCGTGGCGATCTCGACGGCCGGCGGCTCGAGGAGGAGGCGGATCTGGGTCACTTCGATGAGGTCCTTCTCGGCGACCTCCGTCACCTGGAAGCCGCGGTTGGGCATCGCCACCACCAGACCCTCGCGCACGAGGTCGAGCATCGCCTCGCGGATCGGGGTCGCCGAGACGCCGAACTGCTCGGCGAGGCTCGGGCCGGAGTAGACCTGCCCCGGCTGCATCTCGCCGCTGATGATCGCGGAGCGGAGCGCCTTCTTCACCGTCTCCCGGATGCTCGGCTGCTTCTGCAGCCGGACGACGTTGCGCGTCGCGGGTGTGGTCACGATGCCCCTTCCTCCGAGTGGCCCGACCGGTGCGGTGCGAGCCTCCTCATGATCTTCTCGGCGATGGCGAGATCCTCCCAGGACATGCCCACGCCCGCGTACACCGCCGGGCGTCCCGGCCGGCGCTCGATGCCATCGCCGACGAGCTCGCGCAGGTTGGCGACGTGCTGCAGTCCGGCTTTCCAGCCATCGACGGAGCGGGCCTGCAGGAGATTGCCGCTCTCACGGAAGGCCGACGCGCGTGCCTCGACGACCAGGTCGGCGCCGCGCACGAGGTCGGCGCCCAGCTCGCGGTGGTCGGGGCCATGGGCGCCGATGGCGGCGACGACGGCGTCGGGCGCGACATCGTCGAGATCGAGGACCGGCGCGGACGACGAGGTCGCCGTCACGATGACGTCCGCTTCCCGCGCGGCCTCGCGCGAGCCCGGACGGGCCTCCATGCCGTCGGCGGCGAGTCGGTCGGCGAGGGCGGCCGCGCGCTCGGCGTTCCGCCCGACCACGTCGACGCGGCCGACGGGGAGGATGTCGGCGAGTGTGCGCACGTGGGCCTCGGCCTGCGGCCCCGTCCCCATCACGAGGAGGCGGTCGATGCCGTCGCGGGCGCCCGACGAGTCCGCGCGCAGCAGAGCCCGGATGGCCGCGGCCGTCACCGCGGGCGTGCGGAGGATGGTGAGGTAGGTCCCTTCGAGGAGCGCGGCCGGCTGCAGCGTCTGCGCATCGAAGAGGAGGTACCAGGCGTGGATCTTCGGCAGCCCGCGAGCGGGGTTGCCGGGAGCGACCGTGGCGACCTTCACGCCGGCATGGGCGGACGACTCGGCCGGCATGAGGAGGAACTCCCCCGCGCCCAGCTGCCGGAACAGACGCGGGGTGTCGGCCTCGACGTCCTGCCCCGCCCGCAGCGCCTCCTCGATCGCCGCCACCGCGTCCGCCCGGGTGAGGGCGGACGCGATCGCCGCGGCATCGATGACCGGAACGCTCACAGCACGAAACCCTGCGGGAACGGGTCGCTCGGGTCGAGCATGTACTGGGCGGTGCCGGTCACCCAGGCGCGGCCGGTGACCGTCGGGATGACCGCCGGGACTCCCGCGACCGTCGTCTCCTCGACGAGCCGGCCGGTGAAGGACGTGCCGATGAAGGACTCGTTGACGAAGTCCGCTCCCAGCGCGAGCTCGCCCCGCGCGTGCAGCTGCGCCATCCGCGCGCTCGTCCCCGTTCCGCAGGGAGAGCGGTCGAACCATCCCGGATAGATCGCCATCGCGTGCCGCGAGTGCTGCGGCGTCGACCCCGGAGCCTCCAGGTACACGTGGTGGCACCCGCGGATGGACGGGTCGACCGGGTGGACGGGCGCGTCGGCGGCCTCCACGGCCGCCATGATCGCGAGCCCCGCCTGCAGCAGGTCGTCCTTGTGCGCGCGGTCGAACGGGAGTCCGAGGGAGTCGAGCTTGACGATCGCGTAGAAGTTCCCCCCGAAGGCGAGGTCGTACCCGACGGTGCCGTAGCCGGGCACCTCGACCGAGCGGTCGAGCCCCACCACGAACGACGGCACGTTGCGGATGGTCACGCGATCCGCGTGCCCGTCCGTGACGGCCACCTCGGCGATGACGAGCCCGGCCGGGGTGTCGAGGCGGATGGTCGTGACCGGCTCCTCGACGGCGACCATGCCCGTCTCGACGAGCACGGTCGCCACGCCGATCGTCCCGTGCCCGCACATCGGCAGGCAGCCGGACACCTCGATGTAGAGCACGCCGTAGTCGGCGTCGGGGCGGGTGGGCGGCTGGAGGATCGCACCGCTCATCGCACTGTGCCCGCGCGGCTCGGTCATGAGCAGCGTGCGGAGGTCATCCCGGTTCGCCATGAACCAGAGTCGGCGCTCCTCCATCGTCGCGCCGGGAAGCGTGCCGACTCCCCCGACGATCACACGGGTGGGCATGCCCTCCGTGTGCGAGTCCACGGCGTGGTACAGATGCCTCGTTCGCACGGTCTTCCCTCTCCGATCAGCGGATCAACGGTATCCCTTGGCCAGGACGGCCTCGGTGTCGGCGATGATCTGGTCGCGGATGGCCTCCGGAAGCGGCAGGCGCGGCGGGCGCGTGGTGATCCCCACCGGCGCGACGCCGGCGACCTGCTGCGAGAGCTTGATGGCCTGGACGAACCACGTCTTCGAGTCCCAGCGCAGCAGCGGGTGCAGGTCGCGGTAGATCTCGTGCGCGCGCGCCCACTTCGCGGGGTCGTTCGAGGTCGAGAGGTCGTACAGCTCGACGGTCGCGGCCGGGATCGCGTTCGGGTAGCCGGCGACCCAGCCGACGGCGCCGTTGATGCCGAGCTCGAGCACGACGTCGTCGGAGCCTATCGAGATGTCGAGGCCGGGAGCGAGCTCGCGGATCTCGTACGCGTGGCGGACGTCGCCCGAGAACTCCTTGACGGAGACGATGAGGCCCTCGTCGAACATGCGCGCGAGCAGGTCGGGGCGCAGGTCCACCTTGGTGTCGATGGGGTTGTTGTAGGCGAGGACCGGAAGGCCCACCGCAGCGACGCGGCGGAAGTGCTCGACGACCTCGTCATCGCTCGCGCGATACGCGTTCGGGGGAAGGAGCATGACAGCGGGAGCGCCGTTCTCCGCGGCGTGCTCGGTGAGGCGCACGCTCTCGAGCGCACCGTACGCGCCGACACCCGGGATGACGGCGACGCCCTCGGGGGCCGCCTCGACGGCGGTCAGGAAGACCTGCTTGCGCTCGTCCTCGGTGAGGGTCTGGTATTCGCCGAGCGAGCCGTTGGGGATGATCCCGGTGACGCCGTTGGCGGTCGTGAAGCGGACGTGCTCGGCGTACGCGTCGTAGGCGACGGAGAGGTCTTCGTGGAACGGGAGGGTGGTGGCGAGGTTGACGCCGTGCCAGGGCTTCTTCTCAGTCATAGTCGTCTTTCTGGCGGACGCTCAACGCGCGTCATCGGATGAGTACAATTGCAATGCTAGTAGGAGCGATGCGTGCTTGTCTATGACGACATCACGCTGTCTCCGCGGATTCGAGGGCGGGAAGCACCAGCTGCTGGCGCGCGCCCTCGTTCCCCGCGCGATCCGTGGCGGAGAACTCGATGATCTGCTCCCGATCGCCGAGCGTGCGGACGAACGCCTCCTGGAACGTCGCCCAGAACGTGCCCTCACCGCCCCACTGGATCCGCTCCACCCCGGAGGTGTCGTCCTGCGCGATGAGGGTGATCTCCACGCTCGCGCCGAGCGAGCGCACCCGCGCCTCGACGGCGGGAGCCGCGGTGTCCACGGCCAGCTCACGCGTGGCGTACCCGGTGAGCCCCGCCGCGCTCGTCGCGCGCGCCGCCACGCGGACGACGCCCTCGGCGTCGACCGGCACGGGGCCGTCGTAGACGCGCCACGGCTCCTCGCCGATCCGCACCTCGACGAGGGGCTCGCCCTGCTCGCCCTCCGATACATCGATGGCCGCGACCGTGACGACCGGCGCCGCCGTGAACCAGCCCGAGCCGCCGGGAGGCGTGCCGGTCTCGATCGTCACGTGCGGGGGGAGCGGGACGTCGTCGAGGCCGCTCGGCAGCGCCCAGACGACATCGCCGGCCTCGCTGCTCTCCCATCGCGCCGCCTCGCCGTCCGCGGCGGTGACGCGCGAACTCCAGCCCGCGCCCGTCCCACCGATGTCGGCGGCACCGGCGGCGGTGAGCACCCGCTCGAGTTCGGCCCGCGTGAGCAGCCCGTCGCGTCGCGCGGCGAGAGCGCTCTCCAGCACCCGGTCGAGGAACTCGTGCCGCGTGCGCGGGAGGGGCTCCGACCAGACGTCGTCGAGAAGCGTCCGCCCGTCCGCGCGCACGCGCGCGGGAACATCCGTCGCGGTGCCGGCGAAGGCGATCTCGGCCGCTCGCGCGCGCACGTACACGTGGTAGCGCGCATCGGAACCGGTCCAGACGGGCTCGAAGCGCATTCCCGAGATCGCGACGTGGCCATCCGTCTGCAGTCGCGCGCCCGCGTCTGCGGCGGCACTGCTCTCGAAGGCGTGGTCGTCGAGGAGGGTGCCGTCGAGCCGGCGCAGGCCGTCGAGCGGCAGCTCGCGCGTGGTCGTCGCGTCGTCACGGGCGACGAGCACGCTCGGCCCGAGGTGCACGCTGCGGAGGGCCGGGTCGTCGATGGCGCCCTCCGCCTGCAGGGTCATCGGCACGTCGATCTCGACGACCTCGCCGCGGCTCCACCGACGGGCGATGGCGACGTACGCTCCCGGCTCACCGGCGCGCACCTCGTCGCCCACACGCAGCGTGGCGGGGCCGGACGCCCAGGCGGGGATGCGCACGTGGAGCGTGAGCTCGACGGCATCCGCCTCCGGCTCGACGCGCAGCGCCGTGCGCCCGCTCCAGGGATGGCCGCTGTCGAGGACGACGTCGACGGCCTGTTCCCCCCACGAGAGACGGGCCGGCACGAGGAGGTTGACCCACAGCTCAGGACCGCCGTCGGCCGCGCGGAAGAAGACCGTGTCCTGGTGCTTCACATGGTTCTCCAGGCCCGTCCCGCCGCAGCACGTGCCGACGTTGTCGAACTCGGGCAGCGCGCCGGGGTCGACCGGGAACATGTAGGCGACCTCGGGGCTCGTCGTGGAGCGGACTGCCCGCCGCGACGCCAGCACGTGGTTGAGCGACGCGCGCTCGTAGTAGGCCATGTACCGCGGATCCTCGGTGTGCTGGAAGAGCAGCCGCGCGATCTTCAGGAGGTTGTACGTCGCGCAGGTCTCGGCGTTCCGGCGTCCGATGTGCCCCGCAACCGTCTGCGGCGGTCCCCAGAGCTCGCTCTCGCCGGTGCCGCCATGAGCGAAGATGCGTCCGGGGACGATCTGCTCCCACAGGCCGATCACGGCGTCGAGGTATCGGCGCTCGCCGGTGACCTCGTACTCGCGGACGTATCCGATGAGCTGCGGCAGGTGCTGGTTGGCGTGCATCCCGGTGAGGATGTCGGTGCCCGCAGCTCCCGCGTCGATGAGCCGGTCCATGTCGAACAGCCGCGCGGTGTCGAGGAACTCCGGGATGCCGGCGACGCGGCTGAGCCGCGCGAGCGTCTCGTTCATCCCGCCGTACTCGCCCGCGATGTACAGCGACCACATCCGCTGGATGCGGTCGTGGTCGAGTCGGCCGAGCCGCTGGGCGACCCAGCGTCCCATGGCGACGACGATCTCCAGCGCGCGCTCGCTGCCGACGAGCTCGTACGCGTCGAGCAGCCCGGCCATGATCTTGTGGCACGTGTAGTACGGAGCCCAGATCTCGCCGTACGGGGCGAAGTGCTCCAGTCGCGCGAACTGCCACTCGCCGTAGGCGGCGAGGAAGCCGGGGTGGGAGAAGCGGCCGGTCGCGGCGAGCGCCTCCTGCACCTCGCCGAGCCCGTCGACCATCTCGTCGACCTTCGCGCGCAGCGCCTCGTCGCGCTCGCTCGCAGCGGCCAGCGCCAGCATCGACAGGAAGTGGCCGGCGTAGTGCCCCCGCAGCAGGTTCGCGGTCTGCGCGCGGTCCTTCCCCGGGTAGTCGTCCTCGCCCCAGGCCTCCTCGTTCGGATGGCCGAAGCCCTCCCAGGCCCCGGGCGGCTCGGCCCCGAAGGTGTCGAGGCCCGCATTCGCGCGGAACACCGCGAGCAGGCGGTCGACCGGGTACGCGCGTGCGAGCTCGAGCATGGCGTCGCGCGCACGGAGGTAGACGCTGCCCTCGCCGAGGGCGACGTCGCCGAGCGGGAACGGCTCGAGGCGCGGCGCGGCACCCGTCACCGTGGGGCCATCCGCTCGCCGACCCAGCGCTCGATGCCGGCGGCGTCGATGGGGAGGGCGTCGGAGAGGACCTCGGAACCGGTCTCGGTGACGAGGATGTCGTCCTCCAGGCGCACGCCGATGCCCCGCAGCTCCGGCGGCAGGGTGAGGTCGTGCGCGTGGAAGTAGAGCCCCGGCTCCACCGTCATGACGACGCCCGGCGCGAGGTCGGCGCCCATGTAGTCCTCGTAGTGCGCCTGACTGCAGTCGTGAACGTCGAGCCCGAGGTGGTGGCCGATGCCGCACGCGAGGTACCGGCGGTGCTGCTGGCCCTGCGGTGACAGCGCCTCGTCGACGGAGACCGGCAGCAGACCCCAGTCGTGGAGGCCCGTCGCGATGACCTCCATCGCCGCGAAGTGGAAGTCGAGGTAGGGCGTACCGGGCCGGATCTGGGCGAGGCCGGCGCGATGGGCCTTCTCCACGAGGTCGTGCACCTCTCGCTGCGTGGCATCGAACGTGCCGTCTGCGGGGAAGGTGCGGGTCACGTCGGCGGTGTAGAGCGAGCGCGCCTCGACGCCCATGTCGAGCAGGAGGAGCGCGTCGTCGTGCACCGGCCCGTCGCAGCGCACCCAGTGCAGGATCGGCGCGTGCGCTCCCGAGCCGACGATGGTGGAGTAGCCCGGTCCGTTGCCGAGGGTGCGGGCGTGACGGTCGAACGTGCCCTGCAGCCAGCGCTCGCCGAGGCCCTCGGCGATCGCGCGCGGGATCTCCGCGACCGTCGCGCCGAAGCCGCTGACGGTGGCGTCGATGGCCTCGCGCAGCTGCCCGATCTCCCACGCGTCCTTGACCATCCGCAGGTTCGACAGCGTGCGCTCGAGCTCGTCCGAGGCCTCCGCCCCGGGGACGACGGCGACGGCGGAGCGCGCGACCAGGGCGCCGTCGAGGCGAGAGGTCGCGGTGCCGAGCTCCGCGAGCGGGCGCACCTCGATGCCGAGGGCATCCGCCCACTCGGGAAGCCCCGCCGACGGCCCGACCCAGAGCTCGCCGTGCAGGGCGTTCGAGAAGAATCCGGCGTCGCCCGGTCGGAAGGGCGGCGGCATGTAGAGCACGGCGTCGTGCCCGCCGTCGCGGGCCCACATCACGAGCACGGCGTCCTCGACCTGGCAGGAGGTGAGCCACACGAAGCTGCTGTCGGCGCGGAAGCCGTAGGCCGCGTCGTCGTTGCGGATGGGCGCGGTGCCGGCGGCGACGACGAGGCTCTGCCCCGGGAGCGCGGCGCTCAGGCGATCGCGGTGGGCGGCGCTCGCGGCGGCCGCGCCGACGGGGAGGTCGGGACGGGTCTGGACGTCGGCCCATCCGCCGCCGATCCACTGCGTGAAGGCGGGGATGTCCGCCAGGCGCGGGTAGCGCGTTCCCGCGTACGGCGGGCGCGAGGTCGTCTCGGTCATGCTGTCTCTCCTCCGCGGTCGCGGACGATCTCCCGCAGGCGCGTGAAGGTGCGCCCCGAGCCGATGCCGTCGTGTTCGTATTCGTTGGTGACCCACCAGCCGGCGTTGCCGAGCCGGCCGAGGGTGTCGAGCTGCAGCCCCGCGTCGACGTACATGTCGTCGAAGTACACGGCGGCGGCGACCGGAACCTCGTTCGCCGCGAGCCGATCGAGGTCGTAGAGGGGGCTCCAGTCTGTGCGTGCCGCGAGCTCGTGCACCGCCGGCGCGAATCCGCGCAGCACGCGGATCTCGTCGAACATCCACGGGAAGGCCATCTCGCCCGTGAAGAGCAGCGGGCGCCGGTCCTCGTCGAAGGCCGGGCGGCGGTCGCGCTCCGCCTGCGCGGCCCAGCCGGTGGCGCCGCTGTCGGGGTCGCCGTACAGGGTCTCCTGCAGCGTCCAGAACAGCGGGTTGCCCGCCGTCGAGCTGAGCGTCAGGACGTCCTGCAGGAACGCCTCGGAGAACCGGCCGGGGCGCACGAACGCCTTCTCGATGAGCCAGTGCAGGCGCTCGTGTCCGGGCTTCATGCCCATGTCGATGCCGAGGGCCTGGAAGCGGCGGATGGTGAGGACGTCGCCGTCGGGCAGCAGCACGTCGCCCGCGGCGAGCGCGTCGGCGATCTCCGCCACGCGCTCGACGTCGTCGGGATAGCGCCGGTACAGCTCGGCGGTCTTCGTCGCGACGCGGTCGAACGTGCGCCGGTAGACCTCGCTCGCTCGCGGCGGCGTGCCGGGCACGCCCCCGCAGACGTAGCTCGCCGCCAGGCCCTCGGGCGCGAAGGACAGATACGTCAGGGTGATCCAGCCGCCGTAGCTCTGCGCGAGCGCCGCCCAGCGCCGACCGCCGTAGAGGGCGTGGCGCACGTGCTCGAGGTCGCGCACGATCGAGTCCGCGCGGAAGTGGGCGAGGAAGTCCGCGCCGGCACGGCCATCCCCTCGCTCGGCGACGACACGCGCGTCGAGCGGCGTCGATCCGCCGGTGCCGCGCTGGTCGACGAGGACGACGCGGTAGGTGTCGAGCGCCTCCGCGATCCAGCCGTCGCGCGCGACAGGGCGCGGGTTCGCGCCGCCCGGCCCGCCCTGCAGGTAGGTCAGCAGGGGCGTCTCCGGGCGATCGCGCTCGGGGTCGACGAGCTCGCGGACGAGCAGCTCGATGCTCTCGCCGCCCGGCTCCGCCCAGTCGAGCGGCACGGTCACGCGCTGCTCGCGCACGCGCATCCCGCGCAGCATGTAGGTCGTCGTCATCGTGCCCCCTCCGCGGCGTGCAGGCTCTCCTCGCGTCGCCGCTCCGCCTCGCGGCGCCGACGGTCCCACTCGGGGTTGATCCGCGGCACCGCGGAGAGCAGCGTGCGCGTGTACTCGTGCTGGGGCGCTTCGAAGATCTCGTCGCGCTCGCCGGTCTCGACGATCCGCCCCTGACTCATCACGGCGACGCGCGTGGCGATCTGCCGGACGACGGCGAGGTCGTGCGCGATGAACAGGTAGCCGAACCCCTCGTCGGCCTGCAGGTCGCGCAGCAGGTTGATGACCTGCGCCTGCACCGACACGTCGAGCGCCGAGACCGCCTCGTCGCAGATGACGAGCTTCGGGCCGACGGCCAGCGCCCGGGCGATGCCGATGCGCTGCGCCTGACCGCCGGAGAACTGCGAGGGGAGGCGGTCGGAGAAGTCGGGGTTCAGCCCGACGCGCTCCATGAGGGAGCGGGTGAACGCGCGGGCCCCGCCGGGGATCTTCCGTCCCTGGTAGACGAGGGGCGCCGTCACGAGGCGCTCGACGGAGTGCCGGGGGTTCAGCGACGAGAACGGGTCCTGGAAGATGACCTGCACCTTCCCGCGGAAGTCGTGGAGCGCCCGCCCGCTGAGCGCCGTGACGTCCTGCCCCTCGAACTCGACGGTGCCGGCGTCGACGTCCATGAGGCGCGCGACGAGGCGGGCGGTCGTCGACTTGCCGGACCCCGACTCCCCCACGAGCGCCATCGTCTCGCCGCGGCGGATCTCGAGCGAGACCTCGTCGACGGCGCGGAACGTCTTCTTCTTGCCGAGCACCGATGCCCGCCCGGTCGCGAAGTCCTTCACGAGCCCCGTGGCACGGCACAGCGGAGTGTCGGTCGACATCGGAGCGGCGCTCATCGGGTTCCTCCTGTCGCGGTCGGGATGGCCGTGGTCCGCAGCGTCCCGATCTCGTCGTCGATGCGCGGCACGGCATCCAGCAGCCGGCGCGTGTAGTCGGCCTGCGGATCGCTGAAGACCTGCTCGGTCGTCCCCTGCTCGACCACCGCGCCCTCGCGCATGACGACGATGTCGTCGGTGACCTCGCTCACGACAGCGAGGTCGTGCGTGATGAGGATGAGGCTCGCGCCGGTGTCCTGCCGGATCTCCGAGAGGAGGTCGAGGATCTGAGCCTGCACCGTGACGTCGAGCGCGGTGGTCGGCTCGTCGGCGATGATGAGGTCGGGCTCCATGCTCAACGCCATGGCGATCATGATGCGCTGGCGCATGCCTCCCGAGAACTGGTGCGGGTAGTGGTCGATGCGCTGGGCGGCATCGCGGATGTGCACGCGCTCGAGCGCCTCGATGGCGACACGTCGCGCTTCGCGCCGGGACACGCCGCTGCGGTGGGAGAGGTACGCCTCGACGATCTGCGTGCCGACCTTGTAGTACGGGTTGAGCGACGACAGCGGGTCCTGGAAGATCATCGCGATCCGGTCGCCCCGCACGCCGCGCATCTCCCGCTCCGGAAGCGCGGTGAGCTCCCGGCCGTCGAACGAGATGCGGCCGGTGGCGCTGCCGCCCTTCGGCAGCAGGCCCATGACGGCGAGGCTCGTCATCGACTTGCCCGATCCCGATTCGCCCACGATGCCGAGGGCGCCGCCGCGCGGCACCGAGAAGCTCAGGTTCTTCACGACGTCCGCGCGGCCCTTGGCTGTGGCGAATGAGACGGTGAGGTCGTCGACCGTGAGAAGCGCGCCCTGGTTCGTGGTCGGGCCGTTCATGCCTTCGCTCCTGTCCGGACGCGCGGGTCGATCGCGGAGTAGAGCAGATCGACGACGAGGTTGCCGATGATCACGAAGAACGCCGACAGCAGCGTGACCGCCATGATGACGGGCTGGTCGTTGCTCGAGATCGAGTCGGCGGTGAGCTTTCCCACGCCGTTGAGACCGAAGACCGTCTCGGTGATGACCGCGCCGCCGAGGAGGCCGGCGAGGTCCATCCCGAAGATCGTCACGATCGGGGTGAGCGCGGGGCGCAGCGCGTGGCGGCGCCAGACGAGGCTCGGCGCCAGGCCCTTCGCCCGCGCGGTGCGCACGAAGTTCTCCTGCATCGTCTCGATGACGTTGGCGCGCGTGAGGCGCGTGTAGACCGCGGCGTATCCGATCGCGAGCACGATCCACGGCATGAGGAAGTTGAGGAACCAGCGGCCCGGGTCCTGGCTGAACGGCACCGCCTGCGGGAACGGCAGCCAGCCGAGCGCGACGACGAGGACGAACTGCAGCGCCAGCGCGAGGACGTAGTTCGGCACCGACATCGAGCCGAGGGTGAGTCCGGCGAAGAAGCGGTCGAGGAAGCGCCCCTCCTTCACCGCGCTCAGCACGCCCGAGGTCACACCGCCGAGCACCCACAGCACCGCGGCGCCGATGGCGATCGTCGCGGAGATCGGCAGCCGCTGCACGATCATGTCGCCGACGAGCTGGCTGGTCTGGAAGGAGTAGCCCAGGCACGGCGCGGAGCAGGCGACGTCGGCGCCGGCGATGACGAAGGTGCGGCCGGCGAAGAGCCCGCCGACGTAGGTGAAGAACTGCGTCCAGAACGGCTCGTCGAGGCCGAGGCTCGTGCGGATCTGGTCGATGCGATCGGGTGTGCAGTTCTTGCCGCAGATCTGCACGGCCGGATCCGGCGACAGCACGAAGAAGATGACGTAGGTGAACAGCGTCACCAGGAACAGCACCAGGGCCATCCCGAGCAGACGCGAGATGATCAGACGGGTCACGCGCGCACCTCTCCGCTGCCGACGATGACGCGCACCCGGTCGCCGAGCGTCGTGAACGACAGCACGAGCAGGAACAGGAAGACGCCCGGGATGATGAAGTACATCGGGTCGACCGCGTACCAGGGGGCGGCCGCCGCGATCATCTGACCCCAGCTCGGGGTGGGCGGCACAACGCCGACGCCGAGGAACGACAGCCCCGCCTCGGTGCCGACATAGCCGGGGACGGCCAGGGTCGCCATCACGATGATGGTCGACTGCAGGTTCGGGAGGATCTCCCGGAAGATGATCTGCGCGTGGCTCGCGCCGGAGGCCTTCGCCGACTCGACGAACTCGCGCTCCTTGAGCGAGAGCGTCTGCGACCGGACGATGCGCGCGAGGTACGGCCATCCGAACAGCGAGATGACGAGCACGAGCAGCAGCACCCGGTTGTCGGCGGGCAGGGCCGACAGGATGGCGATCATGAAGATGAGGGCGGGGAACGCCATCAGGAACTCCATGACGCGCGAGATGACGGTGTCGACGAAGCCGCCGAAGTAGCCGGCGAGGAGTCCGAACACCACACCGAGCAGGGTGGTGAGGGCGGTGGCGCTCAGGGCGACGGTCAGCGAGACGCGGGCGCCGTAGACGATGCGCGCGAAGATGTCCCGGCCGCTGCCGGGCTCCACGCCGAACCAGTGCTGCGCGCTGATTCCGCCCAGGGGGCCGAGGGGGATGGCGCCCATGTTCGGGTCGATCGCCGACTGGTCGAACGCGTACGGCCCCCATCCGCTGACCGCGACGATGAGCGGGGCGAGGATGGCCGCGAGGACCATGAGGACGATGTAGCCGGTGGACAGCACGGCGGGCACATCGGTGGCGAAGGCGCGGAGCAGGCGACGGCCCGGGGCCGTCGGCGACTCCTCGCGCATGTGCGCGGGGTCGCCGACGGCCGGGGTCTCAGCCTCGATTCCGGTCGAGGTGACGGTCATCTCAGCCCTTCGAGGGGTCCTTCAGCCCGACGATCGTCAGATCCGTCATGTTGGTGCTGGGGTAGTACCCGGTGATGTTCTCGCCGGGGAGGAAGATGCCCTTCTCGAGCACGAGCGGCGCGATCGGCGAGAGCTCCATGATCTGCTCGTCGAGCTCACCCCACGCGGTCGCAGCCTCCTGCGGGTCCTCCATCGCGCGGATCTCGTCGATGCGCTGGTTGACCTCCGGGTCGTTCAGCTGCGCGAGGTTCTGGTTGCCGCGGTCGACGATGTTGCGCCCGTCGAAGAGCGGCGGGATGAACGTGCTCGCGCTCGAGGCCCAGTCCGGGCACCATCCGGTGATGGCCGCCTCGTTCTGCTGCGCCGGGGTGGCGATCGTCTCGTAGTAGATCGAGGTGTCGATGACGTTGAGGTTGACCGTCACGCCGATCTTCTCGAGCGACTGCTGGATGGCCTCGGCCTGCGCCTGCGCGGTGGGCTGGTTGCGGATGTCGAGCGTGAACTCGAAGCCGTCTTCGAGGCCCGCTTCGGCGAGCAGCTCCTGCGCCTTCTCGGGGTCGCCGGCGTTGCCCTCGCTCGGGTACAGGTCGAACTCCTGGTGGCCGGTGACGGCCGGCGGGATGATCGTGGTCGCGATATCGGCGAGCTGGTTGCCGCCAGACGCGTTCTGCACCGTGGCACGGTCGATCGCCCAGTTCACGGCCTGGCGCACCTTGACGTCGTCGAAGGGCTCCTTCGTGGTGTTCATCGACATGTAGGTCGTGCAGTACGCGTCTGCCGAGATGGTGCGCTCCTGCAGCTCGGGCGTCTGCAGACGCGGGAGCGACGAGCCGCTGATCTTGGAGGCGATCGCGTTGGCGTCGGTGCCCTGGCCGGCGATCATGCGCTCGTCGATGGTGGCGGGGTCGATGCCGATCTCGAACTCCCACTCGTCGGGGTAGGCCTCGCGGACGTCGTCGGTGTCCGGGTCCCAGTTCTCGTTGCGCACGAGGTGGATGGAGCTGCCCGGCGTGTAGCTGTCGAGCGTGTAGGGGCCCGAGGCGATGACGTCGTTGATGAACTCGTCGCCCGCGCCGGTGCCCTCGGGGAACGGGACGGCGTTGGCCTGGGCGAGGACGTTGTCGAACTCGGGGAACGGCGCCTTGAGGTGGAAGACGATCGTCTTCTCGTCGGGCGTCTCGATCGTCGGGAGGTCGCCCGAGAGGTACGGGCCCTGGTAGTCGTCGGGAGCGTCGATGACCATCTTGAGGTACGGCGAGCCGATGCCGATGTCGGGGTCCCAGGCGCGCGAGATGCCGAACTTCACCTCGGCGGAGGTGATCGGGTCGCCGTTGTCGAACTTCAGCCCGTCCTTCAGCGTGTAGGTCCACGTCAGGCCGTCTTCCGAGGCCTCGCCGAGCCCGGTGGCCATGTCGGGGACGATCGCGTTCGGGTCCTCCGCATCGCCCGCCGCCTGCATCGTCAGCCCGCGGTACAGCAGGCGGTAGAACGCGTTGACGCCGCCGTCCCAGCCGCGAGCCGGGTCGAGGTACGAGAAGTCCGCGTTCTGCAGCATGTGCACGGTGCCACCGGACTGCGGCCCGGTGGTCTCCTGGTTCGCGGCCGACTCTTCGCCGCCGCCACCTCCGGCGCAGCCCGTCAGAAGCAGCGCGCCCGCGACACCCAGCGCGAGCGCCGCCTTCCTCATGTTCGTAGTCACAGCGTCGGTCCTACCTTCCTTGTGCCCCATCGCATGATCGGGACACTAGCAGCGAGCAATACGAGAGTGCAATGTACAACTGCACTCTTTCTACCGCTTCGCGTCGCGTCAGGAGGGCGGGGAAACGAGAACGTCACGCCGGATGACGCAGATGTAACGTGCGCGCAACAGAATCGCCCGCGGGCGCCGGGGCGGTGGGCGGCGTGCGGTGGCTCCGCGAGCCAGCGTCATCGCTCCCGCACCGCTCGGTCGCTCACCCGCACCGCGTCATCGCTCCGAGACCGCGTGCCCCGCGCGCAGTGCCGGAGCGACCGCGCACGGCGCGAGCGACGACGCGGTTTCGGTCCGGCGCGGCGACCGGCGACCGGCGCGCGGCGACCCGCGTCCGGCGCGGCGACGCCGCGTCCGAGTTCAGCCCTCGCGCGGACGGATGAGCCGCAGCAGCGGGCCCTCGAGCAGCAGGAGCAGCAGCCAGAACGCCCCGACGGTCGGAAAGAGCACCGCGAGCACGAGGGCGAGCGCCATGAGGAGGGCCCCGAGCCAGCGGTCCCAGAAGCCCACCACCCGCATGGCGACGAGTCCGGAGCGCTCGAGCAGCAGCGCCTGCACCCGCACGAGGAGGCTGCTGAGGAGGATCGTGCCGATGTACACCCCGAGCGCGAGCGGATCATCCGCTTCGCCGAGCACGTCGAGCGCGGTGGCGACGGGCAGGAACACGATGGTGGCGAGCCAGAGCAGCTCCAACCGGATGACCGCCGGCGTGTACCCGCTCGCGCGGGCGAAGAGCCGGTGGTGCGCATGCCAGATCACCGCGACGACGACGAAGCTCAGCGCCGCCGTGAGGAGTGACAGGGCGTTCGCGGCGAAGAAGCGCGCCGCGCTCTCGGCCTCGATCGCCTGCTCGACCATGGGCAGGACGATGAGCGTGATCGCGATCGCCACCACCGCGTCGCCGAACGTGACGAGCCGCTCCAGCGCGGTCACATCACCGCGCCCCTGCTCCTGGTCGCGGGGCCTCATGCCGCCAGGGTAGGGGCAGTGCCGGGCCCGGGCCAGCGCCGGGACTACATCGACGAGCGCTCAGGGCGGGCGGTTGATTCAGGACTCTCGAAGCCTGGGAGCCAGCGCTCCACGAGATCGGCAAGGTCGTCCGGGTAGACCGTCGCGGCCGTCGCCCGCAGCTCGCTGAGCGACCACCACCTCATGCCGCGCTGCGTCCGGGTCTCGTGGCTCAGCCATCCGGCGCGGTCGGGCTCGAACGGGGCGACGCGCACGATGAAGAACGCCTGCCGCTGTCGGATGGTCTCCTGCTCGAACACGAACTCCACCGCGTCCTCGTGGATGATCGGGCCCAGCTGCTCGCGCGTGAGCGTTAGTCCGGTCTCCTCCCGCGTCTCGCGGATGGCCGCCTCGATCGCCGTCTCGCCCCGGTCGAGCCCGCCGCCGATGGTGAACCAGTACCAGCCGTGCGCCGGTCGGGCAGGGTCGTGCCCCTCGATCAGCAGCACGCGGTCCTCGTCGTCGAGGAGGACGACGCGTGCGGCCTCCCGCTCGCGGATGGCCTCGGCCTCGCTGGTCTCGCCGCACACGCTCTCCAGCGTAGAAGGGGCGCTCTCCGCCCGTTCACTGAGCTGCCACTTGCGGGCGACGTCCGTGGGCGACGATCAGAGGTCGCTGTCAAGGCCCGTGACCGCAACCGCTTGCTCCGGTCGGATGAAGACATGAGCGATCAGGATCACAGCGACAGCCTTCCTCAGCCACGGCACACGGACGAGAACGCCGCGGAGCTCCTGCCCGACCTCGAGGCCGACGAAGCCGGAGAGCAGCCGTCGCCCGACGACTTCGGCGACGCCGCGAACGGACACGCCTGAGTCCGCACCGCAACGGCACGGTGCGGAAAGGCCGATCGGCAGGGCAGGCGGCGGCCCTGTCAAGGGCCGTGACGGCACGCGCCGTCCGCGATCGGATGGGGGCATGAGCCACAACGACAAGGACGACCACAGCAAGTCCCTCACGAGCCACGACGGTCAGCCGAGTGATCAGGAGGAGGCGTCGAACGGCGCCGACGAGGCGTCGGCCGAGTCCGTCGACGACAGCCAGGCGCACCTCGACGGGCTCGGCATCGCTCCCGACGATCCGGCCTGAGCCATCCGCGATGATCGTGGGGTGACGAACCGACGGCGCCGCGCCGGCATGACCCCGCTGAATGGCCAGGGCCTCGCCCTCGGGGATGCCCGCGGAACCCACGTGCTGCTGCGCCCGGACCGCCTCAGCTACGTGAAGGATGGCCGCGAGAGCGAGTCCGCGGCGTGGAGCGAGGTGCGCAGCATCGAGCTGGACGTTCCGACGACCGGGTGGCCGGTGCCCGCCCTCGGGGATGTGGTGATGCCGCTGCTCTCCGGCGTCTTCGTCAGCATCATCGATCCGCCCGAGGTGCGCCCCTTCTACGTCACCGTGCGGGTGCCGGGCGTCGAGCACGACTGGGAGGTCGGCTCGCATCACGTCGTCGGCTACAGCCGGCGCACCGCGGACGTCATGAAGCGCACGGTCGAGTACCTCCGCCGCACCGCCGCCGCACGAGCGATGCTCCGCGAGCCCGCGCGGCTTCTCGAGCGCCTGCCTGCGAGCTGACCGCGCCAACCCCGGGCCCGGTTTCCCCTCCTCCGCGAGGATGCGCTTCACTGGACGCAGCACTGCTGCATCGCCGCGCCGACGCGGCCCGGAAGGAGCATCCCTTGTCTCTGCTCGACTCGCTGACGTCCGCTCTCGCGGGCGGCGCCATCCGCTTCATCGACCTCACGAACCCGCTGTCGTCCGAGACGCCGACCCTGCGCCTGCCGGAGCCGTTCGCGAACCTCGTCGACTTCCAGCTCGAGCAGGTGAGCGCGTACGACGAGCCGGGCCCGTTCTGGAAGCATCACAACCTCACCACGGGCGAGCACATCGGCACGCACATCGACGCTCCCGTGCACTGGATCTCCGGTCGCGAGGGGCATGACGTGTCGCAGATCCCGCCCGCTCGGCTCATCGGGCCGGCCGTCGTGATCGACAAGCGCGCCGAGGTCGAGCGCGACCCGGACTACCTCCTCGACGTCGCCGACATCGAGGCGTGGGAGGCCGAGCACGGCCGGCTGCCCGAGAACGGATGGCTGCTGTTCCGCACCGGATGGGATCGGTACGCCGATTCGCAGGAGGCGTTCCTGAACGCCGACGACACCGGCTCGCACACGCCGGGTATCACCGCGCGCGCCGCCGAGTGGCTGGCGACCGAGCGCCCGATCTCGGGTTTCGGCGTCGAGACCGTCGGGATCGACGCGGGTCGCGGCGCGGAGCTCGACCCGCCCTTCCCCGCGCACTACCACCTGCTCGGCAACGACAAGTACGGCGTCACGTCGCTGCAGAATCTCGCCGAGCTGCCGCCGACCGGCGCGGTGCTCATCGTCTCGCCCCTGCCGATCGTCGGCGGCACCGGCAGCCCCGCCCGCGTCTGGGCGCTCGTGGAGGACGCGGCCGCCGCGGACGCCCGGTGACCGCCAGCGACGTCACGGTCGCCGAGCTCGTCGGGCGCACGCTCGGCCGGCTCGGCGTCGGCCGCGTGTTCGGCGTCGTGGGGAGCGGCAACTTCCACGTCACGAACGCCCTGCGCGACGCCGGCGTTCCGTTCACGGCGATGCGCCACGAGATGGCCGCCGCGACCGCCGCCGACGCCTTCGCGCGGATGTCGTCGACCGTCGCCGCCGTGAGCGTGCACCAGGGGTGCGGGCTGACGAACGCGACGACCGGCATCGCCGAGGCGGCGAAGAGCCGCACGCCGCTCCTCGTGCTGGCGGCCGAGTCGGGCACCGGCGACGTCACGAACAACTTCGCGATGGACCAGGATGGCCTCGCCCGCAGCGTGGGAGCGGTCGCCGAGCGCATCTACTCGCCCGAGACGGCGCTGCGGGATGTCGTCCGCGCGTTCCGGACGGCCCGTGACGAGCGGCGCACGGTCGTTCTCAGCCTGCCGATCGACATCCAGGCACGGCAGGTGCCGGCGGAGCTGCTCGAGGCGCCGCTGCACGCCGACGCTCCCCTGCCCGTGGCACCCGATGCCGCCGCGGTGTCGGCGCTCGCCGATCTCGTCGAGCAGTCGGAGCGCCCCGTGATCCTCGCCGGGCGCGGCGGGCGCACCGCCGGCCCCGAGCTGCGCGAGCTCGGTCACGAAGCGGGCGCGCTTCTCGCCGTCGGCGCGGTCGCGAAGGGCCTCTTCGCGGGTGACCCGTTCGACCTCGGCATCTCCGGCGGATTCTCCTCGCCCCTCACGGCAGAGCTGCTGCGAAACGCCGACCTCGTGATCGCGTTCGGCTCCGCGCTCAACAACTGGACCACGCGTCGCGGAACCCTCATCGGGCCATCCGCCGCCCTCGTGCAGGTGGACGTCGAGCCCGCCGCGCTCGGGGCCATCCGCCCGATCACCCTCGGGGTGCTGGGCGATGCCGCGGCGACCGCCCGCGCCCTCACCGCCGAGCTTCGTGCCCGCGGCACCGCCCGCCGCGGCTATCGCACCGGTTATCGCACCCAGGACGTAGCCGCGCGGATCGCGACCGAGTCGCGGTGGCGCGACGTCCCGATCGACGATCTGTCGACATCCACTCGCATCGACCCCCGCGTGCTCACCGCGCGGCTCGACGACCTTCTGCCGCGCGAGCGGATCGTGTCGATCGACTCGGGCAACTTCATGGGGTACCCGAGCCAGTACCTCGAGGTGCCCGACGAGTTCGGGTTCTGCATGACGCAGGCGTTCCAGTCGATCGGGCTCGGCCTCTCGACCGCGATCGGCGCCGCGCTCGCCCGCCCCGACCGGATGCCCGTGCTCGGCACCGGCGACGGCGGCCTGCTGATGGCGATGAGCGAGTTCGAGACCGCCTGCCGGCTCACGCTGCCGCTCGTCGTCATCGTCTACAACGATGCCGCGTACGGTGCGGAGGTGCACCATTTCGGGGCGAAGGCGGACCTCGCGACGGTCGAGTTTCCCGACACGGACTTCGCCGCGATCGCCCGCGGGTACGGGGCGGCGGGCGTGACGGTGCGGACCCTCGACGACCTCGACGCGGTCGCCGAGTGGGTCGCGTCGAAGCCATCGGCGCCGCTCGTCATCGACGCGAAGATCGTCTCGGATGGCGGGTCCTGGTGGCTGCAGGAGGCCTTCGCCGTGCACTGAGGCGGCTGCCCACGCATGGCCTCAAAGCGCATACGGCCTGAATCCGGACGCCTCGTCGCGCGCCGACGCGCGAGGGCGAAGCGCCCCACTTAACCCGACCCATCACCCTGGCATTTTGACGCGCCGGCGCTGGTGCAGGCACGCTTAGCTGTGCCCGGGGGCCGGGCTGCGTTCAGCGATGGCGTCTTGCACTCCTGACTAGGGCGCTTCAGCTCGAATGTGAACATGGGAAATCCCGATGAGTAATACGCCGTCGCCCGGGTGGTACCAGGATCCTTCTACCCAGAACGCGTTGCGATGGTGGGATGGCCAGCAGTGGACCTCGCACCTGTCATCCCCTCCTGAAGAGCTGGCAAGCAAGAAGTCGTCACGACGACGAATCTGGTTGTGGGTCGCACTCTTCACCGTGGCGCTGATCCCGATGCTGCTCCTTGCACCCGTCATCGCGCCGATCGCACTCGTGGTGCTCGTGACCGCGATCATCGGCTGGAGCCGAGGCTCGCGAACGTGGCTGCGCCTACGATCGAAGCGGGCCGCGATCACCGTTACGGCCGCAGCAGCAGCGGTGCTGCTCGTGACGGGAAGCGCGACCGCTCTCATCGGTGGCGGCGATAGCCCCACTGAGGCTTCCGCCTCAAGCTCGACTTCCGACCGCCAGGCGCGCGTTGCCGCGCCCGAGCCCACTCCCTCCTCAACTCCGTCCGCGACTCCCACTCCGACACCGACGCCCACTCCCACGGCACGGGAGGAGGTGGTCGTCGAGGCCATCGCCTTCGCCTCGACGACGGTCGACGACTCCCAGCTCCCGAGCGGAGAGCGCCACGTCACGACGGAGGGACGTGCCGGAGAGCGCACCCTGACATACCTGATCACGGAGCTCGACGGCGCGGAGATCAGCCGCGAGCTCGTCTCCGACGTCGTCACGGTCGAGCCGGTGGCCGAGGTCGTCGCCGTCGGCACCTATGTGGCCCCGCCGCCGGAGCCCGAGCCCGCACCCGCCCCACCGGCAGCACCCGAACCCGCGCCCGCTCCAGAGGCGGCGCAGCCTTCGAACGGGTGCGACCCGAACTACGCCGATGCGTGCGTCCCGATCGCCAGCGACGTCGATTGTGCCGGAGGGAGCGGCAACGGCCCTGCGTATTTCGACGGCGTGGCTCGTGTGGTCGGCACCGACATCTACGACCTCGATCGGGATGGAGACGGCTTCGCCTGCGAGCCCTAGGTAGACGCGGCCACTCGCGGAAGCGCCAGCGCCCCCTGCCACCTTCAGGCTATCCCCGCCCCCGGGGCTTGCCGCAAGGCCCCCGATACGGAGCAGAATGAGCCGCCGTGAGCGGAAGGGGCTCCTCATGTACGACCTGATCATCATCGGCGGCGGGCCGACGGGCATGATGCTGGCGAGCGAACTGCGCCTGCACGACGTGAGCGTGCTCGTCCTCGAACGAGACGCGGAGCCCACCCGCCTCGTCCGCTCCCTCGGGCTCCACGCACGCAGCATCGAGATCCTCGACATGCGCGGTCTCCTCGGGCGCTTCCTCGAACACGGCACCGCCTACCCCGGCGTCGGACGCTTCGCCGGCATCGACAAGTCCCAGCCCGAGCACCTCGACACCGCACACGGCTACATCCTCGGCATCCCGCAGCCCGTCACCGACCGGCTCCTCACCGAGCGCGCCGCGGAACTCGGCGCCGAGATCCGTCGCGGCGCCGAAGTCGCCGCCTTCTCGCAGGACGAGGATGGCGTCACCGTCGAACTCGCGGATGGCACGAGCCTGCGTTCCCGATGGATGGTCGGCTGCGACGGCGGCCGCAGCTTCGTCCGCCGCACGCTCGGCATCGGCTTCCCGGGCGACCCGGCCACGACGGAATGGCTGCTCGGCGAGATGGACGTCACGACGCCCGCGGATGAGGTGGCCGCGATCTCTGACGAGGTCCGGAAGACGCAGCGCGGCTTCGGCATCGGTCCGACCCCGGATGGCCACTTCCGCGCCGTCGTGCCCGCCGCTGCGGTCTCCGACTACCGCTCGGCCGCGCCCGACTTCGAGGAGTTCCGCGCGCGCTTGCGCGCGGTCGCCGGCACCGACTTCGGCACCCACTCCCCCATCTCGCTCACCCGGTTCACCGACGCGACCCGTCTCGCGGACCAGTACCGCGTCGGTCGCGTGTTCCTCGCCGGAGACGCCGCCCACGTGCACCCGCCGCTCGGCGGGCAGGGCCTGAACCTCGGCATGCAGGACGCGTTCAACCTCGGCTGGAAGCTCGCCGCTGACATCCGCGGATGGGCCGCGCCCGACCTGCTCGATACGTACTTCACCGAGCGGCATCCGGTCGCCGCCGACGTCCTCACGATCACCCGTGCGCAGAGCGTGCTCATCGACCCCGCGCCCGGACCGCAGGCGGTCCGCCGCCTATTCGCCGAGCTCATGGACTTCGACGACGTCAACCGGTTCCTCGCCGAGCGGATCGCGTCCATCGGCATCCGCTACGACCTCGGCTCCGACCATTCGCTCGTCGGGCGCCGGCTGCGCGACCTCCCGTCGACAACGGGGCGACTGTACGAGCGGATGCGCGCGGGGCGGTGGCTGCTGCTCGATCAGACGGGGCGGCTATCCATCGACGGATGGTCCGAGCGGGTCGACCGGATCACCGACGTCGGTGAGGAGCTGGATGCGCCGGCCGTGCTCCTGCGGCCCGATGGCCACATCGCGTGGGTCGGAGAGGAACAGAACGCGCTCGACGCGGCCCTGCACAGGTGGACGGCGGACTCACTCCCAGGGGTTGAGTAGCTCGACACCCGCCTCGACGAAGTCTTTCGTGTTGCGCGTCGCGCAGACCGCGCCCTTCGCGCGGCAGATGGCGGCGATCTGCGCATCGGCGGTCGAGGTGGGGAGACCGGCTTGACGACGCAGCTCGAGCACCTCGGCGTACTGCTCCGCGGCTCGGTCGTCGAAGGGCAGCACCGCGTCCGTCTGCCGGTACGGGAGCATCGCCTCGTGGATCGCGACCTGGAGCGCGGCCTTCCGCCTGCCGTCCGGCAACGCGCGCACGCCGGCGAGAAGCTCGGCGAGGGTGATCGAAGTGATTGCGACGTCATCCGCGACGGTCGACAACCAGGAGATGACGCGAGAGTCCGGTGACGCCCTGAAAAGCTCCGAGACGACGTTGGTGTCGAGAACGATCATTCGAAGTCCGCCGCTCGCGCGACATCCTCGCGGGCCGGAATGGGCAGATCGTCGAATCCGCCGACACTCTGAGCTGCCTGCAGAAGCGCGAGACCGACGTTTGGCACGTGCGAACGCGTGCCGGCTTCGATCAGCTCGCGCGCCTCCGCCTCCATCGAGCGGCCGTGCCTCTTCGCCTGAAGAGCCAGCAGCTTCTTCGTGCCCTCATCGAGGTTCCGGATGACGATCGATGCCATGACGCCACCTCCTCCTTCGAGAAATGATAGCGCGGACGATATCACCCGTCACGCCGCCGGCGGCCGCGCGACGAGCACCTCCCCCTCGCCGTCGAGGCTGATGGGCCCGTGGCTCGCCGGCACGAGGTGCGTACTCCCGGCTGCGACCGGCGCCCCGTCGAGCGTCACCGATCCGCGCGCGACGACGAGGATGGCGTAGCCCGCGTCGACGACGGATGGCCCAGCCACCGGCACCCGCTCCAGCCGGAAGTACGCGTCCGCCGCAGGTGGGAACACCGACCCCTGCGACGGCGCCGTCTGCACGAGCAACGCCAGCTCCTCCGTCGACCGCGCCCGCCGGTTCACCGCCTCCAGAGCGACGTCGAACCCGAGCCCGAGGTGGCCGTCCTTCGCGCCGTCGAGCTGGAAGCCCTCCCACTCCAGCAGGATCGACAGGTCCCCCGGCTGCTGCAGCTCGAGCAGGAAGACGCCCACGCCGATCGCGTGCAGCTCCCCCGGCGGCACCCAGACGACATCGCCCGGCTCCACCTGCACCTCGTGCAACAGGCCGAGGAGCGCGTCGACATCCTGCGCCTCCACCAGCGCCGCAAGCTCCGCCGCGGAGACATCGCGCCGCAGACCCACGTGCACCGACCCGCCCTGCAGGATGTACCAGGCCTCGGCCTTGCCGTGCGCGTGCCCGAGGTGCTCCGCGGCGAACGCATCGTGCGGGTGGGCATGCACCGGCAGCCGCTGCCCGGCGTCGAGCAGCTTCACGAGCAGGCGCGCGTCATCGCCCCAGCGGCGCACGTGGTCCGCGCCGAGCCAGAACTTCGGGTCGGCCGCGATCGCGTCGCGCACCAGCGGCCCGTCCGGCAGCCGCGACAGCCCCAGCTCGCCCTCGCCGAAGATCGTCGTCACCGAACCCACCCAGTCCTCCGGCTCGCGCTCCGGTGCAACGGACTCTTCCCGAAAGGAAGCGATCCGCTCACCCCCGCGATAGAACCGCTCGGGCGGACGGTTCGACGGCAGCTCGACGATCACGCGACTGCCTCCTCTCGTGAGGCGCACGCCGCGACGAAGCCGCCGACGAAGGTGTCGCCGAGCCCGATCGTCGTGGGCGACGCGACGTCGATGTCGAACGCCGCGACGCCGGTGAACTCCGGGAGGGAGGCCACGACTCGAGCTCCCCCCGCATGCCGCGGCAAGGCCCCGGTCTCGTCAAGGTCCGCGGGCGTGAAGCGGTCGCCGAGGCGGAAGCGCGTGGCGGCCATCCGCACCGCGCTCTCGAGCGCGGCCTCGTGCCGGTGGGCCTCCGGGCCGACGGCCAGCGCCCAGTACCGCGTGTGCACCGCGAGCGCCGGCGCGGGGATGAGCCGGTGGATGTCCCGCAGTGCGGCTGAGACATCGGCCACGTCGAGCAGGTTCACCGGGCGCCCGAGGTACTCCTGCAGCTCGTCCTCGTTCATCCCGTACACGTCGATCCGCGGCAGCAGGCGGGCCCGGATGGTCTCGGAGAACTCCCGACGGTAGAAGCCCGCGTCCTCGTAGTAGACGAGCGCGTCATCCGGTAGCCAGCGCATCGCCGCGAGCAGCGGGTCCAGCCGACTCGACAGCAGAGATGCGTCCTGCATGGTGTTGAAGCCGGAGACGAGGAAGACGTCCGCGTCGGCGAGCTCCCTCCCGAGGTCCGCGGCGAGCGCCATCTCCCGGTTGGGCGCGTCGTTGGCGAAGATGAGCCGGTTCGGCGCCGGTGCGATCACCTCCGCGTCGACGAGCTGCACGCGGGCTCCGGCGGGGTACTGCACGATGAGGTGGGGGTCGAGCGAGTCCTCGGTAGCCGAGCAGACGTAGCGAATCGACGACGGCAGCAGGCGCCGCACGTTGTCGTCGATGCTCACGAGGTGCTGCACGCTGGGGATGCCGAGCTGATCGAGGGCGAGCCCCGCGCGCACCCCGGTCCCGCCGAGCGTCACGGCCTTCTCGAACCGGTCCGCGAACCGCTCGAGGATCTCCGATGACGTCACGAACCGCTCCCCGCCCCCGCCCGCGGCGACGAAGGCGAGGATCGTGACGACGAGGGACCGCTCATCCGTGATCGGCGCCGACGTCGTCAGCTCACCCCGGCGGATGGCGAACTCGCGCGCCAGCGCGTCGAGCGTCGCCGCCTCCCACCGCACCTCGTAGTCGACGGTGCCGCCGAGCCCCAGAACGAGCGATCCCATGCCCGACCCCCTCCCTCGTCGCGATCTCAGTACAGCGAGGCCTTGCCGGCGGCTCCGAAGAGGTCGATCTTCTCCGCGGCGGTCACCTTCATCGCCTCGAGCGGCTCCGGCTGGATGGCGTTCGGCTCGCGCAGGCGCTCGTCGGTGCCGAGGATTTCGCGCATGCGGTTGTGGTACGAGACCTTGATGTCGCTGGAGATGTTGATCTTGTTCACGCCGAGCGACACCGCCCGGGCGAGCTCGGCATCCGGGTTCGACGAGCCGCCGTGCAGCACGAGCGGGATGCCGACGGCCGCCTTGATCTCCTCGAGCAGGTCGTGGCGCAGCTCGGGGTTCTTGTTCGCCGGGTACAGGCCGTGCGAGGTGCCGATCGCGATGGCGAGGCTGTCGACGCCGGTCTCCTCCACGAAGCGCACGGCGTCCGCGGTGTTCGTGTAGATGATCTCCGCCGCGCCCGACTCGCCGTAGCTGTCGTTCGCGCCGATCGTGCCGAGCTCGCCCTCCACCTGCACGCCGGCGGCGTGCGCGGCCTCGACGACCTTGCGGGTGAGCGCGACGTTCTCCTCGAACGGCTGCAGCGACGCGTCGATCATCACCGAGGTGAACCCGGCCTGGATGGCCATGATCATCTGCTCGTAGGTGCCGCCGTGGTCCCAGTGGATGGCCACGGGCACGTGCGAGCGGTGCGCGCGGGCGTGCATCGCGGGGATGAGGTCGGTGGTGATGTGGGCGACCTCGTCGGGGTGGATGGCGATGATGACCGGAGCGGCCTTCTCCTCGCTGATGTCCATGATCCCCTTGAACATCGCCCAGTCGCTGATGTTGAACGCCGGGATGGCGAAGTTGTTCTCGTTGGCGACGTCGAGGATGGACTTGCCGGTGTACAGCACTGTGGTTCTCCTTTGATGGATGGTCGAGGTCGGTCAGCTCTTCACCGAGCCGGCCGTGAGGCCGCTGATGAAGTAGCGCTGCAGCACGAGGAAGAGGATGAGCACGGGGATCGAGCCGAGGATGCTCATCGCCATGATCTGGTTCCACTCGTAGGAGTGCTGGCCCATGAGCAGCTGGATGCCGATGGGCACCGTGCGCATGTCGTTGGTGCGCGTGAGGGTGAGGGCGAAGAGGTACTCGTTCCACGCGATCATGAACGTGTAGATCCCCACGGAGACGATGCCGGGCACGGAGATCGGCACGAGGATCCGCCAGAGGGCCGTCATCGACCCGGCGCCATCCATCCGCACCGCCTCGTCGAGCTCGCGCGGCAGGGTGTTGAAGTACCCGGTCATCATGATGATCGCGTAGGGCAGCGTGAACACCATGTAGGTGAGGATGAGCCCGGGGTAGGTGTTGTAGAGCTTCAGCGCCACGACGAGGCCGAAGTACGGGATCAGCAGGGTGATGGGCGGCACCGCCTGCACGCTGATGATCACGACGTTCAGCACCCGCTTGCCGCGGAACTCGAAGCGGCTGAACGCGTACGCGGCCTGGATGGCCACGAGGAGCGTCAGCAGCGTCACGGTGCCGGCGACGACGTAGCTGTTGAGGAAGAAGCGGACGGTCTCGGGCGTCGTGAGGATGGTGATGTACGCGTCGAACGAGAACGAGTCGGTGACGAGCCGGGGCGGCAGCTCGAAGATCTCGGTGTTCGACTTGAACGAGCTCGAGAGCATCCACAGCACGGGTCCGGCGGCGAAGATCGCGCCGAGGACGAGCCCGATGATGACGCCGATGCGGGCCATCCGGGTGCGGGTCGCGCGGGTGGTGTGGCCCGCGCGGGTGCTGCGAGAACGGGTGGTGCTGCGGGTGGTGACGGCCGCGGTCGCCATGTCAGTCCCTCGCCTTCTGGTGTCGGACGTAGAGCACCGCGAGCACCATCGACATCAGCAGCACGAGGACGGCGGAGGTCGCGGCGACGGCGAAGTCGTACTGGGCGAATGCGAGCTTGTAGGTGAAGGTGCTGAGCACCTCGGTGACGTCGATCGGGCCGCCGCCGGTGGTCATCCAGATGAGGGCGAACTGCTGCGACGTCCAGATGAAGTCGAGCAGCAGGAGGCTGACGATGATGGGCCGCAGCTGCGGGATGGTCACGTTCCAGAACCGCTGCACGCCGTTGGCGCCGTCGACCGTCGCGGCCTCGTTGAGCTCGCCCGGGATGCCCTGGAGGCCGGCGAGCAGGCTGACCATGAAGAACGGGTAGCCGGCCCAGATGTTGATGAAGGTGACCGTGCCGAGCGCGAGCTGCGGCGAGGCGAGCCACTCCACGTCGGTGGTGAGGAGGAAGTTGATGATGCCATTGGGGGCCAGGAGCATCCGCCACAGCACCGCGATGACGGCGGCGGTGAAGAGCCACGGCAGCACGTAGAGGGCCCGGAAGATGGCTCGCGGCACGACGCCGATGAGCGTGCTGTTCAGCAGCATCGCGAAGGTGAGCCCGATGACGAGGTGCGCGGCGACGCTCACGCCCGTGAAGTAGAGGGTGTTGCCTGTCGCCTTCCAGAAGCCGGGGTCGGAGAGCACCTCGACGTAGTTGGCGAGGCCGACGAAGCCGGACGAGGCGCCCATGACGGCGCGGTCCTGGAAGGAGTACCCGATCACCATGACGATCGGGACGATCATCAGGACGAGGAGCAGGAGAAGCGTCGGGGCGAGGAAGCCGTAGGACTCCCCGGCCTTCCGCAGCTGGCGGCGCCTCCGCGAGAGCGGAGCTCCGGTGACGATCGCCTCCGTGTCGGGAGCGATGAGGGTGTGCGAACTCATGGTGCGTCGACCTCCGTGGGGGTGGGGGGGGGGGGCGGGGGGGGGCCGCCCCGGCCGGGAGTTGGGGGGTGTGCACATTAAGCTCTGGCGACACCCCCAGACACACCGGCCCGGAGGCCGGCGGGGGGGGACGAAGCCCCCCCAACCAGCGGCGCGCGCCCGCCGGGCGGTGCGCGCGCGCCGGCCGGCGG
>NZ_JAUEPM010000005.1 GCF_030406385.1 Microbacterium oryzae
CCAGTCACAAAGACCAGGCCGAGGATAATTTGGCATTTGACAAGTGCACGCTGTTGAGTTCTCAAGGATCAGACGCACCCAGCCCCACGACTCCCGCCGTGGCCCTCCGGGGCAACCATCCACCCCCAGCACCAAGACCAGAAGCCTCGAACCGGGGAGTTATGTTTTGTGTTCGTCGCTGACCTGGGGCGGGGAACCTTCCGGCTCAACCTCGCTGCTTGGCGGCGACAAGAGACAACATTACGCTCAGCCCCCCACCCCCGCAAACCAACCAACCCCCGGGCGTGTCGCGCCGGCGGTCTCTCGTTCGGGTGCGCACGCTGGCTGCTGCCGAGCATCCACTCGAGCCCGCGCGTCGGGCCGCCGGGCAGCATCCTCGCTCGCGCCCGGCGGTCCCGCTCCGAGACTGCGTGTCGCGCACGCTGTCTCGGAGCGAGGGCGCGCCACGCCGCTGGTCGGTCGCCACCCACATGTCCGGGGGTACGAGAAAGGCCCCGTCCGATGGACGGGGCCTGACCGACTGTCTCAACTCAGTGTGGACCCAGGGGGATTCGAACCCCCGACCTTCTCATTGCGAACGAGACGCGCTACCAACTGCGCCATGGGCCCTTGCAACCCGCAATACGTTACCAGAGCAGGAGCTGGTTGCCGAATCGAGGGCAACCGCGCGCGTCAGCTCGCCGCGCGGCGAGCGAGCAGCTGGCGCACGTGCGCCTCGATCTCGGCGTCGTCCACCACGCCCATGCCCGCATAGCGGGAGCGCTCGGCCGCAGGGCGAGCCGTCGCGATGGACACGGGGGCTGCGGCCGCGGCCTGCGCGCGCAGTCCCTCCTCGCGGGCGGCCGCTCGCAGCGCCTCCTGCGCGCGTGCCTCCGCGAGCACGACCGCGGCACGCGATCCGGACACGGAGGCGAGCGGCGCGGGAAGCGTCCGGGGTGTCCAGCCGCGGTCTTCCGCGTCGAGAAGCACCGGAGCGGTCCGGTGGACGGGGACGGACATCGCCACGGGCGCCGCCTCCGGCGCGCGGGCGACCGTCTGCGCCGCCGGGCGGCGCGTGCGGCGCGCGACCGCGGCCATCCTCGCCAGCGCCTGGATGGCGACCAGTGCGGTCACCGCTCCCCCTGCCAGCCACCAACCGGCCCCGCCCTGAGCGAGCGCCGTCGCGCCGTACGCGATCGCCGCGAAGCTCGCCATCAGCAGCCCGGTCGCAGTGAGGCGCAGCGCACGTCGGGCGCGAGCCTGACGAGCGCGGCGGACAGCTGGATCGCGGCGGGCGGCTTCGAGGGCTCGGCGCCGGCGATCGGCTTCGGCGGCGAGCTCGGCGCGGCGACGCTCGAGTTCGAGGGCGGCCTCCTCACGCGAGCGGTCCACGTCGGCCTGCACCTCGAGGCGCTTGCGCTCGAGCGCGATGCGGTTCTGCTCGGCGCGCAGCCGCTCCTCCTCCGCGCGCATGCGCTGCACGAGACGTTCCTGAGCCCGCGCCTCCCGCGCGGAGAGCTCGACATGGATCTCCGCCGGCGTCTCACTCGTCTCGGCGAGGACGCGCAGCGCCTGGCTGAGGCGCACGGCGTTGCGCTCGGCGGCGTTGTAGCGCATCCGGCTGTGCCACGTGGGCAGCAGGTACACGATCCACAGCAGCACCGCGACCGCGATGATCACGCCCCCACCCAGCATCTGCCCGCCCATGCTCTAAAGGTAGGGGAATCGGGGCGCGCGCCTCGACCACGCGCCGCGCGTGTCGCGCCGCGCGTGTCGCGCCGTGCGCCCAGCCGCTCAGCCGGCGAGATCCTGCGGCGGGATGTCAGCGGCGTCGCCGGGCACGTCGCCGCGCAGCCATCGCGCGAGCACGCCGTGGTGCACGTCCTCGCGGACGAGTGCGAAGGCGTAGTGGTCGCGCCAGTCGCCGTCGATGTGGATGTAGCGGCGGCGCAGGCCCTCGTACCGGAAGCCCAGCTTCTGCACGATGCGGAGGCTCGGGATGTTCTCCGGTCGGATGCAGATCTCCATCCGGTGGAGGCCGAGCTCGGTGAAGGCCAGGTCGGTCGCCATCGCCACCGCGGTGGGCGTGATGCCTCGCCCCGCGTAGCGCTCGCTCACCCAGTAGCCGATGGTGGCGGAGGACAGCGAGCCGCGGGCGATCCCCCAGATGTTCAGCTGACCGCAGACGGCGCCGTCGTACTCCATCACCATGGGCACGCCGGCACCGTCGCGGTACTGCTGCAGCAGGCGTCGGACACCCGCGCGCATGTCGAAGGAGACCGCGCCCTCCGGACTGGTCGCCTCCCAGGGACGCAGCCACGTGCGGTTCGACAGCAGCTCCTGCTGCAGCACGCGCGCGTCCCTGGGACGGACGAGTCGAATGGAGACCGGACCGTGCTCGCGCAAGAGCTGGCTATCCATCCGACTCTCCTCGGCCGACGTGTCGAGCAACCTGCTCAGAGCGTAGTCGCGAACTCCTTGAACCACGGACGCAGGTCCGGGCCGAGGTCGGGGCGGTCGGCGGCGAGCTGCACGATGGCCTTGATGTAGTCGAGCCGGTCGCCGGTGTCGTAGCGGCGGCCGCGGAAGATCACCCCGTACACGCCGGGGCCATCCTCGTCGGCGGCCACCTCCTGCAGCGCGTCGGTCAGCTGGATCTCGCCGCCCTTGCCCGGCTCGGTGTGCTCGAGCACGTCGAAGATCGCCGGCGTCAGCACGTAACGGCCGATGATCGCGAGGTTCGAGGGCGCGTCCTCCTTGGCGGGCTTCTCGACGAGGCCCTTCACGCGGACGACGCCCTCGGTGTCGGTCGCCTCGACCTCGGCGCAGCCGTACATGTGGATGTGCTCGGGGTCGACCTCCATGAGGGCGACGATCTGCGCACCGCGCTTGCTCTGCTCGTCGATCATCGTCGAGAGGAGCTCGTCGCGCTCGTCGATGAGGTCGTCACCCAGCAGCACCGCGAACGGCACGTCTCCCACGTGCGCCTTCGCACGCAGCACGGCGTGGCCGAGGCCCTTGGGGTCGCCCTGTCGCACGAAGTGGATGTCGGCGAGGTCGCTCGACGCCTTCACGCGCTCGAGACGACCCTGGTCGCCCTTGCGCTCGAGGTTGCTCTCGAGCTCAGGGACGGAGTCGAAGTGGTTGGCCAGCGCGTTCTTGTTGCGCCCGATGATCATGAGCACGTCGCGGATGCCGGCGGCGACCGCCTCCTCCACGACGTACTGGATGGCCGGCTTGTCGACGACCGGCAGCATCTCCTTGGGCGTGGCCTTGGTGGCAGGCAGGAACCGCGTCCCGAGCCCGGCGGCGGGGATGACCGCCTTGATCTTCGGTGAATCCATGGGCCCAGCCTAGGCGATCGGCCGATATTCTCCGTTCGCCGACACCCCCCGTCGCGTGCGATGACGTTTCTCCGCTCCTAGGATCGGGTCATGCGGGACGACATCGAGCAGGCCAAGCGCGCGCTGCGCGCGGAGATCCGCGAGCGCAGGCAGAACGTCACCGACGCGCAGCGGCACACCGCGAGCGAGGGCGTGCGACGCCAGCTCGACGACCTCGTGCAGCGCGTCGGCGCCCGCTCGGTGTCCTGCTATCTGTCCAGCCCCTCCGAGCCCGACACCCGCGCCTTCATCGACGCCGCGCTCGCTCGAGGCGTCCGCGTCCTGCTCCCCGTGACCCGCGCCGACGGCCTCCTCGACTGGACCGTCGCACGGACGGATGGCCGGGAGATCGAGAGCGCGTACGGCGTTCCCGAGGCGGTCGGCGAGGTGCTCGGTCCGATCGCGGTGAACGACGTCGACCTGCTCATCGTCCCCGCATCGGCGGTGGATGGCGAGGGCCTCCGGATGGGGTGGGGTCGCGGCTTCTACGACAAGACGCTCGGCTCGATGGCGCACAGGCCCCCGGTCTATGCGGTGATCTATGATTCGGAGTTGGTCGATCGCGTCCCGCGCGAGCTGCACGATCAGCCCGTCGACGGCGTGGTGACCCCCACGAGGATCGTCGACTTCGCGGGCTGACGACCCCGGCCATCCGCTTCGAGACCCGAACGAGGACACATGCCCACGTACGCCTACGCCTGCACCGCCTGCGGCCACCGCTTCGACGCCGTCCAGGCCTTCAGCGACCCGTCGCTCACCGAGTGCCCGGAGTGCGCGGGGGTCCTCCGCAAGCAGTATGGCTCCATCGGCGTGACGTTCAACGGCTCCGGCTTCTACCGCACCGACTCGCGTTCGTCGTCGAGCGGCTCCGCGGGCACCTCCGCCCCGGCCGCACCGTCATCGGGGGCGGCAGTCGCTCCCGCCGCCTCCGGCTCCTGACGCCGGGCGGTTCCAGCATCCGCCGGCTTCGTCGGCAGCAGGGAGAGAACATGCTTCAGGGCTTTCGCGACTTCATCCTGCGCGGGAACGTCGTCGAGCTCGCGGTCGCCGTCGTCATCGGCACGGCGTTCAACGCGATCGTCACCGTCCTCGTCGAGGCGCTCATCAACCCGCTGATCGCGCTCTTCTTCGACGCCTCGAGCCTTCAGGACGCCCTGCAGGTCACCGTGCCGACGCTGCTCGGGGGCGAGTCGACATCCGCGACGTTCGCATTCGGCGCTGTGCTCGCCGCGGTGATCAACTTCCTCGTGGTCGCGGCCGCGGTCTACTTCGTCATCGTGCTGCCGATGAACAAGGTCAACGAGATGCGGAAGGCCCGCGCCGGTGTCGTGGAGGAGGCCGTGCCCGCTCCCACCCAGGAGCAGCTCCTCACGGAGATCCGCGACCTGCTCGCGCAGCGTTCCGACCGGTAGCGGTCCAGAGCGCAGCGCTCACCAGTGCGGCGGCACGTCCCGCCGCAGCCGCTCGTCGTTCGGCCCCCGCTCCGCCGTCGACGGGCGGGCGGCGCTCGCGTCGTCGGCCGAGCGCAGCGTCGCCTCGGCGTCCGCGTCGGCGAGCGTCCCCTCCACCCGCGTCAGGCGCGCGCGACGTGCTCCCGCCACGCGCACGACGCGCTGGCGCGGCTCCTCGGCCATCAGAACGCGAGCGGCTCGGTGTCGGAGTCGACGCGCGGCGTGTCCGCGGACACGCCGAGGACGGCGGCGATGCGCTGTGCGACAGCGGCCGGGTCGCTGTAGAGGTCGAACGCGTGCACCCGCACGTAGTGCCATCCCAGTCGGCGCAGCGCGTGCGGACGAAGCCGCAGCGACTCGCGCAGCGAGGCATCCCGCGACTCCGGGTCGCTCTCGACCACGACGGCCTTGCCGCTGCGCTGGGCGACGAGCGGGAGCATCCCGTGGTAGTCCACGTCGACCGCGACCCCGAGCTTCCTCAGCTCGCGCGCGAGCACGCGGGTGAGCGGGTCGGCGTCGTCCTCGCGTCGCGCCTGGCGACCGCGCTCGTTCGCCCGGGCGAGCACGCTCATGAGGATGGCCGCACCGTGCTCGAGACGCCCGTCGTCGGCCTCGGGCCGGATGGACGACACGATGATCATCGACCGGCGGGCGCGGGTCATGCCGACGGTGAGCAGCCGCTCGCCATCCGGGGTCGACAGGTCGCCGAAGTCGCTCAGCACGCGGCCGTGCTTGGTGACGCCGTAGCCGAGGGAGAAGATGACGCGGTCCCGGCTCTCCGCGACCGACTCCTCGAGCGTGAGGACCGTCAGCGGCTCGGTGGTGTCGCGGGAGACGAAATCGGCGACATCGGAGCGGCCGGCGAACGCGGTGGTGACGGCCGACCGGACCCGCTCGGCGTGCCGGCGGCTCGCCGTGACGATCATGAGCGACTCGTTCGGGCGGTTCACCGCGTGCTCGACGACGAGCGTCACCACGCGCTGCACCTCCGCGTCGGGGCTCTCCACCGCTCCGCTCTCGGGGTCGGGGGCGCCGAAGCCGCCCTCGACGTAGTCGACTGAGAGGCTGCCGCGGCCGAGGTACGAGCCTGCCCACGGCAGCGACACGATCTCGCCGCCGTAGAACGCGTCGTTGACGAGGTCCACGAGGTCCTCCCCGCCCGCGCGATAGCTGCGGGTGAGCGTCTCGACCGGCAGCACCTCCGCGAGACGCTCGAACGCGCTGGTCGACTCGGTCTGTGCAGGCGGCGTCTCGAGGACGGCAACCGAGAAGGGCACGGGACGCTGCGTCACCGGGTCGCCGAAGGCGACGACCTGGCGGGCGCGGCGCATGGCCGGGGTCGCTTCGGCGAGGCCGATCGCTCCGGCGTCGGCGAGCAGCACGACGTCGAAGTCAGGGGTGTCCGGGATGAGGGGCACGTCGTAGGGCGAGGCGATCCAGACCGGCGCGATCACTCGCGACAGGGTCGGTGCGATCCGTCCGAGCACCTGCGGCGTGATGTCGCCGCGCGTCAGGGCGCGCTTCAGGCTGTCGGCCTCGCCGGGCTCGTCGACGATCCCGATCTTCCACTGCGTCGCGAGCTGCCAGGCCAGCAGGGGCCCGGAAGCCGCGGCGTGGGCCTCGTCGACGAGTCGGAAGTCGCGCTCGAGCCGGTCGACGACCGACGTGTTCGCACCGAGCAGCGCGCGGTCGGTCTGCAGCAGGTGCTCGAGCACCGACTGCCACCAGGCGAACTCCAGCTCCTCGCCGACCCGTTCCTCGTCGACATGGCGCACGGAGAGCTCGGTGAGCAGCGGCTCGAGCCCCAGACGCGAGAGCTCGGCGCGCAGCTCCGCGCGCTCGACGATGTTCTCGAACACGTCCGAGTCGGCCGCGAGGCCCGCGAGCGTGCGAACGAGGCGCTCCACCGGCATCGAGGCCAGGCGGGTGCCGCGGCCGAGCGCCGAGTCGAGGTCGCTGAGCTCGGCCTCCACACGCTGCCATTCGACCTGCACGTCGGCGAGGCCGAGGGGCAGCTCCGGAATCGTGCCGACGTCGACGAGCTGCTGCCACTGCTGACGCTGCTGCTGGATGCGCGTGAGCGCCTCGTGCATGTCGCCGACGTGCACGCCCGGCCGGAGGTACTCCTTCGACAGGCGGCGCAGTCGCCGACGCTGCGCGCCGGTGAGACCGGACTCGCGCCGTGCGCCGAAGGCCTTGATCATGTCCGTCAGCGGGCGCTCGAAGGCGACGGGCGTGAAGCGGTCGAGCGAGTCGCGGATGCCGTGCAGGAGACGCAGGTACTCCCCGAGCTCGTCGATGGTCGTGAACGGGCGCATCCGCGTCTGCGAGATGAGCTCGAACCCGCGCTCGAGGAGCTCCGGCACGCTGGTGCGGTGCAGCTTGCCGGCCATCCGATGCGCGCTGCGCGCGTCGTCGGTCGACGAGAACGAGACGCCGTACCAGGGCGAGTCGTCAGGACCGACGCGGAACTCGCCCAGGCGCGCGGCGAGCGCGAGCGTCGAGGCCGCCTTCGAACGGTCGCCGGCGAGCTGCTCGAGCGCGCGGATGCCCAGACGGGCAGTCGTGGACGGCGGCGTCGGGAGGGCGGCGAGCTTCGTGAGGGTGCGCGTGGTCTCGAGCACGGAGACGCCGAGCCCGGGGTGCACGCGGGTGAGCGCGTGCCGGTAGTCGCGCAGCACGGAGCGCAGCCGCACGAGCGCGTCGTCGATGTCCGACACCTTCGGCTGCGTGGCCTTCTCGTTCCGGCCGATGGCGCGGATGAGGTCGCGTCGCAGGTCGGTGGGCGACACGGCGAGGCCCTCGAGGCCGATACCGGCGAGCCGGTGGCGGATGCCCTCGAGCGTGGAGCGCCGCGCGCTGACGACGAGCACGCGCTTGCCGTCGCGCACGAGGGCGCCCACGGCGTTGATGACCGTCTGCGTGCCGCCGGTGCCGGGCAGAGTGTGCACGGTGAGCGAGTGCCCGGCGGTGATGCGCGAGAGCACGCGCTCCTGCTCGGCATCGGCGTCCAGCAGCATCGTGTCGGCGGCGGGGGCACGCTCGTCGGGATGCGCGAGCGCGGGGGCGGGTCGCTCGGCCGTCACCTGCGCCAGGTCGTCGGGGTGCCCGCCGAGCGCGTTGAGGAGCGGGTGGTCGAGCTTCGTCATGTCCCGCACCATCACCTCGCCCACTTCGGCGAAGGTCGAGACGATGAGGCGCGGCTTCACGCTGAACGTGTCGACGTGCGCGGCCAGCCCGCGCAGCCGGTCGAGCACGGGCTGCGGCTTGAACACGCCCTCGTCATAGGCGAGGTCGGCGAGCTCGTCGCCGTCCAGCTCGATGCCGAAGTGGTCCTGCGCGATGCGGACGAGCTCGGGGTTCACGCGGAACCGGCCGTGCAGCTTCAGCTCGAAGTCCGAGTGGTGCCGGCGGATGGCCAGGGGGCGCAGGAGGACGGGGGCGACGAACTCCTCGTCCCCCACTCGCCAGCCGGCCAGCCCCACGGCCAGGCGGACGGCGTCGATCCCGCGGACCGTGCGCAGCTCGAGGTTCTTCGCGGTGATGCGCTCGGCGGCCAGCCGCGCGGTGCGCAGCGCGACCTCGTCGCGGAAGAGGTTCGACAGCAGCGTCGAACGGCCGGTGATGAACTGCGGCAGGCTCCCCGGATGAGCCTTGGTGATCTCGATCCCGGACTCCGAGGAGGGTCGGTAGCGCAGCAGCGGCGATCGACCGCCCAGCTGGGCGGCGAGCGCGCGCACGCGCTCGCGTTCGGCCTCAGCGACATGCGCGACCGAGACGTCGGGATCCGCGATACGGAGATCCGCAGGCGTCACGGGCGCGAGCCTGAGGTTCTCCATGGCGTCGTCTTCTGCGGGCAGCACACGTGCCAGGGTAGGCGGGCCGTGCTCAAAGTCCTCCGCGCGCACCGGAGTTTCGCGGAAATGCGCGGCCACGTCTCGTGCACAGGCCCTGTCGCGCGGCGTTTCGCGCCTCGGGACGGTGGAGATGCCTCTGCCCGCCTCCCGGCGCGTGAGGATTGGCCCATGACCTTCCGATACGCGATGCTCCCGACGCCCGTCGGCGATGCGATGGCGGCGTTCTCCGATGAGGGCCTGGTCGCCCTGCGCGTCCGCGCAGAGCCGCACGAGGCCCTCGAGTCCGTCTCCCGCGAGCTGCGCGGCGCGCTCCTTCCCGACGACGACTCGGAAGCCGTCGAGGACCTCGCCGCGCAGCTCGAGGGCTACTTCCAGGGCGAGCGTCGCCGCTTCGACCTGACTCTCGACTGGCGCCTCGCCAACGGCTTCACCCGGGAGGCGCTGGCGGTGGTCTGCGACATCCCGTACGGGACGACCGCGAGCTACGGCGAGGTGGCCGCGCTGGCTGGTCGCCCTCGGGCGGCGAGGGCGGTGGGCACCGCCTGCCGCACGTCGCCCTTCTCGCTCGTCGTGCCCGTGCACCGCGTGATCCACGCGGACGGCACGATCGGCGGATACGGATCCGACATCGACGTCAAGCGCCACCTCCTCGAACTCGAGCAGGACGAGGAGTCGGCATGACGAGGGCGTCGGCGCCGCGTGTAGGCCGCGGCGCCGACGCCCTTCCTCGCGTCAGTGCTGTGCGGCCTTCTCAGCGCCGAAGCCGGTGAGCGAGCGGACCTCCATCTCCGCCGCCAGGCGAGGGTCCTCCGCACGGCGGGAGGTGAGCGAGCCGATCCATCCGAGCAGGAAGCCCACCGGGATGGAGACGATTCCGGGGTTGCTCAGCGGCCAGACCGCGAAGTCGGCGCCCGGGAAGACGCTCGTCTCCGTGCTCGAGAACACCGGCGACAGCACGATCAGCACGAGTGCCGTGCCGAGACCGCCGTACATGCTCCAGACGGCGCCACGGGTGGTGAAGCGTCGCCAGAACAGCGAGTACAGGATGGTGGGGAGGTTCGCGGATGCCGCCACGGCAAAGGCCAGCGCGACGAGGAACGCCACGTTCTGCCCCTGCACGCCGATCCCGCCCACGATCGCGAGCGCGCCGATGACGAGCACCGTGATGCGGGCGATCTTTACCTCGCCGTCGCCCTCGACCTGCCCCTTCTTGATGACGTTCGCGTAGATGTCGTGCGCGAACGAGGTCGCCGCGGTGATCGTGAGCCCCGCGACGACAGCGAGGATCGTCGCGAACGCGACCGCCGAGATGAACCCCATGAGGACGGGCCCGCCGAGCGCCTGTGCGAGCAGCGGAGCCGCCGAGTTCACGCCGCCGGGAGCCGCCGCGATGGTCTCGGCGCCAACCAGAGCGCCCGCGCCGTAGCCGAGCACGAGGGTGAGCAGGTAGAACAGGCCGATGAGCCAGATCGCCCAGACCACCGAGCGCCGGGCCTCCTTCGCGGTGGGGACCGTGTAGAACCGCATCAGCACGTGCGGCAGGCCGGCGGTGCCGAGGACGAGCGCCATGCCGAGGGACAGGAAGTCCAGTGGCTTCGCGCCGTACTGCAGTCCGGGAGCGAGGATCGCGTCTCCCGAAGCGGAAGCGGCCACCGCCGCCTCGAGCACGCCGTTGAAGTCGAACCCGTACTCGGCGAGAACCCAGATGGCCATGGCGATGGCGCCTCCGATGAGGAGGAACGCCTTGACGATCTGCACCCAGGTCGTGCCCTTCATGCCGCCGATGAGCACGTACGCGACCATGAGCACGCCGACCACGGCGATCACCACGGACTGCCCGACCCGGTCGCCGACGCCGAGGAGGAGCGAGACGAGACCGCCCGCTCCCGACATCTGCGCGAGGAGGTAGAACAGGCACACCGCGAGCGTGGTGATGGCGGCGGCCATCCGCACCGGCCGCTGCTTCAGGCGGAACGACAGCACGTCGGCCATCGTGAACTTGCCGGTGTTGCGCATGAGCTCTGCGACGAGCAGCAGGGCGACGAGCCAGGCCACCAGGAAGCCGATCGAGTAGAGGAAGCCGTCGTACCCGTTGAGAGCGATGGCTCCGACGATGCCGAGGAACGACGCGGCCGAGAGGTAGTCGCCTGCGATCGCGAAGCCGTTCTGCGGCCCGCTGAAGGAGCGCCCGCCCGCGTAGAAGTCGGCGGCGGTCTTGTTGTTGCGGCTGGCCCGGATGACGATGAACAGCGTGATGGCGACGAAGGCGCCGAACACGCTGATGTTGAGCACCGGATTGTTCTCCATCTGCTCTGGCGCCTGCGCGAGCAGCACGCGGTTCATGCGCCGATCTCCCGGCTCTCGAGGTCCGCCCGCATCTCCGCGGAGATCGGGTCGAGACGGCGATTGGCGAATGCGACGTACCCCATCGTGATCGCGAAAGTGGTCACGAATTGCCCGAGCCCGAGAAGCAGCCCGACGGTGATATCCCCCGCGACGCGCTGCCCCATGAATTCGGGGAAGAACCCGGCCGCGACGACGTAGGCGAAATACCAGACGAGGAAGAACACCGCGAGCGGGAACACGAAGCTCCGCTGTGTGCGCTTGAGTTCGCGGAATCGCGGTGATTCCTCCACCGCGATGTAATCGATCGACGTCGTCGCTGAGACGCCGCCAGGAGAATCGGTCATGAGGCCTCCTTGCCGCATGGTTCCCTTCGCACTGCGTCGTCGCAGCACGGCCCCGGCAACTCGCCGGTGATATCTTCGACGCTACGGAATGCGACGGAGCCGTCGTCACCCCCGAAAGTAGGTACTCGACCCGTGCAGGCAGCGCCGCAGCAGCTCAGCCCAGATGAGCGCGCACTCGTCTCCGACGCCGTGGGCGACCTCACCCGCCGCACCGGCTTCCCCGTCGCGTTCGGCGGCATCCTCCGTGGCGGCGAAGTCGCCATCACCGCCATCCGCGGCGCGCGCACGGGAGCACTCGACGGACTCGCGGTGCGCCCCGAGCGGGGCCTCGGCGGCCGAGCCATCACCGAGCTGCGGCCGCGCCTCGCCAGCGACTACCGGACAGCGAAGCAGATCACGCACGACTACGACCGCTACATCCTCGGGGAGGGCATCGGCACGCTCTTGGCAGTGCCCGTCGTCGTCGCCGGACGCGCGCGCGGTGTGCTGTACGCGGCGGCCTGGTCGCAGTGGGAGGTGGGCGGCGTCGCCGCCGCGCCCGCCGTCGACGTGGCCGCACGGCTCGGCCGGCGGCTCGCAGAGCTCGACGCGCAGGATGCGGCCGCCGCCGAGGCGCCGCCGGCGCGCAACACGCTGTCCCACCCGGCGCCGGCGCTGCCGCCTGCGCACCAGGAGGAGCTCCGCGAGACCTACGCCGAGCTCCGCCGCATCGCCGCGTCCGTCGCCGACGGTCCCCTGCGCTCCCGCCTCGAGCAGGTCGAACGCCGCCTCGCCGGTCTCTCCGGGATGGCCGCGAGTGCCTCGTCCGAGGAGCCGCCGGTCCGGCTCTCACCACGCGAGACGGACGTGCTCGCGTGCGCCGCGTTGGGGGCCACGAATGGCGATATCGCGACGCAACTCGGTCTTCGAGAAGCCACGGTGAAGGCCTATCTCGGTGCCGCGATGGCGAAACTCGACGTGTCGACGCGGTGGGCGGCGGTGGCGAAAGCACGCAGGGCGGGAATTCTGCCCTGAGAGGCCCGCTGGGAATTCCGGAATAGTCGCACGGCGTCGCATTATTTCTGCGCTACATTTACGGCATGGCTCGAAAGATCATTCATCAGCTCGTGGACGACCTCGATAACAGCGTGCTCGACGCCGGCGAAGGCGAGACCGTCACGTTCGCCCTGGACGGCAAGAGCTACGAGATCGACCTGACCGCGCAGAACGCCGCGGAATTCCGCTCGCTCTTCGAGCGCTACATCTCGGCCGGTCGCCGTGTCGGCGGCGGCGCTTCGGCACAGAACTCGTCGCGCACGCCGCGCCGTCGTTCCGGCCAGACGGATTACGGACCGGTGCGCGAATGGGCGAAGGAGAACGGCTACTCCGTCTCCGAGCGCGGCCGTGTTCCGGCGAATGTGCTCGAGGCATACGAAGCAGCCCACTGACCGCAGCCCGCGACGGCGGCGCCGACCCGCACGGGATGCGCATGTGCATTCCGTGTGAATCGGCGCCGCTTCGTCGTCTCCGGCTTGCGCACCGCGGTCGATCTCGGCATCGTGGCTGGCCCGACGGAAGGAGAGCCCGATGCTCACACTCACCGAGAACGCCCAGACCGCCGTCCGCACGATCGTCGACCAGTCCCCGGCTCCCGCCACGGGTGGCCTGCGCATCGACGGGTCCAGCGCTTCGGCCGAGGGATACACCCTCAGCATCGCCCCCACCCCCGAGCCCGCGGACGCCGTGGTGGATTCCGGCGTCGCCCGGGTCTTCCTGCCGGGCGACGCCGCGGCGGAGCTCGACGACAAGGTTCTCGACGCGGAGATGACGCCGGACGGCGTGCGCTTCGCACTCGGCCTGCAGCAGCACTGAGCGTGACGACGACGGCGCCGCCCACGGGCGGCGCCGTCGTGCTGCCCGCGCCCGATAAGCTGGAGCGCACACGCCCCCGTAGCTCAGTGGATAGAGCGTCGGTTTCCTAAACCGTGCGTCGCTGGTTCGAGTCCAGTCGGGGGCACCGACAGCTCGACCCGAGTCCGACAGCTCAGGCCGCGAGCGCGAGATACGGCTCCCACCTCGGGTCTGCCCGCTCGGTGCCGCGCACCGTCCACGCGCCGCCGCGCGGAGCACCCAGCGCGAACCGGAGCTCCCACCCCATCTCCTGGGGAGTGCGGTCGCTCTTGACGTTGTTGCAGCGGAGACAGCACGCCACGAGGTTCTCCCACGTGTCGCGCCCGCCTCGCGAACGCGGCATGACGTGGTCGATCGTGGAGGCCGCTGCCCCGCAGTAGCCGCATCGGAACGCGTCGCGTCGCAGCACGCCGCGCCTGGTCGCCGGCACCCGACGAGTGCCGGGCACTCTCACGTAGCGCGTCAACACGATCACCGCGGGCCGCTCGAACACCGCTCTCGCTGCCCACACCGGCTCCCCCTCCACACACTCGAGAACCGTGGCCTTCTCGTTCATCACGAGCACGAGGGCTCGCTTGAACGAGACGACCGCGAGGGGCTCGTAGCCCGCGTTGAGAACCAGTGTCCGCATCATCGTTCCCTTCGACGCCACCCGGACGGCTTCCGGGCATTCGAACTGCGGCCGCTCCGATCGAGCAGAGGGGGGCACGAAGAAGGGCGCCGTCTCATGGACAGCGCCCTCGAATGGCCACGGCGGTGCCGAGGCGCACGTGCACACGATGCCGGAGGACGTGACGACCGAGCGCATTCATGGGGTGAATGCGAGGTGTTCGCTCCATCGGCTCCTCCGCCCTTCTCGGCGACAGGGTCAGAGTAGCGCATCCCGGGCGTGTCGCGGGCGAATCGGAGAAGAACGCCTCGGGGCGTGCGAGCGACGTCCGGCATGCGCAGAGCGCCCGGCACCGTGGAGGTGCCGGGCGCTCTGCGGGAGCGGATGCGCTCAGATGGGGAGGTAGCTCAGCGGGTCGACGATCGCGCCGTTAATGCGGTACTCGATGTGCAGGTGGTTCGCGGTCGAGTGTCCGGTCGATCCGACGTAGCCGATGATCTGGCCGGCGGAGACGGTGTCGCCGACCTGAACCTGGCGGGTGCCATAGGTCATGTGCCCGTAGAGCGAGGTGGTGCCGTCGCCGTGATCGATCGCGACGACGACGCCCCAACCTCCGAGCGCCTCCTGCGAGGTGATGACCCGGCCGGGCTTCACCGCATAGATCGGAGTCATAGCAGGGGCGACCATGTCGGCGCCCTCGTGCCCGGAGCTGACCGAGCGGCTGACGTAGTAGGAACCGGCGGGCAGCGGGCAGATGCCGCTCGCGTTCCGCGCGGGTGCCTCGTAGGTCTGCGTCTGCGGGGCCTGCGGCGCCTGCGGCTGCGCGGGCTGCACCTGCGCCTGCTGCTGCTGCTGCGCCTCGGCCTGCTGCTGCTGCTCCGCGGCCGCCTGCTCGGCCTGCTCGCGTGCGCGCTCGGCTGCGGCCGCTGCCGCCGCCTCGGCCTTCGCCTGCTCGATCTCCTCGGGGGTGGTCGCGGAATACGCGGCCCCGCCCAGGGGGGCGGTCTGGACCGCGGCGTCCACCGCGATCGACTGCGCCTCGCTCTCGGCGGCGTCCTGCAAGGACACCGTCTCGGCGGAGGGCTGCGTCGCGGCGTAAGCGGGAACCGCCACGCCGGCGATCAGCGCGAGCACGGCCGCCAGCGTGCCGACGGTGCGCACGGGCTTCACCTTCGGGGCTGCTGCGCGCAGCGCGGCCCGCTCCATCCGGCGCACGTCCCTGCGCGACATCACAACCGGGCCGCTCGCGGCGGGGGCGTTCGTCTGAGAGGTCTCGACGGTGTCGGGGGCACCGTCGGACACGGGGTTCTCTGCCAAGTCTGTTCTCCTCCGTCGCCTCGCGCCAGGGAGCGCCGACTCGTCAGAACTGGTTCGGGGCACAGTTCCACTCCGTCAGAACGACGAGCCGGAGAGGCGATTTCTCACGGAGCGACCCGGGATCAGGGACCCGGGCATCGCTCAAAGGTAACGGAAGATAACGAGAATGTCACGCTCCCGAGCGGGCTCCCGGCCGGTGCTCAGGCGTGGTCGTCGACGAGGAAGACGTGCGAGGCGATCTCGACCGGCAGCTCGAGCGCTTCGGCGACCCCGGCCATCTGCACGAGGACGTACCCCTCGCTGTAGCGGAAGTCGCCCTGCGCGCCCGGCACGACGCCCGCCTGACGCAGCTGCTGCAGCAGCTCGGGATCCACCTGCGCCGACTCCGCGAGGCGGCGGACGGTGCCGGAGACCGGGCCGCCCTTCTCGTCCAGCAGGCGGACGAGGCCCACGACGCCCTGATGCTCGCGTTCGATCGCGAACTCGCCCAGCTGCTCCAGGCCGGGGATGGGGTTGCCGTACGGCGACTCGGTCGGGTACCCGAGGAGCTCGACGAGCCGGCGCTCGACCTGCTCGCTCATGACGTGCTCCCACCGGCAGGCCTCGTCGTGCACGTAGGCCCAGTCGAGGCCGATGACGTCGGACAGCAGCCGCTCCGCGAGGCGGTGCTTGCGCATGACCTCGACGGCCTTGGCACGACCGTCATCGGTCAGCCGCAGCCGTCGGTCCTCCGCGACCACGACGAGACCGTCGCGCTCCATGCGCGCGACCGTCTGCGACACCGTGGGACCCGAGTGCCCGAGCCGCTCCGAGATGCGCGCGCGCAGCGGCACGATCTCCTCCTCCTCGAGGTCGAGGATGGTGCGGAGGTACATCTCCGTGGTGTCGATCAGGTCGGTCATCGATCCTCCGTCTGCGTCTGGCGCAATCCTAGCCATCCGCCCTGCGACCACGGCGGGCCGGGGGCCGCGGAGGCCTCGTTCTAGGATGAGCACCATGACGCTCACGATCCCCGCCGATCTCCTCCCCTCCGACGGCCGGTTCGGCTGCGGCCCCTCGAAGGTGCGCCCCGAGCAGGTGGCCGCCCTCGCCGCGGCGGGATCGTCGCTGCTGGGCACGTCGCACCGCCAGGCTCCCGTGAAGAACCTCGTCGCGGAGGTGCGCGAGCGTCTCGCGCAGCTGCTCCGCCTGCCCGACGGCTACGAGATCGTGGTGGGCAACGGCGGATCGACGGCCTTCTGGGACGCCGCGGCGTTCGGTCTCATCGAGCGGCGCAGCCAGAACCTCGTCTTCGGGGAGTTCGGCGGCAAGTTCGCCAAGGCGGCGGGGGCCCCCTGGCTCGCGGCCCCCGACGTGCGCCGCGCCGAGCCCGGCACGCGGTGCGACGCGGAGGCGGTCGCCGGCGTCGATGTCTACGCGTGGCCGCACAACGAGACGTCCACGGGCGTCTCCGCGCCCGTCCGGCGCGTCGCCGGCGACGCCGGTGCGCTGACGGTCATCGACGCGACGAGCGCGGCCGGCGGCATCGACTTCGATGTGACCGAGACGGACGTCTACTACTTCGCTCCGCAGAAGAACCTCGGGTCGGATGGCGGGCTCTGGTTCGCAGCGATGTCTCCCGCCGCGATCGAACGGGTCGAGCGCGTCCACGCGAGCGACCGCTACATCCCCGAGTTCCTCAGCCTCTGGAACGCGGTGGACAACTCGCGCAAGCAGCAGACGCTGAACACCCCCGCGCTCGCGACGCTGCACCTCCTGGACTCCCAGCTCGGCTGGATCCTCCAGAACGGCGGCCTGCAGTGGGCGGGTGCCCGCACGGCGGAGTCCTCGGACATCCTCTACTCGTGGGCGGAGGCGTCGGACGTCGCGACGCCCTTCGTCGCCGACGTCGCGCACCGCTCCCCCGTCGTCGTCACGATCGACTTCGACGACAGCGTCGACGCGGCCGAGATCTCGAAGACCCTGCGCGCGAACGGCGTGGTCGACACGGAGCCCTACCGCAAGCTCGGGCGCAACCAGCTGCGCGTGGCGACCTTCGTCTCGGTCGAGCCCGACGACGTGCGTCAGCTCACCCGCTGCCTCGACTTCGTGCTCGAGCACCGCTGAGCTCTGCCACGAGAAACGCCCCGGCCGTCGACCGGGGCGTTTCTCGTCGTGGGGGACGTCTCAGTCGTCGCTCTCGCGATCCCACCGGTCGTCATCGTCCGACTCGTCATCATCCGATTCGTCGTCGTCATCGTCCGACTCCTCGTCGTCCGACTCGTCGTCGTCCGAGCCGTCGGAGTCCTCGTCGTCGAGCTCGTCGATGTCGACCCCGTCGACGTCGCCCGCGTGCAGGATCGGCGAGCCGTCCTCGTCGAAGTCGTCCTCGTCCGAGTCCTCGTCGTGGTCGTCCGCGAAGTCCTCGCCGTCCGAGTCGCCCTCGTCGTCGGCCTCGGCGTCATCGTCGGACGCCTCCGCCGCCGCGACCTGCGCCGCCTTGTACTCCTGCAGGCGCACCGACCAGGGCACCCACTCCGGAGCGAGCAGTGCGCCATCGCCGGGGAGCAGCTCGACCTCGAGCACGGTGGGCTCGGCGTCTTCCACGACCGCGAGCGTGACGGTCCAGTGCCAGCCCGGGTATCCGCTCAGCGTCGTCTCGAAGCGCAGCGACACCGCGCCGCCCTCCTCGACGGCATAGCCGGCGGGCTCGCCGATCGTCTCCGCCGGCGTCACCTCGCGGAGGGCCGCCAGGGCGAGGTCGTGCGCCTCGAGGAGGCGCGCGTCGGGCGCGGCGCCGGCTTCGGAGGCGTCAGACATCGAGCTCGTCCGCGACCTTGCGCAGCACCGCGGCGACCTTGCGCCCGTGTGACGAGGAGGGGTAGCGGCCGCGGCGCAGGTCGCCGCCGATGTCGTCGAGGAGCTTCACGAGGTCCTCGACGATGACCGCCATGTCGTCGGCGTTCTTCCGTGCGGCCTTCGCGAGGCTGGGCGGGGCCTCGAGCACGCGGACGGAGAGCGCCTGCGGACCCTTGCGGCCATCCGCGATGCCGAACTCCAGACGCGTGCCCGCCTTGACCACGGCGCCCGCGGGGAGGGCGCTCGCGTGCAGGAACACGTCGTCGTGTCCGTCGTCCGACGTGATGAAGCCGAAGCCCTTGTCGTCGTCGTAGAACCTGACCTTGCCGGTGGGCATGTGAACCTCGCTGATGCGGCTGGACGTAGAGAGAGGGGTCGTCCGATCCCTCCCCGCCAGCCTAGCGCGGTGCCACTATCCTGGTGAGGATGAGCACCCACCCCAACCCGCAGCCGGCGGTCCGCCGCATCGACCGCATCCTCGCGTTCGCGTCGCTGGGCGTCGTCGTCCTCTCCATCGGCTGCTTCCTCTCGGTCATGATCGCCACGTGGGCCGGCGTGACCGACTTCTCCGGCGGGGCGTGGCCGGTGGTCTTCCTGGTCCAGCTGATCGGCCCGATCGTCGCCTTCCTCCTGCTCCTCACGCTGCTCATCACGAGCTTCGTGCGAAGGGGACGCGTCTCCCGCGGGAGCTGACGCATGAGCGGCGGCGAGGCGCGCGAGCTGGCTGAGCAGCTGGCCGCTCTCTCCGACGCCGACCTGCGTGCGCTCCTCACCGCCCGGCGCATCCAGCCGCAGGTGGGATGGCACGACTTCTTCGATGCTGCGGAGGCCCTGCTCGCGCCGGAGTCGATCGCGTCGGCCCTGCGGCTCCTGCCGCGAGGCGTCCTCGCGGCCCTCGCGGGCGGTCGCCCGGTCCAGGGCGGCGCGGTGGCCGCGTCACTCGTCGGGGCGGATGGCCGCGCCCTCCCCCGGGTGGCGGCCGCTCTCGCCGATGTCGACCTCGCGCCCGCCGACGCCCCGCCGCCGCGCCTCGCGGACGACGCGGCGAGCGCGCGTGCGGCCGAGCGCGCCTTCACGACCCTGTCGGCCCTCGCTGACGTGCTCGTCGCGGCCCTCTCGACTCCGCTCACGCGGGTGGGGAGCGGATCGGTGGCCGCGGCCGACCGGCGGCGCCTGCTGCAGGAGGAGGTGGCGCGAGACGCCGACGAGCTCGACGACCTGGTCCGGCTCGGCGAGGTCGCGGGGCTCCTGCACGCCCTCGAGCGCGCGTGGGTGGTGACCGCGGCCGGAGCCGACTGGGTCCAAGCGGACACCCGGGTGCGCTGGGAGAGGCTGACGGGCGGATGGCGCGACGCGCTTCCCGAGGGAGTGCGATCGCCGGCAGGGGGCTGGCTGCCGCCTGCGGCATGGGCCGGGGCCTATCCTCTCGATCCGAGCTGGCCGGAGAGCGCGACGACCTGGCTGCGTCTCGGCGTCCTCCTCGGGCTCGGCGAGCTCCTCGAGTTCGACGCAGCGGAGACGGCCTGGGCGCGTCCCCTGCGCGAGGGCACGGCGCCGGACGCCTCCGCGCTCGTCGCGCTCCTCCCCGGCGAGGTCGATCGAGTGTTCCTGCAGAACGATCTCACGGCGATCTCCCCCGGTCCGCTCGTACCGGCGCTCGAGGTCCGGCTGCGCGGCATGGCGACACGGGAGACCCATGCGCAGGCATCCACCTACCGCTTCAGCGAAGCCACCCTCTCGACCGCGCTGGCCGCCGGCGAGACGGCCGAGGCCATCCGCGCATTCCTCTCCGAGCTGTCGCTCACCGGCATCCCGCAGCCCCTCGACTACCTGCTCTCGCGCGCCGCCGAGCGTCACGGGCTCGTGCAGGTGCGCACGGACCCCGACGACGGCAGGACGCTGGTGACGAGCGTCGACCCGCGCATCCTCGAGACCATCGCCGTGGACCAGGCGCTGCAGCCGATCGCGCTCGTACGTGCGGGCGGCGCGCTGCGGACGCGCATCTCCCGCGACGCCGTCGCCCGTGCGCTGGCCGAGGCCCGGTATCCGGCCGTGGCCGTCGACGAGAGCGGGGCGCCGGTTCCGCTGCGCCACGGGCACGCGGCCCCGCCGCCGAACGACACCGCCTCCAGCCGGTTCGATCCGCTCATCGCACGGCTCCGGGCCGCGCACGGCGAGGATGCCGAGGCGGCATGGCTCGAGCGCGAGCTCGAGTCGGCCGTCCGCGCACGGGCGCTGGTGGTCGTGGCGGTTGCGATGCCGGACGGAGCGGTGCGCGAGTTCACGCTCGAGGCCTCGGGGATGGCGGGCGGACGGCTCCGCGGACGGGACCGCGCAGCCGACGTCGAGCGCACGCTGCCGGTCGCGCTCATCCGCTCCGTGCGTCCGGCCTGACGGCGCCCACGGGGGGAGGTCCGACGTGACGGACCCGCCCCGAGCCGCGCCGCCATCCCGCCGGTAGGATGGTCAGCTATGTCCGACGGCCCCCTCATCGTCCAGAGCGACCGCACGGTGCTCCTCGAGGTCGCCCATCGCGACGCCGAGACGGCCCGTCACGAGCTCGCCGTGTTCGCCGAGCTCGAGCGGGCTCCCGAGCACATCCACACCTACCGCGTGACGCGACTCGGGCTCTGGAACGCTCGCGCCGCCGGCCACACCGCCGACGACATGCTGGCCACCCTTGAGCGGTGGTCGCGGTTCCCCGTTCCGCCCTCGGTCAGCACGGATCTGCGCGAGACCGTGGAGCGGTACGGCCGTCTCGTCATCGACCGCGATGACGAGGGACGCCTGCGTCTGACGTCCACCGACCGCGCCGTGCTCACCGAGGTGTCCCGCAGCAAGCGCATCCAGCCGCTGCTCCTGGCGCAGCCGGCCGAAGACTCCTTCGTCGTCGAGGCGTGGGCCCGCGGGCAGATCAAGCAGGAGCTGCTGAAGATCGGCTGGCCCGCGGAAGACCGCGCCGGCTACACGCCCGGCACCCCGCATCCCATCTCGCTGCGCGAGGACGACTGGGAGCTCCGCCCCTACCAGCGGATGGCCGTCGACACGTTCCGAGCAGACGGCTCCGGCGTCGTCGTGCTCCCGTGCGGTGCGGGCAAGACGCTCGTGGGCGCCGGCGCGATGGCGGCGACCGGGACGACGACGCTCATCCTCGTGACGAACACCGTCTCCGCCCGGCAGTGGCGCGACGAGCTGCTGCGCCGCACCACGCTCACGGCCGAGGAGATCGGCGAGTACTCCGGGCAGTCCAAGGAGATCAAGCCCGTCACGATCGCGACGTACCAGATCCTCACCTCCAAGCGGAAGGGCGAGTACGCGCACCTGTCGCTCCTCGACGCCCTGGACTGGGGGCTCGTCGTCTACGACGAGGTGCACCTCCTCCCCGCGCCGGTGTTCAAGCTCACCGCCGACCTGCAGGCGCGCCGTCGCCTCGGCCTCACTGCGACCCTCGTGCGCGAGGACGGGCGTGAGGGCGACGTGTTCAGCCTCATCGGCCCCAAGCGGTTCGACGCCCCGTGGAAGGAGATCGAGGCGCAGGGCTTCATCTCCCCCGCCGCCTGCTACGAGGTGCGCGTCGACCTCCCGGCCTCCGAGCGGCTCGAGTACGCGGCGGCGGCCGACGACGAGCGCTATCGGCTGGCGGCGACCGCACCGGCGAAGATCGACGCCGTCCGCCGCATCCTCGCCCAGCACGCCGACGAGCAGGTGCTCGTGATCGGGCAGTACCTCGACCAGCTCGACGAGCTCGCCGACGCGCTGGGGGCGCCGAAGATCACCGGCGCCACGCCCGTCGACGAGCGCGAGCGGCTGTTCAGCGCGTTCCGGGCCGGCGAGGTGAAACTCCTGGTCGTGTCGAAGGTGGCGAACTTCTCGGTCGACCTCCCCGAGGCGTCGGTGGCCGTCCAGGTGTCCGGCTCGTTCGGATCCCGCCAGGAGGAGGCGCAGCGGCTCGGCCGGCTCCTCCGCCCGAAGCAGAGCGGCCTCACCGCGAGCTTCTACACGCTCATCGCGCGCGACACCGTCGACCAGGACTTCGCGCAGAACCGCCAGCGCTTCCTCGCCGAGCAGGGCTACAGCTACACGATCCTCGACGCGGAGCGCCTCGAGGCCGCGTGACGCTCCGCCGCGACGGGCGGATTCGGGCGGAAGGCGCGCCATTGCCCACCCGCCCCCGTCCGACGGCGACATAATGGGGTCATGACCGCACCGCGCATCCTGGTCGTCGACGACGAGCCGAACATCCGCGACCTGCTCTCCCAGAGCCTGCGTTTCGCCGGGTTCCAGGTTCGGACCGTGTCCAACGGAGCCCAGACCATCTCCGCCGTGCTGGAGGAGGAGCCCGACCTCATCGTGCTCGACGTGATGCTGCCCGACATGAACGGGTTCAGCGTCACCAAGCGCCTGCGCGACGCCGGCTACACGGCTCCGATCATCTTCCTCACGGCGAAGGACGAGACCGAGGACAAGATCAAGGGTCTCAACGTCGGCGGCGACGACTACGTGACCAAGCCCTTCAGCCTCGACGAGATCGTCGCCCGCATCCAGGCGGTGCTGCGCCGCACGATGCAGACCGACGAGGAGGAGTCGGTCATCCGCGCCGGCGAGCTGACGATGGATCAGGACACCCACGACGTGTACGTGGGCGACGAGCAGATCGATCTCAGCCCGACCGAGTTCAAGCTCCTCCGCTACCTCATGCTGAACCCCAACCGCGTGCTGTCGAAGGCGCAGATCCTCGACCACGTGTGGGAGTACGACTTCAACGGCGACGCCGGCATCGTGGAGAGCTACATCTCCTACCTGCGCCGCAAGATCGACCCGCACACGTCGGAGTCGCTCATCCAGACCAAGCGCGGCTTCGGCTACATGCTGAAGGTCGACAAGGTCTCCTGACCGTCGGCGAGCTCCGCTCGCCCCGAGGAAGGGCCCGGCCCTGGCACGCAAGCTCGACACGGTGACCCGCTGGTGGCGTCGCGTGAGCCTGCGGGCCAAGGTGACCGGGGTCACCGTGTTCGTGCTGGCGTCGGGCCTGCTGGCCGCGGGGCTCGCGACGCTCCCGATCCTGCGCGTCAATCTGCTGAGCACGGTGGACAGCACCGTCCAGGAGTACGCGCAGTCCAACGTCGCCGAGCGGCTGCTCACGCCCCTCACGACGGCATCGGGCGACCTGATGTTCGTGCCGTCCGACAACGAGCCGCGCACGGAGTACTCCGTCGCCATGTACAACCGCGAGGGCGAGCTGCTCGCCACGGCCGGGGGCGCCGAGAATCAGCCCGACCCGGCGTTTCCGCGACAGCTGCCACTGGATCAGGCCTACATGAAGCGCGGCGACACGCTCATCCTCGAGTCCACGAGCGGCTCGGGGTCGGGGTTCCACGCCGCCGTCTCCGTCAACACGCTGCAGTCGGAGAGCTACGACCTGCCGTACGCGACGATGATCGCGCTTCCGCTCACCGGCGTGGACGCCTTCATGCGCACCTACATCGCGGTCTTCACGCTCGTCGCGACCGCGACCGTCATCATCGCCGCGTTCCTCACGCGCGGGCTCGTCACGCTCACGTTCCGCCGCTTCGGCCAGGTCGAGGCGACCGCGATGGAGATCGCGTCGGGCGACTTCAGCCAGCGCATGACCGACATCGAGCCGCGCACCGAGATCGGTCGCCTCAAGATGGCGATCAACACCATGCTCGATCGCATCGACGGCGCGATCGACGAGCGCGACGCGACCGTGCGCCAGATGCGACGGTTCATCGGCGACGCCAGCCATGAGCTGCGCACGCCGCTCGTGAGCGTGCGCGGCTACGCGGAGCTGTACCGGATGGGCGCCCTGCAGGACGAGGAGGCCACCGCCAAGGCGATGGAGCGGATCGAGGCCGAGGCGAAGCGGATGGCTCTCCTGGTCGAGGACCTGCTCGCCCTCACCCGCCTCGACGACCACCGCGAGCTGGACATCCGCCCCGTCGATCTGCGTCCCATCGCGCACGACGCAGCGCTCGATGTGCGCGCGGCGGACCCGGGGCGCAATGTCACGGTCGTCGACCACACCTTCCAGGCGCTCACCGCGTCGGTGACGCTGCCCGACCTCTCGCAGCTCGAGGGTCCCGTGGAGTCGGACGACGCCCCGCGCCGACGGTGGGTGCCGCCGCGCACCGCCGCCATCGCACGCGCCTCCGCCGCTCTGCGCCGCCGCCGCCCCGCTGCCGGGGACGACGACCCCTTCGTCACTCAGCTCGACATCCCCGTGCAGCCGCCGTCGAAGCCCGTCGCGCTGCCCCCCATCGTGCGCGGTGACGAGGACAAGATCCGCCAGGTCGTCTCGAACCTCCTGGGCAACGCGCGGCGCTACAGCCCGCCCGAGGCGCCGATCGTCATCGAGGTCGGCGTGGACGCCGAGGCGCACGCGGGATGGATCGCGATCGTCGATCACGGGGAGGGGGTTCCCGAGTCGATCCGCGAGAAGGTCTTCCAGCGCTTCTGGCGCGCGGACACCTCGCGTGCGCGGGAGACCGGGGGCAGCGGCCTCGGCCTGTCGATCGTGGCCTCCATCGTCGAGTCGCTGAGCGGAACGGTCGAGGTCCACGACACCCCGGGCGGCGGAGCGACCTTCCGCGTCGGCTTCCCCCTCGCGCGCGAGGGCGCGGAGCTGTCGTCGCGTGCACAGGCCTCCCCGGCCCCGGTGTCCGCCGACGCCGCTGTGGACGACGGCGAGGAGACCGCCTCCGGCTCCTAGCGTGAGAATGCGTCGACCACCGGCGCGCCGCGATGAACAGGAGCCCCAGGATGCCCGTCTTCTCCGCCGACAGCGATGCCATCGTCTCGCAGTCCGTCAATGTCCGCGCCACCTGCGATCGCCTGCAGAGCGAGTCCGACACGCTGCTCGGTCAGCTCGCCGAGCTGAAGTCCGTCTGGCACGGATCGGCGGCAGCGGGCTTTCAGGGCGTCATGGACCAGTGGCGCTCCGCGCAGCTGGCGATCCAGGAATCGCTCGCCTCCATCGGGCAGGCGCTGAACATCGCCGGCACCCAGTACGCCGACGCCGAGCAGTCCGCCGCGTCGTTGTTCCGCTGAGGAGGCAGCAGCCTCCGGACACGCGGAAGGGCCCCTCCTCGCGGAGGGGCCCTTCGTGTGGATGGACGTCAGGCCGTCACCGGCCTCGACCCGTCGGGGTCAGAAGTCCATGCCGCCCGTGGGGTCGGCGGGAGCGGCGGCTGCCTTCTCCGGCTTGTCGGCGACGACGGCCTCCGTGGTGAGGAAGAGGCCGGCGATCGACGCGGCGTTCTGCAGCGCGGAGCGCGTGACCTTCGCCGGGTCGATGATGCCCGCGGCGAACAGGTCGACGTACTCGCCGGTCGCGGCGTTGAGGCCCTGGCCCACGGGGAGCTCGGCGACCTTGTTCGCGACGACGCCGGGCTCGAGGCCCGCGTTGAGTGCGATCTGCTTGAGCGGAGCCTCGATCGCGATCTTCACGATGTTCGCACCGGTCGCCTCGTCGCCCGAGAGCTCGAGGCCCTGGAACGCCACCTTGGCGGCCTGGATGAGGGCGACGCCACCACCGGGGACGATGCCCTCCTCGACGGCCGCCTTCGCGTTGCGGACGGCGTCCTCGATGCGGTGCTTGCGCTCCTTGAGCTCGACCTCGGTCGCCGCGCCCGCCTTGATGACGGCGACGCCGCCGGCGAGCTTCGCGAGGCGCTCCTGGAGCTTCTCGCGGTCGTAGTCGCTGTCGGTGTTCTCGATCTCGCGACGGATCTGCGTGACGCGGCCCTCGATCTGGTCCGCCTCGCCGGCGCCCTCGACGATGGTGGTCTCGTCCTTGGTGATGATGACCTTGCGGGCACGGCCGAGCAGGTCGAGGTCGGTGTTCTCGAGCTTGAGGCCGACCTCCTCGGTGATGACCTGGCCGCCGGTGAGGATCGCGATGTCCTGCAGCTGCGCCTTGCGACGGTCGCCGAAGCCGGGAGCCTTGACGGCGACCGACTTGAAGATGCCGCGGATCTTGTTCAGCACCAGGGTCGCGAGCGCCTCGCCCTCGACGTCCTCGGCGATGATGACGAGCTCCTTGCCCGACTGGATCACCTTGTCGACGACGGGCAGAAGGTCCTTGATGTTGGAGATCTTCTGGTTCGCGATGAGGATGTAGGGGTCCTCGAAGACCGCCTCCTGGCGCTCCGGGTCCGTGACGAAGTACGGGTTCAGGTAGCCCTTGTCGAAGCGCATGCCCTCCGTGAGCTCGAGCTCGGTGCCGAAGGCCTGGGCCTCCTCGACCGTGACGACGCCCTCCTTGCCGACCTTGTCGATCGCCTCGGCGATCAGCTCGCCGATCGAGGGGTCAGCGGCGGAGATCGAAGCCGTGGCGGCGATCTGCTCCTTGGACTCGATCTCCTTGGCGCTGGAGAGCAGCTCGTCGGTGACGGCCTTGACGGCCTTCTCGATGCCGCGCTTCAGGCTGATGGGGTCGGCGCCCGCGGCGACGTTGCGAAGGCCCTCGCGGACCAGCGCCTGGGCGAGGACGGTGGCCGTCGTCGTGCCGTCACCGGCGACGTCGTCGGTCTTCTTCGCGACCTCCTTGACGAGCTCAGCGCCGATCTTCTCGTACGGGTCGTCGAGCTCGATCTCCTTGGCGATGGAGACGCCGTCGTTCGTGATGGTGGGGGCGCCCCACTTCTTCTCGAGTACGACGTTGCGACCACGCGGGCCGAGCGTCACCTTGACGGCGTCGGCCAGCGTGTTGAGGCCGCGCTCGAGGCCGCGACGGGCCTCTTCGTCGAAAGCGATGATCTTTGCCATGTGTTTGTCGTCCCTCCCGGACGTAGGTATGGGTTTAGCACTCTCTCAACGGGAGTGCTAATGCCATTTTGGCACTCGACCCCACCGAGTGCAAGCCGGAATCGCGGCGGATCGCGAGGGGTCCCGGTCAGCGAGCGGCCGCGCGGTCCAGCCCGACGACCACCGTCAGCTGCTTCTCGCCCGCCGCGCTGTAGGTGGTGCTCTCGGCCACCTCCGCCGTGCCGATCGCCTCGGCCAGGCCGCGGGCGGCCGCCTCGTCATCGGGGGCCGCGTAGAACACGGTCGTCGCCTCGAAGTCGGTCGTCTCGGAGTCGGCCGTCGTGAGCGCGTCCTCGGCGAAGCCGGCGGCCGCGAGCTGGTCGGCGACCTCGTCGTCGAGGCCCTCGGTGGCGGTGCCGTTGAGGATGAGCACCGAGTAGGAGGTGTCGACGACGGGGTCGGTCGTCTGCACCGCCGACGGCTGCGTCGAGGTGGTCGGCGCGGTGCTCTGGTGCGACAGCTGCAGGAAGACGACGATGCCGACGATCATGAGGACGACTGTGGCGACCGCCGCCCACAGGAGCATCGCGGCCGTGCCCAACCCCGGGTTCTCCGCGCGATGCGCGCCGACGCGTCCCGATGTGCGGGGGATCTCGTCGAAGCGGTCCCGGGGGTAGCTGCTCGGCATCCCTCGATGCTATCGGGCGGTCTCGGTGGATCCGCTGGCGACGCGGAGGCGCGCGGCGGCGCGCTCATCCCGCACGCGGCGCAGCCGGTTCACGAGCAGCGGATCCGCGGCGAGCGCGGCCTCGGTGTCGATGAGCCGGCCCAGCAGCTGGTAGTACCGCGCCGGCGTCAGCGCGAGCTGCGCGCGGATCGCCTCCTCCTTCGCGCCGCCGTGCCCGGTCCAGCTCGCCTCGAAGGCGAGGATGGCGCGGTCGCGGTCATCGAGGTCGAGTGCGGACGGCATCCCCCGAGGCTACGACCGCCGAGGGCCGCCCCCGTTCAGGCTCGCCACTCGACGCGCGCCCCCAGCGAGTCGGCCGCGGCGAGCACTCGGCCGTCGAGGGCGAGCGCGAAACCGCCGGGCCACGTGCCGCGATCGATCGGCTCGGTCCATCCGCCGTGCAGACCGGGAGCATCGAGCGTGATCCACCGCGCGTCCATCTCCCGGATGGCGGTGATCAGCGCGTCGCGGCGCGCGCGCGGCAGATAGGGCAGCACGCCGGGCGTCGAGATGACGAGCGTCGCCTCACGGGGAGCGCCGGCGGCGACGGTGCGCAGGAGCGCCACGTCGCCCGCGTCGCCCGACACGAGCAGCGGCGGATCGGCGGCGGCGATGTCGAGGGCCGCCTCGATCCGCTCGCGCCGCCCGTGCTCACCCGGCCACACCAGCGTCGTGAGCCAGGCGCGGTCGGCATCGCTGCACGGGTCGCGCGGCTCCAGGTCGATGCCCGCGCGCCACACGATCTCGGGCACCCGGAGCGAAGCCCGGGGCCCGGCCCACTCCGCCGAGAGCACGACGCAGGATGGCCCGTCCGCCGGATCCACCGCCATCCTTCCGCCGGCGGAATCGGCATAGCGATAGGAGTAGCGATCGGGATACAGGCACAGGCCGCCGGAGGCGCCGAGCTCGAGGAGGGCGATCGGCCCGTCGACGAGCGACAGAGCGGGGAGCAGCGCCGCACACCGCAGGGGCTCGTTGGTCTGCAGGCTGCGGCGCGCGCACTCGCCGACGATCTCGTCGGCGTGGGCGAGGACGAAGGCGGCCCAGTCGGCCGGGTCGAGCGGAGCCCCCAGCAGCCGCGTGACGGCGAACACGAGCGGGGGCTGGCGGTGCGCGGCCGGAATGCGGGCGAGAACGCCGGCGAGCGCGTCGTCCGATGCCACCTCGAGCGCATACTCCTCGTACACGTGCGAGCGCCCAGGGGCCTCGTCCGCGGCGAAGCGCGCGAAGCGCTCCCTGACCTGCTCGACCTCGTCCATCCCGGCCATTCTCCCCCGTGCGCCTGCCCCTCCGCCCGGCCCCGGCCATCGGCTGCGGCAGTAGAATCGGCGTATGTCGTACCAGGTCGAGAAGTCGGATGAGCAGTGGCGCGAGGAGCTCTCGCCCGAGCAGTACGCGGTGCTGCGCGAGGCCGGGACCGAGCGGCCGTGGACGGGTGAGCTCCTCGACGAGGAGCGCGCGGGTCTCTACACCTGTGCGGCGTGCGGCTCCGAGCTGTTCCAGAGCGGCACGAAGTTCGACTCCCACTGCGGATGGCCGAGCTTCTACGAGTCGGTCCGGCCCGAGGCCGTGCAGCTGCTCGAGGACAACAGCCACGGCATGGTGCGCACCGAGGTCCGCTGCGCGAACTGCGGCTCGCACCTCGGGCACGTCTTCCCCGACGGCTTCGGCACCCCGACCGGCGACCGCTACTGCATGAACTCGCTGTCGCTGAACTTCACGCCCGAGGCGTGAGCGCGACGACCGCGGGCTCGGCGCTGGAATCCGCCCGGGCCCGCCGCTCCTGGTCGAAGGTCACCGACGACGCGCCAACGCGCGAGGAGCTGCTGCCGCTGATCGCCGCGGCGTCGCGCGTCGCCGACCACGCGAATCTCGCGCCGTGGCGGCTCATCGAGCTGCGCGGCGACGACCGGATGCGGCTCGGTCGGGCGATCGGCGAGGCGACCGGCGACGGTCCCTCCACGAAGCCGCTGCGCGCGCCGCTTCTCATCGCGATCGTCTCGAGCCCCAAGCCGAGCGACAAGGTCGAGGAGTGGGAGCAGGAGGCTGTCGCCTCGGGCGTGGCGCACATGCTGAGCCTCCTCCTCGACGAGGCGGGGTGGGGCGTCATGTGGCGCACCGGCGGATTCGTCCGCTCTGCCGCCGTGGCGAAGGCGCACGGCCTCACGCGCCGCGAGAAGCTGCTCGGCTGGCTGTACGTCGGCGGTCGCCCGCCGCGCGAGCGGGAGGCGTTCCGCGCCGCGGTCGACCCCGATCGCGTGCTCGGGCGGATGCCCGGCGGAGACCCCCGGTAGCTCGAGCCCAGGCGGGTCGCGCTCAGACGAGCGCGGGGCGCGCGCGACGGCGGTTGCGGGTCGAGCGCACGCGCGCCGCGGGCGAGGCGGGCTTCGCCCGCTCCTCGAGCACGCCGAGAGCGGCGGCCAGGGAGGCGTACTCCCCGATCGGCAGGCTGTGGCGGTCGTGCGCGAAGTGGCGGTGTCCGTCGATCGTCACGAAGCCGGCGAACTCGCCGGCGTGCGTGGCGACGAAAACGTCGTCTGCCGCCTGCTTCCAGGCAAGCGGCTCACCGGTATGGTGCGGGTCGTGGAGGCGGGGCATGGTCATGTTCACTCTTCTCGTCTGATGCGGGCACCCACGGGCGGATGGCCCGGATGCGACGGCCTCAGCGACTGCCGCTCGCTTCGGTGCGGCGGATGGCGCTGGGCCGGTGAGCTGAGGCGAGGGCCGTGAGAGGCGGCGAGTTCGCACTGCAAGCTCCGGTCAGTCTACCCGAGCGGGGCTGGGAGGGCGCCGGACGTGCTGGAGCGGTGTTCGCGCCGCCGGGCCGATGTCTGCGGTCGGACATAGCCTGGCGGTCGTCCCGACGGCGTGACGCGCAGTCACCCCGAACCTTTCGAAGGAGCATCCGCCACCATGATGGGGACCTCTCATGCCGCCAGCGGTGCCGCCGCGTGGATCGCCCTCACCGCCACGGCCCTTCCCGCCGTCGGCGTCCACGAGCTGACGCCCGCCGCGGTTCTCCTCGGCGCGCCCATCGCCGCGGGCGCGGCGCTCCTGCCCGATGCCGATCACCACAGCGCGACCGTGGCCCGCGCGGTTCCCGTCGCCGGCCGACTGGCCGCCGAGGTGCTCGGGGCGGTGTCCGGCGGGCATCGCAAGGGCATGCACTCGCTGCTGGCGGTCGCCGCCGTGATGATCGGCATGCGCTACCTCGGCCAGATCGTCTGGCAGCCCGGCGGCGACGCTGACCCGTTCCTCCTCGGCGTCGCGCTGGCCGTCGCAGCATGCACGGCGCCCGCGCTCAAGGCGCTCCGCATCGCCCGGCGCTGGGGGCCCGCCTGGCTGGGCGGCACCGCACTCGGCGCCATCGCGGGTCTGCTCGCCCCCGAGCAGCTGACGTGGCTGCCGTGGTGCCTCGGCGTCGGCTACGTCGCGCACATCATCGGCGACCTGCTGACGACGGGCGGTGTGCCCTTCCTCTGGCCCATCCGCATCCCCTCGCCCCGCTGGGCCCGGCGCACTCCCCTGCTGCGTCACATCTGGCTGCGCGGCGGCGGTATCGCCGTCCCGGTGCTCGGGGACACGGGGTCGGGGCGCGAGAAGCTGCTGGCGCTGGGACTCAGCGCCTATGCGCTCTGGGGCGTCTGCGCGGAAGCCGCCACGGCCATCCGCCCGGGGAGCTGATCCGTTCCGCGCTCGACGCGGCCGGGAGACGACGACGCCTCCCCCGGGGGGTCTTCACCCAGGAGAGGCGTCGGCAGGGCAGGCGTGTGTCGTAGCCGAACTACGCCCCCGATTGGCCCTGCGATGAGCGGTCCCCGCACGCGCCTCTGGGAAACGCACGGCGTGAAGGGTCCGCTCGCCGATCAGCCTAGTTCACGGCGAGAGCGGTCGCGTCCGCCGGGATCCCATCCGCGTGGTCTCGCGGAGATGTGGTGCCGGCTACCGGGTTCGAACCGATGACCCCCTGTTTACAAGACAGGTGCTCTACCAACTGAGCTAAGCCGGCGACGGCCCCGAAGGGACCAGGAAAGCATACCGCCGCGCGACGGCCGCTCCCGCTACTCGGCGGGCGCGGGCGTCGGCGTCGCGGTGGAGTAGTACGCGTCGCTCGACACCGTGAGCACGAACTGGGCGAACTCGGCCGGGTCGTCGAGCTGCCCCTGGTAGGGCCGGCCGTTCACGAGGATCATCGGCGCACCGGCGAGCTCGACGCCGTCGGTGTCGGGCAGCGGATTCTCGAGCACGTCCTGCGTGGTGTCGCTCGCCCAGGTGACGAAATCCTCGTTCTCGATGCAGTCGCGCACGGCGTCCGCGTCGTCCGCGCCCACGGCGGCGGCCATGGAGGCGAGCTCGTCGTCGGTGTAGCCGTCGCTGTCGGCGGAGGGCTGATCTACGAGCAGGGCGTGGTTATAGGCGAGGGCGGCTTCGGGCGAATGCGTCCGCACACAGGCCACGGCCCCCGCTGCGCGCAGGGAGTACTTGGTGCCGTTGGACTTCGCGGTGAGGAGGGCGACGGGGTGGTAGGCGAGATCTGCCGCACCCTGCGAGACCCACTCGGCGAGCTGCGCGGCATTCGTCTGCTCGAACTCCGCCGACCCCTCCGAGAGGTAGTCGACGTAGACGCGGATGCTCACCGCCGACGCGGACGAGCCCGAGGCGCTGCCGGCTTCGGGAGCGGGCTCCTCGGTCTGCAGCGAGGTGGTGGCCATGGGAGTGAGGTCATCGCCCTCGCCCACGACGAGGCCGTTGTCGTCGAGGTTCTCGGGCGACAGCGTCGGCCGGTTCAGCGCGGGGAGCACGGCGCTCGTCACGGCGAACGCGATGGCCACGACGGCTGCGACGACCACCAGCGCGATCCCGCCGCGGCGCAGCGCCTTCGCTCGCGTCTGCCTGGCCTGGACCTTCTGCGCTTTCTCCCGCACGGCGTCGCGTCGCTCGCTGCCCGCGGGAACGATCGGATTCTCGTTCGTCATCGCCTGCTGCACTCCCCCTCGCCGCCTCGGGTTCAGGGCGGTCGACCTCGACGATGCTAGATCGAGTCACTGAGAAACACCCACGCAGAAGGTGCACGAATGCCGCCTTTCCCACACGTGCGGCCACCGCCATCCGCTGGTCGGGAAAGCGATTCCCCCCAAAGTCGCCGATCGATGTCATACTGTCCCCAGGTCCAACGACGGACCTACGGCGGCTCACCCCGTCGGTTCCATTCACTACGGATCGTCCGGCACGTACCTGCCGGTGAAGGAGAACAGACATGGCCAGTGTCACTTTCGACGACGCCACGCGCCTCTACCCCGGCGGCACGCGCCCCGCGGTGGACAACCTCAACCTCGAAGTGGGCGACGGCGAGTTCCTCGTCCTGGTCGGCCCCTCGGGCTGCGGGAAGTCCACGTCGCTGCGCATGCTCGCGGGCCTCGAGGAGGTCAACGACGGCCGCATCCTCATCGGCGACCGTGACGTCACCGACGTGCCGCCGAAGGACCGCGACATCGCGATGGTCTTCCAGAACTACGCGCTGTACCCGCACATGACCGTCGCCGAGAACATGGGCTTCGCGCTCAAGATCGCCGGCGTGAACAAGGACGAGCGTGCGAAGCGCGTGCAGGACGCGGCGAAGCTCCTCGACCTCGAGCAGTACCTCAACCGCAAGCCGAAGGCCCTCTCGGGTGGTCAGCGTCAGCGCGTCGCGATGGGACGAGCGATCGTCCGCGAGCCGCAGGTGTTCCTCATGGACGAGCCGCTGTCGAACCTCGACGCCAAGCTCCGCGTGCAGACCCGCACGCAGATCGCGTCGCTGCAGCGCCGCCTCGGCGTCACCACGGTCTACGTCACGCACGACCAGACCGAGGCGCTGACGATGGGCGACCGCATCGCCGTGCTCAAGGACGGCGTGCTCCAGCAGGTCGGCACCCCGCGCGACCTCTACGAGAAGCCGAACAACGTGTTCGTCGCCGGCTTCATCGGCTCGCCCGCGATGAACCTCTTCCCCGCCCCGATCGCCCAGGGCGGCATCGCCTTCGGCACGCGCGTGGTCCCCGTCGAGTCCACCGCGCTCAACCGCGCGCACGGCTCGCAGGTCACCGTCGGCGTCCGCCCCGAGGACTTCATCGTCGGCCCCGCCGGCGCTGACGGCCTCGCCGTCAAGGTGGACCTCGTCGAGGAGCTCGGCGCGGACGGCTACCTCTACGGCCACGTCGAGGGCTCCGACGCGCAGATCGTCGCGCGCGTCGACGGCCGCGCGCACCCCATGGCCGGCGAGACCGTCTCGCTCCTGCCGACGCCCGACCACATCCACGTCTTCGACGCGGAGACCGGCGAGCGCCTGCTCGACAAGGCGATCGCCTCCGCCTGAGCCACGAACCGCGGCGCGGTCGGACCTCCTGGTCCGGCCGCGCCGTCGGCGTTTCTGCGAGAGGATCGTGAGCATGCCCGACTCCCTTCGCATCACCGCCGCCGAGATCGATCCTCAGCTGCTGACACTGCCCTGGCGCATCCCGCTCGCGGACTGGCCCAGCAGCGCCATCGTGAAGCTGCCGAAGGGCATCTCGCGCCACATCGTGCGCTTCAGCCAGCTGTCGGAGACCGTCATCGCCGTCAAGGAGACGACCGCGGAGATGGCGCAGCGCGAGTACGACCTGCTGGGGGCGCTGCAGCGGCTCGAGGCGCCGTGCGTCCGTCGCGTCGCCGTCATCGACGGGCGCACCGACGAGCAGGGGCGGCCGCTGCCGGCGGCCCTCGTGACCGCGCACCTGAAGTTCTCCATGCCGTACCGCGCGCTCTTCACGCAGACGCTGCGCCCCGACACCGCCACCCGGCTCGTCGACGCCCTCGCGCTGCTCCTCGTGCGCGTGCACAAGGTCGGCTTCCGCTGGGGCGACGTGTCGCTCTCCAACACCCTCTTCCGACGCGATGCCGGCGCGTTCGCCGCGTACCTCGTCGATGCCGAGACCGGCGACATCTACGAGGGCGGGCTGACGGATGGCCAGCGCGAGCACGACATCGACATCGCGCGGACGAACATCGCCGGGGAGATCATGGATCTCGAGGCCGGCGGCCGGGTGGAGATCGGCGTGGACGCGGTCGAGGTCGCCGACCAGCTCGTCGCGACCTACCGCGAGCTGTGGTCGGCCCTCACCGAGGCGCAGTCGTTCGCCCTCACCGAGGCGTGGCGGATCACCGAGCGCGTGGAGCGGCTCAACGCCCTCGGCTTCGACATCGACGAGATGACCATCGAGACGGACCCCGACGGCACGCGGGTGTCCATCCAGCCGAAGGTCGTCGACGCCGGCCACCACCGGCGCCGGCTCCTCCGCCTCACCGGCCTCGACGCCGAGGAGAACCAGGCCCGCCGCCTGCTCAACGACCTCGACGAGTACCGGTCGCGCACGGCGCGGAGCCGCGACGAGGACGTGGCAGCCCACGAGTGGCTCACCCGCGTCTTCGAGCCCGTGGTCCGCGCCATCCCGTATGAGCTGCGCACGAAGCTCGAGCCGGCGGAGGTGTTCCACCAGGTGCTCGAGCACCGGTGGCACCTGTCGCAGCAGCGCGGCGCCTCGGTGCCGCTCGCGGAGACCCTCACGAGCTACATCCGCGACGTGCTCCGGCACCGGCGCGACGAGGCCACGATCATGGGCCCCCTCACCGAGACCCTCACCTCGACGATGTCGACGACCGGCCCCACGCGCGACTGGCGCGACCTCGTCTGAGACGGCGGACGGCCCCGTTCGCGCGAGTGGCGGACGGACCCGCTCCCGCAAGTGCGACCATCCGCTCCCGCAAGTGGACCGAGACCGCGCCTCCGCTCCGCCTCCGCGCCGGCGCTCCGAGACAGCGCGCGCTGCACGCGGTCTCGGAGCGTTCATGCGGTCCGCGAGCGCGAAGGCGGTCTCAGGACGCCTGCTGCGCGGCCTGGCACGGCGAAGGCCCCGGTCCCTTCGGACCGGGGCCTTGCGCGTGCGCGAAGCGGCGGACTACGCCTGAGCGGCCCGGATCGTCGACACCTGGTACAGCGCGACGGACGCGGCGATGCCGGCGTTCAACGACTCCGTGACGTCGGAGATCGGAATCGACACGACCTGGTCGCACGTCTCGGTGACGAGGCGCGACAGTCCCTTGCCCTCGCTGCCGACGACGATCACAACGGGCCGATCGGCGAGCTCGATGGACGGCAGCGACACGTCGCCCTCGCCGTCGAGTCCGAGGACGAACACGCCCTGCTTCTTGAACTCCTTGAGCGTGGTCGTGAGGTTCGGCGCGATGGCGACCGGGATGCGCGCGGCGGCGCCGGCGCTCGTCTTCCAGGCGGCCGAGTTCACCCCGGCCGAGCGCCGCTGCGGCACGATGACGCCGTGGCCGCCGAACGCGCCCGTCGAGCGGATGATCGCGCCCAGGTTGCGCGGGTCGGTGATGCCGTCGAGGGCGATGAACAGCGGCGTGCGCCCGCGGTCGATGACCTCCTCGAGGAGGTCCTGCGGGTGCGCGTACTCGTACGGCGGCACCTTCAGGGCGACGCCCTGGTGCACCCCGTCGAACCCGGCCATCCGGTCGAGCTCGGGCCGGGTGACCTCGAGCACGGGGATGTCGCGGTTGCGGGCGATGACGAGCATCTCCTTGACGCGGTCGTCCATCTCCACGCGCTGGGCGATGTAGAGGGCGGTCGCGGGGATCTTCGCGCGCAGCGCCTCGAGCACGCTGTTGCGCCCGGTGACGTTCTCGGTGTCGTCCTTCGGGCGCGCGCTGCGCTGCGCGGGCTTCTGCGCACCGCCGCCGCGCTTCGCGTTCAGGCGCTCTGCCGACTGCTTGCGCTTGTGCGCGACGTGGTACGGCCGGTCCTCGGCCTTCGGGGTCGGGCCCTTGCCCTCGAGCGAACGGCGGTTCTTCCCGCCGGTGCCCTTCGTGGGGCCCTTCTTGCCCTTCGCGGCGCCGGGCCGTCCTGGCTTAGCCATTGATACTCCAAGTGGTTCCGTGTGCGGTGTCTTCGAGGGCGATGCCCGCGGCCGCGAACGCGTCGCGGATGCGGTCGGCACCGGCCCAGTCCTTCGCGGCGCGCGCCTGCGCGCGCTGAGCGATGAGCTGCTCGACGAGCGCGGAGAGGGATTCCGCCGCGGGTCCGTCACCGGATGCCCGCGCGAGTGCGCCGAGCGGATCCAGACCCAGGACATCCATCATGGCGGAGACGGCTGAGAACGCGCCTCGCGCACCCGCTTCGTCCCCCGCATCGAGGGCGGTGTTCCCCGCGCGCACCGTCTCGTGCACGACCGCGAGCGCCTGGGGCACCCCGAGGTCGTCGTCCATCGCGGCGACGAACGCCTCGGGCAGCGCGGCTGCGACAGCGCCGGCCTCGTGCGCGCGCAGGAAGCGCTCGAGGAACGTGCGGATGCGCGAGAGCGCGGCCTCCGCCTCCCGCCACGACGAAGCCGTGAGGTCGAGGTTCGAGCGGTAGTGAGCCGTGGCCAGCGCGTATCGGACGACCAGCGGGTCGTGCGCGTCGAGGACGTCGGACGCGAGCGTGAAGTTGCCCAGCGACTTCGACATCTTCTGGCCGTCCACCGTCACGAGGCCGTTGTGCACCCAGTAGCGGGCGAAGGCGTCTCCGGCCGCGGTCGACTGCGCGAGCTCGTTCTCGTGATGCGGGAAGCGCAGGTCGAGGCCGCCACCGTGGATGTCGAACTCGGCGCCGAGGTACCGCCGCGCCATCGCGGAGCACTCGATGTGCCATCCGGGGCGTCCTCGGCCCCACGGCGAGGCCCAGGTCGCGCTGCCCGGCTCGCCCTCCTTCGCGCCCTTCCAGAGCGCGAAGTCGTGCGGGTCGCGCTTGCCGCGCGGATCGGCGTCGGCGGCGTCCTCCATCGCGTCGACGGACTGGCGCGTGAGGGCTCCGTAGCCGGGCCAGGAGCGGACATCGAAGTAGACGTCGCCCGCGGCGGCATAGGCGTGCCCGCGGTCGATGAGCTCCTGGATGAGCTCCTGCATCTGCGGGATCGACCCCGTGGCCCGGGGCTCGTACGTCGGCGGGAGGACGCCGATGGCGGCGTAGGCGGCCGCAAACTCCTGCTCGATGCGGTAGGCGAGCGCCCACCACGGCTCGTCGCCCGTCGCGTTCGCGAGCACCTTGTCGTCGATGTCCGTGACGTTCCGCACGAAGGTGACGCGAGGATGCCGCACCGCCAGCCACCGGCGCAGCAGGTCGAAGGCGAGCGCGGCGCGGAGGTGGCCGATGTGCGGCCCGGACTGCACCGTCGGCCCGCAGACGTAGAGGGTCACGTTCTCCGGATCGAGGGGCGCGAAGTCGCGCAGGGCCTGCGCGCGGGTGTCGTACAGCCGGAGGGTCACCCTCTCAGACTACTGGCCGCGCTCCTGCGCGCCCCGGCGGAATGGGCGTTTGGAGCTCGCCCGTGTAGAACCGTAGGGTGCCTCCCGTCCTCGCCGTGCTGGCCGCCGCCGTGCTGTTCGGCACCACCGGCACCTCGCAGGCGCTCGGGCCGGAGGGCGCGACCCCGCTCGGCGTGGGAGCCGCCCGCGTCGCGGTCGGCGGCGTCGCGCTGGCGCTCGTCGCCGCGATCGCCGGCGCGCGAGGGCGGGCGCGCGGTCTCCTCGGGTCGCCGCGCCTCACCGGGCGCTCGGCGCTTCTCATGGGGGTCGCCGGCGCCTGCCTCTTCTCCTATCAGCCGCTGTTCTTCCTCGGCACGTCGGCCAACGGCGTCGCGGTGGGAACCGTCATCGCCCTCGGCTCCGCCCCCGTGCTCGCGGGCGCGCTCGAGTGGGCGCTCACGCGCCGCTGCCCCGGGGGCCTCTGGCTCGCCGCCACGGCGCTGGCGACCTCGGGCGTCGCCGTCCTCGCGCTCGGCGGGCAGAGCGACGCGACGACCTCGCCCGTCGGCGTGGCCGCCTCGGTCGGCGCCGGCGCCTCGTTCGCGGTCTTCACGGTGTCGCAGCGTCGCCTGCTCGACGACGGATGGCGGCCGCTCACGATCATGGGCGCGGCCGGTGCGGTCGCGGCGCTGCTCGCCGTCGCGCTTCTGCTCCCGCAGGACGTGACATGGCTCGCCGAGCCGCGGGGGACGGCCGTCGCCCTCTGGCTGGGACTCGTCACGACCGCGCTCGCCTACACCGCGTTCACCTGGGGCCTCCAGGGGGTGCGCGCGGCGACGGCGGCGACCCTCACCCTGGCGGAACCGCTCACGGCGAGCGTGCTCGGCCTCGCCGTCCTGGGCGAGCGGCTCACCCTGCTCGCCGCCGCCGGCATCCTGGTGCTCGCCTCGGGCCTGACCCTCACCGCCTGGGGAGCCCGCCGCCCCCGCAACCCACGACAGGAGATCGCGTGACCATCACCATCCGCCCCGCCGACCTGGCCGAGCCGCGCACCCGCGCACTCGCCGAGCTCCACCTCGCCGGCATGCTCGCGGGCACCCCGGCCGAGAGCGTGCACGCCCTCGACCTCTCGGGCCTGCAGCACGCCGCCGTCACGGCGTGGGCGGCATGGATCGACCCGGAGGTGGCGGGCATCGCGGCCCTCAAGGCGCTCGACGCCGAACGCGGTGAGCTGAAGTCGTTCCGCACGGACCCCGCCCATCTCGGTCGCGGCGTCGCGCGCGCGCTCCTGCGCCACATCGTCGCGGACGCCCGCTCCCGCGGCATGACATCGCTGTGGCTGGAGACCGGCAGCGACGCGGCGTTCCTGCCCGCGCGGCGGCTGTACGGCAGCGAGGGCTTCGTGGAGTGCGAGCCCTTCGAGGGCTACCGGCCTGACCCGCTGTCGACCTTCATGACGCGTGCGCTGTGACGCCCGCCGCGTGACGCGTCAGCCGCGGTAGACGACCGCCACGGCGAAGGCCTGCACGCCGGCGTCGGCCGTGAAGCCGAGGCCATCGGTCGTCGTCGCCGCGACACTGACGGGAACGCCGCCGAGCGCGGCAGACAGGGCTGCCTCGGCCTCCGCGCGGCGGGGCGCGAACTTCGGCCGCGCTGCCTGCACCTGCACCGAGACGTTGCCGATCGCCCATCCCTCGGCGGCGAGGTGCGCGCGGGTGTCGGCGAGGAAGGCCGCCCCGTGCGCTCCGGCGAACTCCGGCCGGTCCGTGCCGAAGCGGCCGCCGATGTCGCCGAGGCCCGCCGCCGACAGCAGCGCGTCGACGATCGCATGCGAGACGGCGTCGCCGTCGGAGTGCCCGGACAGCGCGCGCTCGCCCGGCCATTCCAGGCCGGCCAGCCACAGCGCGCCCTCGCCGCCGAAGGCGTGCACGTCGGTTCCGACGCCGACGCGCGGCAGAGCGGCGTTGGCCCTGGCTGCGCCGACGAGGGAGCGCGCGCGCTCGAGGTCGTCGGGAGTGGTGATCTTGAACGCGCGCTGGTCACCCGCCACCGTGGCGATCGGATGGCCGGCGGCCGCGACGAGCGCGGAGTCGTCGGTGTACTCGACGTCGGCGACGCGGTACGCGGCCTCCAGCACATCGCGGCGGAAGCCCTGCGGCGTCTGCGCGGCCGCCAGCTGCGAGCGGTCGACGACGGCGGTCACGGTCTCGCCCTCGACCCGCTTGATGGTGTCGACGACGGGCAACACGGGAACGACCCCCCACCCGGTACGCTCCACGGCCTCGACCACCCGGTCGATGAGCGCGGCCGGCGCCAGCGCGCGGGCGGCGTCGTGCACGAGCACGATCTCGACATCGGGCCAGACCGCCGCGAGCCCGGCCGCGACGGACTCCTGTCGCGTGAGCCCGCCCGCGACGACGGAGAAGAGGTCACGGCGGTCACCGGCGGCAGCCTGCGCGTCCGCGAGCGCCTCCCCGGTGCGCTCCTCGGGCGCGACGATGACGACCTGCGCGGGCTGGGCGTCGAACACGCCGCGCAGGCAATGGCGCAGGATCGTCAGCGCGTCGAGCCCGACGAAGGCCTTCGGAGCACCGGCCTGGAGGCGGGTGCCGGATCCGGCGGCGACGACGATGACGGCGACACGGGGCGAGGGCGCGAAGGTGGTCACGCCCTCACGCTACCCGCGCGGACGGCCGACGGCCCGGCTCACCGAGGGTGAGCCGGGCCGTCCGGGAATCGCGTGGAGCGGTCAGCTGCTCGCGAGCACCTCGTCGAGGAGCTCGGCTGCCCGCTCCTCCTCGACCTTCTCCGCAAGCGCGAGCTCGGAGACGAGGATCTGCCGGGCCTTCGCGAGCATCCGCTTCTCGCCCGCGGAGAGCCCGCGGTCCTGGTCTCGACGCCACAGGTCGCGCACGACCTCGCTCACCTTGATCACGTCGCCCGAGGCGAGCTTCTCGAGGTTCGCCTTGTAGCGACGCGACCAGTTCGTCGGCTCCTCGGTGAACGGCGCACGCAGCACCTCGAAGACCTTGTCGAGCCCCTCCTGGCCGATGACGTCCCGCACGCCGACCAGGTCGACGTTGTCGGCGGGAACCTCGATGACGAGGTCGCCCTGCGTGACGTTCAGCTTGAGGTAGATCTTCTCCTCGCCCTTGATGACGCGGGTCTTGACTTCGGTGATCGTCGCGGCCCCGTGATGGGGGTAGACGACGGTCTCGCCAACCTCAAAAAGCATAGAAATGTGTCCTTTCGGCGATCTCCAGGATATCACAGCTGAGGATGCACTAAGGTTCGCCGCCCTCCGTGACCGGGCCCACGGCCGCCCCCGACCACGAGAAAGCCCGGAATCCCTTTAGGATGGGCAGGAAGCGTCCGCTCGACGGGCGACGCCGCACCATCTGGAGGATCCGTGAACACGCGCGCACTCGCGTCCGCCGCCCTTGCCGGCCTCGTCATCCTGGGAGCCACGGGTTGCCAGGCCGTCACCTCGCAGGCGACGACGATCATCTACTCGCCGGCGGACGGCGTCAGCGTGCCCGACGCCGAAGGCGCCCCGATCGAGATCCGCAACGCCGTGGTGATCGCCGACGACGAGGGCGAGCAGGGCAATCTCGCCGCCGCTCTCGTGAACCGCACCGAGAGCGCGGGGACCCTCACGCTCGAGTGGGGCGACGAGTCGACCACGGTCCGCGTGCCGGCCGACTCCGTCGTGAGCCTCGGCACCGCGGCGGAGGACCCGCTGCTGCTCGATGCGATCGACACCGTCCCGGGCGCCACGCTTCCCATCTACTTCCAGTCCGGTGACGCCGAGGGCGTCCTGACCGAGGTGCCGGTGCTGAACGGCTGCCTCGAGCAGTTCGAGGACCTCGTGCCCGGCAATGGCTCGAGCGACTGCGAGAAGGAGACGCCCGCGCCCGTCGAGGGCGAGGAGCACTGACGCTTCGCGCGACACTGCGCGAGAAGGGGCCGAGCGGAGATCCTCCCGCTCGGCCCCTTCTCTGCGCGCTCGACGCTCGCGGCCGCGCTCAGCCCTCGAAGCGGTAGCCGAGGCCGCGCACCGTCACCAGCATCGTCGGGTCGCTCGGAGTCTCCTCGATGCGGGAGCGGATGCGCTTGATGTGCACGTCGAGCGTCTTGGTGTCGCCGAAGTAGTCGCTCCCCCACACGCGGTCGATGAGCTGCCCGCGGGTGAGCACGCGGCCGGAGTTGCGCATGAGCACCTCGAGCAGCTCGAACTCCTTCAGCGGCATGTTGATCGGAGCGCCGTCGACCGAGACCGTGTGCCGGTCGATGTCGAGCGTGACGCGCCCGCCGTGCAGCACGCGCTCGTCGAGATCCGCCTCCGCGGGCGCCGTGCGCCGCATCACCGCGCGCATGCGGGCCAGCAGCTCGCGGGCGGAGTACGGCTTGGTGACGTAGTCGTCGGCGCCCAGCTCGAGCCCCACGACGATGTCGACCTCGGAGTCCTTCGCGGTGAGCATGATGATCGGCACCGCGGAGGTCGTGCGCACCTGACGGCACACCTCGGTGCCGGGCATGCCCGGCAGCATGAGGTCGAGGAGGATGACCGCCGGCTCCTCTCTCCGGAAGGAGGCGAGCGCGGTGTCGGCGTCCTCCGCGATCTCCACCTCGTACCCTTCCCGGCGCAGGAGATAGGCGAGCGGGTCGGCGAGATCGGGCTCGTCCTCCACCAGCAGCACACGCGTCATTCGTCTTCTTCCTTCCGTGGGCTGCCCTCACGCGGCGTTGACCGCGCGGGAGCCCTTCTTCTTGCGTCGTCCCGTGCTGTCGCCCACCAGCGGCGCGTCCGTGCGCGGGAGCCGGATGGTGAACGTCGATCCGCGCTCGGGCTGCGACCACAGCCGCACCTCCCCGCCGTGCCGGCTGACTGCGTGCTTGACGATGGCGAGGCCGAGGCCCGTGCCGCCCGTTCGGCGGGAGCGGGCCTGGTCCGCGCGGTAGAAGCGCTCGAACACGCGCTGCTGATCGGCCTCGGCGATGCCGATGCCCTGGTCGGTGACGGCGATCTCGACGGCCTCGACCGTGCCGCGCACGCCGATGCCCACGCGCGATCCGCGCGGGGAGTAGGCGATGGCGTTGGCGATCAGGTTGCCGAGCGCCTCGACGAGGATGGTCGCGGAGCCGCGGACGTGCAGCCCGCGATCCCCGCCGCGCACGAGGACGACCTCGGCGGAGCCGGCCTGCACCTGATACTGCTCGATCGCCGCGGCGACGACCTCGTCGATCGCGACGTCGCCGACCTCGGTGAGCTCGTCGGCGGCCTGCAGCTTCGACAGGTTCATGATGCGCGCGGTGAGCTCGCCGAGGCGCCGCGCCTCGGCCGACATCCGGCCCGCGAAGCGGCGCACCTGATCGGGATCGTCCGAGGCCGAGTCCATCGCCTCGGCGAGGAGGCCGATCGCGCCGACGGGCGTCTTCAGCTCGTGGCTGGTGTTGGCGATGAAGTCCTGCCGCATCTGCTGCAGCCGCTCCTGCTCCGAGATGTCGCGCACGATGAGCAGGGTGAGGCGGTCGGCGATCCTCGCGGCGCGCGCCACGACCAGACGCGATTCGTCGGAGATGCGCCCGCGCCGGATGCGCATCGTCTGGGTCTGCGCGCCGCCGCCGAGCCGGGCGGCCTTGACGAGCTCGCGCAGCTCGGCCTCGTGCAGCCCCTGCCCGGGGGTGAGGCCCAGCCACGTGCCCGGCGCGGACACCGCCACCACCGCTCCGGAGGCGTCGATGATCGCGCTCGCGTCGTCGATCACGTCGAGAGCCGCGATCAGCGCGGGCGGCACCGCCCGGCTCTGCTCGCGCAGCGCGCGCTCGCGAGCGCGGAACGCGAGCACCACGACCAGAGTCACCGCGACGCCCAGGAGGATCCCCAGGGCGAGCGCGAGCAGCCCGAGCTGCGTGGAGTGCATGCCTCCAGAGTAGAGTGCAGCCGAGAGCCCTCCCCTGCGAACGGGCTCGTGCGAGGTAGCCTCGACCCAGTGTTCACCCCGCGTGCACCGGCCGTTCACCTTCGAGGTCGAGGATCGCCGAGCGCGCTGGACGTGCGACCGCCGCCGCCTGCGGCAGATCCGACACCGACGAAAGGTTCGCCCGATGCGCGAAGTCTTCCACCAGGCCCTCGAGGACATCCAGACCCGGCTGGTCGAGATCGCCGAGCTGGTCACCGTAGCCATCGACAAGGCGACGATCGCCTTCGAGACCGGCGACGTGTCCCTCGCCGAGGAGGTCATCGCCGACGACGCCCGCATCGACGAGCTCGCGCTCTCGGTCGACGAGCTCGCGATCGACACCCTCGCCATGCAGCAGCCGGTGGCGCGCGACCTGCGCATCATCGTCAGCGCGCTGCGCACCAGCGCGTCGCTCGAGCGGATGGGCGACCTCGCCGAGCACATCGCCCAGCTGGCGCGCTCCCGCTTCCCCGAGCGGGCCATCCCGAAGGGCCTGAAGAGCACGTTCGTGAAGATGGGCAAGCTCGACGTCAGCGTCGCGCGGACCCTCGTCGAGCTGCTGCGCACGCAGGACCTCGCCTACGCCGCGCAGATCCGCGACGCCGACGACCTCATCGACGAGCTGCACGCCACCGTCTACGAGAAGGTGCTGAGCGAGGCGTTCTCGGGCGACGTCGGCCACGTCATCGACGCCGCGCTCGCCAGCCGCTATCACGAGCGCTTCGGCGACCACGCGGTCTCGATCGCGAAGAAGATCGTCTACCTCGCCACCGGCGACTGGACCGGATCCACCGATCCCGAGATCGCCGCAGCAGACGAGCGCACCTCGCACTTCGGCGTCTGAGCCGCCCTCACGACGAAGCGCCCCGCCGATCGGCGGGGCGCTTCGTCGTGAGGGGTCAGCGCGTCACTTCTTGCCCTGCGCGGCGACGGCGGCGGCACCAGCGGCGGCAGCCTCGGGGTCGAGGTAGCGGCTCGCGCCGGTCGGCTTCATGTCGTCGTCGAGCTCGTACACCAGCGGGATGCCGGTCGGGATGTTGAGACCCGCGATGTCGTCGTCGCTGATGCCGTCGAGGTGCTTCACGAGCGCGCGCAGCGAGTTGCCGTGAGCGGCGACGAGCACGGTCTTGCCGGCCTTCAGGTCGGGGACGATCTCGCCCTCCCAGTACGGCAGCAGGCGGTCGATGACGATCTTGAGCGACTCGGTGCCGGGGATCTCGCCGTCGATGCCCACGTAGCGCGGGTCGTGCGTCTGGGCGTACTCGTCCTCGGGGTCGATCACGGGCGGCGGCACGTCGAACGAACGGCGCCACTCCATGAACTTCTCCTCGCCGAACTCGGCGAGCGTCTGCGCCTTGTCCTTGCCCTGGAGCGCACCGTAGTGACGCTCGTTGAGGCGCCAGGAGCGCTTGACGGGGATCCAGAGCCGGTCGGCCGCGTCGAGCGCGATGTCGGCGGTCTGGATGGCCCGGCTCAGCACCGAGGAGTGCAGGATGTCGGGCAGGACGCCCTGCTCGCGCAGCAGCTCACCGCCGCGCTGAGCCTCGCGCTTCCCCTGCTCCGTGAGTCGGACGTCGACCCATCCGGTGAAGAGGTTCTTCTCGTTCCAGTCGCTCTGCCCGTGGCGGAGCAGGATCAGGGTGTGCGTCATACCCGCCATGCTACCGAGCCGCGACGGGGCGCCGGCGCCGTCGCCGGCGGGCGAGAATGGAGGCATGCCGACGACCGAGGGCCGCCCCACCCGCGGCACCACGGGCACCAATCGGCTCCGTCGCGTGGACCGCTGGATCGCCGCCCATCCCGCCCTGCGCGACGCCGACCATCCGCTCGTCGTCGATCTCGGCTTCGGCGCGAGCGGGGTGACCGCGTTCGAGCTCGCGAGCCGCCTGCGCCGCGCGCGGAGGGACGTCGCGGTGCGCGGGCTCGAGATCGACCCGGACCGGGTGGCGCGTGCGCGGGCCCAGCTCGAGGAGGTGCGCGCGGGGCGCACGGTCTTCGCGGCGGACCTGCCGGTGTCGTTCGCGCGCGGCGGCTTCGAGGTGCCTCTCGAAGGCGGGCGACGCCCGGTGGTGATCCGCGCGTTCAACGTGCTGCGTCAGTACGACGAGCACGAGGTGCGCGCCGCGTGGGGCCGGATGGCCGAGCGCCTGGCTCCGGAGGGGGTGCTGGTGGAGGGCACGTGCGACGAGCTCGGGCGCATCTCGTCGTGGGTGGATGTCGCGCCGTCGGGCGAGCCGCTCCGCTTCTCCGTCTCGCTGCGTCTCGCGCAGCTGGAGCGGCCCGGCGTCGTCGCCGAGCGGCTGCCGAAGGCCCTCATCCACCGCAATGTGCCGGGCGAGCGCGTCCACGCGTTCCTGCAGGCGCTCGACGGCGAATGGGAGCGCGCGGCGCCGCTGTCGACGTTCGGCACCGTGCAGCGATGGCTCGCGACCGTCGCGGCGCTGCGCCACGGCGGATGGCCGATCGCGCGCGCTCCGCGGCGCTGGCGCCTCGGCGAGATCACCCTGCCGTGGTCGGCGGTCGCGCCCGCCGAGTGAGCGCGAGTCGCCCCGCTGCCACGGGCGGCGCAGCGCCGGCGCCTACTGAGCCAGCGGGCGTCGCGAGAGGCGCGTGATGCGCGGCACCTCCGCCGTGGCGCCGGCGTCTGCGGGGACCACGATCTCCTGCGCGGCGGCGACGGCCACCCCGTCGACGTCGACGACCAGCTGCGCGTCGGCGGGCGTGCGCCGGGTCAGCACGGCGAGTGCGATGGGCCCGAGCTCGTGATGCCGCGCGACCGACGTGATGTGCCCCGCCTCGCTCTCCCCGTCGCGCACCACCGCGCCGGGCGCGGGCAGCACGCTCTCGCTGCCGTCGAGGTGCAGCATCGCCACGCGGCGCGGCGGGTGCCCGAGGTTGTGCACCTTGGCGACCGTCTCCTGGCCCCGGTAGCAGCCCTTGTCGAGGTGCACCGCGCTGCGCAGCCAGTCGGTCTCGTGCGGCAGCGAGCGCTCGTCGACCTCCCGACTCCAGCGGGGTCGCCACGCCGCGATGCGGAGGGCCTCGGCCGCGAGCAGGCCGGCGACGTCGCCGTGCTCGGCGAGGGCGGCGGCCCCCGTCTCGTCGACGATCGCCTCGGCCCACGCCAGCTGCGTGCCGGGGTGCTCCTCGACGCGGGCGTACTGCCATCCCCCCTGTCCGACGTCCGTCCACGGGTCGTGCCAGACGAGCGGCCGGCCCGCGGGATGGAGCGCGGCGCCGGAGACCCGCTCCTCGGCAGCGCCGCCCGCGACGAACCCGACGACGCGGAGGTCGCGGCACTCGGCGACCTCGACGCGGGCGCGGAAGCGCATCATGCCGAGCCACTTCGCGAGCTTCGGGGCGTCGCCCGCGTCCGCGATGAGCCACGCCGCCTCGCCGTCGTCTACGACGGCGGCGGCGTGCTCGATGTGCCCGTGCGGGTCGAGGACGAGGAGCTCGGTGCTCGCACCCGGCGCGAGCCGCTTCAGCGCCTGGGAGGTGATGGAGTCGAGCCAGGTGAGACGGTCCTCCCCCGCGACCCGCACGACGGCGCGATCGCCCCGCGGCACGACCGCTCCGCCCGCGAGGAGGCGGCGCTGCTCGCGGACCGGATCGCCGAAGTGCTCGACGCCCTCGTCGCCGTTCACGGCACCGGGCAGCTGGGAGAAGGGATCGGTCATGCTCCCATTGTCCGCCACCCGGCTCCGAGGCGGGCTCGGCGCGCGTGGGCTCAGTCGACGCGGGCGAGGCGCGCGGAGGCGTGCGAGCCCATCTCGCGGCCGAGTGCGGCGATGTCCCATGCCCACAGCAGATGCCCGTCGACCAGGCCGTACATGCGGGTCGCCGCCGCATAGGGCTTCGCGGCCGCGGTGCGCACGACGGCATCCGTGGCGATGTCGATGCGCGGGCCCTTTACCTCGCCGAGGTACAGCTCGCTGACGCCGTCGGCGTGCACGAGATTCACCTCGATCTCGAACCCGCCGCCGTCCGTGCGCAGCTGCTCGACGTCGTCGGCGGTGCGGATGGGAGCGGTCTCGAGAGCGGGCAGCAGGCCGGGGCCGGGAGTGGCCGCGGTGGCGGGTCGCGAGAGGCGCCAGAAGCCCGTCTCGGCGACGAGCTGCTGCGCGGGACGCTCCCCGTCAGCGGCGAGCCACGCCGTCGCGGCGTAGTTCAGGTACGGGCCGCCGTCGTGGCTGAAACTCACGCGATGCGTGAACTCGCCCTCGAAGTGCGCGTCGCCGACGCGGTAGTCGACGACACCGGTGCCTTCCCACACGCCGATCAGCCAGGACAGCGGAACGAGGTCGGCGGGGAGGTCGGTCGGAATCTCGATCACGAGGCTCCGCCCTGACTCAGCGCTGGCCGCGGAAGAGGTTGACGATCACTGCGCCGGAGCAGAAGGCGATCGCAAGACTCGCGAGGCCCAGCAGGCCGACGAAGAACAGTTCGAGGGCGACGAGATCCATGCGCTCAGTCTAGTCCGCTCGGGCAGGGCGCGGCGACCGCCGGGCAGACTCAGTCGGGGACGATCGCGGCGAGGCTGAACAGCGCCGACAGCGCGCCCAGGAGCACCACGCCGCCGACCGCCGCCGCGGCGACGCGGAAGATGAAGCCGCGCGCCTGCCCGACCCGCAGCTCCGCCGCGAACGCGACGAGCAGGGTGGCGCCGGCCCCCACGGCGAACCAGCCCGCCTGGTCGGCCGCGGGCGCGAAGGCCCCGATGGCGATCGCAGCGAGGAGCGCGAACCCCCAGGTCACGACGAAGCCGAGGGGGAACCTGCGCGGGGCGACGTCTCGATCGGTCATGCCGTCCATTGTCGGGGATGTCCCTGCACGCTCGGCGATGACGCCCCGTCGGGAGCCGACGCCGGCGCCCCCTATCATCGGAGACACGGGGCGGACCCCACCGCCGCGAAAGGACTTCGCTTGGCTCAGCTTCTCGTGCTCAGCTCCGCCCCCGGCGGAGAAGCCCCCCTGCCCGCGCTCGAACTCCTGAGCCATCGCGTGCGGACGGCCCCGGCCGACGCCGCCCACCTCGTGGACGCGGCCGACGCCGACGCGGTGCTCCTCGATGCGCGCGTCGACCTCGTCGGCGCGAAGTCGCTGTGCAAGCTGCTGGCGACCGCCGGCGTCTCCGCTCCGGTCGTGCTGATCGTCACAGAAGGCGGGCTCGCCGCGATCTCTCCGGAATGGGGCGTCGACGACGTCATCCTCGCCACGGCGGGCCCCGCCGAGGCGGACGCGCGGGTGCGTCTGGCCCTGGGGAGGCGCGCGCCGGCGGAGACCTCGGGGCGCATCCAGACGTCGGGCATCACGATCGACGAGTCCGCCTACTCGGCGAAGGTCAACGGCAAGCCGCTTGATCTCACCTACAAGGAGTTCCAGCTCCTGCACTTCCTCGCGCTGCACCCCTCGCGCGTGTTCACGCGGGAGCAGCTGCTCAGCGAGGTCTGGGGCTACGACTACTTCGGCGGCACGCGCACCGTCGACGTGCACGTCCGGCGCCTGCGCGCGAAGCTCGGCGACCTGGAGCAGCTCATCGGCACCGTCCGCAATGTCGGCTACCGGTTCACGGCCGACGAGGACGAGACGCCGCGCGGAAGGGACTGAGCCGCAATCCGTTCGCGCGAGCGCCCCCGGCGGGTGCCAGGATAGGCACATGACGGATGCGCCGCTGGTCGACCCCGGCTTCGACACGGAGGACGACGACTTCGACGAGATGGTGGAGGCGCCGGACGCGAACCTCCCCGAGCACCGCTTCATGGATCGCGAGCTCAGCTGGCTCGCGTTCAACAACCGGGTGCTGGAGCTCGCCGAGGACCCCACGCTGCCGCTCCTGGAACGGGCGAACTTCCTGGCGATCTTCGCCAGCAATCTCGACGAGTTCTTCATGGTGCGGGTGGCCGGCCTCAAGCGCCGCATCGTCACCGGCCTCGCGGTCCCCAGCAACATCGGCACGGCGCCGGCGAAAGTGCTCTCCAACATCTCCGACCTCGCGCACGAGCTGCAGGCTCGCCACGCCGAGGTGTGGAACGAGGAGGTCAAGCCCGCCCTCTCGGAGGCCGGCATCGACTTCGTGCGCTGGGACGAGCTCGACGACGGGGAGCGCGAGTACCTGTACGACTACTTCCAGGCGCAGGTCTTCCCGGTGCTCATGCCGCTCGCGGTCGATCCGGCCCATCCGTTCCCGTACATCTCCGGCCTCTCGCTGAACCTGGCCATCCGGATTCGCAACGCGCGCACAGGGCGCGAGGAGTTCGCGCGCCTCAAGGTGCCGCCGATGCTGCCGCGTCTCGTGCCGGTGCCGGCGAAGGACGACGCCCCCGACAGCATCCGGTTCATCGCGCTCGAGGACCTCATCGCCGAGAACCTCGCGGACCTCTTCCCCGGCATGGAGATCCTCGACCACCATGCGTTCCGCCTCACCCGCAACGAGGACGTGACGATCGAGGAGGACGAGTCGGAGAACCTCATCCAGGCGCTGGAAGCCGAGCTGCTGCGACGGCGCTTCGGCCCGCCCATCCGCCTGGAGATCACCGAGGACATGGACGACGTCACCCTCGACCTCCTCATCCGGGAGCTCGACATCTCCGAGCAGGAGGTCTACCGCCTCCCCTCGCCGCTGGACCTGCGCTCCCTGTTCGGGCTCGGCCGCATCGATCGCCCGGAGCTGAAGTACACCCCGCACCTGCCGGTGACGCCGCTGGCGTTTCAGGCCGCGGATGCCGACTCCAAGCACGCGCGCGGCGACATCTTCCGGGCCATCCGCAAGGGCGACGTGCTCGTGCATCACCCGTACGAGTCGTTCGCGACGAGCGTGCAGGCGTTCCTCGAGCAGGCCGCGCGCGACCCGCAGGTGCTCGCCATCAAGCAGACCCTCTACCGCACCTCGGGCGACAGCCCCATCGTGCAGGCGCTCATCGACGCGGCGGAGTCGGGCAAGCAGGTGCTCGCCCTGGTCGAGGTGAAGGCGCGCTTCGACGAGGCGAACAACATCGAGTGGGCCCGCAAGCTGGAGAAGGCCGGCGTGCACGTCGTCTACGGCCTCGTGGGGCTGAAGACCCACTGCAAGCTCGCGCTCGTCATCCGCGAGGAGAAGGGCGTGCTGCGGCACTACACGCACGTCGGAACCGGCAACTACAACCCGAAGACCAGCCGCATCTACGAGGATCTCGGGCTCTTCACCTGCAGCCCCGAGGTGGGCCGCGACGTCACGCGCCTGTTCAACGAGCTGAGCGGGTACGCGATCGAGAAGAAGTTCAAGCGCCTGCTCGTCGCTCCCCTGCACCTACGGAAGGGGCTCCTGCGCCTCATCGACCGGGAGCGCCGCCACGCCGCCGCCGGCAAGCCAGCGCACGTGCGCATCAAGGTCAACTCCATGGTCGACGAGCAGATCATCGACGCGCTGTACCGGGCGTCGCTCGCCGGCGTGCAGGTCGACGTGTGGGTCCGCGGCATCTGCAGTCTGCGCGTCGACCTGCCCGGGGTGAGCGACAACATCCGCGTCCGCAGCGTGCTGGGGCGCTACCTCGAGCACGCCCGCATCTTCGCGTTCGCGAACGACGGCGACCCCGAGGTCTACATCGGCAGCGCCGACATGATGCATCGCAACCTCGACCGCCGCGTCGAGGCGCTCGTGCGCGTGACGCGGCCGGAGCACATCCAGGAGCTGCAGTCGTTCTTCGACCTGGGGATGGACGACGCGAGCGCGACGTGGCACCTCGGCGCCGAGGGCGTGTGGACCCGGCACAACCGCGACGACAGGGGCCGCCCGCTCGCCGACGTGCAGGACCGGACCATGGCCGCGATCCAGCGTCGCCGACGTCCGCGCGCGGCTCGATGAGCTCGAACCGTCGACCCGTGTACGCGGCGGGGTGCGTGGTCTGGCGCGAGCTGGACGGCGAGCTCCTCGTCCTGCTCGTGCACCGAGGCAAGTACCGCGACGTCTCCCTGCCGAAGGGGAAGCTGGACCCGGGCGAGATGCTCCCGCAGACCGCGGTGCGGGAGATCCACGAGGAGACGGGCCTGCGCGTCGCCCTGGGGCCATCCGTCGGCCAGTCCGTCTACATCCAGCCGTCCGGACGCGAGAAGATCGTGCACTACTGGGCCGCGGAGGCGACGACCGAGGCCATCCAGGCGAGCACGTTCGTACCCAACAAGGAGATCGCGGGGCTGGAGTGGGTGACCGTCGCCGCCGCCCGCGAGCGGCTGAGCTACCCGGTCGACCAGGACATCCTGGACCGCTTCGAGCGGCTGCGGCGCTCGGCGAGCCTCCGAACCTTCCCCATCGTGGTGCTGCGGCACGGCAAGGCCGTCTCCCGCGACGACTGGGATGGCGAGGACGCGGACCGGCCGCTGCACCCTCGCGGCAAGGAGCAGGCGAAGGCCGTGGTGGGCGCGGTGAGCGCGTTCGGCGTGCGGAAGATCATCTCGAGCCCCGCCGAACGCTGCGTGAAGACCGTCGCTCCCCTCTCCAAGGCGCTGCACCGCCGCGTCACGAAGACCTCGCTCATCAGCCAGGACGCGTGGTCGGATGGCACGGCGGACGTCCGCGAGGTCGTGGGTCGCCGGGTGCGGGCCGGGCGGCCGTCGGTTCTGTGCAGCCACCGCCCGGTGATCCCCGCCATCCTCCGGGAGCTGGCCCTGGCCACGGGAACCGTCAAGGGGCCCGAGCTCGAGAGCGCATCGACCCTCGACCCCGGCGCGTTCGCCGTCGTGCACGTGTCGGTCGAGCACCCGGGAGCCGGAATCGTCGCGATCGAGACGCACAAGCCGGCTGCCTGAGGCCCGCACGAAGAGGCGTGCAACGCCGCCTACAATCGTCAGGTGACTCAGAAAGCTCGCCTCTACTCGGGAATGCAGCCCTCGGCCGACTCTCTCCAGATCGGCAACTACATCGGGGCGCTCCTGCAGTGGCGCGACATGCAGGACACGTACGACGCGTTCTTCAGCGTCGTCGACCTGCACGCCCTCACCCAGCCGAACGACCCAGCCGAGCTGCGCGAGAAGACGCGCCGCACCGCCGCGCAGTACATCGCAGCGGGAATCGAGCCCTCGCGCTCGACCCTCTACGTGCAATCGCACGTGCGGGCCCACGCCGAGCTGGCGTGGGTGCTCTCGACGATCACCGGCTTCGGCGAGGCCGGGCGCATGACGCAGTTCAAGGACAAGTCGCAGCGCTACGGCGCCGACGCGACCAACGTCGGGCTGTTCACCTACCCGATCCTCATGGCCGCGGACATCCTGCTGTACCAGACGCACGTGGTGCCGGTCGGCGACGATCAGAAGCAGCATGTGGAGCTCACGCGCGACCTGGCCGAGCGCTTCAACTCCCGCTACGGCGAGACGTTCCGGGTGCCGCAGCCGGTCATCCAGGCCGAGACCGCGCGGATCTACGACCTGCAGAACCCGGCGGCGAAGATGTCGAAGTCGGCCGAATCGCACGCGGGCGTCATCTGGCTGCTCGACGACGTCGACTTCACGGCGAAGAAGATCATGCGCGCGGTCACCGACAACGACGGCGTGGTGCGCTACGACCGCGAGGGGAAGCCGGGCGTCTCGAACCTGCTGACGATCTACGCCGCGCTCACGGGGCGGCAGATCCCGGCCATCGAGGACGAGTACGCCGGTCGCGGCTACGGCGACTTCAAGAAGGGCCTCCGCGACGTGGTGGTGTCGGAGTTCGAGCCGGTGCGCGCCCGCGCGCTCGAGCTGCTGGACGACCCCGCCGAGCTCGACCGCGTGCTCGCGGTCAACGCCGAGAAGGCGGCGTCCGTCGCCGACGAGACGCTGAACGCCGTCTACGACCGGATGGGCCTGCTGCGCCGTGCATGATCTGCTGACCCTCCGCACCGGTCGCCTCGTCCTCGCCCCGCCCACCGAGGCGGACATCGACGCGATCCACCTGGCCTGCCAGGACGCCGAGGTGCAGCGCTGGACCACGGTGCCGTCGCCGTACACGCGACAGGACGCCGAGCAGTTCGTCGAGCTGACCGCCGAGCGGTGGCAGAGCGGCGAGGAGCTCACCTGGGCCATCCATGACGCCGCCGGCCTCGTCGGCATGGTCGGCCTGCACCGCATCGTCGACGGTGCGGCCGAGCTCGGCTACTGGATCTCCGCCGCCGCGCGTGGGCGCGGATACGGCGCCGAGGCCGGCTGCGCTGTCGTCGACTTCGCACTCGGGCCGATGCGCCTCGAGCGCCTGGAGTGGCATGCCGTCGCGGGGAACGTCGCCTCGGCGCGGCTCGCCCGCTCGCTCGGCTTCCGCTTCGAGGGCGTCCGCCGTCAGGGCACCCGCACCTCGGGACGCCGTGAAGACGCGTGGCTCGCCGGACTCGTGTCGGGCGACGACCGCTCCCCCGTGGACTGGCCCGTGCTCGCTCCGCTCGCGGCCGCCCTGCCGGTGATGCGGCGCCGCGCCCGCAGCGGCCGCGGCCTCCGCGCGGGCGCCGCCGCCCGCTGAGTCGCGCGCGCGCCTTCCGGGAGGGGATGCGCATTCGGGAGGGCGATCCATCGGGGGTCGCCCTCCCGTTCGCGGTTCTCCTCCCGCGCGATGGCAGGATGGCCGCATGCCAGAGATGCCGGAGGTGGAGGGACTCGTGCGCTACCTGCGCGCACGCGCCGGGGGGCTCGTCATCGCGAAGGCGCGGCTCGCCGCCGTCGCCGCGCTGAAGACGTACGACCCGCCGCTGGACTCCCTCGAGGGCTCGCGGGTGACCGGTGCCGGACGGCACGGCAAGTTCATCGACCTCGCGACGGATGGCGGCGCCCACCTCGTCTTCCATCTCGCGAAGGCGGGGTGGCTGCGATGGCACGAGACGCTGCCGGCGACGGTCATCAAGCCCGGCCGCTCCCCCATCGCCCTGCGCATCGGCTTCGACGACGGCTCGGGCTTCGACCTCACCGAGGCGGGCACGAGGAAGTCGCTCGCCGTCTACGTCGTGCGCGACCCGGCGGAGGTCCCGGGAATCGCGCGTCTCGGGCCCGACCCGCTGTCCGACGGCTTCGACCGGGCCGCGTTCGGCGCACTGCTCGAGGGGCGTCGCACGCAGATCAAGGGGCTCCTGCGCGACCAGACGGTCATCGCCGGGATCGGCAACGCCTATTCCGACGAGATCCTCCACGCCGCGCGCATGTCCCCTTACGCGCTGGCGGCGAAGCTCGACGAGGCCGAGGTCGATCGGCTCTACGAGGCGATGCGCACGACGCTCGCCGAGGCGATCGAGGCGGCTTCGGGCAAGCCCCCGGCCGACCTCAAGGACGCCAAGCGGCGGGGGATGGCCGTGCACGCGCGGGCGGGCGAGACCTGTCCCGTCTGCGGCGACACCATCCGCAGCGTGTTCTTCGCCGACACCGACTTCCAGTACTGCCCCACCTGTCAGACGGGCGGGAAGATCCTCGCGGACCGGCGGCTCTCGCGACTGCTGAAGTGACCGGGAATACCGCCCCTCGAGCGCGGTTGATTATGCTGAGTGCGAAGAACGTGCTCCGGGGTCGGTGAGAATCCGAACCGGCGGTGACAGTCCGCGAACCGCCCTCATGATGAGGGCGGCCGATCCGGTGGAAGTCCGGAACCGACGGTGATGCAGGCGCAGCCTGCGAGTCCGGATGAGAGGCAGCACGTGACGACGCCCGCTGCGGGCGACGTTCGCGATCCCCCGGTGCCGAGACGGCGGAGGTTCGGATGGCGTTCAGCGAGGCGGAGCAGCGGGCGATGGCCCGCGCGCTCGAGCTCGCACGTCGCGGGCCCCGCAGCCGCAACCCGCAGGTCGGGGCGGTCCTCCTCTCCCCCTCCGGCGAGGTCCTCGCGGAGGGCTGGCATCGCGGCGCCGGCACCCCGCACGCCGAGGTCGCCGCGCTGTCGCACCTCGAGGGCGACGCCGCGCACGGCGCGACGGCCGTCGTCACGCTCGAGCCCTGCAACCACACCGGACGCACGGGTCCGTGCGCCGAGGCCCTCATCGCCGCCGGCGTCGCGCGCGTCGTTTTCGCGCTGCCCGACCCGGGTGAGGTCGAGGGCGGCGGCGGCGAGCGCCTCCGCGCGGCCGGCGTCGACGTCGACAGCGGCCTCCTCGCGGAGGAGGCGCGCGCGCTCCTCGAGCCGTGGATGACCGCGCGCACCCTCGGACGCCCGCACGTGACGGTGAAGTGGGCGCAGAGCCTGGATGGCCGCGCCGCGGCCGCCGACGGCACCAGCCGGTGGATCACCGGGCCGCTCGCACGAGCGGACGTCCACGCTCGCCGGGCGCAGGCCGACGCGATCGTCGTCGGCACGGGCACGCTCCTCGCCGACGACCCCGCCCTCACCGCGCGCGACGCCGCCGGGCTCCGCCCGGCCCAGCCCGTCCCCGTCGTCATCGGGAGCGCCGAGATCCCCGCGGGCGCGGCCATCCGCCGTCACCCCCACGAGCTCCTCCACTACCCCTCGCGCGATCTCGACGCCGTGCTCGCCGATCTCCACGATCGCGGGATGCACCGCGTGTTCGTCGAGGGCGGACCGACCCTCGCGAGCGCCTTCCTCGCGGCGGGCCTCGTCGACCGCGTCCTCGTGTACCTGGCGCCGACCCTCCTCGGCGGAAGCCGCACCGCGATCGCCGATATCGGCGTGGCCAGCATCTCCCAGCAGCGTCGGCTCGCCGTCGAGCAGATCGACCGCCTCGGCGACGATCTGCTCGTCGTGGCCCGCCCCGCCCCATCCGCCCCCGAAGGAGGCAGCTGACATGTTCACCGGCATCATCGAGGAGATCGGCCGCATCACGGCGATCGAGCCCTCGGGAGACGGCGTGCGCCTGACGCTGCACGCTCCCCGCGTGATCGAGGACGTGCACCACGGCGATTCGATCGCCGTCAGCGGCGTCTGCCTCACCGTCGTCGACTGGACCGCCGACGGCTTCACGGCCGATGTCATGAGACAGACGCTCGACATGTCCACGCTCGACGCGGCGCGGGTCGGATGGCCGGTGAACCTCGAGCGGGCGACCGCGTCGGGCGGACGGCTGGGCGGACACATCGTGCAGGGCCACATCGACGGGACCGGAACCGTCGTCGACGTGCGCCCCGGCGAACAGTGGCGGGTGGTGCGCATCGCGCTGGCTCCCGCACTCGCGCCGCTCGTCGTCGACAAGGGGTCCATCGCGGTGGACGGCGTCTCGCTCACCGTCAGCGCGGTCAGCCCCGCACACGAGCCGACGCCGTGGTTCGAGGTGTCGCTCATCCCCGAGACGCTCGAGGCGACGACCCTCGGCGAGCGCCGCGTGGGTGACCCGGTGAACCTCGAGACCGACATCCTCGCCCGTCACGTGCAGCGGCTGCTCTCGTTCGGCGCGAGCCGTCCTGCGCAAGCCGCTGGCGACCATCCGATCGCGCGCGCCCAGCGCGAGGCCGGTACCGGCGCCGAGTCCTCGTTCGCCACCTACGACGTTCCCGCCGCCGACTTCGTCATCCTCCGTTCCACTCCCGAAGGGGGCTCCCGATGAGCCTTGCCAGCAAGCTGTCGACCATCCCGGAGGCCCTCGACGCGATCCGCGCCGGGCGCCCGGTGATCGTCGCCGACGACGAGAACCGTGAGAACGAGGGCGACGTCATCCTGTCCGCGCAGCTCGCGACGCCCGAGGTCATCGCGTGGGCGGTGCGCTACTCGTCGGGTTTCCTCTGCGCGCCGATGCCGCAGGAATGGGCGGACCGGCTCGACCTCCCCCCGATGGTCGCCGTGAACGAGGACGCCCGCTCGACCGCGTACACCGTGAGCGTCGACGCCGCCGAGGGCGTGACTACCGGCATCAGCGCGCATGACCGCGCGCGGACCGTGAACGTCCTGGCCGATCCCGACTCGACGCCGACGAGCCTCATCCGGCCCGGGCACATCCTGCCGTTGCGCGCGGTACCCGGCGGCGTCCGCGAGCGCTCGGGCCACACCGAGGCGGCCGTCGACCTCATGCGCCTGGCCGGCGTCGCACCGGTCGGCGTCATCGGCGAGATCGTCGAGGACGACGGCGACATGATGCGCCTGCCCGCCCTCATCGAGATGGGCGAGCGCGAGAACGTCCCCGTCATCACGATCGAGCAGCTCATCGCGTACCTCGAGGAGCACGAGCCGTCCTCGGCGGCGGCCGCGCCCTTCCGGCGCCAGGTCAGCCTGCGAGCGGACTCCACCGTCCCCACCTCGCACGGCGTCTTCCGCTTCCTGGCGTACAAGGACCGGATCACCGGCACCGACCACCTCGCGATCGTGAAGGGCGACCTCTCCGACGGCGCTCCGCTCGTCCGCGTGCACTCGGAGTGCCTCACGGGGGAGGCCTTCGGCTCGCTGAAGTGCGAGTGCGGGCCGCAGCTCGACGCGGCGCTCGACGCGATCGAGCAGGAGGGCGGCGTGGTCATCTATATGCGCGGGCACGAGGGCCGCGGCATCGGCCTCATCAACAAGCTGCGTGCGTACGCTCTGCAGGAGCGCGGCTACGACACCGTCGACGCGAACACGGCGCTCGGCCTGCCCGCCGACGCGCGCGACTACGCGGCCGCGGCCGGGATCCTCGCGGACCTGGGCGTCGAGAAGCTGCGCCTGCTGACCAACAACACCGACAAGGTGAGCCAGCTGCGCGCCCTCGGCCTCGAGGTCGTCGAGCAGGTGCCCCTCATCGTCGGCGTCGGGCCGAACAACCACCAGTACCTCGAGACCAAGCGCGACCGGATGGGTCACATCATCGGCGAGGAGGCGCTCGCCGCCGCCGTCGCCCAGATGCACGAAGGAGCAGGCAGATGAGCGGCAAGGGCGCACCCCAGCAGGGCGACGTCACGGCGGAGGGCGTCCGTGTGACGGTCGTCGCCGGCACCTGGCACGAGCAGATCACCGACGGTCTCATCGCGGGCGCCGAGCGCACCCTCGATGCCGCCGGCGCCGATTGGACGCTCGTGCGCGTGCCGGGCTCCTTCGAGCTCCCGGTCGTCGCGAAGGCCGCCCTCGACGCGGGCGCCGACGCGGTGGTGGCGCTCGGCGTCATCATCCGCGGCGGCACACCCCACTTCGACTTCGTCTCGAACGCGGCGACGGATGGCCTCACGCGGGTCGCGCTGGACACCGGCAAGCCGGTGGGCTTCGGCGTGCTCACCCTCGATGACGAGCAGCAGGGCATCGACCGCGCCGGGCTGCCGGGGTCGAAGGAGGACAAGGGCGCCGAGGCGGCCGATGCCGCGGTGCGCACGGTGCTCGCGCTCCGCGCGCTCCGCGACTGAGGTCCACCTTCCTTCTACGATCCGTAGAAGCCCTTTAGGCTGTGGGCATGGAGACCCTGCGCGACATCGTCCTCGTCATCCACCTCGTCGGCTTCGCGACGCTGTTCGGCTCGTGGCTGGTGGAGGTAGTGAACCGCCGCACCCAGGTGACGCGGCTCATGCACTGGGGCCTGGCGATCTCGCTGATCGCGGGCCTGGCGCTGTCGGCTCCGTGGGGCACGGACGCCGATTTCAACTACATGAAGATCGGGATCAAGCTCGTGATTCTCGTGATCATCGGCGCACTCCTCGGGATCCTCGGCGCTCGACAGAAGCGCGGTGCGCAGATCGCTCCGGCTCTCTTCTGGGCCGTGGGCATTCTGACCCTCGCGAACGCGGCGATCGCAGTGATCTGGTGAATTTCGACTGCTGAGCACTCCGCTCAGCACTGACGCTCTCGACGGGCGCCGCCCTGCGCACTTCACACGCGGGCGGCGCCCGTCGCGGTCGTTCTGCTCACGAGGAGTAGGATGGCTCGCTGTGTCCGGAGGCAGCCGCGCTGCTCCCCCTCCGACACGGCGTGATTCCGCGCCGCAGCTCCTCGGGAGCGCGGCCCTTCCTCTGACAGGCCCTCATGACATCCACCACCCCTGTTTCCTCCGCGGCGAAACCCGCGAACTCGCGCGGCCGCGTCATCACCGCGAGCCTCATCGGCACCACGATCGAGTTCTACGACTTCTACGCGTACGCCACCGCGGCCGTCCTCGTCTTCCCCGCGCTGTTCTTCCCGACCGGCAACGAGACGACGGCGCTGCTGGCCTCGTTCGCCACCTTCGGCGCCGCCATGCTCGCGCGCCCCGTCGGCGCGGTCGTCTTCGGCCACTTCGGCGACAAGTTCGGGCGCAAGGCGACGCTGGTGGCGTCGCTGCTCACCATGGGCATCGCGACGTTCCTCATCGGCGTGCTGCCGACGTACCAGTCGGTCGGATGGCTGGCCGCGCTCCTCCTGCTCGTCCTCCGTCTCGCCCAGGGCTTCGCGCTGGGCGGCGAGTGGTCGGGCGCCGCTCTCGTCGCGACCGAGAACGCCCCGGCCGGAAAGCGCGCGCTCTACGGGACGTTCCCGCAGCTGGGCGCGCCCATCGGCTTCATCATCGCCAACACGCTGTTCCTCGTCATCAACTTCACGATGCCGGGCGAGGGCGGCACGGCGTCGGAGGCGTTCCTGGCCTGGGGATGGCGCATCCCGTTCCTCTTCTCCGCCGTGATGGTCATCATCGGCCTCTGGGTCCGCCTGAAGCTCGTGGAGTCCGACACGTTCACCAAGGTCGAGAAGACCGGCGCGATCAAGAAGTTCCCGCTCGGCGCCACCGTGCGCAACCACTGGCGTCCGCTCATCCTCGGCACGTTCTACATGCTCGCGACGTACGTGCTGTTCTACCTGATGACGAGCTTCACGCTCGCCTACGGCACGCGTCCGATGACGGCGCCCGAGGGTGCGGACGCGGGGTCCTTCGTCCCCGGTCTCGGCTTCGCGTACGTCGACTTCGTGCTCATGCAGATCATCGGCGTGGTGTTCTTCGGCCTCTGCACGCTGCTGTCGGGTCCGCTCGCCGACGCGATCGGCCGCCGCAAGCTGCTCATCGGCGTGACGTCCGCGATCATCGTCTTCGGCCTGCTGTTCGTCGTCTTCCTCCTGCCGCAGGGCGACGAGAAGTTCACGGGCGCCCTCGTGCAGGCGTTCCTGGTGTTCGGCTTCCTGCTCATGGGCATGACCTTCGGCCCGATGGGTGCGTTGCTGCCCGAGCTGTTCCCGACCAACGTCCGCTACACCGGATCGGCGATCTCGTACAACGTGGCCTCGATCCTCGGCGCGGCCGTGGCGCCCTCCATCGCCCTGTGGCTGTGGAGCGTCGGCAAGGGCAACCCGTGGCTCGTGGGCGTCTACCTCGCGCTCGCCGGCGTGCTGACCCTCATCGCGCTCATCATCGGCAAGGAGACGAAGGACGTCGACCTCGACGACGACGCCGCAGTGAGCGCCGCCGCACGTCGCTGAGCCCGCTCTCCTCGAAGGCCCGCGTGCTCCCGCTTCGGCGGGGTCACGCGGGCCTTCCGCTGTGCGGGCGACAGTTGCGGATGGCCCCGCTCGCCAGTGCGGGCGACACGCGATCGGGCGCGGAAACGGCTCGCCCGCACTGGCGAAGCAGGTCAGCGCGAGTCAGAGGCCGTACGTCTCCAGCAGGCGCAGCCACACCTCGCTGATCGTCGGATAGGCCGGCACCGCGTGCCAGAGGCGCTCGAGCGGAACCTCGCCGACGACCGCGATGGTCGCCGAGTGCAGCAGCTCCGCCACTCCGGCGCCGACGAAGGTCACGCCCACGAGCACACGCCGGTCCTCGTCCACGACGGCGCGCGCGGCGCCCGCGTACCCGTCCGCGGTGAGCGATGCCCCCGCGACCGAGCCGAGGTCGTAGTCGACGACGCGGACGCGCATCCCCGCGTCCTGCGCCTGCGCGGCGGTGAGCCCGACGGCCGCGACCTCCGGGTCCGTGAACACGACCTGGGGCACGGCGGCATGATCGGCCGTCGCCACGTGAGCACCCCACGGCCGATCGAGGACCTCACCGCCGGTGGCGCGCGCGACGATCACGTCGCCCGCTGCTCGCGCCTGGTACTTGCCCTGGTGCGTGAGCAGCGCTCGGTGCGTGACGTCGCCGGCAGCATAGAGCCAGTCCGATCCGGCCACGCGCAGGGTGTCGTCGACGGCGATCCACTCCCCCGGCTCGAGGCCCACCGTCTCGAGCCCGAGGTCCTCGGTGCGCGGCACCCGCCCCGTGGCGACGAGCACCTCGTCGACCTTGAGCGGCTCCCCGTCACCGAACTCGATCCGCACACGCCCGTCGTCGCGGGTCACCCGATCGGGCTCGACGCCCTCACGGACGTCGACACCGCGCTCGCGCAGCGCCGCAGCGACCTGCTCGCCGGCGACCGGCTCGAACGCAGTGAGCAGCCCGCTGCGCGCGAGAACGGTCACCCTGCTGCCGAGGTCGGCGAGGAAGGTCGCCGCCTCCGTCGCCACCACCCCGCCGCCGATGATCACGATGCTCTCGGGCACCGTCTGCAGCGCGGTCGCCTCGCGGCTGGTCCACGGCTCGGCCTCGGCGAGGCCGGGGATGCCCGGCAGGCGCGCGGCCGACCCCACCGTCACCACGACCGCATGGCGGGCGGCGATCTCGACCTCCTCGTCGCCGCCGGTGACGACCACGTGCTTCTCCCCTGCCAGGCGCGCGTGCCCGCGCACGAGGTCGATGCCCGCCGACTGGAGCCACTGCACCTGGCCGGAGTCGTCCCATCCGCTGGTGAAGGAATCACGACGACGCAGCACGACTTCCGGGTCGACGCGCCCGCCCTCGACACCCGCCGCCTGCGCCGCACGGTGTGCGGCGCCAGTGCGCAGCAGCGCCTTCGACGGCATGCACGCCCAGTACGAGCATTCGCCGCCGACGAGCTCCGCCTCCACGATCACGGCACTGAGGCCGCCTCTCACGACCCGGTCGGCGACGTTCTCGCCCACAGGGCCTGCTCCGATCACCACGACATCCGTCTCACGCACAGTCATAAGGGGACGCTACGCGCGGGAACGGGCTCAGGTCACCCCCGAGAACGTCAACTTTCCTTGACGCGCGCCCTCGTCGTCACCTAATGTTGACGCCATGTCCATCCCGCGAACCGCGAACGACGCCGAGGAGCCCAGGGAGCCGTTGGCTGAGTTGCATAGGCTGGCGGAGGTGCGCCGCGACATCGCCCGCGCCGAGGACGCACAGGTGCGCCGCGCCCGCATGCAGGGGCATTCCTGGCAGGCGATCGCGTCAGCCCTCGGCGTCACGAAGCAGGCGGCCCACCGCAAATACGGACGGAAGTAGAGGACCCGTGAGTCAGACCGCCGCGCGCACCCGCCGTTCGCCCTTCGCGCGCAGGAGCGCCGACGACGGTCCCCGCGCCTCGTTCCGCCAGCTGCTGCCGTTCCTGCTCGAGCATCGAGGCGTGCTCGTGGTCGTCGCCGTGCTCAGCGTGATCGAGGCGGCCGCGACGCTCGTCCAGCCCCTCCTCATCGGCCAGGTCATCGAGCGCGTGCAGTCGAGCACCCCGCTCGAATGGCTGCTGTGGGCGCTCGTGCTGCTCGTCGTCGTCTCCAGCGCCGTGGGCGCCTACCAGCACTACCTCCTGCAGCGCACGGGAACGGCCGTCGTCCACTCCAGCCGGCGGCAGCTCATCGCGCGCATCCTGCACCTGCCCATCCGCGAGTTCGACGCCCGACGCACGGGTGACCTCGTCTCGCGCGTGGGCACCGACACCACGCTGCTGTACGCCGTGCTCACCCAGGGTCTCGCCGACAGCATCGGCAACGCCCTGCTGTTCGTCGGCGCGCTCATCGCCATGGCCTTCATCGACCCCGTGCTGCTCCTCACGATCGTCGCGGTCATCGGCGTCTCCGCGGTCGGAGTGGCTCTGCTCTCCTCCCGCATCCGCTCCGCCTCGGCGGCGCAGCAGGAGCGGGTGGGCGAGCTCTCCAGCGGCATCGAGCGCGCGATCGGGTCCATCCGGACCATCCGCGCCGCCGGTGCCACCGAGCGCGAAGCGGACGCCGTCAGCACGCTGGCGGCGGCCGCGTACCGAGCCGGCCTTCGGGTCGCACGCGCGTCGGCGCTCGTCGTCCCCGTCGCGGGCGTCGCCCTGCAGGTGTCGCTGCTCGTGGTGCTGGGGGTGGGCGGCATGCGCGTGGCGTCCGGCGCGCTGTCGATCGCGAGCCTGGTGACGTTCGTGATGTTCCTCTTCCTCCTGGTGATGCCGCTCGGATCCGCCTTCGGCGCCATCGCGAGCGTGGGCCAGGCGCTCGGCGCGCTCGGACGCATCCAGGAGGTGCTGGACCTGCCGACCGAGGACGCCGACGACCGCGTGCGCGCAGATGAACCGGTCCGCACGGCACCTGCTTCCTCGTCGACGACTGCGCCCGCCATCGCCTTCCGCGACGTCCGCTTCTCCTACCCTGCGGCCGCGGTGGCTGCCCGCGAGGAGGCCGCGCGCGAGGCGCAGCGCGCCATCGAGCGGGCGCACCTCGAGCCCGCGGCGCTCGAAGCGCTCGAGCCCCTCGAGTCCCTCGACGGCGCGACGACAGCCTCGTCCAGCGAGTCGAGCAGCGACCGAGAGGTGCTGCGCGGGGTCTCGTTCGACGTCCCCCGCGGCGCGCGGGTCGCACTCGTGGGCCCCTCGGGGGCGGGCAAGTCGACCATCCTCTCGCTGATCGAGCGCTTCTACGACCCGACCGGCGGCGCCGTCCTGCTCGATGGGGTGGACATCCGCGATCTGCCGCGCGCGCAGCTGCGGGCGCACTTCGGCTACGTCGAGCAGGACGCGCCGACCCTCGCCGGCACGCTCGCCGACAATCTGCGCCTCGCGTCGCCCGACGCCGACGCCGACGCCTGCGACCGGGTGCTGCGCGCGGTGAACCTCGGCGACGTCGTCGATCGCAGCCCGCTCGGGATCGACACCCCCGTGGGAGAGGACGGGGTCATGCTGTCCGGCGGCGAGCGCCAGCGCCTCGCGATCGCGCGGGCGCTGCTCGCGGCGCCGCCCATCCTCCTGCTGGACGAGTCGACGTCGTCGCTCGACGGCGTGAACGAGCAGCGGATGCGCGAGGCCATCGACGCGGTCGCCGAGGGGCGGACCCTGATCGTCATCGCGCACCGCCTCTCCACGGTCGTCGACAGCGACCTCATCGTCGTGCTCGAGCACGGGCGCGTGGTGGGCCAGGGGACGCACTCGGAGCTCGTGCAGACCGTGCCGCTCTACCGCGACCTCGCCAAGCACCAGCTGCTCGTCTGACCCCGAGCGGCGCGGGCGCTCGAGCTCGCTGCTCCGAGACCGCGTCGCCGCTCCGAGACCGCGTCGCCGCTCGCGAAGTCCGCTCCGAGACTGCGCGAACGCTCGCGAACTGCGCTGCCGCTCGCGCACCGCACGTGCTGCGAGCGGTCTGGGAGCGTCCGCGGCAGGATGAGGGCCATGCACGTCACGGAGCTGCGGCGAGCGCGCCTGCGCCACCATCGTCTCACCGCGCCGGCGGCCACGGCCGTCGACGCCGCACGCCACCTCGCCGCCACGCAGTCGCAGGATCTGTGGGGCGGGCGCCTGGCTCTGGCCTCGCGCACCCGCGACACGGGCGTGTCCGCCGTCGACCGCGCCTTCGACAGCGGCGCCCTGGTCCGCGCGTGGACGCAGCGGGGCACCCTCCACACCGTCGTGGCGGAGGACCTCGGGTGGATGCTCGCCGTCACCGGCGCACGCATGCTGCGCGGCGACGCGAAGCGGATGGCCGACCTCGGCCTCGACGGCAGCGACGTCGCGCGCGCGGAGACGCTCGCCGTCCGGGCGCTGTCGGGCGGCGGACGCCTCACCCGCGCCGAGCTGCTCGCGGTATGGGAGGCGGACGGGCTCTCCACCGCCGGCCAGCGCGGGTACCACCTGATCGCGGCCCTCGCCATCCGCGGGCTCCTGGTGTGGGGGCCGGTCGTGCGGCGGGAGAACCTCGAGCCGCGGGAGCAGCACCTGGTGCTGGCGGATGAGTGGATCCAGGATCACGCGACCCACGCGGACCCGGCCGCCGAGCTCTTCGTTCGATACATCACCGGGCACGGCCCGGCGACTGTGCGGGACTTCGCGTGGTGGGCGGGCCTGCCGCTCGGCGCCAGCCGCGCGGCGGCGGCCGGCGCCGTGCACCGGCTCCGGGTCGTGGATGAAGGGCCGGAGCCGCGCTACGCCGCTGCGGCCCCGCCGCGGGCGCGCTCGAGCGCGCCCGCGACGCTCGCGCTGCCGACGTTCGAGGAGTACTGCATCTCCTACGCCGATCGCTCGCTGACGGGGAGCCCCGCCGCGCACGCGGCGGTCGGACCGGGCCGCAACGGGATGGTGCGCCCGATCATCGTGCACGAGGGCGAGATCGTCGGTGTCTGGAGGCCGCCGGCCATGTCCGCGCGCGCCGCCGGCGAGGCCGCGGTCACGGTCTTCGACGACGCTCCCCTCGACCACGAGGAGGCGACATCCGCGGTCGACCGGGCCCTGACCATCCTGCGCAGCTGACCGCCGCAGACGTGGAACGGCCCGCCCCCGATCGGAAGGGGGCGGGCCGTGCGCGTGCGCCGCTCGGCGTGCGGTCCGGGCGACGCGGCGGAAGGCCGTCTGTGCGGATCAGGCCTTCGCGTTCTGAAGGCGGCCGCGCAGGGCCGCGAGCTGGGAGCGCAGCGCCGCCGGGAGGCGGTCGCCGAACGTGTCGTAGAACTCCTCGGTGAGCTTCGCCTCGGCGAGCCAGGAGTCCGCGTCGATCTCGAAGAGCTCCTCGAGGTCGGCGGCCGGCAGGTCGAGCCCGTCGAGGTTCAGCTCGTCGACGACGGGCAGCAGGCCGATCGGCGACGGGATGGCCTCGGCCTCGCCCTGGAGACGGCGGATGATCCAGTCCACGACCCGCGAGTTCTCGCCGAATCCCGGCCAGAGGAAGCGGCCATCCGCGCCTCGGCGGAACCAGTTGACCTGGAAGATCCGCGGCAGCTGCTCGGCGGTGCCGCCCATCTCCAGCCAGTGAGCGAAGTAGTCCGCCATGTTGTACCCGCAGAACGGCATCATGGCGAACGGGTCGCGGCGCAGCTCGCCGAGGGTCCCCTCCGCGGCGGCGGTGCGCTCGGAGGAGATCGTCGACCCGAGGTACACGCCGTGCTCCCAGTCGAACGCCTCGACGACGAGCGGCACGTTCGTCGCGCGGCGTCCGCCGAACAGGATGGCGTCGAGCGGGACCGCGTCCTCCCAGTCGTCCGAGATCGACGGCGCCTGTGCGGCGCTCACGGTGAAGCGGGAGTTCGGGTGCGCGGCCGGGAGCCCGGAGTCCGGGGTCCAGTCCTGCCCCTGCCAGTCGATGAGGTGCGCGGGCGTCTCCTCCGTGAGCCCCTCCCACCACACGTCGCCGTCGTCGGTCAGCGCGACGTTGGTGAAGAGCACGTCCTCGCGCAGGGTCTCGACGGCCGTGATGTTGGTCGTCACGCCGGTGCCGGGCGCGACGCCGAAGAAGCCGGCCTCCGGGTTGATCGCGTGGAAGCGCCCGTCCTCGCCCGGGCGGATCCACGTGATGTCGTCGCCGAGCGTCTGCACGCTCCAGCCCGGGATGGTCGGACGCAGCATCGCGAGGTTCGTCTTGCCGCAGGCCGAGGGGAACGCGGCCGCGACGTGGTATTCCCGACCCTGCGGATCGACCACTCGGATGAGGAGCATGTGCTCGGCCATCCAGCCCTGGTCGCGCCCGAGGACCGACGCGATGCGCAGCGCGTAGCACTTCTTCGCGAGGATGGCGTTGCCCCCGTAGCCGGAGCCGAACGACCAGACCTCGAGCGAGTCCGGGAAGTGGACGATGTACTTCTCGTCGTTGCAGGGCCAGACCGCGTCGGCCTCGTCGGGACGGAGCGGGGCGCCGACGGAGTGCACCGTGCGCACCCACTCCGCCCCCTCGGCGATGAGGCGCGTGACCTCCTGGTCGACCCGGGTCATGATCTGGATCGAGGCCACGGCGTACGGGCTGTCGGTGATCTGCACGCCCAGCTTCGACAGCGGACCGCCGACCTTGCCCATCGAGAACGGGACGACGAACATGGTGCGGCCGCGCATCGAGCCGTGGAAGAGCGGCTGGATGGTCTCGCGCATGCGGGCGGGCTCCGCCCAGTTGTTCGTCGGGCCGGCGTCCTCCTCGCGCTCGGAGCAGATGAACGTGCGCGACTCGAGGCGGGCGACGTCGCCGGCGTCGGAGCGGGCGAGGAACGAGTTCGGGCGCTTCTCGGGGTCGAGCCGGATCAGCGTGCCGGTGGCGACCATCTGGTCGAGGAGCGCGGTGCGCTCTTCTTCGCTGCCCGACACCCAGTGGATGCGATCGGGCTGCGTGAGGGTCGCGATCTCGTCGACCCACGCGATGAGGGCCGCCATGCCGGGTCCGGGTCCGTCGAAAGCGGGCCGCGCGCCCAGCGCGGCGGGGTCGTGGGCCGCGTGAGGGGCGAGGGATTCGGCGATGGCCATCAGAGCTCCTTCGATGTGATGCGGTGTCGCTCTGCCAGGTTCTCGCGGTTCTGGAACTCTTTTACGCCAATTCGACCGGAAAGAAGCAGAGATCTTTCGCTATCATCAAGGAATGCCGCCGACCACCGAGCACAAGTCCGGGATCGAGCTGAAGACGCTCGGCCACCGCATCCGTCACCACCGCGTGCTGCGCGGGCTCACCCTCGACGAGCTCGGCGCGCTCGTCGGTGTCGCCGGCAGCCAGCTCAGCCTCATCGAGAACGGCAAGCGGGAGCCGAAGCTGTCGCTCCTGCAGACGCTCGCGGATGCGCTCGGCACCCACGTGACCGACCTCATCTCCGGCGAGCCGCCGAACCGGCGCGCCGCTCTCGAGATCGAGCTGGAGCGCGTGCAGTCCAGCCAGGTGTTCCGTCAGCTGGCCATCCCCCCCATCAAGGTGACGAAGGGCCTCAGCGACGAGACCATCGAGTCGATCATCGGCCTCCACCGCGAGCTGCAGCGGCGTGAGAACGAGGCGAGCGCGACGCCCGAGGAAGCACGCCGCGCCAACACCGAGCTGCGCCTGCGGCAGCGCGCGGCGGACAACTACCTCCCCGAGATCGAGGAGCTCGCGGAGCGCCAGCTGCGCGCGGCGGGGCACACCGCCGGCGCGCTCAAGCACCGGACCGTGAGCATCATGGCCGAGCAGCTGGGCTTCGAACTCATCTACGTCAACGACCTGCCCTCGTCGACGCGCTCGATCACGGACATCGAGAACGGCCGCATCTACCTGCCGCCGGCGTCCATCCCCGGCGGCCACGGCCTGCGGTCGATGGCGCTGCAGGCCATGGCGCACCGCCTGCTGGGGCACGAGCGCCCCACGGACTACGCGGACTTCCTCCAGCAGCGCCTCGAGATCAACTACTTCGCCGCCTGCTGCCTCATCCCGCAGACCGCGGCCGTGGCGTTCCTCGACCGCGGTCGCAAGGAGCGCAATCTCGCTGTGGAGGATCTCCGCGACGCGTTCGGCGTCACGCACGAGGCCGCCGGCATGCGGATGACGAACCTGCTGACCAAGCACTTCGGGATGCCGCTGCACTTCCTCCGCGTCGGCGGCCAGGGGCAGGTGGAGCGCGTCTACGAGAACGACGGGCTCCCCCTCCCCGAGGACGTGACGGGCGCGGTCGAGGGTCAGATCGTCTGCCGCAAGTTCGCCGCGCGCAACGCGTTCGAGCAGCAGAACCGCACCACCGAGCACTACCAGTACACCGACACCCCCGCCGGCACCTTCTGGTGCGCCACGCAGACCGGATCGCGCAGCTCGGGCGAGTTCTCCATCACCGTCGGCGTCCCGTTCGACGATGCGAAGTGGTGGCGCGGGCGGGAGACCCAGGCGCGCGCGGTGTCGACGTGTCCCGACGAGTCCTGCTGCCGGCGCCCGCAGAGCGTCGCCGAGTCGCCCTGGCGCGGCAAGGCCTGGCCGAGCGCACGCGTGCACACGCACATCTTCTCGCCGCTTCCCCGGGGCGCGTTCCCCGGGGTGGACGACCTCGAGGTGTACGAGTTCCTCGATCGTCACACCGCGCACTGACCGAGACGACGAAGACCGCGGCCACCGGCCGCGGTCTTCGTCGTCTCAGCGGGCTCAGGCGAGCGAGCGCTCGGCGGCCTCCACCACGTTCGTCATGAGCAGGGCGACCGTCATGGGCCCGACTCCCCCGGGGTTCGGCGACACGAAGCCGGCGACCTCGGCGACGTCGGGCGCGACATCTCCGTACACCTTCTGCTTGCCGGTCTCCTGGTCGATCTCGCGCGTCACGCCGACGTCGAGCACGGCGGCACCGGGCTTGACGTCCTCCGCGCGCACGAGGTGCTTCACGCCGGCGGCGGCGACGATCACGTCGGCCCGGCGCAGGTGCTGCGCCATGTCGACGGTGCCGGTGTGGGTGAGCGTCACCGTGGCGTTCAGGTCGCGGCGCGTGAGCAGCAGGCCGATCGACCGCCCGATGGTGACACCGCGACCGACGACGACGACGTGCTTGCCGCGCAGGTCGTACCCGTTGCGCAGCAGCAGCTCGATGACACCACGCGGCGTGCACGGCAGCGGAGTGTCGATCGGGCTGTTGACGTTGAGGACGAGGCGTCCGAGATTCGTCGGATGGAGGCCATCCGCGTCCTTCGCGGGGTCGATGCGCTCGAGGATCGCGTCGGTGTCGATGTGCTTCGGCAGCGGCAGCTGCACGATGTAGCCGTGGCACGACGGGTCGGCGTTCAGCTCGTCGATGAGCGCCTCGACGTCGGCCTGCGTGGCGTCCGCCGGCAGCTCGCGCTGAATGGAGTTCATGCCGATCGCGACCGACTGCTTGTGCTTCATGCCGACGTACAGCTGCGAGGCGGGGTCGGCGCCGACGAGCACCGTCGCGATGCCCGGCGTGACGCCGCGCTCCTTGAGCGCCGCCACCCGTTCGGTGAGCTCGGCCTTGATCGCCGCCGACGCGGCCTTGCCGTCCAGAATCTGTGCGGTCATCCGTCAGGCGCCCGCGTAGCCCTGGCCGACCTGCTCCAGCTCGGGGTAGAGCGGGAAGGCGTCGGCGAGCTTCGCCACGCGCTCGCGCAGCGTGGTGACGTCGGCGCCGGGGAGCAGCGCGAGCGCGATGATGTCCGCGACCTCGGTGAACTCCGGCTCGCCGAAGCCGCGCGTCGCGAGGGCGGGCGTCCCGATGCGCAGGCCCGAGGTGACCATCGGCGGGCGCGGGTCGTTCGGCACCGCGTTGCGGTTCACCGTGATCTGGATCTCGTGCAGGAGATCCTCCGCCTCCTTGCCGTTGATGGCGGCATCGCGGAGGTCGACGAGCACGAGGTGCACGTCGGTGCCGCCGGAGCGGACCGAGATGCCGGCACCCTGGACGTCCTGCTGCATGAGGCGGTCGGCGAGGATGGCCGCGCCGCGGACGGTGCGCTCCTGGCGGTCCTTGAAGGCGTCGGTGGCCGCGAGCTTGAACGCGGTCGCCTTCGCGGCGATCACGTGCATGAGGGGGCCGCCCTGCTGCCCGGGGAACACCGCGGTGTTGATCTTCTTCGCGAGGTCGGCGTCGTTCGTGAGGATGAAGCCCGAGCGGGGGCCGCCGATCGTCTTGTGCACCGTGGAGGAGACGACGTGCGCGTGCGGCACGGGGCTCGGGTGCACGCCCGCGGCGACGAGCCCGGCGAAGTGCGCCATGTCGACCCACAGGTACGCGCCCACCTCGTCGGCGATCGCGCGGAACGCGGCGAAGTCGAGCTGGCGGGGGTACGCCGACCAGCCCGCGATGATGACCTTCGGCTTGTGCTCGAGGGCGAGGCGGCGCACCTCATCCATGTCGACGAGCGACGTCTCCGGGTCGACGCCGTACGCGACGATGTCGTAGAGACGCCCGGAGAAGTTGATCTTCATGCCGTGCGTGAGGTGGCCGCCGTGGTCGAGCGACAGGCCGAGGATCGTGTCGCCGGGGCGGGCGATCGCGTGCAGCACGGCGGCGTTCGCGGTCGCGCCGGAGTGCGGCTGGACATTCGCGAACTCGGCGCCGAACAGCTCCTTGGCGCGCGCGATCGCGAGCTCCTCGGCGACGTCGACCTCCTCGCAGCCGCCGTAGTAGCGGCGGCCGGGGTAGCCCTCGGCGTACTTGTTCGTGAGCACGGATCCCTGCGACTGCAGCACCGAGACGGGTACGAAGTTCTCTGAGGCGATCATCTCGAGGAAGCCGCGCTGGCGGTTCAGCTCGCGCTGCAGCACCTCGGCGATCTCCGGGTCGACCTCGGTCAGGGGGGCGTTGAACAGCGGATCGGTCATGGCGATCTCCAGACGACAGACAACAGGGGTTTTCGCTCCGGCCCAGGCGTGCGGTCGAATGCCGTCTCGGTCGCTTCCCGGTGGTTCACCACCTCAACGCCAGTCGCGACGCGAACAGCATAGCCGAAGAGCGGCGGATGACCCTGCCTCCGCGATGAGGGAGGGCGCGCGATGTGGGAGGGTCGTGGCATGAGCATGGTGATCCATTCCGCGCTGCTCGTCTCGGGCGGCCGCGCGGTGCGCGACGGCTGGATCCGAGTCGAGGGCGGCGGGATCGTCGGCCAGGGCGATGGCGAGGGATGGCGCGCCGCCGCGCAGGCAGGTGACGACGTGCTGGACGCGGTCGACATCGCCGGCCAGGGTGCCGTCCTCACACCCGGGCTCATCGACCTGCACGGCCACGGCGCGGCCGGCGCCGCCTACGACGACGGGACCGATGCGATCCGACGCGCGCGAGCCCACCACCGGCGTCACGGCACCACCCGTGCGGTGGTGTCGCTCGTCACGGCGAGGCTCCCGGATCTCGAGGCCCGCGTCACCGAGATCGCCCAGCTCGCCCGGCAGGACGACGACGTCCTCGGCAGCCATCTCGAGGGGCCTTTCCTCGACCCCGCTCACCACGGCGCGCACGAGCTCTCGCTCCTTCGCGCGCCCGACGCGGACGCCGTGACGCGCCTGCTCGCGGCCGGAGTCGTCGACGGAGCACAGACCATCCGGCAGGTGACGATCGCACCCGAGCTCCCCGGAGCGCTGGCGGCGATCCGGCAGATCGTGGCGTCGGGGGCGATCGCCGCGATCGGGCACACCGACGCCGACGCGGCGACGACCGCGGCGGCGATCGACGCGGGGGCGACCCTCGTGACGCACGCGTTCAATGCGATGCCGGCCATCCACCATCGCCGCCCGGGACCGATCCCCGTCGCCGCGCGCGAGGAGCGGGTCGTGCTCGAGCTCATCGCCGACGGCGTCCACGTCGACGATGCGGTCATGCTCCTGCTGCTGCGTGCGGCGCCCGGCCGCGTCGCGCTCGTCACCGACGCCATGGCGGCGACGGGGATGGCCGACGGCGACTACACGCTCGGGTCGCTGGAGGTCGTCGTGGCGGACGGTGTCGCTATGGTGCGGGGCACCGATACCATCGCCGGCTCCACGCTCACGCAGGATGCCGCCGTGCGCCGCGTCGTCGCGCTGGGGGTGGACCTCCCCGACGCGGTCGATGCCGCGACCGGCGTGCCGGCCCGAGTGCTCGGGCGCGAGGATCTCGGGTCGCTGCGGGTCGGCGCCGTCGCCGACGCGGTGCTCTGGACGCGCGATCTCGAGGTGCTGCGCGTGTGGACGGCGGGGGTCCCGGAACACTGAGCTCGCTCCTCGGGTGGCGCGACGAGCCGAACGGGTGGGAGGATGAACGAGGCCCAGAACCCGAACCGGCCGATCCGATCGTGCGTCGCCTCACCCGGCAGTCGCCGTGACGAGCACGAACCGCACCTATGACGACAGACGACGACAGCCCCCGCGACACCGAGGCACCGGATCCCGCCGGCGCCTCTGCACGCGGTCCGGGCAGCGCTGTCGCCCATCCTCGATCGCGCATGCGGACGATCGGCGGCCTCGTGGGAGCGGGTCTCGCGGCGGCAGTCGTGGCGAGCGCCGCACTCGCCGCGTCGCTCGGCGGCGGATTCAGCCCGAGCGGCGAGGACCGGTCTTCCTTCGTGGATGGCGCCGCGAGCGCATCCATCGAAGCGTCCGACGAGCTGCTCCCCGGCCCCACCCCCGACGCCGAGATGCCGCCCGCCGAGCCGACACCTCAGCCCACCGACGACAGCCGGGACCCGTCGCGTCGCCGGGCGGTGCTGCCCGCCCCGAAGGCCGAGCCGACGCCGACCGAGGCGCCCCGTCCGGAGGTGACAGCGGCCCCCGAGGCGACGCCGGCACCCGACCCGACCCCGCTGCCGAGGGCGACGCCCGCGCCGAAGGTCACGGTCGAGCCCGTGCCCGAGGCCACTCCGGAGCCGCTGCCGGAGGCCACCCCGGACCCCGACGTCGCTCCGGAGCCGGAAGCGACACCCGAGCCGACGCGGGACCCCGAGCCGCAGCCGGCTCCGACGCCCGCGCCCGATCCGCATCCCGCTCCCACGCTCGCTCCGCTGCCGGAATCCACGGCGCCCCCTGCACCGTTGCCGACCGCGGCACCGGCGCCGGAAGCGGCCCCTGAGGACGCCGTCTCCCCCGAGCACGACGATGGGGTTGTTCCGGAGGAGGACGACGGCGTCGAGACGCCCGAGAACGACGCCGAGCAGTCGACCCCGGACGACGACTTCGCCGTGCCCGCCCCGGCTCTCGCCGCGCCCGCGCGCCCGGAGTCCGCCGCGGCCCGGCCGCGCGCGTGAAACCGGCATACGGGCCCGAGTGGGCGCGGCATGACGCGACCGCGGCGGACGGTGCGCGGCTCGCGTACTGGAGCGCGGGAGACGGCGACCCGCTCCTCCTCATCGCCGGGCAGGCCGTCGACCACGGGTCGTGGCAGATCGTCGGGCCGGCGCTCCTGCCCGGGCGGCGGGTGATCATCTTCGACCACCGGGGCATCGGCGAGAGCGAGTCGGGCGAAGCCGAGCGCTTCACCACGCGGCTGTTCGCCGACGACGCCGTGCGCATCCTCGACGCCGCCGGAGCGGATCGGGCCGACGTGCTCGGTCACTCCATGGGCGGCCGCGTCGCGCAGTGGCTGGCGGTGGATCATGGCGACCGGCTGCGACGGCTCGCCCTCGTCTCGACGTCCGCCGGCGATGCGCGCGGGTCGCGGCGGTCCGATGCCGCCGACCGCGCCATCCGCTCGTCCGACCCCCGGCAGGTCGCCTCCGTCTTCTGGGATGCCGACCGGCAGGACCTCGTCCGGCTGCTCGCGGTCGGGCGGGACCGCACCGCTCTCGCCCGCCATCACCGGGCCAGTCGGAAGCACGATGCACTCGCCGCGCTCGGCGGCGTCACGACGCCCACGCTCGTGCTGCACGGCGAGCACGACGAGCTGACCCCGGTGGATCATGCGCGGATCCTCGCGGCGGCCATCCCCCGAGCGCGCCTCACGGTCGTAAAGGACGCGCGTCACGGCATCGTGCTCGACGGCGGACTCGGCCTGCAGATCGCCGATCGCTTCCTGCGGCGCCCGCCGCGGACATCCGACCCCGCGGCGAGCGCGACGTAGCCCTGACGGGATCAGCGACGTCGGCCGGTGCCGAACATCCCGCGGATGACGCTGTTGACGAGCGTCGTCGCGGCGGAGCCCACCACCCGTTCGACGATGCGATCCGTGCTGGATCGCGTGCTGCGCCGGGTGGTCGTGCGCCTCGCCGTGCTCTTCAGAAGCCGGTCGTACTCGCGCTGCGCCCGCTTCTCGATGGCCGCCTGCTGCCGCTCGTACTCGGCATCGATCCGCGCCTGCTCGAGCGCCGCGTCCTCCGCCGCTGCGGCTTCAGCCGCCGCCTTCATCTTGGCCGTGAGGATCTCGTACGCCGACTCGCGATCCACGCTCTCGCCGTACCGCGGCAGCAGCGGCGAGCCGGCGACGGCCCGCTCGATCTCCGCCGCGGGGGCGGCGTCCATCAGCCCCTGCGGCGCGCGCAGCCGGGTCCAGGCGACCGGGGTGGGCGCGCCCTCCTCGCTCAGCACGGTGACGATCGCCTCCCCGGTCGCGAGCTCCTGGAGCACCCGCTCGAGCGCGTACTGCGATCGGGGGTACGTGCGCACCGTGGCGCGGAGCGCCTTCGCGTCGTCGGGTGTGAACGCGCGCAGCTGGTGCTGCACGCGGGAGCCGAGCTGAGCGAGCACGTCGGCGTCGATGTCCTTCGGAGTCTGCGTCACGAAGAAGACTCCGACGCCCTTCGAGCGGATGAGCCGGACGGTCTGGGTGATCGCGGCGAGGAAGGGCTTCGACGCGTCGCGGAAGAGCAGGTGCGCCTCATCGAGGAAGAACACGAGCTTCGGCTTGTCGAGGTCGCCGACCTCCGGCAGCACCTCGAAGAGCTCCGCGAGGAGGTACATGAGGAAGGTGGAGAACAGCGCCGGCCGCTCGGCGACGCCCGCCACCTCCAGCAGTGACACGATGCCACGGCCATCCGCCGCGACGCGCAGGAGGTCGAGGACGTCGAACTCGGGCTCGCCGAAGAACGCATCCGCGCCGCTCTCGGCGAACGCGACGAGCTCGCGGAGGACGACGCCCGCCGTCGCCGAGGAGATGCCGCCGATCGCGCGCAGCTCGTCTTTGCCCTCGTCGCTCGTGAGATGCATGAGCACCGCCCGGAGGTCGGCCAGATCGACGAGCGGCAGGCCGGCCTCGTCCGCGTAGTGGAACACGAGGGCCAGGCTCGATTCCTGCGTGCGGTTGAGCCCGAGCACCTTCGCCAGCAGCAGCGGCCCGAAACCCGTGACGGTCGCGCGGACGGGAACCCCGGTCCCCTGCCCGCCGAGGGCGAGGTACTCCACGGGCGTCGCCGCCGGCTGCCAGTCCTGCCCGATCCCGGCGGTTCGGCGGGTCACCTTCTCGCTCGCCTCGCCGGGCACGGCCATCCCGGTGAGATCGCCCTTGATGTCAGCGGCGAAGACCGGCACGCCGTGTGCGGCGAGCTGCTCGGCGAGACTCTGGAGCGTGCGGGTCTTCCCGGTGCCGGTTGCGCCGGCGATCAGCCCGTGCCGGTTCAGCATCGCCAGCGGGATGCGCACCTGCACGTCGGCGAGCGGCTCGCCGTTCACGAGCGCGCCGAGGTCGACCGCGGCGCCCGGGAAGCCGTATGCCGCTGCGACGCGTCGCACCTCCTCCGGCGAGAGGATGGCCGCGGGCTCGACGGCCAGCGGGGTCGCGTCCGAGGGCGGCACGCTCGCGTCCGCTCCGGCCGCCTTCGCGGCCGCCGCCTCCGCCGCGGCGAGTCGAGCCCGCGCCTCGGCCGCGCGGAGCTCCGCCTCGGCGAGCGCGGCCTCCGCACGCAGACGCTCGAGCTCAGCGGAAGAGCGGTCTTCGGGACACATGGCCTCACCCTGGCGACGAGCGCGGGGGCCGCTACGCGGCGACGGCGCCATTCCCACGGTCCTCACGCAGCTTCACGCGTCGGTCCTGCTCGCGAAGGAGCCGAGCGTTCATGATCCCCGCGACCAGCAGCGCGACGCCGACCCCGATGAGCGCGCCCCCGGCCGTGTCGCTCGCCCAGTGGGCGGAGAGGTACGTGCGGGCGAACGCCATCGCGACCGTCCAGACCACCGCGACCACGGCCATCCACCAGCTCGGGAAGAGCACCCACAGCGCGAACACGACCGTCGCCGCATTCGCCACATGCCCCGAGGGGAATGAGCCGGCGTCGACCACGACGAGGATGTCCTCGGGGCGCTGCCGGCTGAAGAGCTGCTTGAGCAGCTGCACGAACCCCGCGCTGACCGCCGTGGCCACGAGGAAGTACAGCGCACCCCATCGGCGACCCGTCGCGAACAGGATGGCCGCGATCGCGAGCGGCAGGATGAGGATGGCCCACCATCCGCCGCCGACGTCGTCGAGCAGGAGCGAGACCCACAGCTGCGCGCCGGATGGGGGTTGCGAGAGCACATCGGACCACCAGGTGTCGATGTCGAACGGGTCGCGGTGCAGCACCGTGGCCCATCCCAGCACCGCTGCCACCGCGATGAGGGCGATCCCCCACCACACCATGCTCCGCCGCCACGTCGTCATCGGGCCATTGTGCCCGAGCGCGCGGTTTCAGTCGGCGAGCTTGCCAAGCGTGCGCGGACGCACTATGACCCATAGCGACACGACGGCGATCGCGGAGCAGCCGACCATGACGCTGGCCATGGTCGTGCCCGTGATGCCGGATCCGGCCGAGATGACGCCCACGAGCGGCGAGACGAGACCGGCGACGCCGTTGTTCGTCGCGCCGAGGATCGACGCCGCGGTGCCCGCCGCCTCGGGGTGCCGGTCGAGCGCGAGCACCTGACCGCACGGGAAGGTGAAGCCGCACATCGACATGAAGACGAACAGCGGCACCATGATGCCCCACACGCCGAGCTCGAGCTGGTCGCACACGACGATCGCGGCGCCCGCGAGAAGCAGCACCGCCGTCGAGAAGGCGAGCACCCACTGCGGCCCGAAGCGGGCGGCGAGTCGCGCGGCGATCTGGTTGCCGATGACGAGGCCGATCGAGTTCGTCGCGAACAGCGCCCCGTACTGCAGCTGGGAGAAGCCGTACGTCTGCTGGAACAGGAACGATGATGACGAGAGGTACGAGAACAGTCCCGAGAACGTCATCGCCGCGATGAGCAGCACCCCCAGGAACACACGGTCGGTGAGGACGACGCGGTAGCGGTGCCAGACCGACACGGTCTCGTGCGCGACGCGGTCGGCGGCGGGGCGCGTCTCCGGCAGGGCGAAGATCGCGCACAGCAGCATGATCACGCCGTAGGACGCGAGCACGATGAACAGCCCGCGCCACGGGAACACCGACAGCAGCGCCGAGCCGATGAGCGGCGCGATGACCGGGGCGACGCCCGTGACGAGCGCCAGCCGCGAGAGCATGACGACCAGCCGTCGCCCGCCGAAGAGATCGCGCACCATCGCCATGGCGACCACGCCGCCGGCGGCCGCGCCCATTCCCATCAGCACGCGCGCGGCGCCCAGCAGCTCGAGCGAGGGTGCGAGGGCCGCCGCGACACTCGCCAGCACGTGCAGTCCCGTGACGATGAGGAGGGGACGCCGTCGGCCGACCTTGTCGCTCAGCGGCCCCACCACGAGCTGCCCGAGCGCGAAGCCGATCATGGTGCCGGTGAGGGTGAGCTGGATGGCCGCGCTCGTCGTCGCGAAATCACGCTCCAGCAGCGGGAACGCCGGCAGGTACAGGTCGATCGTGAACGGGCCGAGCGCGGTGAGCGCTCCCAGCAGCAGCACGTACGCCAGCCGGCGTCGGCTCGAGAGGGCGTCGCCGCGGTGCGTGGTGGGCATCTCGCCCGCCGCCGCCCGCGCGTAGTCGGGCAGCGCGATCGTCCCCGTGGGCACCGGGAGGATGCCGGTGGCGGTCGGGATGATGCCGGTGCGCGGGTCGCGGGAGGAGCGGGATTCGTGAGTCATCGTGGGCGTGGGCGCTGCTTTCGCGGACGAGAGGGACGGGAAATGAAGAATGTCCCTGACGACGGCGGAGGAATCCGCGCGAAGGGGACGACGGCCATCCTATGGGTTTGCCCTGGCCATCGGCTGTCTCGCCGCGCACTCCCAGCCGGCCGCCGCATTCGCGCGCATAGGATCGGAGCGTGTCGACGCAGAAGCGCCCTCAGCAGTCCAGTGGCAACCCCGCGAAGCAGGCCCAGATCGCGCAGAGCATCAAGCAGCAGCGCGAGGCGCAGCGACAGGAGAAGCTCGCCGAGTACCAGCGCCAGCTGAAGCGCCGCCAGCGGGGCAGGGTGCTCTGGTGGACGGTCGGCTCCGTCGCCGCGGTGGCCGTCGTCGCGGCCGTGGTGGCCTCGTTCGTCTTCGCGCCGGCCTCGAAGGACGCCTCGTACGACATCGGCGGAACCGGCGCCGAGATCGAGGGCGTCGAGACGTTCTCCAACACGAACACGCACGTCGAGGGCACGGTCGACTACGAGCAGACGCCGCCGGCAGGCGGACCGCACAACGCCTACTGGCTGAACTGCGGCGTCTACACCGAGCCGCAGCAGAACGAGAACGCCGTGCACTCCCTCGAGCACGGGGCGGTGTGGGTGACCTACGACCCCGAGCTCGTGAGCGACGAAGACGTCGAGACCCTCGAGGGGTACCTCCCCTCGAGCTACGCGATCCTCTCCCCCTACCCCGACATGGGCACGCCCATCGCGGTGAGTGCGTGGAACGCGCAGCTGAAGGCCGACTCCGCCGACGACGAGCGGATCGCCGACTTCTTCGAGGAGTACTGGCGGAACGACAGCGTGCCGGAGCCGGGCGCGGTATGCACGGGCGCGATCGACGGCCCCGGGAAGGTCGGCTGAACCGGATGACCGATGCCCCGCGGCGCGTGCGGTGGATCGCGGTCGCCGTCGGCGTCGTCCTCGTGGCGGCGCTCGCCTTCGCGGCCGGGCGCTTCACGACGTTCGGGGCGCTCGCCGAGGCGGGCGGGACGGATGGCGGGCCGAACGCCGCCGACGCCGGCTTCGCCCGCGACATGCAGGTCCATCACGCCCAGGCAGTCGAGATGGCGATGATCGAGTACCGCTCCACCGCCGACGACGAGCTGCGATCGATCGCCTACGACATCGCCACCGCGCAGTCCGCGCAGCGCGGCGAGATGTTCGGGTGGCTCGTGGAGTGGGATCTGCCGCAGGCGGGTGACCCGCTGATGTCGTGGATGGCCGACGCGGGGCATGCGCACGGCGCGAGTTCCGCGACGGCGGAGGAGCTCGAGGCGCAGATGGGCATGGCGTCGGACGAGGAGCTCGCGCGGCTCGCGGCGCTCGACGGCGCCGAGCAGGACTGCCTCTTCCTCGGCCTCATGATCCGCCATCATGCTGGCGCGGTCGAGATGACCGATGCCGTCGTCCAGCTCGGCAGCGCGCCGCGCGTGATCGAGACGGCGCGGAACATGGGTCAGGCGCAGACCGCCGAGATCGCGGCCATGGAGTCCGCGCAGCGGCGCGTCGGCTGCGGCTGACCTCCTCTCCACACGGCATGTCCCGGTTGTGCACCCCAAGCGACCGCTTTGAGGTGCATAACCGGGACATGCCGAGTGGGGCTGCGTGGAATCAGCCCTTCGCGGACCCTGCCAGCAGGCCCCGCACGAAGTACCGCTGGAGGAACAGGAACACCAGCAGCGGCACGATGATCGCGATGAACGCGCCCGCCGTGAGCAGATGCCAGTCCTGACCTCGGGAGCCCGTCATCTGCGCGAGCAGCTTCGTGATCGGCGCCACGTTGCCGTCGGCGAAGATCAGCGCCACCAGCAGGTCGTTCCAGACCCACAGGAACTGGAAGATCGCGAACGACGCGATGGCCGGCATGCTGAGCGGCAGCACGATGCGGAAGAAGATCTGCCCGTGCCCCGCTCCGTCCACGCGCGCGGCCTCGATGACGTCACCGGGGATCTGCGCGATGAAGTTGTGCAGCAGGAAGATCGCCAGCGGCAGGCCGAAGATCGTGTGCGCGAGCCACACCTGCGCGTAGCCCGACGACCCGACGGCCTGGATCACCGGAACGCCGAACAGCGTGCCCTGGGAGAACAGCTGCAGCAGCGGGATGAACGCCATCTGGATCGGCACGATCTGCAGGGCGAAGACGAGCACGAACAGCACGTTCTTGCCCTTGAAGTCCATCCAGGCGAACCCGTACGCGGCGAGCGTCGCGAGGATGAGCGGGATGATCGCGGCCGGCAGCGTGATCGCGAACGAGTTCACGAACGACCCCAGCAGCGTCAGGCCTCCCGTCGAGGTGTTGAGCGCCTCGACGTAGTTGTCGATCGTCCAGCCCCAGTTCTGGAAGACCGTCCACCATCCGGTCGTCTGGATCTCCACCCGCGGACGGAACGAGGAGATGAAGATGCCGAAGGTGGGGATCGTCCAGAGCACGGCGATCACGAGAGCCGCGATGGTCGCCCACGGCGACGTGAGGCGGCGTTTGGTGTCGTTCAGAACCCGTCGCTGCGACCTGCCGGTCGTGACGGTCTCGGTGGCGGTCATCAGCGCACCTCCCTCTGCGCCTTGAGCTGACGCGCGTTGTAGATGACCAGCGGCAGCACGAGCACGAACAGGACCACGGCGTACGCTGCGGCTCGTCCGCCCTCGAAGCTGCGGAACTGCGAGTACATCTCGTTCGCGAGCACCGAAGTGTTGTTGGCACCGGCGGTCATGGTGCGGACGATGTCGAAGATCTTCATCGACGCGATGGCGATCGTCGTCAGCACCACCACGATGGATGGCCGGATGCCCGGCACGACGACGTTCATGAACCGCTCGTAGGCGTTCGCCCCGTCGAGCTCAGCGGCTTCCAGCTGCTCCGTCGGAACGCCCTTGATGGCGGCCGAGAGCACCACCATCGCGAAGCCCGTGTAGATCCAGACGAACACCACGATGAGGAACAGCGTGTTCCACGGCTCCACCTGGAGGAACGACACGGGGCTGCCGCCGAGCCAGACGATGATCTGGTTGACGAAGCCGATCTGATCCGCGTCGGCCGGGCGCGCGGTGTACATGAACCGCCAGATGATCGACGCGCCCACGAACGAGATCGCCATCGGCAGGAACACGAGGATCTTGTAGACCTTCTCCCCGCGCGTCTTGTCGATGAAGTACGCGTACACGAGGCCGACGACCGTCGACACCACCGGCGCGACGAGCACCCAGACGATCGTGTTGACGACCGTCCGGATGCCCTGCGGCTGCGTGAAGATCCAGATGAAGTTGTCGAGCCCGATGAAGCGCGTCCCACTGGCGTTGAACATCGACTGCCCGAACGTCTGGATCACCGGGAAGATCAGGCCGACGATGAGCAGCAGCAGCGCCGGAGCGAGGAACCCGACCAGCTGGAAGAGGTATCCCGCCCCCTCCTTCCCGCGGTAGTCGAGCCAGAAGAACAGCAGTCCGAGCGCACCGGCGGCGATGATCGCCCACCAGTACGACTGGAGGATCCACATGATCCCCAGCGGCAAGAGCACGCACGCGGCGAGCCGGATGTACGTGTACACCCGGCCCGCACGCGGCGCGATCTCGATGAAGAAGAGCAGGATGCCCACCGCGACGAGGAACACCCCGATGATGATCGGGATCTCCAGCCAGGGTGAGAGCGTGCTCAGCCAGTCGAGGAACGCTTTCATGGCCGGTCGTTACTCTTCCGGCCAGCCCGATTCGATCTGCTCCAGCACGTCGTCGGTCGAGGCGCCGTTCACCCAGTCGCGCATGCCCGTCCAGAACGTGCCGGCGCCGACGGCGGAGGGCATCAGGTCGGAGCCGTCGAAGCGGAACGTCGTGTCCTCGTCCTGCAGGATCTCGATGGCCGCCTTCAGGATGGGGCTCTGCGCGTTCTCGGGGTCGAGCCCGTTGTTCGCGCTGATCACACCGCCGAGCGAGACGCGGGAGTTCGCCCACTCCGGGCTGGAGAGGTACTCCTGCACCTTCACGACGTTCTCGTCGTCGCTGAACGCGCCGACGATCTCGCCACCGCCGGTGATGACCTGACCCGACCCGGCTTCGACGGGAGGCAGCATGAAGGCCCAGACATCGCCGTCCTCGCCCACCTCGCCGCCGGCCTCGGCGATGAACCCGTCGAGGAACGACGCCTGGTGCGTCAGGAGGCAGTCTCCGGAGACGAGTGCGTTCGCCACGTCGCCGAAGGGCGTCGATCCGATCGAGGCGACATCGCCGAAGCCCGCGTTGACGTAGTCGGGGTTCAGCAGGATCTCGCCCGTCGCGTCGAAGGCCGACTTGATCTGCGGGTCGGTGAAGGGGACCTCATTGGCGACCCACTGGTCGTACACGTCGGGACCGGACTGACGGAGGACGAGGTCCTCGACCCAGTCGGTCCCCGGCCATCCGGTCGCCGCGTCGGAGCCGAAGCCAGCGCACCAGGGCGCTTGGCCCGTCTCGTCGCGGATCTGCTGCGTGAGATCGAGAACGCCTTGCCAGTCGGTCGGGATCTCCCAGCCGTTCTCCTCGAAGGTCTGGGGCGGGTACCAGATCCACCCCTTCGCGCTCGCCATGAGGGGCGCGCCGTAGACGGTGCCGTCCTGCGACGCGTACGTCTCCCAGTCCTCGGCCCAGTACTCGCGGAGGTTCGAGACGACGCCCTCGGGTGCCTCCATGATGTAGCCGCGGCTCGCCATGTCGGCGAGGAGGCCGGGCTGCGGGAAGATCGCGAGGTCCGGCGGGTTGCCGCCCTGCGCGCGAACGGCGATCTGCGCCTCGAACTCCTGCGAGCCCTCGTACACGATGTCGATGCCGTTCTCCTCCTCCCAGTCCGCCCAGGACTCCTCGAGGAGTTCCGCCTCGGCGTCGACGATCGTGCCGTAGACGGTCACCTGCGCGGAGCCGCCGTCCCCGCCTTCCTCTCCGCCGCCGCCACCCGAGGAGGCGCCCGGTCCGCTGGTACATCCCGCCAGAGCGAGGCTGGCGATCCCCAACCCGCTCGCGGCGAGGAGGATGCGCTTGCGTCCTGCAGTCATCATCGTCTGCTCCTATCTCGAGCACTCGGGTAACAGTGCTGTGCATCCCAAGCTATGAGCGATAGGAGCGCTTCCACAACGTCTCAACAGTCACGGACGGGTAACTTCCGCTTCCTCCCGCCCCACGGCGGACGCACGAAGGCCCCGGGCACAAGCCCGGGGCCTTCGAGAAGCGAGTTCTTCGCGGGGAAGAGACTTACTTGAGGGTGACGGTGGCGCCGGCGCCCTCGAGGGCCTCCTTGGCCTTCTCGGCCGTCTCCTTGTTGGCGCCCTCGAGGACGGCCTTGGGAGCGCCGTCGACGACAGCCTTGGCCTCGCCGAGGCCGAGCGAGGTGAGCTCGCGGACGACCTTGATGACCTGGATCTTCTTGTCGCCAGCGGCCTCGAGGACCACGTCGAACGAGTCCTTCTCCTCGGCCTCTTCGGCCGGGGCGGCGGGGCCACCAGCAGCCGCGACGGCGACCGGGGCAGCAGCGGTGACGTCGAAGGTCTCCTCGAACGCCTTCACGAACTCGCTGAGCTCGATGAGCGTGAGCTCCTTGAACTGGTCGAGCAGCTCTTCGGTGCTGAGCTTCGCCATGATGTATCTCCTACTGTTCGGGGTTTGTGGGGTTGCTGATACGCAGCCTGATCAGGCCGCGTTCTCCTGCTTCTCGCGCAGCGCCTCGACCGTGCGAACGGTCTTCGACAGCGGCGCCTGGAAGAGGGCGGCAGCCTTCGACATCGATGCCTTCATCATGCCCGCGACCTTGGCGAGCAGGACTTCACGGCTCTCGAGGTCAGCGAGCTTGCTGACCTCCTCAGGGCTGAGAGCGGCGCCATCGAAGTAGCCGCCCTTCACCACGAGAAGAGGGTGTGCCTTGGCGAAGGCGCGCAGACCCTTGGCGACGGCGACGGGGTCGCCGTGCACGAAGGCGACGGCCGACGGACCCTTGAGGTCGTCGTCCAGCGCCGTGATCCCCGCGTTGTTCGCGGCGATCTTGGTCAGCGTGTTCTTCACCACGGCGTACTCCGCGTCCTGACGGATCGCGCTGCGGAGCTCCTTGAGCTCGGCAACCGTCAGACCGCGGTACTCGGTGAGCAGAACGGCGGTCGAGCTCTCGAACTGCTTCGTGAGCTCGGCGACCGATGCTTCCTTCTGCGCCATGGCCACTCCTTGATTGTCCTGAGGTGCTCCACGGAGGTGGGGCACCGGCCGCACCGCCCGCCCCGACAAAGAAAAAAGCTCCGGCGCAAGCGCACGGAGCTCGATTCCCGTTCTCACGGGATACGTTCGTGACACCTGCGCGGGCCCCTGCTTCGCAGAGCTTCGATCATCGTGCACTTGCGCACACGACGATGACCGGCGGTCTTCGGCTTGATACAGCGTACCTCACGCGACCGGCGCGGGCCAAATCCGGGCAGGGCCGCGCGCCAGACGATGTCGTCTCACCGAAAGGACACGGGTTTGCGCCGAATACCGTGTCCGCTCGACGAGACGACATCGTTTGACGCCGGGAGGGGCACGTGGAACGCGGCGAGGTGCTTCGCGAAGGCCGCCGGGTCGCGTGCCTCGGCCATCCCCCACCGGATGGTGCGCCAGCCGGTGACGCCGCGCACGCCGTCCTCCCGCCTCTTCTCATCGAGCACGACCTCCTCGACCGTGCGACCTCCTCGCATCCCCGCGTCGAGGTACTTCCCCCGTCCGTCGAACTCGCCGAAGACCTTCGCCTCGTCGAGCGCGAAGTCCATCCACCACCATCCGCCAGCGGGGTTCGCCACCGGAACCTGCAAACGCGGCGTGAAGCCCAGGCGGTGGAGCTGCAGCCGACTCAGCGACTCCCCGGGAAGCTGCGCCCGGCCATCCGCGAATCCGATGAGCCACTCGGCCTGGCGCAGCCCGCGCGCACCTCGGGCGTCCGCGATCCGGCGATGGAGCACCGAGCGCCAGGCGGCTTCCTTCTCCTCGTCCATCGCGCGATGGTCCAGGGCCGCGGCAGCGAGTCCGGCGTCGAGGATGGCGATGGCCCGCTCCGCGGGCTCGCTGCGGGCCACGTCGAAGAGCGTGCGATCCACTCCCGTGCAGCGGATTCCGTCCACCTCGGTGATGTCCTGCTCGTCGAGGGCCAACCGGTGTCGGGCGACGTCACCCGTGCCGGATGCGCCGGCCTCGCCGGGAAGCGTGACGTGCACGCGCTCCGGTCGGGCGCCGACGAGGGGGAACCCGTGCAGGACCGCCGCCGAGACGTGCGAGACCACGACGCCGCCGTCGCGCATCTCGCACGTGGCCGCGACGACGTCGACGAGGTGCTGCTCGCCCGGGTGGAGGCCGTTCCAGAAGTCCGCGACCACGTACCAGCCCTGGCGGACGCGCCTCAGATCACCCCGGCGCACCGCCTGCTGGATGCGCGACGGGCGCCAGCCTTCGATTCGCAGCCGCTCCCGCGACCACAGATGTCGGAGCACCTCGTTCACGCGCAGGTCGGCCATCCCCCGATGCTCGCGCCGACCCGATGACCGATGCGGCACGGGGGATACCTTGACCGACGACGCGCCGCGTGACGGTTGCTGCGCAGAAGCCGACGCGCGGGCGGTGTCAGGGATGCCGTCAGGGGTCGGCGTTAGGGTCTATTCGTGACCCCCGAAATCGCCGCCCGGATCGTCGCGGACTCCCGCGACCGGGTCGCATGGCTGCGAGCGCGGTCGCAGGGGATCACCGCCACCGACATCGCGACGATCACCAGCGAGCGCGTCATCCCGCGTGCGGCGGAGCAGAAGCTGCGCGGGTCGTCCTTCGGCGGCAACGCCTACACCGACCACGGTCGGCGCCGGGAGCCCGAGATCGCGGCCTGGGTCGCGGCGACACACGGCATCCAGCCCTCGAGCGCCCTCTTCCACGCGACCGTCGAGCGCCGGCACCTCGCCACACCGGACGGCATCACCGTCGACACCAGCGGCCGCGTCCTCCTCGCAGAGATCAAGACCACGAACAAGACCTGGCGGTCGATCCCCCGCACCTACCTCCGTCAGGTGTGGTGGCAGCAGCACGTGCTCGGCGCCGAGCGCACGCTGTTCGCGTGGGAGGAGCACCGCGACTTCCAGCCCCTGCACGACGAGCCGAAGTCGGTGTGGATCGATCGCGACGACGTCGAGATCGGCAAGCTCGTGAAGCTCGCGACGGCGCTCATCGACGAGCTCTACCGCCGCACCACCGGCAAGGAGCTACCGCAGCGTCCGATCGCGGAGACCGCGCCGGCTCTCACTCCGCGCGAGCGGGCCCTCCAGCGCTCCGCGTATCGCGCGCTCGCCCTCTCCGACTGAGCTGCGCGCCTGAAAACGGCCACGGAGCGCCCGCGGCGCCGCCGGCCGCCCCTCCCGCTCCCGTGTCTCACTCCACGCGGCCATCCGCCGACCAAACCCGCACCAACTGAGACACGCCCCGCCGAACCCGACCCCCGTGTCTCACTCCACGCGGCCATCCGCCGGTCAAACCCGCACCAACGGAGACACGCCCCGCCGAACCCGACCCCCGTGTCTCACTCCACGCGGCCATCCGCCGACCAAACCCACACCAACGGAGACACGCCCCGCCGAACCCGACCCCCGTGTCTCACTCCACGCGGCCATCCGCCGACCAAACCCACACCAACTGAGACACGCCCCGCCGAACCCGACCCCCGTGTCTCACTCCGGGCGGCCATCCGCCGGTCGAACCCACACCAACTGAGACACGGCCGCTTCGACACCGCGCCGGATCGAACCGCCTTCCGGCAAGTGCTGAGCCCGATCCGCGAGAATGGGCTCATGACTGCGGATCTCGCGCCGAGCGCCTTCGAGCACTCCGGGCAGGCGACCTCCGGGGAGGCGCGCGCCGCCTCCTCCGAGCAGGCCGAGGCCATTCTGGCCGTCGAAGCCGAGTTCGGCGAGCTGATGACGAAGGTGCGCCGCATCACCAACGAGATGGCCGAGCGCGTCTCCCCCGGGCTCAACCCCGGCGCCTACAAGGTGTTCACCACCATCGTCCGCGATGGTCCGATCAAGGCGTCGGACATGACCGAGCGGATGGCTCTGGACAAGGGGCAGCTGAGCCGCACCCTGCGAGAGCTGCAGGATCTGGGGCTCATCGCCCGCACGCCCGACCCGGGCGACCGGCGCGCGAGCCTGCTCGAGGCGACGCCCTTCGGCGTCGAGCGCCTGACGGCTGCGCGCTCGGGCACCCAGACGCTGCTTCACAACAGCCTCCTCGCGTGGGACGTCGACCGCGTCCGTGATCTCGCCACGCTGCTGCGCGCGCTCACGGATGGCACCGCACCCGACCCGCGCTGACGCGCGCGGGCGCCGCTTCCCCGCACCCACGCCATCCCCCGGATACCAGGAAGGCCCCGTCCGATGGACGGGGCCTTCCTGGTGCAGCGCGTGTCAGACGATCGCGTTGACGTCCAGCGGGATGCCGGGACCGAAGGTGGTCGAGACGGCGCCCTTCTGGATGTAGCGACCCTTCGAGCTCGACGGCTTGAGGCGCACGATCTCCTCGAGCGCGGCGTCGATGTTCTCGTTGAGCTGCTCGGTCGAGAACGAGGCCTTGCCGACGACGAAGTGCACGTTGGCGTGCTTGTCGACGCGGAACTCGATCTTGCCGCCCTTGATCTCCTCGACGGCCTTCGCCGTGTTGGGGGTGACGGTGCCCGTCTTGGGGTTCGGCATCAGACCGCGGGGGCCGAGGACCTTGCCCAGACGACCGACCTGGCCCATGAGCTCCGGCACGGCCACGGCCGCGTCGAAGTCGGTCCAGCCGGCCGCGACCTTCTCGATGAGCTCGGCGCCACCGACCTCGTCGGCGCCCGCGGCGATGGCGGCCTCAGCCGCAGCGCCGTTGGCGAACACGATGACCCGGGCGGTCTTGCCGGTGCCGTGGGGCAGGATGACGGTGCCGCGCACCATCTGGTCCGCCTTGCGGGGGTCGACCGAGAGCTTCAGCGCGACCTCGACGGTCGAGTCGAACTTCTTCGAACCGGTCTCCTTGGCGAGGGCCACGGCCTCAGCAGGAGTGTAGAACTTGCCGGCCTCGATCTTCTCGACCGCGGCGGCGTATGCCTTGGACTTGGTAGTCATATCCGTTATCCCCCTCAGTCCTCGACCGTGATGCCCATGGAGCGGGCGGTGCCGGCGATGATCTTCGAGGCGGCCTCGAGGTCGTTCGCGTTCAGGTCGGGCTGCTTCGTCTTGGCGATCTCGACGACCTGGTCCTTGGTGAGCTTCGCGACCTTGACCGTGTGCGGCGTGGACGAGCCCTTCGCGACGCCAGCTGCCTTCTTGATCAGCTCAGCGGCCGGCGGGGTCTTCAGGATGAACGTGAAGCTGCGGTCCTCGTAGACGGTGATCTCCACGGGGATGACGTTGCCGCGCTGCGACTCGGTCGCGGCGTTGTACGCCTTGCAGAACTCCATGATGTTGACGCCGTGCTGACCCAGAGCGGGTCCGATCGGCGGCGCCGGGTTGGCTGCACCGGCGTTGATCTGAAGCTTGATCAGGCCGGTCACCTTCTTCTTCGGTGCCATTTCCTCTTCCTTTCATCGAACGGATGCCGGTTGCATCCGCTCTCCCGCACCTCGGATGGCCCGGGTGCGGTGGGATCCACGTCGCAAGACGCAAACCACACGAGTCTACCGCATCTCCCCCGTGCGGGCACGACGAAGCGGCCGCCCCGATGGGACGGCCGCTCGTCGTTCAGAAGCGCTGCATCGAGTCGCGTCGCGTATGGGTTTCGACTCGCGTCGCGTCAGAGCTTCGTGACCTGGTCGAACGAGAGCTCGACGGGCGTCTCCCGCTCGAAGAGCGACACGAGCACGGTGAGCTTGCCGCTCTCCGGCTTGATCTCGCTGATCGATCCGGGGAGGCCGGCGAACGAGCCCTCCTTGATGGTGATCGTCTCGCCGATCTCGAAGTCGACCTCCGCCGCGATGACGCGCGCGGGGGCCTGCTGGCCCTTCTTCGCGGCGCCCTTGCCGGACGCCTGCGCCTGCGCCTCCTTGAGCTCCGCGAGGGGCTTCAGCATGTTGAAGGCCTCTTCGAAGCGCAGCGGCGTCGGGTTGTGGGCGTTGCCCACGAAGCCGGTGACGCCCGGGGTGTGGCGCACGACCGACCAGGTGTCCTCGTTCAGCTCCATGCGCACGAGCACGTAGCCCGGGATGCGCACACGAGTGACCATCTTGCGCTGGCCGTTCTTGATCTCGACGACGTCCTCCATGGGGACCTCGACCTGGTAGATGTCGTCCTCGACCTCGAGCGTCGACTTGCGCTGCTCGATGTTGGCCTTCACCTTGCGCTCGAACCCGGCGTAGGAGTGGATGACGTACCACTTGCCCTCGAGCGAGCGGAGCTCGCGACGGAACGCCTCGTACGGGTCGTCGTCGTCGCCCTCTTCGTCGTCGCCCTCGCCCTCGGTGCCGTCGCCGAGCTCCGGGCCGTCGTAGGGAGCGACCTCGTCGGCGGCCGCAGCCTCGGCCTCGTCGGCCTCCTCCTCGGCGGCGTCCGTGAGGACCTCTGCCGCGGCCTCGACCTCGGCGGTCTCGTCGAGGTTCAGGGCGTCGTTGACGACAGCGTCGGCCTCCGGGTCGTCGATGTCGGGGGCGATGTCCTCGTTCGAGCCCTCGTCCTCGCCATCGATGTGCATGGCGGCGTGCTCGGCGGAAGCGCTCGCGCGCTCCTCGGCGGTGAGGACGCTGCCCTCCTGGGCCTCGTCCTCTTCGCTCGACTGCTCAGCAGCCGTCGCGAGGTCGACGTCGTCGGCGTACTTCTCAGACACGTGGTTTCTCTTCCGTTCCGGACGCCGGGAGGCGTCGCGCAGACTTGCTCTCCCCATTGTGACGCGGAGAGGGCGCGGCCGTCATCCGACCGGCTGGATCAGCTCGGAACGCCGAACACCACCGTCGTGACCCACGAGAACAGGTAGTCCAGCCCGTAGACCAGGGCCATCATGACCACCACGAACCCCAGGACCACGGAGGTGAACTTCAGCAGCTCCTTGCGCGTGGGCGTGACGACCTTGCGGAGCTCGGCGATCACCTGGCGGACGAAGAGGGCGATCCGGGCGAAGAACCCCGCCTTCTTGCCGTCAGCCGCGCCATTCGCCGCGACGATCTCGCCGCCGGAAGCGTCGTGGGCCATGGGTTACCTTTCGTGAGCCAGCTGTCGCTGACGCGCAGGGCGGACAGGAATCGAACCTGCAACCTGCGGTTTTGGAGACCGCTGCTCTGCCAATTGAGCTACCGCCCTAGAGGTCTCCCGACCTCGGCAACACCCCTCCGACCATCCGCCCTGCACGAGGCACAGCGGAAAAATGCAGACGAGCACTGCGCTCTCCAGCATAGGGCATGCCGCTCGGCACCGCGAACCGAGGCGTGTCGACGGCGACGGCGGATGGCCGCATCGGCCCGGTAGTGTTGCCACCCCACACCCTCCAGGAGGCACCTCATGTCCGTCGGTCTGCTCGCCGTCGTCGACGACATCCTCAGCGCGGCCCTGAAGGCCTCCTCGAAGGCGGCCGGCGTCGTCATCGACGACGCCGCCGTGACCCCGCAGTACGTGCAGGGCATCACGCCCGCGCGCGAGCTGCCGGTCGTCGCGAAGATCGCGCTCGGGTCGATCGCGAACAAGTTCATCGTGATCATCCCGGTCGCGCTGCTGCTGACGGCTTTCGCGCCGTGGGCGCTGCCGTACCTCCTCATCGCAGGCGGGGCCTTCCTCTGCTTCGAGGGTGCGGAGAAGGTGCTGGAGTGGTTCGGCATCGAACACGGCCACGCTGACGAGGACGCTCGCGACGAGAAGCGCCTGGTGCTCGGGGCCATCCGCACCGATCTCATCCTGTCGGCGGAGATCATGCTCATCTCGCTGTCGAACCTCGACCCCGACATGGGCATCTGGCTGACGCTGGGGACGCTCGCGGTGATCGCGCTCATCATGACCGGCGTCGTCTACGGGGTGGTCGCTCTCCTCGTGAAGATCGACGATGTCGGCCTGCGGATGGCCACGAGCGGCAACGCGCGCGTGCGCGGCACCGGCTCCGGCATCGTCCGCGCCATGCCCGCCGTCTTCCGCGTGATCAGCGTCATCGGCACCGTCGCGATGCTCTGGGTCGGCGGGCACCTCGTGCTGGCGAACCTCGCCGAGGTCGGCCTGCACGCCCCCCTGGACGTGCTGCACGGGATCGAGCACGTCCTGGAGCCCCTCGGCACGGTCGTCGTCTGGTTCGGCGACACGCTCGCATCGGCGATCGCCGGGCTCGCGGTCGGGCTCGTGATCGTCGGCGTGGTCCTCCTCATCGGCCGGATCATGGGGCGCCGCCCGAGCTTCACGGAAGGCGGCGAGTCGCCCGCTCACGTGCACGGCTGACCGCGGCCGCTCGCAGAATCACGGTCGGTGACGTCGCCGTGGTCGCGCCGTGGCGCTCCCACTACGCTGAGAGCGTGACCGACCGCGCCCCGCTCTCTCGCAAGCTCTCCGCCATCGCCGAATCCGCGACCCTCAAGGTCGACGCCAAGGCGAAGTCCCTCAAGGCGGAGGGGAAGCCCGTCATCTCCTACGCCGCCGGCGAGCCGGACTTCTCGACCCCGCAGTTCGTCGTCGACGCGGCCGCAGCCGCGCTGACCGACCCGGCGAACTTCCGCTACACCCCGGCAGCGGGTCTCCTCCCGTTGCGCGAGGCGATCGCCGCGAAGACGCTGCGCGATTCCGGCCTCGAGGCGTCCCCCGCTCAGATCGTCGTCACCAACGGCGGCAAGCAGGCCGTCTACCAGGCGTTCCAGGCGGTGGTGAACCCCGGCGACGAGGTGCTCCTGCCCGCTCCGTACTGGACGACGTACCCCGAGGCCATCCGCCTGGCCGACGGCGTGCCGGTGGAGGTCTTCGCCGGCGCCGATCAGGAGTACAAGGTCACCGTCGAGCAGCTCGAGGCCGCCCGTACCGAGCGCACCACCGTGCTCGTCTTCGTGTCGCCGTCGAACCCGACCGGCGCGGTCTACACGCTCGAGGAGACCGAGGCCATCGGCCAGTGGGCGCTCGAGCACGGCATCTGGGTGATCACCGACGAGATCTACCAGAACCTCGTCTACGAGGGCGCCCGCGCGGTCTCGATCGTCGAGGCCGTCCCGGAGCTCGCGAACCAGACGCTCCTCCTCAACGGCGTCGCCAAGACGTACGCCATGACCGGCTGGCGCGTGGGCTGGATGGTCGGGCCCGCCGACGCGATCAAGCTCGCCGCGAACCTGCAGTCGCACCTGACGAGCAATGTCAACAACATCGCGCAGCGCGCGGCGATCGCGGCGCTCAGCGGCCCGCAGACCGAGGTGGAGGAGTTCCGCACCGCGTTCGACCGTCGTCGCCGCCTCATCGTCTCGGAGCTGTCGAAGATCGAGGGGGTGACGGTGCCGAACCCGCTCGGCGCGTTCTACGCCTACCCGGATGTCCGGGGTCTCCTCGGCCGGGAATGGCGCGGTCGCCGCGTCGAGACGTCGCTCGAGCTCGCCGACCTCATCCTCGACGAGGTCGAGGTCGCCGTCGTCCCGGGCGAGGCCTTCGGCCCGAGCGGCTACCTGCGGCTCTCGTACGCGCTCGGCGACGACCAGCTGCTCGAGGGCATCCAGCGCATGCAGGAGCTCTTCGCCTGAGTCCGGATGCGCGACAGGGGCCGCCGTCCGAGGACCGCGGCCCCTGTCGCGTCTTCGCTAGAGCTCGACGCCGACGAGCACGGGCTCCGGCTGCAGCACGATGCCGAACTCCGCCGCGACGCGGCTCTGGATGAAGCGCGCGAGCTCCCCCACCTCGCCGCCCGTGGCTCCGCCGCGGTTGGTCAGGGCGAGCGCGTGCTTGGTGGAGACGCCGGCGCGCGAGCGCGGCAGGCGGAAGCCCTTCTCGATGCCGGCGTGCTCGATGAGCCACGCGGCCGGCACCTTCACGTCGGCACGTGACGACTCGATGGGCGGCAGCGCGCCATCGTAGGCGGCGAGCGGGATGACGACGACCGGGTCGAGGTCGGGCTCGACCGGCCACCGCGGGCACTCGGGCGGCAGCGTGCGGGCGACGGCCTCCGGGAGGATCGGGTTCTGGAAGAACGACCCCGCGCTGTGCGTGTCGGGGTCGGGACCCTCGAGCACCATGCCCTTGGCAGCGCGGATGGCCAGCACGTGCTCGCGGATCCACGAGAGCGACACCTCGGCGCCGTCCGCGACGCCGAGGGCGCCGCGCAGCCGCGCGTCGTGAAGCGGCCGCGGACCGGTGCCGACGCTCTCGAGCTCGAGGGTCAGCGAGAGGATGACCGCCTCGCGCTCGGGCGCCGAGTCGTAGTGGCGCTTCAGCACGGATGTCCGCGGGCCGAGTCCGAGGTCCGCGGCGGGGACGGTCGAGACCTCGCCGGTCGCCTCGTCGATGAGTTCGACCTCGACGAGCGTCTGCACGATCTCCTGGCCGTACGCGCCGACGTTCTGAATGGGCGCGGCGCCGGTCGTGCCGGGGATCCCCGACATCGCCTCGATGCCGGCGAGCCCGTGGGCGACGGCGTACGCGACGAGCTCGTCCCAGTTCTGCCCCGCCTCGACGCGCAGCCGCACGAAGCCATCGCGAGCCCCGTCGACGACCTGGAAACCGCTGGTCAGGATGCGGATCACGGTGCCGGGGAACGGCTCGTCACCGACGAGCAGATTGGATCCGCCGCCCAGCACCATCCACTCGTCGTCGTCGCTCCAGACGTCCCGAAGCGCGGAGACGAGCTCCTCTCGGGTGCGGGCCTCCACCATCCGCTCGGGTGCGGCGCCGACCCGCAGCGTCGTGAGCTGCGAGAACGGGATCGGAGAGACCTCGCTCATGCGACCCGCACGCGCACCTGCGCCTTGCCGAGCACCGTGGTGTCGGCATGCGTGACGGTGAGGTCGATGCGGGCGACGTCGTCGGTCAGCTGGCCGACCTTGGCGACCACGGAGACGTCGGCGCCCGTCTCGGCATCGACGACCACGGGGCGCGTGAAGCGGACGCCGTACTCGAGGATGCGGCCCGAGTCGCCGAGCCACTCGGCGATCGTGCCGACGGCGAGCCCCATGGTGAGCATCCCGTGCGCGAGGACGCCGGGGAGCCCGACCGAGACCGCCACATCGTCGCGGTAGTGGATGGGGTTGAAGTCGCCGGATGCCCCGGCGTACCGCACGAGGGACTCGCGCGTGAGGTGCACGCTGCGCTCGGCGACGACGTCGCCCACGGTCAGGTCAGACATTCGCGGTGTCCTCTCCCCCGACGAGCAGCACGGATGTGGCGGTCACGACGTGGGCTCCGGTGCTGTCGATGATCTCGGCGTCGCTCGTGATCATGGCGTTCGCGCCGACCGAGCGGATGCCCGTGACGGTGAGGCGGGCGGTGAGCTCGTCGCCCGCGACGATCGGGCGGGTGTAGCGGAACCGCTGCTCGGCGTGGATGGTGCGCTCGAGCGCGATGCCGCTGTCGGGCTCGCCGAGCAGCTGCTGCAGGGTGTGATCCTGGACGACCATCGCGAAGGTCGGCGGCGCCACCACGTCGGCGTAGCCGAGGGCGCGCGCGGCCTCGGGGTCGGTGTGCTGCGGCGCGTCGGCGAAGACGGCGCGCGCGAACTCGCGCACCTTCTCGCGACCCACCAGGTACGGGGGTGTCGGCGGGAACTCGCGGCCGACCAATTCGGGGTTCACAGGCACCGGGCCATCCTAACGACGGCGGCCTGGACGCCGTCGGCGCGAAGTTAGACTGGCGCGCATGTCCCTTCCGGCGAGCCCGCGTCGCGGGCGTGAGGAGGTCGCCGACGCCACCCGCGTCGGCGGCAGAGGCTGAGCGCGCTCGCCCCTCGCGAGCACCCTGTCCGGCGCCCGGCGCGCCCTCTTCTCCTGCGTCTCCGACGCCTCCTCCGCGACCGCCCTCGCGGCCGCTTCCGCCTGCCGGCGCAGCCCCGGCCATCCGAACGGACATCATGACCCCGATCACCGAGCGCGACATCCGCGCCGCCTTCGTCAACGCCTCCCGCAAGGAGGTCGCCGACCTCACCCTGCCCGTCGACTTCGCCGAGCGCGACTTCGACCGCCTCGACTACCTCGGCTGGGCCGACCCCAAGCTGCCGCGCCGCGCGTACGTCGTGGTCGAGCTCGCCGACTCGCCGGTGGCGGTCCTCCTGCGCCAGGCCGAGCCGCGCGTCGGTGCTCGAGCCATGTGCTCGTGGTGCGACGACGTGACGCTCGCCAACGACGTGCAGTTCTTCTCCGCGCGCAAGGCCGGGCCGGCCGGCCGCAAGGGCGACACCATCGGCACCCTCGTGTGCGCTAATTTCGCCTGCTCGGCGGCCGTGCGGAAGCTCCCGCCGCTCGCCTACGAGGGCTTCGACCGCGAAGCCGCGCGCGACGAGCGCATCCGCCGGCTCGGCGAGCACGTGCGCGCGTTCGTCCGCGAGCTGGGCGCGTGAGCTGACGCGGCGGGGCGCCCCGACGCCCCGCCGCGCCTGCCCTCAGCTGGTGCGGCGCGACGCGCGGATGGCGCGCTGCGTCATCTGCGCGATGATCACGACGAGGAACACGGCGAAGAGGATGTTCCCCAGCCGCGGGTCGACGAGGTTCGCGACCCATGTGCCGAGCGGCGCCGTGGCGCAGGCTGTGAGGCCGACGCCGAGCGCGGCGGGAACGTCGACGTTGCGCTTTCGGATGTTCGCCACCGTGCCCGACAGCGCCGTCGGAATCATCATGAGCAGCGAGGTGCCCTTGGCGACGAGGTCGCTCATGCCGAACAGCAGCATGAGCACCGGAACGACGATGATGCCGCCGCCCACGCCGATGAGGCCCGACGCGATGCCCGTGATGAGCCCGAGGGCCACGAGCCCGATGCCGCTGACGAGGTGCAGCTGCAGCTCGGCGTCCCGCGAGGGGACGATGAGGAAGAGGCTGATCATCACCACGACGAGGAAGCCCACGAAGATCCAGCGGAGCACCGACTCCGACAGCACGTGCAGCAGCCGCACGCCGATCTGCGCCCCGACGACCGCGCCCGCCGCGATGAGTAGCGCCGCGACCCAGTCGACATCGCCGTGCAGGGCGTAGGCGATCACCCCGACCGCGGCGGTGGGCATGATCGACGCCGCGGAGGTTCCTGCGCTCAGCCGCTGCGAGAACGACACCAGGAGGATGAGGAGCGGCACGATGACGGTGCCGCCGCCGACGCCGAAGAGGCCGGACAGGAATCCCGACAGTGCCCCGATGAGGATGAACGACCCGATCGCGCGGTAACCCGCCGGGCGCTCCCCCGTCACGACCGAGATCCCGGGGCGGAGCAGGTGGTGCAGCAGGTCATCCCTTCACGGTATCGCGGCGGACGGTCGTGACCGGGCGCGTCGCGCACTTCGCCGGTCGGCCGGGGCCGCGCGGGGCCCGACGCACGCGAGGCTCAGGCGCCGGCCGCGAGGCGCGCGCGCAGCGAGTCGAGCAGGATGGCCGACCCGAGTTCGAAGGTGCGGTCGGCACGCTCGGCACCTCCGGCGGCGCCGTGCAGCACCCGTCCGAGCGTGCGCGTCTCCTCGGATGGCTGCCACACGTCGTCGGGAGACGCCAGGTCGAGTCCGAAGCCGATGGCGAAGGCGTCGATCACCGCGATGACCGTGAGGATCTCCGACTCGGGGAAGCCCGCGTCGACGAGCACCGTGGCGAGGTCGTCGTACGCCGCGATCACACCCGGATGGGTGATCGTCTTCCCGACGAGGAGCGGCACGAGGAGCGGATGGTCCGCATACATGCGCCGGTGGCTGCGCAGGACCGCGAGCACCACCTCGTCCCACGACCCGCCCCCCGGATGCACGCGGTACGACTGGACCAGGCGACCTCGCATGAGCTCGACGATCTCGTCCATGCCGTCGACGTGGTTGTACAGCGACGACGGGCGCACGCCGAGGTGCCGCGCGATGGCGTTGACGCCGAACGGCTTCCCCGCCCGCGCGAGGGCGAGGCCGGCGTCGCCGATGATCTCCGGAGACAGCAGCGGGGCCGACGGTCTGGCCATGGAGTTCTCCCGATTCTCAGCTGATCGAAACAGAGCCGTCACGCGAAGTCTTCCGCACGTCGCCCCTCCCGTGCATAATAACGAGCACCATTCGTTTACGAACACCATTCGTTTGATGGTCGCGGGCTACCCGACCCGCTCCGATGATCGTCTGCGCACGCCGTCGTGCCCGACCTGGAGACCTCATGACATCGCTCGACCTCAGCAGCCGCGTACCGCTCCGACTGCCCTCCGCCACGGCGACCTTCGCCATCGGCATCGCCGGCTATCTCGGTGTGAACCTGTCGCCCTACATGATCACCGCCGCCCAGATCGGTCTCGGGCTCGACGTGCTCGCGGCGAGCTGGCTCGTCACCGCGACGCTTCTGCTCACGGCCGTCACCGGGCTCGCGATCGCGCCGCTGTGCGCGGGCGCCCACCGACGCACGGTCGCCCGCGCGGGGCTCGTGCTCGCATTCCTCGGCTTCACCACCGCAGGTCTCGTGCCCGCGCTGCTCGTTGTCGGCCTGCTGGCAGGCGGCATCGGCGCTGGCGGAGCGGTGGCCGCCTCCGGAGCTGCGCTCGCGGCCTTCCGCAACCCCGACCGGGTCGCGGGCTTCAACGGTCTGGCCAACCGCGGCGTCATCACCGTGGTCCTCGCGGCCGTGCCCCTCATCGGCCTCGCCCCCATCGACGTCTTCGGCGCGCTGGCACTGTTCGCTCTCATCGGGCTCGCGGTGTCGATGTGGCTGCCCGGCGCGCCGGTGGTCGACCCGCAGGCGGGCGCCGCCGTGGGCGAGGCGATGCCCATCGAGATCCCCCCGACGGGCACCGTCCGCACCGCCGCCCCCGGGACGCGCAGCGTCACCACCGCCGGGCTCGGGCTCCTCGTCACGTTCGCGCTCTGGGCCGCGAGCGAGGACTCGCTCTGGGCCATGGCCGGCGTGATGGGCGCCGACCGGACCGGCCTCACGGCCGAAGGCCTCGGTGTCGCACTCAGCGCCGCCACCGCGGGTGGCCTCCTCGGCTCGCTCGGGCTCATGATCGTCGGCAACCGACTCGGCCGAGCCGTGCCGCTCGTCGTCCTGCTCGTGGCGGGCGGCGTCCTGAAGCTCGCGGAGGGCTTCGTCACGGACTCGACGATCTTCATCATCGTCTTCGTCGCCTGGAACACCGTCTACGCGGTCGGCTTCATGTACTTCGTCTCGACGTCGGCCGCCCTCGATGCGGATGGCCGTTGGTCCGGTCCGCTGCTCGCGGTCTACCTCGTGGGATCGGCCCTCACGCCCGTGATCGGCGCCGGCCTGGTGTCCGCCCTCGGCTACCAGGGCTTCGCGATCACGCTCGGCGTCGCGAGCTTCGTCCTCGCGATCCCCGCGGGCGCCATCGCCCTGCTCTCCTCTCGGCGCGAACGCGCCGTCGCCGCCATCTCGGAGCTCGCACGATGACCCGCACGCTGTACCGCAACGCCCGCCTCTTCACCGCGGACGACCCCGCCTGGGCCGAGGCCCTCGTCGTCGACGGCGACTCGATCGCCTACGTCGGCGATACGGCCACGGCGCCGACGGCCGACGAGGAGGTGGATCTCGACGGACGCCTCGTGCTGCCGGGTTTCGTCGACGCGCACACGCACCTGCTCATGATGGGCGACGCCCTCGGGCAGGTCGGCCTCACCGACGCGCGCACCCTCGCCGACATCCAGCGGCTGCTCGCCGAGGCACGTGCGGCGGATCCCGACGCTCCCGTGCTGCGCGGGCGCGGATGGCTGTTCGACGCGATCCCGGATGGCGCGCCGACCGCGGCCATGATCGACGAGGTCGTCGCCGACGTTCCGGTGTACCTCGACGCGAACGACTACCACTCGTGCTGGGTGAACAGCGCGGCGCTGGCCGAGCTGGGGATCACCCGTGACACCCCGGACCCCCACGGCGGGCGCATCGAGCGCGACGCCGACGGAGAGGCCGTCGGCATCCTCTACGAGACCGCGGCGCAGCAGTACGCCTGGGCGCACCGCGACGCCACGACCACCGACGCGCAGCGCGATGCCGCGGTCGAGCGGGTCATCGAGGCGTACCTCGCCGCCGGCGTCACCGCCGTCGTCGACATGGCCTTCGACGACTTCGGCCTCGCCGCGTTCCGGCGTGCGGCCGAGCGACGCGGAGGCGCGCTGCCCCTCCGCGTCGCCGTGCACTGGTTCGTGCCCAACACCGGGGACGACGAGGAGAACCTCGCCCGGGTCGCGCGGGCGGCCGATCTCGCAGCGGAGGTCGCCTCGCCCTGGCTCCGGGTGATCGGGATCAAGCTCGTCCTCGACGGGACGATCGACGCCTGCACGGCGGCGATGGGCCATCCGTACGCCGACGGCTCGAACGCCGAGCCGATCTGGCCCGCCGATCGCCTCGCGACCGTGGTCGCGGCGGCGGACGCGTCGGGCCTGCAGATCGCCATGCACGCGATCGGCGACCGCGCGAGCACGATGGCGCTCGACGCGATCGAGCACGCCATCTCCGTCAACGGCGAGCGCGACCGGCGCCACCGCATCGAGCACCTCGAGTACGCCGCGCCGGGCACCCCCGAGCGGATGGCCCGGCTGGGCGTGACGGCGTCGATGCAGCCCGTCCACAGCGACCCGGCGATCTTCGCGAACTGGGCGGCCCAGCTGGACGACGAGCGCGTGGACCGTGCGTTCCCGTGGCCGGAGTACGAGAAGGCCGGCGCACTGCTCGCCTTCTCGACCGACGCGCCCACCGCCCCGTACCCCGCGCTCGCCAACATGTACGTCGCGACGACGCGGGCCTCGGCGCTCGACCCCGCGCAGGCTGCCGTGCACCCGCAGCACGCCGTGCCACTCGAGCGCGCGATCGCGCACGCCACGCGGGACGCCGCGGCGTCGGTGGGCGACGGCGGATGGCGCGGGCGACTCGCGCAGGGATGCGCGGCCGACTTCGCGGTCGTCGACGTCGACCCGTTCGAGAGCGGCGCCGACGCGCTCCTCGCCGCGCGCGTGGTGCGCACGGTCGTAGCGGGACGCACCCAGTACGAGGGCTGAGCCTCAGCGCGCGCCGCCGAGCATCCCCTCGGCGGCGCGCAGCATGAGCGCCGAGCGCTCCGACGCCTCGCCCCAGCGGACGAGGGCCTGCGCGTTGAGACCGTCGATCATCCCCAGCAGCTGCCACGCGGCGGCCGCCGGATCGTCGACGCGGAAGACCCCGGCGCGCACGCCGGCCTCGACGATGCCCGCGAGGAGCCTCGCCCAGGCGTCCATCTCGTCACGCACGGCGGCCGCGAGCGGCTCGCTCCGGCGCCCGAGCGCCCACGCCTCGACCCATACCGCGGTCACGTCGTCGCGCGTCCCCGCGAGGAGGGTCTGGATGAGCTCGACCAGCGCCGCGCGCGGCTCGCGATCGTCGACGAGCGCGGCCATCTCGTCGAGCTCCTCCCGCACGATGGCGGCGAACGTCTCGGCGACGAGCTCCTCCATCGACGGCGCGTAGTGCGCGACCAGCGCGGGCGCGACCCCCGCCTTCGCGGCCACCGCACGCAGCGTCACGGCGCCCAGCCCGTCGGCGAGCGCGGTGGCTCGGGCGGCGCGCCGGATGGCCGCGCGGCGCTCGGCGGGCGCGAGCCGCGCCGCCCGGCGGCGCGGGACAGCGGCTTCGCTTGACATGTCCTCACCCTAGCCCGAGAATCGTTTTATTGATCAAGTGGTCAATAGGAGTGAGGATCGACGATGACCTGGCGGATGCCCGCGGAGACCGACCGGCACGAGCGCACCTGGATGGCGTTCCCGCGCGAGGGCTTCACCCTCGGAGACACTGACGCCGAGCGGGCGGCCGGCTACGCGGCGTGGACCGAGGTCGCGCACGCGGTAGCGGAGTTCGAGCCCGTCACGATGGTCGTCGATCCCAGTGAGACCGATCGCGCGCGCCGCATGCTCGGCTCGCACATCGATATCGTCGAAGCGCCCCTCGACGAGTTCTGGATGCGCGACGCCGGCCCGACCTTCGTCGTCGACGACGACCGCCCCGACGTGCTGGGCGCAGTGGACTGGACCTTCAACGGCTGGGGCGCACCCGCCTGGGCGGAATGGCGGCTCTCCGCCGAGCTCGGGCGCATCGTCGGCCGCTCGGTCGGCGCCGAGATCGTGAGCTCCGCGCTCGTGAACGAGGGCGGCGGCATCCACGTCGACGGCCTGGGCACCGTGCTCGCCACGGAGACCGTGCAGCTCGACCCGCGCCGCAACCCGTACGCCGACAAGGAGCGGGTCGAGGCCGAGTTCGCCCGCACGATCGGGGCCACGCGCGTGGTCTGGCTGCCGCGCGGCCTCACGCGCGACTACGACGAGTTCGGCACGAACGGGCACGTCGACATCGTCGCGACGATCACCTCCCCCGGGGTCCTCCTCCTCCACGAGCAGCGCGACCCCGGCCATCCGGACCATGCCGTCACTCGCGAGCTGCGCGCGCACCTCGCTCAGGAGACGGATGCCGCCGGCCGCCCCTTCGAGATCGTCGAGCTGCCCGCCCCCGCCACGCTGCGCGACGACGAGGGCTTCGTCGACTGGAGCTACGTCAATCACCTCGTCGTGAACGACGGCGTCATCGCCTGCGGCTTCGGCGAGCCTGAGGCGGATGGCCGTGCGCGGGACATCCTCGCCGAGGTGTACCCGAGTCGCACCGTGAAGACGGTCGACGCACGGGAGATCTTCGCGCGCGGCGGCGGCATCCACTGCATCACGCAGCAGCAGCCGGAGGTGCGCTGATGTTCGACGTGGTCGAGGCGTCGATCGCCGACCTGCAGCAGGCGCTGGCGGATGGCCGCACGACGGCCGTCGAGCTCGTCACGTCGTACCTCGCCCGCATCGAGGCGTACGACGACCCCGGCACGGCGACCGCGCTCAACGCGGTCGTCGTGCGCAACCCCGACGCCCTCGCGGAGGCGGAGGCATCCGATGCCCGTCGCGCGGCCGGCAGCGGCCTGGGGCCGCTCGACGGCATCCCGTACACCGCGAAGGACAGCTACCTGGTGCGGGGCCTGACGGCCGCATCCGGGAGCCCCGCGTTCGCCGACCTCGTCGCCCAGCGCGACGCCTTCACCATCGAGCGGCTGCGCGGCGCCGGGGCGATCTGCCTCGGCCTCACGAACATGCCGCCGATGGCCAACGGCGGCATGCAGCGCGGCCTCTACGGGCGAGCTGAGAGCCCCTACAACGGAGAGTATCTGACGTCGGCGTTCGCGTCCGGTTCCTCGAACGGCTCCGGCACCGCCACTGCGGCGAGCTTCGCCGCGTTCGGCCTCGGGGAGGAGACGTGGTCGAGCGGGCGCGCGCCGGCCTCGTGCAACGCGCTGTGCGCGTACACGCCGTCGCGCGGCGTGATCTCCGTGCGCGGCAACTGGCCGCTCGTGCCCACCATGGACGTCGTCGTCCCGCACACCCGCACCATGGCCGACCTCCTCGCCGTGCTGGACGTCGTCGTCGCCGACGACGACGAGCCGCGGGGGGACTTCTGGCGCGTGCAGCCGTGGATCGAGATCCCCGCGGCCACGGCCATCCGCCCCGCCTCGTACCCCGCGCTCGCGGAGAGCGCGTCGCTGCAGGGCAAGCGCCTGGGCGTGCCGCGGATGTACATCAACGCGGATCCCGAGGCAGGCACAGCCGAGGCCCCCGGCATCGGCGGGCCGACCGGGCAGCGCGTCGAGACGCGTGACTCGGTCATCGCCCTGTGGGAGGCCGCTCGCGCGGATCTCGAGGCGGCGGGTGCGACCGTGGTCGAGGTCGACTTCCCGCTCGTGTCGAACTACGAGGGCGACCGGCCAGGCACGCCGACGATCTTCACGCGCGGGCTCGTCACCCCGGAGTACCTGCACCGTGAGATCCTGGACCTCTCCGCGTGGGCGTGGGACGACTTCCTGCGCGCGAACGGAGACCCCGCCATCCCCTCGCTCGAGGTGGTCGACGGCGCGCGGATCTTCCCGCAGCCCGAGGGCGCGCTTCCCGACCGCTACACCGGCTTCGACGACGACATCGCGGCGTATCCCGCGCAGGTGCGCGAGCACCCGGTGACGGACGTCGCCGAGATCCCCGAGCTCGCAGATGGCGTGCGCGGACTGGAGGAGACCCGTCGCGTCGATCTCGAGCAGTGGATGGACGAGCTCGGCCTCGACGCCGTGATCTTCCCGGCGATGGCGGACGTCGGACCGGCCGACATGGACGTGAACCCCGAATCCGCCGACCTCGGCTGGCGGAACGGCGTCTGGGTCGCGAACGGCAACCTCGCGATCCGGCACCTCGGCGTGCCGACCGTGACCGTGCCGATGGGGACCATGGTCGACATCGGCATGCCCGTCGGGCTGACGTTCGCGGGTCGCGCGTACGACGATGCCGCCCTGCTCGCGCTGGGTGCCGCGTTCGAGGCGACGGGCGCGCGCCGCACCGTGCCGCCTCGCACGCCGGCGCTGTAGGGGGGCGGAGAGGGCGCTCCGAGACGGCGTCATCGCGCGCATCCCGCGCCTTCGCTCCGAGACCGCGCGCACCACGTGCAGTCTCGGAGCGAAGGTGCTTCCGGCGACCACGCCGATGGCCGGTCATCGCGGCGCTCGCGGAGGAGCTGCGCTGACAGGCGAAGGGCCCCTCGCCCGCGATGCGGACGAGGGGCCCTTCGCGCGACTCAGCCGATGCGGACGAGCTTCTTGTTCACGAACTCGTCGGCGGCCAGCAGGCCGAGCTCCCGCGAGGTGCCGCTGCGCTTGACGCCACCGAACGGCAGCTCGGGGCTGTCGGCGAGGACGACGTTGACGTAGACCATGCCTGCCTCGATGCGGTCGGCCACGCGCTGCGCCTGCTCCGCGTCGGTCGTGAAGACGTACGAGCCGAGGCCGAACGGGGTGTCGTTGGCGAGGCGCACGGCCTCCTCCTCGTCGGCGACGCGGTAGACGACACCGGCGGGGCCGAACAGCTCCTCGCGGTAGACGTCCATCTCGGGCGTCACGTCGGTGAGCACGGTGCCGGGGAAGTACGCACCGTCGCGCATGCCGCCCACGACGAGGCGGGCGCCCTGCTCCACCGCGCGGTCGATCTGCTGCTGCAGGCGCTCCGCCGCTGCGAGCGATGACAACGGCCCGAGCACGGTGTCCTCCTCGAGGGGATGGCCCACCTTGGCGGCGTCCATCGCGGCGGCGAACTTCGTCAGGAACTCCTCGTACAGCCCGTCCACGACGATGAAGCGCTTGGCGCCGTTGCACGCCTGGCCGTTGTTGTCGAGGCGCGCGTCGACGGCGGCCTGCACGACCTGGTCGAGGTCGTCGGCCGAGAGCACGATGAACGGATCCGACCCGCCGAGCTCGAGGGCGACCTTCTTGAGATGCTGCCCGGCCAGCGCGGCGACTGCCGAGCCCGCGCGCTCCGAGCCCGTGACCGAGACGCCCTGCACGCGCGGGTCGGCGATGATCGTCCCCGCCTGCTCGTTCGTGGCGTACACGTTCACGTACGCACCCTCGGGCAGGCCTGCGTCGCGGAAGATCTGCTCGATGGCCGCCGCGGACTCGGGGCACTGCGGCGCGTGCTTGAGGATGATCGTGTTGCCGATGATCAGGTTGGGGCCCGCGAACCGCGCGACCTGGTAGGTCGGGAAGTTCCACGGCATGATCCCGAACAGCACGCCGAGCGACGAGCGGCGGATGACCGCGCTCCCCTCGCCGAGGATCTCGATGGGCTGGTCGGCCGTGATCGCCTCGGCGTTGTCGGCGTAGTACTCGATGATGTCGGCAGCGAAGTCCACCTCTCCGAGCGCTGCCTCGAGGGGCTTGCCCATCTCGCGCACGGCGATGGCGGCGAGGTCCTCGCGGCGATCGCGGTGCAGCTGCGCGGCGCGGCGGACCGCCGCCGCGCGCTCTGCGACGGGCAGCGCCGACCACGCGCGGTGGCCCTCCGCTGCGCGCGCGATCGCGTCCTGGATCTGCTCGTCGGTGAACGTGTCGTACTCGGCGATGGTCTCACCCGTGGCGGGGTCGACGACGGCGTAGTCGCTCATGATGCTCCTCTCGAGGCGATCAGTCGTTGGGGATGAGGGTGTACTTCGTGGAGAGGTACTCGTGGATGCCCTCGAAGCCGCCCTCGCGGCCGACACCCGACTGCTTGACGCCGCCGAACGGTGCAGCGGCGTTCGAGACGACACCCGCGTTCAGGCCCATCATGCCGGTCTCGAGGCGGTCGATCATGCGGTGACCGCGCGCGAGGTCCTGCGTGTAGACGTACGAGACGAGACCGTATTCGGTGTCGTTCGCGAGGCGCACCGCGTCGTCCTCGGTGTCGAACGTCGCGATCGCCAGCACGGGGCCGAAGATCTCCTCGCGCAGGATGGCGCTGCCCGGCTGCACACCGGTGAGGACGGTCGGCGCGTAGAACGTGCCGGGGCCCCCGAGCTTGTCGCCGCCTGTGAGCAGGGTCGCGCCGCGGTCGGTGGCGTCGGTGACAAGCTCGTCGGCCTTCGCGACGGCGTCGCCGTCGATGAGCGGGCCGATGGCCACGCCGTCCTCGGTGCCGCGGCCGATGCGCATCTCCTTGACGCGCTCGGTGATCTTCGCGGCGAACGCCTCGGCGACCGAGGAGTGCACGATGAAGCGGTTGGCAGCCGTGCAGGCCTGGCCGATGTTGCGGAACTTCGCCGCGAGGGCGCCCTCCACGGCCTTGTCCAGGTCGGCGTCCTCGAAGACCACGAACGGCGCGTTGCCGCCGAGCTCCATCGACACGCGCAGCACGCCCTCGGCGGCCTGCGCGATGAGCTTGCGGCCCACCTCGGTCGAGCCGGTGAACGACAGCTTCCGCAGGCGCGGGTCGGAGATGATCGGCTCCGACACGCGGCGCGACGAGGCCGAGGTCACGACGTTCACGACGCCCGCCGGCACGCCGGCATCGGCGAGCAGCTGCGTGAAGAACAGCGTGGTCAGCGGGGTCAGCTGCGGGGGCTTGATGACCACCGTGCAGCCGGCCGCGAGGGCGGGGGCGATCTTGCGGGTGGCCATGGCGAACGGGAAGTTCCACGGCGTGATGAAGAACGACGGTCCGACGGGTCGCTGCGACACGACCATCCGGCCGGTGCCCTCCGGGTTCAGGCCGTAGCGGCCGGTGATGCGCACGGCCTCCTCGCTGAACCAGCGGAGGAACTCCCCGCCGTAGCCGACCTCGCCACGGGCCTCGGCGAGGGGCTTGCCCATCTCGAGCGTCATCAGGAGGGCGATGTCCTCCTTGCGCTCCTGCACGAGCTCCCACGCGCGGCGCAGGATCTCCCCGCGGGTGCGCGGAGCGGTCGCGGCCCACGCGTCCTGCGCGGCGACGGCGGCGTCGAGAGCGCGGGTGGCGTCGTCTGCCGACGCGTCGGCGACGCGGGCGATGACCTCGTTCGTGGCGGGGTCCCGGACGTCGAAGGTCGCTCCCTCGGGTGCGTCGACCCACTCCCCTCCGATGAACAGACGGGTCGGGACGGAGGCCAGCAGCGTGTTCTCGCGGTCGTTCGTCATGTCTTTCCTTCCGGTGGTGCTGTCTTCAAGTCTCAGCGACGCGCGCGGCGGCGGCTCGGCGGGGCGTCCATCGTCAGCACGCTGCCGCGGAAGAACGCGGGCTCGCGCACGGCCTGCCAGATCATCAGCACGACGCCGATGACGATGACGGCGATGCCGAGGATGAACACGAGGCCGATGCCCCCCACCTCGGACCCGCTGCCGTAGGCGGGGTCCATGGTGTCGATGAGCGTGGTCACGAACAGGATGGCCAGGATCGCGCCGCCGACGAGCGGGCACAGCAGCATGAAGAAGAAGTTGCGCACGGAGTCGAACCACTGGCGGCGGAAGTACCACACGCACGCGAACGCGGTGAGGCCGTAGTAGAAGCAGATGAGCATGCCGAGGGCGAGGATGGTGTCCCACAGCGTGTTCTCGCTGACGAAGCGCATCACGGCGTAGAAGACGCTCGTCACGATGGCCGCCACGATGGTCGCGTAGCCGGGGCTGAAGAAGCGCGGGTGCACGGCGGCGAAGCGCTTCGGCAGGGCGCCGTAGTGCCCCATCGCGAGGAGCGTGCGCGTCGGCGAGGCGAACGTGGCCTGCAGCGACGACGCCGAGCTCGTCAGAACCGCGAGGGAGACGAGAAAGCCCAGCGAGCCCATGATCGGGTTCGACAGGGCGAAGAACACGTTCTCCTGGATGTCGGGGTTGCCGAGACCGAGCTCGCCGTCGCCGACACCGGCGAACATCATCATGCCGATCGCGAGCAGCAGGTACAGGAAGACCACGACGAGCACGACGACGGTCGCCGCACGGCCCGGCGTCTTCTCGGGGTTCTTCGTCTCCTCGTTCATGGTGAGAACGAGGTCCCACCCCCAGAAGATGAAGATCGACAGCGACAGGCCGGCGACGGTGGCGCTGAACGACGGCACCGCGAACGGATTGAACCAGTTCGCGTCGAAGGGCGTCGCGTCGAACGCCTCGCCCGACGAGGCCCGCACGATGGCGGTGACGGCGAAGACGACGAGCACGATGACCTGGAAGCCGACGAGCACGTACTGCAGGCGCTGCGAGGTCTGCAGGTCGCGGTACGAGACCCACGTCGCCGCGAGCACGAACAGCAGGCACACGCCGACGTTGATGAAGGGGTTCCGCGTCAGCTCGGCGATCTCGCCGTTGCCGGTGATCTGGCTGAGGAGGAGGAAGAGGAAGTCGACGGCGATGCCGGCGAGATTCGACAGGACGAGGATGGTCGCCGCGACCAGCCCCCATCCGGCCATCCAGCCGATCCACGGCCCGAAGGCCCGCGTGACCCACGTGAAGGAGGTGCCGGAGTCGGGCATGACCTTGTTGAGCTCGCGGTAGCCGAAGGCGACGAGGAGCATCGGGATGAAGCCGACGAGGATGATCGCGGGCACCTGCGTGCCCACCTCGGAGGCGGTCGGGCCGATCGCCGCGGTGAAGGTGTACGCGGGCGCGACGGTGGAGACGCCCATCACGACGGCGCCGATCAGGCCGAGGGTGCCGGCGCTGAGGCCCTTGCTGGAGATCCCCGTGGTGACGGGGTCAGACACGACGGTGTGCGGGTTCGAGGTCATGTGACTCAGGATTCTTCGGGCGCTCGGGTGCGCGGGACGACGATGAAGGGGACGGGGAGCTCGCGGAGCATCTTCGCCGCGGTGGAGCCGAGGAACAGGAAGCGCGGGCGCGCGAGCCGGCTGGAGCCGACGAGCACGACCTCGCCCGGGAGCCAGTCGAGCTGGGCGACGGCGTTCTCGATGGAGTCGCCCTCGGCGACGACGACCTCGACCGGCACGTCGGCGGGGAGCTCGGCGCGGGCGGCGGCGAGCACCTCGTCGGCGTGGGTGTCTCCGACGACTCGGATGGCCGCCGTCTGGACCCCGGCGGGCAGATCGACGGTGACGAGGGAGACCAGGCGGAGCGGGACGCCCGCCGCCGCGGCCAGCGCGACGGCGTCGTCGAGGAGCACATCGGCGCCGGGCCGCGTGCCGATCGCCGCCGTCACCCGGTCGAGCGGAGCGTCGACCTCGGCCGAGCCCGCGGGCGCGAGGACGACGGGGATGTCGGAGGAGTGCAGCAGCTCGTTGGCCACCGATCCCACGCGGTGGCGCCCGCGGCGGCCGCCGTCGGCCGCGCCGACGACGATGTGCGAGGCGCCGAACTCCCGAGCGGCCGAGTGAAGCCCCTCGGCGAACGACTCGGCGGTGCGGACGTGCGCACGGTGCGCGACTCCGGCGGGGAGCGCGGCCGCGGCGTCGCGCAGCCAGTCTCGCGCCTGACCGCGGACGTACTCGTCGTACGAGGCGTTAGGCGGCGTGAGGGCGTTGCGGCCCTCCGCCGGCAGCACGAGGACGATCTCGATCGCCGCGCCGGTGGCGGCGGAGAGACGCCCCGCGAGCGCGACGGCGTCTGCGCCCGCGGGGGTGGCGGTGTAGCCGACGACGAGCGACGCGGTCACGACCGCGACCGCTCGATGATGTCGGCAGCGGCGCGGCGGCCCATCCGGATCGCGCCATCGACGTGCTGGTAGCCCAGGCCGGCGAGGTCGCTGCAGGCGAAGTGGATGGGGCCGACCGGCACGGACTGGTCCTTGCCGTAGCGGTGAAGGCCGCCGAGGTCGAAGCTCGCCGCGTAGGCGCCGCGGGTCCACTCCTCGGTGCCCCAGTCGCTCTCGTAGTAGACGACCGGGTTCTTCGCCTCGGGGCCGTAGTAGTGCGCGAGCGACTCGAGGATGCGCTCCTTGCGCTCCTCCGCGCTCAGCTCGAACACGCCGTCGGCGTGCTTATCGGAGACGAAGGCGACCAGGGTGCCGCGCTCGTCGCCGTGATTCGAGTTGTCGTACGCCTCGTGGCAGAGCTCATAGGGGCTGAAGGCCGTGGCCGACAGGCCCTGCTCCCGCCAGAACGGACGGTCGTAGACCGCGTGGACCTTGATGACGAAGCCCATCGAGAGATGCTGGTGCATCTGGTGCTGGCGCCGCGGCAGCGGCGGGACGAACGAGATGCGGTCGTAGAGCACGGGCGCGAGCGCGAGGATCGCGTACTTCGCGCGGACGGTGATTCCCTCCGCCTCCGCCACCACGCCCTCCGCACCCCAGCGCAGCGTGCGCACCGGAGCATCGAGGTGCACGTCGTCGCCGAGGCGCTCGGCGAGGAGCTGCGGCACCTGCTGCAGGCCGCCGACGACCCGCTTGTCGAGGATGAAGTCGGCATCGACGAGGTTGGAGAAGCTGCCGGCGCTCGCCGCCATGTGCAGCGCCTGCAGGGTGGAGAACGCGTGCGCAGGCTTGGTGAGCATGGCGCCGGCGATGAAGAGCGCGATATTGTCGCGCGCCTCCTGGTCATCCGTCTCACGCGCGAGCCAGCCCTCGAAGGAGATCGTGTCGAGCTCCTCCGCGTCGGGGTGCGACCAGGGGTGAGCCGGGTCGATCTCGGCGGTCATCCGGTCGAGCTTCTCGATGAGCTCGACCATGATCTTCTCGGTGGCGGGGGCGACAGGGAAGATCTCGCCCGTGAAGCGGGTGAGCTCGCCGTCGGGGCCGATGTAGACGCTCTCACCCTCGCGGTAGCGGCTGTAGGTCTCGAGCCCCAGCTCGGCGATCGTCTCCTTCAGCGCGTCCTGGTCGGGCGACACCCACTGGCCGCCGATTTCGAGGGTGGCGCCGTCGACGACGTCGGTCCACAGTCGCCCGCCGACGCGGTCGCGCGCCTCGAGGACGGCGACCGACAGCCCGGCCTTCTTCAGCTCGTTCGCCGCGGTGGTGCCGGCGGCGCCCGCACCCACGATGACGACGTCGCGTGTGATCTCGGTCATGTCGTGCTCCTTCGTCGAGGGGATCAGGCCGCGGCGAGCGCGTCGGCGACGACGGACAGGCCCTCGGCCAGCAGCTCGTCGCCGATGGAGAGCGGCGGGAGGAAGCGGATGACGTTGCCGAACGTGCCGCAGGTCAGCACGATCACGCCGGCGGCGATGGCCGCCTTCGCGACGGCGCCGGTGAGGGCGGCGTCGGGCTCGCCGGTGGCGGGGTCGACGAACTCCACCGCGACCATCGCGCCGATGCCGCGGACGTCGCCGATGCGCGGGTCGCGCGCCTGCAGCTCGCCGAAGCGGCCGGTGATGAGCGCGCCGATCTCGCGCGCGCGCTCGACGAGACCGTCGTTCTCGAACGCGTCGATGGCGGCGAGCGCGGCGGCGCAGGCGATCGGGTTGCCGCCGTACGTGCCGCCCAGGCCGCCAGCGTGCGAGGCGTCCATGATCTCAGCGCGGCCGGTCACGGCCGCGAGCGGCAGGCCCGCGGCGATGCCCTTCGCCGTCGTGATGAGGTCGGGGACGATGCCGAAGTGCTCGCTGGCGAACATCGCGCCGGTGCGACCGAAGCCCGTCTGCACCTCGTCGGCGATGAAGACGACGCCGTTCGCGCGGCACCAGTCGACGAGGGCGGGGAGATAGCCCTCAGCGGGGACGATGAAACCGCCCTCACCCTGGACGGGCTCGATGATGACGGCGGCGAGGTTGTCGGCGCCGATCTGCTTCTCGATCTGCTGGATGGCGCGCTTGGCGGCCTCTGCACCGGTGAGACCGTCGCGGTAGGGGTACGAAGCCGGCGCGCGGTAGACCTCGGGGGCGAACGGACCGAAGCCGCTCTTGTACGGCATGGACTTGGCGGTGAGCGCCATGGTCAGGTTCGTGCGGCCGTGGTAGCCGTGGTCGAAGGCGACGACGGCCGAGCGACCGGTGTGCTTGCGGGCGATCTTGACCGCGTTCTCGACGGCCTCCGCGCCGGAGTTGAACAGGGCCGACTTCTTGGCGTGGTCGCCGGGGGTCAGGCGGTTCAGCGCCTCCGCGACGGCGACGTAGGACTCGTACGGCGAGACCATGAAGCAGGTGTGCGTGAACGCGGCCACCTGCGCCTGCACGGCCTCGACGACCCTGGGGTGCGCGTTGCCGACCGTGGTCACGGCGATGCCCGAGCCGAGGTCGATGAGCGAGTTGCCGTCGGCGTCGACGACCACACCGCCGCCGGCCGCGACCGCGGAGATCGGCGCGGTGTGACCCACGCCTGCAGCGACGGCCTCGGCCTTGCGGTCCAGCAGCTCCTGCGAGCGCGGTCCGGGGATCGAGGTGACGAGGCGGCGCTCCTGCGGCAGGGCCGGTCCGCCGACAGCGGTGGTGGCGAGGGAAGTGGTGCTCATGCGGCGAGCGTACGACCGGGCGCCTGACGCCTGCATTCGCCGTTCTGTACACTTTCGCCCGTCGCGCTATACGCTCTGTACACGATGTCTGAGTCCGCGCCAACGTCTCCCACCCTCCGCGCTCTGCTGTCCCGCGCGGACCTCGGCCTGCGCCTCGCCCCCGGAGAGCGGCCGCCCGCCGCCATCGAGCAGCCCATCCGCTGGGTGCACAGCTCGGACCTCGCCGACCCCACCCCGTTCCTCGCCGAGGAGATGGTGATCCTGACCACCGGCACGCAGTTCTCGGGCGACGAGCGCGAGCAGTACGAGGAGTACGTGCGGCGGCTGGCGCACCGCGGCGTCGTCGCGCTCGGATTCGGCACCGAGGTGGCGCGCGCGGGCATCCCCGAGGCCCTCGCCCAGGCGTGCGAGGAGTACGTCGTCCCCCTGTTCGAGGTGCCCTACCGCACTCCCTTCATCGCCGTCGCGCGCGCGGTCGCCGAGGCCATCGCCGCGGCGGCATATGCCCGCCGCACGTGGGCGCTGTCGGCCCAGCGCGCGGTCGCGCTGGCCGCGCTGCGGCGGGACGGCCTGGGCTCGGCGGTCTCGGAGCTGTCCCGCCAGCTGGGCGTCTGGGCGGGGCTGTTCGACTCCGCCGGCGCGCTCGTCCGCGCTTCAGGTGCCCTCGAGGGCGAGATCGCCGACCGCGTGCAGAGCGAATGCGAGGTGATGCTCGCGCGCGGGGCGAGCGCCGCCGGCGTGGTCCGTGTCGAGGAGCGCTCGGTCACCCTGCAGACGCTCGGCCCAGGCGGGAGCCTCCGCGGCGTGCTCGCCGTGGCGGCGGAGGGGCTCGACGAGGAGGCGCGCAGCGTCGTCACGGCCGTGGTCGCCATGACCGGGTTCGCCCTCGAGCAGAACGAGGCGCTCGCTCGTGCCCGCGGCACCCTGCGCGCGGGGGTGGTGCGCGCGCTGCTCACCGGTGACACGGCTCTGGCCAGTGAGATCGCCGACGCCACATGGGGTGGATTTCCCGCCGACCCGGTGGTGGTGGGTCTCACGAGCGATGCGCCGGATGCCCTCGTGGCGTTCCTCGAGCTGCGCGCCGGCCGCGAGCACGGCAGCTTCTTCTTCGGGCCCGATGCGTCCGGCGGCATCGCACTCGTGCAGTCCGCCGCGGCGCCGCTCGCGTTGGATGAGCTCGCGGAGCGCTTCGACGTCGCCATCGGACTCTCGGAGCCGACGGCGCTGGCGGCGTTCGCCCCCGCGCTCGAGGAGGCCCGGATCGCTCGCGACCGCGGTGCCGGCGTGGTCCGGTTCGGCGACGTCGCGTCGGCGGGCGTGCTCAGCACGCTCTCCCCCGACGCGGGGAGCGTCGCGCGAACGGTCCTCCTGCCCATCGCGAGGCACGATGAGACGCACGGCACCGCCATCCTCGACACACTGCGCGTCTGGCTGCTGCACGACGCGCGATTCGACGACGCCGCCCGCGCGCTCGGGGTGCATCGGCACACCGTCCGGACGCGCGTGCGGCTCGCAGAGCGCCTGCTCGATCGCGACCTGCAGTCGTTCGCGGCGCGGGCGGAGATCTGGGTCGCGCTGCTCGCGGCGCGCTGAGCGTCGCCACTAGGTCGGATGGCGCCGCTCCGCAAGCCCGCGCCCGTCGGCGCGAGGTCGTCCTAGGGTGCCCGCATGGACATCCCCAGGCATGATGTGGTGGTCATCGGCGCCGGCAACGGCGGCGTCTCGGCCGCGGCTCGGCTTCTGAAGCGCGGCTCCCGCGACGTGGCGATCGTGGAGCCCGCACAGGAGCACGTGTACAAGCCCCTGCAGAACTACGTGGGGGCGGGGCTCGCCAGGCCCTCCGCGCTCACGCGCCCGCAGGCGAAGGTCATGCCGAAGGGTGCGCACTGGTATCGCGCCGCCGCTGAGCGCATCGACGCCGTACGGCACGAGGTCGTGCTGTCGGACGGGAGCATCATCCGCGGCGGCGACATCGTCATCGCCTGCGGGGCACCGACCGATTGGGACGCCCTGCCGGGCGCGCGGGAGGCGCTCGCGAACGGCCCCGCCTGCTCCACCTTCGAGTCCTCCCTGCTGGAGCAGACGTGGGAGCGGATCTCGGCGCTCACGGCGGGCACCGCCGTCTTCACGTTCCACGAGCAGCCGGCGTCGGGGCGGGAGACCGCCCTGAAGCCGCTCTTCCTCGCGTGCGACCACTGGCGCCGGCGCGGGGTGCTGGAGGCGATCGACGTCATCCTGGTGCACGACGGCGAGGGCCTGCATCCGGTGGCGGAGATCGAGTCCGCCGTCCGTCGCGAGCTGCAGCGGTACGGCGTCACCCTGCGACTGCGCACCCGGGTCGAGCGGATCGAGGGCGGCGAGATCACACTGTCGGGGCCGGATGGCGCGGCGACGATGCGACCGGACCTGCTGCATCTGCTGCCGCCGTACGCCGGCCATCCTCTGGTTCGCTCGTCCGGACTCGACGCTCCCGACACCGACGGCTTCGTCGCGGTGGACCGGGAGACGCTGCAGCACCGCACGCACCCGCACCTCTGGGCGATCGGCGATGCGGCGGACCTCGACGACGCGCGCACGGGCGGCGCGCTGCGTCATCAGACTCAGACCCTGGTCGAGAACATCCAGCGCCGCCGCACCGGGCGAGCGCTGTCGCACTACGACGGGTACACCGTCGCGCCGATCACCACGTCGCGCCGCTCTCTCGTGTTCGGCGAGTACGACGCGCGTACGCGCCGCGCCGTGAGCACCATCCCGCTGCTCGACACGTTCGCGCCGCGGCCCTGGTGGTACGTGCTCGACCGCTATCTGCTGCCGCAGCTGTACTGGCACGGCATCGTGAAGGGGCGGCTCTGAGAAGAGCTACGGCGCCGTGATGAGGTAGCGGCTCGCGCTGATGGATCCGTTGAAGGAGACGAGGCGGCCGGTGAGCGTCGCGGTGTTCGCGGTGATCGAACCGTCCGCGAGGACCGTGCCGCGCAGCGTGCTCGTGTTCAGCGTCGCGCCCCCGCGGATGCGCCAGTAGACGTTGGCCGCGCTCGCACCGTTGGCGAGCACGACGTTGGTGTTGTTCGCCACCGTGAGACTGCTTCCGATGAAGACGAACCGCGCGCTCGAGTCGCCACCGGCGTCGAGGGTGATCGTGCCCGAGGCGCTGAGGGCACCTGCGGAGTAAGTGCCCGGTGTCACGCGCCCGGTGAGGGAGTTGGCGCGCGGGGCAGCGGGGCGCGCTTCAAGCGACGTCGCGAGGGTGCGCGCGTCTGTCATGGCGTTCCGGGCGGCAGCGGTGTTCTTCTCGATCGCCCCGTGGCTGTCGGGGAAGGAGACGTTCGTGACGTTGGTCCCCGGCGTCGTGCCGATATCGCCGGCGATCTGCGTGAAGGTCAGCCAGCCGTCCGTCACGCTGTTGGCTGCGAGCAGCGAGAACGGCGCGAGGCGACCGGGCGCGATCGCCGGGAGAGCTGCGGCGTGCCACGACGCGGCGGTGCCGGTGCGGGTCGAGAAGGCGGCGTACGCGTGCACGGATGGAGACGCGCTTCCCGCTGCCACGGCGGCGAGCGCGAGCACGGCCACCGTCGCCTGACCCGGACGGCGGGGGCCAGGGGACGGCGGGACGGCGAGACCGACGGCGACCAGGGTCGCGAGCAGCCATGCCGCGAGAGCAGGCAGGTCGTGGCCCATCCAGTAGACCGGCGAGCCGATGAAGGGGACGAGCAGGCGACCCGCACCGCGGACATCCGCTTCGATGCGCACGCCCGAGTCGCGGTCGGCGTTCGCGTCGCCCTGCGTGACGAAGCCGTCGTCGCGCACCTCGGTGATGCGGTGCACCTTGACGACGGGCTGGTCTTCGACGCTCACGGTGTCGAAGGCGATGACCATGCCCTCGCCGTAGGTCTCACCCTCGGGGACATCCGAGACGAGTACGACGTCGCCGGGAGAGACCGTCGGCTCCATCGAGCCGCTCAGGATGACCATGGGCCGCCAGCCGAGGAGCAGCGGCAGCACGGCGACGACGATCAGGGTCGCCATCACGAGGAGGTAGCCCCGCGAGACCAGCATCAGCGCGAAGCGCGGCCAGCCGTCCCGCCCGAGGACACCGGCCAGCCGACGAGGAGCGGTGCGCTCCTCAGCGGCTGAGCCGATGTTCTGCGCGGGGACGGTCGTGGCCATGTGCTCGCCTCGCGGCTCTCCTCCTCGGAAGGGACGAATCAGTTGTCGGTGGTCTGCAGCTCCCACACCACGTCCAGGCCGGTGCGCGCGCCCTGCAGCGCGTCGATCTCAGCCTGGGTCATGCCTGTGGTGTCGAAAGTCCACGTTGCGCGGTAGGTGCGCGACTCCCCGGGCGTTCCGGTCGTGTCCCACGAGTTCGCCCCCGAAGCCCAGTCGGTGTCCGCCGTCGCGAGCTGGGCGAGCGTGCCCGTGGCGCCGTCCGCCTCCGGAATGAACCCGGTGCAGTCGTTGAACGTGCCTCCGGTCCCGGACTCGATTGTGATCTGGATGCGGTTCTCCAGTCCGCGGTCGGCGAGCAGGTCCTCAACGTAGGTCCGCACCTCACCGGGCACGTTGGAGTTGGAGGTCACGACGATGCACTTGGAGCCGGTGTCGCCGGGAACCATGTTCTCGACGGTGACGGCCGCGGCACCGCGGTCGTCATCGCTCAGGGCGACGCGTCCGGTGCTCCAGGAGTTGCCCGAGTTCTCGGTGCGAGCGGAGAACGCGGCGTAGGAGCTCTGCCACACGAGACCGCCGGCCAGCAGGACCGAGACGGGGACGACGGCGAGGGCGGCGATGGCGCGGTTGCGCCGAGGGGAAGCGGACATGGCGGTGCCTTTCACATGTGGCTGGAATGCCGGAGGGGGTGGTGGGTGACGCTTCAGCGTCAAGAGGTCTGAGCGGATGATCCCGCTCGGTAGTTGAAAGATATGGGAATCAGAAGCAGCGGAACAGGGACCAAGGTCCCGTGGATCACGTCGGCGGGAGAAGCAGCACGGGCGCGGTCGCGTTCATGAGAACCGCGTGCGTGACGGTGCCGATCGGCGCTCCGGAGGCCGCTCGAGAGGCGCGCCCCAGGACCACCAGCTCCTTGTCGAGGGCCGCGTCCAGCAGGGCGTCCGCTGCAGCACTCGCGAGCACGCGGCGCCGCACGACCAGGTCTGTGTCATGCCCGGCGAGCTCCTGCTCGGCCGCATCCAGGCCATCCGTGCAGTGCCCGGTGCACCCGCCGTGCACGAGCGTGAGAGGCGCGCCGTTGCGACGGGCTTCGGCGAGCGCCCCGGTCGCGACGACGGGCGCGGACTCCGGGCGTCCGATGCCGACCACGATCCCGCGACGGAAACCCAGGTCGAAGTCGGGGATCACGGCGACCGCGCAGGGTGCCGTCATCGCGAGCTGGACGCTCAGGGCGCCGCTCACCCGCCCGCGGACGAGGCCCGTCTTGTCGGTGCCGATAACGAGGGTGTCCTCGGCACGAGCCGCAGCGCTGAGCACTTGCCAGACGCGGCCCTCAAGGCGCAGCGACTCGATGGCGAGGTCGGGATCCTCGGCGCGGATGAATCGCCGAGCCTCGGCGAGGACCGCCTCGCCTGCCTCGCGCTCGTGCGCGACGTGCACGACGACCAGGGGCGCGCGGTCGTCGCGGCTGCGCGCGGTGGCCCACCGCAGGGCGGCACGGCTCGGGGCGGAGCCGTCGACGCCGACGATGCGGCGCGGGAAGGAGTCGATGTTCTTCATGGTGTGGTGCCACTCTCGCGCCACGGCGATCTTGTCAATAGGGTCCAAGGTCCCGTGAGGTCGGGATACCGTCATGCGCAGAGGGGGTGATCTGGTGTCGGGGGACCTGGATTTCATCGATCAGCCGCGATCCGAACTCGAGCGGTCGCTGTCGGAGCTGATGCAGCACGCGCAGCACGTGCTGCAGACCGAGAGCCGCTTGCGAGGACTGCTGCAGGCGTATCGCTCCGTCATGGAGTCGCTCGACATCGACGATGTCCTGCGGCGGATCGCGGGCGCGGCCGTCTCGCTCATCGACGCCCGCGAAGGTGCCATTGCGGTCTTCGACGAGCACGGCGGCGTCGAGCGCGTGCTGGGGCGCGACTCCGAGAGCGAGCTGGTCGCGACTCTCCAGCGCGGCGACCTCGCACCGCTCGCGTGGATCGAGCGCGACCCTCGGCATGCGGGTGTGCCGCTGGGCGACGGCGGGGCCTTCCTCGCCGTGCCGGTCCGCTCGCACGGTGACGCGTACGGCGCGCTCTACCTGCTCGCGCGGGGTGAGTGCTCGTTCTCCCGCGAGGACGAGGAGCTCGTCACCGCGCTCGCCGGGACGGCGGGCATCGCTCTGGAGAACGCGCGCCTGTATGAGGAGTCCCGGCGGCGGGTGCGCTGGAGCGCAGCCCTCGCGGAGGTCTCGTCGGCGCTGCTGTCGGAAGACGTCTCCGACAGCATCGGCGTCGTCGCCGCCCGCGTGGGCACCGTGGTGTCCGCCGACCTCGTAAGCGTGGTCATCCCCGACCCCGACTCCGACCAGCTCCTCATCCACACCGCCCGCGGCGCCGGCGCCGAGCGCTTCGAGGGACGTCGCTATGAGCGGGAGGCATCGCTCGTAGACCGATCGCTCCGCGGCGGTCAGGTCATCCTCGCGACCGCCAGCACGGCGTCGGTCTCCGTCGAGGCGGAGATGGGTCCGACGATGGCGCTGCCCGTCGTCGTCACGGGCGAGGCGGTCTGCGCGCTGACGCTCAGCCGCGCGGCCGGCAGTACGGCCTTCACCGCGCTCGACGCGGACATGGCCGCGGAGTTCGCCACCCAGGTGGGGATCTCCATCGAGCTCACGCGTGCCCGAGCCGACCGGCACCGGCTGGAGCTGGCGGACGAGCGCGGTCGGATCGCCCGCGACCTGCACGACCACGTCATCCAGCGCCTGTTCGGCACCGGCCTGTCGCTTCAGGCGCTCGCCGCGCGATTCCCTCGGGCGGAGACGGACCTCCTGGAGCAGGTCGACACGATCGACGCCGCGATCGGTGAGATCCGCACCGCGGTGTTTGCACTGACCGCACGCCCTCGCGCGGCGACCGGCACGACCCGGCACCGGATCCTCGACGTCGTCGGTGAGCTGGCCGACGCGCTGCCGTCGAGCCCGCAGTTGACCTTCCGCGGACCGATCGATCTGCTCCTCACCGGTGCCGTCGCCGACGACGCGGTGGCGGCCGTACGCGAATGCCTCGCCAATGTCGCCCGGCACGCGCAGGCGGGGTCGGTGTCGGTCGACGTCGCCGCCGAGGGCGACGAGGTGCGCGTCGAGGTCGTCGACGACGGGATCGGTGTCCCGGCGGACGCGACCCGCAGCAGCGGCACGGGCAACCTCGAGGACCGTGCTCGCCGTCGCGGCGGCGACTTCGCGCTGACCCCGCGGGATGGCGGTGGCACGCGAGCCGTCTGGCGCGCGTTGCTCTCGGGAGAGAGGGGCCGCGCATGACCCGCGTGTTCCTGGTCGACGACCACGAGATCGTCCGCAACGGCGTGGCCGCCCTTGTCGACGCGCAACCCGATCTCGAGGTCGTGGGCGAGGCGGGGACGGTGCAGCAGGCGCTCGCGCGCGTGCCCGCGACGTCGCCCGACGTCGTCGTGCTCGACCTGCGACTGCCCGACGGAGACGGGATCGAGCTGTGCCGCGCCATCCGATCGGCCCAGCCGCAGATCCGCTGCCTCATGCTGACGGGCCATGACGACGACGCTGCCACCGTCGCCGCGGTGCTGGCGGGCGCGTCCGGATACGAGCTGAAGAGCATTCGCGGCCACAACCTGACCGGTGCCATCCGCCGTGTCGCCAGCGGTGAATCGCTCGTGCCACGGCGGGTCGCCGAGCGCGTCGTCGCGGCCATGGCGAGCGCGCCGGTGCAGGAGGACGCACCGGGCGCTGTCCCTGTGGCCGACCTCACCCTGCGTGAGCGGCAGGTGCTGCGCGCGATCGGCGAGGGCCTGACCAATCGGCAGATCGGCGAACGCCTGGGCCTCGCGGAGAAGACGGTGAAGAACTACGTCTCGGGGCTGCTGGCGAAGCTCGGCATGGAGCGCCGCACGCAGGCGGCGGTCTACGCGACGTCGGCAGGTGCCGCCGGGCGTGGGGGGCTGTGACGCCGCCCGCTCGGTCGCACCGCGGTCGCGCTACTCGTGCGAGGCGTCCCGATTGCGCGAAGCCGAGGGCCTGGCAAGGGCTGGAACGCGGGGACCGACCGAGGTAGGACTGAAGGACACCCCCGATCGGAGAACCCGTGCCGTCAGCCGCCCCTCACTCCCCCGCCGGCGACGCCCGCGTCTCGGTCGTCATCCCCGTGAAGGACGACGCACCGCTGCTGCGCCGATGCCTGCAGGCGCTGGCCGCCCAGACCCGCGTGCCCGACGAGATCGTCGTCGTCGACAACGCGTCGCGCGACACCAGCGCGTCCGTGGCGCGGGAGGCGGGAGCACGCGTCGTCGTCTGCGCCATGCCGGGAATCCCGGCCGCGGCCGCAACGGGGTACGACGCCGCCAACGGCGACGTCATCCTCCGCCTCGACGCCGACTGCGTCCCGCCGTCCGACTGGGTCGAGGCGATGACGCGGGCGTTCGGTGACCCCGCGGTCGTCGCGGTCACCGGAGCCGCGCGCTTCATCGACGGCCCGCCCGCACTGCGCGCTCCCCTCCTCGCCGCGTACCTCGGGTCGTACACCGCGGTGAGCGCGCTCGCGCTCGGCCACCGTCCGCTGTTCGGGTCGAACATGGGCTTTCGTCGGGACGCGTGGCGTCGCGTGTCTGCGCGCGTGCACCGCGACGACCCGGAGATCCACGACGACTTCGATCTCTCCTTCCACCTCGGCGAGCATCACCGCATCCGCCGCGTCGCCCATCCGGCCGTGGGGATGTCGATGCGGCCCTTCCGCGACCGTCGCGACTTCCTCCTCCGGCGCGTGCCGCGCGGGTTCCGGACCGTCTTCCGCCACTGGCCCGACGACCTGCCACCCGTCCGCTGCACGCGGCGAGCGCTGCGCGCGGCGCGGCGGCGAGCGCGGATCGGAGCATCGACGTGACCACGCCGCTCATCGGACCGCGGGCGGCACCCGATCTCGCGGTGATGACCTTCAACATCAGAAGGCCGATGGATGGCCGGCTCACCTCGCGCGCGGATCGCTGGAGCCACCGTCTCCCCGCTCTCCAGACGCTTCTGCGCGCCGAGCGTCCGGCGCTCGTCGGTGTCCAGGAGGCGCTCCCCCGCACGGGCGAAGCGGTCCGGGCTGCGCTCGGCGACGGGTATCGCCTCCTCGGGCGCGGCCGCAACGCGAAGGGGCAGGGCGAGGGTGTGCCGGTCGTGTACGACTCCGAGCGTCTGGAAGCCGAGTCGTGGTCGCAGGAGGCGCTGTCCGACCTGCCGCACACCGCGGGGTCGATCGGCTGGGGCAACCGCATCCCGCGCGTGCTCGTCGCCGCGATCTTCCGCGATGTCGCGACCTCCGCCCGGTTCCTCGCCGTCAACACCCACCTCGACGTCTTCTCCGCGCGGTCACGTGCGCGGGCGGCCCGTGCCATCCGCGAGCGCATCGCCGCGCAGCCGCTTCCCGCCCTCGTGATGGGGGACATGAACGCTCCGGAGGACTCGCCCGCGATCGCGGCTCTGCTCGAGAACGGCCGCCTCGTCGACGCGTGGCGCAGCGCGGCCCTCCGCCTCACTCCGGCCTGGGGCACGTACGGCGCGTACCGCTCCCCGCGGGAGAACGGGAAGCGCATCGACTGGATCGTCGCCACTCCCGACGTCGACGTGCGGGAGATCGCGATCGACGGGCGGCCCGTGGACGGGCGCTGGCCATCCGATCATCTGCCGGTATCTGCCGTGGTGCGGATGCCCGGAGGCGCGTCATGAAGGAGAACTTCTTCCGTCGTCCGGCGACGACGACCGAGTGGATGGCCGACGGTCTGCGGGCGGCGGCGGTGCTGGGGGTCCTCGTGGCCGCGCTGGTCTTCACCCCCACCGACGTCGGCATCGTCGCACTGGCGTCGCCCGCGGTGATGCTGCCGCGCATCCTCGGGATGCGGGCCGGGTTCGACCTCGCTCACGGCGCGATCGTGCTCACGGCGGCGTGGAGCAATGTCTTCGGGCTCTACACGTCGGTGCCTCGGTGGGACCTCGCGGTGCACATGCTCTGCACGGGCGTGCTGTCGGTGATCGCCTACGTGTGTCTCGCACGCGCCGACGTGCTCCCCGATCTGCGCGGCGGGGTCGTGCGGCGGCGCATTCCGGCGTTCGTCGTGCCGATCATCGCCCTCGCGATCAGCGCGCTGTGGGAGATGCTCGAGTGGGCAGGATGGCGCTACATCAGCGATGAGATCTACGTCGCCTACCAGGACACGATCGGCGACATGATCCTCGGCGCCCTCGGCGGTGTCGTGGCCGGGATGCTCGTCGCCGTCGTGCGCGTGGAGCGGGTCGACGAGACGTCGCACGCGCGGGCAGCACTTCCCGCCGATCAGCCGCGCCGCCACGTCGCGCTGGAGTGATCCCGGCACCATCCGACCCGTCCGCCGTCGCCCCCGCGCACGACGTCGGCGAGCCAGAGAGTCGCATCGGGACCCCAGCCCGCGATCATCGTCGCGGACTCGTCATCCACCCGGATGGCCCTGGTCGCGGCGCGGAGGTATGCGGCGACGGTGAGGTGGACCGCGTCCCACTCCCCCGCCACCCGCCGCCAGTCCGGGATCAGCCATCGGCCATCTCGCCCGGTCACCCGATACCAGTCATGTCTTCGTGACGCGGTGACCTCCAGCGGGAAGCGGCGGCAGAGCTCGGCCCAGTCCTCGGCTCCGCGGATCTCGAAGGTGCGCCCGACGCCGCGGACCGGGATGGCCGCCGCCTCCTCCCAGCCGAGCGAGTCCTCCACGAGGCGCAGGCCGACGGGCTCACCGTCCGACGTCGTGCCGGTCGTCATCAGGGCGCTGGACGGCGCGACCCACCACGTGCCGCTGTAGCTCGCGACCGGGTCGACCGGCCGGTCGATCCGCGCCCGCGCCTCGTCGCACGCCGTGACCTCGCCCCACTCTGCGAGCATGCGCGCCGAGTCGCCGTCGAGCGTCACCCGATCGCCGGGGTCGTGCCATTCGATCGCCCACTGCACGTCGCGGCGCGGCTCCGACCACCAGGGCGGGGCCATCCGCACCACCTGCTCGGCGAGCGGGCGCAGCGCGGCCACGACGACGGGGAGCGCCGCCAGGATGTCCTCGCCGTCCGGCTCCTGCCAGTACCGCGCGAAGTCGACCGAGAGGCCGAAGGCACGGTGGACCGCGGCGGGCGTGATGGCGCTCACGTCGACGCCGGCGAGCAGCCCTTCGAGCGCCTCGAGCGTCGCGGGCGAATGGGGTTCACCGCCGTCGTCGGCCGCAAACGTGAACCGCACACGGGAGCTCCCCGATGCCGGATCGAGGCCGTAGGCGAGTTCGCATACCGCGCGACTCACCGCCTCATCGCATTCGGTCGCCAGCTCGAGGCACAGCCGCCGCCCCCGCGGTCCCGCGAGGAGGCCATCCGCGTCGAGCGAGCTCTCCTCCGTCATCGTCGGAATCTATCGCCCCCCTTCCGGCCCCGCCGGGCGAAGGCGACCGGAAGGGCGATGGCGGCCGCCACCGCACCGGCGACGACCAGCCATGGGCGACCGGGCTTCGGGTCGACGCGCGTGGACACATCCTCGCCGCGCCGCATCGCCGGAAGGTGCTCGATGGTGTGCGCGGCCCGGGTCAGCGCGTCGGTCGTGAAGCGGATGGCCCCCTCCGCCCCGCCCGCACCGCGCAACCGGATCGCATCGAGACGGTCACGCGTGCGATCGAGCACGGTGAGCGGAAGCGCGGCCACGACGTTCCCCGGGGGGCGACGCGCCACGATCGGGTGCGCGCGGGTCGGCGCGACGCGGTCGACGACCTCCCAGGCGAGCCCGAGCAGGCGCAGCTGCCGGGCCGACACGCGCTCCTGCAGTCGCGGAAAGAGCTCGTCCTCCTCATCGCGGACGTCCTCGCGCAGCACCTCGACGAGACGGTCGATGGCGGCCTGGCGCTCCGGCGTGTTCAGCTCGAGGCCCTCGAGCCTGGTGACGAGCTCGTTCACCTCCTGGTGCTCCTGCTCGACCTGGAGCGTCAGCTCCTCCCCGTCGGGCAGCACGCGGCGCATGACGGGCCAGAGCACCGACTCCTCCGCGAACGCGTGCGGGAACACCAGCCGATAGAGATCGAGCAGCACAGGCAGCTGCTCCTCGTGTGTCGACTCCCCCAGCCGGTGCAGCAGACGGTCCAGTTCGACGTGGTCGCTCTTCTGCCGGGAGAGGACGCTCAGGCGTCCGCCCAGCTCCTCGATGCTCTGCTCGGCGACGGACTTCATGCCATCCTCCTTCTCATCGGTGTGGTCTCATCGTCTCGCGGTGGTCGCGCTGGTGCCTCCCCCTTGCGCGCGACGTCGCGAGGTGCCTGCACCGCTCACACTGCGGCATGCGTCGCCGCGATGGCCAGGGCGATGGCTTCGACGGCGCCGCCCGCCGCGGCGCTCGCCGCGCGCTGTTGCGTCGCGCCCGTTCCACGGGACAGGATGACCTGCAGCCGGCGGTGAACCTGATCTCGCTCGACGCTGGAGTCGAACCCGGCGTCGACGTGCTCGAGGAGCGCGGCGACCACGTCGCGAGCGGGTCGTGGCTTCCCCGAGATGGGGTGCAGCAGATCCTGCTCGACGCCGTACCTGCTCGCCTGCCAGGAGGCCAGCCGGAGCAGGCTGCTCGGCATGCCGTCAGGAGGGATGCCCACGCGCCATTCGGAGACGGCCGTCACGACGAGAGCCCGGACGAGGACCGCGAGCGCCGCTGCGTCGCGCGGCTGCAGGCAGACGTCGGCGATGCGGACCTCGACGGTCGGCACGTGCGCGGACAGTCGGGCGTCGAAATAGATCATGCCGCGGTCGAGCGCGACGCCGGTCTCGATGATGTCGTCGACGACGCGCCGGTACCGCTCCGCGGTTCCGAAGAGGTCGTAAGGGCCCGCGGTCGGCCAGCGGCCCCATGCCTGATAGCGGTAGCTGGCGAAGCCGGTGTCCATCCCCTGCCAGAACGGGGAGTTGGCGCTGAGCGCGAGCAGCACGGGAAGCCACGGCCGGATCCGGTCGAGGACCGCGACGCCCTCGTCGGGCGACGCGATCGTCACGTGCACGTGGAACCCGCAGGTCAGCTGCTCGAGCATCGTCAGCCCAAAGCGCTCCTGCATCCGATCGAAGCGCGGTGAGGAGACGGCGTGCGTCTGGCAGGCGACCGGCGTCGTCGCGATCGCGACCGCGCGCGCACCCACCGCCCGAGCGGCCTCGTCGGCGGCACGACGTCCATCCGCGATCGCCGTGACCAGCTCGTCGAAGCTCGCTCGCGGAGAGCTCACCGCCTCGAGCTGCTCACGTTTGACCTCCAGCTCGAGCGCCGTTCCGGCGAGCGGGATGGCCGAGGCGGCGAGCGAGAGCGCCTCGCCTGCGCGGGGAGCGGGGCACAGCGTGGCCTCATCGACCAGCAGCAGCTCCTCCTCCACGCCGATCAGTCGGCTGAGCAGGCCGTCCGTCTGCCGGGCGGACGGCGGTTCGGGAGCGGCCATGATCGTCACCGGAGGTCCTCGACGTCCATCGCGGCGAGTTCCTCCCAGAGGAAGGCGATCGTGGCGGCGCCGTTCATCATCATCTCGACGTCGACGCTCTCATCGCTCGCGTGCCAGTGGTCCTCGGGAAGGCCCGTCCCGACGAACACGATCGGCGCGTCCAGCGAGCTCGAGAGCAGGTCGGCCGGCCCGCCGCCTGCATTGCCCATGCGCCCGGCGGCGCTCTTGCCGTAGCCGCGCTCTGTCGCGACCTCGAGCGCACGCAGGGCGCCGGTGGCAGGAGTGACGTACGGCTCCTGCCCGTACTCCTCGTCGACCGTGAGCGCGTACTCGACGGTGTCGGGGATCCGGTCGGAGATGAAGCGCCGCAGCTGCTCGGCGACATCCGCCACGCGCTGATCCGGCACCGTGCGGATGTTGAGGGATGCCTCGGCCGTGGCGGGGATGACCGCACGGGACATCGCCGTGGGGTCTCCCGCGAGAAGCGAGAGCACCTCCAACGAGGGTCGCAGCCAGAGTCGCTCCTTGATCGAGTAGCCGTCCTCGCCCGTCATTGCGCGCGTCTCGGTGCGCTCCAGCCAGGTCTCATCGTCGAACGGGAGGTCCTCGATCTCCTTGCGGCGCTGCTCCGTCACGGCGGCGACGGCGTCGTAGAAGCCGGGGATCGCGATTCTGCCTCCCTCGTCGTGCATCGCGCTCAGCACATCGGCGAGCACGTGGATCGGATTGGCCGTCGCGCCCGACGCCGCGCCGCTGTGCACGTCGCGGCCGGGACCCCGCACCGTGAGCGAAGCCGTCAGCATCCCCCGCATCGAGGTGACGACGGCCGGGGCCTCGTCCTTCCACTGCAGGGTGTCGGAGAAGACGATGACATCGCACCGCAGCGCCTCGGTGTGCTCGGCGATGAGATCGGCGAGATGCTGCGATCCGACCTCCTCCTCCCCCTCGACGAGGTACTTCACGTTCAGGGCGGGGCCGTCGACCGCTGCGGCGAGGTGCGCGCGAAGGCCCCACAGGTGCGCCATGACCTGCCCCTTCGCGTCCGACGTGCCCCTGCCGTAGAGTCGGCCATCCCGCAGGACGGGCGTGAAGGGGTCGGTCTCGCTCCACCCCTCCGGCTTCACCGCGCGCACGTCGTGGTGGCTGTACACGAGCACGGTCGGCGCGTCAGGGTCGCCGACCCGCTGGCCGAACACGGCGACGGTGTCGCCGGTCTCGATCAGCTCGACCTCGAGGCCCGCGTCGCGCATCTCTCCCGCGAGCCAGCGCGCCGACCGTTCCACGTCGATGGCCCGTTCGGGGTCCCCGGCCACGGACGGGATCGCCGCCCACTCCGTGAGCCGCCGGATGAGCTCGGGAGCGTTCGTCTTGAGGAAGTCGGCCACGGCGACGTCGCCGGGCGCCGCCTGGCGCGTCGCCGCTTCCGGTGCTGCATCGATCGTCATGGTGCCCCCGCCATGGCGGACCGCCGTGGTCCCCCGCGCTCACCATCCGCGACACGTCGTCGGGAAGCCAGGGCTTGACCGCTCTGCACGGGGCGGGTAGACGAAGCGGGTCTGGTCTCGAGCGGACGCTCACCAGCCTCGCGCAACGAGAAAGTCCCCCCGGCGGAGCCGGGGGGACTTCAGGTCTTGTAGCAGGAGCGGGGCTTGAACCCGCGACCTCACGATTATGAGTCGTGCGCTCTCACCAACTGAGCTACCCTGCCGCGATGCATCCGTGGATGCCGCGAGCCCCGAGTCAGGATTGAACTGACGACCCCTTCCTTACCATGGAAGTGCTCTGCCACTGAGCTATCGGGGCGTGCTGCCTGCAACAGGCAACCAGAAGAGAATACCATCTCCGCGGCGGTTCCCCGAACCCGGGCAACCGCCGCGCGCGTCGGTCAGCCCGCGGTGATCTCGGAACCGAGGAGATCGCCGATGGCGGTCTGCGCGGCAGCCGCCTCGTCGTCTGAGTACCGCGTGTTGGCGTGCTCCTGCAGCCAGGGCAGCGGGTCGGTCGTCGCGCCGTTGATGATGATCTCGAAGTGCATGTGCGCACCGTACGAGCGGCCGGTGTTTCCGGTCAGGCCGACGATGTCGCCGACCTGCACGCGCTGGCCCTGCGTGACGCGCAGCGAGCCGTACTGCATGTGCGCGTAGTGGCTCGTGACGACCTGGCCGTCGATCACGTGGTCGACGTAGACGGTGACGCCGTACGCGCCGCCCGACTCGGTCGCGATGCGCACCACGCCGTCGGCGATCGCCTGAACGGGAGCACCGTCGCCGGGCGTGAAGTCCACGCCCTCGTGCAGACGACCCCAGCGCTGGCCGTAGCCCGAGCTCATGCTCGTGCCGACCGCGAAGGGCCACTGGATGTCAGCGGAGGCGTCGTTCGTGAAGAACGCACCCGAGGTGCTGATGCCGTCGGCCGAAGCGACGGTCGGAACGGTCTCAGCGGAGTAGCCCTGCGCACGCTCGACATCGGCGTTCTGCACGTCGGACGACGCCACGAAGGCCTGGATCTCCTCGTCGCCGAGCTCCTGACTCGCGCCGGCGGCGATGGACACGGCGGCCGAGGCGGACGAGCCGCCGTCCTGAGCGAGCGCGCCGAGCGGCGTCGTCATGCCGACAGCGAGCAGTCCGATGACGCCCATGGCGCCCAGCGAGGCGGTGGTCGTCGCGACGCGACGGAACCCGCGGCCGCGACGCGGCGCGACGTGCTCCTCGACGGCGGGAGCGGGGATCCCCGCGGCGACCGGCTGAGCGGCCGGGGTCACGGGCGTCTCGCCCGTGAACTGCAGTGCGCGGGCTGCGGCGAGGAACTCGTCCGACTCCGCAGAGCCGAGCGGGATGGCGCCGGTCGCGGGAGCGGAGCCGGCCACGTGCTCGGCGACCTTGAGCGGCTCGCCGAAGTCGGCGTCGCCGTCGTCGATGATCTCGGGGGCAGGAGTTGCGGAGGCGAGCTCACGCAGCCGGCGACGGGTCAGGGGCGGCTCGGGAAGAGCCGTGTCCGCGACGGCGGTGCGCATCGTCTGACCCTGCTGGTTCGGCGTGAGCGCGGCACCGGGGGTGCGACGCGAGCGGCGCTGGTGCGCGGCTTCGGCCGTGGGCATGTCAAGCGGCAAGGAGGAGTGCTTTCCGTAGGTCACTGCGAGGGACAGCGAGAAACGTCATCGGGGGGCGATCATCGCTTCGCGGTTCGGGCCGCGAAAGTAACGATCCGGTAAACAACCTACCGGATGATCGCTGAGAGCGCCATCCGCGCTCGGAATCTCACAGGACGAAGGTCCCGTCAACCCCCTGTGCACGAGACGTCGGGTCAGTCGGAGAATACGCCTGCGAGCTGCTCGAACAACGGCTCTCCGGCTGCGACGAGCAGCCGGCGTCCCCACGAATCGACGCCCAGCCATCCAGCCCGCCCGCCCGCCTCGCTCACCAGGAGTGCGCCTGCCGCCATGTCCCACGGCTTCAGTCCGCGCTCGTAGTACGCGTCGAGGCGACCGGCCGCCACGTAGGCGAGATCGAGCGAGGCCGCTCCCGCTCGGCGGATGTCGCGCGCGATGGGCATGACCTTGCGCAGCTCATCGAGCGCGCCGGCGTGCGTCTCCGGGTCGTAGCCGAAGCCGGTTGCGATGAGCGCTCCCGCGGGCGTCTCCATGGTGACCGACAGGCGCCGCTCCCCCAGGTGCGCGCCGTGCCCACGGGCGGCGGAGAACACCTCGTCCAGCACCGGCGCGACGACGACTCCGGCGAGCGGCTCCCATCCGGTGGGCTCCGGCGGTCCGCTCACCGCAGCGATGCTCACGCCGTAGGCGGGCTGCCCGAAGGCGTAGTTCACGGTGCCGTCGATCGGGTCGACCACCCACGTGATGCCCGAGGTCCCTTCCTCGGCGCCCGACTCCTCGCCGAGGAACCCGTCTTCCGGACGAGCTTCCGCGAGGCGCGAGCGGATGAGCGTCTCCACCTCGCGATCGGCCTCGGTGACGATGTCGGCGAGGGTCGACTTGCTCGCTGCGATGGCGACGCCCTCCTGCCGACGTCGCCGCGCGAGATCGCCGGCTTCCCTGGCGATGTCGACGGCGAGGTCGCGGAGCTCGAGTTCGAGAGTCATCCCTCCACGCTAGCCCCGCCCCCGCGCGCGGACTCCCGGGCGCTCCGGCCCCTGGCGCCGGAGATCCCGCGAATCCCGGACCGCTCGGGCCAGAGCGTCCGGGATTCGCGGGATCTCCGTGCGAGCGTCAGGACGCAGGCGGGAGCGGCGGGCGCGGCGGAATCTGCGGCGGATCGGCGGGCTGCTCCGGGGACGACGGCTGGGACTGAGCCGCGGGCCACGCACCCTGCGGGTAGGTGGGCTGACCGGTGTAGTACGCGTTCCAGTCCGGGCTGCCGTCGGGCATCACCGGCAGCGGCGTCACGCCGTCGTAGTACGTCGGCCACTGCTGCGGCTGCGCGTACTGCTGCGGGTAGGACTGCTGGCCGTACTGCTGCTGGCCGTACTGCTGCGGCGCGAGGGATGGCCGGGGCCGCTTGGGTGCGAACAGCGCGTTCAAGAGCGGCAGGAGCGTCGTGCCGACAGCGGCGAGGATGGCGAAGGAGACGACGATGCGCCAGTACAGCTCCTCGTAGTCGAACGAGTCGGGGAACGTGAGGAAGAAGACGAGCATCGCCACAAGCGCGAGGAGGAACACGGTGGTGGCGATCGCGACGGCGCGCGTGAAGGTGGTGACGTACCGGGCGTGCGCACGCCAGAAGAGGCGCAGGTGCAGCAGCGCGAGCTGCAGTACGGCCACGACGAGCAGGAACTCGAAGAACCGCTCGATGCCCTCGCCGTCGTATCCGTAGGAGTAGTAGTCCGACTCGCTCCAGCCATCCGGCACCACGTCGAGCCAGATCTTCACCGCGCCGACCAGGAGGACGACCACCCACGACGCCATGCTGGCGAGCACGAACCAATCGGGTCGCTTGGGCGCGAGGCTCGCGTCGAGCAGGACGACCCCCGCGAACCCGGCGAGGAGGAGCACGGTGAGGAACGCCTTGCCGATGATGCCGTTCTGATCGCCGACGAGCACCCAGATGACGCAGATCACCGCGGCGGCGATGAGCGCGCCGATGGCGATCCAGATGGCACCCCGGATGAGGCGCGACGCTGGTCGCTGACCCGGGGCGGCCGCAGCGGCGGCGTCGCCGTGCGGCTGCTCGTGCGAAGCGTGCGGTGCGGACATCAGCTCCCCTTTCGCCGGAGCGGGCGCTCCGATGCGGCCATCCTTCCATGAGCCGTCTCGTCCCGTCCGGGGCATGTGCGGCGGGTGACGCAACGCGCCCGGTTGCCGGAAGTTCGACGCGATTTCACCTTGCCCGCCGCACGGGGTAACATCGTGTCTCGCGCATCCGGTCGTCTGGTGAAAGTCGGGCGGGCGCGCACTGGCAAGTTGCCCGAGCGGCCAAAGGGAGCTGACTGTAAATCAGCCGCGTCATGCTTCGGGGGTTCGAATCCCTCACTTGCCACAGCAGAGGGCCCCGGTCGGAAGACCGGGGCCCTCGCCGTCTCCGGCGGCGCGACCGCGTCAGCGGCTCGGGTGGAGGACCACCTTCGTCCAGCCGTCGACGCGCTTGTCGAACTGGTCGAAGCCACGCACGGCGTCATCGAGGGGCAGCTCGTGCGAGACGATGTCGCCCGGTGTCGCGCGTCCCTGGGTGATCAAGTCGCGCAGCTCCCGGTTGTACGCCTTCACCGGGCACTGACCGGTGCCGATGCTGAGCCCCTTGGTGAACGCCGTGCCGAAGTCGAAGGCGATGCGGCCGTCCTTCGCCTCCTCCGTCGCGGCGTCGGGGTCGACGGGGTTGTAGACACCGACGACCCCGATCGCGCCCGTGGCGCGGACGACGCTGACGAGGTTGTCCATCACGAGGGCGGGGTGCTCGTTGCCGGCCGGATCGTGGGCCTGGTAGCCGACGGCCTCGACGCCGGAGTCGACGCCGAACCCGCCCGTCGCGTCCATGATCGCCGCCACGACGTCGACCTCGCCGGCGTCGATCGACGTGGCGCCGTACTTCTCGGCGAGCGCGAGCCGGTCCTTCTGGTGGTCGACGACGAACACCTGAGCGGCCCCGCGCAGATACGCGCTGTGCGCGGCCATGAGCCCCACGGGCCCCGCGCCGAAGACCGCGACCGTCTTGCCCGGAGCGACCTTCGCCATCTCGGTGCCGTGATAGCCGGTGGGGAAGATGTCGGAGAGCATTGTGTAGTCGAGCTCGTGCTCGGTGCCCTCGGGGAGCTTCAGCAGGTTGAAGTCCGCCCACGGCACCCGCAGCAGCTCGGCCTGACCGCCCCAGTAGGGGCCCATGGCCGGGTAGCCGAAGCCGGCTCCGGGCTGGCCGGAGGGGTTCGCCCGCAGGCAGGCGGAGGTGAAGCCCTGGTTGCAGTTGCGGCAGGTGCCGCAGGCGAGGTTGAACGGCACAGACACCCGGTCGCCGACCTTGATGCGGTCGACGCCCGCGCCGACCTCTTCGACGATGCCCATGTTCTCGTGCCCGAACACCATGCCGGACTCGAACTCGACGCGCCCCTCGTAGGGGTGCAGATCGGATCCGCAGATGTTCGCCGAGGTGATGCGGATGACGGCGTCGAGCGGCCCCTCGATCTTCGGATCGGCGACGTTCTCGACGGCGACCTCGTACGGCCCCTTGTACACGACAGCCTTCATGATGTCCTCCTCCATGTCGTTCCCGACGCTCGGCCGACTCAGCGGATCCCGCGCAGCGGCACGCTCTCATTCTTCGCGGCGGATGGCCGTGCGGGGCCGAATCGGCGGATCCCGCGGAGGGGGTTGCGCGGGCGGCTGCGAGAGCGCATCCTCCGCCCTCGCGAGGAAGGAGATCGGCGACGGTTACACCCTCCTCGAGCGCGGACGCAAGGGGTGATCGGATGCTGGCCCTCGTCGGAGGCATGTGCCAAGTTGGGCACATGGCCGGACGCACCCCTGTCGACGTCGTGCGCTCGTCGGCGTCGGATGACCGCCGCGGCCTCGACCGGAGCGTGAGGAGAACCGCATGACCGCCGCCCCAGAGCCCGCGCCCTACACCGCGTCGATTCCGATCCTGACGCAGGAGCCGTTCCCCGACACCCCGGGCAGACCCGAGCCCGAGTGGTTCAAGACGGCGGTGTTCTACGAGGTGCTCGTGCGCTCGTTCAAGGACGGCGACGGCGACGGCATCGGCGACTTCCGCGGCCTCATCGACAAGCTCGACTACCTGCAGTGGCTCGGCGTCGACTGCCTGTGGATCCCGCCGTTCTTCCCGTCGCCGCTGCGCGACGGCGGCTACGACGTGGCGGACTACACCGGCGTGCAGCCGGACCTCGGCACGACCGCCGACTTCCAGGAGTTCCTCGACGCCGCGCACGCGCGCGACATCCGCGTGATCATCGACTTCGTCATGAATCACACCAGCGACGAGCACCCGTGGTTCCAGGCCAGCCGCAACGACCCGGATGGCCCCTACGGCGACTTCTACGTGTGGAGCGACACCGATCAGCTGTATGAGGACGCGCGCATCATCTTCGTCGACACCGAGCCCAGCAACTGGACCTGGGACCCGGTGCGCAAGCAGTACTTCTGGCACCGCTTCTTCTCCCACCAGCCCGACCTCAACTTCGACAACCCGAAGGTGCACGAGGCGATGCTCGAGGCCATGCGGTTCTGGCTCGACATGGGCCTCGACGGCTTCCGCCTGGACGCCGTGCCATACCTCTACGAGCGCCCTGGCACGAACGGCGAGAACCTTCCGGAGACGCACGACTTCCTGCGGATGGTGCGCCGCTTCGTCGATGAGAACTACCCGGGCCGCGTGCTGCTCGCCGAGGCCAACCAGTGGCCCGCCGACGTCGTGGACTACTTCGGCGACGCCGAGGTCGGCGGCGACGAGTGCCACATGTGCTTCCACTTCCCCGTGATGCCGCGCATCTTCATGGCCGTGCGGCGCGAATCGCGGTACCCGATCAGCGAGATCCTCGCCGACACCCCGGCGATCCCCTCGGGCTGCCAATGGGGCATCTTCCTGCGCAACCACGACGAGCTCACCCTCGAGATGGTCACGGACGAGGACCGCGACTACATGTGGAACGAGTACGCGCAGGACCCGCGCATGAAGGCCAACATCGGCATCCGGCGGCGCCTCGCGCCCCTGCTCGACAACGACATCGACCGGATCGAGCTGTTCACCGCCCTGCTGCTGTCGCTGCCGGGATCGCCGGTGCTCTACTACGGCGACGAGATCGGCATGGGCGACAACATCTGGCTCGGCGACCGCGACGGCGTGCGCACGCCCATGCAGTGGACGTCGGACCGGAATGCGGGCTTCTCGACGGCCAACCCGGGCAAGCTCAGCCGCCCCATCGTGCAGGACCCCGTGTACGGGTACCTGTCGGTCAACGTCGAGGCGCAGCAGGAGGACCGCTCGTCGCTCCTGCACTGGACCCGGCAGATGATCCAGGCTCGCAAGCGGCACCCCGCGTTCGGCCTCGGCAGCTTCAATGATCTCGGCGGCTCGAACCCGTCGGTGCTCTCGTACTCGCGCGAGCACACGAACGAGGACGGCACGGTCGACGTGATCGTGTGCGTCAACAACCTGTCGCAGTTCCCCCAGCCGGTCGAGCTCGACCTGCGCCGCTTCGAGGGGATGGTCCCGGTCGAGCTGGTCGGCGGCGTCCCGTTCCCGCGCATCGGGGAGCTGCCCTACCTGTTGACATTGGGCGGACACGGGTTCTACTGGTTCCAGCTGCACGCACCGGCGGACGACACGGAGGAGGTGGGGCTGCTGTGACTGCGATCGATCATGCCCTTCTGGAGGGGTATCTGGTACGCACGCGCTGGTTCGGCGGCAAGGGCCGGCCGTTCCAGGTGACGGAAGTCCGCACCATCGCCGAACTGCTCGGCAGCACGCAGCGTCCGGACACGGCGCTGTACCTGGTGACCGTCGCGTACGCCGACGAGGAGGGCGGCACCGAGCAGTACCAGGTGCCGCTGTCCTCGTACGACGAGATCGAGGAGCGGATCGGGCACGCGTACGTGGGCCCGATCGAGACGGATGGCCACGTGCGTCATCTCTACGACGCGGTCCACGACCGCGACGCGATGGCGCTCTGGCTCGACGGCTTCGTCGCCGCCGAGGGCGACGGCGTCTCCGGCAGCGGGAGCATCCGCTTCCGACGTGTGTCGGCCGGGCCCGCTCTCGACCCCGCGCTGCGGTCGTCGCCCCTGACCGGCGAGCAGTCGAACTCGTCACTGCGCTTCGACGACACCGCCATCATGAAGCTCTTCCGCAAGGTGAGCCCCGGCGTGAACCCGGACATCGAGATCCACGCGGAGCTCACCCGCGCCGGGTCCGAGCACATCGCCGAGCTGTACGGGTGGGTGGAGGCCGACGTCGACGGCCAGGTCATGCACCTGGCCATGCTGCAGGAGTTCCTCCGCACCGCGGCCGACGGCTTCGAGCTCGCGACGGGCAGCGTCCGCACGCTGCTCGCCGATCCCGAGCAGAGCATCGACGAGTCCGGCGGCGACTTCTCCGGCGAGGCGGCTCGCCTCGGCGAGGCACTGGCCGAGGTGCACGCGGTCCTGCGCGAGCGCTTCCCGGCCGAGCACCGCGGCCCGGGGAGCACGGTGGAGCTCGCCAGCGCGATGGCGGAGCGGCTCGACCGCGCCCGGCGCACCGTGCCGGAGCTCGAGCCGTACGCGGCCCGCCTGCAGAGCGCCTACGACGCCGTGGCCGCGCTCGACGGCCTCGACATCCAGCGCGTGCACGGCGACCTGCATCTCGGCCAGACGCTCCGCACCTCTCACGGATGGCGGATCGTCGACTTCGAGGGCGAGCCCGGCCGTCCCTTCGCGGAGCGCGCGCTCCCCGACTCGCCCTGGCGCGACGTCGCGGGGATGCTGCGCTCGTTCGACTACGCACCCGGCGTCGTGGAGATGTCGCTGGCCAGCCACGGCAGCGAGGACGACGAGCAGGCCCTGCGTGCGGAACGCGCGCAGGAGTGGTCGCAGCGTGCTCGCAGCCGCTTCCTCGCCTCCTACGTCGCCGCACTCGGGCAGTCCGAGGCGGCCGACGGCGAACTGTCCGAGGACCAGCGCACGCTGCTTCAGGCGTATGTGGCGGACAAGGCCGTGTACGAGGCCGTCTACGAGAAGCGCAACCGGCCATCCTGGATCGGGATCCCGCTGGCCGCGCTGGAACGGATCGGAGGAGCATGACGACCCTGCAGGCCCTGCCCGTCGACCGCGACACCCTGGCGGCGGTCGCAGCCGGAGCGCACCACGACCCCCACTCCGTGCTCGGACCCCACCCGCATGAGGGCGGCGTCACCTTCCGCGTGGTCAGGCCGCTGGCCGCGTCGGTCGCCGTCCGGTACGCGACCCCCGACGGCTGGGCGGACCTCCCGCTGCAGCATGAGCACGAGGGCGTCTGGACCGGGGTGCTGCCCCTGCCGCCCGGTGCGAAGCAGGACGTCCCGACGTACCGTGTGGAGACGACCTACGAGGATGGCGGCGGCCACGTCCGCGACGACCCCTACCGTTTCCTGCCCACCCTGGGCGAGGTCGACCTGCACCTCATCGGCGAGGGCCGTCATGAGGCGCTGTGGCAGGCGCTCGGTGCGCACGTGCGCCGGTTCGACGGGCTGGGCGTCGCGCCCGACGTCACCGGAACCGCGTTCGCCGTCTGGGCGCCCCGGGCCCGCGCGGTGCGCGTGAAGGCCGACTTCAACGACTGGGATGGCCGCGGGCACCCGATGCGGAGCCTCGGCTCCTCGGGCATCTGGGAGCTGTTCGTGCCCGATGTCGGCAGCGGCACGCACTACAAGTACGAGATCCTCGGCGTCGATGGCGTCTGGCGCGAGAAGGCCGACCCGATGGCGCGATACGCGGAGAAGCCGCCGCTGACGGCCTCCGTGGTGTTCGATTCGTCGTACCGCTGGGGCGACGAGGAGTGGATCCGGCAGCGCACGGAGAACGCCGCCCGCGGCCAGGTCGACCGCCCGATGGCGATCTACGAGATGCACCTCGCCTCGTGGCGGCGAGACCGCACCTACGAGCAGCTGGCGGACGAGCTCGTCGCCTACGTCAGCGACCTCGGCTTCACGCACGTCGAACTCATGCCGGTGATGCAGCATCCGTTCGGCGGCTCGTGGGGGTACCACGTCACCTCCTACTACGCTCCCGACAGCCGCTTCGGCGACCCCGATGGCCTGCGCCTGCTCGTCGACCGACTGCACCAGGCCGGCGTCGGGGTCATCCTCGACTGGGTGCCCGGCCACTTCGCGACGGACGAGTGGGCGCTGGCGCGCTTCGACGGCGCTCCCCTCTACGAGGACCCGAACCCGCAGCGCGGCTGGCACAAGGAGTGGGGATCGCACATCTTCGACTTCGGCCACCGCGAGGTGCGCAACTTCCTGTACGCCAACGCGCTGTACTGGCTCGAGGAGTTCCACGCCGACGGGCTCCGCGTCGACGGCGTCGCCTCCATGCTCTATCTCGACTACGGGCGTCAGCACGGGGAGTGGACGCCGAACATCCACGGCGGGCACGAGAACCTCGAGGCCGTGCAGTTCCTGCAGGAGATGAACGCCACCGTCTACCGTCGCGTCCCCGGCGTCGTGACGATCGCCGAGGAGTCCACCTCGTGGCCCGGTGTGACGCGGCCGACGTCGACCGGCGGGTTGGGCTTCGGCTTCAAATGGAACATGGGGTGGATGCACGACACGCTCGACTACGTCGGCCGTGACCCCGTGTACCGCATGCATCACCACCACGACATGACGTTCGCACTCACCTACGCGTGGAGCGAGAACTATGTGCTGCCGCTGTCGCACGACGAGGTCGTGCACGGGAAGGGCTCTCTGCTGCGCAAGGCCCCCGGCGACCGCTGGCGTCAGCTGGCCACGCTGCGCGCGTACCTCGCCTTCATGTGGGCGCACCCGGGCAAGCAGCTGATCTTCATGGGCGACGAGCTCGCCCAGGAGTCGGAGTGGGCGGAGTCGCGCGAGCTCGACTGGTGGCTGCTCGACCTGCCCGATCACCGCGGGGTGCAGCAGGCCGTGCGCGACCTGAACGCCCGGTACCGGGAGACGCCCGCGCTGTGGGCACTGGACGCGGAGCCCGCGGGCTTCGAGTGGCTCGTCGCCGACGACGCGGGTGCGAACATCTACGCCTTCGTCCGCCGCGACGCCGAGGGCTCGATGCTCGTCTGCGTCAGCAACTTCTCCGCCGCGCCGCACTCGCACTACCGGCTCCGCTTCCCCGCGTCCGGCGTGTGGGACGAGGTGCTCAACACCGACGCCGCGGACTACGGCGGCTCCGGCGTCGGCAACCTCGGCCGCGTCGAGGTCGCGCCCGACGGGCACGCGCTCATCGCGATCCCGCCGCTCGGCACCGTCTGGTTCCGTTTCCGCGAGTCGGTGGAGGAACCCGGCTGACGCGCGGCTCCTGGTACGCCGGCTCGAGTGACGCGAGGGGCTCCATCCGCAGCGCGGATGGAGCCCCTCGCGTCTCGTCAGCGCAGCCCCAGCGCGATGATCCGATCGTCTCCAGGGCGCGGCGCACCGCGGCCATCGGTGTTGTTCGTCAGGATCCAGACCTCGCCACTCGGCGCCAGGGCCACATCGCGCACGCGCCCCACCTCGCCCACGAGGTGATCGACCGCGGCCGCCGGGTCATCGAGCGGCACCGCCCTCAGACGCGCCCCGCGCAGGTTCGCCAGGTAGAGGGTGTCCCCGACGATCGCGATGCCGCTCGGGCTGGCCTCGGCGGGCCTCCACTGCAGGATCGGGTCAGCCATCCCGTCGCGTCCGGCGACGCCCTCCGTCTCCGGCCATCCGTAGTTCGCGCCCGGCTCGATGACGTTGAGCTCGTCCCACGTGTCCTGCCCGAACTCGCTCGCGTAGAGCGTGCCGTCAGCCGCCCACGCGAGGCCCTGCGGATTCCGGTGCCCGTAGCTGTAGACGAGCGAAGCGGCGAACGGGTTGTCCGCCGGCACCTCGCCGTCGGCCGTCAGCCGCAGGATCTTTCCTCCCAGCGATTCCCGATCCTGCGCCGCGTCCGGCTGTCCCGCGTCGCCGACCGTCGCGTAGAGCATCCCGTCCGGCCCGAAGGCGATGCGTCCGCCGTTGTGATTCCCGGCAGCGGGCAGTCCGCCGAGGATCGTCTCGCGCGCGCCGAGCTCGAGCGCGCCGGGCTCGCCCACGAGCTCGTACCGCTCGATCCGGTTCTCGGCACCCGCCGTGAGGTAGACGTAGAGGTGCTCCTCGCGCACGGCGAGACCGAGCAGCCCGCCTTCGCCGTGCGCCTGCACGCCCGGGATCGTCCCGACCTCCCGTGTCGCGCCATCCATCACCTCGAGCACGCGGCCGGTGTCGCGCTCGCTGACGAGCGCCCGGTCGCCGGCGAATGCGATGGACCAGGGCGCGACCAGATCCTCCGCGACGACGCGCCGCTGGTCGGGCACGAGAGCGGATGGCGGTGGCGACGCGGGCGCGGAAGGCATCGGAGATGACGACGCGGGCGCGGATGGCGCTGCCGACGGCGAGGAGGTCGGCTCCGCGGCCGGCGCACACGCGGTGAGGAGCGCTGCCGCCAGTGCCAGGGCGGCGATGCCGCCGTGCCTCGTCATGCCCCGACCATAGGCGTCTCCCCGCGCACGCGGAAGGCCCCGGTCCCGAGGACCGAGGCCTTCCCGAACGAGGTGCGCGTCGCTCGTGCCCGACCGGGCTACTGGCGACTCGAGCGCCCCCTCGATTCCGGCACCGCGCCATCCGGCGTGATCCCGCCCTTCGCCTGCTCGACGAGGGAGAGGGGGTCGGCGATGTCCTCGAGCGACTTCCCCGCGGCGCTCACGCCGAACACGCCGGAGATGACGCCTCCCGCGACCATGACGCAGGACCCGAGCACGTAGCCCCAGAAGAGCGGCCCGCGATCCGTGCCGTCGCCGATGAGCGAGCCGTAGAGCGTCGGCGCGATGGCGCCGACGAACTGGCCGATCGAGAAGACGTACGAGATGACCTGGCTGCGCAGCTCCAGCGGGAAGATCTCGCTCACGGTGAGATACGCGGCCGATGCCCCCGCCGATGCGAAGAAGAACGACAGGCACCAGAACAGGGTGTGGGTCGTCGCGTTGAGAACGCCCGCGTTGAAGAGGAACGCGCTCGTGAGCAGGATGAGCCCCGCCAGCACGTAGGTGCCGAAGAGCATCCGGCGGCGTCCCCACGTGTCGAAGAAGTGGCCGAGCACGAGGGCGCCGAGCAAGTTGCCGGCGGCAAACACGATGAAGTACTGCGACGCCGACGCCGGCGGCACGTCGTAGAAGTTCTCCAGCACGAGCGCGTAGGTGAAGAAGATCGCGTTGTAGAGGAACGACTGCGTCACCATCATCGTGATGCCGACCAGGGTGCGCCGCGGGTACTGGCGGAACAGCACCTTCGCGATGACGAGGAACGGCACCCGGCCGTACTCCTTGACCACGATCGCACGCGACTCGTCGACGGGGCCGACCTCGTGCCCCTCATCGCGGATGCGCTGCTCGATCGCGTCGACGTTGCGCTCGGCCTCCTCCTCGCGGCCGTGGGTCATCTGCCACCGCGGGCTCTCGGGGATGTGCCGGCGCAGGTAGATGAGGAGCAGACCGAGAACCGGTCCGACGAAGAAGCTCAGCCGCCATCCGAGGTCCTGGTCGAACACCTCGGTGTTGAGGAAGAACATGCTGGCGACCGCACCGAGCGCAGCGCCGCCCCAGTAGGTGCCGTTGATCGCGATGTCGACGCGCCCGCGGTACTTCGAGGGGATGATCTCGTCGATGGCGGAGTTGATGGCGGCGTACTCGCCGCCGATGCCGGCGCCGGCGACGAAGCGCCAGATGTAGAAGAACCAGGGCGCGAAGGCGAAGCCCGCCACCGCGCTGCCGACGAGGTACACCGCCAGCGACACGAGGAAGAGGTTCTTGCGGCCCAGGCTGTCGGCGAGGCGACCGAAGACGAGCGCGCCGAACACCTGCCCCAGCAGGTAGAACGTGCCGGCGAGGCCGACCTCGACGGGCCCCATCCCGAGGGTGTGCGCGTACCCGTTGGCCGCGACGATCTGCACCTCGAGGCCGTCGAGGATCCACGAGAACCCGAGCCCCACGACGATCAGCCAGTGGAACCGCGACCACGGGAGCCGATCCATCCGCGCCGGTACGAGCGACCGGACCTCTTTGACCTGCGACATATGAGCCGCACCCCTTTCTGCGACCCGGCGTCGGGCCGCCCATCTGTCCTACCGGCGGGTTTCATGGCCGGACCAGCGATTGACGCCGTGACGGCGACGGGCTACAGAGCACCGTGGAATGCGAGAGGGGCGCCCTGCGGGCGCCCCTCTCGCGTCGTCTTCGCTCAGACGCCGGCGAGCTGCCTGGTCGGAACGTCGCTCGCGTGCGCCTCGACCTCGGCCATCGCCTGGGCGATGTCGAGGAAGGCGCCGATGATCTGCCCGCGCCCGTCGAACGCGAGGAAGCGGCCCTCGCTGTCGGTGTCGACGACCCCCACGAACTCGCCGCGGCGGCTCGCCACGTGGAAGCCGGCGTCGACGACGGCCCAGGTCGTGGGTCGGCTGCGTAGGCGCTCGCTCAGGCTCTGGCGCCTCATGCTGCTGCCCTCAGCACCGGACGAGCCGGACGGGTGAGACGGCGCACCGCGTCGTCGGTCAGGTCCATGCCGTGGTGGGAGTTCGCCGCGTCGGCGAGATGCCGCAGCAGCTGCGCGTCGGTCCGCTCGCTCACCTCGTCGCTGTCGAGGACGAACCGCAGCAGCAGCGACGCGTGGACCCAGAGGGTCTCGCGTCCGCCCGTTGCGGTCTTCCACGTCAGTGGGAAGGACTCCCCTCGACGCAGCTTGGTGATGATCACCTTCTGCACGTGGGCGAGGAGCATGTCGTCGACCTCGACGACCTGCTCGCTCGTCCCGTAGAACAACTTGCCCATGCCCATCCTCCCGCTCCTCGAAATCCTCGTCGGCCCGTCCTCAGCGACCGGGGCCGAGACGACATTACTGCCGTGACTAGCTAATCGGGCGATTAGTGTTTCGGGGCTTGAGATGTTCAATACGATGGGGTACATGGTCACCGCGGATACTGCTGCCTCGTCGTACTGGTACGGCTCCGGCGACGACGAGCACACCGCCGCCGCCCTGCTGGCCGCGTTGCGCGACTATCGCGCCGCCGAGGCCGACCTGCAGCGGCGCACCCAGGCGCAGATGCGTCTGAGCGACAACGAGCTGCTGGCCGTGGGCATCGTCGCGCGATCGGCGCAGGCCGGCGATCTCCTGCAGCCGGGAGAGCTCGCGCGGCAGCTCGGGCTGTCGACCGCCTCCGTCACGGGCCTCATCGACCGCCTCGAGAAGGCGGGGTACGTGGAACGGCGACCCCACCCATCCGATCGGCGCAAGCTCGCCCTCGCACCGACGTCGCACGCGGATGCGCGTGCGACGCTCTCCGGTGTGCACGAGGGGATCATCCGCGCGGTGGAGGAGCTCGCGCCCGACGAGATCGCGGGTGCGATGAAGTTCCTGGAGCACATGACGCGCTCGGTGCAGGACATCCTCGTCGCGACTCAGGCGATTCCGACCGTGCTGGACGAGTCCGCTCGCGCGGAGCCCGTTCGCGGAGAGTCCGCGCGCTCCTCCTGACCCCCTATCGCGCTTCGCGCCCCGACGACAGGGGGTTCCGTGTCGCCGCACCGCGGGGTCTGATGGATCTCGGCGACCATCCCACTCGAAGGAGCGATCATGCGCGCAGTCATCATGCACGGCCCCGGCGACGTCCGTGTGGAGGACGTCGACAAGCCGACCCTCGTCGAGGCGACCGATGCGATCATCCGCGTCACCTCGACCTGCGTCTGCGGTTCGGACCTGTGGCCGTATCGAGGGGCGCAGCAGTCCCGCGGGCCGGCGCGGATGGGCCATGAGTACGTCGGCGTGGTCGAGCAGGTCGGCGACGCGGTGCGCGACGTGGCGATCGGCGATCTCGTCGTCGGGTCGTTCGTCGCCTCCGACAACACGTGCGAGATCTGCCAGGCCGGGTTCCAGTCGCGCTGCAAGCACCAGGTGATGATGGGGTCGGTGGGCACGCAGGCCGAGTTCGCCCGCATACCGCTCGCGGACGGAACGCTCGTGAAGGTTCCCGGCGATCCGACGCCCGCGCAGATGCGCAGCCTTCTGGCGGCGTCGGATGTGCTCGGCACCGGCTGGTTCGCCGCGGTGGCCGCGGAGGCGGGGCCGGGGAAGACGGTCGCGGTGGTCGGCGACGGCGCGGTCGGCCTGCTCGCGATCCTCGCCGCGCAGCGCCTCGGCGCGGACCGGATCATCGCCATGTCGCGTCACGCCGACCGGCAGGCCCTGGCACGGCGCTTCGGCGCGACCGACATCGTCGAGGAGCGCGGCTCCGAGGGCGTCGCCCGCGTAAAGGAGCTCACCGACGGCTACGGCGCGCACTCGACGGTGGAGGCCGTGGGCACGCAGGAGTCGATGATGCAGGCCATCCGCTCGACCCGGCCCGGCGGACACGTCGGCTTCGTCGGCGTCTCGCACGGGGTGGAACTCGACGGGCGCGATCTCTTCAACGCGACCGTGAGCCTGCTCGGCGGGCCCGCGCCGGTGCGCCGCTTCCTGCCCGAGCTCATCGATCTGATCATGGCCGACGAGATCGATCCGGGCGCCGTCTTCGACCTCGAGCTGCCGCTCGAGGAGGCCGCGGAGGGCTACCGTGCCATGGACGAGCGCCGCGCGACGAAGGTGCTGCTCTCGATCTGAGTAGCGGCGCTCTCGTGCTGGACCGCGACGAGACTCAGGCGCCGCGTCGGCGAGGGGAGCGGGTCGACCACAGGGCGAGGGCGACGAGCACGGGCTGGAAGAACAGCCGGCCGAAGCGCTTGCCATCGGTGTCGAGACCGAAGGCAGGGCTCCGATGCAGCCACTGCGCGACGTTTCCCGGGAAGACCGCCGTGAAGAACAGTGCGGCGATCTTGCCGACGAGGCTGCGACGGCGGTGCGCGAAGAGGAGCGCGGCGCCCAGGCCGACCTCGACCACGCCCGAGGCGACGACGGTCGTGTCGGGATCGAGCGGCACGAAGTCGGGCACCTGCGCACGGAACTCGTCGCGCGCGACGGTGAGGTGCGTGATGCCGGCGAAGGCGAGAGCGGCCCCCAGCGCGACGCGGCCGATGGTCCGGGCAGTCGAGGTCATACCGCTTCCTCGAGGACGCGCTCGACGAACGCGCGCGAGCGCTTGGCGGTGCCGTCGATCTTGCGATCGACGCTGGCGCGGTACTCGTTCGGCGCGAGCGGCAGGGCGAGCCGCACGTTCTCGTGGCACGAGAGGTCGGCGCAGATGTACGTGCCGACGCTGTCGCCCTTCTCCCCCGCGGCTCCGGCCTTGCGCGCGGTGAACATCGTCACCTGGTTGCCGGGCTGCATCGTGCGGCAGATGTTGCAGATGCCGTGGCGCGCGCTCGACGTCGTCGAAGCCGCGCGCAGGACGACGCCCGTGGGCTCGCCGTCGATCTCCGCGACGATGTATCCGCGGCTGCGCGTGTTCGGGTCACGCCAGGCCAGGAAGTCCAGGTGGTCCCACTCGGTCAGCACGAAGTCGTGGGGCAGTTCGACCAGCTTGAGCTCCCGGTCATCCGCGTTCACGAACGATCCGAGCACGTCCTCCTGTGTGAGCGGGCGCATAGCCATCCTCCTCGCCTGAGATCTCGCGGGCTATTCTACGAAGCCCTCGTCCCGCGGGGCCGGGTGGGTAGGCTTTTCCGCATGGCCGACAGCTCATTCGACATCGTCTCCAAGATCGACCGTCAGGAAGCGGACAACGCCCTGAACCAGGCGCGCAAGGAGGTCGAGCAGCGCTACGACTTCAAGGGAACCGGCGCCTCCATCGAGTGGAGCGGCGAGGCGATCCTCATCAAGGCGAACAGCGAGGATCGCGCCAACGCCGTGCTCGACGTCTTCCAGTCGAAGCTCATCAAGCGCGGCATCTCGCTGAAGAGCCTCGAGTCCGGCGAGCCGCAGGCTTCGGGCAAGGAGTACCGCCTCACCTCCACCCTCAAGGAGGGGATCTCGCAGGAGAACGCCAAGAAGATCGGCAAGATCATCCGCGACGAGGGCCCGAAGGGCGTGAAGTCTCAGATCCAGGGCGAGGAGCTGCGGGTGTCGTCGAAGAGCCGCGACGATCTGCAGGAGGTCATCCGGCTGCTGAAGGCCGCGGACCTCGAAGTCGACCTGCAGTTCATCAACTTCCGCTGAGGCGGGGCGCCGGGGTGACTCCGGCGCCCTCAGCTCTGCGAAGTCAGACTCGCCTCGATGTGGCGGCGGGTCGCCGCGTGGCAGCGGGCGAGAGTCTCCTGGAGCCCGGGGTACTCCGCGTGCCCCGCGGGAAGCACCTCGAGGTCGAGGTCCTGCACCGCATCGGCGACAGCGAACTGCCCGGGTGGCGGGACCACGCCATCCCACAGCGCGCACTCCGCTCGCACCGGGATGCGCGCGAACAGCGCTGCCGTCGAGGCATCGAAGAAGCGCAGCACCTCGCGCGCCTCGGGGTGCTGCGCGACGTGCTCGCGGACCAGCTCGCCACTCCCCTCGCACGGCAGCTGCAGGCGCAGGTCATACTGGCCGAAGCTCGGCACGATGAGGGTGGCGCCGACGAAGCGATCGTCCCACGGCACGGCGAGCGCGCCGATGCCACCGCCGAAGCTCTCGCCGACGTAGTACAGCGGCACTTCGCCGACGAGCTCCCGCAGCGCGTTCGCCGCATGCCACAGGTCGGCCGCGCACCAGCCGAGGACGTAGTCGTCCACGGACTCGATGCCGAAGAGCACGTGGCCCTCCTCCGGGAGCGGGGCGCCGACGCGCGCGTTCAGAGCACCGAGGCCGCGCGCGACCGGGAAGAGCACGGCCGCGTCGTCGGGCACGCGGTCGAAGTCGAGGGCATCGCGACCGCCGTAGCCGTGCCCGAAGACGACCCCCACCCGAGGTGGCCTCCCGTCGACAGGTCGCGCGAGCCATCCGCGCAGCCGCAGCCCGCCGGCGGCCGTGTACTCGACCTCGAAGACCTCACGCCCGGCGCGCTGGCCGAGCGGCGTGAGCACGGCGTCCGCGGGAGCGCCCCCGGCATCGACGTACCGGCAGCGCCAGAAGTCCTCGAACCCGGGCGGCGGGGCGACAGGCTCCACCGCGCGCAGGGCGTCCAGGTCGTACCCGTACGTCCCGTCGCGCACGGCGTCGGGAAACCACTGGGTGTACGGATGAGCCATGCGAACCTCCTGCAGGGACCGTTGCCCCACTCCGCGGCAACCACGTCGACGACGGGCGCATTCCGCGGCATCGGTCTTCGACCCGCGTAGCACCTCTTTCGCGCGAAGGAAAGCCCCGGCGCCGAATCCGCCTCGTCTCGTAGGCTCCTTCATGAGGAGTTGGTCCGGGGGGACCTCGCCTATTGCAGCTCACGGATTCGGGTGCCGAAGCTGCTGAGCGGGACGCTGATCAGGGACAGCGTCCCGCTCCTTCTCTTTCCGGGCTCAGCGCGTCGGCGGCGCGGATGGCCCGCCCGCAGGTCCCGCACCCGGTGCGGAAGGACCACTCGGGTAGCCCGGATGCTGCGGGTACTGCCCGCCGGGTCGCTGCGGGATGCCGCGTGCGGCTCGCGCCTCGTCGGCGAGCAGGATGCCGTTCTTCACTGCCGTGCGCATGATCAGGTATCCGATCCAGAGCACGAGCGCGAGAATCGCGAGGTAGAGGATGATCCCGAAGATCAGCACTCCCACCCCGAATCCGGCCATCCATCCATAGTCGTCCTGGTACATCGGACCCCCTTCGTCAGTGGACTGCTGTCTTCTGCACAGTACCGAGCATCCGAGGCCGCCTCACAGGGGCGGGTGTTAGAGTCGGGGTCTGCGCGACTTCTGTCGCGCGTCGTCGTGTCTTGATCGCGCCAGCGGGAACATCCCGCCCAGCGCCTCGCGAACATCCTGCCGCGGCGAACGGATCCGGCACCCGCCGAGTTCGCCATCTGCCGAAGCGCCCGCGATCATCCGCGTTCCATGTGCGCGACGGCACCCTCTCGAAAGCAGTCATCTGTGACCACTGCGACCACGCAGCCCGAGACCACCTTCGCCGACCTCGGCGTTCCCGCTCACCTCATCGACGTGCTCGTCGCCGAGGACCGCCCCACCCCCTTCCCCATCCAGCGCGAGACGCTGCCCTCGACCCTCGCCGGCCGCGATGTGCTCGGCCGCGGCAAGACGGGTTCCGGCAAGACGCTGGCCTTCGCCATCCCGCTCGTCGCGCGTCTCACCGAGGCGAAGCCCAAGCGGATGTCCGGACGCCCGTCCGCGCTCATCCTCGCGCCGACCCGCGAGCTCGCCACGCAGATCGCCCGCGTGGTGACGCCGCTCGCGACCGCGTCGAACCTCACCGTCACGACCATCTTCGGCGGCGTCTCGCAGAAGCCGCAGGAGACCGCGTTCCGGAACGGCGTCGACATCGTCGTGGCGTGCCCCGGCCGCCTCGAGGACCTCATGAGCCAGGGCGTCGTCGACCTCTCGCGCGTGGCGGTGACCATCCTCGACGAGGCCGACCACATGGCCGACCTCGGCTTCCTCCCCGGCGTCACGCGCATCCTCGCGAAGACCCCGGCGGATGGCCAGCGCATGTTCTTCTCGGCGACCCTCGACAACGGCGTGGACAAGCTCGTCACGCGGTTCCTCAAGAACCCGGTGCGCCACTCGATCGACTCCGCTGAGTCGCCGGTGCCCGCGATGACCCACCACGTGTTCGAGGTGGCCGACGAGGACAAGAACGAGCTCGTGCGCACCCTCGCCTCGGGCGTCGCGCGCCGCATCCTCTTCACCCGCACCAAGCACCAGGCGAAGAAGCTCGCCAAGCAGCTGACCTCGCGCGGCATCCCCGCTGTCGATCTGCACGGCAACCTGTCGCAGAACGCGCGCGACCGCAACCTCGCCGACTTCTCGACGGGCCGCGTGCGCGTGCTCGTCGCGACGGATGTCGCCGCCCGCGGTGTGCACGTCGACGGCGTCGAGCTCGTCGTCCACGTCGACCCGCCCGCCGAGCACAAGGCGTACGTGCACCGCTCGGGCCGTACCGCCCGCGCGGGCTCGGCCGGCGACGTGGTCACGGTCATGCTCCCCTCGCAGCGGCAGGACACCAAGCAGCTGCTCCGCAAGGCCGGCATCGCGGCCCAGCCGCAGCGTGTGACGCCCGAGAGCGCGGCGGTCGTCGCCCTCGTCGGCGAGATCGCTCCTCACGTCACGCCGGTCGCCGGCGGTCCGGGTTCGGGCAACGCCCCGGTGCAGGCCGCGGCCGGCACCTCGCAGGGCGCGAACGCCCGTCGCAAGCGCGCCGCGCGTGAAGGCGGCGAGGGCCAGCGCTCCGGCGGTCGCCCTGCATCGTCCGGGCGCTCCGGCGCCGGTCGCACCGCGGATGGCCGTGGCGGCGACGCGGGCAAGCAGGGTGGACAGGGCGGACGCGGCGGCCAGGGCGGACGCGGTGGCCAGGGCGGCCGCGGTCGCCAGCAGTCCGCCGCCCCGCGCACCTACTCGACCTCGACGGGCGACACCGCGCCGCGCACGCACGTAGCCGGCACCGAGGGCACGTCGTCGTCGCGTCCGCCGCGTCGTCGCGAGCCGCGCCGCATCTCGGCACCCGCGCAGTCGACCCAGCGCTGATCCCGCGCACGACGCCCCGGCCATCCCTCGCGGATGGTCGGGGCGTCGTCGCATGCGTGGCCCGCGGCTTGCTCTGAGGCTGCGGCGACGCTCGGACCCGGCGCCGGCGCTCCGACACAGCGTGCAACGCACGCGACACGCGAGCGGACGCGCCAGCTGGGAGTGCGGATGCAGGGCCGGAGCGAGGGCGCTGGCTCGGAGCGAGGGCGCTGGCTCGGAGCGCAGACGCAGTCTCGACCCCGCTCCGCAGGGCCCTACCGCCCGAACGCTCTGAAACCGCGCGCCGCGCACGCAGTCTGAGAGCGAGGGCGCAGGCTCGGAGCGCCGGCGCTGTCTCGGCGCCCCTATCCGGAGCGACGGTGCAGATTCGGAGCATCCGCGCAGTCTCGGCACCCCGCGGGGCACGCCCCAGCGCCACGCGCGGTGCCGGAGCCCCGACGCGCTGCGCTCCCCGGACTACTCCCCGCGGGAGATGCGCACCATCTCGTCGCGGGGCACGACCTTCACACGCGCGCGGCCCTGCGGCTGGCCGAGGGCGACCTCGTGCTCATCCAGGCGGTGCCAGCCGGCGAGGTCGGTCCAGGCGACGCCGCGCTCCGCGAGGAGGTCCGGGATGGCCTCGTCCGACGAGTCCTCGGGCTGCCACCAGGAGCCCTGGTCGTTGACGATGTGCTGCACGGTCTCCATCGCGTCGGACTTCGTGTGCCCGATGAGCCCGACGGGTCCGCGCTTGATCCAGCCGGTGGCGTACAGGCCGGGGAAGCGCTCGTTCGACTCCTCGTGCAGCACCTGGCCCTCGTGGTTGGGGATGACGCCGTGCTTCTCATCGAACGGCACGCCGGGAAGCGGCGAGCCGAAATAGCCGACGGCGCGATAGAGCTGCCCCATCGGCACCTCACGCAGCTCGCCGGTTCCGACCACGCCGCCCTCGCCATCCGGCCGGGTGCGCTCGTAGACGAGCGCGGCGACGCGGCCCTCGGCGTCGGTCTTCACCTCGACCGGCTTCGCCCAGAAGTGCAGGTGCAGACGGCGCGAGGCGGTGCCGCCCGCTTTGTTGACGCTCGGGCGCGTGCGCCACTGCTGCAGCACGCGGTCGATGACCTTGACCTGCTTGTTCGACGCGATCGCGGCCTTCGAGGCCTCGTCGTAGTCGAAGTCCTCGTCGTACACGACCATGTCGACGTCGCGCAGCTCGCCGAGCTCGCGGAGCTCCAGCGGGGTGAACTTCACCTGAGCCGGCCCGCGGCGGCCGAACACGTGCACGTCGGTGATGGGCGAGGCGTCGAGGATCTCGTGGACGTTCTGCGGGATCTCCGTCGGCAGCAGATCCTCGGCGTGCTTGGCGAGGATGCGCGAGACATCGAGCGCGACGTTGCCGTTGCCGATGACGCCCACCGACGAGCTCGTGAGCGGCCACGTGCGCGGCACGTCGGGATGGCCGTCGAACCAGCTCACGAAGTCGGCCGCGCCGAACGAGCCGTCGGCGTCGATGCCGGGGATCGCGAGATCGGCGTCGCGGATGGCGCCGGTGGCGAAGAGCACGGCGTTGTAGTGGCGCTTGAGGTCGTCGAGCGTGATGTCCTCGCCGAAGCGGACGTTGCCGAAGATGCGGATGTCGCCGCGGTCGAGCACCTCGCGGAGAGCGCCGATGACGCCCTTGATCCGCGGATGGTCGGGAGCCACGCCATAGCGGACGAGGCCGTAGGGCGCGGGGAGCTGCTCGAAGAGGTCGATCGACACGTCGAAGCTGCGCTCGGTCTTCAGCAGGATGTCGGCCGCGTAGATGCCGGCGGGGCCTGCGCCCACGATCGCCAGACGGAGCTTGGTCATTTCGGTCCCTTCGTTCGCACCGCGGGTGCGGGCGTCAGCTGGATCGGATGGCGAGGCTCTCGGCGAAGCGCGTGAGCGCCTCGCGCACGGTGCCGCGCGGGAGCACGTCGAGCGCGTCGACCGCGTCGCGCGTCCACTTCAGCGACAGCTCGCGCGTCGCCTCGGTCACGTCGTGGTCGCGCAGCTCGGTGAGCGGTCCGTCGAGGATGGCCGGGTCCGCCCCGTCGGCGATGCGCGCGACGCCCTCGTCGATGCGAGCGAGAAGCGCACGCGACTCGTCGTCTTCACGACGCGCGAGCAGCAGGTACGGCATGGTGGGAACGCCCGCGCGCAGATCGGTGCCGGGCACCTTGCCGGTGTCGGCGGGGCTCGCGGACAGATCGATCACGTCGTCGGCCAGCTGGAACGCGACGCCGACCTTCTCGCCGTAGACGCGCAGCGGCTCGGTGTACTTCTCGTCGGCGTCGGAGAAGAACGCGCCTGCCTGAGCGGCCGCCGCGATCAGCGATCCGGTCTTGTCGGCGAGCACCTGGATGTAGAACTCGATGGGGTCGTCGCCCGGCTGCGCGCCCACGGTCTCGTGCATCTGGCCGAGCACGAGGCGCTCGAAGGTCTCCGACTGCAAGCGCATGGCCTCGTCGCCGTTCCGCGACATGATGACGCTCGCGCGCGAGAGCAGGAGGTCGCCGGTGAGGATGGCGACGCTGTTGCCCCACACCTGGTGAGCGGCCTGCACGCCACGGCGGCGGTCCGCGCCGTCCATGACGTCGTCGTGGTACAGCGACCCCAGGTGCATGAGCTCGAGCGCCTTCGCGGCGTCGACGACGCGCTGGTTCGCGCCGCTTCCCAGTTGGGCGGTGAGGAGCACGAGCATGGGGCGCACGCGCTTGCCGCCGGCCTCGTACAGGTAGCGGCTGGTGGCGTCGACGAGCGGGTCCGCGGCCTTCAGCTCGACCGCCAGTTCGCTCTCCACCTGCTCGAGCCCCTGCTCGATCTTCGCGGCCAGGCGCCGCGCGAGGGGACCGGCGAAGACGCGGTCACTCAGACCGAAACGGCTCGCCAGTTGCGAACCCGGCGCAGTGGGGCTCGGAGTCACCCGTCAAGCCTACCTGTCGCGGCCGGGGCGACGGTCATGGATGCCTCTAGGCCGAGGCATCTTCCGCCGGGGCATCCGCCGCCGACGCGCCCTGGCCATCCGAGGGCTTGACGGCGTGATGCAGCGCGACGATGCCGAAGGTCAGGTTGCGGTACCGCACGTCGGTCCAGCCGGCGTCGCGGATCCACGCCGCCAGCGTCGTCTGGTCCGGCCAGTGGCGGATGGACTCGTTGAGGTAGTCGTACGCCTCGCCGTTCGAGCCGATCACCCGCGCGACGCGGGGCAGCACGCGGTCGTTGTAGAACCGGTAGAGCCCGCGGAACCGGCGGTCGGGCGGAGTGGAGAACTCGTTGACGACGAGTCGGCCACCGGGCTTCGTCACGCGGAAGAGCTCGGCGAGCGCCTTCTTCGGCCGCTCGACGTTGCGGAGTCCGTACGACATGGTGACCGCGTCGAACTCGCCGTCGGCGAACGGCAGGTCGGTCGCGTCGGCCTGCACGAACGAGAGGTTGCGGAGCGTCCCGTGGCGCCGACGCCCCTCGGCGAGCATGCCGGGCGAGAAGTCGGCGGCGACGACCTCGGCGCCACTGCGCGCGAGCGACGCGGACGACGAGGCGGTGCCGGCGGCGAGATCGAGGATCCGCTCCCCCGGCTGCGGCGCCACCGCGCGGGTCGTCGCCGCACGCCACAGCGCGTCATTGCCGAACGTCATCGCCACGTTGGTGATGTCATAGCGGGCGGCGACCTGGTCGAACATCCCCGCGACGCGGGCGGGGTCCTTGCCGAGGTCGGCGCGATTGGGTTCCTGCGGTGCGGCGCTCACGCCGCGAGTCTACGCGCGGCGCGCATGACGAGCTCTGGCGCGGCCCCGTCAGGTGAGTTCGAGATCCGCGAGGACGGCGAACCAGCGATGGGCGGTGGCGTCGTCGAAGGGCGCGACGTCTTCGCGCACCTCGCGCTCGAGCACGGCGGTGACGGCCTCGATGCTCTCCTGCACATCCGCGGGATAGCCGTACTGCGCGCGATGCTCGTCCCACTCGTCGCGGTCGTCGATGTAGAGGCCGCGCTCGTCGAGACGGTGCACGACGTCGAGGTCCATGTCGATGGCGGTCGGCTCGCCACGGCCATCCCACTTCGCCTCCCACGCGAGGTCGATGTAGACCCGCGTCGGCGACGGGAGCGCGTTGCGCGTGAGCGTCCACATCTCCGACCCGGCCGGCAGGAGCACGACGCAGGCCGCGTCCAGCGTGACGTCGCGTCCGGGACGGAAGCTCCGCCATCCGGGCAGCTGACCGAACCAGTCGCCCCACTCGTCCGCCCCGAGGTAGACGCACTCGTGCACCCAGTGGGGGGAGCCGTCCCACTTGCGCCAGCGGAACAGCAGTCGGGTGCCCACAGCGGGACGATCGGAGGTCATCCTGCCGAGTCTAGGCGCGCACGACCCGCGCCCAGCGGGACTCCCTAGGCTGGAAGTCGTGCCCGACCCGCTCTCCCTCCCGCGCCTGCGCGCCGTCACGCGCCCGATCCCCGCCCCCGAGGACCCGCTGCTGTTCGCCTCCGCAGACGATCCGCTCGTCTGGCTGCGCCGCGGCGACGGAATGGTCGCGGCCGGTGCCGAGGTGCTGCGGATCGACGTCGGCGAAGACGGTCGTCTCGACGCGATCGCGGACCTCTGGCGGGCGATCGCCTCGGCCACCGATGTCGACGACACCGTCGGACTGCCTGGCACCGGTCTCGTCGGCTTCGGCGCGTTCGCGTTCGACGACGCCTCCGCCGCGCCCAGCACGCTCATCGTGCCGAGCATCGTCATCGGGCGCCGCGGCGGCCGGGGGTGGGTCACCCGCATCGGCCGACTGGATGGCCCCGCTCCGGTCGATCCGGAGGCGCACGGCTACGGACCGCACTGGTCTGCCACCCTCGGCCCCGGCGAGCTGAACCCCGCCGCGCACGTCGAGGCCGTGGCGGACGCGCTCGCGGCGATCGGGGCGGGCGAGGTGGAGAAGGTCGTCGTCGCACGCGACATCGCCGGCACGCTTCCCGCGGACGCCGACCTGAGGCGCCTTGTGCGCGCCCTCGCGGAGGGCTACCCCGACACGTGGGCGTACGCGGTCGACGGCATCGTCGGCGCGAGCCCGGAGACGCTCGTCACCGTCTCCGGCGGCACCGTCACCGCACGGGTGCTCGCCGGCACCCGCGCGCGCGGCGCGAACGCCGACGAGGACACCGCGATCACCGCCGAGCTCGCCACCACCCCCAAAGACCTCGACGAGCACCGCTACGCCGTGCAGAGCGTGCTCGCCGCGCTCGAGCCGCACACCTCCGCGCTCGTGGCGGCCGAGCAGCCGTTCACGCTCAAGCTGCCGAACGTCTGGCATCTCGCGACGGATGTCGAGGGCACGCTGGCGAACGGCGACTCCGCTCTCGACATGGTGCGGTCGCTCCACCCGACCGCGGCGGTCGCCGGCACCCCCACGCCCGCCGCGCTCGCGGCCATCCGCCGCATCGAGCCGTTCGACCGCGGCCGCTATGCGGGACCGGTCGGCTGGGTGGACGGGAACGGCGACGGCGAGTGGGCGATCGCCCTCCGTTGCGCGCAGATCGGCCCCGCCGAGGGCGCGCACCGCGCGGTCACCGCACACGCCGGCGGCGGCATCGTCGCGGGCAGTCAGCCCGAGGCCGAGCTGCTCGAGACGCGCGTGAAGTTCCGCCCGATCGTCGACGCGCTGGCGTAGATCACCGTTCCAGCTCGCTCCGCCCGCTCAGCGTCCGGAGGCGGTCAGCACCCGGTCGAGGAACGGATTGCGCATCTTGCCCGCGGGATCCCAGCGGCCGGCCAGTTCCGCGAAGTCGCCCAGCCGCGGCCAGACCGCGGCGAGCACGCGCGGGTCGAGGCGAGTGAGCTTGCCCCAGTGGGGGCGCGCCCCGAACGGCTCGAGCGCCTGCTCCAGGATCGCGACGGCGACCTCGACCTCGCTCTGCCGCGGCAGCCAGGTGAAGTGCAGGCCCACGGTGTCCTGCTCGTAGGCAGGGCTCAGCCACAGCCCGTCCGCTCGCATCGAGCGGATCTCCATCACCTGCACGAGCGGAGCGAACTGCTCAGCGAGCCCTCGCACCACGCGGAGCGCGTCGACCGCGTACGCGCGGGGCACGAGCATCTCCGACTGCAGCTCGTCGCCGTTCGACGGCGTGTGGCTGAGCTTGAAGTGCGCGAGGCGATCGAGCCACGCGCCTGCCTCGCCGCGCTGCGGCGTGGTGGCCTCCGGCGTGACACCGGCGAGCATGTGCACCTGCTCGGACGCCTCCGCGATGCCGACCGGCAGCCGCGGTGCCTCGTCGCCGCGCGCCTTCGTCCACACCTGGTCGACCATGTCGGGGTCGTCCCAGCGATGGAAGAGGCTCACGCTGTAGGCGGCGCCCATGATCGCGTCGAACTCGGCGAGCGCGACCTCGAGCGGCAGCTTCTCGTACACACGCTGGCGGATGGCGAAGGTCGGCTCGATGTCGAGCGTCACCTCGGTCACGACCCCGAGCGCGCCGAGTGAGACCACCGCCCCGTCGAAGTCCGCGTCGCCGCGCCGCAGCTCGCGCACCTCGCCGGCGGGCGTGACGAGCTGGAGCCCGACGACGGCGGACGACAGCGTGCCGACCGCGTCGCCGGAGCCGTGAGTGCCCGTGGCGATCGCCCCGGCGATGGAGATGTGCGGCAGCGAGGCGAGATTCGCCAGCGCCCACCCCTCCGCCTCCAGGGCCGGGGCGAGCTCGCCGTACCGCATGCCGCCGCCGACCGTGACCGTGCGCGCCTCGGTGTCGATGCGCGGCGCGGTGATGAGGCGGGCGGTGGACAGCAGCGTGTCGTCGGTGTCGGCGATGAGGTTGAACGAGTGCGCGGACCCCAGCGCCCGCACGCGCGTCGCACTCGCCAGCATCTCCCGCACCTCGTCGACGCTCGCGGGCGTCTCGACCCGCTCTGCGCCGAAGCGCACGTTCCCCGCCCAGTTGGCCAGTGCCATCCGCTTCTCCCTCATCGCCGTCGACCAGCCTTCAGTATCGTGCGTGCGATGTCAGAACGCCGCGGCGAGCGCGGCCCCGGCCGCACGCAGGTGGGTCGCGGGGTCCGCGATGGCGGCCTCGGCGGAGCCCGCGAGCTCGGTGAGCGAGAGCGCGTGGGCCACGGCGGAGGTGTCGGCGGCGATGCGCCCCGCGACGATCGCGACCTGCGCGCCGGCGGCGTCGGCGAGCTCGGCGACATGCGCGGGCGCCTTGCCGGAGGCGGACTGGCCGTCGTACGACCCCTCGCCGGTGATGACGAGGTCAGCACCCTCGAGCGCGGCACTCAGACCGGTGAGCTCGGCCACGCGCATCGCGCCCGGCACGATCTCGGCGCCCCACACGAGCAGCCCGTAGCCCGCGCCGCCCGCGGCTCCGGCACCGGGCGCCTCGGGGTCGGCGACACGGGCCAGCGACGAGGCGACGGTGTCGCCGCCCAGGCCCTTCAGCACCTCCGCCAGTCGCGCGAGCCCCGCATCGGCTCGGGCGACGCCCGCCTCGTCCAGCCCCTTCTGCGGGCCGAAGACAGCGGCCGCGCCGCGCCCGCCGAGGAGGGGGTTCGTGACGTCGCACAGCACCTGCACGCCGCGCTCGGGCAGCGGGCGCAGGCGCGAGAGGTCGACCTTCGCGACGTCGTCGAGCCCCGATGCTCCGGGCGCGATGGAGGTGTCGTACGCGTCGGTGAAGCGCGCGCCGAGGGCGGTGAGGAGGCCGACGCCGCCGTCGGTGGAGGCACTCGATCCGATCCCCAGGATGAGCTGCGAGACGCCGGCGGTGAGTGCGGCGGCGATCGCCTGGCCGAAGCCGACGGTCGAGGCCTCCCACGGGCGACGCGCGTCGCCGAGCAGCTCGATTCCCGAGGTCGAGGCCAGCTCGACCACGCCGATCCCACCCGGGGCGTCCTCGGTCGCGGGCAGCCGCAGCCAGCTCGCGTCCACCGCGAATCCGGTCGGACCCGTCACCCGCACGGGAACGCGCACCGCGCCCTCGACCGCCTCCGCGAACGCCGCCAGCGTGCCCTCGCCGCCGTCGGCCATCGGGCGCGCGACGATCTCGTCGTCGGGGCGCACGCTCCGCCATCCCTCGGCGAGCGCGGCGGCGACGTCGGCCGCCGCGATCGTGCCCTTGAAGCTGTCCGGTGCGATCACGATGCGAGCCATGCGTCCATCCTCCCGCATCTCGAGGCGCCCTCCACCCCCGGCCCAGGCCATCCGGCCCGGGGCCATGCGGCTCAGCCCATGGTGGCGCGCAGACGCTTCTTCTCGGCCGCCACGTCGAAGTCCGCGGCTGGCCACTGCGGGTCGATGGCCTCGAGGGTCTCCAGGAGGAGCTCCTGCACCGCGAGCCGCGCGAACCACTTCCGATTCGCCGGCACCACGTACCAGGGTGCGGCCTCGGTCGACGTGCGGTCGAAGACCGCCTGGTACGCCTCCTGGTAGGCGGGCCACTGCGCGCGCTCGTCGACGTCGCCCGGGTTGTACTTCCAGTGCTTGTCGGGGCGCTCGAGGCGCTCCATGAGGCGCTCGCCCTGCTCGTCGTAGGAGATGTGCAGCATGACCTTGACGATGCGGGTGCCCTGCTCGACGAGCTGCGCCTCGAACTCGTTGATCGCGTCGTACCGGCGCTCGATCTCCTTCGGCGAGGCGAGCTCGCGCACACGCGCGATGAGCACGTCCTCGTAGTGCGAGCGGTCGAAGACGCCGATGTAGCCCGCGCGCGGCACACGCTTCTCGATGCGCCAGAGGAAGTCGTGCGCGAGCTCGGTGGGCGTCGGCGCTTTGAACGCGGCGAGCTCGATGCCCTGCGGGTCCACGCCGCCCATGACGTGCCGCACGATGCCGCCCTTCCCCGCCGAATCCATCGCCTGCAGCACGAGCAGCACGCGATCGGCCGCATCTCCGCCGTGGCTAGCCGCGTAGAGCCGCTCCTGGTACTCCGCCAGCTGCGCGAGGCCCGCAGCGAGGTCGACCGCGCCATCCTTCTTGTCGCCCGTGTAGCCGGGCGTCGCTCGCGGGTCGAGATCTGGGAGCCGGAACCCCTCCCCTGCGCGCAGCGCCGTCAGCGCGTCATCCGTCCACTTCACCTGGCTCTTCGCGGTCATGGCCCCATCCTGCCGCGGGCACGGCCGACGACACCAGGGCGGATGGCCGGGGCCGGCCTCCCGAAGACCCTGTCCGTCGCGGACCGCGCGCTCAGCGGGCGAGCGGAACCTCGATGATCTGCCGCCGGCCGACCGTCGAGGTGAGCGCCTGATCGAGAGCCCCGCGGGTCGTGACGCGGTGGTGCTCCCATCCGTACGCCATGGCGAGCTGCTCGATCCGCACGGACTGCGGCGTGTACTGCACGCGCGACATGTCCTCCGTCGACGCGGCGCCGGCGACCTCCAGCCCGTCGAAGATGGTGCCGCCGCGGTCGTTGCCCACGACGATCTGCACGCGCGGCTCGTCCTCGATGTCGGGCAGGAGCAGCGCCCCCACGTCGTGGAGGAAGGTCAGGTCGCCCAGCAGCACCCGCGTCACCCCCGCGCGCGCCGCGCCCTGGCTCGCGAGCGCGACGCCCATGGCAGTGGCGACGGTGCCGTCGATGCCGGCGAGGCCGCGGTTGGCGTGCACGGGCACCTTCTTGCCCGGCAGCAGCGCATCGGCGACCCGCACGAGGCGCGAAGAGCCGAAGACCAGCCGGTCGTGGGGCCAGGTCGCCGACCACACCGCGGCCACCAGTTGCGCGCGGTCGAGCGGACGCCGCACCGCCTCGAGCTCTGCACGCACCGCCTCGCCGCGCTGACGCGGATCGTCCGACTGCAGGCCCTCGATGTCGGGCGCGGGCGGCGCGAGGTCGGGCAGGTGCGCCTGCGAGAACCGCAGCCAGGCCGCGCGCCAGTCGTCGTCGCCCGGGCCGTCCGCCACTTCGACGCCCCACACGGCGCGGCTCGCGCCGTTGAGGTTCAGCTCCTCGCCGCCGCGACGCACCGCCACGACCTCCACCGAGGGGTCCGACAGGAGCGCAGACACCTCACGGCTGAGTGTGGGGTGGCCGAGCACGATCGCGCGCTCCACGCGGCCGCCGAGCTCCGGCTCGCGCAGCGCCTCCCGATAGCCGTGCACGACGTTGCGTCCGAAGCGAGCGCCGCTCACGATCTCCGCGATCAGCGGCCATCCGCCCTCGTGCGCGATCTGCTCGGCCGCGGGGCCGGCATCCGCGCCGGCGACGACGACCGTGCGCGGTCCGCGCGGGATGGTCGTGGCCGGGCGGGAGGGGGCGGGCGCGTCCTGCGCGGGAGCGACAGCGTGCTCCACGGCAGGCATGGCCCCGGCGAGCGGCTCCCGGTAGGGCAGGTTGAGGTGCACGGGGCCGGCGGGCGCCTCCCCGGCCGCCCCGACCGCGCGGGCGAACGCGGACGACGCGAGCTCGGCCATCCGCTCGCCCTCGCACGCGGCGCCTGCGGGCGTCTCGGCGTCCACGGAGAAGCGGGTGATCGCGTCGAACAGGCCCGGCTGGCGCATGGTCTGGTTCGCGCCGATGCCGCGCAGCTCGGGGGGCCGGTCGGCGGTGAGGAGCAGCAGGGGGACGCCGGAGTGATGCGCCTCGAGCGCGGCGGGCAGGAGGTTCGCGACGGCCGTGCCCGATGTGCAGATGACCGCCGCCGGAACGCCGAGCTCCCGCCCGATGCCGACCGCCGTGAAGCCCGCCACACGCTCGTCGATGCGCACGTGCAGGCGGATGCGACCCTCGCGCTCGAGGCGGGCCGCGGCGAGCGCGAGCGCCTGGGAGCGCGAGCCCGGGCTCACGATGACATGGGTGACGCCCTGCGCGACGAGTTCCGACAGCAGCGCCCACGCGGCCTGCGAGGCCGGCGACGCGATCGCCTGGTCCGTCATGTCAGCCGCGCGAGCCGGATGGGTCTCGGCCGTCGCCCTCGCGCTCGTCGTCGGAGCGCCCGTCGTCCTCGGGCTTCGGCTTCGGCTCGGGGCTCCGCTTGGACTCGGGGTTGCGCTTGGACTCGTCCTCGTCGTCGAGCTTGGCGAGCTCCTCCTCGAGCTGGCGGATGCGCTCGTCCTGATCCGGGAACGCGCCGAGCGTTCCCAGGAAGGTCGGATCGTCGTCGGGCGCGACGGGCCCGCGACGCTGGGCGTCGGGCCGAGTGCGGCCGATCGCGAACCAGAGGATGCCCCCGATGACGGGGATGAGGACCACGATGACCAGCCACGTGTTCTTCGAGACGCCGCGGTGGCGGGCCGGCGACTGCACCGCGCAGTCGACGATGCTGAAGACCCAGAACACGACGGCGGCGACCGCTAGGAGGATGAGAGCGCGGGCCATCTCCTCATCCTAGGCGTCGGCGGCGCGCGCGGCCTGGGCGCCGCCGGAACGCGTGCGCCCAGCAGGCGCCGCCCCGGGTGCGCTCAGGCTGCCGCTTCTAGGATGGAGGGATGAACATCCGCTCTGTCGTCGTCTACTCGGTGCTGCGTCTGCTGGCGTTCCTCGTGCCGTTCGGCGTGCTGATGATCTTCCCGGTGTTCCAGCAGCTCTGGTGGCTCGCGGCCCTCTTCGCGGCGCTGATCGGGCTGAGCCTGTCGATCCTCCTGCTGCGGCGCCCGCTGGAAGAGGTCTCGACCGGGCTGTACGAACGCCGTCAGGGCAAGCGGGTGCGCCGCCCCTCCGGCCGCGAGCTCGACGCAGAAGCCGAGGACGCCGTCACCCGCGAGGACTGACCCGCGCTTCGTCGCGTCCCGCAGGGCTCCCGCCTCGCGCCAGGCACCCATGTCTCACTCCGGGCGGCCACCCACCCCGGATAACCGCGGCAAGTGAGACACGCCCACCCGCGCCAGACACCCATGTCTCACTCCCCGCGGCCACCCACCCCGGATAACCGCGGCAAGTGAGACACGCCCACCCGCGCCAGACACCCATGTCTCACTCCGGGCGGCCACCCACCCCCGATAACCGCGGCGAGTGAGACACGCCCACTCGCGCCAGACACCCATGTCTCACTCCGGGCGGCCACCCACCCCCGATAACCGCGGCAAGTGAGACACGCCCACTCGCGCCAGACACCCATGTCTCACTCCGGGCGGCCACCCACCCCCGATAACCGCGGCAAGTGAGACACGCCCACCCGCGCCAGACACCCATGTCTCACTCCGGGCGGCCACCCACCCCCGATAACCGCGGCAAGTGAGACACGCCCACCCGCGCCAGGCACCCATGTCTCACTCCGGGCGGCCACTCACTCCGGATAACCGCGGCAAGTGAGACACGCCCCTGAGGACTGACCGCGTCAGCCGATGAAGGCCCAGGCGAGGAACACCGCGTAGGCCAGCGACGCGAGCGACGTCAGCGCCAGTGCGAGGATGAGCTCGCGCGCGGTCTGATACGTCCACACGATGACGACGGCGGGGCCCGCGGCGAGCAGCGCCAGGAGCGCCAGCCATGCGGGCGGGTAGAAGAACGCCAGGTACGCGGCGATCGCGAACGCGAGGACGACGAGCACCGTGAAGAGCACCTGCGTCGTGCGGCGTCCGATGAGGACCGTGAGCGTGCGCTTGCCCACCTTGCGGTCCTGGTCGATGTCGCGCAGGTTGTTGGCGAGCAACACAGCGCACGCGAAGAAGCCGGACGCGACCGCCCCGAACCACGCCTCCTGCGGCAGGGCGAGCGCCTGCACCCAGGTCGTGCCGAGAGTCGCCACGAGGCCGAAGAAGACGAAGACGAACACCTCGCCGAGCGCGTTGTACCCGTAGGGTCGCTTGCCGCCGGTGTAGAACCACGCGGCGACGATGCAGAGCGCGCCGACGACGAGCATCCACCACTGCTGCGTGCGGATGACGATCGCGAGCCCCGCGAGGGCAGCGACCCCGAAGAACATCAGCGCGACGATGAGGACCGACTTCGGCGTCACCCGCTTCGAGGCGGTGAGTCGGGCAGGACCCACGCGGTGATCATCAGTGCCGCGCACGCCATCCGAGTAGTCGTTGGCGAAGTTCACGCCGATCTGCAGCGCCACCGCGACCACGAGGCACGCGAGCGCGATGACCCAGTGGAACTCGTCGCCGACGAGCACCGCGGCGCCCGTGCCGATGAGGATCGGGGTGAGGGCGAGCGGCAGGGTGCGCAGCCGTGCTGCGCCGACCCAGTCCCCGAAGGTCACCGGCTTCGACACCGGCGCCGCCGTCGCGCTGCGCTTGGCCGGGTTGCCGCTGACGTTCTTCCTGCGATTCTTCGGCTGTGCCACGGAGTCCGATCCTACGACCCTGCGCTGTGCGGACGGCGGAAGTCGTCCGCCTCAGCGCACCAGCCCGTGGATGGCTCGCCGGTCGGGCTTGCCCGACGTCAGCCGCGGCAGCGCGTCGACGAAGACGAGCGCGGATGGCCGTGCCGGCTTCCCGAGGGCGGCCTCCACGGCGTCGCGCACCTCCGCGAGCTCCGGCGCATCCCCCGCGCGCGCGGCGACCACGACCGGCGTCTCCCCCCAGCGCTCGTCCGGCGCCCCGACGACCACGGCCTCCGCGAGCCCCGGCAGCTCGCGTACGATCCGCTCCACGCGGTCGAGCGACACGTTCACGCCGCCGGACACGATGACGTTGTCGATCCGCCCGGTGACCGACACCCGGCCATCCGTCACCGCGCCCGCGTCGCCCGTCCGGTACCAGCGCACGCCGTCGCCATCCGTTGCGAACGCGCGCGCGGTGAGCTCGGAGTCGCCGACGTATTCCTCCGCGAGCATGGGGCCGGCGATCCGCAGCTCGCCATCGAACTCGGCGACTCTCACGCCGTCGAGGGGCAGCCCGTCGTACACGCACCCGCCGCTCGTCTCCGTCGAGCCATAGGTGCGGACGATCCGCGCGCCCAGCTCGCTCGCACGCTCGTGCAACGCCGCAGGCAGCGCCTGCCCGCCGACGAGGATGGCCTCGAACGACGCGAGCGCGCGGCGCACCTCGGCATCCTCCGCGGCGTCGACGAGGGTCTGCAGCTGCGCGGGCACGAGCGAGGTGTACGTCGGCACCCGCACTCCCCCGCGCGACGAGCGCATGCCCGAGACGACATGTGCGAACGCCGCGGCGGAGAAGCGGCCGGAGAGGATGGCCGGCTCCGTCCCCTCCACGAGCCCGCGCACCAGCACCTGGATGCCGGCGATGTACGTCGCCGACAGCGGCAGCAGCCACTGCCCTGCGCCGATCCGCGCGCTCGTCGCCATGGCGCTCGCGGTGAGCGCGTGCCGCGACAGCCGCACGCTCTTCGGCACTCCCGTCGACCCCGATGTCGTGAGGACGACCGCGGTTCCGGGCGGCACATCCGCCGGCAGCTCGCGCGCCTGCCCGACGGCGATCGCAGGCCCCGCGCCGAGCGCGCGCCGCAGCGCCCGGAGCAGGTCACGCGGCTGGTCGCCCTCGAACCGCTCGAGCCTCATCGCGGCGCTCCGGCCGGGCGCATTCCCGTCAGAAGTGCCACGGGAACGGCGACCAGTCCGGGTCGCGCTTCTCGAGGAACGAGTCGCGCCCCTCGACGGCCTCGTCCGTCCCATACGCGAGCCGCGTCGCCTCGCCGGCGAACAGCTGCTGCCCCACGAGCCCGTCGTCGACGGCGTTGAAGGCGTACTTCAGCATGCGGATGGCCGTGGGCGACTTCCCGAGGATGGTGCGGGCCATCGCGATCGCCTCCCGCTCGAGCTCGGGGTGCGGCACGACGCGATTCACCGCTCCCATCTCGTACGCGCGCTGGGCGGAGTAGGTCTCGGCGAGGAAGAAGATCTCACGGGCGAACTTCTGCCCGATCTGGCGGGCGAAGTACGCGGAGCCGTAGCCGGCGTCGAACGAGCCGACGTCGGCGTCGGTCTGCTTGAACTTCGCGTCCTCCGACGCGATCGACAGGTCGCACACGACGTTGAGCGAGTGCCCGCCGCCGGCGGCCCATCCCGGCACGACCGCGATGACGACCTTCGGCATGAAGCGGATGAGACGCTGCACCTCGAGGATGTGCAGGCGCCCGGCCCGCGCGGAGTCGGTGACCGCACCGTCCTCTTCGGAGTACTTGTAGCCATCCCGCCCGCGGATGCGCTGATCCCCGCCCGAGCAGAACGCCCAGCCGCCGTCCTTCGGGCTCGGGCCGTTGCCGGTGAGCAGCACCACGCCGATCCGGGGGTCGGTGCGGGCGATGTCGAGCGCGCGGTACAGCTCGTCGACCGTCGCCGGACGGAACGCGTTGCGCACCTCGGGCCGGTCGATGGCGACGCGCGCGATGCGCCCGTCCTTCGACACGTGGGCGGTGATGTCGCGATACCCCTCGGAACCGGGCGCGGCATCCCACTCGGACGGGTCGAACAGCTCGGATACGAAGGCGTCGCTCACGATTCCAGCCTATTCCCGCAGCGTCAACGGCCGTTCCGCGCGTCACGCCAGGCGAGCCAGCGTCGCACCTCGTCGAAGTCGAGCTCGGGGCCGGTGATGCCGAGCGTGAACAGGCGCACGCCCTGCTCGAAGAGGGCGTCGGCGCGGGCCTCGTCGCGCTGCTTCAGCTCGTTGGAGATCACGAGCCCCGACAGGTCGCGCTCCTCCTTCTCCCCCCACGCCGCGAGCACGTCGAGCTTGCGCGCGAGCTCCTCGCCCTCCGTGAAGGAGTGCCAGATGTCGGCGTGCCGGGCGACGAGCCTCAGCGTCTTCTGCTCGCCCTTGCCGCCGATCATCACGGGGATGCGGCGCGTCGGCGCGGGGTTCAGCACGTCCCACCGGCGCTCGATGCGGCCGAGCCCCTCGGCGAGCGCCCTGAGCCGCGACCCCGGGGTGCCGAACTCGTACCCGTACTCGTCGTAGTCGCGCTCGAACCATCCGGCGCCGGTGCCGAAGATGAAGCGTCCGGTGTCGCCGCCCTTCGCGGAGATGTGGTCGACCGTCCGCGCCATGTCGGCTTGGAGGTCGGCGTTCCGGTACGAGTTGCAGTTCACGAGGCATCCGAACTCGACGCGCTCGGTCTGCTCCGCCCACGCCGCGAGCATCGTCCACGCCTCGAAGTGCAGCCCGTCGGGCTCGCCGGAGAGCGGGAAGAAGTGGTCCCAGTTGAACAGGATGTCCACGCCCATGTCCTCGAGCCGGCTCACGGCGTCGCGGATGGTGGCATAGGTCGAGTGCTGGGGCGCGATCTGCACGCCGAGGCGCACGGGGGTGTCGAGAAGCGGCATGCCGCCAGCCTAGGGTCGAGCGGATGGCCGGGGCCGCGTCCAGACGAGAGCGAGCGGATGGCCGGGGCCCCGGTTCCGCGCGCCGCGCGCGCGGGAGAGGCAGGATGGTCGCATGACCGCTCCGCTGCCCGCCCTCGACGAGATCCTCGCGTCGACGCGCATCGTCTCCCTCCCCCTCGCCACGCGGTTCCGCGGGGTCGCCCTTCGGGAGGCGGCCCTGTTCGAGGGTCCCGAGGGCTGGGCGGAGTTCTCGCCGTTCCTCGAATACGACGACGCGGAGGCGTCGACGTGGCTCGCGTCGGCCATCGACTTCGCGTTCAATCCGCAGCCCGCCGCGCATCGCGACAGCATCCCCGTGAACGCGACCGTACCGGCGGTGACCGCCGACCGCGTGCCGGAGATCCTCGCCCGTTACGACGGCTGCCGCACCGCCAAGGTCAAGGTCGCCGAAGCCGGCCAGGGCCTGGATGACGACATCGCCCGCGTCCGCGCCGTGCGCGAGGCGATGGGCATCGAGGCCCGCGTCCGCGTCGACGCCAACGGCGGGTGGAACGTGGACGAAGCCGAGCGCGCTCTCCACGCGCTGTCGGAGTTCGATCTCGAGTACGCCGAGCAGCCGTGCGCGAGCGTCGAGGAGCTGGCGGAGATCCGGCGCCGCCTGCGCGACTGGGACATCCCGATCGCCGCCGACGAGAGCGTCCGGAAGGCCGCCGATCCGCTGCGCGTCGCGCGCGCGGGCGCCGCGGACATCCTCATCGTCAAGGCGCAGCCGCTCGGCGGCACTCGCCGCGCGCTCGACATCGTGCAGGCGGCGGGGCTCCCCGCCGTCGTCTCCAGCGCGCTCGACACCTCGATCGGCCTCGCACAGGGCGCCGCGCTCGCGGCCGCGCTCCCCGTCCTCGAGTTCGACTGCGGCCTCGGAACCGCGGCCCTCCTCGCGGCGGACGTCGCCGAACCGCGCCGCGTGCCGCAGGGCGGGGCCATCCCCGTCACGCGCGTCGAGCCCGTGCCCGACCTCCTCGACGCGCACGCGGCATCCGACGAGCGCGCCGCATGGTGGCGCGAGCGCCTCTCGCGCTGCTACTCCGCGCTCGTGCGCCCATCGGTCGCCGACGCGCTGCTCTAGGGGGCGCTCAGCCCCGCTCCAGGACGAGCTGCACGACGCGGCCCACCTCGACGCTGCGGATCTCGCGCGCGGCCTCGCCCTCGAGTCCCGCGATCGCGACGCGGCGCGAGACCTCCGACCACACCGCGAGGATGATGCTCGCGGCCTCGGGGGCGGGCAGTCGCAGCGCGAGCCCCTCCGCCTCCACGATCTCCTCGACGAGCTGCACGACCTCGGCGACGATGTCGTCGAGCTGTGCCGCATAGGCGGCGGCGAACTCGGGATCGCGCATCGCGTGGATCTCGATCTCGTGCATGAGAAGCGTGGTGACGCGGTCGTCGTCCATGACGTCGAGGACTCGGATGATCGCGGCCGCGTTCTCCGCCTCCGCGCCCAGACCCGCGCCGATGTCCATCTCCGCGACGCGCACACGCACCGCCGCCACGCGCTCCTGCGCGACCGCCTTGGCGAGCTCGAGGAACATCTCGTCCTTCGACGCGAAGTTCGAGTAGAACGCGCCGCGCGTGAAGCCCGCGCGCTCGCAGATCCGCTCCACGGACGCCTCGCCGAGGCCCACCTCGGCGAACACGGCCGCGGCCGCCTCGAGCAGGCGCGCACGCGTGTTCTCGCGACTGCGCGTGGTCGCGCGCACCTGGTCCGCCACGTCGGCGCTCCTCCCGGCGGGCACCTCCCGCGTCGTTCACCATCTCACACGGCAGACCCAGCCTCGGCACCGCGCTCATCGACTACGATACACATCTGTATCGGATACAGCGCTGTATCGAACCCCGTCCGCCATCTCCCGGAGGCGCCTCGTGTCCACCCTGCTGTACTCGCTCGGCCGCTGGTCCTACCGCCACCCCTGGCGCGTGCTGGGTTCGTGGCTGATCATCCTGCTCGTGATGGGCGGCGCGGCGCTCGGGCTCAACAAGGGCTTCGACAACAGCTTCTCCATTCCGGGCACGGAGGCCCAGGAGGGTCTCGAGCAGCTGAGCCGCACGTTCCCGCAGGTCTCCGGCACCGCCGCGCAGTTCATCGTCGTCGCCGCCGACGGCGACGACATCGAGGACGAGGCCTACCGCGGCCCGATCGAGGACAAGGTCGACGAGCTCGTCGACTTCCCCGGCGTCGAGGGATCGACCTCCCCCTACGACGAGATGGTGACAGGGCTCCTCTCCGACGACGGCACGGCCGCCATCGTGCAGGCCCAGTTCTCCGGCTCGAGCTCGGAGATCAGCGACGAGACGAAGGACGACTTCGCCGCCGCCGTCGACGAGCTGCGTGACGAGCTGCCGGAGGGCGCTCAGGTCGCGCTCGGCGGCGACCTCTACGCCACCGAGCTCCCCACCGTCACGATCACGGAGGCCGTCGGCGTCGTCATCGCCCTCCTCGTGCTCATCGTCACGTTCCGCTCGTTCGTGCTCGCGGGCCTGCCGCTCGGCGTCGCCCTGCTCGGTGTCGGCGTCTCGATGCTGGGCATCGTCGCGGCGACCTCGGTCGCCACGGTCTCGGCGACGACCCCGCTGCTCGCGCTCATGCTCGGCCTCGCGGTGGGCATCGACTACGCGCTCTTCATCGCCGCGCGACATCAGGATCAGGTGCGCGAGGGGGTGGATCCGGAGGAGTCCGCGGCGCGTGCGACGGGCACAGCGGGCTCCGCCGTGACGTTCGCCGGCGCCACCGTGCTCATCGCCCTCATCGGCCTGAGCTTCGCCGGCATCCCGTTCCTCACCACCATGGGCATCGCCGCGGCGGTCGCCGTGGCCATCGCGGTGCTCATCGCCGTCACGCTCACCCCGGCGTTCCTCGGCTTCGTGAAGGGGCGCGCGGTCGGGCGCGTGCGCCGTCCGAAGAAGACGTCGGATGCCCGTGCCGCGGTTCGCGAGAACGGCTTCGCCGCGCGCTGGGTGCGCGGCGTCACGCGTCATCCCCTCGTCACGACGATCGCCGTGGCCGTCGGACTCGGCGTCGTCGCCATCCCCTCGGCCCAGCTCGGTCTGGCTCTCCCCAACGCCGGCGTCCTGCCCGCCGACAGCGAAGCGCGCCAGAGCTACGACCTCGTCGGAGAGCACTTCGGCGAGGGCTTCAACGGCCCGCTCATCCTCACCGGCACGATCGTCACGTCCGATGACCCGCTCGGGCTGATGGAGGACATCGGCGACGAGGTCGAGAAGATCGACGGCGTCGCGGAGGTGGCGCTTGCCGTTCCCAACGAGACCGCCGACACCGGCATCGTCCAGATCGTGCCCGAGGCGGGGCCATCCGACCCCGCGACGAGCGAGCTCGTGCGCGAGCTGCGCGCGCACCACGACGAGTGGCTCGACGAGTACGACATCGATCTCAAGGTCACCGGCTTCACGGCCGTGGCCATCGACATCTCCGACCGCCTCGGCGCGGCCCTGCTGCCGTTCGGCATCTTCGTCGTCGGCCTGTCGTTCGTGCTCCTCATGATCGTGTTCCGGTCGATCTGGGTGCCGCTCAAGGCCACGCTCGGCTACCTCCTGTCGATCCTCGCCGCTTTCGGCGTGGTGAGCGCGGTGTTCGAGTGGGGCTGGGGCGCCGACCTGCTGCACGTGGCCAAGACCGGCCCCGTCATCGCGTTCATGCCGATCGTCGTCATGGGCGTGCTCTTCGGTCTGGCGATGGACTACGAGGTGTTCCTCGTCTCGCGGATGCGCGAGGACTTCGTCCACACCGCGCGTCGCCTCGGCCGCACCGACGAGGTCGCCGTGGGCGCCGTCCGCTCGGGCTTCACCGCCTCCTCGCGCGTGGTCACCGCGGCGGCCATCATCATGTTCGCGGTGTTCGCCGCGTTCGTGCCGGAGGGCGACAGCAGCATCAAGCCGATCGCGCTCGCGCTGGCCGTCGGCATCGCGGTGGACGCGTTCCTCATCCGGATGACGCTCGTTCCCGCCGTGATGACCCTGCTCGGCCGCCACGCCTGGTGGATGCCGGCATGGCTCGAGCGCGTGCTCCCCCACTTCGACATCGAGGGCGAAGCCGTCGAGCGCGAGCGCGAGCTCGCGGACTGGCCGGAGCCCGGCTCGACCGCGGCCGTCGCCGCGGAGGGCGTCGTCATCGCCGAGGGTGACGAGGAGGTCGCATCCGACGTGAGCCTCCGCGCGGACCCGGGCGACGCGCTCGTCGTGACCTCCCCCGATCCGCGCCGCACGCGCGCGGTGCTCCTCGCCGTGGCCGGGCGCATCCCGATCGCGGATGGCCGACTGCGGGTCGCGGGGCACCTCCTGCCGGGGCGGGGGGCGTGGGTCCGCACCCACGTCGGCGTCGCGCTGTTCGACAGCGGCGACGACCCCGTCGCGACCCTCCGCGAGGCGCTCTCCGGTGGCACGCGGCTGGTCGTCCTCGACGCCCTCGACGCGCTGGCACCCGCCGCGGTCGACCGGGTCGCCGAGCTCCTCCGGGCGGCGCGCGACGCCGACCCGGCCAACCCGCTCACCGTCGTCGCATCCGCGCACGACGCGCAGCGCGCTCGCGTGCTCCTCGCCTCCGCGGGCTTCCGCGTGCGCGAGACCACTGCCATCCTCAGCCCCTCCGAGATCCTCGAGGTGACCGCATGACCCGCTTCCGCACATCCGTCGAACGCGCCGAGTCGCGAGGGCGCGTGACGTGGCTGAGCTTCCTCGGCGTGCTGCTGCTGCCCGCCGTCGTGGGCGGTGTGCTCGTCGCGTCGCTCGAGAATCCGACCGACCAGCTCGAGAACATGAGCGCCGCGATCGTGAACGACGACGACGGCACCGAGATCGACGGCCAGACCGTGCCGCTCGGCCGCCAGCTCGCCGCCGGTCTCGTCGAGGGCTCCGACGACCTCGACAGCAACCTCGACTGGGTGCTCTCCAACGAGGACGACGCGGCCGAGGGCATCGCCGACGGCACCTACCAGGCCGTCATCACCATCCCGGAGGACTTCTCGGCCGCCGCGATGTCGTCGGCGAAGTCGCTCTCGGGCGAGGATTCCGACCCCGAGCAGGCGAAGATCGAGGTCACCACCGCGCCCGACGCGCGCATCGTCGACGGCGCGATCGCGTCACAGGTGGCGCAGGTCGCGGCCTCCACGCTCGGCTCCACGCTGTCGGAGTCGACGCTCGAGAACGTCTTCATCGGCTACACCACGCTCGGCGAGCAGCTGGGCGACGCCGCCGACGGCGCCACGCAGCTCGCCGACGGCGCCACGCAGGCGCAGGATGGCGCCGTGCAGCTCTCCGACGGGGCCGCCCAGCTCGCCGACGGCATCGGCCAGTTCGGCGAGGGCGCGGGCCAGCTGGCCGACGGCGCGGGCGAACTCGCGGGCGGCGCGACGGACGCGAGCGCGGGCGCCAGCCAGCTGGCAGATGGCGCGCACCAGCTCGCCGACGGCGCTGCGGGCCTGCAGTCGGGCGCGGCGCAGCTGACGGACGGGGCCGGGGCGCTCGCCACCGGCGCCGATCAGCTCGCGACCGGCGCGGGTCAGGCCGCGGACGGCGCCTCCGCCCTCGCAGACGGCGCGCGACAGAGCGCCGATGGCGCCTCCTCGCTCGCGGACGGAGCCGGTCAGCTCGCCACCGGCGCCACCGGCCTGTCCGACGGCGCTTCGCAGCTCTCGACCGGCGTCTCCGCGCTGGCCGACGGCATCCGCCAGTCGCAGACCGGCGCGGCCGAGCTGCAGTCGCAGCTCGCCGCCGGCGCCGACCAGCTCGTGGAGCAGGGCCTCGTCCCCGCCGAGCTCACCGCCGCCGCGGACGGCAGCGCGCAGGCGACCGCGGGCGTCGCGCAGGGCCTCGCCGCCCTCAGCGAGCAGTGCGGCGCGTCGGGCGCCGCACCCGAGTTCTGCGCGGGCGTCGCGGCCCTCGTCGACCCGGCGACGCAGGCGCAGGCCGCCGCGGCCGGCACGGCGGAGGGGCTCGCGGGTCTCGCCGCCCAGGCCCCCGAGCAGATCGCGGGCCAGCTGCGCGCGGCATCCGACGGCGCCGGCCAGCTCGCGGGCGGACTCACCCAGCTCGCCGACGGCGCCGACCAGTCCGCCACCGGCGCCTCGAGCCTCGCCGACGGCGCCGGCGAGCTCGCCACCGGTGCGACGGGCGTCTCCGACGGCGCGAACCAGCTCGCGGCCGGCGTCGGCCAGCTCGCCGGCGGTGCCGATGACCTGTCGTCCGGTGTCGTCGCCCTCGCCGACGGGGCGAACAGCCTCTCCGGCGGCGCGGCCCAGCTCTCGGGCGGCACCGCGCAGGTGGCGGACGGCGCGGGTCAGCTCGCCGACGGAGCCGGCACGCTCGCGACGGGCACCGACGACCTCGCCACCGGCATCGCGGCGCTTGCGGGCGGCGCCACCCAGCTGTCCACCGGCGCCCAGCAGCTCGCTTCGGGTGCCGGTCCCCTCGGCGACGGCGCGACGGAGCTCGCGACCGGTGCGGGCGATCTGGGCGACGGCATCGGCGAGCTCGCGGACGGCGCCAACACGCTCGGCGAGGGCCTCGGCACCGCGGTCGACCAGCTGCCGTCGTTCACCGACGGCGAGGCGAGCTCCCTCGCCTCGGTGGTGGCCGCTCCCGTCGACGCGGACACCGATCTGAACCTCTTCGGCACATCGGCCATCCCGCTGCTCGCGGCGGTCGTGCTCTGGTTCGGCAGCCTCGCCACCTTCGTGGCGCTGCGCTCGGTGACGAGCCGCGCGCTGACGTCGCGCCGCGCGTCGGCCCTGCTGGCGGGCGGGACGCTGCTGCCGGCCGCGCTCATCGGCGCCCTGCAGGGCGTGATCATGGCGGTCGTCGTCGAGATCGCAACGGGGTACGAGGCGCCGACCTTCTGGGCGTTCCTCGGCATCAGCGCCCTCGCGGGCGTCGGGTTCGCCGCCGTGAATCAGGCGCTCGTCGCCGTGTTCGGCGGCGCCGGGCGCTGGATCTCCGCCGTTGTGGGCGCCCTCTCGATCGCCACGGGCATCGTCTCGACGACGCCCGGCGTGCTCGCCGACATCGCCGCCGTGCTGCCGACGGCGCCCGCGTACCGTGCGCTGCTCTCGGTCGTGACCGACGCGGGGGGCGCCGGTGGCGCGATCGCGGGCCTCCTCATCTGGGGAGTGCTCGGGTTCATCGCCACGACGCTCGCCGTCACCGCCCGACGGACGATCTCCGTGAAGGACGCGCTGAAGACCGCCTGATCCCGCACCATCCGGCGCCCGGTCTCCTGTGGGAGGGCGGGCGCCGTGTCGTCCGGCCCGCCTACACTCGCCCCATGACCGCCATCCGTCTGCGCACCGTCATCGAGAAGACCGGTCCCGCGGCGGCGATCCTCCTCGATGACGAGCAGGTCGCCGCCCTCGGCTCCGCGAAGAACCCGCCCGTCGTCGTGACCGTCGGCGGCAGGAGCGCCCGGTTGCGCATCGCGCGCATGGGCGGGCGCAACATGCTCGGGCTCAGCAAGGCCGCTCGCGCCGAGCTCGACATCGAGATCGGCGACGAGGTCGACGTCGAGATCGACCTCGACACGGCCAAGCGCGAGGTCGAGGTGCCGGAGGTGCTGGCCGTCGCCCTCACCGCGGACCCGACGGCGCGAGCGGCGTACGAGGCGCTGTCGTACACGCGGCAGAAGGAGATCGCGCGCTCCATCGCGGAGGCGAAGCAGGACGCCACCCGCGACCGGCGCCTCGAGAAGGCCCTCGCCGACCTGCACGGCTGACGCTCTCGCCGCCTTTCCGCCCCACGACCATCCGCCCCGACGGAGCCGATTGCCGTCCGACCGTCGGCACCCGCCAGGATGGCAGGCGACGGAGGGAACGAACATGGAGCACTCGCTGATCGTCTCGCAGGGGCGGGTCGCCGATCGAACGGGCGGAGCGCTCGTCGGCGCCCGCCTCGCCGGGGACGCGCTTTCGGCTCTGCTGGGGGTGGACGCGCAAGTGGTGGGCGCGCCGTCCGCACCGGTCGAGGACGACTGGACGGAGAGCCTGCCCGCCGCGGTCGGCACCCTGCGCGAGCTGCGGTCGGCGCTCTCGGCGGGACTGGATGCCGGGACGGTCCCGGTGCTGGCGACCAACACGTGCGCCGCGAGCCTCGCCACGCTGCCGGAGGTCGCGGCCCGCTACCCCGACGCCGTGGTGCTGTGGATTGATGCGCACGGGGACTTCAACACCCCCGACACCACGGGCTCGGGGTACCTCGGGGGGATGGTCCTGGCCGCCGCCTGCGGACTGTGGGACAGCGGTCACGGGGCCGGCCTCGACCCGACCCGCGTCGCGATCGTCGGCGCGCGAGACATCGATCCCGCCGAGCGCGAGCTGCTGGACAGTGCGGGAGTGCGCACACTCTCCCCCGCCGCGAGTACCCCCGACGCGGTGCGCGAGTTCGTCGGCGATCGCCCGGTGTGGATCCACGTGGACTGGGACGTCCTCGAGCCGGGCTACATCCCGGCCGCCTACCGAGTGCCCGATGGTCTGCTGCCGCACCAGGTCGCCGCGATCTTCGCAGCTCTCCCCGCCGACGCCGTGCGCGGGGTGGAGCTGGCGGAGTTCGAAGCGGGCGAGCCCGACATCCCCGAGCACCTGAGCATCGAGCTCATCCTCGAGGCGTTTCAGCACCTCATCCGGACCTGAGGAGTGGCCGCGCGAGCTGAGCGGATGGCTGGTCCACCCTCGAGCGGGCCTACGGCTCGGGTGCTCATTCGCGGGGAGCCGGTCCGCTCGTCCGGCGCACGATCAGCTCAGGGGTCTCCCGGTGCTCGACGACCGGCGCGTCCGGTTCGTCGATCCGACCGATCAGCGCGTCGAGCGCTGCGCAAGCGAGGCGGACGGGATCGTGGCGCACGGTCGTCAGCTGTGTGTACGGCAGGCGCGCGACGGAGCTGTCGTCGAAGCCGACCACGGAGACCTCCTCGGGCACCGTGACGCCCGCGGCCACGAGCGTGGCGAGCACGCCAGAAGCGCACCGGTCGTTGGCGCCGATGATCGCCGTCGGTCGAGATTCCCGAGCGAGAAGCGCCTCCGCCGCCCGAGCGCCGGCCGTCTCCGTGTAGGCGGCTTCCACGACGTCGGCCTCGAGCGCGTGACAGCGCATCGCGCGCTGGTACTGCCTCCGGCGGGACTCGGCGTTCGGTCCAGAGCCGCCGGTCACGTGGGCGATGCGGCGATGACCCAGGTGGACGAGGTGATCTACGAGGAGCCGAATGCCGACGGCATTGTCGGCGCGGACATCGTCCACCGGTCCGTCACTGCGTGGGCCACCGAGCTGGACGACCGGGATGCGGTCGGGCAGACTGTCGATGCGCGCCCCGCCGCCGTCGGCAGCGAGCACCACGAGCCCTTCGATGCGCTGTCCGAGCAGCTCCGGGATCACATCGCGGTGCGATCGCGCCGGGGTCAGCGGCCCCAGGACCAGCGAGAAGCCGCGCTCCGCGGCGCCCGTGAGCAGCGCCTCGACGAGATCCACCTCGAACGGCTCGTGCATGGTGAACATGACGCCGAGCTGAAAGCTCCGGTTGCCGCGCAGCACTCGCGCTGAGGAGTCGGGGTAGTACCCCATCTCCGCTGCGGCGTCACGCACGCGTCGGCGCGTCTCCGCACTGGCGCCGGGCAGATCGCGCAGGACGAGGGACACGAGCTGGCGTGAGACGCCGACGCGATCGGCGACATCCTTCATCGTCGGTCGCTGTTCGGGCACGATTCATCGTTGCATGCGGGGACACAGCCCTGGAGATTCGGACAGCCCCGGCCGTAATGGCACGTGCTAGTTGCTCGTGCTAGTCTCGCGCTGCGGCTGTTGCAGAGGGCACTGCCACACGACGACGTGCTGGAGGCATGATGACGATCCCCACCCCGCTTCACGAGACCGCCGGCGAGCACGGCCAGCCGGTGCGCATCGGCCTCATCGGGTCGGGCTGGATCGGCGCATTCCATGCGGAGACCATCGCGCTGCGGATCCCCGGCGCCGTTCTCGCAGCCGTCGCCGATCCGGTGCCGGGCGCCGCCGAGCGCGTCGCCGAGAAGTACGGCGTCGGGAGGGCCTTCCTTGACGCGGCGGAGCTCATCGCCGACCCGGAGATCGACGGCGTCGTCATCGCCTCCCCCGCCTTCACGCACACCGACCTCGTCGTCCGAGCTGCCGAGGCCGGAAAGGCCGTGTTCGTCGAGAAGCCGATGGCTCTCACAATCGAGGACGCCGACCGGGCGATCGCCGCGGCTTCCGCCGCGGGCGTGCCGTTGCAGGTGGGATTCAACCGCCGCTTCTCGACGGACTTCGCCGCGGCGGGTCGCGTCGTGCAGGAGGGCGGGATCGGCACGCCCCAGCTGCTCCGCTCGCTCACACGCGATCCGGGCCTGGCGAACCCCGGCGCGGTGAAGCCGTGGACCATCTTCAACGAGACGCTCATCCACGACTTCGACACGCTCAACTGGTTCAACGGCACCGCCAAGCCGGTCGAGGTCGTCGCACTGGCGGACGCGCTCGTCGCACCCGAGCTCAAGGACGGCGGCCTGCTCGACACCGCGATGGTCACCATCCGGTACGACAACGGCGCCCTCGCCGTCGCCGAGGCGAACTTCTCGGCCGTGTACGGCTACGACGTGCGCGGCGAGGTGTTCGGAGACGCCGGCATGGTGACCGCGGGCGACGTGCGCGCCACGAGCATGCGCCACTACGGCGCCGCCGGCCAGTCCGCCGAGACGACCCGACTCAACATCGACCTGTTCCACCAGGCCTACGCGGACGAGCTCGTCTCGTTCGCCCAGGCGATCCGCAGCGGCGAGGTGTCCGGCGCCCGCGGCGAGGATGCCCGCTGGGCCCTCGCGATCGCGCTGGCCTGCCGGGCATCCGTCGAGCAGCACGCGATCGTTCGCCTCGACGACGAAGGCCGCGTGGTATGAGCGTGACCACGCGCACCGACGAGCTGCCCCTCGCCGCTTCGGCGGAGATGCTCTTCACCGAGCTCCCCCTCGTCGAGCGCGTGCGCGCCCTCGACGAGCGGGGCTTCCAGGTCGAGATCTGGGATTGGACGGCGAAGGACCTCGACGCCCTCGCCGCCACCGGCGCGACCTTCTCGTCGATGACCGGGTACGTGACCGGAAACCTCACCGATGTCGACGGCATCGCCGACCTCCTCGCGACGGCTGAGCAGTCGCTCCGCGCCGCGGCCGTGATCGACAGCCCTCGGCTGAACCTCCACGGGACCGGCCTGGACGAGAAGGGGCTGCCCGTCATCCCGCGGGAGGTCGTGAGCCCCTCGGACTGGCTGACCGCCGCCAGAACTCTCGAGCGCGTGGCCGCGCTGGGCGAGCGATACGACCGCGTCTTCACGCTGGAGAACCTCAACACGGCGGTCGACCATCCCGGCACGCCGTTCGCGCGGGCGGCCGACACCCTGGCCCTCGTGGCGGCGGTCGACAGCCCGCATCTGCGGCTGAATCTCGACCTGTACCACGCGCAGATCGGCGAGGGGAACCTCACCGACCTCGTCGAGCGCGCACTCCCCTTCATCGGCGAGATCCAGGTCGCGGATGTGCCGGGCCGCTGCGAGCCCGGCACCGGCGAGATCGCCTACCCGGCGATCGCCGCAGCGCTGCGGAGGATCGGGTACACCGGCGTCGTGGGACTCGAAGGATGGGCGCGGCACTCGACCGAGGACGCCCTCGCCGCCTTCCGCTCGGCATTCGGGATTCCCGCCCCCTGACGCCGTTGCCGCATGCGGCGGCCCAGAGACGAGGCGGCCCCGCGGGTCTCCCGCGGGGCCGCCTCGTCTCGTGCGGAGGATCAGGCGGTGACGAGCGCCGCCTCGGGGGCGACGGCGTCGGCGCGACGCCCGAAGCGCTTGAGCGCCACGACAGCCAAGCCCGTGACGACGGTGCCGGCGAGGAGCGCGACCGCGAAGCCCCAGATGGGGTCGATCGCGAAGGCCACGAACAGTCCGCCGTGCGGGGCGCGCGAGCCGACCGAGAACAGCATCGAGAGGCCGCCGGTCACGGCTCCGCCCAGCATGGACGCGGGGATCACGCGCAGCGGGTCGGCCGCGGCGAACGGGATGGCGCCCTCGGAGATGAACGAGAGGCCGAGCAGCCAGGCGGCCTTGCCGTTCTCGCGTTCGGGGGCCGTGAACGCCTTCGGAGCGAGGATGGTCGAGGCGAGAGCCATGCCGAGCGGCGGCACCATGCCCGCCGTCATCACCGCGGCCATGATCAGGTACGGCACGGAGTTCGACTCGGAAGCCGCACCCAGGCCGGCGACGGCGAACGCGTAGGCCACCTTGTTCACCGGGCCGCCGAGGTCGAAGCACATCATGAGGCCGAGGACGATGCCGACGACCACGATGAGGCCCGACGCTGCCAGGCCGTTGAGGCCATCCGTCATCGCATTCATGAGCGCGGCGATGGGCCAGCCGAGGAAGAGGATCATGAGGCCCGACGCGACGATCGACCCGAGCAGCGGGATGATGACCACGGGCATGAGCCCTCGCAGCCAGCGCGGAACGCGAAGCGATCCGAGCCACCAGGCGGCGATCCCGGCGAGGACGCCGCCGACGATGCCGCCGATGAAGCCCGCGCTCATGAGCACGGCGACCGACCCCGCCACGAAGCCGGGCGCGATGCCCGGTCGGTCGGCGATGGCGAAGGCGATGTACCCGGCGAGGGCGGCGACCAGGAAGCCCATCGAGATGTTGCCGATCGTGAAGAACACCGCGCCGAGGTAGGTGAGGAGTCCGCCGTCGGGCAGGTTCCACAGCGCGTTGCCGAGGACGATGTCCTGCGCGTTCTCGGTGATGTCGAACCCGCCGAAGAGGAAGCCGAGGGCGATGAGGAGCCCGCCACCGGCGACGAACGGGATCATGTACGACACGCCCGTGAGCAGCACGCGCTTCACGCGGGCGCCCGGGGACTCCTTCTGAGCCGGTGCGGACGCGGCCTCGGCGCTGCCGCCGACGCGGTCGGCGCGGGGATCGGCGGCCGCCTCGACGGCGGAGCGGATGAGCGCATCGGCGTGCTCGATCCCCGCCTTGACCGAGCGGCGCACGACGGGCTTTCCCGCGAAGCGCTGCGGCTCGCGCACGTCGACGTCGGTCGCGAAGACCACGGCGTCGGCCTGCGCGATGGTGTCGGCGTCGAAGCGGTCGAAGCCGCTCGAGCCCTGCGGCTCCACCGCGAACTCGACGCCCGCCTTCTTCGCGGCGGCGGCGAGCGCGTCGGCGGCCATGTACGTGTGGGCGATGCCGGTCGCGCACGCGGTGACCGCGACGACGCGCGCGGGGCGTCCGTCGATCTGCAGTCCGTCCACGCCTGCTGCGGATGGGCGTGCGGCCGTGGGTGCGGCCGTCGCCGCGCTGGGGGCGGCCGGTGCAGACGCGCCCTCCCCGCCGTCCTCGCCGATCGCGGCGCGGACGACGGCCACGGCCTCGTCGGCGTCCTTCGCGGCGCGCAGCGCGGCGAGGAAGTCGTCGTCCATGAGGTGCCGGGCGAGCGTGGACAGCACAGCGAGGTGCTCCTCGGCCGCGGTGTCGGGCGCGGCGATCATGAAGACGATGTCGCTCGGGCCGTCGAACGACCCGAAGTCGACGGCGGGATCGAGCCGGGCGAAGGCGAGCGACGCCTGCGTCACGGTCGCGCTCTTCGCGTGCGGGATGGCGATGCCTCCGGGAAGGCCGGTGGCGTCGGTTTCCTCGCGCGCCCACGCGGCGGCGAAGAGCGCGTCGGCGTCGACGGCGCGGCCCTCGGCGACGAACCGGGCCGAGAGCGAGCGGAGCACGGCCGCCTTATCGGCTCCGAGGTCCTCGTCGAGGCTGACGAGCTGGGGGGTGATGGTGGACACGGTGCCCTCCTGGATGGGTGGGTGCGGGATGAGAGGGATCCGGCGCTCAGGCGAGCGCGCGGACGGGGATGTCGCCGGTCGGGAGATCGGCGGGGGCCGCCAGCGCGGTCCCCGGCAGGGACGCGGTGGCCGAGCCGTAGCGCACGGCGCTGCGGAGGCACTCGCCCGCAGCGGCCTGAGCCGTGGCGGCGAGGAGGAAGCCGGCGAGCGAGCTGTCGCCGGCGCCGACGGTGCTGCGCACGCGCACGCCGGCGGGGATCCCGGCCTGCCACGCGCCCTCGCCGGTGATGAGCACCGCGCCGTCGCCGCCGAGCGTGACGAGCGCGGCGCGGACTCGGTGCGGAACGAGCTCGCGGGCGAGACGGGCGGTCTCCCCCGCCGGATCGGCCGAGATGCCGCGGAGAAGCTCCGCCCCGTCGCGCGACGGATCCAGGTCGACGAGCGCCTCGACGAGCTCGTCCTCGTTGGGCTTGATGAGGTCGACCGGTCCGATCTCGGGCCCGGCGGCGAGCACGGCCACCAGCGCGGCGCCCGACGCGTCGACGGCGATGCGCGGCGGCCGCGCGGCGCGCTCGCGGACCGCGCGGACCACCCGCGCGTAGAAGTCGGCGGGCACCCCGGTCGGCAGCGACCCGCAGATCGCGAGCCATGAGGCCCCGTCGGCCGCCTCGACCGCGGCGTCGACGAGCGCCGTCAGCACCGCCTCGTCGGGCCGCCCGCCGGCGAGGTTGATCTTCGTGGTCTCGCCCGCGCCATCCGTGAGGGTGATGTTGACGCGCGCGTGAGCGCTCGCCGACACGGCGCGGATGGTCCCGGCCCCGTCGAGGAGGGCGGCGTACGGATCGTCGGAGGCCAGGGGCAGGACCGCGCAGGTCTCCGCGCCGGACGTGTGCAGCACCCGCGCGACGTTGACGCCCTTGCCTGCTGCATCCTCGCGCGAGGACGATGCCCGATGCACCGCGCCGGGGACGAGCGCGGTGTCGAGGTCGATCGTGCGATCCAGCGCGGGGTTCACGGTGAGCGTGACGATCATGCGACCCACACCTCCACATCGGCGGCCGCGAGCGCGTCGGCGAGCGCGGCGTCCGGGTGCTCGTCGGTCACGAGCACGTCGATCTCGTCGAGACGGGCGAAGCGCTGCAGCGACTCGTCGCCGAACTTCGACGCATCGGCGAGGAGGACGACCCGGCGCGCGGAGCGGACGATGGCGCTCTTCACGTCAGCCTCGTCCGGGTCCGGCGTGCTCGCGCCGAAGGACGCGGAGAGCGCGTTGGCGCCGACGAACGCGACGTCGGGGCGAAGCGCCTCGACGGCCTCCACGGTGCGGGCGCCGACCGCGGCCCCTGTCACGCCGCGCACGCGACCTCCGACGACCGACAGCGCGACGCCATCCGCCGCCGACAGCGCGGCCGCGATGGCGACGGCGTGTGTGACCACCTCGACGCGGCTTCCCGCGATGCGCGCGGGCAGCGACTCGGCGAGCGCCGCCGTCGTGGTGCCGGCGTCGAGGAGCAGCGAGCCGGTGAAGCCGTGTGCCAGCGCGTCGAGGGCGCGGACGGCGATCGCGCGCTTCGCGGCGCTCTGACGCCCCGCACGCTCACGCAGGTCGGTCTCGGCGAGGCTGCCGCGGTGGTTGAGCACGGCCCCGCCGTGCACGCGGCGCAGCACGCCGGCGTCTTCGAGCACGGCGAGGTCGCGGCGCACGGTCTCGGTCGTGACGCCCAGCCGATCGGCGAGCTCGGACACCGCCACGCGGGAATCAGCCGCCAGCGCCTGCTCGATGAGCTCTCTGCGCTCCGTCGCGTACATCGCACCCTCCTTCGGATTCCCACACGTTACAACACAAACCCACACGAAACAACATCCCCTCGTCGCCGCCGTTCACGCGAAGTTCCCCGCGCCCGCTTATGCTCGCGACGTGGTCCCGTTCCGCACGATGCTTCCCGCCGGCCGGCAGTACGCCCTCACCTGGGCGGTGGAGGACTCCTGGGGCGGCATGACCTCGGCGATGCTCCATCGCAGCCGTGCCTTCGTGCGCCTCGGGCGCCACCCGGTCTCGGTGCTCACGTTCGATCCCGACCCCGACTACCCCGCGCGCGAGACGCGCCTGCGGGCGGATGGCCGGCTCGTCGAGGGCATGAGCCTGCTGAACCTGTGGGACTGGCTGCGCGAGCATCCGCTGCCGGGTGGTTCGCTCGCGCTCGACAAGCACCCCTTCACTCCGCTGTCGGAGCTGCCCGAGGCCTCCGGCGAGACGCTCGTCGAGCGGCGGCGCGGCGACGTCGTCCTCAGCCGAGTGCGACGCTCGGCCTCCGGCGAGATCCTGCAGACCGATCACTTCCGGCTGGACGGGAGCCTCCTCCTCTCCGAGCGACGCGACGTCGCGGAGCGGGGCGTGCTGGGCGGCAAGGCCGTCGTGCTCTGCGACCGCGACGGACACCCGGCGCGATCATGGGGCCGCACCGCGCACCTGTACCGGGCCTGGCTCGACGCGCTGACGCGACGCCATCCGTCGTTCCTCGTCGTCGACAGCAAGACCGTCGCTCGCTGGGTTCTCGAGTACCGCCGCGCCCACGCGGTGACCGTCCACGTGGTCCACGCGTCGCACCTCGTGGGGCTCGAGCGCCCGCACGGCAAGCTGCGCGAGTCGCGCCGCGCGGTCTTCGAGAACCTCTCGGCGTTCGACGCGGTCGCCGTCCTCACCCCGCGCCAGCGCGATGACATCGTCGCCCTGCTCGGACCACACGACAACCTCGAGGTCGTGCCGAACAGCCGCGATCTGCCCGCCGCTCCCCGACTGACGGGTCGCCCGGCAGGAGCGGGCGTCATGCTCGCCAGCCTCACCGCCCGCAAGCGCGTGCAGCACGCCATCGAGGCGGTCACCGGGCTGCGGGCGCACGGTGTCGACGTCGAGCTCGACGTCTGGGGCGAGGGCGAGGAGCGGGAGCAGCTCGCCGCGATCGCCGACGACGGCGTCCGGCTGCGCGGGCACGCTCCGGATGCCGCCGCCCGCCTCGAGGGGGCGTCGTTCCTGCTCTCGACATCGGCCTCGGAAGGGTTCCCCCTCGTGCTCGTCGAGGCGCTCGCGGCCGGGTGCATCCCGATCGCCTATGACGTCCCCTACGGCCCGGCCGACATCATCGAGGACGGCGTCAACGGGTTCCTCGTCCCGGCGGGGGATGCCGATGCGCTCGCCGACGCCGTGGCGCGTTTCGTCGCGATGCCCGAGGAGAGGCGCGTGCGGATGCGGGCGGCGGCGGTGAAGAGCGCGCGGCGCTTCACCGACGAGAACATCACCCGCGAGTGGGGTCGGGTGATGCGTCGCGCGCGTCGTCGGAAGCTCCGTCACCCCGACCGCTGAAGCGCTCGAACGCCTCCTGCGCGCGGTGACCCGCCGCCCGCGCCGCGCGGTGCGAGGGCCGCTCGACGAATCGGAAGAACGCCCACGCCACCACGAGGCTGAGAGGCACGCCCACGAGCCCCACGAGCGCCCATCGGTCGTCTCCCCAGGCGAAGGCGAGGGTCGCGAGGATCGGGGCGTGCACGAGGTAGAGGCTGAAGGAGACGTCGCCGAGCCAGCGGAGCGGGCGCGCCTGCATCACCCGGTCCGCGACCGGCGAGCAGATGGCGACGAGGATGAGCCCCGCCGCGCCCGCTCCTGCGAGCCCCCACAGCGCATCGCCGAGCACGCTGGAGCGCGGGATGAGCGGGCGGGTCCACCACGAGGCGATGAGGACGAGCGCCGACGCGAAGGCCACAACCGCCCACAGCGCAGGCCGCGGTCTCGCCCGAGCCCAGGCGATCACCTCATCCAGCCGCACGGCGATCAGGCAGCCGAGGAGGAACGTCGGCAGGTAGACGAGGGCGTCGAGGTCGAACGGGCGCCCGTCGAAGACGCGGCCGACGACCATCGCGGCGACGCACATCGCGGCCGCGGTCCACGCCCAGCGGCGCAGCAGCAGCGCGACCGCCGCGAAGACGGGCAGCAGCAGGCTGAAGATGATCTCCCAGCGCAGCGACCAGAGGGTGTTGACGGTGTCGTAGCTCGTGAGCACCAGCGTGGCCTCGCGCAGCGCGAGCACCCAGTCGGGGAAGACGATGTTCGCGTGCAGGATCCACTCGTCGGGGGTGACCTGCGCGGGGTCGCGCGGAATCGCCACGACGAGCAGGACGGCAAAGAGGATCGCCGCCCACACCGGGAGGTAGAGCCGCACGAGCCGGGAGGCGAAGTAGGCAGGCCACGAGAAACCCGCGCGCAGGGCCGGCAGTGTGACGACGAGCCCCGACAGCACGAAGAAGACCTGCACGGCCTCCGTGCCGGCGAACCCCAGCTTGAGGGGCGTCTCCGTCGCGGTCTCCCAGACGGCCTCCGCCGTGCCACCGTGCGCGAACGGCTGCGCGATCAGGCTGACGTGGTAGAAGACGACGACGAGCGCCGCCACCCCTCTCACCCCGTCGAGGGCGTGCAGTCTGCGGGGTCTCGACGGGGCCATCCGATCAGCCTATGCACGCGGACCCCGATGAGCGCTCAGCTCAGGCCGCTGTACGCGTGCAGCCCTTCGAAGAACATGTTGACGATCGTGAAGTTGAACAGCACCGCGGCGAACCCGACGATGGCCAGCCACGCCGAGCGCGTCCCGCGCCAGCCGCGCGTGGCGCGGGCGTGGATGTAGCCGGCGTACAGGACCCAGATGATGAAGGTCCAGACTTCCTTCGTGTCGAAGCCCCAGTAGCGGCCCCACGCGTCGTTGGCCCACACCGACCCGGCGATGAGCGTGAAGGTCCAGAAGATGAAGCCGATGATCGCGAAGCGGTACGCGAGCCCCTCCAGCGCCTCCGCGTCGGGGATGGTCCGCAGCATGCTGCGACGCGACGGCGCCTCGGTGGCCGCCACGGCCATCCGCTCGCGTCGCGCCTGCAGCAGCTGCAGGACCGAGATGGCGAAGGCCAGCGCGAAGAACGCGGTGCCGAGAGACGCGACGAAGACGTGGATGATGAGCCACACCGACTTCAGCGGGTCCATGAGCGGCGTGATCTCGACGTAGAACAGCGACGAGGCGCCCAGCAGCAGCGAGACGATGCCGGTCATGAACGCGCCGAGGAACCGCAGGTCGCGCCAGAACAGCACGCCGAGGTACACCGCCGTGATGAGGAGCGTGCCCGTCATCGCGAACTCGTACATGTTCGACCACGGCACGCGACCGGCGGCGAGGCCGCGCAGCAGCGTCGCGCCGAGGTGGAAGACGAAGCCGAGCCACGTGAGCGACGTGCCGATGCGACCCCAGAGGTACCGGGGCGGGGCGGCGGCAGCCGCGGTGGCGCTCGCGCCGGCGACATCGGGCGCGTCGCCGCCCGCCGTCCCGCGCGCGCCCACGCCTGCCAGCTGCTTCGCGACGGCGCTCTTGGCCGCGGCGTCCCTCGCCGCAAGCGAGGCCTGCGAGCGGTTCGCGAGATCGACCGCGTACGCGAGGAAGCCGAGCACGTAGAGGGAGACGGCCGTCCAGACGAGCACGACGGAGAAGCTGTCCATCGTCACGGGGTCGAGCTGCATGGTGTCCATCCTAGTTTTCAGGGGGTGCCGGAGGGCGCTCAGCCCTCGAGCGCCTCGCGGTGCTTCCGGCTGAGCTGCTCGACGGCGTCGGGCAGCGTCGGGTCGTCGCCGCGAGCGAGGGCCGCGTACTCCAGGCGCACGCCGTCGGAGTCGGGGGTGGCCTTGACCCACATGCGTCGCCGCGGCACGAACAGGGCGACGAGGAGGCCGAGCGTGGCGAGCACCGCGAACACGAGCACGCCGAGCGCCGACGGGTCGTGGTGCACCTGCAGCGACGCGAAGCGCTTCACCGACTCGGCGTAGCCGAGCGCGGGGTCGGCATCCTCGGGGGTGACGTCGTCGAAGGTGATCGTGCCGAGGCCATCCGGCAGGTCGGCGGTGTCGCCCGGCGCGAGCTCGATGGAGTCCGTCCCGGTGTCGCCGCCGGTCAGCTGCTCGAGGCCGGTCACGTCGAGCGCGTACACCGAGCGCGGGGTGCCGTCGTCGATGCCGAGGTCGCCCGCATAGACGTTCAGCGTGAGCACCGGGTTCAGCAGGTCGCCGTACGCCGACGCGAACGCGCCCGAGTCGAGCGGCACCTGGGTCGGATAGAAGAATCCGACCATCCCGAGCTGCTCGGGCAGTCCGTCGGTGACCTTGATGACGCCGGTGGAGGTCATCGCGGTGTCCTGCGGCAGGAACGGCACCGAGTCGCTGTAGACCACGTCGCCGTCGGCGTCGCGCACGGTGATCGTGGGCGCGTAGCCGTTGCCGAGGAGGTAGATGCTGTCGCCGTCGAGCTTGAGCGGATGGTTCACCCGCACCGCATCCTCGGACGTCGAGCCGTCGGTGTGCGTGACGGAGACGTTCGCGGAGAAGTCGCCGGCCTGCCCGGAGCCCGCCTCGCCGTACGGCTGGTAGGTGACGTCGAACGAGTCCAGCTTCATCGCGTAGGGCGACAGCGCGGCGTCGTCGACGAACCGGCCGCGGTTCATCGACGAGTAATCGAGGAGGGAGTTGACGAACGTCGTGCCCTCGACGACCACGCGCTGGCCGGTGTAGGCGAAGCCGCCGCCGATGCCGACGGTGAGGAGCACGCCGACGAGCGCGGCGTGGAAGACGAGGTTTCCCGTCTCGCGCAGGTAGCCGCGCTCGGCGGACACGGAGAAGGCGCCGCGGCCGTCGTAGCGCTCCACGCGGTAGCCCTGCGCCTTCAGCTGCCGGCCGGCGAGGTCGATCGCGTGCGCGGCGTCGACGCCCTCGACCCGCTCCTCGCGGAAGGCATCCAGTCGGCCGAGGCGCGCCGGCGTGCGCGGCGGGCGGGTGCGGAGGGCCTTCCAGTGGTGCTTCGTGCGCGGCAGGATGCAGCCGATGAGCGACACGAACAGCAGGATGTAGATGGCCGAGAACCAGGCGGACTGGTACACGTCGAACATCTGCAGGCCGTCGAGCACGGGGAAGAGGCCCGGGTTGTCGCTCTCCCACTGCGTGACGCCGTTGGGATTCGCCATCCGCTGCGGAAAGATCGAGCCCGGCACCGCGGCGATCGCGAGCAGCAGGAGCAGCACGAGCGCGGTGCGCATGCTCGTGAGCTGCCGCCACGCCCATCGCAGCCACCCGACCAACCCGAGCGCGGGCTGCGTGATCGTTTCGTCGGAATCGACGTGATCGGACGGGCGCAGCGGCTCGCTGCCGTCGCGCGCGGGCGCGGTGCGCTGGTCGGTCACGGGGTCCTTCCGGTCGGTGGTCACAGCGGCGGCTCGATCGTGGCGAACAGCACGCCCAGGCGCGACATGATCTCGCTCCACAGCCCCGTCGCCATGAGGAGGCCGAGGACGATGAGGAGCACGCCGCCGACGATGTTCACCGCGCGGATGTGCCGGCGGAGGAACGCGGTGGAGCGGGTGACCCAGCCGAAGCCGAGCGCGACGAGGAGGAACGGGATGCCGAGCCCGAGGGAGTACGCGAGCCCGAGGAGGGCGGCTCGCCAGGCGTCGCCCTGGAGGTACGCGATGGACATGATCGCGGTGAGCGTGGGGCCGATGCACGGCGCCCAGCCGAGGCCGAGCGCGACGCCGAGGAGCGGCGCGCCGACGAGCCCGAGCCCGCTCTTCACCTGGGGACGCGCGATGCGCTGCGCGAACCCGACGAAGCCGATGAACACGATGCCCATGAGGATGACGACGACGCCGAGGATGCGCGTGATGAGGTCGCCGTAGAGGAGGCCGAACCGCGCCGTCGCTCCCCCGGCGAGGCCGCCGAGCACGATGATCGTGACGAACACGAGCGTGAAGCCGGCGATGAAGAGCAGCACCCCGCCGAGGAGGCGACCGCGCGATCCTCCCGGCACCGCGCCATCCGCCGACGCGCTATCCGCCGACGCGCGCGGCGCGACCGCACCGCCGATGAAGCCGAGGTAGCCCGGGATGAGCGGCAGGACGCACGGCGAGACGAACGACACGAGTCCCGCCAGCATCGCGATCGGGATCGCGAGCCAGAGCGCCCCGCCGAAGACGACGGCGTCGAGGGTCACGACGCCGCGCCCGCGGCGCTCACGCCGACTCCGCGAGGGTGTCGGCCACGAGCGTCGAGAGCACCGATGCGCCTTCGAGCTGGCCGATGAGGATGGCGGCGATGCGCCCCTCCCGGTCGAGGACGAGCGTCGTCGGGGTCGCCTGGATCGACGTGGCGCCGGCGAACGCCAGCTTCACCGCGCCGTCGTTGACGTCGATGACGCTCGGGTACGTCACGCCCCACCGCTCCGCGAAGGAGCGGGCGGTGTCGGCCTGGTCGTACGTGTTGACGCCCACGAAGGAGACGTCGTCGCCCTGATGCTCCTGCCAGACCGACTCCAGGTCGGCGGCCTCGGCGCGGCACGGGCCGCACGCGGCGTACCAGAAGTTCACGACCGTGACGTCGCCCGCGGTGTCGTCGCTGGAGAGCTCGTCGCCCGTCTCGGTGACGCCCTCCCACTCGACCGGCTCGCCCCGCTCGTCCTGCGGGATCTCCTTGACGCGGAAGTCGCTCGCGATGAAGCCGGCGTTGTCGTTCTTCAGGTACTGCTCGGTCACCGGGTCGGCGGAGCAGGCCGCGAGACCTCCGGCGAGCGCGGCGATGGCCACGGCCGCGACCGCTCGAACACCGCGGATGGCGCGGGGAGACGTGGTCGGAACGGCTGGCTTTCGCACGGCTCAATCCTACGTTCCCGCCTATGCGTCACCTGGGGCGACGCTGTACGAGGACCGGTGGGGCCGCGCGCTGGGTCGGCGTCTCAGACCGCGCCGACGTCGACCGCGTCGTCGGTCGCGGCGGGCTCCGCGTACCCGACCTCTCGCCAGACATCGCCCTTGCGCTCGAACGAGGTCACGCTCGACAGCGCGCAGCGGCGCGTGCGGGGGTCGTGCCGCAGCGGCAGCCCGGCGACCGAGAGGTGCGTGATCCAGATCGGCGCCTGGTGCGTGACGATGGCGACGTCTCCGCCGTCGGCCGCATCCCAAGCCGCGTCGAGCGCCGCGTGCATGCGCTCGGCGACGTCGCGGTACGGCTCGCCCCAGCTCGGCTGCGACGGGTTGCGCAGATGCCACCAGTTCTGCGGGATGAGCACCGCGCGGCTCATCCGCTTGCCCGCGAACGCGTTCCAGGGCTCGATGACGCGCTCGTCCGCGCGCGGTTCCATGTCGAACAGGTCGGTGAACGGCTCCGCGGACTCGCGCGTGCGGTCGAGCGGCGAGCAGACGAGCTCGGCGAGGGGACGATCGAGACCGCGGACGTGCTCGGCGGCGGCCCTGGCCATCCGCTTGCCGTCCTCGCTGAGGTGGAAGCCGGGGATGCGCTCGTAGAGCACGCGGCGGGGGTTGAAGACCTCGCCGTGGCGGATGAGGTGGAGGCGTTCGGCGGGCACGACGTCAGTCTACGAAGCGCTCAGTCGGTCGCGGCCGCGCGGCGCTGCTTCCGCAGCGCCCGCAGGCGGACGACGACGAACCAGACCACGGCGACGACGACCGCGACGATGACGACGTTCTGCACGACGTCCATGTACTGCTCGACGATGTGCCATCCGCTGCCGAGGTACCAGCCCAGCAGGATGAAGATCGTGTTCCAGATCACGCTGCCGGCGGCCGTGTAGAGCGCGAACCGCCACACGGGCATGCGCACCACCCCCGCCGGGATGGAGATGAGGCTGCGGAAGATCGGGACGAACCGGCCGAAGAACACCGCCTTGCCGCCGTGGCGGTCGAACCACGCGACCGTGCGGTCGACGTCGTCGGCCGAGATGAGCGGCAGGCGCTTCGCGATCCACCGCAGGCGATCCACGCCGAACCACGCGCCGATGCCGTAGAGCACGAGCGCGCCGACGACGGAGCCGACCGTCGTCCAGACGATGGCCTCCCACAGCGCGAACGAACCGCGCTGGGCCGCGAGGCCCGCGAGCGGCAGGATGGCCTCGCTCGGCAGGGGCGGGAAGAGGTTCTCCGCCGCGATGGCGACGCCTGCGCCGTACGGGCCGATCACGTCCATGAGGCCCACCACGTGGTCTACGAGCGCGGAGAGCCAGGAGCCTCCGCCGGCGGCGGCCTCGGTCGTCGTCATCGGCATGGGCCTTTCCGTCATTCCGGCGGGTGGTCGGCTCGAGAATATCGGCGCCGCATCCGGGTTCCCTGTGGAAGGACGCCGGGAAGCCGCCGAGCCGTCGCGCCTAGAATGGACGGGTTCCCTTTCCTACCAGGAGGATTCTTCGTGCTGCGCACCCACACGGCAGGCTCGCTGCGAGCCGAGCACATCGGTCAGACCGTCACCCTCACGGGCTGGGTCGACCGCCGGCGCGATCACGGAGGAGTCGCCTTCATCGATCTGCGCGATGCATCCGGCATCGCTCAGATCGTCATCCGCGATGAGGAGATCGCACACCCGCTGCGCAGCGAGTTCGTCCTCAAGGTGACCGGCGAGGTCTCGCAGCGGCCTGAGGGCAACGCGAACCCGAACCTGCCCACGGGCGAGATCGAGGTCATCGCGGCCGAGGTGGAGGTGCTGAACGAGTCGGCGCCGCTGCCGTTCCAGGTGTCGACCGCGCTCGACGGCACCGAGACGATCGGCGAGGAGGTGCGTCTGAAGCACCGCTACCTCGACCTGCGTCGCCCGGCGCCCGCCGCCGCACTGCGTCTGCGCTCGAAGGCCTCCGCGGCTGCGCGCCGCGTGCTCGAGGAGCACGAGTTCGTCGAGATCGAGACGCCCACGCTCACGCGCTCGACGCCCGAGGGCGCCCGCGACTTCCTCGTGCCCGCGCGCCTCAACCCGGGCAGCTGGTACGCCCTGCCGCAGTCGCCGCAGCTCTTCAAGCAGCTGCTCATGGTCGCCGGCATGGAGCGGTACTACCAGATCGCGCGCAGCTACCGCGATGAGGACTTCCGCGCCGACCGCCAGCCGGAATTCACGCAGCTCGACATCGAGATGAGCTTCGTGGATCAGGAGGACGTGATCGCACTCGGCGAGCAGATCGTCCAGGCGCTGTGGCGTCTCATCGATGTGGAGATCCCCACGCCGATCGAGCGCATCACCTTCGCCGACGCCATGCGCCTTTATGGCTCGGACAAGCCCGACCTGCGCTTCGGCAACCCGATCGTGGAGCTGCGCGAGTACTTCGCCGACACGACGTTCCGCGTCTTCCAGCAGGAGTACGTCGGCTCGGTCGTGCACCCGGGTGGCGCCTCGCTCCCCCGTCGCCAGTTCGACGCGTGGCAGGACTGGGCGAAGTCCCGCGGCGCGAAGGGCCTGGCGTACGTCACCTTCGGCGAGGACGGCACGCTCGGCGGCCCCGTGGCCAAGAACCTCTCCGACGCCGAGCGCGAGGGCCTCGCCGCCGCGACCGGCGCGCAGCCGGGCGACGCGGTGTTCTTCGCCGCGGGCGCGACCACGCAAGCGCAGGCGCTCCTCGGCGCCGCGCGCGTGGAGATCGCCAAGCGCACCGGCCAGATCGACGAGAACGCCTGGGCGTTCGTGTGGGTGGTCGACGCTCCGCTGTTCAAGCCGACCGGCGAGGACGACGACGTCGACCTCGGCCACTCGGCCTGGACCGCCGTGCACCACGCCTTCACGTCGCCGAAGCCGGAGTGGATCGACCGCTTCGAGGAGGCGCCGGGCGAGGCGCTCGCCTACGCGTACGACATCGTCTGCAACGGCAACGAGATCGGCGGCGGCTCCGTCCGCATCCACCGTCGCGACGTGCAGGAGCGCGTGTTCGACGTCATGGGCATCGGGCCCGAGGAGGCGCAGGAGAAGTTCGGCTTCCTACTCGATGCCTTCGCATTCGGCGCCCCGCCGCACGCCGGCATCGCCTTCGGGTGGGACCGCGTCGTGTCGCTGCTGGCCGGCATGCCGTCGATCCGCGAGGTCATCGCCTTCCCGAAGACCGGGAACGGCTACGACCCGCTGACCGCCGCGCCCGCGCCGATCACACCCGAGCAGCGTGCCGAGGCCGGCGTCGACTACGAGCCCGAGGACGACGAGGCCTGAGCCGAGCCGGATACGACGACGCCCCCGCCGCGCGGCGGGGGCGTCGTCGTATCCGAGCGTCAGACCTCGAAGTCGATCGCGGCTCGGTCGCCGCGGATCGTGCCGATGTACTCCGCGACCTCGATGTGGGCGGGGTGCGTTCCGTACGCCTCGAGCGCAGCCAGGTCGGGGAAGAGCGCGTCGAGGGCGACGTCGAAGTTCTGCTCCTCGTAGGCGACGTTGCGCACGACGGTCATCTCGAGCAGGTCGGGCACGACGCCGACGAGCCCCTCGAGGCGCTCCTTCATCTCGGCCGCGTGCGCGTCGCGCGTCTTCGCATCCTTCGCGGCGAGCTGGAACAGGACGATGTGGCGGATGGCCATGGCGATGCCTTTCGGGTCAGGTGGCGGAGACGAGCGCCTCGCGCAGGCGGTCCGGCGACACGCGCCAGTGCGCGTGCAGGCGGCCGTCGATGAGGACGACGGGGATCTTCTCCCACCACTGCGCGTGCAGCTCGGCGTCGTCGGCGATGGACCGCTCGACGACGTCGATCCGGTCGGCGGCCTCGTCGGGAAGGTCGGCGATCACCTGCTCGACGACCTCGCGCGCGACGTCGCAGAGGTGGCAGTCGGGCTTGCCGATGAGGGTGACCTGCGTCATGCGGCGCTCAGGCCTCCACTTCGAGGCCGGCCGCGCGCCACGCGCTGGTGCCGCCGGCGACGTTGGTCGCCTCGTACCCGCGCTCGGTGAGCACCTCGACCACACGACCCGAGCGGCCGCCGACCTCGCAGATGACATCGAAAGGCTCGGCGGGGAGCTCGCCGAGGCGAGCGCCGAGCTCGGACATCGGCAGGTTGACGGCTCCCGGCACGTGGCCGGCGGCGAATTCGTGCTCCTCGCGGACATCGATGAGAGGCACGCCCTCGCGCGAGCGCAGCTCCTGGACCGTGATCTCGTTCATCACCCCAGTATCGCCCGGAAACCAGAAACGCCGGCCCGTGGATCACGGAGCCGGCGTTCGCGGGAAGCCGCTTACTTCTTGTTGCGGCGCTGGTGGCGAGTCTTGCGAAGCAGCTTGCGGTGCTTCTTCTTCGCCATGCGCTTGCGGCGCTTCTTGATGACAGAACCCACGGAAACCTCGCTATGTCAGGGGTTGGATATCCGGCGCGACCGATGTCGCGGACATCCGGGATCGGGCACCGTGAAAAGTGCCTCAGAGCATTCTAGCCCATCGCGGGAGGAAGGGCGGAACCGGCTGCTTCGGCGGTCAGCCGACGTCGGCGATCCGGCGCTCCGAGGGCATCTCCAGCATGGCGGTCACGGCGGACTCGGGCACGCGGTAGCTGCGACCGAACCGGACGGCGGGGAGCTCGCCGGAGTGGACGAGTCGATAGACGGTCATCTTCGAGACGCGCATGATCTCTGCGACCTCGGCGACCGTGAGAAACCGCACATCCGGCAGTTCAGCCATACGTCCCACGACCCTCTCTGTTCGATCCTGACAACTCTACGGGCAAACGGAGAGGAGTGTATACCGAGCGGATCTCACGCCCCCAGGCGTCGCAGCGCGGACTGCACGACGTTCTTGGCCGACGCCGCCGCCCGCCCGACCGACTCCGCCATGCGGGCGGCGGGCTCGGGGAGCGCCCCGGGAAGCTGGGCGGCGACCTCCTCGGCGAGCTCGGCCTCGTCGACGAAGAACGGCACGAGCCAGTCGTCCACCGCCTCGAGGGGCGCCGGCGAGAGGCTGTAGAAGCGGTGCTGCCCGACCTCGCGCACCGATACGAGTCCCGCCTCCCGCAGCACCTTGAGGTGCTTGGAGATGGTGGGCTGGCTCACGCCGATCTCGGCGACGATCTCCGACACGCTCGTGCCCTCATGGCCATCCGACGACCGGCGGAGCAGCAGCTGCAGGATCTCCCGCCTCGTGCCGTCCGCGATCACGTCGAAGATGTCCGCCATGCCGATAGGTTAGCCGCGCGCGCCGCGGAGTACCATGATGGGCGACTTCGGCGCGAAGGGGGATGAGGATGGCGACGAGCCGGTCTGCGGCGTTCGCCGATTCTCTCGAACGCACCTCCCGCGCAGCCGGCGGCTACTTCCGGGATTTCACGACGTCGTCGCCCGCGCGGTTCGCGCTGCTCGTGTTCGTCGCGCTGACGCTCATCTTCACGGCACTGCTGGCCCTGCCGATCTCCGCGGCAGGAGACCGGACCACGTCGCTGGCCGACGCGCTCTTCACCGCCGTGTCGACGATCTGCGTGACCGGGCTCGTCACGGTCGACATGGCAGAGCACTGGTCGCCGTTCGGCAAGGCCGTCCTCTTCGTCGGCGTCAACATCGGCGGGATGGGCGCCCTCACGCTGGCGTCGATGCTCGGCCTGGTCGTCTCCAAGCGGCTCGGCCTGCGCGCGAAGCTCCTCGCGGCGGGCGACACCAACCCCCTGCGCTCGCACGGCGGGCCGGTGAACGAGAGCCAGGCGGTCCGGCTCGGCGAGGTCGGCCAGCTGCTGCGGACCGTCGCCCTCTCCACGGTCGTCATCGAGGCCGCGGTCTCGGTCCTCCTCTACCCCTCCATCGTCGCCGCGGGGTACCCGTGGCACGACGCACTGGGGATCGCGCCGCTCTACGCGGCGATGTCGTTCACGAACACCGGCTTCACCCTCAACGACGGCGGCCTCGCGCCCTTCGACCACGACTACGTGTTCCTCACCGTGCTCATGCTCAGCGTGTTCCTCGGCAGCATCGGCTTCCCCGTGATCTACGCGCTCTCGAAGAACCTGCTCCGGTGGCGAGGCTGGGGGCTGCACGTCAAGCTCACCCTCGTCACGACCGTCGTGCTCTTCTTCGCCGGGGCGGTCGCCTTCCTCGCGCTCGAGTACGGGAACCCGGGCACGTTCGGCTCGATGAACGCCGTCGACACCGTGTTCCAGTCGTTCTTCCTCTCCGCGATGACGCGCTCCGGCGGCTTCGCGGTGGTCGACGTCGGCGACATGTACGACTCGAGCCTGCTGGTCGGGTCCATGCTCATGTTCGTCGGCGGCGGCTCGGCGTCGACCGCGGGCGGCATCAAGGTCACCACCCTCGCCGTGCTCGCCCTCGCGGTGTGGTCGGAGGCGAAGGGGCGCCCGAGCGTGGAAGTCTTCGGACGCCGGATCCCCAGCGACGTGCAGCGCGTCGCGGTGGCGGTCCTCGCCTGGGGGGCGACGGTGGTCGCACTGTCGACGATCATCATCGCCCAGATCACCCACGCACCCCTGGCGGAGGTGCTGTTCGATGTGATCTCCGGCTTCGCGACCGTGGGGCTCTCGACCGGGCTCACCGAGCACCTTCCCGACTCCGCCACCTATGTCCTCGCCGCCACGATCTTCATGGGCCGCGTTGGTACAGTGACCCTCGCCGCGGCCGTGGCGGCGACCTCCCGGTCGCAGCACTACGCGCTGCCTGTCGAAAGGCCCATCGTTGGTTGAGCAGATCCGCAGTGACGCTCCGGTTCTCGTCATCGGCCTCGGCCGGTTCGGCGCCGCCTGCGCCGGCGAGCTGGACAGACTCGACCGTGACGTGCTCGCGATCGACGCGAACCTCGAGCTCGTGCAGAAGTGGTCGGAGCGCGTCACCCACACCGTGCAGACCGACGCACGCAGCCTGGAGGCGCTGCAGCAGATCGGCGCGGCCGACTTCCAGGTGGCCGTCGTCGCGGTCGGCTCCTCGATCGAGGCATCGGTGCTCATCACCGCGAACCTCGTCGACCTGAAGGTGCCGCAGATCTGGGCGAAGGCCGTCTCGCAGTCGCACGGCAAGATCCTCGCCCGCGTGGGCGCGAACCACGTCATCTACCCCGAGCGCGAGGCCGGCGAGCGCGTCGCGCACCTCGTCAGCGGACGGATGCTCGACTTCATCCGCTTCGACGACGACTTCGTGCTCGCGAAGATGTACCCCCCGCGGTTCATCCGCGGCCGGGGCCTCAACGAGTCGGGCGTCCGCTCGAAGTACGGCGTCACGGTCGTGGGCGTGAAGAGCCCCGGCAAGCCCTTCCGCTATGCGGAGGCCAACACCGTCGTGACGAACCACGACCTCATCATCGTGTCGGGCACGAACCAGGACATCGAGAGGTTCGCCGGCCTCGACCGCTGAGCGCCTATGCGCCCGCGGCGAGCTCCTTCGCGCGCGCGATCGCTGCGTCCGCGGCGCGCTGGAAGACGGTCGCGAGCTCGGCCTCCTGCAGCACGGCGACGGCGCGCTCGGTGGTGCCCTTCGGGCTCGTCACCCGCCGCCTCAGCTCGGCGGGCTCCTCGTCTGACGCGTCGAGAAGCGCCGCCGCGCCGATGAACGTGCCCTCGACCATCCGTCGCGCATCACCCTCGTCGAAGCCGAGCGCGGCCGCCGCACGGGTCAGCTCCTCGATGAGGAGGAACACGTACGCGGGGCCCGAGCCGGAGATCGCCGACAGCGCGTCGATCCGCTCCTCGGGCACCTCGATGACCGTGCCGACCGCGGCGAACAGCTCCCGCACGAGCGCCGCGTCCTCGTCGGTCGCCGCCGCGCCGCGTGCGAGCCCGGTCACGCCCTTGCCGACGAGCGACGGGGTGTTGGGCATCGAGCGCAGCACCGACACGCCGTCGCCGAGGATGCGCTGGAACGTCTCGAGCGTCACGCCCGCGGCGAGGCTGACCACGACCGCGTCGTCACGCAGCACCGGCGCGACCTCCGCCAGGAGCGCGGGCACCATGGCTGGTTTCACGCCGACGAGCACGATGCGCGCGGCGGCAGCGGCACGCATGTTCCCCTCCGGCTCGTCGGCGAGCGCGATGCTCGTGACGCCCGGCAGGTCGGCCAGCGCGGCGGCCTTCTCGGTGGTGCGGTTCGTGGCGAAGACACCGCCCTCGACCGCCGGGCCGTCGGCGACGAGGCCGCGCAGGATCGCACCGCCCATCGAGCCGGCACCGAGGAACGCGACGGATGGCAGGGGTCGAGACATGCCCTCATCCTACGGATCGACGCGTGCGGCCATCCGCCTCGTCGCCCCGTGGAGCAGAGGCGCCCCGCATACAATTCCTGCATGAGCGCACACGGCGGCAGCAAGGCGATCCTGGCGGCATTCGCGGCGAACCTCGGCATCGCGATCGCGAAGTTCATCGGATGGCTCATCTCGGGTTCCGCGTCGATGCTCGCGGAGGGCATCCACTCGGTCGCCGACTCGGGCAACCAGCTGCTGCTGCTCCTCGGCGGGAGACGCGCCAAGCGCGCGGCCGACCGCGAGCACCCCTTCGGCCACGGCCGGGAGCGCTACGTGTACGCGTTCGTCGTGGCGATCATCCTCTTCTCGGTCGGCGGCGTCTTCTCGATCTACGAGGGCGTCGAGAAGCTCACTCACCCGCACGAGCTCGAGCAGGCGTGGCTGCCGATCGTCATCCTGCTCGTGGCCATCTGCCTCGAGGGATTCTCGCTGCGCACGGCGATGAAGGAGAGCAACGCGGTGCGCGACCGCGGCCAGTCGTGGGTGTCGTTCATCCGCCGCGCGAAGGCGCCCGAGCTGCCCGTGGTGCTCCTCGAGGACACCGCCGCGCTCCTCGGCCTCGTCTTCGCACTGCTCGGCGTCGGCCTCACCGTCATCACCGGAGACGCCGTCTTCGACGCGATCGGCACGCTGTGCATCGGCGTGCTGCTCATCCTCGTCGCGATCGTGCTGGGCATCGAGACGAAGAGCCTGCTGGTGGGCGAGGGCGCGACAGAGGCGGACTTCGACCGCATCGTCAGAGCCATCGAGTCGGGCCCAGAGGTCGAGAAGCTCATCCACGTGAAGACGCTCTACCTCGGCCCCGAGGAGCTGCTCGTGGCGGGCAAGATCGGGCTGCCCAAGGACGTGACCGTCGCGGCGGCCGCGCACGACATCGATGCCGTCGAGGCCCGCATCCGCGAGGCGGTGCCCGCGGCGAAGGTCATCTACCTCGAGCCCGACGTCTACCGCCCGCCGCACGAGCAGGGCCCGCCGACGGAGACCTTCATCTTCAAGTCGTCGAACTGACCCGCGACGCCCGCTGGCAGACTGAGCCCATGGAGTTCTGCGTCTTCACCGAGCCCCAGATGGGGGCCAGCTACGACACCCAGCTCGCGTTCGCGCAGGCGGCCGAGCGTGCGGGTTTCGACGGCTTCTTCCGCTCGGACCACTACCTCACGATGGGCGAGGACGGGATGCCCGGGCCGACCGACGCCTGGACCACTCTGGCCGGGCTGGCCCGCGAGACGACGCGGCTGCGACTGGGGACCCTCGTCTCATCGGTGACCTACCGCTGGCCGGGGATACTCGCGATCCAGGTCGCCCAGGTCGACCAGATGTCGGATGGCCGCGCCGAGCTGGGACTGGGAACCGGCTGGTTCGAGGCGGAGCACCTCGCCTACGGCATCCCCTTCCCCCAGAAGCGCTTCGGGCTGCTGGCCGAGCAGCTCGAAATCGTGAACGGCCTCTGGGCGACGCCGGTCGGCGAGCGCTACACGTTCGAGGGCGAGCACTACCGACTCGTCGACTCCCCCGCACTGCCGAAGCCCGCGCAGGAGCGCGTGCCCGTGATCGTCGGCGGCGCCGGCCTCAGCCGCACGCCCGAGCTCGCGGCGCGGCACGCGACCGAGTTCAACATCGCGTTCCAGCCGGAGGATGTCATCGCCGACCGCTTCTCGCGGGTGCGTGCGGCGTGCGAGCGAGTCGGCCGCGACCCTCGGAGTCTGAAGCTCAGCGTGGCGCTCACGACCCTCGCCGGCGGCAGCGATGCCGACCTCGAGCGTCGCGCGGTCAACACGGGCACGGATCTTTCGGCCTTCCGCGCCGGGCACAGCTTCGCCGGCTCGGCCGATGAGATCGTCGAGAAGGCGTCGCGGCTCAAGGAACTCGGCGCCGGCCGCCTCTACTTCCAGCTCATGGACATGAGCGACCTCGACCACGTCGCCTACCTGGGCGAGGAAGTGCTCCCCCGCCTCCGCTGAACCGCCATCCGAGAGGAACGACGATGTCCTTCCAGAGCTACCTCGACAACATCGAGACGAAGACCGGGCTCACGCCGCGTCAGTTCATCGGCCTCGCCGCCGAGCGCGGATTCGGCCCCGGCACGAAGGCCGGCCCCATCCTCGAATGGCTGAAGGAGGACTACGGCCTCGCTCGCGGGCACGGCATGGCGCTCGTGCACGTCATCACCAAGGGGCCGCAGATCGGCGACGGGCACGTCGGAAGCACCGGCAGCCATGCCGACGCGTCGGACACGCTCTGGCTCGAGGGACGCGCGAGCAATCCGAATCGCTGACCGGCGCGTGCGGTGACCGACGCCTCCGCTGACCGCCTCGAGCGCCGGCCAGCAGCTCAGCGACGCGCGGTGAAGAACGCGCGCAGGCGCTGCACGGCCTCGTCCTCTCGCACGCCGCCCACCACCTCCGCGCGATAGGGCAGCCGGCGGTCGCGCACGACGTCGTACATGGAGCCGGCCGCGCCGGCCTTCTCATCCCAGGCGCCGAAGACGAGGCGCGCGAGGCGTGACTGCAGCACCGCGCCCGCGCACATGAGGCACGGCTCGAGAGTCACGACCAGCGTGCAGCCCTCGAGGTTCCACGAGCCGACCGCCGTCGCCGCCGCGCGCATCGCCACGATCTCGGCGTGGGCGGCGGGGTCGTGCGTCTCCTCCCGGAGGTTCCGCCCCTCCCCCAGGACGCGGCCATCCGCCCCCAGCACCACGGCGCCGACGGGGATGTCCCCGTGAGCTGCGGCCTCATCGGCCAGCGCGAGCGCGCGGTCCATCGCGGCACGGTCGGCGGCGGAGACGTTCACGCTCCGAGCCTAGATCGCGACGCGCTCACTGCTTCCCCGCACTCCACCCCGGTAGCCTTGCGTTATGCGCCTGCACGTCGCCGACCATCCGCTCATCACGCACAAGCTCACGGTGCTCCGCGACAAGGCCACGCCGTCGCCGGTCTTCCGCCAGCTCACCGAGGAGCTCATGACGCTCCTCGCGTACGAGGCCACGCGCGACGTCCGCGTCGAGCCGGTGACGATCGACACCCCCGTCGTCCAGACGCAGGGCGTGCGGATCGCCGATCCGAAGCCGCTCGTCGTCCCCATCCTGCGCGCGGGCCTGGGCATGCTCGAGGGGATGACCAAGCTCGTCCCGACTGCGGAGGTCGGGTTCCTCGGCATCGTCCGCAACGAGGAGACCCTGCTCCCCGCCACGTACGCCGAGCGCCTGCCCGACGACCTCAGCGGCCGGCAGTGCTTCGTGCTCGACCCGATGCTCGCGACGGGCGGCTCACTCGCCGCCGCGATCGAGTACCTCTTCGAGCGCGGTGCGACCGATGTGACCGCGGTCTGCCTGCTCGGCACGCCCCAGGGCATCAAGGCGATCGAGGCGCTCGGCGACGACCGCGACGTGACGCTCGTGCTCGGTGCGCTCGACGAGGGCCTCAACGAGAACGGGTACATCATCCCCGGGCTCGGTGACGCCGGCGACCGCCTCTACGGCACCGTCTGACCCGCTCTCAGCTCAGCTCGAGACGCCAGGCCCGCTCCTCGCCGTAGGAGCGGAAACCGGCGCGCGCGAGGATCGGCGCGGAGGTGGCCACTCGCCCCTTGACGAGGGCGGTGGTCGCCCCGAGCTCGCGCGCGAGACGGAGCCGCTCGGCGAGCACCGCGCGGTACGCGCCTCGACCGCGCGCGCTCTCCACCGTCGCGGCGCCCCACAGGCGCACGAACTCGTCGACGACGGTGGCACCGCCCGTGCTCACGGGGCGGCCGTCGATGCGGGCGAGGACACGGAACCCTCGCCCGGCATCCCACTCCGCGACGACCTCCCGCAGCTCCTCGTCGAGCGCGTCCCCGTCGAGTGGCGCCTGCTTCCAGACCGGCACGTTGACCGCGTCCATGTCCTGCACCTGCGCGCGCGTGCGGACGACCTCCACCGTCATGCCCGCGGACGGCGCAGACGGCCATGGCTCGTCGAGGGGCAGCGCGAACACGGTGACGGTGTCGTCGTGCACGGCGCCGCGTCGTCGCAGCTCCGCCTCGAGCCCGGCGGGTCGGTCGGACTCGCCGATCCAGAACGTGACGCGCGACTCTCCCCACGCCCTCGTCTGAGCGACGACCGCGTCGATGGCGGCTTCGGGAGGTCCGGGATGGGCGAACGCCGAGACGCGGACGCCGCCACCGAACCGGGCGGGGTAGCGGACCATGACGCTGCCGTCGACGGCGTGCTCGGAGCCCCGCGGCAGCCACGTCCACTGGGCCGCGGCGCGGCGGATGTCGTCGGCGCTCGTCATCGCGCGTCTCCTCTCGAGACCAGCCGCGCGAAGGCGCTCATGCGCGCTACGCCGGCGGGCGTGTAGGGCAGGTCGTCGAGCAGCGCGGGCGAGTGGATGAGGAATGCCGCCACCATGGCGCGCGAGATCGCGACGTTGAGGCGGTTCTCCAGCAGGAGGAACTCGGTCCCGCGAGGGGCGTCCTTCCCGGAGGACGCCGCGAGCGTGACGATGGAGATCGCCGCCTCCTGTCCCTGGAACCGGTCGACGGTCCCCACCCGCACGCGCGACCACCCGGCCGCGCGCAGCGTCTGCTCGACGAGCTGCTGCTGCGCGTTGTAGGGCGCGACGACGATGATGTCGTCCTCCGTGAGCGGGCGCGGCGGGCAGACGTCGGCGTTGCCGTCGTCGTCGATCTCGATGCTCGTGAACGCGCAGCCCACCGCGCCGCTCACGATCCGGACGACCTCGTCTGCCTCGGCCTGCGACTCGGTCGCGTCGCCGCGATGCCGGATGGGCACGGGATGCAGTCCGGGAGCGATCCCCTCGATCGTGCGCTGCTCCGCACCCTCGCGCGACGCGAGCCGGCCCGCGTACGACAGATGGGAGACGGCTTCGGCGACCGCGGGATGCATGCGCCACGATCGCGCCAGGAAGTAGCCGTGCGTCTCGGGCAGCACCTGGCGGCCATCCATCACCCAGCCGAGCGCCGAGGTGTCCACCGGCGCGGGATGGACGCCCTGACTGACCTGCGGCAGCTGCTGCGGGTCGCCGAGCAGCAGCAGATTGCGCGCGGCCGTCGAGACGGCGATCGTCGAGGCGAGTGAGAACTGTCCGGCCTCGTCGATGACGAGCAGGTCCAGCGATCCCCGCGGGATCCGTCCGGTGTGGGTGAAGTCCCACGCCGTGCCGCCCACGACGAACCCGCCGCGCTGCTCGGATGTGAACCGGGCGACGCCGTTCTTCGCGATCGCGGTGAAGGACGCCTCGCGCGGCTCTGCGCCGGTCTTCGGCGCCTTCGCCACGCGCGCGCCGTCGACGCCGGCCGCGACCACGCGATCGAGCATGTTCTCCACGACGGCGTGCGACTGCGCGACGACGCCCACGCGGTAGCCGTGCTCGTTGACGAGGCGCGCGATGACGTGCGACCCCACGTACGTCTTCCCGGTGCCGGGCGGACCCTGCACCGCGACGTACGACCGCTCGAGGTTCTGCACCGACCGGACGATGGCCGTCACATCGTCACCCTGCGCGGGGACGACACCGCTACCGCGCGGCGGACGCCGCCGCAGGATGTCGGTGGCCGGGTCCTCGGGGAATCCGCCCGACTCCCCTGCGCGCACCACCGTCTCGGCCCAGACGTCGATGGCACCCTGCTGGTTCCCGGCGCGGGGCGGCGGGGCGGGGGTGAGGGCGACCGGCAGCTCCTGCCAGGTCTCGCCGTCGGCCGCGCGCTCCTCGATCACGGCGCCGTCGTCGAGCACCTCGATCACGCGCGCCTGGCGCGGCACGTGCATCCACCGCGGCGACGCCTGGTTCGCGAACGGCGCCGGCCGCGCGTAGAGGAGGAACGGCTCGCCGCCCTCGCTGAGGCGCGTTCCCGGAGCCAGCTCGCCGTGGAGCTCGACGACCCGCCGCAGCGAGCGCGCCCCCTCCGGTCGGTCCCAGTCGTCCACGACGCGGCAGCGCGCGACGTCGATGGCGAGCACGTCGCGGGTGTCGATCCACAGCCCGACCGGCTCACGGAGCCGCTGGAAGTGCCCGTGCCAGAAGCTCTTCGCCTCGCGCGGGTAGTAGTCGATGGCGGCCGAGGCCAGGCGCAGCGCCTCCTCGTCGGCGCTCGGCGCCGAGAGCGGGTCCGCAGCCGCGCGCGCATCGCGCCGTGCGCCCGCCTGCGCATCGAGCGCCAGCGCGAGCGGAGACGGTGCGTACGCGAACTCGTCTGGCACCTCCGGTGGCGCCGGCGTCACCCCCGTCTGCCGTGCACGCTCGACGAGCCAGTCGCGCAGCCGCCGTGTCGAGACGCAGTCGTAGCGGTTGTAGTCCGCGAGGTCATCGAGGATCTCCTGCGCGGCGTCGGCGCGCCCTTCCGCCTGCAGCGCGCGCGCCTCGACGTACCGGACGATCGAGTCGTCGCCCTTCTGCACGTCCTGCGTCCGCACCTCGGCGCCCATGTAGAGCGGCTCGAGCTTCTTGATCGAGTACGACCGCGACCCGACCCGCAGCGCCCGGCGCACGATGGGGTACAGATCGACGAAGAGCTCGTCGCGGAGCATTCGATCGACGTCGGCTTCGCGCACGCCGTGGCGGGCGGCCATGGCGGCCAGATGCGTCGGCTCGTACGGCGCGTAGTGGTAGATGTGCATGTCGGGGTGCGCCGCCCGACGGGCCGCCACGAAGTCGCAGAAGCGCTCGAGCGCGACCTTCTCCTCCGCCAGCGTGTGCGCCCAGAGCGCGGAGTACTGCTCGCGCATGTCGACCCATCCGAACAGGTAGTCGATGCCCCAGGCTGCGGCCGAGCCGACGCGCTCGCTGTACAGCGGGTCGCCCTCGAAGTCGAAGAACACGTCGCCCAAGCTCGGGCGCGGCATCGCGCCGAGTGCCATCGGCTGCACGACCTCGTAGGCGGGAATCGGATGCTCGCCCACGGGCTCGTCTCCCGGGACGCCCGCCGGGCTCGCCAGCTGCAGGCGCGCCTGCGTGCGCAGCGACGCGAACACGTCGGAGTTCATCTTCGCAGGACCGGTCTCCGCCGCCGCGAGATCGTCGATGGTCTCGATGCCCGCGTCGCGCAGCCGCGCACGCTGCGACGGGCGCATGCCCGCGACCAGCAGCAGATCGCGGTGCGCGACGACCTCGAGCTCGCACGTGGCGCACCGCCCGCACGCGGTGATCTGCAGCTCGCCGCGCTCGTCGCCCCAGCGGACGGCCTCGCCTGCGGCGCCGAGGTCGAGCCGGCGGTCGGCGATGAGAGCCCGCAGGCGCGCGCGACGCACGTCGAACATGGGCATGAGATCGGCGATGCGATGCGTGGATGTCGTGCCGTCGCCGAGCAGGAGGTCCACCTCGTCGGACGTCGGGATGCCCAGCCGCTGCAGCTGGTCGACGTATGCGGCGAGCTGCATGAGCGCGGTCACCCGTGCCGTCCGCGCGAGCTTGCTGTCCTGAACGCGCCACCGGCCATCCGCTTCGCGCACGATGAAGTCGGCGAACCCGACGAACTCATCGGCCGCGAAGGCCGCTTGGAAGAGCACTGCGGCATCCGAGCGCAGCGCCTCGACGGTCTCGGCGACCGCCGCGGCGAGCGCGGGCTCGTCCCGCGACGAGACCTTCTCGATCTCGACGACCCGGTCGCCGAACGTGTCGCGGTAGGCCTCGAGCACGCGCTCCTCGTGGCGGTCGCCGAGGCGGGCTGCGCGCTCGAGCATGGCATCCTCAGGGTCCTCCACCGCCGCGATGCGCCCCGCCTTGGCGTCGATGGCGCGCAGCCAGGCGAACTCGCACTCGGCGGCCGCCTTGAGGTCGCTGGCGCTCCAGATCACGCGCTGCTCGGTCGGGAGGTATCTCACGCCTTCGACGCTAGTCGGGGTCGCCGACATCGGCCCGCGCGCCGGGGCCGCCTCCGCCCCGCGTAGCATCGGGGGCACGCGAACGGAAGGCAACGGCATGCAGAGCACGTCACCCTGGACCCGACTGACCCGCGGCCCGTACCCGCTCGGCGAGGGCCTCCGCCTCGTCGACGGCGTCGTGCACTGGGTCGATCTCGAGGGCGGCGTCCTGCATGCGTGGACGCCCGAGGGCGGCGCGGCCGACACGCACCGCCTCGATATGCCGATCGGCTTCGCCGAGCGCGCGCCCGACGGACGCCTCATCGCCGCGGCGGGCGCGGGCGTCGTCGAGCTCAGCATCTTCGGCGACCACACCCGCCTCGCCGACACCGGGCTCGACCCCGAGCACCACCGTGTGAACGACGGCGCCTTCGCGCCCGACGGCTCGCTCTGGTTCGGCACCATGGTCCGCGGCGACGAGCCGGCCGAGGGCTCCGTCTGGCGGTGGGATGCCGCGACCGGCGAGGTGACGCGCCTGCTCACCGACATCGACATCCCGAACGGCCCCACCTTCCTTCCCGGCGGCGAGCACGTCCTCATCGCGGACACGACGAAGGGACGCATCCTGCGCGCGCCCGTCGCCGACGTGACCGCCATGGAGCCGTTCGCCGAGGTCGACGGCGGTTCGCCGGATGGCCTGCACGTCGACCCGCAGGGACGCATCTGGAACGCGATCTACGGCGGCGCGCGCCTGGACGTGTATGCCGTCGACGGCACTCTTCTCGCGCAGGTGCCGGTGCCCGCGCAGAACCCGACGAGCGCGCTCGTCACCCCCGGCGGTGCTGTCATCGTCACGAGCGCGAGCAACGGACTCGACGAGCCCGGCGAGTTCGACGGCCACACCTTCGCCGCGCCGCTCGCCGCCGTCCTGCCCTCGTAGCCCTGGCCATCCCGCCGCGCTTTCCTCGACGGCGCCGCGCGCGTCAACCCCTGGCACCCGACCCGCGCCCTGGTGCCAGACTGGTCGACGTGAGCGAGTACGCATTCGAGAGCGCATACGGCCATGGCTACGCCCGCGTGGCGGCGGCGACGATCCCCCTCGCGATCGCGGATCCCGCGGCGAACGCGGCCTCGGTCATCGAGAGCGCGCGCGAGCTGAGCGATGACGCGGTCGCGGTGGTCGTCTACCCGGAGCTGTGCCTGTCGGGGTACTCGATCGAGGACCTGGTCCTGCAGGATCCGCTCCTCGACGCGGTGCACGCGGCCATCCAGACGATCGTCGAGGCCTCGGCGGATCTCCTCCCGGTGCTCGTCGTCGGCGCGCCGCTCGCACACGGCAACCGGCTCTTCAACACCGCCGTGGTGATCCATCGCGGCGAGATCCTCGGCGTCGCTCCGAAGTCGAACCTCCCCACCTACCGCGAGTTCTACGAGCGCCGTTGGTACGCGCCGGGCGACGACCAGCGCGGCACGATCACCGTCGCCGGCCGCGAGGTGCCCTTCGGCCCTGACCTGCTGTTCGACGCCACCGACATCCCCGGCCTCGTCATCCACGCGGAGATCTGCGAGGACATGTGGGTGCCGGTGCCGCCGTCCTCCCTCGCGGCGCTGGCCGGCGCGAGCGTGCTCCTGAACCTCTCCGGCAGCCCGATCACCATCGCGCGCGCGGACGACCGCCACCTCCTGTGCCAGTCCGCATCGGCGCGCTGCCTGGCGGTCTACGCGTATGCCGCCGCGGGCCTCGGCGAGTCGACGAACGACGTCTCGTGGGATGGCCAGACGATGATCTACGAGGGTGGCACGCTGCTCGCGCAGACCGAGCGCTTCCCGGATGGCCCGCGCTATTCGGTCGCGGACGTCGACCTCGATCGGCTGCGCCAGGACCGCATGCGCGCGGGCACCTTCGACGACAACCGTCGGACGCACGCCGACAAGCTGGAGTTCCGCACCATCCGCTTCGAGCTCGACCCGCCGCGCGGCGACGTCGGCCTGCGGCGCGTGCTCGACCGCTTCCCCTTCGTTCCGGATGACCCCGCTCGCCTCGCGCAGGACTGCTACGAGGCGTTCAACATCCAGGTCTCCGGCCTCGTGCAGCGCATGCGCGCGATCGGCGATCCGAAGCCCGTGATCGGCGTGAGCGGCGGGCTGGACTCCACGCATGCGCTCCTCGTCGTCGCCCGGGCGATGGACCGGATGGGGCGTCCGCGCAGCGACATCCTCGCCTACACGATGCCCGGCTTCGCGACGAGCGAGCACACGAAGTCGAACGCGATCGCTCTCGCGGAGTCCGTCGGCGCATCCATCGAGACCATCGACATCCGCCCCGCCGCGACCGAGATGCTCAAGCAGATGGGCCATCCGTTCGGGCGCGGCGAGGCGGTCTACGACGTGACGTTCGAGAACGTGCAGGCTGGCATGCGGACCGATTACCTGTTCCGGCTCGCGAACCACCACGGCGGCATCGTCGTCGGAACGGGCGACCTGTCGGAGATCGCCCTCGGCTGGTCGACCTACGGCGTGGGCGACCAGATGAGTCACTACTCGGTGAACCCCGGGGTGCCGAAGACGCTCATGCAGCACCTCATCCGCTGGGTGATCGCGCACGGCGAGGGCGTCTCCGAGGCGGAGCGCAAGGTGCTGCAGTCGGTGCTCGACACCGAGATCAGCCCCGAGCTCGTGCCCGCCGGGCAGGACGGCAAGACCCAGTCGACCGAGAGCACGATCGGCCCGTACGCGCTGCACGACTTCACGCTCTTCCACATCCTGCGCTACGGTCTGCGCCCGTCGAAGATCGCATTCCTGGCGCAGCATGCCTGGGCAGATGCGAAGTCCGGCGCCTGGCCTCCGGGCTTCCCGGAGGACGAGCACTACGCGTACGACCTCGCCACCATCGTGAAGTGGGAGCGAGTGTTCCTCAAGCGCTTCTTCGGGTTCGCGCAGTTCAAGCGCTCCGCCATCCCGAACGGGCCGAAGGTGTCGCCCGCGGGCTCGCTGTCGCCCCGCGGCGACTGGCGCGCCCCCTCGGACGGCAACGCGCGCGCCTGGCTCGCCGAGCTGGAGGCGGCGCTCCCCGACCTCGTCGACTGACGCGTGGCCGTCCGCCCTCGTCGACGAGCGCGGACCGCATATGCCGCCCGCCAGCGGGCGGGGGCGGGCTAGGAGGCGGGCTCGGATGGCGTGACGCGGTCCCGAAGGCCGACTCGATCGGGGATCTGCATCGCGAGGCCCGGCAGCCAGTTCGCCGGAGCGGGCCAGGGGCGCGAGGTCGGCAGGCTGCGGAGCATCCGACGCAGCGCATCGACGCCGGACGCCTCACGCACGGGGAGCACGCGGCGGGGCGCACGGTAGCCGAGGGCGCCGCACCACCAGTGGCGCCAGATCTCCGGGGCGTCGTCGGGCTCGAGCACGAGGTAGTAGTCGGGCATGAGCGCGTGGCCTCGCTCGAAATGCCCGAGCGCGTCGTCGATCTCGGCCTCGAGGGCGCCGAGCGTCGCACGCTCCTGGAAGAACTCGATCCAGGCCGATGCGACGTGCTCGAGCGGATCCGCGTCGTGGACGACCCAGGGCGTGCCCGAGGCGGAGATCCGGTGCGACGCGATCGCAGGCTCGGAGCCGCGCAACGAGAGCGCCGAGACGCCGCCGAGCACGTCGGCGGAGGCGAGCACATCGTCGGCACCGGGGCCGACGACGGCGACGATGGTTCCGGTGGTGCTGTCCATGCCCCAATATATGCGCGCCGGGTTCCGCACGACCAGCCCCCTTGACCACAGCCTCGCGGTGCGCTTCTCGTCAAGCCCATGACGCCGTCTCGTCGCCGTCGTAGCGTGTCGGCATGGACGGCTTCGCTGCGGTCGATTTCGCCTTCGCGCGCGAGGTGCTCCAGCGCGGCATCGCGGCGCTGTACCTCGTCGCGTTCCTGTCGAGCCTGAACCAGTTCCGGGCGCTGCTCGGCGAGCACGGTCTGCTCCCCGCTCCGGAGCTGCTCGAATGGGCGCGCTCCTCCGACCGCGCGAAGAAGGCCGTGCGTCCGACCCTCTTCCGCTGGGCGCGGTACACGGATCGGCGACTTGCGGCGCTCTGCATCGGCGGGATCCTCGTGAGCGCGCTCCTCATCGCGGGTCTCCCGCAGCTCGGGCCGCCCTGGGTGCCGATGCTGTGCTTCCTCGCGATCTGGTTCGGCTACATGTCGATCGTCTCGATCGGCCAGACGTTCTACGGTTTCGGATGGGAGATGCTGCTCCTCGAGGCCGGGTTCCTCGCCGCGTTCCTCGGGTCGAGCGACCAGCCGCCCGCGACCGCCGTCATCGTGCTCTTCTGGTGGCTCGTGTTCCGCCTCGAGTTCGGTGCGGGAATGATCAAGATCCGCGGCGGACAGGAATGGCGTGACCTCACCGCGCTCACCTTTCACCATGAGACGCAGCCCATGCCCGGTCCGCTCAGCCGTCAGGCGCACCTGCTGCCGCGGTGGTTCCACAAGCTCGAGGTGGTGGGCAACCACTTCGCGCAGCTCGTCGTGCCGTGGCTGCTGTTCGTGCCGATCCTCGGCCTCTGGCTGCCCGACGACATCCCGCTGCTGGTCGGAGCCGTCGCCGCAGCCATCGTCATCGCCACGCAGCTCTGGCTCGTGCTCACCGGCAACTTCGCATGGCTGAACTGGGCGACCATCGTGCTCGGCTTCTCGGCGATCGGCATCCCCGGCGACGCGAGCGGGACCATCCCGCTGTACTGGATCGTCGTGACGTCCGCCGTCGCGCTGCTCTACATCGTGCTGAGCTGGGCGCCGCTGAAGAACCTCTTCGCCCGCCGTCAGCTGATGAACGCGAGCTTCAACCGCTGGAACCTCGCCAACGCGTACGGCGCGTTCGGCACCGTGATGAAGGAGCGCGTCGAGTACGTCGTGGAGGGCACGCTCGACGCGAACCCCGAACTCGCCGAGTGGAGCGAGTACGGGTTCCGCGGCAAGCCCGGCGACGTGCGACGGACCCCGCCGCAGTGGGCGCCGTACCACCTGCGCCTCGACTGGCTGATGTGGTTCCTGCCGCTGGGGTATCGGCTCGAGGACTGGTTCCTCGTCTTCCTGGTGCGGCTGCTGCAGTCGGATGGTCCGACGCTGCGACTCCTGAGGAACGATCCCTTCCACGGCCACCGGCCGCGGTTCGTCCGCGTCGTCTCATACCGCTACCGCTTCGCGACGCGCGCCGAGCGCAAGGAGACCGGTGCGGTCTGGGTGCGCGATCGCCGCCGCGTCCTCGTGCAGCCGCTCTCACTCGAGGGCTGACCCCGTCGCGTCAGTCGCGGCGCGAGCTGAAGAGCGAGCGGATGACGAAGAAGACGATCACCGCGACGACGGCGACGACCAGCAGCTTGAAGACGAACGCGAGCACGGAGAACAGCACGTTCACCAGCCACCAGGCGATGATGATCGCCAGGATGCCGCCGAGAACGCTCCAGATGGTGCTCTTGTTCATGCCCTCCACAGTAGTGGGCGACTCTGCCGCTTACACACGGCAGGAACGGCGCCGCCTCTGGCGGGGAGGCGCGAGCGCGAGCACCAAGCCGAGACGCTAGGTGCGGGCGCCGGTGCGGACACACCGTTCACGGGCGCCGCGCCGCTGCGCCGGTGACGATGGTGAAGCGGACCTGTGGGAGGGGGCAGTCGACGTATCGTCGGCCGGCGGGGCTGGTCCATTCGAGGACGCCGGGGCGGATCTGCCGCACGGTCCAGGGGGTGTGGTGCTTGTCCTGGTGGCATCCCGGGCAGAGGGCCTCGAGGTTGGACACGTGGGTGTTCCCGCCTTGGGAGTACGGGATGGTGTGGTCCAGGTCGGCGTGGGCGGCGAGGTTCTCACACCCGGGCGTGCGGCACATCTCGTCCCGCGCCCGGAGGAACCGCTTCTGGGCAGGGGTGGGGGTGTACCTGTCCACGGTCTCCAGCGCGCCGGTGTCGGGGTGGAGGAACAGCCGGTCCCACCCGGGTTCCTCCCGGGCGAGACGCCTGGCGGTGTCGGGGTCGACGGGCCCGTTCCCGGTGAGAAAGGCCGTGGTGTCGTCCACCCCGGCGAGGGTGGTGGCGAGGACGGTGACCTGGATGTTCGCCTGAATGGCACCGAGGGCGAGGTCTTCCCCGTTCATCCGGGCATGCGCATCGACCGTCCCGGTGAGGAGCAGCTCCAACGCCATGTCCGATGCGACCTGCGCCCGGTTGCGCTCATCCGCCCACGCCTCCGCCCGCTGCCTGTAGACCGCGACCCTCTCAAGCTCAGCAGGCTCCGACACCGCCCTCGCCAACGACCCCGCAGCGCCAACGCCTGGGGCCGAGTCGCTGTCGTTCGGGGCCGGGAGCCCGGTGTCCGCGCACCATGCTGCATACAAAGCGTCGAGTTCGTCGATGCTGAGATCGACCTCCTCACCGTTCGGGCCGGCGTCGTGTGAGTCGATGTCGTCCGGGTCGGGATCGGGGGAATCGGGCGGCCACCACGGATCTCCCGGTTCGGCTTCGAGGATCCGGTCCTGGATGGACTGCAACCAGTCCTCCACCTCCTGCACACTCGCGACCGCCACGAAATCGACATCCCCTGATTCGTCGTCCGGCCACCCATCCAGCGGCACCCCCTCGAGCGGTCCGTCGACGAGGGGGCCGGCAGGACGAGTGCCGTTCATGCTTCCAGGGGAATCGGTCCCGTCATCTCCTCCGGTTCGCATGCCGTACCGGGTATCGGGTTGCGTGGCCGTTCCGCGGAGCCGTCCGCCGTTGCCGGTGCACGACGCCTCGAGGAGCTCACCGAACAGCTTCTCGTCCTCCTCAGACACGTTCAACCACCACCGATCCACCCCCGATCTCGCCCCCCTCGCGTCGCTCGCGGACTGCGAGGGCTCCGAGGCTTCTGAGGAATCCGAGGGCTCCGACGAGTTCGCGTTCTGCGCGTCGCGCCCCGCCGACTGCTGCGCTTGCGGGGAAGAGGCTTCCGCTTGTGCCTCACTAAATCCCGCCTGCTCGGACGCCTCACGCTCCGGCTCCTCGCGCTCGAAGGACTCGCGTTCCTCGCGCTCCTGTTCCGACTGCTCGTGCCCGGCTTCCGCGCGTTCAGCAGCCTCCCGTTCCGCGCGCTCCCGTCCGGCTTCCTCACGCTCGGCCTGACCCCGCTCACGCTCGGCCTTCTCCCGTTCGGCGCGTTCGCGTTGGGTTTGTTCCCCCTCGCGTTGCTCCCGGTCGGCGCGCTCAGCCTGTTCGCGCTCCCGTTGGCGTTCCTTCGCGCGCACGTACCGGGTGTACGCCCGCGCCATCCGCTGCAACCGGTCCCGGACGGCGTGGATCTTCACCGCATCCCCCACCACGTGCAGCTCCGCGAGCCCGTCGGGGAGGTCCTCCGACCACACCGTCCGCCGCTTCAACGCATCCTGGTGCCGCTCCCGGAACGACCGCGGATGCAGCTGCTCCGCCACCCGGATCGCGAAATCCCGCAACACCCCTGGTGACACCTCCTCCGCCACTGGAAGAAGAGCCCCCTCGAACAGCCCCCACACCTCCGCGGGCAGGTCCTCCCCGACCCGGCGGATCACATCCGCATGCCGCAGCGTGATCCGCCCCTCCCGCAACGCCTCCACGGTGGCGGGGAACCGCTCGGCGAGGACATACGCGTCCGACATCCGCGCCTGGGTGCGGCCCTTCGACTCATGCACCGCCGCAGCGATCTCTCCCGCCATCGACCGCATCGGGAACACGAACCGCGAATCCGACTCCGCCCGCCCCATCTGCGCCCACGCGATCCGCGACGCCTCCGCGAGAGCATCGACCTCCATCGCATCCGCCACCGCCCGCAACCGGCGCGCCTCCACCAACCGGTCCAGCAGGTGCAGGGTCGCGGAGATCTCAGCGTCCGTGGGCTCCCACGGAACCCCCGACACCACACCCCGCTCAGTCCCCTTCGACATACCCCCACGCTAAAAGCCACCACCGACATTCCCGCAAGTTATCCACAGGCCAGAAGCAGAGGAATCGGAAATGTCCCCCGGGCGTCTCGTCTCGCTCCGCTCGCTCGACGAACGAGATGGACGCCCGACGCGCAGAGCGGGCGACCTCGACGAACAGGTGCTCTCCGCGGCACCCGAGCCCAGACCATCCGATCGCTCATAGCCTGGACATTCGGGTTTCCTCACGAAAGGACTGCACTATGGCACGCATCGGCACCAGTGACCTCGATGTCTTCCCCCTCAACCTCGGCGGCAACGTCTTCGGGTGGACCGCGGACCGCGATGAGTCGTTCCGGATTCTCGACGCGTTTGTCGAGGGCGGCGGGAACTTCATCGACACCGCCGATTCGTACAGCGCCTGGGTGGAGGGCAACACCGGTGGCGACAGCGAGCGCATCATCGGCGCGTGGCTCGCCGACCGGAAGCCCGCGAACGTCACCGTCGCGACCAAGGTCAGCCAGCACCCCGAGTTCAAGGGGCTCTCGGCCGCCAACGTGCGCGCCGCTGCGGAGGCCTCGCTCGAGCGCCTCGGCGTCGAGCAGATCGACCTCTACTACGCGCACTTCGATGACGAGTCGGTGCCGCTCGAGGAGACGGTGGCCGCGTTCGGCAACCTCGTCGCCGACGGCCTCGTGCGGTACACGGCGGTATCGAACTACTCGGCGGACCGCATTCGCGAGTGGATCCGGATCGCTCGCGACCTCGGCGTCGCGGAGCCCGTGGCCGTGCAGCCGCACTACAACCTCGTCGAGCGCGGCATCGAGGAGACGATCCTTCCCGTGGCGGAGGAGTTCGGCCTCAGCGTCTTCCCGTACTTCTCCCTCGCCAAGGGCTTCCTCGCGGGCAAGTACCGCTCGGCCGACGACGCGGGCTCGCCCCGCGCCGGCGCTGCCAAGGAGTACATCAACGAGGAGAACCTCGCGCTCCTCGACGCCGTCGAGCGCATCGGACGGGCACATGATGCCTCGATCGCCACGACGTCGCTGGCGTGGCTGCGCTCGCGTCCGGCCGTTCTCGCCCCGATCGCATCGGCATCCCGTGTCGACCAGGTCGCGGACCTGCTCGCCGCGGGTCGCCTCGAGCTCACCGAGGACGATCTCGCCGAGCTCGACCGTCTCTCCAGCCGGACGGTTGCGCAGAGCGCCTGACCCGGTTGACACGCAAGCGCACGCTTGCCTAACGTGAGCGCATGGCCGATGTCTTCAAGGCCCTCGCGGACGGGACGCGCCGCGCCATCCTCGACGAGCTGACCGAGCGCGACGGGCAGACGCTCTTCGAGCTGTGCGGTCGGCTCGCGATGCGGTACGGCATCGCGTCCTCACGCCAGGCGGTCTCTCAGCACCTCGACGTGCTGGAGGCCGCCGGGCTCGTCCGGACGCGTCGGGAGGGGCGCTACAAGTTCCACGATCTCGACACGGGCCCGCTCGCGAGCATCATGGAGCGCTGGCTGACGCCATCGGACAGCGGCGGCCGCTCCGCCCAGGAACAGGAACGAGGATCGACATGAGAATCAACCTGACGAGCGTGTTCGTCGACGATCAGGAGAAGGCGCTCCGCTTCTACACGGATGTGCTGGGTTTCGTGAAGAAGGACGACGTGCCGGTCGGCGAGGACCGCTGGCTGACCGTGGCGTCGCCGGAGGACCCGGATGGCGTCCGCCTGCTTCTCGAACCCAGCGGACATCCCGCGGTGGGACCGTACCGCGACGCCCTCGTCGCTGACGGGATCCCGCTGGCGCAGTTTGACGTCGAGGATGTCGTCGCGGAGCACGCGCGCCTGGCCGCGCTCGGCGTGCGATTCACGCAGGAGCCGATGGAGATGGGCCCAGTGACCACGGCTGTCTTCGACGACACCGTCGGCAACCTCATCCAGATCGCCCACATGCGCTGAGCTTCGGGCGGGGGGTTGCTCCTCCGCCCGAACGCGCACCGCACGCTACTGAGAGACGGTGCTCCAGCCCTGCGGCGTGCGGTCGACCCGCAGCTGAGCCGGGATCTGCTCCTTCATCGCCTCGACGTGACTGATCACGCCGACTGTGCGCCCGCCCGCGCGCAGGCCGTCGAGCGTACGCATGGCGGTCTCGAGGGTCTCGCTGTCGAGGGACCCGAAGCCCTCGTCGATGAAGAGCGTGTCGAGCGTGATGCCGCCGGCGCGGTTGGTGACGACCTCGGCCAGACCGAGCGCGAGCGCGAGGGAAGCGAGGAAGGTCTCGCCGCCGGACAGCGACCGCGGCGAGCGCGGCTGCCCCGTGAACCGATCCAGCACCTCGAGGCCGAGGCCACTGGCCGCATTGCGATACGCCAGCGCGTCGGTGTGCTGCAGGGCGTACCGGCCATCCGACATCTCGTCCAGGCGTCGGTTCGCCGCTTCGACGATCCCCTCGAGCTCGGCGGCGAGCACGAAGGTCTCGAGGTCCATCTTCTTCATATTCCTGCCAGCGACGGCATCGGCGAGGTCGCGGATCACTGCGGCTTCCCGTGCCGCACCGGCGATCCGCGCATGCACATCGTCCGCCCGGTGAAGAGTGTCTGCGAGCGACGTCGCGAGTTGCCGCATGGACGACAGGTGGGCGACGGCGGCATCGCGCTCGTCCTCCGCCTGCGCCAGCGCCGCACGCGCTGCGTCGACGTCGATCTCCTCGTCCGGAAGCACGAGCAACTCGAGTTCGACGAGCGCGGCCTTCGTGCTCTGCATATCGGCGTCGTACGCGCTGATCGCGCGCTCCAGACGCTCCTGGGTCGCGCCGTCGCGGATGGCCGAACGCGCCTTCTCGACATCGGCGAAGCCGGCCTCTGCGACGGCCTCGGCGAGCGCTTCCGCTGCTTGTGCGGCCGCGCCCTCCGCCCGCGAGGCCTCGCGCTGCCCTTCGGCGAAGCCGGAAGCGGCGGCGGCACGGCTGCGCTCGACATCCAAGCGCGCCGCGACGGAATCGGCATCTCCGCGCGCTTCCGCGATGGCGGCGCGGCTCTTCTGCAGCTCGTTCTCCGCCGAGCGGATGGCTGCGAGAAGCTCGGAGTTCTCCTCCTCGGCGGCTGTCCGTGCGTTGCCGAGCCGCTGCTCCTCCGCAGCGAGCGCGCTCTGGGAGGCTTCGAGATCGGACAGCTCGCCTGCCGCGGCTTCGGCGTCCTTCTGCTGCGCGAGCGCTGCATCCCGCTCAGCCTCGAGATCGGCGAGGGTGCGACCGCCTGCTCTCGCCTCAGCCTCGGCGAGAGCCCGCTGTGCGTCGCGTCGCTCGTCGGAGGCCCTCGACTCCGAGCGAGCAGCGGCACTCTTCCGCTCCTCCGCGGCATCGATCTCGTCCGCCGTGACGTGCTCGTCAGCGCGCTCGGCCGGAGCAGGATGCGCGGTCGACCCGCACACCGCGCAGGGGATGCCCGCGACGAGCTCAGAGGCGAGTTCCGCCGCGTACCCGCCGAGGCGACGGCGATGCAACTCGCCGAGTTCACGATCAGCCTGGTCCCGCGCCTGCCGCGCTTCCTCAGCTCGGCGAGCCACCCGCTCGTACTCCTCCAGGAGTCGGGAGACCTTGCGGGCAGCGTCGAGCTGCGCGGTCAGTGCGGTCACACGCTCCTCGGCGTGCTGGCGTCCCGCGGCGCGCTCGGCCGCCGACCGCGCGTCCGACTCCAGACGCTTCCGCTGCTCGGGGATGGCCGCGAGCTGCGCCGCAAGTTCGTGTCGTCGAGCGGCGATCTGCTCCGCCTCCGTCCGGAGGCGGTCGAGCGCAGTCTCTGCTTCCGGAAACCGCTGCTCGACCTCGAGCATCGGCTGCCACGCGCCGATGCGCTGCTGCGCCTGCTCGACCACCGCATCCAGCTCGTCGGGCGCGCTCGCACCCGAGGCATCGACCTCCTCCCACACCGCCCGAGCACGCTCCAGCGTCCTAGCGGCCGAGGTCACCGAAGCGAGCGCCCGCGTCGCGGCGTCGAGAGCGCCCCGCACACTCTCTGCGCGCCGAGCCGCCTTCAGCTCGGCACGTTCGCCTTCGATCGACGCTGCACGTGCGTCGAGCTCCTCGAGCTTCCGCCGCAGTTCGTCGCGCTGACGCTGCTTCTCCCGCTCGCCGCGCAACCGCTCGCACTCGGCAGCCGCGGACTCCCGAATGCGCCGAGCCGCCACCTCGGCGGCTTCCGCGACCTCCACCTCATGCCGCGAACGGTGCTCGGCTCGCGAGAGCCCCGTGAGCCGAGCTTCCTCGGAAGCCGCACCCGGGCCATCCGTCGACCCGATCTCGCTGCCGTCGGTCTCCTCGCGCGGCGGCAGGCCGGCGGCGATCGCGTCGGCCTGATCCAGCACGACGGAGAGGAGCTGCCGTCCTTCCGACACCGACGCCTCGGCGGCGCGGCGACGCTGGTCGAGCTCGTTCTCGTAGTCCTCGAAGCGGCGGGAGCCGAAGAGCGTGCGCAGCAGCTTCTGCCGGTCGTTGTTGTCGGCGAGCAGAAAGCGGGCGAACCGTCCCTGCGCGAGGAGGATGACCTGCAGGAACTGCTGCTGGTTCAGTCCGACCACCTCGGCGACGAGGTTGGCGACGTCGCGGTCCTTCGCGGCCTTCCACTCGACCGTGCCGCCGATGACCTCGCCCATCTGCGCGCGTGCGGGGGCGGTCGTCATGCCGCCGCCGCGCTTCTTCGGGCGCTCGTACTCGGGTGAGCGTTCGATGCGCCAGCGGGTGCCGCCGGTGGTGAACTCCACGGCGACGCTGGTCGGGTCGTCGGGTTCGCAGTGGTCGCTGCGCAGGCGCTTCTCGCCGCCCTCGTAGCGCGGAACGGATCCGAAGATCGTGAAGGTGATGGCGTCGAGGATGCTCGACTTGCCGGCACCGGTGCGCCCGCCGATGAGGAAGAGCCCGTCGACGGCGTACGCGTCGAGGTCGATGACCTGTCGTTCTCGGAACGGCCCGAAGCCCTCGATCTCGACGCGGTGGATTCTCATGCTCGCGTCTCCGCGGCGGCGTGGATGGAGACGACCTCGCCGATGATCTCGCGCTCGGCATCCGTGGCGCTCTCCCCGTTGCGGACGTGCGCGAGGAAGTCCTGCACGAGATCGCCATCCGACCGCGCATTCTCGACCCGCTCGCGGAAGGTGCGGCCGTCCGCCTTCACGCCGCCCGCGGGCGCGAGCTGGATGGTCGCGCACCCGTCGAACCGCGCACGCAGCTTGCGCATGGGCTCGAGCGGCGGGTTGACGTCGGTGAGCACCGCGCAGACCCAGGCGTCCTCGTGCTCGGCGAACCGCTCGTCCGCGAGGAGCTCGTCGAGTGTTCCGCGCAGGGTCACGAGACGGCGCGGGATCGGCAGGTCGAGCCACTCGACGCTCTCCACGCCGTCGGCACCGAGATCGACGATCCACGCGCCGCGCGGCTTGTCGCCTTCACCGAAGCTGTAGTGCAGCGGCGCCCCGGAGTAGCGGACGTTCTCGGCGAGCCGCGATCGCCCGTGGATGTGCCCGAGCGCGACGTAGTCGGGGCCCTCGAAGTCGACGAGTGGCACGACGTCGAGCGACCCCTGGCGGATCTCCCGCTCGACGCCCGCCGTCGGCTCGACATCGCCCGCGAAGCAGTGCGATGCGACGATCGAGCGTCCGCGGCGCTCTGCTCGATCCGCGTTCACGAGACTCATGGCGTGGCGGATGGCCTGCTCCTGCGTGCGCAGGTCGGCCTCCGGCCAGACGGTGCGGACGATCTGAGGCTCGAGGTACGGCAGCCCGTAGAAGTGGACGGGGCCGTGCTCGTCGTCGATGGTGATCGGAGTGCCGACCGATCGCGGGTCGGTCACGATGTGGACGCCGGCCACGCCGAGCAGTGGCGCCTGGAAGCCCAGCCGTGCGGCGGAGTCGTGGTTGCCGCTCGTCACGACGAGCTGCGCTCCCGCCGCGCGGATGCCCCGGAGGGTGTCGGTCAGGAGCTCGAACGCGGCAGCGGCCGGAGTGCCGGAGTCAAACACGTCACCGGCGACGACGACGACGTCGACGTTCCGCTCGCGCACCTCGTCCGCGAGCGCGGTGAAGACGTCGCGCAGGGCGTCGAGCGTGGAGAACCCGTGGAAGGTGCGCCCGATGTGCCAGTCCGAGGTGTGGAGGATCCGCATGCCTCCACGGTAAAGAGGGCGTCGGACATTGCCGCGGAGCACCGCCGCGGGGCGGCCGACCCGCGCGCCTCAGCCCTCTGATGCGACCCGTAATAACCGGAACTCCCGCCTCCGCAGGAGGCGCAGGATGGCGGACCGGAAGGGACCGAAGGCGCGGAGGCCCGCACGCACGGCGTAGGGCTCGACGGCGGTGATCCGGAACCACTCGCCGCGATACAGCACCCGTCCCCCGCCGGCCACGACGTTCCGATACCAGTTCACGTCGGAGCCGTAGGTCAGCTCCGTGACGAACCCCTCCGGCACGCGCGCGAGAATGACCGGCGCCTCATAGGTGCGGCCGGTGCGACGGCCGACGTGCTCGACGAGCGCGAACGGACCGCGCCCGCTGTGCGCGGCGCGAAGCGTGAGCGGATTCAGCGTGCGGTTCAGCACCTTCAGGAACGCGCTCTTGAAGCGGCCCATGACGCCTCCTTCCCGAGATCATCTTGCGCCGTTTCGACTCGCTTCGCTCGCTCAACGTCCGAGCGTGGGTTGCGCCGTTTCGACTCGCTCCGCTCGCTCAACGCCCGAGCGTGGGCAGCACCGTCTCGACTCGCTCCGCTCGCTCAACGTCCGAGCGTGGGCAGCACCGTTTCGTCTCGCTCCGCTCGATCAACGCCCGAGCGTGGGCAGCACCGTTTCGTCTCGCTCCGCTCGCTCAACGCGCGGGTCGTGGGGCCCTACGCCCCGTACTTCTCCACCAGCCGGTCGAACGCGGCATCCAGCTCCTCGTCGACGACCTGGCGCGCGCCATCGGCCAGATACCACTCCACGATCTCGCGCGCGCCCTCGGAGAAGGGGGTCGTCGCCACCCATCCAGGCACGAGCTGCTTGATGCGCGTGTTGTCGAAGATCACCGAGTGCGCCTTGTCACCCACCAGCCCCGGGCCCATCGCCGGGATCTCGCGCGCGATCGCCTCCGACGTCACGTGCACGATCTCGGGCTCACGGCCGAGAGCGCGCCCGAGCTGGCGTGCGATCTCATCCCACGTCAGGCTCTCGTCGCTCGTGATGTGCACGGCCTGCCCGACCGCGTGCGGGTTGCCGAACAGCCCCACGAACGCGCGGGCGAAGTCGCGGGAGTGCGTGAGCGTCCACCAGCTCGTGCCGTCGCCGTGCACGACGATGGGTCGGCCATCCTTCATGCGCTGCAGCGTGGTCCAGCCGCCCTCGAGCGGGATGAGCGACGACCCGTACGTGTGGCTCGGCCGCACGATCGTCATCGGGAAGCCCGACTCGCGGTAGGCGGCGACGAGCAGGTCCTCGCTGGCGATCTTCTTCCGCGAGTACTCCCAGAACGGGTTCCGCAGTGGCGTCGACTCGACGATCGACACCTGCGCGATGGGCTTCTGGTAGGCCGAGGCGCTGGAGATGTAGATGTACTGCGCGGTCCGCCCGGAGAAGATGCGGATGTCGTCGCTCACCTGCTGCGGCGAGAAGCTGCGGAAGTTCGCCACCACGTCGAAGGTCTCGTCGCCGATCGCCTGCTCGATCGACGCGGGATCGCCGGCGTCGCCGATCAGCGAGCGGACGCCATCCGGCACCTCGCTCTTGCCGCGATTGAGCACGGCCACGTCGTGACCGCCCTCCACCGCGAGCGCGGTGACGTAGGAGCTGATGTTGCCGGTGCCGCCGATGAGGAGGATGCGCATGCGCGCCACGCTACCGCGGCGAGCGCGCACCGGGACGGGTCAGGGCCGTTCCCAGCTCTCGATGGGCCCGGGGATGATCGTGAAGAGCGGATGGGCCGTGGGGCCCGGAAGCGTGGCGTGCGCTGTGTGCAGGTCGGGCGCGCGGACGGCGAGCTTCCGCAGGAGGTGCTCCCACTCGTACTCGAGCTGCCCGGACGTCGTGTAGATCGTGGCGAGGGGATCGGCGGGCGGCGGCTGCACGATCCGCGACGCGTCGAAGCTGTACCCCCGGCGCTCGGCCTCGGCCCGCACCTCGGCGAGGTAGGCGCCGATGGCGGCGGTCGGATGCGCATGCCGACGGAAGCGATGCAGCTGCGGATGCTGCGTGTAGCCGCGCGTCTTCCCCAGCAGCACCGCCTGAGCGAGCAGGCCCTCGCGCCACTCGGCGACGAGGCCCGTCCGATCGAGCAGCGAGGGGTGGATGGTCCACAGCCGCATGCGTTCGCCCGGCCTAGCGGGCGGCGAGCACGCCGGTGCGCTCGGGGTGCGCGGCGAACCAGTCCGCGACGTACCAGCACACCGGCAGCACGCGGCGATCCCCCTGCGCCTCGATCTCGGCGACGGCGCGGTCGGTGACGATGGCGGCGTACCCGTGTCCGCGGTGCGCGGGGTTCGTGTAGGCGCGGGTGAGCGCGACGGTCTGGCCGTTGTCGCGGTAGTCGAGGACGCTCACGAGATCATCGCCACGGCGCAGCTCGTAGCGGGATGCCTCGGGCGCGTGAGTGAAGCTGAGCTCGGTCACGAATCGAGACTACGCCCGGCGGGATGGACGAGGGCCGGGGGCAGCGCGGCCGGCGGCGGGCGCTCACCCGGCGAGGAGGAGACGGCGAGCCGAGTCGATCCACCATTCGAGGTAGGCCTCCTCGCTCCATCCGAAGTCGAGGACGAGCAGCTGGTAGGGATCGAACCCGCTGAGCAGAGCGAGGGTCGCCCCGAGCTCCTCCACCGTCCGGTCCGTGCGCAGGACACGGCGTTCGGCGAGTGCGGCGGCGAGCATCTCGTGGTCGAGGCGCCGCCGGTCCATCAGCCCGCGGTAGAGCGCCGAGACGCTCTCGTCGAGGTTCGCCGCATCCTGCAGCGCCCGCCACATGCCGATGCCATCGCTCTGGATGCGCAGAGCGAACCGCGCGAAGGCGCGGAGCATCTCCTCGACGTCGTCGATCACGAGCATCCCGGTCAACTCCTCGCGCCCGCTGACCGGGTCCGCCCCCTCGCGTCCGGTGAACGCGAGCTCGAACGCCGCGAGCAGGAGCGACGCCTTCGGCCCATTCGCCGCGACCGACTCCGCGGACACCTTCGCCTCCCGCGCGATCTGGGCGACGGTCGTGCCCGAGTACCCGCGCTCACGGAAGCAGCGGGTGGCCGCTTCGAGGATCCGACGCCGCGTCTGCTGCGCCTGAGCCTCGCGCAACGGAGATCGGTAGGCGCGCTTCGTCGGCGATTCGGAATTCGTGCTGGACTTCGCGGCCATATCCACTACAGTAGCACCCAATTCAATACATGCCCCTGTACCGAAAGTCGCTCATGCACCTTCTGCTCTGCTCCTCGCCCATCTACGGACACGTGAAGCCCCTCACCGACATTGCCCGCGACCTGACCCGCCGGGGGCATCGGATCACCTTCCTGACCGGCGGCAAGTACCGCCCGCTCGCGGAAGCCGCGGGCGCCGAATTCGTCGCGCTCCCGGCGGACGCCGACTACGACGACGCCGACCTCGACGCGTGGCTTCCCGATCGATCCAGCCGTCGCGGACTGCAGGCCGTCGTCTACGACCTCACCGGCATGTTCGTGAAGCCGCTCGTCGCGCAGCATCGCGCGGTGCAGGATCTCCGCCGACGGCATCGCTTCGACGCCATCGCCGGGGAGAGCGCCTTCCTGGGGCTGCTGCCGACGCTCCTCGCCGAACCCCGCGCGCGGCGGGAGCCGATCATCGGAGTGTCAGCACTTCCGATGACCATGTCGAGCGTCGACACCGCGCCGTTCGGCCCGGCACTCGCGCCCGGGCGCGGCCCCCTGGCCCGGCTGCGGAACCGGGCTTTGAACCGCGCCCTGTTCGCGGGACCCTTCAAGCCGCTGACGAGGGCCCTCGATGCCGCTCTCCACGAAGCCGGCGCACCCTCATACGACGGCGGGTTCTTCGACGTGCTCACCGAATACGACGTCACGCTGCAGCTCAGCGTGCGCGAACTCGAGTACCCGCGGCGGGAGATGACCGAGGCCATTCGATTCGTCGGACCGCTGCGCACGCCGCCCGGCGCCTTCGACCTGCCCGAGTGGTGGAACGACCTGGACGGCCGGACCGTCGTGCACGTCACCCAGGGCACCATCGACAACGCAGACCCGTCCCGGCTGATCGTGCCGACCATCCGCGCCCTCGCCGGAGAGGACGTCCTCGTCGTCGCGTCAACCGGCGGCGCACCCCTCGAGCGTGTCGAGGATGCCTACGGCGGACCGCTGCCCGCGAACGTCCGGATCGCGGCGTTCCTCCCGTACGCCGAGCTCCTGCCGCGGACGGATGTCGTGGTCACCAACGGCGGCTTCGGCGGCGTGCAGCAGGCGCTCGCGGCCGGGGTTCCGCTGGTCGTCGCAGGAGCGACGGAGGATAAGCCGGAGGTCGCCGCCCGCGTCGCGTGGGCCGGCGTCGGGGTGAACCTGCGTACCGGCACACCGACTCCCGCGCGCGTGCGCCACGGTGTGAAGGCAGTGCTTCACGGCGGCCACGCCGCGGCGGCGCAGGAGATGTCGCGACGGATGGCACTGCTTCCGGACCCTCTGGAGGAGATCGCGCGCACCTTCGAGGCGGCGGTGGGAGCCCCAGCGAGCTGATCCGCTTCCGGGGAACGCGCGGGGTCGGGATGGCCGAGGACCGGTGGGCAGATCGCCTTGCGAAGCGCGTCGCTGGCCGTCAGATCGGTCACGTTTCGTCACGAAGTCCGTCACATGCGGTCTCCGTTTGACATGCGCCGACACGCCCGGACATAATCGGCGACATGACTGACAGCACACAGCCCTTGTCCGCCCAGGAGGCGAACGGGACTGCCGGCATGATGATGGCCGGCTGTGTTGTCACGTGCTGTCGAATGTGCCGCTGACTCGGATAGCCCCTCAGCAGCACCGCCAGGGCACAGCGAGATCCGCATGAGCGCCTTGCCCCCGAACTCCGATCCCCTCGGAGCGTTCGACACCGCCGCACCCGGCACCGGCCGTACTCCAGATCAGGCGATCGCCGCCGATCCGGCCGACTCCCAGCACGACCGAACCCTCCCGGTTCCCCCGCAGAAGGATTCCATCATCATGTCCGCTTCCCTCCTCGAGCGCACCACGAACATCCCCACCCGCCCTGCCACCCGCCCCACCCACCTGCGTGCCGTGCCGAACCCCGTCGAGGTCGCGCCGCAGGCGCAGCCGGGTGCCGCGCAGCCGGGCGTCGCTCCGCGCGGGTTCGCCCTGTACGTCGGCCTGGACGAGATCAAGGCCGCCGCCGACGGCGTCTCCCTCTCCACGATCGTCGAGGCGCTGCGCCGCACCATCTCCGAGCTCTCCCCCTCGGCCGAGACCTACGCGGCCGTCGCCCTCGCACCGCAGTCCGCCGGCGGCCGCGACGTCGACGTCGTGCGCCTGGCCCTCAAGGAGCCGGGCGCCGTCGCGCGCATCCAGCCCGAGACCACCGAGCCCGACCACGCCGTGGGCGTCGTCGTCGACATCTCCCGCAAGCGCGTGCTGCTGGACGGCGAGTCCGCCGCGCTCACCTTCAAGGAGTTCGAGCTGCTGCAGTACCTCGTCCTCCGCGAGGGCCGCACCATCGAGCGCACCGAGCTCGTCGAGTCGCTGTGGCAGGCGCAGAGCGACGACGAGGCACCCGGCGAGCGCACGATCGACGTGCACGTGCGGCGTCTGCGTGCGAAGCTCGGCCGGTACGAGGACATCGTCCGCACCGTCCGCGGCGCCGGCTACCGCTTCGACCGGCACGCCGACGTCACGATCCGCTATGGCGCCGGCGCCCCCTCGCCCGACCGCTTCTGACGCCCGCGGGTCTGCCCGCCGCGGGTCCACCGCTTTGTCGGACGCGCGGCGTAGCCTGGCGGCATGATCCCCCCGGCCGCGCTCGAGTCGCGCTTCGCGACGCGTGACCGCGACGGGAGACCGGGTGCCGGACCGCGCCTCGAGACGGTGTACCGACCGCGTCGGCCGCTGAACCTCTTCGCCACGGTGGCGGTGTTCCAGCGCGGACCGGGCGACCCGGCGCAGGCCTTCGCCGACGGGATGATCTGGCGTGCCACCCGCACGCCGGAGGGCGTCGCCTGCACGGCACTGCGCCAGATGCCGGATGGCACCGTGCGAGCGGCAGCATGGGGTCCGGGGCGCGCGTGGGCGATCGGCCAGGTCCCTGCGCTCTGCGGAGCGCTCGACGATGACGACGGGTTCGACCCTTCCGGCCATCCGCTCGTCGAGGACGCGCACCGCCGATATCCGGGCGTCCGTCTGGGGCGCAGCGACCTGCTCTTCGACGCGCTCGCGCAGGCGATCACCGAGCAGAAGGTGACGCTGCAGCAGGCCTTCGGCGCATGGCGCAGCCTCGTGACCTGGTTCGGCGAGCGCGTGCCTGGTCCGACCCCCCGTCCGATGTTCGCGCCGCCGGCGATCGACGGGTGGCGGCTCATCCCCTCCTGGGCCTGGCACCGGGCGGGCCTGGAGCCGCCGCAGTCCCGCACGATCGTCGAGGCCGCGCGGAGGGGTCCGTCGCTCGTTCGCGCGACCCTCGCCGCCTCGGACGGCGAGGGCCGTGATCGCGCGCTCACGGCCATCCGCGGGATCGGTGTCTGGACGGCCTCTGAGACGAGGATCCGCGCGCTCGGCGACCCGGATGCGGTGAGCGTGGGCGACTTCCACCTCGCGCATCAGGTCGGCTACGCCCTGACGGGCACCCGCACCGACGACGACGGCATGCTGGAGCTGCTCGAGCCGTGGCGCGGCCATCGGCATCGGGTCATCCGACTGCTGTTCGCATCCGGAGTGAGCGAGCCGCGTCGCGCACCGCGCCTGCACATGGAGGACCACCGCAACCGCTGAGCCGCGGGGCATGATGGAGCCATGACTCGCTCTCGCACGGTTCTCGTGGCCCTCGGCGTCCTCGTGCTGGCGGTGGTCGTGGGACTCATCCTCGGCAACGTGTGGCTCGGGGTCATCCTGGGCCTCGTGGTCGGCCTGATCCTGTTCCTGTCACTCGAGTCGCGTCGCGGTCACAACCAGGGCGTGAACGACGAGGGTCACGGCATCGAGCTGTAGGGCGCGGTGGGCCCAGCCGGAGCTCCGCGCGCAGTTCCTCACCCGTAGTACAGCGCGACGGGCTTGCCGTCGATCTGCCGCACGTCGACGGCCGTGTCATACACGGCTTCGAGCACGTCCGCGCGCATGATCTCCGCCGCAGGAGCATCCGCGACGACCCGGCCCTGACGCATGGCGACGATGCGGTCGGAGTACGTCGCGGCGAAGTTGATGTCGTGCAGCACGACGATGATCCGCTTGCCGAGCTCGTCCGCCATCCGCCGGACCAGCCGCATGATCTCCGTCATGTGCTTGAGGTCGAGGTTGTTGAGCGGTTCATCCAGCAGCACATACTTCGTGTCCTGCGCGAGCACCATGGCGATGAACGCGCGCTGCCGCTGTCCGCCCGACAGCTCGTCGAGGAACCGGTCGCGGTACGCCTGCAGGTCGAGGTAGTCGATGGCGCGCTCGATATGCTCGCGGTCGACCGCGGTGAGGCGTCCCTTCGAGTGCGGGAAGCGGCCGAACTCCACGAGGTCGTGCACCGTGAGTCGCGCGGCGATGTGGTTGTCCTGCCGCAGCACCGCGAGGCGCTTGGCGAGGTCTGACGACGACGCCTTCGCGACCTCGGTGCCGTCGACCATCACGCGCCCCGCGTCGGGCTGGATGAGCCGCCCGACGAGCCCGAAGAGCGTCGACTTCCCCGCCCCGTTCGGGCCGATGAGCGCGGTCACCCCCTCATCGCCGAACGCGATCGACACGTCGTCGAGCACGGTCTGGCGGCCGTAGCGCTTGGTGGCGTTCTCGAGCGCGATCATCGCGCCCCCTTTCGCAGGACGAGGAAGAGGAAGAAGATCCCACCGGCGAACTCGATGACCATCGACAGGCTCCCGCCGAACGCGAAGACCTGCTCGAGCACGAGCTGACCGCCGAGCAGGCACACCACGCCCAGCAGGGCGGCCGTCGGCAGCGTCAGCGCGTGGCGGAAGGTGCCGGCGTACGAATACGCGATGTTCGCGACGATGAGCCCGAAGAAGAGGATGGGGCCGACCAGCGCCGTGGACGCCGCGACCATGACCGACACGATCCCGAACAGCGCCATGACGACGCGGCGGTGGTTGACGCCGAGCCCGACCGCGGCGGGCTCGCCCAGGGTGAGCACGTCGAGGGTCCGCAGCAGGGGGACGACCGCGGCGCAGGCTGCGGCGACGATGATGGCCGTCAGCAGCAGCAGCGTCTCGTCCGGCCTCGTGAGGGAGGCGAACATCGCGTCCGACAGCACCTGGAAATCCAGTGGATCGAGCATGCGCTGCATCCACTCCGTGAAGCTCCGGAAGAACGTGCCGAGCACGATGCCGACGAGCAGCATGAGATGGATGGAGCGCCGCTTCCCGCCGAACATCCATGTGAACAGCAGCACGCTGAAGGCGACCATCACGACCAGCTGCACCGCCCACAGAGTGAGCTCGTCCATCCGCAGGAACGACGCCGACCCGAAGAAGAACACCACGACCGTGGAGATCAGCACGTAGAACGCGTCGAACCCCATGATCGACGGCGTGAGGATGCGGTTCTGCGTGATCGTGTGGAAGATCACCGTCGAGACCCCGACCGCCGTCGCGACGACGACCATCGCCAGCACCGACAGGCCGCGCACCTTCACAGCGAACGCGAGCGACCCCGGCACGTCGGTGAAGAGATACGTCGCGATCAGCGCGAGCACCGCCGCGACGAGCAGGGCGAGCCGAGCGGATGGCCGTCGCCAGAGAGCGACGACGCGAGCGGATGGCGCGGGCGCGGTCTCAATGAGCACGGCTCCTCCTTCGCAGCAGCAGCCAGAGGAAGAGCAGGGCGCCCACGATGCCGACGATGACGGACAGCGGGATCTCGTACGGGAAGCGCACGACGCGGGCGACGATGTCGCAGCCGACCACGAAGGCGGCGCCCAGCCCGGCGACCCATGGGATGGACCGGCGCACGTTGTCGCCGATGATGAGGCTGACGACGTTGGGGACGACGAGCCCGAGGAACGGGATCATCCCGGCGGTCACGAGCACGGCGGCCGTGATGACGGCGACGATGACCATCCCGACGGCGACCACGCGGCGGTAGTCGAGGCCGAGGTTCGTCGCGAACTCCTCCCCCATGCCGATGACGCTGAACCGGTCCGCGGCGAACCACGCCACGACGACCATGACGCCGGCGATCCACAGCATCTCGTAGCGCCCCTGCATCACGGTGGCGAAGCTGCCCTGCGCCCACTGCCCGAGCGACTGCAGGAGGTCGAGCCGGTACGCGAAGAAGGTCGTCACCGCGCCCACGACGCCGCCGAGCATGATGCCGACGAGCGGCACGAGCACCAGCTGCCGTACGGGTACCGCGCGCACGACGCGCAGGAAGACCCAGGTCCCGACCAGCCCGAAGACCGCGGCCACGCCCATCTTCCCGACCACGGCCATCCCCGGCCAGAAGACGATCGTGACGAGCATGCCGAGCGTCGCGAACTCGCTGACGCCGGTCGTACCGGGCTCGACGAAGCGGTTGCGGACGAGCATCTGCATGATGAGCCCGGCGATGCCGAGCGAGGCGCCGACGAGGATGGCGGCCAGCGTCCGCGGGATGCGACTCGCGACGAGCAGGAACGCCGCGCTGCTGTCGGGTCCGCCCGACAGGAGGGCCAGCGGCGACACGTCGGAGACGCCGACGAACAGGCTGACGCCGACGAGCACCACGAGGCACGCGCCGATGAGCGCCCCCACCCACGTCCGCCGGGGGCGGGTGGGGGCGGGGGCGCTCGTCTGCGCCGAGGCGGTGAGGGTCACGGGCAGTGGGCTGAGCCGATCAGGACGCGATCTGCATCACGTCGTCGATGAGCAGCTGCGTCGTCTCGATGCCGCCGTACACGATGTACCAGGCGACCGGGTCGAGGTACACGATGCGGTCGTTCTGCGCCGCGCTGGTCTGCTTGACGATGTCGTTGTCGAGGACCTGCGCGGCGGCGCCTGCCTCGGCCTCGCCGGTGGCGACGTCGCGGTCGACGACCCAGAGGGTGTCGGGGTTCTGCTCGAGGAGGAACTCGAACGAGACCGGCTCGCCGTGCGTGGCGGAGGCGATGTCGTCGACGACGGGCTCCACGCCGAAGACGTCGTAGAGCAGGCCGCCGCGGACGTTGGCGCTGCCGCCGCCCTGCTCCGAGGGGGCGAGGGCGCTGAGCTCGCCGCCCGACACCATGACGCCGAGTCCGGTTCCGGCTTCGGCGGTGACCGCCTTGGCCTCGTCGATCCCCGCCTCGAGATCGGCGAGCGCGGTCTGGGCCTCGTCCTCGGCGCCGAGCACCTCGCCGAGGAACGTGACGTTGCGCTCGAGGCTTTCGGTGTACGTGCCCACCATGCCCAGGTCGATGGTGGGGGCGATCTCGCTGAGGTCCTCGTAGAGCCCCGACGAGCGTCCGCCGATGATGATGAGGTCGGGCTGCTGCGCCTCGATCTCGATGAGGTCGGCCTCGAACAGGGTGCCGGCGTTGAAGGCGTCGTCGGCGAGCGCATCCTGGAGGTAGTCCGGCACCGAGTCGAGCGGGGCACCCGCGACCTCGCCGCCGAGCGCGCCGATCGTGTCGACCGTCGACATCTCGAAGGCGACGATCTTCTCCGGGTTCTTCGGCACCTCCACCGTGGTCTTCTCGAGCTCCGGCTCCTCGTCCTCGCCGGCGATGTTGCGGTCCCACGAGAACTCCACCGTCTCCGCCTCGGCGGCGGTGGGAGCGTCAGCGGCTTCGGCCGCCTCCTCGCCGGCGGATGAGCAGCCCGCGAGAACGAGGGCGGATGCCGCGACGAGCGAGAGCGTCGCGATCGGACGGGTGATGTGCATGCTGTGCCTCCTGGAAGGGAGAGCGCGGTGTCTTCCGCGGTCTCGATGTGGGGGACGATGCCGGCGGGCGCCTCGCGCTGAGGTGTCTCACTCAGGTAAGTCGAACCTAACCGGATCGGAGGAAGGCTAACCTAACTTCCATGACCCTGTCGAATCCCGTCATCACGTTCTCGCTTGAGCGCACCCGGCTCGAGCTCCGCTTCCGTCTCACGCGCCTCGCCGCGAGAGAGTGGATCGCCCCCGACTACGTGCGCGTGCGGGTGCAGGGCGACGACCTCGCGGGCTTCGGCGAGGGCCTCGGGCACGATGATCACATCCGCATCTTCTTCCCCGAGGGCGACCCGATGAGCGCGGCGGAGCTGCGGGAGTCGCCGTCGCGCGAGTTCACCCCGCTGCAGTGGGGTGAGGACTGGCTCGATCTCGAGTTCGCCGTGCACGGCGACGTGGGCGTCGCCGGTGTCTGGGCCGCGACGGCGCCCCTGGGCTCGCTCCTCGGCGTAGGCGGTCCCCGTGGCACCTGCCGGATCGAGGGCGCACCCGACGCCTGGTTCCTCGCGGGAGACGAGACGGCCATCCCGCAGATCCGGCGCTTCGCTGCCGCCATCCCGGATGGCGCGAGCGCGCGGATCCTCGTGGAGGTCGCGGATGCCGCGCACGAGGTGCCGGTCGACGCGCCGGTCCCGGTCGAATACGTTCATCGGAACGGCGCCGCTCCGACGGCGGCGCTCCTGGCGCGTCTCGAGCAGCTGACGGAGGCGGACCGGCCGGAGGGCGACGTGTTCGCCTTCATCGCGGCCGAGCAGGCGATCGTGAAGGCGGGCCGGGCGCTCGTCGCGGAGCGCTGGGGCGTCGACCCCGAGCGCGCGATGATCAAGGGGTACTGGAAGGCAGACGAGAGCGGCGTGACGTACCACGCCGCGCACTAGCGACTGGAGCGACTTCCTGCCGGCCGGTGCGAGACTGGGCGGCATGTGGATCGGCTGGATCGTGTTCGACCTGCTCCTCGGCGACGTGCGCTCGCTGAAGGAGAAGCGCGGCATCATCCGTCCGCTCATCGCCGACCTGTCTCGGCGGACGGAGGCGGCCGCGGCCGAGGTGGGCGCGCACGACCTGCATCGCCGGGCGGAGATCGGCGTCTCGGTGGTCGGCGGCGACGCCGCCCACGTGCGCGACGTGCTCGACCGGGCCGAGCGGATGCTCGCGGAGGAGCACCCCGAGATCACCCTGCTCTCCGCGCACCGCGGCCTGCACTCCAGCGACGACTGAGGCCCGCGCGTCGGTCCAGCGTCAGGCGCGAGCGGCGAGCACCGCGTCGATCACGGCGTCGGCGACCTCGCGCTTCGTGCCCGAGGCGGAGGCCGCGACCGCGTCGCGCGCATCGATGATCGTGACGGCGTTGTCCGCGCTCTCGAAGCCCCGGGTCCAGCCGACCGCGTTCACGACGAGCAGGTCGGCACCCTTGCGACGGCGCTTGCGGATGCCGCGCTCGACGAGGTCCTCCCCCGTCTCCGGCGTCTCCGCGGCGAACCCGACGATCGTCTGCCCCTCGCGACGGTCGCGTGCCAGCGCCGCGAGGATGTCGTCGTTCTCGACGAGCTCGAGGGTGGGCGGGACGCCGTTCGACGCCTCCTTGGTCAGCTTCCGCTGTGCGACCTCTGCCACCCGGTAATCCGCAACGGCGGCTGTCATGATGACGATATCCGCCGTCGGCGAGAGCTCGTGCATCGCTGCGCCCAGTTCGTCCGCCGTCCCCACCCGCTGCACGTCGATGCCGTCCAGGTCGGCGAGGACGACGTCGTCGACATGCGCGGCGACGAGCGTCACCTCGGCGCCCCGGTCGGCCGCGGCTCGCGCGATCGCCGCTCCCTGGCGTCCGCTCGAGCGATTGCCGAGGTAGCGCACCGGGTCGATCGGCTCCCGCGTGCCGCCGGCCGATACGATGACGCGCAGTCCCGCGGCGTCCTGAGGGCGGAACGCGCTCGTGATCGCCGCATGGATCTGCTCGGGCTCGGCCATCCGCCCCTGCCCGCTGTCGTTCCCCGTCAGCTGTCCCGATTCCGGCCCGATGAAGCGGATGCCCCGCTTCCGCAGCGTCGTCACGTTCGCCTGCGTCGCGGCGTGCTGCCACATCTCGGTGTGCATGGCCGGCGCCACGAGCACCGGCGCACGTGTGGCGAGCAGGGTCGTGCCGAGCAGGTCGTCGGCGAGACCAGCGGCCATCCGAGCGAGCGTATTCGCCGTCGCCGGTGCCACCACCACGAGATCAGCGGCCTGCCCGAGCGCGACGTGCCGAACGCTCGCGACGTCGTCGTGCACCGAAGTGGTCACGGGATGGCGGCTGATCGCCTCCCAGGTCGGCAGTCCGACGAACCGCAGCGCATCGGCGGTCGGCACGACGTGCACCTCGTGCCCGACCTTCACCAGCAGCCGCACGAGCTGCACGACCTTGTACGCGGCGATCCCGCCGGTCACGCCCACGACGATGTTCATCGTGAGCGATTCTTGCATCCGGCCGCCGCCCGCGCTCGGGATGGCGGCAATAGGCTGATGGGCGATCGTCATGTGCACCGTCATCATCCGCGTACCCGAGGTCGTCACCGAGCCCATCCGCCTGCTCGCCGTGCGCGACGAGGACCCTGACCGCCCCTGGAACCCGCTGGGCCCGTGGTGGTCGGATCGGCCCGGCGTCGTCGGCGTGCAGGACCGCCTTGCCGGCGGAGCGTGGCTGGCCGCGCGCGAGGATCGTCTCGCCGTGCTGCTCAATCGCGCGGGCGAGCCGGAGCTCCCGGTCGAGCAGATCACGTCGCGTGGCGCCATCGTGCTCGATGCGGTCGTTGGCGTCGAGCCGACTGCCCCTTCGACGCTGGGGTTCAACCTGGTCACCGTGGCTGGCGGGAAGGTGTCCGTCAGTTCGTGGGATGGTCGGAGCCTGCAGGTGCAGGGTCTCGCGCCGGGGACGCACATGGTCGCGCACGACGACGTCGACGACCGCCGCACACCGCGCATCGCCGCCTGGCTCGACGTGTTCGCGTCGGCGTCAACGGGCGGGGCGAGCGGCGAATGGTGGCGGGAATGGCTCGAGGTGCTCGAACGCAGCGCCCGAATCGGCTCGGACGACGATCGCGCGATCATCCGAGACAATCGGCCGCACGGCTATCCGACGCAGTCGCTCCTCGCGTGCGTCGCGACGATCGATGCCGGCGGCAGCGACGTGAAGTACGCCGAGCTGGCGCGCCCCGGGAAGTGGTCGCCGCTCTCGTTCGCGTGAAGGGTGGCCTGCGTCTCTGTCTCGGTCGTTGAGCGAGGGAGCGCAGCGACCGAGACGAAACGCGCAGTGTCCCGTTGTCGAGATCGGGTTGCGTCGTTTCGTCTCGCTCCGCTCGCTCAACGCCCGGGGGGGCCTGCGTCCCTGTCTCGGTCGTTGAGCGAGGGCGCGCCAGCGACCGAGACGAAACGCGGCGACCCGTTATCGAGGGCGGGGTGCGTCGTTTCGACTCGCTTCGCTCGCTCAACGCCCGGGGGTGGCCTGCGTCCCTGTCCCGGTCCGGGAAGGTTGCGGTGGGTGGATTGTGTCCGGGATGCACGAAAGGCCACCCGTCGTCGGGTGGCCTTTCGTGC
>NZ_JAUEPM010000006.1 GCF_030406385.1 Microbacterium oryzae
CGGTCTCGTCGACGTGGAACGGGGTCGGCATGTCGACCGCGGGGGCCGCGTCGCTCGAGCCCGAGACCTGCACCAGGGTCGCGAGGTCGGCGTCCGCGCCGGCGGCCCGGTCGCACGAGGCCGAGGCTACATGGATCTGCCCGTCGGTCCCCACGATGTACGCGAGGTCCTCGGAGCCGCGCGCGACGCCCCGGTAGGTGTACTGCACCTCATCGGGGAGGTCGACGACCTCGTAAGCCCCCTCCGCCGTGTCGATCAGCGTGACGGCGCTGAGGAGGTAGCCCTCGGCGTCGGGATCGGCGTTGTAGTCGCCCACGACGATCGGGCTCGTCTCGGATACGAACGCGTTGCCCATCCGCCCGTAGGTGTCGGGAGCCGTGAACTTCACGAACTCGCCGTCCTGATACATCAGCGCGCCGTCCTCGCAGCCGAAGATGACCGCCTCGTCGGCTGCGGTCCCCTCGCCGTGGATACCCGGGCACTGGTCGCTCGACGCCTCGACGTCCCAGTGGTCGTCATGCGCGTGCAGGGCCATCGCGCCGGTGCGTCCGGTGTCGTCTCCGACGGTCGTCACGAGAGTGCCGTCCTCGAGGGCGATCGACACCCCGTGGTGAGGGGCGTCGGCCGTGTACGTCTCGCCCTCGGGCAGCGTGCCGTCGGCCGAGAGCAGCGAGTCGGTGTCGAGGATCGTCGTCACTCCGGTGCCGTCGTCGAACAGCACCGTCTTGTCGTGGTGGACGACGACGTGGCCGGGCGTCGTAGCGTCGAACACGAGATCGGTCAGCTCGGGTGCGGCCGTGTCGAGCACCTGGAAGCCCTGCGACATCGTCACCATGATGTTGCTGCCGTCCCCGAAGGCGTTCAGGCGCGTGAACTCCTCCGACTCGAACTCCTCGATGATCTCGAGCGTCTCGCCGTCGAGCACGGCGATGCCGTTCTCGTAGGCGACCGCCACCCGTCCTTCGGCTGATCCCGTGCCCGGCGCGGTCGTGGTCTCCTCGGCGGCGGGCTCCGCTCCGGCGCCGGAGGCGTCGCCCGACGTGCTCGCGCACGCCGTCGCGAGGAGCGAGATGCCGGCGAGCGCGGCGGCTGCTGTCGCCAGTCGCGTGTGTCGTTTCATTGTTTCCCTTTCCATGGATGGCCTCAGTGCGTCAGGCCGTCGGCGATGCGCTCGGTGTTCGCGCGCATCATCGTGAGGTAGGTGTCGGCGCCCTCGTCGGGCTCCGTCAGCGATTCGGTGAAGAGCTCGACGACGTCGACATCGATGCCGACCTCGCTCGCGAGCACCTGGACGAGGCGGTCGGGTTGCGACGACTCGGCGAAGATCGTGGGCACGCCCGCCTCCTCGATCGCGGCGGCGAGGTCGCGCAGATCGGCGGCGCTCGGCGCGGCGAGCGTCGTGCCCCCGGGGATGACGGCCCCGACGACGCGGAAGTCGAACCGCTCGGCGAGGTAGCCGAAGACGTGATGGTTCGTCACGAGCGCCCGATCAGCGTCGTCGATCGCCGAGAACGCCGCCGTCATCTCGGTGTCGAGCTCGGCGAGCTCCGCGCGATAGCCGTCGGCGTTGTCCTGGATCGCCTGCTCGTCGACGCCGTCCACGGCGAGGAGCGCCTCTTCGAGCGCGGTGACGACGTCGACCATCCGCGCCGGATCGGTCCAGAAGTGCGGATCGGGAGCGCCGTCGGCCTCCTCCTCGCTGTAGGCGAGCACGTCGATCACGTCCCCCGCGACGAGCATCGCTCCCCCGTCCGCCACGGCACGGTCGAGGTGCTGCTGCAGCCCCTCCTCGAGACCGAGGCCGTTGGCGACGACGAGGTCGGCCGCGCCCATCGCCGCGGCCTCCTGCGCCGAGATCTCGAAGGAGTGCGGATCGGCGTTGCGCTTCATGAGGGTCGTCACCTCGAGCTCCTCGCCCGCGATGTTCTCCACGACGTCACCGAGGATGTTCGTCGTGACGACGACCTGCGGCGCGTCGCCGGAAGCCTGCGTCGTCGCGCATCCGCTGAGCCCGACGACGACGAGGAGCGCGGCGACCGCGGTCCGCCGCCTCATCGGCCGACCTCGGCGAGGTGCACCGGCTCGGTCGGCGTCTCGAGCGTGCGGGCGATGCGGGCACCGTCCGCGTAGGCGATCTCGTAGACGACTCCCTCAGCGGGGGCGTTCACGTAGGCGCGCTGAGCGTCGACGAAGACGGATACGTGCTCGAGCAGCGCCGCGTCCTCGAGCGTCTCGGGCAGCAGCGACTCGGTAGCGGCGATCTCCTCGCCGGTCTCGGCGAGGTAGACGCGCACGCTGCCGTCCTCGTGGAGACCCACGACGTGTCCGTCGGCGTCGTCGACGGCGCTGACGCGCAGGAGCCGCTCTCCTGTCTCGACGAGCTGCCAGGCGCGCTCGCGCGTGTCGAGAAGCCAGAAGCCGCTCCCGCCGGCGAGTGCGGCCACCGTCGGACGCCCCTTGCGCCCGTCGAACGCGGTCGCGCGCTCCGCCGAGGACTCGGGATAGGCGATCCGCTCGAAAACGGGCTCCCCGCCGTCCATGGTTGCGAGCAGCGCGCCATCCGCGCACCCCACGACGAGTCCCACGCGCGACACCATCGCGCCCTCCGCGTCGACGCACCCGATGTCGGCGCTCCCCGACGCCGTCCCGTCGACGTCATGGAAGCGCAGGCTCTGGATGCGACCCGTGTCGTCGCTCACGCTCACCAGCGCTCCCGTTCCGAGCGGTGCGACGAGGCCCTGATCCGCTCCGGTCTCGATGCGGAAGGATTCCACGATCTCGCCGTTCGAGAGAGCGTCGTTGTCGAGCAGCACCGCGTCACCGGAGCCCGAGAAGAACACTCCGGTTCCTCCCGCCGTCGCAAGCGGACCGGTGGTCACGACGACCTGCCCCTCACCCTCGAGCGTTCCGACGAGCGACGGCTCGGAGCGGTAGTAATGGAAGTGGTCGACGTGATCCCACGTCCAGACGCCGCTGTCGACGATCTCCAGGCCGTCATCGGTCGTCGCGAACACGTAGCGTCCGTCGGTCGCGGTCGACTCGGGAGCGCCGATCGTCGCCAGCTCCGTCGTGGAGCCGTCGAGCAGGTCGAGGATCCCCAGCCCGCCCCCCGCATCCACGGAGACGAGCTGCAACGGCGGCTCGGCCACCTCGGCGGCTCCGGCGACGGCACCGTGACCGCTGTCCGATCCGGAGGCCTCCTCCGTCGCGGCGGGAGAGGCGGCCACCTCCGCCGCATCCGGCGACGCGCAGGAGGCCAACAGCAGCACGGCGGCTGCGGAGAGGGCGAGGAGGGGGCGGCGAAGACGCATCGGTTCCTTTCGAGGGATCAAGAGGGTGCACCCACGCGATCGCCGGTGTGTGCATCGGACGTGAGATGAGGAGCGCGGGAGCGGCGCGCGCGGTCGAGCGCTCCGCGCAGCGCGGCCGAGACGGCCGCGAGCAGGATCGCGGCGCACGCGATCGACGCGCCCGCCGCGGTGCCGGCGTTCCACGACGCGAGCAGGCCGACGGCGACCGCGAGCATCCCGACGAGGCTCGCGACGACCATCGTCGCGGGGATGCGCGTCGCCCACGATCTCGCGGCCACCGCGGGTGCGATCAGGAGCCCCACGACGAGGAGCGACCCGACCGCCTGATATGACGACACGACCGCCAGCGTCACGAGCCCCACCAGGGCGACCTGCGCCATCTGGGGTCGCAATCCGAGCGTCTGCGCGATCCGCCGGTCGAATGCCGACGCGACGAAGCCACGGTGGAAGGTCGTCGCCACGACGATCGTGATGACGAGGGCGACCGCGAGGAGCACGAGATCTCCGGTGTCGATGGCGAGGACGTCGCCGAAGAGCATCACGGTCGCGTCCGTCGCGAAACTGCGCGAGTGCGAGACGATGATCACGCCCAGGGACAGCATGCCCACGAACAGCAGGCCGATGCTCGTGTCGTAGGAGAGCCGTCCGCGACGCTGGAGGGCGCCGATGGCGGCGCTCATCGCCACCGCGCTCACGGCCCCGCCGAGGAGCACCGGCGCGCCCAGCACGGTGGCCAGCGCGACCCCCGGCAGCATCCCGTGACCGATCGCCTCGCCGAGGAAGGCCATCCCGCGGATGACCACCCAGGTTCCGACGACGCCGCAGATGACGGCGACGAGGACGCCGCCGAGGAGGGCGCGCACGAAGAAGTCCGCGCTGAGGGGATCGATGAGCCAGGACACGAGGGACGAGCCTAGCCCATAATGAGAACGATTATCGCTCGCTATAGTGGGTGCACATGTCCTCTCACCGTCCCGCCATCCTCGGCCGCTCGCTCTGCTACGCCTACGACGCGGAAGACGTCCTCCACGACGTCACGGTGCATCTGGCGTTCGGCGAGGTGGCCGCCGTCGCCGGCCCCAACGGGTCGGGCAAGTCGACACTCGTGGAGATCCTCGCCGGTGTGCTGCGTCCGCGCAGCGGAGCGGTCACGCGCGCCGGCGACGTCGCCCTCGTCGTGCAGCGCCCCGACGCGCCGCCGTCCCTGCCCGTCACGGTGCGCGACGCAGTGGCGATGGGGACGTGGGCAGGAGGCCGCAGGATGCCCCGCGCGCGTGCGCGCACAGCCGTCGCCGAGGCCATCGCCCGGGTCGAGCTCACGGGATACGAGGACCGGCCCCTGTCCGCGCTCTCGGGTGGTCAGCGGCAGCGCGCGCTGCTCGCTCAGGGCATCGTCCGGCGGCCGTCCATCCTGCTCCTCGACGAGCCCGCGGCCGGTCTCGATTCCCGCAGTCGCGACCGCACGCGGACGATCCTCGCCGAGGAGGCGCGGCGCGGGGCGGCTGTCGCCTGCGTCACGCACGACGAGACGTCGATGGCGGTGGCCGATCGGGTCATCCGCATCGAGGCCGGTCGTCTGCAGGCGAGCGCGTAGTCCTTCCGCAGACCGGTGCCCGCGACGGGAGACGACGAAGCGCCCCGACCGGTGGGCCGGAGCGCTTCGAGGAGAGGTGGAGCCGGGGTCAGCTCGAGGTGAAGCCCACGAGCAGGCCGCCGGTGATCTTCACCGCGAGGTTGTAGATGCCGGCGACGACGGCGCCGAGCACCGTCACGACGACGAGGTTGAGGATCGCCACCACGGCGGCGAACGCCATCACCTGGGGCAGACCGAGGAACGACGACAGCGACAGCTCGCCGTCGGAGAACATCGTGAAGAACTCGTCGGCCTGGCCGATGAGCCCGGTCGTCTGCACGACCATGTAGATGAGGAAGAACGACACGATCGTCACGACGGCCAGCGCCACGGCCGCCAGGAACGACAGCTTCACGGCCGACCAGAAGTCGATGTAGACCAGGCGCAGCCGCACCTGCTTGGCGCTGGTCTTATGCGCCTGCTTCTGGGCGAGCTTGTCCGCTACGGTGCTCATGCGTCAGTCGTTCCTTCGGAGATGTCGGTTGCCGGGGCGGCCTCTTCGGGCTCTTCCCCGATCTCCTCGCTGATCCGCCGCTCGGCATTGCGAGCGATCGCGAGGATCCGGTCGTTCTTGTCGGGCCGTGCGAAGACGACTCCCATGGTGTCGCGCCCCTTGGCGGGCACCTCGGCCACGGCAGAGCGTACCACCTTGCCCTTTTCGAGAACCACGAGGACCTCGTCATCCGCCTGGACGATGAGACCGCCGGCCAGCACGCCGCGATCGTCGTTGAGCTTCGCGACCTTGATGCCGAGGCCGCCGCGCCCCTGCACTCGGTACTCATCCACGGCCGTCCGCTTGGCGTAGCCGCCGTCCGTGACGACGAAGACGAACGAGTCCGGCCAGACGAGCGACGCCGAGAGCAGGTCGTCGTCCTCCCGGAACGACATGCCCTTCACACCGCTCGTCGAGCGGCCCATCGGACGCAGCGCCTCGTCGGTCGCCGAGAAGCGCAGCGACATGCCGCGGTGGCTGATGAGGAGGATGTCGTCGTCGGCGTTCGCGGTGAGCGCGCTCACGAGCTCATCGCCCTCGCGTAGATTGATCGCGATGATGCCGCCCTGGCGGTTCGAGTCGTACTCGGTCAGGCGCGTCTTCTTCACGAGGCCGGCGCGCGTCGCGAGCACGAGGTACTCGGCGTCGTCGTACGACTTGAGCTCGATGACCTGGGCGATCTGCTCGTCGGGCTGCAGTGCGAGGAGGTTCGCCACGTGCAGGCCCTTGGCGTCGCGGCCGGCCTCGGGCACCTCGTACGTCTTGGTGCGGTAGACGCGGCCCTTCGTCGTGAAGAAGAGCAGCCAGTGGTGCGTCGTGGTCACGAAGAAGTGCTCGACGACGTCGTCCGCGCGCAGCTGCGCACCCTTCACGCCCTTGCCGCCGCGGTGCTGCGAGCGGTAGTTGTCGCTGCGGGTGCGCTTGATGTAGCCCTCGCGGGTGATGGTGACGACCATCTCCTCCTCGGCGATGAGGTCCTCGATGGACACATCGCCGTCGAAGCCGTGGAGGATGTGCGTGCGCCGCTCGTCGCCGAAGCGGTCGACGATCTCGGTCAGCTCGGTGCGCACGATGGCGCGCTGACGCATCTCGTCGGCGATGATCGCGCGGAACTCCGCGATCTGCGCCTCGAGCTCGTTCGCCTCGTCGATGATCTTCTGACGCTCGAGCGCCGCGAGGCGGCGCAGCTGCATCGAGAGGATGGCATCGGCCTGGATGTCGTCGATCTCCAGCAGGTCCTTCAGACCCTCGCGTGCATCGTCGACGGTCGGCGAGCGGCGGATGAGCGCGATCACCTCGTCGAGGGCGTCGAGCGCCTTGAGGTAGCCGCGCAGGATGTGCATCCGCTCCTCCGCCTTCCGCAGGCGGAAGCGGGTGCGGCGCACGATGACGTCGAGCTGGTGCGCGATCCAGTACTGGATGAAGCCGTCGAGCGGAAGCGTGCGCGGCACGCCGTCGACGATGGCGAGCATGTTCGCGCCGAAGTTCGTCTGCAGCTCGGTGTGCTTGTAGAGGTTGTTCAGCACGACCTTGGCGACCGCGTCGCGCTTGAGCACGACGACGAGGCGCTGGCCGGTGCGGCCGGAGGTCTCGTCGCGGATGTCGGCGATGCCGGTGACCTTGCCCTCGCGGGCGAGCTCGCCGATCTTCACGGCGAGGTTGTCGGGGTTCACCTGGTACGGCAGCTCGGTGATGACCAGGCACGTGCGCCCCTGGATCTCCTCGATCTCCACGACCGCGCGCATCGTGATCGAGCCGCGCCCGGTGCGGTACGCCTCGTGGATGCCCTTGCTGCCGAGGATCTGCGCCCCGGTGGGGAAGTCCGGCCCCGGGATCCGCTGCATGAGACCACCCAGCAGCTCCTCGCGCGGCAGGTCGGGGTGGTCCAGCGCCCAGAGCGCGCCGTCGGCCACCTCGCGCAGGTTGTGCGGCGGGATGTTCGTGGCCATGCCAACCGCGATGCCGACCGAGCCGTTGACGAGCAGGTTCGGGAACCGCGCCGGCAGGACCGTGGGCTCCTGCGTCTCGCCGTCGTAGTTGTCCTGGAAGTCGACGGTCTCCTGCTCGATGTCGCGCACCATCTCGAGGGCGAGCGCGGCCATCTTCGTCTCGGTGTACCGGGGCGCCGCGGCGCCCTGGTTGCCGGGCGAGCCGAAATTGCCCTGGCCGAGCGCCAGCGGGTAGCGCAGCGACCACGGCTGGACCAGACGCACGAGGGCGTCGTAGATCGCGGTGTCGCCGTGCGGGTGGTACTGACCCATCACCTCGCCGACGACGCGGGCGCACTTCGAGAACTTCTTGTCGGGACGGTAGCCGCCGTCGTACATCGCGTACACGACGCGACGGTGCACGGGCTTCAGCCCGTCACGCACGTCGGGCAGCGCGCGCCCGACGATCACGCTCATCGCGTAGTCGAGGTAGCTGCGCTGCATCTCCGACTGCAGGTCGACCTGGTCGATCCGGCCGTGGTTGTGCGCGTCGTCGATGTCGGGGCGGACTTCGTCAGTCATCTTCTCTTTATCTCACTTGTGCGGTCGCGTCGAGGACGTCTGGTCACCGCGTTTCGACTCGCTTCGCTCGCGCAACGGCCGCGGGCGGCTCGCTGCGCTCGCGGAGCGTCATATGTCCAGGAAGCGGACGTCCTTCGCATTGCGCTGGATGAACCCGCGGCGGGACTCGACGTCCTCCCCCATCAGCACGGAGAAGATCTCGTCTGCCGCTGCCGCGTCGTCGATCGTGACCTGCCGCAGGGTGCGCGTCTCCGGGTTCATGGTGGTGTCCCACAGCTCGGAGTCGTTCATCTCGCCGAGACCCTTGTACCGCTGGATGCCGGCGTCCTTGGGGATGCGCTTGCCCGCAGCGGCGCCCTCCTTGAGCAGCGCGTCACGCTCACGGTCGCTGTACACATACTCGTGCGGCGCGTTCGTCCACTTCAGGCGGTAGAGCGGCGGCATCGCGAGGTAGACGTAACCGGCCTCGATGAGCCCGCGCATGTAGCGGAAGAGCAGCGTCAGCAGCAGCGTGGTGATGTGCTGGCCGTCGACGTCGGCGTCTGTCATCAGGACGATCTTGTGGTACCGCGCCTTGGCGAGGTCGAACTCCGGCCCGATGCCCGTGCCGAAGGCCTGGATCATCGCCTGGACCTCGCGGTTGCCCAGCGCCTTGTCGATGCGCGCGCGCTCGACGTTGAGGATCTTGCCGCGGAGGGCGAGGATCGCCTGCGTGCGCGGGTCGCGCCCGCCCACGGCCGAGCCGCCGGCGGAGTCTCCCTCGACGAGGAACACCTCGCTGATCGAGGGGTCCTTCGAGGTGCAGTCCTTGAGCTTGTCGGGCATCGCGGCGGACTCGAACACGCTCTTGCGGCGAGCCGTCTCACGGGCCTTGCGCGCGGCCATCCGCGCCGACGCCGCGTCGATCGCCTTGCGGATGACGTTCTTGGCCTGCTGCGGGTTGCGCTCGAACCAGTCGGCGAGCTGGTCGCCCACGACCTTCTGCACGAACGCCTTGGCCTCGGTGTTGCCGAGCTTCGTCTTCGTCTGGCCCTCGAACTGCGGCTCGGAGAGCTTGACGGAGATGACGGCGGTGAGGCCCTCGCGGACGTCGTCGCCGGTGAGGTTGTCGTCCTTGTCCTTGAGGATGCCGTTCGCCCGCGCGTACCGGTTCACGAGCGAGGTGAGCGCCGCGCGGAAGCCCTCCTCGTGCGTGCCGCCCTCGTGCGTGTTGATCATGTTCGCGTAGGTGAAGACGTTCTCGGTGTAGCTCGTCGTCCACTGCATCGCGATCTCGACGGCCATCCGCCCGTCGGGCTGCTCCTGCTCGAGCACGACGATGTCCTCGTTGACGCGCTCTGCCTTGCGCACCTTGTTGAGGTACTCGACGTAGTCGACGAGGCCGCGCTCGTAGTGGAAGACGTTGTGGCGCTTGACGATCTCGGTCGAGCCGTCGGCGGTCTCGACCTCCTCCGCAGACGACTCGCGCTCGTCGGTCAGCTCGATGCGGAGGCCCTTGTTGAGGAACGCGGTCTGCTGGAAGCGGGTGCGGAGCGTCTCGTAGTCGAACTCGACGCCCTCGACGAAGATCTCGGCGTCGGGCCAGAACGTGATCGTCGTCCCGGTCTCCTCGGTCTCCTCCCCCTGCTCGATGGGGGCCATCGGCACGCCGCCGCCCGAGAACGACTGGCGCCAGACGTATCCGTCGCGCATGACGACCGCATCCAGTCGCGTGGAGAGTGCGTTCACCACCGACGAGCCGACACCGTGGAGACCGCCGGAGACGGCGTACCCGCCGCCGCCGAACTTGCCGCCCGCGTGCAGGACCGTCAGCACGACCTCGAGGGTCGACTTGCCCTCGGTCTTGTGCATCCCGACCGGGATGCCGCGGCCGTTGTCGACGACGCGCAGTCCGCCATCCGCGAGCAGCGTCACGGCGATCGTGTCGCAGTACCCCGCGAGCGCCTCATCGACGGAGTTGTCGACGATCTCGTAGACGAGATGGTGCAGACCGCGCGGTCCCGTCGAGCCGATGTACATGCCCGGGCGCTTGCGGACGGCCTCCAGTCCCTCGAGAACCTGGATGGCATCCGCGCCGTACTCGTTCTCGACCTTTCGGGGGCCCGGTGCGGCGTCGCCCCTCTCGTCGTCCCGACCGTCGTCGATCGGCTCGGACTCGTTCTGAGGGGTTTCGCTCGTCATAGGAAGAAGTGCTCCACATCTGGGATCGGCAGCCTTCCCATTCTATCGTGCACGGCGCCCCGACGCCCCCTCCACAGGCCCTTCTGCCGGGAGAAAATCGACGGGCCTAAGATCCGACCCGTCCTAGCCGTAGGTATCGCGCGGGCCGCGCCCTGGAACGCGCCTGATGCCGTGATTCCAGGAGGGCACGTCCGGCCCGAAGAAGCGGATCTCGGTGACGCCGGCCTCGGGGTACAGCTGGATCACCCGCGTGAGGAAGTGCGAGCGCATCATGTGCATCTGCTTGCTGCGGGGGGTGGAATCGCATCGCACCACCACCACGCCGCGCGAGAACGTCTCGATGTGGGAGTGCGCGGCGTTCTCGGCGCCGGCGATCTCCTCCCAGTTGAGGGCGAGGTCCTCCCGCTGCAGATGCGGCTCCCACCCGCTCGAGCGGGTGAGCACGTCGATCGCCTCGCCCAGCGGCTTCGGATCGCGGCCGGGAGCGAACGGCGCGTTCTCGTCGTCGTCGTCGACGACGCGCCGCTTCTTCTTGTACCGCTTGCTCGGCTCGAGGCCCCGCAGTCGCAGGTACGTGGCGATCGTCTCGGGAACCTCCGGCTCAGCCATCCGTCGCCTCCGACGTGAGCGGATGGTCGGAGAGCGGCCCGAGGACGGCGCCGGCCTCGATGCGCACCGCGTTCGCCCGCAGCGGCGCCGGCACGTCGGCGGCCACGGCCGCCGTCACGAGCACCTGCTCGAAGTCGGCCACCACGTCGGCGAGACGCCGCCGCCGGTCAGCGTCGAGCTCGGCGAAGACGTCGTCGAGGATGAGGATCGGGTCGCCGCCCTGCGACTCCGCGCGGAGGAGCCCGGCGGAGGCCAGCCGGAGCGCGAGGGCGACCGACCAGGATTCGCCGTGCGACGCGTACCCCTTCACGGGGAGCCCGCGCACGGTGAGGAGGAGGTCGTCGCGATGGGGCCCGACGAGGCTCAGGCCGCGCTCGAGCTCCTGCGAGCGACGGGCGGCGAGTGCCGAGCGGAAGAGCTCGGGCGTCGACCCGCCCTCGCCGGCAGGCAGCTCCTCGCCCTCCTCGGGGTCGGCGCCGCGCACCGACAGCACCCAGCTGAGCTCGGGGCGGTGATCCTCGCCCGCGACGCCCGCATAGGCCTGCGCGACGGGGTCGGCGAGATCCTGTGCGAGCCGGACGCGGGCGTCGATGAGCTCCGACCCGAGTGCGACGAGCTTGTCGTCCCAGACGTCGAGAGTCGTCAGCTGGCTGCCCTTCATCCCCCGCGCACGAGCCGATTTCAGCAGCGCGGTGCGCTGGCGGAGCGTGCGGTCGTAGTCGGCGATGACCCCGGCCATCCGCGGGGTGCGCTGGATGAGGAGCTGATCGGCGAACCGCCGACGCTGGGAGGGATCGCCGCGCACGATCTGCAGGTCCTCCGGTGCGAACAGCACGGCCTGCGCATAGCGCGGCAGCTCGGACGTGCGCACGGGCGACCCGCTCACGCGCGCGCGGTTGGATCCCTGCTTGTTGATCTGCAGCTCCAGGGTGACCCGGCGCTGACCGTGGGCGAGGCGCGCGCGCACGAAAGCGGCGTCCTTGCCCTCCCGGACGAGCGGAGCGTCCGACGAGACCCGATGGGAGCCCAGTGTCGCGAGGTACGCGATGGCCTCGGCGAGGTTCGTCTTCCCCTGCCCGTTGCGCCCGACGAGCACGTTGGGCCCGGGCTGCAGCGCGAGTTCCGCATGGGCGTAGTTGCGGAAGTCGACGAGGCTGAGGTGCTCGACGATCATCGAATCACCCTCTCATCGACGTCTGACGTTGCCCCGATGCGGTGCGGGTCGGCCTTGCCACCAGACGATGTCGTCTCACCGAACGCACACGCGATCTCACGGAATCCCGTGTCGCCTCGATGAGACGACATCGTTTGACGGTGGGGTCGGGCGGAAGAACCGGGGCTCAGCGCAGCAGCAGGTTCGGCTGCAGCAGGTACTTGAACGAGTCCTGGCCCGCCTGATCCACCGACGTCTGGCTCGTGATGAGGATCGGGCTCAGCTTGTTGGCGTTGTCGCTCGACGTGAACGTCACCCGCACGAACTCGCTCTTCACGGCGCCGAGCGCCTCGAGGAGGTACTGCGGATTGAGGCCGAGCGTGACCTCGTCGCCGCCCGTGAGGTGCGCGTCCACGGACTCGGAGGCGCGCGCCTGCTCGCCGCCGGAGGCGTCCATCGTCACCTGCGAGGTGGAGAACGTGAAGCGCAGCGGCGCCGAGCGGTCGAGCACCAGCGAGACACGACGGACGGCCTCGGCCAGGTCGGCCGTGCTGACGACCGCGTAGTGCTCGGTCTGCGCGGGGAAGAGGCGACGCACGGGCGGGAAGTTGCCCTTGATGAGCAGCGAGGTCACGGTCTTGTTGCCCGCGGTGAAGGCGATGATCTCGCGGTCGCCCGAGCCGGAGAAGGCGATCGAGATGTTGCCGCCGTGCGAGAACGTCTTGCCGACCTCCTGGAGCGTGCGCGCGGGGACGAGCGCGGCCGCCTGCTGCTCGCTGCCATCCCACTCGATGTCGCGCACCGCGACGCGGTAGCGATCGGTGGCGACGAGGCTGAGCCCGAGACCCGAGACCTCGAGCTGCACGCCCGTGAGCACCGGGGTGACGTCGTCACGGGAAGCAGCGAACGCGACCTGCGAGATCGCGGTGGCGAAGTCGTCGCCGGGGACGAGACCGGATTCGCCGGTGACCTCGGGGATCGCGGGGTATTCCTCGACCGGCATCGACGCGAGCGCGAAGCTGGCGGAGCCGCAGGTGAGGGAGATGTTGCCGTCGTCCTCGGTGGAGATCTGGATCGGCTGGTTGGGCAGCCGGCTGGCGATGTCGGAGAGCAGCCGCCCGTGGACGAGGATCGTGCCCGGCTCGTCGACCGTGGCCTCGATCGTCGTGCGCGCGGAGGCCTCGTAGTCGAAAGCCGAGAGTGCGAGGTTCCCGTCCTCGGTCGCCTCGATGAGGACGCCGGCGAGGATCGGCTGAGGGTTGCGCTGGGGCAGCAGCTTGACGACGAACGAGACGGCCTCGCTGAACACGTCGCGGTTCACGTGGAACTTCACGGGTCGCTCCCCTCGGATGACGAAACGGGCGCGGACCGCCCACGGGTCTCCCATGCTAGTGCCCCGGGTGTCGCGGTCCGTCGAGAAGGTCATCGGAGGCCCTTCAGAGAAAGAGATCTCTTAACCGTGTTAACCGCTGTGGAGAGTGTGGATAACTCTGTGGATGCGAGACGGGAGTAGGGAACGACATGTGTGTGAGTTGTGGATGGCGTGAGGACGCTCCGTGGAGACCGGGAAGGGCACCGGAGTCGCTGTCACAGGCCGTTCCACACGCGGAGGGCGTGTCCTACACAGCTTCCGAGGCGTGTCTCCCCAGTTATCCACAGGAGTTTTCACATGGGGAGAACTCCTTATAGGGGCTTCTCCCAGCGCGCGTCAAGTGCGCTGTTGAGGCTCGGAGGACGCATGAAGGGCCCGGAACGCTCGGTTCCGGGCCCTTCATGGAGAACGTGCGCTCAGCGGCGTCCGAGCTGCGTGGTGATCTCCTGCACCTGGTTGTAGACCGAGCGCTTCTCCTTCATGAGCTCGTTGATCTTCCGGTACGCGTACATCACCGTCGTGTGGTCGCGTCCGCCGAAGAGCTGCCCGATCTTCGGCAGCGAGAGACTCGTCCGCTCGCGACAGAGGTACATGGCGATCTGCCGAGCCTGCGCCACCGACTGCGCGCGGCTGGAGCCGTGCAGGTCGTCGGCGGTGAGCTTGAAGTAGCTCGCGGTCACGCTGATGATGTCGTTCGGCGAGACGACGGTGTCCTCCGCCTGATCCACGATGTCGCGCAGCACCGTCTGCGCCAGCTCGAGCGAGACGGACGAGCGGTTCAGGCTCGCGAAGGCGGAGACGCGTATGAGCGCCCCCTCGAGCTCGCGGATGTTCGTCGACACGTTGGACGCGATGTACTCGATGACGTCGTCGGGGATGTCCAGGCGCTCGGCCTGCCCCTTCTTCCGGAGGATGGCGACGCGGGTCTCGAGATCGGGCGCCTGCACGTCGGTGATGAGGCCCCACTCGAACCGGCTGCGCATGCGGTCCTCGAAGCCGGTGAGGAGCTTCGGGGCGACGTCGCTGGTGATCACGACCTGCTTGTCGTGGTCGTGCAGGGTGTTGAACGTGTGGAAGAACGTCTCCTGCGTCTCAGCTTTGCCCTGCAGGAACTGGATGTCGTCGATCAGCAGGATGTCGACCTCGCGATAGCGCGCGTTGAAGGCCGCTCCGCGGTTGTTCGCGATCGAGTTGATGAAGTCGTTCGTGAACTCCTCGCTCGAGACGTAGCGCACCCGGACACCCGGATAGAGGTTGAGCGCGTAGTCGCCGATCGCGTGGAGGAGGTGCGTCTTGCCGAGGCCAGAGTCACCGTAGATGAAGAGCGGGTTGTACGCCTTCGCGGGCGCCTCGGCGACGGCGACCGCGGCCGCGTGGGCGAAGCGGTTCGACTGCCCGATGACGAAGTTGTCGAACGTGTACTTGGGATTGAGCCGGGTGTCATCGCGGGAGCGGGTCGCCGGGGCGGAGGTCTGAGCCACTGGCCGCTGCGGAGCCGTCTCCGCGGGAGCTGCAGGAGCCGGCGCATCGATCGCGGCCTCGGTGAGCTCGGGGTTGACCGAGACGCGGAACGACTTGGCATCGGCGCCGATCCGCTCGAGCGCCTCCATGATCGGCTCGCGCATGCGCTTGTTGATCTGCGCCGCGGTGAGATCATTCGGGACGTCGATGTAGAGGGTGCCGCCCATGACTCCCTGCGGGACGGCGAGGCTCAGGTATCCCTCCAGAAGAGGGGTGATCCGACCGTCTCCGGCCAGCTCCGCCAGCACCGTTCGCCAGACGGGGACGTCTGGGATGTCGTGCGCGCTCATGCCTCTCCTAGCCTGTGGATAACTCCGTGACACGCTAGTGGATGGATCCTGAACGGCAAACTCTCTCTTCGCCCTCCTCTGCGTGTCCTTCGCCAGCGAGGGGCGTCGCTGTGGAGATACTGTCAGGTTGTCTGGCTCATTTGCCGGATCGTCGTCGTTCGGCGTACGCTGAATCGGTTGACTTATGCCCTTCGGGGCTCCCACAACTCTCGTCTCCGGTCACACGATTCCGGTGACCGTCCCTTCGGAGTGATTCCATGAGCAAGCGCACGTTCCAGCCCAACAACCGTCGCCGCGCCAAGAAGCACGGCTTCCGCGCACGCATGCGCACCCGCGCCGGCCGCGCCATCCTCGCCGCTCGTCGCGGCAAGGGGCGCGTCGAGCTCTCGGCGTAATCCCGCCGACGAGTCCGTGCTCGCGAGGCCGCATCGCCTGGTCCTCGGCGCCGACTATCGGATGGTCGTGCGCCGAGGCTCTCGATGCGCCGGTGCGTCGACTGTGACGCACGTCGTGCATTCCCATGAGGAACGCGCGCCGCGATTCGGATTCATCGTCAGCAAAGCCGTCGGCAACGCCGTCACGCGCAACACCGTGCGACGTCGCCTCAAGGCGGTGTGCGCCGAGGCGCTGCCGGGCGTGCGCCCGGGGGCCGATGTCGTCATCCGCGCGCTGCCTTCGGCATCTCAGGCGACGTTCCAGGAGCTGCGCTCCGAGGTGACGCGCTGTCTCGCGCGCAAGGCCGCGGCATGAGCGTGCTTCCCGCGTCGGCCACAGGGTCGGCGCGGTTTCGCGTATCCGACGCCGTGCGATCGGTTCCTCTGGTTCCGCGCAACGCGGGGCTCATGCTCCTGCACGGATACCGAGCGACGATCTCGCATCTCTACGGGGATGTCTGCAAGTACTACCCGTCCTGCTCCGCGTACGCGGTCACGGCCGTGCAGCAGCACGGGCTCGTGAGAGGATCGGGCCTGACGGCGGCACGCCTGGCGCGGTGCCATCCCTGGGCCGCGGGCGGCGAAGACGACGTCACGCCGCACCCGCACTTCCGCTACGACCTCACCCGTCACGGCTTCGTCGTGCCGCTACGAAAGGACTGACCTCCGTGGACTTCCTCGGAATCATCCTCTGGCCCATCCGCTGGGTCATCGAAATGATCCTCGTCGGCTGGCACTCGCTCCTGACGTTCCTCGGCATGCAGGTCGACGGCGGACTCACCTGGGTCCTCTCCATCGCCGGCGTGGTCGTCGTCGTCCGCGCGATCCTGATCCCGCTCTTCGTGAAGCAGATCAAGAGCCAGCGCAAGATGATGGAAATCGCTCCTGAGATGAAGAAGATCCAGGAGAAGTATCGAGGCAAGCGGGACCAGCTCTCTCGTGAGGCGATGAGCCGCGAGACGATGGCCCTGTACAAGAAGCACGGCACCTCCCCCGTCTCCAGCTGCCTGCCGCTGCTCGTGCAGATGCCGGTCTTCCTGTCGCTCTACTACACGCTGCTCGACGTCAAGGCACATGCCAACGAGGGCATCGGCGGTGTCGGCCTGCTGTCCGCGGACCTCACGCGGCAGTTCAACAACGCGAGCCTGTTCGACATCGCGCCGCTGTCCGAGACCCTGCGCGACGCCTTCGTGACCCGCCCCGACGGCTGGGTCGGCACCACGGTCATCCTCGTCATCATGGTCGCGCTGATGATCGGCACACAGTTCTTCACGCAGCTGCAGATCGTCTCGAAGAACATGTCCGCCGAGGCCAAGAGCGGTCAGGCCTACCAGATGCAGCGCATCATGCTCTACATCATCCCGTTCGCGATGATCTTCTCCGGCGTCTTCTTCCCGCTGGGTGTCGTCTCGTACTGGTTCTTCAACAACCTCTGGACGATGTGCCAGCAGTTCCTCGTCATCCGCGAGCTGCCCACCCCGGGCTCGGAGGCGGCGAAGGCGCGAGAAGAGCGTCTTGCGCGTAAGGGCAAGGCGGTCAACAGCCAGGGCAAGGTCGTCACGATCGCAGAGTACGAGGCGGAGCAGCAGGAGCTGCTGCGTCGGGCTGAGGAGGCTCGCGCCAAGCAGCCGAAGCGTCAGCAGCCGATGAGCGCGAAGCGCGCCAAGAAGCAGCAGCGGCCCGTCGGCGACGACGGCAGCGCGAGCTGACGCCGTCTCGCCCGCCCGCATCACCCGAGATTGGACGCCATGAACTCCCCTACCGCACCTGAGACCGACGCCCCCTCCGACGCGGAGCTCGAGCGCGAAGGCGACGTCGCGGCCGACTTCCTCGAGGGCCTGCTGGACATCGCCGACATCGACGGCGACCTGACGCTGGATGTGCGGCAGGGGCGCGCCTACGTGTCTGTGGAGTCCGAAGACGCCTCGCTGCGCGTGATCTCGCACCCCGACACGGTTCAGGCGCTTCAGGAGCTCACACGCCTCGCTGTGCAGAACGAGACGGGCTCGTTCTCCCGTCTGATCCTCGACGTCGGGGGCTCGCGCGACGTGCGTCGACGCCAGCTGGAGACCCTCGTCGACGCCGCCATGGCGAAGCTCGAGGAAGGCGCGTCGCAGGCTTCCCTGCCGTCGATGTCGTCTTACGAGCGCAAGCTCATCCACGACATCGCTGCCGACCGCGGCCTCGTGTCGGAGTCGTACGGCGAAGGCCCGGATCGCCACACCGTCATCCGTCGCGCCTGATGTCGGCACTCGACGCTCTCGAGCCGGAGCCGGCAGAGGCTGCAGCGCTCTTCGGCGAGGGCTTCGCCCGTGCGCGCGCATTCGCCCGGACGCTGGCGGAGCATGGCGAGGAGCGCGGCCTGATCGGCCCGCAGGAGGTTCCGCGGCTGTGGTCGCGGCACATCCTCAACTCGGCTGTCGCCGCTCCGCTGTTCCCTGCCGGTGGACGCGTCGGCGATGTCGGCTCGGGCGCCGGCCTTCCAGGCATCGTGCTGGCGATCGCGCGGCCGGATGTGCAGTGGGTGCTCATCGAGCCCATGGAGCGTCGGACGATCTGGCTGAACGAACAGGTGGACGCACTCGGTCTCGAGAACGTCGTCGTCGAGCGCGCACGCGCTGAGGAGTCCGGACGCTACGAGGGCATGCTCGACGCGGTGACCGCGCGAGCGGTCTCGGCGCTGCGCACACTCATTCCGTGGACCGCTCCGCTGGTGCGCGACGGCGGTGAGCTCATTCTGCTCAAGGGACAGAACGCTTCGGCCGAGGTCGGTGCCGCAGCTAAGGCCATCCGCAAGTACAAGCTGTCGGATGTCCGCGTGGAGGTCATCGGCGAGGGCGTCGTGTCCGAGCCCACGCGGGTGGTGCGCGCCACCGTGCGCTGAGCGGTCGCTCCACCCGCGCGTGCGATACCAGTATATCGGTGTGCTGCGGGGGCACCGCGGGGCGCAGTCGACGATCGGCCGCGGGAGGAGCTGTCTCCCAAGGTGTGCCGCTGAGGCGCCGGGTGAATTAGTCGACTTGGGCAGGTCCTCCTATTCGATCGGTGCGGCCGCCCGTGACTCCCCAAGCTGCTGAGACTACTCCTGGTCCCGTGCGGGCATCGCGCTCAAGCTGATTCCGACGGCGGCAGCAGAGGTCGCCAAGGGCGGCTTCCGACGCCGGACAGCGATCGATGTTTCGCCGTCGCGGTCGTTTCACGTGAAACGCTCGCCGATCGCGCGGCTTCCGGCTCGACTTCGCGGCCGAGGGGCCGTGGAGGCTCAGCCTTGGGTAGGTATGTAGGTATCGACCGAGCGCGGAGTCTCGGCGCTACCGATCCTGATCTGGTGATGGACGTGAGGGATCCCGAGGTGGACGTTTTCTGGACGGAGGACGGCTTCCTAGGGACGAAGCAGGATCAAAGCAAGGCGGCTTGGACAGGCCGAGATCGTGGCAAGGCGGGATAGCGACCGTTTCACGTGAAACGGTGTCTGAGGATTCCGCAGGTACGTTGGCGATCCGAGCTGCATCGGAACGTGCGACACGGCGCTGGTGGGGATGACTTCGTGTAACGTCATGATCATCAGCGAACCGCTCGATGAGACGCGACCGCACGGGGCATCCGCGCGTCGATCGCGACGCTGTTGCGCACCTGGTCACGCCTGCTCGCCCTGTCACCGCCGAAGCCGCTCGTGACAGGGCGACAAGCACCGCGGTATCGACACGCGCGACTCTGCCTCCGCGACCGCAAAATGCACGGGCCGTTTCACGTGAAACGCTTGCGTCCTGTCCGGGCGGAGAGGAGACGGAGGTGCCCGCTCTTGGAGGCGGCATAGCGCCGGCCGCCTATGCCGAGGGCTGCAGCACGCAAGAACCAACCGTCCCTCGCGACGAGAGGCTCGTCGGCCGAAGTAGAGGCGAGAGGAGCCCAGAGTAGCTCGCGCCTATGAGGGGTATGCGATCGTCGTGTCACACGCCCTGCTGCCTCTGCCGCTACGCGCGTGTTTCACGTGAAACACTGCCGCAGTCAGGGGAGCGGCGCCCGTCTCTACGGCCCAGCCGCGTAGTCGCACACCTCCGCACATGAAGCAGACCCCCGCTCGGCTGCGGCGCGGCCAATATATTGGTCCGGGCGTCCCTCGTTCCGTGGCGAAGAGATCGGGTATCCCGCAACCCAGCGCGGGTGAGCTCAAAAGTCCCTCAGCTGGTGTGAGCTGGGCTGGGCTCGCGGCCCGCGCGACCAGGCGTGTCTCATTCGTGGCTCAACCGCATGAGCCGCGCAGAGCGACATGTTTCACGTGAAACGCCGCCATGCAGTGTCTCGGCTACCGCGGCGATGGGACTAGCAGTTCGCTCGTGCCCCTTCCGCTCTGAGGGACGGCCCTGCAATGTCGGGCGCCCTCGATCCGACGGTTAGAGTAGAGGAAGCCTTACCGCAGCGAAGGGATGAGTGTTTCACGTGAAACAGTCCGGGAACGTGTCACAGCCCGATGACAGCCCGATCGCGCGGGAGCTGGCGAATCTGTCCGCACGCCGCCGGGCGCTCGAGAACACGCAGGCCACATTCTCCGGTGCCACGAGAATCATGACGATCTCGAACCAGAAGGGCGGAGTGGGGAAGACTACGACGACGGTCAATATCGCTGCGGCCCTCGCGTCGCTCGGTGGGCAGGTCCTGGTGATCGACTTGGATCCACAGGGCAACGCCTCCACGGCACTCGGCATCCCTCACGCGGCAGAGACGCCCAGCGTGTATGACGTCCTCATCGAGGACGTCCCGCTCGCGGACGTCATCCAGCCGAGTCCGGAGAACGAGCGCCTGCTGTGTGCGCCCAGCACCATCCACCTTGCCGGGGCGGAGATCGAGCTCGTGACGCAGGTGGCGCGCGAGCAGCGCCTGAAGACCGCCCTCGGGGAGTATCTGGAGCAGCGCGACGAGCCCCTCGACTTCGTGCTCATCGACTGCCCGCCGTCGCTCGGGCTGCTCACGATCAACGCATTCACTGCCGCGACAGAGGTCTTCCTCCCCATTCAGTGCGAGTACTACGCGCTGGAGGGTCTGAGTCAGCTGCTGGGCAACGTCCAGCTCATCCAGAAGCACCTGAATCCGCGCCTGCAACTGACGACCATTCTGCTCACGATGTTCGACGCGCGCACGCGCCTCTCGCAGCAGGTCGCCGACGAGGTGCGCGGGCACTTCTCGGGAGAGGTGCTGGAGACGGTCATCCCTCGATCCGTGCGGGTGTCCGAAGCGCCGAGCTTCGGGAAGACGGTCATCTCATATGACGGCAATTCCGCGGGCGCGATCGCGTACCGCGAAGCAGCGCTGGAGATCGTGCGACGTGGCGTCGCCGGTGCCGAGGAAGGAAGAGCCTGATGGCGAAACGAACTGGTCTGGGGCGCGGCATCGGTGCGCTGATCCCCACGTCCGAGCTGAGCGACGAGCGTCCGGTCGACGTCTTCTTCTCGTCATCCGCGCCAACTGACACCAAGGCGCCGGTCTCGCGCTCGAAGAAGCAGGGGAGTGAGGCTGAGCAGACCCACACAGCCCCCGCAGCTGACGACCTCATCGAGGTGCCCGGAGCCCGGCTCGTGCATATCGACCCGACCTCCATCGTGCCGAATCCCCGTCAGCCGCGCACGAACTTCGACCCCGACGATCTCGCCGAGCTCGTCCACAGCGTCAAGCAGTTCGGCGTGCTGCAGCCCGTCGTCGTGCGCGACAAGGGCGACGGCACGTACGAGCTCATCATGGGCGAGCGGCGAACCCGCGCGTCGCGCGACGCCGGCCTCACGGAGATCCCGGCGATCATCCGCGATACCGCGGACGAGGACCTCCTGCGCGACGCGCTCCTCGAGAACCTCCACCGCTCGCAGCTGAATCCCCTGGAGGAGGCATCGGCCTACCAGCAGCTGCTCGAGGACTTCGGCATCACGCAGGAGCAGCTGGCGCAGCGCATCGGCCGCTCTCGGCCGCAGATCAGCAACACGATCCGCCTGCTGCGCCTCCCCGTCCCGGTGCAGCAGCGCGTCGCGGCCGGTGTCCTGTCCGCAGGGCACGCGCGAGCCATCCTCTCCCTCGAGACCGAGGAGCAGATGCAGCAGCTCGCAGACAAGATCGTGAACGAGGATCTGTCCGTGCGGGCTGCGGAGGCCGCCGCCAAGCAGATCACGGCAGCCGGCTCGCTCTCGCCGGCTCGCACCGCTCGCCCGCAGGGGGGCGCACGGCGCGCATACCTCGACGAAGTGGCCAACCGGCTGGGCGACCGGCTGAGCACGAAGGTCAAGATCAAGCTGACGGCGCGAAAAGGCCAGGTCACGATCGATTTCGCGTCGATCCAGGACCTGAATCGCATGCTCGAGGAGATCGGCGAGACCGCCTACCAGGATTGATCGCGACGGCTCGCCGCGCAAGTACGCCATCCGTCACGGCCTCGTCAAGGGGGTGTGGCCGTCCTCCCGCGCTTCGTAGCGTCGACTGCGCACGACCTGTCGAATCCGAGCCGGGGGGACGAAGCCGCATGAGCACGACCGAGAACGCAGGAAACAGCGCAGCGCAGGGTGGCGAGGACCCGCGCGACGCCAAGGCGGGGGGACCCTTCCCCGAGCAGGAGCAGCCGGATCAGCCCGGCCTGACCGAGGAGATGACGCCCGAGCCGGATCACGGCGAGAGCAGCTGGGTGGGCCGGGGGAGGCTCACCGGTCGAAAGGCGCTCATCACCGGCGGCGACTCCGGCATCGGGCGCGCCGTGGCGATCGCCTACGCCCGGGAGGGGGCCGATGTGGCGATCGCCTATCTCCCGGAGGAGAACGAGGACGCCGAGGAGACGCGACGGCTCGTCGAGGCCGAGGGGCGCGTCTGCGCGACGTTCCCCGTCGACCTCACCTCCGAGCAGGAGACCGTGGAGCTCGCTCGGGCAGCACGTGAGGCGCTCGGCGGCGTCGACATCCTCATCCCCAATGCCGCGTACCAGCGGCAGCGCGACGGCATCGAATCGATGCAGGTCGCGGAGGTCGAGAAGGTCTTCCGAACGAACCTCATCTCGGCGATCGTCCTAGCGCGCGAGACGGTGCCGCAGATGCCCGCCGGCGGCTCGATCATCGTGACGACGTCCATCCAGGCGTCCGAGCCGTCGCCCGGCCTGCTCGACTACGCGATGAGCAAGGCAGCGCTGGTGGCGTACACGCAGGCGCTCGCGCAGGAGCTGGCGGAGAAGGGCATCCGCGTCAACGCCGTCGCTCCCGGGCCGATCTGGACGCCGCTCATCCCCGCGACCGGGTTCCCCTCGGAGAAGGTGGAGACCTTCGGCTCCGACACGCCGCTCGGGCGAGCGGGGCAGCCGGCGGAGCTCGCCGGCGCGTACGTCTACCTCGCGAGCGACGAGTCGACCTATGTCACCGGCGCGGTCATCCCGGTGACGGGAGGCCGCCCCTTCTGAGAGCGGACGCGACATGCCGAATCCGAGGATCAAGGACGAGGAGCTCTACGAGAAGCTCCGCGACGACGGCGCGTCGGCCGAGAAGGCCGCTCGCATCGCCAACGCGGCCGCGCGGGATGGCCGGAGCGCTGTCGGGAAGCGCGGCGGCGACGCGGAGAGCTACGAGGACCGGACCGTTCCGGAGCTCCGCAAGCGGGCCAAGGAGCTGGGCATGACCGGTTACTCCAAGCTGCGCAAAGGCGAGCTGATCGACCGACTGCAGAACCACTGAGAGCAGCTGCTCGACGTGCGCGCCCGGCCCTCGGCCGGGCGCACACGCGTACCCTGGATGGGTGGACCTTCCCGACCGTTCGCTTCCCCGTCGACGCGCCAGCGTCGAGGTCCTGCGCGCGGAGGCGAAGGACGAGATCGCGGCACTCATCCACGAACGGCTGCGCGAGGGCGAGGATCCGTGGGATTTCATGGAGGACCTGCCCACCGTCGATGAGCTCGTCGTCTTCACGCTTCGCGCCGAGCACATCGAGGCGGATGGCGGGGTGCGGCCCACGCACGCCCGCAATCAGCGCGTGCTGCGGCTGATCGCCGCGGAGTACCCCGAGCTCACGAAGGCCGTCTGGCGCCTCGTCGGCCAGGAGAACACCCACCGCCGCTGGGACGCAGTGGTGCGGGTCGTCGACCGCGGCTGAGCGCCTTGAGCCCGGCCTGAGACGCCGTGAAGCCCCGGACCGAGGTCCGAGGCTCCACGGGAGATGCAGGGCGTCTTACGCGAGGTAGGGCGCGAGGTCCTGCTCGAGGGCGAACTTCGGCTTGGCGCCGATGATGGTCGATGCGACCTCGCCGTTCTGGAAGACCTTCATCGCCGGGATCGAGGTGATCTGGTACTTCATGGCCAGGTCGGGGTTCTCGTCCACGTTCAGCTTGACGATCGTGATCTTGTCGGGGTTCTCCGACTGGATCTCGTCGAGAACGGGCGCGACCATCCGGCACGGACCGCACCAGGCCGCCCAGAAGTCGACGAGCACCGGGCCGTCGGCCTGAAGCACATCCTGCTCGAAAGTGGCCGAGGTGGTGGCCTTGACGTTGCTCATGAGATCTCCTTCTTCAGCAGTGCTATCGGGTAGAACAGCGGATGGCGCTCCGCTGTTCCCGGGTCAGGCTTCGACGAGCTGGTCCTCGGCGGGCTCGGGCTGCCCGGCGTCGGCGAGCGACGCGAGGTAGTGCTCGGCGTCGAGCGCCGCGACCGTTCCCGACGCCGCGGCCGTGACGGCCTGGCGGTAGGAGGGGTCGATGACGTCGCCGGCGGCGAACACGCCGCGGATCGAGGTGCGCGAGGAGCGCCCGTCGACCGCGATCGTGCCCTCGGGAGCGAGGTCCAGCTGACCGTGCACGAGGTGCGTGCGGGGATCGTTGCCGATCGCGATGAAGAGCCCCTGCAGCGCGAGGTCGCGCGTCTGACCGGTCACCGTGTCGCGAAGCGTGACGCCCTCGACCTCGGATTCGCCGAGGACCTCGGCGATCTCCGCGTTCCAGACGAACTCGATCTTGTCGTTCGCACGGGCCCGGTCCTGCATGATCTTCGACGCCTTGAGGCTGTCGCGACGGTGGATGACGTACACCTTCGAAGCGAACTTCGTGAGGAAGGTGGCCTCCTCCATAGCGGAGTCGCCGCCGCCGACGACCGCGATCTCCTTCTCGCGGAAGAAGAAGCCGTCACAGGTCGCGCACCACGAGACGCCGTGGCCGGAGAGGCGGTCCTCGCCGAGCACGTTCAGCTTGCGGTAGGCGGAGCCGGTGGCGAAGACGACCGCCTCGGCCTCCTCGACGCCGCCGCTGCCGAGCGTGACCTTCTTCACGGCGCCCGCGAGATCGAGCTCGGTGACATCGTCGTAGCGGATCTCGGCGCCGAACTTCTCGGCCTGCTCCTGCATCTTCTGCATGAGGTCCGGACCCATGACGCCCTCGGGGAAGCCGGGGAAGTTCTCGACCTCGGTGGTGTTCATGAGCTCACCGCCGACCTCCACGGAGCTGGCGATCACGAGCGGCTGCAGGTTCGCCCGCGCCGCATAGATCGCCGCGGTGAATCCAGCGGGGCCGGAACCGATGATGATGAGCTGTCGCACGCACGCCTCCTGAGGTGTCTGCATGGGTCAACCCATGGTACGTCCCGCCTATTCCTCGCGGGCTGGGCGGATGGCCGTGGGCGAGACGCCCGAGAGCGCTGCGGTGCTCGCGCGCACGATGAGGCCGGTGGGCACCACGTCGATGCGGGGAGTGCTCTCCTCGCCCGCACGGAGCTGGGCCAGCGCCGCGCTGACGGCCCGTCGTCCCGCGTCGGCGAAGTCCTGATGAACCGATGTCAGCGGCGGGTCGTATGCGATCGCGTCAGCGGTGTCATCGAAGCCCACCACGCTGACGTCCTGCGGCACCCGCCGCCCCGCCTCGCGGAGGGCGCGATACAGGCCGAGCGCCATCTGATCGTTCGCGCAGAACACCGCGGTGCAGGACGGGTCGTCGGCGAGAATGCGCCCCAGCTCGTATCCCGACTGCGCGGTCCAGTCGCCGCGCAGCGGCTCCGGCACCGGCCGGCCGGCGTCCTCGAGCGTGCGCTGCCACCCTTCGAGACGGCGCTGCGCCGGATGGGACTCCTCAGGACCGGCGAGGTGCCGCACCGTCTCGTGGCCGAGGCTCAGGAGGTGCCCGGTGGCCTGCCGCGCGCCGTCGAACTGGTCGGTGTCGACGACGACGTGCATGCCGTCTGGGCTCGTGTCCATCAGCACGATCGGCACCCCGGGCGGCACGAGGACCTCGGCGCGGTCGAGCAGCTGCTTCTCGATGTTGAGGATCAGCGCGTCGACGGCGAGCTCCTGCAGGCGGGAGTACACCCGCTTCACGCCGCCTTCCCCCTGCGCGCGCAGCGGGATGAGGGTGGTCGTGTACCCCTCGAGCGCCGCCGAATGCGCGATCGCCTCGATGGTGCGCACGTCGCCGATCGTCGACAGCGTGCTGGAGATGACGCCGATGGTGCGGAACGAACCGAGCTTCAGCGCGCGAGCGGCGCTGTTCGGCCGGTACCCGAGCTCCTCCATGGCCGCGATCACGGCCGCACGCGTCTCGTCGAGCACTCCGCCGAACCCGTTCGCCACCCGCGAGACGGTCTGCGCCGACACCCCCGCGCGCTGGGCGACGTCGGCCATCGAGACCGGCCGGTTCTCCGTCGAACGCCGACGCCGCGTCCGCGCGGGAACTGGGTCTTCTGCCATGTCCTGAAACCGTATCGTGACCCGGACGACTTGCGCCGCCATCCGGAGAGGATGCTATGTTTACGCAAACATAGTGGTTCGCACCACTCCTGTCGATGCAGCGGAGGATCTCAGGATGACAACAGGGTCGCCTGTCGTTCCGGTCAAGCCACCGGGACGGACCCAGATGCGAGCGGCGCGGCACGCCCGCGGTCGCTGGACCGGATGGGGCTTCCTCGCGCCGTTCATGATCGTGTTCGCGCTGGTGTTCCTCGCTCCGATCGTGTACTCGATCTACCTCAGCCTCTTCCGCTCGCAGCTCGTCGGCGGCACCGCCTTCGTCGGCTTCGACAACTACCTCCGCGCCTTCGGCGACGGCGCGTTCTGGCAGGGGCTGGGCCGCGTCGTCCTGTTCCTCGCCATCCAGGTGCCGATCATGCTGGCGATCTCGCTGATCGCCGCGCTCGCGATCGACAGCGGCCGCCTCTACGGGCGGAACTTCTTCCGCATCGCGATCTTCCTGCCGTACGCCGTGCCGGCCGTCGTCGCCTCCTTCATGTGGGGCTTCATGTACGGCAACCGATTCGGCCTCGTCCGAAACCTCGAGGACTTCCTCGGCATCCAGCTGCCGGATCTGCTCTCGCCCGACCTCATCCTCGCGTCGATCGGCAACGTCGTGACGTGGGAGTTCGTCGGCTACAACATGCTCATCTTCTACTCGGCGCTGCGCGTGGTCCCGACGTCGCTCTACGAGGCTGCGGCCATCGACGGGGCCAGCCAGTTCCGGATCATCCGCGCGATCAAGATCCCGGCCATCCGCGGCTCGCTCGTCGTCGCCACGATCTTCTCGATCATCGGCAGCTTCCAGCTCTTCAATGAGCCGAGCATCATGTCATCGCTGGCGCCGAACGCCATCACGACCTCGTTCACGCCCAACCTCTATGCCTACAACCTCGCCTTCGCGGGGCAGCAGCTCAACTACTCCGCGACGGTCGCGATCATCATGGGCCTCATCACGATGGTCATCGCCTATGTGGTGCAGCTGCGCGGAATGCGGAAGGCCGACTGACATGAGCACCACCACCCGTCTCGTCACCGTCCGCCCCGGCGCCGCCCGCGCGGGAGCCCGCCGCTCGTCGGCGGGCTCCATCGACCGCCCGCGCCGCAGCGTGCTCCTCACGGTGCTGACCGGCATCATCCTCATCTACTCGCTGATCCCGCTCGTGTGGCTCGTCATCAACGCCACCAAGACGCAGTCCGACCTCTTCTCGACGTTCGGCCTGTGGTTCGGGCGCGACTTCGCCCTCTTCGACAACATCGCGCGGGCGCTCACGTACGACGATGGCATCTTCCTCCGCTGGTTCGCGAACACGCTCCTCTACGTCGTCGTCGGCGCGGGCGGCGCGACGCTGCTGGCCGTCCTGGGCGGCTACGCGCTCGCGAAGTACGACTTCCCGGGGCGGAAGGCCGTGTTCGCGGTCATCATCGGCGCGGTCGCCGTGCCCGGCACCGCGCTGGCTGTGCCGACGTTCCTCATGTTCAGCTCGATGGGCCTGACGAACACGCCCTGGTCGGTGATCATCCCGTCGCTCATCTCGCCCTTCGGCCTCTACCTCATGTGGACGTTCGCCGCCGAGGCCGTGCCGACCGAGCTCATGGAGGCGGCGAGGATCGACGGCGCGAGCGAGTTCCGCATCTTCTGGCAGGTCGCCATCCGCCTGCTGGCACCGGGGATGGTCACGGTGCTGCTGTTCACGATGGTCGCGACCTGGAACAACTACTTCCTGCCGCTGATCATGCTGCGCGACCCCGACTGGTACCCGCTCATCATCGGCCTCAACCAGTGGAACGCGCAGGCGGCCACGGCCGGCGGCACGGCGATCTTCGACCTCGTCCTCACCGGCTCGCTCCTCACGATCGTGCCGCTCATCATCGCGTTCCTGTTCCTCCAGCGGTTCTGGCAGTCGGGTCTGGCTGCCGGCTCCGTCAAGGAATGACCCTCGTCCCTTCCGCCAACCCCCTACACACAACGGAGTGAGATCCAGATGACCACCACCATCCGCCGTACGGGCCGCCGCGTCCTGATCGGCACCGCATTCACCGGCGTCGCCGCCCTCGCCCTCGCGGGCTGCTCGGGAGGAGACGCGGAGGTCGACACCGAGGCCGTCGTCGAGGATGGCGGCACCATCACCGTCTGGGCGTGGGAGCCCACCCTCGACCAGGTCGTCGAGGACTTCGAGGCCGAGAACCCCGGGGTCACCGTCGATCTCGTCAATGTGGGCACGGGCATCGACTCGTACACCGCGCTGCAGAACGCGATCACCGCCGGCAACGGCCTCCCCGACGTCGCGCAGGTCGAGTACTACGCGCTGCCGCAGTTCGCCTTGCAGGACTCCCTGCAGGACCTCAGCGACTACGGGGCGTCGGACCTCGACGGCACCTACGCGCCCGGCCCCTGGTCGTCGGTGCAGTCGGGCGACGCGATCGTGGGCCTGCCGATGGACTCGGGCCCCATGGCGCTGTTCTACAACAAGGACGTGTTCGACGAGTACGGCATCGAGGTGCCGACGACGTGGGACGAGTACCTCGAGGCCGCCCGCACGCTGCACGAGGCGAACCCCGACATGTACATCACGAACGACTCGGGCGACGCCGGCCTCGCGAGCTCGATCATGTGGCAGGCAGGCGGCAAGCCCTGGACGGTCGACGGCACCAACGTGACCCTCGACCTCACCGGCGACGAGGGCGCGAAGCGCTACTCGGACCTGTGGCAGACCATGCTGGACGAGGAGCTCGTCTCGCCGATCGCAGGATGGAGCGACGAGTGGTTCGCGGGTCTCGCCGACGGCACCATCGCCACGCTCCCCATCGGCGCCTGGATGCCCGCGAACCTCGAGGGCAGCGCGCCCGACGGCGCTGGCGCCTGGCGCGTCGCCCCGATGCCGCAGTGGGAGGAGGGCGAGGTCACATCGTCCGAGAACGGCGGCAGCTCGCTCGCGATCCCCGCTGACGCGGAGAACAAGGAGCTCGCGTACGCCTTCATCGAGTACGCGAACGCCGGCGACGGCGTGCAGACCCGCATCGACGGCGGCGCCTTCCCCGCGACCGTCGCGGAGCTGGAGTCCGAGGAGTTCCTCAACGCCGAGTTCGACTACTTCGGCGGCCAGCAGGCCAACCAGGTGTTCGCCGACTCGTCGGCCGCGGTCGTGGAGGGCTGGCAGTACCTGCCCTTCCAGGTCTACGCGAACACCGTCTTCGGCGACTCCGTCGGCCAGGCCTTCCTCGGTGACACCACCGTTGCCGACGGCCTCGCCGACTGGGAGGAGACGCTCAAGAAGTACGGCGCCGACCAGGGCTTCACGACCGACTGATCCCACGGCAGCGGGGCGCGTCGTGATGCGACGCGCCCCGCTTCCTGCCCACGACCATCCGCAGAGAAGGACACCCCATGCAGACTCACCGCTGGCTGCGCACCCCCGACGGCACCACCCCACGCATCTCGTACGGCGCGGACTACAACCCCGAGCAGTGGCCGCGCGAGGTGTGGGACGAGGACGTGCGCCTCATGCGCGAGGCCGGCGTCGACGTCGTCTCGGTGGGGATCTTCTCGTGGGCGAAGCTCCAGCCCGCTGAGGACCGCTGGGACTTCGAATGGCTCGACGACGTCATCGACCTCCTCCACGCCAACGGCATCGGCGTCGACCTCGCCACCGCGACCGCATCGCCGCCGCCGTGGCTCACCAGCAAGCACCCCGAGGTGCTGCCCGTCACGCACGACGGGCGCATCCTCTCCCCGGGCGCCCGCCAGCACTGGCGACCCACCTCCCCGATCTTCCGCGACTACGCGCTGACGCTCGTCGAGACGATCGCCGAGCGGTACCGCGACCATCCGGCCCTCGTGGCGTGGCACGTCAACAACGAGCTCGGCTGCCACAACGCGTGGGACTACTCGGATGACGCCGCCCGCGCGTTCCGCGGCTGGCTCGAGCGGCGGTACGGGTCGATCGAGCGCCTGAACCACGCGTGGGGCACCGCCTTCTGGTCGCAGCAGTACGGGAGCTTCGACGAGATCCTCCCGCCCCGCATGGTGGACTCCCACCCCAACCCGACGCAGCAGCTCGACTTCAAGCGCTTCTCCTCCGACGCGCTCAAGCACCACTACGTCGCCGAGCGCGAGATCCTGCGCCGGATCACGCCGGACATCCCGGTCACCACGAACTTCATGGTCATGGGCGAGACGCAGCACGCGGACTACGCGGACTGGGCGCACGAGCTCGACTTCGTCTCCAACGACCACTACCGGCACCCCGGGCCGCAGTCGTACGACGAGCTGGCCTTCTCGGCCGCGCTGGTGTCGGGCATCTCGCACCGGCGGCCGTGGTTCCTCATGGAGCACTCCACGAGCGCGGTGAACTGGCAGAGCGTCAATCGCCCGAAGCGCGACGGCGAGCTCGTGCGCGACTCGCTCACGCACGTCGCGCACGGCGCCGACGCGGTCTGCTTCTTCCAGTGGCGGCAGTCCGCGGCCGGCGCCGAGAAATACCACTCCGCGATGGTCCCGCACGCGGGTGCGGACAGCCGCATCTTCCGCTCCGTGGTCGAGCTCGGCGGCCTGCTGCGCGACCTCGACGCGGTCGCGGGCTCCCATGCGGTGGCCGCGCCCGTGGCCATCCTCTTCGACTGGGACTCGTGGTGGGGGAGCGAGCTCGACTCGCACCCGACCGAGCTGCTGCGCTACCGGCAGGAGGCGCTCGACTGGTGGACGGCGCTGCGCGACGCGGGCGTCCGCGCGGACGTCGTGCCGGCCGATGTCGACCTGTCCGGCTACCGGATGGTCGTCGCCCCGGTCCTCTATGCGGTTCCGGAGGCGCTCGCCGCCCGGCTCTCGCGGTACGCGGAGGCCGGCGGACACCTCGTCACGACGTACTTCTCGGGTGTCGTGAACGAGGACGACCGGGCCTGGCTCGGCGGCTACCCCGGCGCCTTCCGCGACCTGCTGGGCGTGCGGGTGGAGGAGTTCCGTCCGCTGTACGCGGGGGAGCCGATCGCACTCGACTCGGGGGTCCAGGGCACGCTGTGGAGCGAGCCCGTGGACGTCGTCGACCCGGCGGTCGAGGTGCTCGCGCGCTATGCCGAGGACGAGCTCGCGGGCGGTGCGGCGGTCACCCGCCGCCGCGTCGGCGAGGGCTCGGCGGCGTACGTCTCGACGCGGCTGGGGGCGGATGGCCTCGGGTCGATCGTGCCGGAGCTGCTGTCGGGCGCGGGCGTGGCGTCGGAGCTGCCCGAGGCGCTCCGGGGGCGTGCGGCCCTCACGGTGCGCGGCACCGCGGATGCGCGCTTCGCCTTCGTGCTGAACCGCACCGATGAGGAGCTGCCCCTCGACGGCGTGGCCGGTGAGCCGCTCATCGGCGGCACGGTGCTGCCGCCGCGCGGGGTGGCCGTGTTCCGGCAGGAGGGCTGAGCGCGCCCGATGGTGGGTTCGCCAGTGCGGGCGACGCGTTTTCGAGCCGGTTTCCGGCTCCCCCGCACTGGCGAACGCAAGCGCGGATCAGCGGCGCAGGCGCGAGCGGATGAGCTGTGTGATCGTCTTCAGCTCGGGAGCCCGCAGCAGGGCGAGGCCCAGCACATAGACCAGCGTCACGACGGCGCCGAGGACGATGCCGCCGACCACTGCCGGCACCAAGCCGGCGAGCATCCATCCCTCCGGACCGCCGCTCAGCAGGTAGATCCCGATGCCGACGGCGGCGGCCGGCACGGCGGCGATCGCGAAGCGGACGAGGGCCCGCAGCGCTGATCCGAGACCGAGCGGGCCGAGTCGACGGCGCAGCAGCCACGAAGCGAGGAGCACCTGCGCGGTGCTCGAGAGCGACTGCCCGGTCGCGACGGCGGCGGTGAGATACGGACGCAGCTCGTCGGTGGAGAAGACGGCGATGGCGATGGTGGCGGCGATCACGGACAGCACGCCCTGGAACACCGTGAACCAGAACGGCGTGCGGGTGTCCCCGTACGCGTAGAACGTGCGCTGGACGACGAACTGCACGGCCAGCGGCACCAGCCCGATGAGGAACCCGATGAGCACGACAGCGGCCTCGGCCGCCTGTGCGGGCGTCGCCGTGAAGATGCGCATGATGGGCGCGGAGGCCACCATCACCGCCGCTGTCGCGAGGACGCACAGCAGGCCCAGCGTGCGGATGGCGCGGCCGATGTCCGCGCGGACATCGTCGTCGCGTCCTGCGGCCGCGTGCTCGCTGAGCTGCGTGAAGTACGGCGTCCCGATCGAGAGGACGATCACGGAGTACGGGAGCATGAAGACCAGCCACGAGGTGAACCACACGGTCGTGGACGCGTCGCCGGAAGCACCGGAGATCATGCTCTGCTGGTACATCGACACCAGCTGGCCGACGACCATCATGAGGAACGTCCAGCTGGCGAGATTCCCGACCTCGCGCAGCCCCATGCCGCGCCACCGGAAGTCCGGTCGGATGCTGAGTCCGGTGCGCCGCCAGAACAGCAGGAGAACGATCAGCTGCGCGACGATCCCGAAGGTCGCCACAGCGCCCAGCAGGGCGACCTTGGGCAGGAGCCACCCGCCGTCGCTCGACGTCCACTGGTCGAGATCGGACTGGTGGCCGCCGAAGACGGCGATGAAGACGCCGAACCCGGCGATCGAGACGATGTTGTTGACGATCGGCGCCCACGCGTAGGGCCCGAAGACACGACGTGCGTTCAGGGTCTCGCCGAGCAGCGCGAACATGCCGTAGAAGAAGATCTGCGGCAGGCACCAGTAGGCGAAGGCCACCGCGAGAGCCCGCGTCTCGGGGGAGTAGTTCGCGCCGTACAGCCAGATCAGCGGCCAGACGAGGACCATCGCGAGGACGGTCGCCGCGGCCAGAAGCACGGCGCCGAGGGTCATGAACTTCGAGATGTGCGACGCGCCGCCGTCGTCGCGGGCGCTCCACTTCACGATCTGCGGAACGATCACGGCGGTGAGGACGCCGGTCGAGATGATCATGAAGATGTTGTTGGGCAGCTGGTTCGCCGCCGTGAACGCGTCGGCGGCGTGGCCGAAGGAGCCCATCGCCGCGACGAGCACGATCGAGCGCACGAGGCCCAGCACGCGCGAGGCGAGCGTTCCGGCCGCGATCATGGCACTGGAGCGGCCGAGACTACTCATCCGGTGCGTCCTTCTTTCCGGCGCTCGCGCCCTCCGACTCGCTCACGCCATCCGCGCCCGAGCCATCCGCGCCGTCAGCACCGTCACCATCCGCTCGCTCGCGCCGCCGACGTCGCGTCTTCAGCACCGTGCGGATGACGCCGCCGACGAGGAGGATCGCGACGAGGCCGAACAGCACGACGATGCCGATGCGCTCCCACTCGGCGCGCACCGTGACGTTCATGCTCTGCACGGGCCCGATCTGCTCGCCCGACGGCGTGAAGAGCGAGACCGCCAGCTGCACCTCCCCGCTGCCGACGCGCGCCTCGACGGGGATCTCCACCCGGGGGTTGCTGCCGGGCGGCACCTCGACCTCGATGCGCTCCTGGACGTCGAGGCGCACGCTGTCGCGTGAGACGTCGAGCACGACCGTGATCGGCCACGCGAGGCTGTTGCGCACCCAGACGGGCAGGGGGGCCTCCGCGCTCAGCAGCTGCACCTGCTCCGACACCGTCACGCCGACGCCGTCGATGCGCTGCGCGGTCTTCTCGGCGTGAGCGCCGATCGCCGCGCGCCACGCGTCCTCGTCGTCGCGCCATCCGACCGCGAGGAGCTGGAGCGCTTCCGCCCTCGCCTGTCCCGTCAGGAGCTCGGGCTCGTCGAGGGCAGCGGCGATGTGCGCGAGCTGCGGCTCGGCCGATGTGAACGCCGTCACCGCGTCGATCCGCTCGTCGGCACGCGCGCCGTCTTCGATCGTCACGGCGCGCGGCGTCGCGTCGAGCACGTCGGTCAGCCCGGCCGGGGCGACCGACGGGTTGCGCGTGACGCTCTCGATGGCGTCGCGCAGGCTGTCCTCGGTGCGGATGGCCGGGACCGCGTCGGTCTCGGTGGGCGCGTACGACGGGCGGTCGAGGGCGACGAGGAGGGGGGTGTCGCCCGTCTCGCGGGCGGCGAACCACAGGTCGGCGGAGGATGCCACGAGCGCCTGCTCGTGGGCGTCGTCGTCGAGCGCGGCGGCGGTGAGCACGTCGGAGACCCCGTCGTCGTAGACGAGCGCGCCCTCCGCTCGAGACGGCACCCCCGTGCCATCCGCCCCCTCGCTCGTGGCCGTGGAGGGGAGCATCGTGAGCGCGCCGTCTGCCGACAGCGCCTCGACGACGTCCGGCCCGGCGGTTCCCTCGGCCGGCCAGTACAGGCGGGCGGCTTCCTCGCCGATGGAGAGCAGCTCCTCGAGGGACGGGTACTCCGGCTCGGCCGCCGGCTCGGGGGTGGCCTCGTCGATCGGGGCGGCCGACGGTGTCGGCACCGTCGCCTCGAAGTTCTGCCCGCTCTCGAAGGCACGCAGGCTCGTCGGCGCGAGGGGGGTCGGCAACCCGGCCTGCACCTGCGCGGCCGCATCCGCATCGCCGAACTGCAGGGCGAAGCGCTCGTTCGGCAGCTGCTCCAGGCGCTCCAGCCAGTCGAGGGCCGAGGCGGGCGCCGCGGTGCCCAGCACCCGGATCGCCGCCGGGATCGCCGGATCCACCGCGAGCACTGCGGACGTGCCGGTCACGGCGTCGAGCGTCTGCGCGAGCGCGCCGCCCGGCTCGGTGAGCTGCGCGACCTGCTCCGCGGAGAGCAGACCCTCCGCGGTGGGCGGCGCCGTGATCGGGACGACGACCGAGACGGGCGCCCGGTCGTCGCCCGACACCACGACGACGCTCCGGCCTCCCAGCGACGACCCGGCCGCCTCTCGAGTGGCGCGCAGCGGGTACACGCCGGGTCGCAGCTCGTCGAGCTCGTCGAGCTCGTCGGGTGAGAGCTCCACGGTCGCGGTGTCGCCGGCGCCGAGCTCATCCACGCGCGTGGTCTGCGCGGTGACGAAGGAGATGTCGGTGCGTCCCTCTGACACCCACTGGTCCAGGGCCGCCCGGTCGGGCAGCGGGTCGTCGCCGATGTCGAGCGTCAGGGTGCCCGCGGGCAGCGCCTCGTCGCCGCGGTTGTCGATCGTGGCGGTCGCCGCGAGCTGATCGGGCGAGCGCACCACGCCGTCCTGATCGGGCAGCAGCGACAGCACGGGCTCTTCGGCGCCGTCGTCGGCCTCCGCGAGCATGCCGACCCGGTCGTCACCGCTCTTGTCGGTGTCGGCCGTGCCGAACGAGCGCGCGGGGGGATCGGGGGCGACGGAGGCGGCCGCGGCGGGCGGCTGGGGGGACACCGCGCCGAGCAGGGCCAGCGCGACCGCGATGGGTGCGCCGAGAAGCCGCAGGCATCTGGGGGCCTCGGCCGTGCCGCGTCGCGTCATGGGCTTCCTGCTCGTCGGGTCGTGCTCGGGGCGCACGGAACCGTTCAATCCTACGAACACGGCTGTGCGCGCCCTGCGAGGCGTGCCGAGTGGGCGATCGCCTCAGCGCGGCGGGAGGGAGCTCTCCCGCACGACCAGCCGCGTCGGCACCACCGTGTGCGGTGCCGCGGGCTCGCCGTCCAGCAGTCCCAGCAGCAGTCGGATGGCCGTGGACCCGAGCTCCTCGAAATCCTGCGCGACGGTGGTGAGCGGCGGCCAGTAGTGAGCCGCGTCCACCACGTCGTCGAAGCCGGCGACGGCGAGATCATGCTGGCCGGCCGCATGCGCGGCGTGCAGCGCCCCGAGTGCCATCTGGTCGTTGGCGGCGAAGACGGCGGTCACGGCGGGGTCCGCGACGAGCCCGTCGGCGAGTCGGCGCGCGGTCTGCGCTGTCCAGTCACCCCGCAGCACCTCGGGAACCGGCGCCCCTGCCGCATCGAGCGCCTCCCGCCATCCGCGCTCGCGCTCGCGCGCGGCGAGCGAGCCGTGCGGCCCGGCGATGTGGTGAACGGTGCGATGCCCCAGCGCGAGGAGATGCGCGGTCGCGCTCGCCGCCCCGCCGGCGTGGTCGGACGCGATGGCGGCGAACCGGTCGCTCGCGTCGGCGTCGACGGCGACCACCGGGAAGCCCGGCTCGGCGGCGTCGTGGATGGTCGGGGTCGCCTCGTTGAGGACCACGGCGCCGTCGACGCCGTGGTCGCGCAGGGCCGCGAAGGCGGCATCTGCTGCGACCCGGTCGTCGGTCTCGGACAGCGTGACGACGAGCACCGCGTGGTCACGCGCGGACGCCGCGGCCGTCACCGCCTCGAGCATGCGGGTGTTGCCAACGGAGGCGAGGGTGCGCACCACGACGCCGATGGTGCCGCTGCGGCCCGTCCGCAGCGCGCGAGCCGAGCGGTTGGGGCGGTAGCCGAGCTGGGTCATGGCCGCCTCGACCCGCGCCCGCGTCGTCGGATCCACACGGGGGGAGCCGTTGGCCACGCGTGAGACGGTCTGTCCGGAGACGCCCGCGAGCCGGGCGACATCGGCCGCCGAGACCTGAGGCATGGCGCTCCCTTCTCCTTCGACCCACTTTGCACTACCCTCATGTTGACGTCAACACGCGCGGCTTCGCGCGGTAAGGAGAAGCCATGGAGGCACCGGCCACCGCGCTGGGCGCCGGAGTCGTGAAGCGCGCGTCGCGCCTCGCGGACGGGCGCGAGCTCATCTACTACGACGACCCCGGCACGACGCTGCCCGCGGTGCGGCGCCTGGACGAGCGCGAGCTCGGCGGCCGCCCCGAGACCGCCACCATGCGCCGCGACGTGCTCACGGGCGACTGGATCTCGGTCGCCGCCGCACGGCAGAACCGCGCGTTCCTGCCGCCCGCCGAACTCGACCCGCTCGCGCCCCAGACCCCCGCGAACCCCTCGGAGGTGCCCGACCTCTACGACGTCGCGGTCTTCGAGAACAAGTCGCCGTCGTTCGGTCCCGCGCTCGACGTCGCCACCGGAGACGCTCCCGTCGCCGTCGATCCGCCGCAGGGCCTGGAGGACCTCGACGCCCCCGGCCTCGGACGCAGCCGCACCTCGGTCGGCCGCTGCGAGGTCGTCTGCTTCAGTCCCGAGCGCGAGGGCTCGTTCGGCACGCAGACGGTCACGCGCGCCCGCACCGTCATCGAGGCGTGGGCCGACCGCACCGCTGCGCTGTCGGCCCTGCCGGGCATCCGGCAGGTCTTCCCCTTCGAGAACCGGGGCGAGCAGATCGGCGTGACCCTGCACCATCCGCACGGCCAGATCTACGCCTATCCCTACATCACGCCGCGCACGAAGCTGCTGCTCGCGGCGATCGAGCGCGAGGGCGCTGACCTGTTCGAGCGGATCATCGCCTTCGAGCAGGAGGGCTCGCGCGTGGTGCTCGAGGCCGAGCACTGGATCGCCTATGTGCCGTTTGCCGCACGCTGGCCCGTCGAGGTGCATCTCGCCCCTCGCCGGCACGCTCCCGACTTCGTCGCGCTCGATGAGGTCGAGCGCGACGAGCTCGCCGACGTCTACCTGAAGCTCCTCCGCGGCGTCGACCGTCTCTACGACACCCCGACGCCGTACATCGCCGCCTGGCATCAGGCGCCCGTCGACGTCGCGCGCGACACCGTGCGCCTGCACCTGCAGCTCACGTCGCCGCGACGTGCAGCGGACAAGCTGAAGTACCTCGCCGGATCGGAGGCCGCCATGGGTGCGTGGATCGGCGACGTGCCGCCGGAGCAGGCCGCACAGCGCCTGCGCGAGGCGGTGAACGCATGAGCGGGGCGCGAGAGCAGGCCGAGCAGCTCTTCGGCGAGTTCGGCCGCGGCCGACCGGATGGCATCTGGTCGGCTCCGGGCCGGGCGAACCTCATCGGCGAGCACACCGACTACAACGAGGGCTTCGTGCTGCCCTTCGCGATCGAGCATCGGACGTATGCCGCCGTCGGCATCCGCGCGGACCGCACCCTGCGCGTGATCTCCACGCTGGATCGCGAGCCCTTCGAGCTGTCGCTGGACGCGCTGGCGGCGACCTTCGACGGACCGGCAGGGCACGCGGTGACAGAAGGCTCGGTGCCCGAGTGGGCGGCGTATCCGCTGGGCGTCGCGTGGGCGGCCCTGGCGACGACGGGTCGGGCGGCGAGCGACGTGGCCGGCCTCGATATCGCGCTCGCGTCCGATGTGCCGGTGGGCGCCGGCCTGTCGTCCTCCGCTGCGATCGAAGGGGCCACGGCCTCGGCGCTGAACGACCTGTGGGAGCTCGGCCTCGATGGCCTGTCGATCGCGAAGATCGGCCGCACCGCCGAGAACGAGGCGGTCGGAGCGCCGACCGGGATCATGGACCAGGTGTCGTCGACTCTCGGCAGGGTGGATGCCGCGACGTTCCTCGACTGCCGGACACTCGAGACCGCGTCGGTCGACCTCGGCTTCACCGCGACCGGCCTCGCGCTCCTCGTCATCGACACGCGTGTGAAGCACGCGCACTCGACCGGCGGCTACCGGGAGCGGCGCGCGTCCTGCGAGAAGGGCGCAGCCGAGATGGGCGTCTCGTCGCTGCGGGATCTGTCCGTGGCGGACCTGCCACGCGCGGAGGAGATGCTCGACGAGGTGACGTTCCGGCGCGTGCGCCACATCATCACGGAGAACCAGCGCGTGCTCGACACCGTCGAGACCCTGCGCGCCGCCGGGCCGCTCGCGATCGGCGAGCTCCTCGTCGCGTCGCACGCCTCGATGCGCGACGACTTCGAGATCTCGGTCGCCGAGCTCGACACCGCGGTCGACACGGCTCTCGGCGCCGGCGCGCTCGGTGCGCGTATGACCGGCGGCGGCTTCGGCGGCGCGGCGATCGCGCTCGTCGAGGCGGACAGCCTCGGTGTCGTCTCGCGAGCGGTCGAGGAGGCGTTCGCCGCGTGCGGCTTCACCGCGCCGCACACGTTCACGGTGACGCCGTCGGAGGGCGCTCGCCGCGACGCCTGACCCGGAAGCGGGACGAGGGCCGATGCCACCGGCATCGGCCCTCGTCGGTCTGGACGGATCAGGAGGTGATCTGCGTGAGCGTCTGCGCGCCCTCGCCCGACTGCTGCACCTCGATCTTGCGCGGCTTCGCCTTCTCGCTGATCGGGATGAGCACGCTCATCACGCCGTTCTCATACGTCGCCGTGATGCCCTCCGTGTCGATGCCCTGACCGAGGTTCAGCTGTCGCAGGAACGAGCCGGTGGAGCGCTCGCGCGTGATCCACTTCACGCCCTCGCCGCCCCGGCCGGTGCGCTGCGCGCGGATGGTCAGGAGCTGCCCGTCGACATCGATGTCCACGCTCCCAGGGTCGATGCCCGGCAGGTCGGCGCTCAGGACGTAGTGGTCGCCTTCCCGGTACAGGTCCATCGGCATGAGCCGCGGCGCCTGACGGTCCATGAGCTGGTCGGCCATGCGGTCGAACTCCCGGAACGGATCGAAGAACATCGCCATGGTGATCGTCCTCCCTCTGCTCGGCGGTGTCCGGTTGCTTCTTGAGTCTTGGTGACTCAACTTCAGTTTTAGCACTCTGGTGGCGAGAGTGCTAAAAGTGCGCTGAGAGCTCGCTTCGAGATCGCTTGGGGGTCGAGGCGGTTGAATGGGCGGGTGACCTCGCATCCCGACCTCGACCTCGCCCGCGATCTCGCCGCCGACCTCGCGTCTGCGCGCTTCCGCTCGGAGGCGCTGCGCGCGATGTGGGGGGTGGCCGCGGATGACGCGATCGGCCGCAGCCTGCGCGCCCCGGCCCTGCGCGCCATCCGAGATCGCGATGATGCGCTCGCCGTGCTCGCACGGGTGCTCATCTTCGGCGTCGCGCAGCCGACCGCCGACGTCGACCGCGCGCTCCCGCGGGTCGGAGCGCGCGGGCTGGTGGACCTCGGCCTCGCCGCCCTGGACGGCGACATCGTCACGCCGCGTGCCGTCCTCCGCCCGCAGTCGTTCCACGACGACCGGGGGCCCGGCGAGTGGCTGCTCGCCAGCGACCTCGACGAGATCGCCCTGGGCGGCGGCGCGCTCGCCGAGGACCACGTGCTCGGCGCGGGCGGAGCATCGCTCACCCTGGCGGGGCTGCAGCTGCCCACCCCCGCTGCCTCCGTGCTCGACCTCGGCACCGGCTGCGGCGTGCAGGCTCTGCGCGCCTGCCGCTACGCCGATCGCGTCGTCGCCACCGACATCTCCGCGCGCGCACTCCGCTTCACGGATCTGAACGCGGCGCTCGCGGGAACGGACGCGATCGAGACGCGTCGCGGATCGCTCTTCGAGCCGGTGGCCGGGGAGACCTTCGAGCGCATCGTCTCGAACCCGCCGTTCGTCATCACGCCGCGCGTGCAGGGCGTTCCCGAGTACGAGTACCGCGACGGCGGACTGGTCGGCGATGCGCTCATGCAGAGTGTGGTCGAGGGCGTGGGCTCCCACCTCGCTCCCGGCGGAGTCGCGCAGTTCCTGGGCAACTGGGAGACGCGTGACGGCGTCGACGGACTCGACCGACTGCGCGGCTGGGTGGAGTCCGCCGGTGTTCCGCTCGACGCATGGGTGGTCGAGCGCGAGGAGCTCGACCCCATCGCGTATGCCGAGATGTGGATCAGAGACGGCGGCACCGTTCCGGGCTCGCCCGAGCACGACCGCCTGCTCGACACGTGGCTCGAGGACTTCGCCGAGCGGCAGGTGAGCGCCATCGGCTTCGGCTACGTCCTGCTGCGGCGTGCCGAGAGCGCGCCGACCCTCGCGCGCTACGAGGAGGTGACGCACTCGATCCCGTCCGAGGGCGCGCTCGGCTCGCACCTGGCCGCGGTCCTGGCCGCGCACGACCGCGTGGCCGCACTCGATGACGACGCGCTGCTCGCCCTGCACCTGAAGACGGCGGCGGACGTGACGGAGTCGCGGCACCATCTGCCGGGCGCGGCCGACCCGAGCGTGATCGAGCTGCGGCAGGGCGGCGGCTTCGGCCGCTCGGTTCAGGCCGATCCCGCGCTGGCGGCGCTCGTGGGCGCGAGCGATGGGGAGCTGTCATTGGGGCAGATCGTCGCCGCGCTCGCGCAGCTGCTGGAGGTCGACGAGGGTGCGCTCCGCGCCGCGCTCCTTCCCTCGGTGCGCGAGCTCGTACTGGACGGCTTCCTCGCTCCCGCCTGAGCGCACCGGATACCCTGGAAGCCATGCTCAACATGGCCGCCGGTCTCGCACGCCTGGGCGACCTCGCGGCATCGCCCGTCGTCGCCTCGCTCGCGCGGGCCTTCGCCGACGCCGGATTCGACCTCGCCGTGGTCGGCGGCCCCGTGCGCGACGCGCTGCTCGGGCGCCGCACGCACGACCTCGACTTCACCACCGACGCCCGCCCGGACGACATCCTGCGCATCGTCACGCCGATCTCCTCGGCGCAGTGGGACATCGGACGGGCGTTCGGCACGATCGGCGCGCGCGTCAGGGGCGAGCAGGTCGAGATCACGACATACCGCGCGGACAGCTACGACGGGGAGACGCGGAAGCCGACCGTGGAGTTCGGCGACACCCTCGAGGACGACCTCACCCGGCGCGACTTCACCGTCAACGCGATGGCCCTGCGCGTTCCCGCGGTCACGCTCGTCGACCCCACGGGCGGCGTGGAGGACCTCGTCGCCGGTGTCTTGCGCACGCCGGTCGACCCGCGCGTGAGCTTCGGCGACGATCCGCTGCGGATGCTGCGGGCGGCCCGCTTCTCCTCGCAGCTCGAGTTCGAGATCGAGGCCGGCACGCTTCAGGCGATCGGCGACCTGCGCGAGACCCTCTCGATCGTCAGCCCCGAGCGCGTCCAGGCCGAGCTCACGCGTCTGCTGCAGACCGACGACCCGGTGCGGGGCCTCCGCGCCCTCGTCGAGACGCAGCTCATCGAGCAGTTCCTGCCGGAGATCCCCGCCCTGCGGCTCGAGGTCGACGAGCATCACCACCACAAGGACGTCTACGAGCACTCCCTCACCGTCCTGACGCAGGCCATCGAGCACGAGAAGCTCCGCCATCCGGACGCCGAGCCCGACGTGCCCCTGCGACTGGCCGCGCTGCTGCACGACATCGGCAAGCCGCGCACCCGCAAGCTGGAGCCGGGCGGCGCGGTCTCGTTCCACCACCACGATCTCGTGGGGGCGCGGATGGCCAGAAAGCGGCTCCAGGCGCTGCGTTACGACGGCGACACGATGGGCTCGGTGACGAAGCTCATCGAGCTGCACCTGCGCTTCTTCGGCTACGCGGAGGGCGCCTGGACCGATTCGGCGGTGCGGCGCTACGTGCGCGACGCGGGGGAGGAGCTCGACCGGCTCCACATCCTCACGCGCGCCGACGTCACCACCCGCAACCGCCGCAAGGCCGCGCGTCTCGCCGGCGCGTACGACGACATCGAGGCGCGCATCGCGACCCTCCGCGAGCAGGAGGAGCTCGACGCCATCCGCCCGGACCTCGACGGCAACGAGATCCAGCAGATCCTCGGGATCGCCCCCGGCCCCCTCGTCGGCAAGGCCTATCGATTCCTCCTCGACCTGCGGCTCGACGAGGGCGCCCTGGGGTCGGAGGAGGCGACGCGGCGCCTGCGCGCCTGGTGGGCCGAGCAGGGCTGAGCTGACGAGCCCTGAGCTGGCGGCACGCCTCTCGGGCTCCTCCAAGGTGGTGGCATAGGCTCGAGACGACGTCCCCGGCTGCATGGCGCCGCCACGAACTGCACTGCGAGGCATCCGTGACACCTACCGAGCCCGACATCGAACGGGCGCCCGGCGCGCTCACCATCCTGCTGGGCTGCGACACGTTCTCGCCCGACATCAACGGCGCTGCCCGCTTCGCGGAGCGTCTGGCGGCGGGCCTCGTCCAGCGAGGCCACGAGGTGCACGTGAGCGCCCCGAACAGCCTCTGGCGGCGCACCCCGGCGCGCACCGAGATCGTCGAGGGGGAACCGCTCATCATGCACCGGCTGCCCTCTGTGAAGCTCTGGTGGCACGAGTGGCTGCGCTTCGTGTGGCCGTGGCGCGCGAAGCACTGGGCACGACGCGTGCTCGACGAGGTGCGCCCCGACGTCGTGCACATCCAGTCGCACATCGTCATCGGCCGTGGGCTCGCGCGGATCGCCCGCAAGCGCGGCATCCCCGTGATCGCCACCAATCACGTGATGCCGGAGAACATCCTCGACTTCACCAAGCTGCCGGATGCGCTCAACCGCATCTTCGTGAAGCTGGCATGGGCGGATGCCCGTCGCACCTTCCAGCTGACGGCGGCGGTCACGACGCCCACGCGGAAGGCCGCCGACTTCCTCGAGAAGATGATCGACGTCGCGGGGGTCCTGCCGGTGAGCTGCGGCATCGACATGTCGCAGTACACGCCCGATCTCGAGCCTCGCACGGAGAACCGGGTCGTCTTCGTCGGGCGCCTCACGAGCGAGAAGCAGGTGGACGTCATCCTGCGAGCGGTCGCGAAGCTCGACCCTGCGCTCGACGTCCACCTCGACCTGGTGGGGGATGGCGACCAGCGACCGTCGCTGGAGAAGCTCGCGGACGAGCTGGCCATCCGCGATCGCATCACCTTCCACGGGCACACGACCGACGAGGTGCTGCGCGGGGCGCTCACGCGCGCCTCGGTGTTCGCGATCGCCTCGATCGCGGAGCTGCAGTCCATCGCGACCATGGAGGCGATGGCGTCGGGGCTTCCGATCGTCGCGGCCGACGCGGTCGCGCTGCCGCACCTCGTGCACGACGGCGAGAACGGCTACCTCTTCACGCCGGGCGACGTCGACGGGCTCGCCGAGCGGCTCACGACGGTGCTGACGGCGTCGGACGAGGACCGCGTGCGCATGCAGCGGACATCGCTGCAGATGGTCGAGGCGCACGACATCACGCGCACCCTCGACACCTTCGAGGCGCTGTACCGCGGCGAGCCGATCCCGGCGTAGGCGCCGTGCACGTCGTCTTCTTCGGAGACCAGCACCTGGAGACCCTCGGGGGCGCCCAGGTCTCCGCCCGGCTGCAGCGGCAGCACCTCGAGCGGGCCGGGCACGTCGTCACGGTCGTCGCCCCGAGGCGCTGGTCGCGCGAGCGCCCTCACGCCGACGATGCCGGGTACCTCGACGTCCCCTCCGTTCCGGTCACCCTCGATCGCGAGTACTCGTTCGGATGGCCGGGGCGATCGTCCGACGCTTTCATCGACCGCGCGCTCGCCCGTCGTGTCGCCTCCGGGGCGCCGGTGCCCGATCTCGTGCACGTGCAGGCGGACTTCTGGGGCGCAGTCCTCGGGTATCGCCTCGCCCGGCGGCTGCGGGTGCCCGTCGTCCACACGATGCACAACCGCGTGGATGTCGGCATCGAGGCGACCGTGCCGTTCCCGCACCTCGTGCTGCGGGCTTTGAACCTCTGGCGCAGCCGTGCGCTCCCGGGCTCCGGGGCGGGGTCCACAGGGTGGGACTATCTCCGCGGATTCGCGCGGGAGGCGTCCGCCGTCACCGCGCCATCCCACCACTTCGCGCGACGCCTCGAAGAGCACGGGGTCTTCCCGACGGTGGATGTCGTGTGGAACGGGATCGATGACGAGGTGCGCGAGCGCGTGCTCGCGGCTGCTCCCGCGGGGCGCGTGCCGGGACGGCCGCGCTTCATCTGGCTCGGACGCATGTCGCCCGAGAAGCGGCTCCTGCCGATGCTGGAGGCCTTCACGGCCTCGGGCGTCGACGCCGACCTCGAGATCGTCGGCGGCGGGGGAGAGCGGGAGAAGGCGCGACGTCTTGTCGCGCAGCGCGGGCTCGGCGACCGCGTGCGATTCGCTGGTCGGCTCCCGTACGAGGAGACGCTGTCGCGCATCGCGGCCGCCGACGCCCTAGTGCAGACCTCGATCGGATTCGAGACCCAGGGCATGACGCCGTTCGAGGCCGCAACCCTCGGCACGCCGGCGATCATCAGCGACCCCGATGTCGCCGGCGAGTTCGACGGCGGCATCTGGCCCGTTGCCGCGGCATCGGGCGAGCCCGAGCGGATGGCCGCGCTCGCCGCGGTCCTGCAGCAGGCGGCCCGTGAGATCTCGTCGGGAACCGCACCCGTGCCATCCGCTCGCGTCTCGGAGGAGTTCCTGCAGTCGTCGCGCACGGCCGCCATGATCACGATCTACGAGCGGGTGCTGCGGAGCTGAGGCGAGGCGGGGGCTCGCGGGTGAGGTCGCGAGGTGGATCGACGGCAAGGGATCGTGCCTCCACCGCGGCACGATCCTCCGCACCATCCCTTCCACGGCGCCGAGCGGCGTTCAGCGGCTCGTCATCCTGTCGCAGGACGGGAGGGAGGGCGAAGTGCAGGATCACAGCGACTTCGTGGCGCGCGAGGAGGACTGAGTCACGCCTTGAGCTGCGAGGGGAGCGCCCCTCGCGCACCCCGGCTCATATGAGGGTGTGAGAGCGTACGGCTGTAGCGTTTGAGGCACCCTCACCGGGCATTTTTGCGGGACAGGTATACGGGAATCGAGCTGGTCAGGCGGGAGAAGCGGAGCTGAGACGGTCGATGAGCTCGTTCGGCCTGTCGCGATGAACCACCGTCTATTGAGACAGCGCAGACCGGCCTCCGGCCTGACAAGCTCATCTTCCCGACCAAGATGCCCACCGCGTAGCTTGTGAGGGTGAGCGTGCTGATCGAGGTAGAAGGGGAACGATTCGAGGTCGAGACGCGCGTACAACCGGGCCAACGCGCCTACGACTTCACCTGGCTTAACGGGCCGAGCGAATCCTCGTACGGCTTCATCCTCGGATTGACGTCAACGGGCCAAGCAACTCCGAACGATCTTTCGCAAACGGAGATCGAGGACGAGGCACGCCTGTTTGTGCGGGCCTTCTTTTCACCCGACGGAATTGGTCCTTCTGATTTTCCGGAGTTTGTCGCGTCTCGTCGCGGCTCATGACGACGAGCGTGCGAGCGCTCTGTCGGTGAGGAATCCTCTGTCAGGACGGTCTCTAGGTAGCATCGGCCGATGAACATGCGCAAGTACCGACTTTGGGTGGGGTCGATCCTCGGCCCGACCGCTATCGCGTTGTTCGCCCTAACCGTCATCGCCGCGACGACGGGCTTTCTACCCTGGCCACCCTTGCTCGCAGCTTCGGTCGCTGCGACGATCAGCGGCGCGACCCTCCTCGTGATGGGGCCTCGCGCTATTCGGGAGCAGGAACGTGCACGGCGTTCCGAGCGAAATCAGCGCGACCGATAGAGATCCGTACTCTCCTAGCGTGATGTGTCCTGGTGAAGGATCGGCTATCAAGACAGCTCCTCGCCGACGGCGTCCGGTAGCCCATGCGTTTAGCCTCCTGGCATGACCGATCCCCTGCTGCCAGCCCCGAGCGACATCCTGTGGTCCGTCTCCTTCGTGTTGTCGATCGCGCTCATGGTCGCCGCGCTGGTGTCCATCGCCCGGGGCGCGCGGCGACTGACGGCTGGGCAGGCGCTGTGTTGGTCGGTCCTTTCGATACTCGTACCAGTGCTCGGGCCTGCTGCCTGGTTCGCCATCGGAACGCGGACGCGAGCGCGGCCAGCCTCGACGAATGTGTCCCGGTGAAAGGATCCTTCACCGGACGCTCTCATTCCGAGCGCAGGTCGCTGACCTCGGCAAGTTCCCGCTGCAAACGCTCAGCCTCGTCACCGGTCGCCCAGAGATCTAATAGCTCGTCCCCGAGCTGCGTGTAGGCGCCGACGCCGAGAATTCCCCAGTTCACGACGACGTTGTCGTGTTCACCAGCTCCCGAGTACGACGACGAGAACGTCTCACCGACGCCATAGATGGACAGCGTCTGGCCGTCGGGGAAGATCAGGGATGATCCGACGAGATTGCAGCCTGGCTCGCCGATCTGGTGCAGATCTTCGACGGCGATGGATCGAGGAGGGCACTGATCAAGCTCTTCAGATCCGAGGGGAACATTGACTCCGCGGCCGCCAGCGCACCCCGCCACTGCGCACAGCAGACCGACGGCGCCCGCCAGGGCGATCATGCGGCGCTTAGATCTCACCACCACAGGCTAGTCAGGCACCGCAGACCTCTGACGAAGCGGCCTACCACCGTCCCGATAGGCGATCCTTCACCGGGACATTTCAGCCGATAGCCTGAGCGCCATGCTGTGGCGGTACGGGCGCACGATCTTGACGTCTATCCCCGTTGCCGCGGCTATCGGAGCGTTGCTCGGGGTAGCAATGTATCTCTTCGGCAACTCCGAGTATCGCTCACACGGTGGCTGGGGAACGTTCGGATACTGGGTTGCCCTCGGGGCAGGATTCGGAGTGGTTACGGCTCTGCCGGCCGTCCTCGAGGCAATCATCACCCTCGCTCTGACAGGCCGCTCTCTCCCCCGCACACCAACAGCGGAGCGGGTCAAGGCTGGCGGATGGGGCGCAGCGGCGGGAGCGCTGGCGGTCTGGGTCGTCGTGACAGCGCTCTCGGCACCCTGGACCTCCGGGTTAGGCCTCTTCCTGACGATCGGCTTCGTGGCTGCTGGGACCTCTGGCATCGCCGCGGCGGTGCTTATTCGCTGGACTGAAGCCCGACATCGTAAGTAGCAGCGTGGTCACTGAGCGATCCGGGCATGACCGGCAGCGTTCTGGATTTCTCGCGTTCTGGCCTGTGGATAACTTGCGGGAATGTCGGTGGTGGCTTTTAGCGTGGGGGTATGTCGAAGGGGACTGAGCGGGGTGTGGTGTCGGGGGTTCCGTGGGAGCCCACGGACGCTGAGATCTCCGCGACCCTGCACCTCCTCGACAAGCTGCAGGAGGCGCGGCGGTTGCGGGCGGTGGCGGATGCGATGGAGGTGGATGCTCTGGCTGAGGCGTCGCGGATCGCGTGGGCGCAGGTGGGGCGGGCGGAGTCGGATTCGCGGTTCGTGTTCCCGATGCGGTCGATGGCGGGGGAGATCGCCGCGGCGGTGCATGAGTCGAAGGGCCGCACCCAGGCGCGGATGTCGGACGCGTATGTCCTCGCCGAGCGGTTCCCCGCCACTGTGGAGGCGTTGCGGGAGGGGCGGATCACGTTGCGGCATGCGGATGTGATCCGCCGGGTCGGGGAGGACCTGCCCGCGGAGGTGTGGGGGTTGTTCGAGGGGGCTCTTCTTCCGGTGGCGGAGGAGGTGTCGCCGGGGGTGTTGCGGGATTTCGCGACCCGGGTGGCGGAGGAGCTGCATCCGCGGTCGTTCCGGGAGCGGCACCAGGATGCGTTGAAGCGGCGGACGGTGTGGTCGGAGGACCTCCCCGACGGGCTCGCGGAGCTGCACGTGGTGGGGGATGCGGTGAAGATCCACGCCGTCCGGGACCGGTTGCAGCGGATGGCGCGGGCGTACACCCGGTACGTGCGCGCGCAGGAACGTCAACGGGAGCGCGAACAGGCCGCCCAGCAGGAACACGCCGACCGGGAGCAGCGCGAGGGGGAACAAACCCAACGCGAACGCGCCGAACGCGAACGCGCCGAGCGCGAGCAGTCCGAGCGGGAACGCGCCGAGCGCGAGCAGGCCGAGCGGGAACGCGCCGAGCGCGAGCAGGCCGAACGCGAGCAGGGTCAGGCCGAGCGTGAGCCCGAGCAGGGCGAGCCCGAGCGGTCGGATGGCGAGCGGGCAGCGCAACAGCCCGCTGAACGCGCGGAAGCCGAGCATGAGCAGTCGGAACAGGAGCGCGAGGAACGCGAGTCCTTCGAGCGCGAGGAGCCGGAGCGAGGGGCGTCCGAGCAGGCGGGATCCGGTGGGGCGCAGGCGGGATCGCCCTCGTCCGAGGCGCAGCGCTCGGCCGGGCGGGACCCGCAGGGTGCGAACTCGTCGGCTTCGTCGGGGCCCTGGGGTTCCTCGGACACCTCCGAGCCCTCGGGCCCGGCGGATGCGGGGAACGGGGCTGGGCCGGGGGTGGATCGGTGGTGGTTGAACGTGTCGGAGGAGGACGAGAAGCTGTTCGGCGAGCTCCTCGAAGCGTCGTGCGCCGGCAACGGCGGAAGGCTCCGCGGAACGGCCACTCAACCCGATACCCGGTACGGCATGGGATCCCGTCGGGGCGACGGAGCGGATTCCTTGGGAGGCATGAACGGCACCCACCCTCCCGCCCCCTTCGTCGGCGGACCGTCCGACGGGGCGCCGTCGGAAGCGTGGCCGGACGATGGACCGCCGTTCTTGGAAGCCGCGGATGTCATCGGCGGGCTTGCGGAGTTGGAGGAGTGGTTGCGATCGGCCCAGGACCGACCGCTCGAAGAATTCGCCGACGGGCGATCTTGGCCGCCCGACGACATCGACCCCGCGGACGTCGATCACGACGACCCCGACGACCCCGACGAGTCCGATGTGATCGCGGGGATGGCGGAGGACCTGTGGCGCCAATCCGCGGGCGGGCACACCTGGGACGCCTCGGACGAACGTGATCTCGGCGTGGGAGCCGGTCCCGTCCCCGGCGCTGATGAGCGGTTGGCGAGGGCGGTGTCGGAGCCTGCTGAGCTCGAGAGGGTCGCGGTCTACAGGCAGCGGGCGGAGGCGTGGGCGGATGAGCGCAACCGGGCGCAGGTCGCATCGGACATGGCGTTGGAGCTGCTCCTCACCGGAACCGTCGATGCGCATTCCCGGATGAACGGGGAAGACCTCGCCCTCGGCGCCATTCACGGGAGCATCCAGGTCACCGTCCCCGCCACCACCCTCGCCGGGGTGGACGACACCACCGCGTTCCTCACCGGGAACGGGCCCGTCGACCCCGACACCGCGAGACGCCTCGCCCGGGAGGAACCCGGGTGGGATCGGCTGTTCCTCCACCCCGACACCGGGGCGCTGGAGACCGTGGACAGGTACACCCCCACCCCTGCCCAGAAGCGGTTCCTCCGGGCGCGGGACGAGGTGTGCCGCACGCCCGGGTGTGAGAACCTCGCCGCCCACGCCGACCTGGACCACACCATCCCGTACTCCCAAGGCGGGAACACCCATGTGTCCAACCTCGAGGCCCTCTGCCCGGGATGCCACCAGGACAAGCACCACACCCCCTGGACCGTCCGGCAGATCCGCCCCGGCGTCCTCGAATGGACCAGCCCCGCCGGTCGACGATACGTCGACCACCCCCTCCCACAGGTCCGCTTCGGCATCGTCAACAGCGCCAGCAACGCCGCATCGGCGGCGGCGCAGAGCAAGCGCGATGACAAGAGAAAGCGCGACGACGAGAAGAGCGACGGGAAGGACAGCTGACCCTCGGCCGCCCCCTTCCCCGCAACCCGCTCCAATGCTAAAGTTGAGTCAGACAGACTCAGGTTTGAGCAACGGCCTTTCACCAGGAGGACACATGCAGGCGAACCAGGCGCCCCAGCAGGACGAGCAGAAGAGCGCCCTCGAGCAGTTCGGCATCAACCTCACCGAGCGTGCGCGCCAAGGCAAGCTCGACCCCGTGATCGGGCGGGATGGCGAGATCCGTCGCGTGAGTCAGGTGCTGACGCGACGCACCAAGAACAATCCCGTGCTGATCGGCGAGCCGGGCGTCGGCAAGACCGCCGTCGTCGAGGGCCTCGCTCAGCGCATCGTCGCGGGCGACGTCGCCGAGAGCCTGAAGGGCAAGGACGTCATCACCCTCGACATCTCCGCGCTCGTCGCGGGCGCGATGTACCGCGGCCAGTTCGAGGAGCGCTTGAAGAACGTGCTCCAGGAGATCACCGAGTCCGAGGGCCGCGTCATCACGTTCATCGACGAGCTGCACGTGCTCATGGGCGCGGGCGGCGGCGAGGGTTCGGTCGCGGCGGCGAACATGCTGAAGCCCATGCTCGCGCGCGGCGAGTTGCGCATGATCGGCGCGACCACCCTCAACGAGTACCGCGAGTTCATCGAGAAGGATGCCGCCCTCGAACGCCGATTCCAGCAGGTCTTCGTGGGTGAGCCGAGCGTCGAGGACACCGTGGCCATCCTCCGCGGGCTCAAGGAGCGCTACGAGGCCCACCACAAGGTCGCCATCTCGGATGGTGCTCTCGTCGCGGCCGCCGCGCTGTCGCACCGCTACATCCCCAGCCGTCAGCTTCCCGACAAGGCCATCGACCTGATCGACGAGGCTGCATCGCGCCTGCGCATGGAGATCGATTCCGCCCCGCTCGAGATCGACGAGCTGCGCCGCTATGTCGACCGCCTCAAGCTCGAGGAGCTCGCCCTCAAAAAGGAGAAGGACGACGCCTCCAAGGAGCGCCTCGCGAAGCTGCGCGAGACACTCGCCGAGGAGGAGGGCAACCTCGCCGAACTCCAGGCGAAGTGGGAGTCCGAGCGCGCGTCGCTCAACCGCGTCGGCGACCTGAAGACCCGCCTCGACGCCGCCCGCAGCGAGGCCGAGCGGGCCCAGCGCGAGGGCAACCTCGAGCGCGCGTCTCGTCTGCTCTACGGCGAGATCCCAGGCCTCGAGCGCGAGCTCACCGCGGCCGAGCAGGCCGAGCACAGCGACGAGCGGATGGTCGGGGATCAGGTCACCGAGGCCGACATCGCGTCGGTCATCGCCGCCTGGACCGGCATCCCCGTCGGCCGCCTGCTGCAGGGCGAGTCGGAGAAGCTCCTGCACCTCGAGGCCGAGCTCGGCAAGCGCCTCATCGGCCAGCGCGAGGCCGTGGGAGCCGTCTCCGACGCCGTGCGCCGCTCGCGCGCGGGCATCAGCGACCCCAACCGTCCGACCGGCTCGTTCCTGTTCCTCGGCCCCACCGGCGTCGGCAAGACCGAGCTGGCGAAGGCGCTCGCGGAGTTCCTCTTCGACGACGAGCACGCGATGGTCCGCATCGACATGTCGGAGTACGGCGAGAAGCACTCCGTCTCGCGCCTCGTCGGCGCCCCTCCCGGGTACATCGGGTACGAGCAGGGCGGCCAGCTCACCGAGGCCGTGCGCCGGCGCCCCTACAGCGTCGTGCTGCTCGACGAGGTCGAGAAGGCCCACCCCGAGGTGTTCGACGTGCTCCTGCAGGTGATGGACGACGGGCGACTGACGGATGGCCAGGGCCGGACGGTCGACTTCAAGAACGTCATCCTCATTCTCACCTCGAACCTCGGCTCGCCCATCCTCATCGACCCGACCACCTCGCCCGACGCGAAGCGGGAGCAGGTCATGATGCTCGTCCGCCAGGCGTTCAAGCCGGAGTTCGTGAACCGCCTCGACGACATCGTGATGTTCCAGGCCCTCAGCCAGGACGACCTCGCGCAGATCGTCGAGCTCCAGGTCGACGCGCTCCAGCGGCGCCTCGGCGACCGCCGCCTCACCCTCGCGGTCACGCCCGACGCGCGGGCCTGGCTCGCCGAGCGCGGCTATGACCCGGTGTACGGCGCGCGTCCGCTGCGTCGTCTCATTCAGCAGGAGATCCAGGACCGCCTGGCCCGGGCCATCCTGTCGGGCGGCGTGCATGACGGCGACCTCGTGAAGGTGGACGTCGAGGCCACGGGCGACCGTCTGGCTCTCGCAAGCGAGGGCCAGCCCGCGGAGTAGGCGAGATCGGGAGCGTCAGTCGGCGATCGCGGTCGGGCTGTTCAGCGACACGGTGAGGTGCGTTGTCACGTGCTGCACCGTGCGCCCGACCGTGATCCACGCGTTGGCGGCGGTCTCGAGCACGGCCGAGAGATCGCCGTCGAGGCGTGTGGCGTAGTGGTCGGATCCCGAGTACACGCCCGCGGTCCTCGCGTGCTCGATCGCGCGGTGGATCTCCGTCATGTGCTCACCCTGGTCGCCGCCGTCGAGCAGCGGGTAGAGCGACCAGTGCGCTCGCGCCCGGATGCCGGCGGGCGCCAGAGCAACGGGAGCCGACGCGAGAGCGTGCACGCCCGGCGGCAGCTCGCACTGCAGCTCGCCGGGGCAGCCGCGTGAGAGCAGGATGGTCGAGGAGACGTGAACGCCGCTTCTCGCCACGGCGGCCATGACGTCGCGGATGTACTCGAGCACCCGCTGCTCGGATCCGGTCGTGAACGTCGAGATGTCGTTCGTCTCCGTCTCCAGACCGGTCGTGTCGACCTCCGCCAGGGCGCCGAGCAGGATCGCCACGTAGTCCGAGTCGGACACCGAGACCGTGAAGCGGGCGCCGACGCCGTACTGCTGAGGGGTCATCGTCACGGCGACCACCCTAGCCGCGTCGGGCGGCGCCACGCGTCGCGCTACCATGGCGCACACACGGGAGTCCGGTAGGCCGGGCTGAGAGGAAGGTCCCCAACCTTCGACCGTCGAACCTGATCTGGGTCATGCCAGCGCAGGGAGGCATCTCATCACACCCGTGCCCCTCGAGAACGAAAGGGCACGCATCATGCGTCTGCACCCACCCGCTCCGTCGCGCCTCGCGACATCCGCTCTGCTCCTGACGGGAGCGCTCGCCCTCACCTCCTGTGCGGCGGCCAGCTCCGCCGAGGAGACGGCGGACAGCGAGATCGTCACCTTCGCGCTCGACTGGGCGCCGAACACCAATCACATCGGGCTCTACGTCGCGGACGAACTCGGCTACTTCGCCGACGCCGGCGTCGAGGTGGACATTCTGCCGTACGGGTCCGCCGCGGCCTCCCAGCTCGTCGCGGCGGGCGAGGCCGACTTCGGTATCGGCGGCCAGGCGACCGTCCAGCTGGGCCGCACAGCCGGACTGGACGTCACCTCCGTTTTCGCCGTCACGCAGAAGGACGTGGGTCGACTGGTGACGGACGAGGACATCTCCGGCCCTGCCGAACTCGACGGCGGCGTCTTCGGCGGCTTCGGGTCACCCCTGTACACGGCCACGGCTCAGACGGTGCTCCGTGGTGACGGCGGCACGGGGGAGTTCGAGGAGGTCGTCCTCGACACCGGCGCCTACGAGGCGCTGCACCAGGGGCGGATCGACTTCACCCTCTCCGTCGCCACGTGGGAGAACATCCAGGCCGAACTCGACGGTCATCCGTACACGTCGTTCCGGTATCAGGACTACGGCGTTCCGGAGCAGCAGTCGATCGGCGTCATCTCGAGCGACGCGTACCTCGACGCCCACCCCGGCACCGCCGAGGCCTTCACACGGGCGCTGCAGCGCGGGTACGCGTATGCCGCCGAGCACCCCGACGAGGCGGCCGACCTCCTCATCGAGGCCAACCCCGACAGCCTGGGCGGCGCCGAGGAGCTCGTGCACCGCAGCGCGCGGATGCTCGCCGACGACGGGTACCTTCTCGCGGACGGCCGCGCAGTCGGCGAGATCGACCCGCGGCTGTGGGACGAGTTCGGGGAGTTCCTTCTCGACGGCGGCTTCCTCGTCGACGAGGCGGGTGAGCGCGTGACAGACGCGCCCGACTGGTCCCGTTACCACCGCGACCTCCTCTCGTGAGGGCGCCGGCCGCGCTGCGTGCGGCGCTGCCGCCGGTCGTCACGCTGCTCGTCCTGCTCGCGCTCTGGCAGGGGGCCGTCGCAAGCGGTCTGCTGCCGTCGGCGGTGCTGCCGGCGCCGACGCGGGTCGCCGCCGCGGGAACGGCCGACGGCGCAGACCTCCTGCGGAACGCCGGGCCGACCCTTCTCGCGACGCTCGCGGGCTTCGCGCTGTCGGTGTCCACCGCCTTCGTCGTCGCGACGGCGCTGGACTTCTCTCGAGTCCTGCGCGGGGCCATCCTGCCCCTGCTCGTGGTGAGCCAGACCCTGCCGATGATCGCGCTGGCCCCGCTGGTCGTGCTGTGGTTCGGCTTCGGGATGCTGCCGAAGGTGCTGCTCGTGGCGTTCGTGACCTTCTTCCCGATGGTGGTGGGTCTGCTGCGCGGGTTCGCCGCAGCCGACCCCGATGGGGAGCACCTGCTCCGTTCGATGGGCGCCGCGCGCGGGACGGTGTTCCGGCTCGTCCGACTGCCCTCGTCGCTGCCGTCCTTCTTCTCCGCGCTGCGCGTCTCCATCACCTACGCCGTCGTCGGCGCGATCTTCGCCGAGTACGCCGGCGCGGTCGCAGGTCTCGGCGTGTACATGCTCTCGGCGAAGAACGTCTTCCGCACCGACCTGGTGCTCGCGGCGGTCGTCGTCAGCTCCGTGCTCACGCTGCTGCTGTACGCCGGCGTCGCGCTCCTCGAGCGTGCCGCGATTCCCTGGCTGCGCGTGGAGCAGGGCCGGGACCGACAGCCGACTCCGGAAGCGGCGCGGTGAGGCCGGCGCTGGAGGTCTCCCAGCTCAGCCGGAGCTTCGCGGGGCGCACCGTGCTGCGCGACGTGTCGCTGCAGGTCGGCGCGGGCGAGGTCGTCTCGATCGTCGGGCCGAGCGGGAGCGGCAAATCCACGCTCCTCGACATCCTGACCGGCTCGCTCGCACCGGACGCGGGTGCGGTCTCGTTCGCCGACGGGGGCGAGCGGCCCTTCGCCTACATGCCGCAGCGGGACGTGCTCCTGCCGTGGCGCTCCATCCTCGACAACGCCGGCGTCGGGCTCGAGGTCGCCGGTCTCCGTCGGCGTGAGGCTCGAGAGCGCGCGGCTCGCCTGTTCGCCCCGTTCGGTCTCGCCGGGACAGAGCGGATGCTCCCGCGCCAGCTCTCGGGAGGGATGCGGCAGCGCGTCTCGTTCCTCCGCACCGTCGTGCAGGGCAAGCGCACGCTGCTGCTGGACGAACCGTTCGGCGCGCTCGACGCGATCACCCGCGACGAGCTGCAGCGCTGGCTGATCGGGATGTGGGAGGGCAGCCGCTGGAGCATCCTCCTCATCACCCACGACATCCGCGAGGCGATGCGGATGTCGGACCGCGTGCTCGTGCTCGCCGCGAGCCCTGGTCGGGTGGTGGGCGAGGTCGCGGTCACGCGGGACATCCCGCGCAAGGAGGGCTTCCTCCGCGATGCCCGCGTGGGCGAGCTGGAGGAGCACATCCACCAGCTGCTGCGCGGATGAGAAGAGCCGGCCTCGGAAGCGATTCCGGGGCCGGCTCTTTCTGCAGGAGAGGCCTCAGGCGTCGACGATGACCGAATCGGCGACCGCACGACGCACGCGGGGAGCGAGCTCGCGCGCACGCAGCGCGTCGGGGAGGGCGTCGATGTCGCCGAGCTCGCCGAGGGCGATGACGGTCGTCGGGACGAAGCGCTCCGGCAGCTCGAAGCGCTCGCGGACGGCGGCGGGGTCGAAGCCGCTCATCTGGTGCACGACGAGCCCGTCGTGGTGAGCCTGCACCGAGAGGTGCGCGACGGCCTGACCCAGGTCGTAGCCCGCGTGCGTGTAGAGAGCGCCGTCCTCGGTGGCGGTCTCCGCGACGGCGACGATGAGCACGGCGGCCGACGGCGCCCACAGCGCGTTGAAGCCGGCGAGCGACTCGGCGATGGCGGCGTGCTCGGCGGTGCCGCGGCGCGCGACGATGAAGCGCCACGGCTGCGTGTTGTTGGCCGACGGGGTCCAGCGTGCGGCCTCGAGGGCGCTCGCGAGCTTCTGCTCGTCGATCGGAGCGACGGCGTCGTAAGCGCGGGGGCTCCAGCGCTCCGCGAGGACATCGAGGACGGGGTGGTCGGTGGCCGCGGTGCGGTCGAGGGTGGTGGCGCCCATGTCTGTGCTCCTTCTGTTCAGGGGGATCTTCTCGGGCGCCGTTGCCCTGTCGGACGGATCAACCTCCGGCAGACCAAGTGTATTCCCGTGCATGATCCCCCACCCTCGACCGCAGGGGGAGGACGTCAGCTCTTCAGCGCGTCCTTCAGCTTCACCCTGGCCCCCATGCGCAGCAGCGAGTTCTCGTAGATCTTCGCGCCGAGGATGATCACGACGACGCACGATGCCAGCAGCACGACGAGCGACAGCAGCGGCTCCCACCATCCGGCCTCGTTGAAGAACAGACGGATGGGCATGGCCACGGCCGCGGAGAAGGGCACGTACGAGAGGATCCCCATCACCAGCGGGTTGTCGCCGAAGAAGATCACGAGGAAGTACGGGATCATCGTGATGTAGATGAGCGGGGTCAGGGTCGGCCCCGAGTCCTCCTGTCGCGAGACGAGCGATCCGGCGGCGGCGAACATCGCCGCGAGCAGGATGAACCCGAACAGGAAGAAGACCGCGAACCACACCATCGGCGCCCCGAGCCCCCGCAGGAACTCGGTCTGACCGGTCACGATCATCCCGACGACGGCGACCGCGATGAGCAGCAGGATCTGTCCGATCGCGAGGATCGTGTTGCCGAGCACCTTCCCGGCCAGGAGCACGCGAGCGGGGATGGCCGAGATGAGGATCTCGACGACGCGCGTCTGCTTCTCCTCGATGACGCTCTGCGTGATCGGCGTGCCGAACGTCATGGCGGCCATCATGAACACCAGGCCGAAGATGATGCCGAGGATGTAGCGCATGCCCTCCTCGCTCTCGCCCTGGGGATCGAGCAGGTCGACGGTCGGCGAGACGGAGAGCGCGGCTACGAGCGATGACGGCGCCTCGCTCTCGGCGACGACGGTCACGCCGGTCGGCGAGGCGTCGTCGGCCACGACCGCGGCGTCGACCTCGCCCGAGGCGACGAGCTCCTCCGCTTCCGCGCGGTCGGCGACCTCGGTGACCTCGTATCCGACGGCCCCGTCCAGCTGCGAGACGACGCCGGGCGTCGCTGCCACGGGCGTGGCTCCCGAGTTCGAAGCGGTGAAGCCCAGCCAGATGACGGCGGCGAGGGCGCCGATCACGAGGATCGCGGTGGAGATGAGGAACGCCTTGCTGCGCAGCTTCGCGCCGAGCTCGCGTTCGGCGACCAGCCAGATGCTCTGCGGCGTGGTCAGCGTGGGAGTGCGGTGCGTGGTGCGGACCGCGGCCGGCGTGTTCATCGGATGACCTCCTTGAAGATCTGCGAGAGGGAGGGGTGCTGAGGGGCGAAGCTCGCGACCGCGCCGAGGTCGACGGCGCGGCGGAGGACCCGCTGAGCGGTCGTGTCGGAGTCGACGTCGAAGCGGGCGAAGCCGCCCTCGAAGTCGATCACCTGCACGCCCGGCTCCGCCCGCAGCCAGCCGGCGTCACCATCCGTCACCAGCTCGTAGCGATGCGACGAGTGCTGCTCGCGCAGCGCGTCGCGCGCGCCCGCCGCGCGGATGGTGCCGTCGGCGATGATGACGAGGTCGTCGCAGAGCCGCTCGACGACGTCGAGCTGATGCGACGAGAAGAGCACAGCGACGCCGTCGGCCGCGCGCTGCTGGAGGACGTTCGCGACGACCTCGACCGCGAGCGGGTCGAGTCCGGAGAACGGCTCGTCGAGGATGAGCACGTTCGGGCCGTGGACCAGCGAGGCCGCGATCTGCGCGCGCTGCTGATTGCCCAGCGAGAGCGACTCGATGTTGTCGCCGAGGCGCTCGCCGAGGCCGAGCTCCTCGAGGAGCTCGGTGGCGCGCCGCGTGGCTTCCGCCTTGTCGAACCCGTGGAGCCGTGCGAGGTACACGATGTGCTCGAGCACCTTCATCTTCGGGTAGAGGCCGCGCTCCTCGGGCATGTACCCGAAGTGGTGACGCTCCTCGGGGCTGAGGGGCGCGCCGCCGAGCGTCACCTCGCCGGCGTCGCGGGCGAGGAGGCCGAGCACGATGCGCATGGTCGTCGTCTTGCCCGCGCCGTTGCCTCCCACGAAGCCCGTGAGGCGCCCCGGGGCGACGTCGAACGAGACGTCGTCGAGCACCTGCCGCTCGCCGTACCGCTTGCTGATCCCACGCAGTCTGAGCATCCGCGTCGCCTTCCTTCTCGGTGTGTGCTCACACGCTATTGATCCGCGCGCCCCCGCCGCTTCCGCCTCCCGACGGATTCTCCGAACGACCGCACCCGCACCATCCGCCTCAGGGGGGAGACCGCGGGAGGGAATAGCGGATGGCCCCGCGTGCTTTCTCTTGAATGGACGTGTATCGGCACGTCCGTTCCCCACCCCTGAGGAGAAGCCCGTGACGAAGATCGGCTACATCGTCGGCAGCCTGTCGAGCACGTCCATCAACCGCGCCCTCGTCGAGGCGATGACCCGACTCGCTCCCGAGGGCGTCGAACTCGTGGAGATCCCGATCAAGGACCTGCCGTTCTACTCGCAGGACCTCGAGGCCGACTTCCCCCAGGCCGCGCGGGACTTCAAGCAGGCCATCGCCGATGTCGACGGCGTGCTCATCGCGACGCCCGAGTACAGCCGCTCGATCCCCGGTGTGCTGAAGAACGCGTTCGACTGGTCCACGCGCCCGTACGGCGAGATGTCGTTCAGCGGCAAGCCCGTCGCCATCATCGGCGCTTCCGGCGGACCGATCTCGACCGCCGCCGCGCAGCAGCACCTCCGCGCGATCATGGGCCACTTCAACGCCATCGTCATGGGCCAGCCGGAGGGCATGATCCAGGCGGCGCCCGGTCTCATCACCGAGGACCGCGAGATCACCAACGAGGGCACCCGCGAGTTCCTCGCCGGCTACCTCGCCGCCTTCGTCGCGCTCATCGCGCGGGTGGAGAAGGCGTACGCCTGACCCCGCGCGCGACGCCGGCCAGCGTCGTCTCACGCGAGGCCGTGCCGATGCGCGTAGACGACCGCGCCGACGCGATCCCGCGCGCCGAGCTTCAGCAGCAGGTTCGAGACATGCGTCTTCACCGTCGCCTCGCCGATGAAGAGCGCGTGCGCGATCTCCGCGTTGCTCATCGCCTGTGCGAGCAGGCGCAGCACGTCGCGCTCCCGCTCGGTGAGGATCGCCGCCTCGGGAGCCGGCTCCGGGGTCGATGGGGTCGCGGAGACGGGCGCGACATGACGCTCGATCACGCGCCGGGTCACCTCGGGCGCCAGCAGGGCGTCGCCGGCGGCCACCACGCGCACGGCGTTCACGAGCTCCTCGGGCCCGGCGTTCTTGAGCAGGAACCCGCTCGCGCCGGCGTCGAGCGCTGAGAACAGGTAGTCGTCGCGGTCGAAGGTCGTCACGATCACCACCTGCGCGGCGGTGCCATCCGCGACGATGCGGCGGGTGGCTTCGATCCCGTCCATGTCGGGCATCTGCACGTCCATGCACACGACATCAGGACGCAGCTCGGCGGCGCGCGCGACCGCCTCCCGGCCCGTGGCGGCTTCTCCGACGACCTCGATGTCCGACGCCTCCAGGATCATGCGGAAACCCGCGCGCATGGTCGCATGGTCGTCCACGAGGAGGACGCGGATGGGCGCTGTCATGAGGAGGCTGCTTTCGTCGAGGGGAGGGGGACGGTCACCCGCACGCGGTAGCCGCCCTGCTCACGCGGATGCAGCTCGAGCACCCCGCCCGAGGCGATGGCGCGCTCGCGCATTCCGAGCTGACCGAGACCCGGACGCGCGCCGAGGGCGACTCGGCCGGAGTTCGTGACCTCGAGCTCGACCGCGTCCGCGAGGTAGCGCAGCCGCACCTCGGCGCGCACCTCCGGCCCGCCGTGTCGGCGCGCGTTGGTGAGCGCCTCCTGCGCGATGCGGTACAGGTTCACCTGCACGATGTCGGGGACGGGAACCGGCTCTCCGATGACGACGTGACGCGTCGGCGTTCCCGATGCCGTCATCGTCTCCGCGAGTGCGGGGAGGCTCTGGAGACTGAGCGTGGAGGGGGCGCCGGCGGCGAAGTCGGGGTCGCCGTCCGCAGAGCGCAGGGTGTCGAGGAGGTGCCGCAGCTCGGCGATCGCGGATCGCGCGGACTCCTCGACGACCGTGAGCGCTCGGCGCGCCGCCTCGGGGTCGCGTTCGATCACGGTGCGCGCCGCGCCGGCCTGCACTCCCATCGCCGACACATGGTGCGCGACCACGTCGTGCAGCTCGCGGGCGATGCGCACCCGATCGAGCGCGACGGCCTGTGCAGCGGTGATCTCGCGCTCCTCCTCCAGCTCGCGCGTGCGCCGCTGCAGCACCGCGCGGTCGCGGGCGGCGGCATATGCCCGATTCCCCATGTAGTACGCGCCGCCGAAGTAGGCAGCGTTGATGAGCCACATCACGAGCATGTAGGCGATGTAGGGAGTGAGACCGCCGGCGAAGCTCTCCTCGAGCGCCTCGGTGTCGGTCGCGCCGATGAACGTCGAGATGAGGAGCCAGACGAACATCCCGACGATGATCAGCGTGCGCGCGAGCGCCGCCCGCCGCCGATCCTCCACCCAGGCGCCGATCGTGAAGATCGCGACGAACATCGTCACCTGGCTCACGTACATCTCGGGGAACTGCAGCGATGCGGCGATGAAGTACGCCGAGCAGATGACGACGGCGACGATGACGGGGTACCGCCGGCGCAGCGCGAGCGGCAGCGTCATGAACGCGCTCGCGAGGAGCGACCACCCGGCGTCCTCCGGCTGCGTGAGGAAGGCGCCCGACACCACGGTCAGGGCGATGCTGATCACGGCCGCCCCGAACAGGGCCGCCGCCAGCAGGGCGTCGTTGCGCAGGTCGCGGCGCGACGTCGGTCGCAGCACGGCCACGGGCTCGGTGGCGCGCCGCAGGGGAGGGGCGGTCACAGCGGTCATCCGTCCACCGTAGACAGATCCGGCGCCGTCGACCTCCGTCGCGCGGCGGAGGTGATCTTGACAGCCGCCCGGCCCCTGACGAGCATGGGCGCCATCAGCCGCCGCGATGCGAGGAGCGCCCCCATGCCCACCCAGATCTTCGTCAACCTGCCCACCGTCGACCTCGACCGGTCGAAGGCGTTCTACGAGACCCTGGGCGCGACGATCGTGCCCGCCTTCACCGATGAGAACGCCGCGTGCGTCCGGTGGGACGAGAACGTCTTCTTCATGGTGCTGACGCGGGAGTACTTCGCGACCTTCACGACGCGACCTGTCGTGCTCGGCACGGAGGGCGCCCAGGTCATCACCGCGCTCAGCCGCGACTCCCGGGAGGAGGTCGACGCCATCCGCGAGCGGATCCTCGCCGCCGGCGGATCGGAGAACAAGGAGCCGCAGGACTACGGCTTCATGTACTCCGTCAGCATGGCCGACCCCGACGGCAACATCATCGAGTTCATGTGGATGGACCCGGTCGCGGCGCAGGACGGCCCCGAGGCGTTCCTCGATCAGCAGGGCAGCTGACGAGATGAGCGAGCAGGGCCGCATCCGGATCGATCTCTTCACGACGCTGGACGGCGTCGCGCAGGCGCCAGGTGGCCCGGAGGAGGACACCTCCGGCGGCTTCCCCTATGGCGGATGGCAGGCGCCGCTCTTCGACGAGACGGTCGGCCGCGAGGTGGGCCGGGCCATCGACGAGATCGACGCGCTGCTCCTCGGCCGCCGCACGTACGACATCTTTGCGGGGTACTGGCCGCAGCATGAGAGCGGCGAGGACGGCGAGATCGGCGTGAAGTTCGGTGCGGTCCCCAAGTACGTGGCCAGCCGCGGCGAGCCGGACCTCTCCTGGCGCGGCAGCGAGCGGGTGGGAGACGACCTCGCCGCCGAGATCGCGGCCATCCGCGCCCGGCACCGTCTCACGGCAGTCATCGGCAGCGTGGACCTCGTGCATACGCTGCTCGCGCACCAGCTCTACGACGAGCTGTGCCTGTGGGTGTACCCGGTGGTCCTCGGTCAGGGGAAGAAGGTCTTCCCGGATGGCGCGTCGCCGGCGAATCTCCGGCTCACGTCCGCTCCGGTGGTGGGGGAGAGCGGCGCGGTGCTGCTGCGCTACGCGCCCGTCGACCTGGAGCCCCGCACCGGCTCGTTCTGAGGTGCGCGCCGAGGAGGGGATCGGCTGATCAGCCGAAGATCATCGGCACGTCGTCATCGTCCTCCGGAGAGAGGTCGAGGTCGACGACGACCGGCACATGATCGCTCGGCGACTCGCCCTTGCGCTCGTCGCGCGCGATGGAAGCCCCGGTCATGGCGTCGGCCAGCGCTCGCGATCCCAGGACGAAATCGATGCGGATGCCCTGATTGCGCGGGAACTTCAGTCGCTGGTAGTCCCAGTACGTGAAGCCGGAGGGGATGAGGGGTCGCACGACGTCGGAGACGCCCGCCGTCTCCAGCGCGAAGAAGGCGTCGCGCTCGGGCTGCGACACGTGCGTGGACACGCCCTCGACGATGTCGGGGTCGCCGTTGTCCTCGTCGAACGGGATGATGTTGAAGTCGCCCACGAGCGCGAGCGGCAGGTCGGGCTGGACGGCGAGCTCCGCACGCGTCGCCTCGCGCAGCGCCTCGAGCCACCGCAGCTTGTACTGGTAGTGCGGGTCGTTCAGCGAGCGGCCGTTCGGCACGTAGAGGCTCCAGACGCGCACACCGCCGACGAGAGCGGAGATCGCGCGCGCCTCGTGGGGTGCGTCGTCGCCCACATGCCCCTTCTGGAATCCGGGCATGCCGGCGAACGCATGCTGCACGTCCTCGAGCGGCTCGCGGCTGGCGATCGCGACGCCGTTCCACTGATTGAGTCCGTGCGCCTCGACGTGGTACCCCGCGGCCTCGAAGCGCTCATACGGGAACTGCTCCGGCTTGCACTTGATCTCCTGCATCGCGAGCACGTCGATGCTCTCCCGCTCGGCGAACGACACGATGCGGTCGACGCGGGCGCGGATCGAGTTCACGTTCCAGGTGGCGAGGCGCATGACTCCAGCCTATTTCGATCCGCTGACGCCGCTCGCGGGTGGGGTCTCCGTCCGGCGCTCTCTAAGCTGGTCGCATGGCCATCGCATCCACGCCCGAACTCGAAGCCGACCGGCAGGAGCTCATCCGCCTCGTCAAGAAGGACGCCGTCTTCCACGGCGATTTCACGCTCTCGAGCGGCAAGCAGGCCACGTACTACGTCGACATGCGCAAGCTCACGCTCGATCACCGTGCCGCTCCCGCCATCGGGCGCATCATGCTCGACCTCGTCCGCGACATCGACGGCGTCGCCGCGGTGGGCGGCCTCACGCTCGGAGCCGACCCCATCGCCAACGCGATGGTCCACGCCTCGGTGGCCGCCGGCCGTCCGGTCGACGCCTTCGTCGTGCGCAAGGAGCCCAAGGACCACGGCCGCGGCCGTCAGATCGAGGGTGCCGAGGTCGCCGGCAAGCGCGTCGTCGTGCTCGACGACACGGTAACCACGGGCGGCTCGCCGCTGAAGGCCGTCGAGGTGCTGCGGAAGGCCGGTGCTGAGGTCGTCGCCGTCGCCACGATCGTCGACCGCAAGACCGGCGCGCAGGAGCGCATCGAGGCGGAGGGCCTGCAGTGGCTCGCCGCGATCGACCTCGACGATCTCGGCCTGGAAGCGCAGTAGACCTCGATGACCCGCATCGCCCTCGCCATCGACCTCGGCGGCACGAAGATCGACGCCGCGCTCGTCGACGCCGACGGGCGGGTCCTCGCCGAGGGCCGCAACCGCCGCCCCACCGGCCCGGAGATCACGCCCGGCGGACTCCACCGGGCGGTCACCGAGGTGGTGTCGCACGCGCTCGCGCACCTGCCGGGCGACGCGCAGTTCGTCGGCGCCGGCATCGGCAGCGCCGGGCCGATCGACCTGCGGGCGGGGGCCATCCACCCGGTCAACATGCCGAACGTGCGCGGGTTCGAGCTTCTGGAAGCCGTGCGAGACGCCGTCATCGCCTCGACCGGGGAGTTCGATCCGGTCGTGCGGCTGCGGCACGACGGCGGGTGCCTCGCGCTCGCGGAGTCGTGGCTGGGTGCGGCGGCGGGCGCCCGGGCGTCGCTCTCGCTCGTCGTATCGACGGGAGTCGGCGGCGGCGTGGTGATGGGCGGCATCCCCGTGGGCGGGGCGTCCGGCAATGCCGGGCACCTCGGGCAGATGCACGTCGGCGAGCTGACGGTCGAGGAGATCGCGGCGGGCCCCGCCAGCGTCCGCTGGGCGCAGCTGCAGGGATGGCAGGGGGAGACGGGCGAGGATCTCGCCACGTCGGCCGCCGCGGGCGACCGCGTGGCGCGCGCGGCGATCGAGCGGTCGGCGAAGACGGTCGGGCAGGCGCTGGCAGACGCGTCGTCGCTGCTCGACCTCGAGGTGATCGCGATCTCGGGCGGGTTCTCCAACGTCGCGGACGACTACGTCGACCTCGTCGGCGCGGCCCTGCGCGACTGGGCGGGGCTGCCCTACGCCCAGCGCACGCGCGTCGTCCGCAGCGCTCTCGGCGGTGACGGGCCGATCATCGGCGCCGGCGCGCTCGTCCTGCGCGACGCCTGATCCGGTCCGCTCAGGCGTCACGGCGGTAGGCGGCGCGCATCCGCGGTGTCGTCAGCAGGAGGCCGACCGTCAGCATGAGCGCGGCGAACGCCAGCTGCTCGAGGGTCATCCACGCGGGGTAGAGCCCTGGGATGGCGGCGAAGACGAGGGTCACGCAGGGGAAGACGAACGCGAACACGCGCATCCGCGCGTACGCCCAGTACCAGCCCTGCTCGGCCCGGAACGAGAAGTAGCCCAGTCCGCCGGTCAGCCCCAGCACGACCACGCTGCGCATCCAGACGGGAAGCGGCTCGGCCATCCCCTGCATGGTGAGCCAGAACGCGATGCCGATCGCGCTCACGCCCAGCATCATGGCGATGCCCAGGAGCACCCGCACGACGAGCCAGTCGCGGCGCAGCGTGGGGTCGGCGATGGCGGGGACCCGCACGTCGCGCTGGCGCCCGGCGGCGAGACGGTCGACGCGCAGCAGCACCTCGTTCAGACTCACGCCGGAGATCGTACTCGGGCCCGCTCGGAGGGCGGCGAGACGGCGCTCCGCCCTCGCGCCGGTCAGACCCCGGCGACGAGCTCGCCGCCGCCCTCTCCCTCGGCACGAGGGTCCAGCAGGTCGGCGACGGACGCCACGATCTCGTCGGGGCGGAACGGGTACTGCTCGATCGAGGTCCGCGAGCTGATGCCGGTCATCACGAGCACGGTGTGGAGACCCGCTTCGATGCCGGCGACGATGTCGGTGTCCATGCGATCGCCGATCATCCCGGTGTTCTCGCTGTGCGCGCCGATGCGGTTGAGCGCCGAGCGGAACATCATCGGGTTCGGCTTGCCGACGATGTAGGGCTCCTTGCCGGTCGCCTTCGTGATGAGCGCGTTGATCGCTCCGGTCGCGGGCAGCACGCCCTCCGCGCTCGGACCGGTGGCATCCGGATTGGTGGAGATGAAGCGCGCCCCCCGGTTGATGAGCCGCACCGCCTTCGTCAGCGCCTCGAAGGAGTAGTTGCGCGTCTCCCCGACGACGACGTAGTCCGGGTTCGTCTCGGTCATGATGAACCCCGCCTCGTGCATGGCGGTGAGGATGCCGGCCTCGCCGATCACGAAGGCCGATCCACCCGGGCTCTGCTGCTTGAGGAATGCCGCTGTCGCCAGGGCGCTCGTCCAGATGTTCTCCTCGGGCACGTCGATGCCCGAGCCGCGCAGCCGCGCAGCGAGATCCCGTGGTGTGAAGATCGAGTTGTTCGTCAGCACGAGGAAGGGCGTCCCGGTGTCGCGCCACTGCGCGAGCAGCTCCGGGGCCCCGGGGATCGGCTTCTCCTCGTGCACGAGGACGCCGTCCATGTCGGTCAGCCAGCACTCGATCTCATCGCGTCGCGCCATGGTGTCAGCCTAGGTTCCGCGGCCATGCTCCCGAAGGCATGCTTTCACGCGTATCTTCATGACGTGACCCAACGCGCGCCCCGGAGCTGGGATCCGTCGCGCCTTCCCGACCAGTCCGGCCGCACGTTCCTCATCACCGGCGCCAACGCCGGCCTCGGATACTTCGCCAGCGAGCAGCTCGCCAGGGCCCGTGCTCACGTCATCCTGAGCGGTCGCAGCCCGCACCGCCTGACCGCCGCCCGCGATGCGCTCGAGGCCCGTGTGCCCGGCGCCTCCGTGCAGACGCTGCTGCTCGACGTGAGCAACAGCGGCTCCATCCGCGCGGCCGCCGCCAGCGTCCGCGGCGGACTCTTCAAGCGGCAGCGGCTCGACGGCGTGCTGCTGAACGCGGGCATCGTGCACACGCCGCGCGAGCGGAAGACGACGCGGGATGGCCGGGAGCTGGTGCTGGCGACGAACGCGCTCGGGCACTTCGTGCTGGCCGCGGAGCTGCTCACCACCCTGTCCAAGTCGGCCAGCCGCACGTGGACGCCCCGCATGGTCTGGCTCGGCAGCATGTCGACGCGGATGGGCGCCTACGACCCCGTCGACATCCAGCTCGAGCGCGGGTACCGGGCCTGGCGCGCGTACGTGCAGTCGAAGGTCGTCGTGCAGGCGCTCGGGATGGAGGCCGACGCGCGCCTGCAGGCCGCCGGCGTTCCCGTGGAGAGCGTCGTCGCCCACCCCGGCTACTCGATCGGCGGTCGCACGCCGCGCGTGACGGGCGTCAACGAGCCCGGCCTGTGGAAGCGCGTGAAGGACACGCTGCAGGCGCCCGTCTCGCAGTCCAAGGAGGACGGCGCGGCCTCCCTCGTCCGCGCGCTGGTCGATCCCGAGGTCTCCGGCGGGGAGTACTGGGGCCCGCGCCATCTCACCCGAGGGCTGCCGACGCTGCAGCAGCCCTCGAAGACCTCCGCCGACCCCGAGGTGCGTCAGCGCATCTGGGAGACGTGCGAGCGGCTCTCCGGCATGGAGTGGCCGTTCGCCCGCGCGGCGCGCCTCGCCGGCCGCTGACCCGGCCCGTCAGCCGCCGGCCCGTCAGCCGCCGACCACCCCGGTCTCGTAGGCGAGGATCACGAGCTGCACGCGATCGCGCGCGCCGAGCTTCTGCAGCAGGCGCCCGATGTGCGTCTTGACCGTCGAGGGCGCGAGGAAGAAGCGCTCGGCGATCTCGTCGTTCGTGAGGCCCTCGGCGATGGCCGCGAAGACCTCGCGCTCGCGCGGGGTGAGCGTCGCGAGCGCGGCGGATGGCGGCCGTGCGGCGGGCGCGGGCGCCGCGAACTGCGCGATCATCCGCCGCGTGACGCTCGGTGCGAGCACGGCATCGCCGGCGTGCACGGCGCGGATGGCCGTGAGCAGGTCGGATGGCAGCGCGTCCTTCAGGAGGAAGCCGCTCGCCCCGGCGCGAAGCGCGGCGAACGCGTACTCGTCGAGGTCGAACGTCGTGAGCACGAGGATGCCGGGCCGCGGCCCCTGCGACACGATGCGCTCGGTGGCGCCGATGCCGTCGAGCCGCGGCATGCGCACGTCCATGAGGAGCACGTCGAGTTCGGTCGAGCGGGCGATGGCCACCGCCTCCTCGCCGTCCTCGGCCTCGGCGACCACCTCGATGTCGGGCTGTGCATCGAGGACCATCCGCAGCCCCAGCCGCACGAGCTGCTGGTCGTCGGCGATCGCGACTCTGATCGGCTCGCTCGTCATCCCTGTCCCTCCCTCAGCTCCGCTCGGAGCAGCCATCCGCCATCCGCCGCCGCGCCCGCCTCGATCGTGCCGGCGTAGAGCGCGGCGCGCTCGCGCAGGCCGATGATGCCCGTGCCGCGGCCCGATGGTCCGCTGCCCGGGCGCGTGCCCGGCCCGTTCGCGATCTCGACGACGACGCGGCCATCCGCGCGGCCGACGACCACCTCGACCCGTCGCGCCCCGGGTGCGTGGCGGAGCACGTTCGTCAGGCCCTCCTGCACGATGCGGAACACCGTGAGCGCGAGCGCTGCGTCCGCGATCGGCGCGCCATCCCTGGTGAGTCGGACCGCGAGACCCGCTCCCCGGAAGCGCTCGACCAGGGCGTCCAGGTCGTCGGAGCTCGGCAGCGGCGCGACGGCGGCGGCCTCGTCGGGGGAGCGCAGCACGCCGAGCAGGCGGCGCATCTCGGCGAGCGAGGCGCGCCCCGTCTCCGCGACGGTGCGCATGGCCGCCGGCGCACCCGCCCGGCCCGCTTCCGCCTGAGCCGCGGCGCCCTCGGAGAGGGTGATCATCACGGTGAGGCTGTGCGAGACGATGTCATGCATCTCGCGGGCGATGCGCGCGCGCTCGTCGGCCACCGCGAGCTGCGCGCGCTGATCGCGTTCGCGGGCGAGATCACGCGCTCGATCGATGATGGCCTCGATATAGCGTCGACGGCCGCGGATCTGCAGTCCGATGAGGACGGGGACGAGGTAGACGACGGCAGTGGAGACGCCCAGCGTGCTCGCGGCGGTCACCTGGCCGGAGAGCCCGTACAGCAGCCCGGCGCCGATGGCGAGAGCAGAGGCGATGGCGAACCCGGTCCAGAGGCTCACGGCGGTGCCGTACAGCGCGAGCGAGTACAGCAGCACGAGGATATCGATGGCTCCACCGGCGGAGTAGCGCACCGGAAGCGCCACCAGCAGCGCGCAGGCGAGCGTGGCGGTGAACGGGTGCCGTCGTCGCAGGCCCACCGCTATGCCGCCCGCGACGAGCGCCGCGAGGCCGAGGAGCGTCTCGGCCCGCGACAGCCGGCCCATGGCGAGCAGCGCGACGATCGCCACGACGAACGGCGCCTCGCAGGCGGTCGCGAGGAGCAGATCCACCGTGCGGGGGTGCGCGTCGAGCCAGCGTCGAAGCCTGCCGGGCGGACGCGGGAGCGCGAGGTCGGCGTCGCTCATGCCGGCCCTCCCCAGGGTCGTGTACGCGTCACGGTCACGACCCTACGCGGATGGCCCCCTCCGGCTGCGGAGGGGGCCATCCGACGGGTTCGTCCGATCACGCGTCCCGGCGCCGCACCACGGCCATCCCCGAGAGGAGAGCCGCGGCCGGCCAGGCGATCGTCAGCAGGATGTCGCGGACGACGTCGGCGTCGAGCGCGTCGGGCACCGTGTAGAGCGCCGAGCCGGTCTCGCCCATGAGCAGGTCGGCGATCTGGGGAGCCCACTCGAACGGGAGCGTCATCAGGACGGTCGGCACGAAGAGCAGGAACACCAGCACGACCGTCACCGACCAGTTCTCCGACCGCAGCAGCGCGCCGACGCCGAGGCCGAGGACGCCGGAGAGCGCGACGAGCGCCGCGCCGCCGAGGATCGGGACGACGACCCGTGCCGCCGAGAGTTCGATCGGGAAGTCGAAGGCGGAGTACACGATCGCCACCCCGACGAACGACAGCGCGAGGACGAGCGCGCTCCAGACGAACATCGCGAGGGCGACGACCGCGGCCTTCGCGCCGAGCATCGCGATCCGCCGGGGAGCGGCGGCGAGCTGCGTGCGGAGCGATCCCGTCGCATGCTCCTTCGCGTAGGCGGCGACGCCGATGACGACGGCGACCAGCTGCGTGATGAGGATCGCGTTCGTCCCCATGCTGTCCGCCGCGGGCATGACGGCGAGCCCCGCACCCTGGTCATGGGTCATGGCGGCGATCATGACCGAGAAGCCCACGGCGATGAGAAGCGCGAGGACCCCGCCGATGAGGAGCGAGATGATCGTGGCGCGCAGGCTGCGCAGGCTGATCCACTCCGCGCGCATGAGGTGCGAGAAGGACAGGCGCGGGGCGCCGAGCGAGGCGGCGCGACGCGGCGCCGCAGTGGCGGTGGTGGTCATGAGGGTCTCCGCTCAGGCCGCGAGGGCGGCCGGGTCGCTGCGGTACTCGACGGCGTCGCCGGTGAGGGCGAGATACGCGTCTTCCAGGGAGCCGCGCAGGGGGACGAGCTCGTGCACGTCGAGGTCGGCCCCGACCGCGACGCGCGTGATGCGCGCCGCGGGAACGCCCTCGACCTCGAGGACGTCGGACGACACCTGCGTGATGGACACGCCGTCGGCCGCGAGGAGGGAGCCGAGCGCGCGCGCGTCGGACGCCCGCACGCGCGTGCGCTCGCGGCCCGCGCCCTGCAGGAAGTCGCTCACCGGCGCATCGGCGAGGACGCGCCCCTTCCCGAGCACGATGATGTGGTCGGCGGTCTGCGCCATCTCGCTCATCAGGTGCGAGGAGAGGAAGATCGCGCGCCCCTCGGCCGCCAGGGAGCGGACGAAGCCGCGCACCCAGTGCACGCCCTCGGGATCGAGACCGTTCACCGGCTCGTCGAGGAGGAGCGTGTGCGGGTCGCCCAGCATGGTCGCCGCGATGCCGAGGCGCTGATGCATGCCGAGCGAGAAGCCGCCGATGCGACGGCGCGCGACCTCGGTGATGCCGGTGAGCTCCATGACCTCCGCCACACGCGCCTTCCCGATGCCGTGGGTCGCGGCCAGCATGCCGAGGTGCGCCTCGGCGGTTCGGCCCGGATGGACCGCCTTCGCGTCGAGGAGCGCGCCGACCTCCGTCATCGGAGCGGCGTGCTCCGCGAAGCGGCGTCCGTTCACCGAGACCGAGCCGGCATCCGGGCGGTCGAGGCCCACGATCATCCGCATCGTGGTCGACTTGCCGGCGCCGTTCGGGCCGAGGAAGCCGGTCACCTGCCCCGGTCGCACCTCGAACGAGATGCCGTCGACCGCCGTCTTGGCGCCGAAGCGCTTCGTGAGGTTCTCTGCCGTGATCATGCCTTCGACGCTACGGACGCGGTGGCAGGTCGCGCATCGGCACCAGGGCGGAGATCCGGAGCCCGGTTCGTACCGCGGTACTACGCCGTGAGCCAGATCACCTCGGCCGCCCCCGCGGGCAGCGCGATGTCCGCGCCGTCGACCTGCACGCCGGCGACCGTGACCGCGACCTCGTGGCCCACGTCGATGCCGGCGGCCTCGATCTCGCGGAGGAGCTCGGGGTCGCGGTCGCGGACTCGCAGCACCCGTCCGGCGTGACCGGCAGGTGCGTCGGCGAGCAGCACGAACGGCTCGCGCTCTCGCGCGCCGTCCGCGTCGGGGATCACGTCGCCGTGCGGGTCTGCGGTCGGATGGCCCAGCCGCTCGTCGATCCGGGCCAGGAGCCGGTCGCTCAGTGCGTGCTCGAGGATCTCCGCCTCGTCATGCACCTCGTGCCACCCGTAGCCCATCTCGCGGACGAGCCAGGTCTCGATGAGCCGATGCCGCCGCACGATGCCCACCGCGCGCCGTTCGCCCTCCGGCGTGAGACGCACGGCCCCGTAGGGGACGTGCGTGACGAGGCCCGCAGCGGCGAGCTTCTTCACCATCTCGGTGACGCTCGACGGCGCGACGCCGAGCTTGCCGGCGAGCACCGACGGCGTGATGGGGTCGTCCTGCCATTCGGTGTGCGAGTACACCGTCTTCAGGTAGTCATCTGCCGCGGGTGAAGCCACGGCATCAGCCTAGGGCGAGGTCCCGAGGGTCGCCGAGGAGCCAGAACCCGCCGATCGCGAGGGCGGCGAGGCAGAAGGCGAGGAAGACCCCGACCCACAGGATTCCGGGGAGGTGCGTGAGCGCGGCGAGCTGATCGGCGTCGGACGTGCGCGCCGCGCCCCTTCTCCGGCTGCGCTGCAGCTCCAGGACCGGACGCACCGCCCCGAGGAGGAGGAACCACGCGACCGTGGCGGCGACCGCACCGCGGACGTCTGCCGGCGCCCACCATGACACCGTGACCAGCACCGCCGTCGAGACGGCGACGGACCACAGGCCGAACAGGTTGCGGATCTGCAGCAGCAGCAGGCAGAGGAGCGCGACGAAGAGCCACAGCATCGCCATCGGGTAGCCGCGGTGCACGAGCCAGGCGGAGCAGAGGCCGGCGAGGGCCGGCCCCGGATACCCGGCGAGCAGGGTGACGACCATGCCGATGCCGCGGGGCCTGCCGCGCGACAGGGTGAGGCCCGACGTGTCGGAGTGCAGGCGGATGCCGCGCAGGCTGCGCCCGGTCGTCACCGCTGCCACGCCATGGAATCCCTCGTGCGCGATCGTGATGGCGTGACGTGCCACCCGCCAGGTCGCACCCCACAGGACGACGAGGAGGGCCACAGCTCCTGTGATGAGCGTGATCGGGAGGGGAAGCGGGGCAACCGGGGACGTCGCGCTCTCCCAGATGACGGAGACGGCCCGTCCGAGGGTGTGAAGAAGCTCGCCGACCTGGTCCATGCCGGCAGGAGATCACACCGAGCTGTCCGGACCCCGGGCAGAATGAGGAGATGGAGGATGGCGCGGGCCGGCGGCCGACGATCCGCGACGTCGCGGCGGCGGCCGGAGTGTCGAAATCCCTCGTGTCGCTTCTCTACGCCGGCGGAAGCGTCGGGCCCGAGCGCCGCGAGCGCATCCTCGCTGCGGCTGATCGGCTGGGGTTCCGCCCGAATCTCACCGCACGGGCGCTGTCGTCGGCGGATGGCGGCTTCACCGGAGTCCTGGTGGCCGATCTGCACAACTCGGTGTTCGCGGAGGTCGTCGATGCCGCACGTGCCGAGCTCGCCCGACACGGACGCAGCGCGCTGCTGACCTCGGCGATGATGCCCGACCCGAGCGGCGTCCCGCGCCTCGATGAGCGCGCCCTCGCGGTCTTCCACGACCTCCGCCCCCGGAGCATCCTCGTGGTCGGCTCGATTCCCGACCTCGCCGCCCTCACCGAGATCATCGCGGGCACGCCGCTCGTCATCGCGAGTGCCATCGGCGAGCACGTCCCCGTCGCCGCGACCGTCCGCTCCGACGACGCCGCCGGCATCCGCCTCGCCGTCGAGCACCTCCTGAAGCGGGGGCACCGGCGCATCGCGCACGTCGGCGGGCGGGGCGGCGTCGTCGCCGAGCGGCGCCTCGAGACCTACCTCGACGTCATGCGCGAGCACGGACTCGAGCCGCGGGTGGCGTCCGGCGACTTCACGGAGCGCGCCGGGTACACCGCGACTCGAGAGCTGCTCGAGACGGATGGCCAGGGCCGGCCCACCGGGATCGTGGCGGTGAACGACCTGGCCGCCGTGGGGGCGCTCGCCGCAGCTGCGGCCGAGGGAACGGCCATGGCCGTGACCGGGTACGACGACTCGCAGGTGGCGCGCCTGCCGCAGATCGGGCTCACGAGCGTCGACCCCCGCAATGCGGAGATCGGCGCGGCGGCGGCCGGATGCGTCATCGACGTGGAGAGCGGCGCCGCGCCGCGCCGACCCGAGACGCTGATCGCCCCGCGGCTGGTGGTGCGGACCTCCACGCCGTCGCCGCGCTGACCCGCCGTCCGCTCTGGAGCGCATGTCTTGACATGCGCATCGGACCGCGCTAGTTTGGACCGGTCCAGAACCCACTCGGCGCAGCGTCGCGCAGGATCAGACGCGCTGCCCTGTCGTCCAGGAGCCCGTCATGGCCACCACCCCCTCGCGCCCCCTCGGCGTCGGTCTCGTCAGCGTCGGCTGGATGGGCCGTCTCCACAGCCGCGCGTACGCCAATCTCCCGCTCGTCTACCCCGAGCTCGGCGTCGCACCGCGCCTCGTGCAGGCGGCCGACACCGCGGAGGCCGGCCGCGCATACGCCACCGACGTGCTCGGCTACGACTCCGCCGTCTCCGACTACCGGGAAGTGCTCGCGAACCCCGAGGTCGACGTCGTGTCGATCTGCGCACCCAACTTCCTGCACGCCGAGGTCGGCATCGCCGCCGCACAGGCGGGCAAGCACATCTGGATCGAGAAGCCGGTCGGGCGAGGCGCGCGCGAGACCGCCGCCATCCGCGATGCCGTCCTCGCCGCCGGCGTGGCCTCGAGCATCGGGTTCAACTACCGGCAGCCGCCGGCCATCCAGCGGGCCCGGCAGCTCATCAGCGAGGGCGCGCTCGGGCAGATCACCAACGTCCGCGGGCGCTTCTTCGGCGGCTTCAGCGCCGACCCGCAGTCCCCACGCGCGTGGCGCTTCGTCCGCGAGCTGAGCGGCTCGGGCGTCCTCGGCGATCTGATGGGGCACCTCGTCGACCTCGTGCACTTCCTGCTCGGGCCGGTGGCGTCGGTGACCGCCTCGACCGGCACGTACATCACCGAGCGACCGGGGCTCCCGGGCACGCCCGACGAGGGGCGCATGCTGCCCGTCGAGAACGAGGACTACGCGAACATGCTCCTCCGCTTCGACGACTCCGCCGTGGCGGCCGGGGCACTCGGCACGCTCGACGCCTCGTGGCTCGCCGTCGGCCCGAAGGCCGAGTACGCGATCGAGATCTTCGGCACGGAGGGGTCGCTGCGCTGGGACTTCGAGCGCATGAACGAGCTCGAGCTGGCGATCCGTCGCCCCGGGCAGAGCCTCGGATACACGCGCGTGTTCGCCGACGACACCTTCCCGGAGTACTCGCGCTTCCAGCCGGGATCGGGGACGCCGATGGGCTACGACGACCTCAAGACCATCGAGGCGAAGAAGTTCCTCCTCGCCGCGACGGGGCAGGCGTCCGACAACTCGACCATCCACGACGCCCTCGCATCGGCGCAGGTCCTGACGGCGGCGGAGGAGTCGGCCGCGTCGGGCCAGTGGGTGGCGACCCCGGTCGTCGAGGGGCACACCGGCAACGTGAAGGGGGCCTGACGTTACGCTCGAGCGGTGAGCGACCCGCAGCCAGAGCCCAGCCGCGAGGCGTCCACCCACGGCGTCGGGCCCTGGCCGGGGGAATGGCCGGAGGGCGACCACTACGACCCGGAGCTCCTCGCGAACGGCGACTCCCGTAACGTCGTCGACGGCTACCGGTACTGGCGCATGGAGGCGATCGTCGCCGATCTCGACACCCGGCGGCATCCGTTCCATGTCGCCATCGAGAACTGGCAGCACGACATGAACATCGGCTCGATCGTGCGCAGCGCGAACGCGTTCCTCGCCGACACCGTGCACATCATCGGCCGCAAGCGCTGGAACCGGCGCGGCGCCATGGTGACCGACCGCTACCAGCACGTCGTGCACCATCCGGATGTCGCCGCCTTCGCCGCGTGGGCGGCGGCGGCGGACCTGCCGATCATCGCCGTCGACAACGTGGGAGACGCGGTTCCCGTCGACCGTGCGGATCTGCCCGAGCGATGCGTGCTGCTCTTCGGGCAGGAGGGACCGGGGCTGACCGACGAGGCGCTCGCCGCGGCGTCCGCGCACATCGAGATCACGCAGTACGGCTCCACCCGCTCCATCAACGCCTCGGCCGCGGGCGCCATCGTCATGTACGAGTGGGTGCGCCGCCACGCCTGAGGGTCGACCGGCGATGCCGGCAGGCGTACGGTGAGCGGCGAGGCAGCCGATTCGAGGAGGAGTCATGGCCGATCTCCCACCCATTCAGCCGTGTCTGTGGTTCGACGACGACGCGCGCGAGGCGATGGAGTACTACGTCAGCGTGTTCCCGAACTCCCGCATCCGCAGCATCGAGGAGTATCCGGACGAGAAGCTCGACGAGCACTTCGCGAACATGAGCGGCAAGGTCATCAACGGCCAGGTGACGCTCAACGGCCTCGACTTCGTCTGCTTCGACGGCGGACCGCTGTTCCGCTTCAACGAGGCGATCTCATTCGTCATCACCTGCGCGGACCAGGCGGAGATCGACCGCTACTGGGCGGCGCTCTCGCACGTGCCTGAGGCCGAGCAGTGCGGATGGTGCAAGGACCGCTTCGGGGTGAGCTGGCAGATCATCCCGCGCGACATGAGCGCCCTCATGAAGACGCCCGCGGCCATCCAGGTGATGATGCAGCAGAAGAAGATCGTCATCGCCGAGCTCGAGAGCGCCTGAGCGTCACACGTGCCCCAGCCACGCCCGTCCGCGCACCCGCAGGCCGAGCGTGAGGCCGCGCGCGATCATGAACACGCCGCCGAACGCGGCCGAGAGCCAGGTGAGCGCGCCCGGGCCGGATGGCGAGAGCCAGGCGAGCGCGAAGAGGGCCGGCAGGTAGGGGAGGAGGTTCGCGCCTCCCGCCAGCGCGAGGTAGCGCGCGTCGTCGGCGCCCATGAGCACGCCGTCGAGCACGAACACGAAGGCGGCGATCGGCTGCGACACCGCCAGCACGAGGAGCGCGGGCTGCACGAAGTCGGCCATCGCGCGGTCGCCCGTGAAGAGCAGCCCGATGACCCCGGAGAGCGCGGCGATGGCAGCCCCCGCGACGAAGCCCGCCCCCACGCCCCAGCGCATCGTGCGGCCGGTGACCGCCCGCACGGCGTCGGGGTCGCCCTCGCCGAGCGCCTTGCCCACGAGCGCCTGCGCGGCGATCGCGAGCGCGTCGAGGGCGAAGGCCGCGGTCGTGAAGATGGTGAAGACGACCTGCCAGCCCGCGAGCTCGCGCGTGCCGAGGCCGGTCGCGACCCAGACGGTGGCGAGGGTGGCCAGGCGCAGACTCGCGGTGCGGAGGAACATCCACCCGCCCGAGCGCGCGGAGCCGCGCAGTCCGGCCCGGTGCGGGCGGAGCGATGCCCCATGACGCCGCGCAAGGCGCCCGATGAGGAGCGCGTACGCCGCGACCATCCCCCACTGCACGACGACGGTGCCGGCCGCGGAGCCCGCCACCCCCCACCCGAGCCCGTAGATGAACAGGGCGTTGAGGAGCGCGTTCGCGGTGAATCCGACGACGGCGACCCGGAGCGGGGTGACGGTGTCCTGGAGTCCGCGGAGGAGGCCGGTCGCGGCGAACACGAGCAGCATGGCCGGCAGGCCCGCCATCGAGACGGCGAGGTAGGCCTGGGCGTGCGGGCCGACGTCGGCCGTCGGCGCGAAGGCCGCGACGAGCGCGGGCGCCGCGAGGAACCCCGCCACCCCCAGCACGGTGCCGAGCGCGAGGGCCAGCCACAGCCCGTCGATGCCGACCGACACAGCGCCGCGCAGGTCGCCTGCGCCGAAGCGCCGGGCGACGGCCGGCGTGGTGGAGTACGCGAGGAAGACCATGAGCCCGACGACCGTCGAGATCACGGCCGACGCGATGCCGAGGCCCGCGAGCTCGGCCACCCCGAGATGGCCGACCATGGCGGCGTCGACGGCGAGGAAGATCGGCTCGGCGATGAGCGAGCCGAGCGCCGGGACCGCCAGGCGCAGGATGTCGCGGTCGAGGGCGCGGCGGACGGTCACCGTCCGAGCCTAGGGCCCGCCGCGGATGCCGGCATTGTGCCTACGATGGAGCGCATGACGGCTGAATCGCTCCCCTCCGGTATCGCCCTCGACGAGCTCAGCGAGGGGATCCGGCCGCAGGACGACCTCTACCGCCACGTCAACGGCGCGTGGATCGATCGCACCGAGATCCCCGGCGATAAGGCGCGGTGGGGCGCCTTCCACCAGCTGGCCGAGCAGGCCGAGAAGGACGTGCGCGCGATCGTCGAGGAGGCGCAGGGCGCCCAGCCCGGCACCGAGACGCGCAAGGTCGGCGACCTCTACGCGAGCTTCATGGACACCGCGCGCGTCGACGCACAGGGAGCGGCGCCCCTCGCCCCGCTCCTCGAGCGCGTCGATGCCGTCTCCGATGTCGCCTCGCTGCTGCGGACGGCGGGCGAGTTCGACCGCGAGGGCCTCGGCAGCCCGATCGGCGTCTTCGTCGAGCCCGATCCGGGCGACCCGACCCGCTACGTGCCGTTCCTCGTGCAGTCGGGCATCTCCCTTCCCGACGAGAGCTACTTCCGCCTGGAGAACTTCGCGGGCACGCGCGACGAGTTCCGCGGGCACATCGAGCGCATGCTGACCCTCGCGGGAGTGGCGGATGGCGCGGGTCAGGCCGCGCGCGTCTTCTCGCTGCAGCAGGACATCGCCTCGCACCACTGGGACAACGTCCGCAGCCGCGACGCCGTCGCCACCTACAACCTGAAGACGTGGGACGAGATCCAGCAGCTCGCCGGCGTCGACCTCGCGCCGTGGCGAGACGCCGTGGCTCCCGGTCGCCCCGAGACGTTCGCGGAGGCCGTGGTCTACCAGCCGTCCGCCCTCGAGGGTCTCGGCTCCCTCCTCGTGGCGGACCGGCTCGAGGACTGGAAGGCGTGGCTGCGCTTCCAGGTCGTGCACGCCCTCGCGCCGTACCTCGCCGACCCGTTCGTCGACGAGAACTTCGCGTTCTACGGCACCGAGCTCACCGGCGTTCCCACGCTGCGCGAGCGGTGGAAGCGCGGCGTCGCGCTCGCCGAGGGCGCCCTGGGCGACGCGATCGGCCGCGTGTACGTCGAGCGCCACTTCCCGCCGGCGGCGAAGACCGCCATGGACGAGCTCGTCGCGAACCTCATCGCGGCATACCGCGAGAGCATCTCCACGCTCGAGTGGATGAGCCCCCAGACGCGGGAGAAGGCGCTCGAGAAGCTCGACACCTTCACGCCGAAGATCGGCTACCCCGTGACCTGGCGCGGCTACGACGCCGTCGAGATCGACGCCACCGACCTCGTCGGCAACGTGCGGCGCGCGAACATCGCGGAGCACGACCGGCAGCTCGGCAAGGTCGGCCAGCCCATCGACCGCGACGAGTGGTTCATGACGCCGATGACGGTGAACGCCTACTACAACCCGCTGATGAACGAGATCGTCTTCCCTGCGGCCATCCTGCAGTATCCGTTCTTCGACGCGGACCGGGACCCGGCGGCGAACTACGGCGGAATCGGCGGCGTGATCGGCCACGAGATCGGCCACGGATTCGACGACCAGGGCAGCCGCTACGACGGCACCGGCGCCCTCAACGACTGGTGGACCGAGGCCGACCGTGCGGCGTTCGAGGAGCGCACGCGCTCGCTCATCGCCCAGTACGACGCCCTCGTCCCGCGGGGTCTCGACGAGTCGCACACGGTGAACGGCGCGCTCACGATCGGCGAGAACATCGGCGACCTCGGCGGCCTCGGGATCGCCCTCAAGGCCTACGAGCTCTCGCTCGACGGCGAGGAGGCGCCGGTCATCGACGGATACACCGGCGTGCAGCGCCTGCTGCTGTCGTGGGCTCAGGTCTGGCAGCAGAAGTCGCGCGAGGCGGAGACCGTCCGCCTGCTGACGATCGACCCGCACTCGCCGAACGAGTTCCGGTGCAACCAGATCGTCCGCAACGTCGACGCGTTCTACACGGCGTTCGACGTGCAGCCCGACGACGCGCTGTGGCTCCCCGAGGACGAGCGCGTCACCATCTGGTGAGCTGACGGCGGAGGAGCGATGTCGATCGGGGAGATGTCGTCGCCGGGGGAGAGTCGGCGATCCCGTCGCCGGATCGGACCCTTCGCCGGTACGCTCGCCGCGCTCGAGGCGCTGACTGCCGCCGGCGCCCGCGTCGCGCTGCACGTCGAGACCCTCGACCGCGCGGCGGTGCTCGCGCAAGAGGGCGATCACGACCCGATGCCGGTGGGCGGTCTCGGCGTCGTGCCGCTCCTCGTGGAGGCGGCGGTGCAGTTCGGCGCGGGCGAGCTCGATCCGCTCGAGCTCGTCGCGCGGGAGGAGCTCTCGGGCCTGCCGGGCATCTGGCGCCGGCTCCGCACCGACCGGCTGCCGCTCGGCGACCTCGCCGCGCTCGCCCCCGCGGATGCGGATGCGGCCAATGCGCTGCTCGCCCGCGTGGGGCCCGAGCGCGTGACGCGGCGCTTCGCGGCGCTCGGGATGCCCCGCTCGGCGCTGCTGGACCGGTTCCGCGTGCATCGCGGGCCCGACGACGCGCCGCACGTCGCGATCGGCACCGCCCGCGAGTTCGCGGGGCTCTTCCGCGCCCTCGCCACCGGGCGCGCGGGTCACGCCGGTGCGAGCGCGCAGGTGGCGGAGTGGCTGGGCCTGCATCGAGACCTGGGCCTCGTCGGCGCGGCAACGGGGGTCGACCCCCTCTCCTTCGACGACCGGCACGGGCTGCTGCTCGTCAACCGCACGGGCAGGGCGCAGGGAGTGCGCGCGGAGGCCGGCGCGCTCACCGGCCCGAGTGGCGGAGCCGCGTACGCTCTCATCGTCGAGTTCGACGACGTCGGCGTTCTGCATCGGGATCGCGCCCACGAGGCGTTCCGGGTGCTCGGGCGGGAGCTCATGGAGCACACCGCATGACCGCTCAGCGCATTCATGCGCTGTACATACGACTTTGGCAGGATGGCGAGAATGACCGGAACTGAGAAGCATCGCAGTGGCAGGCCATCAGGGGCCGCCGACGCTGCGAAGAGAATCGTCCGCGACATCGCAGACCCGGCGCCGCAGGGTGTGCACCCCGCACTGATCCCCGGCATCGGGGTCGAGCAGACCGGCCGCGACTTCCGCACCGACCGGCTGGTCTTCGGCATCGCCATCGCCGCCACCGTGGCCTTCATCGGCTGGGGCATCGCGGCGCCCGAGAACCTCGCCAGCACGGCGACCGGCGTGCTGGGCTGGGTGATCGAGTACCTCGGGGTGTTCTTCACCGTGATCGCGACGGTCGTGCTCGTCTTCATGCTCTACGTCGGGTTCGGCCGCTTCGGCCGCATCCGGCTCGGGCGCGACGACGAGTCGCCGGAGTTCTCGGTGTTCTCCTGGATCTCGATGCTCTTCGCCGCGGGCATGGGCATCGGCCTCGTCTTCTGGGGCGCCGCCGAGCCGCTCACATTCTTCGAGAGCCCGCCGCCGAACACCGCGGAGGCCGCGACCGTCGAGGCGATGCACACCGCCCTCACCCAGGTGCTCTACCACTGGGGTCCGCAGGCGTGGTCGTTCTACGCCCTCGTCGGCGGCGCGATCGCGTACGGGGCCTATCGGCGCGGACGCACGCCGCTCATCTCCTCGATCTTCGCGCCGCTCCTCGGCGAGCGACGGACCAACGGCCCCGTCGGCCGCACCATCGACGTCTTCTCGATCATCGTGACGCTGTTCGGCACCGCCGCGTCGCTGGGCCTCGGTGCCCTGCAGATCGGCCACGGCGTGGAGCTGATCACGGGCATCGGCGCGGTCGGCAACGGCCTCCTCATCGGCGTGATCGCGGTGCTCACCGCCGCGTTCATCGCGTCCGCGGCCTCGGGAGTCTCGCGCGGCATCCGCGCCCTGTCGAACATCAACGCGGTCGTGGCGCTCCTGCTGGCGTTCTTCGTGTTCTTCGTCGGCCCGACGATGCTCATCATCAACATCATCCCGTCGGTCGCCGCGCAGTTCCTGACGGACTTCACGACGATGGCCGCCCGCTCCGGGTCGCAGGGCGAGGAGGTCCAGACCTTCCTGTCGGGGTGGACGATCTTCTACTGGGCGTGGTGGATCTCCTGGTCGCCCTTCGTCGGCATGTTCATCGCGAAGATCTCGCGCGGGCGCACCCTGCGTCAGTTCGTGTCGGTCGTCGTCGTCGTGCCGTCGGTCATCTCGTTCATCTGGTTCGCGATCTTCGGCACCACCGCGATCGATCAGCAGATGAACGGCGCGGGCCTGACCGTCGACCCGCCTGAGAGCGTGCTGTTCGGCGTGCTGGCGAACCTCCCGCTGGCGGGGGTCACCACCGTCATCCTCGCGATCCTCGTGGCGATCTTCTTCGTCACCGGCGCCGACTCCGCGTCGCTCGTGATGGGCACGCTGTCTCAGCGCGGCAACCCGGAGCCGACCCGCTGGGTGACGGTGATCTGGGGTTCGCTCGTCGGCGTGATCGCGGCGGTGCTCCTCGCCGCCGGCGGTGAGGAGGGGAGCGGCCTCACCGCGCTGCAGAACGTCACGATCATCGCCGCGCTGCCGTTCGCAGTGATCCTGGCGTTCATGATGGTGGCGTTCCTCAAGGACCTCAACCGCGACCCGCTCATCCTGCGCGACGAGTACGCGGAGCGGGCGGTGCGCCACAGCGTGCGCGCGGGCCTCGAGGAGTACGGCGACGACTTCGCGCTCGTCCCGGCACCCTACGACCACTCCACGGACGACCTCGCATGGGTCGAGCCGGTCGTCGACGAGGCGTTCACCGAGCTGTACGCGAAGACGGAGGCGCACCCCATCCTCGACGAGACGGAGCCCGATCTCGGCGGCTCGGCCGCGCCGGGCGGCGACCGCCTCCCCGAGGAGGAGTCGCGCGAGCGCGAGAAGCCGCGCGAGCTCGGAGACTGACCGCCTCTGCCCGCAGGGCGACGCCCCCGCCCCTCGTGGGCGGGGGCGTCGTCGATCCGGTGTCAGTCCTGCGCCATGAGGCGCTCGCGCACCTCACGGCGCAGCACCTTGCCCACGAGAGACCGCGGCAGCTCGTTGGCGAACTCGATCCGACGCGGCACCTTGTAGGCGGCCAGGTGCGTGCGGCAGAAGTCGCGCAGCGCCTCGGCCTCCTGCTCGGCGTCCGCCCGCAGCACGACGACGGCGGCCACCGACTCGCCGCCCTCCGCGCGCGGAAGGGAGACGACGGCGGCCTCGTCGACGTCCGGGTGCGAGACGAGCGTCTCCTCGACCTCGCTCGGCGACACGTTGAAGCCGCCCGTGATGATGAGCTCCTTCAGGCGGTCGACGATCGTGACGAACCCGTCCTCCGACACCGCCGCGATGTCGCCGGTGCGCAGCCATCCGTCGTCGAGGAGGACCGCGTGCGTCTCGTCGGGGCGCTGCCAGTAGCCGGAGAACACCTGCGGCCCGCGGATGAGCAGCTCGCCGGCCTCTCCCGGCGGCAGGTCGCGGTCGGGGTCCTCGGGGTCGACGACGCGGATGTCGGTGCTGGGGAAGGGCACGCCCACTGTTCCCGGGCGGCGGCTGGGGCCGATCGGGTTGCCGAGGGCGACGGGGGAGGTCTCCGTCATGCCGTAACCCTCGACGAGAAGGCCGCCGCTGACGTACTCCCACTTCCGCACCGTCGAGGTCGGCAGGCTCATGGCGCCGGAGATCGCGAAGCGGATCGAGCTCAGGTCGATGGCGCCCTGCTGGGCGGCCCGCGCGAGCCGGTCGTAGATGGGCGGCACCGCGGGGAGGAAGGTCGGCGGGCTCTTGCGCGCCGCGCGGGCGACGAGATCGGGGTCGAAGGTCGGGAAGAGCACGAGCTTCGCCCCGATGCTCATCGCGAACGTCAGGCAGAGCGTCATCCCGTACGCGTGGAAGAGCGGCAGGACCCCGTAGAACGTCTCCTCGCCCTCCCGCAGCCCCGGAACCCACGCCTCGCCCTGCTGCGCGTTCGCGCGCAGGTTGCGGTGGGTGAGCATCGCCCCCTTGGGCGACCCGGTCGTGCCGCTGGTGTACTGCAGCAGCGCGACGTCGTCGAGCGCCGGTCGAGGGGTCTTCCGTGAGAGGCGGCGGCCGTCGACGAGGGTCTCCCACGTGAGCACACGGCGAGCGGACGGCCGTTGCGTGAGGCGCTTGCGCGTCTCGCGTGCCTTCCGGATCGGCAGGCGCAGGGCCATCCGCTGCGGGAGCGGCAGTGCCCGGGTGATGTCGACGCTGACGATGCCCGTCACGCGCAGGTCCTCCGGGAAGGCCGCCACCGTGTCGTGGACCTTGTCCCACACGATCGCGAAGCGCGCGCCGTGATCCTCGAACTGGTGGCGCAGCTCCCGCGGAGTGTAGAGCGGGTTGTGCTCGACGACGATCGCGCCGAGGCGCAGCAGCGCGTAGAACGCCACCACGTGCTGCGGGCAGTTCGGCAGGATCAGCGCCACGCGGTCGCCGCGCTCGACGCCGATGCGCCGCAGGCCCTCCGCCGCGCGGGCGATCTGATCCCCGAGTTCGGCGTACGTCGTCTGCGCGCCGAAGAACTCCAACGCGGGCTTCCGGCCGTACGCCTTGACGCTCGCGTCCATCATGTCGCTGAGGGTCTCGGTGACGGGGCCGATCTCATGCGGCACGTCGGGCTGGTACGCCGCGAGCCAGGGGCGGGAGTCGTACGGTGACGTCATGCGCTCCACGGTAGTCGCGGCTTCGCGGCGGAGGTGCGGTCTTGACAAGGCGGCGCTCAGCTCGAAGGCGCGTCTGCCGGCGGCTCGCCCGATGGCATCTGTCCGTCGCCGCGAGCTCCGCCGTCGGGCGCTCCGCCGCCCATGCCGCCGGTCGCCGCCTGCTGCTCCACGCTGTTCGCGTAGTCGTTGGACGGATCGCGGTAGATCGTGTGGACGTGGCCCCAGCCGCTCGTGCTGACGCCCTCGACGTCGGCGCCGGCCGATCCGCTCTGCGCCTGGAAGGCGATGTAGACGTCCGGGCCGGAGATGGAGAAGTTGATGCCGTCGCCGGTGCTCATGTCGTAGGTGGTCTCGCCCGACCAGGCGATGACGGTCTCATCGAGGGTCGCCTCGATCTCCGCCAGGGTGCTCGCGGTCGTCTCCTCGTCGGCCATGCCGGCCCAGTTGGCGATGAGCTCGAGCAGGAGCTGCTTCTGCTCGTCGGTGAGGTCGGCGCCGGTCAGGCCCGAGCCGGATTCGAAGTCGCAGGTGTCACCCGGCGCGCACATCGTGACGTCCCCGGAGGTGAGGGTCTCCTGCTGCTCGGGGGTGAGGCTGTCGAAGAACGCGAACGCGTCGGTGTAGATGCCGTCGAAGGGCTGGACCTCGTCGCCGTCCTCGTCCGTGTAGACGGCGGGCTGCACGCCGAGGTGCGTGGGCGCGAAGGTGATGGTGTCCTCCGCGCCGTTCAGGTCGGCGTTGATGCCGAGGTGGTGGCCGCCGAACTGCACGGCGTAGGCGTCGGTGTCGGAGGCGTCGCCGAAGAACGCGAGGTAGTACTGGCCGAGGGAGGTCTCGGTGGTGTCGCTGTTCTCCAGCAGGTACTGATCGCCCCCCATGATGTTCGTCACGGTCTCGTAGGCCTCGTCGCTCAGCAGCGCCTCGAGCACGGCCATGGCCGCGGTCTGCTGCTCCTCGGTCAGATCCGCCAGGTTCAGCCCGGCGCGCTCGACGAACGTGACCGGGTAGTTCGACCAGGAGGTGGTCTTCGTCTCGTCGTCGTAGTCGTAGGTGACGGCCTCGACCTGCTCCTCCGACAGTGTCGCGAGGAACGCCTCGACGGCTTCATTCGTGTCGGCGATCGTCTCGGCGGTGGTCGTCGCGTCCTCGCTTCCGGAGGACGTGGTGGCGATGGGGGAGTCGACCGTCGATGCCGTCGATGTGGGCGACGTGGACGACGACGATTCACTCGAGGCGGTGTCGGTCGTCGACGTGGCACACCCGGCGAGCGCGAGCCCGCCGACGAGCAGCATCGACGCCATCCAGAGGGGCTTGGAGCGTGCGACCCGGCGCGACTTGCCGAGGGAGTCGGTGTTGTTCATGCCTCCACCCTGCGAGGGCAGCCTATGCAGCTCCTATGACGGGCGCATGCGTAGCCGCCGAAAGCCTGCCCCCGCCCCGATCCCGACCTCACCCGCGGCGCGTCACCCAGTCCGCCATCCGAGCGAACAGCGCGCGATGGCCATCCGACGCCCACGACCGCTCGTCGTGTCCGAGCGCGTCGACGCCCACGCGCGCGGCGCCGTGCTCGCGCACCCACGCCGTCGGCATCCGCTCGCCCTCCGTCTCGTGCTCGGCAACGACCATCCGCTCGCCGAAGGCCTGCAGGCGCGAGTAGCGCTCGTCCACGACGTCGAAGCTCGCGATGGCCGTGCCGTCGGGGAGCGCGCCGCCCGTGACGTGCACGGTGTCGAGGGGCGGGTGCCATGACAGGCCCGGCACCCACATCCCGCCGATCGCCACCGGCCAGTCGGGATAGTCGCGCAGCGACGACAGCGCGGCATGCACGGCGATCACGCCGATGCCGCGCTCGAGCCCCGTGCGGAAGCCCGCGAGCGCGGCGGGCTCGAGGGGCTCGGTCGTCTCCGAGCGCCACGGGTCGCCGGCGTTGACGACGAGGAGATCCACGCCCTCGAGGCGGGTCATGGCGTGATCGACGTCGTGATCGATGTCGGCGTGGAAGCCGGCCTCGGTCAGGACGTCGGCGATGAGCGGGCTGGTCTTCGCATAGGGGTGCCAGGGGTCGGCGTAGCGGCCGGTCCCGGTGGCGATGAGCGCGCGCATGGATCTCCTTCGAACGCGCTCGATGCTACGCGGATCAGAACACGATGGTGTGGTTCCCGTGACGCAGCACCCGGTCCTGCGCGTGCCACAGCACCGCGCGGGAGAGCACGGCGCGCTCGACGTCCGCCCCGCGGCGGCGCAGGTCGTCGGCCGAGTCGGCGTGCGTGACGCGCACGACGTCCTGCTCGATGATCGGGCCCTCGTCGAGGTCCTCCGTGACGTAGTGGCTGGTCGCGCCGATGAGCTTCACGCCGCGCTCCTTCGCCTTGCGGTACGGGTTCGCGCCGATGAACGCGGGCAGGAAGGAGTGGTGGATGTTGATGACGGGCACCCCCACCTGAGCGAGGAAGTCGCTCGAGAGGATCTGCATGTACCGGGCGAGCACGACGAAGTCGACGTTGCCCTTCAGCAGCTTCACGATCTCGGCCTCCGACTGCGACTTGTCGGGTCCGGCCTGCGAGGGCACGTGGAAGAAGGGCACGCCGAACGAGCGCACGTCCTCCGCGGTGGTGGTGTGGTTGGCGATCACCATGGGGATGCTCACCGGCAGCTCGCCTCGACGGTGGCGCCAGAGCAGGTCGAGCAGGCAGTGGTCGTCCTTCGAGGCGAGGATGGCCATCCGCTTGGGGATCGAGAGGTCGTTGAGCGTCCAGCTCATGCCGAACGGCTCGAGCGTCGTGGCGAGGTCCGCCTCGATCTCGTCCCTCACGAGGGCGAAGTTCGCGCGGTGGAAGACCACGCGCTGGAAGAAGCGCCCGCCGGAGGGGTCGGTGGAGTGCTGGTCGAGGGAGACGATGTTGCCCTGGTTGCGCGCGATGAGCGCGGCGATCGCGGCGACGACTCCCGACTGGTCGGGTCCGTCGACGATGAGGCAGGCGTGATCGATCAGGTCTTCCCTCTGGGGCGTCATGGCCTCATTCTCTCGCGATCGGGAGGGCGCCCGTGACGGGACCCTCACAGGGCCGCGTTCTCTAGACTGGGGGTGTCCCTTCGCACGCACGAGGTCCTGTCATGCCCGCACGCAAGCCGTTCGCACCGAGCACTCGCCATGTCCAGCTGCTCCGCGCGCTCCTGGCCGCGTTCGCCGCGCTCATGGTGACCTTCTCGCCCGACCACTCCGCGTCCGTCGGGCTCTCCGTCTTCAGCGGCTGGGCCATCGCCACGGGCGTCGTCCTGGGCCTCGGCGCCTGGATGGTGACGCGCGCCGGGCACCGCACCGTGCCGACCCTCCTCGCGCTGGCATACATCTTCGCGGGGATGGCCGCGGGCATCACGGGTGCGCGCGGGGCGGCGCTCTACTTCGCCGTGATCCCGATCTGGGCCGTCATCGCCGGCGCGCTGGAGACCGGCATGGGCGTGTCCCAGCGTCGGCGCGGCGACCGCGTCGTCGCGCGCGACACCCTCACGATCGGCGTGCTCACGCTCGTCATCGGGGTGGCGACGCTCCTCGTGCCCTCGGGCTACGCGCTGGACTACTTCATCGAGGACGCCGGGCGCACCTTCACCCTCACCGGCGAGATCATCGCCGTCGGCCTGTTCGGCGGGTACGCGGCCATCGTCGCCGTGTTCCTCGCCATCGCCGGCCTCTCGCCGGCCTCGTCGGAGCTCGAGCCGACGACCGCAGCATCGACCAGCGGGCCCGACACCCGCACTCCGGAGGACCGTCCGTGACCGACAAACCCACCAGGCGCGCGCTCATGCGTCCCGTCCAGCTCCTCGCGATCGCCTTCGGCTCTGCCGTGTTCGCGCTGCTCGTGGGCGCCATGTCGATGGGCGCATTCACGCAGCAGCCCGTCGAGGTCATCGCGCAGGCGTGGACGGTGGCCGCGATCATCGCCGGCATCGTCTTCATCGTCGTGCTGCTGTTCGTCGCCATGCTCCTGCTCGTCGTCGACCCCGCCGACGTGACGAAGACCATCGACCGTCCGATCCTCCTGCCCGACGACGAGGACGACTCGGCCACGTAGCCGTACGGCGGGAGACAGCGCCGGGGAGTCAGTGGCTCGTGCGGCCCCTGTGTGAGACCAGGCGCGGGCGGATCAGCCGGTCGGCCACCATCCCGGTGACGACGGAGAACGCGGCCTTGTGCAGCACGTCGACGACCAGCTCACGTCGCGGCCACGTGTGCGGCGGCGCGCCCGCCCCGGTGGCGTTCTCGACCGTCTGATCGAAGCCCAGCCGCACCGCGGTGTGCCACGCGTTCGCGTAGACGCCGCGGATGCCGGTCACCGCCCATAGGCCGCGCAGCGCGCCGAGGGCGGCGGCGGTGCCGTAGTGCATCAGCCGGTTCGACAGGAACGGCTTCGCCGTGTCGTCGGGGCGGCGGCCGAGCAGGGTCAGCAGCGCACGTGCGGGCACGTACGAGTTCGGACGCCGCGTGACGCCCTGCTCGACCTTCTCGGTCAGGATCATGGCCGCCCCTCCCGCCAGTCCCGCCGCGGCGCCGACGCCGGCGGCCCGCATCAGGCCTCTCGCTCGCGAAGTCGCATCCATCGGATCCCCCTGCTCCTCGTCGTCTTCGTCACGGTAGTCACTCGGCCAGCACTGCCGCGACCCCGTCCGGCGCGGCAGGGCCTGAGGCCTCAGAGGTAGGTGCGGGTGAGGCGCTCCGCGAGGCCCGTGTAGGTCGCCGGCGTCAGCGCGAGCAGGCGCTGCTTCGCCTCGTCGCCGATGTCGAGGCCCTGCACGAACTCCGCGAGCTCGGCGGCGCCGACCCGGCGACCGCGCGTGAGCTCCTTCAGCAGCGCGTACGGGTCGGTGATCTGCGAGCGGCCGGCGACGACCTCCGCGCGGACGACGGTCTGGATGGCCTCGCCGAGGACCTCCCAGTTGACGTCGAGGTCGGCGAGGAGCACGTCGCGCGAGAGCGAGATCTCGCCGAGGCCCCGGCGGAGGTTGTCGAGCGCGAGCAGCGAGTGCCCGAAGGCGACGCCGATGTTGCGCTGCGTGGTCGAGTCGGTGAGGTCGCGCTGCAGTCGCGAGGTGACGAGCGTCTGCGCGAGGGTCGTGAACAGGCCGCCGGCGATCTCGAGGTTCGCCTCCGCGTTCTCGAAGCGGATGGGATTGATCTTGTGCGGCATGGTCGAGGAGCCCGTGGCGCCGGCGACCGGGATCTGCGCGAAGTACCCCATCGAGATGTAGGTCCAGATGTCGCTCGCGAGGTTGTGGAGGATGCCGCCCGCGTGACGAGCGCGGTCGTACAGCTCGACCTGCCAGTCGTGCGACTCGATCTGCGTCGTGACCGGGTTGAAGGTGAGGCCCAGCGACTCCACGAACTCGCGCGCGATGTTCGGCCAGGCCACGACGGGGGCGGCCGCGAGGTGCGCCGACCAGGTGCCGGTGGCGCCGGAGAACTTGCCGAGGTACTCGGTGCTCTCGAGCTGGGTGATGACGCGCTCGAGGCGCCAGACGAACACCCCGAGCTCCTTGCCCATGGTCGTCGGCGTCGCGGGCTGCCCGTGGGTCCGCGAGAGCATCGCGGCGTCGGCGTGCTCGAGAGCGAGGGCGCGGAGGCGCTCCACCACGGCGCGCAGCGCGGGCAGCCAGACCCCCGTCACCGCGCGCTTGACGGTGAGCGCGTAGGAGAGGGAGTTGATGTCCTCGCTCGTGCAGCCGAAGTGGGTGAGCTCGGCGATGTCGTCGAGGCCGAGCTGCGAGAGCCGGTCGCGGACGAGGTACTCCACCGCCTTCACATCGTGGCGGGTGACGGCCTCGCGCTCGGCGAGCCAGTCGATCTCCGCCTGTCCGAAGGTGAGGTACAGCGCACGCAGGCGCGCCTTGTCGTCCTCCGACAGCGCGGACGTGCCGAAGAGGGAGTTGTCGGTGAGGGCGATGATCCACTCGACCTCGACCTCGACGCGGGCTCGGTTGAGGCCCGCCTCCGACAGGTAGTCGCCGAGCGGGGACACGACGGGCTGGTAGCGGCCGTCGAGCGGGCTCAGGGGCTGGATGGGGAATGCGGTCACGGGGAGCCTCCGAGTCGAGACGGGCGGGCGCGCGCTCCCACGGACGAAGGAAGCGACGGGATGGCGCCGAGCTGGCCCCCCGATCATACTCAGCGACCCTCCGCCCGTCGCCTCCTCCACAGCGCCCGGACGCGCCGCACCTCCCTCCCCAACCCGGCCCCGGCCATCCGGCGCCCGCCCGAGGAGGACGACCGTGGAGACATGGTGACGGAGGAGGAGCTGCGCGAGCGGATCGATCTCGCCCAGCGCGGGATGGACGAGGTGGTCGCCGAGCTGCGCGAGGTGGCGGCCGCCGCCGAGGCGCTCGCGCTGCTGACGAGCTGGCGCTCGGCGGCGGCGGAGCGGTTCCGCGCGACGGCGCGGGAGCTCGCGGCCGCGCTGTACGCGGCGGCGTTCCGCTGCGAGGCGGAGGGCCGCGCGCTGCCCGCGCTGGCCGCCACGATGATGTTCCCGGTGGCGTGATGGAGGTCGGATCGGGCGGCGCGGTCGCGGTCGACCCGGGCGAGCTGCGTCGGCTGGCGGCCGTGGCCGATGGCGACGCGGCGCGCCTCGAGGGCCTGGCCGGCGACATCCGGCGGGTCGCGCACGAGCTGGGCGACGCGGTCGTCGGTCTCGACGGGATGTATGCGTGCGCCGTGCTCGTCACCGCTCACGCGTCGGGCGCGGCGGACCTCGCGCGGGCGATGCGCTTCACCGCCGACGCGTACGAGCTGGTCGAGCTGCGAGCTCGAGCGCTCATGGACGAGCAGGACGACGCGCTCGTCGAGATGCTGCGGCTGCGCGCCGGGCAGCTGGAGGAGCGGAGCCCGGGCGCCGGGGCCGAGGCCGAGCGCCTGCTCGCGGAGTGGCGCGACGAGCACGGCGACGAGTTCGCGCGCCAGCTGCAGGGCGGGCCGGGGCGGCTGCTGGCGATGTTCGGCCTGTCCTCGCCGCTCATGCTCGCGCCCGTGCCCTTCCTCGTCGAGGGGCTGCGCCGCGCGGGCACCGGGCGCATCCGCGAGGGTGCGCACCTGCGCGGCCGCGCGCACCGGCCCGAGCTGCATCCCGGCGTGCGGGGAGGGCCGGGGCGCTCGCCCGACTCGCTGAGCGACCTCGGGGACCGGGTGCCCGACGGCGCCGAGGCGACGATCCGCGTCGAGCGGTACACGATGGCGGATGGCCGGCGCGAGTTCGCCGTATACGTCGCGGGCACGCAGGGCGGCGGCACGACGGTGCTGGACTGGGAGTCGAACCTCAGGCTGTACAGCGGCCGCCGCTCGCAGGCATCGGAGGCCGTCGAGCTCGCGCTGCGCGAGGCGGGCGCGGCTCCCGGCGACGTGCTGCACGCGGTGGGGTTCTCGCAGGGCGGCATGATCGTCGGCTGGCTGGCCGCCGAAGGGCGCTACGACGTGCGCACCCTGGTCACCCTCGGGGCGCCCGCCGAGGTGGAGGCGCGGCCCCGCACCCTCGTCGTCACCGTGCGGCACGACGACGACCCGGTGCCCCTCCTCGTCGGCGGCGCGGCGCCCCACTCGCTGGGGTCGGACGAGAGCGTGCTCGTGCAGGGCACGTTCCACCCGATGAGCACGCCGCGCGACCTCGTCATCCCCGCGCACCGCCTGCCCGCGTACCAGGAGACGCTGCGCACGTTCGAGGGGTCCGGCGATCCGCGCGTGGCCGGCATCCGGGAGCGCCTCGCCGTGCTGCAGGACGCGTCCGCGGTGGAGGTCTTCGACTTCCGGCCGGAGAAGTCGCTCGAGCGCGCTGACCGCAGGGGCGGCGGTGTCTTCTGAGGACGGTTCAGCGGCGCTTCCTGCGCTGGGGCCGCAGGACGATTCCGAACACCCAGTTGATGATGCTGATGAGGATGCCGGCGAGCACTGCCGACCAGAAGCCCCCGAGCTCCAGCCCCCAGTCCCAGAAGCCCGTCACCCACGACGTCACCCACAGCAGGATGCCGTTGAGGAGGAGCGAGGCGAGCCCCAGCGTCAGCACGAACAGGGGGAAGGCCACGATCCGGATGGCGGTGCCCACGATGGCGTTGACGACCGCGAACACGGCGGCGACGGCCAGCAGCGTCAGCACGACCTGCAGGTCGCCGCCCGGGGCGAACGGCGTGATGGTCACCTGCAGTGCGGAGATGAGGCTCACGACCCAGATCGCGAACGCGTTCACGACGACGCGGACGAGGAAGCGCATGCGGGCAGTCTCGCACCCTCGCCCGGAAAGGGCACGAGATCGCCCGTCCTAGACTCGTCCCGTGAGCGCTCCCGAACCCGTCCTTCCGCGCATCCGCCCCGAGATCGCGGCCCTCCCGCCGTATCGACAGGGCAAGGCCGCCGGTGCGGGCGGGTTCAAGGTCTCGAGCAACGAGAACCCCTTCCCCCCGCTTCCCGGGGTCGTCGAGGCCGTGCAGGCGGCCGGCGAGCTGAACCGGTACCCCGACGCGACCGCCGCGCGCCTGCGCGAGCGACTCGGCGAGCGCTACGGCGTGAGCGCCGACGCCGTGATCGTCGGCGCCGGCAGCGTGTCGCTCCTCGCCGCGTTCATCCAGGCCGCGGCGGGCGCGGGCGACGAGGTCGTGTACGCGTGGCGCTCGTTCGAGGCGTACCCCGGACTCGTGCTCGTCGCGGGGGCGGAGAACGTGCAGGTGCCGCTCCTGCCCGACGGCCGACACGATCTCGACGCGATGGCCGCGGCGGTGACCGAGCGCACGCGCGTGATCCTCCTCTGCACGCCGAACAACCCCACCGGTCCGGTCATCACGTCGGAGGAGTTCCACGCGTTCCTCGCGCGGGTGCCCGCCGACGTGCTGGTCCTCCTCGACGAGGCGTACGTCGAGTTCGCCTCCGGCGCCGTGGACGGTCTGCGCGAGCGGGTCTTCGAAGCGCACCCGAACGTGGTCGTGCTGCGCACCTTCTCCAAGGCCTACGGGCTGGCCGCTCTGCGCGTGGGGTACGGGATCGGGCACCCGCGCGTGCTCGACGCGGCCCGCAGCACGGCCATCCCGCTCTCGGTGACCGCGCATGCGGAGGTCGCTGCGCTGGCGAGCCTCGACCACGCTCCCGAGCTGGCGGAGCGCGTGGCGGAGATCGCCGCCCAGCGCGACACGCTCGCCGCCGCGCTGCGCGAACTCGGATGGCGCGTGCCCGACGCCCAGGGGAACTTCGTCTGGCTGGACGGCGCGGGCCAGACGACGGCCGACGCCTTCGAGGAGGCGGGGATCATCGTCCGCCCGTTCCCCGAGGGCATCCGCATCTCGGTGGGCGAGCCCGAGGCCATTGCGCGCATCCTCGAGGTGGCGGCGGCCGTCGCCTCTCCCGCCTGACGCGACGTCCCTCGGCGCGCGGGCTCGGGCCATCCGCCCCCCCGCCAGACGATGTCGTCTCATCGACGCGACACGGAAGACTGGAGATTATCGTGTCCCGGCGGCGAGACGACATCGCCTGGCGGCCAGGGAACCGCCCCATCGTGTCCCGGCGGCGAGACGACATCGTCTCGCGGCCGGGAACCCGTCCGGCGCGACCGCCGACCCCCGTCCATCCGCCCGCGCGCATACGACTGTGGGGTCCGGACCATGAAATCCGCGATCCGTTGTCCGCCGTGTTCCCCGCCGCTCGGACGCCGACGCGATTAGCGTGGAGTGGTGACTTCGCCCGACTTCCTGACCGACCCGGCGACGGTGCGCGTCCTCGCACCGGACGGCACGTTCGCGCCGTCCCCGGCGGCCGAGCGGTACCTGCCCCTCATCGAGGCCCTCGGCGACGCCGAGCTCGAGCAGCTCTACCGCGATATGGCGGTGACGCGCGCCTTCGACCAGCAGGCGACGCTGCTGCAGCGGCAGGGTCAGCTTGCGCTGTGGCCGCCGTCCTTCGGGCAGGAGGCCGCCCAGGTCGGCTCGGCGCGTGCCGCCCGCCCGCAGGATCACATCTTCCCGTCGTACCGCGAGCACGCCGTGACGCGTATCCGCGGGGTGGACTCCATCGACATCATCCGCGTGATGCGAGGCCTCAGCCACGGCGGCTGGGATCCCACCGACCCGCGCAACGGCAACACGCACATCTACACCCTCGTGCTCGCGTCGCAGACCCTGCACGCGACCGGCTTCGGCATGGGTCTCGCCTTCGACGGCAAGACCGGGTCGGGCGACCCCGAGAAGGACGAGGCCGTCATCGTCTACTACGGCGACGGTGCCTCCAGTGAGGGCGACGTGCACGAGGCGATGGTGTTCGCGGCCTCCTACCGGAGCCCCACGGTCTTCTTCCTGCAGAACAACCAGTGGGCCATCTCGGTCCCCGTCGCCACGCAGGCGAGCGCGTCCTTCGCGGCGCGCGCCGCCGGTTACGGCATCGATTCCGTCCGGATCGACGGCAACGACGTGCTCGCGAGCTACGCCGTCACGCGCCTCGCGATGGACGAGTCGCGGGATGGCCGAGGCCCGCAGGCCATCGAGGCCGTCACGTATCGACGCGGTGCGCATACGACGAGCGACGACCCGACGAAGTACCGCACGAAGGACGAGGAGGAGCTCTGGGCGCAGCGCGACCCGATCGCCCGGATGCGCGCGTACCTCACCGCGCGGGGCGCCTCGGAGGAGTTCTTCGCGGACGTCGACGCGGAGGGGGCGGATGTCGCCGCCGACGTCCGCAAGCGCACGGTCGAGCTCCCCGTGCCCACGTCGGACGGCATGTTCGCGCACGTCTACGCGGATCCGCACCCGATGATGGACGAGCAGCGCCGCTGGCTCGCCGACTACGAGGCCTCGTTCGAGGAGGGCACGGCATGACTCTCGAGACCTCCACCTTCGCGAAGGCGCTGAACGCGGGCCTCCGCCAGGCGATGACCGACGACCCCCGCGTGCTGATGATGGGCGAGGACATCGGCCGCCTCGGCGGCGTCTTCCGCATCACGGAGGGCCTGCTGGCCGAGTTCGGCGAGCAGCGCGTGCTCGACACCCCGCTGGCGGAGTCGGGCATCGTCGGCACCGCGATCGGGCTCGCGATGAACGGGTTCCGGCCCGTTGTCGAGATCCAGTTCGACGGCTTCGTCTTCCCGGCCTTCGACCAGATCACCACGCAGCTCGCCAAGCTGACGAACCGCCACGAGGGCGCGCTCTCGCTGCCCGTCGTCATCCGCATCCCCTACGGCGGGCACATCGGCGCGATCGAGCACCACCAGGAGAGCCCCGAGGCGTACTTCACGCACACGGCCGGCCTCCGCGTGGTGAGCCCCTCGACGCCGGGTGACGCGTACTGGATGATCCAGGATGCCATCCGGTCGAACGACCCGGTGATCTTCCTCGAGCCGAAGAGCCGCTACTGGGCGAAGGGCGAGCTCGACCGCGAGACGCGGTCCGCGCCGCTCCATGCCAGCCGCGTCGTCCGGCGCGGCTCCGACGTGACGCTCGTCGGCCACGGCGCCATGGTCACGACGCTGCTGCAGGCCGCGGCGCTCGCCGAGGCCGAGGGCGTGAGCTGCGAGGTCGTCGACGTGCGCTCGCTCTCGCCTATCGACTACGGGCCGATCCTCGACTCCGTCCGCTCGACGGGCCGGATGGTCTACGCCCAGGAGGCGCCCGGATCGACGAGCGTCGGCAGCGAGATCGCGGCGACCGTGGCCGAGCGCGCCTTCTACTCGCTCGAGGCGCCCGTGCTGCGGGTCTCCGGCTTCGACGTGCCCTTCCCGCCCGCGAAGCTCGAGGGCGCCTACCTCCCCGACGCCGACCGCGTCCTCGAGGCCGTCGACCGCGCGCTCGCGTACTGAGAGGATCGACCGATGCAGACCTTCCACCTCCCCGACGTCGGCGAGGGCCTCACCGAGGCCGAGCTCGTCGCCTGGCGCGTGAAGCCCGGCGACGCCCTCGCCGTGAACGACGTCGTCGCCGACATCGAGACCGCGAAGTCGGTCGTCGAGCTGCCGTCGCCGTACGCGGGCGTCGTCGGCGAGCTCCTCGTGACCGAGGGCGAGACGGTGGATGTCGGCACGGCGATCATCACCATCGCCGACGACGCGCCGGCGCCGGTGTCGCAGCCCGGCCAGACGGAGCCCGCCGGCGAGCCGAAGGCGGCGTCGGAAGCCCCATCCGCCCCCGCCGCGCAGGCCACCGCCAAGCCGGCGGAGCCCGAGCGCAGCGGATCGGTCCTCGTGGGCTACGGGTCCGGCGGCGACGCCGCCACCCGCCGTCGGCGCAAGCGCCCGGAGCCCGCGGGCGGCAAGCCCGGCGGCGTCCTCGCGAAGCCGCCGGTGCGCAAGCTCGCCCGGGACCTCGGCGTCGAGCTCGCCGACGTGCGCGCGACGGGGAGCGCGGGCGAGGTCACCCGCGACGACGTCGTGCGGCACGCGGAGCAGGCATCGGTGTTCCGCAACGTCTCGACGCCCGAGTGGCCGGCCGTGCGCGAGGAGAAGATCCCCGTCGCCGAGGCCGCTCCCGCGGTCGACGCCCTGTGGGAGATGGACCCCGCACGCGTGGAGTCCATCCCCGTGAAGGGCGTGCGGAAGGCCACCGCGAATGCGATGGTCGGCTCCGCCTACACGGCCCCGCACGTCTCGGTCTGGACCGACGTCGACGCCACGCGGACCATGGAGTACGTCAAGCGGCTGAAGGCGTCGCCCGATTTCGCCGACGTCAAGGTCTCGCCGCTGCTCATCATGGCGCGCGCGGTCATCTGGGCTGTGCGCCGCACGCCGATGATCAACGCCGCCTGGGTCGAGGAGGAGGACGGCGCGAAGATCCACGTGCGGCACTACGTCAACCTCGGCATCGCGGCGGCGACGCCCCGCGGGCTGCTCGTCCCCAATATCAAAGACGCGCAAGACCTCTCCATGCGCGACCTCGCCCGCGCGCTCGAGAACCTCACGGTGACCGCGCGCGACGGCAAGACGACGCCCGAGGACCAGCGCGCCGGCACGATCACGATCACGAACATCGGCGTGTTCGGGATGGATGCCGGCACCCCGATCATCAATCCGGGAGAGGCCGGCATCATCGCGATGGGCGCCATCCGCCAGAAGCCGTGGGTGGTGGATGGCGAGGTGCGGCCGCGCTGGGTGACGACCGTCTCCGGGTCATTCGACCACCGGATCATCGACGGCGACAAGATCAGCCGCTTCATCGCCGACATCGCGTCGGTGCTCGAGGAGCCCGCGCTCCTGCTCGACTGATCTGCCGGCGGGCCCCCGCCTCAGCCCTTGGCGAGGACCGCGAGTTCGGCCCGCGAGTCGACTCCGGCCTTCTTCAGGAGGTTGGAGACGTGGAACTTCACGGTGTTCTCGCTGATGCCGAGCTCGCGCGCGATCGCCCGGTTCCGGCCGCCCGCCGCGACGAGCTTCAGCACCTCCCGCTCGCGGGCGCTGAGCGGCACCGCCTGATCCAGCGGCTCGGGGAGGGGCGGCGGGTCGAGCGGCAGCCGCACCGCGAGCTCGGAGCCCCAGCCCGGCGTCGACGACACCGAGAGGGTCCCGTCGAGCGCCGCCACGCGCTCGACCATCGGCCGCAGCGAGTCATCGTGGGCGCTCAGCGTGCCCTGCCCGTCGTCGCGGATCGCGATGAGCAGGTTGAGGCCATCGCAGTCCCATTGGATCCGCACGCGCCGGGTGTCCTCCTGATCGACCAGGGTCAGCACGGCCCGGCGCACGATCGCCCGCGCGGCATGAGCCACGTCGCCGGGCAGCGCGCGACCGGTGGCGGGCGGCTCGACGAACTGCACCTCGAGATCGCTGTGCCGCACCAGCGGACGGAGATCGTCGCGCACCCGCGCGAAGGCCCCGGTCACCGGCTCGAACAGCGCCTCCTGCCGCTCGTCGCCCGCCGTCCGCAGCTGCACGAGCGCGGTGGTGGCCACGTCGATCGCGGCCGTGCGCGCCGCCCGGTCGTCGAGACGCGACGAGCGCAGGATGGCCAGGATCGACTCGAGGGTGACGGCATGGCGGTCGGACTGCTCGGCGATCGCGCGGGCCTGCTCGAGCAGGCGCTGACGCGACGCCGGCGAGACGGAGTCGGGGAGGAGGTCGGTCACCCCCGCGACTATACGTCTGCTCCCCGCCTACTCCTTCGGGTAGGCGGACCACCCGACCGGCGGGCCGCGACGACGTGCGCAGCCGCGCACGATGGAGAGCATGACGACAGCAGACGCGCTGGGCCCGGCCATCCGCCGCATCCGCGACGAGGTGCACGGCGTCCTGGGCGGCCTGTCCGAGGCCCCGGCCGAGGAGCTCGAGGCGTTTCTCGGCGCCGTCGCCGATGCGGAGCGCGTGTTCGTGCACGGGGCGGGCCGCTCCGGCCTCGCGCTGCGGATGGTCGCCATGCGCCTGATGCACCTCGGCCTCGACGTCCATGTCGTGGGGGAGACGACGGCCCCGGCCATCCGCCCCGGCGACCTGCTGCTCACCGCGAGCGGGTCGGGGACGACCGGCGGCGTCGTCCGCGCCGCGCAGACCGCGGTCTCCGTCGGCGCGCGGGTCGCCGCGATCACCACGGCGGCCGCTTCGCCGCTCGCCGACCTCGCTCAGGCCGTGATCGTCGTGCCGGCGGCCGAGAAGCTCGACCGCTCGGGCGTCGCCTCCGCGCAGTATGCGGGCAGCCTGTTCGAGCAGTCGGTCGTGCTGCTGGGCGATGCGCTCTTCCACGCGCTCTGGCAGCGATCCGGCGCGACGGCCGACGAGATCTGGCCGCGCCACGCGAATCTCGAATGACGTCCGCGGCTCCGCCGAGCCGCGTCCACCGATGAACACCGAAGGAACACGATGAAGCTGCAGTTCGCCATGGACACCCTGACCACCGAGGCCGCTCTCGACTTGGCCGCGGCCGCCGCGCCGCACGTCGACATCCTCGAGCTCGGAACCCCGCTCATCAAGAGCGTCGGCCTCTCCGCCATCACCGCCGTGAAGGAGGCGCACCCCGACAAGATCGTGTTCGCCGACCTCAAGACGATGGACGCCGGCGAGCTGGAGGCCGACATCGCCTTCGCCGCGGGCGCCGACCTCGTCACCGTGCTCGGCACGGCGGGCGACAGCACGATCGCGGGCGCCGTCACGGCCGCGAAGAAGCACGGCAAGGGCGTCGTCGTCGACCTCATCGGCGTCGCCGACAAGCCGGCGCGCGCGAAGGAGGTCGTCGCACTCGGCGCCGAGTTCGTCGAGATGCATGCGGGCCTCGACGAGCAGGCGGAGGAGGGCTTCACCTTCGCGACGCTCCTCGAAGACGGCAAGGCATCCGGCGTGCCCTTCTCGGTCGCAGGCGGCGTGAACGTCAGCACCATCGGCGCGGTGGCCGAGTCCGGCGCGCGCGTCGCAGTCGTCGGGGGTGCCATCTACGGCGCCCCGGACGTCGGCGCGGCAGCTGCGGCTCTGCGCGCCGAGCTCGCCTGACGCACCCCACCTCATAGCGGGGCCCGGTGACGCCGGGCCCCGCTTCGTCGCCCGCGGTCGCCTCCGCGATTCGAGAATGATTCTCATTCAAGATATGGTGGTGTCATGACCGCACGCCGCCTGCTCCTTCCTGCCGTCCTCGCCGTCCCCGCCCTCGCGCTCGCGGGGTGCGCCTCGGGGGGCGGCGCTGCGGGCGAGGGCGATTCGGGCGAGGACGCCGGCGTCACCGTCGTCGCGTCGACGAGCGTCTACGCGTCGCTCGCGGAGCAGCTGGTCGGCGATGCGGCCGCCGTGAGCGCGATCGTCGACTCGCCCACCCAGGACCCGCACTCCTACGAGGCGACCGCCCGCGATCAGCTCGCCGTGGACGGCGCCGATCTGGCCATCCTCAACGGCGGCGGCTACGACCACTTCATGGAGGAGCTCGTCGAGGCCGCCGGCACCGAGCACGTGCTCACCGTCGTCGAGTTCTCCCACGCGTACCCGGGGAACGAAGGGCACGAGGAGGGCGACGACGCCGAGCACGACCACGAGGAGTCGGCGGACGCGCACGAGGGTCACGATCACATCGAGGGCTTCAACGAGCACGTCTGGTACGACCCGCACACGGTCGCGCACTTCGTCGAGAGCCTCGCCGGCGAGCTCGAGGAGCTGCTCCCCGACGCGGCCGACGACATCGCCGCCAACGAGGAGGCGCTGCTCGCCGACATCGAGGGTCTCGAGGCGTCGCTGCAGACCGTCGCGGACGAGGCGCAGGGGTCGCACGTGTTCTTCACGGAGCCGGTTGGCGGCTACCTCGCCGAGGCCGCCGGCCTCGAGGACGTGACGACCGAGGGATTCGCCGAGGCCGTCGAGGAGGGCCAGGACGTCGCCCCCGCGACCCTGCTCGCCGCCACCGAGGCCATCGAGGGCGGCGACGTCGACGTGGTCGTCGCCAACGCGCAGACCGGCGGCGCCGAGACCACGCGCATCATCGAGACCGCGGAGGGCGCGGGGGTGCCCGTGGTGGAGTACGCGGAGACGCTTCCCGAGGACGAGACCTACGTGTCGTGGATGGCGTCGAACGTGTCAGCGCTCCAGGACGCGCTGACGTCAGCGGAGTGAGGGCGCTCGACCTTCGCCCCGAACTCGGAGAACGATTATCAGTAGGGGATAGGGTGAGGAGCATGTCCGCACCCGTCCTCGAGATCTCCGGCGCGGCCCTGCGTCTGCGCGGGCGCGAGCTCTGGTCGGGACTCGACCTAGCCATCCAGCCCGGGGAGTTCGTCGCCGTGCTGGGACCCAGCGGCTCCGGCAAGACGACCCTGCTGCGCGCCATCCTAGGTCTCCGTGAACTGAGCGCCGGCACCATCCGCGTCGAGGGGAAGCCGGTGCGGAAGGGCAACCGCCGCATCGGGTACATCCCGCAGCAGCGGCCCTTCACGCCGGGGACCAGCCTGCGCGCGCGCGACCTCGTCGCGCTCGGCGTCAACGGCGCGCGCTTCGGCTTCCCGATTCCGCGCCGTGGCGACCACGCGCGCGTGGACGCGCTGCTCGAGGCGGTCGGCGCCGCTCGCTACGCCGACGACCCGGTGGGGTCCCTCTCCGGCGGCGAGCAGCAGCGGCTGCGGGTCGGGCAGGCGCTCGCCGACGCCCCCGGCCTGCTGCTGTGCGATGAGCCGCTGTCGAGCCTCGACCTCGCCAACCAGCGCGCGGTGACCGCGATCATCGACCGAGAGCGGCGCGAGCACGGCGCCGCGGTGCTGTTCGTGACGCACGACGTGAACCCGATCCTCGAATCCGTCGACCGCATCCTCTACATCGCGGGCGGGCGCTTCACATTCGGATCGCCCGCGGAGGTGCTGCGCACCGAGGTGCTGAGCGAGCTGTACGGCGCCCCCGTCGAGGTGCTTCGCGCGGGCGGCCGACTCGTGGTCGTCGGGATCCCCGACGCCGAGCCGCACCATCCCCACGAGCACCACGACCACGATCACCACGACGACGCGGAGGCGCGCGCATGAGGGTGCCCGGCTTCGCCTGGAGCGACGTGTTCTCGTTTGACGACTACGGCGCCCTGCTGCAGCTGGTGTCGAACTCCGTCATCGCCGCCGCCGCGCTCGGCATCGTCGGCGGCCTGATCGGCGTCTTCATCATGCAGCGCGACATGGCCTTCGCCGTGCACGGCGTGAGCGAGCTCTCCTTCGCCGGCGCCGCCGCGGCGCTCCTCTTCGGCGGCAGCGTCGTCGTGGGGTCCCTGCTCGGCGCGGTCGCCGCGGCGCTGATCATCGGGGCGCTGGGGTCGCGTGCTCGCGACCGCAACTCCGTCGTCGGCGTGCTCATGCCCTTCGGCCTGGGCCTCGGGATCCTCTTCCTGTCGCTCTACGAGGGCCGCAGCGCGAACCGGTTCAGCCTGCTGACCGGTCAGATCGTCTCGGTGTCGAACCCCGACCTCGGCTGGCTCATCGTCATCAGCTCGGTCGTGTTCCTCGGGCTGCTCCTCATCTGGAACCCGCTCCGGTTCGACTCGCTCGATCCGCAGTCGGCGGAGGCGCGGGGCGTCCCCACCCGCGGCGTGAGCATCCTGTTCATGCTGCTCCTCGGGCTCATCGTCGCCGTGGCCGTGCACATCATCGGCGCGCTCCTCGTCATGGCGCTGCTCGTCACGCCGGCGGCCGCCGCCATGCGCGTCAGCCACGGGCCGCTCGCGGTGCCGCTGCTGTCGGCGCTGTTCGGCCTCGTCTCCGCGGTGGGGGGCATCCTCCTCGCCATCGCGGGCACGCTCCCGGTGAGCCCGTACATCACGACGATCTCGTTCGCGATCTGGGGCGTCTGCCGCCTCATCTCGTGGCGGCGCGACCGGGCGCTGCGGAGCGTCGAGGAAGCGGACGTCGACAGGCCGGTCCCGGCCGCCGCATAGGCACGCCGCCTAGAATCGACACATGGCTCAGCGGAACACCTGGCAGCGCGAGCGCGTCCGCGATGCCCTCAGCGGCGCCGAGGGGTTCGTCAGCGCGCAGGCGCTGCATGCCTCCCTCCGCGCGGAGGAGACCGGCATCGGCCTCGCCACCGTGTACCGCGCGCTCGCCGGACTCACCGCCACGGGCGAGGCGGACACCCTGCAGAGCCCGGACGGCGAGGCCCTCTACCGCGCCTGCTCGCAGGGGCATCACCACCACCTGATCTGCCGCCGCTGCGGCCGCGCCGTCGAGATCGAGGCGCCGCCCGTCGAGCGCTGGGCGCAGGAGACGGCCGCGCAGCACGGGTTCCGCGACGCCGAGCACATGGTCGACATCTTCGGCGTCTGCGCCGAGTGCGCCGCGAAGGATTCCGCGCACGCTGCGACGAAGGACGACGCGTCGGCGTGACCTCCGCCCCCGCCCGCGAGCGCACCGCGCAGCAGCGACCGCCCCGGATGGCGGTCGGCCTCGCGCTGGGCGCCGTAGCGGTCGTCGCGCTGTTCCTCATCGACGCCCTCGCACCCGCGCTCTTCCCCGACTCGCTCCCCACCCGTGCGCAGGACGGCCTGACCCTCGCGCTCAGCGTGCTCATCGAGTCGCTGCCGTTCGTCGTGCTCGGCGTGCTGCTGTCCATCGCCGTGCAGGTGTGGGTGCCGGCGAGGGTCATCGAGCGAGTGCTGCCGCAGCGAGGGTGGGCGCGGCGCGCCGTGCTGTCGCTGCTCGGCATGCTCATCCCTGTATGCGAATGCGGGAATGTGCCGTTCGCGCGCGGTCTCCTCATGCGCGGACTGACCCCGGCCGACGCGCTGACCTTCCTCGTGGCCGCGCCGATCGTGAACCCGATCGTCATCCTCACCACGCACCAGGCCTTCGGCTGGGACGGCGGCATCCTCGTTGCCCGCCTGCTCGGCGGCTACCTCGTCGCGAACCTCATCGGCTGGCTCTACAGCCGCCACCCCGATCCCGAGCGGATCCTCACCGACCGCTTCCGCGAGACGTGCGAGGTCGTCGCCGGCGAGCAGGGCGATCGGGCTCGGCGGAGCCTCGCGCAGTTCGTCGTCGAGCTGCGCGCGGTCATGCCGGCGCTCGTCATCGGCTCCGCGCTCGCCGGGGCGGTGCAGGTGCTGATCCCGCGCAGCGTGCTCGTGGCCGTCGGATCCAATCCGGTGCTGTCGATCGTCGCGATGATGCTGCTGGCGATGACGGTGGCGATCTGCTCGAACGTCGACTCGTTCTTCGCGCTGTCGTTCGCCTCGACGTTCTCCTCGGGCTCGCTCGTCGCCTTCCTCCTCGTCGGCCCGCTCGTCGACGTGAAGATGCTCGCGCTCATGCGCACCACCTTCACCGGTCGTGTGCTCGCGGGCATCGTCGCCGTCGTCCTGCTGTCGGCGTTCGTCATCGGAGTCGGGGTGAACCTCCTTGCCTGACGAGACGACCGAGCGGATGGCCACGGCCCGGATGGCGGGAGCGCGCTGGCTGGGCGTGGGCCTTGCGGCGGTGCTCGCGGTGGTCACGCTGGGCCTCGCCGTCACCGGTCGCCTGCAGCTCTACATCAACCCCGCGCAGGCGTGGTTCGCGGTCGGGATGGCCGTGCTCGCGCTGGCGGGAGCGGTCTGGTCGTGCACGCTGCCCCTCGGCACCGAGAACGACCACGGCCACGATCACGGCGCGGCTCACGACCACGACGACGCCGCCGGCCACGCGCTCCCCACGCGCGGGCGCCGGCGGGCGCCCCGCCGTCTCGCGGGCGGCGCGCTGGTCGTGACGGGCGGCGTGATCGCCTCGGCGGTCACGGTCGCCGCGCTCGTCCTCCCGCCCGCATCGCTGTCGGTCGACCTCGCGATGGACCGCGACACCGGCACACCGCCGCTCTTCGGCGGCGCGGACACCGTCACCCTCGCCGCGAGCGGCGACACCGGCTCCTTCGGGATCGGCGAGTGGGCGACCGTGTTCGCCACCGCCACCAACCCCGACGCGTACACGGGCCAGGAGGTGACGCTGACCGGCTTCGTCACCCCCGACGACGAGACCTCGGGCGTGCGGCTGGGGCGGCTCGTGATCACGCACTGCGTCATCGACGCGCAGCCAGCCTCGATCCCCGTCGCCTCCGGTGCGGCGGGAGTCGGCGCGGACGAGGCGGATCTCGAGGTCGGGCAGTGGATCGAGGTCGAGGGGACCATCACAGCCGACGCCGCAGGGGCGCTGTCCGTCGAGCCGACCACCATCACGCCCATCGACGCGCCGGAAGACCCGTATGAGTACTGATGGACCCCGGCGCGAGCGCGCACCTCGGCGCCACTCCCGCCGTTTCGCGGGCGCGTTGCTCGCGGTGATCGGCGTCCTCGCGGTCCTGGCCGCCGGCGGAGCCGCGGTCAGCCTCACGCAGGGACCCCGCGTGACCTCCGTCGAAGTGGATCCGGACGCCGCTGTGGAGGCGTCCGGCACGCGCCTCGTGCTCACGGCAGACCAGGCGCTGTCGGAGATCGACCCCGCGCAGGTGACCGTCACCCCGGAGACGCCGTTCACGATCGACGCGGTGGGGCGGATGGTCGGGGTGCGGTTCACAGTGCCCCTCGACGACGCCACCGACTACACCGTGACCATCGATGACGCCGAGAGCATCGGCGGCGGCCCGGCGGCGACGCTCGAGGCGTCGTTCACGACCCCCGCGGCCGAGATCTTCCTGCTGCAGCGGAACCCCGACGGCGACGACACCGTATTTCGCAGCGGTCTGTCGGGCGACGAGGCCGTGCCCGTGTACAGCGCCCCCGTGATCGACGACTTCCGCGTCTCCGGAGAGCATCTCGTCGTCTCCGTCCGCGAGGGCGACGCGTCGGCTCTCTATGTCGCGGACCGCGACGGGACGGACGCGCGTGAGATGGCTCTCCCGGGCGAGGGCACTGTCACCGGCCTGCAGGTCTCCACGCGCGGCGAGCTCGTCGGCTACACCTACACGGACCTGGCGCTCAGTGAGACGGAGGGCCGCGCGAGCGTGCTCTTCACCGCGGACCTCCGCGATCCGGAGGCCGACCCGCAGCCGCTCCTCGTCGGAGACGAGCAGCCGAGCATCGCGAGCTGGCGCTTCGTACCCGACGCCTCGGCGCTGCTCTTCGTCGACTTCGCCGGCGACCTCATCGTCTACGACCCTGCGGCCTCGGAGCCCGCACCCACCGCGCTCGGCACGGCATTCGCGATCGACGCGGTGAGCCGCGGCACGTACACGGCGTTCGTCGAGCGCCTCGACGCCGCCGGCGGCGTTCAGCTCGACCTCACCACGGGCGAGGAGACGGCGCTCGTCGCGCCGGATGAGGATCTCGGCCAGCTCGGACGGGTGCTTCCGGTGCCGGGCGGAGGCACCCTCCGGCAGTACGTGCGCTTCGGCGACGACCAGCTGCCGGAGGCCCAGGGGGCGGCTCACATCGACGACGAGGGCGGTGTGACGCCCCTGTTCGAGGCGACGGGAAGCGACGGCCTGCTGCAGACGTGCGTCTCGCCGAGCGGCCGGTATGCGGCGGCGCTCGTGGCGCCGGATCTCCGGACGAATCCGTATGACAGTGAGTCGCTGCAGCCGTTGCCGGGCGAACTGCGCACGCACATCGTCGAGATCGCGACGGGCGAGGAGGTCTCCGTGCTCTCCGGATTCGGCATCAGCTGGTGCGACGTCGGTCCGTGGGACGGGGCGATGGGATGAGCGACTTCCACGACGTGAGCCGCGAGGAGCTGCTCGCGCTGCCGGTCGAGGTCGCGCCGCGACTCCTCGGGGGCCTGCTCACCACGGTCGTCGACGGCGACGAGGTGACGGTGCGCATCACCGAGGTGGAGGCGTACCACGGCCGTGGCACGGGTGACGTCCCCGACGCCGGATCGCATGCGCGGATGGGCCCGACCGCCCGCAACGCCGCGATGTGGGGCGAGCCCGGGCACCTCTACGTCTACCTCAGCCACGGGATCCACAGCTGCGCCAATGTCGTCTGCGGCGCGGCGGGCACCGCCGGCGGAGTGCTGCTGCGTGCAGGCGAGATCATGCGGGGGGCGGACATCGCCCGACGTCGACGGGAGGAGCGCGGTGTCGCGCGCACCGACCGCGACCTCGCCCGCGGCCCCGGCCGCCTCGGCGACGCGATCGGCCTGCGTCATGCGGTGCACAACGGCATCGACCTCGTCGGCGGCGCCCCGCAGGCGGGAGCAGTCGCGCGTCTGCGGCTCCTCGACGTCCCGCCGGCCTGCGAAGCGGGTCCGCGCGTCGGCGTCGCGGGCATGGCCGGCTCGAGCGCCTTCCCCTGGCGGTTCTGGATCCCCGGCGATCCCACCGTCTCGCCCTTCCGGTTCGGGCGGGGCGCCGCGGATGCTGAGCGCTCGAACCGCTTCTAGACGACCGGCGCCGGCGAGGACCTCATGCGCGACAAGGGCGTCATCGGCCTGGGCCTGCAGGAGATCCTCCGCGCGACGGCGAGCGCTTCCGATCCGCCCTCCTCACCACCGACATCCTCACGTCCTAGCCATCCGGGCCATCCGCCCGCCCGGCAGAAAGGTGCCACCATGCGCGCACTCACCCACTCCTCCTTCGGCGAGGCGACCGACGTCCTCGAGGTGACCGAGGCTCCCCTCCCCGAGCCCGGCGCCGGGCAGGTGCGCGTGCGCACCGTGCTCTCACCCATCCACAACCACGACCTGTGGACCATCCGCGGCACCTACGGCTTCAAGCCCGAGCTGCCCGCCCGCGCCGGCACCGAGGCGCTCGGCGTCGTCGACGCGCTCGGCGAGGGCGTCGACTCCCTCGCGGTCGGTCAGCGAGTGGTGACAGGCGGGACCTTCGGCGTCTGGGCCGAGGCCTTCGTCGCCGACGCAGGCGGGCTGATCCCGGTACCGGACGCGATCGCCGACGAGACCGCCGCGCAGCTCGTGGCGATGCCGTTCAGCGCCCTGAGCCTGCTGGACTTCCTCGAGGTGCAGGATGGCGACTGGATCGCTCAGAACACCGCCAACGGCGCCGTCGGACGCCTCGTCGCGCAGTTCGCGAAGGCACGCGGCGTGCGCGTGCTGGGTCTCGTGCGGCGTGACGCGGGCGTCGACGAGCTCGCGGCCATCGGCATCCGCGATGTCGTCTCCACGCAGGACGAGGAATGGCGCGAGCGCGCGGAGGCCATCCTCGCCGGTGCGACGCCCAGGGCCGCCGTCGACTCGGTGGGCGGCACGTCGGCGAACGACCTCCTCTCGCTGCTCGGCGAGGGCGGCACGCTGGTGTCGTTCGGCGCGATGGGCTCGGGGTCGCTCGAGCTCTCCTCCGGGGACCTCATCTTCAAGCAGGCCACCGTGCGCGGTTTCTGGGGCAACCGCGTGAGCGCGAGCATGGCGCCGGAGAAGCGCCGCGCGCTCATGGGCGAGCTCCTCCAGCGCGCGGGTTCGGGCGAGGTCGAGCTGCCGGTCGAGGCCGTGTTCTCCTTCGACGATGCGCGGGACGCCGCGGCAGCCAGCGCGCAGCCGGGCCGGTCGGGCAAGGTGCTGCTGCGCCCCTGAGCCGGTTCGGCCGACACGCCCGGGTGTGCTAGGCTCGTCGTTTGTCTGCGCGCACTCCTGCGTGCAGTTCGTGCGGCCCCATTCGTACACAGCCCGGTCTCCGGGTGGATGACGGTCGCGCAGACAAGAGATCTTGGGTGGGGCCGTCCGGCTCCACGGTAGTGAAGGAGTGAACCATGGCTGCTGTGTGCCAGGTGACCGGTGCCGTTCCCGGCTTCGGTCACAATGTCTCGCACTCGCACCGACGGACGAAGCGTCGCTTCGACCCGAACGTGCAGAAGAAGACGTACTACGTCGCGTCGCTGGGCCGTAAGGTCACGCTGAACGTGTCCGCCAAGGGCATCAAGACCATCGACGCCCGTGGCATCGAATCGGTCGTGAAGGACCTCCTCGCGAAGGGTGTGAAGCTCTAATGGCGAAGAAGGCTCAGGACGTCCGTCCCATCATCAAGCTGCGTTCGACCGCGGGCACGGGCTACACGTACGTGACCAAGAAGAACCGCCGCAACAACCCCGACCGCCTCGTGCTGAAGAAGTACGACCCGGTCGTGCGCAAGCACGTCGACTTCCGCGAGGAGCGTTAATCATGGCGAAGAAGAGCAAGATCGCTCGCAACGAGCAGCGCAAGGTGATCGTCGACCGCTACGCGGCGAAGCGCCTCGAGCTGAAGAAGCAGCTCGTCGACCCGAACGCGTCGGACGAGGTCCGCGAGGCCGCGCGCGTGGGCCTGCAGAAGCTGCCCCGCAACGCGTCGCCCGTGCGTCTGCGTTCGCGCGACGTCATCGACGGCCGCCCCCGTGGCGTGCTGACGAAGTTCGGCATCTCGCGTGTCCGCTTCCGCGACATGGCGCACCGGGGCGAGCTGCCTGGCGTGACCAAGTCGAGCTGGTAAGCACTCGCTTCGAGAAGAGGGCGGGACTCCTTCGGGAGTTCCGCCCTCTTTCGCATCTCCCGGGGCTTCGCCGCGTGGCGCACGGGCCGGAGCCGCGGCAACCGTCACATCCGCCCCATCCGTCACTCCGATCACACGACACGCCGCGGGGATCCGGCCCATCCGCCCGAGAATCCGCGGAATCACGCGGGTCGTTGGTACATTCGACACGGTCGCTAGACCACCGGAGGCAATCGTCGCCGGTCCACATGAACGTCGCGGCGTCCTCACGCCGCTGGAGGATGACATGGCCGACAAGACCATCACCAAGACCGAGCTCGTCGCGAGCATCGCCAGCGCCACGGGCCAGAGCCAGTCCGCCGTCTCCGGCGTGCTCGACGCCCTGTTCACCTCGGTCTCCGAGTCCGTCGCCAAGGGCGCGAAGGTCTCGATCCCCGGCTGGATCGCGTTCGAGCAGGTCGACACCGCCGCACGCACGGGCCGCAACCCGCAGACCGGCGACGAGATCGCCATCCCCGCCGGCAAGCGCGTCAAGGTGACCGCCGGCTCGAAGCTGAAGGCCGCCGTCAAGTAAGACGCCTGCCGTGAGAGGGGGCCGTCCATCCGGGCGGTCCCCTCTCGGCGTTCGGCTCGGTCTCGCGCCACCGCCATCCGCCCGGCGGGCCGTGTCTCACTTCTTGTGGGATAGGCCGGGGTTTAGCCGCGCGGAGTGAGACATGGGGCTCGGTGGTGTCTCACTTCTTGTGGGATAGGCCGGGATTTAGTCGCGCGGAGTGAGACATGGGGCTCGGTGGTGTCTCACTTCTTGTGGGGTAGGCCGGGGTTTAGCCGCGCGGAGTGAGACATGGGGCTCCCTGCTCCGCGTCGGGGAAGCACCCAGCACCGCGCGCCTAGGGTTGAAGGGTGAACGCGCGCGCGCTGCGGGCCGCAGGGCCCCTCATCCTCATGGCCGCCGCCGTCATCGCGGTGATCGTGGGCCTGGCCGTCGGCGGCGGTGCGGCCCCCCGCTTCAGCGCCGACCCCGGCGCCTTCGTCCGCTGGGGACTCCCGGTCGCGAAGCTCGTCGTGAACCTCTCCGCCGCAGCCATGCTCGGCGCCCTCGTCCTGGCGCTGTTCGGCCTGCGCGCGCAGGAGAAGGAGTTCGACGTCGCGCTCGACATGGCGTCGATCGGCGCGGCCGTCCTGACCCTCGCCAGCGGCACGGTCGGCTTCCTCACCTTCCTGTCGTCATTCAACCCGCAGCTGAGCCTCGGCGCGGAGTTCGGCGCGCAACTCGGCCGCTTCCTCGTCGACACCGAGCTCGGCAGCGCCTGGCTCCTCACCACCGTCCTCGCCGCCATCGTCACGGTGCTGGCGTTCGCCATCCGCTCATGGACGCCCACTCTGCTCACGGCGGTCCTGGCCGCCGTGACGCTCGTGCCCATGGCGACGCAGGGTCACTCCGGCGACCTCGCCGACCACAACGCGACCGTCACCGCGCTCCTGCTGCACCTCGTCGGCGCCGCGGTGTGGCTGGGCGGGCTCCTCCTCCTCGTGATGGTCCGCCCCGCGCTGCCGGCGGACCGCCTCCATGCGCTCCTGCTGCGCTACTCGTCGCTCGCACTCGCGGCGTTCATCGTCGTCGCCGTGTCGGGCTACGCGCGCACGCTCGCCTCCATCGGGCAGTGGGATCAGCTGCTGACCCCGTACGGCGCGATCCTCGCCGCGAAGATCGTCGCGCTGGTCGCGATGGGCGCGCTCGGCGCCCTCTACCGGCGGCGTCTTCTCGCGAAGGCGTCGGATGGCCGGAGCGCCTTCTGGGGACTGGTCGCGGTGGAGCTCGTCTTCATGGGCATCGCCAGCGGAGCCGCCGCCGCCCTCGCCCGCACCGCCCCGCCGGAGGGCGAGCTCGCGGCCCCGCAGACGACGCCGGCCGAGATCCTCACCGACGCGCCGCTGCCGCCCGAGCTCACCATCGGCCGCTGGTTCACGGCATGGGACATCGACCTGCTCTGGGTCTTCGTGGCCGGGTTCGGCATCTTCTTCTACGTCGCGGGCGTGGTGCGCCTGCGCCGCCGCGGCGACAGCTGGCCGATCCATCGCACGATCCTGTGGGTGGTGGGTCTGCTGCTCCTGGTGTGGGTGACCTGCGGGCCGCTCACCGCTTACGGCGACTACCTCTTCAGCATGCACATGCTGGGCCACATGCTGCTGAGCATGGCCATCCCGCTGCTTCTCGTGCCGGGAGCCCCCGTCACCCTGGCCGCGCGGGCCATCCGCAAGCGCGACGACGGCACCCGCGGCGGGCGCGAGTGGATCCTCTGGGCCGTCCACAGCCCCTTCGCGCGCGTGATCACGCACCCGCTCGTCGCGGCGGGCATCTTCATCGGATCGCTCTGGCTGTTCTACTACTCCGACCTGTTCCGCTGGTCGCTCTACGACCACCTGGGGCACGAGTGGATGATCGTCCACTTCCTGCTGTCGGGGTATCTGTTCGTGATGATCCTCGTCGGCATCGACCCGGTTCCGTACCGACTGCCGTACGCGGGTCGGCTCGTGATCCTCATCGTGACGATGGCGATGCACGCCTTCTTCGGCATCTCGATCATGAGCCACTCCGGGCTCATGGCCGCAGAGTGGTTCGGATCGCTCGGCCGCACGTGGGGCGCATCGCCCCTCGACGACCAGTACACCGGCGGCGGCATCGCGTGGTCGATCGGCGAGATCCCCACGCTCATCACGGCCGTGGTCGTCGCCATCCAGTGGAGCCGCAGCGACGAGCGCACGCAGCGCCGTGCGGATCGGCACGCCGATCGCACCGGCGACGCGGAGCTCGAGCAGTACAACGCGCGGCTCGCGAAGATCGCCGAGCGGGACCGCGCCCGCGGCCTCTGAGGTCGGTCAGCGGTCCGGCGAGCCGATGCGGATGGCCGCTGACCCGTCGGCGAGGACGTCGATCGTCCCGTCGACGGTGAACGTCACGTCCTGGCTGATGTGGAACACCGAGCCGTCGTAGATCGACGCCACGTCCATCTCGATGCGCGCGATCGCGCCGGCCGGCGCGATCGCCCAGTAGGCCTCATGGGGCACGACCGAGACGTTCGGCTGGGTCACGATCGACCAGACCGGCGGCGTGAGGACGCGCTCGTACGTCTCGTAGCCGAACGGGCATCCCGCGGGCTTCAGCACCTGCTGCTCCGCGCAGCGGTCGAGGAACGCGTGCACCTGCTCCGTGATGATGTCGTTGAACTCGGGGGTGGGGCTCGCCTGCACCTCGACGGGCACCGGCCGCAGCGGCACCTCGGCCAGCACGCGCACCGGCTCCGCCTCCGCAGCCGCCGTGTCCACCGACACCTGGTAGGCGCCGGGGGTGAAGACGAGCAGCGGCACCGGATCCAGCGGCTGAGCTTCCACCCCGTCGGCCGACACCTGCCGCTTGTCGAGCTCGAAGCGGTTGACCGTGAAGCGCATGGAGCCGCGGACGGTGACGTCGACGACGGCGAGCGGCGTGGTCTCGAAGCGCCAGGCGGGCACGACCCCCGACCAGCCGTCCTGCTCGACGCGGAACGTCGAGCGCCCGTCCGCCCCCTCCGCACGGTATGTGACAGTCACCTCCACGACGTCGCCGGTGCGGTGCGAGCCGACCACCTCGACGTCACCGAGGTCGTCCGGCAGCGCGGACTTCCGCAGCAGCGCGTCGCTCACGGTCGCGGGAATGCCGGCGGCCTCGAGATCCGCCGAGTCGACGGCGACACCCGGGACCCGCAGCGCATCGGCGGCCCGGCCATCCGCGAGAAGTGCCACGTAGCGCTCGACGAACGCCTCCGGCCCCCAGAACGCGCGGTAGAGCGACCCGAAACCGGCCGCGATGGCGGCGATCAGCAGCAGTCCGATGACGACGAAGCCGACGGCCTCAGCCGTCCGCGGTCCGCGCCTGCGCGCCCGCTCCCGGCGCGCCGGAAGCGCGGCGCTCTCGACCGCGGGCGCCGCGACGGCGCTGTCCGGGGTCGCCTGCTCCATGCCGCCAGTCTAAGAACGCGCACCCGCGCACATCCTGCATGGGCGCACGCCGGTCGCGGCATGTGGAGGGCGCAGGCCGCGCCCCGGTGCGTTTCGTACCATGGGAGGGTGACCGAACCTGCTCTGTCGGCGGAGCAGGAAGCCCTGTTCCGCCTCATCGAGGACACGCGCGAGCATGTCTTCATCACGGGGCGCGCCGGCACCGGCAAGTCCACGCTGCTGCGGCACCTGACCTGGCACACGAGCAAGCAGATCGCGATCTGCGCGCCCACCGGCGTGGCCGCCCTCAACGTCGAGGGCCAGACCATCCACTCGCTGTTCAAGCTCCCCATCGGCCTCATCGCCGATCAGGACCTCGAGCAGAGCGACGCCACGCGCAAGCTGCTGAACGCCATCGACACGCTCGTCATCGACGAGATCTCCATGGTGAACGCCGACCTCATGGATGGGATCGACCGGTCGCTGCGGCAGGCACGCGGGCGCCGCCGCGAGCCGTTCGGCGGCGTGCAGGTCGTGATGTTCGGCGACCCGTATCAGCTGGCGCCGGTGCCGCCGCGGGGCGACGAAGCACGGTACATCCAGGACCACTACCGCTCCTTCTGGTTCTTCGACGCGCACGTGTGGGCGGGCGTCGAGCCCGGCGGCGATGGCCTCATCGACCTCGGCCGGCACGGGGCGGAGCTGCACATCCGCGAGCTGACGCACATCCATCGCCAGTCCGACGACGGCTTCAAGGCCATGCTGAACGCCGTGCGCTACGGCCGCGTGACGGCCGACGTCGCCGAGAAGCTGAACCGGGCGGGCGCGCGGACGCCGCCGTCCGACCCATCCGACCCCGTCATCACCCTCGCGACCCGCAACGACCGCGTGAACGCGATCAACGCCACCCACCTCGCGGCCCTGAAGGGGCGGGAGCAGACGGCGAAGGCAGACATCAGCGGCGACTTCGGCCGCGGCGACGTGTACCCCGCCGACGACGAGCTGAAGCTGAAGGTGGGGGCGCAGGTGATGTTCCTGCGCAACGACATCGCCGGTCCGGATGGCCCGCGCTGGGTGAACGGCACGATCGGCACGGTCACGCGCATCCTCGGCGACTCCGTGCGGGTGGACGTCGACGGCGAGGAGTTCGACGTGGAGCCGACCGTGTGGGAGAAGCACCGCTACTCCTACGATGCGGCGACGAAGAAGCTCAGCCGCGACGTCGTGGCGGAGTTCACGCAGTTCCCGCTGCGGCTGGCGTGGGCGGTGACCATCCACAAGTCGCAGGGCAAGACGTACGACCGGGCGGTCATCGACCTCGGCTCCGGCGCGTTCGCCCCTGGGCAGACCTACGTCGCGCTCAGCCGTCTCACCTCGCTCGACGGGCTCTACCTCACCCGGCCGCTGCGGCCATCCGACATCCGGGTGGATGAGGACGTGCGCCGCTTCATGCGCGCGGCGTGGGAGCGCGACGCGGCCGGCATGCGATCCGCCGCCCGCTACTGACGCCCTCCGCCTGCCCGGCATGTCCCACTTGTGCACGTCAAACGTGGCGGATGGGGTGCATAAGTGGGACATGCCGGGCAGGGCAGGGGCGCACCGGTATACGCAACGTCACGGTTCTGCAACCCTCCCGGGAAGGTGCGCACCCGCCGCCTAGACTCGGACGCAGAGCAACTGGGGGGTTGTGGAATGCAGACATCCACGGTGCGCACGAGACTGCGGCGAGCGGGCGCCGCTCTCGCGGGAGCCGTCGCGATCGCGCTCATGGCCACGGGGTGCACGGCGAGCGCCGCCGTCGCCGGCTCCGAGGTTCCGATCGCGTCGTCCGACCTGCCGGAGAAGACCGTCGAGCAGCTCGAGTCCGCCGTCGATCACGCGATGAAGGCGGCCGGCGCTCCCGGCGCGCTGGCCGCGGTGTGGATCCCGTGGGCGGGCGCCTGGGTCGAGGGCATCGGCACGACCGGTCCCGACTCCGACGAGCCGGTCACCACCGACATGCGCTTCCGGATCGGCGAGGTCACCCGTGCCATGACGTGCGACGTGCTGCACCGGATGGCCGATGACGGCACCGTCGAGCTCGACGACCCGCTGACGAAGTGGGTCACCAGCGTCGGGAGTCTCTCCGACGTCACCCTCGAGCAGCTGTGCGACGGCACGTCGGGCCTCGGCGACGGGCGCGACCGGCTCGCCGCCCAGTTCGCCGCCACGCCCCTGCGCGTCTGGAACCCGCGCGAGCTCGCCGCCAGTGGGATGGCCGACCGCGAGCGTCCCGGCGTGGAGGTGCGCGACTCCGACGCGGCCTACCTCCTCCTCGGCATGGCGCTGGAGTCCGCGAGCGGCGAGAGCGCCGACGACCTGTTCGAGGAGCAGCTCGTCGACGAGCTGAACCTCGGCGGCACATCGCTCCCGGCGCCTCGCGACGTGTCGCCTGGCGACCCCGCCCTGCCCGGATGGCTCTCCTCGGGTGACGACCGCGAGGCCGCGTGCTCGGCGCCGAAGGACGTCACCGAGGCGTCCTCGAGCATGGGCTTCACCGACTCCGGTGCGACGAGCACGATCGGCGATCTGGCGCGCTTCGGGCAGTACCTGGCGCTGAACGCGGTGGATGACGACGGCGAGCTGACCTCGCGGTGGCAGAACGCGCTTCCCGCCGGCGATGACTCCTACGTGAGCGGCGCGTACATCGCGGGCAGCCTCGTCGGCCAGAAGGGCGCCTCGCTCGGGTACCTGACGAGCGTCTACGCCGACCCGGAGACGGGCATGACCGTCGCCGTCACGCTCAACAACTCCGCTGCCGGCGCCGACCTCGTCGACGCGCTCGCCAAGGAGCTGGCGGCGATCGCATCGAAGACCCCGGCAGCGGATGGCGAGAAGCAGCCGGAGTTCGGCCTGCCGTGGACCGCGAAGCAGCTCCACGAGGTCGTCGCCGACAAGGCCGTCTGCCCCGTCGACTGAGCGCCCTCAGTCGGCGTCGCCGCGCTGGCGCCGCTCGCGCGTGACGAGCGTGAGCACCAGCGCGACCGCGACGCCCAGCACCGTCTCGATCGCACGGTCCGAGACGAGTTGCGCGACAGGCAGCGGATGCCCGAGCTGCACCATGCAGAGCGCCAGCGGCGTGATGAACAGCAGGGCGATGGTGTAGTTGCGCGCGACGAACAGCTCGGCGCCGACCTGCATCGCCGTGACGATGAGGATGAGCGCGAGCGGCGATGGCGAGAACGACAGCAGCACCCAGGTGACGAGCACTCCGGCGAGCGTTCCCACGACGCGCTGCACGCCGCGGAGGGTGCGGGCGCCGGCGGAAGGGGCGGCCATCGGCACGACGACCGACACGATCGCCCAGTACGGGTGGCCGACGCCGACGGCCGTCGCGAGGGCGCCCGCGAGCGCGATGCCGGCCGCGTACCGGATGACATAGTGGCGCAGCGGCCACTCCGGACCGTCGCCCGGCAGGGTTCCCGGAGTCGGAGTCCGTCGGGGCCACGCCGGCGTGGTGCGGCCCCCGCGGCGGCGCCACAGGTGGCGAGCGAGGGAGGTCAGATACGTCAGCGTGAGGGACAGCGCGACCGCGGCGAGGGAGACCAGGGCCCCGGGGAGGAGATCCGCGACGACATGCGGGGTCGAGGCGGTCGCTCCGAGCGCGAAGACCTGGAAGAGCACCCCCGGCGGGTGCCAGTTGCGTCGGTGCGCGACCACGGCCATCCCGGTGGCGAAGACGGCGGCTACGGGGATCAGCACCAGTTCGCGGACGGGGGACAGCCCGACCGTCACGCCGAGCAGGATGGCCACGACGAGCGTGAGGCCGGCCTCGCCCTGCGCGCGCAGGCGCTGCGGCAGCGGCAGCGTGCGCCCGAAGAGACACGCCATGGCGCCGAAGGACGCGTACATCGCCCAGTCCAGCCGGCCCGTCGCCCAGAGCGCGAGCAGCGGCAGCAGCGCCGACAGGGCGGCCTTCGCGGCCACGGTCCACTCTCCGCGCGCGGGCTGGACGTGGAGGAAGTCGCGCAGGAAGGAGGAGCCGGACATCAGGCGACCTCCTCCGCGGCGTCGCGGAAGGCCGTGACGAAGGAGTAGCCCGCCTCGTTCTTCGTCACCGAGAGATTGAGGCCCATATGCGGCTCGAGGGTGTTGACCTTGTCGAGGGGCGCGACGACGACGATCTGGAAGCCGAGCCCCAGCCAGGCCCGGATGGCGCGCCCCGTGAACGCGCTGTCGGCCTTCACGAATCCCTCGTCGAGGAAGACCGGCGCGAAGCGCGGCCAGGAGCGGGTCTGATCGCCCAGCTGATAGCGCAGCGCGGCCCCGACGATGAACGCCACGAGCTCCTGCGACTCGCCGCCGGACTTGTCGCCGAGCGTGGAATAGGTGCTGACCTCGCGCCCCTCGGCGTCGATGCGGCTCGCGGTGATCTCGATATGGCGTCGCACGTCGAGCACCTCGTCGCGGCGCGGGTTGCCCGTCGAGCTGTCGATGAGGTCGATGAACTCCTGCAGCCGGGCGAACCGCCGGTCGGCCTCCTCGGCCGTCCACTCGCCGGTGACCTCCGCCGACAGCTCCTTCAGCTGCGTGCGGATGGCCTCGATGCGCTCCGGGTGCAGGTGCCGCATCTCGATGCGGAGCCGGTCGTCATCGGAGGCGAACGGGAGGTCGCGGAGGATGTCGTTCACCGGCTCGAGGCGCTCCTCGATGCTCAGCAGCGCGTGCCCGAACGAGTCGCTCAGCATCTTGAGGTCCATGGTGCTCACCTCCTGCAGGTGACGGCGGAAGTCCAGCCGGTGCTGCGAGAGGCCGTGGTGGGCGATCTCCTCGTGGATGGCCGCGAACTCGTCGTACGCCTCAACGGTCGTCCCGCGGTTCGGGTCCGGCCACTTCTCGCTGTACGCGGCGAAGATGCGCTCGAGCGATGCGGCGGCGGCGTCCAGCGTGGCGTGCGCACGGCGCACGTCGAGCTGCAGCTCGTCGATGAGGCGCGGCAGGGTCTTCGCGAACCGCTCGGCCGTGACGTCGGGCTCGATGCGCCGCAGCTCCGCGTCCAGGTGCGCGGCGTCCTCGTCGGTCAGGACGACGTCGAGGCGGTCGCGCTCGGCGGCGACCGCGTCCTGACGATCGACGATGCCGCCCCACACCCGCTCCAGGTCCTCGAGGTCGGCCGCGCGCCGGTAGCGCTCGCTGCGGGCGGCCTCGAGCCGCTCCGCCGCGTCGACGAGGCGCGCGTCGAGCTCGCCCAGCAGATCCGATCGGTCGAGGATGGCCCCGCGCTGCGCCTCGAGGTCGCTCACCTCCCGCTCGACGGTCGCGACGTCGATCGACTCCCACTCGACGTCCTGCACGCGGCGGTAGGCCTCGGCGAGACGCTGCACCTCGTCTGCTTCGCGCTCGTGCTGGGCCCGCGACTCCTCGTGCTCGGCGATCCGCGCGGTGGCGGTCGCGATCTCGCCCTCGATCTCGCTGCGGCGCGCCTCGTTCGAGAAGCCGAGGATCGAGCGCTCGCGCGGGTCGCGGCCATGAGCGCCGCGGCGACCGTGCGAGGTCTGGCCGTTCACGGTGACCTTCGGCTCGTCGCCGCCCAGCTCGCTCGGGCCGTCGACGCAGAGGTGGTCGCCCGCCACGACCCGGCGCTTCACCCAGTCGGTGAAGGGGGAGTCCTTGAAGACGAGGCGGCCGGACATCCAGCGCGCGTCGGTCGGGGTCTCCGCGCGCTCGGCGAGGTCGACGCCGTCGAAGCGGATGCGCCGGCTGATCCGCAGCGACTCGATCGCCTCGCGGATCTGCGGCTGCCGGCGCGCGTCCATGAGGAGGGTCATCCCGATGCCCGACAGCGTGACCTCCGCCGCGTGGCGCCAGGCCTCGTGATCCGGGTGGACGTCGATGAGCTCGGCGGCGAACGGCAGGTCGGCCGCATCGATGCCGCAGGCCTCGGCGATGTCGCGCCGGATGCGGTCGTAGGCGTCGGGCACGAGGCTGTCGCGGCCGCGCAGCGACTCCAGCTCGGCGAGGTCTGCACGGCGCTTGCGGGTGAGGTCGCCCACCGCGAGCACGTCCTCGTCGCGCCGGCGCTTCAGCTCCCCGAGCCGGTCGTCGACCTCCGCGAGGAACGACGCCGCGCCCTCTCGCGCTGCGCGCAGCGACTCCGCGGATGTGAGGTCCGCGGCGAGCCCGGCGACCCGCTCCTCGAGGGTGCGCCGGGCGTCCGCGACCCGCGCGACGCGAGCACGGCCATCCGCGATGCGCGCGTCGAGGCGCGCGAGCAGGTCGCCGCCGTTCTGCGCGCGCTGCTCCTTGAGGTCCTCGACCTCGACGGCGAGGGCGGTCTCCGCCGCACGCGCGACGGCGAGCGACTCCTTCTGCGTCTCCCGCGCGGCCTTGTTCGCCTCCTCGGCTTCGAGCAGCAGGCGGTACTCGGTCTCCGCCGCCCAGCGACGGAACGGCGATGCCTCGTCGGAGTGCATGAGGTCGTAGCGGTCGAGGCGAGCGACGCGGCCGCGGGCGCTCTCGTACTCGTCGTGCAGCTGCCCGATGTCGGCGAGCATGCGCTCCTTGGCCTCGTCGGCGGCGAGGCTCTCGTGGCTCTGCTTCAGGGCCTGGAACTGCGCGAGCACCGCGTCCGCCGCGGCGTACGTGGTCGGCTCCTCCAGCACCATCTCCTTGTAGAGACGGTCGACCGTGCGCACCTGGTGCCCCGCCTGGATGCGGGAGAGGAGGCGCAGCGCGTTGTCGCTGTTGCCGCCCTCGCCGATCCCCAGGCGCGCGGCGACCGCGGCGAGGAAGTCCTGGGTGGTCTCGTGGTACCGCAGCGTCGAGAACCGCGCCCGCATCGCGCGCGGGTCGAAGCGGCCATCCGCGAACTCGGCCAGCTCGGGGAGGTGCACGTCGCCCTCGAGGGTGAGGTGTCGCGAGCGCACCTCGGTGCTCCGCTGCGCTCCCGCCGGGGCGAAGTACGTGCGCAGCGCGGTGTACCGACGGCCGGAGCCGTCGACGAACGTCATCGAGATGATGCCCCACACGCTGGCGCCGTCGCCGCGCAGCACGCGCTCGACGTCGCGGACGCTGTCGCGCTTGCCGCGCAGGTACGTCAGCACGTTGCGCTGATCCGCGCCGCGGGCCCGGCCGATCGTCGCGTCGTTCGAGGCGCCGTTGAACGGCACCGTCGCCGGCATCATGAGCGCGATGTACGCGTCGAGCAGCGTGCTCTTGCCCGTGCCGGAGCCGCCGGAGATGAGGGTGGCTTCGCGGTCGAAGTCGACGCGGTGGTGGCCGTGGAACCCGCCCCAGTTGAGCACCTGCAGGTGGCTCGCGCGCCACTGAGCGGTCTCGTCGTCGTAGCCGGCGATCAGCAGGTCGCTCACGCGGCGTCCTCCTCGTCCTCGTCGTCCTGCAGGGCATCCTCCGGCTCATCCGGCAGCGTCTCGTCGCGTCGTCGCAGCGCGTTCTCGGGTCGGTTCTGCTCGGCCAGCCACTCCTGGATGACCCGCAGCCGGTCGATCGGCAGCAGCGTCTCGATGACGGGGGAGATGAGGAAGCGGTCGTCGCCGTCGGCCTTCACGAGGATGCCGGCCTTCACGAGGGCATCGACCGCGGCGCCGGCCTTCTTCTCGTCGCCCGAGCGGTCGGTCGCGGTCGCGGGGCGGAACTGGGCCACCGCGGCGAGGCAGTCGTCGCGGTCGATGTGCGCGTGCGGATGGCCGCTGCCGCGCTCGGCGAGATGGCGCTGCCGCAGGTGCGCGAGGAGGACCGTCTCCTCGCGCGTGTAGGCGGTGTCGCGCAGGAGCGGGGGCACGTGGCCCGACGCGTCGGCGCGGATCTGCACCTTGTAGGCGACGCCGCGGTCGCGGTCGATCACGAGGTCGAGGAAGAGGTCGTTGAGGCGGCTGCGGATGAGCCGCGCGTCGCGGACGAGCACCGGCCACTCGTCGCGGTCGTCGGTGACGATCTGGTGCTTCAGCACGACGACGAGGCACCGGCGCTGCTCGAGTGTGAGCATCCCCTCGTCGCCCTCGAAGAGCGACAGCCGGGTGTCGTCGGGAGCGTCCTCGATCGGGTCGGCGACCGTGAAGGCGTCGTCCGCGAAGGCGTTCTCCGCTGAGCCGTGGTCAGGCGTCGTCATGGCCGTCTCCTGGTGTCTCGGTCGGGGGCTGCAGGGCGGGGAGTGCGAAGGCGCGCACCGTGCCGTCGGGGCGGACCGTCCGGACGACTCCGCCGTCGTCCGCCAGCCCGGCGGGGAGGCCGTGCTCGGCGGCGAGGTGCGCGACGCCGAAGACCTCGACGGGACGGCGCAGGTCGGCGGGGAGCGCGTTGAACGCCTCCGACAGCGTCTCCGCGCCACCAGCGGCCGCCGATGCGAGCGCGGCGCGCACCTCGCCGAGGAGCGGACCGCCCTGTCGGCGCACGTCGTCGAGCAACGGCGGCGGGGGCGCCTGGTCCGAGACGTCCTCGAGCGGCGGGGCCGGCCGCTCCCGGCTCGGGTCGTGGAAGCGCGTGCGCAGGTGCTCCATCTCCAGACGCGCGGGCATCCACGGCAGCGGGACGGTGTCGCGCGCGCGGGCGGTCTCCATCCACACCGCGAGCTCCTGCTCCACGCGCCGCAGCGTGCGGGTGAGCTCGCGCTCCTGCATGGAGTCATAGGCGGCCAGATACTCCGCGAGCGACTGCGAGGCGCGCTGCTGGCGGGTCTGCACGTCGCGGAGACCCCGCCGCAGCACGGCGTCGGCGTTCACGAAGGCGACGCGGTCCTCCGGGGACAGGTCGCGCGCGAACGGGTGAGTCATGATCGCGCGGAGGTCCTCGCGGAACGTCGCGAGGAGCTCCTCGTCGCCGAGAACCGTGAGGGCGCCCTGGAAGGCTCTTCCCTCGCGCGTCTGCGAGGCCAGCCGGGTGCTGGCCGCGAGGTAGTCCCCGAGCACCTCGCCCTTGGGGCGCTCCTCGGCGCGGAAGTCGCGCACCATCTGATCGTGGATGGCGTCGAGCGCTTCCTCGACGCGGCGGAAGTCGCCGGGAAGCTGGTCGAGGAGGTCGACGAGGTCGGCGTAGCCGCCGAGCATGCGCTCGTCGTCGGCGACGGCCACCTCGCCGCCTGAGACCAGTCGATCCCGTTCGGCCGAGAGGCGCGCGATCTCGGCGTCGAGAGCTGCGACGCGGGCGGTCTCGTCGGGGTTCGCCTCCGTCGCCCAGCGGCGCACCGCGTCGAGGATGGTCGTGAGCCGCGACTCGCTGAGGAGGGCCCGCTCGCGGGAGAGCTCGCTGTGCATCCGCATCGCGGCCAGCGCGTGCGAGGTGAGCTCGTACGCCTCGCCGCCGTCGTCGAGAGGAACCCGACGGAGCCACTGGCTGCGCATCCACGAGAGGCAGAGCGCGCGGCCCTCCTCCTGCGCCGGCACCTCGAACCCCGCGTCGCGCAGCTCGTGCAGGTAGGTGTCGACCTGGACGTGCAGGCGCTCCGCGCGGACCCGCTTCACCTCCTGCGAGAAGGAGGCGTGGAACACGGCGATGATGAGCGGCGCCCAGCGGCTGCGGACGAGGCCGAGCGCGGCACCCTCGCGCGCCTCCGTGAGGCGTGCGGCATCCCGGGAGACTCCGCTCACGTCGGCCGCTCCGATCCTCTCGCCCGCGCCCGCTCCCGGGCGCTCGCCGCGGATGCGGCAACCCTCGATTCTCTCACGGTGCCCGCGACACCCCTGAGAGCGGGTTCAGCCGGAGACGTCGAACGGGCGCAGCCGCCCGCACATTCCGTAGCCGGGCTCGGAGAACGTCGATGCGGATCGCACGCGCGCCTCCGACAGGTGGCGGGTGTCGCCGTCCTCGATCGCGGTGACGAGATCGAGGCTCTGCTGCGCCAGAGCGAGCGGACCCTCGGCGACGAGCTCGCTCCACGCCGTCGACCGCTCCTGCACCAGCCGGCCCGCCTGCTCGTGGAAGGCCGCCAGCGCGGATCCGTCTCCCGCCTCCACGGCCATCCGCAGGTCGGTGAAGCCGGTCACGGCCAGGTCGCGGCGTCGGGCGGCGCGCTCTGCTCGGTTCTCGTGGGCGCCGAGATCGGCCGCCTGCGCATACGCCTCGGGGTCGGCGAGGACGTCGGCAGGGAAGGTGAGGACCGCGTCGCCCGCTTCCGGCAGACCGGCGTTGCTCATGAGCACGGCCACGCGGAGGCCGTCGTGATTCACGGCGCGGTGGATCGTCCCGGGCGTGAACCAGACCGCGACGCCCTCCGTCAGCGGAGTCTCCTGGAAGCCCGACGAGTCGATGGTCTGGAGCGCGCCCCGCCCCGCCACGACGATGTACGCCTCGGTGGACACGAGGTGCAGATGCGGGCTGCCGCCGCAGATGCCGTCCGGCGCGGCATCCGCATAGATGTCGAGCAGGCTGACGGAGGTCCCGCCGGGGAAGCTGGATCGGGGCATGCGCTCCTCCTGGGTTGTGGCTTCGAGAAGCATCGCACCGGGCGAGGCGCATCGGCGTTACCCGATGCGGCTCGCCCCTGGCAAGCGCGTGCGTCCGGGGTCCGTGCGACCCGATACTCGGAGCATGAGGACGTTCGGTGTGGAGGAAGAGCTGCTGCTCGTCGACGCGAACACAGGGCGACCGCGGCCGCTCGCGCCGGAGATCCTGGCGCAGTCCGGTGAGCGCGAGCTGCGCGGATTCGCCCTGACCTCCGAGGTCGCGCAGGAGATGGTCGAGGTCGTCGTCGAGCCCTGCCGCACCGCGGACGAGCTGCGCGGCTCCGTGCGCGCCGGCCGCGAGACGGCGGATGGCCTGGCGCGCGAACTCGACGCCCGCGCGGTCGCGCTGGCGACGTCTCCCGTCCCGCAGCGCACGCACCTGAGCGTGGGCCCGCGGTACGCGGCGGTGCTGGAGCGCTTCCGGGGGATGGCGCAGGGAACCCTCGAGTGCGGCCTGCACGTGCACGTCTCGATCGACGACGCCGGGGAAGGGGTCGCGGTGCTCGACCGCATCCGCGTCTGGCTTCCCGTCATCCTCGCCCTGAGCGCGAACTCGCCCTTCCGCGACGGCTCCGACACCGGCTTCGCGAGCTATCGGCATGTGGTGTGGCACCTCTGGCCGACCGCGGGGCCCCTCGAGGTCCTCGGCTCTCCGGAGCGGTACGAACAGCTCGTGCAGTCGCTCCTCGCGACCGGCGGCATCCTGGACGACGGGCAGATCTACTTCGACGCGCGGCTCTCCCGCCGGCACCCCACGGTGGAGGTGCGGGTGGCCGACGTCTGCCTCGATCCCGAGGACACCATCACGCTCGCCGTCCTGATCCGCGCGCTCGTCGACACGGCCGTGGCCGAGTGGCGGCGCGGCGAGGAGCCGAACCCGCTGCCCGCGCAGGCCATCCGACTGGCGGCGTGGATGGCCGCACGCTGGGGGGTGCGCGGCGACCTCGTCGACCCCCGGACCGGCCGCGCGGCGCCCGCGGCCGAGGTCGTCGAGGCGCTGCTCGCGCATGTCCGGCCCGCGCTCGCCGCGAACGGCGACACCGACACGGCGGAGACCGGCGTGCGCGAGATCCTGCTGCGCGGCACGGGAGCAGAACGGCAGCGAGCCCGTCGCGAGCTCTCGGGGTCGCTCGCCGGCGCTGCGCTCGGCACCGGCGCGGTCGACGACGAGCGGCGCGGTTAGCCGACCACCGCGCGAACCGCGTCGCGCAGCGTCTTGCGCAACCCGATGGGCTCCGCGGTGGCGAACGCGCGCCCCGCATAGCACTCCCAGCCTTCGCTCGCGCAGCAGAGGTATCCCCGTACCTCGTCGCCGACGGCCACCTGATAGCAGGTCAGCGTGACGGGGATGACCTTCGCCCCCAGCACGCGACCGGGCGGCGCGCTGCGACCGCTGCTCGAAGCTCCGTCGCGGGCAGGTTCGGCCAACAGACTCATGTTCGTGCCTCCGATCTCGACGACGACGTCGAACGCATGTGAAGCGTGAGAGACAGTGTCGGCCCGCCTCCCACGCGCGGGAAGCGGGCTTGACACACCTGTCGGCGATGTGCCGCCGACAGGTGACCCCACGATGCGCCGCGCGCGATCCGCTGTCAAGCCCGTGCGGACGCCACCGCGTCCTGGTTCCCTCGACACATGACCGCCTCTGCCTCCGCCGTTCCGCGACCGTCCGACCGCCCGGCAGAGGCGGGTGTGCCGACCCTCGCCGCTGACGCAACCCTGCGGTTCGTGCGCGACGGGTACGCCTTCGGCATCCGCGGCTACCGTGAGGTCGGCGCAGACGCCTTCCGCACGCGCCTGATGGGGCGCTCGGTCGTCGTCGCGCGCGGAGCGGAGGCAGCCCACGTCTTCGGCGCGGGCGGCTTCCGCCGCAGCGGCGCCATCCCCCGCTCGACGATGCACCTCCTCCAGGACGAGGGGAGCGTCCAGACGCTGGAGGGCGAGCAGCATCGCGAGCGGCGCGCCCTGATGTCGGAGTTCGCCGAGGGCGGTCGCGGAACGCTCGTCTCGCTCTTCCGCTCCGAGTGGGAGGCCGAGGTGGAGAAGTCCGTCGGCGTGCGGGTGCAGCTCCTCGACCTCGCGAGCGTCGCGCTCGCCCGCGCCGCACTGCGCTGGGTGGGCCTCGCGCTCCCCGCGGCCGAGGAGAAGGAGATCGCCGCGGACCTCCGCTCGATGATCGACCGCGCCGCGAGTGTCGGCCCGCCGAACTGGGCCGCGCGCGCCCGGCGGCGGCGGATGGAGGACTGGGCGGGCGGGCTCATCGACGATGCGAGGGCTCGCGGAGAGAACATCACGATCGTGGGGCGGCTCGCGCACCACGAAGAGGGTGGTCGCCGGCTGGACACCGCCGTGGCCGCCGTGGAGCTGCTGAACCTGCTGCGCCCGGTCGTCGCCGTCGCCCGCTTCGTCGCGTTCGCCGCGCACGCGCTGCACCACCATCCCGACTGGAAGGCGCGCGTGGGCGAGGGGGCCGAATCGAGCACGCGCTGGATGGCCGACGAGGTGCGTCGGTTCTACCCGTTCTTCCCTGTGATCGGCGGCGTGGCCACCGACCCGTTCCGCCTGCACGGCGTGGACTTCCCGACCGGACAGTGGATGCTCCTGGACCTGTACGGCACGGACCACTCGCCCCATCTGTGGCGGCAGCCGGACGCCTTCGACCCGTTCCGGTTCGCAGACGCCTCACCGAAGGCGATCGTCGCGCAGGGAGCGGGGGAGGGGCTCGGAGCCCACCGGTGCCCCGGTGAGCTCGCCACGTCGGATCTCATCGCTGCTGCACTGTCGCTGCTCGTGAGCGGGCGCCCCTACGAGGTGCCGATCCAGGACCTGCGGATCAGCCTGCGGCGGACCCCCGCGCGGCCCGAGAGCGGGATGGCGGTGATCTTCGCATGAGCCTCGCCGTGCCGCGCACCGCGGAGATCGAGGAGACCGCACGCGAGCGCTTCGGCCTCGAGCAGCTGCGCCCGGAGCAGATCGAGGCGATCGACGCGGCATCGCAGGGACGCGACGTCCTGGCGGTGTGGGCGACGGGCTTCGGCAAGTCGGCGGTGTACCAGGTGACGGGGGCGCTGCTCCCCGGCATCACCGTGGTGATCTCGCCGCTCATCGCCCTGCAGGAGGATCAGCTCATCGGCCTCGATGACGCTCCCGCGGCTCCGCATGCCGTGGCGCTGAACTCCGCGCGCGGCGCACGCGCTCGCCGCGAGGCGTGGCGGCAGCTGGAGGAGGGCGAGGCGGAGTACGTGCTCCTCGCTCCCGAGCAGCTCGCGAAGGAGGACGTGATCGGCGCGCTGGCGAAGCACGAGATCTCGCTGCTCGTCATCGACGAGGCGCACTGCATCACCTCCTGGGGGCACGACTTCCGCCCGGACTACCTGCTCATCGGATCGCTCGCCGAGCGCCTCGGACGCCCGCCCGTCGTCGCGCTGACCGCCACCGCGTCCACACCCGTCCGCGAGGAGATCATGCAGCGCCTCGGCATGCGCGATCCGCTGGTGCTCGTGGGCGACATGGACCGCGTCAACATCGCGCTGGATGTCCGTCGTCACGTCGACGACGCCGGCAAGCGCCAGGCAGTGGTCGAGGAGGTGGTCGGGCTCACCTCGCCCGGCCTCGTCTACACCTCCACCCGACGCGACACCGAGCGGTACGCGGAGGAGCTCGCCGAGCGTGGGCTGCGCGCGGCCGCGTACCACGCGGGCCTGCGCGTGGGCGAGCGCAATCGCGTGCACGAGGAGTTCCGCGACGGCGACCTCGATGTGGTGGTGGCGACGTCGGCGTTCGGCATGGGCATCGACAAGGAGGACGTGCGCTTCGTCGTACACGCGGACGCACCCGAGTCGATCGACGCGTACTACCAGGAGCTCGGCCGAGCCGGGCGTGACGGCGGCGCCGCACGCGCCACGCTGCACTACCGGCCGGAGGATCTGGGGATCCGCCGCTTCTTCGCCTCGCGCGGAACGGACGCCGACGACATCCGATCGGTGCTCGGCGCGCTGCGCGACGGGCACCACGCGCGGCAGGCGGTGGCCGACGCCGCGGGAATGCCGCTGCGCCGCACCGTGGCGCTCCTCGCGCTGCTGTCCGACACGGGATCGGTGCGCCTGAACCGGCGCGGCGCCTCCATCCGCGCCCACGTCGACGATGCGGAGGCCGTGGCCGCGGCCTCCGCGCACGTCGAGGACAGGCAGCGCGTCGAGCAGTCGCGCATCGAGATGCTGCGCGGCTACGCCGAGACACGGAGATGCCGCCGGCAGGTGCTGCTGGGGTACTTCGGGCAGGAGCTCGCCGACCCGTGCGGCAACTGCGACACCTGCCTGGAAGGCCATGCAGCAGAGACGCAGGATGCGGAAGCGCCGGGCCAGGAGAGCGCCTACCGCGTGGACGATCGAGTGCGTCACCGCGAGTGGGGCGAGGGCACCGTGATGGACGTCGAGGACGACCGCATGACGGTCTTCTTCGAGAGCGCCGGCTATCGGGTGCTCGCGCTGGAGCTCGTCGAGGACGAGGGACTCGTGGAGCACGTCGGCTGAGCGTCGACCGCTCGTCCATCTGCCCAACACGTGCGCCGCCGCCCGAGCCGGGTCTAGGATCTGGACACCGAGGGCGACCCGACGCCCGATGCACCCTGGGGAGGGATCATGACCAGGACCCTGATGGCGCGGATCCATGTCGCCGCGCCGATCGACGAGGCCTACCGGCAGTGGGCGCAGGTCGAGGCATTTCCGCGATTCGTCGACACGGTGACAGCTGTACGGCGCATCGACGACGTGCGGTCGCGATGGACGATCTCCGTGGGCGGCTTCGTCGACGACATCTACGTGGATGTCGTCGAGCAGGTCGCGCCGGATCGGCTGGTGTGGCAGAGCACCGACGGCGTCGTGCACGACGGACGCGTGGAGCTCGCGTCCGAGGGCACGGGCACGCGGGTGACGCTGCGCATGGCGTGGGACATCGAGGGGGTGGCCGACGGCAGCGAGATGGCCGACGCGCACCTGCAGCGCGCGCTCGAGCGCTTCAAGAGCCTTCTGGAGGCGCACGCGCTCGCGGCCGGCGACGCTGTCGCGGAGGACCGCTCCCTGGCCTCCTGAGGGGTAGGGTCGATCCGTGGGTGTTCTGTACTACGGCTCCGAAGCGGCTCCGATTCACATCGACGACCGCACCCTCGCGCACCTGAAGGTCGTGATCGTCACGAAGCTGCGCCGCCACGAGGGGTTCGCTGTGTCGTGGCGCCACCCCGAGGGCGAGCCGGTAGGGCGAAGCACCATCTGGGTCCACCCCGCGGTGCCGCTGCGGTTCGAATTCGATGAGCCGGTCGCACCCGAGCTCAACCGTGCCTGGCTGGAGGAACTCGCCGTCTCCGCGAACGTGCTGGGCGGCGTGACCCTCGTCGAGGAGCACATCGCGGGCGCATCCGCGTAGGGCTCCTGCCCCCGCACCGCGACGCTGTCAACCCCGTTCCCTGCAGGCCATGCGCGTGGTGATATGGGATCTCGACCGCAGGACGACGAGAGGGGGCCCATATGGGACTCGGTGACAAGATCGAGAACGCAGGTCAGGATCTCGCGGGCAAGGCGAAGGAAGCCGCCGGCAACGCGAGCGACAACGAGAAGCTCGAGGCCGAGGGCGAAGGCGACCAGGCGGGCGCCAAGTTCAAGAAGGCCGGCGAGAACGTCAAGGACGCCTTCAAGTAAACGGCATCCTCAGCGGGGGCGGCGCACCACGTGCGCAGCCCCCGCTGCCGTCGTGCCGGGCAGGTGCGACATCACGTGATCGAAGACGATCCACGGACGACGGACGAGGACGCAGGATCATGATCGAACCACTGCCGAACGCAGACCCGCACAGACGCAACTCACCCCAGGGTGCATCGTCTGCAGCGGGGAGGCACCCCTCTCAGAGGCCCGTGCCGATCCCGCACTTCCCGCCCCTCACCGACGGATATCACCGTCGCAAGGGGCGGTGACCGCGATTCCCCGCGTTCGCTGCTCCCGCCGCAGGCTCTTCTCGAAGAGCGCGGCGGGATAGCGACCCGAGTCCGGCGGGAACGCCCGGATACCCTGCAGGGCGTAGCCCCGGCCCTCGTAGTACGAGCGGAGGCCGGGGTTCGCCGCCATGCAGTCCAGCCGTGCCGATGACCAGCCGCGATCGGCGATCACGCCCTCGGCGAAGTCCAGCACGCGCGCGCCCAAGCCCTCCCCAGAGCGTGAGCGCGCCACCATCAGGCCGTGGATGTACCCCGCGTCGGCCGAATCGGAGTCCTCCCAGAAGGTCGGATCCTCGTCGAGCACCCGGCAGGCCGCGTCGATGCCGCCGGCTCCGTCGAGGACGTGCCACTGGCCATCCGCGATCTGCGCCTCGATCTCGCTGAGTGGGATCTGAGCGCGGCGCCACTGGCTGATTCCGCGCGAGGCATGCCAGTCGGCCAGCGCATCGCGCAGGTCGAGGATGGCCGGGGCGTCGGCGATGAGGGCGGGGCGCAGCACCCGACCATCCTCTCTCTCAGATCTCCGGAACGACCCGCACCGCGCCCTTGTCGGCCGACTGGGCGAAGGCGGCGTACGCGCGGAGGGCCGCTGAGACCGGACGCACGCGGTCCTTCGGGCGGTAGCCGCCGTTCGCCTCGAGCTCTGCCCGGCGCCGCTCCAGCTCCGCATCCGGGACGTCGAGCGAGATCGCGCGGGTGGGGATGTCGATCGAGACGATGTCGCCGTCCTCCACGAGCGCGATGAGCCCGCCCGCCGCCGCCTCGGGCGAGACGTGGCCGATGGACAGACCCGAGGTGCCACCCGAGAAGCGGCCGTCGGTGATGAGGGCGCACTTCTTGCCGAGGCCGCGGCCCTTGAGGAACGACGTGGGGTAGAGCATCTCCTGCATGCCGGGGCCGCCCTTCGGGCCCTCGTAGCGGATGACGACGACGTCGCCCTCCGCGACCTCCTTGGCGAGGATCTTCTGCACGGCCTCGTCCTGCGACTCGCAGACGACCGCGGGACCGGTGAAGGTCCAGATCGAGGGGTCGACGCCCGCGGTCTTCACGACCGCGCCGTCCACGGCGATGTTGCCGCGCAGCACCGCCAGGCCGCCGTCCTTCGAGTACGCGTGCTCGACGTCGCGGATGCAGCCGCCGGCTGCGTCGACGTCGAGCTCCAGCCAGCGCTCCGACTGCGAGAACGCGCTCGACGAGCGCCGACCGCCCGGCGCCGCGTGCCACAGCTCGCGCGCCTCGTCGCTCGCGGATCCCCCGCGGACATCCCACTCGTCGAGCCAGGCGCCGAGCGTCTGCGCGTGGACCGTGTGGACGTCCTCGTCGAGCAGCCCGCCGCGGCGCAGTTCGCCGAGGAGGGCGGGGATGCCGCCAGCGCGATGCACGTCCTCCATGTAGTAGGTGCGGTCGTTCGCGACGTTCGGGGCGACCTTCGCCAGGCACGGCACCCGGCGGGAGACCTCGTCGATCTCGTCGAGGCCGAAGGCGACGCCCGCCTCGTGCGCAGCGGCGAGGAGGTGGAGGATCGTGTTCGTCGACCCGCCCATCGCGATGTCGAGCGCCATGGCGTTGCCGAAGGCGGCGGGCGTCGCGATGTTGAGAGGGAGCACCGAGGCGTCGTCTTCGTCGTAGTAGCGGCGCGTGATGTCGACGACGAGCGAGCCCGCCTTCTCGTAGAGGGCGCGGCGAGCCGTGTGGGTGGCGAGCACCGAGCCGTTGCCGGGGAGCGAGAGGCCGATGGCCTCGGTGAGGCAGTTCATCGAGTTGGCGGTGAACATGCCGGAGCACGAGCCGCACGTCGGGCACGCGGACTCCTCGATGCGCTGGATGTCGGCGTCGGAGACGTTCTCGTTGACCGCCTCGGAGATCGCGTCGACGAGGTCGAGCGTGCGGACCGTGCCGTCGACGAGCGTCGCGCGCCCCGACTCCATCGGGCCGCCGGAGACGAAGACCGTCGGGATGTTGAGCCGCAGTGCGGCGAGGAGCATGCCGGGGGTGATCTTGTCGCAGTTCGAGATGCAGACGAGGGCGTCGGCGCAGTGCGCGTTCACCATGTACTCCACCGAGTCGGCGATGAGGTCGCGCGAGGGCAGCGAGTAGAGCATGCCGCCATGGCCCATGGCGATGCCGTCGTCGACCGCGATGGTGTTGAACTCGCGGGGCACGCCGCCGGCGGCGGTGATGGCTTCGGAGACGATGCGGCCGACGGGTGCGAGGTGCGTGTGGCCGGGGACGAACTCGGTGAACGAGTTCGCGACGGCGATGATCGGCTTCCGCCCGATGTCCGCTCCGGGAACGCCGGCGGCGCGCAGCAGTGCGCGGGCGCCGGCCATGTTGCGGCCGTGGGTGATCGTGCGGGAGCGGAGTGCGGGCATGCTCCCAGTCACGCACGCTCGACGCGTCGCAGGGAGTCACGGCTGGTACTGGTACCCGGAGTACCATCGGGGAGTGATCCGCCCCCGCACTCCCCGCCGCGAGCAGCTCGGGGAGTTCCTCGGGGCGCGGCGGCGGTCGGCAAGCCGGACCGCGCTCGGCCTCCCGCTCTCCGCCCGCCGCAGCGACACCGGCCTGAGCCGCGAGGAGGTCGCGGCGCTCGCCGGGGTGAGCGGCTCCTGGTACACGTGGCTCGAGCAGGGGCGCGACATCAACGTCTCGCGGCAGGTGCTCGTCGCGGTCTCACGCGTGCTCGGGCTCACCGCCGACGAGACCGAGTACGTGCTCGCCCTCGCGGAGCAGGAGACGCGGCCATCCGCCCCCGATCGAGACACCGTGCCGGCGCATCTGCAGCGGCTCGTCGATGCGCTCGGCTTCCCCGCGTTCGTCGTCGCCACCGACTGGGCGATCGCCGGCTGGAACGCCCCGTACGCCTGGCTGTATCCGCGGATCGCCGAGCTCGACGTCGCCGATCGCAATCTCCTCTGGCTCATCTACACCGATCCGGAGCTGCGCGACATGCTGCCGGACTGGGCGCGCGACAGCCGTCGGTTCCTCGCGGAGTTCCGCGCGGAGGCGGGCGTGCGTCTCGGGGCGCCCCGGCATCGCGCGCTCGTCGACAGGCTGTTGGCGTCCAGTCCCGACTTCCGGGAGCAGTGGTCGGAGCTGGAGGTGTCGCGCTTCGCCTCACGACGGCGGATGTTCCGGCACCGCAAGGAGGGTCTGCTCGCCTTCGATCATCACCGTCTCGTGCCATCCGACGCGGTCGACCTGCACGTCGTGATGTATGTGCCGGCCGCCGACTGAGGCGGGTCAGAAGACCCGCTGCCCGCGGCTCAGCGCGAGATGTCGCTGCGTGCGCGCGCCTCGACCATCCGCTTGAAGCGCTGCAGGTCGCGCTGCGCGATGTCCTGGTCGATGGCGACCGGGAGGCCGATGCCGGCGAAGGGATCCTGCTGATCCCAGATCATCCGGAGCGATATGTGCGTGCTGTCGCCCTGCTCCTCGATCTCGACGTGGCCGGAGTGGAGGACGCCGTCGGTGCTCTGCCACCCGACGCGCCGGGCCGGCTCGGCGTCCACGATGTCGGCGTAGAAGTCCTGCACGCTGCGCCCGATCCGCACCCGCCAGAACGACCGCACCTCGTCCACGACGCGGACCTCCTGGACCATCTCCAGGAAGTCCGGGAACGTCGCCACGTCGATCCAGCACTCGTACACCCGCCTCGGAGGGGCGGCCACGTCGATCTCTCCTGCCAGCACTGTCGCCATGATCTGCCTCGGAATCTCGTCGAATGCGTTCTCTCGGTATGTCGTCTGTCGACCGTATGCACTGCTCGCCGCGCCCCTTAACGGGGTTGACGAGAGCGCTCCTTCTGCTTCGTCTCCCACGTCCGCCACCAGCGCCACCCGCCGTCGACCGCGTTGACACCGGGCTCGGGCCGGAAGAGGTTGCCGTCGGTGGGGGCCGCCGAGCGGGTGCGCACGCCGACGACGCGCATATACGCCGACATGAATCCGTCGACGAGTGCGGGGCTGAAGGGACGGAGATACAGCGCCGCTCCCTGTGCGCGGCCCACGACCATCCGCCGGCGCGGACGCCGCGCGGTCTTCACGATCGCCCGCGCCACCCGCCAGGGCGAGACGGCGGGCGGCAGCGCACGCTGCCGCCGGCCGGTGCTGCTCGCCGCGTGCTGGTAGATCGGAGTGTCGATGGTCGCGGGGAGGATCAGCGAGACGTCGACCCGACCACGCAGCTCGAGCCGCAGGACCTTGGCGAAGCCCGCGATGCCGTGCTTGCTGGCGACGTACGGGGCGATGTAGGGCGCGGCGAGCTCCGACAGCACCGAGCCGATGAGGATCAGCACGCCCCTGCCTCGTTCGAGCAGCGGGATGGCCGCCTGAGCCGCCTGCATCTGGCCGATGAGGTTGACCTCGATCACCCGTCGGACCACCTCGGGCGGCAGGGTCTCGTACGGCCCGAAGCTGTAGACCGAACTCGAACCCACCCACACGTCGATCCGCCCGTAGCGGGCGTCGACCGCCGCGAGCATCTCGGTGACCGCCGCCGGCTCCGTGATGTCGAGCGTGATGGGGAGGACGTCGTTCGCGCCGCGCTTCCGGCACTCCGCGGCGACCGCGGCGAGGCTCTCCGTCGAGCGCGCGCACAGCACGAGTCGCGTGCCGCGCTTCGCGAACCGTCGCGCGGCCGCGCGCCCGATGCCGCTCGAGGCGCCGAGGATCACGACCACCGTGTCGGAGTCGAGGGTGCGCTTCACATCGCGCTCGATTCTGGTCTCGGCATTCGCTCCTCCTGAGGATGGCGTCTCCTGCATATGAAAGGGCTTCGTCCTCCGGAAGGGCAGGGGGTTCCGATATCGCCAGACGCGTGGCACCATGCCTCCTAACACCGGGAGCGCGCGGCGGCAAGCCTCTGTGAGCCGCGCGACCGGTGCCGCAGGGTGCTGTCATGAGCACGAGCACACCCCCGTGGAGCGAGCCGGCCCACGGCGTCTTCCGTCTGAACGTGGCGGAGGTCAACTGCTATCTCGTCGTCCGTCCCGAGGGGATGACCCTCGTCGACGCGGGGCTGCCGCGCACATGGGGGCCGCTCCAGGAGCTGTTGCGGCACCTCGGCGCGCGGGTCGGCGATATCGACGCGCTCCTCCTCACGCACGCGCACTTCGACCACGTCGGCATGGCCCGCCGGCTGCACGATCAGCACCGGGTGCCGGTGAAGGTCCACCCGCGGGATGGCCGCCTCGCCCGCCATCCGTATCGGTACCGTCACGAGGCCGCTCGGCCCCCGTATCTCGTGCGCTACCCGCAGGCGCTGCCCGTGCTCGCGAACATGGTGCGCAACGGCGCATTGAACGTGAAGGGCGTGGATGCCGACGGGTCGTTCGTGCATGGGAAGCCGCTGGACGCGCCGGGCGCTCCCGTGCCCCTCTGGACGCCCGGCCACACCGACGGTCACTGCGGGCTGCTCTTCGACGAGCTCGGCGTGCTGTTCTCGGGCGACGCGATCGTGACGCTCGACCCGTACACGGGCGAGACCGGACCGCACGTCGTCGCGAACGCCGCGACCGCCGACAGCCGCACCGCGCTGTCGTCGCTCGATGCGCTGGCGGAGACCGAGGCGGGCGTCATGCTGCCCGGCCACGGCGAACCGTGGACGGGCGGGGTGCGGGCGGCCGTCGCCGCCGCCCGCGCGGGCGGAGCCCGCTGACGTCAGCCCCGGGCGCCCGAGTGTCGCTGCACAGAGCGGTAGGACGGGTCCCGGAGGGCGGAGATCCACGGCGCGATGGTCGCGCCGGGCGGCGTGTGGCGCCCGACGTCCATGCGTCGGCCGGTGTCGAGCGAGCCCTCCTCGGCGTGCAGCGTGAGGTCGGCGAACGGATGCCACCGCCCGCTCGGTCGCGCCGCGTAGACCCGCAGGCGCCACGGCGTCGTCCGCAGCCTCCGGGCGACGCCGTGGGGGTCCGACGGCAGATCGTCGGGACCGAGCGGGCGCACCGCGAGCAGGACCGGTCCGTGGCTGCCGCGATACGGGAGGATCGTGCTCGACCACGCGGCGGAGGGCGAGCGGCGCGGGAGGAGAGCGAAGCGGGAGAACCGCGCCCTGCCGGTGGACGCGAAGGTGAGATCGACCGGCCCCGCTGACCCCTCGGCTCGCAGCGCGAGGCCGATGATGTCGGGCAACGGCGCCGGCACCCCGATCGAGCGCGAGAGACGTGCGTGCACGGCCACCGGGCCGGCGGGCGGCTCGTCGATCCACGAGATGCCAGATGCGCTCGCGCCGAGCCAGCGCATCTCTCCGACGAGAGCGACGCCGTGCGGATGGATGGGGCGCGGGTGCCGGACGCGGGTCAGCGCCACGAAGAACTGCGCGAGAAGCGAGCCGGCGGCAGAGGCGAGAGAAGGCATGCGTCCATCCGACCAGGGCCCGCGACCCGGCCGAAGGCCTTGACAGCACCCGGGCCGAAGGCCTCGACAGCACCCGGGCCGAAGGGTGCCGCCACTCAGACCGGGATGTCCACCTCTCCGGTCTGCTCGCCGCGCTGCTGGGCCCGGCGGCGCCGTGCGCGATCCAGCAGCGCCATCGTGGGCGTGGCCGCCACACCGTGGATGAGCACAGAGCCGAGCACGACGAGCGAGACGACAGCCCACAGCCGCTCCGCCCCCGGGAAGTCGCCGTGCTCGAGGGCGTACGCGATGTAGAAGAGCGAGCCGACGCCCCGCACGCCGAAGAAGGCGATCACGCCGCGCTCGCGCGGCCCGGTCTTCCCGGGCGTCATCCCCAGCCAGCCCAGCAGTGGCCGGATGAGCAGGATCAGCGCGGCCGCGAACAGCACGTCCTCGATCACGACGGTCTCGAGCAGACCGCGTGCCACGGCGCCGCCGAGGAGGATGAGCACGACGACCGTGAGCAGCCGCTCGACCTGCTCCACGAAGGTGTGAAGCACGGAGTGCAGTCCGTGCGCGCGCTCGCCGGCCCGGATGGTGCAGGCGCACACGAAGACGGCGACGAACCCATAGCCCTCCGCGACCTCCGCCGCGCCGTAGGCGAGGAAGGTCGCGCCGAGCGCGATGAAGCCGTCGGCGCGGTCGGCGAATCCCAGGCGCTGCGAGACGGAGGAGAAGAACATCCGTCGCAGCAGCCATCCGGCCCCCAGCCCGACGAGCACGCCGACGCCGAGACGCCAGAGCACGTCGAGCAGAAGCCATTCCCCGAGCCAGCCGGATGGCGCGATCCCGGCCAGGCTGATGGCGATCGCCGCGTACGTGAACGGGAAGGCCAGCCCGTCGTTGAGCCCCGCCTCCGACGTCACGGCGAACCGCGCCTCGTCGTCGTCACCGCCCTCGTCTTCGGTGAGCGGCTCGCTGACCTGAACCTCGCTCGCCAGCACCGGGTCGGTGGGCGCGAGCGCCGCCGCCAGGAGGACGGCGCTGGCTGCTCCCAGGCCCAGCCCCCACCATCCGAGAAAGGCGACGGCCGCGATCGACAGCGGCATGGTGATCCCCAGCAGCCGCCAGGTCGTCGACCAGGTGCGCCAGCTGAAGCGGCGGTTGATCGCGAGCCCCGCACCCATCAGCGAGACGATCACGCAGAGCTCGGTGAGATGCAGGGCGAGATCGGGGTGCTGCAGCGGGTTCGGGTCCGGCAGATCGGGGAAGAGTGCGAACGCGCCCATGCCGGCCGCCACGAACACGATCGGCATCGACACCGGCACGCGACCCAGCAGGCGCGGCAGGAGCGCGGCGACCAGCGTGGCGATGCTGGCCGCGAGATAGAGCAGCCCGACGGGATCCAGCGACATGAGGCCCTTCCTGAAGGCGGCCGGCGCCGGGCGCGGCCGGCCTGGGCCGGACGCCCGTCGCGCCGAGGACTCGGCACATGCCGCTCGCACAACGTAGCCGCTTCCGGGCCCGCGACGACGGTGCTTGACAGCACGCCTTCCCGGGCTCAGGCCTTCGCAGCCCGGCGGTTCTCCTAGGCTCGTGTCTGGGCCCGCGCGGCAGGAGCGAGGGGCATCGACGAACGGGGGCGGCGCCATGACAGATGCGTCGACCCTGGCCCGGCGCACGAGGGTGTTCGCGACCGTGCTCGGCGCGGCCGTCGCCTACGCGTTCGCGGTGGCCGTGGGGCGCGCTACCGTCCTCCCCGAGAGCAACCTCGGCTTGATCTGGCCCGCGGCCGCCGTGTCGGTGCTCTGGATGGTCGCGCGACTCGGCGGCCGCAGCGTCGTCGCCGACATCGCCCTGCTGGCGGTCATCACCTGCGCGATCGTCGTGTCGACCGGCGGGTCGTGGCTCGGCAGTCTCTTCGGCGCCGCCGCTGCCGTCGTGCAGGCCGTGATTCCCGCTGTGCTCCTCAGGAGGCGGCGTCCGGGCCTCCGCTCGCACTCGGGGGCGCGGGTGATGGACCGCGCCGAGCTGTGGTGGTTCTTCTTCGCGGCGCTCGCCGGCTCCGTGCTGTCGGTGCCGCTGATCGAAGCCGAGTCGCTGCTCGCCGGGTCCGGATGGCGATGGGACGTCAGCCTGCTGTGGCTCGCGCGCAACCTGGGCAGCATCGTGGTCCTCGTGCCGCTGGTGTTCGCCACCGCGGAGCACCTGCAGCGGCGGCGCACGGCCGATCGCCGTGCTCTTCTTGGTCAGCTCGGCGCGCGGGTGCGGTCGCGGCCGGTCGAGTGGATCGTGCTGCTCGTGGTGTCCCCGCTCCTGCACCTCGCCTGGTTCCTCTCCCCGGGGCACCTCACCATCGTCTTCCCGCTGCTCACCCTCGCCTGCTGGGGCGGCAGTCGTCTGCCGGCCGAGCTCGTCGCCCTGCACGGCTGCGTCGTCGCCGTCCTCACGATCGGGCTGACCGCGCAAGGCGCCGGCCCGTTCCTCGAGGCGGGCAACGCGACCACCCAGATCGCGGCCGCCCAGCTGTACGCCGTGCTGTTCTGTGCGCTCGGGCTGGCCCTCGCCTTCGAGCGCGACGATCGCGCGGATCTGGCCATCGCTCTCACGCGCGCGCGCGACGACGCCGAGGCGCAGGCGAAGCTCCTCGAGACGATCGTCGACAACATGGCGGAGGGGGTGCGGGTGGTGGATCGCGACGGCCGGGTTCTGCTGCGGAACACGGCGGCCACCCGGCTGCTGCTGGGATCCGACCCGGCAGGCGAGGAGAGGTCCGGGCCGGGAGAGCACGCCGACCTGCAGGGGATCCGCAACCTGGATGGCACGGGCCTGGATACGGGGGAGCTGCCGTTCGCGCTGTCGCTGGCGGGGCGCGACGTGCGGGACCTCGCGCTGGTGGTTCGCGCGCGTCCGGACGACGAGCGCGTGGTGGCCTTCACCACCGCGCGACTTCCGGCGTCGGCAGGCGGCGGCGTCGTCACGGTTATGCGCGACGTGACGGTGGAGCGCGCCGAGCTGCGGCGCGCAGCGCAGGTGCAGGCCGGTCTGCTTCCCGCCGACGTGCCCCGCCTGTCCGGTTACGACCTCGCGGCGCGAGTCGTGCCGGCCGGGTCGGTGGGCGGCGACTTCTACGACTGGTACGGCCTCGATCACGGTGTGGTGCTGACGCTCGCCGACGTCATGGGCAAGGGCGCCGGAGCGGCGATCCTCGCCGCGACGGCCCGCTCGCTGTTGCGCGCGCACGGACGAGACGACGAGATCGTGCGACCGCTCGTCGAGACCGAGCGCAACATGGCCGGAGACCTCGAGAACACGGGGGCGTTCATCACCCTGTTCCATGCGCACGTGCACGGACCGTCCGGCACCGTCACCTACTCCGACGCGGGGCACGGTCTCGCCGCTGTCGTCGGGCCGGACGGCTCGGTGCGGCGGCTGAGGGCGAACGGGCTGCCGCTCGGGATCGCGCCTGACGAACCCCGCGAGATCGAGACCGACCGGCTCGGGGCAGGGGAGACGCTCGTGGTGGTCAGTGACGGCGTGCTCGACGCCCTCGGCGGCTCACTTGCCGACCTCGCCGAAGCGTGGCGAGCCGCCGCCGGCGCGCGGTCGGCCGTGGAGGCGGTCGCGGCGGTCGTGCGGATGGCCGAGACCGGGGACATCGACGACGACCTCACCGTGCTGGCACTGCGTCGGGACGCGTGACCGCGGATCAGTGAGAGCGTGGGTCTCCTCGATCGAGGGTGCCGGCCTCTTCCCGCATCTGCCGACGGGTCTCGGCCGTCAGCGCCAGCAGGTCGGCCGCCTGGACGGGGTCGGCGGTGCTCGCCCGCAGCTGGCCCTCGAGCGCGGTGAGCTGGCCCAGGAGCGCGGAGCGTGCCGACGGGTCGTCGCAGAGGCAGGACAACTCGAGGCACGACTGCAGGAATCGAGCCACGAGTGACGGGTCGCCGGCGCCGTAGTGCCGCAGCGGTGTCAGGGCGGCGTCGATATCCTGCTTCACCGTGCGCGGCAGCGTGACGACGCGGAGGCTTCCGTCCGGCCCGCTGACCCCCGCGGGAGGGCGCGCCATCTCGATGCGCCGCGCCGTCACCGCCGTCAGGTGCCCGAGAGCATGGACTGCGGTGACGGGGTCGTTGACCCCGGGCGAGAGCGCGCGCAGGGCGATGTCGACGATCTGCTGGACCCCGTATCCGACGTCTTCGACGGCGTTCCGCTCGTATCCGATGGTGAAAGCGCGCCGGAGCGCTTGCGCGGTCGCCTCGGCGTCCGCTTCCGCATCGTCTCGACCGTCGCTCCACCAGAACGCGAGCGGCATCCCGGCGACGACGTTGTCGCCGACGGCCTTCGCCTCTGCCACGACGAGGCCCCGATCGACGGCGACATCGGCGAGGAGGGCGAGGTCGCGGCCGGTGATGAAGCCGCTCGTGTCCGCCGCCACCGCTCGCCTGCGGCCCGGCACCTCGACCGGACCCGGGAACGCGGCCGCGCTGGAGTCGCGCGCGCCGACGAGGTCGATCGTGCGGTCGGTATCCGCGTGGATGTCCTTCAGCATCGTCTCCACCCGCAGCTGGGCGGCGAGATGAGCCAGGAAGAAGACGAGCATGACCACGCTGACGAGCGTCAGCACGAAGGCGACGGTGACGGCGACGCGGGGCACGAGCTCCGGGTCCGACTCGGTGGCGGAGCGCACTGCACGGAGGACGGCGATGGAGTACGCGAACGTGCCGAGGAAGGCCGCGAGGGTCCAGTGCACCTGGCGGTCTCGTGCGAAGAGGCGCAGCACCCGTGGGGACGCCTGGCTGCTGGCCAGCTGGAGCGCCACCACCGTCAGCGAGAAGGTCAGCGACGTGGCGGTGATCAGCGACCCGGCGATCGATGACAGGACGGAGCGCGCGGTGTCCGCGCCGCCGTTGAAGACCGCGGAGTCCACCTCGGTCGGGAGCCGGGAGTCGATGAGGATGTCGATGCGAGGGAGGACGATCCCGAGCGCCACGGCCGCGACGACAGCCGTGACGGGCACGGGCCACAGTCGCGAGTCCAGGGACTCCGCGACGGCTGCCCACCACCTGCGCAACGAGGAGGGGCGGTGAGCGTCAGGCATCGCCCGGCTCCGCCGCCGCACGCCCCTCGGCAGCGGAGGCGCCGCCGGGATCGAGGTCCGCGAGCACCTCGGACGCCACTCGGGAGGGCGCGCGCTCGGGCAGCCAGTGGTTCTCGTCGAGCTCGACGAAGCGGTACCGGGGCCCGGCGTGCTGCCGCGTGAGCTCGGCGGCCCGGCGTCCGAGCGCCTGATCTCCGTTGCCCCAGATGTACGTCGTGGGTACTCGCGTCCGAGGTCCCGGAGGGCGCCGGCGGGCTCGGCGGTCGGGCAGCCACATGCCGCGGTACCAGTGCAGGGCGCACCGCAGGGCACCGGGGCCGGCGAGGAAGCGCTGGTACTCCTCCGCGATCGGGGCGGGCAGGCCCATCACGACGAGCAGGCGGGCCAGTCGTCGTCGCAGCACCGCCTCCGGGATCGCGGGCAGCTGGAAGAAGCCGATGTACATCGACCGCAGCGCCTGGGCCGAGGAGCGCAGCGAGCGGACGAGGGCCTTCGGGTGCGGCGTCGACAGCACGGTCATCCCGGTCAGGCGCTCGGGCGCGACCGCGGCCATCCGCCACGCGACGAAGCCGCCCCAGTCGTGCCCGACCAGGTGGACCCGCTCGATGTCGAGGGCGTCGAGCAGGGCGAGGACGTCGTCCACGACGTCGATCACGCGGTAGTCATGGCGTCGACGCGGTCGTGCTTTCGGGGAGTAGCCGCGCTGGTCGAAGGCGACGACGCGCGCGCCGCCGGCCTCGAGCACGGGCGCGACGGCGTCCCACGTGCGACGGGAGCCGGGGAAGCCGTGCAGGAGGACGACGATCGGACCGTCGATCGCGCCGGTGTCGGAGACGTCGAAGACGAGGTCTCCGCGCCGGAAGGAGTCAAGTCGAGTCGAGCGCATGATCCAGTTCACCGCGGAGGCGGGCGCCAACGGGAGGGGCTTGCGCGAACCGGCCAGACGGACGCGCTCATCATCTCGCCCCTGAAGGGCCGGCGGATGTGCGAGCCCGCGGAGCTTCCTTGGCAGGAACTACCTGATCGGAGGGGCTGACGGGAATCGAACCCGCGCTATCTGCTTGGGAAGCAGAAGTTCTGCCATTGAACTACAGCCCCGCATCGCGCGTTGCACGCGACTACGCCAGCATAACAGGAGGGCACGGGCCGCCGACTACGCTGGCACCGTGCTGCTCTCCGATCGCGACATCAAGGCCCAGCTCGACGCCGAGCGGATCGGCCTCGACCCGCTCGATCTGCAGATGGTGCAGCCGTCGAGCGTCGACGTGCGGCTCGACCGGTACTTCCGTCTCTTCGACAACCACAAGTACCCCTTCATCGACCCCGCGCAGGATCAGCCCGACCTCACGCATCTCGTCGAGGTCGACCCCGACGAGGCGTTCATCCTCCATCCCGGGGAGTTCGTGCTCGGATCGACGTTCGAGCGGGTGACGCTTCCGGATGACGTCGCTGCGCGCCTCGAAGGCAAGTCGTCCCTCGGGCGTCTCGGACTCCTCACGCACTCCACAGCGGGCTTCATCGACCCCGGGTTCTCCGGGCACGTCACGCTCGAGCTCTCGAACGTCGCCACGCTGCCCATCAAGCTGTGGCCGGGGATGAAGATCGGCCAGCTGTGCTTCTTCCAGCTCAGCTCGGCCGCCGAGAACGCGTACGGCTCCGGCCCCTACGGCAACCGCTACCAGGGTCAGCGCGGACCGACCGCGTCCCGCTCGTCCCAGGGCTTCCACCGCACGGACGTCTCGGTGAGCAGGGCGGGCTCCGCCGGGGCCTGACCGGCGTCAGAGCTTGCCCAGGTGCACCGCCGCCATCGCGAGGGCCGCGATGGACTCGCCGTCCGTCAGCTTGCCGGTCGCCGTCATGCGGAGGGCGTCGCGGATGGCCACCCAGCGCGAGCGTGTGATGCCCTCCTCGGCGCGGTGCGCGTCAGCATCCGCCACGTGCCTCAGCCCACGCGCGAGGAACACCGTCTCCGGCGCGACGCAGATCCCGTTGAGGGCATCCATCCGCCCCACCGCGATCCACTCGTCGGCTTCCAGGCCGGTCTCCTCGAGCAGTTCCCGGCGCGCGGCGACCTCGGCGGGCTCGCCGTCGCTGCCGCCCGCGACGACCTCCCACGAGGCGCCGACCGTGTACCGGTCGACCTCGACGAGCAGCACGCGCTCGTCCTCGTCCAGGGCGACGACGAAGACCGCCGGGTGCCGCAGCTCCACGACGCCGTAGATGCCGTGCCCGCCGTCGGGCCGCACCACCTCGTCCTCCCGCACGCGGATCCACGGGTTCTCGTACGTCACGCGCGTGCTTCTCGTCTGCCAGCCCATGTCGCCATCGTAGAGACGGTCGACGACCCGGATGGCCGGGGCGGGCTGTCGGACGAGTGCGGCACACTGAGATGGTGACGAGAAGACGCGCGCGGGCGCGAGCGCGCGGGGTGGTCGCGGCGGTGTGCGCCGTGGCGGTCATCGCCGTCATCGCCGGACTGATCGCGATGGCAACGCGACCGAGTGCGGCCGACGCTCCGCTGTCCGCATCCCCGGCTCCCGCGGCACCGGCCGCGGACGGCTCGGCTGTCGATGCGGACTGGCTCGAGCGCGTCTCCGCCGAGACCGAAATCCCCGAGCGCGCGCTCGTCGCGTACGCCCGCGCCGACCTCGACGCCCGCTCCACCTACGGCTGCACGGTCGGCTGGAACACCCTGGCCGGGATCGGCTACGTCGAGAGCCGGCACGGCACCCTGCAGGGCGGCGCCGTCGAAGACGACGGCGTAGCCCGCCCGGAGATCATCGGCATCGCGCTCGACGGCACGAACCAGACCATGGACATCGCCGACACCGACGGTGGCGCGCTCGACGGCGACACCGAGGGCGACCGGGCGGTGGGGCCGCTGCAGTTCATCCCCGAGACCTGGATGACCTGGGGCGTGGATGGCGATGGCGACGGCGCGGTGGATCCGCACGACGTCGACGACGCGGCGCTCACCGCCGCTCGCTACCTCTGCCGGCAGCACGCGACCCTCACCGGCGCGGCGAGCTGGATCGAGGCCATCCGCTCGTACAACGACACCGACGACTACCAGCGGCAGGTCGCCGCGGCGGCGGCGCGCTACGGCGAAACCGGGTGACCGCTACGACACGTCGCCGTCGACGTAGAACCAGCGGCCGCCGCGGCGCGCGAAGCGAGACGTCTCGGCGAGCCGGCCTGGGCCATCCGGCCCGGTGAAGTGGGCGACGAACGACACCTCGGCACCCGCGGCCTCGACGATCTGGAGCCCCGTCCACCTGGTGTCGGCGTCGAGTGCGAGATCCGCGGGACGCGTGCGGGGGTGCCAGGTGAGGGCGACGTAGGCGCCGTCGCCCTTCGCGAAGGCGCTGTACCGGGAGCGCATGAGCTCCTCGGGTGTCTCCGCGATGCGGGCCCCGGCGTGCAGCGCGCCGCAGCACGCCGGGTAGGGCCGCCCGGTGCCGCAGGGACAGGTCTCGGCGAAGCTCATCCCTCGAGGGTACGACCGCCGTGGGGCGCGCAGTGGTGCTCGCGGCGGTGCTCGTGCGGACGGCCGTGCCCGTGCGGGTGCGGACGGCCGTGCTCATGCGGGTGATGCTGACCGCGCGGACGGTGGCCCTCGCGGTGGCGGCCGCGGTGGTGGCGCTGGCCCTCCTCCCAGCCGAGTTCGCGTGCGATGGCCTCGAGTGAGGCTGCCGTGACGGCGAGGTCATCGGAGGAGGCAGCCGCGCTGACGCGCTCGCGGAGGGCGGTGAAGCGGGTGCGGATGCGCTCGAGCCCCGAGCGTCCGTCGTCGGTGAGGTGCCATCCGTCGTCGGCGCTGGCGACCCATCCGCGACGGGTCAGCCGCTCGAGACGGTGAGGGTGGCGGGAGAGCCGTTCCTGGACGGCGGCGGAATCGGGGCGCGCGAGGCCCTTCAGCAGGCGCCACTCGCGGCGGTCGAGGGCTTCGCTTCGCAGCGCGGCGTCGCTCTCTTCGGCGTAGCGGCCGGCGGCGGCCTGCAACCAGAAGCGGAGCGGGGGCATGGAGTCGTCGGTGGTGGTCATGGGGTCCTCTTTCCTGGCGATCCGAGAGTGGGCCGCATTTGAATGTCATCTGTCATGTATATGCAGAATGACATGGGAGTGCGTGCATGTCAAGTGTCATGTATTTTTGAGGCATGGCAGAGACGGCGGATCCCACCGCGCGCATCGCGACGGCCCTCTCCCGACTGCGCCTGGGGCGACCGGGGCCGGTCCCTGCGGGCGACTCGCCTGCGGAGCCGACGGCGCCCGGGGAGCAGGGCCGTCCGCACCATCCGCGTGGCGCGCACGCGGAGCGCGGAGCGCACGGTCACGGCCAGCATCACGGCGAGCACGCCCACGGCGGGCGCGGCCCCTTCGGGCGCTCGATGGCCCGGTTGCGCCTGCTCGAGCTGCTCGCGGCCGCCGAGGGTCCGCTTTCGGTCGGCGCGATCGCCGAGCGCCTCGGCGTGGACCAGCCGCGCGCAAGCCGGCTCGTGCAGGCGGTCGTGGAGAGCGCGCACGCGCGCCGCGAGGCCGACCCCGCCGATGCCCGACGCACGCTCATCGCCGTGACCGAGGAGGGCCGCGCGCTCGCCGCCCGCTCGCACGATGCGCGCGCCGAGGCGGTGGACCAGGCGCTCGCCGGATTCACCGCCGAGGAGCGCACGCAGCTCGCCGACCTCCTCGGACGGCTGGCCGATGCCTGGCCCGACCCGCGCCGCCGCCCCGCACCCTGAAGCCGGTGCACAGCGCAGGAGATCGGGCGGTCTCGGCGCGACTCTAGAGCAGCCGGTGGCGGGCGAAGGCGCGGGCGAGACCGTCCTCGTCGATGGACTCGGTGACCTCGTCCGCCGCCTGCTTGGCCTGCACGGTCCCGTTGCCCATCGCGATGCCGAGTCCCACGGCCTCCAGCATCTCCAGGTCGTTGTTGTTGTCGCCGATCGCGATCGCGTCCGCGCGGTCCATGCCGATCCGGTCGAGCAGCTCGAGGATCGCGCTGCCCTTGGTCACCCCGGGCATCGACACCTCTCCGCTCGCGGTCCCCATGCCGGGGATCGTCCCGGTGATGACGGTGAACTCTGCCCCCACCGCGCGCACGACCTCGTCGTACGCGTCGAGGTCCTCGCCCGAGAACACGGCCTTCGCGGTGAGGTCGTGGCGCAGCGGCGTGATCGGTCCCAGGTATCGCCCGAGGCCGCGCTCGGCGGCGCCGCCCCCGCCGTAGTCCGCCGGGAGCCCGAGCTGCGTGCGCAGGCGCTGCTGCATGCCGGGCGTGGCATGCGCATACTCCCGCCCCTGCAGCACGTAGTCGAGTCCGAGCACGTCGAACTGCTCGCGGAGGCGACGGCATGCCGCTTCAGGCATGAGTCGTTCGATGATCCACTCGCCCTCGTGCTCGACGAACGCTCCGGCGCCCGCGACGACACCGTCGAAGCCGATGTCTGTCACCTGCTCGTCGATCTCCAGCGGTGTGCGGCCCGTCGCGAGGAAGACCAGATGTCCGTTGGCGCGCGCGCGGCGGATGGCCGTGGTCGTCGCTGCGGGGATGGTGCCGTCGTGCCGCAGGATCGTGCCGTCGATGTCGAGGAACACGATCCGTCGTCGCAACGGCGCGGTCATGGTGCGACCCGCACGGGGAGCAGGAGGAGGAAGCCCGCGAGGAGGACGGCGACGATGCCCAGGATGCCGAACGAGGTGGCACCGCCCACGACGATGAGGACCGACCACATCGCCGATGACATCCAGCTGGCCGCGCGCCCCGTCGTGGCGTAGAGACCGAAGATCTCACCCTCCCGCCCGGCCGGCGTCACGCGCGCGAGGAAGGAGCGCGACGCCGCCTGGGCCGGCCCGACGAAGACGCACAGGGTGAGGCCGCCGACCCAGAACACGACGCGGCCGGCGTCCACGAGCAGGAAGACCGCCAGCCCCGCCACGGTCATCGCGCCGAGCGAGAAGAGGATGACCCGCTTGGGGCCGACGCGGTCGTCCACGCGTCCGGCGATGATCGTGGATACACCGGCGATGAGGTTGGCGGCGACGCCGAAGACGACCACCTCGAGGAACTCGAAGCCGAACACGTTGGCGGCGATGACCGCGCCGAAGGTGAAGACGCCGGCGAGCCCGTCACGGAACACCGCGCTGGAGAGCAGGAACCAGAACGTCGGCCGGGTCGCGGGGGAGCGGTAGAGCCCGGTGACGTCCCTCACGAGCAGCGCATACGAGCGCAGGAATCCCACGCGGCGCTCGGGACGACCGAGGGACGGCTCGGGAACCTTCAGGAAGATCGGGATGGCGAAGACGACCGCCCACAGCGCGCACCCGATCGCGATGATCCGGAAGGGAAGGCCGTCCTCGTCGGGCAGCCCGAACCATCCGCTCGCGTAGAACACGATGACGATGACGAGTGCGACGATGCCGCCGAGATAGCCGAATCCCCACCCGAGACCCGACACCCGGCCGATCGTCTTCGGAGTCGCGATGCCGACGAGCATCGCGTTGGAGTTCACAGCGGCGATCTCGGCGCAGACCGTGCCGGCCGCGATGAGCGCCACTCCGATCCAGAAGAGCGATGGGGTGGGTTCGACGAACCACAGTCCCAGCATGGCCACGATCAGGGAGCCGGTGCCGATCCCGAGCCACAGCTTCTGCCGTCCAGCGGCGTCGGCCTGCTGACCCAGCACCGGCGCGAGCAGGAGGATGAGGAGGCCCGCGACCGTGGTCCCCCAGCCGAGGCCCGCGGAGAGGTCGGCCAGTGCGGCGACCTTCTCCGGGGCGTCCTCCGAGAGCGCCTGGATCTCGGGCGGGAGGAACGCGTCGGTCGTGAGGTACAGCGCCGTGAAGATGAACGTGAGGATGACCGTGTTGAACGGCTGCGTGGCCCAGTCCCACAGCGCCCACGCGAACACGACGCCCTTCGCTGCGGGCCGCTCCTCCGCGAGGGTCAGGCCCATCACCGGCACCGCGGCGCTGTCCGCGGCGGCGGGAGGGACGGGAACGGGAGACGGTTCGGGCATGTCGGTCACGCTAGGCCTCCTCGGTGAACGCGCGGTGGCGCGCTCGCGCCTGAGCCCAGTATCCCTAGGATTGCGATGCGTCCGCCGCTCGGTGGTGCGGTCGCTGATGTCAGGAGCGCTCGAGATGTTCACACTCGCCCAGATCGAGTGCTTCATCGCGGTCGCGGAGGAGCTCCACTTCGGTGCGGCGGCCACGCGTCTGCGCATGACGCAGCCACCGCTCAGCAGGCAGATCCAGCAGCTCGAACGCGAGCTCGGCGCCGTGCTCTTCGAGCGCACCAGTCGCCGCGTGGCGCTCACGGCGGCCGGGCGCGCTCTGCTGCCGAACGCCCGGCGACTCCTCGACCTCTCCCTCAGGACCTCGGCCGACGTGCGCGCGGTGGCGGCCGGCGAGGCGGGCTCGCTCACCATCGCCTACACCGCGATGGCCGGGCAGAGCGTCATCCCCGAGCTGCTGCGCCGTGCCTCGCACGAGATGCCCCGGGTCACGCTGATGCTGCGCGAGATGGTGACCCTCGACCAGATCGAGGAGATCGAAAGGGGCACCGTCGACGTCGGGTTCATGCGTCCCGTGCTCGACCGGGGTGCAGTGCGCACCCGGGTCGTGCACGAGGAGCGCCTCGTGCTCGCCGCGCCCGAGGGGTCTCGGCTCGCGCAGGGGCAGCATCCCGTCCGCCTCGCCGATCTCGACGACGAGCCCCTTCTCATGTACTCGCCCGGCGTCGCCCGCTACTTCCACGACCTCCTCGTCACGATGTTCGTCGGGGCTGGCGTGCAGCCGCGCATCGTGCAGTACGCCGGGCAGGTCCCCGCGCTCCTCGCGCTCGTGAGCGCGGACCTGGGCGTCGCCCTCGTGCCGGAGTCCGCCGGCGCCATCGCACCGCCCGGGGTCGCGCTGCGGCGCCTTGGGGAAGGCGAGCGCCCCGACCCGCTCCAGCCCGTGCGCCTGCACGTCGGGTGGAGCGAGCAGCGGCGCACCCCGCTGACGGACGCGCTCCTGCGGCTGGCCGGGGAGCTCAACCGCGCGGTGTTCTGACCAGAACTTGAGCCCATCTCTATCAACTTCGTTGACTTCTCCGCTTCCGGCTCGTACGCTTGAGTCAGCGCGACTCAACATCGTGCGTGGACTTCAGGCAGCGACAGAAGGAGAAGCAACATGGCACGTGCTGTGGGTATCGACCTCGGGACGACGAACTCGGTCGTCTCCGTCCTCGAAGGCGGCGAGCCGAAGGTCATCGCCAACGCCGAGGGCTTCCGCACGACCCCGTCGGTCGTCGCGTTCACGAAGGACGGCGAGGTGCTCGTCGGCGAGACCGCCAAGCGCCAGGCCGTCACCAACGTCGACCGCACGCTCGCGTCCGTCAAGCGCCACATGGGAACCGACTGGTCCTTCGGCGTCGACGGCAAGAACTACACGCCGCAGGAGATCTCGGCGCGCATCCTCCAGAAGCTGAAGCGCGACGCGGAGCAGTACCTCGGCGACACCGTCACCGACGCGGTGATCACGGTTCCCGCGTACTTCAACGACGCCGAGCGCCAGGCCACGAAGGAGGCCGGCGAGATCGCGGGCCTCAACGTGCTGCGCATCATCAACGAGCCCACGGCCGCCGCCCTCGCGTACGGCCTGGACAAGGGCAAGGAGGACGAGCTCATCCTCGTCTTCGACCTCGGCGGCGGCACGTTCGACGTCTCGCTCCTCGAGGTGGGCAAGGACGAGGACTTCTCGACCATCCAGGTGCGCGCGACCGCCGGCGACAACCGCCTCGGCGGCGACGACTGGGACCAGCGCGTGGTCGACTACCTCATCAAGCAGTTCAAGGCGACGACCGGCGTCGACGTCTCGGGCGACAAGATCGCCCTGCAGCGCCTCAAGGAAGCCGCCGAGCAGGCGAAGAAGGAGCTCTCCAGCTCCACCTCGACCAGCGTGAACCTGCCCTACCTGTCCCTCACCGAGAGCGGCCCGGTGTCGCTGTCGGAGAACATCTCGCGCGCGAAGTTCGAGGAGCTCACGAAGGACCTCCTCGAGCGGACCAAGAAGCCCTTCCAGGACGTCATCCGCGAGGCCGGCATCAAGGTGTCCGACATCGCGCACGTCGTCCTCGTCGGCGGCTCGACCCGCATGCCGGCCGTCAGCGAGCTCGTCAAGAGCGAGACCGGTCAGGAGCCCAACAAGGGCGTCAACCCGGACGAGGTCGTCGCCGTCGGCGCCGCCATCCAGGCCGGCGTGCTGAAGGGCGAGCGCAAGGACGTCCTCCTCATCGACGTCACCCCGCTGAGCCTCGGCATCGAGACCAAGGGCGGCGTGATGACCAAGCTCATCGAGCGCAACACGGCCATCCCGACCAAGCGCAGCGAGACCTTCACGACCGCAGACGACAACCAGCCGTCCGTGGCCATCCAGGTCTTCCAGGGCGAGCGCGAGTTCACCCGCGACAACAAGCCGCTGGGCACCTTCGAGCTCACCGGCATCGCGCCGGCTCCCCGCGGCGTGCCGCAGGTCGAGGTCACCTTCGACATCGACGCGAACGGCATCGTGCACGTGTCCGCCAAGGACAAGGGCACGGGCAAGGAGCAGTCGATGACCATCACGGGCGGCTCGTCGCTCTCGAAGGACGACATCGACCGGATGGTCCGCGACGCCGAGGAGCACGCGGCCGAGGACAAGAAGCGCCGTGAGGCCGCCGACGTCCGCAACCAGGCCGAGACGCTCGCCTACTCGATCGAGAAGCTGATCGCCGACAACGACGACAAGCTCCCCGCCGACGTGAAGGACTCGGTCAAGGCCGACGTCGACGCTCTGAAGACCGCACTTGCGGGCGAGGACGACGACGCCGTGAAGACCGCGTTCGACAAGCTGAACGAGAGCCAGACCAAGCTCGGCGAGGCGATCTACCAGCAGGGTCAGGCGGCGCAGGAGCAGGCGCCGCAGGACGCCCCGGCCGGCGAGCAGGGCTCGGCGGATGAGGACGTCATCGACGCCGAGGTCGTGGATGACGAGGACGAGAAGAAGAGCTGATGACGGACAAGGACTTCGAGGAGCCCCAGGGCGAGCAGCCCGACGGCGCCGAGGTCCAGCCGGACGCCGAGGGGTCGGAGGCCACCGCCGCCGACCCCGCGGCGCAGCCGGCTGAGGCCGTGGATGGCGACGGCCTGACGGTCGACGACATCCTGGGCGCCGAGCAGACCGACGAGGCCGCCGAGGCCGAGAAGAGCGACTACGAGACGCAGCTGCTGCACGACCTCAAGCGCCTGCAGGCGGAGTACGCCAACTACCGCCGGCGCACCGAGGAGCAGCGCGAGGTCGAGATCGCCCGGGCGCGCGGGGAGGCCGTGAAGGGCCTCCTGCCGGTGCTCGACGATCTCGACCGCGCCGAGAAGCACGGCGACCTCGGCGAGGGCAGCCCGTTCTCCGCCGTCGGGGCGAAGCTCCGCACGGTGGCCGAGCGGCTCGGCATCGTCGCGTACGGCGCGGCCGGCGAGGCGTTCGACCCGCAGCGTCACGAGGCGATCTTCCAGCAGCCCGTCCCCGGCACGACCGAGAGCACGATCCTCGAGGTCGTCGAGGTCGGCTACCGACTGGGTGACGTGGAGCTGCGCCCGGCCAAGGTCGTCGTCGCCGTCCCGGCGGAGTGAGTCGATGGCCGGTCCCGCGGGGCCGGCCATCCTCCCTCCCCCACCTCGCAGAACCAACCCGCGAAGAAGGTGCAGATGGCCAGTCAGGACTGGTTCGACAAGGACTTCTACAAGGTCCTCGGTGTCGACAAGGGCGTGAGCGAGGCCGAGCTCAAGAAGACGTACCGCAAGCTCGCCCGCACGTACCACCCCGACTCCAACCCGGGGGACGCGGCGGCCGAGGCGAAGTTCAAGGAGATCAGCGAGGCGTACTCGGTGCTCTCCGACGCCGAGCAGCGCAAGGAGTACGACGAGCTGCGCGCCATGGGATCCGGTGCGCGCTTCACGGCTCCCGGTGGCGCGGGCGGCGGCTTCGACGACGTCTTCAGCCGGTTCACGCAGCAGCGCACCTCCACGCCGGGCGACTTCGACGACATCTTCTCCATGTTCTCCGGCGGCGGCCCGGGCTTCGGCTCGGGGCGATTCGGCCAGTCGACCGGCGGGTACCGCGGCTTCGGCGGCCCGTCACGCGGCGCCGACGTGCGCGCCAGGACGACCCTCGACTTCACCACGGCCGCGCGCGGTGAGACCATCACGCTCCAGGGCGAGGATGGCAAGCCCTTCAAGGTGAAGGTGCCCGCCGGCGTCGCCGACGGTCAGAAGATCCGTCTGCGCGGCCGCGGTCGCCCCTCGCCCGACGGCGGCGAGAACGGCGACATCGTCGTCGAGGTCGCCGTCCGCCCGCACCCCGTCTTCACGCGCGAGGGCCTGAACGTGCGCGTGACGGTGCCCATCACCTTCACCGAGGCCGTGTTCGGTGCGACCATCGAGGTGCCGACGCTGGGCGGCGAGACCGTCAAGCTGCGAGTCGCCCCCGGCACCCCGTCCGGGCGCGTGCTGCGCGTCAAGGGGCGCGGCATCGCCACGGCCAAGGGCACCGGCGATCTCCTCGCGGAGGTGCAGGTGGCCGTCCCCGGACATCTCGACGAGCGCGCGCGCGAGGCGCTGCAGGCCTACCGCGAGGCGGAGCCCCGCGAGAACCCGCGCGCGGGCATGATGGCCAAGGCCCAGCAGTAGCTCTCAGGAGGTGAGCAGGATGCCGGTCCCGATCGACCCCACCGAGATCGACCCCGAGGCCCCGATCTTCCCCATCGCGGCGGCGGCCGAGCTCGCCGCGATGCATCCGCAGACCCTGCGCCAGTACGACCGCATCGGGCTCGTGGTGCCCGGTCGCACCCGCGGCGGCTCGCGCCGCTACTCCGTGCGCGACATCGAGCAGCTGCGCGAGGTGGCCCGGCTGTCGACGGAGGGCGTCCGCCTCGCCGTGATCGAGCGCATCCTGCACATGGAGAACGAGGTGCAGGAGCTGCGCGGGCGCGTGCGGGAGCTCGAGCAGGAGCTCCGGGAGGAGCGCGAGCAGCGCCCGGGTGCGCGCGTCTTCGCCACCAGCGCGAACGGCGCCGTCGTGACGCTCCGCGCGGGAACCCGCGTGCGTCGTCAGACCGACGTCGTGCTGTGGCGCCCTCGTCCCGGATCCTGAACGCAGACCGGCCGCGACACGCGCCCACCCCGCGGTATTCTGTTGACAGTCAACGGACGCCGAGGGAGTGTGCCATGCGCGACAAGGTCGACAGGGGGGTCTCGCTCGGCGCGCAGGTCGCCGACATCATCCGCCAGCGCATCGTGCGCGGCGAGCTGAGGGCCGGGGACCGCCTGACGGAGGAGGGCGTCGCAGAGGAGTTCCAGGTGAGCCGCGGCCCGGTGCGCGACGCCGTATCTCAGCTGAGCTACGAGGGGCTCGTCGAGGTTCGTCGCCCCCGCGGGATCTACATCATCGGGCTCACCGCTGACGACGTCGAGCAGCTGTACAGTCTGCGCGCTGCTCTGGAGCGGCTCGCCGTGAACCGGGCCGCAGAGGTGCGCGACGACGAGGCGTGGCAGCCGATGCGCGACTGCGTCGAGCGGATGGCCGCGGCGGCGGATGGGGGCGACCACCCCGCGTTCCAGCGGGCCGACGTCCGATTCCACTCCCTCTTCTACGAGATGGCCCGACATCCGCGACTGCTCGCGACCTGGCGTCAGTACGAGCCGACGTTCGCCGCCCTCCTCGACGTCACGATCAATCACGACGACGACCTGCATGAATCGGCCGAGGCGCACCGCCGGCTGTACGACCTCGTGCGGGGGGAGGACCGCGTCGCACTCGAGCGAGAGCTCGTCGACCACCTGAAGCGCGCGGAGGATCGCATGCGCCTGGAGCTGCTGAGCCGCTCCTGACCTCCCGGCCGGGCCTGCGTTGACTGTTAACAGTAAACGTGTCATGCTCGTCTCGCCCGACATCGTCGTTCGGGATCGCACCGAGAGGAGCAACGATGCCCCGCCCCATCCGTTTCGCCGCAGCAATCGCCGGCGCTGGCCTCACCGCCGTGGCGCTCGCCGCCTGCACCCCCGTCGCCGAAGAGGGGGAAGCCTCCTCCTACCCGGAGAAGGACATCCGACTCATCATCCAGGCCGACGCCGGCGGCGGCTCCGACCTCTCGTCCCGCGCGCTCGCAACCGAGCTCGAGGGCATCCTCGATGTGAGCGTCATCCCGGAGAACATGCCGGGGGCCTCGGGAGCGCTCGCGATGGAGTACGTGGCCGAGCAGGAGCCGGACGGCTACGTCATCGGCTTCGGCCCCGTCGAGATCTCCATGCTGAACACCACGCAGAACGCTGACGTGCTGCCGGAGAACTACGACCTCCTCGGCCAGATCATGCTCGCCCCCGGTGTCATCTCGGTGAGCGCCGACAGCGACATCCAGTCGCTGGAGGACCTCGTCGCGCAGGCGGAGTCGGGCGCGGTCACGGTGTCGAACTCGGGCGCCGGCTCCATCTGGGAGGCAGCCACCCTCGGCCTCGGTGAGGCGACAGGCGCCGAGTTCCAGCCGGTGCCGTACGACGGCGGCGCGACCGCAGTCAGCGCCGCCGCGTCGGGAGAGGTCGTCGCTGCCGTCTCCGGCGTCGGCGAGGCCCTCGCGCAGGAGGACTCCGTGCGCGTCCTCGCGATCATGCACGGCGAGCGCCACCCCGACCTGCCCGACGTCCCGACCGTCTCCGAGGCCGTCGGCGAGGACGTCGAGTTCGGCGGCTGGGGCGGCATCTACGCCCCCGCCGGCCTTCCCGGCGACGTGCACGACACTCTCGAGGCCGCGATCGCCGAGGCGGTCCAGAGCGACACCTACCAGGACTTCCAGAAGAACGCAGGCAACCTGGTCGTCTACCGCGACTCCGCCGAGTTCACGACGTTCGTCGAGGACCAGTTCACGCAGTTCCAGGAGCTGCTGGGCTGATGAGCTCGTCCGTCGACATCGAGACGGGCGCGCCTCCGCGCCCGTCTCGGGCGCTCGAGATCGCCTTCGCCGTGCTCGCGCTGGCGGGCTCCGCCGCCTACCTCGTGCTGGCGACGCAGATCGAGCTGCGCCGCGAGTCCGCGGGCGGCATGGACGCACGCAGCTGGCCGATCGTGCTGGGGGTGGCGGCGGTGGCCGTCGCCATCGCCCTCCTCGCGATCGCGCTCACCCGCCCGCCGGCCACGCGCGACGACCTCGAGAGCGTCTCGCCGGGCGGCTGGCTGCGGGCGGCGCTCGCCCTCGTCGTCTCGGCCGCCTTCATCGCGCTGTGGTCGGTGGGCGACGTCATCGCCTTCGGCTACCGCATCGAGCTCTTCCCGATCGTCGCCGCCCTGTATCTCTTCGTGCTCATGCTGGTCTTCGGTCAGCGTCGCCGGCTCGGGCTCATCGTCTATCCCCTCGCCATCACGGCCTTCATCTACGTCGTGTTCGGCATGCTCCTGAGGATCCCCCTGTGAACGCGCTCGCCGAGGGACTCGGCTCCCTCCTGGACATCTCCGTCGCCCTCTACATGCTCGTCGGGCTCCTGCTCGGCTTCCTCGTCGGCGCCTTCCCCGGCATCACCGCCACCATGGCGGTCGCGCTCGCCGCCGGGTTCACCATGACGCTCGAACCCGTGCAGGGCCTCGCGGTGCTGCTGACCATCTACGTCGCCGCGAACTTCGGCGACCGCGTGCCGGCCATCCTCGTGAACACCCCGGGGACTCCCGCCTCGGTCGCGACGACACTCGACGGCTATCCCATGGCGAAGCAGGGGCGCGCGGGGCTCGCCCTGACCATCTCCGCCATCGTCAGCGCGGTCGGCATCCTCGCCTCGGTCGTCCTGTTCGCGGCGCTCGCCGTGCCGATCGCGACGCTCGCGCGCAACTACTTCCGCTCGCCGGAGCTCTTCGCCCTCGTGCTCTTCGGCATCGCCATCATGATCGGCATCTCATCGAAGTCCATGCTGAAGGGCGTGCTGGCCGGCCTCATCGGGCTCATGCTCGGCAGCGTGGGCACGTACGCGGCCACCGCCGACCAGCGCTTCACGTTCGGCGTGCTCGAGCTGGCCGAGGGCCTCAACTTCATCGCCGTGATCATCGGCCTGTTCGGCATCGCCGAGCTGCTCGATCAGCTCATCACCCACCACGAGTCGAAGGTGCGCCCCATCTCGTCTCTCGGGCGATGGCTGCCGAACCGCGGCGAGCTCAAGCAGACCGGGCGTGCGGTCGCCGTCAGTGGCGCGGTGGGCCTCGGCGTCGGACTCATCCCCGCCGCGGGCGGCGACATCGCCGGCCTCATCGGCTGGGAGCGCGCGCGAGCCGCGTCGAAGCAGCCCGAGCTGTTCGGCAAGGGCTCGATCGAGGGGGTCGCGGCATCCGACACCGCCTCGAGCGCCACCCTCGGCGGGTCGCTCACCACGACCATGGCGCTCGGCATCCCGGGCGACTCGGTGATGGCGGTGATGATCGGATCGATGATCATCTGGGGGATCACGCCCGGTCCCACCCTCTTCGCGGATCGCCCCGAGCTCGTCGTCTCGATCACCGCGATCATGACGGTGGCCACCCTGCTCTCGCTGGGCCTCAGCCTCATCCGCATGCGCGGGATGGTCAAGCTGCTGGACATCCCCCGCCCCTACCTGTGGAGCGGCATCCTCGTCTTCTGCATCATCGGCACCTACGCGACGTCGAACAGCATCTCCGCTGTCGTGCAGATGCTGGTCTTCGGAGTGGTCGGCCTCGTCTTCAAGCGCCTGGCCATCCCCGCGGGGCCCGTGGTCCTGGGGCTCCTCCTCGGCCCGCTGGCGGAGCAGAACCTCGCTCGCACCCTGGCCATCCTGCCCACCCAGCCCTTCTTCTCGGTGGTGAGCCCGATCGCGCTCGTGCTCCTCGCGCTGGCGGTGGCCTCCGTCGTCGTGCCGGTGATCCGCAACGCGCGGCGCCCTCCGGAGAAGCGCTCCTCCCTGGCCGACTCCGTGCTCAGCGACGAGACCGTCGCCGAGATCGAGCAGGCCCATGACGAGCTGCGGGGCCGCCCCGATCTGCTCACCTCGACCATCCGCAGCGACGGGGCACCGCAACCGCCTCGCCGCCGCAAGAACCGCAAGGAGCCCCGCTCATGACCCGCCGCGACATCCTCACCGCCGTGCCGACGTCCTTCCACGCCGACGGCAGCCTCGATCTCGAGGGCAGCCGGTCGATCTTCCGCTACGTCGCGCAGTCGGGCAACGAGGGCGCCTTCGTGCTCGGCACGACAGGGGAGTTCCCGGCGATCGACGACGCGGAGTTCGCGCAGCTCGTCGAGGCCGCGCTCGCCGACCTCGGCGACGCCATGCGCGTGGTCGTGCACGTCGGCGCACCCAGCGCGTTCGAGGCGGTGCGGCGCGTGCGCGCGGCGCGCGAGCTCGGCGCGACCGAGTTCGCCGCCGTCACGCCGTACTACCTGCCGACCTCCGACGCCGCGCTGCTGCGTTATTACGACGCCCTCTCCGAGGCGGTCGGCGACGGCAGCCTCTACGTCTACGTCTTCCCGGCCCGCACCGGCAACCCGGTCTCGCCCGAGCTCCTCGGACGCATCGCCGAGCGGTCGAACATCGTGGGTGTGAAGGCCAGCGAGCTCTCGCTCGATGAGATCGCCGCGTACCGCGCCGCGGTGCCCGAGGAGTTCGTCATCTACACCGGCGCCGACCGCGACCTCGTCGCGGCGGGCGAGGTGGGCGCGCAGGGGGTGGTCTCCGGGGTGTCGTCGGTGCTGCCCAAGCCCTTCCGTGCGCTCGCCGCCGCAGCGGATTCCGGCGACCCCGATCGGGTGGCCGCCGCGCAGGCCGACGTCGACGACATCGTGTCGGTGATCGGCGGCGACATGCCGCGCATGAAGGCGGCCTACCGCGCGATGGGCGTCGCCGACGGCTACTGCCGCATGGCGCTCGACGAGCCATCCGCCGACGCACTGTCCGAGATCGACCGCGTCATCGCGGCCCACCGCTGACCGAGAGGAGCCGACATGTCCTACACCCTCCCCGCTCCGGCCATCCGCCCCGAGCTCGCCGCGAAGACGGCGTACCTGATCGCCAGCGGCGATCTGCGCGAGTCGGCCAACACGGCCGGATGGCCGACGCAGGTCGAGCTGGAGGCCGCCGTCACGCGCGTGGTGGAGGGCCTGGGCTGGCAGGTCGTCCGCGCCAACGAGGTCGACCCGGAGACCGGACACGGCTTCATCTCGAGTCAGCGGATGGGGCTGGAGGTGTTCAAGACCATCCCCGAGGACGCTCCGCTCATCGTCGCGGAGGCGGTGTGGCAGTACTCCCATCACGTGCTCGCCGGCCTCCGCACCCATCGGGGCCCGGTGCTCACGGTGGCGAACTTCGCGGGCGACTGGCCCGGGCTCGTCGGGTTGCTCGGGCTCAACGCGGGTCTGGCGAAGATGGGCCGCGACTATGCCACGATCTGGTCGGTCGACTTCACCGACGACTGGTTCCGCGATGGCATCCGCGAGTGGATCGAGACGGGGAGCATCGCACACGACATCTCGCACGTGCGGCCGCTGCCGGAGCTGCCCGCGAGCGCGGAGCGGGAGCTCGGCCGCGCGCTCGGCGACCAGCTGCTGGCGGACAAGGCGCTCATCGGCGTCTTCGACGAGGGCTGCATGGGCATGTACAACGCGATCTTCGACGACGAGCTGCTGAACCCCACCGGCATCTACAAGGAGCGGCTGTCGCAGTCCGCCCTCTACGCCGAGATGCTCACCGTCCCGGACGAGGAGGCGGACGCAGTCGGCGCATGGCTGCGCGATCGCGGCATGACCTTCCGTCTCGGAAGCGATGACAAGACTGAGCTCACCGAGACGCAGCTGCGCTGGCAGTTCAAGATGTACATCGCCGCGCTGCGCATGGCCGACGACTTCGGGCTCGACGCCGTGGGCATCCAGTACCAGCAGGGCCTGAAGGACCTCGTGCCCGCCTCCGACCTCGCCGAGGGGCTGCTGAACTCGACCGAGCGCCCGCCGGTCCGCTCCCGCGACGGCGCCCGCGAGCTCTACGCGGGGCGCGCGCTGCCGCACTTCAACGAAGCCGACGAGGGCGTCGCGGTCGACGCGCTGGTCACCGATCGCGTCTGGACCGCGATGGGCCTCGTGCCCGACAACACCCTGCACGACGTGCGCTGGGGCGAGGAGTACGACGGCCGGTTCGTGTGGGTCTACGAGATCTCCGGCTCGGTCCCCGGCTCGCACCTGGGCGGATGGGACCAGGCCGAGGGCTGGCGGCAGGACCCGGTCTTCTTCCCCGCCGGCGGCGCCACCGTCAACGGGGTCTCGAAGCCCGGCGAGCTCGTCATCTCCCGCGTCTTCATCGCCGAGGGCGTGCTGCAGGCCGACATCTTCCGCGGCACGGCGGTGGAGCTGCCGGCCGAGGAGACCGAGCGCCGCAAGCAGGCGACGAACCCGGAGTGGCCCATCGCGCACGTCGTGCTGCACGGCATCGACCGTGACCAGTTCATGGCGCGGCACCGGGCCAACCACGCGCAGGTCGTCTACGCACCCGACGCGGAGACCGCCGACCGCGCGCTGGTCGCGAAGGCCGCGATGCTCGACCGGATGGGCATCCGCGTGAACCTCGCCGGCGACGTGCGGGTCTGACGCGCCGGTAGCGTGGCGGGGAACACCGTCTCGAGGAGGGCACTCGCGTGAGCGAACCACGACACGTCGTCGTGCTGGGCAGCGCCAACATGGATCTCGTCACGCGTCAGCCGCGGCTGCCCGCACCGGGCGAGACCATGGCAGGCACCGACTTCACGACCGGCCCCGGTGGCAAGGGCCTCAACCAGGCCGTCGCCGCCCGGCGCGCCGGCGCCGAGGTGATGTTCCTCGGTGCGGTCGGCGACGACGGGTTCGGCGGCGAGCTGCGGGGGTTCCTCGCCGGCGAGGGCGTCGACGTCTCGGGGCTCCGCACCGCGCCGACGGCGACCGGCATCGCGCAGGTCAGCGTGCTGGACGGCGGCGAGAACAGCATCGTCATCGTCGCGGGTGCGAACGCAGCCGACGACCTGACGGATGGCGATCGCGCATCCATCGCCGGTGCTGCCGCGGTCGTGGTGCAGCTCGAGCGCCCGCTCGCGCTCGTCGAGCAGGCGCTCGCCGCGGCTCGCGCGGCGGGCGCCCTCACGGTGCTCACCCCCGCGCCGGTGCACGCCGACGCCGCGCGGCTGGTGCCGCTGGCCGACATCCTCGTCCCCAACGAGGCCGAGGCGCTCGCGCTGTCAGGGTCCGCGGACGCGGAGAGCGCAGCACGGAGCCTCAGCGGCGCGGGCGGCACGGCCATCGTCACCCGCGGCGCCCGGGGCGCAATCGTCGCGAAGCGCGGCGAGATCGTGGCGACGGTGCCCGCACCTGCGGTGGACGCGGTCGACACCACCGGGGCGGGCGACACCTTCGTCGGCGTGCTCGTGGCGTGGCTCATCCGCGGCGAGCCGATCGAGCGCGCGGTTCACGCGGCGAGCGTCGCGGCGGCCATCGCGGTGACGAGGCCCGGCGCCGCCGCCGCGATGCCGCAGCGGGCCGAGATCATGGCCGCCCTGAGCTGAGGAGCTCGTTCGCCCCGTGTCACGGCAGACGGCGCCCGGAGCCCCCTCGCGTCGTGGACAATGTGGGAGTGAGCGCCGAAACATGGTCCCGCACGGGAGAGAGCAGAGCGATCTGGCCGGGTCGCAACTGGCCCCTCGGCGCGACCTGGACCGCCGAGGCGACGAACTTCGCCGTGCACGCCCCTCGCGCCACTCGAGCATGGCTGTGCCTGTTCGATGAGGCGGATTCCGAGACGCGCCACGAGCTGACCGAGCACTCCCAGGGGATCTGGCACGGCGCCATCCCCGGAATCGTCCCCGGGCAGCGCTACGGCTATCGGGTGGATGGGCCGTGGGACCCGTCCCAGGGGTTCCGGCACAACCCGCAGAAGCTGCTGCTCGACCCGTACTCGCTCGCCACGAGCGGCACGATCGTCGCCGAGCAGCCGCTCTACGGCGTGAAATGGGACAACCCCGCCGTGCGCGACGACACCGACTCCGCCGCGTACACGGCGCGCAGCGTGGTGGTGGACCCGTCGTTCGACTGGCAGGGCGAGGAGCCGATCAAGCGGCGGTGGCGCGACACCGTGATCTACGAGCTGCACGTGAAGGGGTTCACGAGGCTGCACGACCGCATCCCCGAGCACCTGCGCGGAACGTATGCCGGTCTCACGGAGCCCGCGGTCGTGGACTACCTGCACGACCTCGGCGTGACGGCGGTGGAGCTGCTGCCCGTGCAGCAGTTCTTCTCGGAGCCCGCGCTCCTCGATCGCGGCCTCACGAACTACTGGGGATACAACACCCAGTCGTACTTCGCGCCGGATGCCTCGTACTCGGCCTCCGGCGACCGCGGCGGGCAGGTGCACGAGTTCAAGCGCATGGTGAAGGCGCTGCATGGCTCCGGCATCGAGGTCATCCTCGACGTCGTCTACAACCACACCGCCGAGGCGGGTCCGCGGGGACCCGTGCTGTCGTTCCGCGGACTCGACGACCGCGGGGTCTACAAGCGGGTGAAGGCGAAGGACGGCCGCTTCGACGACACGTACTGGGACGTCACGGGCTGCGGCAACACGGTGAACACGACCGACCCGATGACGCTGCGGCTCATCCTCGACTCGTTGCGGTACTGGGTGACGGAGATGCACGTCGACGGCTTCCGCTTCGATCTCACGTCGGCGCTCACTCGCACCGGCTACGACGTCGACTTCGCGTGCGCGTTCCTCATGGCGATTGACCAGGACCCGGTGCTGCGGCACGTGAAGCTCATCGCAGAGCCGTGGGACGTCTCCGCCGAGGGGTACCTCGTCGGCCGGATGCCGCAGCCGTGGGTGGAGTGGAACGACCAGTACCGCGACACCCTCCGCGACTTCTGGCGCGGGGAGGCCGCGGTCACCGATGTCGCGACGCGGCTGGCCGGGTCGAGCGACCTCTACGGTCGCCAGCGCACGCCCTACAACTCGATCAACTTCATCACCGCGCACGACGGCTTCACGCTGCGCGATCTCGTCAGCTACAACGGCAAGCACAATGAGGCCAACGGCGAGCAGAACCGCGACGGCACCGACGCGAACCGCTCCTGGAACCACGGGGTCGAGGGCGAGACGGACGACGCCGACATCCTCGCGCGGCGCCGCCGGCAGGCGATGAACCTCATGGCCTCGCTGTGCCTGTCGAACGGCGTGCCGATGATCACGGCGGGCGACGAGCGCGGCCGCACGCAGCGCGGCAACAACAACGCCTACTGCCAGGACAACGAGATCTCCTGGGTGGACTGGCGGGCGGACGACGCGTGGCTCGACGTGTACGAGCTGACGAAGGCCGCGCTGCGCCTGCGGCGCGAGCACCTCGCCCTGCGTCAGCGTCGATGGTTCGAGGGCCGGCCCACGGTCGAGGGCGGCCCCGCCGACCTGCTGTGGCTGCATCCGGAGGGCCACCGGATGCGGCACGGGGACTGGGCGGATCAGGGCCTCAAGGCGATCGGGATGTTCCTCTCGGGCGGCCCGCTGCGCGAGCCGGGCCCGCACGGCGAGCAGCTCGTGGACAACTCGTTCCTGCTCTGGTTCAACGCGGGAACCGGCGAGACGACCATCCGCCATCCCGAGAACGACTGGATCCGCACCGGGCGCGTGGTGCTCTCCACCGACGAGGCGGTGCCGGTCGGCACGGGCGTGTCCATCGAGGAGCCGCTCGTCCTCGGGCCGCAGAGCATGGTGGTCGTGCAGTCGCTCGGCGCGCCGCGCTGAGCGTCTCACTTCGACACGCGTCTGTCCAGCCTGTTCTCCCGGGGCCGGAGATGGCTAGGTTTGAGCCATGATCGGCCGCATCCCCGTGATCGAAGTCCATCCGCTCATCGAGGGCGGCGCCCTGCCGGCGAAGGCGACGCGCGGCGAGCCCCTCCCCGTCCGCGCGACGGTGTTCCGGGAGGGCCATGACCTGCTGGGCGCGGAGGTCGTGCTCACCGGTCCGGACGGCGTTCGCCGGCCGCCCGTGCGGATGCGCGAGCTGGTGAAGGGGACCGACCGCTATGAGGCGTGGGTCACGCCCGACGCGGAGGGGCCCTGGACTTTCGAGGTGCAGGCCTGGTCGGACTCCCTCGGCACGTGGGAGCACAACGCGAGCGTGAAGATCGCCGCGGGAGTGGACGTCGACCTCATGTTCCTCGAGGGGCGCCTGCTGCTGGAGCGGATCGATCGCGCGGCGCTCTCGGCGGACGAGACGGCGGTCCTCGACGCCGCCCTCGCCGTCACGACCGACGACTCCCGCCCGGCCGAAGAGCGGATGGCCGACCTCGCGGGCGACGAGCTGGTGGCGCTGTTCCGTGCGCACCCGCTGCGGGACCTCCTCACCACGGTGGGCCCCTACCCGCTGTTCGCCGACCGACCGCGTGCGCTGTTCGGCAGCTGGTACGAGTTCTTCCCGCGCTCGGAGGGCGCGCGAGTCGACCGGCGCACGGGCAAGGTGCGCAGCGGCACCTTCAAGACCGCGGCCAAGCGGCTGCCGGCGGTCGCGGCGATGGGCTTCGACGTGCTGTACCTCCCGCCGATCCACCCGATCGGCGAGGTGAACCGCAAGGGCCCCAACAACACCCTCACGCCGGGGCCGGATGACCCCGGGTCGCCGTGGGCGATCGGCTCCCGCCTCGGCGGACACGACGCCATCCACCCCGACCTCGGCACGTTCGACGACTTCGACGCGTTCGTGCGGCGGGCTCGCCGGCTCGGCATCGAAGTCGCCCTCGACCTCGCCTTGCAGGCCGCCCCCGACCATCCCTGGGCGCAGACGAACCCCGAGTTCTTCACCACGCGCGCCGACGGCACCATCGCCTACGCGGAGAACCCGCCGAAGAAGTACCAGGACATCTATCCGGTCAACTTCGACAACGACTTCGACGGCATCTACAACGAGGTGCTGCGCGTGCTGCGTGTGTGGATGGACCACGGTGTGCGGATCTTCCGCGTCGACAACCCGCACACGAAGACCGTCGCCTTCTGGGAGAAGCTCCTCGGCGAGATCCGTCGCACCGACCCCGACGTGCTGTTCCTCTCCGAGGCGTTCACGCGGCCGGCGATGATGCGAACGCTCGGCGCGGTCGGCTTCCACCAGTCGTACACGTACTTCACGTGGCGCACCGAGAAGGAGGAGATCGAGGACTACCTGCGCGAGGTGTCGCACGAGACCGACCACGTGCTGCGGCCGAACTTCTTCGTCAACACCCCCGACATCCTGCACGCGTCCCTCCAGTACGGCGGGCCGGCCGCGTTCCGCATGCGCGCGACGCTGGCGGCGCTCAGCTCGCCCTCCTGGGGCATGTACGCCGGATACGAGCTCTACGAGCACGTGGCCGTGAAGACCGGCAGCGAGGAGTACCTCGACAGCGAGAAGTACCAGATCCGCATCCGCGACTGGGAGGGCGCCGAGCAGGAGGGGCGCACGCTCGCGCCGTACGTGACGCAGCTCAACCAGCTGCGCCGCGCGCATCCCGCGCTGCAGCTGCTGCGCAACATCGTCGTGCACGACACCGACGACGACCATATCCTCTGCTTCTCCAAGTCCGACGGGGCGGGCGACACGGTGATCGTCGTGATCAACCTCGACCCGCACGGCACACGGGAGACCATCGTGCATCTCGACCTCGAGGCCGCAGGGTTGCCCGAGCAGTTCGTCGTCCGCGACGAGCTCACCGGAGCGGAGTGGACGTGGGGCGCCCACGACTACGTGCGGCTCGACCCCGGGTACGAGGTCGCGCACATCCTCACGGTGCGCCCGCTCGCCGAGGAATCGGCCACGACCATCCGAGAGGACATCTCGTGACCGCCGCATCGCCATCCGCTCGCCCCGCCGACCACACGGTGCTCGCGCAGATCGCGCGCGGCGAGCACGGCAATCCGCACACGATTCTCGGTCCGCATCCGCACGACGGCGCCGTCACCGTCCGCGTGCTGAAGCCGCTCGCGCAGTCCGTGACGGTTCGCTACCGACTCCCCGCTCCGACGCGGAAGAACCCGGACGGATGGGCCGTGGTCGCCCTCGAGCACGAGCACGAGGGCGTGTGGGCGGGGGTGCTCCCGATCGCCGAGGTCCCCGTCTACCGGCTCGAGATCGCGTACGAGGGCAGCGAGCCCATCGAGCGCGACGATCCGTACCGGTTTCTGCCGACGCTCGGCGAGGTCGACCTGCACCTCATCGGCGAGGGGCGCCACGAGCAGCTGTGGCAGGTGCTCGGCGCGCACGTGCACCGCTACGACGGCCTCGGCGTCGCTCCCGACGTCACCGGAACCGCGTTCGCCGTCTGGGCGCCCCGCGCCCGCGCGGTGCGCGTGAAGGCCGACTTCAACGGCTGGAGTGGACGCGAGCACCCCATGCGGCGTCTCGACGGCGGCGTGTGGGAGCTGTTCGTCCCCGACGTCGGCAACGGCACCACGTACAAGTACGAGATCCTCGGTGCCGACGGCGTGTGGCGCGAGAAGGCCGACCCCTTGGCGGAGTGGGCGGAGGTGCCGCCGCGCACCGCGTCGCGCGTCTTCTCCTCGGAGTACGCCTGGGGGGACGACGAGTGGATGGCCGCGCGTGCGACGGGCGGAAGTGTCGACTCCCCGATGTCGATCTACGAGATGCACCTCGCCTCGTGGCGTCGGGACCGCTCGTACGAGCAGCTGGCGGACGAGCTCGTGCCGTACCTCGCAGACCTCGGCTTCACGCACGTGGAGCTGATGCCCGTCATGCAGCATCCGTTCGGAGGGTCGTGGGGCTATCACGTCACGGGCTACTACGCCGCGGACAGCCGCTTCGGCGACCCCGACGGCCTGCGCCTGCTCATCGACCGACTGCACCAGGCGGGCATCGGCGTCATCCTGGACTGGGTGCCCGGGCACTTCGCGACCGACGAGTGGGCGCTCGTACGCTTCGACGGCGCTCCGCTGTACGAGGACCCGAACCCGCAGCGCGGCTGGCACAAGGAGTGGGGGTCGCACATCTTCGACTTCGGTCGTCCCGAGGTGCGCAACTTCCTGTACGGCAACGCGCTGTACTGGCTCGAGGAGTTCCACGCCGACGGCCTCCGCGTGGACGGCGTCGCGTCGATGCTGTACCTCGACTACGCGAGGAAGGACGGGGAGTGGACCCCGAACATCCACGGCGGTCATGAGAACCTCGAGGCCGTGCAGTTCCTGCAGGAGCTCAACGCGACCGCGTACAAGCGGGTGCCCGGCATCGCGATGATCGCGGAGGAGTCCACGGCGTGGCCGGGCGTGACCGGTCCGACGAGCGACGGCGGGCTCGGCTTCGGGTTCAAGTGGAACATGGGCTGGATGCACGACACCCTGCAGTACCTGCAGCGCGATCCCGTGCACCGCGGCTATCACCACGGCGAGATGACCTTCTCGCTCGTGTACGCCTGGAGTGAGAACTACGTGCTGCCGCTGTCGCACGACGAGGTCGTGCACGGGAAGGGCTCGCTGCTGCGGAAGATGCCAGGCGATCGCTGGCGGCAGCTGGCCACGCTGCGCGCGTACTACGGGTTCATGTGGGCGCATCCGGGCAAGCAGATGATCTTCATGGGCTCGGAGTTCGGCCAGGACGCCGAGTGGGCGGAGTCGCGCGAGCTGGACTGGTGGCTGCTCGATCACCCCGAGCACGAGGGGCTGCGCTCCGCCGTCCGCGACATCAACACCCGGTACCGGGAGTCGCCCGCCATCTGGCGCTCGGACGGCGACCCGGCATCGTTCCAGTGGGTGCAGGGCGACGACGCCGCCGGCAACGTGTTCGCGTGGGTGCGGCGCAGCGACGGTGAGGAGCTGCTGTCGGCGACGAACTTCGCCGCCGCGCCCCACCACGGCTACCGTCTCGGCTTCCCCGCCCCGGGTGAGTGGGAGGAGTGCCTGAACACCGACGCCGAGGCGTACGGCGGGTCGGGCGTCGGGAACATGGGCGGCGTGACGGCAGTGGCTGGCGAGCATCACGGCTGGCCGGCCTACGCCGACGTGACGCTGCCGCCGCTCGCGACGGTGTGGTTCCGCCGCCAGAGCTGATCGACGCAGACACGGACGCGCCGCCTCCCTTCGGGGAGGCGGCGCGTCTGCGTCGCTGCGGGAACGCGCGCGGCATGTCTCACTTCCTGCGGCCATCCGTCCGGATAGGCCGCGGCGAGTGAGACATGGGTGCTCTGGTGGGGTTGCCGTGTCTCACTGCGGGTGGTTATGGCGGGCGGATGGCCGCGGCGAGTGAGACATGGGTGCCCTGGTGGGGTTGCCGTGTCTCACTGCGGGTGGTTATGCCGGGCGGATGGCCGCGGCGAGTGAGACATGGGTGCCCTGGTGGGGTTGCCGTGTCTCACTGCGCGCGGTTATGGCGGGCGGATGGCCGCGGCGAGTGAGACATGGGTGTCCTGGTGGGGTTGCCGTGTCTCACTGCGGGTGGTTATGCCGGGCGGATGGCCGCCGCAAGTGAGACACGGGTGCCCTGGTCGGGTCGCCGTGTCTCACTGCGCGCGGTCATGGCTGGCGCATGGCCGCGGCGAGTGAGACATGGGTGCCCTGAGCACGCGCCCCACCCGCGACTCAGCCCCGGCGCAGCCAGACGGTCGTCGCACCCGGCAGCTTGCCGTCTGCAAGCGGGCCGCTCGCGAGGAGCACCTCGCCCTCGGGCAGCGGCCCCGCGGCGTCGCCGAAGTTCATCACGCATACCCACCCACCCGGGCGAGTGAAGGCGAGCACGTCGCCGTGCGTGAGCTCCTCGTCCCAGGCGAGCGTCTCCTCGGTCTGCAGCTCGTGCCGCAGGCGCAGGGCCTCGCGATAGAGGTTGAGCGTCGAGGTCGGATCCTCCTCCTGCGCCTCGACGGAGACGTCGGCGAACCAGGCCGGCTGCGGCAGGTGGGCGCCGTTCGCGCCGAAGCCGAACGACGGGCCCTCGCTCGTCCACGGCAGCGGCACGCGGCATCCGTCGCGCCCGATCTCCGCCCCCGCGCTGCGGAAGAACGACGGGTCCTGTCGGGCGCCGGCCGGGATGTCGCCCACCTCATGGAGGCCGAGCTCCTCGCCCTGGTACAGATACGCGGAGCCGGGCAGGGCGAGCTCCAGCAGGGTCGCCGCCCGTGCGCGCCGCAGACCGAGGTCACGGTCGAGCTCGGCCTCGGGGGCGCCGCGGACGAGCCACTCCTTGCTCGCGCCGGCCATGATCTGCGTCGCGTCCACCTCGTGCTCGGGCTGCGGGAGGCCGTAGCGCGTGGCGTGGCGCACCACGTCGTGGTTCGAGAACACCCAGGTCGTGGACGACCCGGACTCCGCCGACATCGCGAGGTTGTCGGCGATGATCGTGCGGAAGGCGGCGGCGTCGTACTCGGCCTCGAGCAGGTCGAAGTTGAACGCCTGGCCGAGCCCCTCCGCGCTCGCGTAGCGGGGTCGGCGCGTCGACTCGACCCAAGCCTCGGCCACGGCGATCTTCGGCGGGTCGTACTCGTCGAAGACGCGACGCCAGTCAGCGTAGATGTCGTGCACCTCATCGCGGTCCCAGAGCGGGTGCTGCCCGGGCTCGGTCATGGCCTTCATCTCCGCCGACGACGGCAGCTGCTCGGGGAGGTCCTTGGCGAGGCCGTGTGCGACGTCCACGCGGAAGCCGTCCACTCCGCGGTCCGCCCAGAAGCGCAGGGTCGTCCGGAAGTCGGCGCGGACCTCCTCGTTGTCCCAGTTGAGGTCCGGCTGCTCCGTGGCGAAGAGGTGCAGGTACCACTGGCCGTCCGCGACGCGTGTCCACGCGGGGCCGCCGAAGATGCTCTCCCAGTCGGCCGGCGGGAGCTCGCCGTTCTCGCCGCGGCCATCGCGGAAGATGTAGCGCTCCCGCGCGGGCGACCCGGCGGGCGAGGCGAGCGCCTCCTGGAACCACTCATGCCGGTCGGACGAGTGGTTCGGGACGAGGTCGACGATGAGGCGGATGCCTGCAGCGTGGAGCGCGGCGACCATCTCGTCGAACTCGTCGAGGGTGCCGATGCGCGGGTCCACGTCGCGGTAGTCGTCGACGTCGTACCCACCGTCGGCGAGCGCGGACGGATAGAACGGGCTCAGCCAGACCGCGTCGATGCCGAGCGTCTGCAGGTACGGGATCCGCGACATGATGCCGCGCAGGTCCCCGATCCCGTCGCCGTTCGCATCCGCGAACGAACGGGGGTAGATCTGGTAGACGGCGGCCTGACGCCACCAGTCGGCGGCGGGGATGAGGAGCGGGTCGGTGGTCTCGGTCAGTGTCGTCATGGTGTCTCTCTCAGAAGAGGGGCGGATGGCGGTGGTCAGGGGCGTCGGAGCCAGGCGGTCGCGTCGCCGGGCAGGCGGCCGTCCTGGATGGGCCTGCTCGCGAGGAGCAGATCGCCCTCGGGCAGGGGCACGGGCTCCTCGCCGAAGTTGGTGACGTTCGTCCAGCCGCCCGGGCGACTGAAGACGAGCACGTCGTCGTGGGAGAGCGCGTCGTCCCAGGCGAGCGTCTCCTCCGTCTGCAGCTCGCGGCGCAGCCGAAGGGCCTCGCGGTACAGGCCGAGCGTGGATGCGGGATCGTCCTCCTGCACCTCCACCGCCACGTCGGCGAACCAGGCCGGCTGCGGCAGGTGCGCGCCGTCGGAGCCGAAGCCGAACGACGAGCCGCTCGCCGTCCAGGGGAGCGGCACGCGGCACCCGTCGCGGCCGAGACCGTCGTAGGTCCACTCCGGCTGGCCCACGGAACGGTGGTAGGCGGGGTCCTGGCGATCCTCGGGCGCGAGATCGCCGACCTCGTGCAGGCCGAGCTCCTCGCCCTGGTAGAGGTACGCGCTGCCGGGGAGAGCGAGGAGGAACATCGTGGCGGCGCGCGCGCGACGCAGCCCCTGCTCGAGCTGGATGCCATCGACAGGCGCCCCCGCGAGCATCCACTCCACCCCCTGCTTAACGCCGGTGCGCCCGTTCAGCGGGGGCAGGCCGTAGCGGGAGGCATGGCGGGTGACGTCGTGGTTGGAGAGCACCCACGTCGAGGAGGCGCCGCTCGCCGCGGACTGCGCGAGGTTGTCGGCGACGATGCGACGGAACGGCTCGGCCGCGAAGTCGGCGGTGAGGAGGTCGAAGTTGAACGCCTGGCCGAGGCCGGCGGGCGATGCGTACTTGGCGCGTCGAGCCGGGGAGTCCACCCAGGCCTCAGCGACGGCCGTCCGCGGCGGATCGTACTCGTTGAACACGGACCGCCACTCGGCGTAGACCTCATGCACCTCGTCGCGGTCCAGGAGCGGGTGGATGCCGGAGTCGCGGTCGATCGCGTCGAGCTCGGCCTGCGACGGGAGCGGGTCGGCGAGGTCCTTGACGAGCAGGCTCGCCACGTCGACCCGGAAACCGTCGACACCGCGATCGGACCAGAAGCGCAGGGTCTTCAGGAAGTCGTCGCGCACCTCGCGGTTGTCCCAGTTGAAGTCCGGCTGCTCCTTCGCGAAGCTGTGCAGGTACCACTGCCCGTCGCCCACCGGCTCCCAGGCGAGACCGCCGAACGCCGCCGGCCAGTCGGCCGGGGGCAGCTCGCCGTGCTCGCCCCGGCCATCCCGGAAGATGTAGCGCTCGCGCTCGGCCGAGCCGCGGGGTGACCGCAGCGCAGCCAGGAACCACGGATGCTCGTTCGAGGAGTGGTTCGGCACGATGTCGACGACGACCCGGATGGCCGCACCGTGCAGCGCGGCCACCATCGCGTCGAACTCCTCCAGCGTCCCGATGCGCGGATCGACGTTCCGGTAGTCCGCCACGTCGTACCCGCCGTCGGCGAGTGCTGAGGGGTAGAACGGGCTCAGCCAGACCGCGTCGACGCCGAGCGATCGCAGGTACGGAACGCGAGAGGTGATGCCGCGCAGGTCGCCGATCCCGTCGCCGTTCGCGTCCGCGAACGAGCGGGGGTAGATCTGGTACACGGCGGCCTGGCGCCACCAGTCGGCGTCGGCGATCGCGGGTGCGTCTGTCATCGGTTCTGATTCTCCTCGGGATAGGGGATCGGGGTCAGCCCTTGACGGCGCCCTGGGTCACGCCCTCCATCACCCAGCGCTGCGCGAACAGGTAGGCGATGATGGCCGGGGCCATGGCCATCAGGTACGACGCGAACGCGACGTTGTAGTTGCTGCTGAACTGCGTCTGGAACAGGTTCTGCCGCACGGGCAGCGTCTGCAGGTTCGCATCGGAGATGATGAGCGACGGCATCATGAAGTCGTTCCACGCGTACAGGAAGGCGAAGATGCCGACCGTGGCGCTCATCGGGGCCAGCAGCGGGAAGATGAGCTTCCAGAAGGTCTGCCAGGTCGATGCCCCGTCGATGCGGGCGCTCTCCTCGAGCTCGATGGGGATCGAGCGGAGGAATGCGGTGAACAGCAGCACGCTGAAGCTCAGCTGGAACATCGTCGCGAGCAGGACGACGCCCAGCGGGTTGTCGAGCCCGACGCGTCCCGTGAGCTGGATCTGCGGCAGGGCCACGACGGGGAACGGGATGAACATCGCGCCGAGCAGGTAGAAGAACGACCAGCGGAAGAGCCGACGATCCCAGTTGCGCACGATCGCGAACGAGGCGAACGCGGCGAGGATGATCGTGGCGATGACGGTGCCGCCGGTGACGAACAGCGACATCGCGAAGCCGACCGGGAACCGCGTCAGCTGCCAGGCGTCGATGAAGCCCTGGATGCTGAAGGGTGCCGGCAGCGAGAACGCGTTGCCGCTGACGGCCTGCTGGCCGGTCTTCAGCGACATCGAGATCGTGACGTAGAGCGGCAGGAGCACGGTGACCGCGCAGAGGAGGAGCAGGATCGTTCCCGACCAGCTCACCCGCTCCATCCCGACCCTGGAGGAGGAGCGGTTGCTGCGGGAGCCGGTGACGATCGCCCTGGTGCTGCCCGTTCGGGCGGTGGTGGTGGACATCAGAGAGCGCTCCTTCCGCGCGTCAGGGAGAGCTGCACGATCGCGATGATGACGCTGATGATGAAGAACAGCGTGGCCGTCGCCATCTGGTAGGCGTAATCGCCCGTCTGGAACCCGCGGATGATCGTCATCGCGATGCTGCGGGTGGCGGTGCCCGGTCCGCCGCCCGTGAGGCCGACGATGATGTCGTACGCGTTGAGGAAGTTCTTGAAGCCGAGGATGACGTTGATGACGACGTAGCCGGCCACCAGCGGGAGCGTGATCCGCAGCAGCTGCTGCGACTTCGACGCGCCGTCGATGTCGGCGGCCTCGTACACCTCGCCGGGGATCGACAGGAGCCCCGCGATGTAGATGAGGAGGGTGCCGGGGATCGCCTGCCAGGCTGTGACGATCACGATGCCGATCCAGGCGAGGTCGGGATTGGCGAGGATGCTCGTCTCGAGGAACGGGATGCCCAGGGTCGAGCCGACGGCGGGCAGCGAGTTCTGGAAGAGGAACTGGAAGACGTAGGCGATGATGATGCCCGAGACCACCATGGGGATCACGAAGATCGCCCGCAGCCCGGTCTTGAAGCGGATGCGCGAGGTGAGGCCGACCGCGAGCAGGAACGCGGCGACGTTCACGAGCAGGACCGTGACGAGCGAGAACCCGAATGTGAACAGGAAGCTCGACAGGATGGCAGGGTCGCTGAAGGCGGCGACGTAGTTCGTGAAGCCGATGAACCTCCAGTCGCCGATGCCGATGGAGTCGGTCAGGCTGAAGAAGACGCCGATGACGGCGGGGAGCGTGATCGCCAGGGTGAACAGGGCGAGCGCGGGCAGCAGGAAGAGGTAGTAGATCGGCTCCACCCGCTTGCTGCTGCGTCGCACGCGGCGGTCGCCGCCGGTCAGGATGGTCGTGGTGGTGCTCACTTCGCCGTCTCCTCGCTCGAGATGACCGGCTGGCGGAACGCCAGCCGAGCCCAGTCCGCGTCCATCCGGCTGAGGACCGCGGTCGCGTCTTCTCCGAGAGCCAGCGACTGCGCGTAGTTCTCGGTGGGGATGGCCCGGGGGTTGAGGACCCCGGGACCCTGGTAGACCGCCCCCTCGTTGTAGAAGCCGATCATCCCCTCGATGCGCGGGTCACGCGGGTCCTCGCCCGTGGTGGTGGGGACGAAGCCGAGCTGCGATTCGTTGTACGCCTGGATGATCTGCGGCTGGAAGAGGTACTCGAGGAACGTGAAGGCGCCCTCCTTGTTCTGCGCCTCCTGGGGGATCATCGTGACGAGGTCCATGTTGACGCGCACCTTGAGGTCAGCGGGGTCGTCGGTCATGGGGAGGGGGAAGGTGCCCAGGTCGAGGTCGGGGGCGGTCTTCGCGATCTCGCTGAACGCCCAGGGCCCCTGGAGGTACATCGCGCCCTCGCCGTTCGCGAAGGCGACGTTGCCGAAGTCGTAGGTGCGGCTGGCGGCGTCGGGCTGCGTGTACTCGCGCGCCAGGAGCTGCATCTTCTCGATGGGCTCGAGGAAGTCCTTCTGGAACGACACCGCGGAGTCCGGACCGACGTCTGCACCCTGCTCGGCCATCCGGTCGTAGAAGTCGAAGACGTCGATCGACCCGCCGATCGCGTAGTCGAACCACCCCTGGTTGACGGTCCAGGCGTCGGCGAAGGTGGCGTAGAACGGCGCGACGCCGGCCGCCTTGAGAGTGTCGGCGACCTCGATGAGCTCGCTCCACGTCTCCGGCACCTCGAGGTCGTGCTCGGCGAAGATCTCCTTGTTGTAGATGACCGAGGCGGCCATCGCGGAGAAGGGGAGCGCGGTGGTGCGTCCCTCGCACTCGCCGTACTGGCTAAGCAGGTCGTCGATGTCCTCGCGGATGGTGCTGGCCGCCTGGGTCTCCGAGAGATCCACGAGCGCACAGCGCTGCACGAACCGGGAGACCTCGTGGTTGTAGTTCGCCAGCAGCAGGTCGGGCGGGTTGCCGCGGACGAAGCTCGCCGCCACGACATCGATGCCCGACGTATCCAGCTCGACCTCGAACTCGTCCTGCGCGGCGTTGAACTCGTCTACGACCTCCGTCATGAATCCGATGGCCTCGCGCTTGCTGAAGGCGAAATGCACCGTCTCGGCGCCGCTGCCCGAGCAGCCGACCATGAGCGCGGCCGTCAGCACCAGACCGGCGCCGCCCGCGGCGGCGCGAGCCGTCCTTCTCCGTTTCCCAGACATCCTCGTCCTCTCTTGCGCGGAGATTGATTCGATGAATAAATCTAAACACCGAATCTAATGAGGCAACCATCTCACCGAGAGAGCCTCCGGTCAAGTGGGTCAGTAAGGTCGAAGGATGGTCGAAGGTACGGCGAACTCGGCGCAGATGCTGCGTCGGATGAACTCCGACGCCGTGGTGCGCTTCGCGCTGCGGGTCGCCGAGTTCACGGCGGCCGAGGTCATGGCGGAGACCAGACTCGCGCGGGCCACGGTGCTCGGCGTGTGCGACGAGCTCGTCGAGGTCGGATGGCTCGAGGAGATCGAGGACAGCAGGGCGGCCGGACTCACGAGCAGAGGGCGGCCGGCGCGGCGCTACCGGTTACGCGACGCCGCCGGTGTCGTGCTCGGGATGGATGCAGGCGAACACCGCCTCACGGCCGTGGTCGCCGATCTGCGCGGCGTGGTCCTCGCAGAGGAGAGCGTGGACGTCCGGCCGGAGGCCGATGGCGTCGAGCGCCGCGCGGTCGCGGCGTCGCTCGCGGGGAGGGTCGCCGCGGGAGCCGGCGTGGAGCCCGACGACGTCCTGCTCGCGGTGGTGGGGATTCCCGCTCCGGTGAACACCGAGGGGCGCTCGCCGCGAGGGCGGAACGACTTCTGGACGCGCATGAACCCGGGCTTCTCCGGCATCGTGCCCGCGACCGTTCTCGTGGAGAACGATGCGAACCTGGCCGCGGTCGCCGAGCAGGCGAACGGCCTCGGCCCCGGGGACGTCGCCACCGTGCTGTCAGGGGAGCGGCTCGGGACGGGGGTCATCCTCGACGGGCACCTGCTGCGTGGAGCCCTCGGCGGAGCAGGGGAGATGCACTTCCTGGAGATCGTCGAGGGCGTGGGGTCGGCCGAGGGGATCGGCGCCCTCGCTCGGCAGTGGGGTAGGGCAGAGCTGGGCGAGGGCGGCGAGCAGATCGATGCGGAATCGGTCTTCCGGGCGGCTGCGAGCGGTGACGGCACCGCTCTCGACATCATCCGGCGCCTCGGCGAACGGGTGGCGCGCGTTGCGGTCATCCTCTCGAGCCTGCTCGGCGTCGAGCAGGTCGTCGTCGCCGGAGGGATCGCCGATGCGGTCGAGCCCGTGCTCATCCGCGCCCGGGAGGCGCTGGATGCGGGATTCTCCGAGCCGGTGCCGCGCCTCGTCGCCAGCGCGCTCGGCGGGCGGGTCGTCGTGCTCGGCGCGGTGGAGTTCGCGCTCGGGCGCGTGCGTGCGGAGCCGTCGGCGTTCTCCCCGCGGCCCGCTCGGACATGACGATGGCCGGCGCATCCCCCCGATGCGCCGGCCATCCTTGACTACCGGCACGCGGGTGCCGGACATTCTCAGTTGCGCGACTTGTTGCGTCCCGTGATGAGGCCCCAGATGAGCAGGACGATGATCGCCCCGCCGATCGCGAGGAGCCAGCTGCCGAGGTCCCAGAACTCGTCGACACCGACGCCGAAGATGGCCGAGCCGATCCATCCGCCGAGCAAGGCGCCGATCACGCCGAGGATGAGCGTGGCGATCCAGCCGCCGCCCTGCCGTCCGGGCAGGATGGCCTTCGCGATGGCTCCGGCGATGAGGCCGAGGATGAGGAATGCGATGAAGCCCATGTGACTGCTCCCTTCTAAGAGCGGTGCGCGGATGTGCGCCGCTGAAGCCAACCTACGTGCCTGGGTGATTGCTATGAACGGGGTTGACACCGCCATCGCCGCGACGGTATCCGCGCGTCAGCAGCGCTGGAAGACGTAGCCGTCCTCCCCGCTCGGGACGAGATCGCGATCGCGCAGGGTGATCGGATGGTCGCCGGAGCGGCGCTCGCAGGCCCACTCGAACGCGGCCCGCGTGACCCCGTCGCGGGTGACATCCTCGGTGTCGGTGTATTCGACCTCGAGAACTCGGCTCGGATATCGGTAGGAGTCGCACTCGTCGTACACCTCGCATTCCTCCGCCACCGCCAAGTCGAACCCGAGCTCCGGTCCCGCTTCGCCGAGCTCTGCCGTGTTCTTCTGCGCGACGGCGAGCCCGCGACCGTGAGCGAGCGGGATGATCACTCGCATGTACGCCAGCGCATCGTCGAGGGTCTGCAGGCCTTGGGAGCGCTCGTGCTGGTCGAGATTGTCGGCTTCCATGGCGTCGTAGCCCGCGTCCGCGCAGCCCTCGATCCAGGCGCTCTGGATCTCCGACAGCGCTTCCCGGCTCGCCGCCGTGCGGATGTCGAACAGCGCCTCGTTCCACTCGAGATCCATCACCGGCGCGCCGCCTTCGTCGCGGAGGAGGAGGTCGGGGTGCTCCTGCTCCCACCATGCCGTCGTGCCCTCGACGCGGGCGTCGGCCGCCCCACCCGCGTCGGGCTGCGTCTGGAAGAGGTTCACGTAGCAGATCGCGTAGACGCCGTCCGGGGGAGCCTCCAAGCGGTCGCGAGCGACGATGTCGACGCCCGGAGGTGGCGGATACGCGCCGCCGAGCTGGTAGTCGAACGCTCCGCCTTCCGGCGGCAGGAGCACGCCGCCGTCGCCCGGCGCGGGCGCGGTGCATCCGACGCAGTGCAGTGCGGCGAGCGCGAGGGCGCCGACGCCTGCGAGGCGCAGCATCAGGCGGGCGGAAGGCGCAGGATGTTGGACTCGCCGACCTCGAGGTCATCGGAGAGGCGCAGGGTGCGCGCGAGACCCTCGATCGCCGGCAGCATCGTGCGGAAGCGCTCGCGGTCGGAGGACGCCGCCTGCAGCGTCACCAGCTGCGTGCCCGTGTCCCACGTGTACGTGGCGGTGAGCAGCGCGCGCTCACTCTGCGGCATGTCCATCACGAGCTTCTCGCCGGTGCCGAGGTAGGGCGAGCGGAAGTCCTCGGTGTCGTCGTACTGCATCGGCATCATGGCCCGCGCCGTGCGCAGCTGCGGGGTCAGCTCCTGCACCTGAGCGAGGGCGGCGAGCCGATCGGGGTCGTCCTTCCAGACCCACGCGAGCAGGCGGCCATCCGATCGCCTCATCATCGCCGTGGCCGCGCGGTTCGCCACCCACGAGACGAAGCCGGACCCGGGTGTCCCCTGCGACATGCCGGCGCCGCTCAGCAGCATGCGGATGGCGGCTTTGCGATGGCGGCCGCCGCGGAAACCGCGGCCGGTCACGGGAACCCAGCGAGCGGGATCGGCGTCGGCGAGCAGTCGCGTCATGAGTCCAGGTTAGGGCGTCGTCCGCACAGACGCCGCCGGTACCCTGGGGCGAGTGAACGATGCCCTCGCCCGTGCCGAATCGCTCATCGACCTCACTCCGGATTATCCGGAGCCGGGCGTGCTGTTCCGCGACATCTCCCCGCTCCTCGCCGACGCCCGCGCCCTGCGTGACGTGTGCGCAGCGCTCGCGGAGCCCTTCCGCGGCCGCTTCGACGTCGTCGGAGGCATCGAGGCGCGCGGCTTCCTCCTCGCCGGCTACGTCGCGGCGGTCGCCGGAGTGGGCGTCCTGCCCATCCGCAAGGCCGGGAAGCTGCCGAAGCCCGCCGCGGCGGTCTCGTACGAGCTCGAGTACGGCGCCGCGGCGATCGAGGCCCCGGGCGTCCTGCAGCCGGGGGAGCGCGTCCTGCTCCTCGACGACGTCCTCGCCACCGGCGGCACGCTCGCCGCCGCGCAGCAGCTCATCCGCGACCTCGGTGCGGAGGTCGCCGGCTCCGCTGTCGTGCTCGAGCTGTCCGACCTCGGCGGTCGCGCGCACGTCGGCGACGTCCACGCCCTCTTCACGGCGCGCGAATCCGCCTGAGCCGCCTCGCACGACGACGGAAGGCGCGTCCCCGGGAGGGAACGCGCCTTCCGTCGTCGTGGCCTCAGGCGCCGATCAGGGCGCGGATGGGCTCAATGGTGAAGTAGAGGACGAACAGCGCACCCACGAGCCACATGAGCCAGTGGATGTCGCGGGCCTTGCCGCGGGCCAGCTTCACGACGATGAACGCGATGAAGCCGGCGCCGATGCCATCGGCGATGGAGTACGTGAACGGCATGATGACGATCGTGAGGAACGCCGGCAGCGCGACCTCGACGTCCTTCCAGTCGATGCCCGCCACCTGCGTGAGCATGAGGAAGCCGACGAGCACGAGCGCGGGGGCCGCCGCCTCGTAGGGCACCAGCGCGACGAGCGGCGCGAAGAGCGTCGACAGCAGGAACGCGATGCCGGTCACGACCGAGGCGAGCCCGGTGCGCGCGCCGTCGCCGACGCCCGCCGTGGACTCGACGAACGCGGTGTTCGAGGAGACGGAGCCGACGCCGCCGGCGACCGCGCCGAGGGAGTCGACGACGAGGATCTGCTTCGTGCGCGGCGGGTTGCCCTGCTTGTCGAGGAGGCCGGCCTCGCCGCCGATGGCGACCATGGTGCCCATCGTGTCGAAGAAGTCCGCGAGCAGCAGCGTGAAGACGAGCAGCACCAGCGTCACGATGCCGATGTTCTGCACCGAGCCGAGGAGGTCGAACTGCCCGATCAGCGAGAAGTCGGGAACCGCGACGACACCGGAGAACGTCGGCGGCGAGTTGAATCCGCCGGGGTTGTCCTCCGCGCGGCCGCCGATGTGCATCGTGTTCTCGAGGATGATCGCGAGCGCGGTCGCAACGAGGATCGAGATGAGGATGGCGCCCTTCACGTGGCGCGCGTGCAGCACGATCGCGAGCACGAGGCCGACGACGAAGACGAGGATCGGCCACGTGCCGAGGTTGCCCAGGGCCAGGATGGTCGCGCCGTCGCCGGTCACGAAGCCCGCGTTGGCGAGGCCGATGAGGGTGATGAAGAGGCCGATGCCCGCGCCGATCGCGGTCTTCAACGGCGTCGGGACGGCGCGGAACACCGCCTCGCGGAAGCCGGTGAGGACGAGCACGAGGATGAGGAGACCCTCGATGACGATGACGCCCATGGCGTCGGCCCAGGTCACGCCGGGGAGGCCCGCGATGGAGTAGGTGACGACGGCGTTGAGACCGAGGCCGGCTGCCATCGCGAGGGGGAAGTTCGCGACGACGCCCATGAGGATCGACATGACGCCGGCGATGAGAGCCGTCGCCGACGCGATCATGCCCAGATTCGGAGCGTCGCCTCCGCCGAGGAACTGACCCGTGCCATCCGCTGAGGTGCCGATGATCAGCGGGTTGAGGACGACGATGTACGACATCGCGAAGAAGGTGACCAGGCCGCCGCGGATCTCCGTGCCGACGGTCGAGCCGCGCTCTGAGATGCGGAAGTAGCGGTCGAGGGCGCCGCGCGGCGCGGTAGTGCTCGTCATAGGGTGATCGTTCCGTCGGGGTGAGGAGTGGAGCCGGCAATCGGGACGGGCTCAGGATGGTCGTGCCGGAGCGCGACGGATCCCTCGGTCTTCGACAGGCGTAGACTGAAGGACCAAGATCCATGCGTGCGTATGGACCTTCGCGCAACAGACCGAAGGGAACATTATGACATTCGACGGGAAGGTCGCCCTCGTCACGGGCGGCGGATCGGGTATCGGCGAGGCTATCGCCAAGGAGCTCGCGAGCCTCGGAGCCAAGGTCGTCGTCAGCGACATCAACCTCGAGGGCGCGCAGCGTGTTGTGGACGAGATCGCAGCGGCGGGCGGCGAGGCCAGCGCGTTCCAGGGCAACACCGCGGTGCCCGAGGACAGCGAGAAGGCCGTCGCATTCGCGAAGGACACCTACGGCAAGCTCAACTACGCAGTGAACAACGCCGGCATCGGCGGCAAGCAGGCGCCGGCGGGCGAGGTCGACCTCGATGACTGGAAGCGCGTCATCGACATCAACCTCAACGGCGTGCTCTACGGCATGCGGCACCAGATCCCCGCAATGCTCGAGGCGGGCGCGGAAGACAGCGCGATCGTGAACATGGCCTCGATCCACGGCACCGTCGCCGCGCTCGGCAACGGCGCCTACACCGCCTCGAAGCACGCGGTCGTCGGCCTCACCAAGAACGCCGCCGCCGAGTACGGCGCCCAGGGACTCCGCATCAACGCCGTCGGCCCGGGCTACATCGACACCCCGCTGGTGAGCGCATCGCTTCCGGAGGAGGTGCTCGAGGCGCTCAAGGGCAAGCACTCGCTCGGTCGCCTGGGTCGTCCCGAGGAGATCGCGACCGTCGTGCGCTTCCTGCTCTCCGGCGACGCGTCGTTCGTCACCGGCGCCTACTGGCTGATCGACGGCGGCTACACCACGGTCTGATCCGCCTCTTCGTCGGGCCGGCTCCTCCGGGAGCCGGCCCGTCCGGCGTACCCGGCGCGGATGTCGGCGGCCCGCGTCATAATCGACCGCATCGACGAGAGGAGCCGCCATGGCCGCCCTGCCCGAACCCGTGGACGCACCCGAGGTGCTGCGGAGCCCCGCCTTCGCACAGGGGATGATCGCGCCGCCTGGTCGTCTGCTGTTCGTCGGCGGCCAGAACGGCGCCGATGCGGATGGCGCCCTGCTCGATGGTCTCGGGCCGCAGACCGAGCAGGCGCTGCGGAACCTCCTCGCCGTTCTCGCCGCGGCGGGGGCGGGGCCGGAGCACGTCGTCAAGATGACCATCCATCTCGCCGCCGGGGTGGATCCCACTGCGGCGTACGCGGCCTCGCAGGCGGTCTGGGGCACGCGGCGCACGGCGGTGACGGTGCTCTCGGTGACACCCGCGCGGCCCGGCGCCCTCGTGGAGGTCGAGGCGGTCGCGGCGCTGCCCGGCTGAGCGGCGCGCCAGCGGCTCGCGTCAGGTGTGGATGACCACGTTCACGGGCTCCTCGCCGCGAGCGAGGCGCTCGGCCTGCTCGGCGATGAGTCGCGCGATGCGCGGACGCATCGCGGCGCTGCGCCCGCCGATGTGGGGCGTGATGAAGACGCCCTCCAGCGACCACAGCGGGTGGTTCTCCGGCAGCGGCTCGGGGTCGAAGACGTCGCTCGCGACGCGGATGCGCCCGCGTCGGACATGCTCGACGAGCGCCTCGGTGTCGACGGTGGGTCCGCGGCCGACGTTCACCACGAGCGCGCCGTCGGGCAGCTGCGACAGGACCGCGTCGTCGATGAGGTGGTGGGTCTCGGCGCCCCCTGGCAGCACGTTGATGAGGATCTCGGCCCCGGGCAGCAGCTCCTCCAGCTCCGACAGGGCGTGCACACGGCGGCCGTCCTCGTCGCGCGCGCGGGAGGCGACCGGCGCGAGATCCACCTCGAACGCCTCCAGGCGCCGCGCGATGGCCTTTCCGACGCCGCCGTAGCCCAGCATGACGATGCGCCGGTCGGCGAGACCGGGCGGCATGCCCGCGTTGTCCCACACGCCGCGGTCCTGGTTGCGCACGAAGCGGTCGAGGTCGCGCTGCGCGACGAGCAGCAGCCCGATCGTCAGCTCGGCCGTCGCCGTCTCGTGCACGCTCGACGCGTTGGCGTACCTCGAGCCGGCGGGAAGCCGCTCCTCGACGCCCTCGTAGCCGATCGCCTGCCCCTGGATCAGCGTGCACTCGATGTCATGGAGACGCCCGAGCAGCCGCCCCTGGCGCATGTACGGCGGGACGACGATGTCGATCCGATCCCGCGGGGCCTGCCCCTGCCCATCCCACAGCACGACCTCGATGCCGAGCTCGGGGTCGAGCAGCGCCGAGACGTCGCCGGCGAGCTCTTCGGTGGGGACGGAGACCGTGATGCCGCTCATGCCTCGAGGCTACCGGCGCGCGTCAGGCGGCCTGTCCCACCAGCGCCGACACGGCGGACTGGAAGAAGCGCAGGCCGTCGACGCCCGACCGCATGGCGGCGGGCGTGGCTGGGCCGAAGCCGGGCTCCACGGCGTGCTCGGGATGGGGCATGAGACCCAGGACGTTGCCGTGCTCGTTCGTGACGCCCGCGATGTCGTTGAGCGACCCGTTCGGGTTCACGCCGAGGTAGCGGAAGGCGACGAGGCCCTCGCCCTCGATGCGGCGCAGCGTCTCGTCGTCGGCGATGTACCCGCCGTCGGCGTTCTTCAGCGGGATGACGATCTCCTCGCCCGCCGCGAACGCGTTCGTCCACGCGGTCGACGCGTTCTCGACGCGCAGCTTCTGGTCGCGGCGGATGAACTGCTGGTGCGCGTTGCGGATGAGGCCGCCCGGCAGCAGGTGCGCCTCGACGAGCATCTGGAAGCCGTTGCAGATGCCGAGGACGGGCATGCCCTTCGCGCTCGCGGCGGCGACCTCGGCCATGATCGGCGCGTGTGCGGCGATGGCACCGGCGCGCAGGTAGTCGCCGTACGAGAAGCCGCCGGGCAGGATCACCGCGTCGACGCCTTCGAGGTCGTGCGAGCCGTGCCAGAGGGCGACGGGCTCCCCGCCGGCGACGCGGACGGCGCGCTGCGCGTCGCGGTCGTCGAGGGAGCCGGGGAAGGTGATGACCCCGATGCGGGCAGTCACTCCACCACTCCGATGTTCACGACGTCCTCGATCACGCCGTTGGAGAGGATCTCGTCGGCGATGCTCTTCGCCTCGGCGAGCACCTCATCGGTGACCTCGCCCTCGACGGTCAGTTCGATGCGCTTGCCGATGCGGACGTTCTGAAACGCGCCGTGGCCGAGGCGCGCCAGGGAGCCGGTCACGGCCTTCCCCTGCGGATCCAGCAGCTCGGCCTTGGGCATGACGTCGACGACGATGGTGGGCATGAGATGAGCTCCGGATGTCGCGGGCGGGGGATCGACTCCAGTCTAGTCCGCGCATGGCTGAGCGAGAGCCCGCCCCCGAGGTGCAGGGGGCGACGTCACAGAGCGGACTTGACGCCGTGAGAGCGCTCCCATAGAGTCCTCGTCAACGCCGTGGGAGCGCTCTCACGGCGGTCCCACCCACAAAGGAGTGACTGTGAACTCTCGTGCCATCCGCCGCGGCGCCGCCGCGGTCAGCGCTCTCGCGATCGGCGGTGTCGTCCTGGCCGGCTGCGCCGGCTCCGCGGAGGAATCCGCCTCGGACGATCCGAACGCCCCCATCGAGCTCTCGATCGCCACCTTCAACGACTTCGGCTACACGGACGATCTCCTCCAGGAGTACATGGACGAGCACCCGAACGTGACCATCGTCCACAACAAGGCCGCGACGTCGAACGACGCCCGTGCGAACTTCTTCCAGAAGCTCGGCAACTCGGGCCTCGCGGACATCGAGGCGATCGAGGTCGACTGGCTCGCCGAGATGATGGAGTACTCGGATCTGCTGCAGCCGGTTCCGGACGACCTCAAGGGGCGCTGGCTGGACTGGAAGGAGGCCGCGGCGACCGACGCCGAGGGCAACCTCGTCGCATACGGCACCGACATCGGCCCGCAGGCCGTCTGCTACCGCTCCGACCTGTTCGAGGCGGCCGGCCTGCCCACCGACCGTGAAGAGGTCGCGGGGCTCTTCACGACCTGGGATGACTTCTTCACCGTCGGCCAGGAGTACGTCGACAAGACGGGCAAGCCGTTCATCGACTCGGCGAACACCGTGCTGCAGGGCCTCATGAACCAGGTCGAGGTGAGCTACGAGGAGGCCGACGGCACCGTCGTCGCCACGGAGAACCCCGACGTCCGCGAGGTCTACGACACGGTCGTCGAGCGCGCGGTACCGATTTCGGCCTACCCCGCCCAGTGGGGCGACGACTGGTACGCCTCCCTCGCCAACGGCGAGTTCCCGGTGATGCTCTGCCCCGGCTGGATGCACGGCATCATCTCGGGCGAGGGGCCGGAAGTGGAGGGATGGGACATCGCCGATGTCTTCCCGGGCGGCGGCGGCAACTGGGGCGGCTCGTACCTGACGGTCCCTGCGAACGGCGCGCACGTCGAGGCCGCGCAGGAGCTCGCCGAGTGGCTGTCCTCCCCCGAGACGCAGGTGAAGGCCTTCGGCAATGCGGGCACGTTCCCGAGCCAGACCGAGGCCTACGAGAGCGACGACCTCACCGGCTTCACGAACGAGTTCTTCAATGACGCGCCGACCGGTCAGATCGGCGTCAACCGTGCTGAGGCCGTGACGGTGTCGCCCGTGAAGGGTGCGAAGTACTTCCAGTTCCACGACGCGCTGCAGAGCGCCGTGACCCGCGTTTTCGACGGCATCGAGGACCAGGAGACGAGCTGGCAGACCTGGGTCGACGAGGTCTCCGGGTTCTGACCCGGTGACGTGCGGCGGGCGGTGGAGCCGCTCCGGCCATCCGCCCGCCGCACTCCTCCCACCCACCGCGCAGGCCCCCCGCCCGCCGCGCACCGACCATCCGAACACCCCGAGGGGACGCCGTGACCATCACCGCCACCCGTCCGGCGAGCGCGGAGACGCCGCCGCCGGAACGGCCCATCCGAGTGCTCTCGTTCTCGCAGCGGCTCAGCCGCTGGGACATGAAGCTCTCCCCGTACCTCTACATCTCGCCGTTCTTCGTGCTGTTCGCGATCGTCGGCCTCTTCCCGATCGCGTACACGGGTGTCATCTCGTTCATGGACTGGGACCAGGTCCGCCGGTCCGGCGAGTTCGTGGGGTTCGACCAGTACGTCTGGATCCTCACGCAGCCGAAGTTCTGGACAGCGCTCGGCAACACCTTCAGCATCTTCCTGCTCTCGAGCGTGCCGCAGCTCATCCTCGCGCTGTTCATCGCCGCCATGCTCGACCGTCACATCCGCGCCAGGACGTTCTGGCGCATGAGCGCGCTGCTGCCGTACGTCGTGGCTCCCGTCGCCGTCGGCCTCATCTTCAACGCGCTGTTCGCGGACAAGTCCGGCACGATCAACGGCTTCTTCGAGTGGATCGGCATCGGCGCCATCCCCTGGCACGTGGAGCCGTTCTGGAGCCACATCGCCATCGCGACGATGGTGAACTATCGCTGGACCGGCTACAACGCGCTGATCCTGCTCGCGGCGATGCAGGCCATCCCGCGCGACTACTACGAGGCAGCGACCGTCGACGGCGCCGGCGCGTTCCGCCAATTCATGAGCATCACGCTGCCCTCGCTCAAGCCCACGCTCATCTTCGTGGTCATCACCTCGACCATCGGCGGCCTGCAGATCTTCGACGAGCCGCGGATGTTCGACCAGTTCGGCCGCGGCGGATCCGCTCAGCAGTGGCTGACGATCACGCTCTACCTCTACGACATCGGCTGGGGCGAGTGGAACTTCGGCCGCGCCGCCGCGATGGCCTGGATCCTGTTCATCATCATCCTCGCGATCGGACTCATCAACCTGCTCGTCACGCGCTCGCTCGTGCGCGACGAGGGACGACGCGGCGCGCAGCTGTCGCGACGCGGACGACGAGCACTCAAGCGAGCGGAGGCCCGCCGATGACCGCCACCTCGACCCTCGTCATGAAGGACGCACCCGCGTCCAAGCAGCGCACGGTGCGCATCCGCGGTGCGCGCCCGGGCTTCTGGGTCTACGCAGGCCTCGCGGTGGTGCTCATCGCGAGCGTCTTCCCGCTGTACTTCTCGTTCCTCATCGGATCCGGCGACTCCTCGACCCTCCGCGACCCGAACAAGTCGTGGATCCCGGGCGGCAACTTCATCGCCAACGCCCTGTCGGTCGTGAACGACCCGGCCGTGAACTTCTGGCGCGCGCTGTGGAACTCGGTGTGGAGCTCGACCCTCATCGCCGTGAGCGTCGTCGTCTTCTCCACGCTCGCGGGCTGGGCCTTCGCGAAGCTGCGCTTCCCCGGCGGCAGGGGCCTGCTGGCGTTCGTCGTCGCGACGATGGCGGTGCCGCAGCAGCTCGGTGTCGTGCCGATGTACATCCTCTTCAGTGAGGTCGGCTGGACGGGCGAGATCGGCGCGATCATCATCCCCGCGCTCACCAGCGCATTCGGCGTGTTCTGGATGACCCAGTACCTGCAGCAGGCGGTGCCCGATGAGCTCATCGAGGCGGCGCGCATGGACGGCGCGTCGATGATCCGCACCTTCTGGACGGTGGGCGTGACGGCAGCGCGGCCGGCGGCGGCGATGCTCTTCCTCTTCACGTTCGTCACCGCCTGGAACAACTTCTTCTGGCCGTTCATCGTCCTGGACCGTCAGAACCCGACCCTGCCGGTGGCGTTGTCGCTGCTGCAGTCGAACCACTTCGTGGACTACTCGATCGTGCTCGCGGGCGTCGTGCTCGCGACGCTGCCCCTGCTTCTCCTCTTCGCGGTCGCCGGAAAGCAGCTCGTCAGTGGCATCATGGCCGGTGCGGTGAAGGGATGATGCACATGACACGTTCATTTCCGGAGGACTTCCTCTTCGGTGCGGCCACGGCCGCCTACCAGATCGAGGGCGCGGCGTTCGAGGATGGCCGCACCGCGTCCATCTGGGACGCCTTCGCCCGGGTGCCCGGTGCGGTGATCAGCGGCGACACCGGCGACCTCGCGTGCGACCACTACCACCGCTACCGCGAGGACGTGGCGCTGATGAAGCGCCTGGGGCTGCAGAGCTACCGGTTCTCGACGTCGTGGTCGCGCGTGCGCCCCGACGGCGGCGCGGTCAACGCGAAGGGCGTCGACTTCTACTCGCGCCTGGTCGACGAGCTGCTCGAGGCCGACATCCTTCCGTGGCTGACGCTGTACCACTGGGACATGCCGCAGGCCCTCGAGGAGAAGGGGGGCTGGACCTCGCGCGACACGGTGGAGCGGTTCGTCGAGTACACCGCGACGATGCACGAGGCGCTCGGCGACCGCGTCACGCACTGGACCACGTTCAACGAGCCGTGGTGCTCGTCGTTCCTGTCCTACACCGCCGGCGCCCACGCGCCGGGACGGCAGAGCGTGCGCGACGGGCTCCTGGCCTCGCATCATCTCCTCCTCGCGCACGGTCGTGCGGTGCAGGAGCTGCGCGGCCGCGGCGCCGAGCACGTGGGGATCACGCTGAACCTCACCAACGCGGAGCCCGTCGACGCCTCGGACGCTACCGACCTCGACGCCGCGCGCCGGATCGACGGCCAGTTCAACCGCTGGTTCCTCGCCCCGATCTTCCACGCGACGTATCCGGGCGACATCGTCGAGGACATCCGGGATGCGGACGCGAACGCCGTCGAGGAGCTGCGCTGCGCCGTGCGCGACGGCGATCTCGCGACGATCTCCACGCCGATCGACTTCCTCGGCGTGAACTACTATCACGGCGAGTACGTCTCGGGTCGGCCCTCGCCCACGCCGGTGCCCGGCGGCGACGCGCCGACCGATCGCCACGTCGCATCTCCCTTCCCCTCGCACGAGGCGATCCACTGGCACGAGCGCGGCTACGAGCGCACGAACATGGGGTGGGAGATCGACCCGGCGGGGCTCACCCGGCTGCTCGAGCGGGTGTCGGAGGAGTACGCGCACGACGTGCCGCTGTACGTGACCGAGAACGGCGCCGCCGGCGACGACCACCTCGCGGATGGCCGCATCGACGATGCGCAGCGGGTCGCCTTCGTGCGCGACCACGTGGTCGCGGTGCGCGACGCCCTCGACCGGGGTGTCGACGTGCGCGGCTACTTCTACTGGTCGCTGCTGGACAACTACGAGTGGGCGTGGGGCTACGCGCGCCGCTTCGGCATCGTCCATGTGGACTACGCCACGCAGGAGCGCACGGTGAAGGAGTCGGGCCGCGAGTACGCGCGGATCATCGCCGCCCGCGCCGTGGACGGCGGAGGGGAGCCTGCAGAGGCGGATCCGGCGGCCGTCGAGCCGGAGGGGCTGCTCGCACCGAGCTGACGCGGCTGGGCCGGGTGGCCTCCTCCACCCGGCCCAGGGCCCCTCTCGCCGCGTTCCGCATCCACCTGAGTCGCGCGTCCAGGCCCGCACGCGGCTCCGACACGGGTCAATGACCGAGAGCGGGCGGAGAACCGGGTGCGCCCGGCACCTTCTCGCGAGAAGATGTCCTGACGAGAGAAGGAGCCTGCGGATGAGCGTGGATGCCGGCGTGGGACGCGTTCCAGCGACGCTGGAGCAGGTCGCCGCGCGCGCCGGAGTATCGCGCTCCACGGTGTCGCGGGTGGTGAACGGCGGCGACCGGGTGAGCCCCGAGGCGCTCGAGTCGGTGAAGCGGGCGATCTCCGAGCTCAACTACGTGCCGAACCGGGCCGCGCGGTCGCTGGCCAGCAGGCAGACCCAGGCGATCGCGCTGGTCGTGCCGGAGGACACCACGCGGTTCTTCGGGGATCCGTTCTTCGCGGCGATCGTCTCCGGCATCAACCAGCGGCTCTCCCGATCCGAGCACATGCTCAACCTCATCGTCGCGTCGGACGACCCGGGCGACAAGGCGACCACGTTCCTCGCCGGCGGCAACGTCGACGGCGCCCTCGTCGTCTCGCACCACACGAGCGACACGTACATCGACCGCATCTCGGCGTCCGTGCCGGTGGTCTTCGGCGGTCGCCCCGCCCGGGAGCGGCCGGACGACTACTTCGTCGACGTCGACAACGTCGCGGGCGGCCGTGTCGCGACCGAGTATCTCCTCAGCCGCGGCCACCGGCGCATCGGCATGATCACCGGTCCCCTCGACATGCCGGCCGGCATCGACCGCCTCACCGGGTTCCGCGACGCGCTCGCCGAGGGGGGCATCGAGCCCGGACCCGTCGGAGACGGCGACTTCACCGCGCGCGGCGGCGCGGCGGCCATGCGCGAGATCCTCGATCGGGCCGCCGCGGGCGAGCCCCTGCCGGACGCTCTGTTCGTCGCGAGCGATCTCATGGCGCGCGGTGTTCTCGAGGTGCTCGCACGGGCGGGCAAGCGCGTCCCGCGCGACATCGCGATCATCGGGTTCGACGACTCGCCGGTCGCGACCAGCGTCACTCCCGCGCTCACGACCATCCGCCAGCCGTCGCTCGAGCAGGGCGAGGCGATGGCCGACGTCCTCCTTGCGAGACTGGCCGGACTCGACCCGCCGCGGGTGACCATCCTGCCCGCCGAGCTCGTGGTGCGCCAGAGCGCGTAGTCGATCATGACGATCGAGGTGCGCCCCGCGACGGTGTTCGAGGACGTCAAGACGCTCGTGGGGCCGAGGCGCCCCGATGCGAGCGTGTGCTGGTGCCTCAGCCATCGACTGCCCTCGAAGCAGAACAACGCGCTGCGCGGACAGGAGCGCGGTGCCTTCGTGGCGGAGATGTGCCGGTCGGACCTGCCGCCGGGCGTGATCGCCTACGACGGCGGCGAGCCGGTCGGATGGGCCGGGGTCGCGCCGCGCGCGGACACGCAGTTCGCGCGCAGTCGGCGCATCCCGCACGTGGACGGCCCCGACCCCTGGTGCATCTGGTGCCTTCGGGTGCGTCCCGGGTATCGGGGGCGCGGCATCCTGCACCCGCTGCTGGAGGGCGCGGTCGAGTTCGCCCGGGAGCGCGGGGCGGCCGCGATCGAGGGGTACCCCGTCGACAACGGCGGGCAGAAGGTCGATCTCACGATGGCGTTCGTGGGGTTCCGGTCGCTGTTCGAGGAGGCCGGGTTCGTGAAGGCCTCCGACACCGAGGCCGTCGCGGGCGGGATCCCGCGCGTGCTCATGCGCCGCGAGCTCGGCGCCTGACGGCGTCGGGCCCGGGCTTCAGAAGGGGCCGAGCGCGTCCTCGACCGGCGCGTCGAGGGCGAGGGTCCGGAGAACAGCGAGCAACTGGCGCTCCTCATAGCCGAAGTGCGACTCCATGATCGCCGCGACGCCCTCGAGGTGGCGGAGCAACTCGGACGGCGACTGGCCGTGGTCGACTGCCTCCTGCAGGCCGCCGAGCAGGTGAGCGATCATCGAGTGGTCCTGCTCGAGCTTGCGGATGGTGTCGCGCAGCTCGGGGTGCTCGCTCGCGATCGCGGGGAAGAGCGTGCGGTCCTCGGCGCGGTGGTGAGCGGCGAGGGCGGCGCAGAACCCGTGGCAGAACAGGAGCAGCTCTCGAGTGGCACCCTCGGCCGTCCGCCCATCGGCCTCGACCGCCTCGCGCGTCACGCGCAGTGCGTCGCGCAGGCGCTCGTGCACGGCACGCAGCTCGCCGGCCCACGCGACGAACCGCGCCTTCTCGCCCCCGCTCGCCATCGCGCGCTCAGTCCAGCGGGTCTCCGCCGAGCTGGCCGACGGCGGGGATGGGCCCGCCGTCGTCGGCGCCGGTGCGCCGAGCGCGGGCGATGAGGTTGCCGAGGTGGTAGATCACGAGCGCCGCCACCGTGCCGAGCACGATGCCGCCGAACGCGAAGTCGCCGAGGTTGAGGCTGAAGCCCGCGATGCCCATGACGAGCGAGACCGCGGCGGTGTACTGGTTGACCGGGCGCGAGAAATCGACACGATTGTCGACCCAGATCTTGATGCCGATGATGCCGATGAGTCCGTAGAGGGCGGTGGTGGCCCCGCCGAGCACGCCGGCGGGAATCGAGTTGAACACCTCGCCGACCTTGGGCGAGAACGCCAGCAGCACAGCGAAGCCGCCCGCGATCCAGTACACCGCGGTCGAGTAGACGCGGGTGGCGGCCATCACGCCGATGTTCTCGCCGTACGTCGTCGTGCCCGAGCCGCCGAAGCCGCCGGCGAGCGCGGTCGCCGCGCCATCGGCGATGAGCGCGCGCCCGGTGTGACGGTTGACCGAGGTGTCGGTCATGGTGGCGACGCCGCGGACGTGCCCGACGTTCTCGGCGACGAGCACGAGCACGACGGGGAGGAACATCGCGATCGTCGTCCACGTGCCGGGGGAGACGAAGTCCGGCAGGTGGAACTGCGGCAGCCCGACCCAGGGGGCGTCGGCGATGAGCTCGGCCGGCGTCTTCCCGCCGCGGAGCGGGTTCGGCACGCTGAACGATCCGCGGAAGGCCGCGAAGACAAAGCCGACGACCACGCCGAGGAAGATCGAGATGCGCCCGAGGAAGCCGCGGAAGAGCACGGCGAAGAGCACGACCGCAGCCAGCGTGACGGTCGCGGTCGCGCCATCCGCCTGGAAGTTCGTCCACGCGGTGGGGGCGAGGTTGAAGCCGATGAGCGCCACGATCGCGCCGGCCACCACCGGCGGCATGAGCGCATCGACCCACGCGAGCCCCGCGACCTGCACGACCACGCCGACGAGGGCCAGCAGCACGCCCACGGCCACGACTCCCGCGAGCGCGGAGCCGAGGCCGCCGGCCGCGACGGCGGCAGTGATGGGCGCGATGAACGCGAACGACGAGCCGAGGTAGCTGGGCAGCTGGTTGCGCGTGACGAGGAGGAACAGGATCGTGCCGAGCCCGCTGAACAGCAGCGTGGTCGAGACGGGGAACCCGGTCAGCGAAGGGACGAGGAACGTCGCACCGAACATCGCCACGACGTGCTGAACGCCCATCGCGACCGTCGCGGGCCACGAGAGTCGCTCGGTCGGGGCGACGACGGCGCCGGGGGCGACGGTGCGGCCATCGCCGTGCACGGTCCAGAGGGGCATGGGGTCTCCTTCGAGAGGGCCGCGCAGGATGGCCGATTCGGGCGGCCGCGTGCGCGTCAGAAGAGCGGATGGCCGGATGCGGCCCCCGGAGAACGGTAGCGCGTCAGGGGCGTCAGACGGTCATGCGCTCGAGCAGCTCGCGGTAGCGCGCCACGGTCTTCTCGACGATCTCGCTCGGCAGTGCGGGCGGCTCGCCCTGCTTGTCCCAATGGGCCACAAGCCAGTCGCGCACGATCTGCTTGTCGAAGCTCGCCATGCGCTCGGCGGGCGTGGAGCCGGCGTGCCACGCCGCGGCATCCCAGTAGCGCGACGAGTCGCTCGTGAGCACCTCGTCGGCGAGGCGGAGGACACCCGCGTCGTCCACTCCGAACTCGAACTTGGTGTCGGCGAGGATCAGCCCCTTCGCCTCCGCCGCCGCTGCGGCACGACGGTAGATCTCCAGCGACCGGTCGCGCAGCTGGGCGGCGCGCTCGGGGCCGACGAGCTCGACCGTCTTCTCGTAGGAGATGTTCTCGTCGTGCTCGCCCAGCGGCGCCTTGTACGCGGGGGTGTAGACGGGCTCGGGGAGGCGGTCGCCGTTCTGCAGGCCCTCGGGGAGCGGAATGCCGCACACGGTCCCCTCCGCCTGGTACTCGGCCCATCCGGATCCCGTGATGTAGCCGCGCACGACGCATTCCACGGGAAGCATGTCCAGCGAGCGGACCACCATGGCGCGTCCGGCGACGGCGTCCGGCACCGGCTCGGAGGCCAGGTGGTTGGGAACGGGCTCCGCGCCGTCGGCTCCCGCGAGCTGGTCGAACCACCAGAGGCTGAGGGTGGTGAGGAGCTCGCCCTTGCCGGGGATCCCGGGGGAGAGAACGAAGTCGAACGCGCTCACGCGGTCGCTCGCCACGACGAGCATGCGCTCGGGCTGCGCGCCCTCCGCGGTGTCGGCCGGGACGTACAGGTCGCGGACCTTCCCGGAGTAGACGTGCTTCCAGCCGGGGATCTCGAGGGCGTCGCTCACGCCACCATCATCGCAGGTGACGCCCCGGCCATCCGTCGTGATCTGCCGCGGGGGAGCGCCGGACATGGCAGTTCGCCGCTGATCCGCCTCAGGGCTCGGTGGAAACGGCTCGCGCGGCATACCGTGGAGGTATGGCATCAAGTGATACGTCCGACGCGCCCATCGAGGCCGAGGGAGAGACCACTCCCACCTTCGCCGACCTCGGACTCGGCGATGCCGTCCTGAAGGCGCTCAAGGACGTCGGGTACGAGACCCCGTCCGCGATCCAGGCCCAGACCATCCCGCTGCTTCTCGGCGGACGCGACGTCCTCGGCGTCGCGCAGACGGGCACCGGCAAGACGGCCGCGTTCGCGCTGCCGATCCTCGACCAGCTCGACACGACGCAGAAGGCTCCGCAGGCGCTCGTGCTCGCGCCGACTCGCGAACTCGCGCTGCAGGTGTGCGAGGCGTTCGAGAAGTACGCCGCTCGCATGCGCGGCGTCCACGTGCTGCCGGTCTACGGCGGTCAGGGCTACGGCACGCAGCTCTCCGCGCTGCGCCGCGGTGTGAACATCGTCGTCGGCACCCCGGGCCGGATCATGGACCACCTCGACAAGGGCACGCTCGACCTCTCCGAGCTGCGCTTCCTCGTGCTCGACGAGGCCGACGAGATGCTCAAGATGGGCTTCGCGGAGGACGTCGAGACGATCCTCGCCGACACCCCGTCGGACAAGCAGACCGCGCTCTTCTCGGCGACCATGCCCGCGCAGATCCGCCGGATCTCGCAGCAGCACCTGAACGACCCCGAAGAGATCACGGTCAAGAGCAAGACGACGACATCGGCGAACATCAGCCAGCGCTACCTGATGGTGTCGTACCCGCAGAAGGTCGACGCCCTCACGCGCATCCTCGAGGTCGAGAACTTCGACGGGATGATCGTCTTCGTCCGCACGAAGAGCGAGACCGAGACCCTCGCCGAGAAGCTGCGTGCCCGCGGCTACACGGCGGCCGCCATCAGCGGCGACATCGCCCAGGCTCAGCGCGAGCGCGCCGTCGAGCAGCTGAAGTCCGGCAAGCTCGACATCCTCGTGGCGACGGATGTCGCCGCGCGCGGTCTCGACGTCGACCGCATCACGCACGTCGTCAACTACGACATCCCGATCGACCCGGAGTCGTACGTGCACCGCATCGGGCGCACCGGCCGCGCCGGGCGCACGGGCGACGCCATCAGCTTCGTCACGCCGCGTGAGCGCCGCCTGCTCGGCGCGATCGAGCGCGCGACGCGTCAACCGCTCACGGAGATGCGGATCCCGACCGTCGAGGACGTCAACTCCACCCGTCTGACGCGCTTCGACGACGCCATCACCGCGGCGCTCGGCGATCAGGAGCGCCTGGCGGCGTTCCGCGAGATCATCGCGCACTACGTGGAGCACCACGACGTGGTCGAAGCCGACGTCGCGGCCGCGCTCGCGATCGTGTCTCAGGGTGAGACGCCCCTCCTGCTGCCGCCGGACCCGCCCCGCCGCGAGCGTCCGCAGCGTGAGGACCGCGAGCGCCGCGACGACGATCGCGGCGAGCGTCGTCCCCGCAACGGCGCCCAGCTCTCGCCGTACCGCATCGAGGTCGGCCGCCGGCAGCGCGTCGAGCCGCGCCAGATCGTGGGCGCGCTCGCGAACGAGGGCGGGCTGAGCCGGGATGACTTCGGCCGCATCGACATCCGCCCGGACTTCTCGATCGTCGAGCTTCCCGCCGACCTGCCGCGCGAGACGCTCGACCGGCTCGCCGCCACCCGCATCGCCGGCCAGGCCATCGAGCTGAAGCCGGACCCCCGTCCCTTCCGCAGCACCGGCGGACCCCGCGGCGGCGGGCGCTTCCGTGACGACCGCCCGGCGCGCGGCGGCTTCCGGGGCGACGACCGCGGCGGTGACCGGGGTGACCGAGGCGGCTACGGCGGATCGCGCGACGGCGGCGACCGGGGCCCGCGCAAGCCGCGTCACTGAGCGGCCCGCAGAGCGCGTCCATCGCATCCCGATGGGCGCGCTCTGCGGCAACGTCGTGCCCTCGTGCTTCCATGGTGTCGTGGACGACGATGACGACCTCCGGCGCGAGAGCGCGGTGGTCGCCGCGGGATGGCTCTGCTTCGTCGTCGGAACGGCCCTCGGCACGCTCGTGCTGTGGGGCGTGGCGCGACCGCTCGCCGGTCAGGGATCCATCGGGATCCCGGCGGCCGTCGTCGTCGGCATCGTGGCCGCGGGGTCCTTCGCAGTCGGCTCTGTGCGTCACCGGCGCGACGACACCGCGGGGATGCCCGTCTGGCAGGCGATCGTCGTCCGCGTCTCGGACGCGGCGGTCGCGCTGGCCGTCGCCGGGGTGAGCGGGCTCGCGGTGCTGTGCGCGGGCGAGGTGCTCGCCGTGGGGCTCGACGGTCTGGAGGTCTCGCCGCTGGGCGGCGGGCTGCTGGCCGGCGTCGCCTCTGCCGCGGCGGGCGGCTTCGCCTACGGACTGGGGATGCGGCTGCGCACGCGCGAGCTCGTCACCTTGCTGTTCGCGTTCCTCATCGCCGGAACCCTGTTCTCGATGCTCACGGCCGCCGATCCGCGCTGGTGGGAGCGGAACTTCTCACAGCTCGGCGCGGGTGGCGCGACCGCATGGGCCTTCAACGGCACCCTCGTCGTGGGCGGGCTCCTCCTCGCGACCGTCGGCTCGTACGTCGGCCGTGACCTGCATCGGATCCTCGGGGACGAGGCCCTCGACCGCATCGGCCGCGTCGTCGCGATCTTCGCCCTGGCAGGCGCCGCTCTGGCCGCCGTCGGCCTGATGCCGCTTCACCGCGCCCCGCTCGCGCACAACGTCGCGGCGTTCCTGCTGCTGGCGCTCCTCGCCGTGCTCGCGGTCGACACGACCGCCGTCGTCCCCGGTCCGCCGCGGGTGCTGATGCTCACCACGATCGGCGTGGGGGTCGGGCTCGTCGTCGCGGTGCTGCTGTGGCGGCCGCTGGCGGTCTACTCGGCTGCCGCCCTCGAGGCGGTGGCGGTGGGGCTCGTCTTCGTGTGGCTCACCACGCTCATGCGCACGCTCGCGGCCCTCGCGCCCGACCAGCCACGGCCATCCGCTCGCCTCCGGCTGCGCGCGCGAACCGTCGGGGGCTACTCGGCGACGTGAGCGGCGATGTCGGAGCGGTGGTGTGCGCCCTCGAGAGAGATCTCCGCGATGCCGCGGTAGGCGCGCTCGCGTGCTTCGCGGAAGTCAGAGCCGCGTGCGACGACGTTGAGCACACGCCCTCCGGTGGCCAGGAGGGCCCCGTCGGATGCCTTCGTCGCCGCATGCACGATGTGGACGCCCTCGATGGCCTCGGCCGCGTCGATCCCGGTGATGGGACGCCCGGTGACGGGAGCCTCCGGGTAGCCCTCGCTCGCCACGACCACGGTGACGGCCACCTCGTCGGAGAACTGCGGAGCGGGCTCGTCCTCGAGAGTTCCGGTGGCGGCGGCGAGCAGTACGCGCGACAGCGGTGTGATGAGCCGGGGGAGGACGACCTGTGTCTCCGGGTCGCCGAAGCGCGCGTTGAACTCGATGACCCGGACGCCCGCGTCCGTGAGGATGAGGCCGGCGTACAGGAGGCCGATGAAGGGAGTCCCTTCCTCGTCGAGACGGCGGATGACGGGCAGCGCCACCTCGTCGGTCACCTGCTGCACGAACGAGGCCTCGTCGCCGAACCGCTCGGTCAGCCATGGCAGCGGCGAGTACGCCCCCATGCCGCCGGTATTCGGGCCCTCGTCGCCGTCGAGCGCCCGCTTGAAGTCCTGCGCGGGGCTGAGAGCGCGGACGGTGTCGCCGTCGCTGACGAAGAAGAGCGAGACCTCGGGGCCGGAGAGGAACTCCTCCACCAGCACGGGGCCGGTCGGGAGGTACTGCGCGGCGTGATCGAGGGCGGCCTGGCGATCGGAGGTGACGATGACGCCCTTGCCCGCGGCGAGGCCGTCCGCCTTCACCACGTGCGGCGCGCCGTACGCGTCGAGCGCGCCCGCCACCTCCTCGAGGGTGCGCGCGTGCACGGCGCGGCCGGTCGGCACTTCGGCGTCCTCCATGATCCGCTTGGCGAAGGCCTTCGAGCCCTCCAGCGCGGCGGCGGCGCGCCCCGGCCCGAAGACGGGGATGCCGTGCTCTCGCAGCACGTCTGCGACTCCTGCGACGAGGGGCGCCTCGGGGCCCACCACGACGAGGTTCACGCCGCTCTCGTTCGCGAACGAGGTCACGGCGGCGCCGTCGAGCATGTCGACGTCGACGATCTGCGCGTCGCGGGCGATGCCGGCGTTGCCCGGAGCGGCCAGCAGCTCGTGGCCCGCGTCCTCCGACTTCAGGGCGAGGATGATGGCGTGCTCGCGTGCGCCGGAGCCGAGAACGAGGATCTTCACGCGTCAGAGCCTACCGACGGGTCTCCGGGCGGGGAAACGACCTGCGGCTCGTAGGCTGGGCGGATGGCGCGGAGGATCGAGACGAGGGACGGCCGGGCAGCCATCGGGGCGGTCGCCGATGCTGTCGGTCGCGAGGCGAGACCCGCCCGAACGGACCTCGCCACGGCCGTTCGATACCTGCTGCAGCTCCTCGAGGAGCGCGCTCCCGGCGGCAGCGTCGAGGTGCGCGTGCCGCCGTTCGGGGCGGTGCAGGTGATCGAGGGGCCGCGGCACACGCGGGGCACCCCACCCAACGTCGTCGAGCTCGATCCGCTCACGTGGATCGCGGTGGCCACCGGCGAGCGGGTGTGGCGGGATGAGGCCGTGGCGGGGCGCATCTCCGTGTCGGGGACCCGCGCCGACATCTCCGCACTGCTGCCCGTCCTCTACTGAGAAGGGTGGCGGAGCCCTCCCGGTGGGAGACGGTTCCCAGGATGGCGGTGGACAATAGCAGCATGTCCGAGATCCCCGCAGCGCGCCGTGACGCCGATGTGGCGAACGTGCGCCGCGCCCCGAAGTACAGCGTCTTCGCGGGGCTCGGAGCGGCGGTCGGCATCCTGGCCGCGCTCATCCTCTCGACCGTCTTCGACGGCAGCGGCGAGGCCAGCCCCTTCACCAAGGTGATGTACTCGCCTTCGCAGGCGTTCGGCTTCATCATGCTGTGGTGCGTGCCCGCCGGCGTCCTGCTCGGGATGCTCGTCGCGCTCGTCCTCGACTGGACGATCGGGCGCCGCACGCGCGAGGTGCGCGTCGCGCACGAGCAGGTCGACGAAGCCTGAATCCCGGTACAGGGAGCGGCCGCTATCCTTGTCCGGTGGTCTTCGATCCCACCGCAGCTGCGGCTGAATCCCCGTCATCTACTTACGCCCAGGCCGGCGTCGACACGGCTGCCGGCGACCTCGCCGTCGAGCTCATGAAGTCGTCGGTGCGCGCGACGCACGGCCCCGAGGTCCTCGGCGGCGTCGGCGGCTTCGCCGGGCTCTTCGACGCGACCGCGCTGCGCGACTTCCGCCGTCCGCTGCTCGCGACGAGCACCGACGGCGTCGGCACCAAGGTCGCGATCGCGCAGGCGATCGACAAGCACGACACCATCGGGCAGGACCTCGTCGGCATGGTCGTCGACGACATCGTCGTGGTCGGCGCCCGACCGCTGTTCATGACCGACTACATCGCGTGCGGCAAGGTCGTGCCACAGCGCATCGCCGACATCGTGCGCGGCATCGCCGACGCCTGCGCCGCGACGGGCACGGCCCTCGTCGGCGGCGAGACGGCCGAGCACCCCGGGCTCCTCGGCGTCGACGACTACGACGTGGCGGGCGCCGCGACGGGCATCGTCGAGGCCGACCGCGTGCTGGGCGCCGAGCGCGTGCAGGACGGCGACGTCGTCCTCGCGCTCGCCTCCAGCGGCCTGCACTCCAACGGGTACTCGCTCGTGCGCCACATCCTCAACGGCGCCGGCATCGGCTACGGCGACCGCTCGGACGATCTCGGCGCGACCTGGGGCGAGGCGCTCCTCGAGCCGACGCGTCTGTACACCTCGCCGCTGCTGCGTCTCATCGACGCGCTCGGTGACGACGTGCACTCCCTCAGCCACGTGACAGGCGGCGGCATCGCCGCCAACCTGGCGCGCGTGCTTCCGCGGAACGTGTGGTCGGAGGTCGACCGAGCGACGTGGTCGCCCTCTCCGGTCTTCCGGGTGCTGAACGACATCGCCGGCACGCGGCTCGAGTCCAGCGAGGGCACGTGGAACCTCGGCGTCGGCTTCCTCGCGGTCATCGCACCGCAGCGGCTGGACGCGGCGGTCTCCGAGCTCGCCGCCGACGGCATCCACGCCTGGCAGGTCGGGTCCGTGCACACGGGAGCTCGACCCGACGGCGAGTTTGAACAGGGCGCCAAGGGCGTCGACGGCGGCGCCGTGCGACTGGTCGGCGCGTACGCGGACGGAGCGAAGTAACCCCCTATGTGCGGCATCGTCGGAGTGGTCGGGCGCGGCCCGGTCAACCAGGACATCTACGACGCGCTTCTCCTGCTGCAGCACCGCGGCCAGGACGCCACGGGCATCGCGACCGCCGAGCCGAACGGCGTCATGCACGTGAGCAAGGCGCGCGGGATGGTCCGCGAGGGGTTCCGCACCCGCGACATGCGCGCGCTGCTGGGCAACGTCGGGCTCGGTCACGTGCGCTACGCGACGAAGGGCACCGCCTCCAGCGAGGAGGAGGCCCAGCCGTTCTACGTGAACGCACCATACGGACTCATCCTCATCCACAACGGCAATCTGACGAACACGCGCGAGCTGACCGCCGACATGGCCCAGCGTGATCGTCGCCACCTCAACTCCTCCAGCGACACCGAGCTGCTCCTCAACGTCCTCGCGAACGAGCTGCAGGCGACGACCTCGCCGGTCGACCTCGAGCCCGAGCGCATCTTCGAGGCGGTCTCGCGCACGCACCGTCGCATCGAGGGAGCCTACTCGGTCATCTCCGTCATCGCCGGCTACGGACTCCTCGCGTTCCGCGACCCGTTCGGCATCCGCCCCCTCATCCTCGGCCGCCGGACGGCCGAGGACGGCGGCGACGAGTGGGTCGTCGCGAGCGAGTCGCTCGTGCTCGAGAACGCCGACTACGAGGTCGTCCGCGATGTCGAGCCCGGCGAGGCGGTCTTCATCACCACCGAGGGCGAGCTGTTCTCCAAGCAGTGTGCGGACGACCCGCAGCTGAAGCCGTGCTCGTTCGAGTACGTGTACCTCGCTCGCCCCGACTCGATCATGAACGGCATCTCCGTCTACGAGGCGCGGCTGCGCATGGGTGCGAAGCTCGCGGCGACGATCGCGCAGCACGTGCCGATGGACGAGATCGACGTCGTCATGCCCATCCCGGACTCGTCTCGGCCCGCCGCGATGGAGGTCGCGCGGGTGCTCGGCATCGAGTACCGCGAAGGCTTCTACAAGAACCACTACATCGGCCGGACGTTCATCATGCCCGGGCAGGCCGTGCGCAGGAAGAGCGTGCGCCAGAAGCTCAACGCGATGTCGAGCGAGTTCCGCGGCAAGAACGTGCTCCTCATCGACGACTCCATCGTCCGGGGCACCACGAGCAAGCAGATCATCCAGATGGCGCGCGACGCCGGCGCCCGTTCGGTGACCTTCGCGTCGGCGGCCCCGCCCGTGCGCTATCCGCACGTCTACGGGATCAACATGCCCTCGAGCAAGGAGCTCGTCGCGCACGATCGGACGATCCCCGAGATCGCCGAGGTGCTGGGCTGCGATCACCTCGTGTTCCAGGAGGTCGACGACCTCAAAGCCGCGATCCTCGAGGGCAGCACCGAGGGTCAGGTGCTCGACGACCTCGACATGAGCTGCTTCGACGGCCGCTACGTCACGGGAACCGTCAGCGAGGAGTACCTCGCGTGGGTGGAGCAGACGCAGGGGTCCTGATCGCCTGAGTCAGCGCTCGAGCGTCGCGGCGCGGACGATCTGGATGACGCCGAACACCAGCAGCGACGCCCCGATGAACAGCCAGAGCCACAGCGCGGTCAACAGCGGCGAGAGCAGCACGACGACGCCCGCGAGGATGCTCACGATCGCGAATGCGATCGTCCAGCCGCGCGAGCGCCGCACCGGGGTGAAGGGGTCCTTCGGGCCACCCAGGGCGAGCAGCGACAGGAGCCCGTCGAGGATCCACGCGATGCCGAGGAACGTCGACACGACCACGGCCAGCAGCACGGTCGTCGACGGCAGGTTCGCGAACGCGACGATCGAGGCGACCACGAAGAGGACGCCCAGCAGCGCGAGACCCGCGCGGAGCCATCCGCTCAGCCCTCGGGAGACCGTCGCCAGCGCGATGTCGATCACCCCGGCCACCATCGCGTAGATCGCGATGAGCACGGTGATCACCAGGGCCGACTTCAGGGGCCACACGAGGATGACGAGTCCCGCGACGAGCGAGACGACGCCCGTGACGATCGCGATCGTGCGCAGCGTGCGAGCGATGCCGATGGGGCGGTGCGTGGTGTCCGTCACGGTTCCTCCTGAGTCGGGCGCGTGCCCCCGACGCTAGCGGAGCGCCGCCGTCCCGCGTAAGGCCCCGAGAGGCGCACCGAGAGAACCCGGCGAACCGAGAACCGGGGAGGGCGTCACAGGCGCGCCTCGGCGTACGCCCGCAGCGCGTCGCGCACGAACGCCGCGCCCTCGACCCCGCCGTAGTTCGTCGCGAAGCGCTCGTCGGAGACGTACATCTCGCCGAGCCCCACCACGTAGCCGCGCAGGTCGCCCTCCGGGTCGGCCGCGGGCGTACCCGGGATGCTCTGCAGCCACGCCACGTGACGCGCGGCCAGCTCCTGCGCGGCGTCGGACGCCGGATCGACTTCGGCGCTCGCCGCGGCGATCCAGTCGGCGCCGAGCTGCGCCGACCGCTGCCGCCAGGCCTTCCGCTCCTCCGCGCTCATCCCGCGCCACCAGGCGTCGCCCATCGCGTAGGCATCCTGACCCCAGCGCCGCTCGACCTCCTCGCGGTGCTGCGTGTGGTCGAATCCGTCGAACATGTCCTCTGCCATGATCTCTCCACCCTCCTTCAGGGTTCTGATGGTGGCCGTCACCGAGCGGATCTGCCGCTCCAGCCGACCTCTCTCCTTCTCCAGCCATGCCAGATGCGTCTCGAGTGCGGCGACCGGGCTGGTCTCCCGCGCCAGCACCTCGGCGATCTGCGGCAGTCCGAGCCCGAGCTCGCGCAGCAGCAGGATGCGCTGCAGGCGCACGAGCGCCTCCTCGTCGTACCGCCGGTAGCCGTTGTGCCCGATGCGGGATGGTGGCAGCAGGCCGATCGCGCCGTAGTGACGCAGGGCGCGGCTCGTCGTGCCCGTCAGCCGCGCGACCTCCTGGATCGTCCACTCCATCGCCGACTCCCCTCTGCTGACCGGATGCGGACGAGGCTACGGGTTGACGCAGCGTCAAGGTCAAGGCGTCTTAGCACTCAGTCCTGTTGCGTCTCGAGATATATCGTGTTCTACTTCTCGCAACGAGATATATCTCGATTCGGATGGCGCTGGTCGCCGAACAGGAGCAGATCATGGCAGACGAGAAATGGGTCATCCACCCGGGTGAGACCCGCACGATCGACGTCGACGGCGTCCGTCGCCTCAAGGTGGGGCTGATCGGCGGACAGGTCGACATCATCGGCCACGACGAGCCGCACGCGCGCATCGAGGTGCACGGCGTCACCATCAAGGACCTGCGGGTGGAGCTCGACGGCGACGAGCTGGAGATCGACCACCCGCAGCTGCGCTGGGACAACTTCCTCGAGGTCTTCCGCAACTTCGGCGCCGGCGGACCGCGCGCAGAGATCAGCGTCGCGGTGCCCCGTGCGGTCGCGCTGACCCTCGGCGTCGTGAGCGCGGGAGCGCTCGTGGCCGGGCTCGAGCGCACTGCGCGCATCAACACCGTCTCCGGTGACGTCCTCGTCGACGGCCTGCGGGGCGACCTCGGCGTCAACGCCGTCTCCGGCGACGTGCAGGCGCGCGAGATGACCGGCGCCTTCTCCGCCAACACGGTGTCGGGAGACGTGGCGGTATCCGGCGCGCTCACGCGGGTCGACGTGGACTCCGTCTCGGGGTCGACCTTCGTCGACGCGCATGGCCCCGTCGAACGCATCTCCGCGAAGGGCGTGAGCGGCACGGTGACACTGCGCCTCGACGCCGGATACCCCGCGAACTACGTGGCGCGGTCGGCCAGCGGACGCATCCGCGTCGACGGCGTCGCCTACACCTCGTCCGGTCCGGCGACCTACACCGCCTCGGTCGGCGAGCTCTCCAGCCGGTTCGTCGACGTGCGTGTGAACACCGTCGCCGGCGACATCACCGTGGTGCGGCGCGAGAGCGATGAGAACGCGCCCGCGGCCGACGGGCAGGCCGATGCGGCGGATGGCCAGACGCAGTGGCCGGGACAGGCGACGACCGAGGGGGAGGGGCTCTGATGCCTCCCGTCTTCTCGCACGGCGACCTGCGGCTCTACCTCCTGAGCCTGCTCGATGAGACGCCGCGCCACGGGTACGACATCATGCAGGCGTTCGCCGAGCGCACCGGCGGCACCTACACCCCGAGTGCGGGCACGGTCTACCCGCGCCTCGCGAAGCTGGAGGAGGAGGGCCTCGTGACGAAGACCGCGGATGGCCGCAAGACCGTCTACGCGATCACCGACGCCGGCCGCGCCGAGGTGCGCTCGCGCGCGGAGGAGCTCGGCGGCATCCAGGAGGGTCTCGCCGACTCGGTGCGGATCATCGCGGACGGGGTCCGCAGCAGCGTGAGCGAGGCGATGAAGAGCCTTCGTGCGGATCTCGCTGCCGCCGCCGATGCGACGACCGAGACCGCGCGCCCTCATCGCGCCGACGACCCCCGTGTGCGCGCGCGAGAGCAGCTGCAACGCGCCGAGGTGGCCGTGGGTGAGTTCCGCGGGCGGGTGCGGGCCGATCTGCGCACGCACGTCGCCCGCGGCGGCGAGCTCGCGCCATCCGTCGTCGACGACCTCGCGCGAGCTCTCGAGGACGCGGCGGCGACCGTCGAGCGGGCGCTCGGCGGCCGCTGAGGCCGCGGGCGCTACCCCTCGATGGGCCAGTCCTCGTCGTCGGAGATCGGCTCGCCGACGGGCACCACGAGGATGCTGCGGTGCTGACGGTGCGACAGGCGGGCGGCGACCGATCCCGTGAAGAACTCGCGGATCGAGTCGCCGATGCCGCGCTTGCGCGTGCCGACGACGATGAGACGGGCGTCGATCTTGTCGGCGAAGTGCTTGAGTGCGAGAGCGGGGTCGCCGACGAGCTGCCGCACCGACCACTGCACGTCCTTGCCGGTGAGGTGCTCCTCGGCGGCACGGGTGACGGCCTCGAGCTCCTCGGCGCCCGCGTCGATATGGATGTCCACGGGGGCGGTCTGCACGAATCCGTCCGGGTCCTCGTACGTCACGAAGCGGGTGACGTCGACGTGCACCACGACGAGCGGCGCGCGCAGCAGCGCGGCGTACCGCGCGGCCTCCTTGACGACGCGCGGGGCCTGTCCCGGGATGGCGGCGACGATCACCGCCCCGTGCAGGGAAGCGTCGGCCGCGGTGTCGCGGGTCTCATCGACGGGGAAGACCTCGTTGTCGCTCATGGGCGCGTCCTCTCTCGAACCGCAGCCCGGCCGGCGTGCGAGGGCCGCGTGGTACCCTGGACTCTACTCTTTCCCGGCATCAGCCGGCTGTCGGAAGTTACGCACGCGGGCCGGCGCAGAAGCCCGGTGCGGATCAACATAAGGGGGTCTCGCGCATGGGGCGTGGCCGTCAGAAGGCGAAGCACACAAAGCTCGCCCGTGAACTCAAGTCGTTCAGCCCGAGCGTCGACTATCGGGCGCTGGAGCGTGAACTGGCGCACCCGGACGATGACCCGTACGTCGACCGCTGGGCGGATGACTACAAAGACGAAGACGAAGACGAAGACGAACTCGAGAAGGCGTAGCCCTCTCGGGCAACGGATATCGGAAGTCGCCGCGGAGCACTCTCCGCGGCGACTTGCTGTGCGCGGAGGCTGACGCCATGCGCCCGGCGATTCCATGGGGGCTCCTTCCGCTCGTCTGCGTGGGCGGCGCGGTCGGGGTCACCGCCCGCCACCTGCTGACCCTGCTCGCGGGCGAGGGAGCAATGGTGCCCGTCATCGCTCTCATCAACGTCACCGGGTCGCTGCTGCTCGGCGTGGTCGCCGGCGCGTGCGGCGCGCGGCACGCGCGGTGGCGTGCCTTCCTCGGCACCGGCATGCTGGGCGGCTTCACCACCTACAGCGCTTTCGCCGTGCAGGTCGCCGAGGCCCTTCGCGGGCCGCAGCCACTGGCGGCGGTCGCCGCTGCGCTGGCGCTGCTGGCGGTGGCGGTCGTCGCGGCAGCGGTCGGTCTGGCCATCGGGCTCCGCATCGCGGGGCGGGAGACGCGCCGGTGATCGTCGTCGCTCTCGTCGCCGCGGGCGGCGGCGTCGGTGCGGGCCTCCGGTGGCTCGCCGACGTGCTGCTCTCGCGGGTCGTCCCGCGGGGCTTCCCCTGGGCCATCCTCGCGGTGAACGTGACCGGGTCCTTCGCGCTGGGCGCTCTGACCGGGGCGTCGCTCGGATGGCCCTGGCTCACGGTTCTCGGGACGGGCCTCCTCGGCGGCTACACGACCTTCAGCACCGTCTCCCTCGACACCGCCGCCTTCTGGCGCGAGGGCCAGGTGACGAAGGCGCTGCTCGACGTGGGCGGCACCTTCGCGCTGTGCGCGCTGGCCGCTCTCGCGGGTCTCGGTCTCGGCGCTCTGGCCGCCTGAGGATCCTCCCGTGGGGGGAGACCGAGCCATGCGCGGCGGTGAAACAATGAGAGCTCGGATACAGGACCGTATCGAACGGTCCCGACCGCTCCGCCTGGCCATACCGAACGAGAGAGCCCCGTGTCGAAGCTCGCCGTCCTCAGTCTGAAGAACCGGGCGCTCATCGCCCTCATCACCATCTGCGCGGCCGTCTTCGGCGGCCTCTCGCTGACGAGCCTCAAGCAGGAGCTCATCCCGTCGATCGAGCTGCCCGCCCTCGTCGTCATGACGACGTACCCCGGCGCGTCGCCGACGGTGGTGGAGGCCGACGTGTCGACGCCGATCGAGACGGCGGTGCAGGGGGTCGAGGGGCTCGAGTCCACGACCGCGACCTCGACGACGAACGCCTCCATCGTGCAGGCGACGTTCGAGTACGGGTCGAACCTCGCGACCGCCGAGCAGAAGATGCAGCAGGCGATCAACCGCATCGCGTCGCAGCTGCCGGAGTCGGTCGAGCCGCAGGTGCTGTCGGTGAGCATCGACGACCTGCCGGTGATCCAGGTCGCCGTATCGGGCCTCGGCGAGGACGAGACCGGCCGCTCGCAGCTCGAGGACATCGCGGTGCCCGCGATCGAGGACGTCGACGGAGTCGGATCCGCCGAGATCGTCGGCGGGACGGGCCAGCGGATCACCGTCACGCCTGACGCGCAGGCGCTCGCCGAGAACGGGCTCACGCAGCAGGCGATCGCCGACGCCCTCGAGCAGAACGGCAACCTCTTCCCGGGCGGTGACATCACGGAGGACGGCCGCACCCTCACCGTGCAGACGGGCGAGAAGATCGCCGACATCGGCGCCCTGCGGGCGCTGCCGCTGGCCACGGACGCCGCCCCGGCGCTGGATCCGGCGACGGGCCAGGCCGTCCCGCGCCCCGTGCTCACGATCGACGACGTCGCCGACGTCGAGCAGACCGACGACCCGACCGAGTCGATCTCCCGCGTCAACGGCGAGGACGCCGTCTCCCTCTCGATCACGAAGCTGCCGGCGGCCAACACGGTCGAGGTCTCCGACGGCGTGCAGAGCGTCATCGACGACCTGCGCGAGACGCTGCCTGACGCCGAGTTCACGATCGTCTTCGATCAGGCCCCCTTCATCGTCGAGTCCATCGACACGCTCGCGACCGAGGGACTGCTCGGCCTCGTGTTCGCCGTGCTCGTCATCCTCGTGTTCCTGCTGTCCATCCGCTCGACCATCGTCACCGCCATCTCCATCCCCACCAGCGTGCTCATCACGTTCATCGGGATGCAGGCGTCGGGCTACTCGCTCAATCTGCTGACCCTCGGGGCGCTGACGATCTCGATCGGCCGCGTCGTGGACGACTCGATCGTCGTGATCGAGAACATCAAGCGGCACTACGTCGGCGGCGCCGACAAGGGCGACGCCATCCGCCTGGCCGTGCGCGAGGTGGCCGGCGCGGTCACCGCCTCGACCATCACGACCGTCGCCGTGTTCCTCCCGATCGTCTTCGTGGGCGACATGGTCGGTGAGCTGTTCCGACCGTTCGCGTTGACCGTCACGATCGCGATGGCCGCCTCGCTGCTCGTCGCGCTCACGATCGTGCCCGTGCTGGCCTACTGGTTCATGCGCCCGGGCAAGCCCCTGCTCGACGCGAACGGCGAGCCGATCGACCCCGAGCACCCCGACGCGCCGCCCACGCGGCTGCAGGGGGCCTACCTTCCGATCCTCGGATGGACGCTGCGGCACTCCGCCGTGACGCTCGTCCTCGCGGTCGTCGTCCTCGTCGGCACGATCGCCCTCGCCCCCCTGATGAAGGTCAACTTCCTCGGCGACACGGGGCAGAACACGATGTCGGTGTCGCAGGACCTGGGCAACACCGCGAGCCTCGAGGCGAAGGACGACGCCGCGCGGAAGGTCGAGGACGTGCTCGTCGACCTCGACGGCATCGAGACCGTGCAGGCGTCCATCGGCTCGAGCGGCTCCGCCCTCGGCGACGCCTTCTCGGGCGGTGCCGGTGTCACCTACTCGATCACCACCGAGGACGGCGTCGACCAGGAGGCTCTGCGAGCCGAGGTGCAGGACGCGCTCGGTGAGCTCGATGACGCGGGGGAGCTGACCGTGGCGGCGGCTGCCGGGTTCGGGTCGTCCGACATCGAGGTCACCGTCGATGCGCCGAGTTCCGACGCGCTCACCCAGGCCACCAAGGCTCTGGTCGCCGAGCTCGACGGGCGCGAGGGCATCGGCGACGTGACCGACGACCTCGCCGCGTCGCTGCCCTACATCGCCGTGGAGGTCGACCGCGGCGCGGCGGCCGAGGCGGGTCTCTCGGAGGCGGCGGTCGGCTCGATCGTCTCGGGCACGATGCAGCCGCAGCAGGCCGGCACCGTCGAGTTCGACGACACCGCGCTCACGGTGTACATCGCCGTGTCCGACCCGCCCGCGACCGTCAGCGAGCTGCGCGACCTGGCCATCCCCACGGCCGGCGGTACGGTGCCGCTGAGCGACCTCGCGACGATCGAGGAGAGCGAGGGCCCGGCGTCGATCACCACGGTCGGCGGACGCCGCACCGCGACGATCACCGTGCCGCCGACGGTCGACAACCTCGCCGTCGCCACCGCGTCGGTGAGCGCGGCGATCGATGCCGCCGAGCTCCCGGATGGCGCCACCGCATCGGTGGGCGGCGTCGCCGAGCAGCAGGCGGACTCGTTCAGCCAGCTGGGCCTCGCGATGCTCGCGGCCATCCTCATCGTGTACGTCGTGATGGTCGCGACCTTCAAGTCGCTGCGCCAGCCGCTGCTGCTGCTGGTGTCCGTGCCGTTCGCGGCGACCGGCGCCATCCTGCTGCAGATCGTGACCGGGGTGCCGCTCGGCGTCGCATCGCTGATCGGCGTGCTCATGCTCATCGGCATCGTCGTCACGAACGCGATCGTGCTCGTGGACCTCGTGAACCAGTACCGCGAGCGCGGGCTCTCCGCGCACGACGCCACGCTCGCGGGAGCGTCGATGCGTCTGCGGCCGATCCTCATGACCGCGCTCGCCACGATCTTCGCGCTCACTCCGATGGGGCTCGGCATCACGGGTCATGGCGGCTTCATCTCGCAGCCGCTCGCGATCGTCGTGATCGGCGGTCTCGTGTCGTCGACGCTGCTGACCCTCATCGTGCTGCCCACGCTCTACAACCTCGTCGAGGGCGCCCGCGAGCGTCGCGCTGCCAAGCGCGCCGACCGGGACGTGCGTGGCACGAGCGACGGCGGCTCGGATGGCGATGAGCCCGCGTCCGCGGCGGGCGGGCTTCCGGCGGCCGCGCTTCCGGCGGCCGCGCCGCTGCGGCGGCGTCGCCGGAGGTAGGTCGACGGTTCCGGATCTCGGATGGCCGGGGTGGGTGTGCGCGTGTCAGTCGCACGGGGCGACTCCCGCATCAGCGATCCGAGATCCGGAACCTCGCGGTGGGGAAGCACGTCGAGAGCACGTCTCGGGTCTCGGATGGCCGGGGGCGGTGTGCGCGTGTCCGTCACGCGGGGCGACTCCCGCACCAGGCCTCCGAGATCCGGCGCGCGGCGACGGCCAGCCGGCGGGGATGGCCTGCCCGGGGCTTTCCCAGACGCCTCCAGTAGCGTTGATCGGTCGGCTTCGGACACCGCGCAGAGCGCGGACGTTTTGGCAGGTGTGAGTCCAGGGGCCGATGGTGAGCGTCGATCGACGCGCATGAACCATCACATGAATGGCCCCCGGCTCCCGACAGTCCGGGTCTGCTCGCGCGTGTGCGCTCGAGCGCTGTTCTCGTGAGAGAACCCGAAGGAACACCATGCCCAAGAGCAAGAAGCCGGCCGGCGGGCGCCCCGCCCAGAACTTCGACCCCCGCTACGCGAAGAAGAAGCCCGGCGGCCCCTTCCGCGGCAACGAGGGCGGCCCCCGCGGCCCGCGTCGTGACGATGCCCGCCCGGCGCGCGATGGAGACCGCTTCGAGCGCAGCTCCGGTCCGCGCGGCGGGGGCGGCGGCTACGCCCCGCGTCGCGAGGGCGGCTTCGCGCCGCGCGACGACCGTCGTCCCTCATATGGCGACCGTCCGGCTCGTGACGACCGTCGTCCCTCGTATGGCGACCGTCCCGCTCGTGACGACCGTCCGGCTCGTGACGACCGTCGCCCGTCGTACGGTGACCGCGGCGCTCGCGACAGCGGCCGTCCGTCGTATGGCGACCGTCCGGCTCGTGACGACCGTCGCCCGTCGTACGGTGACCGCGGCGCTCGTGACAACGGCCGTCCTTCGTATGGCGACCGTCCGGCTCGTGACGACCGTCGCCCGTCGTACGGCGACCGTCCGGCTCGTGACAGCGGCCGTCCGTCGTACGGTGACCGCGGCGCCCGTGACAACGGCCGCCCCTCGTACGGCGACCGTCCGGCTCGTGACGACCGTCGCCCCTCGTACGGTGACCGCGGCGCCCGTGACAACGGCCGCCCGTCGTACAACGACCGTTCGGCTCGTGACGACCGTCGGCCCTCGGCCGGTGGCGCTCGCGACGCGCGCAGCACTCAGCGTCCGCGCTTCGAGCGCGATGAGCGCCCGGCCCGCTTCCAGCGCGACGAGCGTCCCGCGCGCTCGGTCGCCGAGGAGCAGCAGATCGACACCGTGCACGAGCGCCTCGAGGCGCAGGCCGTGCAGGCGGTCGACTCCGAGGTGACGTTCGCCGATCTGGGCCTGGGCGAGAACATCGTCCGCGTGCTGGACGAGCTCGGTGCGGCGAAGCCGTTCCCGATCCAGGCCGCCACCATCGCCCCGATCATCGCGGGTCGTGACGTCCTCGCTCGCGGCCGCACCGGCTCGGGCAAGACCATCGCCTTCGGCGCCCCGCTCGTCGAGCGCGTGCTCCGGTCCAAGGCCGGTCAGAAGCGCGAGTTCGGTCGGGCCCCCGTCGCCCTCATCATGGCGCCGACGCGCGAGCTCGCTCTGCAGATCGACCGCACCGTGCAGCCCATCGCGCGCAGCGTCGGCCTGTTCACCACGCAGATCTACGGCGGCGTTCCCCAGGGGCGCCAGGTCGGTGCGCTGAAGAAGGGCGTCGACATCATCATCGGCACCCCCGGCCGCATCGAGGACCTCGTCGACCAGGGCAAGCTCGATCTGTCGCAGATCATCGTGTCGGTCCTCGACGAGGCCGACCACATGTGCGAGCTCGGGTTCCTCGAGCCCGTGCAGCGCATCCTGCGCCACACCTCGAAGGGCGGCCAGAAGCTCCTCTTCTCCGCGACGCTCGACCGCGAGGTCGCCGCGCTCGTGGACGAGTTCCTCGTCGAGCCGGCCGTCTACGAGGTCGCGAACGAGACGCAGGACTCCGGCACCATCGATCACCGCGTGCTCGTCATCGACCAGCGCAGCAAGGGCGAGGTGCTCGACACCCTCGTCGACCGCGAGGGCAAGACGCTCGTCTTCTCCCGCACCCGCGCCTACGCCGAGCAGCTGGCCGAGCAGTTCGAGGACGCCGGCTTCACCGCCGTCGCGCTCCACGGCGACCTGAACCAGGCCAAGCGCACGCGCAACATCGAGAAGTTCGCGAAGGGCCGCGCTCAGGTGCTGGTCGCCACGGACGTCGCCGCGCGCGGCATCCACGTCGACGACGTCGACCTCGTGGTGCAGGCCGACGCGCCCACCGAGTACAAGACGTACCTGCACCGCTCCGGTCGCACCGGCCGCGCCGGCCGCTCTGGCCGCGTCGTCACGCTCATCACGCGCATGCGCCAGCGTCGCATGGCAGAGCTCCTCGAGCGCGCCGAGATCGACGCGCCGTTCGACCAGGTGCGCCCCGGCGACGACCTGATCGCCGAGCTCGCCGGCTCCGCGCCGACGGCGGCCGAGCTGACCGCGTAAGCAGAGCGCTCCCGACAGAACGGCCCCGTGCCATCCATCGCGGATGGCACGGGGCCGTTCTCGTTCTGAGCCCCGGTCAGCGCTCGCCGCGAGCGAGCCGCGACGGCCACCAGATGGCACGCCCGATGTCGTACGACAGAGCGGGAACCAGCAGCGACCTCACGATGAACGTGTCGAGCAGCACGCCGAAGGCGACGATGAACGCGAGCTGCACGAGGAACAGCACCGGGATCACCGACAGCGCCGTGAACGTCGCCGCCAGCACGAGCCCCGCCGACGTGATGACGCCGCCCGTGATGGCCAGACCGCGGAGGACCCCGTCGCGCGTGCCGTGTGCGAGCGACTCCTCTCGCACGCGCGTCATGAGGAAGATGTTGTAGTCGATCCCGAGGGCCACGAGGAACACGAACCCGTACAGCGGTACCGCGGGATCCGCGCCCGGGAAGCCGAGGACCTCGTTGAAGACGAGAGCCGAGACGCCCATCGCCGTGCCGAACGACAGCACGGTCGTGATGATGAGCAGCACCGGTGCGAGGATCGACCGCAGCAGCAGCATGAGGATCACGAGGATCACCGCGAGGATCACCGGGATGATGAGGTTCCGGTCGTGGATCGACGCGTCGTTCGTGTCCACGTCGGTCGCCGTCACGCCGCCGACGAGGGCGTCGGGGATGGCCTCGGCCAGTTCCTCGCGAAGGTCGCGGACGGTCTCCTCGCCGGCCGCCGAGTCCGCGGCATCCGCGACCGTTCCCTGCACCAGCACATCGCCATCCGCGACCGTCGGCTCGGGCGCCGGCGTGCCCGGAGGGCCGAAGGCGGTGATCCCGTCCGCTGTCACCGCGGCGCTGCCGCTGTCGGTGTCCGCCGAGACCGCGACGCCGTCGACGCCGTCGTTCGCGAGGAGCACATCCGCTGCCTCCTGCAGATCGGCCTCAGGCACGACGACATACACGGGGCTGCCCGATCCGCCGGCGAAGTGCTCACCGAGCACGGCCTGCCCGTCGCGCGCCTCGGAGTCGCCGAGCACGAGGTCGGACTGCGAGACTCCCGACGCCTGGAACTGCGTGAAGCCGAGCGAGCCGACGGCGAGGACCAGGGTGGTGACGATCCAGATGAGGCGCGGGCGACGGTGCACGAGCCCCGCCACGCGTGCCCAGAGGCCCCGAGAGGGCACCCCCGCTGCCTCCGCCATCGGATCGAATGCGGGCCGCCGTGGCCAGAAGGCCGCGCGGCCGAAGGCGTAGAGAAGTGCGGGGAGGAGCGTCAGGGCCGACAGCATCGCGAAGACGATGCCGATCGCGGCGACCGGGCCCAGGGTGCTGTTCGACTTCAAGTCGCTCAGGAGCAGGCAGAGGAGGCCGGCGATCACGGTGCCGCCCGACGCGAGGATCGGCTCGAACGAGCCCCGCAGGGCGGTGAGCGCGGCGTTCCACTTGCTCTCCTGGTGGATCAGCTCGTCCCGATAGCGCGAGACGTACAGCAGCGAGTAGTCGGTGGCCGCGCCGATGACGAGGATGAAGAGGATGCCCTGGGTCTGTCCGCTGAGCAGCAGGATGCCCGCCTTCGCCAGCCACCAGACCGTGAGCAGCGCGACGCACAGCGCGAACAGGCTCGTCGAGAGCACGGCCACCGGCAGCAGCAGCGATCGGTAGACGATCACGAGGATGACGAGCACGGCGAGCAGGGCGACGAGCAGGAGGACGCCGTCGATGCCGGCGAACGCGCCGACCAGGTCGTTCGAGAACCCAGCCGGCCCGGTGATGTGCACGTCGAGTCCGGACGGCAGCCCGTCGCGCAGGGTGTCGCCCAGTGCGGCAACGGCGTCGGCCAGCTCCGCATCGGAGGAGATCGGAACGAACGCTTGGATGGCCAGGTCGTCTTCCGAGGGGATGGCCGGGGAGATCTCGTCGATCCCCGCGAGGTCGGCTGCCGCCGCCAGCCGCTCGTCGACTGCGGCGCGGTCATCGTCCGACAGCGTCTCGGCCGACGAGAACACGACCACGGCGGGGATAGCGTCGCCATCCGTGAAGTCCGACAAGCGCTTCTGAACCGCCGTCGCGTCGGCGCTCTCCGGGAGGTAGGTCGTCTGGTCGTTCGACGACACCTCGTCGACCTTGCCGAAGTAGGGCCCGCCGATGGAGGCCGCCGTCAGCCACACGAGGATGAGGAGAGCGGGGAGCAGGATGCGCAGCCATCGTGGCGTTCGCGCGACGACTCGCCTCTCCGGTCGCACCGTCTGCACGCGGGGCGCCTCCGGAAGGTCGTCGGTCCTGCGGCGTTCCGCCATGCCTGCTCCTCGTCGATCAATGTCTCTAGCTAAGCTAGCAAATAGAAAGGCTTCCATGTGCGCGGCGGGCGATACTGAGGCCGTAGACCGGACGAGCGAAGCGGCAGAGAGGGCGATGATGCGGATCGATCCCACGGGTGAGCAGGTTCTTCTTCGAGCGGAGGGCGGCCGTGGCGAGGTGACCGCCCAGATCGCGCAGGTGGGCGCGTCGCTGCGCGCGCTCACGGTGGGCGGAGTAGACCTCGTCGCTCGCTACCCGAAAGGATCCCGGACGCCGTCGGCGTCCGGGATCGTCCTCGTTCCGTGGCCCAATCGCATCCGCGACGGCCGGTGGACGCAGCGCGGACGCACCGAGCAGCTGGCGATCTCCGAGCCGAAGTACGGCAACGCCAGCCATGGCCTGCTCCGGTACGCGCCGTACGGCATCGAGGCGGCGGGTGCGGAGGCGACGCTCTCCGCAGTGATCCACCCGCAGACGGGCTATCCCTTCACTCTCTCGACGAGCGTGACCTATGCGCTCGTCGAGGACGGCATCGAGGTCACCCACCGCATCGTCAATGCGGGCGCGGAGGACGCCCCCGTCGCCGTGGGCGCCCATCCGTTCTTCTGCATCGGCGATGTCGATGTCGCCGATCTCACGATCACCGCGCCCGGCGCCATCTGGTTCGAGACAGACGAGCGCATGCTCCCCGTCGCCGAGCACGAGGTGGATGCGTCGACCGATCTCCGCTCAGGGGTGCGCCTGGGCGATGTCTCCCTCGACCGCGCGTACGGCGGGCTCGCCCGCGATGGCGACGGGCTGGCGCGGACCGTTCTCGCCGCTCCCGATGGAAGGACCCTCACCGTCTGGCAGGACGAGAGCTTCGAGTTCGGCGTCGTCTTCACGACCACGCAGTATCCGGGTCGCGACCTGGCCGTGGCGGTCGAGCCCATGACCGCTCCGGCCGACGCCTTCAACTCCGGTCGGGGCCTCCGCTGGCTGGCGCCCGACGAGGAATGGGTGCTGCGCTGGGGGGTCTCCTACTCGGGCTGAGCCGCACGGTCAGAACAGCGTGGGAGCGGCCTCCGGCCCGGTCTCGATGATCCGCGGGGCCGCACGCGGCGTCCGCGGGCGGGAGCGTGCGGGCTGGTCGTCCTCCGCGTACCCGTTCAGGCCGTGTGCACGGATCAGCGGACGAACCCGCTGTGCGAGCCAGGTGCGGTAGCCCTTCGGCGCCTCGACCGAGGCCCCGGGATAGAGCCCGCGGTACGCCGGGACGAGATCCGGGTGCTCGCGCTGCAGCCACTGGAAGAACCAGGGCTTCACTCCGGGCCGCAGGTGCATCGCGCCGTAGATGACGCGACTCGCACCGGCTGCCTTGATGCGCCCGAGCGCCGCATCGAGTGCTTCGACCGAGTCGCTCAAGTGCGGCACGATCGGCATGAGGAAGACCTGCACGCGGAAGCCGAGGTCCGCGGCGGCCCGGACGGTGTCGAGCCGCGCCTGGGCGGTGGGAGTGCCCGGCTCGATGGCGTGCTGCAGCGCGTCGTCGTAGACCGCGATCGACATCGCGAGGGAGATGTCGACATCCGCTCGTCGCCGTGCGAGCTGCGGAAGATCGCGCCGCAGGAGCGTGCCCTTGGTCAGGATCGAGAACGGCGTGCCCGAGTCGGCGAGCGCGTCGATGATTCCCGGCATGAGGCGGTATCGCCCCTCGGCACGCTGGTACGGGTCGGTGTTCGTGCCGAGGGCGACCTGCTCCCGCTGCCAGGTCGATCGTCCGAGCTCTCGTCGCAGCACGTCGGCGACATTGACCTTGACGACGATCTGCGAGTCGAAGTCGCGTCCGGCGTCGAGGTCGAGGTACTCGTGCGTGCCGCGAGCGAAGCAGTAAGTGCAGGCGTGACTGCATCCCCGATAGGGATTCACGGTCCAGTCGAAGGGCATCGAGCTCGGGCCGGGCACGTGGTTCAAGGCTGACTTGGCGACCACCTCGTGGAAGGTGATCCCGGCGAACTCGGGGGTGGTGACCGTGCGCACGCCGGCGCCTACCTGATCGAGGCCGGGAAGAGCTGCTTCGTCCACCGCTCCCACCTGCTGCCCCTGCCACCTCATCCCTCCATCGAACACAGCTACGAAGAAGAAGTCAAGATCACCTCGTACAAAAGTGCGGGTGGCCGTTGTGTGTGGCCGAGAAGGGGCGACAATGAGGACATGGCTCGGACCTCGAGGGCATCCCTTCCGCGCGCGGTGATCGCGCTCGCGAGCGCGGCGGGGATCGTGGCCGCGTGCACGCTCGGTGTCGCGTGGGCGATTTCCCACGAAGGCCGGCCGACCGAGATCGCCACGGTGGTCACGAGGCAGCCGACGGACCCGCAGCCCGGATCCGTCGAAGCACTGCCGGTTCCGAGCTTCGAAGTCGTCGTGGAAGAGCCCTGCGAGCGTGGCGAAGACCTCGACGACGCCGAGGCGATCTCCGAGCTGCTGTCCACGCAGACGGGCGTGAAGGAGTTCCGCCGTGCGGCAGCCGCGGGCTGCGTGGCACTGGACGATCCGTCGACGACCTGGGCGGTCGTCAACAAGCGGCGCCCTCTGGAGCCGATCGACTATGCGCCCGACGTGCAGACGCCATCGGCCACGCGCAGCCTCGTCGGCGGAGGCCTGCGTCCTGATGCTGCTACCGCGCTCGATGCGCTGGCTGCTGACGCGCTCGAGGCGGGGGCGGGGGAGATCGCGCTGCAGAGCGGGTACCGCTCATACGCGACGCAGGTGAGCACGTTCGCCGGCCAGCTCGGAGCGTTGGGAGAGGAGGGCGCGGAGGCGATCTCCGCACGGCCCGGCTTCAGCGAGCATCAGCTGGGCCTCGCGGCCGACGTCGTCGCCTGCACGAGCGGGAGGTGCGGCACGATCTACGAGATCGCCGGCACGCCGCAGGGCGACTGGCTCGCCGAGAACGCCTGGCGGCAGGGATGGATCGTCCGCTACGAGGAGGGGCAGACGCCGACCTCGGGGTACGACCCCGAACCCTGGCATCTGCGCTTCGTCGGCGTCGCATTGGCCCGGAGCTATCACGACGGCGGGTTCCACACCCTCGAGGAGTTCTTCGGGCTCCCGGCCGCCGCGGACTACGCGGAGCGATGATGCCGCACCGCATCCGGTGCGCGGCCGCGCTCAGAGCCGGCGGCGCCTCGTCGTGAGGCGCACGCTGGGCAACGGCGGGCTGGCGACTCTCTGGTCCGTCGGGTGCCCCGCGACCGCTCCGTATCGCGGGTCTCCGCGCTCCCACTCCTCGCGCGCTTCGACGACCTCCTCGTGGCTGCGTCCGACGAAGTTCCACCACATGACGATGTCGTCGGGGAACGGCTCCCCGCCCAGAAGGAAGACGAGCGCGCCCTCGTCTGACGCGACTTCGATCTCATCGCGCTGCACGCCCAGGTAGAGCAGGTCCTGGCCCTGCACCGCGATGCCGTCGTTCTCGTCGGCGACCACGCGGAGGTCGCCCTCCACGCGCACGATCGCGTGCTCCCAGTCCGAGCGAAGGGGCACGCGCACGCGGGAGCGGGCGGGGAGGGCGATCTCGGCGCCGACGATCGGGGTGTGCATGGTGGCCGGCGACGTGACCGAGCCGAGTTCGCCGACGACGACCGTGGCCACCGCGCAATCGCCGTCGAGCGTCGGAAGCGAGAGCTGCGGGAGGTCATCGTGTCGCTCGAAGTCCGGCGCGCCGTGCCGGCGCTCCTCGGGCAGGGCGACCCACAGCTGCAGCGCATCGAGGGCGATCGCGTCGTCTCCCATGGAGTATTCGGAGTGGGAGATGCCGGCGCCCGCGGTCATGATGTTGAGCGATCCGCGCCGCACGACGACGTCGTTGCCGAGGCTGTCGCGATGGCGGATCTCGCCGACGAGCGGCCAGGTGACGGTCTGCAGCCCGATGTGCGGGTGCGGGTCGACGCGCATCACGGCCGCCTGCGGGCCGAACCGGTCGAGGAAGCACCACGCGCCGACGGTGGGGAGCTCTCGCTGGGGCAGGGAGCGCCGGACGTCCATCGCCCGGATGCCGCCGAGCGGCACCTCGCGGGCAGGGAGGAGGAGGGCGCGTGGCCCGTCGCAGGTGGTCGCGCCGCCGTCGGTCTCGACGTCGGCGTCGTACCGGGTCACGACGACTGCTCTCCCGGGGTGGCCGCGTCGATCGGCGTGCCTTCGGGCCACTCGACGATCGCGCCTGCGACCTCGTTCTGCTTGAGGTGGTCGGCGACGAACGGGCACTCGGGGATGATGACGTCGCCGCGTCGGGCGACGTCCGCCAGCGCGTCGGAGACCAGCGCGTTGCCGTACCCGCGTCCGCGGAACTCCGGGTCGACCACGGTGTGCGTGAAGCGCACTCGCCCCTCTCCCTGCTCGAACTCCGCGTAGCCGGCGACCTTGTCCGTCTCCGCGTCGTGCAGCTCGTAGCGGCTCAGCTCGTCGTTCCTGGTGACCGTGTGGTCGCTCATGATCGGCTCCTCTCGTCGGCTCCCACGCTAAGCCAATACGACGCACCGAGGGCGGTGTCAGACGTGCTCCGTAGACTCGGAATATGCCCGCGCATCTGCAGAACGACCCCCAGGGCGATCCGTGGATGGTCGCGCGCATCCCCGACGACGACAGCTGGGTTCCGCCTGAGGAGCCGTACGACGAGGGGCCGCCCGAAGGGTGGGCGCCCGTCGAGCCGGTCACGTCGTCGAGCGGCGGCTCCCTGCACTCCCGGCCCGCGCCATCCCGTTTCGCGTCCGCGCGCGACGCGCTCCGCACCGTCTACGGGTACGAGTCGTTCCGCGGCGATCAGGAGGCGATCGTCGAGCAGGTCATCGGGGGCGGCGACGCGGTCGTGCTCATGCCGACCGGTGGCGGCAAGAGCGTCTGCTATCAGATCCCGGCGCTCGTGCGCGAGGGGACGGGGCTCGTCGTCTCGCCTCTCATCGCCCTCATGCACGACCAGGTCGACGCCCTGCGGGCCAACGGCGTGCGCGCGGCGTACCTCAACTCCACGCAGACGCCCGACGAGCGTGGTGCGGTCGAGCGGGCGTATGTCGCGGGTGAGCTCGACCTGCTCTACGTCGCGCCCGAGCGGCTGAACGGCGAGCAGACGCTGCGGATGCTTGAACGCGGCGCACTCAGCGTCATCGCGATCGACGAGGCGCACTGCGTCAGCCAGTGGGGCCATGACTTCCGGCCGGACTACCTCGCCCTGGGCGCCCTGGCGGAGCGGTTCCCCGGCGTGCCGCGGATGGCGCTCACCGCCACGGCCACGCGCGAGACGCACCGCGAGATCAGCGAGCGCCTGCGTCTGCCGGATGCCGAGCACTTCGTCGCGAGCTTCGATCGACCGAACATCCGGTATCGAATCGAGCCGAAGACGGATGCGCGCAAGCAGCTGCTGCAGTTCATCCGCTCGCAGCCGGAGGGGTCGGCGGGCATCGTCTACGCGCTCAGCCGCAAGTCGGTGGAGCAGGTCGCGGCGTTCCTCGCGCAGCAGGGGATCGACGCCATCCCGTATCACGCGGGTCTCGACGCGCGCGTGCGGGCTGCGCACCAGTCTCGCTTCCTGCGCGAGGACGGCGTGGTCGTGGTCGCGACCATCGCGTTCGGCATGGGCATCGACAAGCCCGATGTGCGCTTCGTCGCGCACGTCGACCTGCCGAAGTCGGTCGAGGGCTACTACCAGGAGACCGGGCGCGCAGGCCGGGATGGCGAGCCGTCCGTCGCATGGATGGCCTACGGTCTCGGCGACGTCGTCCAGCAGCGGCGCATGATCCAGCAGGGCGACGGAGGCCGCGCCATCCAGCAGCGGCGGTCGCAGCACCTCGACGCGATGCTCGCCCTCTGCGAGACCGTCTCCTGCCGCCGGCAGAACCTCCTCGGGTACTTCGGGCAGGAGTCCGGGCCGTGTGGCAACTGCGACACCTGCCTCGAGCCGCCGGAGGTGTGGGATGGCCAGATCGCCGCGCAGAAGCTGCTCTCGACGGTCGTGCGGCTGAAGCGGGAGCGGAATCAGTCCTTCGGCGCGGGACACCTCATCGACATCCTCCGGGGCGCCTCCAGCGAGCGCATGCGGAAGTTCCAGCACGACCAGCTGGCGACGTATGGGATCGGGCAGGACCTGTCCGAGCAGGACTGGCGCAGCGTCATCCGGCAGCTCCTCGCGCAGGGGCTGCTCGCCGCGGAAGGGGAGTACGGCACGCTCGCGCTGAGCCCCGCCTCCAGCGGCGTGCTGCGGGGCGAGACTCCGGTGCCGCTCCGCAAGGACGTGATCGGGCGCGTGGCGCGCGTTCCGCAGCGCAAGGCCAGTGCGTCCGACGCGCTCGCCCCGGAGGACCGAGGGCTCTTCGAGGCGCTGCGCGCGTGGCGCGCGGAGCAGGCGCGCGAACAGGGGGTCCCCGCGTACATCGTGTTCGGCGATGCGACGCTGCGCGCGCTCGCGGAACATCGACCCGCGAGTCTCGCCGACCTGAACGGCATCCCTGGGATCGGCGCGAAGAAGCGCGACGCCTATGGGGAGGCGGTGCTGGCCGTGGTGGCAGGCGGGTAGCCTAACCGAACGTGGTTCCTGTGAGAAGCCCTAGAAATCTCGCCAGTATCCCGCAATGCTCGCATCCGACGCCCGCGCGTGGCGCCGGGGGCGTTTGCGCAGGTGTCTCCCTGTCCCCAGAACCAGGAGACCCATGAAGAAATCAGATGCGGGCGTTCCGGTCGCCCGCACCAGAAAGGGCAGACTCGCTCCTCTCGCGAGCCTTGCCACTGCAAGCCTCGTCGTCAGCGGGGCTGTCGGCATCGGTACTGCGGCGAATGCCGACGAGGTCGAGACCGAAGCCGATTCCGCGGCTCACGCTCACCTCCTGTGGGTGGACGGAGTGGGACTCGACGTCGCGGGTGCAGGCCGCGCCACCACCGAGTTCTCGCCGCCCGGTCCGAACGAATCCGACAACGCCGCTCTCAACCTGGAGCTGCTCGACGCCGTGCAGCTCGGGCTGAACGGCCTCGACCTGCCGCTCATCAAGCCGGCGGGAGAGGAAGGGCCCGGCCTGCTGGATCTCGGCGCGCTCGGCGCGGCGGAGAGCTATGCCTCGTCGCCCACCGCGAACAACGCGTTCGCGGCGACCGGCCTTCTCACTGAGGAGGGCGCGCTGAACACGGACGCCTACCAGGGCGGTGTCGGCGACCCCGCACAGCTTGACCTCAGCGCGCTGGTGCGTCAGATCATCGGCGATGCGGTAGCCGATGAGCTGCTGACCGGTGCCTCGATCACGATCGGGGCCGTCGGCTCGCAGATCGAGAAGGACGGTCCGGAGATCACCTCGACCTATCGTCTGGCCGACCTCCAGGCCGACCTCACGAGCCCGGCGCTCGGCGACGCCACCGCGGTCACCGACGATATCGTCGGCGGCGCGCTCGCTCCCGTCGAGGGCCTGCTCGCACCGGGTGACGCGGAGACGGAACCTGGAGCGATCTTCCAGCTTGTCAGCGCTCTGGTGACGACGCTCGATGCCGTGAGCATCCCGATCGTCGGTGGCGTGGACGCCTCACTGAACGGCCTCGGTCTCGACACGGCGACGCTGACCGAGTCCGTTCGCAACGGACTGCTCGAGGAGCCGATTGACAACTCGACCGCCGACGCGCCGGCCTCGGTCTCGGTCGATCTGAGCGACGGCACCATCACGGTCGACCTGGCGCAGGTGCTTCTCGAGTCGGACGCCGCATACGCCGGTCTCGACCTGAACAGCCTGCCGGCGAACACCGACGTGCTCACCGGCGACGTCGTCAACGCCATCACCGCCGGCGTGACGAGCGCTGTCACCGGCACCGGGCCGAACTCGTTGACGACCAAGGCCGTCGACCTCATCACCGAGGGAATCTACGGCGTCGCCGTCGACCTCGACATCGATCTCGGTGTCGGGCTGCTGGGTCTGCCCGTCACCGACGCCTCTGTCACGCTTCAGTCCACCGACGGCACCGCGGCCACCCTCGGCGGCCTCCTCGGCGTCGATGGCTACCTGCCCGCAGAGCTCGAGATCGACGACCCCGGCCTGCTCGGCGGATTGCTCGGGACGGTCACGGACATCCTGAACCCGGTCGTGGGCCAGCTCGGCGATCTCCTGTCCCCGGCGGTGGACGGTGTCCTCGCGAACCTGCAACCGACGGTGAACGGCGTACTCGATCCGATCGTTGCCAATCTGCTCAACGTGGCTCTCCAGCCCGTCCTCACGCAGGTCGCAGCGCTCACGATCAACGAGCAGCCGGAGGTGGGTGACCTCGGCGACGGGAGCTTCACCGTCCGCGCCCTGAGCGTCGAGCTGCTGCCGCTTCTGGGTGAGGGCTCGGTCGATGTCGAGCTGGGTTCTTCCACCGTTCGCGCACTCGATCAGTCGGTCGTCGGAACGGACCCTGCCTACGCGGGGCTCGACCTGCCGATCTCGGGTGACGGCTGGCCGGCCGGCTCGACGGTGACGGTGACCCTCGAGGACGAAGAGGGCAATGTCATGGCTGGT
>NZ_JAUEPM010000007.1 GCF_030406385.1 Microbacterium oryzae
GACGTCGGGCACGCCGTGCACCCGAACTACGCCGATCGCCACGACCCGGCCAACCAGCCGATGGTCGGCGGCGGCCCCATCCTCAAGATCAACGCGAACCAGCGCTACGCGACCGACGCCCACGGAGACTTCTCGGCGGGACGTGCGGGGCCGGGCTTGGGAGCACCGGGTCGCGGCGCTCCGGAAGCGCCGGGGCGCGCGGGGCCGGGACGCCCCGGGGTGCGCGGAGCGGCGGGCTTCGCGCCGGCGGCCGGCGCTACGCCGCCTTCCGAGGCGAGCGCGGCGCGCAGCTTGCGCGCGACGGGCGGTTCGACCGTCGACGACGGGCTCTTCACGAACTCGCCGAGCTCCTTGAGCTTCGCGAGTGCGACCTTGCTGTCGACACCCAACTCAGCGGCGATCTCATGTACGCGTGGTTTTGCCACAATTCTCCTGTCTGGGGCGGCCTGCCCCGGACAGGGCAGACCTCTAAAGGCGGACGGGTCTCATTTCGAGCCGTTCACTTGATTTCCATAGCTGCTCAGCCATTTCTCGAGGTTCTGCGTGTCGAGCGGGCCCGGCACGCGCAGTGCTCGTACGAAAGCGCGGCGAGTGAGCGCGGTCCCGACGCACTTCTGCGTCGCATGGACCCACGCGCCCCGTCCCGGCATGACCGCGCGCTCATCGGGGACGAGCTCGGAATCGATGACGACCACCCTCAGAAGGGCGGATCGGGGGGCGCGCGTGCGACAGCCGACGCACGTCCGTACGGGTTCCATCCTACACCTCAGCATCACGGTCGGCCGTCGCGCGTGTCGCGACGGCTCGTGGGCGGCGTGCGCCGCCCGCCTCAGCCCTGCTCGAGGATGCTCTCCGGCTGGATGTCGATCTTGGCGCCGGTGAGCTTGGCGGCGAGGCGGGCGTTCTGGCCCTCCTTGCCGATCGCGAGCGACAGCTGGTAGTCGGGCACGAGCGCGCGGACCGCCTTCGTCGTCGGGTCGAGCACGAAGCTGCTGGTCACCTTCGCCGGCGAGAGCGCGTTCGCGACGAACTTCGGCAGCTCGTCGTCGTGGTCGACGATGTCGATCTTCTCGCCGCTGAGTTCCTCGGTGACCGCGCGCACGCGGCGGCCGAGCTCCCCGATGCAGGCGCCCTTGGCGTTGATGGAGGGGTCGTTGGCGCGCACGGCGATCTTGGTGCGGTGGCCGGCCTCGCGGGCGAGCGACGTGATCTCGACGAGGCCGTTGGCGATCTCGGGGACCTCGAGCGCGAAGAGCTTGCGGACGAGACCCGGGTGCGTGCGGGAGACGGTGATCTGCGGGCCCTTGAGGCCCTTCGCGACGCTCGTGACATAGACGCGCAGACGCGAGCCGTGCGAGTACTCCTCGCCGGGCACCTGCTCTTCGGGGGGCAGGATGGCCTCGACCGTGCCGAGGTCGACGTGGATCATGCGCGGGTTCGGGCCCTGCTGCACGACGCCGGCGACGATATCGCCCTCCTTGCCGCGGAACTCCCCCAGCACCGCGTCGTCGGCGATGTCGCGGAGGCGCTGGCTGATGACCTGCTTCGCGGCGTACGCGGCGATGCGGCCGAAGTTCTCCGGAGTGGTCTCCTCCTCGCCGACGATCGCACCCTCCTCATCCCGTACGGGGATGAGGATCGCGACGTGGCCCGACTTCCGGTCGAGGTGCGCGCGGGCGCCCTCCGGGATGTCGCCGTCCTGGGAGACGTGCTTCTCATACGCGGTGAGGATGGCCTGCTCGATGATCCGAACGAGTTCGTCGAACGGGATCTCCTTCTCGCGCTCGACCGTCCGCAGCAATCCGAGATCGATATCCACAACGTCCTCCGTATTCAGCTCTCGTCGGCAGACCTCTCGCCGACATCTTCGCCACGATACCGGATGCGGTTGGGCCGCCGCTGTGAGGAGGCCGGTCCGTCAGCGCCGCCGCACCACGTGGATCGGGCCGGTGACGCTCTCCGCGTCCTCCCAGCACTCGATCCCCCGGACGTCGGGGAGCAGCGCGCGCGTGAACACCGGGTCGAGACCCTCCCGTCGCTGGTTCGAGTAGTCGCGCAGCAGGCGGAACACGAGGCCGGAGAGGAGGGCCACGGCGACGAGGTTGATGACGGCCATCACCCCCATGATCGCGTCGGCGAGCGTCCAGACGAGGCTGGCGGCGGCCACGGAGCCTGCGAGGACGGCCACCACCACGAGGACTCGGAACACCGTGAGGACCACGGGCTTCGAGGAGATGAACTCGATGCTCGCCTCGCCGTAGTAGTAGTTCCCGATGATCGAGCTGAACGCGAGCATGAAGACGACGACGGCGAGGGCGATGGTCGCCCAGCCGCCGAGCGACGAGGTCAGCGCGTGCTGGGTGAGCTCGACGCCCGTGAGGCCGCCCCTCTCGATGGGCACCGCGACGAGGATCGTGAACGCGGTGATCGAGCAGACGAGCATGGTGTCGAAGTAGACGCCGAGCGACTGCACGAAGCCCTGCTTCGCGGGGTGCGTGACCGCGGCCGCCGCGCCCGCGTTCGGCGCGGAGCCGAGGCCCGCCTCGTTGGAGAACATGCCGCGCTTGACACCGGTGAGCACGATCTGGCCGAGCGCGGCGCCGAGGACCTCGTTGAAGCCGAATGCCTGGGTGAAGATCGACGCGAACGCGGCGGGGAGCTGGTCGAGGTGCACGACCACGACGGCGAGCCCCAGCAGCAGGTAGGCGAGCGCCATGACCGGCACGAGACCCTGCGTGACGTTCGCGATGCGGCGCACGCCGCCGAAGACGATGAGGCCGGTGAGCACGGCCGTGAGGATGCCGACCACCCACAGCAGCCAGCCGCCCTCGGCGCCGGTGATCTGGGTGATCGCGGATGACGTCGTCAGCGCGATCGTGTTGGCCTGCAGCGCGGAGAACGCGAAGGGGAAGCAGAAGATGAGGATGACCGCGAACGCGACGCCCATCCAGCGAGCGCCGAGCCCCCGGGACATGTAGTAGGCCGGGCCGCCGCGGAAGCCGTTGGCATCGCGCACCTTGAACAGCTGCGCGAGGGTCGACTCGGCGAAAGCGGAGGCTGCGCCGACGGTCGCCATCAGCCACATCCAGAACACCGCGCCGGGGCCGCCGATGGCGATCGCCGTGCCGACGCCCGCGATGTTGCCCGTCCCCACGCGGGAGGCCGCCGAGATCGTGAACGCCTGGAAGGACGACACCGACTGCGGCTTGCCGTCCTGGCCGCGCGGGGTCTTGTCCGCCAGCGTCCGGATCATCTCCGGCAGCATGCGGATCTGCACCGCACCCGACCGGGCGGTGATGTAGAGGCCCAGCAGCGCGACGATGGGCAGCACCACCCAGGTCCACAGCTGGTCACCGGCCGCCGCGATCCCCGCTTCGATCTCATCCATGCTCTGCAGTCTCACCTTCTGGTCGGGGTCCGACAACCTCTTGACGCGTGACGGTCATGCGGAGAGGCGCGCGGCCGCTTCGGCGACCGGCACCTGCTCGCGCTCGCCCGAGCGACGGTCCCACAGCTCCACGAGGCCGTCGGCCGCGCCGCGTCCGACGACGACGAGCTTCGGCACGCCGATGAGCTCGGCGTCGCCGAACTTCACTCCGGGCGACACCTTGGGACGGTCGTCGTAGAGCACGTCCAGGCGCGATGCCTCGAGGTCGGCCACGAGCTTCTCGGCGACCTCGAACGCCTCCTGGCCCTTGCCAGTGGCCACCACGTGCACGTCGAACGGCGCGACGGCCTCGGGCCAGATGAGGCCCTTGTCGTCGTTGGAGAGCTCGGCGATGGTCGCGAGGATGCGCGTGACGCCGATGCCGTAGGAACCCATCGTGACGGTGACGAGCTTGCCGTTCTCGTCGAGCACCTTGAGGCCCAGTGCCTCCGCGTACTTGCGGCCGAGCTGGAAGACGTGACCGAGCTCCATGCCGCGGGCGAGGGAGACGGGACCAGAGCCATCCGGAGCGGGGTCGCCCTCGCGCACCGTGGCGACCTCGACGAAGCCGTCGGCGGTGAAGTCGCGGCCGGCCACCAGGTCATGCACGTGCTTGTCGAGCGCGTTCGCGCCGGTGATCCAGCTCGTCCCCTCGACGACGCGAGGATCGAGGAAGTAGCGGATGCCTGTGGCCGACTCCTCGCCGAGGATCGGGCCCGTCTCGCTCCAGGGGCCGATGAACCCGCGGACGAGGAGCGGATTCGCGGCGAAGTCCTCTTCGTCGGCGGCCTCCACCTCGGCGGGCGCGAAGGCCACCTCGACGCGCTTGTCGTCGATGTCGCGGTCGCCGGGGATGCCGACCACGACGAGCTCGCGAGTGCCGTCGAGGTGCGTGAGCCGCAGCACGACGTTCTTCAGGGTGTCGGCGGCCGTCACCTCGCGGTCGAGGACCGTATTCGAGTGGTCGACGAGGGTCTGGATGGTCGTGGTGCCGGGAGAGTCGAAGACGACCGGCTCCGGGAGTCCTTCGATGGGGAGCGCCTCGGGCACGAGGGTCGTGAACGCCTCGACGTTGGCCGCGTAGCCCCCGTCGCTGCGTACGAAGGTGTCCTCTCCGACGGGGGTCGGGTGGAGGAACTCCTCGGAGCGGGAGCCGCCCATGGCGCCGGCGTCGGCCTGCACGATCGCGTACTCGAGGCCGAGGCGCTGGAAGATGCGCTCGTAGGCGTCGCGCTGCGCCATGTAGCTGTGCTCGAGGCCCTCGTCGGTGTGGTCGAACGAGTAGGCGTCCTTCATCGTGAACTCGCGGCCTCGCAGCAGGCCGGCGCGGGGTCGCGCCTCGTCGCGGTACTTGTCCTGGATCTGGTAGATCGTCAGGGGCAGATCCTTGTACGAGGAGTACAAGTCCTTCACGAGCAGCGTGAACGCCTCCTCGTGCGTGGGAGCGAGGAGGTAGTCGCCGCCCTTGCGGTCCTGGAGTCGGAAGAGCTGCTCGCCGTACTCGTCCCAGCGGCCGGTGGCCTGGTACGGCTCACGCGGCATGAGCGCGGGGAAGTGCACCTCCTGCGCGCCGGCTGCGGTCATCTCCTCGCGGATGATCTTCTCGATCCTCGCCTTGACGCGCAGGCCGAGCGGCAGCCAGGCGAAGATGCCAGCCGCCTGACGCCGGATGTACCCGGCGCGGACGAGCAGCTTGTGGCTCGCGACCTCTGCCTCGGCAGGGTCTTCACGGAGCGTGCGGACGAAGAGATGCGACAGACGGGTGACCACGAGCGACAAGTCTAGGGCGTGGGCCGCGACACCTCCCCCGCCGCCGGCCCCGACCCCCGCGCCCGGTCCTAGGCTGGCCGCATGCCGGCCCGCCATACCCGCCTCTCGCCGTCCGCCGTCCAGACCGCGCTCGGGGAGTCGCTCGCCGAGCTGCGCCGCTCGCTCGAGCTGCCCGAGGCCTTCCCGCCCGCAGTGCTCGCCGAGGCCGAGGCGGTCGTCGCGTCGGGCACGGCCGTCGACGGCTCCGACGACGAGCGCGCCGATCTCCGCGCGCTCCCCTTTCTCACCATCGATCCGGAGGGGTCGCGGGACCTCGACCAGGCGATGCACATCGCGCGCGAGGGCGGCGGCTTCGTCGCGCACTACGCGATCGCCGACCTGGCGGCGTTCGTCCGGCCAGGCGGCGCGATCGACGCCGAGGCGCAGCGCCGCGGGCAGACGCTGTACGCGCCGGATGGCTCGGTGCCGCTGCATCCGGAGGTCCTGTCCCACGGGGCGGCGTCCCTCCTGCCGGATGAGGACCGCCGCGCCTACGTCTGGCGGTTTCCCCTCGACGCGGCGGGGACGCCCGATCGTGACGGCGTCCAGCTCGTGCGCGCGTGGGTCCGCTCTCGCGGGCAGTGGACGTACGAGGGCGCGCAGGCCGCGATCGACGCCGGCACCGGGCCCGACACCCTCGCGCTCCTCGCCGAGCTCGGCCCGCTCCGCGTCGCCCAGGAGGCGCGCCGCGGCGGCGCGAGCCTCAACGCCCCCGAGGAGGAGATCGTCGACGGTCCCGACGGCTACGCGATCCAGCGCCGCGCGCTCCTCCCCGTCGAGGACTGGAACGCGCAGATCTCGCTGATGACCGGGATGGCCGCGGCCGACATCATGCTGAGCGCGGGTCGCGGGATCCTCCGCACCCTCCCGCCCGCCGACGACGACGCGCGCGCGGAGTTCCGCCGTCAGGTCGCGCTCCTCGGCCGCCCCTGGCCGGAGGACCTCGACTACGGCGAGTACCTGCGGCGCCTGGATCCCTCGGACGACGCGACCCCGGCCATCCTGCAGGCGGCGAGCGCGCTGTTCCGCGGCGCGGACTACATCGCCTTCCTCTCCCCCGACGAGATCCCCGCCGACGTCGAGCAGGCGGCGATCGGCGCCCCGTACGCGCACGCGACGGCTCCCCTGCGGCGCCTCGTCGACCGCTACACGCTGCGCGCGTGCCACGGCGACGTCGACGAGGAGGTGCTGCCGCGGCTGCCGGAGAGCATGCGCCGGTCGTCCGCGCTCGCCTCGCGGCTGGAGTCCGGCGCGGTGGACCGGGTGGAGGCCGCCGTCCTGCATCGGCACATCGGCCACGTGCTCGACGCCGTCGTGCTGTCGCAGACCAAGGGCGGCAGTCGGGTGCAGCTCGCCGACCCGTTCGTGACGGCAACCGTGCCCGAGGCCGTGGAGCCCGGCACGCGCATCCGCGTGCGCGTCGAGGCCACCGACATCGCGACCGGGAGCGTCACCCTCTCCGCGGTGTGATCCGCTGGCCCTCGCGCGCGTCGGAGGCCGCGAGTACGGTCGGGGCCATGGACGTGATCCTCATCCCCGGGCTCTGGCTCGACGCGTCGTCGTGGGCGCCGATCGCCGAGGCGCTGACTGCGGCGGGGCATCGGCCGCTGGCCCTCACGCTCCCCGGCACGGGCGAGCCCGCCGACCGTGCGGCCGACATCGGGATGACCCACTGGGTCGCAGCGGTCGTCGCCGAGATCGACCGGTCGGATGGCCAGGTCGTGCTCGTCGGTCATTCCGGCGGCGGCAACGTGGCGTGGGGCGCGGCGGATGCGCGGCCCGACCGCGTCGCGCGGGTCGTCTTCGTCGACACGGCGCCGCCCGCCCCCGGCGCGTCCATCTCCGAGTTCCCCACCGAGGGCGGCGTGGTCCCGTTCCCCGGCTGGGCCTTCTTCGACGAGCCCGACGTGGCGGACCTCGACGACGCCGCGCGCGAGCGCACGGCGCCCCTCATGAAGAGCGTGCCCGCGCGCGTGCCGTCCGAGCCGCTGGCGCTCCGCGACGCGCGCCGCTTCCGGGTGCCGGTGACGCTCCTCATGGGCGGGATGGACGAGGCCGCGCTGCGCGCCGAGCTCGCGAACTGGAGCTCCTTCCGGGAGGAGTTCGACGCGATCGAGGACGCGGAGGTCTTCCGCATCGGCTCCGGCCACTGGCCGCAGTTCTCACAGCCGGAGCGTCTCGCGGAGCTGCTGCTCGCGGCCATCCGCTGACCGCCCGCGCGGCTGCTCGCTGCCGCCGCTTCAGCCACGCCAGAAGCGAGCAGTCAGCGCTGTTGGCGACCGCGGAACACCGCGGTGCGCAGCTCGACCTCCCACACGTCGGCCGTCGGCATGTCGAGGTCGCGGGCCACGGCGACCTCGGCGTCGATGTCGTAGGGCACCCGCACGAACTGCACGGCGAACGGCGCCTCCTCCGGGGAGTCGACGACGCCCTCGACGATGACGTAGCTCGCGCGCGGCTCGTCGAGCGGATTGCCGACGCTCCCGACGTTGAACAGGGTGCGGCCATCCGTCGTCTCGATGTAGGCGTCGTGCACGTCGCCGTAGCCGACGACGTCGGGCTCGGGTCCGTCGCCCGTCATCTCCGTACGGCGGAACATGCCGTCGAACTCGGCCGTGGTGTGCTGGAACCGCACCCGGACGTGCGGGCTCTGCGCGGAGGCGTGGAAGAGGCGGATGCGGCGCCCGCTCACGACGAGGTCGTGGCTGAGCGGCAGGGCGGCGAGCCACTCGCGCTGCTCGGGCGCGAGCTCGTCGCGCCACCACACCATCTCGGGCAGCCCGTCGTCGGGAATGGAGCCGAGGAAGTCGTCCCAGTTGCCGCGCACCGCGATCTCGCAGACCTCCTGCGTGCGGCTCACCGCCGCGCTCCCCCGCGGCCCCTTGCCCGCGACGTCGCCGAGGTTGATGATGCGCTCGATGCCACGCGCGCGAATGTCGGCGAGGACCGCGTCGTACGCGGTCATGTTCCCGTGGACGTCGGAGAGGATGGCGATGCGAGCGGCGGTCACCGGGCCATCCTCACACGCGCAGCGGCGGCTGGCTCAGACGGTGACCACCTGCGCGGTGCCGGTCGGGGCGGCGGGCCCCATCTCGTCGGCGATGCGGTTGGCCTCCTCGATGAGCGTGCGCACGATCTCGGCCTCCGGCACGGTCTTGATGACCTCGCCCTTGACGAAGATCTGGCCCTTGCCGTTGCCCGACGCGACGCCGAGGTCGGCCTCACGGGCCTCGCCCGGTCCGTTCACGACGCAGCCCATGACCGCCACGCGCAGCGGCACGGTCATGTCCTTCAGGCCCTCGGTGACGTTCTCGGCGAGCGAGTACACGTCGACCTGGGCGCGCCCGCAGGAGGGGCAGGACACGATCTCGAGCTTGCGCTCGCGGAGGTTCAGCGACTGCAGGATCTGGTGGCCGACCTTGACCTCCTCGGCCGGCGGGGCCGACAGCGACACGCGGATGGTGTCGCCGATGCCCTCGCCCAGGAGGATGCCGAACGCGGTCGCGGACTTGATCGTGCCCTGGAACGCCGGGCCGGCCTCGGTCACGCCGAGGTGCAGCGGCCAGTCGCCGCGCTCGGCGAGCTGCCGGTACGCCTTGACCATGACGACGGGGTCGTTGTGCTTGACGGAGATCTTGAAGTCGTGGAAGTCGTGCTCCTCGAAGAGGCTCGCCTCCCACACCGCGGACTCGACGAGAGCCTCGGGCGTCGCCTTGCCGTACTTCTCCAGCAGGCGGCGGTCGAGCGAGCCCGCGTTCACACCGATGCGGAGCGAGACCCCGGCGGCCTGGGCGGCCTTCGCGATGGCGCCGACCTGGTCGTCGAACTTGCGGATGTTGCCCGGGTTCACGCGCACGGCCGCGCAGCCGGCGTCGATCGCCTGGAAGACGTACTTCGGCTGGAAGTGGATGTCGGCGATCACCGGGATCTGGCTCTTGGCCGCGATGATGTGCAGCACGTCCGCGTCGTCCTGGCTCGGCACCGCGACGCGCACGATCTCGCAGCCCGACGCGGTGAGCTCCGCGATCTGCTGCAGCGTGGCGTTGATGTCGGTCGTCGGCGTCGTGGTCATCGACTGGACGCTGACGGGCGCATCGCCTCCGACGAGGACCTTCCCGACCCGGATCTGACGCGACTTGCGACGAGGGGCGAGGGTCTCGGGCACGCGGGGCATACCGATGTTCACTGCAGGCACCCGTCCAGATTACGCCGGGGCGGGTGGAAGGGCGCTGGATGGGCTGTGGTAGTTTCAGCCCCATGTCCGCGCACCGCACCTGGTGGCCCGCCACGTAGGCGGTGCTTCGCGAACTTCGACCGCCCAGTCAACCGGATGGGGCGGTCTTTTCTGTCTGAGGGCAGCCTCGCCCAGGAGGAGATCTACGCATGACCGGGACCGCTGCCCCGACCCCCGCTTCCGCCGACCTCATCGCGCGTTTGGCTGCGGACCCCGCCGCTTCCTTCGCCCTCATCGTGCGCGAGGGGGGTGAGGTCGTCGAGGTGCTCTCGGGGCCTGTGACCGATGTCGACCTCCTCGCCGACATCCCCCTCGCGGATGGCCGGGGCCGGCCATCCGAGGTGCTCGCGCTGGTGCCTTATCGCCAGGTGCGCGAGCGCGGCTTCGCCGCGCACGATGACGGCGCCCCCCTGCGCTGCCTCACCGTCGAGGAGCACGCGGCCATCCCACTCGCGGAGGCGCTCGACGCGCTGCCGAGCGCGGCCATCCCCCTCGCCGACGCCGGGTTCGATCTCGACGACGCGGAGTACGCGGCCATCGTGCGGAACGTGATCGCCGAGGAGATCGGGCGCGGCGAGGGCGCGAACTTCGTCATCCGCCGCGACTTCGTCGCCGGGGTCGACGCCGAGCCGCGCACGGCCGCGCTCACCTGGTTCCGCGCCCTGCTCGAGCACGAGCGCGGCGCGTACTGGACGTTCGCGATCGTCACGCCCGGCCACGTGGCCGTGGGCGCGAGCCCGGAGGCGCACGTCAGCGCGCGCGAGGGCGTGGTGACGATGAACCCCATCTCCGGGACGTTCCGCCATCCGGCCGGTGGCGCGACCGCCGAGACCCTGACCGAGTTCCTCTCCAGCACCAAGGAGACCGAGGAGCTCTTCATGGTCGTCGACGAGGAGCTCAAGATGATGAGCGCGGTCTGCAGCGACGGCGGCCGCATCACCGGCCCCCATCTCAAGGAGATGTCGCGGCTCACGCACACGGAGTACGTGCTGCGCGGGCGCTCGCGCCTGGACCCGCGGGACATCCTGCGCGAGACGATGTTCGCACCCACGGTGACCGGCTCTCCCATGCAGAACGCGTGCGCGGTCATCCGCCGTCACGAGCAGTCGCCGCGCGGGTACTACTCGGGCGTCGCCGCGCTGTTCACGCCGAACGCCGAGGGCGGGCACGACCTCGACGCCCCGATCCTCATCCGCACCGCGTACCTCGAGGAGGGGCGCCTGCGCGTGCCGGTCGGGGCGACCCTGGTGCGCCACTCCGACCCGTACGGCGAGGTCAGCGAGACGCACGGGAAGGCGGCCGGCGTACTCGGCGCGATCGGGGCCATCCCGCGCGCCATCACGATCGTGCCCGACGACGACGAGCCCGCCCCCGCCCCGCGTCTCGGCGACGACCCGGCGATCGCCGAGCTGCTCACCTCGCGCAACGCGCGGCTCGCGCCCTTCTGGATGCAGGAGCAGGAGCCGGGCGCCCGCACCGCGCCGTTCGCCGGGCGGAAGGCCATCGTCGTGGACGCGGAGGACCGGTTCACGACGATGCTCGCGCACCAGCTGCGCCACCTCGGGCTCGACGTCGACATCGTGCACTGGAGCGCGGCGGACGACGCCCGCCTCGACGGCGCCGAGCTCGTCGTGTCGGGCCCCGGCCCCGGCGATCCGCGCGACGGCGAGAGCCCGCGCATCGCCCGCATGCGCGAGCTCGTGGTGCGCCGGCTCGCGCAGCATCGGCCGCTGCTGGCGGTGTGCCTCAGCCACCAGATCCTCAGCGATCGCATCGGCGTGGGGCTCGCGCCGCTGGCGAGCCCGCACCAGGGCCTGCAGCTGAGCGTGGATCTCTTCGGCGAGACGGCGTCCATCGGCTTCTACAACACGTTCACCGCGCGCGTCACGCCCGGCGTCACCGTGCTCACGCCGAGCGAGACCCGCTGCGGCGCGGTCGGCGACGTGGAGATCGCGGCGGATCCCGCCTCGGGCGACGTCTACGCCCTGCGGGGCGCCGGCTTCGCGTCGGTGCAGGGGCACCTGGAGTCGATCCTGTCGCGCGACGGCATGCGCACCCTCGAGCGCATGGTCGGCCACGCCCTGTCCTGAGGCGGGGCCGCGCTCGGCCGGGACGACCCGGAAACCTCCGGCTCAGCCGCCGAGCAGCTGCACGGGGTTGAAGATGTCGGCGGCGAAGAGCAGCGCGCCCATACCGACCAGCAGCACGACGACGACGAGTGTCAGAGGCACGAGGCGGGTGGCGTCGGTCGGGGCGGGCTCCGGGCGTCGGGTGAGCTTGGCGAGCACGCGGCGGAGGCCATCCCAGAGGGCGATGATGATGTGCCCGCCGTCCAGCGGCAGCAGCGGCACGAGGTTGAACACGAACAGCGCGATGTTCAGCGACGCGAGCAGGCTCACCATCACGCCGACCCGGTCGAGGACGGGCGCATCCGTTGCGGCGACCTCGCCGGCGAGGCGTCCGACGCCGACGACGCTCATCGGACCGTCCGCGTCGCGCTCGCCGCCCGTGAACAGGTCGTACGCGGTGTCGTACAGGCGCGCGGGGAGGTCCGCGACGATCCGGGCGACCGCGCCGACGTTCTCGAACGCGGCCTGCGGCCCGGTCCAGATCGGCTGGCGCACGCGCTCGACCGACGCCGAGACCCCCGCGTAGCCGACCTGCTCGACGGAGGTGGTGCCATCCGCGCCGGTCACCTCGACCTGGTTCTCGATGGGCGTCAGCGTGAGCGAGACCTCGTCGCCGTCGCGCTCGACGACGAGGGGGATGGCGGTGCCCGGGCGGGCGCGGATGATCTCGGATGCCTCGGCGAAGGTCTCGACGGGCTCCCCGGCGAGGGAGACGAGCCGGTCCCCTGGCAGCACCCCAGCGGCGTGCGCAGGTGCCTCCGGGTCGCCGGCGGAGCACTCCGTCGCGGTGGACCCGGCGGGCAGCACGCACTCGGCGACGGTCGCCACCGTCGTGGTCGCCTGCTGCATCCCGATGCCGCTGAACAGCACCGCGAACATCACGATGGCGAGCACGAGGTTCATGACCGGTCCGCCGAGCATGATGATCACGCGCTTCCACACCGGCAGGCGGTGGAAGGTGCGGGAGTCGTCGACCCCCTCGAGGGTCTCGGCGTTGGCGGCCTGCGCGTCCTGCACGAGGGTGGCGTAGAGACCGCGGCGGCGCTCGGCGCGGGCGGCGGCACCGGCGAGCGCAGGCTCGGATGGCGTCGGCTCCGTCCGCGGGTACATGCCGGCCATCGAGATGTAGCCGCCGACCGGGAACGCCTTGAAGCCGTACTCGGTCTCGCCGCGCTTCCGCGACCAGAGCGTGGGCCCCATCCCGATCATGTACTGACCGACCCGCACGCCGAACTTCTTGGCGGGGACGAGGTGACCGACCTCGTGCAGGGCGATCGAGACACCGAGGCCGATCACCATGACCAGCACACCGATCACGAACGCGAGCACATCCACGCCGCAACGGTAGCCCCGCCCGCTCGGAAACTCCCGGGCAGCACCTATCCTTGGTGGCGTGACCTCCCGGCAGCTGCGCACCCTCCGCGGCGCCTCGGCTTCCGGTATCGCGACCGTCATCGCCGCCCTCTCGCACACGGCGGGCGGCGCGCAGGCGCCCGCGCCGCTGATCGTCCTCGCGATGGCGTCGCTTCTGATGCCCGGGGCCATCCTGCTCGTCGGCGCCCGCCCGCGGCTCCCGCGCCTCGCCGCGACGGTGCTCACCACGCAGGCCGCGTTTCACCTCGCCTTCCTCGCGCTCGGCTCGCCGGTGACGCTCCCGACCGCCGGGTCCCACGCCGCGCATGTCGCGCACGCCGCTCACGCGGCCGCGTCCTCGTCGACGCACCTCGACCATCCCACCCATCTCGCCACCCTGGCCGCGTCGCAGACCGACGCGCGGATGATCGGCGCGCACCTCGTCGCCGCGCTCCTCACCGTCGCGCTGCTGCATCGCGGCGAGACGGTCCTTCGCGCGATCGCCTCGTGGGCGTCGGTGGTCGTCCGCCGGGTGGCACCGCAGCCGCTCCTGCTCGCCCAAACACGTGCTCCGGGCGCTGCCCCGGCCCGCCTCCCCCGCGCCCTCCGCATCGTCGCCGGCGCGCGCAGCCCACGCGGCCCTCCCGTCCTGGTCTGACCCGCCATCCCGTCGCGCATGCTGCGCGGCCACCCCGCCGTGCCTGCGCGCCGGCACTCAGACCACGAAGGAATCCGCATGACCTCTCTCACCCCTGCCCCGCGCCGCCGCCGCGGCCTCCGCGCCCTCGCCTCCGGCGCCCTCGCCGCCGCGCTCGTCATCGGCGCGCCGCTCGCCGCCAGCGCCCACGTCACCGTCACGCCCGACGCACCGGTCGCCGGCGGGTACGACGTGCTGACGTTCGCGTTCTCCCACGGGTGCGACGAATCCCCCACTACCGCCCTCGTCATCTCGCCGCCCGCCGAGGGCCTCGAGTCGGTGGTCCCCACCGTCCAGGCCGGATGGTCGATCGACGTCGAGCGCGACCCCGACACCGGCGTCGTCGACGCCATCACCTACACCGCCGACGAGCCGGTGCCGAACGCCCTGCGTGCAGCCGTCGAGCTGTCTGTGGCGTACTCCGCTGATGCGCCGGAGACCCTGGCGTTCCCCGTCGAGCAGCTGTGCGTCGACGGCTCCACGTCGTGGACCGAGCTGGCGGACGAGGGCGAGGATCCGCATGACCTGGATTCGCCCGCTCCCGTGGTCACCCTCGCCCCCGCGGCGGAGGGCGCAGATCACGGCACGAGCACTCACGACGCGGCGGACGGCGATGCAGACGTCGCCGAGGAAGCCGCCGCCGCGGACGGCTCCGGCGTGGGAGCGTGGGCGCTCGGCGCGGGCGGGCTCCTCGCCGGGGTCGCCGCGCTCGTCGTGAGCGTCCTGGCGTACCGCCGCAGCGGGCAGCGCCGGTGACGCGGCGCCGCACCTGACCACTGCGAGGCGCGGCGACGTGTCGCCGCGCCTCGCACGCTTCGTCCGGATGCCGCGTGAGACGATGGTCAGGATGTCTGCGACACCGTCGAACCTGCCCCCCGTCCTGCGCCCGGAGAACCCGCCGCGCCGCTTGCTCGCCGCGCTCGCCGAGCGCTTCCGCGGCGAGCTGCGCGGCGACGCCGCGGGCGTCGAGCTCACCGGCGTGACGCTCGCCACCGCCGACCTGCGCGCGGGCGAGGCGTTCGTCGCCATCCGCGGCGTGAACCGCCATGGCGCCGAGTTCGCGCCGGCCGCCGCCGAGCAGGGCGCCGTTGCGGTCATCACCGACGCCGACGGCGCGGACATCGCCGCGCCCGCCGGCCTTCCGATCGTGGTCGTGCCCGACCCGCGCGCCGTGCTCGGCGACCTCTCGGCGTGGGTGTATGGCACCGACACCGACCTGCCGCTGCTGCTCGGCACCACCGGCACCAACGGCAAGACGTCGATCACGCACCTCCTCGACGGCATCCTCACGCAGATGGGAGTCGTCACCGGGCTCTCGTCGACCGCCGAACGGCATATCGCCGGCGACGTCATCGTGTCGCGCCTCACGACCCCGGAGGCCAGCGAGTTCCACGCGCTTCTGGCGCTCATGCGCGAGCGCGGCGTCGAGGCCGTGGCCGTCGAGGTCAGCGCGCAGGCGCTCACGCGGCACCGGGTCGACGGCCTCGTCTTCGACGTCGCCGCGTTCACGAACCTCACGCACGACCACCTCGACGACTACGCCGACATGCGCGAGTACTTCGAGGCGAAGGCGCGCTTCTTCACGCCCGAGCGCTCGCGCCGCGCGGTCATCTCGCTCGACTCCGCCCCCGGCGTCGAGTACGCCGAGCGGGCGACGGTGCCCGTCGTGACCGTCGCGACGCCCGCGATCGCCGCCGACCCGGCGGCCGCAGCCGGTGCCGACTGGATCGTCACGATCGACGACGAGCGCCAGGAGGGCACCGGCTTCACGCTGACCGGGCCGGATGGCCGCAGCCTCACGTCGGTCGTGCCCGTCATCGGACCGCACATGGCCTCGAACGCCGGCACGGCGATCGTCATGCTGCTCGAAGCCGGATACGACTGGGAGCGCATCGCCGGCGCACTCGAGCGCGACGGCGGCATCCGCGCCTACCTCCCCGGCCGCACGCAGCTGGTGTCCGGGTCCGAGGGCCCCGCTGTCTACGTCGACTTCGGACACACACCCGACGCCTTCGAGAAGACGCTCGCGGCGGTCCGGCGTGTGACGCCCGGCAAGGTGCTCATGCTGTTCGGCGCGGACGGCGATCGCGACAAGACCAAGCGCCACGACATGGGCCGCACGGCCGTGGAGGGCAGCGACATCGTCGTGATCACCGACCACCACCCGCGTCACGAGGACCCGGCGGCGATCCGCGCGATGCTCCTGGAGGGAGCCCGCGCGACCGACCCCGGCCATCCGATCTACGAGTTCTCGCCGCCGGAGACCGCGATCGTCGAGGCCGTCAAGCTCGTCGGACCCGGCGACGCCATCCTGTGGGCGGGCCCCGGGCACCAGGACTACCGCGACATCAAGGGCGTGCGCACGCCGTACTCCGCGCGCGAGCTCGCGCGGCGCGCGCTGCGCGATGCCGGATGGCCCGTGCCCGAGCCCGCCTGGCCGGTTCCGTACGAGGACTGACGTCCGGTCGCGGCCCGCCCCCGATTCGAGGACGGGCCGTGCCCTCAGCGCGCCGAGATGAGGGCGTCGGCGGTCCGTCGCGCCCACGCCTCCGCGTCGGCGAGCGATGCCAGCGTGAGCTCGGCGGGCGCGCCGTGGCGATCGAGGACAGCCGCGATGGTGTCGACGATGGCGGGGAACGACAGCCGGCCCGCGTGGAACGCGTCCACCGCCTGCTCGTTGGCCGCGTTGTAGACAGCGGGGTGCGTGCCGCCGGCCTGTCCGGCCTGACGGGCGAGCCGGACGGCGGGGAACGCCTCGTCGTCCAGGGGGGCGAACTCCCACGTCTGCGCCGCGGTCCAGTCGATCGGCGCGTCCACGTCGGCGAGGCGCTCGGGCCAGGAGAGCCCGAGCGCGATCGGCACGAGCATGCGCGGCGGACCGGCCTGCGCGATCGTCGAGCCGTCCTGGAACTCGACCATCGAGTGGATGAGCTGCTGCGGATGCACGACGACCTCGATGCGCTCGTACGGCACGTCGAACAGCAGATGCGCCTCGATCACCTCGAGGCCCTTGTTGACGAGCGTCGCGGAGTTCGTCGTGATCACGCGCCCCATGGCGAAGTTCGGGTGCTTGAGCGCCTGCGCCGGGGTGACCTCGGCGAGCTCGGCGCGCGAGCGGCCACGGAACGGCCCGCCCGACGCGGTCACGATGAGGCGACGCACCTCGCCGCGCTCCCCTGCCCGCAGCGCCTGCGCGATCGCGGAGTGCTCGGAGTCGACCGGCACGATCTGGCCGGGGCGGGCGAGACCGCGCACGAGATCGCCCCCGACGATGAGCGACTCCTTGTTCGCCAGCGCGAGCGTGCGGCCGGCCTCGAGTGCGGCGAGGGTGGGACCCAGGCCCACCGAGCCGGTGATGCCGTTGAGCACGACGTCGGCTTCGATGTCGCGCACGAGCTGCGCGGAGGCGTCGGCGCCCAGGGCGGTGTGCTCGACCCCGAACTCCCCCGCCTGCGCGCGGAGGAGCTCGGCGTTGGAGCCGGTGGACAGTCCGACGAGCTCGAACCGGTCGCGGTTGGCGCGGATGACGTCGAGCGCCTGCGTCCCGATGGATCCGCTGGATCCGAGGACGATGACGCGCCGGACGCGCGGGCTCACTCGGCGGGGGTCTCGGTCGCCGCGGCGGCCACGTGCTGCGTGGCGAGGATGTCGACGACGAAGACGAGCGTCTCCCCGACGAGGTCGGTGTCGTTGATCTCGCCCTCGCCGTAGCCCTCGACGGGCGGGATCACCGCGAGCACCTGCGAGCCGACCTTCTGCCCCTCGAGCGCCTTCTTGAAGCCCTCGACGACGCCGGTCGTCTGGAACTGGGCGGGCGTGCCGCTCTCCCAGCTGGAGTCGAAGACCGACCCGTCGGAGAGCTTCACGCCGGTGTACTGCACGAGGACCGCGTCGCCCTCGTCGACCGTGGCCCCGTCTCCTGCCTTCAGCGTCGAGAGCTCGGTCGTCTCCGGCGCCTCGGCACCCTCGGGGATCGTGATCGTGGGGGCGCCATCCTCGGCGAGCTCGACCGTGGGCAGGCCGGCGGTGGGCTCCTGCTCCTCGCCCCACGCCGCCGTGGGGGTCGTCCCCAGCATGTCGAAGACGTAGATCTGCCCGTTGGAGACGGTGCCGTCCGCGGCGGTCGTGCCGGGGAGCGCGAGCACGAGCCGGGACCCGATGTTCTCGCACCCGACGAACTGGCCGAGCGCCTCGGGCGATACGAGCGAGGGCAGCAGCTCCGCCTCCTCGTATCCGATCTGCCCGATCTCGTCGCCGGTGACGGCGTCGTAGGCCGTCATCGCGTACTGCAGATAGTCGCCGCTGGCCACCGGGTCGCCGTCACCCTCCTCGAGGACGATTCGCTGCGACTCGTCGAACTCGAGCGGCGCCTCGAACGACGCCGTGGCCGGCTCGCCGACCTCGCCCTCGACGGTCACGCTCTCCACGGCGTCGCCCGTGGGCGCGGCCGCGTCGCAGAGGTCGGCCGGCGCGGCGCTCGGCGAGGCCTCCGTGTCGGCGTCACCCGCCGGCGAGCAACCCGCCAGCGCGAGCGCCGCGAGCACGGCGGTGGACATCAGACCAAGTGAGCGAGCGCGCACGGAAACCTCATTCATCGCAGGATCGTCTCCATCCTCCCCGATCTCCGCTTTGCATGGGCTGAACGCGCCCGCGACGGGCGGATGCCGACGCGGGCATATGGTCGCAGTAACCTGGGGGGATGACCGACGACGCGCAGGCGCAGGCCGAGCTTGACGGCGACCCGCTCCGTCCGAGCTGGGCGTACACGACCGGGCGTCTGGTGCTCTCACCGCTGGCGCGGGCGATCTACCGCCCGCACGTGGAGGGTCGGGAGAACATCCCCACCGAGGGGGCGGTCATCCTGGCAAGCAACCATCTGTCGTTCATCGACTCGATCGCCATCCCGATCGCGGCAGCGCCGCGGGCCGTGCACTTCCTCGCCAAGTCCGACTACTTCACCGGCACCGGAGTGAAGGGCTGGCTCTCACGCACCTTCTTCACGGCGGTCGGCGCGATCGCCGTCGAGCGCGGGGCAGGGCAGGCGGCGCTGGACGCGCTGGACCGCCAGAAGCAGATCCTCGCCGCCGGCGCCGCGGTCGCGCTGCACCCGGAGGGGACGCGCTCGCGCGACGGACGCCTGTATCGAGGCCGCACCGGCATCGCGTACCTCGCCCTCGAGACCGGAGCGCCGGTGGTGCCCATCGGCCTGATCGGGACCGATCGCGTGATGCCGGTCGGCGCGAAGATCCCCTCGTTCCGTGAGCGCGTGACGGTGCGGTTCGGAAAGCCGCTGGACCTGACCGGGCACGGCCCGGCGTCGTCGGGTAAGGCGCGCCGCACGGCCACCGACGAGATCATGGCAGCCATCCACGCGCTGTCGGGGCAGGAGCTCGCCGGCGTCTACAACGAGGTCCCCGCGCACAACACGCTCGAGAAGATCAAGCGGGCGCTGCCCCACGAGCGCCTCTGACCTCGACCACCGCCTCGTGGCGGACGGGGAAGGCGACCGAGTTCGCGATGAAGCACCATTCGTGCGCGTCCTCGTGGGCGGCGATCGCCTCGGCCACCATCGAAGCCTCCGCCACCTCGACGCGCGGACGCAGCACCACCTCGGTGAAGCGACCGCTGCTGCCCTCCTGCTGCATGGTGCCCAGGGCGTGGTCCTCGTAGGCGGTGACGACCACCCCGCGCACCACGCAGGCGTGCAGGTACGACAGCAGGTGGCACTCCGACAGCGCGGCGAGGAGGAGATCCTCGGGATTCCATCGCGCCCGGTCGCCGCGGAACGGCACGTCGGCGGAGGCGAGGACGTCGGGCTTGCCGGCGACGGCGAGCGTGACCGAACGGTCGTAGTCGCGGTAGCCGGATGTGCCGGTGCCGCGGTCTCCGGTCCAGGTGGCGGTGAGCGCGTAGTGATGTTCGCCGAGCATGAGCCCAGTGTGTCACCGCGCGGCGGGGACGCCGTCGACTGCTTGGTTAGGGTTGTCTGGTGACTGCAGAGACCTTCGCCGCCCAGGAAGCCGCCGAGCTCGCCGTCGTCGACCGCGGAGGGTTCGTCGAATCCCGCCACGTCGGTTCGGCGCTCGTGCTCTCTCCGAACGGCGAACTCGCGATGGCGCTCGGTCGCACCGACGCCCTGATCCTCCCGCGCTCGTCCCTGAAGCCCCTGCAGGCGATCGGATCGGTCACCGCGGGCGCCCCCCTCGAGGGCGAACGGCTGGCGATCGCCACGGCGAGCCACTCCGGCACCGACCGCCATGTCACGCTCGTGCGCGACATGCTCGCCTCCGTGGGGCTCAGCGAGGACGCCCTGGGATGCCCGGCGCAATGGCCGAGCGACTCCGCCGCGCGCGACGCGATGGTCCGCGACCACTACGAGCCGTCGCGCCTGCGCATGACATGCTCGGGCAAGCACGCCGCGATGCTCATGGCGTGTGTCGCCAGCGGCTGGGACACCGGCACCTATCTGGACCCCGCGCACCCCCTGCAGCTGCACATCCGCGAGGTCGTCGAGCGCCTCTCCGGCGAGCGCGTCGGTGCGAGCGTCATCGACGGGTGCGGCGCGCCCGTGCACGCGCTCACCCTCTCGGGGCTCGCCCGCGCGCTGCATCGCGCCGGCACCTCGTCGGAGCGGTCGCCCTTCGCCATGCACCGCGTCGCCGGCGCACTGGTGCGCGCGGTGCGCGAGAACCCCTGGACGGTCGAAGGACCCGGCCGCCCGGACACGATCGCGATCGAGACCTTCGGCGTGTACTCCAAGTTCGGCGCGGAGGGCGTGCAGACGATGATCGCGCCGGACGGGACCGCCGTCGTCGTGAAGATGCTCGACGGCTCGAACCGCGCGGCGGTCCTCGTGGCGCTGACGCTCCTCGCGCGCACGGGCGCCCTCAGCGCGGAGGCCGTCGACCACTTCGCTCGCACCAACCCGATGCTGTCGGTGCGGGGCGGGGGCGCGGAGGTCGGGCGCATCCGCGCGAGCGTCTGACCTCAAGGCAGCACCACCCGCTGCGGCGGCCGCCCTTCGACGCAGAGCCACGCGCGTGATGCGCGGGGCCGCGCGTACGGTGGCAGCTCCCGCTCGCCGGTGAGTGCGCGCAGCTCGCTCGCGCACTCCGCGCTCACGACGAGCGGATGGCTCGAGCGCGCCTCCTGCAGGAGCGCCCACTGACGCTGCCACGACTCCGGCTCCCCCGCGACGACCACCGGTGAGGCGGGCTGCGCGAGTCCGGCGAGGGTGATGCCGGGCGGGAGGTCGTCGAGCACGACCACCCGGACCTCGTCGCCCCACCCTTCGGCGAGGGCGACCGCTCGTCGCCGGGCCGCCTTGGCTGAGAGTGCCGTGACGGGAGCGGTCGGACGCCATGCCGTCGTGGGGGCAGGCTCCTGGACGCGCCCTGCCATGCGCGGCATCGCGAGCTGCACCTCGAGTCCGTCGAGGACGCCGCGGCCCGGGGCGCGGCGGGGGTCGAAAGCGCCGCTCTCGCCACCCGCGGCCGCATGGTCGGCACGCGATGCCACCGCCAGCAGCGCGCGACGTGCGACGAGGTCGAGGATGCGCGCTGCCGGGCCGGCCACACGGGCGAGCGTGAGCACGACCGTGCTCCGCCGCTCCCCCGCGTCGCGGAGGATGCCCTCGATCCGCTCGGCGAGGAGGTGCGCGTGGTCGTGCGGGAACCGCGCGAGCAGAGCGTCCAGGTCGTCGATGAGGAGCAGCGCACCGGTCGCCCCCTCCGCGCGCTCCACGGCGTCCCATGCGCCCTCGGCGTCGGATGGGACGAGCAGGGCGTCGCGGCGCTGCTCGGCGATGAGGCGCACCAGACTCGTCTTCCCGCTGCCGGCTCCGCCTACGACGGCGAGCGCTCGGTCCGCACCCGGCCGCAGCAGGACGAGCGGCTGCCGCTGATGCTCGGGGTCGTCGGCGAGCCCGAGGACGACCTCACCGGGCCCGGCCTGGGGCAGCGCGTCGATCGGAAGCTCCGGCGGCAGGGGTGCCAGCCACGGACCGCGCGACCGCGAGCCATCCGCCGACCGGGCGATCGCCGCCACATCGGCCGGAGCGGTGAGCGCCACGCGGGTGAGCCGCGGGCCGGCGTCGGAGGGGCGCCGGATGTACGCCAGCCCGCGCCCGTCTGCACCGCCGGGCAACGTGGCGGCGTCGTCACGGCCGATGACGCCGCGGCTCTCCGCCGGCTCGGCCACTCGGAGAGCGATCCGCAGCGGGCAATTGGCGGCCAGCGCGTCGCGGAGCACGCCCGTCGAGCGCTGAGTGCCGAGCACGAGGTGCATCCCCAGCGCCCGGCCGCGCGCGGCCACGTCGGTGAACACCGCGTGCAGGTCGGCATGGTCGTGCAGGAGGGCCGCGAACTCGTCGACGACGATGATCAGGCGCGGCAGGCCGGCGCCGGGGGCCGCGACATCGCGGAGGCCGCGTGCCGCCAGATGCGTCTCCCGTCGCCGCAGCTCTGCACGCAGGCTCTCCACCGCACGCCGCGCGGCCCCTGCGTCGAGGTCGGTGATCACGCCCGTCACGTGAGGCAGATGCGCGAGCACGTCGAACGCCGTCCCGCCCTTGAAGTCCGCGAGGAGGAACACCACCCGCTCCGGCGTGTAGGTGCGCGCGAGCGATGCCACCCACGTCACCAGCAGTTCGCTCTTGCCGGCGCCCGTGGTGCCGACCACCACGGCGTGAGGGCCGTCGCCCACGATGTCGACGACGGCGGGCTCGCCGGCCGCCGCCCCGATCACGGCGGGAAGCGCCGCTGCCTCACCGGACGCGACGGGCTCCAGGGAGCCCAGGGTCAGCGGCGGGTCCGTCTGGGACACACCGCCGGCGGCGGGCATCCCGGACAGGCGCTCTGCGAGCGCGGCCGCCTGGGCGCCGGAGAGGGCCTCCAGTGCCAGCTCCTGCACATGCGGGCCGCGGAGGAGTCGGCCGCGGAGGCCGCCGTCGATCTCCAGCACCGCCCCGCATGCGTCCGGCGGCGGGTCGCCCGGGCCGCGCGCGGCGATGACCCGGTCCGCTTCCGCGGGCGCGGCGCCGCCGAGCACGAGCGCGAGCCGGTGCGGCGCCGTCGCGCCGCGATGCGGCAGGAGATCCAGCCACTCCTCCCCCTCCGGCCCCGGACACGCCGCGAGCTCGCCCGGCGATGCGCGCAGGCACAGCTGCACGGCGAGCGCCCGCGCGACCGCGCGGGCGACGACGGGATCGCCGCGGACGCAGACGCCCTCGGCGGCGCTCACCGCAACGGGAGCGTCCTCCAGGACGCCGGCTCGCGCGCGGACGCCGTCGGCGTGCTCGCCGTCGCCCCCGGTCACCCGCACGCGGCTCGAGCTGGGCCCGCGTCCGACGACGAGCTCGTCTGCCCCGGCTCGCCACACCCGGCCCGCGTCGGCGAGGAGGGCGGCGACGCCGACGAGGCGCGCGGCGAGCTCCTGCCGCTCGCGCTCGTGACGCCGGTCGACCTCGGCCTCGACGCGGGCGCAGGCGGACGCGTACTCGGCCTCCGATCGCCGCAGCTCGCGGCGGGAGCTGCGGCGGGCGTCGACCGCCGACGCGAGCGCCATGAGCGGCCCGAGGGCGGCGAAGCACAGCGAGAGCACCGAGGCGGTCGCGAGCCACATGGCGATGCCGCCGACCACCGGCACGAGCGCGGCGAACAGCGGCCAGCGTGCAGGGCGCGGCGGCACCGCGGGGGCCGGGAGCGCGATCGGCTCGTCGATGCGCGGGAGGACGGACGTCGTCATGCCTCCATGACACCGCGCGACGCACTCGGGCCGCCCGGCCCCCGCGGATCTGTGGAGGGGGCTACGCCGGGGAGTCCGCTGTGGAGACGCCGTGCTCCGCCGTCGGGGCGGCATCCTTCACGTCGACGACGATGATCGAGACGTTGTCCCGCCCGCCGTTCTCGAGCGCAGCGGCGAGCATCGCCTCGATCGCAGCGGCGGGGTCGGCGTTCTGGCGGAGGAAGTGGAGGATCCCGTAGTCCGTCAGCTCCTTGGTGAGCCCGTCCGAGCAGATGACGAACCGGTCGCCCGCGCGCACGTCGAGGCGGACGTAGTCGGGCACGACGCTCTCGCTCGGGCCGACGGCACGCGTGATGACGTTCCCGTAGGGGTGGTTCTCCGCCTCCTCGGGGCTCAGCCGCCCGGAGGCGACGAGCTCCTGGACGAGCGAGTGGTCCACCGTGATCTGCGCGAGCGCGTCGTCCCGGTCGAGGTACACGCGCGAGTCGCCGATGTTGAGGACGATCCAGGCGTCCTCCTCGCCGTCAGCGTGGAGGTAGATGCCGGTCACCGTCGTGCCGGTGCCCTCGTCCGTCGTCTCGGGGTGGTCGCCGATGTCGCCGACCGCGCGCAGCAGCGCGTCCTCGATCGCCTCCGGCGTGATGTCGCCGTGCTCGACGACCTTCTGCAGCCGCGCGACGGTGCTCGCGCTGGCGATCTCGCCGCCGATGTGGCCGCCCATCCCGTCGGCGACGACGAAGAGCGGGAAGTGCGCGAGGACGGCGTCCTGATTGATCTCGCGCTTGCGGCCGCGATCGGTGACGCCGGCCCACGAGACGATGACGTCTCCCCCGGCGCGTCGCACGATCGTCGACTGAGTCGTCACGGGTGCGTCTGGCACGAAAGGGCCTCCGGGTGTCGGTGAGCGCTCGGTGAAGCGAGCGCGGTCATCACATCCTAGTCGAGCGGCGCGCTCGTGTTCTCGTCGCCGCTGCGGTCAGGGAGCGGGCGGCGCCGGCGGGGTCGACGGGTCGTCGCCCTCACGCCGCGGCGGGGGCGGGACCGCGCCGGGCGTGGTGCCGGCAGGCGAGGGCGGGTAGACGCCGGGTGCGTCGCCGCGCGGAGGGAGACCGCCGGTGGCATCCGCCGGCGGCGGGAAGGCGCTGGGGAACGCGTCGGGAGCCGACTGACCGTACGGTGCCTGCCCCTGCTGCGGATGGCCGTACCCGTTCTGGCCGTAGGGTGCCTGCCCGTAGGGCGCCTGGCCGTAGGGCGCCTGGCCGTAGGGCGCCTGGCCGTAGCCTGCGGCTCCGTAGTCGGGCGCGCCGAGGCCGGAGCGCGTGCCGGAGGGCACGCCGTCCCACACCGTGCGGTCACCGAAGAAGGCGTTGCCGCTCCATGGCGCCGGCGGCACGGCCGGGTTCCAGCGCGACCTGTCGAACGCGTTGATGCCGAGCCAGATGAGCGACAGGAAGATGTACAGCACGACCCAGGCGCCCTCCTTCTGCAGCTTGAGACCCACGCGGTAAGCGGCCATCGCGGAGAGCACCGCCGTCGCGATCCCGAAGATGAAGCCGAGGTCGATGAAGCCGAGCAGGATGGACCCCGCCAGGCTGTAGAGGACGAGCCAGGGGCTCAGGTCGCCCAGCTTGAAGAAGACCATGAGGTTGTACACGGGCACCCACGCGCGCCAGCGGCCCTGCACGCCCGCCTTGTCGAAGATCCTCATGAGGAACCACGAGCTCAGGACGTAGTAGATGACCGCGCCGAAGGCGAGGAGGAAGAGGAAGATGCCGAGCACCGCGAGCAGCGCCCCGCCGTTCGGGCCGTACACGTCGTCGTACATCGAAGACCTCCCGGATGTCCGCGACCGGTCCTGGCCGCACGACCACGATGCCAGAGTCGCACCGCCGGCCGCTACTCGGCGACGAGCAGCACCTCGCGCGGCGACCCCCCGGGACGCATGTCCAGGCCGACGGATCCCGCCCAGACGATCAGGTCGTCTGCCGTCTCCCAGACGGCGGCGCTCTCGGCGGCCAGGCGCGTCAGACGGCCCTTCGCCTTCTTGTTGAAGTGATTGAGGGCGCGCACCGCGCCATCCGCGCCCTCGGCCACGACCGACACCGAGACCGCCGCCACGTGCTCGGGAAGCGGGCCGAGCTCGACATACGCCTTCGAGCGCAGATCGACGACGAGGCCGTCGCCTGCCTCGCGGCCGAGCGCGGCGGAGGCGGCCGCTGCCCAGTGACGGCGCAGCGGCGGCACCCCGGGCAGCGCGGCACCGGCGGCGAGGCGGTACGCGGGGATCGGATCGCTCGCGCCGACCGGACCGAACGGCGCGGTGTGAATCAGCGCATGGCGTGCGAGCCACTCCCGCGCGCCGGCGGACAGCGTCGGGGCATCCAGCGCGTCGAAGAGCACCCCGGTGTACCGATCGACGGCGGGCATCGTCGGCGCTGCGAGCAGGGCGGCGTTCCGCTCGATCTCCCCGAGCTGCCGGGCGCCCAGCTTCAGGACCCGCGCGGCGCGCTCGGGGTCCGCCGACAGCGCGACGAGCGCGTCGGCGACCGCCTCGCGCTCCCCGACGAGCTCCCGCAGGCGGAGGTCGGCGAGTCGCAGACGCGCGCCGTCGCCGCCGGGGCGCTTGGTCTCGGATGGCGGGAGCAGGATGAGCACGGATGTCCCTTCCGCGCCCGTCGGGCGCAGACGAACGCCAGGGCGGAGGATCCGAGGATCCTCCGCCCTGGCGGGAGTGAACTTGCGTCAGTCGACGAGTGCGGCGTGACCGGCGACGATGGTGAGCACGTCGCCCTCCATCGACACGAACCCGTCGCGGGCGTCCGCGACGATCTTCTGGCCATCCGCCTGCGTGATGCGGACCTGCCCCTGGGAGAGGATCGACAGCACGGGCTCGTGCCCCTGCATGAAGCCGATCTCACCCTCGGTGGTCTTGGCGACCACGAGGCTCGCCTCGCCCGTCCAGACCTCCGCCTCCGCGGAGACGAGGGTGACGTTGAGCGCCATGATCAGGCGTTCTCCTTCTGGATCTTCGCCCACTGCGCCTCGACGTCGCTGATGCCGCCGACGTTGAAGAAGGCCTGCTCGGCCACGTGGTCGAACTCGCCCTTGACGATCGCGTCGAACGACTCGATCGTCTCCTTGAGCGGCACGGTCGAGCCCTCGACACCGGTGAACTTCTTCGCCATGTAGGTGTTCTGCGAGAGGAACTGCTGGATGCGACGCGCACGCGACACGACGATCTTGTCCTCCTCCGAGAGCTCGTCGACACCGAGGATGGCGATGATCTCCTGCAGCTCCTTGTTCTTCTGGAGGATCTGCTTCACCGAGGTCGCGACGCGGTAGTGGTCCGCGCCGAGGTAGCGCGGGTCCATGATGCGGCTCGTCGAGGTGAGCGGGTCGATCGCGGGGTACAGACCCTTCGAGGCGATCTCACGCGACAGCTCCGTCGTCGCGTCGAGGTGCGCGAACGTCGTGGCCGGGGCCGGGTCGGTGTAGTCGTCGGCCGGCACGTAGATCGCCTGCATCGAGGTGATCGAGTGACCGCGCGTCGAGGTGATGCGCTCCTGGAGCACACCCATCTCGTCGGCGAGGTTGGGCTGGTATCCCACGGCCGAGGGCATGCGACCGAGCAGGGTCGACACCTCGGAGCCCGCCTGCGTGAAGCGGAAGATGTTGTCGATGAAGAGCAGCACGTCCTGCTTCTGCACGTCGCGGAAGTACTCCGCCATCGTCAGAGCCGACAGCGCCACGCGCAGACGCGTTCCCGGCGGCTCGTCCATCTGGCCGAACACCAGGGCGGTCTTGTCGAAGACGCCCGCCTCCTCCATCTCGTGGATGAGGTCGTTGCCCTCGCGGGTGCGCTCGCCGACACCGGCGAACACCGACACGCCGCCGTGGTCCTGCGCGACGCGCTGGATCATCTCCTGGATGAGGACGGTCTTGCCGACGCCCGCGCCGCCGAACAGGCCGATCTTGCCACCCTGCACGTACGGCGTGAGGAGGTCGATCGACTTGATGCCGGTCTCGAACATCTGGGTCTTCGACTCGAGCACGTCGAAGTTGGGCGCCTTGCGGTGGATGGGCCACCGCTCGTTGATCTCGAGGGTCTCGCCCTCGCCGAGGTTGAGCACCTCGCCGATCACGTTGAAGACCTTGCCCTTGGTGACGTCGCCGACGGGCACCGAGATGGGCGCACCGGTGTCGCGCACCTCCTGGCCGCGGACCATGCCGTCGGTGGGCTTGAGCGAGATGGCGCGGATCATGTCGTCGCCGAGGTGCTGCGCGACCTCGAGCGTGATCTCGGTGCTCTCGCCCTCGATGGTGATCGTCGTCTTGAGCGCGCTGTAGACGTCGGGGATCGCGTCGTGCGGGAACTCGATGTCGACGACGGGGCCCGTGACGCGAGCGACGCGCCCGACCACCGCAGTGGTCTCGGCCGTGGCGTTGGCAGTCATACTTTCGTCTCTTTCCTGGTGGGTCTACAGCTCAGGACGCCAGCGCGTCGGCGCCGCCGACGATCTCGGCGATCTGCTGAGTGATCTCTGCCTGTCGCGCGTTGTTGCGCAGGCGGGTGTAGTCGGTGATGAGCTTGTCGGCGTTGTCGCTGGCCGACTTCATCGCCTTCTGCGTCGCGGCCTGCTTGGCGGCAGACGACTGCAGGAGGGCGTTGAAGATGCGGCTCTGGATGTACACCGGCAGCAGGCGGTCGAGCACCAGCGTGGCGTCCGGCTCGAACTCGTAGAGGGGATAGACGTCGGCGGATGCCGACTCCTCCGCCTCGACGACCGCGAGCGGAAGCAGACGGATCGTCTCCGGCGTCTGCGTCATCATGCTCACGAAGCGGTTGTAGACGACGTGGATCTCGTCCACTCCGCCTTCGCTCGCGTCGAGCTCGTACGCCTCGAGCAGCGCCGCGGCCATCTCCTCGGCCGTCTCGAAGTGAGGTGTGTCGGCGTCGCCGACCCACTCCGCCTTCGCCGTGACCCGTCGGAACTGGAAGTAGCCGACGGCCTTGCGCCCGAAGAGGTAGAAGTCGATCTCCTTCCCCTCCGAGCGCAGCAGCTCGGCCAGCTCCAGCCCCTCTCGGATGACCTGCGAGTTGAAGGCGCCCGCGAGACCGCGGTCGGCGCTGACGATGACGATCGCCGAACGCCGCACGACCTCCGGCTCACGGGTGAGCGGGTGGTCGATCGACGTGTGGGTGGCGACGGCCGAGACCGCACGCGTCACCTCGCGGGCGAAGGGCGATGACGCGCGCACGCGCGCCATCGCCTTCTGGATGCGCGAAGCCGCGATGAGCTCCATCGCCTTCGTGATCTTCTTGGTCGTCTGAGCAGAAGAGATCTTCTGCTTGTACTCCCTGAGTTGTGCGCCCATGATGCGTCGTCTCCGCCGGCCTTACGCCCGGCGGCCCTTGACGATCTGCTCCTGGTTCACGTCCTCCACGGCGGCGGGAGCGAACTCCTCGCGACCGGCGTCCGTCAGGTGCTGACCGCCGCCCTGCTTGAACTCGAGCACGAACTTGTCGACCTGCTGCTCGAGCTCGGCAACCGTCGCGTCCTCGAGCTTGCCCGAGGTGCGCAGCGTCTCGAGCACCGAGGTGTTGCGGCGCAGGTAGTCCAGCAGCTCGCGCTCGAAGCGGAGGACGTCCTCCACCTCGATGCTGTCGAGCTTGCCGTTCGTGCCGGCCCAGATCGAGACGACCTGCTCCTCGACGGGGTACGGCGTGTACTGGGGCTGCTTGAGCAGCTCGGTCAGACGCGCACCGCGGTCGAGCTGACGACGCGATGCCGCGTCGAGGTCGCTCGCGAACATCGCGAAGGCCTGCAGCGAGCGGTACTGGGCGAGCTCGAGCTTGAGCGTGCCGGAGACCTTCTTGATGTGCTTGAGCTGAGCGTCGCCGCCCACTCGCGACACCGAGATTCCGACGTCGACCGCAGGACGCTGGTTGGCGTTGAAGAGGTCGGACTGCAGGAAGATCTGGCCATCGGTGATCGAGATCACGTTCGTCGGGATGTAGGCCGACACGTCGTTGGCCTTCGTCTCGATGATCGGCAGACCCGTCATCGAGCCCGCGCCCAGCTCGTCGGAGAGCTTCGCGCAGCGCTCGAGCAGACGCGAGTGCAGGTAGAAGACGTCACCGGGGTACGCCTCGCGTCCCGGCGGACGACGGAGGAGGAGCGACACGGCACGGTACGCCTCGGCCTGCTTCGACAGGTCGTCGAACACGATGAGCACGTGCTTGCCCTGGTACATCCAGTGCTGGCCGATCGCCGAGCCGGTGTACGGCGCGAGGTACTTGAAGCCCGCGGGGTCGGAGGCGGGAGCGGCCACGATCGTGGTGTACTCCATCGCGCCGGCCTCTTCGAGCGCGCCGCGCACGCCGGCGATGGTCGAGCCCTTCTGACCGATCGCGACGTAGATGCAGCGGACCTGCTGGGTCGGGTCGCCCGACTCCCAGTTGGCCTTCTGGTTGATGATCGTGTCGATCGCGATCGCGGTCTTGCCGGTCTGGCGGTCGCCGATGATGAGCTGGCGCTGGCCGCGGCCCACGGGGATCATGGCGTCGATCGCCTTGATTCCCGTCTGCATCGGCTCGTGCACGCTCTTGCGCTGCATGACGCCTGCGGCCTGCAGCTCGAGCGCACGACGACCCTCGATGCCGGCGATCTCGCCGAGACCGTCGATCGGGTTGCCGAGCGGGTCGACCACGCGGCCGAGGTAGCCCTCGCCGACGGGGACGGAGAGGACCTCGCCGGTGCGGGTGACCTGCTGGCCCTCCTCGATGCCGGTGAACTCGCCGAGCACGACGACGCCGATGGCGTCCTCATCGAGGTTCTGCGCAAGGCCCAGCGTGCCGTCGCCGAAGCGGACGAGCTCGTTCGCCATGACGCCCGGCAGGCCCTCGACGTGGGCGATGCCGTCTGCCGCGTCGACGACCGTGCCGACCTCGTTCGCCGCGGAACCGGTGGGCTCGTAAGCGGCGACGAAGTCCTTCAGCGCGTCACGGATGACGTCGGGGCTGATGGTGATGTCTGCCATTGTCTTCCTTAGTGTTGTGGGGCCGAGGGCGGCCCCTGAGCCGTCCGCCGGGGCGGGAGAGCTTAGCCTGCGAGCCTCTGCCGGAGATCGGCGAGGCGGGACGAGATGCTGCCGTCGATGACATCGTCGGCGACCTGGATGCGGATGCCGCCGACGACCGTCGGGTCGATCACGGGGTTGAGCGCGATCTCGCCGCCGTAGCGGTTCGACAGCGCGGAGGCGAGCCGCTCGCTCTGCACCGGCGACAGCGGCGCCGCGGTGTACACCGTGGCCACCGTGCGACCGCGCTGGGCGGCGGCGATGCGCATGGCGCGGTTGAGCATCGCGCGCACGCGGCGACCGTGCGACTGCTGCACGAGCGACGACACGATGAGCGTCGTGCCCTCGCTGGCCCTGCCCTGGAGGAGAGAGCCGATGAGCTCCCCCTTCTTGGCGCTCCCGCCGAGCCTGCTGCCGAGCGCGAGCTCGAGCTGCGGGTTCGCCGAGATGATGCGGACGACCTGGAAGAGCTCGGCCTCCACATCGGCGGCCTCGGCCTTGGCCGCGGCCCGGATCGCGAGCTCCTCGAGACCCGACACGAGGTCGTCTCCCGAGGACCACCGCTGCGACACGACCTGCGCGATGAGTCCGCGCGTGACGAGCGACAGCGAGCCGAACGCCCTGGAGACCAGGGCGCCGCGGTTCTCGGCCGTCGCTGCGGAGTCGGTGAGCGCGCCGCTCAGCGCCGGGGCGCCGGCGACGGCACGCGACGCGGCGAACAGCTCGCGCGCGGTGTCGAGGTCGACCGGCGCGGCATCGAGCGCGGATGCGCTCGCTGCGAGCGCCTGAGTGGTCGCGCTGCCCATTACTTCGCCGCCTTCTCGGAAGCCTCGAGGTCGGCCAGGAAGCGGTCGACCACCGACTGCGCCTTGAGGTCGTCGTTCAGGGTCTCCCCGATGACGCCCGATGCGAGGTCGAGGGCGAGGACGCCCACCTCGCCGCGGAGCGACACGAGGGCGGCCTGACGCTCGGCCTCGATCTGCGTGTGCGCGGTGGACTGGATGCGCTCGGCCTCGGCCGTTGCGCTGTCCTTCGCCTCCGCGACGATCTTCTTGCCGTCCTCGCGGGCGGCTTCGCGGATGTCGCCGGCCTCGCGGCGGGCCTCGGCGAGCTGCCGGGTGTACTCCTCGAGAGCGGCTTCGGCCTGCTTCTGGGCCTCGTCCGCCTTCGCGATGTTGCCCTCGATGGCGGCAGAGCGCTCGTCGAGCATCTTCGTCAGACGCGGGAGCGCCACGAAGATCACCACCGCGAGGATGATGACGAAGCACACCGCAGACCAGACGATGTCGTAGATCGCCGGGATGAGCGGATTGTGGGCTTCCTCCGCGGCGACAGTGACAAGAGCGTTCAGCATCCTGCCTCCTTATGTCTCGAGCGAGGGATCAGTTGTAGCCGAAGATGAAGCCGGTGGCGATGCCGATGAAGGCGAGTGCCTCGGTGAAGGCGATACCGATCCACATGAGCGTCTGCAGGCGGCCGGCGAGCTCGGGCTGGCGAGCGGTCGACTCGATCGTCTTGCCGACGACGATGCCCACACCGATCGCGGGGCCGATGGCGGCCAGGCCGTAGCCGACCGTCGCGATCGAACCGTTGACCTCGGCCAGAATCGTGGTAGCGTCCACGGGTTTTTCCTTTCGGTAAGGCGGATGACCGTGTGGTCGTCCGTCAGTGCTCTTCCGCAACCGCGAGCTGGATGTAGACCGCGGTGAGGACTGTGAAGACATAGGCCTGGAGCACGGCAACCAGGACCTCGAACAGGGTGAAGACGAATCCGAACGCGAGCGTTCCGACACTCAGCAGCGACCACAGGCCGCCCATCGTGAACAGGAAGAACTGCGTCGCGGAGAAGAACAGCACGAGCATGAGGTGCCCGACGATCATGTTCATCAGCAGTCGCAGCGTGAGGGTGACCGGCCGGATGATGAAGGTCGAGAGGAACTCGAGCGGCGTGACGATGATGTACAGGAACGGCGGCACCCCGGGAGGGAACAGCGAGTTCCGGATGAATCCGCCCGGGCTGCGCTTGAGGCCCGCGTAGATGAACGCCACGTACGACACCACGGCCAGCAGCAGCGGGACGGCGATGACGCTCGTGCCGGCGATGTTGATGCCGGGGATGATGCCCGTGAGGTTCATGAACAGGATCATGAAGAACATCGTCATGAGCAGCGGGAGGAACCGGTCCCCGTCCTTGCGCCCGAGGATGTTGTGCGCGAACGTGTCGCGGACGAACAGCATGCCCATCTCGACGACGCTCTGGAAGCGCCCTGGCACCACGGCCATCCGGCGCGTGCCGAGCACGAGGATGACGACGAGGACGGCCGTGGCGAGGAACTGCGCGAGGTTGATGCGCGTGATCTCGAACGGCGTGCCCGCGAACAGCAGCCCAGCGGGGAAGAAGTCGTCGATCGACGGCGGATGGAATTCTCCGTCAGCGGCGGCGTGGGCGAGGAGGTTCGCTGCCTGAGTCAACCTGTGGCTCCAGCTTCTCGCGCGGAGCAATGCCCAGCACGGTGAATTGTCATGAGAGAGCGGTTCTGCGGGGCCTCGTCGCGATCATCGCGCCGCACACCATCCGCAGCTGAGTCCAGCCTATCAAAGGTCGCGCCCAGGTTTTGACGCGCTGTAGAAATCAAGGCTCAACGGCGCTGCGTCGGCTCGTCGTCATCCCCCGGCAGCGAGACGTCCGACACATGCGGGATGCGCATCGTGCGCAGCACGATCATGTCGACGACGAGCGATGCCACGACGCTCGCGACGATCGCGACGAAGAACACCACGGGCTCCAGCCACGGCTGCCCGCGCAGGATGAACAGCGCGGCGATGAACACGACGAGCTTGATGAACCAGCCGCCCAGGACGATCCCGAAGAAGATCGGCACGTACAGCGCGTCGCCGAACCAGCGGTTGGCGACGAGCACGCTCACGCTGGTGAGCAGCAGGAACACGGCGGCGACGACGGCGCCGGCGAGCGCCGACCACAGGCCGTCTGAGCCGGCGACGAGGTACCCGATGATGCCGCCGACGATCGCGATGGCGGCGGTCGCGACGCTGCTCCACCGGATCGCGGCGCGCAGGACGGGGGTGCTCGAGACGGGCGAGGGCGACATCAGGCCTCCTGGGTAGTGGGCGCGGGGGCATCCGCGACGTCGCCGCGCGGCGCGCGGCGCGAGGGGGTGAGGGTGACCACGAGGCAGGCGATGACGCCGACCGCGCCGAAGACGATGCCGATCCACCAGCCCCCCGGCCATCCGCTCTGGGTGGCGATGTACATCAGCAGCACGGCGAGCGAGCAGACCGACGTCCACGCGTAGAAGATGAGGGTCGAGTCGCGGTCGCTGTGGCCCATGTCCAGCATCCGGTGATGCAGGTGCTTCCGGTCAGGCGAGAACGGCGAACGGCCGGCGCCCATGCGGCGCGTGACGGCGAGCCCGAAGTCCAGCAGCGGCAGGGCGACGACGATGATCGGCAGGATGATCGGGATGAACGCTCCCAGCAGCTGGGAGTCGAAGTCGTCGCGGTCGAGGATCGACGGCGGCAGCTGCCCGGTGATCGCGATCGCACTCGTCGCCATGAGGAGGCCGAGGACCAGCGCGCCGGAGTCGCCCATGAACATGCGGGCCGGGTTCCAGTTCAGCGGGAGGAAGCCGAGGCAGGCGCCGATGAGGGCGGCGGCGATGAACGTGGCGAAGTTGAAGTAGACCGTGGCTCCCGTGTCGCGCACGAGGAGGTACGAGTAGACGAAGAAGACGGCGTTGGAGATGAGGCAGACCCCGGCGACGAGGCCGTCGAGCCCGTCGATGAAGTTGACGGCGTTCATCACGACGACGATCGACAGGATCGTCAGGCCGATGCTGAACCAGCTGCCCCAGACGGTGATGCCGCCGAACGGCAGCCAGTACATCTGCAGCTGTCCGCCGACGGCGATGATCCCGGCGGCGAGGAACTGCGCGCCGAGCTTGATCATCCAGTCGAGGTCCCACAGGTCGTCGGCGACGCCGATGAGCATGATGAGGGTGACAGCGCCGAGGATCGACCAGACCCGCTGCGGCTCATGCCAGAAGATGCCGAAGTACGGGTTCACCGCCGACACCGCGAAGGCCGTCGCGATGCCGAGGAACATCGCCACTCCCCCGAGGCGCGGGGTCGGCGTCTTGTGCACGTCGCGCTCGCGGATGCCCGGGTACAGCCGGTACCGCATCGCGAGCTTCCACACCGCCCACGCCAGGCCGAAGGTGACCGCGGCGGTGAGGACGATGATGAAGACGTACTGCCTCACGCGTCGCTGCCTGCCTCGGACTCCGGATCGGCCTCGAGCAGGTCGCCCAGCACGTCGCGCAGCTCGGCGCGCGAGATGGCGCCGTCGCGGAGCACGCGGACGACGCGCTCGGGTGCGGCACCCACGAGCGACGTCGCATCGACGATCGTGGAGGCGATGCCGGTGGCCGACGCGCCGCCGTCGAGGTAGACGGCGACGCTCTCGCCCAGCATGTTCATCGCCGAGTCCGCCATGACGGCGGCGGGCTCCCCCGTGAGGTTGGCGCTGGAGACCGCGAGCGGGCCGGTCTCGGCGAGCAGCTCGAGGGTGAGGCGGTGGTCGGGCATGCGCACGGCGACGGTGCCCTCGGTGTCGCCGAGGTCCCAGCTGAGCGACGCCTGCGCGGGCAGCACGATCGTGAGCCCGCCGGGCCAGAACCGGTCGACGAGCCGCTGCACGGGCTCCGGCACGTCCTCCACGAGCGCGCGCATGGCGTCCACGCCGCCCACGAGCACGGGCGGCGGCTGCTGCCGGCCGCGGCCCTTGGCGCCGAGGAGACGCTGCACGGCCTCGGGGCTGAAGGCATCGGCGGCGACGCCGTACACGGTGTCGGTGGGGATCACGATGAGCTCGCCGCGGGCGATCGCCTGACGCGCCCGGCGCAGGCCGGGGAGGAGCTGCGTCTCGTCACGCAGATCGAAGAGGGGGGACATAGCGGCACAAGTCTACGGCGCGCCGCCCGAGAACCCCGGGAGGACGCCGGTCCGGCCCTGCTGTCGACGTCAGGGACGGACGGCGGTGGTCGCGCGATCTCGCGTCGTGAGGTCCGGGTGCGTGGCGGGCGCCCGCCATCCGTCGCCCGAGAGCAGCTCGCGGATGGGCGCCCCCTGCCACTCCCCGTGCTCGATGACGAGGAGGCCGCCCGGGCGCAGCAGACGCAGCGCCGTGCGGCTGAGCACGCGCACGACGTCGAGACCGTCCGGGCCGCCGTAGAGCGCGGCGGCGGGATCGTGCAGACGCACCTCCGGGTCACGTGGGATGGCGTCGTCGGGGACGTACGGCGGGTTCGACACGACGACGGAGACGGTGCCGTCGAGGTCGGCGAAGGCGTCGGCGAGGTCGGCGAGCGCGAGGCGGAGATTCGAAGCTCCCGTGCGCTCGACGTTGCGGGTGGTCCATGCGAACGCGTCGGGCGACTTCTCGGCCGCGTGCACGCGGGCGTGCGGCACCTCGGTGGCGAGCGCGAGTGCGATGGCGCCGCTCCCGGTGCCGAGGTCGACGGCGACGGGCTCCGGCGACGGGTCCGCACGCAGGGCATCGATGGCGAGCTGCGCGACCATCTCCGTCTCCGGACGCGGCACGAAGACGCCCGGTCCGACCACCAGCTCCAGGTGGCGGAAGTGCGCGACACCCGTGATGTGCTGCAGGGGCTCGCGCGCGGCGCGGCGCGCGACGAGCGCGTCGAATGCGTCGATGGCGTCGGCGGTGAGCGCATCACCGCGGATGGCGGCGGCCTGGACGCCGCCTCGGCTCTCGTGTCGCACGTGCGCGAGGAGGAGCTCGGCGTCGACGTCGGGGTCGGGCACCCCCGCCCCGGCGAGAACGCGGACGGCGTCGGCGAGAGCGGTGCGGACAGTGACGGCGGATGGCCGGGGGGCGGGATGCGACATGGCCCGTCAAGTCTATGGAGCCGGATGTCACTCGATGACGCTCCCGGACTCCCGCTCGTTCTGATGTCCTAGTGTGAACCGCATCCCAGGTTCTCCCTCCAGAAAGGCCGCCATGACCGGTATTCACGCTGACGTCACCACCGCGTTCGGCAACACCCCCCTCGTCCGCCTCAACCGCGTCACAGAGGGCGCGGGAGCCGAGGTCGTCGCGAAGCTCGAGTACTACAACCCGGGCTCGTCGGTGAAGGACCGGCTGGGGATCGCGATCGTGAACGCGGCGGAGGAGTCGGGCGAGCTGAAGCCAGGGGGCACGATCGTCGAGGCGACCAGCGGCAACACCGGCATCGCGCTGTCGCTCGTCGGCGCCGCCCGCGGGTACAAGGTCATCCTGGCGATGCCCGCGTCGATGTCGAAGGAGCGCCGCGTGCTCCTCAAGGCGTTCGGTGCGCAGCTCGTGCTCACCGACCCCGCCGGCGGCATGAAGAACGCCGTCGCGGAGGCCGAGCGGATCGTCGCCGAGACGCCCGGTGCCATCCTCGCGAAGCAGTTCGCGAACGAGGCGAACGCGGCCATCCACCGCGCCACCACCGCCGAGGAGATCTGGCGCGACACCGACGGCAAGGTCGACGTCTTCGTCGCGGGCGTCGGCACCGGCGGCACCATCACCGGCGTCGGCCAGGTGCTGAAGGAGCGCAACCCCGACGTGAAGATCGTCGCCGTCGAGCCGTCGGCGTCGCCGCTGCTCTCCGAGGGCACCCCCGGGCCCGCGAAGATCCAGGGCATCGGCCCCAACTTCGTGCCGCCGGTTCTCGACACCGAGGTCTTCGACGAGGTCGTGACGGTGGAGTTCGAGGACGCGATCGCCACGGCGCGGGACCTCGCCGCCCGGGAGGGTCTGCTGGTCGGCATGTCGTGCGGCGCCGCCACGTGGGCGGCCGTCCAGATCGCGCGGCGCCCGGAGAACGCCGGCAAGCGCATCGTCGTCGTGCTGCCCGACACCGGAGAGCGATACCTCTCCACACCGCTGTTCGAGGACCTGCGCGAGGACTGACCGCCCGGATGTCGCCCTGGACTCGCGTCCGCGAGGATCTCGCTGCCGCCCGGCAGCGGGATCCGGCGGCGCGCTCCGCGATCGAGATCGCCCTGCTGTACCCGGGGGTCCACGCCATCTGGGCGCACCGGGTGTGGCACCGCCTGTGGCGGCGGGGCTTCCGCTTCGTCGCCCGCGCGGGGTCGCAGCTGACCCGCTCGCTCACCGGGATCGAGATCCACCCGGGCGCGGTGATCGGCCGCCGCTTCTTCATCGACCACGGCATGGGCGTCGTGATCGGCGAGACGGCGGTGGTCGGCGATGACGTGCTGATCTACCACAGCGTCACGCTCGGCGGGCGCACGCACGACCACGGCAAGCGGCACCCGACGCTCGGCGACGGCGTCGCGGTGGGCGCCGGCGCGAAGGTGCTCGGGCCGGTCGTCATCGGCGACCGCTGCGCCATCGGCGCGAACGCGGCGGTCACACGCAGCGCCCCCGCCGACACCGTGCTCGTCGGCATCCCGGCCCGCCCTCGCGCTCGTCAGAACGGCGAGGACGTCCGCACGCTGCTCATGGCGCCCGAGTACAGCATCTGACCCGGTCGGCGCCGTGCCGGGGCCGACCGAGACCGCCTCGTCGCTCGCGGCTCGCCCGCCTCCTCCGAGACCGCCTGCGCTGCGGGTGGGTTCGGAGCGCAGGCGCTGTCGGGCGGATGGTCTCAGCCCGCGAGCGCCGCGGGCGGCCAGGGCAGTGGGCCGCGCTCGGCCTCCAGCTGCGCGGCGACGGCGACGATCGCCGCCTCGCCGCCGGGGCGTCCGATCAGCTGCACGCTCACGGGGCGGCCGGTCTCGTCGGGAACGAGCGGGATGGTCAGCGCCGGGAGCCCGCACACGTTCACGAAGCTCGTATGCGGCGCGTAGGAGCACTGCTGCGCGAAGTTCCGCTCGGGGTCGTCGGCATCGTGCCATCCGATCGGGCGCGGCGACTGCGCGAGCGCCGGCGTCACGACCACGTCGAACGGGGAGAACACGGCGATCGTCGCCCGCTCGAACGCGGTCGCGGCGGCGTACGCCGCGAGCAGCCGCTCGGCCGGAAGCGCCCGCCCCTCCCGCACGAGCCACGCCGTGAGCGGTTCGAGGTCGTCGTCCAATCGCTCGTCCGGCACCGGGATGCGCGCGGCCGAGGCGCGCCAGATCGTCGTGAAGAGCTCCGGGTATCCGCTGGGCCGCCACTGCGCGTCCTCGACGCCGTGGCCGAACCGCGCCAGCATCTCCAGCGCCGCGTCGAAGGCCGCGCGCGCGAACGGATCGAGGGTCGTGTCCGTCCAGCCATCCCACGGCGTCTCGGTCGTGAACCCGATCCGGACCCGGCCAGGCTCGCGGCCCGCGAAGGGCAGGAACGGCCCCTCGCCCGGGGCTCGCGTGGCATAGGTGTACGGGGCGGATGGCGCGAGCGCGTCGAGCAGGAACGCCGCATCGGCGACACTGCGGCCGATGGGCCCCGCGACAGAGAGGCCGCCGGGAACATCCATACCCGAGCCCATCGGCAGCCGGCCGCGCGAGGGCTTCAGACCCACGACGCCCACGGTCGCGGACGGGATCCGGATCGATCCGCCGCCATCCGAAGCCGGAGCTGCGGGAAGGAGACCGGCGGCGACCGCCACCGCCGCGCCGCCGCTCGACCCGCCCGCGCCGGTCGCCAGATCCCACGGGTTCCGTGCGGGCGGGGCCACGCGCGACTCCGTGTACCCGGTCATCCCGAACTCGGGGGTGTTCGTCTTGCCGAGGCTGACCGCGCCGAGCTCGTCGAGGGCGAGGGCGAGCGGGTCGGACGCCGTCGGCACGTACGACGCGAACGCGCGCGATCCGTATCGCGTCGGCACGCCGGCACGGGCGGTGAGGTCCTTGTCGGCGAGCGGCAGACCCCACAGCGCTCGCCCCGGGTCCGGGCCGTCGAGGGCATCCGCCTGCGCGAGCGCGCGCTCGGCCGTCACCTCCGTGAACGCGCCGAGCGCGCCATCGGCTCGCTCGATGCGCGCGAGGAAGTGCGCGGCGACCTCGCGCGGCGACAGCTCGCCGGCCTGCAGCGCGGCGGCGAGAGCCACCGCGCCCATCTCGTGGATCTCCATCCGGCCATCCTCTCGCGCCGAGCGGATGGCCCAAGCGGTGAGGTCAGTCGCCGAGCGAGGCGAGGCGCTCGGCCTCGTCGGCTTCGATGCAGGACTCGACGACGGGGCCGAGGGCGCCGTCCATCACCTGATCGAGGTTGTACGACTTGTACCCCGTGCGGTGGTCCGCGATCCGGTTCTCCGGGAAGTTGTACGTGCGGATGCGCTCGGAGCGGTCCATGCCGCGGATCTGCGACTTGCGCGCATCGGCGGCGACGGCGGCGAGCTCCTCCTGCTGGCGCGCGAGGAGGCGCGCGCGCAGGACGCGCATGCCGGCCTCGCGGTTCTGCAGCTGCGACTTCTCGTTCTGCATCGACACGACGATGCCCGTCGGCACGTGCGTGATGCGCACGGCGGAGTCGGTCGTGTTGACGGACTGGCCGCCGGGGCCGGATGACCGGAACACGTCGATCTTCAGATCGTTCGCGTCGATCTGGATCTCCTCGGGCTCATCCACCTCGGGGAAGACGAGCACGCCGGTCGTCGACGTGTGGATGCGGCCCTGCGACTCGGTCGCGGGAACGCGCTGCACGCGGTGAACGCCGCCCTCGTACTTCAGGTGCGCCCACACGCCCTGCGCGGGGTCGTTCGACGTGCCCTTGATCGCGACCTGGACGTTCTTGTAGCCGCCGAGATCGGACTCGTCGCGCTCGAGGAGCTCGGTCTTCCACCCCTTGGACGCGGCGTACTGCATGTACATGCGGAGGAGGTCGGCGGCGAAGAGGGCGCTCTCCGCACCGCCCTCGCCGGCCTTGATCTCCATGATCACGTCGCGCGCGTCGTCGGGGTCGCGCGGGATGAGCAGACGACGCAGGCGCTCCTGCGTCTGCGCGAGGTTCTCCTCCAGGGCCGGGACCTCCTCCGCGAAGGCCTCGTCCTCCTTGGCGAGCTCGCGGGCGGCCGCGAGGTCCTCCCCCGCGGCCTCCCACTCCTCGTGAGCGCGCACGATGCGGCTGAGCTCGGCGTAGCGCCGGTTGACGCGCTTGGCACGTGCGGCGTCGGCGTGCACGGCGGGGTCCGAGAGCTCTTCCTGGACCCGCCGGTGCTCGTCGATCAGTCCCTGAACGGACTCGAACACTCCTGCTCCCCCGCCCGCGTCAGCGGATGTCGTTCTCGTGGCCCGAGCCGCGTCCGCCGGTGGCCGGCATCGTCTTCTGCATCTGGACGAGGAACTCCACGTTCGACTGCGTCTCCTTGAGCTTGTCGAGGATGACGCCGAGCGCGTGCTGCTGGTCGAGCCCGGCGAGGGCGCGGCGCAGCTTCCACGTGATCTTGACCTCGTCGGCGGAGAGCAGCATCTCCTCGCGGCGCGTGGACGACGCGTTGACGTCGACGGCCGGGAAGATGCGCTTGTCGGCGAGCTGACGCGACAGGCGCAGCTCCATGTTGCCGGTGCCCTTGAACTCCTCGAAGATCACCTCGTCCATCTTCGAGCCGGTCTCCACGAGCGCGGTCGCGAGGATGGTCAGCGAGCCGCCGTTCTCGATGTTGCGCGCGGCGCCGAAGAAGCGCTTGGGCGGGTACAGCGCCGAGGCGTCCACGCCGCCGGAGAGCACGCGGCCCGACGTCGGAGCGGAGATGTTGTAGGCGCGGCCCAGTCGGGTGATCGAGTCGAGGAGCACGACCACGTCGCGCCCCAGCTCGACGAGGCGCTTCGCGCGCTCGATGGCGAGCTCGGCGACCGTGGTGTGGTCCTCGGCCGGACGGTCGAAGGTCGAGGCGATGACCTCGCCCTTCACCGAGCGCTGCATGTCGGTGACCTCCTCGGGGCGCTCGTCGACGAGCACGACCATGAGGTGGGCCTCGGGGTTGTTCTGCGAGATCGCGTTGGCGATCTGCTGCAGGACGATCGTCTTGCCCGCCTTCGGGGGTGCGACGATGAGGCCGCGCTGACCCTTGCCGATCGGCGAGATGAGGTCGATGATCCGCTGCGTGAGCTTCTCGGGAGCGGTCTCGAGACGCAGGCGCTCCTGCGGGTAGAGCGGCGTGAGGTCGCCGAACTCCACGCGACCGGCGGCATCCTCGACGGACAGGCCGTTGATCGAGTCGACCTTCACGAGCGCGTTGTACTTCTGGCGCCCGCTCGACTCGCCCTCACGCGGCTGCTTGATCGCGCCGACGATCGCGTCGCCCTTGCGCAGGTGGTACTTCTTCACCTGGCCGAGCGAGACGTAGACGTCCTGGTGTCCGGGAAGGTAGCCCGTGGTGCGGACGAAGGCGTAGTTGTCGAGCACGTCGAGCACGCCGGCGATCGGGATGAGGACGTCGTCCTCGCCGATCTCGGTGTCGAACTCGTCATCCGCGCCGCCGCGACGCTTGGTGTTGCGAGCGCGGCCGCGCCCCTCGGTCTGCGCCTGCGCCTGGTTCTGGTTGCGGCCCTGACGCTGGGTGCCGCGCTCGTTGCGCTCGCCCTCGTCGTCCTTGGCCTCGTCCTGCTGGGGGGCGCGGGTGTCCTCGGTGGCCTGCGCGTCGCCGCCCGCCTTGTTGCGGCCGCGGCGGTTGCGGTTGCGTCCGCGACGGCCGTTGCCCTCCTCGGACTTCTCGCCCTCGGCGCGGTTGCCCTCGCTGCGGCCGGCGGTTCCCTCGGCCGATGCGGCACCCTCGGCGTCGGTCGTCTCGGCGGCGTCGGCCGTCTCGCTCGCGGCGGTCTCGTTCTCGGCGGTCTCGGTCTCGGCGCCGGCGGCCGGGGCCTCCTCGGCGGACTCGGAGGCGACGTCGGCGGTCGCGGCGGGGGCCTCACCCTGCTCGTCGGTCGCCGGTGCAGCGGTGGTGTCGGCGGCGGGGATCCCGGCGTCGGCCGGGGTCTCCTCGGGCGCCTCGACGACGGGCTCGACCTTCTTGGGGCGACGCGGCGCGCGCTTGCGGGCGGGCTTGGCCGGGGCCTCCTCCGCGGGGGCGGCGGGGGCGTCTGCGCCCTCGACAGCCGCACCTTCCGCGGACTCGGCGGCGGCGCCATCCGTCGCGTCGGCAGCGGGCGCAGCGTCGGCAGCGGGCGCAGCGTCGGCGGCAGGCGCAGCGTCGGCGGCAGGCGCAGCGTCGGCAGCGGGTGCCTCGGCGGGTGCAGCGTCAGCGGCAGGCGCGGCCTCCGCGGCGAGGCCGGTCGACTTCACGCGGCGCGGGGCGCGCTTGCGGGCGGGCTTGGCGGGAGCCGCCTCGGGCTCGGCCGGCGACTCCGCGGGCGACGCCTCGGTCGCCTGCATGTCGGGCTGCGCGTCGAAGAGGGTCTCTCCTTCGCCGACGGCTTCGTTCTGGATCTCGGAGATGTGCTCCACGAGTACTCCTGTCGGTGTTGCGTGGCATGACCCGAACCGCACTGGCGAGATTCGCTGACGCGCGCCACGACGCGCGTGGATCCTGGCCTGTCAGAAAGAAGAAGGCCTGGACCGTGCGGGGGCTTCGCAGAATTGCGACGGTGGCTTTGAACGTGCTATTCAGCACCCACCGGGACTTCCCTCACAGTACCACCTTTGAAATCGACGGCGAGCATGAGGGCGTCCCACGGGGTGTCGGCGATCTGAGCGACGAGCTCAGCCGCCTCGAGACGGCGACCGGGGCCATCCGCGAGCACGAGCACGCTGGGGCCTGCGCCCGAGACGACGGCCGCGAACCCCTTCGCGCGCAGCGCCTGCACGAGCCGGTTGGTCTCGGGCATGGCCTCCGCGCGGTAGTTCTGGTGGAGCTTGTCATCGGTCGCGGCCAGCAGCAGCTCGGGGCTCTGCGTGAGCGCCGCGATGAGGAGCGCCGAGCGCGACACGTTGAACACGGCGTCCTCGCGCGGCACCTGCAGCGGCTGCAGGGTGCGGGCGAGCGAGGTCGACATGGTCGTCTCCGGCACGAACACGACGGGCGCGACGCCGCGGTGCACGAGCAGCTTCTTGTGCTGCGGGCCGGTCTCGTCCATCCACGCGATCGTGAGCCCGCCGAACAGCGCGGGTGCGACGTTGTCGGGGTGCCCCTCCAGCTCGGTCGCGAGGCGCAGCAGGTCGTTCTCCGACAGCTCCACCTCGCCCTGGAGCAGGCCCTTCGCCGCCAGCACACCGGCCGAGACCGCCGCGCCAGACGAGCCGAGCCCGCGCCCGTGCGGCACCCCGTTGTGTGCGTCGAGCCGCAGGCCGGGCGCCGGCCGGTCGACGTCGGCGAAGACGTGGCGGATGGCCCGCACGATCAGGTGGGAGCCGTCACGCGGGATGTGCTCGGCTCCCGACCCGCTCACCTCGATCTCGAGCTCGCCCTCGGGCAGGGTCGTCACGGTCAGCTCGTCGTACGCCGACAGCGCGAGGCCCAGGGTGTCGAACCCGGGGCCCAGGTTGGCGCTCGTGGCCGGCACGCGGACGTGCACCGAGCGCCGAGGTGGCGTCACGCGGGCGCTCCGACGGGTGAGAGTCCCAGCACCTCGGCGACGTCGCGGGGCGCGGCGTCGACGATCGTCGGGGTGACCTGCGAGCCGTCCTCCTGCGTGAGGGCCCACTGCGGGTCCTTCAGGCCGTGGCCGGTGACGGTGATCGTCACGCGCGAGCCGGCGGGGATGACACCGGCGGCCGAGCGCTCCAGCAGGCCCGCGACGCCGATGGCCGAGGCGGGCTCGACGAAGACGCCGGCGGTGCTGGCGAGCAGCTTCTGCGCCGCGAGGATGGCCGTGTCGGAGATCGCGCCGAAGTAGCCGTCGGTCTTCTCCCGCGCGTCGAGCGCGAGCTCCCACGAGGCCGGGTTGCCGATGCGGATGGCCGTGGCGATGGTCTCGGGGTTGCGCACGACCTCGCCGCGGACGATTGGCGCGGAGCCCTCGGCCTGGAAGCCGAACATGCGCGGCACGCGCGTGGAGGTGCCCGCGGCCGCCTCCTCCATGAACCCGCGCGAGTACGCGGTGTAGTTGCCCGCGTTGCCGATCGGGATGAAGTGGAAGTCGGGGGCGTCGCCGAGCTGCGAGACGACCTCGTAGGCGGCGGTCTTCTGGCCCTCGATGCGGTCGGGGTTGACCGAGTTCACGAGGTGCACGGGGTAGTTCTCGCTGAGCTCGCGCGCGATCTCGAGGCAGTCGTCGAAGTTGCCGCGGATCTGGATGAGCTGCCCGCCGTGGATGACGGCCTGGCTGAGCTTGCCCATGGCGATCTTGCCCTCGGGCACGAGCACCGCGGCGGTGATGCCGGCGTGCGCGGCGTAGGCCGCGGCGGACGCGGAGGTGTTGCCGGTGGAGGCGCAGATGACGGCCTTCGCGCCGTGCTCGACCGCGCGCGAGAGGGCGACGGTCATGCCGCGGTCCTTGAAGGAGCCGGTCGGGTTCATGCCCTCGAACTTGATCCAGACATCCGCGCCGGTCATCTCCGACAGCACGCGAGCCGGGACGAGCGGCGTGCCGCCCTCGCCGAGCGTCACGACGGTCGAGGCGTCGGTGACGCCCAGACGGTCGGCGAATTCGCGCATCACTCCGCGCCAGACGTGGGCCATGGTCATTCTCCTTCCACGCGCAGCACGGATGCCACGCGCACGACGACATCGCTCTCGGCCAGGCGAGCGACGGTGTCGCCCAGTGCCTGCTCTCGAGCCGTGTGGGTTCCGATCACGATGCGGGCGGTGCCCTCGTCATCGACGGTCTGCTCGACGGTCGCCGCGGAGACGCCGCCGTCGTTGAGGATGCCGGCGATCACGGCGAGGACGCCCTGCTCGTCGGACACCTCGAGGGTGATCTGGTAGCGGGTGCTGATCCGGCCGATCTCGGCGGTCGGCAGGCTCTGCCGCGCCGACTCCCCCACGCCCACGCCTCCGGCGATGTGGCGGCGGGCGGCTGAGACGACGTCGCCGAGCACGGCCGAGGCGGTCTGCACGCCGCCGGCGCCCGCCCCGTAGAACATGAGCGGGCCGGCGGCCTCGCTCTCGACGAACACGGCGTTGTTGCCGCCGTGCACGGTGGCGAGCGGGTGCTCGCGGCTGATGAGCGCGGGGTACACGCGCACCGAGATCGCCTCGCCCTCGGCATCGGCGAGGCGCTCGCAGATCGCGAGCAGCTTGATGACGAAGCCCGCACGGCGCGCGCCCTCGATCATGTCGGCGGTGATCGACTCGATGCCCTCGCGGTGCACGTCGTCCATCGACACCTCGGTGTGGAACGCGAGGCTGGCGAGGATGGCCGCCTTCTGCGCCGCGTCGTAGCCCTCGAGATCGAGGGTGGGGTCGGCCTCGAGGTACCCGAGGTCCGTCGCGAGCCGCTGCGCGTCCTCGGCGGAGAGGCCCTCGCGGTCCATCTTGTCGAGGATGAAGTTCGTCGACCCGTTCACGATCCCGAAGATGCGCACGATGCGGTCGCCGGCGAGGGAGTCCTTCAGCGGGCGGATGATCGGGATGGCCCCGGCCACGGCCGCCTCGTAGGAGACGGACGCGCCGACCTGGTCGGCGGCGTCGAAGATCTCCGGCCCGTGCTGCGCGAGCAGCGCCTTGTTGCCCGTGACGACGTCGGCGCCCGAGTTCAGCGCGGTGAGGATGTGCGTGCGGGCGGGCTCGATGCCGCCCATCAGCTCGATGACGATGTCGGCGCCGACGATGAGGCTCTCGGCGTCGGTCGTGAGCAGCTCGCGCGGCAGGTCGACGTCGCGCGGGGCGTCGAGGTCGCGCACGAGGATGCCCGCGAGTTCGAGGCGGGCCCCGCTGCGCTCGGCGAAGTCGTCGCCGTGCTCGCGCAGCAGGCGCGCGACCTGCGATCCGACGGAACCGGCGCCCAGCAGGGCGACCCTCAGCGTGCGATGGTCGATCATCCTTCTCCCTCTTCGGCCGTGGGACCGCTGTCGAGCCCGGCGTCGCGGGCGAGCAGATCGTCGATCGTCTCGCCGCGCACGATGACGCGGGCGCTTCCCGCACGCACCGCCACGACGGGCGGGCGCGGGACATGGTTGTAGTTGCTCGCGAGCGGCACCGAGTAGGCGCCGGTCACCGGGACGGCGAGCAGGTCGCCGGGGGTGACGTCGCCGGGAAGGTACTCGTGGTCGACGACGACGTCGCCCGACTCGCAGTGCATGCCGACCACGCGCACCAGCGCGGGGGCGTCGACGCCCTCGCGCGAGGCGATGCGGGCGGAGTACTGCGCCTCGTAGAGGGCGGGACGCGCGTTGTCGCTCATGCCGCCGTCGACGCTGACGTAAAGGCGCTCGGCGTCGCCGTCGTCGGTCGCGACGTGCACGGGCTTGATCGTGCCGACCTCGTAGAGCGTCACACCCGCCGTCCCGATCACGCTGCGGCCGGGCTCGAAGGCGAGCGTCGGCAGGGCGATGCCCCGCGCCGCGCACTCGTCGGCGACGGCGTCGACGATGCCGTCGGCGAGCTCCTCGATGGGCGATGGGTCGTCGGCGCGCGTGTACGCGATGCCGAATCCGCCGCCGAGGTTGAGCAGCGGGATGTCCCCGCCGGCCAGCAGGCGCTCGTGCAGCTCGACGACCCGCGAGGCGGACTCGCGGAAGCCGGCGACGCCGAAGATCTGCGACCCGATGTGGCAGTGGAGCCCCGCGAACGTGAGGTGCGGCAGCTCGCGGATGCGCGCGACGGCCTCCTCCGCGGCGGCGAGGGTGAAGCCGAACTTCTGATCCTCGTGCGCGGTCGCGAGGAAGTGGTGGGTCTCGGCGTGCACGCCGCTGTTCACCCGCACGAGCACGGTCTGGTCGGCGTCGAGGCGCTCGGTGATCGCGGCCAGGCGCTCGATCTCGATCGCGGAGTCGACGATGATCGTGCCGACGCCCGCCGTGACCGCGCGCTCGAGCTCCCACATCCGCTTGTTGTTGCCGTGGTAGCCGATGCTCGCGGCGGGGACGCCGGCCGCGAGGGCGACCGCGAGCTCCCCGCTCGAGCACACGTCGACGTGGAGGCCGGCCGCGATCATCCAGCGCGCGATCTCGGCGCTGAGGAACGCCTTCCCCGCGTAGTAGACGCGCGCCGAACCGCCGCGGCGGGCGGTGGCGGCGTCGAACGCGGCGCGGGTGCGGGCGGCCCGGGTGCGCGCCTCGTCCTCGTCGATCACGACGAGCGGGGTACCGAATTCGCGGGCGAGGGCGGGAGCCGATGCGCCGGCGACGACGAGCGCGCCGGTCGCGTCACGGACGGCCGATGCGGGCCAGACTCCGGGCGCGAGGTCGTTGGGGTCGGCGGGAGGCGTGAGCCATGCGGGCGCGAGGGCGGACGAGGACACGGGTCACCAATCGTGGGAATGGGGGTTCGCCGCGGCGCGGGACGCTCACGTCGCCGCGGTGACTGAGAGTCTATGGCACGCTCTCGCCGCCCGTGTTCGCACGACGACGCGCGGCGACACGCGGTTCAGACGCAGCCCGCCGATGCCCAGGCGCCGGTGTCGGCCGCTGCGCCGTCCGCGAGGGACAGGCGCACCACGAGCTCGGCCTGCTCGACGTCCGCGGAGACGACCTCGAGGCCATCCGGCAGCGCGTCGCCGTCGCACACGACGAGCGGCTCGGCGAGGGCGCTGAGATCGATGGGCGCCTGAGCGAGCGTGTCGGCGGTGAGCTCGAGGCCGCCCACGCTGATCGACTCCGGCGCGAGGACCACGTCGCCGTCCCGCACGCCCGGCACCGCGCTGAATGCCAGCGGGATGGGCACCCCGAACAAGGACGCGGTCGTGGAGAGCTCGGCGGCCGGGCCGGGAAGCGCCACGTCGATGTCGCCCCACGACAGCCAGCCTCCGCCGACCTGGTCGAGCAGCGCATCGACATCCGTCGCGTCGAGGGCGATGCTCGCGGTGCCGCCGAGCGCGTCGAGGTCCTCGCCGCGCACCGGCACGCCGTGCGCGCGGATCGCGACGTCGCCGGACAGGCCGCCGACGGAGACGTCGTCACTGCGGACCGAGAGGTCGTCGAGGTGACCGGCGACCAGCTGCACGAGCACGATCCCGCCGACGCTGACATCGATCCGCTGGTCGGCGGGAAGATCCAGCTCGGAGACGATCGTCTGCCGCACGCGCTGCTCGACCATCCGTCGCGCGACGAGCTCGCCGACGACGAGCACCGCCACGACGAGGACGATCGCGACCCCCGCGGCGATCAGCGCGCGGACCCGCCGACGCGCCGTCACGTCACATCCGCTCGGGAGCGCTGACGCCGAGCAGGTGCAGGCCGTTGCGGAGCACCTGGCCGGTGGCGTCGTTCAGCCACAGGCGAGTGCCGTGCACGGGCTCCACCGGCTCGTCGCCCTTGGGCGTCACGCGGCAGTTGTCGTACCAGCGGTGGTAGAGCCCGGCGAGCTCCTCGAGGTAGCGGGCGATGCGGTGCGGCTCGCGCAGCTCGGCGGCGAAGGCCACGATGCGCGGGAACTCCTGCAGGGCGCCCAGCAGCGCGCTCTCGGTCTCGTGGTCGAGCAGCTCGGGGGCGAAGGTCGAGCGGTCCACGCCCGAGTCGACCGCGTTGCGCGCGACGTTGTGCGTGCGGGCGTGCGCGTACTGCACGTAGAAGACGGGATTGTCGTTCGTGCGCTTGCGCAGCTGCTCGGGGTCGAGCGCGAGCGGCGAGTCGGCGGGGTAGCGCGCGAGCGAGTAGCGCAGCGCGTCGGTGCCGATCCACGAGATGAGGTCGTCCATCTCGATGATGTTGCCGGCGCGCTTGGAGAGCCGCGCGCCGTTGACCGACACGAGCTGCCCGATGAGCACCTCGATGTCCTTCTGCGGGTCGTCGCCCGCCGCGCCCGCGAGCGCCTTCAGGCGGTGCACGTAGCCGTGGTGGTCGGCGCCCAGTAGATAGATCTTGTGCTGGTAGCCCCGGTCGGACTTGCTCAGGTAGTACGCGGCATCGGCCGCGAAGTACGTGTAGATCTCGCTGTCGGAGCGGCGCACGACGCGGTCCTTGTCGTCGCCGAAGGTCGTGGTGCGCACCCACACCGCGCCGCCGTCCTCGAAGACGTGGCCCTGCGCCGCGAGACGGTCGATGGCGTCGTCGATCGCGCTGGCACCGCCCTCCTTCGCATGCAGCGTGCGCTCGCTGAAGAAGACGTCGAAGTGCACGTTGAACGTCTCGAGCGACTGCTGGATCTCGCCGAGCTGCCGGGCGTACGCGAGCTCGCGCGCGGTGGCGAGCTGCGCGTCGGGGTCGAGCTCGAGCAGGTCGGGGCGCTCGGCGAGCACGGCCTGCGCGAGGTCGGCGATGTACTGGCCGGGGTAGCCGCCCTCGGGGGTGGGCTCCCCCTTCGCTGCGGCGAGCACGCTGGCGCCGAACTTGTCCATCTGCGCGCCGGCGTCGTTGACGTAGTACTCGCTGACGAGGTCGGCGCCGCTGGCCTTCAGCACGCGGGCGATGGAGTCGCCGAGCGCTGCCCACCGGGTGTGGCCGATGTGGAGCGGCCCGGTCGGGTTCGCGCTGACGAACTCGAGGTTGATGGTGTTGCCGACCTGCGTCTGGTTGCGTCCGTAGGCATCGCCCGCGTCGACGATCGTCTTCGCGAGGGCGCCGGCCGCTGCGGCGTCGAGGCGGATGTTGATGAAGCCGGGGCCCGCGACCTCGGCGGATGCGACACCCTCGACCTCGGCGAGCGCGTCGGCGATCTCCTGCCCGAGCTCGCGCGGATTCACGCCGAGGCGCTTGGCGAGCTTCATGGCGATGTTGGTGGCCCAGTCGCCGTGGTCGCGGTTCTTCGGGCGCTCGAAGGCGACGTCGCCGGCGGCGAGGTCGAAGGACTCCTCCGGCCGGCGTCGCTCGACGATCGGGGTGAGGACGGCGAGCAGGGCGGCGGCGAGGGAATCCGGGTTCATAGCGGGTCGAGTTTACCGGGCCGGCCGGAGCGCTCGCCGCGAGCGCCTATCCTCGACACCATGACCCTGGCGCACCCGAAACGCCATGTCGCCGTGGTGTTCGCTGCGGCCGGCTTCCTCCTTCTCGGCATCATCCTCGTGCTGGGCCTCTGGCGACCCTGGGCGCCGCTCGAGACCCCCGCCGCGGTCGCCGCCGGGCCGACGTCGAATGACGTCGCGCCCGCCCCGCCGTCGCAGCTCTCGCTGCCCGACGACCCGTCTGTGCTCGTGTTCGGCGACTCCTGGACGTACGGCTCCGCCGCCACCGAGCGCGCACTCGGCTACGCCTACCGCTTCGGCGCGCTCGAGGGCTGGCGCACGACCGTGGACGGGATCCGCGGCAGCGGGTACCTGAAGCCCGGTGTCGACGGTCCCGACTTCGGCGAGCGGATGGCCGCGCTCGATCCCCGCCTCGCTCCCGACCTCATCGTGGTGCAGGGCTCGATCAACGACCGCCACCAGGACCTGTCGCGTTACGACGCCGCCGTCGACGCGGCGTGGGACACGCTCGAGGGGATGTACCCGGACGCCGCCGTCGTCGTGCTCGGCCCCGCCCCGCAGGTCCTCCCCGTCGAGGCGCCGACGGCGGAGATCGACGAGCGGCTGGCTCGGCTCGCGGCGGAGCGCGGCTGGCCGTACATCTCCCCCGTGCAGGAGGAGTGGATCACCGAGGACGACTACGCGCGTCTCATCGACACCTCGAAGCTGGGCGCGAACCATCCGTCCGATGCCGGTCACGCGTATCTCGCCGAGCGCCTCGCGGCGGCCGTCGACGCGATGACCGCGCCGCTGCAGGTGGAGGCCGCCGAACCGCAGGTCGAGCCCGCAGCGCCCGTGGTGTCCGACGTGTACGAGGCACCCTCCGCGCGCTGATAGGCTCGAGCAGCACGCCTCCGTAGCTCAGGGGATAGAGCGCCGGTTTCCGGTACCGAAGGTCGGGGGTTCGAATCCCTCCGGGGGCACCGATGCGCGAAGGCCCCGCTCGTGATGAGCGGGGCCTTCGCCATGTCCGGACGCCCGGGTTGAGATGATCGTCATATGCCCCCGCGCCACATCTTCGACCTCGCTCGCATCGGCGCCGGGCTCACGGTGTCGGCGGCTCGGCCGGAGCTCGAGGCCGCGGCCACCGGCGGTGCCTTCGTCGTCACAGCTCCCCCGGGCACCGGCAAGACCACGTTCGTGCCGCCCCTCGTGGCGAACCTCGTTCCCGGCCGCGCGCTCCTCACGCAACCGCGGCGGGTGGCGGTGCGGGCCGCCGCGCGCCGGATCGCGCAGCTCGACGGATCGCCGCTCGGCGGCCCCGCCGGCTTCACCATCCGCGGCGAGCGCGAGGTGTCGACTGCGACCCGCATCGAGGCCCTCACGCCCGGCGTGCTGCTGCGGCGCCTGCTCGCCGACCCCGCCCTCGAGGGCGTCGACGCGGTCGTGCTCGACGAGGTGCACGAGCGCTCCCTCGACGGCGACCTGCTCCTCGGGATGCTGGCCGAGGTCCGGGCCCTGCGCGACGACCTGCTCGTCGTCGCGATGTCCGCCACGGTAGACGCCGCGCCCATCGCCGCCCTCCTCGGCGACGCGGCGGTCGTCGACATCCCCTCGCCGCTCCATCCGCTCGCGATCGAGTACGCGCCGATGGACGGGGCGCGCCTGGACCTCCGCGGCGTCACCCGCCCGTTCCTCCGGCACGTCGCCGACGTCGCCGTGTCCGCTCAGCGCGAGGACGACGCGCTGGTGTTCCTGCCGTCGGCGCACGACGTCGACGAGGTGGTGCGACTCCTGCGCGAGCGGGGCGCAGATGCCCTCCCGCTGCACGGGCGACTGTCCGCACGGGACCAGGACCTGGCCATCCGCGGGACAGGCGCGGGCGACCCGCCGCGCATCATCGTGTCGACCGCACTGGCGGAGAGCTCGCTCACGGTGCCCGGCGTGCGCCTCGTGATCGACGCGGGGCTGTCGCGGGAGGTGCGGCGCGACCGCGCTCGCGACATGACCGGCCTGGTCACCGTGAGCGCGTCGCGGGCGAGCGCCGACCAGCGTGCGGGACGCGCCGCGCGGCAGGGACCGGGCCGCGCCATCCGCCTGTATGCGCAGGCCGACTTCGCGCGGATGGCTCCTGCCGCGCCTCCCGAGATCGCCTCCGCGGATCTCGTCGACGCGGCGCTCCTCCTCGGCGCCTGGGGCACGCCGGGCGGCGAGGGCCTCGCCCTGCTCACACCGCCGCCTGCCGGAGCGATGGCGAGCGCGCTGGCGGTGCTGCGCGAGCTCGCCCTCATCGACGGCGCCGGCCGCCCGACGGAGCTCGGCCGCCGCCTCGCCACGCTGCCCGTCGGGGTGCGCGCGGCACGGGCGCTGCTGGACGGCGCGGCGGAGCTCGGCGACGCCCGCGCGGCCGCCGAGGTCGTCGCGGCGATCTCCGACGACCACCGCGACGCCGATGCGGACCTGCCGCGCCTGCTGCGCGCGCTGCGGGACGACCGCGCACCGGGCGCCGCGCGCTGGCGGCGGGAGACGACGAGACTGGCACGGATCGCGACGGATGGCGGTGCCGGGGGTTCGCGCGGGGTCACCGGCGCGGCGGGGGTCGTCGTCGCGCTCGCTCGCCCGGACTGGATCGCGCGCCGGACGGGTGAGGGGTCGCGCAGCTACCTGCTCGCGAGCGGCACCCGCGCCGCGCTCCCCGAGGGCAGCGCGCTCGTCGCCTCGGAGTGGATCGCCGTGCACGACGTCCAGCGGATGGATGGCCGCGCCGCGGACGGGACCGGTGCCGTCATACGGCTGGCCGCTCCGCTGAGCGAGGAGGACGCGCTGCACGTCGGCGCGCCGCTTCTCATCGCCGAGCGCTCCGCGCGAATCGACGGCGGACGGGTGCGCGTGCGCCTCGAGCGACGGCTCGGCGCCATCGTGCTGTCATCGACGCCGGCGGCGGCCGAACCGGGCGATGCGGCTCCGGCGCTGGCAGCGCACCTGCGTGCGGAGGGTCTTGAAGCCCTCGACTGGACGGCGACGGCGACAGCCCTCCGCGGCCGGCTGACCCTGGTGCATCGGCACCTCGGTGCACCGTGGCCCGCAGTGGACGACGACGCGCTGCTCGACCGGCTCGACGACTGGCTCGAGCCCGACCTCGCGCGGATGCGGCCGGACGCCTCACTCCAGAGCATCGACGTCGCCGCCGCGCTGCGTCGCCTGCTGCCGTGGCCGGAGGCCGCGCGCCTCGGCGAACTCGCGCCCGAGCGGCTGGCGGTGCCGTCGGGATCCACGGCGGGGATCGAGTACCCCGCACCCGACGACGCGGATGGCCTCCCCGTGGTGGCCGTGAAGCTGCAGGAGGTGTTCGGCCTCGCCCGCACGCCGCGGCTCGTCGGCGGACGGGTGCCGGTGCTGTTCCATCTCCTCTCCCCCGCGCGCCGGCCGCTCGCGGTGACCGCCGACCTCGAGTCGTTCTGGAACGGGCCGTATCAGGACGTCCGCAAGGAGATGCGCGGGCGCTACCCGCGCCATCCGTGGCCCGAGGACCCCTGGACCGCACCGGCCACCGCGAAGACGAACCGGCGACTGGCCGGCGGCTGAGGCTCGCGCGGGCGCGCAGAAGGTGGCGCGTCGCGCCTCGATGAGTCAGGCGCGAAGGCCCAGGGCGAACGGGAGCACAGCCGTCGCCCCCGCCGCGCGGAGCTCGCGGGCGGCGAGTGTCAGCGTCCAGCGGCTGTCGGCGAGGTCATCGACGAGGAGGACCGGGCCGGCGGGCACGTCGATGCCGGCGGCGGAGAGGTGACCGTGCAGGTCTGCGACGCGGAAGGCACTGTTGCCGCCGGGGCGTCCGACCGGTGCGGCGGCGTCGAGCGCGAGCGCGCCGAGATAGGGCAGCCGTCCGATCGCGGCGATGCCCTGAGCGGTGGAGGCGACGAGCTGCGGGCGCGAGCGCGAGGGAACGGACACGACAGCGACCGGCCGCTCCTGCCATCCCCACCCGGCGAGCACGCGCACGCACGCGTCGAGCAGGCGCTGCGGCACCGACTGGTCGGGAGCGCCCGCGGCGAAGAGCTCGCGGAGGGCGCCACCCCAGCCGAGATCCGTGAGACGAGCGAGGGCACGGCCTTCCGCCGCCTGTTGCTCGGCGGAGATGCGTCCCTTGAGGGGGACGCCGAGCCGGTCGAGCCCGGAGGGCCACTGGCGGCGCGGCTCGATGGGCACGCCGACGCGGTCGAGCGCAGACGCGGCCGAGGCCGACACGGCCTGCCCGATCTCCGCGGACAGCCACGGTCCTGCGCAGTTATCGCACCGGCCGCAGGGCTGGGCGGTCTCGTCGTCGAGCCGGCGCTGCAGGAACTCCATGCGGCACGCGGTCGTCGTCTGGTACTCGAGCATGTGGTCCTGCTCGGCGCGGCGCTCGGCGGCGATGCGGCCGTAGCGCTCGGCGTCGTACGTCCACGGCTCGCCGGTGGCGACCCATCCGCCCCGCTCTCGGCGCACGGCCCCGTCGACGTCGAGCACCTTCAGCAGCAGCTCGAGCGGCGTGCGGCGGATGTCGACGAGCGCCTCGAGGGCCACGGTCGAGAGCGGTCCGTGAGCATCGCGGAGCGCGGAGAGGACGCGCTCGGCCCGCTCCTGGTCGGGCATGGAGGCGGTGGCGAAGTAGTGCCAGATGTCACGGTCTTCGGGGCCGGGGAGCAGCACGACGTCGGCGGAGTCGGTCGCACGACCCGCGCGCCCCACCTGCTGGTAGTACGCGACCGGCGACGACGGCGCCCCGAGATGCAGCACGAAGCCGAGATCGGGCTTGTCGAACCCCATGCCGAGCGCGCTCGTGGCCACGAGCGCCTTCACCTCGTTGCGCTTGAGCATGACCTCCGACTCGGCGCGCTCGTCGGCGTCGCTCTGCCCGGTGTACGCGCGCACCTCGTGTCCGTGATCGCGGAGGAGCCGCGCGGTGTCGTTCGCCGCCGCCACGGTGAGCGTGTAGATGATGCCCGAGCCGGGCAGCTCGTCGAGATGGCTGAGCAGCCAGGCCAGCCGCGCGGTGGCATCCGGGAGGCGAAGGACTCCCAGCCGCAGCGAGGATCGCGCGAGCGGTCCGCGGATCGTCGTGACACCATCCGCCCCCAGCTGCTCGACGACGTCGGCGACCACGCGGCTGTTGGCGGTCGCGGTCGTCGCGAGGACCGGCACCGACGGCGGCATCTGCGCGATGAGGTCGCGGAGGCGCCGGTAGTCGGGGCGGAAGTCGTGCCCCCAGTCGCTGATGCAGTGGGCCTCGTCCACGACGAGCATGCCGATGCGGCGCACGAGTGCGGGCAGCTGCTCGTCGCGGAACGACGGGTTGTTGAGGCGCTCGGGCGAGACGAGGAGCACGTCGACCTCGTCGGCGTCGAGCTGCGCGAGGACCTCGGTCCACTCGTGCGCGTTGGTGGAGTTGATGGCGACGGCCCGCACGCCCGCGCGCTGGGCGGCGGCGATCTGATCCCGCATGAGGGCGATGAGCGGCGAGACGAGCACGGTCGGCCCTGCCCCGGCGTCGCGGAGCAGGCGCGTGGCGACGAAGTACACGGCCGACTTGCCCCACCCGGTGCGCTGCACGACGAGCGCGCGGCGCCGCCCGCCGACCAGCGCCTCGATCGCCTCGTACTGCCCCTCGTGGAAGTCGGCGTCGTCCCGGCCGACGAGGCGGCGCAAGGCGGCGAGAGCGGATGTGCGCAGGGCCTCGTCGGTCATGCCTCCAGCCTCGCACGCGGCTCTGACATCGAGCCGAGGTGTGGATGGCCGGAGGGCGCGGATGCCGCTGTGGAGCGGAAGCGGAGCGGGGACCGCTGCCACGGAACGCGTCCAACGGGTCGGCGGCTGCCGCAGAGCCGGGCAACAGCAGCTCGGCGACCCTCGCGCAGCGGCCTCCCCTACCGAAGCGCGAAGAACGGGTCGGCCGCGCCGCCCGTGGCGAGAGCCGCGAGATGCTCGCCGAGTGCGGGCGCGAACTTGAACCCGTGGCCCGCGAACCCGGCCGCGACGACGAGCGGCCCGGCGGTGTCGAGGATGAAGTCCTCGCCCTCGCGCGAGGTGTAGGTGCAGGAGAGGAACTCGAACCGGTCGGCGTCCGCGCCCGGCATCCACTCCGCCGCGTACGCCTGCAGCGCGTCGACGAGATGCGGCTCGGGAGCGAAGGTGCGCGTGGCGGGCGTGACCTCGGGACCGGCGCCGTGCCATCCGATCTTCAGCCCCTCGCCGGGCGAGACGAGCCCGTAGATCGGGCCCAGCCATCCGAAGCTCGACGGCTCCGCTCGATGATTGAAGCTGGGCCATCCGCTGCCGTCGTCGCCCGCAGCGAGCGCGAAGTGGGCGGGGTGCTCCTCCGTCACGCGGAGCGGCAGATCGACGAGACCGGCGAGGAGCTCCTTCGACCACGCTCCGGCGGCGACGATCGCGCGGCGGGCTCGCACGACGAGGTCCCCCGCGGTGACCTCGACGGCGTCGTCGCCGAGCACGCGGATGCCGTCGACAGCCGTGCGATGGCGCACGAGCGCGCCGTCGCGCGCGGCGACCGCGTGGAAGGCGCGCACGGACCGCTCGGCCCACAGGCGCCCGCCGGCGGGGAGGAAGAGGGAGTCGCTCGCGAACCGCATGCCGGGCCAGCGCCGGGCGGCCTCGTCGGGCGGGACGACCTCGACGTCGAAGCCGGCGGCCGGCGCGTTGTCGAGGAGGCGCGCGCGGTCAGGGAACGGACCGCGGTTGACGATGCCGGTCTGGTCGAGGAGCGTCTCCCCCGACTCGTCCTCGAGCTCGCGCCACAGCGGCAGCGCGCGCGTGAGCAGGCGCAGGTACGCGGGCTCCGCATACGACGGGTTGAAGTTGCGGGTGGAGGCGTGCGAGGCGCCGAGCGGATGGGCCGGATCGGCTGCTTCGAGGAGCGCCACGTCACGCCCATCTCGTGCGAGCGCCCACGCTGCCGCCGCCCCGACCACGCCACCGCCGATCACGACCGCCTCGACGTCGATCCGCTCCGCCATCCGCTCGCCTTTCGTCTGCACCGCCCGCCCGGTGACCCTCCACGCTATCGAGGTGGCAGGACGGCGCGCACGCTTCGCCGGGTGCCGGCGCTGTTCGCGGGGCGTCATGGCAGCGCCGCAGGGCGTCGGGGCAGCGCCGCTCCTCCCGGATCGCCCGGGCGCTCGTCTACCGCCCCGATGCTCGGAGCCCGCACGGGCGCTCGCACCCTGCGCCCTCGCTCCGAGGTCGCACGTGGGGCACGCGGTCTCGGAGCGGCGGCGCAGGCTCGCGTCCAGCGCGGCGGCTGAGACCGCACCGCCGCTCGCGCATGGCACCGATGCGCGTCGGCCGCGTCGACGCTCCCGGACCTCCGTGGCACTCGCGACTCGGGCGGATGCTCGCGGACAGCAGCTCGAGACTGCACGGATGCTCCCACCCAGCACTCGCCCTCCCGAACCGCGCGTGGAGCATGCGGTCTGGGAGCGCCGGCGCAGAGTCACCCGCGGCGCGGGCGCGCGCCGCCGCAGCCCGCGCGCCGCCGCCCGCTCCACAGCCCGGGCCGTCACACGAGGAAGAACGGGATGGCCCCCGGATTGTGCGCGTGGACGATCACCAGGAACACCACGGCGTCGAACAGCAGGTGCACGGTCACGACGTAGGCGAGGGAGCGCGTGCGGAGGAAGATCCACCCCTGCAGCAGCGCGAACGGGATGGTCAGCGCCGGTCCCCACGCCCGGTATCCGAGCTCCCACAGGAACGACACGAACACGATCGCCTGCAGCACGTTCGCCGCCGCGACGGGGAAGTGCCGCAGCAGCAGCGCGAACACCGTGCAGATGAAGAACAGCTCGTCCCAGATGCCCACCGCGCCGACGCCGACGAACAGCCGCGCGATGAGGTCGCCGGTGTCCACGACCGGCCAGTTGCGGTACACCCCCGACGTGATGAAGTAGAACGGCAGGATCAGCCACGCCAGCGCGAGCACGGCCGCGAGCCATCCCCATTGCAGCCGGCTCCAGCGCCCGCCGCCGCGCCATGGGAAGCCGGTCGCGCGGTCCCGGTAGACGAACCGCGACACCGCATACGGCACCACGACCGCGCCGCCCAGCGCGACCGTGAACCGCACCATCGCGGCGTCGTCGAGCTCGGCCGCCAGCGGGATCGAGCTGACGATGAGCATCCCCGCAGCCACGAGCGACAGGTCACGGGCGAGGGATGGCCGGGGCCGGCCGGATGGCGGATCGTTCAGCCGCCATGGGGTGACGCCATCCCTCCGGTCGGAGACGATCGCGACGGCGAGACCTGCGGTCAGCAGCAGCCAGCCGAGCCACGGCGTGAGGAGCACGAAGAACGCCGGCGCGGCGAGGCACACGATGAGCGCGGCGAGAAGCGGCAGCGCGCGCAGCGGCACATCGGATGCGCCCGCTCCCCCGGCCATCCGCGCCCGCCGGGCCCCCGCCATCCGCTCAGCCCCTCGCGACGCGGCGGTAGACGAGGTCGCGGATGTCGCGGCCCTTCTCGATGCCCTTGCGCTCGAACGCGGTCATGATGCGGCCGTCGAAGCGCTCGGCCCAGTCGCCGTCGAACGCGCGCTCGAACTCCGGCGCGGCGTCGAGGACCTCGCGCATCTGCAGCGCGTAGTCCTCCCAGTCGGTGGCGAGGCGGAGGAGACCGCCGTCGCGGAGGGCGCGGCCGGCCGTCGCGCCGAAGCCCGGACGGATCATGCGGCGCTTGGTGTGCTTCTTCTTGTGCCAGGGGTCGGAGAAGAAGATCCACACCTCGTCGGCCGCGGCCTCGGGCAGCAGCACGTCGAGCACCTCGGGGGCATTGGCCTCGACGAGGCGGAGGTTCCGGACGCCGGCGGCATCCGCGTCGAGCATGGTGCGGGCAAGGCCTGCGCGGAACACCTCGACGGCGAGGAAGTCGGTGTCGGGGTGCGTCGAGGCCGCATGGACGATCGCGTGGCCCTGACCGGAGCCGATCTCGACGACGAAGCGCCCGTCGCGGCCGAACTCCTCGGCGGGCACGAAGCGCGCGTCGGGGTGCACGGAGGTCGAGGCGACCGCGCGCGGGACGTCGAAGAAGTAGGTCGGCGAGAGCTCGGCCCAGGCGCGCTCCTGCCCCTCCGACATCCGCCCGCTGCGGCGGACGAACGAGACGGGATGGTCGCGGAACGTGCGGGGTTCGGGCATGCCTCCAGCGTACGGTCCGGCGCCCTCCTGCCCCGCGCTCAGGGCCCGGCTGGCTCCGTCACGAAGTCGATGAGCTCCTCCACGCGGCCCAGCAGCTCCGGCTCGAGGTCGCGGTAGGTCGTGACTCGCGAGAGGATCCGCTGCCACGCGAGACCCAGATCCTCCTTGGTCTCCGACGGCCAGCCGAGCCCCCGGCAGATGCCGGTCTTCCAGTCGATGCCGCGGGGCACGACCGGCCACCGCGGGATGCCGACGGTCTGCGGCTTCACGCACTGCCACACGTCGACGAACGGATGGCCGACGATCTTCACGTGGGCGCCGTGGCGTCCGCGGGCGATCTGCTCGGCGATGCGAGACTCCTTCGACCCCGGCACGAGGTGGTCGACGAGCACGCCGTAGCGGCGCTTCCGCGACGGCGGCTCCTCCTCGAGGAGCTCGTGCAGGAGGTCGACGCCCTGCAGGAACTCCACCGCGACGCCCTCGACGCGCAGGTCGGCGCCCCACACCTTCTCCACGAGCTCGGCGTCGTGCTTGCCCTCGACGAGGATGCGGCTCGGCAGCGCGACTCGGGCGCGCTGGTCCTCGACGACGAAGGAGCCGGAGGCGGTGCGACGGCGGCCCTGCGGCGCGGCCGACGGGACGACGAGCGCGACAGGCTCGCCCTCGATGAGGAAGCCGGCGCCCAGAGGGAAGACGCGCTTGCGGCCCTTCCAGTCCTCGAGCTCGACGCTGCCGTTCTCCACGCGCGTGATGGCGCCGCAGTAGCCGTCGCCGGCCACCTCCACGACGAGATCCAGCTCCGCCGGAACGGGCTTCGAGGTCTTCTTCCCCTTGTCGCGCCATCCGGCCGCGAGCACATCCGTGCCGTACCTGTCGTCCATAGCGTCCTCCAGCCATCCATCCCACCACGCTCGGCGCACGATCTGACGGCGCACCGCCATCCGCTCCCAGCGAAAACGCGCGCCTTCCATCGCATGCCGCGACGTGCATAGGATCGGAACGCGGGCTCGTGGCCGCCCGCGGAGGGGATGTCGCCATGCGGGCGAGATGGACCGTGGCGCTCGGCGCCGGCCTGACGCTGTTCCTCGGCGGAACCGCGTCGGCCGCGTTCGCGGAGGATCCCGTCTCGCTCGGCGACTCGTACGTCTACGACGGGTCCGACGTCCTCACCTCCGCCGAGGAGCAGGCGGCCCAGGAGCGCCTCGCCGCCCTGACCGCCGACAGCGACCTCGGCCTGTGGGTCGTGTACGTCGACGACTTCGAGAATCCGGCCGACGCCGTCACCTGGGCCGACACGACTGCCGAGCGGAACGGCCTCGGCAGCACGCAGTACCTCCTCGCGATCGCCACCGAGGGCCGCCAGCTCTACATCTCGGCTCCGACAGACGGACCCGTCAGCGACCAGCGCCTCGACGCCATCGAGCAGGACCTCTTCGACGTGCTCGGCCAGGGCGACTGGGCAGGCGCCGTCGACGTGGCGGCGGACGGCCTCGAGTCGCGCTCGGCGGGCGGCAGCAGCGGATGGCCGTGGATCATCGGCCTCGTCGTGGTCGCCGGCATCGTCATCGTCTTCGTCCTCGTCTCCCGCAAGCGCAGCCCCGCCCAGGCGGCGGGCGCGCCGCCCGTGGAGCCGGAGATCCCCCTCGACGAGCTGCAGCGCCGCGCGGCCTCGGCCCTCATCTCCGCCGACGACGCGGTGAAGTCCAGCGAGCAGGAGCTCGGGTTCGCGATAGCGCAGTTCGGCGACGAGGCGACCGCGGAGTTCCGCGAGGCGCTGGCCGCCGCGAAGGCGTCGGTCTCGCGCGCGTTCGAGCGCAAGCAGCAGCTCGACGACGCCGAGGAGGACGCCCCTGCCGACGTCCGCGCGTGGAACGCCGAGATCGTCTCGCTGTGCGAGCAGGCCGAGCGCTCCCTCGCCGACAAGGCGCAGGCGTTCGCGCAGCTGCGGCAGCTCGATCAGAACGCCCCGGAGGCGCTCGCGCACGCGCAGGAGAAGCGCGCACAGGCGAATGGCGTGGTCGCCGAGGCGCAGCGCTCGCTCGGCGATCTCAGCGCCCGCTACGCGCCCGAGGCGCTTGCCACGGTGTCCGACAACCCGGAGCAGGCGCAGGCCCGGCTGACCTTCGCCGACGAGCAGCTCGCCTCCGCGCAGATCGCGATCGGCGCGGGCCAGGGCGGCGAGGCGGCGGTGGCCATCCGCGACGCCGAGCAGGCGATCGCTCAGGCGCGCCAGCTCGGCACCGCCGTCGACGAGCTCGGCGCCGCGCTCGGCGAGGGCGAGCGCCAGGCGACGGACCTCATCCTCGAGCTCGAGGGCGACGTGGCGGCCGCGCGGCAGCTGCCCGACGAAGACGGCCAGATGGCCGCTGCCGTCGCCCGCACCGAGCAGCAGGTGCAGACCGCACGGCAGAACCTCTCCGGCTCCGCTCGCCGGCCCCTGGCGATGCTCGAGGCCCTGCAGAAGGCCGACGACGAGATCGACCGCGCGCTCGCCGGCGGTCGCGATGCGGCCCAGCGCGGACGCCGCGCCGAGCAGATGCTCGCGCAGACCCTCATCCAGGCTCGCAGCCAGGTCTCGACGGCGGAGCAGTACCTCTCCGCCCGTCGCGGCGGCGTGGGGGCCGACGCACGCACCCGGCTCGCGCAGGCGGGCGCGGAGCTCAGCCGCGCCGAGGGCCTGCAGCAGGCGGACCCCGCCGCATCCCTCGCCCACGCGCAGTCCGCGCTGCGGCTCGCCGGCGACGCCATCTCGCTCATGCAGAACGACGTGAGCGTCTTCACCGGCGGTGGCGGCATGCTCGGCGGCGGCGGGATGCGCGGGGGCATCGGCGGCGACATCGTGGGCGGCCTGATCGGCGGTCTCATCGGCAGCTCGCTCGGCGGTGGCGGCCGGCGCTCCACCTCGGGCTGGGGCGGCGGCGGGCTCGGTGGCATGCTCGGCGGCGGCATGGGCGGCGGCTGGGGCGGCTCGGCTCGCTCCGGACGCGGGGGCTCGTTCGGCGGCCGGTCCGGACGCTCCGGCGGCCGCAGCTTCGGCGGCGGCGGGCGCTCCGGGCGCCGGGGAGGTGGCCGATTCTGACGCCCCACGACACTCTTCACGCGACGAACCAGACCACAACCGAAAGGGAACACCGATGACCAAGCAGTCGATCTTCGGACGCATCTCGACCCTCATCAGGGCCAACGTCAACTCGCTCATCGACCAGGCCGAGGACCCGCAGAAGATGCTGGACCAGCTGGTCCGCGACTACACGAACAACATCGCCGACGCCGAGGCGGCCATCGCCGAGACGATCGGCAACCTGCGCCTGCTGGAGCGCGACACCGCCGAGGACCGCCAGACCGCGGCCGAGTGGGGCAACAAGGCTCTCGCGGCGAGCCGCAAGGCCGACGAGCTGCGCGCGACGGGCAACACCGCCGACGCGGACAAGTTCGACAGCCTCGCCAAGGTCGCCCTGCAGCGCCAGGTGTCGACGGAGAACGAGATCAAGGCCGTCGAGCCGGCCCTCCAGCAGCAGACCGAGGTCGTGAACAAGCTCAAGGACGGGCTGAACGGCATGAAGGTCAAGCTCGAGCAGCTCAAGGGCAAGCGCGCCGAGCTGCTCGCGCGCGCCAAGACCGCCGAGGCGCAGAACAAGGTGCACGACGCGGTCAAGTCGATCGACGTGCTCGACCCCACCAGCGAGCTGGGTCGCTTCGAGGACAAGGTGCGCCGCCAGGAGGCTCTCGCCGCCGGCAAGGCCGAGATCGCCGCGTCGAGCCTCGACGCGCAGTTCGAGTCGCTCGAGGACGTCGGCGAGCTCACCGAGGTCGAGGCGCGCCTCGCCGCGCTGAAGTCGGGCGGCCAGCCGCAGGGCCAGCTCGGCGCCTGACCCCTCAGCCGTCGATGCCGTCCGCCCTCGGGCGGGCGGCATCGCCGTGTCCGAGCCGGCTCGGCTCTCGACTGGGCGCGGCAGCGGGCTCGCGCGGGGCGTCGGGCGCGGGCAGGATGGAGGGATGGCACGCTTCCTCGTCGTCCCGCAGTGGCAGGGATCGCCCTCCTCCCGCGCGATGGCGCACATCGACGGCGCCGAGGCGATCGCCGGCGACCTCCCCCGCTCCGCCTGCACCGAGGTGCCCGTGCCTCTGGAAGCCGGCGACGCGCAGGGCACTGGCGTGCTGCGCGCGAGCGCGCTGCAGCGCGTGCGCGAGGCCGTCGCGGCGGCTCTCGAGGAGAACGCGGGCGCCGACACCACCGTCGTGGTGGGCGGCGACTGCGGCGTCGCGGTCCCCGCGATCGGCCAGGTCGCCGGCGACGACCTCGCCGTGGTGTGGTTCGACGCGCACGCCGACCTCCACGATCCGTCCACGTCTCCCTCGGGCGCCTACTCGGGCATGGCGCTGCGCAGCGTGCTCGGCGACGGCGAGCCGATCCTCGCCCTGCCGCGCGGCGGTGTCGCTCCTGAGCGCGTGGTGCTCGTCGGCGCGCGCCTCCTCGAGGACGAGGAGGCGGCGTTCATCGCGGCGAGCGGCATCCACCATCTCCCCTGCGCGGACTTCTCTCCCGCCGCGCTCGTCGAGGCGGTCGCCGCGACGGGCGCGAAGCGGATCTACGTGCACGTCGATCTCGACGTGCTCGACCCCGCGCACATGTCGGGCGTGACGGCGCCCGCTCCCTTCGGGCTCGAGCCCGCCGAGGTCGTCGCGGGCATCGCGGCGCTGCGCGCGGAGCTCCCCCTCGCGGGCGCCTCGATCGCGGGGTTCGCGCCGCCGTCGCCCGCCGCGGCGGTGGACGACATGGGGGCCATCCTGCGGGTGGTCGGCGCGCTCGCGCGCTGACCCTCAGCGGTCTTCGACGAGCTTCCGCGCGACGGTCAGATCGTCGTCGCCCATCCCGCGCTGGACGAGCTCATCGAACGCCGCCCGCAGCGCCGGCAGCAGCACCGGGCGCGTCTGGGTCGCCGCCGCGACGTCGTCCGCGAACCGCAGGTCCTTCACCATGTACTTCGCGACGCCGGATGGCCGGTAGTCGCGTTCCACGAGCTTGTCCCGACGGCTGTGCAGCAGGTTCGACCCTGCGTACCCGCCGCCGAGGAGCTCCCAGAGCTCGGCCGGATCGATGCCGCTGCGCTCGGCGAGCACGGTGGCCTCGGCGAGCGCGAGCATCGTCGCCGACACGACGAGCTGATTGCAGGACTTCGCGACCTCGCCGGCGCCCAGCGGCCCGAGCCGCACCGGCGTGCCGCACGGCGCGAGCGCGCGGGCGGCGACGGCGGTGTCCGCCTCGTCGCCGCCCATCATGATGGACAGAGTCCCGGCGACGGCGCCGTCCTCCCCTCCCGACACGGGGCAGTCGACGACGCGCAGCAGCCCGCCCGTCTGCGCGTCGAGGTCTGCGGCGAGCGCGCGCACGCCGGTCGCCGACGACGTCGATCCGATGAGCAGGAGGAGCGGATGGTCGAGGCCGGCGACGAGTCCCTCCTCGCCGGCGAGGACCGCCTCGAGCTCGGGGAGGTCCGGCAGCATCGCCAGGACGACATCCGATCGAGCGGCGAGGGCGCGGGGCGTCTCGCACCACGTGGCCCCGCGCGCCTCGAGCGCGTCGTAGCGGCGCGTGCGCCCGGTGATGGCGAGAGCCCCGTGCGCACCCAGCAGGTTCTCGGCCATCGGCAGTCCCATCGCGCCGAGGCCGATGACGCCGATGCGGATGGCGGAAGGAGGAGCAGCGGTCATGCCGGGAGCCTAGTGCGCATGGACAGGATGTGGAACAGCGTTCGAGGAGTTGTCCGCCGCGTATGCTGGACCCGCATCGCATCGAGGAGGATCGTCATGACCGAACAGACCGCGCGCCCGCGCGTCGTCATCGCCACCGACCTGTCCGAGGAGCTCTGTCGCGAGATCGAGCGTCAGGAGCCGCGGGTGGAGGTCATCCGAGATCACGCCCTCCCCCGCCCGATGCGCTGGCCGGCGGACTGGGGCGGGGACCCCGCCCACGCTCGCTCAGACGACGAGCAGGCGGCCTTCGACGCGCTCGTCGACTCCGCGGACATCCTCTTCTCCATCCCCGACACCGATGCCGGCGCCCTCGCGCGCACCGTGCGCGCGAATCCGCGCCTGCGCTGGGTGCAGGTGATGGCAGCCGGCGGCGGTGCGCAGGTGAAGGCGGCCGACCTCACGCGCGAGGAGCTCGACCGCGTCACGTTCACGACGAGCGCCGGCGTGCACGGCTCCACGCTCGCGGAGTTCGCCGTCTTCGGGGTGCTCGCCGGCGCCAAGGAGCTGCCGCGCCTGCAGCAGGCGCAGCGCGGCCACACCTGGGACGACCGCTGGACGATGCGCCACCTCGACGAGATGACGGTGCTCGTGATCGGCCTCGGTGGCATCGGGAAGGCCGTCGCCACCCGCTTCGCCGCCTTCGGCGCGACCGTCTGGGGCACCAGCCGCTCCGGCCGACCGGTCGAGGGCGTCGATCGCCTGATCTCCCTCGACGAGCTCGCCGAGGCGGTCGCGCACGTCGACGCCATCGTCGTGACCCTCCCCGGCACGGAGCAGACCGAGCACCTCGTGAGCGAAGAGCTCCTGCGCACGGTGAAGCCGGGAGTGATCGTCACCAACGTCGGCCGCGGCACCGTGATCGACGAGAAGGCGCTCCTGTCCGCGCTCGACGACGGGCGCGTCGCGTTCGCCGCCCTCGACGTGTTCGAGGTGGAGCCGCTTCCGGATGGGAGCCCGCTCTGGGACCACCCGCGCGTGCTCGTGAGCCCGCACACGGCCGCGCTGTCCACGCAGGAGGACGCGCGGATCGTGCGGCTGTTCGTCGACAACCTCCGCCGATTCCTCGACGGCGAGCCGCTGCGCAACGTCGTCGACACCGTCGAGTTCTACTGAGCGGCTGCGACCGCGAGAAGGAGCACCATGCCCGACACCCCCGATCGCGACCCGGCCCCCGCCGTCACCCGGGCGCTGCGGGTTCTCACTGCACTGGCCGACTCAGGCGGCGCCCCGATGACCCTCAGCGAGCTGGCGAGAACGGTCGGCATCGCGAAGTCCTCCGCGGCCAACCTCTGCGCCGCGCTGGAGGAGGGCGCGATGATCGAGCGCGAGGCACGGGGGTACCGGCTGGGCCGGCGCACGGCCGAGCTGGGCGGCGCGTTCGCCCTGCAGTTCAATCAGGTGCGCGAGTTCTTCGCGGTGTGCGCTGCCTCCGAGGTGCTCCGCGGCGAGGTCGTGCAGATCGCCATGCTCGACGGCGCGGAGGCCCTCTATCTCGCGCGCCATGAGGGCCGCACGCCGCACCGACTCGGCACGCCGCTCGGATCGCGACTCCCCGCCGCGCAGAGCGCGACCGGACGCGCGCTGCTCATGGGCCTCGACGACTGCCAGATCGCCGAGCTGCTCCCGCCGGAGGCCTTCACCCCCGTCACCGCGCACAGCGTCACCGCGCTGGCAGACCTGACGGCCGTGCTCGAGGCCGCCCGCGACCGCGGATACGCCGTGGACGAGAACAGCTCCTTCGTCGGTCTCACCGGGGTCGCGGTGCCGCTCGCACCCTGGAACCCGAGCGATCCTCCGCTGGCGATGGGCGCTGCCCTGCCATCGGCCACCGCCTCCCCCGACCGGGTGCGCGAGGTCGGCGACGCCCTGCGTCGCGCGGCGGCGCTGCTGACGAACCCGCTCGCCGCGCGAGCCTGAGCGCAGCGTCCAACCTGTTGCACACCGTTCCGAGCGTGGTACGGTGGCTCCGGCTCGCGATCCGGCGAGCGCATCATCGAAGGAGATGACGTGAGCACAGTCACGAACCCGACGAGCGTCCACGACGACCCGGAGTACGCGGCGAACCTGCGGCGCGCGACGCTGGCCTCCAGCGTCGGCAGCGCGCTGGAGTACTTCGACTTCGCCCTCTACGGCCTGATGACGGCGCTCGTCTTCAACCGTCTCTTCTTCAACCCGGACGATCCCGCCATCGGCCTCATCGGCGCGTTCGCGGTCTACGGCGTGGGCTTCGTCGCGCGGCCGTTCGGCGGCTTCTTCTTCGGCACCATCGGCGACCGTCTCGGGCGCAAGTGGGTGCTCGTCGTGACGATCCTGCTGATGGGCGGCGCCTCCACTGCGATCGGACTGCTCCCCACGTACGACGTCGTGGGCGCATGGGCGGCGGTTCTGCTCGTCGTCATGCGCCTGCTGCAGGGCTTCGGCGCCGGCGCCGAGCAGGCAGGCGCGACGGTCCTCATGGCCGAGTACGCGCCCGTCCGGCAGCGCGGCTTCTTCTCCGCGCTGCCGTTCATCGGCATCCAGGCCGGCACGCTCCTCGCGGCGGTCGTCTTCTCCGCGCTCTCGCTGATGCCCGAGGACGCCTTCCTCGCCTGGGGATGGCGACTGCCGTTCCTCTCCTCGTTCCTCCTCATCCTCATCGCCCTCTTCATCCGCCTGCGTCTGCGCGAGACGCCGACCTTCATCGAGCTGGAGAAGCACGAGCAGGTCGCGACGCATCCGTTCCGCGAGATCTTCACGAGCGGCATGCCCGGCGTCATCGCGGGCATCGGGCTCCGGATGGCCGAGAACGGCGGGTCGTACATCTTCCAGAACGTGTCGCTCGCCTTCGTCGCCGGCACCTTCATCGCGAACCCCGTGGACAGGGGCATCGCCACGTGGGGTGTGACCATCGGCTCGCTCATCGGCATCTTCTCCGTGCCGCTGACCGGCGCGATTTCCGACCGGGTGGGCCGACGGCCCGTCTACCGCTTCGGCGCCGTGTTCATGCTCCTGTTCGCCTTCCCCGCCTGGTGGATGCTCTCCCTGGGGAACCCCGCCCTCACCGTGGCCGTGATCGCCATCGGCATCGGCGTCGCCGTCAACTCCATGCTCGGCCCGCAGTGCGCGCTGCTGCCGGAGATGTTCGGCAACCGCCACCGCTACCTGGGTGTCGCGATGGCGCGCGAGCTCTCCGCGGTGCTCGCGGGCGGCCTCGCCGGCGTCCTCGGCACCTGGCTGCTCACCCTCACGGACGGCAACTGGGTCGTCATGGGTCTCTACCTCGCGACGCTGGCCGCGATCACGACCGCTTCGACCTTCCTCATCCCCGAGACCCGCAGCCGCGACCTCCTTCGCACCGAGGACGCACTGCGGCTGTCGACGAACGAGAAGGACACGGGGCTCGTGTCGGTCGTCGTGGCAGACGGCCGATGAGGCTCGCGCGCATCGCCACCGCGGCCGGACCCCGGTTCGCGACGCCCGTCGAAGGCGGATGGCAGCCGGTCGCCGACCCCTTCGCGGCGTTCGCGGACGGCTCGGCGCCCTCGGCGATCGGCGACCCGGTCGCGGATGCTCAGCTCCTCGCACCGACCGAGCCCGCCGTCGTCGTCGGCATCGGGCAGCCGGCGGCGCCGGGCGGCGGCATCAGCGGGTGGCTGAAGAGCCCCCGGACGATCGTCGCGAGCGGCGTCGACGTCATCGCTCGACGCGACGCCGGTCGCGTCGTCGTGGAAGGCGAGGTCGCCCTCGTGATCGGCCGCGGCACGGCGGGACTCACCGCCCGGAATGCCGCCGAGTACGTGCTCGGCGTGACGGCGGTGAACGACGTCTCCAGCCCCGACCGCGAGGACCCGAAGAACTTCGAGGTGAAGGGCGGGCGCGGCTACACGCCCCTCGGTCCGTGGATCGAGACCGAGTTCGATCTCGCCCGCGTGGACCTGTCGGTCCGCATCGACGGCGTGGAGCGCGTGCGCACCGGCTCCCACGAGCTGGCGGCATCCGCGGCGGAGTGCCTCGCCTACGTGACGCACTGGGTCGAGCTCGGGCCGGGCGACGTCGTCATGACGGGCGCGCCGCGGTCGGCCTTCGCGATCGAGCCCGAGGCGCTCGTCGAGATCGACGTCGCGGGCGTCCCGCTCCGCACCCGCTTCCGCTGACCGTCCGCCGCATGCCGCCATCCGCCCGCGATCTGCGGAAGGATGGCGGCATGCGCATCTCCTTCCCCGCCGCCCCCGCTCCTCGGCACTGGCGCGAGATCGCCGACCTGCGCGTCGAGCGCGGGCGCCAGCTCGACGCGCGGATCCCGGCATGGCTGCTCGATTCGCCCGTGAGCGCGGTCGGCTACGGCTGGGGCACGACGATCGGATGGCTGTGGGGCGCCCTCTGGAGCCGCGGTCGGGTGGAGCGCCGCGAGGGTCTCCTCGTCTTCCGCGGCCTGCCATCGTGGGCATTCCCGCGCGGCGGGGTCTGCGTCGGCGGCTGCTTCCTTACCGGCGACCGGGCGGTGTCGACCCGGCTGCTGCAGCACGAGGCCGAGCACAAGCAGCAGTGGCGGCGCTACGGATTCCTCATGCCGCTGCTCTACCTGCTGGCGGGGCGCGATCCGCTGCGGAACCGGTTCGAGATCGAGGCGGGCCTCGAGGCGGGCGGCTACGTCAGCGGATGAGGCTGGCGAACGCGTCGGGCACGTGGATGGCCTCGGCCGGGGTCCCGAGGACGCCGGTCAGGTGCTCGACGATGTCGGCGGTCCCGAGGAAGCCGCCCAGCAGCTCGACGCGGGTGGCATCGCCGCCGACGCACATCATCTCGTCGGCCCACGCGGTGACCGCGCGGCAGAGCGCCTGACCGGGAGCACACGCGCGACCCGTGCCGGGGGCGCCGCTGCGACGAGAGCGGTCGAGCCAGGTGACGATCATGCGCGCGGGCGCGGTCACCGCGCCGATCCAGGAGGCGTCGGGCACCTCGATGAAGATGCGGCCGGTCGAGCAGATCGGCAGCGTCGCGATGAGCGTCTCGAGATCGACGAGCGAGTGCTCGTCGGCCGTGATGAGGTGCTGCACCCGCGTGTGACGCGAGGCGCGGCAGACGCGGTCGCCGTGCTGCGGGGTGATCTCGGTGCTCTCCATGACGCACCCAGTCTACACCCGGCAAAGGGTTGCCTTACCTCAGCATCAGGCAGCGGGCTTCCGCGGCGGCACCGGGTAGCGGCCCGCGATGGTGATGCGGTTGAAGGCGTTGATCGACACGCTCAGCCAGCTGACGCCGACGTACTCCTTCTCCGTGAGCACGCCGCCGACCCGCTCGTACAGCTCGTCGGAGATGCCCTCTCGGTGGATGAAGGTGTGCGCCTCGGCGAGCTCGAGAGCCGCGCGCTCGCGGTCGGTGAACACCCCCGAATCGCGCCAGGCGGAGATCTGCGTGATCTCGTCGGCGGTGAGCCCTGCGGCGAGCGCGCGGTCGGTGTGGATGCGCAGGCAGTAGGCGCAGTGGTTGAGCTCGGAGCAGTGCAGCATGACGAGCTCCTTGAGCCGGTCGTCGATGCCGTAGTCCGCTGCGATGCGGCCCACCGTCTGCGAGAACGTCTCCAGCGCCCGGTACGCCTCGATCGCCGACTTGGACAGGTGCACGCGCTGCTCGCTCATGCCTCGACCCTAGCGGCGCCGGTGGCGGGAGGGGTGGAATCCAGACTGCACAGCGCAACGGGCACTGATTAGGCACATCGCTCGCTTCTAGCCGCCTGTTTCTTGGCAGTCTGATCTCGGATTTCCCGCGAGGCGCCCGACGTCGCCACAATGGAGGGGTCGGCGCGGCCGCCCGACGTCCCCTTCGAGGAGCCACGTGAGCATCGCCCCCGCGCAAGACACCTCCCCCGCGGACGACTTCGACGAGTTCGCGTTCCTGCCCGAGCAGGCGACGGCGCAGCAGCGCCCCGTGCCCGCCGCTCGGCGCGTGCATCTCCCCCTGCCCGACGGCCGCGCGCTCGGCGCGCTCGCGTACGGCGAGGGCCGGCCCCGCGTGGTCCTCCTGCACGGCGCCGGCCTCAACGCGCACACGTGGGACACCACCGTGATCGCCCTCGGGCTCCCCGTCCTCGCGGTCGACCTCGCGGGCCACGGCGACTCCTCCTGGCGCGACGACGCCGACTACCGCCCCCGGGTGCTCGCCGACGACGTCGTGCGTGCGATCGAGACCTGGGCAGGCGCCCCCGTCGTGCTCGTCGGCCACTCGCTCGGCGGACTCACCGCCGCTGTCGTCGCCGCCCGCCGGCCCGACCTCGTCGCGCAGCTCATCGTGGTCGACATCACGCCCGGGATCGATGCCAGCGGCGGCCCGGCGATCCTCCGCCGCTTCTACGAGCAGACGGTCTTCGCCGACCGCGACGAGCTGCTCGCCCGCGCGCTGGCCTTCGGTCTCGGCGGATCGCGCGAGCAGGCCCGGCGCGGCGTCTTCCTCAACTCCCGTGTGCGCGCGGATGGCCGTGTCGAGTGGCGCCACCATTACGCGCGCCTCATCTCGGAGGACGCGCCATTCCCCGCCGGCTCACCCGAGGACGGCTGGTCGGACCTCGCCGACGTCGCGGCGCCCATCACCCTCGTCCGCGCGACGTCGGGCTTCGTCTCCGAGCGCGACGCAGCGGACCTCGCCGAGCGGACGGGCGCGGCCGTCGTCGAGTTCGACGCTCCCCACAACGTGCAGGAGGTCGCCTTCACCGACCTCGCATCCCTCATCGCGCGCCTGGCCGGCTCGGCCGGCGCCGCCTCGGAAGGAAAGCCGACAGCATGAACCGCCTCTCCCTGCGCGTGACGGCCGTGTCCGCGCTCGCGATCCCGACCCTCATCCTCGCCGGGTGCGGCGGACAGGGCGGCGACGGTGCGCCGGCGAGCGAGCCGAACCCCGACGCGAGCCTGCGCGTCGGCCTCGTCCTCGAGCCGACCAACCTCGACATCCGCCACACCTCGGGAGCCGCGCTCGAGCAGATCCTCGTCGACAACGTCTACGAGGGCCTCGTCACCCGCACGGCGGAGAACGAGATCGTGCCGGCGCTCGCAACGGAGTGGGAGGTGTCGGACGACGGCCTCATCTACACGTTCGCCCTCGCTGAGGGCGTGACGTTCCACAGCGGCGCCGAGCTCACGGCGCAGGACGCGGTCGCCTCCCTCGAGGAGGTCGTCTCCGACGAGAGCGTCGTCGGACACGGCGACCTGGCGGGTGTCGCGTCGGTGTCGGCGCCCGACGACACCACGGTCGTGGTGGAGCTGTCGGAGCCGAACCAGAACCTGCTGTTCACCCTCACCGGCCCCGCCGGGCTCGTCCTCGACGAGGGCGACGAGACCGACCTGCAGTCGGCGGCCAACGGCACCGGCCCCTTCACCCTCGAGGAGTGGAACCAGGGCGAGAGCATCGTCCTCGCCCGCAACGACGACTACTGGGGCGAGGCCGCCGGCGTCGCCGAGGTCGTCGCAAGCTACATCCCCGACTTCACCGCCGGTGTGAACGCGGCCCTCGACGGCTCGCTCGACGTGCTCACGGCCGTCGACCCGCAGCTGGCGCCGCAGCTCGACGGCGCGAACGGCTTCTCGCTCACGAAGGGCAAGACCACCGACAAGTACGTCCTGGCGTTCAACAACGCCGAGGCGCCGTTCGACGACCCACGCGTACGCGAAGCGCTCCGCCGCGCCATCGACCACGAAGCGCTCGTGGAGGCCATCGGGTCGGCCGCGCTGCAGTACGGGCCGATCCCCGAGCTCGACCCCGGCTACGAGGACCTGTCCGACGTCGCTCCCTACGACCTCGCCCGCGCACGGGAGCTGCTGACCGAGGCCGGCCAGGAGGACCTCCAGCTCGAGCTGACCATCCCGTCGTTCTACGGGACGACCATCCCGACCTTCCTCGTCTCGGCGTTCAACGACATCGGCGTCGAGCTCACGGTCGATCCGGTCGAGTTCTCCACATGGCTGCAGGACGTCTACACCAACGGCGACTACCAGCTGAGCGTCGTCAACCACGTCGAGCCGCGGGACTTCGGCGCGTGGGCCGACCCGGACTACTACTTCCACTACGACAACGCCGAGGTGCAGGACCTCTACGCGCAGGCCGTCTCGACGGTGGACGCCGACGAGTCCGCGGAGCTGCTCGCGCAGGCCGCGCGCCTCGTCTCCGAGGACGACGCGGCCGACTGGCTGTACACCGCCGAGACCCTGGTCGCCGTGGGCCCGGGGGTCTCCGGGTTCCCCGTCGACTCCATCAACTCCCGCCTCGACCTCGCGTCCGTGACGCTGGCCGGCTGACCGCCCCCGCCGGTGCTCCGCTACGTCCTCACGCGGCTCACGCTGCTGGCGCTCGGCCTCATCGTGGCCAGCGCGCTCGTCTTCGCGACGCTGCGCGTGCTGCCCGGCGACGTCGCGCAGCTCGTCGCGGGCACGGAGGGGAGCCCGGCGCAGGTGGCGGCCATCCGCGAGAGCCTGGGTCTCGACCGGCCCGCCCTCGCGCAGTACCTCGAGTGGATCGGCGGCGTGCTCCGCGGCGACCTCGGCACCTCGCTCCTCAGCGGCCGGTCGGTCGCGAGCGAGCTCGCCGCCAAGGCGCAGGTGACGGTGCCGCTCGGCGTCCTCTCCCTCCTCATCGCGCTCGCGATCGCCGTCCCGCTCGGCGTGCTCTCGGCCATCCGCCGCGGTCGTGCCGACGGCACCGCGATCGGCGTCGTCGCCCAGCTGCTCGCGGCGGTGCCGGTGGTCTGGGCCGGCATGATGCTCGTCGTCGTCTTCGCGATCGCGCTGCGGTGGTTCCCCGCGCAGGGGTTCCCCCGCGGCGGATGGGCCGACCCCGGCGCCGCGCTGCAGTCGCTGGCGCTCCCCGCGCTCACGATCGGCGTCGTCGAGGGAGCGCTCCTCCTGCGCTTCGTGCGCAGCGCCACGCTGCTGGCGACCGGCGAGGACCACGTCCGCACCGCCGCGGCGAAGGGGCTCACCCGCACGCAGGCGCTCCTCCGCCACGGACTGCCTTCTGTGGGGCTGTCGATCATCACCGTGCTCGGGCTGCAGATCGCCGGCATCGTCGTGGGCGCCGTCGTCATCGAGCAGGTCTTCAACCTGCCGGGCATCGGACGCATGCTCGTCGACGACGTCGGCAACCGCGACCTGGTGAAGGTGCAGGGCGACCTGCTCGTGCTGACGGGCTTCGTGCTCGTCATCGGCTTCGTCGTGGACATCGTGCACCGCCTCATCGACCCCCGACAGCGGGAGAGCGCATGACCCCGGCCGCCGTCCTCGCCCGCATCTGGCGCTCCGCCACGGGCCGCTTCGGCATGCTCGCGGTCGCCGCGATCGTCGCGGTCGCGGTCGTGTCGCTGTTCTGGACGCCGTTCGACCCGAAGACGGTGGACATCGCCGCCCGCTGGGCGGCTCCCGGATGGCCGCACCTTCTCGGCGGGGACAGCACCGGCCGCGACATCCTCAGTCTCCTGATGATCGGCGCCCGGACGACCGTGCTCGTCGCTGTCGGCTCGGGCATCGTCGCCACCGTCATCGGCGTGCTCCTCGCCGCGCTCGGGGCGCTCACCGCGCGCCCGGTCCGCGAGGTCGTCGCCGTGCTCGTGGACATCCTCATCGCGTTCCCCGTGCTGCTCATCGCCATGATGCTCTCGGCGGTGTGGGGCGGGTCGCTCTGGATCGTCGTGTGGTCGGTCGGCATCGGATTCGGCGTCAACATCGCCCGCGTGGCCCGCGTCGAGCTGCGCCGCGTGCAGCGCAGCGACTTCGTGCTCGCCGCGCGCGCCTCGGGGCTGACCACCGTGCAGACCCTCACCCGGCACCTCCTGCCGAATGTCCTGCCGGTGTTCATCGTGCAGCTGTCGTGGTCGATGGCGGCGGCCGTGCTCGCGGAGGCGGGCCTGTCGTTCCTCGGCTTCGGCGCTCCCGTGACCCAGCCGAGCTGGGGTCTCCTCCTCGGCGAGACGCAGGCCTACATCTCCCTGCATCCGCTCTCGGTGCTGTGGCCGGGGCTCGCGATCACCGTCACCGTGCTCGCGCTGAACCTCCTCGGCGACGCGCTGCGCGAGGCGTCGGACCCGACGCTCCGCCGGGACGAGGCGGAGCCGCACGCACCGCAGCCGGCGGTGGTCGCATGACGCTCGAGGTCTCCGGGCTCACGATCGAGATCGCCGGCCGTCGCGTCGTCGACGACGTGTCGTTCACGGTGCCCGAGGGCGCCCGTGTCGGGATCATCGGCGAGTCCGGCTCGGGGAAATCGCTCACGGCCCTGGCCATCCTCGGTCTTCTCCCCGCCGGCGCCGTCGCAACGGGGAGCATCCGCTGGCAGGGGGCGGAGATCCTCGGGGTGCCGGACCGGGAGCTCGCCCGCCTGCGCGGCGACGAGATCGGCATGGTCTTCCAGGAGCCGCAGACCGCCCTCAATCCGATCCGCACCGTGGGCCGGCAGATCTCGGAGGCCGTGCGCATCCATCGCGACGTCTCCCGGCGGGATGCCGCGGAGATCGCCGTGGCCGAGGCCCGGCGCGTGGCGCTGCCGGACCCGGAGTCGATCGTCGCCCGCTACCCGCACCAGCTCTCCGGCGGGCAGCGGCAGCGCGTGGCGCTCGCCATGGCGCTGGCGTGCCGTCCGCACCTGCTCATCGCCGACGAGCCGACGACCGCGCTGGATGTGACCATCCAGGCCGAGATCCTGCGGCTCCTCCTCTCCCTCGTCGAGGACGCCGGCATGTCGCTGGTGTTCATCACGCACGACCTCGCCGTGCTGTCGCAGGTCGCCACGCACGGCGTGGTCCTCGAGCACGGCCGCGTCGTCGAGGAGGCCCCGGTGGCCCGCCTCCTGTCGCACCCGTCGCACCCCGTGACGCAGGGTCTCCTGCGTGATGCGACCGCGACGCTGTGGCGCCCGGGCGCGGATCCCGGCGGGAAGATGGAGGGGGGCGCATGAGCGACATCGCGATGCAGGCGCGCGCAGTCGAGCGCCGCTACCGGCACTCGCGCCGCACGCTGTTCGAGCGGCCGCGCGAGACCGTCGCCCTGCACCCCACCGACCTCGAGATCCGCCGCGGCGACGCGGTGGGGATCATCGGCGAGTCGGGCTCCGGGAAGTCCACGCTCGTCCGCCTGCTGCTGGGCCTCGACGTCCCCACGGCGGGCGCCGTCGAGTACGCCGGCCGCGCGATCGGCGCCCGAGCGCGCGCGCGGTCGCTGCACTGGCTGCGCGCCGCGACCGGCATCGTCTTCCAGGACCCGTACGCCTCGCTCGATCCGCGGATGACCGTGGGCCGCATCGTGGGCGAGCCGCTGTGGGCGCTGGGGGTCGCGGGTGACCGTCGCGCTCGCGTGCGCGAGGTGCTCGCCGACGTGGGGCTCGAGCCCGACATGGCGAACCGCTATCCGCAGGAGTTCTCCGGCGGCCAGCGTCAGCGCATCGCCCTCGCCCGCGCGATCGTCCACGGCCCGGAGACCCTCGTCGGGGATGAGCCGCTGTCGGCGCTCGACGTCACCGTGCGCGCGCAGATCCTCGCGCTGCTGGCCGAGCTCCGCGCGCGCGAGCGGATGACCCTCGTGCTCGTCTCGCACGACATCGGCGTCGTGCAGAGCCTGTGCGACGTGGTCGTCGTCATGAAGGACGGCCGCATCGTCGAGCAGGGCCCCACGCAGCAGGTGCTGCACGCGCCCCGCGAGGAGTACACGCGGAAGCTGCTCGCCGCGGTCCCCACCATCGAGGGCGTCTGACGCGTGCTCAGTCTCCGCCGCGGAGCAGACGCGCGAGGCGGCCGGGGCGACGCGGCGGCGTGAGCGACTTCTGCAGGTACACCGTCCCGAGCCAGCGTCCGAATTTGAAGCCGACCCGGCCCATCCGCCCGACCTCCTCGAACCCGAAGCGCCGATGCAGGGCGAGCGATCCCTCGGCTCCGGAGTCGCTGATGACCGCGACGATCTCGCGCAGCCCCTTCTCCTCGCACGCCGCGATCAGGGCGGCCAGCAGCGCGGTCCCGAGGCCTTTGCCGGTCGCGGCCTGGCCGAGGTAGATCGAGTTCTCGACGGTGTAGCGGAACGACGACTTTCCCGACCACGGCGAGACGAGCGCGTAGCCGAGCACCTGGCCCGTCGGCGCCACCGCCACGAGGAATGGCAGATCAAGCTTCTGCAGGTGGAGGAACTTGTCCTTCCACTGTCGATGCGTCCACTTCCGCTCGTCGAACGTGACCACGGAGTTCGTCACGTAGTGGTTGTAGATCTCGCGGATGTCCTCGATGTCGCCCTGCTGCGCGGGCCGGATCTCATACGAGAACGGCCGTTCCGGCTCGGGCCGACGCTGCAGGTGTCGCGGCAGCCGCCGACGCCGCTGATATTCCTCCGCGCGCATGCGTCCAGCCTACGCGGGCACCGTCCAGTCGACGGGCTCCGCCCCTTGCTCGGCGAGGAGCGCGTTGGCCCGAGAGAACGGCCGCGACCCGAAGAATCCGCGGCTCGCCGACAGCGGCGAGGGGTGAGGCGACTGCACGGACGGCACGTCGCCGAGGAGCGACGTGAGATTCGCCGCATCGCGACCCCACAGGATGGCCACGAGCGGCCGGTCGCGCGCCGCGAGCGCGCGGATGGCTGTCTCGGTCACCTTCTCCCAGCCCCAGCCGCGGTGCGAGGCCGGCTCTCCCGGCCGCACCGTGAGCACGCGGTTGAGGAGCATGACGCCCTGATCGCTCCACGCCGACAGGTCGCCGTGCGGCGCTGGCGGGATGCCGAGGTCGCCCTCCAGCTCGCGGTAGATGTTCTGCAGGCTGCGCGGAACCGGCCGCACGTGGCGCTCGACCGCGAACGACAGGCCGATCGGATGGCCCGGGGTGGGATAGGGATCCTGTCCGACGATGAGCACGCGGACGTCGGCGAGCGGCCGTTGGAACGCGCGCAGCACGTGGTCGCCCGCCGGCAGGTACGAGCGTCCCGCCGCCGTCTCCGCGCGCAGTCGGTCGCCGAGCGCGGCGATGTCGCCCGCGACCGGCGCCAGCGCCTCGGCCCAGCCGCGGTCGATGAGCCCCGCCTCGGCGAGCTCGGGAAGGGAGCGCCCCGGCATCTGGCCGATCACGCGCTCGGCGCCAGGCCGAGGTCCTCCTGGCGCACCGTACCGCGGGCCGACCACGGGAAGTCGATCCAGAGGTCGGTGTCCTTCCAGGCGTAGTCGGGCTGGATGACCGTGGTCGGCTTGGTGAAGATGGTCACCGACCGCACGTCGGCGCCCTTGTCCGAGAGCAGCCGCACGGCGAGCGCCAGCGTGCGCCCGGAGTCGGCCACGTCGTCGACGAGCAGCACGCGGCGCCCGGCGAGGTAGTCCATGTCGAGCGCGGGCGGGAGCACCTCGGGCGCATCCCGCACCGTGCCGATGCCGGTGTAGAACTCGACGTTGATCGCGCCGCAGTTCTTCGCGCCGAGTCCGTAGGCGATCGCCCCGGCCGGCAGCAGTCCGCCTCGGGCGATCGCGACGACGACCTCCGGCTCGAACCCGCTGTCGAGGATGGCGCGGGCGAGATCGCGCGTGGCTGCGCCGAACCCGTCCCAGGTGAGGATCTCGCGCTCGTCGGATGCGTCGGTCACGGTGTGCGCCCTTTCACGGTGTGCTGGTGTGCGGAGTGGTGCGCCGGGCACCATGTCTCACTCGCGGCGGGAATCACCGGCGGATGGCCGCACCGAGTGAGACACGGAATGATCACCCAGGCTCCCATGTCTCACTCGCGGCGGGAATCACCGGTGGATGGCCGCACCGAGTGAGACACGGGATGGTCATCCAGGCTCCCGTACGCTCAGCGGCCCGCGGTGCAGGAGGTGCTGCGCGGACTGGGCGACCGGGCGCATCGTGACGAGGTCGAGGTTGACGTGCCCGGGCGCGGTGAGCGCGTAGGCGATGACGTCGGCGACGTCTTCGGCGGTCAGCGGGTCCTGCACGTCGGCGTACACCGCTGCGGCGGCCTCCGCGTCGCCGAGGCGGGTGAGCGCGAACTCCTCCGTCTGCACGAGGCCGGGGGCGATCTCGGTGACGCGGAGCGGCTCGCCGTTCAGCTCGAGGCGCAGCGCGCCGACGATCATCGACTCCCCCGCCTTCGCGGCGTTGTACCCCGACCCGCCGGGGTAGGCGGCCTGCGCCGCGGTGGAGGTCACGAACAGCAGGTCGCCGTAGCCGCCCTCGTCATCGACCGTGGCGCGCAGCTGCGGCAGCAGCGCCTGGACGACCCGCTGCGTCGCGAGCACGTTGACCTCGAACATCCAGGTCCAGTCGTCGGGGTCGCCGTCCTCGACCCGGTCGGCGCCGCGAGCGCCCCCGGCGACATGCGCCAGCGCGTGGAGGGGCCCGGTCGCGGCGAGGTGAGCGGCGAGCGCGTCGACGTCGGCCTGCTGCGTGAGGTCGGCGGCGAAGGCCTCGGCGCCGGTCTCGGCCGCCAGCGCTGCCAGGCGCTCGGCGCGGCGCGCGACGCCGACGACCTCCCAGCCGCGCGCCCGCAGTGCGCGCACCGTCGCCGCACCGATCCCCGAACTCGCTCCCGTCACGACCGCGCGTCTTCTCGCCATTCCCCCAGTATGCCGCCGGGGGCGCATGTGACGCCCTGTGTCCGCGCGCGTTGAGGGCGCGGACGGGGTTCCGTACTGTCGCAGTCGTGTCCGACGACGGACACCCACGAGCGATACCCGATCGACTTCGAGCAGGAGAGAGCCATGAGCGAGAACTGGCGTTTCGAGACCACGCAGATCCATGCCGGCGCGCAGCCCGACCCGGTGACCGGCGCCCGCGCGACGCCGATCTACAACACCACGTCGTATGTCTTCAAGGACGCCGACCACGCGAAGAACCTCTTCGCGCTGGCCGAGTTCGGCAACATCTACACCCGACTGCAGAACCCCACGCAGGACGTCGTCGAGCAGCGCATCGCCGCGCTGGAAGGGGGCACCGGAGCCCTCCTCGTCGCGTCGGGTCAGGCAGCCGAGACCTTCGCCGTGCTGAACATCGCCCAGGCCGGCGACCACATCGTGTCGTCCAGCTCCATCTACGGCGGCACGTACAACCTGTTCAAGTACACGCTGGGCCGCCTCGGCATCGACGTGACCTTCGTCGAGAACCAGGACGACGCCGAGCAATGGCGCCGCGCCATCCGCCCCAACACCAAGCTGCTCTTCGCCGAGACGATCGGCAACCCCGCGATCAACGTGCTCGACATCCGGACGGTCGCCGACATCGCGCACGAGGCCGGCGTGCCGCTCATCGTCGACAACACGATCGCGACTCCCTACCTCATCCGCCCGTTCGAGCACGGCGCCGACATCGTCGTGCACTCGGCGACGAAGTTCCTCGGCGGGCACGGCACGGTGCTCGGCGGCGCGATCGTCGACGGCGGCACGTTCAAGTGGTCGGAGAACGTCGAGAAGTTCCCCGGCCTCACCGAGCCCGACCCCTCGTACCACGGTGCGAGCTTCACCGCGGCGGTGGGCGACGAGCTGGCCTTCATCATCAAGGCGCGCGTGCAGCTGCTGCGCGACCTCGGCGCGGCCATCGCCCCGCAGAGCGCGTGGCAGCTCATCCAGGGCATCGAGACGCTGTCGCTGCGCATCGAGCGCCACGTGCAGAACGCGCAGGAGATCGCGGAGTGGCTCGAGAACCACCCCGACGTCGCGACGGTGAACTACGCCGGACTCCCGACGTCGCCGTGGTACGGCCTCGCCAACCGCTACGCGCCCAAGGGCGTCGGCGCGGTGCTGTCGTTCGAGCTGAAGGGCGGCGTGGACGCCGGGCGCTCGTTCGTGAACTCGCTGGGCCTGTTCAGCCACCTCGCGAACATCGGCGACGTGCGCTCCCTGGTCATCCACCCCGCCTCGACCACGCACTCGCAGCTCACGCCCGAGCAGCAGCTCACGAGCGGTGTGACGCCGGGCCTCGTCCGCCTGTCGGTCGGCCTCGAGAACGTCGAGGACCTCAAGGCCGACCTCGACCAGGCGCTTGTCGCCGCCCGTGAGACCGCCGAGGCCGCCCGCGCCTGACGCTCGCACGACGGATGCCCCGGGTCTCGGCCCGGGGCATCCGTCGTTGTCGGGGCCCTCTCCCGCACGACCTCACTTCCGCCGTGGGGCCGCCGTCACCGCACGCGGCTTCGCGATGCCGATGAGGTCGCCCGGATGGGCCGCGCTGCTGTCCGAGGTCTCGCGCTCGGGGGAGGTCTCGCGGGTCGGTCGCTCCGAGCCCGCGCCCTTGCCGAGAAGCGCCCCACCAGCGGCGCGCGTAACAGTGGCGGGGAGCGGCCGGCGGGCACGGGAGAATGGACGGATGGACTGGCAGATCTCCGAGGACACGGTGCCGTCGGCCCCCGTCACGGAAGCCGACGCACGCTCCATGGCCGGTCGGCCGCCCGCGACGGGCGCCTGGCGTGACGGCGACCCCGTCGGCGACCGCTCCTTCGCGGCGTTCGGCGCCATGCGCACCGAGGGCGGCGCGCTGCTGCCGGGCTTCCGACTCGCCTACGAGTGCTGGGGCGAGCTGAACGCGGCGCGCGACAACGCCGTGCTCATCCTCCACGCGCTCACCGGAGACAGCCACGTCCGCGGTCCGGCCGGCCCCGGACATCCGACCGCCGGATGGTGGGACGCGCTCGTCGGACCCGGTCTCGCCATCGATACGGATCGCTGGTTCGTCATCGCGCCGAACGTGCTGGGCGGATGCCAGGGGTCGACGGGGCCCGCGAGCATCCATCCGGACGGCGAAGCGTGGGGGTCGCGATTCCCGTATCTGACCATCCGCGATCAGGTGGCCGCGCAGGTGCGACTGGCCGACGCGCTCGGCATCGACCGCTGGGCCGCGGTCGTCGGCGGCTCCATGGGCGGCATGCACGCGCTCGAGTGGGCGGTCGGCACGCCGGAGCGGGTGGAGCGCCTGGCGATCCTGTCGTCGCCGCCGATCAACACCGCCGACCAGATCGCGCTGAACTCCGTGCAGCTCGAGGCCATCGAGATCGATCCGCGCTTCGCGGGCGGCGAGTACTACGACGCCGCTCCCGGCGAGGGCCCGCATCGCGGTCTCGCGCTGGCCCGCCGGATGGCCCTGCTCAACTACCGCAGTCCCACCGAGCTCAATCAGCGGTTCCAGCGGTCGTGGCAGTCGGGCGTGAGTCCGCTGGGCCACGGCGGGCGCTTCGCCGTGGAGTCGTACCTCGACTTCCACGGCAACAAGTTCACGCGGCGCTTCGACGCGAACACGTACATCCGCCTGGTGGAGGCGATGGACTCGCACGACGTCGGCCGTGACCGCGGTGGCGTGGAGGAGGCCCTCGCCGGCGTGACGGCGAGGACCCTCGTGCTCGGGAGCGACAGCGACCGGCTCTTCCCCGTCGACGGCCAGCACCGCATCGCGCGCAGCGTGCCGAACACCCTGGATGGCGCGGAGTCGGTCGTCCTGCACAGCGACTTCGGCCATGACGGCTTCCTCATCGAGACGGCGGCCGTCGCCCATCACCTGGGCCGACTCTTCGCGGCCTGATCCGGCCATCCGCGCACGACGGCGCCCCACCGATACCGGATGGGGCGCCGTCGTGCGCGGGCGTCAGTCGTCGCCGACGGAGACCTTCACGTCGATGTTGCCGCGGGTCGCGTTCGAGTACGGGCACACCTGGTGTGCGGCGTCGGCGAGCGACTGGGCCGTCTCGGCGTCGAGGTCGGGGATGACGACCTCGAGCTCGACGGCGAGCTCGAAGCCGCCCTCGCCGTTCGAGCCGATGCCGACGCGCGCGCCGACCGACGAGCCGTCGATGGCGACCTTCTTGCTGCGGGCGACGGCCTGCAGCGCGGAGTGGAAGCACGCGGCGTAGCCGGCGGCGAAGAGCTGCTCGGGATTGGCGCCCTCGCCGGACCCGCCGAGCGCCTTGGGGCTCGCGAGGTCGAAGGAGAGGGGGCTCTCGGCGACGGAGACCTGTCCGTCGCGGCCGGCGCCGATGGCGAGTGCTTCTGTGGTGTAGATGGCTTCCATATCCCGAGGCTATGCGCGCGCGAGAGGCGGGTGCGCGATGCGCCGCGCTTCACAGCCAGGACATAGACGTCGCGCCGTCAGGACCACGCCCCGGTCTCGAGGAACCGATCCATCCGCTCGCGGTGCTGGCCGATGTCGTGCCCCTGCGCGGCGACCCATGCGTCGTCGTGATAGGTGTGCGCGTAGCGCGCGCCGCCGTCGCAGATGAGCGTGACGACGCTCCCCTGCTGGCCAGCCGCGACCATCCGTGCGATGAGCTGGAAGGCGCCGACGAGGTTGGTTCCCGTCGAGCCGCCGGCCCAGTGCAGCGTCCGCTCGCGCAGCAGGCGGATGGCCGCGAACGACGCCGCGTCGGGGATCGGCAGCACCTCGTCGATCACGCCCGGCACGAACGACGGCTCCACCCGCGGTCGGCCGATCCCCTCGATGCGACTGGGGATGCCCGTGGCCACGTCGGAGCGGCCGGTGCGCCAGGCCTCGTAGAACGCGGAGTTCTCCGGGTCGACGACCGCGACGCGGGTGGGATGGCGCCGGTACCGCACGTAGCGCCCGAACGTCGCGCTCGTGCCGCCGGTGCCGGCGCCCACGACGATCCAGCTCGGCACGGGGAACCGCTCGGCGCTGAGCTGATCAAACACGCTTTCGGCGATGTTGTTGTTGCCGCGCCAGTCCGTCGCGCGCTCGGCGTACGTGAACTGGTCGAGGTAGTGCCCGCCGGACTCCGCTGCGAGGCGCTCGGCCTCCGCGTACATCTCCCCCGGCACATCGACGTAGTGGCACCGACCCCCGTAGAACTCGATGAGCTCGATCTTCTCGGGGCTGGTCGCTCGCGGCACCACCGTCACGAAGTCGAGGCCGAGCATGCGCGCGAAGTACGCCTCCGACACGGCGGTCGAGCCGCTCGAGGCCTCGACGAGCGTGGTGCCCTCGACGATCCGCCCGTTCACGAGCCCGTACAGGATCAACGACCGCGCGAGCCGATGCTTCAGCGACCCGGTCGGATGCACCGACTCGTCCTTCAGATACAGGTCGACGCCCCACTCCAGCGGCAGCGGGAACACGTGCAGGTGCGTGTCGGCGCTGCGATTCGCGTCGGCCTCGAGCAGGCGGATGGCGTCGCGCACCCAGGTGCATCGGTCGACCGTCATGCTTCGACTGTATTCCAGCGGTGCCGCGGCCCCCGCGGTATGGGCCGGGGCGCCGGATGGTGCTGGCTCGGGTGCGCCGCGTCAGTGCGTCGGGATGGGCGAGGTGCCGGTGTCCTCAGGTGAGAACTCGCGGGCGGCGAGGTCGCGGCAGTTCCGCGCGTCCGACCGACGCTCTGCCCCGAAGGCGAACAGCGCGATGCCCACGCCGACCAGCGACAGGGCGACGCCGACCCAGACCGGCGCGACGTAGCCCCAGCCGACGGCGATGACCATCCCGCCGAGGGCAGCCCCGAGGCTGTTGCCGATGTTCAGCGCGGAGTGGTTGAGGGCCGCGCCGATAGCCTGGTGGTCGCGCGCGACGTCGAGGAGGCGCAGCTGCACCGTCGGCGTCGCAGTGGATGAGATCGTCGCGAAGACGAACAGGCCGATGATGAGCGGCACCGTCGTGTGCGCGAGCAGGGCGAGGATGGCCGAGCTCGCGGCGATCGCGGCGAGTCCCCACACGAGGGTGCGGCGGACGCTTTTGTCGGCCAGCACGCCGCCGAGCAGGTTGCCGATCGTCATGCCGAGTCCGATGGCGACGAGCGCGATCGGCACGACCCACTCGTCCGCCCCGGCGACCTCGGTCACCAGCGTCGCGACGTAGCTGTACACGGCGAAGAACGCACCGAACCCGATCGCGCCGATGGCCACCGTGAGCCACACCTGCGGGATGCGGAAGATCCCGAGCTCGTGGCGCACGGTGCGGCCGGCGTCACCGGGCTGGGCCGGGACGAAGAAGGCGATCATGAGCAGCGCGAGCAGGAACACCGCGGCCACGATGACGTAGGCCGCGCGCCAGCCGAGGTTCTGACCGAGGAGCGTGCCGCCGGGCACGCCCACCACGTTCGCGATCATGAGACCGCTCATGACGATGGAGATCGCCCGGCCGCGCTTCTCTGCGCCGAACAGGTCGGCGGCGGCGACCGCGGCCATCCCGAAGTAGGCGCCGTGCGGAAGGCCGGAGAGGAAGCGCGCGAGCCCCACGAGCTCGAAGGTCGGCATGACCACCGTGAGCGCGTTGAACAGCAGCAGCGCGAGCGCGAGCGCGATGAGCACGCGGTGCCGTGGGTAGCGCGAGACGAAGGCGGCGATCGTCGGGGCTCCGACGACGACGCCCAGCGCGTAGAGGCTGATGAGGACGCCGGCCTGCGCGACCGCCTCCTCCGGGCTCGTCGCGTACACGGTCGGCAGGAGGTCGCCGGCGATCTGCGGCAGCAGGCCCATCGAGACGAACTCGGTCATGCCGATGCCGAAGGCGCCGATGGCGAGAGAGAGGAGCGCCCACATCGCCGCACCCCTCGACGTAGCGGTCGAGGTGTTCACCGCAGAATTCTACAGGGCCGCGTCGCCCTCGGCTTCGGCGATCGCCTTCTCGAGCCGTTCGATCTTGCCGTCGATCTCGTCCGAGTAGCCGGGGCGGATGTCGGCCTTCAGCACGAGCGACACCCGCGACCCGAACGGCATGACGGCCTCGGTCGCGCGGCGGACGACGTCCATGACCTCGTCCCAGGTCTCGCCCTCGATCTCCGTGAACATCGAGGTGGTGCGGTGGGCGAGACCCGACTCCCGCACGACGGTGACGGCCGCGGCGACCGCGTCGTGCACGGATCCGTCGGCGTCGCCGTTGCCGGAGGGTGCTACAGAGAAGGCCACGAGCATGAGGTTCCCCTTTCGAAGGATGGTCAGGTCGGGATGATCGCACGGGGTGCGCGGGCGCGCACGGGCACCCGCGCCACGCGCGCGACCGCCCAGGCGAGGAGCGCGACGAGCAGCACGTTCCGCAGGGACAGCGCCGTCACCGCGACCGGCTCCGCGGTCATCACGCCCAGGTACAGCAGCGGGTAGACGAGCTGGGTGAGGGCGGCGCAGGTCAGGGCGAGCAGGGCGGGGCCGCGCGCGCGACGTCGGTCGACGACGACCCACAGCACGAGCGGCGCGATGAGCCAATCGTGGAACTGCGGCGAGCCGACCTTGTTGCACACCATGAGGGCCACGACGAGCGCGAGACCGAGGGGCGGCACGAGCGCGCGGAAGGCGGCGCCGCGGCCCGCCTGCATGAGGCCGAGGGCCGCGATCCCGGCGACGACGACGGCGAGAACCGGCGTCATCGCAGCGATCACGACATCCACGTTCGGCCCGGTGACCTGGAACGTGAGGATGTCCTGGTCGTAGAACACCCACCATCCCGGCAGGTCGAACGCGGCACCCCAGAGGTAGTAGGTGCTGACGGGGGCCTCGAGCTGCAGCCCGCGGCCGGTCTGCATGGTCACGAAGCCGAGGAGGTGCCGCGCTCCCCCGCCCGCGACGACGAGCAGCACGACGAGCGCGGTCATGACGAGCGCCCCGACGACGACCGCCAGGCGGCGCCGCATCGCGAGCACGGCGGCCGCCACGAGCGCGGCCGGCCAGATCTTGATCCAGGCACCCGCGGTGAGGAGCGCTCCGGCGAGCGCGGGCCGCCGCGCGAGGAGCAGCACCGCGACGATCGCCAGCGGCACCGTGATCGCGTCGATCCGGTACATCCCCACCGGGCCGAGGAGCGCGGCGAACGCCAGCCAGAACCAGGCCGCAGCCCGACGCGAGCGGGAGCGCCCGCGACCGACGAGCATCCAGAACGCGACGGCGTCGCACAGCGCGACGAGCAGCGCCCACGCGAGGTCGTATCCGCCGACCCAGGTCAGCGCGTGCGCGATGACCATGGGGACGAGCGCCAGCTGCGGATACACCCACGACTCGGTCACGCCGACGATGCCGCCCCCGGCGAGCGCCCGGGTCGACCACGGCTCGTAGACGAGGTGGACGTCGCCCATCGGCTGGTTCGGCATCCACCATCCGGCCGCGGCGACCCAGACGTGCACGATCGCGAACGCGATCCACAGCAGCATCCGCCTCGGCACGCGCCCATCCTACGGAAGGCGCGCTCGGGCCATCCGCTCAGGAACCGGTCGCGGCGGCGAACGCCCTCGGCAGCGCCTCGGCCACGTCGAGGGCGGTGATGGGATGGCCGGAGCCGGCGGCGAGGCGGCCCGCGGTCCCGTGAAGCCACGCGGCGGTCGCCGCGACCGGCCCGAGCTCCTCGACGTCGACCTCGCGCCCGTCGACGCGCGCCGCCGCCGCGACGCTCGCGAGGATGGCTCCCGCGGCTCCCGCGAGCACGTCGCCGGTGCCCGCCGCCGCCAGCCACGGCGTGCCGGAGCGGACGGCCGTCCACCAGCCGCCGGGCGTCGCGACGATCGTCGTCGCGCCCTTCAGCAGCACGACGCCGCCGAGCGCGACGGCGGTCTCGCGCACCACGAGCACGCGCTCGCGGAAGTCGCCGCTCAGGCGCGGCGCGAGCGGCTCCTCGTCGACGTCGTCGATGCCGAAGCCGAGCGGGATGCGCACCTCGCGCAGCTCCCCCTCATGCGGTGTCACGATGAGCGGCACCGAGGCCTCGGCGGCGAGGTCCAGCGCGCCGGCGTCGACGACCGCGGGCGTTGACCCGTCGCGGAGCGTCTTGCGCATGCGCATGGAGTCGTCCTGGCTGCGGGTGCGCGCGTCGATGCCGGAGCCCAGCACCCATGCGTCCGCGCGACCTGCGCCGAGCACGGTCTCGGGGCGTCGCTGCAGCACCAGTCCCGCGATCGCGTCCGGGCCATCCCACCGAACCATGCCGACGCCGGTGCGCCACGCGCCCTCGGTCGAGAGCACCGACGCCCCCGGATATTCGAGTGATCCCGTCCGCAGCGCCACGACCCCGCGGGAATACTTGTGATCGGCGGCTGTTGGCACCCGGAGGACGCCCGCGGCGTCTTCGGCGGTCCATTCAGCGGAGTGCCATGCGTGTCCTCCCGGCATGCCGCCACCCTACTCGCGCAACGCATCGACGCCCATGAAACGGCGCACCGGAGACGGAGAACTCTTGAGCCAGCTGTTCAGCCCCCTGACCATCCGCGAGACGACGTTCCGCAACCGCCTGTGGGTGTCGCCCATGTGCATGTACAGCGCGGAGGACGGGGTCGTGAACGACTGGCACCACGTGCACCTCGCGCAGTTCGCCTCGGGCGGCGCCGGGCTCGTGATGAGTGAGGCGGCCGCCGTGTCGCCCGAGGGGCGCATCACGCCGGAGGACGCCGGCATCTGGAACGACGAGCAGCGCGACGCGTGGGCGGGCGTCATCGCCTCGGTGCACGCGCGCGGCGCACTCGTCGGGGTGCAGCTCGCTCATGCTGGACGCAAGGCGTCGACGTGGCGCCCGTTCGCCAACCAGGACGGCAGCGTGCCGTTCGACCAGGGCGGATGGCAGACGGTCGCGCCCTCGCCGATCGCCTTCGAGGGCTACGCCACGCCGCAGGAGCTCGATGAGGACGGCATCGCGAAGGTGGTCGCGGACTTCCGCGCCGCCGCACGCCGCGCGGTGGACGCGGGCTTCGACGTGATCGAGGTGCACGCCGCGCACGGGTATCTGCTGCACGAGTTCCTCTCCCCGCTCTCGAATGAGCGGTCGGACGGCTGGGGCGGGTCGCTCGAGAACCGCGCGCGCCTCGTGCTGGACGTCGTCCGCGCGGTGCGCACCGAGGTCGGCGAGGCGCTGCCGGTGTTCGTGCGCTTCTCCGGCACGGACTCCGCGCCGGGGGGCCTCGAGGTCGACGACGTCGCGACGGTCGCGCAGTGGGCGCTCGAGGCCGGCGCCGACCTCTTCGACGTGTCGTCGAGCGGTCTCGTCCGGCACCAGCGCATCGAGGTGGGCCCGGGGTACCAGGTGCCGCTCGCCGCGCGCGTGCGCGAGGTGACGGGCGCGCCGACGGCCGCCGTCGGGATCATCAATACGGGCGAGGAAGCGGAGGCCGTGCTGGCCGAGGGCAACGCGGACGCCGTCTTCGCGGGCCGCGAGTTCCTCCGCGACCCGCACTTCGCCCTGCGCGCCGCGTCCGAGCTGGGCGAGGCGCCGGAGGGGCTGTGGCCGCCGCAGTACCTGCGCGCGCACCGGGAGTGGTCGAAGCTCCGTCGCTGACTCGCGGGCCGGGGCCGGCAGGCGGGCGATGCGTCGCGCCCTGCCGGCCCCCGCCATCCGCTCGGCCTCCGGACACTCATGTCTCACTCCCGGCGGGCAAGACCAGCGGATAACCACAGCAACTGAGACACGGCCATCCCCATGTCTCACTCCCGGCGGGCAAGACCCAGCGGATAACCGCAGCAACTGAGACACGGCCGTCGCGGCCCCATCCCGCATCCACCCCACCCACTCCCCGCACGCGCTCAGAGCGGCGTGCCGTATCATGAGGCGCACAATGGACGACCCTCCGAGTTACAGACGATCGCCCCACTGCCCGCACCCCGAGCCCCTCGGAGGTGAGAAGTGATGGATTACGTCTTCCTGGGCGTGGGGCTCATCCTGACTGTCGGAACCGGACTGTTCGTCGCGAGCGAGTTCTCGCTCGTGAACCTCGACCGCGCCGACCTCGAGGCCCGGCAGGCGCGCGGCGAGTCGCGACTCGCGCTCACCATCCGCGCGCTGCGCCACACCTCGACGCACCTCTCGAGTGCGCAGCTCGGCATCACACTGACCACGCTGCTCACCGGATACACCCTCGAGCCGGCGTTCTCGCACCTCCTCGCCCCCGTGCTCCTCGGCACCGGCCTCGCCGAAGCCGCCGTCGCGCCCATCGCGACGGTCGTCGCCATGGCGGTCGCGACGGTCCTGTCGATGATCCTCGGCGAGCTCGTGCCCAAGAACTTCGCACTCGCGCTGCCGCTCGGCACCGCGAAGCTCGTCGCCCCGTTCCAGATCGGGTTCACGGCGGTGTTCCGCCCGATCATCACCCTCCTCAACGGCAGCGCCAACGCGGTGCTGCGCGCGATGGGCATCGAGCCGAAGGAGGAGCTCTCCGGCGCCCGCTCGGCCGACGAGCTCTCCAGCCTCGTGCGGCGCTCGGCGCTCGCCGGCGTCCTCGAGGAGGACACCGCGTCGCTTCTCGACCGCAGCCTCACGTTCGCGCGCCTGAGCGCGGGCGACGTGATGACTCCGAGGCCGCGCGTGCATGCGATCGGCGCGGGCGACTCCGCCGATGAGATCATCCAGCTCGCGCGGCAGACCGGGCACAGCCGCTTCCCCGTCTACGACGAGTCCATGGACGACATCGTCGGCATCGTGCACCTCAAGGCCGCGGTCAGCGTGCCCCGTGACCGGCGCGCCGACGTGCCGGCCGCCGCGCTCTCGAACGAGCCGCTGCGCGTGCCGGAGACGGTGCACCTCGACGCCCTGATCGCGGAACTCCGCGGGGGCGGCTACCAGATGGCGATCGTCGTCGACGAGTACGGCGGAACCGCGGGCGTCGTCACGCTCGAGGACCTCGTCGAGGAGATCGTCGGCGAGGTCTCGGATGAGCACGACCGACGCCTCGCCGGGGTCGTGCGCCATCGCGACTCCGTGACCTTCCCCGGCCAGCTGCGCCCGGACGAGCTGCGCGACCGCGCCGCCGTCGAGGTGCCGGAGGACGACGCCTACGACACGATCGGCGGATACATCATGAGCGTGCTCGAGCGCGTGCCCGTGCTCGGCGACACCGTGCGCGTCGACGACGGCACGCTGACGGTCGAGCGGATGGACGGACGTCGCGTCGACCGCGTCCGCTTCACCCCCGACCCGCTGCCCGAGGGCGCCGACGACGAGGAGGCACGCTCGTGAGCGACTGGGCAGGCCTGGCGTGGCTCGTCGTGCTGCTGCTGGCGAACGCCTTCTTCGTCGGCGCGGAGTTCGCCGTCATCTCGGCGCGACGCTCGCAGATCGAGCCGCTGGCTGAGAAGGGCCAGCGGTCGGCGAAGACCGCGCTGTACGCCATGGAGCACGCGACGCTCATGCTCGCGACCTCGCAGCTGGGCATCACGATCTGCTCGCTGCTGATCCTGAACGTCTCGGAGCCGGCGCTGCACCACCTCGTCGCCGAACCGCTGGGGCTCACCGGGATGGCCGAGGGGCTCGTCGACGCGATCGCCTTCGCCATCGCGCTCGTGTTCGTCTCCTACCTGCACGTCGTCTTCGGCGAGATGGTGGCGAAGAACATCGCGTTCTCGGTGCCCGACCGCGCGGTGCTGCTTCTCGCCCCGCCGCTGGTGTGGGTGTCCAAGGTGTTCCACCCCGTCATCTGGCTGCTGAACTGGCTCGCGAACGCCGTGCTGCGCCTGTTCCGCGTCGAGCCGAAGAACGAGGCCGCCTCGACCTTCACGCTCGACGAGGTCGCGACGATCGTCGCGCAGTCGCGCCGCGAGGGCGTGCTCGACGACGCCGCAGGGACCGTCGCCGCGGCGGTGGAGTTCACCGACAAGAAGACGAAGGATGTCGCGGTGCCGCTCTCGCGCATCGTGACGCTCCCCGAGACGGTCACGCCCGACGAAGTCGAGCGCGCGGTCGCGAAGCACGGCTACTCGCGCTACGTGATCGTGGACGACGCCGGCGAGCCCGTCGGCTACGTCCACCTGAAGGACATCCTGCGCGCGGCGGGCGGCGACAGCGCCGACGAGAAGGCCACCCGGCCCATCCCGCCCAAGCGCATCCACGCCATGGTGCCGATTCAGGAGTCGACCGACCTCGAGGACGCGCTCGCGATCATGCGTCGCGCGGGTCGTCATCTCGCCCGGGTGCGGGACGCGAGCGGCGCGACCACGGCCGTCCTCTTCCTCGAGGACATCATCGAGGAGCTCGTCGGCGAGGTGCACGACGCCACCGAGCGCTCGCGCCGCCGCTGACCCGCCCCCGGCCACCCCGTGTCTCACTCCCGGCGGGGAAACCGCCCGCATTCCCACCCGGAGTGAGACACGGGACGCCCCCATGTCTCACTCCCGGCGGGGAAACCGCCCGCATTCCCACCCGGAGTGAGACACGGGGGCGGCGAAAAAGAGGTCACCAGCTGACGGGGAGGGCCTTCCCCTCTTCGTACCCGGCGGTGGACTGCAGGCCCACGTGCGCGCGCTCGTGGAACTCCGGCACGCTCGCCGCGCCGGCGTACGTGAACGACGAGCGGACGCCCGACGTGATCATGTCGACGAGGTCCTCCACGCCCGCGCGCTCCGGGTCGAGATAGATGCGCGACGACGAGATCCCCTCGGCGAAGAGCTCCTTGCGGGCGCGCTCGTACGGGTCGAGTCGTCCGAAGCGCTCCTGCACGGCCTTGGCCGAGGCCATCCCCCACGATTCCTTGAAGAGGCGGCCGTTCTCGTCGGTCTCCAGGCGGCCCGGCGCCTCGATCGTGCCCGCGAACCACGAGCCGATCATCACGCTGGCCGCGCCCGCGGCGAGCGCGAGCGCGACGTCGCGCGGGTACCGCACCCCGCCGTCCGCCCACACGTGCGCGCCGAGCTCGCGCGCGGCGGCGGCGGTCTCCAGCACGGTCGAGAACTGCGGACGCCCGACGGCGGTCATCATGCGCGTGGTGCACATGGCGCCTGGGCCGACGCCGACCTTGAGAATGCTCGCGCCCGCCTCCACGAGATCGTGCACGCCCTCGGCGGTGACGATGTTGCCCGCGACGAGGGGAATGTCGAGGCCGAGGCCGGAGACGGTGCGGAGCGCGTCGAGCATCGACTCCTGATGGCCGTGCGCGGTGTCCACGACGAGCACGTCGACGCCGGCGGCGACGAGGGCGCGCGCCTTGGCCGCGACGTCGCCGTTGATGCCGATCGCCGCGGCGACCGCGAGCCGCCCGGAGGCGTCGACGGCCGGCCGGTACAGCGTCGAGCGCAGCGTGCCGCGCCGGGTCGCGGTGCCGACGAGGCGCCCCTTGCTCACCACGGTCATCATCTCGACGTCGGCCTCGACGAGGAGGTCGAAGGCGTGCCGCGCGTCGGTGACGTCGTCGGCGTCGATCGACGGGACGGGGCCGCGCACGAGGTCGCCGAGCTCGGCGTCGGGCAGCGCGGTCGCGAGCCGGGTGGCGGGCAGCACGCCGCGGATGTCGGAGACGTGCGGCATCGTGCCGTCCGGCTCGGGCTCGCGCCCCACGACGATGCCGTGTCCGGCGATCGCCGGCAGCAGCCGCCGCGCACCCTCGACGGAGGTCTGCGGCGACAGGATGAGCGGCGTCTCCCAGGGCACCGGCTGCCGCTTCACCCAGCGGATGGCCTCGTCCAGCATCTGCAGGGGGGTGTCCTGCGGGAGCACGCCGAGTCCGCCGCGACGCGCCAGGGCGGCGGCGAGCCGGGGGCCGGTCACGGAGTTCATGTTGCTCGAGACGAGCGGGATGGTCGCGGGGGTGCCGTCGCCGGGGGTGAGATCGACCTGCAGTCGGCTCGTGATGCCCGACCGCCGCGGGGCGAGGAACACGTCGGAGTAGGTGAGGTCGACCGTGGGTGGCTCGCCGATGAATTCCATGCCGCCCACGCTAGCGCCGCGGCCGGGCATCCGGCCCTCGCCGGCGCGTCAGCTGGGCGCCGTCCGGGCTCCGCGCGCGTCGAGTGGTCTAGGCTGGATGTCTGAACGTACGCGCATCGTCCCGGCGCGGAGCGACCTTCTGGAAGGTCCGGTTCGGGGGGATTCTGCCGCAGTGGAGCGCGTGCTATCCATTCAGGGACGAAAGTGGGCGATCCTGCCGTGTCAAGCCATCTGACGGGCGTCGGTACATCGAGCGAGGGCGAGTTCGGGGCCAACGAGTGGCTCGTCGAAGAGCTCTATGAGCAGTTCAAGGTCGACCGCAACGCGGTCGACAAGGAGTGGTGGCCGATCCTGGAGGCGTACGGCGCCGCCGGCGCGAAGTCGCAGCCGCTCGCGACCGCGAACGACGGCCCCGCGCACCCGCCGACCGCTCCCATCCCGGTGATCGGCCAGCAGCCCGTCGCGCGCACCACCGCCCGCCCCGCCGCCCCGGCGCCGATCCCCGCCGACCAGCCGGTGTCGAAGCCGTCCGCCGAGGCGCAGCCGGAGGCCGAGTCCGACAAGGTCACCGCCCTCAAGGGCATGACCAAGACGCTCGCGAAGAACATGGACGAGTCGCTGACCGTCCCGACCGCGACCAGCGTCCGGACCATCCCCGCGAAGCTGATGATCGACAACCGCATCGTCATCAACAACCACATGGCGCGCGCCCGCGGCGGCAAGGTCAGCTTCACGCACCTCATCGGCTGGGCGCTCATCCGCGCGCTCAAGGAGTTCCCGAGCCAGAACGTCTTCTACGCCGAGATCGATGGCAAGCCCTCGGTGGTCGCCCCCGCGCACATCAACCTCGGCATCGCCATCGACCTGCCGCGGCCCGACGGCTCGCGTGCGCTCATGGTGCCGAGCATCAAGAAGGCCGACACCCTGACCTTCAACGAGTACCTCTCGGCCTACGAGGACCTCGTCAAGCGCGCCCGCGCGAACAAGCTCACCGGCGCCGACTTCGCCGGCACGACGATCTCGCTGACGAACCCCGGCGGCATTGGCACGGTCCACTCCGTGCCGCGCCTCATGAAGGGCCAGGGTGCCATCATCGGCGCCGGTGCCCTCGAGTACCCGGCCGAGTTCCAGGGCGCGAGCGCGCGGACGCTCAACGAGCTCGCGATCGGCAAGACGATCACGCTCACGAGCACCTACGACCACCGCGTCATCCAGGGTGCGGGCTCGGGCGAGTTCCTCAAGAAGGTGCACGAGCTGCTGCTGGGCCAGCGCGACTTCTATGAGGAGATCTTCGCGGCGCTGCGCATCCCCTACGCGCCCATCCGCTGGAACTCCGACGTCGCGGTCGACCTCTCCGAGCGGATCGACAAGACCGCCCGCGTGCAGGAGATCATCAACTCGTACCGCGTGCGCGGCCACCTCATGGCCGACGTCGACCCGCTCGAGTACGTCCAGCGCGAGCACCACGACCTCGAGATCGAGTCTCACGGCCTGTCCTTCTGGGACCTCGACCGCGAGTTCGTCACGAACGGCTTCGGCGGCCGCCGCCAGATGAAGCTCCGCGACGTCCTCGGAGTGCTCCGCGACTCGTACTGCCGCACGACCGGCGTCGAGTACATGCACATCGCCGACCACGAGCAGCGCGAGTGGTTCCAGCGCAAGCTCGAGGTGCCCTACGTCAAGCCCGCCCACGACGAGCAGCTGCGGATCCTCCGCAAGCTCAACGAGGCGGAGGCGTTCGAGACGTTCCTGCAGACCAAGTACGTCGGCCAGAAGCGCTTCTCGCTCGAGGGCGGCGAGTCGCTCATCCCGCTGCTCGACCGCATCCTGCAGGGCGCCGCCGACGCGGGCCTCGAGGGCGCCGCGATCGGCATGCCCCACCGCGGTCGGCTCAACGTGCTCACGAACATCGCCGGCAAGGCGTACGGCGAGGTCTTCCAGGAGTTCGAGGGTGCGCTGCCGGGCAACAAGCGCGGCTCGGGCGACGTGAAGTACCACCTCGGCACGCACGGCACGTTCACCTCGGATGGCGGGTCCGGCCTCGAGGTGCTGCTCGCGGCCAACCCGTCGCACCTCGAGACGGTGGACGGCGTGCTGGAGGGCATCGCCCGCGCCAAGCAGGACCGCGGGCCGATCGCCTCGTTCGCGTGGCTGCCGATCCTCGTCCACGGCGACGCGGCTTTCGCGGGCCAGGGCGTCGTCTTCGAGACGCTGCAGATGTCGCAGCTGCGCGGGTACCGCACTGGCGGCACCGTGCACATCGTGGTCAACAACCAGGTGGGCTTCACGACCCTCCCGCAGGACTCGCGCACCTCGTACTACGCCAGCGACGTGGCGAAGTCGATCCAGGCCCCGGTCCTGCACGTGAACGGCGACGACCCGGAGGCCGTGGTCCGCGCGGCCGAGCTCGCCTTCGAGTACCGCGAGCGCTTCCACCGCGACATCGTCATCGACCTCATCTGCTACCGCCGACGCGGTCACAACGAGGGCGACGACCCCTCGATGACGCAGCCGCTCATGACCGACCTCATCGGCGCCAAGCGCTCCGTCCGCCGGCTGTACACCGAGGCCCTCGTCGGCCGCGGCGACATCACCGAGGAGGAGTACGAGCAGGCGAAGGCCGACTTCCAGAACCGGCTCGAGGTCGCGTTCGCCGAGACGCACGCGGTGGAGACCGGCGCGAACCCGGTGATCACGCCCGACGCGGTGGCCGAGCCGGTCGTCGGCGAGCCCGACGTCACGGGTGTGCCGGCCGAGGTCATCCATCAGATCGGCGACGCGCATGCGAACAAGCCCGAGGGCTTCTCCGTGCACCAGAAGCTGCAGCAGCTGCTGGACAAGCGCGTGCAGATGAGCCGTGAGGGCAAGGTCGACTGGGCGTTCGGCGAGCTGCTCGCGTTCGGCTCGCTCCTCCTCGAGGGCACCAACGTGCGCCTGGCCGGTCAGGACTCGCGCCGCGGCACGTTCGTGCAGCGTCACGCGGCCTTCCACGACCGCGTGAACGGCCAGGAGTGGCTGCCGCTCGTGAACCTGTCGGAGAGCCAGGGGCGCTTCTGGGTGTACGACTCGCTGCTCAGCGAGTACGCCGCCCTCGCGTACGAGTACGGCTACTCGGTCGAGGCCGAGGAGGCGCTCACCCTCTGGGAGGCGCAGTTCGGCGACTTCGTGAACGGCGCGCAGTCGGTCATCGACGAGTACATCTCGGCGGCCGACCAGAAGTGGGGCCAGGAGTCGGGCGTGGTGCTCCTCCTCCCCCACGGCTACGAGGGTCAGGGCCCCGACCACTCCTCGGCCCGCATCGAGCGCTTCCTGCAGCTGTGCGCGCAGGACAACATGACCGTCGCGCGCCCGTCGACGCCCGCGTCGTACTTCCACCTGCTGCGCCGCCAGGCGTACGCGCGTCCGCGGCGTCCGCTGGTGGTCTTCACGCCGAAGGCCATGCTGCGTCTGCGTGGCGCGACGAGCGACATCGCGGAGTTCACGCAGGGCCGCTTCGAGCCGGTCATCGGCGATGACCGCGGCATCGACAAGGCGGGCGTGAAGAAGGTGCTCCTCCACTCCGGCAAGATCCACTGGGATCTGCGCGGCGAGCTGGAGAAGAGCCCGAACCCGGCCATCGCGCTCGTGCGCCTCGAGCAGTTCTACCCCGCCCCCGTGGAGGCCCTGCAGGCCGTCCTCGCGGAGTACCCGAACGCCGAGGTCGTCTGGGTGCAGGACGAGCCCGAGAACCAGGGCGCGTGGCCGTTCATCTCGCTCGAGATCGCCGGCCGCCTGGGCCGCTCGATCTCGGTCGTGTCGCGTCCGGCAGCCGCAGCGCCGTCGACCGGGTCGTCGAAGGTGCACGCGGTCGAGCAGGCCGACCTGCTCTCCCGCGCCCTCTCCTGAGCGCATCCGCGCGAAAGCGGCCGGTCATCCTCGGATGGCCGGCCGCTTCGTCGTGGGGAGGGTTCAGTACCAGATGGTGAGGGCCGGCGCCTCGACCGGCCGCAGCGCCGCGGTGAGCGCGGCCGCCGCCTGCGCGTCGCCCTGAACGCGTCCCGCCGCGCGGAGCCCCGTGAGCGGCACGCCGCCGAGGTACGCCGACGACAGCTCGGACACGCCGAGCCGCAGGTCGGGCGTCGCGTCGGGCGCGCTCTCCGCGTGGCCGCGGCCATCCGCGTCGATCTCGATGCGCCAGGTCCCTGCGGCGAGGCCGAGCGGGTCGCCCACTTCGAGGATGGCGGTGGCCGGGGCGGAATAGGTGCGCGCGGCGATCGCACGGGGCAGGTCGAGGATGCGCAGCCATCCGTGGTCGTGGACGACCTGCGTCGCGCCGCGCTCGTCGCGCACGAGCCAGCGCACCGGGTCGTCGACGGGACGCAGCTTGGCGGTGACCTCGCCGACGAGGTCGTGCTGTAGCGCGAAGCGCCAGAGCGCGGCGGCCGCCTCCGGCGTCTCCGCGGCGAGGTGCCGGACCTGCAGCTGCGAAGGGCGGAAGTCCCCCTCGCCCTCCTCGATCCGGTAGGCCATCGCTCCGCGCACGTCGCCGGCCGCGTCGCGGTAGCGCACGCCGCGCACGGTCTCGCCGTTCTTCGTCGAAGCGTCGAGGCCCGCGTGCTGCCGCCAGCGGCGCGGCCAGCCCTCCACCTCACCCGGCCGTGCCGTGCGCCCGCGCTCGTACACGGCGGCGAGGTCGTCGGCGAGCTGCTCGCGCGAGATGAACTCGACCCGGCCATCCGGCTCGTACCCGGCCCATCCGGCACGACGCGTGTCGATCGTCCAGCGGCTCATCGGCACGGCCGCGCCGAAGCCGTAGCGCCCGTAGATCGTCGCCTCCGTCGCGGTGAGGCCGGCCATCGCCAGGCCCGCACCCGCAGCCGCGCGCAGCTCGCCCTCCAGCATGGCGCGGGCCACGCCCCGCCGGCGATGCGTGGGGCTCACCGTCACGCCGCTGATCGCCCACATGTCGAGTTCGCCGCCCGGAACCGTCAGCGGGGTGACCCAGGAGTGCACGGTGGCGACGGGCACGCCCTCCTGCGCGACCCCCTCGTCGAACACCGCGACATAGCGATTGGACGTGCTCACGAGCTGCTTCTGCTCGTCGATGTAGGAGTCGTCGACCTCGGGTCCGAGGAAGCCGCGCGAGACGGCTTGGATCATCCGGGAGAACGCCGTGCGGTCGTCGTGGTCGACGCTGCGGTAGTCGAGGCCCGTCGCGGCGAGGCGCTCGCGCGAGATCGGGTCGAGGGGAACGGTGCGCGGATCGATGCTGCTCACGCCTCCACCCTACGGCGCGTCGCATGGGGCGCGCCCGGCGCGACCGGGCCGCCGAGCGGTCAGAGGTCGAGGTGGTCGAATCCCTCGAGCGGCCAGCCGGCGCCGGCGAGGCGCGCGGCGACGCGGTGGATGTCGTCATCGCCCGGATGCTCGAGCACGCGTCGGCGGGTGGCCTCGGCGATGTCGGCGGCCGTGAACGGCGCGCCCTCGCTCTCGATGAGCGCGCGCGTGACGGCGTCGACCTCCGCGTCGGTGAGCTTGCGGTGCAGCACCTCGAGAAGCGGCACGTAGTCCTGTGCCGGCACGCCCTCGGCGTAGCCGCGCCGCAGCCACTCGACGACGGAGCCGAGCCCGAAGCGGCGGACGATGGGAGTGCCGTCGGGGTACTCGTTCAGCTCAGCCACCGAACATCTGCTTCCCGAACACGATGACCACGACGCCGAAGAGCGCGATCGCGCCGCAGAGCCCGAAGCACACCCACGCGCCGATCCGGCCGGAGCGCGTCGTCGGAGCGGGAGCGTCATCGGTCGCGACGTAGCCCGCGGGCACCGCCGCGAGCGCGCGCATCCCGAGCGCGAAGAGCGACGGCAGTCCCGCACCGAACAGCAGGCCGACGACGATCACCTGCCACAGCGAGTCCAGCATCCCGAGGACGTCGAGCTCCATGTCAGACCAGCGCCTTCTCTGCGACCTCGGCGGCGAGCGCCTCGTCCCAGTCCTCGTTCACGTTGTCGGGGTTCACCGGCTTGCGCTTGGCGCGCAGCCACATCGCGAGGGCGAGCACGACGAGGATCGCGAACACGACGAGCACGCCGGCGAGGCCGCCGATCGCGCTGCCGAGCATCCAGCAGACCGCACCCACGACAGCCGCGGCCGGCAGCGTGATGACCCAGGCGACGGCCATCCGACCCGCCACGCCCCAGCGCACCTCGGCGCCCTTCTTGCCGAGACCGGTGCCGAGGATCGAGCCCGTCGCGACGTGCGTCGTCGACAGCGGCAGACCGAGGTGGCTCGAGGTGAGGATGATCGCGGCGCTCGAGGCCTCGGCGGCCATGCCCTGCGGCGCGCCGATCTCGACGAGCCCCTTGCCGAGGGTGCGGATGACGCGCCAGCCGCCGAGGTAGGTGCCGAGCGCGATCGCGAGCGCGCAGGCGGCCTTCACCCAGAACGGGATGTCGTCGTCGCCGGTGAGGGCGCCGTGCGCGACGAGGGCGAGGAAGATGACGCCCATCGTCTTCTGCGCGTCGTTGGTGCCGTGTGCGAGGGAGACGAGCGACGCGGAGCCGATCTGGCCCCAGCGGAAGCCCTTCTCCTCGATCCGACGCGGCACGCGGGCCGTGATGCGGTAGATGGCGCGGGTGCCGACGGCGGCGACGAGCGCCGCGACCACGGGGGCGAGCAGTGCGGGCAGCACGACCTTGGCGACGATCGATCCCCACAGTACCCCGCTCGCGCCGTTGACGAGGCCCCAGACGAGTGCGGCGCCGATGAGGCCGCCGAAGAGCGCGTGGCTCGACGACGACGGCAGGCCGAACAGCCAGGTCAGCAGGTTCCAGATGATGCCGCCGACGAGGCCGGCGAACACGATGAGCATGAGCTGCTCGCCGTGCGCCTGCCCGAGGTCGACGACGTCGCCGCCGATGGTCTTGGCGACCTCGATCGAGAGGAACGCGCCGACGAGGTTCAGTCCGGCCGAGAGGGCGACCGCGGCGCGGGGCTTGAGCGCTCCCGTGGCGATGGAGGTGGCCATCGCGTTGCCGGTGTCGTGGAATCCGTTGGTGAAGTCGAACGCGAGCGCCGTGATCACGACGATCGAGAGCACGAGGAGCTCTTCCATACCTCTATGGTCGCGCGCGCGCGAGGGCCGCGAGCGCGGATGAGGGCTTCAGCGGCGTCTGTTCACCCAACGTTCACCTCGCCGTCGGCGGGTCGGCCGCCGGGTGTTCACCGGCGGGTCGGATGGCCCGCTCAGGCTCCGAAGATCACCTTGCCGAAGACGATGACGATGATGCCGAACACCGCCGCGACCGCACAGAGCGCGAAGCAGATCCAGGCGCCCGCACGCGCGCCGGAGGAGACCTCGGGATGCTCCTCGGTTCCGGCGAGGAGCCGGGTGCCGAGGGCGAAGAGGGCGGGCAGGCCCGCTCCCAGGAGCAGGCCGGCGATGACGACCTGCAGGAGGGCCGCGGAGATCGCGGCGACGTCGATGTGCATGCCGCTACCGCCTGACCTTCACGACGCTGGTGATGTTCGCGGTGTCGAGGGTGGCGACGTCGTGCTTGTTCCACGCGTCGTTGACGTTGTGGTGCGACACCTCGTCGCGGCGCGAGCGCACGAACATGAAGATCGACAGGGCGATGAGCAGCCCCAGCACGATGAGGATGCCGCCGAGCCCATCGAAGGCGCTGCCGAGCCACCAGCACACGCCGCCCACAGCCGCGGCCGCCGGCAGCGTGACCACCCAGGCCACGGCCATCCGACCCGCCAGCTTCCAGCGGACCTCCGCGCCCTTGCGGCCGAGCCCGGTGCCGAGGATCGAGCCGGTGGCGACGTGCGTGGTCGACAGCGGCAGCCCCAGGTGGCTGGAGGTGAGGATGATCGCCGCGCTCGAGGTCTCCGCCGCGAGCCCCTGCGGCGCGGACAGCTCGACGAGTCCCTTGCCCAGGGTGCGGATGATGCGCCATCCGCCGAGGTAGGTGCCCAGCGCGATCGCGAGGGCGCAGGTGAGCTTCACCCAGAACGGCACGTCGTCCTCGGGGTTCACGGCGCCGTAGGCGATGAGCGCGAGGAAGATGACGCCCATCGTCTTCTGCGCGTCGTTGGTGCCGTGCGCGAGCGAGACGAGCGACGCCGACCCGATCTGACCCCAGCGGAAGCCTCGCTCGGTACGACGTGCGGGCGAGCGGCGTGTGATCCGGTACACGATCCAGGTGCCGACGCCCGCGACGAGGGCCGCGATGACCGGCGAGAGCACGGCGGGGATGAGGACCTTGCCGATGATGCCGCCCCAGACGACGCCGTTCACGCCGTTGGTGACACCCCACACGAGCGCGGAGCCGACGAGGCCGCCGAAGAGCGCGTGGCTGGACGACGACGGCAGGCCGAAGAGCCACGTCACGAGGTTCCAGATGATCGCGCCCACCAGTCCGCAGAAGACGATGAGCATCAGCTCCTCGCCCTGCGCCTGGTTCAGGTCGACGACGTCTCCCCCGACGGTCTTCGCGACCTCGATCGAGAGGAACGCGCCGACGAGGTTCAGCACCGCCGACAGGGCGACCGCGACCTTCGGCCGGAGAGCCCCGGTCGCGATGGATGTGGCCATGGCGTTGCCCGTGTCGTGGAACCCGTTGGTGAAGTCGAATGCCAGGGCGGTGACGACCACCAGCAGGAGGACGAAGAGCTCTTCCACGTCGTCTATTGTCCACCCCGCGACTGGGTGCTCAGCACCGCGGCCTCAGGGTCGGATCAGGCGCGGTCGCGGGGTCGGATCAGGCGACGCTCGCGGGGTCGGATCAGGCGACGCTGTGCGCCGCGCGCAGCTTCGCGAGGACCTGGTCGCGCAGATCCTCGGGGGCGACCTCCTCGCGGCATGAGCGCTGGATGGCCTCGGTCAGCGTGTTCTCGACGAGCACCTCGTCCTGGCATGCCGGGCAGCCCTCGATGTGCTCCTTGATCTCCGTGTGCTGGGTGTGGCACAGCTCCACAGCGCCCCGGAGGTACGCCTCGAGGTCCTGTCGGGCCTTCTCGCAGCCGCAGTCGGTCATTTCTTCGCTCCTGTCTCGGCGGCCGAGATGCCTCGCTCGGCCGCGTAGTCGGTCAGCAGTCCGCGCAGCAGTCGCCTGCCCCGGTGCAGGCGGCTCATGACGGTGCCGATGGGGGTCTTCATGATGTCGGCGATCTCCTGGTAGGCGAAGCCCTCCACGTCGGCGAGGTACACCGCCATCCGGAAGTCGTCGGGGATGGACTGCAGCGCGTCCTTCACGACGGAGGCCGGCATCCGGTCGATGGCCTCGGCCTCGGCGGATCGGCTGCTCATCGCGGTGGTGGACTCGGCGCCGCCGAGCTGCCAGTCCTGGAGATCGTCGATCGTCCCCTGGTACGGCTCGCGCTGCTTCTTGCGATAGGTGTTGATGTAGGTGTTCGTCAGGATGCGGTACAGCCACGCCTTGAGGTTCGTGCCCTGTGTGAAGGACGACCACGACGCGAACGCCTTGACGAAGGTCTCCTGGACGAGGTCGGCCGCGTCGGGCGGATTCCGAGTCATCCGCATCGCCGCACCGTAGAGCTGGTCCATGAAGGGGAGCGCCTGCTCTTCGAACTGCGTGCGCGCGTCGACCGGGGAAGACTGTGCGTCGCTCATGATCGGAGAGTCTAGGCGCGAGGAGGCGAGGTCGTGGGGCGCATCATCCACCGCGACGCGCGGATCCGCAAGGGTGGCGTTCATTCGACTCCTCTCGTGCATTCAGTAGGGTGGAACGCGATGACTGCGCGTGGGTATTCCCTCGACGGCAGCGATGCCGCGAAAAGACCGCAGGGCGCCTATCGGGCTCCCACGGCTGAACGCGCCCTGGGTGCGACTCTGGCCGTTCCCGGATCGAAGTCGCTCACCAACCGCGAGCTCGTGCTCGCCGCGATCGCCGAGGGACCGAGCACCCTGCACCGGCCGCTGCACTCCGACGACTCGCGCCGCATGATCGACGCGCTCGGCGCGCTCGGCGTGGAGATCGAGGAGGTCGAGGGCGACAGCCCGTTCGGCCCCGACCTGCACGTCACGCCCGCCGCTCCCCTGCGCGGCGGCGGCACGATCGACTCCGGCCAGGCGGGCACCGTCATGCGCTTCGTCGCGCCGTTGGCGGGCCTCGCCGACGGCGACGTCTACGTCACCGCGCACGAGAGCGCGCTGCACCGCCCGATGGGCGGCATGATCAAGGCCCTCCGCGACCTCGGCGTCGACATCGACGACGGCGGTCACTGGTCGCTGCCGTTCCGCGTGCACGGCCGCGGGCACCTGCGCGGCGGCGAGATCGACATCGACGCGTCGGCGTCGAGCCAGTTCGTCTCGGGGCTGCTGCTGGCCGCTCCCCGCTTCGACGTCGGGCTGCGTCTGCGCCACGTCGGCGCGCGCCTGCCCAGCGTGCCGCACATCGACATGACCATCGAGTCGCTCGCGCGGCGCGGCGTGCTCGTCGAGCGCTCCGGCCACGACGAGTGGATCGTGCCGGCCGGTCCCGTGCGCGCGAAGGACATCGCGATCGAACCGGACCTCTCGAACGCCGCGCCGTTCCTCGCCGCCGCGCTCATCGCCGGCGGCCATATGACGGTCACGGGATGGCCTGCGCACTCGACTCAGCCCGGAGCGCACCTCACCGAGATCCTCGCCGCGATGGGCGCCCGCGTCAGCCGACGCTCCGGCAACCTGACCGTGTCCGCCGGCAAGGCCATCCAGGGGGTCGATCTCGATCTGTCGGGCGTCAGCGAGCTCACCCCCACCCTCGTGGGCCTCGCGGCCTACGCCGACGGGCCGTCCACCTTCCGCGGCATCGCGCACATCCGCGGCCACGAGACCGACCGCCTCGCCGCGCTCGCGGCGAACCTGCGCGCGGTCGGCGGCGAGGCCGAGGAGCTGCCGGACGGCATCCGCATCATCCCGCGCGAGCTGACCGGCGGCACCTGGCGCGCGTTCCACGATCACCGCATGGCGACCACCGGCGCGCTCGTCGGCATCCGGACGCCCGGGGTCGTCGTCGACGACATCGGCACCACCGCGAAGACGCTGCCCGAGTTCGTCCAGCTGTGGGAGGGCATGCTGCGCGGACCCCGGAGCACCCCCGCGTGAGCTGGCTCGACGACGCCGACGACCTCGACGACGAGTTCGACGAATTCGACGAGTCCAGCATCCGGGTGCGGCCGAACCCGAAGGGCAACCGCCCGCGCACGAAGCGGCGGCCCGCCCACGAAGACGCGCGCATCGCGCGGGTGCTGGGCGTGGACCGCGGCCGCTACACGGTGCTCGTGGACGAGGACGGTCCCGACGAGCACGAGTCGACCGCCGCCCGTGCCCGCGAGCTGCGCCGCACGCCCATCGTCACGGGCGACCGCGCCCGGGTCGTGGGCGATACATCGGGCCAAGACGGCACGCTCGGGCGCATCGTCGGGATCGAGGAGCGCACCTCGCTCCTGCGCCGCAGCGCCGACGACACCGATCAGGTCGAGCGCGTCGTGGTGGCGAACGCCGACCAGATGCTCGTCGTCGTGGCGGCGGCGGACCCGGAGCCCCGCCCCCGTCTCGTCGACCGCTACCTCGTGGCGGCGCTCGATGCGGGCATCCGGCCGCTGCTCGTCGTGACGAAGACCGACCTCGCCGACCCGTCCGCCTTCCTCGAGCACTTCGACGGCCTGCCCGATCTGCGGGTCTTCCGCAGTGCACGCGACGAGGCCCCCGTCGACGAGATCGGCCGCGCGCTCGTCGGGCACTCGACCGTGTTCGTCGGGCACTCCGGGGTCGGCAAGTCGACGCTCGTGAACGCGCTGGTGCCGACCGCCGGTCGCGCGACCGGCCATGTGAATCTGGTCACCGGACGCGGGCGGCACACGTCGTCGTCGACGGTCTCGCTGCGCTACCAGGGCGCGGATGGCCGGGGCTGGGTCATCGACACTCCCGGCGTCCGCTCGTTCGGGCTCGGGCACGTCGACCCCGCGAACATCCTGCGGGCTTACCCCGACCTCGACGCGGTGGCCGAGGAGTGCCCACGCGGGTGCACGCACCTCCCGGACGCCCCCGACTGCGCCTTGAACGAGGCCGTCGCCGCGGGCACCCTGCCCGCCGGCCGTGTGGACTCGCTGCAGCGCCTGCTGGAGACGTTCGCGGCCCGCACGGAGTACTGAGCTCGACCCGGTCCCTGGTCCGGAACTCGGCAGTGCCGAGCCAACCGAAAGCACGCGCATAACGCGAAAACAGCACCACCGGGCCGACCGCCCCGGCGTTCAGTGGTGCCGAACTCGCGGATTCAGGGCTCATAACGCCAGAACTGCACCACCGAATCGGATGGCCGGGAATCCGATGGTGCGGAAATGGCGGAAAGCACGCGCATAGCGGCAGTTCGGCACCACCGAACGGGACGGCCCGGACCTCGGCAGTGCCGAACTCGCCGAATCGCGGCTCAGAACGCCAGAACGGCACCGCGGAACCGGGAGCCCCGGTTCCGCGGTGCCGTTCGACGGGTCACTCCGGCAGCGCGAGCACCGGCGCGAGCTCCTCACGCGTGAGGGTCATCAGCGGACCGGCCGGATCGATGAGCACGCCGCCGAGCTCCTCGTGGTCGCGCAGCATCTTCGCGAGCTTCGGCACCTGGATCGGCAGCGCCTTCTCGCCGCGGCCCTGCGCGACGACCTCGAGCGGGTGCGAGTGCAGCTGCACGAGCCGCGTGCCGTCGGCCAGGCGGGCCTCGGCGATGCCCATCCTCTTGTCGTCCTCGGCGAGCGCGCCGACGGCGACCCACAGCGGCGGGGCTTCGGCCAGCAGCGCGGCGACCTTGTGCGGGGTGTCCGCCTCCCGCGGTGCGGCCAGCAGCGCCTTGAGCCGGAACTCCGGGTCGGCCTGCGTCATCGCCTGCTCGACGATGTCACGCGGCAGCACGACACGGTGCGGCGCGGAGTTGTTGTCGATGATGATCCCGCCGAAGTCGGCCTTCAGCAGCTGCTGCAGCAGCGCCGACACCGGCTGCGCGACCGCCGACGTCTCGGCGTCGCCATCGCTCTGCACGGCCTCGCGCAGCGCCTTGCCCGAGCTGAACGCGACCATGAAGTTCTTGTCGCCAACGCGCGCGATGCCGAACGTCACCGGCTTGCCCTCGGAGATCTGCTGCCGTGCGTCGCCCTTGACCCGCAGGAACACGTGCCCCTGCAGCATCTGACGCAGCACGCCGAGCACCTGAGCACCGGTCGGCTTCTCCGGCAGCGCGGCGAGCGCATCGCGCAGCAGCGCGTTGTCCCGCAGCCCGGGAACCGTCTCGAGCACCGTGGGCGGCGCAGCCGGCGCCTTCGGCAGCTCGGGCCGCGGGGCGGGCGTCGGCTGCGGCGCGGATGGCCGCGGCTGGCCCGCCGCCGACGGTGCGGCGGGGGCGGACGGCCGAGGCTGAGCGGGCGTGGACGCCGATTCGGCGGACGGCTGCTCCTCCGACGGGCGAGCGACCTGCGGGCCCGACGATCCGACGCCGCGGAAGGCGGAGAACGAGATGCCGACCTCGGGGGTGCTGTCGGCCGAGGTCTCGGCGGGCTGCTCGGCGGCCGCCGCAGCGGCCTCCGATCCTTCGACGGGGGTCGAGGTCGCCTCCTCCGCCGTGGGGTCGGTCTTCTTCTTCTTCGAGAACAGGCCCATGGATCCACCCTACGGGTCGATGCCGGCACCCGCGCTCGACATCGGCGCCCCGTGCACCCGCGCACACCCCGCAGGACAGCGCGCAGAACACCGCGCGGCCGCCGTCAAACCGCGTGCTCGTCCTCGCGCGGAATGAGCGGCAGCGACACGAGCGGCGCGAGCGCTGCCAGCGCGAACGCGAGCGGGTAGCCGACCGCCGTGATGAGCGCGCCCATGAGCGGGCCGACTGCCGAGGCCACGATGAACTGCCCCGTGTTCTGCACGCCGAGGGCCTTCCCCGACCAGCCCGACCCCGCGGCCTCGGCGACGGAGGTGAAGGCGAGGCCGTTGTCCGCCACGGTCACCGTGGTCGCGATGACGAGCACGATCGCTGCGGCGGGGCTCCAGGCGAGCGCGGCTGCCGCGGCCAGCAGCGCCATCACCGCGATGCCGCTCACCGCCACCCAGCGCAGCACGCGCGCCCGGCTGCCGACGCGATCGCTCACCGCGCCGACGGCGATGCGGCCGAACGCGCCGATGAACTGCGACGCCGCGATGAGCGCGCCGGCGGCCGCGGCGTCCCATCCGAGTCCGGCGATGAGCCACACCATGCCGAACGTCGACAGCAGGAACTGCGGAACGACGAGAAGCGCCGACACCGCGTGGATGCGCAGCAGGAAGCTGCTGCGCCGATACGGGCTGCCGGCTGCGACGACCTCGGCCGCCGTCGCGCGTGGCGGGTTCTCGATGCCCACGGCGCACAGGATGGCGCAGGCCCCGGTCGCCACGGCGGCCGCGATGAGCGGCGCGGCGATGCCGTGGGCCGCGGCGAGCGGCGGCACGATGATCGCCGCGGCGGCGACGCCCAGGGGCTGCGACATCTGGCGGATGCCCATGGCGAGGCCCCGACGCTCCTTCGGGAACCAGCCGACGACGATCCGGCCGCTGGCCGAGTTGACGCTCGCCGACGCTCCGCCCGCGAGCGCGAGAAGCACCCCGAGCAGCACCAGGCCGGAGGCCGCAGCGGCCGCCGCGGAGAGAAGCGCCGTGAGCACGAGCCCAACCGCGATGACGCCGCGCTCCCCGCGGCGGTCGGCGAGGTGCCCCCACGCGACGAGCGTCGCGACCATCCCCGCGGTGGGCGCGGCGGCAACGAGGCCGGCCTGCGCGAGCGTCAGACCCCGCTCGAGGTGCAGCAGCGGGATGAGGTACGCGGGCGCGCTGACGAGCATCGTGCCGGCGGCCTGCGCGAGCACACCCAGCACGAGCATGCGCCAGGCTTTCGCCGGCGCGCGGGTGGCGACGTCGACCATCCTCAGATCTTCGTGATCGGCGCGACCTTGATGAGGAGCTTCTTCGCACCCACGGTGTCGAAGCGCACGTGCGCGACGCGCTTGGCGCCCTCCCCCGTGACCACGTCGATCGTCCCCTCGCCGAAGTCCTCGTGGCGGATCCGGTCGCCGGCGGCCACCTCGAGGTCGCCGTTGTCGCGCACCTTGTTCGTCACGAGCCCCGGGAACCGGTCCATCGCGGTCGACTTCGGCTTCAGCCCGCTGCCGGGCGCCAGCGGCTTCACGCCCCATCGGTCGTTCTGCGGCCGGCGCGCGTTGAGCGCGCGGGACTGCGAGCCGCCGCGCGAGTTCACGTCGCCGGGCGACTGCTTCCAGTCGATGAGCAGCGCGGGGATCTCCTGCAGGAACCGGCTCGGCATCGCGGCGGTGACCTCGCCGAACTGCGCGCGCGTCATCGCCAGCGACACGTAGAGCCGCTTTCGCGCCCGGGTGATGCCGACGTAGAACAGCCGGCGCTCCTCCTGCGGCCCGCCCGGCTCGTTCGCCGAGATGCGGTGCGGGATGAGGTCCTCCTCGACGCCGGTGAGGAACACCGCGTCGAACTCGAGGCCCTTCGCCGTGTGCAGCGTCATGAGCGAGACCGAGCCCGACTCGTCGTCGAGGTCGTCGGTGTCGGCCACGAGCGCGACCTCGGTGAGGAAGTCGACGATCGTGCCCTCGGGATTGTTGCGGGCGAACTCGCGGGTCACGGCGACGAGCTCGTCGAGGTTCTCCACCCGCGCCTCGTCCTGCGGGTCGCGGCTGCGGCGCAGCGCGTCGTAGTAGCCGCTGTCGTTGAGGAGCACCCGCAGCGCGTCGGTGACGGAGCTGGACGGCGGCTGCTCCCCCGACGCGGGCTGCAGGATCTCGCTCGCCGCGCGCAGCACCTCGTCGAGCTGCGCGATCGCCTTCTGCAGCTTGGGACCGAGGCCCATCTCGGCGGGGTGGGCGAGGGCGTCGCGGAAGCTCATCCCGTTGTCGGCGGCAAACCTCGCGATCGTCGTCTCGGTCACGTCGCCGATGCCGCGCTTCGGGCGGTTGAGGATGCGCCGCACCGCCATCTCGTCGGCCGGGTTCGCGACCGCGACGAGGTACGCGAGGGCGTCCTTGATCTCCGCGCGGTCGTAGAACTTCGTGCCGCCCATGATCTTGTACGGCACCGCCGCGCGGATGAAGATCTCCTCCAGCGCGCGCGACTGCGAGTTCGTCCGGTAGAAGACCGCCATCTGCTGGTAGTCCATGCCCGCGCGACGCAGCTTCTCGACCTCATCCGCGACGAACTGCGCCTCGTCGTGCTGCGAGTAGCCGGTGAAGCCGACGATCTTCTCGCCCTCGCCCTGGTCGCTCCACAGCCGCTTGTCCTTGCGGTCGAAGTTGTTGCGGATGACGGAGTTCGCCGCGTCGAGGATGTTCTGGCTCGAGCGGTAGTTCTGCTCCAGCAGCACCACCTTCGCCCCCGGGAAGTCGCGCTCGAACTCCGTGATGTTGCGGATGTCCGCGCCTCGGAACGCGTAGATGGACTGATCCGAGTCGCCCACGACCGTGAGCGAGGCGCCGTCGGCCTCGGGGATGAGCACGGCGGCGCCGCCGGAGGAGACCTCCGTCTGCACCGGCCGGGTCAGCTCCCGGATGAGCTGATACTGGGCGTGGTTGGTGTCCTGGTATTCGTCGACGAGGATGTGCCGGAAGCGCTTCCGGTACACGTCGGCGACGTGCGGGAACGCGCGGAAGAGGAACACGGTCTGCGCGATGAGGTCGTCGAAGTCGAACGCGTTCGCCTTCTGCAGCGCCCGCTGGTAGTCGCCGAAGATCTCCACGAACTTCCGCTCGGCCGGGTCGCTCATGTTCGCGTCGCGCGCATACGACTCCGCGTCGGCGAGCTCGTTCTTGAGCTTGGAGATGCGCGACTGCACGCCGGCGGGCGTGAGCCCCAGCGCGTCGGCCTCCCGCTCGCGCACGATGCGCTTGAGCAGCGCGCGGGAATCGCCGGAGTCGTAGATGGTGAACGCCTTGGTGAACCCGAACTGGCCGGCCTCGCGGCGGAGGATCCGCACGCAGGCGGAGTGGAAGGTCGCGATCCACATGCCGCGCGCACTGTCGCCGACGATCTGCTCGACGCGCTCGCGCATCTCGCCGGCCGCCTTGTTCGTGAACGTGATCGCGAGGATCTGGCTCGGCCACGCCTCCCGATTGCGCAGCAGCGACGCGATGCGGTGGGTGAGCACACGGGTCTTCCCCGAGCCTGCGCCCGCGACGATGAGCAGCGCCGGGCCGCGGTATTCGACGGCCTCGCGCTGGGGCGGGTTGAGCCCCTTCAGCAGGTCATCGTCGGAGGCGGCGGAGAGGGAGAAGAGCGCGTCTGTCATGTCGGTTCCGAGTGTAGATCGAGCCCCTGACAACGCCGGATCTAGGGATATGCCCTGCAGCCGAGTTCCTGAGCGACTTCCCGCAGGTTGTGGCGGTAGTGTTCATCCGTTCGCATCGACTCTGGAGGTTGCGATGCCGAATTTCATCGGAAAGCTCGACCTGTCACCGGCCCGACTCGGTGACGCTGTGTACGACCGGATCGCCGCGGCGATCGTCGACGGCTCTCTCGCACCCGGAGAGCGGATTCGCGACCTCGACATCGCCGAGAGCCTCGGCGTCTCGCGCATGCCCGTGCGGGAAGCCCTGCAGCGCCTGGAGCGCGAGGGCCTCATCGAGATGTCCGCGAGCCGCTTCACGCGCGTGACGGAGATCACGCCCGAGATGGTCGCCGCGTCCATCGAGTTCGCGCGCTATCAGACCGCCGTGGCCGCTCGGATGGCTGCGGAGCGGATGGACGACGTCGCACGCGACCACGCGCTCGCGCTGCTCGACGAGCTCCGCGCGGCGCTGGCAGCGGGCGACCGCGTGCGCGCGTGCGAGCGCTACTTCGCGTCGTTCATGTTCCTCGTCGATCAGACGGAGAACCCCGTGTTCCGCTCGCTGACCGGCGAGGCGCGCTTCGCCCTGGAGCGCAACATCGGGCAGGGCGAATTCGCGATCGCCGTCGACGAGGCCTCCGGAGCGCTCTTCGACGACCTGCGCGATGCCATCCGCGACGGCGAAGGCGTGCGCGCCGAGCAGATCATCCTCGACCTGTTCGACGTGGTCACGCCGCAACCCTGACGTCACGTGCTTGGCGCTTCGGTTCCCGAGCGCTAGCTTCTCTGCAGGGGGGTCTGCCATGGAGCGTTCTTCGTTGCAGGTGCGTGTCGTCGAGCACGCCGAGCTGTTTCGCGCGATCGATCACGTCGCCGATGCCATCCGATCGGGCGAGCTGCCGCCGGGCGCGCGCATCCGCGACGCGCGACTGGCCGCCGAGCTCGGCATTCCACGCGCCCTCGTGCGCGTGGCGCTGCGGGAGCTCGAGCAGCACGGGCTCGTCCGCGAGACTCGCACGCGGTTCTATCGGGTGACCGAGCCGGCGCCGAATCGGTTCCAGACCGCGATGGAGTGCGTGGGGCTCGAGATCGGCATCGCCCTGCAACTCGCGCTGCCGAAGATGGACGTCGCCGCCCGCGCCGATCTGTCCGCCCGGCTGCGCCGCGCCGCGCGGATCTGCGCGCGGCCGGGAGTCACGGCCGAGGCGGTCTATGCCGCGACCTTCGACCTCTTCGACGAGGTCGTCGCGCGCACCGGCAATCCGTTCCTGCGCACGTCGTTCGACCGTGCGGGCCGCGAGGTGCAGCGCAGCATGCGCGGCGAGATGCCGCTGCTCAACCCGCCGAGCATCATCGGCGCGTGCGCGGCCGAGGTCGCGCGCGCGGTGGACGAGGGCGACGCTCGCCGGGCCGACCGTGCGCTGCGACGCATGTTCCGGCCGGCATTCGGCCGCGCCCTCAGCTGACCGGGCGGAAGACGTCCATTCCGAGATCGGGATGGTCGACGAAGATCCCGTCGAGCTCGCGAAGGAGTTCCCACTCCGCCCGGTAGTCGCCGAACGCGGCGCGTCCACCCGGGCCGCGGAACTCCGGCAGCAGGAACGCATTCTCAGGGCGGCATGTCCAGGCGTAGAGCTGCAGGCCGCGCTCACGCACGTCGCTCACGAGCGGGGCCGACCCGCGCGCCCGACCCGTGCCATCCGGATCGAGCACCATCTTCTTGTCCACGCTGATGCCGTCGACGACGCCGACGAGGGCGTCGAGACCCGACGGACTCGCGATCTCGGCATACGTCGGGGCGGCGGCGCCGTCGCGCGCGACGAGGTCGGCGGGGGCGCCGTCCGCCTCGATCAGGTGGATGTACGTCGCCGCGACGCCGCGCTCGCGCACCCGCTCGAGAACCGTCCCCTCGAACGACTCGACGATGAGCGGAAGGCCCGACGCCGGCGATCCGCTCTCGCGCAGATCGCGCTCGACGAGGGCCGCGAGATCGATGCCGAGACCTGCGAAGTAGGTCGCGTGCTTGATCTCGAGCACGACGCCGATCTCGCGACCGTGCTCGAGCGACGCCGCCCGCACGAGGTCGAGGAGGTCCGCCAGGCGCAGGATGGGCTCGGCGTCGTCGAAGGTCGCGCTCGCCGGGCGGAGGGCCGGGATGCGCTCGCGGGTGCGGAGCGTGGCAAGCTCGTCCCAGGTGAAGTCCTCGGTGAACCAGCCGGCCATCCGCTGCCCGTCGACCGCCTTCTCGGTGCGCCGATCGGCGAACTCCGGATGGTCGGCCACGTCGGTGGTGCCGGAGATCTCGTTCTCGTGGCGGACGACGAGCACGCCATCGCGGGTCGCGACGACGTCCGGCTCGACGGCGTCCACTCCCATCGCGAACGCGAGCGCGTAGGACGAGCGGGAGTGCTCCGGGCGGTACCCGGGGGCGCCGCGGTGGCCGATGACGAGCGGATGGCGACGGGGCATCACAGCAGGCTAGTTTCGCCCACGGAGAACCGGCGAGAATCACAGCCCGTCCATAGCGTGGCGTGACTACCCTGAGGGGACAGCATCATCGTGGGGCTTCCGCGGAGCTCGACGATGAGATCGCGCCGTCTTTGCAGACATTGGAGTGACCACATCATGGCCAGCCCCGGTTTCAACAACCCCGTCTTCTCGCCGGACCCGCGCGCGGTCCGGTCCTACCCCGGCGCGCCCCGCACCGCGCAGTACGGCACGCCCACGACTCCGCCGCCCGCCGCCCAGTTCGGTCAGATGGGCGTCGACGCGGCCGCGAACGCGCAGATGGAGGGTGCGTTCGCCGCTCCCACGGCCGGCGCGCACCAGACCGGCCGCATGACCATCGAGGACACCGTCATGAAGACGGTGCTCCTGTTCGCGGTGCTTCTCGTGACGGCGGCGGTGGGCTGGATCATCACGCTCGGCGGGTCGCTCAGCCCCGCGAACGCCACCTCGCTGTCGATGGGCCCGATGCTCATCGGCGTCATCGGCGGCGGCATCCTCGGCCTCGTCAACGCGTTCAAGAAGAACCCGAGCGTTCCGCTCATCGTCGCGTACGCGGCGTTCGAGGGCCTGTTCGTCGGCGGCATCTCCGCCTACTTCGAGTTCATCTACCCGAGCATCATCGTGCAGGCCACGCTCGCCACGGTCGCGGTCGTCGGCGTGACGCTCGCGCTGTTCATGAGCGGCAAGGTGCGCGCCACCCCGCGCGGCGCCAAGATCCTCATGATCGCGATGATCGGCTACCTCGTCTTCTCGGTGCTGAACCTCGTGCTCTCGATGACGGGCGTCGTCGACGGCTGGGGCCTCCGCTCGGGCTGGATCGGCATCGCGATCGGCGTGCTCGTCGTCTTCATGGCCGCGTACTCGCTCGTCATGGACTTCGACATGGTGCAGCAGGGCGTCCGCAACGGCGCCCCGCGCAAGTTCGCGTGGCAGGCCGCCTTCGGCATCATGGTCACGGTCGTGTGGCTGTACGTCGAGATCCTGCGCATGATCGCGATCCTCCGCGGCAGCGACTGACCTCGCCGCCGCTTTACACGAAGGCCGCCCCGGTTTCCGGGGCGGCCTTCGTCGTGTGTGGGAGCGGGTGAGGCCTGCCGCGTGTCCCGCACCGCCAGCCGGCGGCACCTCCTAGCACCGCCATCCCCCTGACATAGCACCGCCATAGCCGGCGCGTCGAGCATCGGCTCATGACCGAAAGACGCACCCTCTCCCGCCGAGCCTTCCTCATCGGCGGCGCGACCGCCGTGGTCGGCGCCGGCACCGCGACGTGGTGGGCCGCGGACCGCTTCCTCATCCCCCACGTCGAGGTCGCCGACGTCTCCGCGCTCGAGGAGCAGCAGGAGCAGCAGCAGACCGGCACCGCGGCCTCCGCCACGACGGCCTCATCCACCACCGACGTCACCGTCGAGACCGTGACGACCGGCTCCGGCGGCGACACCGTCACCGCCCACGTCGCGAGGGTGTCCCTCGACGACCCCACCGCCCTGCGCACCGCGTTCGCGCACGACCAGTTCGGTGAGAACATCACGCAGCTCGTCTCGGAGATGGCGGTGGCGCAGGGCGCGATCTTCGCTGTCAACGGCGACTACTACGGCTTCCGCGACACCGGCATCCAGATCCGCAACGGCGTCATCTACCGCGACATCGGCGCGCGCGAGGGCCTCGCGCTGTATGCGGATGGCCGGGCCGAGATCTACGACGAGACGACGACGAGCGCGCAGGCGCTTCTCGACGACGGCGTGTGGACGACCCTGTCGTTCGGCCCCGCCCTGGTGCGCGACGGCGCCGCGATCGCCGGCGTCGACGAGGTGGAGGTCGACACGAACGTCGGCAACCACTCCATCCAGGGTCAGCAGCCGCGCACCGCCATCGGCGTCATCGACGCCACGCACCTCGTCTTCGTCGTCGTGGACGGGCGCGACGAGGGCTACAGCCGCGGCATGACGCTCCCCGAGCTCGCCGACATGCTCGTCGGCCTCGGCGCGCAGACCGCGTACAACCTCGACGGCGGCGGATCGAGCGAGATGTGGCACGAGGGCGCGGTCGTGAACCGCCCCTCGAACGGCGGCGAGCGCGCCACCAGCGACATCCTCTACATCGGCGGTGCGGCGTGACCGTCGTGGCGATCCCCGCGTACGAGCCGGATCATCGCCTCGCCGACCTGGCCGCGGCCATCCGCCGACTCGACCCGGATCTCGAGCTCGTCGTGGTCGACGACGGCAGCGGAGTCGGCTCGGCCCCCGTGTTCGCGTCGCTCGAAGCGGCCGGGGTGACGGTCCTCACGCACGGGGTCAACCGCGGCAAGGGCTCGGCGCTGCGCACGCTCTTCCGGCATGCGCGGGCGCGTCATCCGGGCGCCGCGGTCGTCACCGCCGACGCGGATGGGCAGCACGCGCCTGACGACATCGTGAGGGTCGCAAGGGAGGTGGAGAGCCGCCCGGACGCGATCGTGCTGGGCGTTCGCGCGTTCGACGGCGACGACGTCCCGCTGCGCAGCCGGTTCGGCAACGCGGTGGCCGCACGGGCCTTCGCGCTCGTCACCGGCGCGCGCATCGCCGACACGCAGACCGGGCTGCGCGGCATCCCCGCCGACGCCCTCCCCTGGGCCGTCGGCCTGCCAGGCGACCGCTTCGAGTACGAGGCGGTGATGCTGCTGCGCGCCCGGCGCGCCGGGTTCGCGCTCGCGCAGACGCCGATCGCGACGGTCTACCTCGACGAGAACCGCAGCTCGCACTTCCGCCCGCTGCGGGACTCCGCGCGGGTGCTCGCCCCGCTCGCGGCGTTCCTCGCGTCGTCTCTGCTCGCGGCCGCGGTCGACGCCGCGCTCCTCTGGGTGCTGCTGCAGACGAGCGGATGGCTGCAGGGCGCCATCGTGCTCGCTCGCCTCGTGAGCGCGACGGTGAACTTCCTCGTGAATCGCCGATGGGTCTTCGGGCGCGACCGACGGCCATGCGCTCTCGGCGCGGAGCTGGGGCGGTACGCGGCGCTGGCCACGGCCATCCTCGCGGCGAACGTGATGCTCATGACGCTTCTCGACGCGCTCGGTGTGGGGCTGATCGTGGCGAAGCTCGCGACCGAGGGCGTGCTGTGGGTGGCCGCGTTCGCCGCGCAGCGGGTGTGGGTGTTCGCGCGCGGCAAGGCGACGGCGGGTTCGGTTCGCCCGTGGGCAGGGGCGGCGCGCAAACCCCATGTCCTCGCATGAGCCGGCCATAGGAGACGCATAGCCTGCCCGATTTCACTGAAAGCAACGAAAGGTGAACGACATGCCCGATCTCACGATGCTCCTCATCGACCTGGCCGCCATCACGCTGCTGACGGTCGCCGTGTACTTCCAGCGCCACCGGCGCCGCGACCTCGTCGTCGCCTTCTTCGGCGTCAACATCGGCGTCTTCGCGGTCTGCCAGGTGCTCGCCACGTCGGAGGTCGCCGTCGGTCTCGGGCTCGGCCTGTTCGGCGTGCTGTCGATCATCCGCCTCCGCTCGAGCGAGATCTCGCAGCGCGAGGTCGCCTACTACTTCGCCGCCCTCGCCGTCGGGCTGCTCACGGGCCTGTCGCAGACCTTCAGCGTGCTGCCGACCGTGCTCGTCGCGGTCATCGTCGTCGCCCTCGCGATCGTCGACCATCCCGCGCTCTTCTCCTCCTACCGCCACCGCACCGTGCAGCTCGACGAGGCGATCGGCGACGACGCGCGACTGCGGGGGGTGCTCGAGGAGCGCCTGGGCGGCGAGGTGCGCGCCCTCTCCGTGCAGCACATCGACTTCGTCAACGACACGACGCTCGTCGACGTCCGGTACCGGGCTCGCCCGGCCGTCCGGGCCGCAGCCGGCGCAGCCCTCCGCGAGGAGGTGTCCGCGTGACCCCCGCGTTCGCCGACCGATTCGCCGCGATCTCCCTCGACGAGCTCGTCGCCGAGGCCGAGCTCCTCACCCGGGTCGACCGCAAGTACCTCCTGACCGCGGCGGACGCGGAGCGCGTCCTGGCCCAGGTGGACGACCGCACCCGCGTGCTGGAGATCGACGGCGAGCGCGGCTCGCAGTACGGCACCATGTACTTCGACACCCCCGACCTGCTGAGCTACCGGCTCGCCGCCCTCGGCCGTCGTCGCCGCTTCAAGCTCCGTGCTCGCCATTACGTCGACACCGACGCGGCATTCCTCGAGCTGAAGACGCGCGGCAGCCGCGGCACGACGGTGAAGGACCGCATCCCGTCCGACGCCGTCGATCGGCTCACCGCCGAAGGCCGCGCGTATGCCGCTGAGGGCATCGCGGCGCTCGGCATCGCTCCCGCGGTCGTCGACGAGCTGGTTCCCACGCTGCACACGGCATACCGGCGCACGACGTTGCTCCTTCCCGAAGGAGCGCGCGCCACAATCGACACCGACCTCGAGTGGGCGGATGTCCAGGGCGAGCGGATGGCCAGGGCCGACCTGGTCATCGTGGAGACGAAGTCCGCCAGCCGCGCATCGTCGCTCGATCGCCTGCTGTGGCGGGCGGCCATCCGCCCCGTCGGCATCAGCAAGTTCGCGACGGGCCTCGCCGCCCTGCGCCCCGAGCTTCCCTCCAATAAATGGAGCCGCGTGCTCCGCACCCACTTCGACGCGCATCACGCGCTCGCCGCCTGATCGGAGAACCTCATGACCTCTCACCGCCCCGCTCCCCGCACCGCCCGCGCCGGCCTCGGCCTCGTCTTCGCCCTGGCCGTGGCGGGCATCACCGGATGCTCGGCCATCGCGAGCGCGGACACCGGCTCGACGACGCAGAGCTCCAGCGCCGCCTCGACGACCAGCGGCACCGACTCAGGCACCGACAGCGGCACCGAGACCACCACCGACACCACCGCCCAGACGCCGACGAGCGTCGCCGAGGTGCTCGACGCGAACGCCGATCAGACCGTCGTGAACGATGACGAGTGGTCGACGGATGACGCGGTCGACGTCACCCTCTCGGGCGACACCGCCGCCACCGACGCGTCGGGTGTGACGAGCTCCGACGGCATGGTCACCATCACGGAGGCGGGCGTCTACCGCATCTCGGGCGAGCTCGACGGCTCCATCGTCGTCGATGCGCCCGAGGACGCGCAGGTCGTCCTCATCCTCGACGGCGTGACGATCACCGCCGACGCGGCCCCGGCCATCCAGGTGACTGCTGCCGACGACGTGGCGATTCACCTCGCAGACGGGTCGACGAACACCGTGACCTCGACCGGCGCCTACGCCGCGGACGCGGACGCGAACGCCGCCATCTGGAGCGCCGCGGACCTCACCGTCTCGGGCACCGGATCGCTCGCGGTCGAGGGTTCCGCCGAAGACGGCATCACGAGCAAGGACGATCTCGTCGTGCTGTCCGGCGAGCTCAGCGTCACCGCGGCCGATGACGGGCTGAAGGGCAAGGACTCCCTGACGGTCCGCGGCGGCACGATCACGATCGACGCCGGCGGCGACGGCCTCGCCTCCGACCAGGACGAGGACGACACCCAGGGCTACGTCTCCATCGAGGGCGGCACCCTCGACATCACCGCGGGCAGCGACGGCATCGACGGGTACACCGATGTCATCGTGACCGATGGCGCGATCACCATCTCCGCGGAGGAGGGCATCGAGGGCGGCACGGTGGCGATCGGCGGCGGCACGATCGACATCACGTCGACCGACGACGGCATCAACGGCTCGGCCGGGACGAGCTCCGACACCGCGAGCGGCGAGGAGATGCAGGGCGGAATGGGAGGGGGAGGCATGCAGGACAGCGGAGAGTATGTGCTCATCGCCGGCGGCACGGTGACGGTCGACGCCGAGGGCGACGGGCTCGACTCGAACGGCTCCATGGACATCACCGGTGGCACGACCGTCGTGTACGGGCCCACCGGCCAGGGCAACGGCGCGCTCGACACCAACGGCTCGCTCACCATCACGGGCGGCACGGTGCTCGCCCTCGATTCCGGCGGGATGGGCGGCTCCCCGGTGGCGGACTCCGCGCAGGCGTGGGTGGCCGCGACGGCGTCCGGATCCGAGGGCTCGACCGTCGAGATCACCGCGGCGGACGGCACGGTGCTCTTCTCGACGACGGCCGAGAAGGCGTTCGGCGCCGTCGTGTTCTCGAGCGCCGACGTCGTGGCGGGCGAGACGTACTCCGTGGCCGTCGACGGCTCCGCGGTCGCCGAGGCGACGACCGGCCAGGCCCTCGCCGGTGGGATGGGCGGAACGGGCGGCGGCCGCCGCTGACAGACCGGCGGCGCGGTCGACCCGAACGGCCGCGCCGCCTTCCTCCCTCAGCCCCGTCGACGCTCCAGGAAGCCCGACAGCAGCACGACGAGCACGCCCGACACCGGCACGATGAGCAGGCTGACGCGCAGCTCGGTGGCGTCGGAGATCGCGCCGATCACGAGCGGCGAGATGAGGAACCCCAGCCGCATCAGCCACGTGACGACCGTGAGCCCGGATCCCGGACGCAGGCCGGGCAGCTCGTCGGCCGCGTGCATCGCGGCGGGCACGAGCGTGGCCACCCCGAAGCCGGCTGCCGCGAAGCCGATGAGCGTCCCCGGGATGGTCGGCACGGCGAGAGCCGACCCCATCCCCAGCGCGACGAGCAGGCCGCCCGCGACGGCCACCATCCGCTGGCCGAACCGATCGACGAGGCGGTCGCCGACGAGGCGTCCGACGAACTGCGACCCGATGAGGGCGATGAAGCCCATCGGCGCGAGAACGGCCGCGGCGTCGAGCGACTCCCGCATGTAGAGCGTCGCCCAGGAGCTGCCGACCTCCTCCACGATGGTGCCCGCGATCGCGATGACCGCGAGCCCCGCCATGATGAACGCGACCCGCGGGGTCAGCCTGCCCGCGGCGGCGGATGGCCGTGGCGCGTCGGTCGCGCCGGATTCCTCCTCCGGCCCCGGCAGCGCGAACCGCGACGCGACGACGGCGGTGAGCGCGAAGATCACCCCCGTGATCGCGAGGTGGACCCCGAGCGGCAGGTCGAGGGCGATCGCGCCGGCCGACATGAGTCCCCCGACCACGGCCCCGAGCGACCACAGGGCGTGGAAGCCGTTGATGATCGAGCGTCCGTAGCGGCGCTGCACGCGCAGGCCGTGCGCGTTCTGCGCGACGTCGGTCACCGAATCGAGGAGCCCGGCGGTGAACAGCGCCAGCGCGAAGAGGATGGGCAGCGGCGCGAGACCGATGCCGAGCATCGCCACGGCGAGGAGGACCGAGCCGATGGCGGCGAGGCGTCCCGAGCCGACCCGGCGGATGAGCGAGGCGGCCGCGAGCCCGGAGATCAGCGCGCCGACGGGCATCGCCGCGATCGACGCGCCGTAGAGGGTGTCGCTGAGGCCGAGCGCCTCCTTGATCTCGGGCAGGCGCGGCACGACGTTCGCATACAGCGCGCCGTTCGTGAGGAACAGCGCCGAGACCGCGCCGCGGGCGTGACGAGCTGCGCGATCCGGTCGGGCGCCCGCGGCCGGGGGATCCGACGTCACAGCGGTCCGCCCTCTGCGACGACGCGGTCGATGAGCGCGCGCACGATCCGCGGGTCCTGCCGCAGGCCGTCGTGCTCGTACTCGTTCGTGACCCACAGGTGCGTGTTCGGCACGAACCGCGCGGTCTCCTCCGCCTGATGGAAGTCGACGTACATGTCGTCGTAGTACATGGCGGCCGCGACCGGCACCTCGTTCCGCGCGAGCCGCGCCCGGTCGTACAGGCGCGGATGGTCGTCGGCCGCCGCGAGCGCATGTGCGGCCTCGCGGAAGGGGCGGAGGGAGGCGATCTCGTCGAACATCCACGGGAAGAACATCTCCCCCGTGAACGGCATCGGGCCATCCGTCGCGGCGAGGCCGCCGAGCTCGTCGCGCACCCGCTGCGCGGCCCAGGCGGTCGCCCCCGGGCCATCCGCGTAGATCTCCTCCTGCAGCAGGGCGTAGAGCGGGTTTCCCCAGTACTGGCTGGCGTCGTCCACCGCGGCGAGGAAAGCGTCGCTGAGGCGGCCGGGGCGCGAGAACGCCTCGTCGAAGAGCCAGTGGAGGCGCTCGAAGCCCGGCTTCATGCCGAAGTCGATCCCGAGGGTCTGCAGGCGCCGTGCGGAGAGGCGGTCGCCGCTCGGGAGGCGGATGTCGTCGTTCTCCACGATGTCGACGACCCGGGCGATGATGTCGGCGTCCTGCGGGTAGCGGCGGTAGAACTCCGCGGTCTTCGCCGCGACGCGCGGCAGCGTGCGGCGGTAGACCTCGACGGGGTCGGGATCCGTGGAGGTGAGCCCGCCGGTGACGTACGAGGCCGAGAGCGCCTCGGGGTGGAACGACAGGTACGTCAGGGTGAGGAAGCCGCCGTAGCTCTGGCCGAGGGTCTGCCAGCGGATGCCGCCGAACACCGCGCGCCGGATGTGCTCGAGGTCGGCGATGATCTGCTCGGCGCGGAACAGGCGGATGTACGCCGCGGCCGCCTCGCCGCTCATGCCGGCGATGGACGCGCGCTCCACACGTGTGGAGCGCCCGGTGCCGCGCTGGTCGAGGAGCAGCAGGCGGTGGGTCTTCAGCGCCTCGTCGATCCAGTCGCCGCCCGGCATGGGGCGCGGCCCCTTGCCGCCGGGTCCGCCCTGAAGGAACACGAGGACCGGGGCGTCGGCGCGGTCGACGTGCGCGACCTCGCGTGCGAAGACCTCGATGGTGCGGCCGTCGTCGGGGTTCGTCCAGTCGAGCGGCACCGCCACGGTGTGGTCGCGGATGAGCCGGTCGCGCATGCGGTAGGAGGTCATCGGTCTATTCTGCGATGCCCGAGCCGTTCGCCAGTGCGGGCGACACGCTTCCGGGCCGCCAGCCGTGTCGCCCGCACTGGCGAACCTCAGCGGGGAGAAGGCGAAGGCCGCCGCTGCGATTGCAGCGACGGCCTCACGCGCGCGGGATCACTCCCACTCGATGGTCCCCGGCGGCTTCGAGGTCACGTCGAGCACGACGCGGTTGACCTCGCGCACCTCATTGGTGATGCGGTTGGAGATCTTCGACAGCACGTCGTAGGGCAGACGCGTCCAGTCCGCCGTCATCGCGTCCTCGCTCGAGACGGGGCGCAGGACGATCGGATGGCCGTAGGTGCGGCCATCCCCCTGGACGCCGACCGAGCGCACGTCGGCGAGCAGCACCACCGGGCACTGCCAGATCTCACGGTCGAGACCGGCGGCGCTCAGCTCCTCGCGGGCGATGGCGTCGGCCTCGCGCAGGATCTCGAGGCGGTCAGCGGTGACCTCGCCCACGATGCGGATGCCAAGACCGGGCCCCGGAAAGGGCTGGCGTCCGACGATCGCCTCGGGCAGGCCGAGCTCGCGGCCGATGGCGCGCACCTCGTCCTTAAAGAGGGTGCGCAGCGGCTCGATGAGCTCGAAGTCGAGGTCCTCGGGCAGGCCGCCGACGTTGTGGTGGCTCTTGATGTTGGCCGTGCCCGCCCCGCCGCCCGACTCCACGACGTCGGGGTACAGCGTGCCCTGCACGAGGAAGCGGATGGGCTCGCCCTCGGCCTTCGCCTCCTCGACGAGGTCGCGCTGCACCTTCTCGAACGCGCGGATGAACTCGCGCCCGATGATCTTGCGCTTCTGCTCGGGGTCGGTGACGCCGGCGAGATGACCGAGGAACGTCTCAGCCGCCTCGACCGTGATGAGGCGCACGCCGGTGGAGGCGACGTAGTCCTGCTCGACCTGCTCGCGCTCGCCCTTGCGGAGGAGCCCGTGGTCGACGAACACCGCGGTGAGCTGGTCGCCGATCGCGCGGTGCACGAGCGCGGTCGACACGGCGGAGTCCACGCCACCCGACAGCGCGGAGATGACGCGCGCGGAGCCGACCTGCTCGCGGATGCGCGCGACCTGCTCCTCGATGACGTTGCCGCTGTTCCAGTCGGCGGGGAGCCCCGCCGCGCGGTGCAGGAAGTTCTCGAGCACGTCCTGGCCGTACGGCGAGTGCTTCACCTCGGGGTGCCACTGCACGCCGTAGAGGCAGCGCTCGTCGTCGGCGAACGCGGCGACCGGGGTCACCGCCGTCGACGCCAGCACCTGGAAGCCCTCGGGCGCCTGGGACACCTGATCGCCGTGGCTCATCCACACGTTCTGCTCGACCGGCTGGCCGCCGAGGAGCACGCCGCCGTCGCCGGCGATCACGGCGTCGGTCGCACCGTACTCGCGAAGCCCGGTGTGCGCGACCTCGCCGCCGAGGGTCTTCGCCATGACCTGGAAGCCGTAGCAGATGCCGAGCGTCGGCACTCGCAGGTCGAAGATGGCGGGGTCGAGCGAGGGCGCTCCGGGCTCGTACACGGACGACGGGCCGCCCGACAGGATGATCCCGACGGGGTTCTTCGCGGCGACCTCGTCGGCCGTGACCGTGTGCGGCACCAGCTCGCTGTAGACGCCGGCCTCGCGCACGCGACGTGCGATGAGCTGGGCGTACTGCGCGCCGAAGTCGACGACGAGGACGGGGCGCGCAGCGGTGTCTGCGCTCATCGGGGGACCTCCTGGGTGGGGGCGGACGGAGAAGAGGGATCGCCGGCGCTCTTGGCCGCGCGCTTCTCGGCGGCCACCTCCTCGCGCTGCGCGAGGTACCGCTTCACATCGCGGGCGACGAAGTACTCCATGAAGAAGGAGAGGAACGGCACCACGCCGCCGCCGGCGAGCAGGATGAAGCGCCAGAACGGCCAGCGCATGAGGCTCCACACGCGGAAGCACGCGAACAGGTACACGACGTAGAACCATCCGTGCACGATGAGGATGCCGAGCGAGAGGTTCACGCCGTCGCCGGTCGAGTCGAGACCGCCGGTCGGGTTCGGCACGACCTCGCGGAACGCGAACAGGCCGTGCGAATCGAGGAAGAACAGCTCGACCGCGAGCGGCGTGTACTTCAGCAGCATCTCCGCGCACAGCAGCAGCAGACCGACGCCGGTGATGACCGAGCAGACCTGGTAGAAGCGGAGCGCCCGGCGGATCTGAGGGAACGAGGAGACCCGCGGCTGTGGCATGGTTCCATTCTACGGGGCGGCTCGCTGGCCATTCGCCGAGGCGGGATGGCCCCTCCCGCGGTTGCGGATGGGCCCTCCCGGGCCTGCGGGAGGAGCCATCCGCTCGCCTGGCGGGAGGATCAGGGAGCCGGGTACGGCGTCTCCGACAGGAGCTTCGCGAGATGCGCGGCGTTGCGCGCGAGGGTCGCGGTCGTCTGCGCGACGGGCTCCGGCGTCTCGTCGAGGTCCTTGTAGTCGGTGGTGTGCATAGCCTCGCCGTTCCAGTAGACCCCGCCCTGCGAGGGGACGGTGTAGCCCACGTCGTTGAGACCCTGGAACAGCGCGGCCGTGATGGCGTGCGCCCCGTCCTCGTTGCCGACCACGACGGTGACGGCGACCTTGCCGGCGAGAATCGGGCGGCCCTCGTCGTCGGTCTCCGACAGCTCGGCGTCGAGCCGCTCCAGCACGCGCTGTGCGACGCTCGACATGTGGCCGACCCAGGTCGGGGTGGCGAGCACGAGGATGTCGGCGGCGAGGACCTGCTCGCGCAGCGTCGGCCACTGGTCGCCGTCCCCCATGTCGGCCTCGACGCCCGGCTTCACGTCGTAGTCGACGACGCGGACGATCTCGCCCGCGACCCCGTGTGGGGCGAGCGCGTCCAGCACCTGCTGAGTGAGCACATCCGTGCTGGACACGGCGGGCGAGGGCTTGAGCGAGCAGTTCAGGGCGAGTGCGCGGAGCATGGCGGTCCTTCCGTTGGCGTGTGCCGCCACGCTAGCCATGGAGGTCGCCGTCGCGACAGGGGTTGACGGCACCCGCTTCCGGCAGCGGTCGCGAGGGCCTACTCCTCGTCGGGGTCGACGCCCGCGAGGGCCTCGACCTCGCGCTCCCAGTCGTCCTTCGCGAGCCGGTACCAGAGGTAGAACGAGAACCCGGCGAAGACCGCCCACTCGGCGGCGTAGAAGAGGTTCAGCCAGTTGACCGAGCTGCCCTCATCCGGGGCGTGCGAGGCGATCGTCTCGAGGTCGGTCTCGACGAGACCGGCGACCGGATCGTCCGACGTGAGGTACTGGCGGTAGACGTCGATGTGCTCGCCGTCGATCTCGGTCTCGTGCCAGCGGGAGAGGAGCGCGGCAGGGGACATCCGCGTCATCTCGAAGACGTCGTCGCCCGGCGGCAGCTGCGGACCCTCGTCGGAGATGAGACGCCCGGTGAGGTCCACGGCACCCGCAACGCCGCCATCCGGCAAGGCGTCGGCCGCCTCGGCGCGCTTCTCGAGCTGCGCGGCCGCGGCGTCCGCCTCGTCACGCGAGTCCGACCATCCGATGGCCACCGCGATCGACCGCGCCTCGGGGGACGCGTCCACCCTGAACTGGCCGGTCACCCAGTAGCCCTCGGCGCCGTCGTTGTAGCGGGAGGAGACGACGATGAAGTCGCCCGGAACCCAGTGCCCCTCGACCGCCACCTTCTGGCCCACCAGCGAGTCGTCGAGGTACTGCCCCGGCTGCGCGACCTCGTCGATCGGCCGGACGATCTCGGTCGCGCCGGACTCGGGACGGTCGGTGTCGATCGCGCGGACGAGCTGCCACTGCAGCAGCCAGGAGAAGACGCCCGCGACGACGAGGCACAGCACGAGCATCGCGATCCACCGCGGGCGGAGCATGACCTCGCGCAGGGTCGGCGGGAAGACCTGCCCCTGCGTCGAGGTGCTCTCGGATGGCGCAGGGTCGGGCATCAGCGCGGTGGGTTGACGACGACGTCGACGCGCTGGAACTCCTTGAGGTCCGAGTAGCCGGTTGTCGCCATGGACTTGCGCAGGGCGCCGATGAGGTTGGCGGTGCCGTCGGCGACGAGGGCGGGCCCGTAGAGGACCTCCTCGAGGGTGCCGACCTGGTCGACGGTCACGCGGTGTCCGCGCGGAAGGCGGGCGTGGCGCGCCTCGGGGCCCCAGTGCGTGCCGCGTCCTGGAGCGTCGGTCGCGCGAGCGAGCGCGACGCCGAGCATCACCGCGTCGGCGCCCATGGCGAGCGCCTTCACGAGGTCGCCGGAGGTGCCGACGCCGCCGTCGGCGATGACGTGCACGTAGCGTCCGCCCGACTCGTCGAGGTAGTCGCGACGAGCGCCCGCGACGTCGGAGACGGCCGTGGCCATGGGTGTCGAGAGCCCGAGCGTCGTGCGCGTGGTGGACGCCGCTCCCCCGCCGAAGCCGACGAGCACGCCGGCCGCGCCCGTGCGCATGAGGTGGAGTGCCGCGGTGTACGTGCCGACACCGCCGACGATGACCGGAACGTCGAGCTCGTAGATGAACTCCTTGAGGTTCAGCGGCTCTTCGGCGCTGGACACGTGCTCGGCCGAGACCGTCGTGTCGCGGATGACGAAGAGGTCGACGCCCGCGTTGACAACCGTCTCGTAGTGCTCCTGCGTGCGCTGCGGCGACAGGGCGCCGGCGACGACGACGCCGGAATCGCGGACCTCCGCGAGGCGCGCGGTGATGAGCTCGGGCTTGATCGGCTCGGAGTACAGCGCCTGCATGCGCGCGGTCGCGGAGCGCTCGGGCAGCGAGGCGATCTCGGCGAGGAGCGGCTCCGGGTCCTCATAGCGCGTCCAGAGGCCCTCGAGGTCGAGGACACCGAGCCCGCCGAGCTTGCCGAGCGCGATGGCCGTCCGCGGGCTGACGACCGAGTCCATGGGCGCACCCAGGACCGGGATGTCGAACGAGTACGCGTCGATGGCCCATGCCGTCGAGACGTCTTCGTGGCTTCGGGTGCGCCGCGAGGGCACGACCGCGATGTCGTCGAACGTGTAGGCGAGTCGCCCTCGCTTGCCGCGGCCCAGCTCGATGTCACTGCTCACCCGCCCAGCCTACCCGCCGCGTCGGACGGGGACGGTTCTCGACCTCCGGACGTTGAGCGACGGAGCGCCAGCGAGGGAGACGAGACACGGTGACCCGTCCGGACGTTGAGCGACTGAGCGCCAGCGAGGGAGACGAAACGCGGCCCTCCCTCCGGACGTTGAGCGACCGAGCGCCAGCGAGGGAGACGAAACGCGGCCCTCCCTCCGGACGTTGAGCGACCGAGCGCCAGCGAGGGAGACGAAACGCGGTGCCCCGTCCTCAGGACCGGTCACCGCGTCTCGTCTCCCTCCGCTCGATGAGCGACGACCGCTCAGCGCTTGTAGTTCGGCGCCTCGACGACGATCTGCACGTCGTGCGGGTGCGACTCCTTGAGCCCCGCGGAGGTGATGCGCACGAACTTGCCGCGAGCCTTCAGCTCCTCGACCGTGCGCGAGCCGACGTAGAACATCGACTGACGCAGGCCGCCGACGAGCTGGTACACGACCGCCGACACCGGACCGCGGTAGGGGACCTGGCCCTCGATGCCCTCCGGAATGAGCTTGTCGTCGCTCGGGACATCGGCCTGGAAGTACCGGTCCTTCGAGTACGACGTCTGCTTGCCGCGCGTCTGCATGGCGCCGAGCGAGCCCATGCCGCGGTACTGCTTGTACTGCTTGCCGCCCTGGAAGACGATCTCCCCCGGCGACTCGTCGGTGCCGGCGAGAAGCGAGCCGAGCATGACGGTGTCCGCCCCGGCCACGAGAGCCTTCGCGATGTCACCCGAGTACTGCAGCCCGCCATCCGCGATGACCGGAACATCGGCCGCACGAGCGGCGAGCGACGCCTCGTAGATCGCGGTGACCTGCGGCACGCCCACGCCCGCGACGACGCGCGTGGTGCAGATCGAGCCCGGCCCGACGCCCACCTTGACGGCGTCGACGCCCGCATCGATGAGCGCCTGGGCGCCCTCGCGCGTGGCGATGTTGCCGCCGATGACGTCGATGTGCGCGAACGACTCGTCGGCCTTGAGGCGGCGGACGATGTCGATGACGCCCTGCGACTGGCCGTTCGCGGTGTCGACGACGATGACGTCGACGCCCGCGTCGCGCAGCGCCTCGGCGCGCTCCCACGCATCGCCGAAGAAGCCGATGGCGGCGCCGACGCGGAGGCGGCCCTGCTCGTCCTTCGTGGCGAGCGGGTACTGCTCGCTCTTGTCGAAGTCCTTGATCGTGATGAGGCCGGCGAGCTTGCCGTCGTCGTCGATCAGCGGCAGCTTCTCGATGCGGTGCTTCGCGAAGAGGTTCATGACGTCCTCCGCGGCGATGCCGACGGGGCCCGTGACGAGACCCTCGGTGGTCATGACGTCCTTCACGCGGGTGACCGGACGACGGATCTCCGAGACGAAGCGCATGTCGCGGTTCGTGATGATGCCCGTGAGGCGCCCGTCCTCGTCCACGACGGGGAGGCCCGAGATGCGGTACTTCGCGCACATCGCGTCGACCTCGGCGATCGTCGCGTCGGGCGATGTCGTGATCGGGTCGGTGATCATGCCCGACTCGCTGCGCTTCACGCGGTCGACGGCGTTGGCCTGGTCGGCGATCGAGAGGTTGCGGTGCAGGATGCCGATCCCGCCCTGGCGCGCGAGCGCGATCGCCATGCGAGCTTCGGTGACGGTGTCCATGGCGCTCGAGAGGAGCGGGACGGCGACCCGGATGCGGCGCGTGAGGCGCGACGATGTGTCCGCCTCGCTGGGGATGACGTCGGTGTGCCCCGGGAGGAGCAGGACGTCGTCGTAGGTCAGTCCTACGAAGCCGAACGGGTCGTGTTCTGTCATTGGGGGTGTCTCCTGCCGACGCGGTGAGGGCTGCTCCGGTACGGGAAAGGATCGCCATCCCGTGCAGGAATTCTACCGGCGTGTCTGAGAGCGACCTTCTGCCCCCTCACACCGCGCGCTCAGGAACGGGGTGGATGGCCGGTCTTGCATTTCGGACGGGCGGGGCGGAAGTCCGCTCGTGAGGCGCCGGCGACGCCACCAGCACCGCTGGCCCGAGATCCCGAACGGGGGCGCGTTCAGGATCTCGGACCAGTGGTGCAGGAGTTCTCGCGTGGTGCGCCGATGTGCACACCAGCCCCGCCCATCCGAAATGCGTCACCGGGGCGCCGTCGCGACCAGCACCATCCGGCCCCACGCGACGCGGGGACCGACCCCGGCGATGCCCGGACCCCGTGTCGCCCGCACCGGCGAGCCGGTTTCACCGCCGGAACCGCGTCGCCCGCACTGGCGAACCGGACACGATGGCGGTCATCCGCCCGGCGTCAGCCCGCGCGGGCGGCCCGCACCCGGGCGATCCGCCGCCCGAGCAGGCCGTGACGCGGCCCGAAGAGGTAGACGAGCGTGAACACCACGCCCTGCACGAGGATGACGAGCGCACCGGAGGCCGCGTCGAGCCAGAAGCTGAGGTAGATGCCGACGACCGAGCTCGCGGCTGAGAGCGCGGGCGCGATGACGAGCATCCGGCCGAAGCGGTCGGTGAGCAGGTGCGCGGTGGCGCCCGGGATGATCAGCATCGCCACGACGAGGATCACGCCGACCACCTGCAGCGCGACGACCGCGGTGAGCGCGAGCACGCCCAGCAGGATGGCCCCGAGCAGTCGCGGGGAGAGCCCGATCGCGAACGCGTGCGTGGGATCGAACGCGTAGAGGGTGAGGTCGCGGCGCTTCACGAGCAGCACCGCGAGCGCGACGGCGGCGAGCACCCCGATCTGGATGAGGTCGCCGTCGGAGACGCCGAGGATGTTCCCGAAGATGATGTGGTTGAGGTCGGTCTGGCTCGGCGTCACCGAGATGAGCACGAGCCCGAGCGCGAACAGCGTCGTGAAGACGATGCCGATGGCGGCGTCCTCCTTCACGCGGCTGGTGTCGCGGAGCACGCCGATGAGCGCGACGGCGAGGAGTCCGAACGCGAGCGCTCCGAGCGCGAACGGCGCGCCGACGATGTAGGCGAGCACGACGCCCGGCAGCACCGCGTGCGAGACGGCGTCGCCCATCAGCGACCAGCCGACGAGCACGAGCCAGCATGACAGCAGCGCGCACACGATGGCCGCGACGACGGTGGCGGCGAGCGCGCGCAGCATGAAGTCGTACTGCAGCGGCTCGAGGAGGAGGTCGAGCGGGCTCATGCGACACCTTCCAGTCCGAACGCCTTCGCGAGGTTCTCGGGGCGCAGCGCGACGTCGACCGGCCCGTGGAAGAGGGGGCGGCGCAGCAGCAGGATGGCCTCGTCGGCCAGCTGCGGAAGCGCATGCAGGTCGTGGGTCGAGACGAGCACCGCGCAGCCATCCGCCGCGAGCTCGCGCAGCAGGCGCACGATGGTCGCCTCCGAGCGCTTGTCGACGCCGGCGAACGGCTCGTCCAGGAGGAGGATCCGGGCGCCCTGCGCGATGCCGCGCGCGACGAACGCGCGCTTCCGCTGACCGCCGGAGAGCTGGCCGATCTGTCGATCGGCGAGCTCCGCGAGGTCGACCCGCTCGAGCGCGGCGTCGACGGCCGCCCGATCGTCCGGGCGGGGGCGCCGCGTGATGCCCTGGCGTCCGAACCGGCCCATCATCACGACATCGCGGACGGAGACGGGGAACGCCCAGTCCACGTCCTCGCTCTGCGGCACGTAGCCGACGATGCCGCGGCGCCGGGCGGTCGCGGGCGACCCGCCGCCGATGCGCACCCGGCCCTCGTCCGGGCGGATGAGCCCGAGCGCGGTCTTGAAGAGCGTCGACTTGCCCGACCCGTTCATCCCGATGAGCGCGGTCACGCGGCCCGCCTCGACCGCGATCGACGCCCGCTCGAGGGCGAGGATGTCGCCGTACCGCACGGTGATGTCGGCGAGTTCGATGGCGGCGGTCATCCTGTGAGTCCTTCCACGATGAGGTCGACGTCGTGCCGGATGAGATCGAGGTACGTCGGCACGGGGCCATCCGGCTCCGAGAGCGAGTCGACGTAGAGCGTGCCGCCGAACGCGGCCCCCGTCGCCTCGACCACGCGCTGCATGGGCTTGTCGGAGACCGTCGACTCGCAGAACACGGCCGGCACGTCGCGGTCGTCGACGAACTCGGTGACGGCGGCGATCTGTTGCGGTCTCGCCTGCTGCTCTGCGTTCACGGGCCAGATGTACGCCTCGGCGAGGTCCGCGTCGCGGGCGAGGTACGAGAAGGCGCCCTCGCACGTGACGAGCGCACGCTCGTTCTCCGGCAGCGGGGCGAGGGCGGCGAGGAGCTCGTCCTCCACGGCCTGCAGCTCGTCGTGGTATGCCGCGCCGTTGGCGGCGTACACGGCGGCGTGCCCCGGGTCGAGGTCGCTGAAGGCGGCGACGATGTTGTCGACGTAGATCTGCGCGTTCGCCGGGCTCATCCACGCGTGCGGGTTCGGATGGTCCGAGCCCTCGATCGAGATCGGGTCGACGCCATCCGACACGACGACGTGCGGGGCGTCCACCGCGTCGACGAACTGTGCGAACCAGGCCTCGAGGCCCATGCCGTTGTCGAGGACGAGCGCGGCGTCCGCGGCGCGGCGCATGTCACCGGGTGTGGGCTCATAGCCGTGGATCTCCGCGCCGACCTTGGTGATCGACTCGACGGCAAGGTGCTCTCCCGCGACGTTCTGCGCGATGTCGGCGAGCACCGTGAAGGTCGTGAGCACCACCGGGCGGCCGTCGTCCTCGGCCGCGGGCTGCGCCGCGCACGCGGGCAGCAGCGCGGTGACCGCGAGGGCGGCGGCACCGGCGACACGACGATTTTTCGGCATACCGAAAAATTAGAGCCGCGCGGCCTCCGGGGCAAGCGGCAGGCCCGGATCCGCCGCCACCACGGCCGGAAAAGCGAGTCAGCCCACCGGGTCCGCCACCGGCGCCACGCGCCGCGAGCGCCGGGAGTTCCGCACCATGTCGAACGACAGCACCGCGAGCGCGACCCACACGATCCCGAACCCGATCCACCGCTCGAGGGGCATGGGCTCGCCGAGCACGACCACGCCGCACAGGAACTGCAGGATCGGCGCGATGAACTGCAGCAGCCCGATCGTCGTGAGCGAGACGCGGCGCGCGCCGGCCGCGAAGAGCAGCAGCGGGATGGCCGTGGCCACGCCCGCGAGAGACAGCATCACCGTGTGCAGGGCGCTGACCGCCCCGTACGTCAGCCCCGTCGTCATCGCGACGACCACGAGCTGCACGATCGCGACCGGCGTCAGCCACGCCGTCTCGATCGCGAGGCCGCTGACCGCGTCCACCGCGCCGCCGATGCGGTTCTTCACGAGGCCGTAGAACCCGAACGAGGCGGAGAGGAGCAGCGAGATCCAGGGCACCGCCCCGTACGCGATGACGATGACGGCCACCGCGATCGCCGCTATCGCGATCGCCGCCCACTGCGCGGGCCGGAGCCTCTCGTGCAGCACGAGCACCGCCAGCAGCACCGTGACGATCGGGTTGATGAAGTACCCGAGGCTCGACTCGATGACGTGCCCGGTGAGGGTGGCGATGAGGAACGTCTGCCAGTTGACGTAGATGAGCACGCCGGCGATCGCCGTCCACAGCGCGAGTCGGCGATTCCGCAGCACCGCGACCATCCGCCCCCATCCGCGCGTGACGGTGAGGAGCAGCGCGCAGAACACGAGCGACAGCAGCACCCGCCAGGCGACGACCTCCCAGGGGCCGGTCGGCGCGAGCAGCACGAAGTACAGCGGCAGCACGCCCCACAGCAGGTAGGCGCCGAATCCGTATCCGGTGCCGAGCAGCCGCTCGCGGTCCGGGGCGGATGGCGCGGGTCCGGTCATCCCTCCAGGTTACGTCGGGCGACCCGTCGGGAGACCCGCCCGAGGCGCTCCGCGGCCCGCCGCCGGCGGCCCCGCGAGCGGTCGGCGGGCTCGTGCGCGCGCGCGGGATTCTGCTCGAGGGCCCGCTCGTCGCCGCGCTCCTCGACCCGCACGCGGCGCGCCGGCAGCGACTCCCCGCGCCGGGAGACATAGGCGACGAGGCGCTCGCGCACGAGGCAGCGGAGGTCCCACAGGTCGCCGGAGTTCGCCGCGGTCACCGTCGCCCGCACCTGCACGGCGTCCGCACGCGCGTCGACCATGACGAGACCGGCCGAGCGGCCATCCCACGAGGGAGCGGACTCGACGACGCGCTGCAGCTCCGCGCGGAGGCCGTCGAGGTCGACACCCCAGTCCACGTCGATGAGCACGACGCCGGTGAGCTGCGTCTGCGACCGCGTCCAGTTGGCGTAGGGCGTCGTGGTGAAGTAGGTGGACGGCAGCACGAGGCGCCGGTCGTCCCAGATCTGCACGACGACGTAGGTGAGGGTGAGCTCCTCGACGACGCCGAACTCGCCATCCACCTCGACGGTGTCGCCCACGCGCAGCGCGTCGGAGAACGCCAGCTGCATGCCGGCGACGACGTTGCCGAGCGTGGACTGCGCGGCGATGCCGGCGACGATCGAGGCGACACCGGCCGATGCCAGCAGCGATGTTCCGAAGCTCTCCGCGCCCGGGATCGTCATGAGGATCGTGCCGGCGGTGAGCACGACGACGACCACGATGACGAGCCGCCGAATGATGAGGATCTGCGTGCGGCGACGCCGCAGCGTGTAGTCGGCGTCGCCATCCGGAACGCTGCGCGCGAGCAGGCCGTCGACGAGGAAGAGCAGGATGCTCGCGATGAGCCAGCCGATCGTGATGATCGAGGCGAGCTTCAGGGCATAGCGGATGGCGCCGGCGAGGGCGGGCGCGACCTGCTCGAGCGGCTGCGTGGTCGCCACCCAGAGGCCGACCGACAGGATGGTCCAGAACAGCGGCGAGCGCAGCCGGCGGGAGAGGCGCGTGAACAGCTGGCGGCGACGTCCGAGTGTGCGCATGATGACGCCGAGCACCCAGGTGCACACGAATGCGGCGGCGAGCGCCGCCGCGACCGCGATCGCGACGGCTCCCCACTCCCACGCGAGTGAGGCGGCGTCCACGGGCTGTTCGACGTCGAGAGGGAACATCCCTCCACGCTAACGAGGCCCACCTCCGTGGATGCAGAAAGGCCCGGCGCCGAAGCGCCGGGCCTTTTGCGGAGGCTGTCGTCAGCGGACGACGACCGCGAGCACGTCGCGGGCCGAGAGCACCAGGTACTCGTCGGCGCCGAACTTGACCTCGGTTCCGCCGTACTTGCTGTACAGGACGCGGTCGCCGACGGCGACGTCGAGCGGAACGCGGTTGCCGTTGTCGTCGATGCGGCCGGGACCCACGGCCACGACCTCGCCCTCCTGGGGCTTCTCCTTGGCGGTGTCGGGGATGACCAGACCGCTGGCGGTGGTCTGCTCGGCCTCGACCTGCTTGATGACGATGCGGTCCTCGAGCGGCTTGATGGAAACCGACACGGTGTACCTCTTCTTTCGTTGCTTCGACGGAAGACTGGTTCGCACTCTCATGCCGAGAGTGCTAATGCCAGCATAGGACGACGCCTGGCACTCATGCAACGCGAGTGCCAATGCGAGTCGCGCGTCGGTGCCGCGCCCGCGTGACACGGGAGAATGGGAGCCATGGATCAGGGAGAACTCGACGCGCTGCTCACCTCCGAGGGGCTCGCGCTGCTCGACTCCCTCGACCCCGTCGCGACGACCGCCGACGTCACCCGCGCCGTGTCCCGCCTGCGCGCGGAGGGGCACTCCCCCGACCTCGTCTCCGCCGTCGTCGGCCAGTCGCGGCTGCGGCTGCGCGCCGAGGCGAAATTCGGTCCGTTCGCCTCGCGCATGCTGTTCACGCGCGCGGGCGTCGAGCAGGCGACGCGGATGGCCGTGGCCGCGCACCACGCGGCGCGCTTCCGTCGGGCGGGCATCGGCCGGGTCGCCGACCTCGGCTGCGGCATCGGCGGCGACGCGCTCGCATTCGCCGGCACCGGGCTCGACGTGCTCGCGGTCGATGCGGATCCGGTGACCGCCGCCCTCGCCGCGTACAACCTCCGCCCGTTCGGCGAGGCGGTCGAGGTGCGCGCCGCCCGCGCCGAGGAGGTCGACCTCGCCGGGTGGGACGCCGTCTGGCTCGACCCGGCCCGACGCACGGCCGGGCATTCCGAGACCCGGCGCGTGGCGCCATCCGACTACTCGCCCTCGCTCGACTGGGCGCACGAGCTGGGCGAGCGCATGCCCGTGGGCATGAAACTGGGGCCGGCGCACGATCGCGACGCGATTCCGGACGACGTCGAGGCGCAGTGGGTGAGCGTCGACGGGTCGACCGTCGAGGTCGTGCTGTGGTCCGGCGCGCTCGCGCGTGAGGGCGTCGGCCGCGCGGCGCTCGTCATCCGCGGCGAGGCGTCGCACGAGCTCACCAGTGCGGGCGACACGGAGGACGAGCCGGTGCGCGAGCTGGGGGCGTTTCTGCACGAGCCTGAGGGTGCGGTCATCCGCGCGCGGCTGGTCGGCGAGGTGGCACGCTCGCTCGAGGCGGGGCCCGTCGCGCCCGGCATCGCGTACCTCACCGGGGATGCGGCCGTGACGACGCCGTTCGTGACGACGTTCCGCGTGCGCGAGACGCTCCCCTCCGACGCGAAGGCGCTCGCGAAGGCCCTGCGGGCGCGAGGCATCGGCACGCTCGAGATCAAGAAGCGCGGCGTCGACATCGATCCGGCGCTGTTCCGCAAGAAGCTGAACCTGCGCGGCGACGAGTCGGCGACGCTGTTCGTGACGCGCGTCGGCGGCAAGCGCACGGCCATCCTCGCCGACCGGGTGTGATCCCGTCCGGACGTCGAGCGAGCGAAGCGAGACGAAATCCGGACCCTCCGTCCGGACGTTGAGCGAGCGAAGCGAGACGACGTCCAGACCCTCCGTCCGGACGTCGAGCGAGCGAAGCGAGACGAAATCCGGACCCTCCGTCCGGACGTTGAGCGAGCGAAGCGAGACGAAACGCCGCAACCCGCCCTCGACAACGGCCCCCCGCGTTTCGTCTCGGTCGCTGCGCTCCCTCGCTCAACGACCGAGACCGTGCAGAATCCGGGAGACGCCATCCGGGCCTACCGCAGGCCGGGCACCGCCAACACGGGCGTCTCGCCGAGCTGAGCGAGAATCCACACCGCCCACACGCTGCAGCCCACGAGCGCGGCGATGCCCAGTCCGAACCCCCACCACGCCATCGAGCGGTCCGCGTGCCCGCGCATGAGCGCGATGACCGCGAGCACGACGGCGGCCAGCGCGAGGGGCGCCACCCACGGCGTGAACCACGACGTCGGCAGCGCGAACATCCCCAGCATGAGCGCGGGCGTCGAGAGCGAGACCCGGCGGCGGACCACCGGGATCGCGGAGGACACCTCGTTCAGCAGCTCGTCGTCGTCGAGCTGTGCGGCGTCCTCGGGCTCGGTCATGGCACCGGCGCGACCTGGATCTCAGTGACGGGCAGGGTCGAGTCCGCACCGAATGCGAGGGTCGACGGGCGGCGCCCGCTCTGGATGAGCTCCGACGCGAGCGCGGCGATCATCGCGCCGTTGTCGGTGCAGAGACGCAGCGGCGGGATGCGCACGGTGACGCCGGCGGCCTCCGCGCGGGCGAGCGCGACCTCCCGCAGGCGGCGGTTCGCGATGACCCCGCCGCCGAGCAGCAGGCGCGGCACGCCGTGCTCGGCGCACGCGTCGAGGGCCTTCGTCACGAGAACGTCGACCACGGCCTCGCGGAAGCTCGCCGCGACATCCGCCATCGGGATGGCCTCGCCCTCGGCCTCGCGCTGCTCCGTCCACCGCGCGACGGCGGTCTTGAGGCCCGAGAAGGAGAAGTCCCAGCGGTGCTTCTCGCGGTCGCTCGCCCGGGAGAGGCCGCGGGGGAAGCGGATGGCGTCGGGGTCGCCGCCGACGGCCGCGCGGTCGATCTCGGGGCCGCCCGGGTAGGGCAGCCCGAGAATGCGCGCGACCTTGTCGAACGCCTCGCCGGCGGCGTCGTCCACGGTCTCGCCCAGCAGCTCGACGTCGCTCGTGAGGTCGCGGACGAGCAGCAGTGAGGTGTGTCCGCCGGAGACGAGGAGCGCGGCCGTCGGGTACTCGAGCGGTTCGCTGTCATCGGCGAGGAGGTCTGCGGCGATGTGACCGACGAGATGGTTCACGGCGTAGAGCGGCTTCTCGAGCGAGACGGAGAGCGCCTTGGCCGCGCCCACACCCACCATGAGCGCGCCGGCGAGACCGGGGCCGCTGGTGACGGCGACCGCGTCGATGTCGGCGAGGCGGATGCCGGCCTCGGCCACGGCCTGCTCGATCGCGGGCTGCATCGCCTCGAGGTGCGCACGGGCGGCGACCTCCGGCACGACACCGCCGAAGCGCGCGTGCTCGTCCATCGAGCTCGCGATCGTGTTCGACAGCAGCGTGCGGCCGCGGACGATCCCGATCCCGGTCTCGTCGCAGCTCGTCTCGATGCCGAGGACGAGGGGTTCAGCGGGGGTCATGAGCAGGCTCCGGCATCGGCGGGGTCGGGGGTGCGCGCGGCGCGCCACGCGGGGACGTCGAGGCGCATCACGATCGCGTCGACATCGTCGGGCTGGTAGTACCCGGGGCGGCGCCCGAGTTCGGTGAAGCCCTCGCTGGCGTACAGCGCCTGGGCGACGGGGTTGTCCGCGCGCACCTCGAGGAACACCTCGCGGACCCGGCGCCGGTCGGCCTCCTCCACGAGCGAGCGCAGCAGCGCGCGCCCCTGGCCCCGGCCGCGCGCGCTCTCGGCGACGGCGATCGTCTGCACGTCGGCGTCCTTCGAGCCGGGCAGCGCGCGAAGGCCGGCGTAGCCGACGACCTGCCCGGCCCGCTCGAGGACGAGATAGTGCCCGTGCTCTGAGCCGAGTTCCTCGCGCATCATCGCCTCGCTCCACGCATCCGTGGGAAACGAGGCGCGCTCGAGCGCGATGATCGGGGGCAGATCGAGGATGGTCGCGGGCCGGATGTTCACGCGCTCACCTTCTTCCGCGGTGCCGGCAGCTTCACGTCGGGCGACCGCAGGTACAGCGGCTCGTCGACGTCGGGCGCTTCACCGGCACCGAGGCGGATGGCCGCAACCCGGCCCAGCATCCCGATCGGGATGCGTGTGGCGGCGAAGATCACGGGATTCGGGAGGAGATATCCGCTCGGGAGGATTTCTGAGCTGGATTCATCCTCCCCATCCGCGATCTCCTCCCGAAGGCGGAGGGCCGCCAGGAGCGGGTCTCCGTCGAGGTCGGCGTCCCGCGGGCGGAGCTCAGGACCGGCGATCCGGCGCGGCAGGCGCCATCCGTCGGGCTCGCCGTAGACCGAGATCGCGTTCTCACGACGGCGGGCGTCGGTGGTGACGGCGAACCCGCCGTCGGGGTGCGTGTCGAGGAGCTCCAGTGCGACGGCGTCGTGGCTCACGACCGGCAGCACGGGGATGCCGCGGCCGAGCGCGAACACGCGCGCGGCGGCGATGCCGATGCGCAGGCCGGTGAATGGGCCTGGGCCCATTCCCGCCGCGACATGCGTGATGTCACCGGCCGTGACGCTTGCGTCGGCGAGCGCGCGCTCGAGGAGCGTGCCGATCACCTCGGCGTGCCCGAGGGCGTTCTCGCTCTCGACGGCGGAGCGGATCTCGCCGTCGGGCGCGACGACCGCCGCGCCCGAGCCGAGGGAGGTGTCGACGGCCAGGATCATGTCCTCCAGCGTAGTTTCCCGGGCCTCGGGAACGCCGGGAACGCGCGGGCGGGCAGATGGCGGTGGTGCCGGGTGCCGGGTGCCTCATGCGCGGGCGCCGCCGTGCACACCGCAGGAGATCCGGCGTGTGCGCCCCGGCTGTCCCGCGTCTGCGCCCTCCCGGCGTCGCGGGCTTCGGATCTCCTGCCGAGTGTCTGCGGGACCTGCCGCACCCTCCGCAGCCGCCCGCCCCCGGGCTACGCCGCGGTGCGCCGCTCGATCCGCACGACGCGCGGGGCGTCTTCGTCGAGCTCGGCCGATGCGCGCGACAGGTCGCCGCACATGGTGTCGGAGCCGCGGCCGCCCACGGGCCGGGTGATCTCCACATCCCACCAGACGTCGCGCAGGCCCTCGACCTTGTCGCGGCCCCACTCCATGACGACGACGGAGCCGTCCACGTCGATGTCGAGATCGTCGAGCTCGAGCGCCGACGACAGGCGGTACGCGTCGGCGTGCACGAGCGGCGCTCCCCCGACGAGCGACGGATGCGTGCGCGCGATGACGAACGTGGGGCTCTGGATGGGCCCGCGCACCCCGAGCTTCTCGGCGAGCCCGCGCGTCAGGGTCGTCTTGCCCGCGCCGAGCGGCCCGGTGAGGACGACGAGGTCGCCCGCCTCCAGGTGCGCGCCGAGGCGGCGCCCGAGCTCCTCCATGTCGGATGCGGTGGGCACGTCGTGCGTGCCGAGCAAGTCGTCGGGGATCATCCCGTCACCCTCCGTGCCACACGCGGACCGATGCGCGTGACGATCTCGTAGTTGATGGTGGACGCGGCCTCTGCCCACTCCTCGACCGCGGGTGCGCCCGCGGTCGGATCTCCGAAGAGCACGACCTCGTCACCCACCTCGACGGGCAGGTCGCCCGCCTCGACGACGAACTGGTCCATCGCGATGCGGCCGCAGACGCGCAGGCGCTCTCCGCGGATGGCCACCGGCGCGACGTCCGATGCCTGCCGCGGAATGCCATCCGCATAGCCGAGCGGCACGAGCGCGAGAGTCGTCTCGCATGCCGTCCGGTGCACATATCCGTAGGAGACGCCCTGCCCCTCGGGCACCCGGCGCACCGCAGCGACACGGCCGGTGAGCGTCATGACCGGCCGCAGCCCGAGGTCCGCCGGGGTGGCGTCGTCGAACGGCGACAGCCCGTAGATGCCGAGACCGACGCGCACGGCGTCGAAGCGCGCGGCGGGCAGGCGGATGGCCGCCGCTGTCGCGGCGAGGTGGCGGATGGCCGGGGCCAGGCCCGCCTCGGATGCTCCGGCGAGCGCTCCCTCGAAGACACGCACCTGGTCGAGGTCGTCGGCCTCGCTCGTGCCGGACAGGTGACTGAAGACGCCCTCGACGACGAGTCGCCCACCGCGCTCGAGGCGCGCGGCTTCGGCGAAGGCCTCGGCCCAGTCCGCGGGGGCGAGCCCGTTGCGTCCGAGTCCGGTCTCGACCTTGAGATGCACGCGGGGTGCGCCCATGCCGGCCGTGTCGCCCGCACTGGCGATCGCCTCGAGCTGCGGGAGGCGCGAGACGCCCAGTTCGACGCGGGCTGCTGCCGCGGCGACGAAGTCCTCGTTCGGGTCGTGCAGCCAGGCGATGATCGGCGCGTCGACCCCGGCCGCGCGCAGCGCGAGCGCCTCGGGGATCTCCGCGACGCCGAGCCGGGTCGCACCCCCCTCGAGCGCGGCGCGTGCGGCGGTCTCGGCACCGTGGCCGTACGCGTCGGCCTTCACGACCGCGATGAACTCGCGCGTGCCGGCGAGCTCCCGCAGGTGCCGCACGTTGTGGACGATGGCAGCCCGGTCGATGACGGCCTCGCGCATGGGCGACCCTCCCCCGCTCACAGGACCGGGCCATCCGTCGGGGACGAGACCGGGCCATCCGTCGGGGCGGCACCCGCGCCATCCGGCCCCTCGGCGACGACGTACGCGACGGCGAGGCCGGCGTCGTGGGAGAGGGAGAGGTGCACGGTGGTGACGCCACGGGCGGCGATCGCGTCGGCGGTGGCGCCGGAGAACTCGAAGCGCGGGGCCTCGCGTTCGCCGTTGCGAGCGACTTCGGCCTCGGTCCAGGTGAGGCCCTCGGATCCGCCGAGCGCCTTGATGAGGGCCTCCTTCGCGGCGTAGCGCGCGGCCAGCGACCGCAGCGGCAGCGGCCGTTCGGCGGGCGTGAAGAGACGCTCGCGCAGGCGCGGCGTGCGCGTGAGGGTGCGCTCGAACCGCGCGATGTCGACCACGTCGACGCCGATTCCGACGATCATGCTGCTGCCCTTCTCCGCCCAGACGACATCGTCTCACCGGAAGGACACGCTTTGCCGCGTTCTACGGTGTCGCGTCGGTGAGACGACATCGTCTGGCGGATGGATGCGGACGGACGGGACGCCCTCGCGGGGGCCGAGCGGGGGCGCGCACGCCGCCGCTCGGACTCACTCGACCGTGACGGACTTCGCGAGGTTGCGGGGCTGGTCCACGTCCAGGCCCTTCGCCGTGGCGAGGCCCATCGCGAAGATGTGCAGCGGCACGACCGAGAGCACCGGCTCGAACAGGGGAGCTGCGAGCGGCACGCGCAGCACCTCGTCGGCGAACGGCAGCACCGCAGCGTCGCCCTCCTCCGCCACCGCGATCACGCGAGCGCCGCGCGCGCGGATCTCCTCGATGTTCGAGATGACCTTCGAGTGCAGCGTCCCGCCGTCGCGCGGCGAGGGCACCATGACGAACACCGGCTGACCCGGCTCGATGAGCGCGATCGGGCCGTGCTTCAGCTCGCCGGCGGCGAAGCCCTCCGCGTGGATGTACGACAGCTCCTTGAGCTTCAGCGCACCCTCGAGCGCGATCGGGAAGCCCACGTGACGGCCGAGGAACAGCACCGAGCGGGTGTCGGTCATCCAGTGCGCGAGCTGCTCGATCCGGCCCTGCTCGTTGTCGAGGATCCACTGGATCTTCTCCGGCAGCGCCTCGAGCTCCTCGATCGCCTCCCCCGCGACCTCGGCCGACAGCGCGCCGCGCACCCGCCCGACGTGCAGCGCGAGCAGGTAGAGCGCGGTGATCTGCGCGACGAACGCCTTCGTCGATGCGACCGCGACCTCGGGTCCGGCGTGCGTGTAGACGATCGCATCCGACTCGCGCGGGATGGTCGCACCCTGCGTGTTGCAGATGGAGAGGGTCTTCGCGCCGAGGCGCGCGGCCTCCTTCACGGCCATGAGCGTGTCCATCGTCTCGCCCGACTGGCTGATGGAGACCACCAGCGTGTCCGGGCCGACGATGGCGTCGCGGTAGCGGAACTCGTGCGCGAGCTCGACGTCGACGGGGATGCGCGCCCACTGCTCGAGCGCGTACTTGCCGACGAGGCCCGCGTAGTACGCCGTGCCGCACGCGAGGACGATGACCCGGCTGACGCCCTGGAACAGCTCGTCCATGCCGTCGAGCTCGGGGATGACGATCTGCCCGTCGTGCACGCGGCCCAGCACCGTCTTCGCAACGGCTTCGGGCTCCTCCGCGACCTCCTTGGCCATGAAGCTCGACCAGCCGCCCTTGTCGGCGGCGGCGGCATCCCACGACACCTCGAACGCCTCGACGTCGACGACGTCGCCGTCGAAGTCCGTCACCGTCACACCCTCCGGCGTGATCGCGACGATCTGGTCCTGCCCGATCGCGAGCGCTCGGCGGGTGTGCTCGACGAATGCCGCGACATCCGACCCGAGGAAGTTCTCCCCCTCGCCGAGCCCGATGACGAGCGGCGAGTTCCGGCGCGCGCCGACGACGAGGCCGGGGTGGTCCTCGTGCATCGCCAGCAGCGTGAACGCGCCCTCCAGACGCGCCACCACGGCGCGGAAGGCGGCCTGCAGGTCACCGCCGGCCACCCGGTACTCGCGGCCCAGCAGCACGGCCGCGACCTCGGTGTCGGTCTGGCTGCGGAAGGAGTACCCCTCCGCCTGAAGCTCGGCGCGCAGCGCGGAGAAGTTCTCGATGATGCCGTTGTGGATCACCGCGAGCTTGTCGTCATCCGCGAGGTGCGGGTGCGCGTTCTCGTCCGTCGGACCGCCATGGGTGGCCCAGCGGGTGTGACCGATGCCGGTCGTGCCCGCGGCGAGCGGGGTCTCCTCCAGCGTCTCGCGCAGACGGGCAAGCTTGCCCGCCTTCTTGCGCATGCCGAGCCCGCCATCCCGATCGATGACGGCAATGCCCGCGGAGTCATATCCGCGGTACTCCAGACGGGCGAGGCCCGAGAGGAGGATGTCCTGGCTTTCCCGAGGACCGACGTACCCGACGATTCCGCACATGCGCTCAATCCTAGATCCGGCGAGGGGTTGAGCCCGCCATGAGCGGAAGAGGCGACATCCATGCATTTGATGCATCGGGTCATCCACTTTTCAGCTTGGACACGCGTCGCCGGCCCGACCTAGCGTGGCAGTGATCCGACCGACGCCGGTGTCGCCGGCACTGCCCTCAGGAGCACACTCGTGGCCCAATTCACCCCCGCCGAGCTGACGGCCCATCTCAAGGATGGCCTCCTCTCCTTCCCCGTCACCGCCTTCACCGCTGACCTGCAGTTCGACGAGCGCGCCTACCGCGAGCACGTGGAGTGGCAGTCGAGCTTCGGCGTCGCGGGCCTGTTCGCCGCGGGCGGCACGGGCGAGGGCTTCAGCCTCAGCCCCGCCGAGTCGGCCGCCGTCGTGCGCGCCGCCGTCGAGTCGTCGCGCCCCGAGGTCCCCGTGCTCGCCTCCGCGGGCGGTGCCACCTGGCAGGCCGTCGAGAACGCCCGCGCGGCGGAGGAGGCCGGCGCCGAGGGCCTCCTCGTGCTGCCGCCGTACCTCACCGAGTGCGACCAGCGCGGCCTCGAGGCCCATGTCGACGCCATCGCGTCGGCGACGAAGCTCGCGATCATCGTCTACAACCGCGGCAACGGCATCTACTCCGCGGAGACCGTCGCGCGCCTGGCCGAGAAGCACGAGAACTTCATCGGCTTCAAAGACGCCATCGGCAACATCGAGCACCTCGCCAGGGTCTACAGCCGCAACGGCGACCGCCTCTTCTACCTCGGCGGCCTCCCCACGGCCGAGACGTTCGCGTTGCCGCTGCTGCAGATGGGCCTCAGCACCTACTCCTCGGCGATCTTCAACTTCCTGCCCGAGTTCGCGCTCGAGTTCTACAGCGACGTGCGCGCGCTCGACCGCACCGCGGTCACCGAGAAGCTGACGAACTTCGTGCTGCCCTACCTCGACATCCGCGACCGCGTGCGCGGGTACGGCGTCTCCATCATCAAGGCGGGCCTGCGCGCCGTCGGTCGCGACGCCGGCCCGGTCCGCCCGCCGCTGCAGGACCTCACCGAGCAGGACTTCGCCGACCTCTCGGCACTCATCGAGCGAGCCGGCGTCCGCCAGGCGGCCGCCGTCTGATTCGAAGGGACCTCCTTCCTACGACCGAACTGACCGGCCATTCCTTTATCGCCGGCGAGCGCGTCGTCGGCACCTCCGGCACGACCTACGGCATCAACGCCGAGACCGGCGAGCGCCTCGAGCCCGGCTACTCGCTGCTCGACGTCGACCAGGTGGCCACCGCCACAGCGGCCGCCGCCGAGGCGTTCCCGTCGTTCTCGAGCCTCGAGCCCGAGAAGCACGCCGCGTTCCTCGAGAGCGTCGCCGACCGCATCGATGCTCTGGGCGACGAGCTCATCGAGCGCACCTCCCTCGAGACAGGACTCACGGCCGTCCGCCTTACGGGCGAGCGCACGCGCACGTCGAACCAGCTGCGCCTCTTCGCGAAGGTCGTCCGCCAGGGCGACTTCCGCGGGGTCCGCATCGATCCGGCCATCCCCGACCGCGCCCCCTCCCCCGCGTCGACATCCGGCAGCGGAAGGTCGCGCTCGGCCCGGTCACCGTGTTCGGCGCGTCGAATTTCCCGTTCGCGTTCTCGACCGCCGGCGGCGACACGGCGGCCGCCCTCGCGGCTGGCTGCCCGGTCGTCTTCAAGGCGCACAACGCGCACCCCGCCACGAGCGCCGAAAGCAAGGCCATAACGCGAGTCCGGCACCACCGAACCCCACCGCGCCGGCTTCGATGGTGCGGAACTCGCCGAAAGCAAGGCCATAACGCGAGATCGGCACCACCGAACCCCACGGCGCCGGCTTCGATGGTGCGGAACTCGCCGAAAGCAAGGCCATAACGCTAGTTCGGCACCACCGAACCGCAGGGCGTCGTCTTCAATGGTGCGCAACTCGCGAGAGTTGCATGCGCTCCGCATCGCCAACCCGCTCGCCGCGGCCGCCGCGATGCGGGCGCACCTCATGGCCTCCGCGGCGCGTCGCGCCCGCTGACCTGACCCCGCTCGCCAGTGCGGGCGCTGATCCGACGCCCTACAGCTTCCGCAGCAGCACGCTCTCCACCGCGTGATCGCGGCCCTTGTTCAGCACGAGGGTCGCACGGTGGCGTGTCGGCGCGACATTGTCGATGAGGTTCGGGAGGTTGATGTCGTTCCAGATCCCGCGCGCGGTGCTGATGGCCTCCGCGTCGCTGAGGTGCTGGAACACGTTGAAGTACGACGACGGGTTCGAGAACGCGCCCGCCCGCAGGGCGAGGAAGCGATTCACGAACCACTCCTCGATGTGCGCGGCGTCGGCGTCCACGTAGATCGAGAAGTCGAAGAGGTCGCTCACCGCGACATCGTTCGGCGTGGGCGGCGGCTGCAGCACGTTCAGCCCCTCGATGATGAGCACGTCCGGGCGCCGCACGACCACCTGCGCGTCGGGCATGATGTCGTACTTCATGTGCGAGTAGAACGGTGCGCGCACCTCGTCCGCACCGCTCTTCACGCGCGTGACGAAGTCGACGAGCGCCCGGCGATCGTAGGACTCCGGAAAGCCCTTCCGGTCCATGATCCCGCGCCGCTCGAGCTCCGCGTTCGGGTACAGGAACCCGTCCGTCGTCACGAGCTCGACCCGCGGAGTGTCTGGCCAGCGACTCACGAGCTCGCGCAGCAGGCGGGCGATGGTCGACTTGCCCACGGCGACGGATCCCGCGACGCCGATCACGAACGGCGTGGTCTGGTCCTCCTCCTGCAGGAACGTCGACACCTCCGCGCCGATCCGCCGCACGCCGCTCGCCCAGATGCTCAGCGCGCGGCTCAGCGGAAGGTGCACATCGCGCACCTCGGCGATGTCGAGGCGATCCCCGAGCCCGCGCAGCTGCACGACCTCGGTCTCGGTGAGGGGCTGATCCATGCCCGCGGCCATCCGCGCCCACTCGGCGCGGGGGATCTCGCGATACAGCGAGAGGGAGGCGGGGATGGCAGGCGAACTCACCGCCCCATCGTACCGGCGCGGCTTCGCGGGCCTCGGGTAGCCGGCCGCGGGCGCGGCCGGCTCGGGTCGCCGTCACGAATCTCGGATGGCCGGGGTGCATGTGCGCGTGTCGCTCACCTCAGACGCCACTCGCGCCACCGGCCCGAGATCCGGCACGTATGCGGAGCGCCGTCGGTCGCCGGCCCGTATCGGATCTCGGATGGCCGGGGCTGGCGTGCGCGTGTCGGTCTCAGTTGTCGACACCGGGCCCACCGATCCGAGATCCGGCACGTCTGGTCCGAGATCCGGAACGGGCGGCGTGCACCCGACCCCCGCCAACCCGACCCCGACCATCCGCCCCATAGAACCCCCAAGAGCCCCAGCGCAACCCCCGCGATCACGATTCATCCGCCGCGCTAGCCTTGCCGCGTGCGCCTGGGAGTCCTCGATATCGGATCGAACACCGTCCACCTGCTCGTCGCGAACGCGCATCCGGGCGGTCGCCCGCTCGCGCAGACGAGCGAGAAGTCCGTGCTGCGTCTCATGCGGTATCTCGAGGATGACGGGCGCATCAACGACGACGGCGTGACGGCCATCCTCGAGGCCGTCAAGCGAGCGCGCGAGGTCGCCGAGAAGGAGGGCGTCGACGAGCTGCTCGCGACCGCGACCTCCGCCGTGCGCGAGGCGGCCAACGGGATCGACGTCATCCTGCAGATCGAGGCCGCCCTCGGGCAGCCGCTGCAGGTGCTCGGCGGCGAGCAGGAGGCGCGGTTCACGTTCCTCGCGGTCCGGCGCTGGTTCGGATGGTCCGCGGGGCAGATCCTGCTGTTCGACATCGGCGGCGGGTCGTTCGAGGTCGCGACCGGCAGCGAAGAGCTCCCGGAGCTCGCGGAGTCCGTGCCCCTCGGCGCCGGCCGCATGACCATCGGCTTCCTGCCCGATGACCCGCCCGGCGAGCGCCAGGTCGATCGCCTCCGGGGGCACGCGGCTGCCGCGCTCGCTCCCCTCGCCGAGCGCTTCGCCGCGCAGCCTCGCCCTGATCACGTCGTCGGCTCGTCGAAGACGATCCGCTCGCTCGCGCGTCTGGCCGGTCAGCCGATGAGCGGATGGTCAGGGGCCGAGCGCCTGCTGCTGCGGCGGGATGCGCTCAAGTCGTGGATCCCGCGCCTCGCGAAGATCCCCGCGTCGGCTCGTCAGGAGCTGCCGGGCATCACGGCCGACCGGACGTTCCAGATCACGGCCGGCGCGGTCGTTCTGCACGAGGCGATGGCCGCCCTCGACGTCGAGGAGCTCGAGGTGTCACCGTGGGCGCTCCGCGAGGGTGTCCTGATCCGGTACATCGAAGACCTGGGATGGTAGTCCGGGAGCGGGCAGTGCCCGCTCCCGGCCGCCTCAGCTGGTCGCGTTGATGTTCGCGACGTACTGCTGCACCATCGCGAAGACCTCGGCGTCGTACGGACCCCACTCGGGGCGCGGCGTCTCGGGCCCGCGGTAGGGCTCGTCGGCGTACCGTGCCTGGTACTCGGCGAGCTTCGCCTCCAGCTCGCGGCGCACCTCGGCGTAGGCCGGGTCGTCGATGACGTTGGTCAGCTCCGACGGGTCGGCCGTGAGGTCGTACAGCTCCCACTCCGGGTCGAACACCTCGTCCGACGCACCGGGCACGTCGAGGCCGGCGCCGTAGTAGTGGATGAGCTTGTGCGTCTTCGTGCGGATGCCGTAGTGCGCGGGCGCGTGGTGGATCGGGTCGTCGTGCTCCCAGTAGCGGTAGTACGCCGCGTCCGGCCAATCCTCGACCTCCTCGCCGCGCAGCAGCGGGCGGAAGCTGCGGCCCTGCGACGTCGGCAGCGCCGAGGCGACGTCCACGCCGCACGCGTCGAGGAAGGTCGCGGCGAAGTCGACGTTGGTGATGATGCCCTCGCACTGCGAGCCGGCGGGGATCTCGGCGGGCCAGCGCACGAGCATCGGCATCTGCAGCGACGGGTCGTACATGAGGCGCTTGTCGAACCATCCGTAGTCGCCGAGGAAGAAGCCCTGGTCGGAGGTGTAGACGATGAGCGTGTTCTCGGTCAGCCCCTTCTCCTCGAGGGTGTCGAGGAGGCGGCCGACGTTGTCGTCGATCGACTGGATGCACTGCAGGTAGTCGCGCATGTAGATCTGGTACTTCCAGCTCATGCGCGCGTGGCGGTTCTCGGGTCCGCGCAGGTGCTCCGGCACCTCGGACTTCAGGTCGTCGGCGCCCATGTCGTCGGCGATGGTCATGTGCACGCCCTGCACGGCCTTGCTGCGGGTGAGGCCCTCGTCGAAGAAGGTCTCGGGCTCGGGGATGTTGCCGTCGGCGTAGAGGTGCTTGTGCTTCTCGTCCGGAACCCACGGCCGGTGCGGCGCCTTGTGGTGCACGAGGAGGCAGAAGGGCTCGTCGTCGGAGAGCTCGTCCATCCAGTCGATGGCCATGTCGGTGACGATGTCGGTCGCGTAGCCGGGCACGACGTGCTCGCCGGTCTCGTCGATCATCTTCGGGTCGATGTAGTCGCCCTGACCGGGGAACACCTTCCACGTGTCGAAGCCGCGCGGGGCGGAGACGCCGTGCTCTCCGAGGTGCCACTTGCCGAAGAGCGCCGTGCGGTACCCCTCCCCCTTCAGCACGTCGACGAAGGTCGGCACACGGTAGTCCATCTCGGTCCAGATCGACGAGACGCCGTTGATGTGGCTGTACGTGCCGGTGAGGATCGAGGCGCGCGACGGGCTGCAGATCGAGTTCGTGCAGAACACGGCGTCCATGCGGACGCCCTCCTGCGCGATGCGGTCGATGTGCGGGGTGTGGTTCACCCGGCTGCCGTATGCGGAGATCGCGTGCGCCGCATGGTCGTCGGACATGATGAAGACGATGTTCGTCTTGGTCACGGTTCTGCTTTCTCTAGGGGATGGCGGTGGCTGGTGGCCGGTCAGGGCTCGCGGATGGCCGGGGCCGGGTCGTCGAGGTCCGGCGCGAGCACGAGATGCTCATGCGCGTCTCCCGCGAGCACCTGCATGACGAGCCGCGCGCTCTCGGCGCCCGCGCGCTCGAGCGGCAGGCGCGAATAGAGCAGATGCGGCCAGACGCTTGGCGACAGCGAGCCCGCGGCGAGGGCGGCGACGAGGATGCCGCCCTCGCGCAGGCGGCGGGAGGCCATCGTCGGCTCGACGTCGGCACCCCACGAGCAGAGCACCGCGAGCTCGCGGTCTTCACCGGGAAGCTCCGCGAGTGCGGCGTCGATGCGAGCTCCGAGTTCGGGGCCGTACCGAAGTCCCGCCGCCGGACCGCGCTCGAACTCACGGAGGAGCTCGTCGGTCAGACCGGTCGACACGACCTTCCGCGAGATGCCAGGGCGAGCGGCGATGGCCTTCGCCAGCGCCGCCTCCCGCAGCCGCTCCGCGCGGGAGGACACATCCGGTCGCACGTGCACGACCGAGCGGATGCCGCGGTCGGCGAGCGCCGCGACCATCTCCGCCGCGCCCCGCGCGTAGTCGAAGTCGACGCTGGAATGCCAGGCGTCGCCATCCGGAAGGCCGCAGTCGAGCGCGACCAGCGGCAGGCCATCCCGCTGGGCCGCCTCGAGGATGGTCTCGGGCACCGACTCGTCGTCGTGGCCGACGAAGACGAGTCCGTCGAGGCGGCCGCTGCGGTAGTCGTCGAGGTACGCGTCGCCGGAGGGGTCGGAGACGATCGTGAGGTGCATCCGCTGGGCGGCGAGCGCAGCGCTCGCGCCCTGCACGATCGCGGCGTACCGCGGATTCGTGAGCGGCTTCGTCACGAGCATCCCGACACTCCGGCTCGCGCGTGCCCGGAGGGACTGCGCGACGCTGTTGGGGATGTAGCCGATCTCCTTCGCGATCCGCTTGACGCGGTCGCGCGTGTCCGTCGACAGCGCGATCTTCGACGCGTCGTTCAGAGCGTAGGAGACTGTCGACACCGATACACCGGCGCGACTGGCCACATCCTTCAGCGTCGGGCGCATCACCGGTCTCCGAGCTCCTCGAGCTTGCTGAGCCGACGGCGCTCGAGCACCGCGACATTCTCCACCACGCGGGCGCGCCCCAGGGGGAACGTCAGCAGGATGACCGCGGCGACCGCGTAGAGCACGGCCGGGGCGAGCGTCGAGAACGTGTAGATGCCGTCCACGGTCGAGACGTCCTGCGTGGGCGCGGCCGACTGGAAGCCGATGACGGCGAGCGCGTAGCCGCCGACGCCGCCGGCGACCGCCTGGCCGACCTTGCGCGCCCAGGTGTTGATCGCGTACACGGAGCCATCGTCGCGGTGGCCGCTGCGGACCTCCTCGGCGTCGATGATGTCGCCCACGACCGCCCAGATCAGCAGGTTGTAGAAGCCGATGCCGAAGCCGGCGAGCAGGTTCAGGAGGATGAAGACCCACGGCTGCTGCACGTGCAGGAAGAAGAGCGCGAGGTAGATCGCCGCCGTGCCGAAGAGCGCGACGACGAGCACCTCCTTCTTGCCGAAGCGACCTGCGAGGCGCGCGGCGAACGGCGCGAGGAGGAGTCCGGGCAGGTAGGTCGTCAGCTGCGCGGGCCCCGACATGGCGCCGTTGTTGAAGTGGTAGAGCCACAGGTACGCGGCCATCGTCGCGACGAAGAGGCTCGCGAGCATGATGACGACGTTGGCGACGATGAGCGTGAGCAGCGGGCGGCTGCTGACGAGCTGCCGCAGCAGCGAGCCGAAGCTCCGGGGCTGGGCGACGGGGAGCGCCTGGATGCGCTCACGCACCCCGGCGTAGCAGAGGAAGTAGAACAGCGCCGCGAACACGGAGAAGATGATCGCCGTGACGAAGAACCGCCCCGGCACGACCTGCGAGGTGCCGTCGATCGTCGCGTAGATGAACAGCGGCGGCAGCAGCGAGACCGACAGGCCCGCGATGTTGGCGCCGAGCCCGCGGAAGACCGACAGCGACGCGCGGTTGACCGGCTCGTCGGAGATGACCGAGGCCATCGAGCCGTACGAGATGTTCGTCGTCGTGTAGCAGATCGACCCCCAGAGGAGGTAGGTCACGGCGGCGTACGTGAGCTTGACGCCGTAGTCCCAGTCCGCGACGAACGGCGCGTACATGAGCGCGCTCGCGACCGCCACGGGGATGGCCATGCGCGCGATCCAGACGCGGAAGCGCCCCTGCGGGCTCGGCCGGTGGCGGTCGAGGAAGCGACCCCATCCGACGTCGGTGAACGCGTCGATGAGGCGCGCGGCGAGGAAGAGGGTTCCGACGTGGGCGGGGTTCAGCCCCGCCACGTTGGTGAAGTACACCATCAGATACGCCGAGGCGAAGATGAAGGTGAAGTCGTTGCCGAGGTCGCCGAACATGTAGCCGACGCGGTCGCGCCATCCGAAGGCGCGGGGGGTGACGCGCGGGCGCGCGTCTGTTGCCTGTGTCATCTCTGAAAGAACCTCTCCGTTGAGCGGGCTCCGTCAGAGTACGCACTCAAACGTTTGAGTACAAATCTCAATCGTTTGAGGCGATCCTGCTGGTCGCTCCGCACCACGCTGGGACCCGATCCAACACCTGCCGGCGCTCGTCAGTCCGGACGGCACTCCATCCCGCCCGGCGCGCTGAACTGCGCAAAGACGGCGTCGTCGGACGGCAGAGTGGCCTGCTCGCTCGTCTCATGGGCGACGCTCGTGAGACGCTCTGCGATCTCCTCATAGGCATCCACGCCGATCAGATTGCTGCGTTCCCAGGGGTCGATGACCCGATCGGCGAGGAAGGCGTCGTGGCTCCCCGAGTCGGTGCCCGCACCATCGAGACGGGCCGTGAGGTCGAGCCGGTACCGAGCGGTCCGGACGCAGACTCGCTGCGGCCACCCGGATCCGCCTTGCCCGGTGCCTGCGGCGAGGTTCGGAAAAGCTCGGCTGCCTGCCGCTCCGTAGCCGATGCCGCTGATGAGGTACTCCGGCTCCGGATCGGCGAAGAGATCCCGCCCGCCGATCGATGCGGGAGCTGGCACGCCGGCGGCGGCGAGCAGGGTCCGTGCGACGTCGGCGTTGGATGCGAGGTCCGACCTGCGGATGCCTCCTTGGCCAGTGCCGTGGCCGGACACGATCAGCGGGATGCGCGAGCTCGCGGGGGCGAACGTGTGCTTGCCGTAAGCCCCGTCCTCACCGAGGTGCGCGCCATGGTCGGCGGTGAGCAGGATGGTGACCCGACCGAGCTCCGAGATCTCCTCGATGGCCTGCATGAGCACCCTCACCTGCTCGTCCAGCCAGGCGACGGCGCCGAAGTAGGCAACCTGCGCCCGGCGGAACTCCTCGGGCGACATGGCTGCACCGCGGTTGATCTCCGCGAAGCGTCGCTCGAAACCGCTGTCCGCAGGGTCCTGTCTCGGGGCGGTCGGGAATGGCAACCCCGCATACTTGCTCGCCCATGGCTCGGGCACGATCACCGGCGTGTGCGGCTGCAGGTAGGACGCGCGCACGAGAAGCGGGCCCTCGGCGTCGCGCATGGCAGCGATCGTCCCAGCGGTGATGGCTTCGGGCGGATACGGCCGATCGGAAGGCCAGGTGCCGGCGACGACGAACCCTAGCCCAGGCGTGCGCACGACCGATTCGGCCTCCGCTCCCTCGAGGAGTTCACGCATATCCGAGCCCGCGTGGTCGTCCGCTTGCCACGGGTGCATAGCGGGCGGCACGTGCTCCTTGCCGAAGGATGCCGTCCGCCACCCGGCGTCAGCGAGATGCTCGGTGAACGTGAGGATGCCCCGCTCGAGGGGGTAATCGGGCACGTACGCCTCGTTGCCCCACACTCCCGACTGGTCGGGCCTCAGTCCCGTGGCCATGCTGACGCGGGCCGGCACACATACAGGGGACGCCGTGTACGCATTGTCGAAGAGCACGCCGGAGCGAGCGAGCCGGTCGATGTTGGGCGTGCGGATGGCGGGGTGGGGAGTGCCGTAACAACTCAAGGCGTCAGCGCGCAGCTCATCCGCGAGGATCCACAAGATGAGGTCCCGCGTCATTTCGCATCTCCCGTCGGCCTCCGTGGGCGCGCAGAACAGCTGCCGTGGAGTCTTCGCGCTCCGGTCATCGCGTCACCCTTCCGCTCGCCGCGGCGCGAGGCCGCGAGCGGCGTGATTCGAGAGGACGTCCTGCCACGGGATCACGTCGTGCGCGCTCGCCCAGGACTCGTACTCCGCGACGAGCTCCCGGACGAGGTCGGGGCGCTCAGCAGCGAGGTTCCGCGACTCGATTCGGTCGGTCGCCATGTCGTACAGTTCCCAGTTACCACCCCATTCGCGCACGAGCTTCCAGTCGCCACGACGAACGGCAGCGTTGCCGATGTGCTCCCAGTGCAGAAGACGCTCACCGCCCTCGCCGCTGGGGTTTCGCCAGTGATCGAGGAGGCTTTCACCCTCGGTGTCGGACGGAAGCCCGAGCGCGTCGAGCACCGTGGGCACGATGTCGATGACGTGGCCGGGAGCTCGGCTGATGTCGCCGTTCGCGTTCACACCGCCCGCTGGCCAACTTGCGATGAAGGGGGTGGAGATGCCTCCCTCGTGCACCCAGCGCTTCCACATGCGGAACGGGGCGTTCGATACGGTGGCCCATTGTTCGCCGTAGCTCTGGTAGGTGTCGGCGGCGCCGGGCATGACCTCGGGGTCGTTCCCGACCAGGACAGTCTCGCCGGAGCGCGTCTGCGGCGGGCAGACAAGCTCGTTGAACGCCTTGAGTCCCGGGGGCAGCTCCTCGGCACACCCTCCGTTGTCCGAGAAGAAGAGCACGAGCGTGTCTTCCTCGACGCTGCTGTCGGCGAGCGCGTCCAGGATCCGGCCGACGCCCCGATCGAGCGCCTCAACCTGAGCGGCGTAGACGGCCATCCGCTCGACCTGCCACTCCCGGTGATCCTCCGGCCACTCGGGCAGTGCTGTCGAGTCCGGCAACGCGGCGGCGCCGGGAATGATGCCGATCTCTTCAAGCCGCCGCAGTCGGTCTTCGCGTGCCCGCGCCCAGCCCCCCGTGAACCGCTCTCGGTACTTCGCGATGTCCTGCTCCGCGGCATGAAGAGGCCAGTGGGGTGCCGTGTACGTCAGGCAGAGCAGAAAGGGATCCTGCTGCGCCGCGTGCCGACGGACGAAATCGACGCCGCTGGCGGTGATGTCGTCGGTGAGGTAGAAGCTCTCGGGCAAGGCCGTGTCCGGGACCTGCTGCTCGTTCTGCATGAGCGGTGGGCGGTAATAGCTGGTCGCGCCAGGCAGGATGCCACGGAACTCGTCGAACCCGCGCCGCGTCGGCCACGTGTCGCTCGGCTCTCGCATCTCACTCGCTAGGTGCCACTTGCCGAAGATCCCCGTGGCGTAGCCCTCATTCTTGAGCCTCTCAGCCAGGGTCGGGACCTCCGTGCTGAGTGAGCCGGGATAGCCGTTCGGGCGGTCGTCGGCGGTGAGCACGCCGATACCGACGGAGTGTGGGTGGTGGCCCGTTAGCAGAGCGGCACGCGAGGGTGAGCAGCGGGGCGTGACATAGTACGAGGTCATGCGCACACCTCGTGCGGCGAGGCGCTCGAGCGAGGGGGTGTCGATCTCACCGCCGAAGGGGCCGATGTCGGAGAACCCGAGGTCGTCGGCGAGGATGATGATGACATTGGGGCGGGTCATGTCAGGCCTTTCGCGGGGAGGGGCCAGCAGCCGGTGCAGGAACATGGTCGGCTGCGTGCATGTAGGGCTTGAGGAAATCGAGGAAGAGAGCGACGGACCCACCACGGTCGAACGACCGGGGGTCGAAGACCCATTGGGCACCCAATCCGTGAGACAGCGCGAGCATCCAGCGCGCCAATGTCTCGGCGTCGATCCCTTGCGGCAACCTGGACTCATCGATCGCCTCCGACATCCACCGGGTGAACATCTCGACGAGATTCTCGTTCCGGCGCTGGAACCAGGCGTGCCCGGGGTGGTCGTGAGCCGTGCTCTCGGCCGCGAGGATCACGAACAGCTGCACGAGCTCCGGATGCCGATCGTTCTCGGCGAGCATCTCGACATACGCTTCCAGGGGCGTCGCCCCGGCCGCTTCCAGGATGTCGCGTGCCGCGGCGTTCTGCTCATCGCGCTCCTGCAGGACGGCGATGAGCAGGGCGGCTTTCGTGGGAAAGTAGTGCAGAATCCCGGCCTGCGTGATACCGACCTCGCGCGCGATGTCGGCGAGGCTGACCGAGTGGAAGCCGCCGCGCGCGAACAGGCTCATCGCCGTGGTGAGAATCTCCTTCCGACGCTCCTCCCCGCGCGGCCGGGCGGTGACGCCCGGCCTGCTCCGACGTTGCACTTCCGTCGGTCTGCGCGCCTCGGTCATGTCGTCCCCGTGGATCGCTGTCGAGTAAGTGCGAGGGTCATGCCATCGCCTTGTCCAGGTCGGGGGTCGCCGCCAACAGTGTGCGGGTGTACTCGTGCTGTGGGTCGCCGTAGACCTCTGCGGTCGTGCCAGTCTCCACGATCTTCCCCTTTCGCATCACGGCGACCCGGTGGCTGATCTCGCGCACCACGGCGAGGTCGTGGGAGATGAAGAGGTACGCGAGACCGTATTCGTCCTGAAGTTCTCGCAGCAGATCCAGGATCTGAGCCTGGATGGAGACGTCCAGCGCCGAAACGGGCTCGTCGAGGATCAGCAGTTGGGGGTCGGAGGCGAGTGCGCGGGCGATGCCGATGCGCTGCCGCTGACCCCCCGAGAACGCCCACGGGTAACGGTCGAAGTGTTCGGGGCCGAGGCTGACCCGGTTGAGCAGCTCGATGCTGCGCGCGCGAATGTCGCGGCGGGGAACGCCTGCGATGCTCAGCGCTTCCTCCAGCGACTGCCCTGCTGTCCGCCGGGGGTTGAGGGAGGAGTAGGGATCCTGGAACACGTACTGGACTGCGCGCGTCACGGCACGCTCCTCCTCGGCGTCGATGTGCGCGATGTCCTTCCCATGGACGAGGATCTTCCCCTCCGCCGGCCGGTTGATGCCGACGATGGTGCGCGAGAGCGTGGACTTCCCGCACCCGGACTCGCCCACGAGGGCGAGAGTCTCGCCGGCCGCAACGTGCAGAGACACCCCATCGACGGCATAGAACGGCGCGGGGGCACGGAACAGGCTCCGGCGCTGCGTGTTCACGTTCACCCGCAGTCCCTGCAACTCGAGCACCGGCGCAGCCTTCGCGGTCGGCTGATCGTTTCGGAGCGGCGAATCCATCTTCGGGATCGCCGACATCAGTCCGATCGTGTAAGGCTCCCGCGGCGAGCGCAGCACCTGGCGGACGGGGCCGCGCTCGACGATGCCCCCCTTGTACATCACGACGACGTCGTCGCAGAGCTCGGCGACGACCCCCATGTCGTGCGTGATGAACACGATCGCGATACCGAGATCGTCCCGCAGGCGCCGGAGCAGGTCGAGGATCTGGGCCTGGATCGTCACGTCGAGCGCGGTCGTCGGCTCGTCCGCGATCAGCACGGCCGGATCGTTGGCCAGCGCGATCGCGATCACCACGCGTTGCCGCATGCCGCCGGAGAACTGGTGCGGGAATTTCTCCGCCGCCTCCTCCGGGTTGGGGATACCCACCTTCTCCAACAGCTCGATCGCCCGCCGCGCCGCGGCGTCGCGCTCGACGCCGTGAATTCGCATCGCCTCGGTGATCTGGTCCTTGATGCGCATGACGGGATTCAGCGCGGCCTGCGGGTCTTGGAAGATCATGGCGATCTCCTTGCCGCGCACGTCGAGCATGTCCTTCTCGCCGAGCGCGAGGACGTCACGGCCATGCAGCTCGATCCGGCCGCCGGCGACACGGCCAGGGTGACGCAGCATCCGCATCAGCGCTTTGGAGGTCACCGATTTGCCCGAGCCCGATTCGCCGACGATACCGAGGATCTGGCCGGGAGCGAGGTCGAAGCTGACGCCGTCGACCGCCTTGAGCGGACCGTCGGGCAGGTCGAAGGTGACCTGAAGGTCTTCCACGCGCAGCACCGGTGCTGGCGAGGTGGTGTCACGGATCATTTGCGGTTTACCGTTCCGTTGAGAGCGTCGGAAATGAGGCTGAACGACATCGACAGCAGGATGAGGAACAGCGTGGGGCCGATGATGTACATCGGAGCCTGCTCGATGAAGCGGATCCCCACGTTCAGCAGCGAGCCGAGCGAGGGCTCCGGCGGCTGGATACCGAGGCCGATGATGCTCAGACCCGCTTCGATGAAGATGGCGACGACGACGAAGATGGCTCCGTTGACGAGCACCGGGTCGACCGCGTTGGGCAGGATGTGGCGGACCAGGATCGTTCCCTTGCCGACGCCGAGCGTGCGTGCTGCGGTCACGTATTCGCGCTGAGACTGCTCGAGCAGCGCGGCGCGAGCCTGACGAGCGAACAACGGCAGGCCGCTCACGGCGATCGCCACGACCAGCGCGGGCCAGCCGGGACCCATGATCAGCACGATGCAGACGCCCAGGACAACGCCGGGAAATCCGAGGATGATATCCATCACGCGCTGCACGAACGTGCCCGCGATTCGAGAGAGCGCACCGACCAGACCGAGCGCGGTGCCGACGACCAGGCTGATGGGCACCGCAACCACGATGATCGACAGGTCCATGCGAAGGCCGAAAGCCGTGCGGATGAAGATGTCCCGTCCGAGTTCGTCAGTCCCGAACAAGTGCGAGCCGCTCGGCCCTTGGAAGGAATCGCCGCTCTGCTGGTCGTACCCACCGGGATACAGGATCGGCGCGAGAACGGCGAGCAACACCAACGCGAGCAAGATGACGAGGCCGACCAATCCGCGCGGGGTGCGGAAGGCGGCGAGGTAGCGACGCATGGTGGCGTTCGGAGTCAGCCCGCGCTGCTGACGCTGCGCCGTGCTCACGACCTGAGTGGACGGCACGGTGACGTTCGTCGTGGGATCGGGGTTCGGCATGTCAAGCGTCCAATCTGACTCGAGGGTCAAGGGCAGCCAGGATGACCTCCGTGACGAGCTGGGACACGACCGCGATGAGCACGGCGCCCATGACCAGCACCTGGACGAGCTGGTAGTCGCGGGAGTTGACTGCCTGCACGGCCAGCTGCCCGAGACCACTGCGGGCGAAGATCGCCTCGATGATGATCGCGCCTCCGAACAGCTCGCCGATTCGAAGTCCGATGGCGACCACCGCCGCGCCCAGACTGGTGCGCAGCACGTGGCGATAGGTGATGCGCCGGGGGGACGCGCCCTTGGCGCGGGCGAGATCCACGAACTCCTCGCCACGAGTGGTGAGCATCGTGGTCTGCAGGAGCCGCGCGATACCCGGCGCCATGGCAAGGCCCAGGGCCAGAGCAGGCAACAGGAGGTACTGAATGCCGATGCCGAAGTTCTCGGTGAGTGGTACTTCGCCACTCACCGGCAGCAGCCGCCAGGTGACCCCGAAGAGCACGATGAGCAGCAGTCCCACGAGGAAGGCCGGGGTCGCGATCAGCAGCGTGTTCACCGCGTCCGCGGCGATACGCGACGCACGGGACTGCGAGGATCCGCCGAGGATCCCCAGTGCCAGGCCGATGATGATCATGAACACGGCTGCGAGCAGTGCGAGCGAGACCGTGCTCTCGAGTCGGCTCCCGATGAGTTCGGCGACTGAGCGGTTGAAGATGTACGACACGCCCAACTCGCCGCGGAACAGGCCGCCGAGCCAGGTGAAGTACTGTGCGATCAGCGGCTGATCGAGCCCCAGGGTCGCACGGATCGCCTCGACCTGGACGGGCGTCGCCTCTGGGCCTGCGATCGTCTGCGCCGGGTCTCCGGGGGCGAAACGGGGCAACAGGAAAGCGATCACAGAGGTCGCCGCGAGAACCAGCAGGATCGAGGGAATTTTGCTGAGCAGGAAGCGGACCATCAGCGCGCCCCTCCTCGATATGTGAGCGGGGCTCGCGGCACGGCCGCTCGCCGCAGGCAGTGATTGTTCATGGAGATCCTTGAGGATGGGGCGGCTTCCCCCGCTGCGTGAGCAGAGGAAGCCACCGAGCTGCTACTCGTCGATGAAGGCGGTACCGGCGTAGAGGTACCCACGAGCGGTGTACGACGCGTCGTGCACATCCACGGACTCGACCATCTGCCCGACCACCATGACGACGACGCTGGTGAACGCCTCCTCGAGGATGTACTCGCTGAGCGCGTGCAGAGCGTCTTCGTAGTCGTCATCGGTCGCGGTCGTGAGAGCGTCGCGCAACTCGACGTACTCCTCCGGCCAGAACTTCGACGGGTTGCCCTCGCGCAGCGAGGGCAGCACGTTGAGGAGTGTGGCCGGGCCCAGACCATTCGTGCCGTGCAGGGGCAGGAACGACTGCCCTAGTTCGCCCGCGACCTGATTCTGGTCCCAGGTCGTCGGGTCCTGCACCGTGATGGTCGGCTTGAGCCCGACCTCCTCGAGGTTGTTCCGCACGATTTCGGCGAGGCTGGTGTTCGAAGGCAGCCCGATCACGGTGACCTCGACGGAGGCCCCTACGGCGCCCGCCTCCTCGAGGAGCTGCTTGGCCTTCTCCGGGTCGTAGCTGTACCACTCGGCGAGGTCCTCGGGGTAGCCCGGCGCGCTCGGCTCCCAGAAGAGGTCGACGGGGCGGGCGGCGTCCCCGAACACCTGCGACGCGATGCGCTCGCGGTCGATGGCGTACTGGACGGCCTGGCGGGCCTCCTTCTTGTCGAAAGGCGCCTGCGTCGTGTTGACGCCGAACGGGTAGGCCGAGCTCACGGTGTCGACGATGTTGTACGCGCTGTTCGACGCCAGTGACTGGACGTCGATCGGGTTCATCGCCATCGCGATGTCGGTGCGGTCGCTGCGCACCGCATTGAGCATCGCGGTGCTGTCGCTGATGATCGCGACCTCGATGCCGTCGAGGTGCGGCTTCTCTCCCCAGTAGTCGTCATACCGAGCCAGCTTGGCTTCGGATCCCGGAGACCAGCTCTCGAAGGTGAACGGACCCGTGCCGATGAGCTGCGACCCGTCGGCAACCCCGGCGAATGTCTCCGGGTCGACGATGTACGCGTACTCGAAGAGGTCGAACACCGTCGGCGTCGGGGCGGAGAAGTTGATCGTGAGCGTGGTCGGGCTCGTCACGTCGATGGATTCGAAGGTGCGGGCGATGAACCCGACCTGCGAATTGTTCTGCGGGTCCGCCGCGGCTTCGATCGAGAACTTGACGTCATCGGCAGTCATCGTCCTGCCCGAGTGGAAGGTGACGTCGTCGCGGAGGGTGATGTCGATGCTCATGCTGTCATCCGCGACGGTCCACTCCGTGGCCAGCAACGGCTGGGGCTGCATGTCCGCGTCGTATTTCGTGAGCGTCTCGTACACGTTGGATGCCCACGCGGCGTTGCCGGCGCGGCCGGCCAGCAGGTTGGCAGGCTGCAGATCACCGCTCTGCGCGATGGCAAGGGTGCCTCCCTCGACCGGGGTCGCGGTCTCGGTGGCGGCGGAGTCTTCCTGTTGCACCGCCGATTGGCATCCCGTCAGTGCGAGCGACAGTACGGCGATCCCGGTGACGGCCGCGGTAGCGAACTTGTGTCGCGCCTTATTCAACATCGTTGTGAACTCCTCATTGAGCGGACTGGCTGTGGAGAAACCTAGCGAGCGCTTAGTTAGTTTGCAAGACCCACTTCGCCCGTGAGAAACAGGCCGTCAGGGAGTGGACGAGGGTCCTTCGAAGCAGCTGTCCCTCGCCGCGGGATACCGTGGAGACGTGACTGATGACAGTGCAGGATGCGGCTGCGGATGCGGGACCCCGGGCCGGAGCGCCTTCGTGCAGCTTGGAACGCGTCCCGTGGAGCCGACTACTCCCCCGCGAGCCGGGCGCCACACGATCGAGCAGGCGCACGTGCCCGCGGGCACCTTCACGATGGGCGACTCGTCTGGTGACCGCAATCCTCAGGACGGCGAGACGCCCCTGCACCCGGTGACCCTGAGCGCATTCGACATCGACGCGACCTCCGTCACGAACGCCGACTTCGCGAAGTTCGTCGACGATACCGGCTACCGCACCGAGGCGGAGACGTTCGGCTTCTCGGCCGTGTTCCACCTCGCCGTCGCCGCTCCCGAGGAGGACATCGTCGGCCAGCCGCCCGGCACCCCCTGGTGGTTCGGCGTCAAGAACGCCGACTGGCGCCACCCCGGCGGATCGCGATCCGACCTCGACGGCCTCTCCGACCATCCGGTCGTGCACATCAGCTGGAACGACGCGGTCACGTACTGCGCGTGGGCCGGGCGGCGCCTCCCCACCGAGGCCGAGTGGGAGTACGCCGCGCGCGGTGGCATCGCCGACGCCAAGTACCCGTGGGGCGACGCCGAGGTCGACGAGGGCGGATGGCGCGCCAACATCTGGCAGGGGACGTTCCCTCGCGAGAACACCCTCGACGACGGATGGCTGACCACGGCTCCGGTCCGCTCGTTCGAGCCGAATGGCTACGGCCTGTGGCAGCCGGTCGGCAACGTGTGGGAGTGGTGCCAGGACTGGTTCGACCCCCGCACCTACCAGCGCGGCGCTGTCACCGCCCCGACGGGACCCGAGCGCGGCCAGGTGCGCGTGCTGCGCGGCGGCAGCTACCTCTGCCACATCTCGTACTGCAACCGGTACCGCAACTCCGCACGCTCGCAGAACACCCCCGACTCGTCGATGGGCAACGCGGGCTTCCGCACGGTCGCCCTGGAGGCCACGGCATGAATCGATTCCCCCAGCGGGTCTACCGCCACGGCGACGAGCCCGACCCGCGCTTCAGCCTCGCCAACGAGCGGACGTTCCTCGCCTGGCTGCGCACGGCGCTCGCCATGTACGCCGGGGCGTTCGCGCTCGAGGCGCTCGCCCTCCCCGAGGCGACGGCGTGGCGTCTGGCGGCGGCCGGCGTCTTCCTCATCCTCGGAACGCTCGCGGCCATCCAGGCCTGGATCGGCTGGTCGCAGACCGAGAAGGCGCTGCGCAACAACAAACCGCTGCCGGGTCTCGGCGTGGGCGGGGTGCTCGTCGTCGGCGTGATCGTCGCCGTCGCGCTCGTCACCGTCGGGATGTTCGTGTGAGCGAGACCGTCTTCGACCCGGGCCTGCAGCCCGAGCGGACGCTCCTCGCCTGGCGGCGCACCTGCCTGTCGTTCGGCCTCGGCAGCCTCGTCGCGATGCGCTTCACGGCCGAGGTCGCCGGGATCTTCGCCGTGCTGGTCGGCCTCATCGGCGCGGGTCTCGCCGTTGCCGCGTACTTCGCCGCTGCCGTCGGGTACCAGCGCGCGAATGCGTCGCTCAACCGCACCGGCTCGCTCGAGCACGGCGCGTGGCCGATGGCGCTCGCGACCGCCGCCGCCCTGGTGCTGGGCGCTGCGTGCGCCGCCTATCTCGTGCTGAGCGCGCTCCGCGGCTGATTCGCCGCACCCAACCCGGGCGTTGAGCGAGCAAGCGAGACGAAACGCCGCGACCCGCCCTCGAAAACGGCCGCCGCGTTTCGTCTGCGCTCGCCGTCCGAGGTGGCGACGCAGCCTACCCCGGACGTTGAGCGAGCGAAGCGAGACGAAACGCCGCGACCCGTTCTCGACAACGGCTCACCGCGTTTCGTCTGCGCTCGCTGGCGCTCGCTCCGCTCACCGTCCGGCGGCGGCGACGCGGCCTACCCCGGACGTTGAGCGAGCGAAGCGAGACGAAACGCCACCACCCGCCCGGACGTGGGGGCAACCGCGCTCGCTGGCGCTCGCTCCGCCCGGCATCCGCTGGCGCGCGTAATCGCGCGCCACCTCTGCTAGTCTCTTCCGCATCTAGTCGCAAAAGCACCTATGGCGCCTGACCTCGATGGAGAGCAGATGAAACTCGAGTCTCCGCTCCTGGGACTCCTCGCGGCGCGCCGGATGACGGGCTACGACATCCGCAAGTGGACGACCGTCGAGGGCAAGTTCTTGGGCCTGGACCGACATCCGAGTCAGATCTACCGCGAGCTCAACCGGATGGAAGCCGACGGGCTCGTCGAGCACGAGGTCGACGCGCGCGACGGCGCTCCCGACGCTAAGCTCTACCAGCTCACTCCGGCCGGGTTCGAGCGGCTGCTGTCATGGGTGCGGTCTGCGTACGTTCCGCCTGCACGGTTTCAGAATCCCGAGTTCGTCATGCGCCTTCGGATCACAGCGATGATCGACCCCCCTCGCGCGCGCCTCCTCGTGGAGGAAGAGCACGCCGCGCGCGTTCTGCAGGTCGCGGAGAACCGCGGCCGCTCGCGCGCCTTCGACCACCTCGAGGCGGAACAGGCGAATCCGCAGGTCGACACCCGCGCCCTCGCGTTGGTGACCGACGCCATGAATGAGTACGGCCAGCAGTCGATCGACTCCTGGATCGCCTGGCTCAAGAAGATGATGCTCGACCTCGACGAACTGCTCGCCGCATCCGTCGACACGACCAAGGATGGCGGTGCCGCGTGAAGGCGATCATGGTGCTGTTCGACAGTCTGAACAGACGCTTCCTGCCCCCCTACGGGTCGGAGGGGATCCACGCCCCGAACTTCGCGCGCCTGGCTCGTCGCACCGTGGTGTTCGACACCGCGTACGCGGGCTCGATGCCCTGCATGCCGGCGCGCCGCGAGCTGCACACCGGTCGCTACAACTTCCTGCACCGCTCGTGGGGACCGCTCGAGCCCTTCGACGACTCGGTCCCGGAGATGCTGTCGGCGTCGGGCGTGTACACGCATCTCACGACCGACCACCAGCACTACTGGGAGGACGGCGGCGCGACCTTCCACAACCGCTACAACACGTACGAGTTCTTCCGCGGCCAGGAGGGCGACGCATGGAAGGGCCACGTCGACGACCCGGAAGACGTCGAAAGCCCCCGGCGGATGCGGCACGGGCTCTGGCGGCAGGATCTCATCAACCGGCAGTACCTGCAGAACGAGGCCGACCATCCGCAGACGCTCGTCTTCGACGCGGGTCTCGAGTTCATCGAGACGAACAAGAACGCGAGCAAGGACTGGTTCCTGCAGATCGAGTGCTTCGACCCGCACGAGCCCTTCTTCTCTTACGAGGACTATCGCAAGCACTACTCGCCCCTCGACGAGCCCGCTCCTGTCTTCGACTGGCCCGACTACAAGCGCACGACGGAGGCCCCCGACGAGGTCGAGCGCGCCCGCGCGGAGTACTCGGCGCTGCTGACCATGTGCGATCGGTCCCTCGGACGCGTGCTCGACGCCATGGACGCGAACGGCATGTGGGACGACACCATGCTGATCGTCTGCACCGACCACGGCTTCCTGCTCGGCGAGCACGGGTGGTGGGGCAAGAACGTTCAGCCCTGGTACGACGAGAACATCCACACGCCGCTGTTCGTCTGGGACCCGCGCGCCGGCGTCGCTGGCGAGCGCCGCGACGAACTGGTGCAGACGGTCGATCTCGGGCCCACCGTGCTGGACTTCTTCGGCCTCGAGCCAACCGCGCGCATGCAGGGCAGGTCGATCGCAGGCCTCATCCGCGACGGCGAACCGGTGCGCGAGAGCGGACTGTTCGGCGCCTTCGGCGGCCACGTCAACGTGACCGACGGGCGCTACGTCTATATGCGCTCATCTGTGACGGAAGCCAACGCTCCCCTCTTCGAGCACACGCTGATGCCGACTCATATGGCGTCGCGCTTCAGCCCCGCTGAGCTCGAGGATGCCGAGCTCGTGCCGCCGCTGTCGTTCACGCAGGGCGTCCCCGTGCTGCGCATGCCGGGCCTGCCCTTCGGCAGCCCGTATGCCTTCGGAACGCTGCTGTTCGACCTCCACACCGATCCCGAGCAGCAGCACCCGATCATCGACGACGCGCTCGAGATGCGGATGATCCGACTGCTGGTCGACGCGCTTCGCGCTGCGGACGCGCCGCCCTCTCAGTACGAGCGGCTCGGACTCCCCCTCGAGGGAGAGCCGACGGCGGACCACCTCCTCGGGGCGGCTCAGCAGCACCTGTACGCGCAGAGTCGCCTGCCGCTGCCGGCTGCGGATGATTTCTCGTCGGACTTCCCCGGTGTGAACAGCATGCTGTCCAAGCTGCTGGCGACCCCGGCGACACGCGACGTGTTGACCGCCCGCCTCGGCGGGGCAGCGGCGTTCCTCGGCGCGAATGTCCCGGGCGCGACGGTCCTCGACCTCGCGGCCTTCACTCCATCCCTGACGGGAGAGCGGCTGCTCGCGCTCGACTCCGAGCTGCGCGCCGCAGTTCTCTGAAGCCCCTGCTGGTTCCGTCTCCATCGCTTGTGTGATGGATGACCTCCGCGCGGCCGGGCGGACACAACAGTGACGAGCCGGTGCTGGTCCTTCGTATGAAGTCACGCCTGCCCGACCCGGCCACCGCGTTTCGTCTTCGCTCGCTGGCGCTCGCTCCGCTCAACGTCCGAGGGTGGCGACGCACCTACCCCGGACGTTGAGCGAGCGAAGCGAGACGAAACGCCGCAACCCGCTCCCGGACGTTGAGCGAGCGAAGCGAGACGAAACGCCGCAACCCGCTCCCGGACGTGGAGCGAGCGAAGCGAGACGAAACGACGCAATCCATCCCTGAGAAGCGGCCCCCGCCTGTTTCGTCCTCGCTCGCTCCGCTCAACGTCCGAGGGTGGGGGCGCGACCCGCCCGGTAACTCTCAGTCGTCGATCGGCCGGTCGCCGATTAGCGGTGTTTGACTGTCGGGCACGCCGTCCTCGTTCATATCGCTGCTGCGCGCCTTGCGGGCGTCCAGTCGCAGGGTGACGGCGGCGAGGATGGCCGCGAGCAGGCTCGCGATGAGGATCGCGATCTTCGCGCCCGATGTCGCCTCCTCGTCGGACTCGAACGAGAGCTCGGCGATGAGGAGGGAGACGGTGAACCCGATCGCGGTGAGGAAGCCGACGGGGAGGAGGTCGCGGATGCCGATGCGGTCGGGCAGGCGCAGCGGGGTCACCTTGGTGACGAGCGCGGTGACGCCGAGCACGCCGACGAGCTTTCCGATCACGAGGGCGGCGACGACCGCGATGACGACCGGCTCGGTGAGCACCTCGGCCGCGTCGCTGCCGACGACGGTCACGCCCGCTGCGAAGAAGGCGAAGATCGGCAGCGCGATGCCCGCCGACAGCGGCTTCACGGCATGCTCGAGCTTGTGCGTCCGCGGCTCGGTCTCGTCCCGCAGCGGGCGCGCGGGGATGCAGAAGCCGAGCAGCACGCCCGCGATCGTCGCGTGCACGCCCGACTCGTGCATGAGCGCCCAGGCGACGAGCGCCAGCGGGATCATCAGCCACCACGGCATGCGGCGAGCGCGCGCGGCGAGGGCGAACAGCGCGATCACGGCGATTGCCACCAGCAGGGTGACGAGATGGATGGTCGCGGTGTAGAACACGGCGATGACGACGATCGCGAGCAGGTCGTCTACGACCGCCAGGGTGAGGAGGAAGATCCGCAGCTCGACCGGCAGGCCGCGTCCAAAGATCCCGAGGATGGCCAGGGCGAACGCGATGTCCGTCGCGGTGGGGATGGCCCATCCGTGCAGCATCTCGGGAGCGCCGAGGCCGAGCACGACGCCGACGTAGATGAGGGCCGGCAGCATCATGCCGCCCACCGCCGCGAGCACGGGCACGGCGGCCTGCCGCGGGTTGCGGAGGTTGCCCGCGACGATCTCGTGCTTCAGCTCGACGCCGACGACGAAGAAGAAGACGGCAAGGAGCCCGTCGGCCGCCCACGTGGACAGCGACAGGTCGAGGTGGATGCTCTCAGGGCCGATCGTGAAGGCGGACAGCGCGCCGTAGCTCTCTCGCCACGGCGAGTTCGCCCAGGCGAGGCCGACGACGGCCGCAGCGATCATGAGCACGCCGCCCGTGACGTCCTGCGAGAAGCGGTGGGCGAAGCGGGCCCAGGGTGACCGGCGGGTGGTGGCTGTCATAAGAGTTCCTTACCGTCGACGAACGCGTCGCCGACCAGACTTCCCGGCACTCCGCGGTCCAGCCTACAGGTCGCCCTCCCCCTCGACCTCAGGAGAACAGCGACAGCGTCAGCAGCGAGGAGCCCGCGCTCTCGGAGTAATCCACGGTGACCGCGGACTTCCCCGGCTTGCCGGGCTTGTCCGGTTTCCCGGGCTTATCGGGCTTGTCCGGCTTGCCGGGCTTGTCGGGCTTGTCCTCGCACTGCCCTGACACGACGACACCGGGCACGCCGTCCGAGAACGGCCCGGCCTTCCCGTTCAAGCGATCGCGCACGAGGTCGGCGACATCGGCAGGAACATGCAGCACCGGCCCGCGGCACTCCAGCTCGTCGATCGTCACCTTGACCGTCACGTCGGCGTCGTCGCCGATCGGCTCGGCGGCGTGCGCGGCGCCACCGCTGATGAGTACGGCGCAGGCGCCCGCAAGCGCGCTCCACCGCAAGATATGCCCCCGCATGCTCGAAGCCTAGTGGGGTCGAAGCTCGCCGCGCATCACACGGGGCCGGCCTCCGCAGCCGGCCCCGGGGCTGCCCCGCCGCTCACGATCAGCCGATGACCCTGGTGCCGATCCCTGGCTGCCGGACGACCACCCCAGATGCGACCAGCTCCCCCATGGCGCGCTGAACCACCCACGTTCCAAGACCGAATCGTTCGGTGAGCGACCGCTCGCTCTCCATGAGCGCACCGTGAGGAAGGGCACCGCGTCGGACCTCCCGCCGCAGCACCTCGGTGACTTGAGCATGCAGCGGCACCGAGGAAGAGCCATCCAGCTCGTCGAAGACGTCGTCGGGCAGTGCGTGCGGATGCGGACGCATCAGCTGAAAGCCTCGAACTCGCTCAGCCCGCGCTCCTCGTAGATGCGCACGGTCTCCTCCCACGGGATCACCCCCACCTCGTCCGCCCACCGCTGCCATCGTTCGGCCAGGTCGGCGACCAGGTCGGGGCGGTCCGCGGCGAGATCGTGCAGCTCCACGCGGTCGGCCTCGATGTCGTACAGCTCCCAGTCGCCGTGCGTCTCCTTCACGAGCTTGTACGACCCATGCCGGATGGCGCAGTTGCCGATGTGCTCCCAGTAGAGCGTCCCTTCGGAAGCCACGCCTCCGCGCAGTGCGGACGCGAAGCTCCTGCCGGGCAGCGACGGCCGGGCGGCACCGAGTCGACGCGTGTCACCCACCTTTTCGTCTGCTTCCAGCCCGGCGAGCTCCAGGAGCGTCGGATAGACGTCGGTGAGCTGGAACGGCGCGCACACGATGCCGGACTCGAGCCCGCCTCCAGCCCAGTGCACGATGAGCGGCGTCGAGATCCCTCCTTCGTGCACCCACCGCTTGAAGAAGCGGAAGGGCGTGTTCGAGAGGTTCGCCCAGGACTGGCCGTAGCTCATGTACGACTCCTCCACCCCCGGCTCGATGTCGGGGAAGTTGCCGATCCGCATCGGCCGGCCGTCTCGGGTGGACGACGGGACGATGTCCGATCTCCGACTGAACTCCTCGAGCGGCCCATGAGGCAGGTACTCCGCGCACCCGCCGTTGTCGGAGAGGAAGAGGATGATCGTGTTCTCGAACCGTCCGGCGCGCTTCAGCTCGTCGACGACGCGGCCGATCTGGCGGTCCATCGACTCCACCATCGCCGCGTAGGTCTGCATGCGGCGCTGCTCCCAGTCCTTGTGCTCCGCATCGCGCCAGGGCACTCCGCCTTCCGGGTCGGCGGGACTCAGCGGCGTACCCGGAGGAAGGATGCCCTCCGCCAGCATCCGCTGATGCCTCGCCGCCCGCAGGTCGTCCCATCCGGAGGCGAAGACGCCGTCGTAGGCTTCGACCTCGTCCTCCTTCGCATGCAGCGGCCAGTGCGGCGCGGTGAACGCCAGGTAGAGGAAGAAGGGGCGTTCGTCATCCTCGGCGACGAACCGCGCGGCGTCCTCTCCGATCGCCTCGGTGAGATACCAGTCGGGATCCTCCGCGAAGTCGGACTCCGCCGGCTCCTCTCCTCGCACGAGCGTGCCCGGGCGGTAGTAGCTGCCGCAGCCCGTGATCGTTCCGTACACGTGCTCGAATCCGCGGCGCGTCGGCCAGGAATCGGAGGGATGGTGCACCTCCGCCGACAGGTGCCACTTGCCCGACAGCCCGGTGCGGTAGCCCGCCGCCCCCAGCTCCTCGGCGAGGGTGACACAGCGATCGTCGAGGCTGCCGGCGTAGCCGCCGGGGCGGTCGTCCTTCGCCAGGATGCCGACCCCCGTCGAATGCGGGTGCAGCCCCGTCAGCAGTGACGCTCGCGAGGGACTGCAACGGGCAGTGTTGTAGAACTGCGTGAACCTCACCCCGGCTCGCCCGAGGCTATCGATGTGCGGCGTCCGGATCTCGCCCCCGAAGCACCCGAGGTCGGAATAGCCCATGTCGTCGGCGAGGATGAGCAGCACGTTGGGTCGCGCTTCAGCCGATGGCATAGGTCCACCCCTTCCCCTGCTTGCGGTAGATGTCGAGGATCTGGGTGAACGGGATCACCCCGACGGCGTCCGCCGTCGTCTCCCACTCGGCGACGAGGCGTTCGGCCACCTCAGGGCGCTCCTCCGCGAGGTCGCGCAGCTCCGCGCGGTCGGTCTCGATGTCGTAGAGCTCCCAGTCGAAACCGTGCTCTCGGACGAGTTTCCACCGGCCCGACACGTACGCAGCATTGCCCACGTGCTCCCACCACAGCGGATGGTCCGTCTTCGTCCCGCCGCGCAGCGCGTCGAGCATGCTCATCCCCTCGGGCTGATGGGCGGGCAGTCCGGCGCGCTCCGTGGGAACCGGCACCTCGACGGCGTCCACGATGGTCGGGACGACGTCGGTGAGCTGGAAGGCACCCTCGACGACCTCGCCGACAGGAAGTCCTCCGTCGGGCCAGGACAGGATGAACGGCGTCGAGACTCCGCCCTCGTGCGTCCAGATCTTGTAGCGCCGGAAGGGGGTGTTCGACAGGTTCGCCCACGCCTTGCCGTAGCTTCCGTACGAGTCCTCTCCCCCCGGTTCGACGAGCGGGTCGTTGCCGATCCGCACGGGGCGCCCGTCGCGGGTCTGCTGACGGAGGATCTTCGTGCGCTGGCGGAAGTGCTCGAGCTCGATCAGCGGCACCGGGTCTGCCGACGCGCCGTTGTCGGAGAGGAAGATCACGATCGTGTTCTCGCGCTCCGCCTGGCGGTCGATCTCCGCGAGGATGCGGCCGATCGCGGCGTCCATCTCCTCCACCATGGCCGCGTACACGCTCATGCGGTTGACCTGCCACTCCTTCTCCGGCTCGTCCTCCCACGACATCACGCTCGGGTCGCGCGGGCTCAGCTCCGTGTCGGGAGCGATGACGCCGAGCTGCTGCTGGCGGGCGAACCGCTCCTCCCGCAGGGCGTCCCAACCGCGGCGATACGTGTCGCGGTACCGCTCGATCGTCTCCGGGCGAGCGTGCAGGGGCCAGTGCGGTGCCGTGAAGGGCACGTACAGGAAGAACGGCCGGTCGCTGTCGCGATCGCGGAGGAAGGACACGGCCTCCTCAGCGATGGCATCGGTGTAGAAGTAGTCCGGGTCCTCTGTCTCGGCCTCGACGTTCTCCGTTCCGCGTGTGAGGGTCGTCGGTGCGAAGTAGCTCGCGCACCCCTCGAGCGTGCCGTAGAAGCTGTCGAAGCCCCGCTCGGTGGGCCAGGCCCCGTTCGGGTTCGTCGCATCGCTCGAAAGGTGCCATTTGCCCCGCGCCGCCGTCTCGTAGCCGGCCGCGGACAGGATCTCGGCCAGGGTGAGCGCGCGATCGCTCAGGTTGCCCGGATACCCGCCCCACTCGCTGGTGTCGTTGCACAGCACGCCGATTCCGGCCTGGTGCGGGTGCAGTCCCGTGAGCAGCGACGCGCGGCTCGGACTGCAGCGTGGCGTGTTGCGGAAGTCCCGCAGACGCACGCCGGCGGCCGCGAGTCCGTCGAGGTGCGGGGTGCGGATCTCCGACCCATAGCAGCCCAGATCCGAGAAGCCGAGGTCGTCCGCGAGCAGCACCACCACATTGGGGCGTCGTCGATTCATGTCACTCCTTCGTGTGTCCTTCCCTCATATTATTGCTATTGACAATTAGGTCAAGCATGAGTCAGAGTCGACTCACGACGCTGTGAGAGCACGCAGCGCGCACCCCTGGAACCCTCGCAAAGGAGCGACCCATGACCACATACCGGAAGGCGCGGGCTTGGACGACCGTCGCCGTGATCGGCCTGACAGCTTCCCTCGCCGCGTGCTCCTCGGGAGGCACCGGCGCGCTGGGAGGCGGCGGCGAAGAGGGAGGTGCGACCAAGCTCGTCATTCCCGTCAACGAGTCGCCCTGGCTCGACGCCTACAAGGCTCTCGTTGCGCAGTACGAGGAGGAGTCCGGCGTCGACGTCGAACTCCGCGTCTTCCCGTACGACGAGATGCGCACGCAGGTGCTCAACGACATCCAGAGCGGGACGCAGATCTACGACGTGTTCCAGATCGACGAGCCCAACCTGCATGAGTTCTTCATCAACGGATGGGTCGCTCCCTTCTCCGAGATCGACTCCTCCTTCGAAGAGGACCCCGGCCTCAACCAGTACGCCGACTTCACGCGCTGGGACGCCGATGCGCGCGTCTCCTCTCCCGACGGGGAGGTCATGGTGCAGCCGCTCAATGGCAACGTGCAGCTCCTCACCTATCGCACCGACCTCTACGAGCATCTCGGGCTCGACGTTCCCGAGACGTGGGACGACGTCGTGGCGAACGGTCAGGTCATCCAGGATGCCGGTGCCGCGAACTACGGGTACGTCCTGCGCACCCAGGGCTCCACGGGAGGATCCGCGCAGATCACCTACGACTTCCTGCCGCTGCTCTACGCGTTCGACGCCTCCTGGTTCACGGATGAGGGAACGGACTGGACGCCGGCGGTGACCTCTCCCGAGGCCATCCAGGCGGCGACGATGCTGCGTCAGCTCGCCGAGCTCGGGCCGGCGGAGACGACCACGATCGGGCAGGCGCAGGCCATCGGAGCGATGCAGGCGGGCGAGTCGGGCCAGGCGCAGCTCGTCGCCGCGGCCGCTCCGCAGCTTGAGAGCGAGGCGGACTCGAACATCGTCGGCAAGGTGGGCTTCGCAGAGCTCCCGGCGGGGCCGGGCGGCACTCACGGTGTGGCCAGCGGTGTCTGGGCTCTCGGCGTTCCCGCCGGCTTGCCCGACGAGAGGTCCCAGGCGGCCCTCGACTACATCGAGTGGATGATGTCGAAGGATGCGCAGGTCGCGTTCACCGAGCTCGGCGGCATCCCCACGCGCAGCGATGTGCTCGACGTGGCGGACATCGACGACTCCACCCGCGCGTATCTCGAGGCCGTCCAGTCGTCGCTCGGCGACGTGCGCCCGCATGTCCGATACGCCTTCTCAGCGGAGATGCTCACGGTGACGGAGCAGCGTCTGTCGCAGATCGCCGCGGGCAGCGTCACCCCTGAGGAGGGGATGGCGGGTCTGCAGGAGGATCTGACGGCGATCGTCGAAGAGGCCGGCTACCCCATGGGAGCGAGTTGATGACGATGACTGCCGACCGTCCGTCGACCCGGGAGCGCTCAGCCAGCGAGCGCTCCACCACCGGCCGACCGCAGGCGCCGCGGAGACGAGCGCGCCCGGAACGGACTCTGGGCGCCATCGCCCTCGTGCCTTTCGTCGCTTTCCTCCTCGTCTTCGCCCTCTACCCGCTGGCGGAGCTGCTGCGCCTCTCGGTCACCGATACGACCATCCAAGACGGCGCCTTCGTCTCTCGGTTCAACGGTCTGGAGAACTTCGCCACCGCCCTGACGAGCCCCGCCAACCTGGCGTCGATCGGCATCACGATCGTCTTCATCGTGCTCACCGTCGGAGGAACGCTGATCCTCGGGACGGCGCTGGCTCTCCTCGTCGACAGGGCCGTGTGGACCCTCGGGATCGCGCGGAACGTGCTCATCTGGCCGGCGGTCATCACGCCCGTCGTCGTCTCGGTGATGTGGGTCATGCTGCTGAGCCCCACCGTGGGCGGGATCAACAAGGTCCTGCTCAATGCGGGGCTGCCCGCCCAGGGCTGGCTCGACACCCCCGTCGGCGCCTTCCTCTGCGTGGTCGTCGTCGATGTGTGGCACTGGACGCCGATCGTCTTCCTCTTCGTCTACACCGCATTGCGCGGCATCGGCGGCGAGATCCTGGAGGCGGCGCGCATGGACGGAGCCTCGGAGTGGCAGGTCGTGGGGCGCATCGTCCTTCCGATGCTCGCACCGGCGCTCGTCGTCGTCTCGCTGGTCCGCCTCGTGTCGAGCATCAAGGCGTTCGACGAGATGTACCTGCTCACCCGCGGCGGGCCGGACGGGGCGACGAACCTCGTCAGCCTGCAGATCCGGACGCTGTTCTTCGACCGACTCGACTTCGGCCCCGCCGCGGCGCTCAGCGTCGCGATCGTCCTCGCCGTCGGCGCGGTCGTCGGCGGCGCGCTCCTCGGGCGCCGCACCCAGAAGGAGGCACGCGCATGACCGCCATCGATGCGACCCGCACCCTCACCGTGCCCGAGTCGGTGCGCAAGCGCCGGCGAGGAGACCGCAAGGTGAACCTCGGCGTCGAGCTCGTGCTGCTCGTCGCCGCGGTGATCACCATCGTCCCCATCGCCTGGACCCTGCTTCAGGCGTTTCTCCCGAACCGGGCGATCGTCAACCGCACGTGGGACTTCCCGGTCTGGCTCGGGAACTTCCGGGATCTCTTCGCCCCGGGCGAACCCTTCCTGGCGCAGATCGCGAACAGCATGCTCATCACGGGGGGCACGGTCGTGCTCTGCCTCGCGGTGGGCGCGGTCTCCGGCTACGCCCTCTCGAGGCTGCAGCCGCCGCGGTGGATCACCATCCCGGCTCTGATTCTGGCCGCGTTCCTTCCGATGGTGCCGCCGATGACCCTCGTGCCGGGCCTGTACGTGACCATGAACAACCTCGGCCTGCTGGGCAGCACGCTCGGGCTGGTCCTGCTGAACACGGTGTTCAACCTGCCCTTCGCCGTGCTGCTGCTGAAGTCGTTCTTCGACCAGGTGCCGGCCGAGCTGCGCGAGGCCGCCCTGGTCGACGGAGCTGGCGAGCTGCGTTCCTTCTGGTCGGTTGCACTTCCGCTCGCCCGCCCGGGGCTCGCCGCGGTCGGGATCTACACCGCGATCATGGCGTGGAACGAATTCCTCTTCGGCCTCACCATGACGAGCGGCGGAACCTCCGCGCCGTTCACGGTCGGGATCGCGTCGCTCGTGCAGCCGTTCGAGGTGACGTGGGGCGAGATGGCAGCGGCGGGCTTCATCGCGGCGGTGCCGATCGTCATCCTCGCCGTCGTCGCCAATCGTCAGATCGTCACGGGTCTCACCGCCGGGGCGGTGAAGGGATGAAGATGGGAGGATGCGCCAGCCGGACGAGGACCCCCCGGAGATGACGTCGAGCCTGGATGAGGCGGTGGACTTCGGCGTACGGAGGCCGCGGGAGGCGCGGTCGGCGAACGCGGCAGCGGTTCTCCGATACCTGCTCGCGCATGGTCCGACCTCGCGGGTCGACCTCGCGGCGGGCATCGGACTCACGCAGGGCCCGGTGACTCGGATCGTCGCGCTTCTCCTGGAGCTGGGCCTCGTCCGGGAGGAGTCGGCCCAGCCTCTTGCGACCGGGCGGGGGCGTCCACCAGTGCCCGTCGCCATCGTTCCTGACGCATGGCACTTCATATCGGCGCATGTCGGCTTGACGCAGGTCACCGTCGCTCGTGTCGATCTCGCCGGTACGGTGCTGCAGGAGAGGCGTGCCGAGCACGGAGGCCACCCCGCCGCCATCGCCGAGCAGGTATCCGATCTCGTCGCCGCGCTGCGCGAAATTCATCCGTCGCCGGTGCTCGGAGTGGGTGCGGTCGTCGGTGGGTGGGTGGATGCCGAGGCTGGCGTCGTCCGTCGGCACGACGGGCTCGGATGGCATGACGTGCCAGTCGGCGCTCTCCTGTCGGAGAAGCTGGGGGAGGAGGTCTGCGTCGAGTCTGCTGTTCGCTCTCACGCCCTCGCGGACATGATCTACGGGCTCATGCCCGGACGCAGCGACTTCGTGCACATCTTCATCGGCAACGTCATCGAAGTCGCCAGCGTGATCGACGGTCGGGTGCTGCGAGGGTTGGATGGCTTCGGTGGCGACCTGTCGTCCTGGCTCCTCACGGACGACGATGGTCACGCCGCCCGCGCGGCGGACCTCCTCTCCGACTATGTCGTGCGAGCTTCAGCTCAGCGCGAGGGCCTCATTCCCGAGGACTGCACCTTCGAGGAGCTGGTCGAGCTCGCGCAATCGGATGCCCGGGTGAGCGGACGTCTCAATGACCTTCTCGCCGATCGCGCGCGTCGGGCCGCTCCCCTCATCGCCGGGGTCGCATCGATGATGGCCCCGTCGGCGGTGGTGGTGTCCAGCGGGGTCGTTGCCACGCCGCCCGCGGTCGCAGCCCTGGAATCGGAGTATCGGCGCCTCATGGAGGGCCGCCCTCGTCCGGCGTTACGGGTGCTTCCTCATTACCGCACAGCTCTCGCGATCGCCGGGGCCGCCGTTGCGCTCGAACGCGTCCTGCTCGCGGATCCGTTGTTCACCGCCCGCGCGCCCGCGCGTTAGCTCTTCTCAGGCCGTGCTGGCCGCGGATGGCGTAAGCACCGCAGGCTCGGCAGTTCCGACCGCGCGCGGCCGCTCCCACCGCGCCTTGAAGCGCTTCTGGATCGGCAGCTCGTAGAACCGGAACGACGCCCAGGCGATGACGACGGAGAGCGCGGCGAGGCCGAGTCGCGGCAGGCCGGCGGCTTCGGGTCCCCACCACGCGATCCACAACAGCACGGCGTGCCAGAGGTAGAGGCCGTAAGAGATGGTGCCGAACCACACGAGCGGCTTGATGCTGAGCAGGCGCCCGCCCGACGCGGATCCCGCAACGACGACCACGGCCAGCAGAGCGGCACCGAGGACGGTCCAGTTGCGCACGATCGGCGAGTCTTCCGGCAGCAGCACCGATGCGATGGCGATCACTGCGAGAGCCGCGACAGCGAGCCACCGGGGGACGCGAGTGATCGTCTCCTTCCTCATCACGGCCAGCAGACATCCGAGCAGGATGATGAAGGCGTTCGTATCCGGGGCGTAGTACACCCGGTCGGCCTCGAGAAGGAGCGTCGCGACCACGCGCCAGGCGAGGCCGACTAAGGCGAGCGATGCGACGATCACGACGAGCCGTCTGCGGCTTCCGTTCACGCCCCATCCGACAGCGCCCAGCAGGCCCACGAGCAGCAGCGGCCAGATGAGGTAGAACTGCTCCTCGACCGCCAGCGACCACATGTGGGTGAAGAAGCCGAGGTTGACCCCGGCCGCCTGGAAGAAGTCCGCAAGGTACAGGCCAGAGACGACCGCCGGGTACCCGTAGGTCTCCAGGCGAGGGTCGTTCGCAATCCACAGGAGGATGGGCGTCACGGCGAGCACGAGGAGCAGCGCGGGCATCAGTCGCAGGACGCGCCGCATATAGAACCCGGAGAAGCTGATGCTCCCGTAGCGGTCGCGCTCTCGCAGCAGCAGGGACGTGATGAGGTACCCCGACAGCACGAAGAACAGGGTCACGCCGACGTTGCCGGCGTAGGGCGCCCACGTTCCGGAGATGTGGCCGAGGACCACAAGAAGAACGGCGACCCCTCGGACGCCGTCGAGTGCTACCAGTCGGGGGCCACTGCTCATGGCCAGAGCATAGGAGCGGGCAGACCGGCATCCTTTGCCGGAAGAGCGCTTCTTACCCGCCCGTCATCCCCCCTGCCCCCCTCCGTAAGCTGAGCGAGCGAAGCGAGACGAAACGCCTACTCCGCGCCCACATCTCCGCCGCAGCCCGCGACCCGAGCAACCCCGGCGCTTCGTTGAGGGAGGCCCAGACGGCGTGGTGTCGATGGTTCGCGGATGACGTGCGTAGGCGCAGAATCTCCGCGAAGATCTCCCAGTCCGCCTGAAGCCCCGCCGGGCCGAATGGAGGAACTGGATTCGCGTCATTTCGGCCGGCGTGCCTTCGGCCTGCGCCTTCGATCAGTGGCGAACGGAACGTGGTCGCAAGGTCGTTGACCGCTAGAACGTTCAGCCCGCGGTCCGTGGCCGCCACGGTCGCGCCCCGTGAGCGACTGCAAGAGCCACTGCAGGGACGGCCAAGGCAGCGTTTGCGCTGACGGTCATCTCCCCGAAACGAGGCGGCCTCGGAATTCTGTCCGCCGCACGAGCAAGGTCGAACAGGTGTGCGCGCTTTCTGTCATCGAGCTGCAGGGTGGTCGTGACCGCGTGCATGACAACGGAAGATGCCCCTCGAGAGGCCGGCGTTCTATGCACGCATCGCACTAGACGCTCACGCCCACTGCGGCCACAAACTCGCCCCAGCCCGAGCCGGTACGCGGCGTACGGGCCCCGCGATCAGACCCGCTTGTTCTGCGGTGATCCGCTGGCGTCGTTAGACGAAAAACGTCCCGCACGTCGTTCCGGTTCTACACAGTGACGAGGCTGCGCCGCTGTTTCCTGGCGAACCGCGTCTCAGCCGGGCACCGCTTCGTCCGCACCATTGGACGAACGCGATGACCTTCGCCGACTTCGTTAACTGCGCGGATAGGTGAGGGGCGGTAGCTAGATAGGCTCAGGCACATGTCGAGTGCCGCCGCTCCAGCATCCGCCGCCCGCAAGGGCTACCCATTCCTAGACGGCATCCGAGGGCTAGCGGCACTCGCGGTCGTGCTCTATCACGCCTTCCTCTTCACGGGGCTCACCGACCAGTCGACAGAGCAGCTGCCGATCGTCGGCGCGATCATCGGATGGGGCTACCTCGGCGTTCCCGTGTTCATTGTCCTGTCGGGGTTCCTGCTGCGGTACAAGTTCGAGCGTGGTGCCCGACGCTACTTCCGCGACCGCGCGCGGAGGATTCTTCCCCCGTACTACGCCGCGCTACTCGTTTCCCTCGCTCTGATCGCCCTTGTCCCTGTGCTGCAGGTTGAGAGCGGCACCGCCTGGGACACGAAGGTGCCAGTCACGGTCCCGTCGGTGCTCTCGCACCTGTTCCTCGTGCAGAACCTCTCCGGATCGTGGGCGGTGAGCATCAACGGCCCTATGTGGAGCATCGCGGTCGAGTGGCAGATCTACTTCATCCTGCCGCTTCTGCTCCTCCCCCTGCGGCGCCTCGTGCATCCGCTCGTGCTCGTCGGCATCATGACCACCATCACGGTGCTACCTCCGGTTGCGCTCGGCGTCGGCACGGTTGCACATCCCTGGCTCGTCACGCTGTTCGCCATGGGAATGGCCGCCGCCGAGTACGCCAAGGGGGCCAGCTTCCACGCCTGGCAGGTGGCAGCCACGTCGGCGTGGGTCGCGGTCGTCCTGCTCGTGACATCCTTCGTCCGAAGCGAAGAGGTCTCAGGCCTGTGGTTCTCCGAGACGGTCGCGGGTGCCGTAGCCGCCCTCGTCATCGGCCTCATGGCGCGCGGGCAGGCGGAGGGTCGCGTCAGCCGCACGCGGGAGTTCCTCGGAAGCAAGCCGCTCGAGTACGCGGGCCTCGTCTCGTACAGCGTGTATCTGCTGCACTCACCGCTCCTCGGGCTCGGAAACCTCCTCACCCTCCCGCTCGATCTGCCCCTTCTCGCGCGGTGGGCGCTGATGACATTCCTCGTCGCACCGATCGCGATCGCGATCAGCATCGGGTTCTTCTACCTCGCCGAGCGGCCGTTCATCAATTCCCGGCAGCGAGAAGTGCAGCGTGAGCTCAAAGGCGGCGAGCCCCACCTCTCTGTCGCGTCCGCGTCACGCCCCAGCGCCTCGGGCGAGTAGCGCCGGCAGACACGCGAAGCAGCGCGGGCTAAGCATTCGGTGAGCTCGAGAGGACCGCCCCTCCTGCGGAGACCGGTGAAAAGCTCCGCAGAGGGGGCGGCTTGGCGTCTAGCGTTCCCGCCAGTATCAGACCACCGAGTAGTGTGCCTGCAGGGACGCGACCACGGTGGTGCGCTCTGCTGACTGGAGGAGCCGGGGATAGGTGATGAGCTCGGCGTAGTCGACTATGCGGGTGCCGCCGCCCGCCGCTCCGGAGGTGACGCCGACGCGCAGCTCGCTCGAGCCCGATGCCGCCCAGGTGGCCGCTGTGGTGACCTCGTCGGTTCCGACCGCGAGCAGTGGCGACGCGATCCCGAACATCACGACGCGCCACGCGCCGATGCTCGCGCCAGGGCGGGAGATCAGGGACGTCCCAGCGCCGGGAGGCCGAAGGTGCGGTCGACTGCCGCCGCAACGTGAGACCGTTCGCGTCGATAAAGACGGGGTTCCCGGCCGAGGACGACTGCGCGAGTCGCATGACGGCGATGACCGTCCGCTCCGTTGCCCCCGCGACGAGCTTGTCGTTGAGGCGGGCGTTCGCGGCGACCTCGGCCGCGGAGAAGCGCACGTAGGCGTCCGTCTCCGTGATTTTCTGGATGGTGGTGGCGTCACCGGAGATGAGGCTGAGCGGCCGCGGGGATGCGCCCCGGTCGGCCGACTCTGTGACTGCGCCGTCCGCGAGGTCGTGAACGAGCCACCCGGTGACGGTGTAGCCCGCGGCGTTGTTGTGCACGGAGTCGGTCGGGGAAGCCCAGAACGACGGCGGCTTGGCGCCTGCGGCCATGACGGCTTCGTCTTCGGCGGTCGGGGTGAGGCCCGCGATGCGGAACGCCGCTCGCGTGCACATGAAGGCGAGCACGTTGACGAAGCGGCGACCGAAGGCGTCGAGCATCTTCCCGTTCACCTTGGCGCGGTTGGCGAGGCTGTCGGTGACGAATCCGAGCACGAGGTATCGCTTCTGGTCGGCGTCCTGCCACTCGATCTGCGAGCGCAGCCGCCGATCAGCGCATCCCCCTCGTCGGCCTCGGGCGCGTTCTGCCCCACTGCATGAGCAGGATGTCGCCGCGTCGCGCGATGCGGTCTGCGGTGAGGATGGCGAGCGGCTGATCGGTCAAGGCTTCGCTGCCAGGCGTCGACCGGGCGAAGCTGTACATCCCGTCGCTCACGCGCGAGAGCACGCCCTGCACGCCACCGATGGTGACCGGGGTTCACGCCGGCACCGCCCTGCACGAGCGGTGCAGCACCGCCGCCGTTGTCCGCGGTGATCGCGAGGGTGGCGGAGCCGCTGGCTGGGATGACGCCGCCGGTGAATGTCGCGAGCATGGCCCGCCCGCCCGCGCGTCCGGCGATCGTGCGGGAGGACTCTCCCCCGACGCCGCCGTTGTGGACGGTGCCTGCGTATCCGTCCGCGGCGAGGAGGGCTGCGAGCGCGGGGGGGGGTAGGTGACCCCGCCGCCGGCTCCCGCGGTGAGCGAATCACCTGGAGCGTAGATGTCGGTCCTGTCGCCCGAGGTACGGCGGCGTTTCCACCCATATCCGGGTATATCGAGCCGTCTGCGCGCTGGCCGAGGTAGATGTGCCACGTCCAGTTCACCGTGTGCGTGAGCGCCCAACGCCAACCGGTGCCCTCTTCCATCGGCGCGAAGCTCAGGAAGGGGTCGTCGGGATCTCCGGCGACCGGCACCAACTCGAGTCGGTCCCCCTCCACGTACTCGGACGGGACCAGCCCGGCGTCGGACTGCGCGAGGGCCACCGCTACCTCGGGATTCCCCGCCAGGGCCACCGCCACTTCCTCCGGCACGCCTGCCGCCACGACCTCCGCAGATCCCGGTGGATGGACGAGTTTCTTCGCAACCGGAACTGTTCACATGGAGTCACGGCGCCGGCGTGCTTTCCGGCTCGGCGGGCGTCGTCACTTCCGGCGCGGGCGTCTCCTCAGGCGCATCGTCCGGCGACGGCACCGGATCGGGCGTGACCTCGGGATCGGGGGTGGGTTCTGGCTCGGGTACTGGCTCGGGTACTGGCTGCGGCGCGGGCGGGGGAACCACCTGCTGCTGCCGCTCCCGCTCAAGAGCTTCCAAGCGCTCCGCTTCGAGTCGTTCGGCTTCGAGCCGCTCCGCCTCGATTGCTTCGGCTGCGCGCTGCTGGTCCGCGCGAAGCGCATCGACCGCCCCACGGAAACCCTCGAGGGAGTCAGGAAGCGTGGACAAGTCCTCTGCGGCCGCGACAGCGGCTGCAGCGTCGCGGACCGCTGTCCGGAACTCCTCGAGCGCGTCCGGGTTCTCCCCTGCGACAGCTTCGGCACGAGGCGGCAGGGATTCGCGAAAGACGCTGAACGCCACAGTGAGGTCCGCGTCGAGCGACTCCACCTGCCCACCAGCGGCGGAGACCTCTTCGCTCCCGCTAACCGCCTCAGTCTCCACGCGCTCGAGCGCCCCGAGCGCGGCAGCGAACCTCTCCGGGTCCTCGACGTGCGACTCCTCAGGGAGTGACTCAAGCGGCTCCGGCAGTTCGACCGCACCCAGCCCCTTAACGTAGCCATCGACGGCCGCGAGGGCGCCGGTGCGCGCCCGCTCCTCGAGGTACCCCTCGGAGGCGTCGAGAGCAGCAGACAGCTGCTTCCCATCCTCGATGCGCGACGTGATCAGCGCCTCAGTCTCGTCCCGCGCCTTCGAGAGCTCGTCGATTGCGGCAGCCGTCTCGGCCCGCGCGTTGTCGTACTGCGTCTGTCGGGTGATCTCGCTCGCGCCGCAACGCCCCGACCCGACGACGAGTGCGGCGACGACGAGCACCGCCACCACGAGCGCGAGCCCCGCCACGAGGGCGATGCGCAGCCACGGCAGAGGCATGTGGTCCCGAAACATCGCCGTTTCGGGCGATACGCCGATCCACGTCTTGCGGACGGGCGGCGGCGTGGGCGTATCGGAAGCAGGCATGGTGACTTCAGGATAGTGAAATGCCGCTGCCCTCCCCATATCGCGGAGGGCAGCGGCATGTTCAAGAAGTGAACCTAGAGGGCGAGGCGCTTCCTTACGACCTCGGCGATCGCGTCGGCGTGCCGCTGGGCGGTCTCGCCGTCGGCGGCTTCAACCATCACGCGCACGAGGGGCTCGGTGCCCGAGGCGCGCAGCAGCACGCGACCGCTGTCGCCCAACTCGGCTTCCACTCCCCCAACGATCTCCTGCACACCATCGTCGTGGACACGAGCCTTGTCGACGCCGCGCACGTTGATGAGCACCTGCGGGTAGACCTTCATGATCGAGGCGAGCTCGGCGAGGCTCTTGCCCTGCCGCGCCATCTCCGCCACGAGATGCAGCCCTGTGAGGACTCCGTCGCCGGTGGTCGCGTGCGCGCTCATGATGACGTGGCCGGACTGCTCGCCACCCAGCGAATAGCCGCCCGCGTTCATCTCCTCGAGCACGTAGCGGTCGCCGACCGCGGTGGTCTTCACAGTGATGCCCTGCTCGCGCATGGCGACGTGAAGACCGAGGTTGCTCATGACCGTCGCGACGAGCGTGTCGTTCGCGAGCAGTCCGCGCTCCTTCATCGAGACGGCGAGGATGGCCATGATCTGGTCGCCGTCCACGATGGTTCCGTCGGCCGTGACGGCCAGGCAGCGATCGGCGTCGCCGTCGTGGGCGATCCCGACGTCGGCGCCATGCTCCACGACCGCGCGGGCGAGCAGGTCGAGGTGGGTCGACCCGACCCCGTCGTTGATGTTGATGCCGTCCGGCTCGGCGCCGATGACCGTCACCTGCGCCCCGGCATCGCGGAAAACCTCCGGCGAGACGCCCGAGGCCGCACCGTGGGCGCAGTCGAGCACTACGTGGATGCCATCCAGGCGCGACGGCAGCGAGCCCAGCAGGTGCAGCACATAGCGGTCTTCGGCATCCGAGAACCGCTGGATGCGTCCGACATCGCCGCCGGTGGGCAGCAGCTTCTCGCCGGTCAGGTGCTCTTCGATCCGCTGCTCGACCTCGTCGGGCAGCTTCACGCCGCCCCTGGCGAAGATCTTGATGCCGTTGTCAGGCGCCGGGTTGTGCGACGCCGAGACCATGACACCGAAGTCGGCCTCGCGGTCCGCGATGAGGTACGCAAGGGCGGGCGTCGGAATGACCCCGGCGTCGAGCACGTCGACCCCGGATGCGGCAAGGCCCGCGGCCACGGCTGCTCCGAGGAAGTCGCCGGAGATGCGCGGGTCGCGGGCGATGACCGCCGTGGCGCGCTTGCCGGCGGCGCGACGCGCCTCGGCGGAACGCCCCTGGCCCAGGACGACCGCGGTCGCCTGGGCCAGGGAGAGAGCCAGATCGGCAGTGAGGGCGCCGTTGGCGAGCCCTCGTACGCCGTCCGTGCCGAAAAGCGGCATGGAGAGGGTCTGCCTCAGCGCTTCGAGAACTGCGAGGCCTTGCGGGCCTTCTTGAGACCGGCCTTCTTGCGCTCGATGACGCGGGCGTCGCGCGTGAGGAAGCCGGCCTTCTTGAGGGTCGGGCGGTTGTTCTCGCGGTCGACCTCGTTGAGTGCACGGGCGATCGCGAGGCGGAGCGCACCGGCCTGGCCCGAGGGGCCACCGCCGTTGATGCGAGCGATCACGTCGTACGCACCGTTGAGGTTGAGAACCGTGAAGGGGTCCGTGATCAGCTGCTGGTGCAGCTTGTTCGGGAAGTAGTCCTCCAGCGTGCGGCCGTTGACCGTGAAGGAGCCCGAGCCGGGGATGATGCGCACGCGGGCGATGGCCTGCTTGCGGCGACCCACAGCGGCACCGGGGACGCTGACGACGGGGCGCTCAGCGACCGCCACGTCGCCCGCGGGCGTCTCGGTGGAGTAGTTCTGGATGTCGTTTTCGATTTCGTTCGCCACGATAAGTCCTTAAACGCCGCTTACTGGGCGACCTGGTCGAGGGTGTACGTCTTGGGCTGCTGCGCGGCGTGCGGGTGCTCGGCACCGGCGTACACCTTCAGCTTGGCGAGCTGGTCGCGACCAAGCGTGTTCTTGGGGAGCATGCCGCGGACGGCCTTCTCGACGGCGCGAACCGGGTTCTTCTCGAGGAGCTCGGCGTAGGTGACCGACTTGAGGCCGCCCGGGAAGCCCGAGTGACGGTAGGCCTTCTTCTGCTGGAGCTTCTGACCGGTGAGCGCGACCTTGTCGGCGTTCACGATGACGACGAAGTCGCCCATGTCCATGTGAGGGGCGAAGGTCGCCTTGTGCTTGCCGCGAAGGAGGGCGGCGGCGTGCGAGGCCAGGCGGCCGAGAACGACGTCGGTGGCGTCGATCACGAGCCACTCGCGCTGGGCTTCACCGGCCTTCGGGCTGTAAGTGCGAGTCACAGTTGTGCTGCTTTCTGTTCGAACGGAGACGTTCGTGAATCCCGCTCCGGGCGGTTTGACCGATCGATGTCGGTCAGCACCTGCGGTGGAGGGCTCACGTTCGCGGCACCCGACACGGGCACCAACAGAACAGCTTAGGCCACCGTTGCTGAGAGCGCAAAGGGAGCCGCCCAAATGCCGGCGGGGTTCAATAGCCCGATATCTGAGGATGCTCAAAAGGCGTACGCTGGGAAAGCGCTGGATGGCCACGGCCACTCGGCAGAGGAATTCCGTCTACCAGCGAAGGCGGTCACATGCCCACGCAGCAACCTGTCGCGTCGCTCGACGCGGAGCTGGTCGAACCTGCAGACCTGTCGCACCTTTCGTCGCAGCCCCAGGCTCACTCGGTCAGACCTTCGGAGCCCTCTCACCGTTGGCAGCGCTCTTACGCACGGCGATTGACCGTAACGGACACGGCGGTTCTGCTCGTGACGACTCTCGCCGTGCAGCTCCGCTCCCCCACGGGCACGTCCTTCACGGAATTCGACTTGTTCGCTCCGGCTCTCGATGAGCTCTTCACCGCCTTCTCGTTAGCTCTCGCACTGGCGTGGAGCGTCGCGCTCGGCTTCGCGGACTCGCGAAGCCCGCGCGTTACCGGGCAAGGCCTGGAGGAGTACCGGAGCGTCGTCAGTGCGAGCCTTTCCTTCTTCGGCGTCGTCGCACTGCTCAGCATCCCGCTCGGAATCGACCTGCAGAAGGGCTATCTCCTCCTCTCCCTTCCGATCGGAGTGCTCCTTCTCATCGGGGAGCGCGTCGCATGGCGCGCCTGGCTCCGGATGCGGCGAAGAAGGGGTGAGCTCCTCACTCGCGTTCTTCTCGTCGGCTCCGCGACGTCCGTCGCTCGAGTGGCGCGTGAACTTCGGCGAGTTTCCGCTTCCGGATATCGGGTGGTCGGCGCGTGCGTCCCGACAGGGGAAGTGGGTGGCGTCGTGAGTGGCACCGACATCCCCGTCATGGGCAGCGCCGACGCCGTCGACCGCGCGCTGGAGGCTGTCAGCGCAGACACCGTCGTCGTGACAAGCACCGAAGATCTCCCTCCAGACAAGGTCAAGCGCATCTCCTGGGCACTAGAGACCGGAAGGCAGCACCTCGTGCTGGCGCCCGGTATCACAGACATCGCCGGCCCGCGGATCCATACCCGTCCGGTGGCCGGCCTCCCACTTATTCACGTCGAGACGCCGCGGTTTTCGGCGGGCCAGCGGGTGGCCAAGAGAGCACTCGACCTGTTCGGGAGCCTGTTCGCGTTGGTCTTGGCGGGCCCGCTGATGCTGGTCATCACCATTGCCGTCAAGCTAACCTCTCCCGGGCCCGTTCTCTTCAGACAGACGCGTGTAGGTCTCCGCGGTCGACCGTTCCAGATGTTCAAGTTCCGTTCTATGGTGGCGGACGCCGAACGTCAGCTCGACGCCCTGCTCGACCAGCAAGACCACGGCAACACCGTGATGTTCAAGATGAAGTCTGATCCGCGCGTGACCCGCGTAGGTCGCTTCTTGCGCCGCTTCAGCCTCGACGAGCTTCCCCAGTTGTTCAACGTGCTCGGCGGCAGCATGTCGCTTGTGGGGCCCAGGCCTCCACTTCCGCGCGAAGTCGAGCGATATGCGACGCATGTCCACCGACGTTTCCTGGTCAAGCCCGGCATCACCGGGCTCTGGCAGGTTTCGGGGCGCTCAAGCCTGTCTTGGGAGGACACGGTGCGACTCGACTTGTCCTATGTGGAGAACTGGAATCTCGTGGGCGACCTGATCATCGTCGCGAAAACGGCGCGCGCAGCGTTGACACCAGGCGAGACTGCAACCTGAGCTTCTTCAGCCCACGAACGTGCCGATGAGAGCAAGCACGACGTAGCTCCCGTTGAAGACGAGGTGCACGAGAACGGCTGCCCAGATACGTCCCGTCAGCAGCACGAGAGCGCTGCAGGTCATCGCGACGAGTGCGAGAGCGACCGGTTCGTCCCAGCGAGCAACTCCGTCGATGGCGTGCATCGCCACGAAGGAGGCTACGGACGCCACCGCAGCGAGCAGCGCTCCTTCGACCCCTCGGCGCGCGATCCGGAAGACTGACACGAGCACGACGCCACGGAAGAGCAATTCCTCAACGAGTGGCGCGACCACCACGGGTAGGAGGATCGCTGTCAGCGCCACCGTCGGTGATAGCTGACTGTTGAGGCTCGGGTAGGAGGGCAGTGCACCGCTACCGCCCGCCGCGACAGCGAACCAGCCCTGCACGGTCCTGAGGATGAGCCCGAGAACGACACCGTAGAGGATGTCCGTCGCGCGGAACGAGAGGAGTCCTCGCGGTCGCCCCCGCCCGAACGCGAGAACGATCGGCACGATGATCCCGGCCCAGAGCAGAATCGGGCTGAGGACCTCGGAGATTGACGCCGACAGAAGCGTCTGCACTACGAGGGAAGCAAGCACCCCGGCGCCGACCGACAATGCCGTCCATGCGAGCAGGTTTGCATCCCAGCGTCGCGCAGTTCGGCTCCCCTCCGCCCACGTGCGGGTTGAAGGCGACCGTGAACCGCTTTCGCTCGTCGTCAAGTCGTTGCTCGAGATTTCTGCATCCCGCCTCCGAAAGGAAGCGGGATCGTCGACAGTAGGGTGAGACTCACGAGGCACATCGCCACGTTATCGGGAGGCGGAACGCGATGCTCAAGATCATGACCGTGTGCACCGGCAACATCTGCCGCTCACCGTTGGCTGAGGTTCTGCTTCGGGCGCGACTCAAGGGTTCACCGATTGAGGTAGTGAGCCGAGGTACGCATGCGCTCGTGGACCGCCCGATGACAGCTGAAACCTTGGAGCGTGCAATCCTTCACGGCGCGGACCGGGATGTCTCCCTCGCCCACAGAGGAGCCCTGCTTCGAGAGGACGACTTGCGCGACGTTGACCTCGTGCTTGCGATGACGCGCGAGCACCGCGCCCACGTCGTTGATCTCGCACCACCGAAGGTGCGTTCCGCGTTCACACTGCTCGAGTTTGCTCGCCTCGCGCGAGTGGTCAGCGACGAGGAGCTGGAGTCCGCCGCAGCCGACGTGCGCGGCGGCAAGCATCGCTATGCACTGATGCGCGACCACCTTGCTGCCTTACGCGGAGAGCTAGGCCCGCTCTCACGGGCTGCCGAGTACGACGTTCCCGACCCGTATCGACGTGGCGACGACGCATACGATCGAGCTTCAGAACTCTTGGTACCTGCCGTTGATGCGGTCACGAGAGTCATGCGTCTAGCCGTCTCTCGCACCCGAGCCTGAGACCCGCCGCCAAGCACCGGGGCCGAGGACGACCCTGGTCGTGTGGAAGGATGGTCCGTAATATCGAAGGGGCCTTGTGGAACTCAGCGACTACATCCGCGTTCTGCGCAAGAACTGGATTGTCATACTCGTAATTACGCTCGTCGGGGTCGGCGCTGCGGCAGTCTACTCACTGACACGGACCCCTCTTTACGAGTCTACGAGCGAGGTGATGATCTCGTCTCAAGCTGGCTCAACGATCGCAGAACAGCAGCAGGGTAATAGCTATACCCTGGCTCGAGTCGCCTCCTACGTGGAGCTGGCCACAACCCCAAGAGTTCTCGACGACGTGATATCGGAACTGGGTTTGAAGACTTCCGCCCGGTCGCTGGCTCAAAGCGTATCCGCGACAAGCCCGCTGAATACGACGATCGTCGCGGTCACTGCCACAGACGCCGACGCTACGCGCGCCGCTGACATAGCAAACGCAGTCGCTGCGAGCCTCACGAGCGCGGTAGACGAGGTGGAGACGCTTCCGGGCACAGAAACGAGCCCAGTGAAGATAACGAGTGTCGCGCCCGCGCTCGCCTCAGCGGCGCCCGCGAGCCCCAACGTTGGGCTCAACCTCATCCTGGGGGGATTGCTGGGGCTCGTGCTTGGTATTGGATTCGCCGTCTTGCGAACCACACTGGACACACGTATTCGCTCGTCCCGGCAGGTTGAGGAGATCACGGATCGACCGATCATCGGTGCTATCCCGTTCGACCCGGCGGCGAAAGACCGCTCGATCATCCTTGAATCCGACCCGCAGAATCCCCGAGCGGAGGCTTTCCGCACGCTCCGCACGAACCTGCAGTTCCTTGACCTCGAGGGTGCGCACAGCTTCGTCGTTACGTCAAGCGTGCCGAGTGAAGGTAAATCGACGACCGCCACGAATCTGGCCATCGCGCTCGCGGACGCGGGCAGACGAGTCGTACTCATCGACGCCGACCTGCGCAAGCCGAAGGTAGCCACTTACCTAGGTATCGAGGGAGGCGCCGGCCTTACCGACGTGCTCATCGGCCGCGCCGACGTGACGGACGTCATCCAGCGGTGGGGGCGCAAGTCACTGTATGTGCTTCCCTCCGGGAAAATCCCACCCAACCCAAGTGAATTGCTGGGTTCGAAGAGAATGCGCGCACTACTCGATGACCTCGGACGCGAAGCGGACGTCATCCTCTTGGACGCTCCTCCACTACTCCCCGTCACGGACGCAGCCATTCTCTCGAAGGAGACGAGCGGAACGATCGTCGCTGTCGCCGCTGGAACTACTCACCGACGCCAGCTAGAGGGCGCTATCAACGCGCTTGAAACCGTAGGCGCGCGTATCGCCGGCCTTGTCTTGACCATGGTGCCGACCACGGGCGCCGATGCCTACGACTACGGGTACGGGTACGGGTACGGGTATGGTGAAGCAACGGAGTCCGAAGAAGCTGCCGATTTGAACGGCAGCGGCCGGACTAGACGGAGCAGCTTCTTAGGAGGCGCTTCTTAACGGGCACTGGTTCGAGATGGCGTCGAAGCACCCTACGCGAATGGGGATCCGGGCTGCTGCCGATCAGCGCGCACCCTGATCGACCGTTGCGTTCCGGCTGCGGTTGCGTAGCGTGACTACGCTTGCTGCCACTCTGGCAACGGCTGGTGCGTGAGCCGCATACAGGTAGCAAGTACAGTGATCGGCTTCGTCGACCCGGGCGGAATAGACCTCCGCTCCACTCTCGAATAGCCCCTCAGCCGTCGCTCACACTCGATGCTAGGTCGCTCTCGGCGGCGCTCGACGACTGGACAGTTTCGGTGCCCCAAGAGTGAACACTCAACTATTGGAGTGTGATCACTTTGGAGAACTAACGCCCTCGCCGAGAGCGCTGTCGAGCTCTACAAGACCGAGTGCGTGAGGATCGACGGGCCGCGCCGCACCGTTGAGGAGGTCAAACTCGCCACGCTGACGGCGCTCACTGAAATTCCCCACTTCTGCTCACTGGAATTCCCCACCCTGGGTCGCTCCGTCGCATGAGGCGGGCCTCCCTCGATGCTGGCGGTCTTCGACCACACACCAGCCTTCGAGGGAGGCCCGTTTCTCATGCTCTCAGAGAGGAGCAGCGTGGATGTCCACGCTTTGAGGCGGCAGGGGATGACGATCAGCGAGATCGCCCGCCGCACCCACCATGACCGCAAGACCGTCCGTGCGAATCTGAGCGGGGAACGCGCCCGGGCCAGCGTGAGCGGGCGGTCCCGGACCGCTTCGACCCGTTCGTCGACTGCGTCACCGCCCGGCTGAAGGAAGACCCCCACTTGAGGGTGGCGACGCTGCTGGACGAGCTCGTGCCGCTGGGCTACTCCGGGTCGTATCCAACGCTGACGCGGCAGATGCGGGACCGCGGCCTTCGGCCCGCCTGCACGGCCTGCGCGCATGTCACGAAACGGCCGAACGCGATCATCGAGCACCCGCCGGGCGAGGAGACGCAGTTCGACTGGCTCGAGCTGCCCGACCCGCCCATGCACTGGGGGTTCCCGACGAAGCGGGCGTATCTGCTCGTGGGGTCGCTCGCGCACTCCGGGGTCTGGCGAGCGGCGATCTCCCCGTCGATGGATGTCCCGCATCTGCTGGCCGCGATGACCACGCTGAGGGCCCTCCTCGGCGGCGTGACGAGGGTCTGGCGCTTCGATCGGATGGCGACGGTGTTGAACCCCGTGACCGGGGACCTCACTGCGATGTTCGCCGGGTTCGCCAAGCACTACGGCGTTCAGCCCGTGTCGGCGACGCTCGAAAAGTAGGCCAATGCGACGTCTTGTATTCCAGCAGTCATCGCAACGGAGGGTGATTCTCGGAGGTTAACAGGGCCGCGAAGAGGTCGGCTGGCGGCCGATCGCCGAGAATCATCCGCGGCCGGCGATTGAGCTCGGTCTCGACCCGGGCGAGGTCACGGGCGCTGTGAACGGAGAGGTCCGTCGACTTCGGGAAGTACTGCCGGAGAAGCCCATTCGTGTTCTCGTTGGACCCTCGCTGCCACGGGCTGCCCGAGTCGCAGAAGTAGATCCTCGTTCCGGTCGCCTGGGTGATCTCGAGGTGCCGGGCCATCTCCGTGCCCTGGTCCCAGGTCACCGTCTGCCGTAACGGCGACGGCAGCTCGCGGCTCGAGCGGTGGCACGTACTTGACCGTGCCATCCTTCTGACGCTCCAACGCGCCGTTCTTCCAACGGTTACCCGATGACCGCGATATCCCCAGCTTCTTGCACGCGCCACGAACCGACCAGCCCTGCGCGAGCAACTCCAGAAACCGCCGGCGCTTCTCCGTCATCGGACGGCGACCCGGCCCCTTCGGAACACGACGAGACGACATACAAGAACCCCTTTCGAGCGGTCCTCGTTGCGATGGTCACTGGAAACCACCACGTCGCTATGGCCTCGTTTTCAACCGTCGCCGACAGCCCGTGGTCTGCCGGCCCCGCTCCGGGAACCGAAAGGGCGTGGTGAGAAGAATAACCACACCGCCGCGCAACGCTGGTGGCGCACCCTGCCCGATGGGCTCACTCTCGAGCAGGCGCAAGCCTCCGTCGCAGCGTTCGCCCGGCGACAGGATGAGCGGCCACGACGGACAGCGACCGGCAAGACCACCGCCGCCGCGATGCTCACGGCCGAACGGCTCCGGCCGTTGCCGCCGGCGGTGTTCCCCGTGGTGGTCACCGAAGGGCGCACCGCGACGAGGCAGGCGCTGATCGACTGGCGCGGCAACCGCTACTCGGTCCCACCCGAGCTGGCCGCCGCGAAAGTGACGGTGCTGCAGCGGCTCGGCGCCGACACCATCGACATCGCCACCGTCTCCGGCGCGGTCGTCGCCCGGCACAAGGTCGCCGAGCCTGGGCTCGGCGTCGCGATCCGCGACACCGGCCACGTCACCGCGCTGGAAGCGATCGCGATGGCGTCGGCGCCTCCGGGACGGCCGCACCGCCGCAAGGAGCGCATCCCGCCCGGTCAGGCGGCGCTCCGCGCCGCGCAGGTGCTCATCGGCACCGGCGAGCCCGTCTCGACCGTTATCAGCTTGGCCGCCTATGAGCAGGCCGCGAAGAACAGGAACACTCTCCGATGACCACCACCATTTGCACGACGAACGCCGCGACGGCAGCGAGCACCTACCAGCAGCTGCGCAACCATCTCACCGACCTGAAACTCGCCGACGCCGCCGACGCCCTGCCAAAGGTCCTCGATCAGGCGCAAGCCGAGGGCTGGACCCTCACCACCGCGCTGGAGCGGCTGCTGCAGATCGAGGTGACCGCGACGGACGCGCGGCGACTCGCGGGCAGGTTCCGGCTCGCGAACCTTCCCACCGGCCAAACCCTCGACGACTTCGACCTCGACGCCGGGAGCGGCATCGACCAGAGCCTGCTCGCCGAGCTCGCCACCTGCCGCTACCTCGACACCGCAACAAACGTGCTCCTCATCGGACCGCCGGGCGTTGAGAAGAGCCACATCGCAACCGGTCTCGAGCACGCCGCAGTCACCGCCGGCTACCGGGTCTACTTCGGCTCCGCCGCGAACCTCGCCGCTCGCTGGCACCGCGCGGCGAGCGAAGGGAAATGGGCGACCATGATGCGGTTCTTCGCCGGCCCGACGCTGCTCATCATCGACGAACTCGGCTACCTGCCGCTGCCGGGCGAAGCCGCCTCCGCACTGTTCCAGGTCGTCAACCAGCGCTACCTGAAGACCTCGATCGTGCTCACCACCAACCGGCCCGTCGGCGCCTGGGGAGAGATCCTCGGCGACACCACCGTCGCCGCCGCGATGCTCGACCGGCTCCTGCACCGGTCCGTCGTCATTACCCTCGACGGCGCCTCCTACCGACTCCGTAACCACCGCACCGCAGCCGACGAACTCCGCCGTCTCACCACCGGCACAAACCCGCGCCAGCGTTACCCCGCGACCTGGGGAACTTCGGTGAGCAACTCTGGGGACAATCGCTGAGCGCCATCAACGCTGTCCTGAATGCACTGGTTCAACGAGAACCGGCTGCACTCCTCGATCGGATATCTCACGCCCGTCGAGAAGGAAAGCGAGTACTACCGTGAGACCAACTACCAAAGCCAGCCGTCCCTGGAAGAACTCGCCCTCCGCTAAACCCGGAGCGATTCAGAGACGGTCTCGCCTAGGCACCGACGGGTCGATTTGTGGTGGTCAGTGTAGGAGCCCTGGGTTGCGCTCGTTCGATCATTTGAAACAGGGCAGTCACGCGTCGTCCAAGAAGCGGCGCGCTTCATAGCTCAGAGGATTAGCACCATCTCGCCCTATGCATTAGACGTACGCGCTACCCAACGGCAGATCTCTTCCACCCACCGCTCAGTGCCGTGCCCCGCGCTAAATGCGCTTGCATCAAGCGAGTGAGCTTGTAGGAGGTCTCTATTTTGTGAGTATTCATTAATCGCCGCCATCCATGCCGCTTTATCTTCGGGCGGGACTACTCGACCGCGACTTTGCCCAATTCGCCATCGAATATCGCCAGCACGGTCTGAAGATATCACAGGCATTCCTGACGCCAATGCTTCGTCTACAACTAGACCATACGGGTCGCCGAGCGTCGGGAATAGTAGAACGTCGTTGCGAGCATATACATCCGCCACATCTGCGGACTGCACAAACGCCGTCACCCTCACCCTGTCATGACCGTGGCGCGCCGCCCAGGCCTCAACCTCGCCCCAGAGCTCACCATCTCCCACCAGCTCGACAGACACGCTCGGATCGCGTCTCAACACGTGATCGAGCATCGGCAGTAGGAACGGAACACCCTTCCCAGGAATAAGACGTCCGATATAGAGGAGGCGCAACGACGCACTGCGTTGCCGCTGACAGCCCGCCTGCTGAAGAGCGACCCAGTCGACCGCGTGGTGCAAGCGGTGTGTATTAGTCGCGCCGTAGCTCTCGACATAGGCATCGGAGTCGGGACCGGGAGTCAGGACGGACGATGCTCCACGGAAGAACACTCGTTTCAGTATCTCCTTATGCCATCTTCTCCTTACCCACGAGTCCCACGTCATGAGGGCGTAGAGCGCGAGATGTCGGCCCGTGGCGCGATGAATCCAAGCGGGCCAAAGGGCCGGAACGTGGTGAAACGTGAAAACGCGCTCGGGGCGCAGCCGCCACCATAGGCGCGCCAACTCGAGATACCGAGCTGGCGACGCCTTGCTAGTCGTGAGGAAGGTGTGTGGAAACTGCAGAGTCGATTCGTCCACCGTCCAACTCCGCATCGGGTCAATATAATCACTGAATACACAATGAAAGCTGACTCTGCCCGATGAGGCAAGAGCGTTGAACCGGTCCCGCCAATACGGATTAATTGCTGGCAGGAAAAAGACGATGTCGGTCATGCGTGAATACCCTCGTATGCGCTAGCGATCCTAACCCGAACACGCTCGGCGAGTCCGGAACAACGACGGCGAGTTTGCGCTACTTCGCGCACCTGCCTGATTAGGAGCGCGCTGTCGATCGCATCCACGCGATGCACGAGGTCCTGCATGCCAAGCCGCCCGAGAACGCCGCTCGACTTTTCCTGGTATTGCAATGAGATAGCAGGGGTGCCGACACTGACAGCCATGATGCAAGCGTGCAAACGGGTGCCTATCACGACACGAGTTGCGGCGTAAGCCTGGTACAGGTGCGCGACGTCCGTGTTCGTGTCGACGAGGTGAGGCACCCGCAACCGCGCAGAAATCAAACGGGCCACGAGCAAGTCGTCCTGCTTATGCTCGGGAATGGACGAATGCCCCCCGAGAACGACTTCGAGGCCTAAAGCGTGAACGCCAGTTGCCACGTCGACGAGCGCCTGCACATAGGCTTCAAACGCCGCGTCGTCCGACGAAGTGGACCACCGCCAGTCCATCACCACTATGCGACAAACCTCTCGTACCTGGGCGGAGGAGCCGGAACTCTGCCGGTAGAACGCGACATCATCTACCTCCCGCGCGTTGAGCCGTGGCATTCGCGCGCTCGCCGCGAGCGATAGTCGCTCGCGAACCACCGGCGTCGTGTACTTCAAGCTCCATTCGATCAGCCGCCGGTCGATTTCACGTGTTACGGGACCAATGCTCTGGGGCATCATCAACGTCGCTCCAACGGCGGCATGACCAAGTCGAATCGACACGAGGCTCTGATACAGACTAAAGTTCAGCCTCCTTTTCGACGAGTACATGTACCCTCCGCCAGCAATTACTACCGTGTCCACATCCTTGAGAATGCGAAAGACATGAGGCATCAGGACTCGAAGCGCTGCCCGGCCCACGCGGCGACCCAACTGGCTCGCCGCAATGACCGTGACACTGGCGAACATCCCCAACACCAACCGGACAGTACGAACGAACCGAGTCCCCACAGCCGGAAACGGGACGATCTCAGCGACTACGTTCACTCCGTGAGCGCGATACTCTAGCCTGTCGTCGTAGCGCGACGACAGGGTTACTGACGCGGCCCCCTGATCCTCCAAGAGCTGCTTGGTCGCCAGCATGATCGCTGCGTCTCCTGCATTCCGGTACGAGTATGAATTCACGATCAGGCAATGCCCGAGTTTCGTCGTCACGCTTTTACCACTTTCGGATAAGGGAAGTTGTCGGCTGTTTGCGCCTCTCGTAAGGCGAGCACCGCCTGGGCAACGAGACAAAAGGTAAAGATCGGAAAACCTCGGTTTTCAAGCGGAAACCCATTGAGTAAGAGCACGGCGGCCATGGATATCGCGACCCAAACGGAGGTGCTGATGATCTCGTCCGACCGCGCCATGACAGTCGTAGCTCTTACGAGTGCGATGATCGCAAGGACCAGGACAGCAGTCCCAAGCAGACCGAACTTCGCGAGAACCACGAAGGGCGAATCCAACGTGAAGATCGACCCCGTTACCGCCCCAGTTGTAACTGAAGGAAAAGGCTGCCCCCACCCTCTCCCCCACAAGAAGTTCTCTTCCCATATTTGCAACGTCCAGTCGTAAGCGCGTAGCCGTTCCACGGCGGAACCGTCCGTGGCGAAGACTGCCCAGCCGTACTCGTAAAGGCGGGAAAACCACTGAAACCTATCCGCCGCAATTCCATTGCCCGCGAGCGTTGGTGACGCGGCCAACGCCAGCGCGCCCGTTGCAAGTCCAGCTACGCACAGCGCCAGCACCCGAATGACGCGACCGAATCGAACAATCGCCAAGAAGCCCGCGAATAATACCCCGACGATCAGGAGAATCCAGATCGTGCGGCCGCCCGACAGAACTAGAATTCCTCCCACTGCGAACGCGCTGACAAGCGCGCCGATATTCGGACGACGGGGCGCACAGAAAAGCGCGAGTCCCAGCGCGATGGCGGGCATGGGAACGAAGCTCGATGCGAGGCCGACCGATTCGATATCGAGCCCTTCAGCGCCGCGCCGTTGAAGCCATGTGAAAGTAAAAGAGACCGCTCCAAAGACCCCTATCGTCCACACAGTTCCGAGCAGAGCACGCCGGCGAGCAGCCATACCAAAATCAGACCCAATCAGAACCGCGACGGGGAACATTATGTAGGTGAGGGCATCTCTAACCCAATCTTGAAGCGCAGTTTCCGGTGTCCATATCAGCGACGCGGCCCCGAGTGCCAGCAAACCGATCACGAGCACCACGCTGAGAACAAGCGGGCCCGGCAGCTTTATAGCCGCGCTCGAGATGCGGGCAGCGCGTCGCAGTCGAATAGCGCTAACGCCTGCGAACAGAGTAGCCACACTCAGAAACAGAAGCTTGGTAGACACAGGAACTAACACATTCTGAACCACCAGCACGTAACCAGCGGCGAATAGTAACCCGCGGACGATCGCGGCGTTGGAGCCCTTCTTCATTGCATTACCCGTCCCAACGCGCTACGACTGCAAGGCTCAAAAGGGAGGCCAATAGAACGGCACCCAGCACGACGAGGCCAGACTGGAGGAACTGCGATGCGGCAATGGACGCGCTCGAAGCGGTCGTGAAGAAGAGCACCCACAGGAGGCTGGCGTTACGACCAGTCCGCATTAGCCAGGCCGCTCGCCCCAGTCCGAAGATCACCTTCCATCCCGCTACTGCGCACACTAGGGTCGTGATGTCGCCGGTGAACGAAGCGAGGGCAGCGCACGCTGTACCCACCGTGTCGACAATGTTGAAGGCGGTTCCCTGCCACCACCGGCCCTGGGCTTGCTGGAGGCCGTCGAGGATGGGCGTCATCATACGAACTGGAAGACTGGCAAGCAAGATCACGACAGCCCCAGATGCGGCCACCCATTGCCCACCGAGGACTCCTGCGAATAGTGGCATGAAGAGTGAGAACGCAGCGCTCACCGCCGTCACCACGAGCACAAAGAACTGACAAAGTCTGAGGCTCAAAGCAACTCTCTCTTCGGGTCGCGTGTCTGCCAGCGTGCTGAGCGAGACCCGGGCAAGCGGTACTGACACGAGGCCGCTCAGCCCAAGGCTAATCTGGTACGCGAAGTAGTAGACGCCAAGAACCTCCGCTGATGCGCCGAACTGAGCAACTACGAAACTCGCTTGGAGCGGGAGAGTTATGAATAGTGAGTTCACCCCCCATTTCAGCCGAATATGCCGCGTCGGCGCTTCAGATGTTCCTTGCCCCGCTCCTTCTTGGCGCGGCAACCGGCGAAAAATAGCCAGGTCCATGATCGCGTAGAATACGACCGTGGATACCGCAAACGCCAACGCGGACTGGAGGGTCAGAGCCAGGATCAAGCCGACTGCTACCTTCGACACCGCAGCGAGCACCTGAGCGAGAACGACTCGTCGATAAAGTTTCAACTTCACGCCGGACGAGTACATCAACTCCGCGTCTCCAACGAGCGGAATCGTCAGCGCAGAAATTACCGCCAATATCGCAACCTCCGGTCGCCCTGATATGAGGTAAATTCCCGCTATTACCGTTCCGCCGCAAGCCAAGACAGTGTTTACGTTCAGGATCGCACGGCGTGTTCCGCTAAATGTGCCCCCTTGACCGCTCAAATAACCGTTGACTTCTCCAAAATTCGCGAGTCCGGTGAGGATGGCGATTACGGAGGTAGCCGCAGCCCAGTACCCGAATTCTGCGGGTGTCAGCCATAGGGCTAATAAAAGCTGTCCGACTGCCGCGAGCGCGCGCGCTGCTGCAGTTCCTAGGGAAAGCCGGAGAATGCCCCTAAGCACTACCTGCTACCTTTTCCCGTCGATGAATCTAACATTCGGCACGCCCTCTAGCGAGCGGCGATACACGCCACCCAGCTTGTAGTACCCCGCCTCCACCATCACAACGCTCTTCCCCATGATTGCTGCGGGAAGCGCCACGTGCAGCCGGTTGGTAATCACCGTCTCACTTCGCACGATGGTCGAGCAGTACTGGTCGAACGTCGCGAATTGACGGGCGCTGATGTCCACAGACAGCGCATTTCTCGCCGGCGAACCTGCTTGGGCCGCAAGCTTCAGTGCTGCTTCACGGTTGCGACGTCTCCGCACCATCCGGGAGGCTCGAGTATAGGCCGGACCATACGGGACTCGATCAGCGAGGCGATGCAGCAGCGAGGAAGCGCCATTCCCCCCGGCGGCTCCCTGATTCAGCGAAGACGCTTCCCGGTCGATGCGCGCCGCGATAAGGGTCGGGACTGAACGGCCCGTTGACGACCGCAAGATGTCCGGAACGAACTCGTGCCCTGACGCGACGACGTCATGATCGACCTCCAGGCGCACTCCCGCGCGCCGAAGAGAATCTCCCCAGAGCTTGCGCAGGTGCTCATATGACGGGTGCTCACGGAGAAGAAGAAGAGTGTCCGCGGTTCGATCGGTGAAAAGTAGGGAGGGGTCCTCGGTTGGGAAATAAGCGGACGAAGGAAAGATAACGACCGGCACGTCTTCGAAGCCTCTGAGGCGCTCGCTTAGTCGCTTCGGGAAAGAGTAAACCTCTAGAAGCGCCCCGGAAGGTGGCACAATAACGACGTCCGGATCGGAGTCAACTACGGCGATACTCATCTGTTCGAGGATGCGGTAGAACACCGCGTGCATGAGGTCGTCGCCGTTGTTCCCGAGTGCGCGCCCGGTTGTGCCGGCCGTGGAGACGACTAGAGCTCGGGCGCCACGGTACGGTCGGAGATGCTCAGTGAGCGATAGCAGGCTAGGAAAGCCGCCTTCGGCGTCCATGAAGGTGTCCTTAATCACGTGCGATTCCAACTTTCCGCGTGTATTCCCTGGCCACCGCTTCCGGGCTCAGCTGCGAAGAAGCGAATTCGCGAGCCGAACGGGTTGCGCGTTCATACTCCCCCGGCTCGACAAGCGACAAGACCGCTGAAGCTATGTCTGCCGCCTCGGGGGCGACCACACGTCCCGCGCGCGACGCGCGTACAAGCTCCCCCATCCCACCAGCCGCGGAGACCACAGCCGGGGTCCCGGTTGCGAGTGCTTCCGTGAGCGCCCCGGGAAGGCCCTCTCTCGCGGAAGGAAGGACCAGAACATCGAAGGTGCTAAAGGCTCGCGTCACGTCCCGCGTGAAGCCGTGAAAATATACGGCCAGTTGCGAACTGTGCGCGGCGGCTAGCGACTTGAGTGAGGCCGCTACTGCGTGCGACGCGAACGGCCCATAGTAGTGAACCTCGACCTCGCGACCGCGCTCGCGTATGAGCGAAGCCGCCTCCATCAGCAGGTGCGGGTTCTTAAGCGGACCAAGTTTCCCGACGAAGCCAAGACGTATTGGGTCGGCGCTGCCCCGCTTTCGTACTGGGACATCAAGCATGCGCGGGTCCGCGGGATTCGCAAGCCGCGTGATCCTCGATTGCGGCAAGCCGAGGTCTTTCAGCTCCTCCACGATTCCCTCGGAGAGCGCCAATCCTGCTCGAGCGCGCGAGACCACCCGTCGCGCGACCCAACGCTTGACGGGCGCGTGTTTGAGGCCTCCCAAGTCACCGGACTCTAACACGGGAACGATAACGACCTGACCACGCCTGGCGAATAGCGCTGGGACTAGGTTCGTCGTGTACGAGCCATGAAGATGCACTACATCCAAATTGAACCGATGGCATAGCAACCACGTTGATACTTTGACGACCCAACGCGCCTGCTCAAGACGCCCAAACCGGGCAGAGCGCACTCCAGCTACCACACGGTCTGCCCACGCTGGCCGGGCCTCTTCACCACGATCTCGGTAAAGAAGCGTGATATTCACCGCCGGGCAGTCAGTCTTCACTGAGCCCCAGAGTCGGTTCAGAAAGGTGAGCGGACCGCTGTAGCCGCCGCTCGCCCCCCAGGGGGACAATATGGCCACCCGTGCATTGAAATTCATCGAGTTCGCCTCTCGTGTACGCGCGACACGGCACTCACTCGCTAGTGCTTTCGGTGTAGCTCGATACTAGCGCATCACCAATTGCTTCCATCGAGAAGTGCCGCCGGACAGCTAGACGTGCGCGCTCACCCATCCGCTTGCGCAACGCGGGATCCTCAATCAGGTTTTTGATCGCAGGAACCAGCGAACGTTCATGCTCATCGATCACGATTCCTGCTTGGAATTCCTCGATGAGAGGCGCGAGCCCGCAGCTCGAAGTCACGATAACCGGTTTCCCCAATGACATAGCCTCCAAAACCGCCATGGGGAACGGCTCATCGATAGAAGGAAGAACAAAGACGTCGCATTGAAGTATCCGCGCGAGCGTATCGGCAGGCGGGATCGCACCCTCGAGCGTAAGGGAATCGGGAGCAGGATCGGCATACAAAATCGACTCGATCTTGCTCCTGCTCCCGCCGTCGGGGCCGACGATTGAAAAGCGCGCCTTACCTTTCAGGACGTCCACGAGTTCCTGCGCTGCTGCGGCAAACAGCTCCGGGCGCTTCCGTGGGTGCAGTCGCGAAAGATATAGAACTTCCACGGTATCGGATGGTTCGACTGCGCGTAAAGCCTCCGGTATCGCCAATGGCACGCCGTTCACTAAGGGCCGAAGCAAGGCGGAGGGTGTACGCATCGCAAGGAGATCGTTCTTCTCGCGAGGGGTGAGGTAGAAAATCGCCCGAGCGTCGTGCAGGCTTCTGTTCACGAACGCAACGTCGAAGAGCCTGAACGCCGGGCTAGTTTTCGGACTAATCATGCCGTGGCACTGGAGTACGTACGGAACACGTGCCTTCCGTACAGCGTGCGCGGCGAGCGGCACGACAAAATCCCTGGCGAAGTGGATGTGAGCGACGTCGAAGCCCGCCGCGTTCTTACGCAGCCAGCTCTGCATGCTAGGGGCGTAGAAGGATCCGAATCCGCCGCCGGGTAGGACCGGCCCTGCTCTGAACAGCCTCGCCGGGACTCCTTCGACCTCGCTCGGGAGAGCGCGGTCGAACCCGCTTGCGCCAGCCACAAGACGAACCTCGTGACCCCGCCCTATTAGCTCCTTTGACTGATTGACCGCCACCCGGAGAGGGCCCCCGTATGCTCCATCCGGAGACACGTTGGCGACGACTTGAAGTATTCTCACTCTTCAATCCCTTTACCGCCTGGGAACCGCTCGCTGGTTTCCCACTCCAGCGCTCTTTGAGCGACGACCCCCGCGGGCAAAGAGCGATCGACGACAGTGCCCGGCGCGACGACCGTAGAGGCGCCGATATGGACGCCACCGAGAACCATGCATCGGCTGGTCACCCATACTCCCTCAGCAATATGAATTGGCTTGGTAACCAATGCCATTTCTTTGCGGTGCCGGTGACTTCCAGTGGTCAACATGGTCTCTTGCGAGATGACCACGTCGTGCTCGATATGGATGTGGTCCTGGTTGTGGAACCACACTCCTTCGCCTATCCAAGAGCGATCACCGATGTGAAGTTTCCATGGGAATTTGACTCGCGTGCGCGGCCGAAAGATGACACCGTCGCCAATGTCGGCTCCGAAAGCACGCAATACTCGGACTCGAAGGCTGGAACTGATCTGCCACGCATTCGTGACGAACAAGAGTTCACAGACACCCCAGAGGTAGACGACCCAGCGCGGTCGGTCCCAGCTGGCCCTCTCCCCAGGAGCCTTTGATAGATCGATGACGGGAATCTCGGTCAACGCAGTTCCTTCTCGGCAAGGGCGGACTGGAGTCCACGATAGTCTGGGATATATGACGCGCGCCCACCCCCAGGTTGTGCTCCTCGGGATCAACTACCCGCCGGAGCCCACCGGTATCTCGCCATACACGGGCGCGCTCGCCTCGGGCTTGACTAGACGAGGCTACCCGGCGGCCGCGATCACGACACATCCGCACTACCCGGACTGGCGGGTCAGAGACGGCTACGGCCAGTGGACGCGGCACGACTTGGTGGATGGGGTTCCGGTGCGACGGCTCCGGCACTTCGTTCCGCGTCGCCCCAGGGGTGTGGCTCGAGCGATTTCCGAGCTCTCGTTCGGCCTCCGCCTGGCTCTGACCCCCTGGGGCAAGCCGGACGCCGTCGTCGCGGTTTCGCCGGCGCTCTTCTCCTCGGCGGTGGCTGCATTCAGGGCTGGGTTGACCCATCGCGACGTCCCATTCATCGTGTGGGTACAGGATCTCTACACGCAGGGCATGACTGAATTCCAGGGGAAGGCGAGCCTGTTCGTGCGCGGGGTCCGAGCTGTCGAGCGGTGGCTGCTGCAGCGCGCGGACCGCGTGGTCGTGATCCACGATCGCTTCGTCCCTCGCGTTCGGGACGATCTCGGGGTGAGCGCCGATCGGATTGCGGTCATCCGCAACTGGGCTCACCTCGCCCCGATGCTCCCGGCCGACATCGTGGCTGTGCGAGCGTCTCTGGGCTGGGCCGAGGATGAGACGGTCGTCTTGCACAGCGGCAACATGGGCATGAAGCAAGGCCTCGAGAACGTCATTGAGGCCGCGCGCATGGCGGACGAGCGACAGGAGCGGGTGCGCTTCGTGCTCATGGGCGATGGCTCCGCCCGCGCGACCTTGCAGAAGCTCGGCACGGGAGTGCACTCGCTCTCCCTGCTCCCGCCCCTTGATGATGCGGGCTTCGCGGCCGCTCTGCAGGCGGCCGATGTGCTCCTTGTGAACGAGCGGCCGGGTGTCGCTGAGATGGCGGTGCCCAGCAAGCTCACGTCGTACTTCTCGGCGGGACGACCGGTACTGGCAGCGACGGATCCCGACGGCATCACGGCCGAGGAGATTCGAAACGCGGGTGCCGGAGTCATCGTGCCCGCCGGTGATCCTTCCGCCCTTCTCGATGGCGCGATGACCCTTGCGGCGGATACGAACAGATGCGCGTTGTACGGTAGGAGTGCTCTGGAATATCGGCAGACTGTTTTGTCCGCGGACTTCGCGATCGACACCTTCGCCCGCCTGATCGACGCGGCGTGCGAAAGCGGCAGCGAAGACAACGACGACGCCTCCGTCCACTCCAGGGTCTGATAGCCCCGCGGATCCCCCCTCCGCCCGTTCCACCAGGAGTCGGAAGTGACCAAGCGCGCCCTGATCACCGGGATCACCGGACAAGACGGTTCTTACCTCGCCGAGCTTCTGCTCGCGAAGGGGTACGAAGTACACGGGTTGATCCGCCGTGCCTCGACGTTCAACACACACCGCATTGACCACCTCTACGTCGATCCTCACGACCCGCGGGCGAAGCTGTTTCTTCATTACGGCGATCTCAGTGACGGTGCTCGGCTGGTCACTCTCCTGAGCGCGATTCGCCCGGACGAGGTCTACAACCTCGCGGCGCAGTCACACGTTCGAGTTTCCTTCGACGAGCCCGAGCACACTGCCGACACCACGGGCACGGGGACGATCCGCCTGCTGGAGGCCGTGCGGCTCGCAGGAATCGAAACGCGGTTCTACCAGGCCTCGTCTTCCGAGCTTTACGGGGCGACGCCGCCGCCCCAGAACGAGACCACCCCGTTCTATCCGCGCTCTCCCTATGCCGCAGCAAAGCTCTACAGCTACTGGATCACCAAGAACTACCGCGAGGCGTACGACATGTTCGCCGTCAACGGGATCCTGTTCAATCACGAGTCGCCCCGCCGCGGCGAGACGTTCGTAACGCGCAAAATCACGCGAGCCGTGGCGAGAATCAAGGCCGGCCTGGAGAAGGAGGTTTACCTCGGCAACCTCGACTCCATTCGTGACTGGGGTTACGCGGCGGAGTACGTGGAGGGCATGTGGCGCATGCTTCAGGTCGATGAGCCCGAAGACTTCGTGCTCGCCACCGGCGTGGGGTACACCATCAAGGACTTCCTCGAGGCCTCGTTCGGACACGTCGGACTCGACTGGCAGGAGTTCGTGCGCTTCGACGAGCGTTACCTGCGGCCCACGGAGGTCGACGCGCTCATTGGCGACCCGTCCAAGGCCGAGCAGAAGCTCGACTGGAAGGCGAGCGTCGACGGACTCCAGCTCGCGCGTCTTATGGTCGACGCCGATATCGAGGCTCTGCAGCACGAGGGGCGTGCATGGATCGATACTGTTCCGCTCGCGTCGTGGGCAGCATGACCGCGATCGACGGCGTGAGCTACTCCCCCGCGGAGCTCGACCGCGATTCGACTTTCTATGTCGCGGGCCATCGCGGACTCGTCGGCTCGGCGATCTGGCGACGACTGCAGGCGGGCGGCTTCACCAAGCTCATCGGCAAGACGTCGTCGGAGCTCGACCTCAAGGATCGGGAGGGGGTCTTCGCCTTCTTCCGCGAGAGTCGGCCGCGCTACGTCGCGCTCGCAGCGGCGAAAGTAGGCGGAATCCTCGCCAACAGCATGTACCCGGTCGACTTCCTCAGCGACAACATCCGCATTCAGACGAACGTCATGGACGCGGCGCTCGAGGTCGGCGTCGAGCGTCTGCTCTTCCTCGGGTCCTCCTGCATTTACCCGAAGTTCGCAGAACAGCCAATCCGGGAGGACTCGCTCCTGACCGGCCATCTCGAGCCGACAAACGACGCCTACGCCATCGCGAAGATCGCGGGCATCCTGCACGTGCAGGCAGTTCGCCGCCAGTACGGCCTGCCCTGGATCTCCGCGATGCCCACGAACCTCTACGGTCCGAACGATAACTTCTCCCCCCAGGGCTCGCACGTGCTCCCGGCGCTGATCCGCCGGTATGACGAAGCGGCGAAGGAGGGCGCTGCGACAGTCACGAACTGGGGTACCGGGTCGCCACGCCGCGAGTTCCTGCACAGCGATGACATGGCCGACGCCAGTCTTCACCTGCTCGAGCACTACGACGGCCCCTCGCAGGTGAACGTGGGAACCGGAAGCGACGTCACGATCCGCGAGATCGCCGAGACGATCGCGGACGTCGTCGGGTATTCGGGCCCCACCCAGTGGGATACGTCGAAGCCCGACGGCACCCCGCAGAAACTGCTCGACGTGTCGCTTCTCGCTGACGCCGGCTGGACCTCCCGCATCTCCCTGCAAGACGGTCTGGAACGCACGGTCGCCTGGTATCGCGACAACGCGTCACGACTTCGAGAATGAACGGAAGCCCGATGCCACGAGGGAAGTCTTCTCGCCGACGTCGGTCCGCACCGACTCGCAGCCAGCAGGCCGGGCGCTTGACTCGCATCGCTCTGTGGTGCGTCCTCGGCGTCACGGTCTGCGCCTTCGCGTGGGTCGGGACACGCGGCGCTCTCGCCGCCTATCACCTGCAGAAAGCGCAGACAGCGGCCGGTGCGCTCCAGAGGACCGTCCTCAGTTCGCCGGAGGAATCGCAGCCGGCTCTGAACGCGATCGAAGAAGATACCGCCGCCGCCTACGCACTGACGCACGATCCGGTCTGGCGGGTGACCGAGGGACTTCCGTGGGTCGGCCCGCATCTCGCTGCTGTATCGACGGCTGCGGCCTCACTGAACGACGTGGTACTCAACGTCGCGGGCCCCCTCGCCGAGGTCGCACCCAACGCACTGCAGGCAATGACGCCCAGTGGCGGGGCATTCGATGTCGACACTCTCGCGGCCCTGGGCGCCGATGCGCGGGCAGCAGCGAACGCTGCGCGTTCGTCCTCGGATGCGCTCGCCGCTGTGAACGAGGACATCCTCGTCGCGCCGCTCGCGTCCGTGATGTCAAAGGCCGACGACACGATGGCTACTCTTGCAGGCGCCACGGAAGCGCTGGCGAATGCGGTCGAACTTCTGCCGCCGATGCTCGGGGCGGAAGGGCCGCGCGACTACCTCGTAGTCTTCCAGAACGACGCTGAGTGGCGCTCGCTTGGCGGCCTCACTGGGTCGCTGCTTCAGATGCACACCGACAACGGCGCGGTAACCATTTGGGACCAGAGTTCGGCCACGTCGATGACCCAGTACCCGAAGCCGATCCTCGATCTCGGAACTGATCTCGCCAGCATCTACGACGGCAAGCCCGCACGATTCGCGCACAATCTCACGCAGATTCCGGACTTCGCCCTCGACGCCGAGATCGCGCGCGAGTTCTGGTCGCGAGACAAGAATGTCGATGTGAACGGAGTGCTCAGTCTGGACACAACGGCGCTCTCGTACCTGCTGGACGCCACCGGCCCGGTTCAGCTCGAGACCGGCGACACACTGACGTCCGACAACGCCGTCTCGCTTCTGTTGAACGAGGTTTACGCTCGCTACCCTGAGCCCGCAGACCAGGATCGCTTCTTCGAGTCGGCCACGAGCGCCGTCTTCGAAAAGCTCCTGTCCGGCGCCGCCAAGCCGAGCGCGCTGCTCAGCGCACTGCAGAAGGCGGGATCCGAGCACCGGCTTCACATTTGGAACGCCGAACCGGAAGAGCAGAGCGTGCTCGACGACACGACGTTGCAGGGCCAGCTTCCTACCAGCAACGCGACGAAGTCGTCGTTCGGCGTTTACTTCAACGACGGCACGGGATCGAAGCTGGACTACTTCATGAACGCCGGCGCGAATGCGCAGTGGTGTCAGCGCGTCTCCGGCGGGAACTCTAGTGCCGCTCTCCATGTCGAGGTCAGCAGCGAAGTCCCGGCGGACGTCGCGTCCCTCCCGGCGTACGTCACTGGAGTGGGCGCACCAGGATCGGGAATCGGTCGCAACGGCCTCTCCGTCGGGGGCACCCAACCCGGAGTCGCCCGGACTGTCACGTATGTCTACCTTCCCGAGGGCGCGTTGCTCAGCGACGTAGAGGCATCGTCAGGCACGGCGACGGAGGTGGGCTTCCACGACGGTCGCCGCGTCGTCCTCTGGGATGTCAACATCGCCCCCGGCGAGACGGCGACGCTCGACCTTACGACCAACACGCCGACCGGCCCCGAACTTGGGGTCCAGATGACTCCGGTTCTTAACGAAATCGACCCCTCTCAGCTTGCTGTGAGCTGTCCCGACGTGCCATAGTTCAAGCAGAGCAATATCCTGCTTACCTCGATCCCGGCTAGCCCGGCGCCGAGGACGACCGTTTGTCACCCTCAAAGCACCTGGGAGTCCAGACTATGAAGAAGCCCGCGAAGCTCCTCGCCACCGCGGCCATCGCCGGCGCACTCGCGCTGGGGTCGCCCATTGCGGCTAGCGCCGACGTCAACAACTACACCCCCTCGAGCGAGACGGAATCCGTTCAGATCGCTCCTGGTCAGACGCAGACCATCGCGTTCGACGGCTTCCAGCCGAACGAGGACGTCACCTTCACCCTCACCGGTGAGGACGCTTCCGACGCCACCCTCGCGATCATCGTGAAGGCCGCTGTCGAGTCCATCTCGACCACGAAGACCGCCGACGCCGATGGCTCCGCTTCCGTCGAGGTCACGCTGCCCGCCAACGCGGTCGGCACCTACACGCTCACCGCGACCGGCGCCGAGAGCGACGCCACCGCGACCACGACGATCCAGACCGGTGTCGCGGTCCCGGGCGAAGAGGACGGCGACGACGAGAACGACAGCGACGACCAGTCGCTCTCCCCGACCGGTGGCGACATGAGCTCGATCGGCCTCTGGGTCGGCGGCGGCGCGCTGCTCCTCGGTGGCGGCGCGGTTGTCGCGGCGACGGCTGTCCGTCGTCAGCGTCAGAACTGACACACCGACGTACCGAAGAAGGGCCGATGCGAGAGCATCGGCCCTTCTTCTGCGTCTACCGGTAGCTCGCGCGCACGAGGATCGGCAGATGATCGCTGCTCCCCTGCGGCAGGGTCGTCACGTCGTCGATCGTCAGGCCCTGCGAGGTCGCGAAGTCGTAGTGTCCCTTGAAGAACCGGTACCGTGTGTACGTGCGGGCATCGCTCAGCGTGAGGTCGTAGCCCGCACCGCGCACCCGCTCATGCAGCCGCTCCTTGAACACGGGGTAGTTGTAATCCCCGACCATGAGCATGGGCAGCCCGGGCCCGAGCCGATCCAGCGCGCCGAGCGCCGCGCGGATCTGATGCCGGCGCAGCGAGTTCAGCGCCGTGAGCGGCGCCGCATGGAACGACGCGACGATCACCTCGGTGCCGGCGTCGATGTCGGTCAGCCGCACCCCTAGCAGCCGCTCGTGCGCGGGTCGCAGCACGATGTCGTGCAGCGAGCGCTTGAGCGACAGCACGACGGCGTCGCCGAGCCGGAACATGTTCTCGCGGTAGTACAGCGCGAGCCCCAGCCGGTTGCGCTCGGTGGCCCTCGCGAGCTTCAGGCCGGCGATCTGATCCGGAAGCGCGGTCGTGTCGGCCTCCTGCAGACACAGCACGTTCGCCTCCCACCGCTCGACGAGCTGCTCGAGCTCGTGAGCTGCCGCGTGCTTGCGCAGATTGTAGGAGATGACTCTCATCTTCCCCACGCTAGGCCCGGGCCATCCGACCGGCCAGCGCTTGCGCCGGTGCGTCGCAGTCTGCCAAGCGGTTCATCCAGCAGCGCCCGCGTAGTATTCCGGGTATGGCGGATGGCGGGGGGCGCACGGTCGTAGCGCGTGCGGAGACGCCCCGCCGCGAGGCCGACCGGCGCACGCGTTCCGTGTGGCGTCACCAGCTCATCATCGCCTTCAGCACGGTGACGGTCGCCACGGTCGTCGCGCTCCTTGAGCCGACACTCTTCGTCACTCCGACCTTCGGGGTCGGCCTCACCGCGATCATCCTCTGGACGGTCCTCGCGATCGCCCTCCCTTGGCATCTTCTGCCCAACGGGGCCGTCCTCGCCCTGCCGATCCTCGACATCCTCGCGATCGGCCTTCTCTCGGAGGCGCGGGGCGACACCCTCGGCCTGCTGTGGGCCTTCCCGGTCGTCTGGCTCGCGAGCTACTACTCGGTCGGATGGCTGGTGACCGGCATCTGCCTCGTCGCCGGCTCCATCCTGGCCGCGGGGCTCGCGAGCGGCAGCTTCTCGACCGACGACGCCCTGAGCCTGTTCACACTGGTGCTCACGGGGGCCTTCATCGGCATCACCCTTCGTTCGGGCATGGGCCGCACCCGGGCAGCCGCACGCCTGATGCGCCGCCAGTCCCGACAGCTCGATGCGGCCCTCGCCCTTGCACGGCGCGAGGAGCAGCGACGCACCGCGCTTCTCGACACCCTGCAGACCGGCATCGCGCAGGTCGACCAGGACGGCACCCTCCCCGCGACGAACGCCGCCTACCGCCGCATGTACGGCATCGAGAACCTCCCCATACTCCACCCCACGCGCGCGGTCGAGTACCGCGAACGACGGGGCGAGGCCATCCCCGCTGAGCAGACGACCGTCGCCCGCGCCGCCCGCGGTGAGAACTTCGCGGGCGAGCAGGTCTGGCTGTTCGATCGGGATGGCCGGTGGCGGCTTCTCGAGGTGTCTGCCCGCTACCGCCTCGACGGCATGATCCTCGTCGCCGAGGACGTCACCGCGCAGACCGAGGCGAAGACCGAGCGCCAGTCGATGGCGCGCGCGGTCTCGCATGAGCTGCGCAGCCCGCTGACCGCCGTGCTCGGCCACGCCGACCTGCTGCTGGAGCGCAACGACCTGCCCGCCTCCGCACGTGAGCAGCTCTCGACGATCGAGAACGCCGCCGAGCGCATGGAGCGCCTCATCGCGCGCATCCTGCAGGACCCGGGGCGCGACCCCGCAGACGAGCACACCGTCGTCGATCTCGCCGCCATCGCCTCCGCCTCGGTGTCGGCCTTCGGCCCCGCCGCGCTCTCCAGCGGCGTGCGGGTCGTCCGCCCCACGGACGACGACAGCGCCGTCATCGTGGGCGACGCGTTCCGCCTGCGCCAGGTCGTCGACAACGTCGTCGGCAACGCGGTGAAGTACACCCCCCGGGGCGGCACCGTCACCGTCGAGGTCTCCAGCACCGCCGAGGAGGTCGCGGTCAGCGTCGCGGACACCGGCATCGGCATCCCGGAGGACGAGCTGTCGCACATCTTCGACCAGTACTTCCGCGCCTCGAGCGCCCGCGACGCCGGCATCCCCGGCACGGGCCTCGGCATGGGCATCTCGCGCGAGATCGTCACCGAGCACGGCGGCGTCCTCGAGCTCGACAGCGCGCTCGGGTACGGCACCACCGTCACCATCCGGCTCCCCCGCACCACCGACAAGGAGACGGCGTGAACACCACCGTTCCATTCATCGCCGTCGCCACGGTGGCCTGCATCGTCATGCTCGGCCTGGGCTTCCTCCCCCGCCCCTCGTACGCCGCGGCCCACTGGTCGCTCGCATTCGTGCTCGCGATGAGCGCCTCGTACGCGTACCTCTACGCAGAGACCACCACCTACTGGTTCCTCCCCGCATACGCGTCGGGCATCTTCCTGCCTGCGAACGCGTTCCTCTGGACCGGGCTGCGGATGTTCAACGAGCGGAGGAGGTCCGGATGGACCTTGGCGACGACATATCTCGTCGCGTCGCCGACCATCCTGATCTTGCTGTACCCCACGAACTACTACTCCATCGCCTTCCGCCTCGACTTCCTCGTTTCGTGCATCTTCGCCGTCCTCTGCATCGTCGAGCTGCTGAACCTCTATCCACGCGTGCACGAGGCCATCCTGCCGATGGTGGTCGCGGCGGCGATCTTCCCCGTGTTCGCGCTCTACGGCCTGGTCGACGGACTGCTGCGCTGGATGCACGGCAACCCCTCCGCCGACGACCTCGCCTCGGTGCGCGCGGTCAACGGCGTGGGCACCGGCGTCTACATCGTGTGCGTGCTCGTCACCCTTCTGCTCATCGTGCGCCAGCCGCGCCCCGCCTCTGCCCGCAACGACGGCACCTTCGAGGCCGTTGCCCGCAACCGTCTCGAGCGCGCGCAGAAGGCCGGCGACGACTGGTGGTCGCTCGTCGACATCCGCCTCGACGACCCGGAGGACATCCGCACCGCCCTCGGCGGCGGCGCGTTCGAGGAGATCGCCGAGCGCTTCTGCACGGCCGTGCTTGCGGGCCTTCCGGCCGACGCCGATATCGAGCAGCGCGGCGAGACGCGGTTCGTCGCCCTCGTTCCGCGCTCGAGCGAGGCGGCCCGCCGACTGATCGTCTCGCTGCTGGAGCGGATCGGAGAGCCCGACCCCGACCATCCGCTGCCCGTGCGCACGTCGGCGAGCATCGGATGGGCTACGGTCGCCTCCACCGGATACGACCTCGACGAGCTGCTGCGCGCCGCGAGCGACGCCAACGCGGCCGCCCGCCAGATGGGCGGCGACCGGTGGGAGCGCGCGGGCAAGCCGGACGCCGCCGTGACCTCGAGCATCGCCACCGCCTCCTCCAGAAAGCGCGCGTGAGGGCGCGGCGTCGGCGGGTGCCGGGTGCGCTCCGCGTGCCGCGTGCGCTCCGCTCTCCGTGGCTGTGGATCGCGGTGCTCAGCGTCATCGTCGTCGGCATGCTCGCCGTGGGAGGCATCTTCGTGAGCCACTGGATCAACGCCCTCACGGCGCGCCCACCCGGCGTCGGCACCGAGTTCGTCGCGCCGGAGCTGTCGAAGGCGCAGCGTGCGCTCGACGACGACCTCACGCCCGAGCAGCAGGAGGCGGCGGAGTACCTCGCCGCACAGCCCTCGACGTACTGGATCACCCCCGAGCAGGACCCGATCGGCCAGGCCGGTGCGACGATCGGCGCGCTCGCCAAGCAGGCGCGCGACGAGGGCAAGGCGCTGTCGGTCGCGGTGTACGGGCTGCCGGGGCGCGACTGCGGCAACCACTCCGCGGGCGGCCTCGAACCCGACGACTACGAGACGTGGGTCGAGGAGATCGGCGCGGCGCTCGACAACGCCCGCGACGTGCAGAAGATCGTCGTTCTCGAGCCCGACAGCCTCGCGCTCGCGCCCGAGTGCGGCAACCTCGACGAGCGCGTGACCCAGCTGCGCGGCGCCGTGGCCGCGCTGCAGGCCGTGGACACGTGGATCTACCTCGACGGCGGGCACAGCTCGTGGCTCGCTCCCGAGCGGATGGCCGAGCTCATCTCGGCCGTCGACGTCGCGGGAGAGGTGCGCGGCTTCGCGACGAACGTGTCGAACTTCCAGCCGCTCACCGACGAGTTCGCCTACGCGCACGAGGTCGCGTCGCACCTCGACGGCATGCACGCCGTCATTGACAGCTCGCGCAACGGCACGGCGACTGCGGGATCTGAGTGGTGCAACCCCGCGGGGCAGACCGTCGGCGAGCGCGCCGGCGAGTACGGCGACGAGGTCGTCGACACGAATCTCTGGATCAAGCCCCCGGGCGAGAGCGACGGCCCCTGCAACGGCGGCCCAGCCGCGGGTGTGTGGTGGCCGGAGGGCGCCGTCGCGCTGACGGCGAGCGCGCGCTGACGACCGCTAGGATGGCTAGCAATCGCAGTATTCCGGATGTGAGTGGAGCAAGATGACCGACCCGAGCGTCCCGCTGAAGACCGCCGTGATCGTCGAGGACGATCCCGACATCCGCCACCTCCTCGTGGAGGTGCTGGAGTCTGCGGGTTTCTCCACCGTCTCGGCCGGGAACGGCATCGACGGGGTGAACGCGGTGCTGCGGTATCAGCCGCTCATCACGACGCTCGACGTGAACATGCCCGGCATCGACGGCTTCGAGGCCGCCCGCCGCATCCGCGCCGGCAGCGACACGTACATCATCATGCTCACGGCCCTCGACGACGAGGCCGATGTCGTGCTCGGGCTCAGCTCGGGAGCGGACGAGTACCTGAACAAGCCTTTCCGCCCCCGCGAGCTGCGCGCGCGCATCGACGCCATGCTGCGACGCCCGCGCGCGGGTGCGGCGGCACCGGCCGCACCCCGACAGGATGCGACGGGTCCGTCGTTCCCGACCGCGCGCGCGACGCCGGGTGTGTCGGGGTTCCCGGCCGCGGCCGGGCAGGCGGTGCCCGGGGTGCAGGGGGCGCCCGGGGTGCCGGGGGCGCCGGGGGCGCCGGGGGCGCCCGGGGTGCAGGGGGCGCCGGTGGGTGCCCAGGGCGAGCCCGAGGTCTGGCGGGTCTCCCCCGCCGACGAGGCAGCGCCATCCGCCGCCGTCGTCGTCGGGAGCGATGTCGGCCCGCAGGAGGGCGGGCAGGAGCTCGCCACGACCGGTCCGACCGGGCTCGGCCCGCACACGCTCGCGCACCGCGACCTCTACGTCGACCCGGAGAGCCGGATCGCGAAGATCGGCGACCGCGACCTCGAGCTCACCCGCACCGAGTTCGACCTGCTCGCTGCGCTCATGGAGTCGAAGCGCCGCGTGCGCAGCAAGGCCGACCTCACGCTCGTGCTGCGCGGCGAGTCGTACGTGACGAGCTACTTCGTGGGCGACGCCGACAAGCGCGCGATCGAGGCGCACATGACGAACCTGCGTCGCAAGCTCGGCGACAATCCCGTCACGCCTCGGTACATCGAGACCGTGCGCGGTGTGGGCTATCGGCTGACGTCACAGGTGGCGCCCGCGTACTGAGGCGTCCTGCGAGACGCGAGAGCCGGCCATCCGATGGGGTGGCCGGCTCTTTCGCGCGGTGCGGGGCGTGGCGTGGCGTCCTGGTGTCTCACTCCGCGCGGGTATCGGCGCCGGATGACCGCCGCAAGTGAGACACGGCCTGGCATGCGTGACATCCGTGTCTCACTCCGCGCGGGTATCGGCGCCGGATGACCACCGCGAGTGAGACACGGCCTGGCATGCGTGACGCCCGTGTCTCACTCCGCGCGGGTATCGGCGCCGCATAACCGCCGCGAGTGAGACACCCATCGCCGGCAGGGGTGACTGGCTTCCGCTTAGGGGAACGACAGAGCCGGCCATCCGTCGGGATGGCCGGCTCTCTCGTTTGCGGATCAACCGAATCGGCGCTTGCCCTCCTCGGCGAGCTCTCTGATCCAGTCGGGGGTCTTGTCGCCGAGCTTCCGGTCGGCCTCGACGCGGATCTCCGCGGCGATGTAACGCGCGCGATCGCTGGGGCGGCGCCGACCCGCGGAACTCGCGGTGGGTGTGCTCATTTGAACCTCCTCTTGATGGCGCTCAGAACCTTGCTCCTCCTTACCAGTATGCTTCCGCTCAGCACGCTTCGGGTAGGCGCCGCCTCTCGGGTCTGGGCAGTGACCGTCACGTCCTCGTCGCTTGCCTCGGTTCCGTCCCCAGCCGGGTCGAGTACCACCACATCGACGATCGAGCGGACGAACTTCTGCTCCTCCTTCTTTGCGAGTCTGCTCTGTCTGAGGACCCGGAGCGCGGCGAGGGCCACCTCGAGGTCGACGTCGTCGCGCTCCTCACGAGTGAGCAAGCTGAGGGCCCACTCCGCCCGCTGCCACCACGCGTTGAGTCGAGTCTGACGCCGGACCCCTGCGAACGCGACGAGGGCGGCGACGATGGCAGCAACTCCCGCGAACCCGGGCGTCGCGATCCAGTCGGAGAGCCACGGCCAGATGTCGGCGTGCCAGGGCCGCGCCACCCATGGTGTCGGCGGCGCTCGAAAACTGGACAGTAGCGGCGCGTGAAAAGTGAACACTCAACGATTGGAGAGTGATCACTTTGGAGGACTGGGCTCTGATCCGCAGGCTCGCTGCGGAAGGCGTCTCGAAGGC
>NZ_JAUEPM010000008.1 GCF_030406385.1 Microbacterium oryzae
CGAGGCCGTGACGCTGCTGGCGGCACGGCCCGAGATCGAGCAGGTCGTCACCCACGTCGTGCCGCTCCACGACGTCGCCGACGCCTTCGCCCTCGCCCGCGACTCGCAGACATCGAGCAAGGTCGTCGTGGCGGTGAGCGGCCAGCCCGAGTGACAGCGTGGCGCCTCAGCCGACGTGGGCCGGCACCGGCTTCGCCCTCGCCCATCGCCCCTCGCGTGGCACCCGAGGGGCGTTGGGCAGTCGGCGGCGTGTACCGCACGCCGAGCACCGTTGACAAGCCCCCTGCCAGGCGGAACCCGTCGGCAGAGTCTGGCTGCATGAGCGATTCAGACGACATCAAGCGCCCCCTCGACCACCTGCCGCCGGCGGAGGAGCGCGGGCCTGACGACGAGGTCGAGCAGCCGCAGTACCCCGACACCGGGCAGCCCGACGGGGGATCCCCGGTCTCACCGGACACCGCGGCCGATCCTCGGATCGGCGACGCGGATCGCCACGACTTCGACACGCGGCCGCCGAGCTGACCTCGCGCCACGCGCGGATCGGCGCGGATGAGGCTTCGCCCAGCGACTTGACCTCTAGGATGGAACGGTGACCGAAGAGCAGACCGAGAAGAGCACCGCGACGGCGCCCCGTCGTGTGGTGGTCGCCGAAGACGAGTCCCTGATCCGCCTCGACATCGTGGAGATCCTCCGCGACAACGGGTACGACGTCGTGGGCGAGGCCGGCGACGGCGAGACTGCAGTGCAGCTGGCTACGGAACTGCGCCCCGACCTCGTCATCATGGACGTGAAGATGCCGCAGCTCGATGGCATCAGCGCCGCCGAGAAGCTCAGCAAGAACCACATCGCGCCCGTCGTGCTGCTGACCGCGTTCAGCCAGAAGGAGCTCGTCGAGCGCGCGAGCGAGGCCGGCGCCCTGGCGTACGTGGTGAAGCCGTTCACGCCGAACGACCTGCTCCCCGCGATCGAGATCGCGCTCGCGCGTCACGACCAGATCATCACGCTCGAGGCCGAGGTCGGCGACATGGTCGAGCGCTTCGAGACGCGCAAGCTCGTCGACCGCGCGAAGGGCCTCCTCAACGAGAAGATGGGCCTTTCCGAGCCCGAGGCGTTCCGCTGGATCCAGAAGGCGTCCATGGACCGCCGCCTGACCATGCAGGATGTCGCGAAGGCGATCATCGAGCAGCTCGCCCCCAAGAAGGGCTGAGCACTTCCCGCTCGTTGAGCGAGCGGAGCGAGTCGAAACGTCGCGAGCCGATCCCGAGATCGGCTCGCGGCGTTTCGTCTCCCTCGCCGGCGCTCGGTCGCTCAACGTCCGGTGGGGTAGGCGTCCTTGATCATGTTCGTGATCCGGATGGTCGAGCAGCGCCGACCATCCTCATTCGTCACCACGATCTCGTGAACCGTCAGCGACCGACCCAGATGGATCGGGGTGCAGACGCCGGTGACGCGGCCACGCACTGCCGACGACGTGTGCGTCGCGTTGATGTCGATGCCGACCGCGAGGCGGTCCGGCCCCGCGAAGAGATTCGCCGACATGGAGCCGAGCGACTCGCCGAGCACGACGTACGCGCCGCCGTGCAGCAGGCCGACCGGCTGCGTGTTGCCCTCGACGGGCATGGTCGCGACCGACCGTTCGACGGAGAACTCCGTGAGCTCGATGCCCATCCGCTCCGCGAGGGCTCCGAGGCCCCGCTCGCGCGCCCAGGCGAGTCCGTCGGTCCGGTCCGTCATCGTGCTCCCGTCGCTCGGATGTCCGCACCGCTCGTTACGCTGGACAGGTGACGGACTCCACGAAGCCTACTCTGCTCGTCGTCGACGGCCATTCCCTCGCCTTCCGGGCGTTCTTCGCCCTCCCGGTCGAGAACTTCTCCACCTCGGACGGCCAGCACACCAACGCGGTGCACGGCTTCCTGTCGATGTTCATCAACCTCCTGCGCGACGAGAAGCCCTCGCACGTCGCGGTGGCCTTCGACGTGTCGCGCGAGTCGTTCCGCACGCGTGAGTACGCCGAGTACAAGGGCACGCGGTCGGAGACTCCGAAGGAGTTCTCGGGCCAGATCCCGCTCCTGCAGGAGTGCCTGCGGGCGATGAACGTCACCGTGCTGGAGAAGCCCGACTTCGAAGCGGACGACATCCTCGCCACCCTCGCGGCGCGCGGTGCGCAGGCCGGCTGGAACGTCCTCGTCTGCTCGGGCGACCGCGACACCCTGCAGCTCGTGAACGAGGACGTGACCGTGCTGTACCCCTCGGTGCAGGGGGTGTCGAAGCTCAAGCGCTACGACCCGCCGGCGGTCGTCGAGAAGTACGGCCTGCCCCCCGAGATGTACCCGGACATCGCCGCGCTCGTGGGCGAGACGAGCGACAACCTCCCCGGCATCCCCAAAGTGGGGGAGAAGACCGCGGTCAAGTGGCTCACGCAGTTCGGCTCGCTCGACGCGCTGCTCGACGGCGCCGACACCATCAAGGGCGTCGTCGGCAACAACCTGCGCGAGCACATCGAGGACGTGCGCCGCAACCGCCGGCTGAACCGGCTCCTGCGCGACGTCGAGCTCCCCGTGGAGCTCGACGAGCTGAAGCGCGAGGGCATCGACGCGCAGGCGCTCCGAGACGTCTTCGCACGCCTGGAGTTCCGCGCGCTTCTCAGCCGCGTGCTGCAGGTGACCGAGACGACGGACGACGAAGGCGCTGCGGAGGTGGAGCCGGCCGCCGAGGCGCCCGCGCCGACCGAACTGAGCGCGGTCGACCTCGCCGCGTGGACAGCGGCCGCCGAGGGGGAGATCGGCCTCACGGTCGTCATCGACGGCGGGCTCCCCACGCGGATCGGCCTCGCCAGCGGCCAGGCGGTCGTGGAGGCCGACTGGAGCGACGAGGTGCGCGGCGCACTGAGCGGATGGCTCTCGTCGGACGCTCCGAAGGTGCTCGCCGACGCGAAGCCGCAGGTGAAGGCGCTGCGGCGCGCGGGGGCGGATGTCGCGGGCCTCGCCTTCGACGTCATCCTCGGCGGATGGCTGCTGCGGCCGAGCTTCCCCGACAAGACGCTCGCGAAACTCGTCGACACGTACCTGCAGGAGAAGCTGCCGGAGGCCGACCCCTCGCAGCTGGTTCCTGAGAACGAGGGCGCCACGCCGGGCCAGCGCGCCTGGTTCACCGTGCGGGTTGCGGCTGCCCTCCGGGAGGCCATGCCCGAGCCCGTGCAGTCGGTGCTCGTCGACATCGAGCTGCCGACGCTCCTCGCTCTGGCGGAGATGGAGCTCTCCGGCGTCGCCGTCTCGCACGACAAGCTCTCGAGCTTCTCGGCCGAGCTCGGCACTCGCGCGCAGCAGCTCGCACTCGACGCGTACGCCACCATCGGCCACGAGGTGAACCTCGGCTCGCCGAAGCAGCTGCAGGAGGTGCTCTTCGTCGAGCTGGATCTGCCGAAGACGCGCAAGACGAAGACCGGGTACACGACCGACGCCGGCGCCCTCGCCGAGCTGCAGGAGAAGGCCGATCATCCGTTCCTCGGTCTGCTCCTCGCGCACCGCGAGGCGACGAAGCTCAAGCAGATCATCGACGGGCTCGACCTCGCGATCGCCGCCGACGGACGCGTGCGCACGACGTACGTGCAGACGGGATCGCAGACCGGGCGGCTGTCGAGCACCGACCCGAACCTGCAGAACATCCCCGTCCGCACGGAGGAGTCGCGCCGCATCCGGTCGGCGTTCGAGGTCGGCGAGGGGTACCAGACGCTGCTCACGGCGGACTACTCGCAGATCGAGATGCGCATCATGGCGCACCTGTCGGGCGACCCCGGGCTCATCGAGGCGTTCAACGCCGGGGAGGACCTGCACCGCTTCGTCGGCGCGCGCGTCTTCGGCGTCACGCCCGAGGAGGTGTCGAGCGAGATGCGCAGCAAGGTGAAGGCCATGTCGTACGGCCTCGTCTACGGCCTGTCGGCGTTCGGCCTCTCCAAGCAGCTGCGCATCGAGCAGTCGGAGGCGAAGACGCTCATGCTCGAGTACTTCGCCCGCTTCGGCGCCGTGCGCGACTACCTGCGGGCGTCGGTCGAGAAGGCGCGGGTCGACGGCTACACCGAGACGATCTTCGGCCGCCGCCGCCCGTTCCCCGACCTGACGAGCCCGAACCGCGTGCTGCGGGAGAACGCCGAGCGCGCCGCGCTCAACGCGCCCATCCAGGGGTCGGCGGCGGACATCATGAAGATCGCCCTGTTCGGCGTGCACCAGGATCTCCTCGGCATGCGCTCGCGCCTGCTGCTGCAGATCCACGATGAGATCGTCGTCGAGGTCGCTCCGGGAGAGGCGGACGACGTCGAGCGCATCGTCCGCGATCGGATGGCCGGGGCCGCGCAGCTCACCGTGCCGCTCGACGTGCAGATCGGCCACGGCGCCGACTGGACTGAGGCGGCGCACTGATGTCGGACGAGAGGATGGCCGCGATGCGACCGCAGACGGAGGTCGACCGCATCGCCGAGGGGTGGGTCGACACGCTCGTCGAGCTCTCGCCCATCCTCGCCACCTACATCGGCCGCGCCGAGGTCGCCGACCGGTACGACGACTTCAGCCCGGAGGGCGCGGAGCGGCACGCCGAGGCCGCTCGAGGCGCACTCGCCGCGCTGGAGGCCGCCCGTCCCGTCGACGCGGTGGACGAGGTGACGCAGACCGACCTCGCCGCCGAGCTCCGCCTGGGGCTCGAGCTGCACGACGCGCAGTGGCACCTGCGGGACCTCAACGTCATCGCCAGCGCACCCCAGGACATCCGCCAGGTCTACGACCTCATGCCGACCGGTTCGGCGGACGACTGGTCCACGATCGCCCGCCGCCTCTCGGCGGTGCCGGAGGCGATCGACGGGTACGTGGCGACGCTGCGGGAGGGGATGACGCGGGGCGTCATGCCCGCGGTGCGCCAGGTGCACGAGGTGGCCGCGCAGATCCCGCGGTATACGGCGGACGACGGCTTCTTCGCGAGCCTCGCCGCCGGCGCTCGACCCGAGGACGGCACGCGCGCGCTGGCGAAGGACCTCGGTCGGGGCGCCGGGGCCGCGCGCGAGGCGTACGACCGGCTCGCGGCGTTCCTCAGCGACGAGCTCGCTCCCGCCGCTCCCGCGGAGGACGCCGTAGGGCGCGAGCTCTACGCCCTCAATTCGCGCCGGTTCCTCGGCGCCGTCATCGACCTCGACGAGACGTACGAGTGGGGGATCGAGGAGCTTGGGCGCATGGTCTCCGAGCAGGAGGCGATCGCGCAGCAGATCCTGCCCGGTGCGAGCGTCGAGGCGGCCGTCGCGTTCCTCGAGGCGGACCCCGCGCGCAAGCTCGTCGGCACCGACGCCCTGCAGGCGTGGATGCAGGAGACGAGCGACCGGGCGGTCGCCGAGCTCGGGCGCACGCACTTCGACATCCCGGAGCCGGTGCGGCGCCTGGAATGCATGATCGCGCCCACTCAGGAGGGCGGGATCTACTACACCGGTCCCACCGACGACTTCTCCCGACCCGGCCGCATGTGGTGGTCGGTGCCGGAGGGTGTGACCGAGTTCGACACGTGGCGCGAGCTCACGACGGTCTACCACGAGGGAGTCCCCGGCCATCACCTGCAGATCGGGCAGGCCGTGCACAACCGCGCGGAGCTCAACAGCTGGCGTCGGCTTCTCGCCGGAACGTCGGGTCACGCCGAGGGCTGGGCGCTGTACGCCGAACGGCTCATGGAGCAGCTCGGGTACCTCGACGATCCCGCCGACCGTCTGGGCATGCTGGACGGCCAGCGCATGCGCGCCGCCCGCGTCGTGCTCGACATCGGCGTGCACCTGGGAAAGCCCCGACTCGACGGCGCCGGCACGTGGGATGCCGACTACGCGCTCGAGTTCATGCGCGCGAACGTCAACATGTCCGACGAGTTCGTGCGCTTCGAGGTGAACCGCTACCTCGGATGGCCGGGACAGGCTCCGTCGTACAAGGTCGGCCAGCGCATCTGGGAGCAGGTCCGCGACGGCTACGCCGCCGCGCGCGGAACGGAGTTCTCGATGAAGGAGTTCCATCGACGCGCGCTCGACATGGGCGGCGTCGGCCTCGACACGCTCCGGACAGCCCTCCTCGCATAGAGCCGCCATCCGATCAACTCGGCCGGATCGGCGGGCAGGCCGAATCGCCCGAAGGGGGCGCGGCGAGGTGTTCAGCACGACCCCGAGCTCGAGCAGCGCGTGCGGCGCGAGGCGGGCGCGGATGGCCTCGTGCGGCATCCGGCCACCGCGGGCGGTCAGCGGCGTGGCGGCGACTCTGGTGCTCGCCTCGCTCGACGCCCTAGTGTGTGGCGAGACGGTGAGAGGGCCAAGGGAGCGCGCGATGACATGGATGGACTGGCTGCTGCTGGCGGTTCTCGGCGGTGCCGCGCTCGGGCTGCTGCTCTGGGGGATCCTGCGCGACCGGCGCGCCGAGCAGCAGCCCGGGGATGAGCTCCCGCCTCATGAGAATCAGCGCGCGCAGTACGACGCGGACATCGCCCGCATGCGCGCCGCGCATCGGTACACCGACGGGGGCGGCGCCGGGGGCGCCATCTGACGCGCGGGCGTCACCTCCGCGCACTCCGGGCTCACGCCGGCTTTCGGCCGCCCAGCGCCGCCGTCAGGCTCTCGGCGGCCAGGACCACGAGGTCGACCATCTGCTCGCACGTGTCGTAGGGCATGCGCAGGGTCGGTCCCATCACGGTGAGAGCGCCGACGAGGGCGCCGTGCGGGTCGAACACCGGCGCCGCAAGACCGGAGGCGGCTTCGAGGCGCTCTCCGACCGTGATCGCGAACCCCTGCGTCCGGGTCTCTCGGACGGCGTCGCGCAGCACGTCCGGATCGGTGATGGTGGCCCCGGTGAGCGCGGGCAGGGGCCGGGAGAGGACGTGCCCGAGGAGGTCGTCACGCCAGGCGAGGATGACGCGGCCGGAGCTGCCCACATGAAGCGGCTGGATGCGCCCCACGTACATCTCCTGCTTCAGACCGTGGCGCGTCTCTGCGACCCCGATGCAGACGCGGCTTCCCTGCTCTGCACGGAAGAAGCATGCCGTCTCCCCGGTGGCGTCACGGAGCGCGTCGAGCTGCGGCAGGAGAAGCTCGGTGAAGTCCCTGCTGCGGGCGGCGGGACCGGCCCAGTAGGCCATGCGGGCGCCGATCCGATACACGTCCCCGGATCGATCGAGAAAGCCGTGGTCCACGAGATTCGCCACGAGCCGGTGCGTTGTGGACGTCGGAAGGCCCGTGATGTCGCGGATCTCGGCGACTGTCCGCGCGGGTGCCGCGAATGTGAAGGCGTCGAGGATCGACGCGATCTTGCCGAGTACGAGGAGGGGCTGCTCCGCCATCTCTTGAGCATACGACCGGACGGCCGTGGTTCCTGAAATATGGGATCTGTCTTACGATATGGGAAACACCCTCGATGAGGAGGCTCTCTCTTGCCGGACTGGTACACACTGGGCGTCGTCGCGCTCGTCATCGTCGCGGTCGTGGTGGCGATCGTCCGATTCCGCATCAACCCCGTGATCGCCCTCGGACTCGGTGCCGCGTCCATCGGACTCCTCACCGGTCTCGGTCCGCAGGAGACCGTGGCCACGATGACGACGGGGTTCGGCGAGGTCATGGCCGATGCCGGCCTGCTCATCGCGTGGGGCGTCCTGATCGGTGCGATGCTGAACGAGATGGGCGCCATCACCCGTCTCGTCGAATCGCTCATGCGGGCCTTCGGCAGACGCGGCGTCGCCTACGCACTCGGCCTGTCGCTCGGCACCTACCTGCAGACCATCTTCGTCGACGTGATGATCGTCATCGCAGCGCCCCTCGCGCGACGCATCGCCCCGCGACTGGGCAAGACCGGCGCCGGCGTCATGGGCACCACCTTCGCCGTGGCGCTCGAGGTCGGCATCGTCATGGTCGTCCCCGGCTTTGCCGCGGTGGCCCTGGCCGGCCTCCTCGACGTGCCGCTGGGATTCATGCTGCTCGGCGGCCTGGCCGTCGCGGTCCCCACCATCGCGCTCACGATCTTCCTCATGTCACTCGCCTTCCGCGGTGGGTTCTGGGACCCGGCGCGCGACGAGGAGGAGACGGTGCACGACGATCCCGTCGGCGACCTCGAGCAGCCTCCTGCGCTCAAGGGTGCGGAGGAGGGCGGCTACTCCCTGGACGCGACGCGCACGGGGACCGTGCGCACCGCTATCGGGGGAGTGCCGCGCGGCGGCGGCCTGGCACTCGCGACGGAGCCGCAGGAACGCCCGCTGCTGCTGCTCTTCGGCCCCATGCTCAGCGCGCTCGCCCTCATCGCGGCCCAGGCCGTGCTCGTCGTCCTCGGCGTCGAGGTCCCGGCCATGCACTTCCTCGGCGACCCGGTGATCGCCCTGCTGCTCGCGGTGGTCCTCACCGGCCTCATCGGGCGCTCGGCGGTCGGCACCAAGCGCATCGAGAAGTCGCTGGTTAAGGGGTTCCAGGATGGCGGCCAGATCTTCGTGCTCACCGGAATCGGGGGGTCGCTCGCTGCCGTCATCGCCCAAGGCGACCTCGGCGACATCCTGCAGGGGTACTTCGCCGCGACCACCTGGGCGCCGATCCTCATCGTGTGGGTGATGGCCGCCGTCCTCCACGTGGCGGTGGGATCGGTGACGCTCTCGGCGATCACGGCCGCGGGCATCATCGCGCCGGTCGCCGCCAGCCTCGGGCTGAATCCGCTGATCATCGCCCTCGCCGCCGGCGCCGGCGCGCTGTTCTGCGTCCACGTCACCTCGAACACCTTCTGGCTGCTGAAGACGTTCCTCGGGCAGTCCGTCCGCGGCGCGCTCAAGACGGTCACTCTCAGTGTCTCTCTCGCGTCGGTCATCGCCCTGGGGATGACCCTGATCCTGGCGGTGCTCGTCCGATGACCCGCTCACCCCTCGACGGCGTCCGCGTGCTCGAACTCGGCAACTACATCGCCGCTCCCACGGCGGGTCGGCTTCTGGCCGACTTCGGCGCGGACGTGATCAAGATCGAGCGACCGCGCACGGGCGACGAGCTGCGCCGATGGCGCCTGTACGCCGGCGACACCTCGATGCTCTACCGCACGATCAATCGCGGGAAGCGGTCGGTCGTCGTGGACCTCCGCGACGCGGAGGGACGGCAGATCGTGCTCGATCTCATTCGGACTGCCGATGTGCTGCTCGAGAACTTCCGCCCTGGCACCCTCGACAGATGGGGCCTCGACGAGGAGACACTGCAGCAGGCGAACCCCCGCCTCATCGTCGCGCGCATCTCCGCGTTCGGGCAGACCGGCCCGCTGTCGCATCGGCCCGGCTTCGCCGCCGTCGCCGAGGCATACGGCGGCTTCCGGGAGCTGGTGGGGGAGCCGGGCCGACCGCCCAGTCGAACCGGCGTGTCCATCGGCGACACCATCGCGGGGATCTACGCGGCGTTCGGTGTGACCATGGCGCTGTTCGAGCGCGAGCGGGCGAGCGGAGGCGACCGGCAGATGACTCCGCTGGATCAGCGCACCATCGACGTGGCGCTCAACGAGGCGATGCTCTCCGTGACCGAGTCGCTCGTGCCCGATTGGGAGGCGTACGGAGTGCGGCGGGAGCGCACCGGCGGGCGCATGCAGGGGATCGCGCCTTCCAACGCGTACCTCTGCGCGGACGGCAAGAGCATCGTCGTCGCAGGGAATGGCGATGCGATCTATCAGCGCTACATGACGCTCATCGGCCGCCCCGATCTCGCGACGGATCCCGCGCTCCAGTCGAATGAAGGGCGCTGGGAGGCACGCGACATCCTCGACGACGCGATCGGCGCGTGGGCGTCGACCCGGTCGAGCGCGGACGCACTCGCCGAACTGGATCGCGCCGGGGTGCCTTCCGGGCCGATCTACACCGCCGAGGACGTCGCCGCGGACGAGCAGTTCGCCGCACGTGACATGATCCAACGTTTCGACGTGCACGACGGCGAGGAGCTGCGCAAGGATGTCGGGTTCCCCGGCATCGTGCCCGTCCTCGGCGGCAGGTCCCGCCCGATCACCGCGCTCGGGCCGGATCTCGGCGAGCACACCCGTGACATCCTCGCCGAGCTGGGATGGGATGCCGCACGCATCGATCAGTACGAGGAGACGATGAGATGACGGTGCAGTTCCGCGACGTGACTCTCCGCGACGGGCTGCAGCTCGCCGGGAAGAACCTCTCGACCGAGCGCAAGGTGCAGCTCGTGCGGGAGATCTTCGCGCTCGGCGTCGAGCACGTCGAGGTCGGGTCGATGGCGAGGCCGGATCTCGTGCCGACCATGGCCGACACGCTGGATGTCGTCGCCGCGCTGACGCCGGAGGAGCGCGATCGCGTGTGGGTGTGGGTGGCGACACCGCGGCACGTCGAGCGCGCCGCGGCGGCGGGCGCGCGCCGGTTCCAGTACTGCCTCTCCGCGTCCGACAGCCACAACAAGGCGAACATCGGACGGGACACGGAAGCCTCCCTCGCGGCCATGCCCGACGCGATCGCGGTGGCTGCGGCGGTGGGCGGGTCGGTGCAGCTCTGCATCGCGACGACGTTCACCTGCCCTTTCGAGGGCGTCGTGCCGGTCGAGCGGATCGCATCGATCCTCGAGGACCCCCGCACGGTCGGCGCCGTGGACGCCGTCATCTGCGACACGCTCGGCCAGGCGCATCCGGCTGAGGTGGCCCGGCGGGTGGAGCTGGCCGTCGAGCGTCGCCCGGAGCTCGGTGTCGTCTATCACGGCCACGACACGTGGGGTCTCGGCGTCGCGAACGCGCTGGCGGCGGCGGAAGCGGGTGCAGACGTCATCGACGGTGCGCTCGGAGGACTGGGCGGCTGCCCGTTCGCCCCGGGAGCGTCCGGAAACACCGCTACCGAGGACCTGGCGTTCGCGGTGCGCCCGGACTGGCTCACGCCAGAGACCTTCGCGACGATGGTGCACCTGGGCGAGGAGATCACGGGTCTCGTGGACGAGCCGAACCGGTCACGCGCGCGAGACGGAGCCCGCAGCAACGCGCGGGCTTTCCCCTGGGTGCTGCCGAGCTAGGCTCCGCGCGGCCGATCCAGGCCCATCCGGATGCGCGTGCGCTTGCGCTCGCGGATGATGAAGGCCGCCCCGACGAGCCAGATCGGGATCTGCGTGAGGAAGGCGATGCGGAACGCCCCGAGTGAGTAGTCCGACGGGTCGCTCGCACCCTGCACATCGAGCGCGACGCCGATGAAGAGGATGGCCAGGAGGCCCGCGAGGAAGCCGCCGACGTTGGTGATGCCGGTCGCGGTGCTGAGCTGGTGCGACGGGTTGTGCGTGCGGGCGTGGTCGAACGCGATCATCGACGCCGGGCCGCCGAGCCCGAGCGCGACGGCGAGCGCGAGCAGCATCGCGAACGGCGCCCGACCCGGCCATGCCAGCACGGCGATCCAGGCGAGGAGCTGGATGGCCACGATCGGCAGCACGAGCATGTGCGAACGGCGCAGGGGGTTGCGTGACGACAGGATGCCGATGACCGGGCCGAACACGATGCCCATGAGCACGAAGGTGCTCTGCACGAGCGAGGCCTGCCCGGATGAGAGGCCCTCGCCCGAGGTGAGGAACGGGAACCCCCAGAGCATCACGAAGGCGGTGCCGGCGAACGGCGTCGTGAAGTGCGACCAGAACGCGAGGCGCGTGCCGGGGTTCGCCCACGCGCCGCGGATCCCGCCCCGCGTGTCGATCGCGCTCGTCACGACGCGGATGGCCCCGGTCTCGGTGTTCACGGAGACGTCGCCTTCGCGCTCCGGCGGGTGGTTCCGCACGAGTGCGAGGACGAGGATGGTGAAGAGCAGCGCGACGCCGGCGAGGCTGCCGAAGGCGATGGACCACGACGTGGCGTGCAGGAGGGTCGCGAGCGGCAGGATCGCGACGAGCTGACCCATCTGCCCGATGATGCCGGTCAACTGCACCATGACCGGGTTCCGCTGCGTGGGGAACCACGTCGCGACGAGACGGAGCGCGCTCGGGAAGATCGCCGCATCGCCGGCGCCGAGCAGCATGCGCGCGAAGATCGCGACGCCGACGTTGGGGGAGAGTGCCATGATGAGCTGGCCAGCCGCCATCACGACCATCCCGATCGCCATGATCGGGCGTGCGCCGAAGCGGTCGAGCCACAGTCCGATGGGCAGCTGCATGAGCCCGTACACGCCGAGCTGAAGCACGGCGAACATCGACAGCGTCGAGGCGTCGGCCCCGAAGTGATGAGCGGCGTCCACCCCGACCGCCGAGAGCGACGTCCGGTTCGTGACCGAGAGCACGTAGGCGAGCACTGCGACGACCCAGATCGTCCACATCCACGCGGCGGAGGGGTGGGCGATGCGGGCTCTCACGGGACCTCCGGGGGTCGTCTCGATGTCGTCATACCAGGCTACTCCGCCCGATTCGCACTTACGGTCCGAGTGACACTAACCTGTTGCGCATGGCGAATCCCTCGGCGCGACTCGACGCGCTCCCTTTCAACAGACAGCACACCCGGCTTCTCACCGGATCGGGCATCGGGTGGGCCCTCGACGCGATGGACGTCGGCCTCATCTCGTTCATCATCGCCGCGCTCACCGTGCAGTGGGGGATCACCGGAGCCGAAGCCGGCCTCATCACCTCCGTCGGCTTCGTCGGGATGGCGGTCGGCGCGAGCCTCGGCGGGCTGCTCGCCGACAAGCTCGGGCGTCGGCAGGTGTTCGCGCTCACACTGCTCGTCTACGGCATCGCCACGGGCGCGAGCGCGCTCGTGGGCGGCGTCGGGGCGCTCCTCGTGCTGCGGTTCTTCGTCGGCCTCGGCCTCGGCTCGGAGCTGCCGGTGGCGTCGACGTACGTGAGCGAGTTCGCGCCCAGCCGCATCCGCGGCCGCCTCGTGGTGGTGCTCGAGGCGTTCTGGGCGGTCGGCTGGACGCTGGCCGCCCTCATCGGCACCTTCGTGGTCGGCGCTTCGGACGACGGATGGCGGTGGGCCTTCCTACTCGGGGCGGTGCCGGCAGTCTACGCGCTCATCGTGCGCTGGGGGCTGCCGGAGTCGCCGCGGTGGCTCGAGTCGAAGGGGCGATTCGCGGAGGCGGATGCGATCGTGCGCCGCTTCGAGGAGGCGTCGGCCGGGACCGCCGGCGCCACGCGTGCGCAGCAGTCCGCGGCAGACCCGGCGCCTGCGCGCATCGAGAGCGCCGCACCCGCGGGACCCTCCGGCGTCACCGCGCTCTGGTCTCCTGCCCTCCGCACGCGCACCGCCGCCATCTGGCTCGTGTGGTTCTGCGTGAACTTCGCGTACTACGGCGCGTTCATCTGGATCCCGTCGATTCTCGTCGCGCAGGGCTACGACCTCGTCCGCTCGTTCGGCTTCACGCTGCTGATCACGCTCGCGCAGCTGCCTGGGTACGCCGTCGCCGCATGGCTCATCGAGGTGTGGGGTCGGCGCGTCACCCTCGCGACGTTCCTCGTCGGCTCGGCCGTGTCGGCCATCCTGTTCGGAACCGCGGGGGAGCTGTGGCAGGTGCTGCTGTTCGGCTCGCTGCTGTCGTTCTTCAACCTCGGCGCGTGGGGCGCCCTCTACGCCGTCACGCCCGAGCTCTACCCGACGAGTGTGCGCGGGACCGGAGCCGGCTGGGCGGCCGGTGCCGGACGCATCGCCTCGATCATCGCGCCGCTGTTCACCCCGTGGGCGCTCGGCATCGGCGGGGCCGGGCTCGTGTTCACCGTGTTCTCGGTGTTCTTCGCGGTCGCCGCAGTCGGCACCATCCCGCTCGTTGACAAGCGAGGCGAGGTGCTGGAGGAGACGCTCGTCGACGCGATGGCTCGCTAGCCTGGAGGGATGACGATCCGCTACGTGGCCATCGGGGACTCCTTCACCGAGGGCGTCGGAGACGAGCTCCCGGATGGCCGCCCCCGCGGCTGGGCGGATCTCACCGCGCAGGGGTGGGCGGACAGCCTCGGCGAGCCGATCGAGTACGCGAACCTGGCCATCCGCGGCCGCCTCGCGGGCCCGATCGTCGCGGAGCAGCTGGAGCCGGCGCTCGCGCTGCGGCCCACGCACCTGTCGTTCAACGGCGGTGGCAACGACATGCTGCGTCCCGGTGTCGGCATGGAGAGCATCGCCGACGCCTTCTCGCACGTGCTCGCCCGCTGCGACGAGGAAGGGGTGCGGCTCATCCTGCTGTCGGGCGCGAACCCGTCAGGAGGACTCCCGCTGTCACGGCTCATCCAGCGGCGCGGCGACGAGCTCTCGGCGGCGGTTCTGAGGCGCATCGAGGACCGCCCCGACGTCATCCGGGCGCTGAACTGGCCTGACCGCGAGCTCACCGACCCGAGCTTCTGGTCGGCGGATCGGCTGCACATGGGCCCGCGCGGCCATCACCGGGTCGCCGCTCGCGTGCTGACGGCGCTGGGCGAGCGCGCGCCGGAGGACTGGTGGGATCTGCCGCACGAGGGGATCGCCCACCTCGAGCGCACGCGCTACTACCGCGAGCACGTCCTGCCGTGGGTGAGGCGACGGCTCACGCGCCGCTCCTCGGGGGATGGCCGCCAGCCCAAGTACGCGACGTGGACGACCATCGAGCCGCGGCCATCCGCCTGATTCTCATTCAGGGGAATGAGACCCGGCGCGGCGTGGTTGCATGGTGATGTGAAGCGCATCGGATTCCTCTCCTTCGGCCACTGGACGCCGCATCCCGACTCCGCCACCCGGAGCGCGGCGGACGTGCTGCTGCAGTCCATCGATCTCGCGCAGGCCGCCGAGGATCTCGGCGCGGACGGCGCCTACTTCCGCGTGCACCACTTCGCGCGGCAGCTCGCGTCGCCCTTCCCGCTGCTCGCCGCCGCGGGCGCGAAGACGAGCCGCATCGAACTGGGCACGGGCGTCATCGACATGCGGTACGAGAACCCCATGTACATGGCGGAGGACGCGGGTGCTGCAGACCTCATCTCGGGCGGGCGACTGCAGCTCGGCATCTCGCGCGGGTCACCCGAGCAGGTGGTCGACGGATGGCGGTACTTCGGCTACCAGGCGGCGGAGGACGACCCGTCGGGTGCGCAGGCGGCGCGACAGAAGACCGAGCTGCTGCTCACGCTCCTCGAGGGCGGCGGCTTCGCCGAGCCGAGCCCGCGGCCGATGTTCCCGAACCCGCCGGGGCTGCTGCGCCTCGAGCCGCACTCCGAGGGACTCCGCGAGCGCATCTGGTGGGGCGCCGGGTCGAACGCCACCGCGATCTGGGCCGCGCAGCACGGCATGAACCTGATGAGCTCCACACTCAAGGACGATGAGAGCGGCGAGCCCTTCCACGTGCAGCAGGCCAAGCAGATCCGCGCGTTCCGCGAGGAGTGGGCGCGGCACGATCATGGCTTCGAGCCGCGCGTCTCGGTCTCGCGCTCGATCTTCGCGATCGTCGACGACCGCGATCGGCGCTACTTCCTCGGCAGCGGCGACCGCGACGACCAGTTCGGATACATCGACAGCACCCGCTCGGTGTTCGGTCGCTCCTATGCGGGCGAGCCCGACGAGCTGATCGACGAGCTCGCGCACGACGAGGCGATCGCCGAGGCCGACACGCTCCTTCTCACCGTGCCGAATCAGCTGGGCGTGGAGTACAACGCCCACGTGCTCGAGGCCATCCTCACCCACGTCGCGCCGGGCCTCGGCTGGCGCTGAGACCGCGCGAGTCTCAGCGACCGCCGGTGACGCGGATGGTCGTGCCGGCCGCATAGGACGCGTCGGCCGATAGCGCGAAGGCCACCACGGCCGCCACCTCCTCCGGTCGCCCCGCGCGACCGAGGGGGTGGGCGGCCGCCACTCGAGCGGGGCGGCCGGGATCTCCCGCGTCGGCGTGGATGTCGGTCTCGATCGTGCCCGGCGCGACGCCGATCACCCGCACGCCCCGCGCTGCGGCCTCGATCGCGAGGCCCTTCGTCAGGGCGTCGACACCGGCCTTCGCCGCCGCGTAGTGCACGTACTCCCCGGGCGACCCTGTCGTCGCGGCACCCGACGAGATGTTGATGAGCACACCGCCAGCGCCCAGCTCCTGCACGGCGCGCCGGGCGACGAGGATGGCAGAGGTCAGGTTCAGCTCGACGACGCGGCGGATGACGTCGGGCGGGGTGTCGACGAGCGCACCGATGTGCAGCGTCGCGCCGGCGTTGTTCACGACGCCGGTGAGGCGGCCGGGTTCGATGGACGCGAACAGCTCGTCGATGCCGGCGTCGGTCGTGAGATCCGCACGCACGGTGCGGCAGCTCGCGCCGACCGCCTCGATCTCTGCCTGCGTGCGGGACGCCGCCCGGCCATCCTTCGCATACCCGAGCACGAGATCGTGGCCGTCGGCGGCGAGACGTCGCGCGGTCGCCGCGCCGATGCCGCGGGTCCCGCCGGTGATCAGAGTGAGAGGGCGTGGCATCCCTCCACGCTAGCTCGCCGGCGGCTGCTCCTCGCGTCCGCTCGGCACGAGCTTCAGGCCGATGACGGCGAGGACGATGCCGGACAGGAACACGATCTTCCCCGCCGAGACCGACTCCGCGCCGGTCGCCATCGCGTAGACGACGGTGAGGGCGGCGCCGATCCCGGTCCAGACCGCGTAGGCGGTGCCGATCGGGATGCGCTTCACCGCCCAGCCCAGCCCGAGCATGCTGAGCACGAGCGCTCCGGCGAAGACGACCGTCGCCCCGGGGTCCGTCAGACCGTCGGACTGCCCGAGGGCCGTCGCCCAAACCGCCTCGAAGAGGCCGCTGAGGATCAGGATCGCCCACGGCATCAGCTGACCGCCTTCAGCCCGGCGATCGACGCGACGAGGACAACGAGCAGCCCGATGCGCGCGAGGCTCGCCTTCTCCTGACGTGTCACGAGCGCCCAGGCGACGGTGAGCGTCGCCCCGACGCCGACCCACACCGCGTAGGCGGTGCCGGTGGGCAGATCGTTCATCGACCAGGCGAGGCCGAAGAGGCTGATGAGCATCGCCGCGAAGAACAGCACCGTGGGGCGCCAGCGGCGGAAGCCGTCGGACGCCGACAGGGCCGAGGCCCACACGGCCTCCAGCACACCGGAGAGGATGAGGACGACCCATGCCATGGCAGGCCCTTCTGAGTCCGTCTTGTCGTGGTGCGGGTACGGCTCCCTCGTCCGCGGGTCGATCGCGACCCCGCTGCCGAGGATAGGGCAGGACGACGAGCATCGCCTGTGCAGATCCGGCTCCATCCGGCGCCCCGGATACCCGCTCGGCGACAATGGGACGATGAGCTCCGTCGACTTCGATATGGCGCGGATTCCCGCAGGGCGCGTCACGCTGCACGACGCGCGGCGCAAGGAGCGGCGCACGGTCGACCTCGAGGCGTTCGAGATCGGCGTGTATGCGGTGACCGAGGAGCAGCTCGCGGAGATGCTGGCGGTGCCCGCATCGCACCCGCGCCGGCCGGCTGTCGAGGTGAGCTGGCAGCGGGCCATCCGCTTCTGCAACGCCGCGTCGGAGTGGGAGGGGCTCGACCCCGTCTACACGTTCGACGGCGAGAACGTGCACTGGGACGTGCAGGCGGATGGCTACCGCCTCCCGACCGAGGCGGAGTGGGAGTACGCGTGCCGCGCCGGGTCGGCCGGTCCGCACTACGGTCCGCTGCCGGACGTGGCGTGGACGGCGGCGGACGGCCTTCGCGCTCCGCAGGACGTCGGCGGGCGGATGCCGAACCTCAACGGCCTGTTCGACACCCTCGGCAATGTGTGGGAGTGGTGCTGGGATCTCCTCGACCCGGCTCGCTATGACGACTACCGGGTGTTCCGCGGCGGCGGGTTCGCGGACGACGCGTGGAGCGTGCGCGCCTCCGTCCGCCGCGGCGGACCCCCGCGCGCGCACCACGACGATGTCGGCCTCCGCCTTGCCCGGGGCGCTTTCGACGGGGTGGATGCCGCTCAGGGATGGTCGGCGGCCGTCGATCGCGAACGCGCGCTCTTCGACGGTCCGGCGGGGTGGACGCCGCGCCGGTAGCCGCGTCGACCGTCAGCCGGGAGACAGCGCGGAGTGCACGCGCACGACGCCCTCACCGTAGCGCTCGTCGAGCTCATGCTGGAGCGTGCCATCGTCGAACACGACCGAGATCTCGAGGACGAGGTCCGTGCCGGTGATGCCGGTACTGAGGATGCCGCCCGGCGCCTCCTCATGGAGCTCCTGCTGGATCGCCACGAGTTCGGCCTCCGTGCGCTCAACCTGCGAGACGCAGAGCATCCCGCCCCACACCTCGCGGAGGGCGGCTTCGGCGGCGGGGAGGTCGTGCGTCACGGCGACGTTGACGATCGTGAGGGCGGGATCATTGAGCAGCGACTCGACCTCCGGGTCCGTCAGCTCCCGCTCGGAGGCGGGGTTCGGGCTCTGATCCATCCACGCCGATCCGTAGCCGTCCAGTTCGGACGCGCGCTCGAACGCGGCCTGCATCGCCTCGGGCGATACGAGGGACTCGTCGACGACACGCCACCCGCCGTCCGGCTCCGGGCACGGGGTGGAGGAGTCCGATGCGGGCGGCTCCGTCTCGCGGGGCGCGTTGTCGTCCGCTGCCGGCGTCACCTCGCGCGCCCCGAACTCGTCCGCACCCGCGTCGTAGGTGCCGGTCACGACGAAGTCTCCCCACCGCACACCGTTCCACTCCTCGTACGCGCCGTCATGCTCGTCCCAGTTCCACCCGACGAGCGCCGGTCCGCCGCACTGCGGCGGCAGCGACTCCGCGACGCCGCCGAGGCACAGCTCCGCCCCGTCGCCGTCGTCGAGAACGGTGACGGGATGCCCCGTGGTGAGCAGGCTCGTCGCCGGCGGGGCGCCGGGCGTCGATGGCGCAGGAGTGGATGGCGTGGGAGTGGGGTCATCGAATCCGGTCGACCCGCCCGCCTGCGTCGCGCATCCGGTCATCGCAGCGACCGTGATGGCTGCGACCGCAGCGGCGGCGAGAGGACTCCGGCGTGCGCTCATACGGCGAGTGTCGCAGACGAGCCGCTCTCACACCGCGTCCTCCCGCAGGGGTCCGACGAACCGATGCCGGGCCGTGATGAATCCGGCGTTGCGCGCGACGTCGAGGAGCTCGAGGTCGAAGCGGCGGGGGAGGAGCGGGCGACCGGCACCCAGGGTGACGGGCGCGATCGAGGTGATGATCTCGTCCAGCAGCCCCTCGTCCGCGAACTGCCCGACGAGGTCGCCACCGCCCACGACCCAGAGATCCTTGCCCGCAGCGGCCTCGGCCATCCGCTCGTAGACCGGTCGCACCGGACCCGACGCGAATCGCACATCCGGGGACGGGTGGCCCTGGGGGAGCGGAAGGTCCCGCGACGTCATCACCCAGGTCGGCACGGCGTAGGCCCAGCCCTCCGGATCGTGCCGGAGCACCCACTCGTAAGTCGTCGAGCCCATCACCACCGCGCCGATGCCGGCGATGAACTGCTCGTAGTCGTTCGCCCCGCCCTCATCGAGCGGCTGTCGGAGCAGCCAGTCGAGCGAGTCGTGGAGATCCGCGAGGAACCCGTCGAGCGTGCACGCGGTGTAGTAGATCAGGCGAGTCATGGTGCTCCTTCACGTCGTCGTGGTGAGGTCATTGTCATCCGGACCGCGGACACCCGCTCGGGCCGCTTCCTCCGCTACGGTCGGGGCATGGAGGAGCGCGGCAGCGGGCAGCGTCGGACCGGGTCCGCGCTCGCGGGAGTCGCGCTCGGCGTGCTGGCGGCGGCCGTGGGCCTGCTGCCGTGGCTCGTCACCGGCGCACGGCTCCCGCTGCAGAACCTGTGGGCGACCGGGGTGCTCCCCGAGGACATGCCGATCGCGCTGCTGCCGCTGAGCCAGTACTATGCGACGCGGCTCCTGGTGCTGCTCATCGTGGGCGGCGCGCTCGCCGGATTCGCGACCCGCCTCGTCCCGCGGGAGACGACCCCTCTTCCGGTGGCGGCCGGTCTGCTCCTCGCGCAGGCGGCCGCAACCATCCAGACCGCCGTCGTGGTGACTCAGGGGCACGCGCTCGGCTCGCCGGCCGCAGACCCGCGAGCTGCGCTGTACGTGTACGGCATGCTCGCCGGGGCGATCGTCGCGGTGGCGCTCGCTCAGGCGGTCTTCTGGCTGTCGTCGCACACGGCGCGGGGGCCTGCGGCCCTGGGCCTCGGCCTGGCGGCGGTGCCCGTCGGGTCGTGGGTCGTCGACCTCGTCGCGACATCGACGGACGCGCTGGCCGCGCCGGACCTCGCCCTCGGCGTGGTCGCGCGGTGGCTGCCCGCCGTCACCGCCGGCGTCGCCATCGGGTGGTGCGGGATCCGTCCGCGCCGTCGGATCGTGGTGTGGGCAGTGGTGCTGGCTGGACTGTGGCTCGTCCCCGCGGCTCTCACCGCCGTGCAATACGGGCTGGGCATGCGCGTGCTGCAGGGCGACCTCGAGGAGATGGCGCGGGCCTCGCTCGACGTCTTTCCGCTCGTGGTCGCGCAGTCCTGGCCGCCGGTGCTCGTCGCCCTGGTGCTGGGCGCCCTGGTCACGCTCTGGCGCGCGCGGCGAGAGCGACGCCTCCTCGCCTAACGGGAGCGGCCCACCGGAGGCAACCCCGTGCGTCGGGCCGCGCTCGCCGCATACCGTGATCGGGTGACAGACACACAGATCGAGGTGCGAGACATCCGGGTGGACGACGCCGGCGAGGTGATGACGCTGCAGCGCGCGGCGTTCGTCTCCGAGGCGCAGATCTACGGCAGCGCCGACATGCCGCCGCTCACGCAGACGCTCGACGAGGTGCGGTGGGAGCTGCAGGACGGCAACGTCGGCTGCGTGGCCGTGGCGAGCGGCCGGATGGTCGGGGCGCTGCGGGCGCGGATCGACGGCGATCTCCTCCTCGTCGGACGGATCGCCATCGCTCCGGACATGCAGGGGCACGGCATCGGCTCGATGCTGCTCGACGCCGTGGAGGAGCGCGGCGCTCGGGCGGGGGCGCGGGAAGCGGAGCTCTTCACGGGGTCACTGAGCGAGGCGAACCTTCGCCTCTACGAGCGGCAGGGGTACCGCGAGACCGAGCGCGTCGAGGAGGAGGGCGGCACGCAGCAGGTCTTCATGCGGAAGCCGCTCGCGGGGGAGTGAAGCCCGCCGGCATCATTCGGTCATCCCGCTCGGTCAAGCCGTGACATCCGCTCACTGCAGGCGGCACACTCGGAGGCATGAGTCCGGTTCCCTGGGTGCTGCACGTCGACATGGACCAGTTCATCGCGGCGGTGGAGGTGCTGCGACACCCCGAGCTCGCGGGGAAGCCGGTCATCGTGGGCGGGAACGGCGACCCGACCGAGCGGGCGGTCGTCTCGACGGCGTCGTACGAGGCACGCGCCTTCGGGATCGGCTCCGGGATGCCGATGAAGATCGCCGCGCGCAAAGCCCCCGATGACGCGGTCTTCCTGCCGGTCGATCACGCGGCATACGATGCGGTTTCGGCCGAGGTGATGGGCGCGCTCCGGGCGCTGCCCGAGGTGGTGCTGGAAGTGCTCGGATGGGACGAGTGCTTCCTCGGGGTGACGACCGCTGACCCGGAATCGGTCGCGCGCGCTGCCCAGGCGGCGGTGCTCGAGGCGACCGGTCTGCACTGCTCGGTGGGCATCGGCGACAACAAGGTGCGCGCGAAGATCGCCACCGAGTTCGGCAAGCCGCGCGGCATGTTCCGGCTCACGGCGGAGAACTGGTTCGAGGTGATGGGGGAGCGTGGCACGCGCGAGCTGTGGGGAGTGGGCCCGAAGGTGCAGAAGCGCCTGGCCGAGCACGGGATCCGCACGGTGCGGGAACTCGCCGACGGCGACGAGGCCGAGCTGGTGGCGGAGTTCGGGCCGAAGATGGGGGTCTGGTACCACGAGCTGGGCTCCGGCCTCGGACCCCAGGTCGTGGACGACGCCCCGTGGATTGCTCGCAGCCACAGTCGTGAGACGACCTTCCAGCAGAACCTGACGACGCCCGAACAGGTGAGCGCGGCCATCCGCTCTCTCGCAGAGGAGGCATTCGGCGACTGCGAGGCGGAGGGGCGCGCCGTCGTGCGCGTGAATCTGAAGGTCCGCTACGCGCCGTTCGTGACGAGGACGCTGGGGCGGAAGCTCCCTGAGCCGACGCTCGACCGGGATGCCGTGGTCGCCGCGGCCGTCGCGCTCGGCGAGAGCCTCGACCAGGATCGCGAGGTGCGCCTGCTCGGGGTGCGCGCGGAGATGGAGATGCCGGCGGGTGGGGATCGCGTGGAGCGGACGCCGGTGCGAGGGAGGATCTGACGCGATCCCGGCCTCGGCGGCTCGCCGTGCCGTCAGCGCGTGCGGCGATAGCGCTCGTAGACCACGCCGGAGGCGAACCCCCGCGTCTCCACCAGTTCGAGGGGTACCGGCTCCGCGAGCGACGGCAACAGGGGAGGGCCGCCGCCGACGATGACCGGGTGTCGGAAGATCCGGAATTCCTCGATGAGATCGCGCTCGATCGCCTGGCCTGCCAGGTCCGCTCCGCCGATCTCCACGTCCTTCGACGTGGATTTCAGCACGGCGGCGATCTCCTCATCGAGGGGTCGCTCGGCGAGACGGGCGTTGCCCTCCACCCGGTCGAGCGTGTGGCTGAAGACGATCTTCGGAAGGGCCGTCCAGACGTCGGCGAACTCGTCCGTGTCGGGGGAGTCACGCAGCGAGGGGTCCGTCTCCCACACGCGCATCGTCTCGTAGAGGCGGCGACCGAGCAGGGTCGCGCCGAGTTCGCGAACTCGCTCGAGGTGGAATCGGAACAGCTCGTCGCTGGGGGCTGACCAGGCGAAGAGCCCGCGACGATCCGAGATGAAGCCGTCGACGGAGACGCCCATCGAATAGAGGAGCATGCTCGAAGCGTCTCACTCGGCCCGGGAGCGGGCAAGAGCGTTCACGGCAGTCCGATCGGCAGCAGATCCGCACCAACTGACATAATGCGCATTATCGGCTTCTGTGCGGAACGCGCAGAAGCCGCGTCTAGGAAGGCAGGGACCGCCCGACCAGCCCCGCGAGGCGCTGCAACTCGCGCACGTGCGCACGGAAGGCATCGCGGCCGGCGGGCGTCAGGGAGAGCCACGTGCGCTGGCGCGAAGCGCTCGTCTTCTTAATGACCGTCAGGAAGCCGGCATCCTCGAGCGCCTTCGCGTGCTTCGACAGCACCGAGTCCGAGACGCCGATGCGGTCGCGCAGGTACGAGAACTCGGCATCGTGGACCGGGGCCAGCAGTCCGCAGAGCTCCAGGCGGGCTGGCGCGTGGATCAGGGGCTCGAGTCCGCTCATACGACGTGATACCGGCCCGCACCGCGCTTGCTGACCGCGTAGTCGTCCTGCACGGACGCCAGACACCCCAGTTGCACTGCCGCGTCGGCCTGCCCGTCGCTTTCCATAGCGGAAAGTGTAGCACTCGCTTTCCAACATGGAAACCGTTGGAAGTGCCGGATGGCGCGCGCCGGTGAGACCGTCTCGACGCTCCGAAGCTGCGCGCTCGCGCACGCGCCGCGCCTCGACGCTCCGAGACTGCACGTGGTGCACGCGGTTTCGGAGCGGGCCCGCAGTCGGCGAGCGATGAGGCAGCCTCGGAGCGCCCGCGGTCACGTCGCGACGTACCGCGCCAGATGCTGCCCCGTGAGCGTCGAGGCGGCGGCGACCAGGTCCGCCGGGGTGCCCTCGAAGACGATGCGTCCGCCGTCGTGTCCGGCGCCCGGCCCGAGGTCGATGATCCAGTCCGCGTGCGCCATGACGGCCTGATGATGCTCGATGACGATGACCGTCTTCCCCGCGTCGACGAGCCGATCCAGCAGCCCCAGCAGGTTCTCGACATCCGCCAGATGGAGTCCGGTCGTGGGCTCGTCGAGCACGTAGACCTCCCCCCTCTCCCCCATCTCGTTCGCCAGCTTGATGCGCTGACGCTCTCCGCCGGAGAGCGTGGTCAGCGGCTGGCCGAGCGTGAGGTAGCCGAGCCCCACATCCTCGAGACGGGTCAGAATGGCCGCTGCCGCAGGGATCTTCGCCTCGCCATCCGAGAAGAACCGACGCGCTTCCGCGACGGGCAGGTCCAGCACCTCCGCGATATCTCGTCCGCCGAGCTTGTAGTCGAGGACCGCCGCCTGGAATCGGCGCCCGCCGCAGTCCTCGCACGGCGTCTCCACCGTCTCCATGAACCCGAGCTCGGTGACGATGACGCCGGCGCCCTTGCACGACGGGCAGGCGCCCTCCGAGTTCGCGCTGAAGAGCGCGGGCTTCACGCCGTTCGCCTTCGCGAACGCCTTGCGGATGGGCTCGAGAAGGCCGGTGTAGGTCGCAGGGTTGCTGCGGCGAGAACCGCGGATGGCCCCCTGATCGATCGAGACGACGCCGTCGCGTCGAGCCACCGAGCCGTGGACGAGCGAGCTCTTGCCCGAGCCCGCGACGCCGGTGACGACGGTGAGGACGCCGAGCGGGATGTCGACGTCCACGTGCTGGAGGTTGTTCTCGCTCGCGTCGCGCACCTCGATGTGCCCGGATGGCTGCCGCACGGAGGGCTTCAAGGAGGCGCGGTATCCGAGGTGGCGGCCGGTCACGGTGTCGCTGCTCGCCAGCCCGTCGACGGTCCCCTCGAAGCAGATCGTCCCGCCGCCGGTCCCCGCTCCCGGCCCGAGGTCGACGACGCGGTCGGCGATGGCGATCGTCTCGGGCTTGTGCTCGACGACGAGCACGGTATTGCCCTTGTCGCGCAGCTGCAGAAGGAGCGTGTTCATGCGCTCGATGTCGTGCGGGTGGAGCCCGATGGTCGGCTCGTCGAAGACGTACGTCACGTCGGTGAGCGAGGAACCGAGGTGACGCAGCATCTTGATCCGCTGCGCCTCTCCCCCGGACAGCGTTCCGGACGGGCGGTCGAGGCTGAGGTAGCCGAGTCCCAGCGTCACGAACGCGTCGAGGTTCGCGCCGAGCGCGCCGAGCAGCGGTCCCGCCCCGGGCCGGTCCAGGCCGCGCACCCAGGCGGCGAGGTCGGTGACCTGCATCCGGCACGCGTCGGCGATGCTCACGCCGTCGATCTTCGATGAGCGCGCTCCCTCGGTGAGGCGCGTCCCGTCGCACTCGGGACAACGCGTGAAGGTGGCCGCTCGCGTCACGAAGGCGCGGATGTGCGGCTGCAGCGCATCGACATCCTTCGAGAGCATCGCCTTCGTGATCTTCGGGATGAGCCCCTCGTAGGTCATGTTGATCCCGCTGATCTTGACCTTCGTGACCTCGCCATAGAGGAAGAGGTGCCGCTGCTTCTCCGTGAACTCGGCGATCGGCTTGTCGGCCGGGTAGAAGCCCGACTGGGAGAAGCCCTTCACCATCCAGCCGTCGGCCGTGTAGCCGGGTACGAGGATCGCGCCCTCATCGAGCGACTTCGACTCGTCGATGACCTGAGCGAGATCGACGTCGGACACCGTGCCCCGCCCCTCGCACCGCGGGCACATGCCGCCGAGGTAGATCGCGTCCTTCACGATCTTCTTCTCGCCGTGGGGTCCCGTCATCACGCCGCTGGCCTTCTGCGTGGGGATGTTGAACGAGAAGGCCGTCGCCCCGCCGATGTAGGGCTCGCCGAGCCGGCTGAAGAGGATCCGCAGCATCGCGTTCGCGTCGGTGACCGTCCCGACGGTGGACCGCGGGTTCGCGCCGAGTCGCTCCTGATCCACGAGGATGGCCGTGGTGAGGCCCTCGAGGACGTCGACGTCGGGCCGAGGCACCGACGGCATGAACCCCTGCACGAACGCGCTGTACGTCTCGTCGATCAGCCGACGCGATTCGGCGGCGATGGTGTCGAAGACGAGCGAGCTCTTGCCCGAGCCGGACACACCCGTGAACACCGTGAGGCGCCGCTTCGGGATCTCGAGGGTCACGTCCTTGAGGTTGTTCTCCCGCGCACCCTGCACGCGGATGACGTCGTGGGTGTCGGCGACGTGCGCGTCGTTCACGGCCATGGTCCCTTCCGGGGTCGAGGTGGCGTCAGGGGCGCTGCTGCAGACGGACGAGGTTGCCCGAGGGGTCGCGCAGCGCCGCGTCGCGCACGCCGTAGGGCTGGTCCATCGGCTCCTGAACGATATCGACTCCGAGCGCCTCCAGGCGGGCGAATTCCGCGTCGACATCGGCTGTGGCGAGCAGGAGACTCGCGAAGGTGCCCTTCGCCATCATCTCCAGTACCGTCTCGCGCTCCTCAGCGGTGATGCCGGTCTCGGCCCCCGGCGGGTAGAGCACGATGTTCGTGTCGGGCTGGTCGACGGGGCCGACGGTCAGCCAGCGCAGGCCCTGGTACCCCACGTCGCCGCGTACCTCGAACCCGAGCGCATCGCGATAGAAGGCGAGCGCGGCCTCCGGATCGGTCTGCGGCAGGAAGCTGGAGTGGATGGTGATGCTCATGGCCCTCACGGTAGCCCCGGGACGGAGGGCGGTGCTTCTCGATTCCTGACCGGTCGTGTGACGTGCTTGGTCACGAGAGTCGGCAGCCCCGCGAGGTCGCCTCGGGCCCGACGCCGGTACTCGCTCGGCGGCATGCCGACGAGCTCGGTGAAGCGGGTGCTGAAGGTGCCGAGCGAACCGAACCCGACCGCGAAGCACGCCTCGGTGACGGAGGTCTCTCCGCCGCGGAGGAGCGACATCGCCCGCTCGATGCGCCGGGTGGACAGATACGCGTAGGGAGACTCGCCGTATGCCGCCCGGAACCGACGGCTGAGATGGCCTGGGGACATGTTCACGCCGCGAGCGAGGGCCGCCACGTCCAACGGGCGGGCGAAGTCGCGGTCCATCCGGTCCCGGACGCGACGGAGCAGGACGAGCTCGCGCAGACGCGCCTCGCGGTCCAGCCCGCTCACGGTCGTGGCGCCCCGCCCTTCGGCGCGGGCGGCTGCCACTGCTCCAACGCCGCCAGGAGATCCTCGATGTCGTCGGACACGATGAGGGTTCGGCGAAATCCGTCCTGCACGAACCCCTCGGCCGTCAGGTGATCGATGGCCGCGATCAACGGCGTCCAGAAGCCGGCGACATCCAGGAGAGCGACCGGCTTGCGATGGATCCCGAGCTGCAGCCAGGTCCACGCCTCGAAGAGCTCCTCCAGAGTCCCGGCTCCTCCGGGCAGCGCGACGAACGCGTCGCCGAGCTCGGCCATCCGCAGCTTCCGTGCGTGCATGTCGGGCACGATCTCGAGCGACGTCACGTCGTCATCGGCCGCCTCGGCGGCGAGGAGATGCTGCGGGATCACCCCGACCACCTCTCCCCCGGCCGCCATCGCGGCGTCCGCGACGATCCCCATCAGGCCGACGCGTCCGCCTCCGTAGACGAGACCCGCTCCGCGCGCGGCGACGGCACCGCCGAAGGCCCGCGCGGCCTTGGCGTATTCGGGATGCCTCCCCGTCGACGAACCGAGGAACACCGTGACACGAGAGATCCGGCTCATATCGGGAGCCTAGCCATCCGATCGGGAGATGCCGACGCCAGCGGTAGCGTGGAGGGGTGACTAACCGTGCCGGCGCGAGCCGCAGTGCCTCGCCCCGCGCGGCGGCCTCGCGAGGCCTCGCATGATCGATGTGCTCACCGGCTTCTCCGTGGTGGCGGCCGCGATCCTCGCGGGGTACGTCATCGGACGGATCGACCTGCTGGGGCCCAACGCGCGCTACGTGCTCAGCCGGCTGAGCTTCTTCGTGCTCAATCCGTTCCTGCTCTTCAGCGTCCTCGCCGACGCCGACCTCGAGGTGCTGTTCTCCTCGCTCCTGCCGGTCTCCGCGATCGCTGCCGCGGTGATCTTCGCGGCGTACGCGCTCATCGCCCGCCTGGCGTGGCGACGCAGCTGGGGCGCGGCGACGGTCGGAGCGCTCGGTGCGGGCTATGTCAACGGCAACAACATCGGCATCCCGATCGCGACGTACGTCCTGGGCAACGGCGCACTGGCCGCGCCGATCCTGCTGATGCAGCTGCTGGTGTTCACTCCGCTGGCGCTGGCCGTGCTGGAGGCGTCGGCGTCGAGCGAGGTGCGTCCCTGGCGCATCATCCGTCGCACCCTCCGCAACCCGATGATCGTGGGCGCCGCGCTCGGCGTTCTCGTGGCGCTGTTCGACATCGACCTGCCGCCGATCGTGATGGAGCCGATCGCGCTCCTCGCCGGCGGCGCGGTGCCGGTGCTGCTCATCAGCTTCGGCCTGTCGCTCTACGGACAGCGCGTGCTCACGGAACGCGGCACGCGACGCGACGTGCTCACCGCCACGGCGATGAAGCTCGTGATCATGCCGCTCGTGGCGTGGGCGATCGGGCGGTTCGCCTTCGGGCTCCACGACGCGCCGCTGCTGGCGGTCGTCGTGCTGGCCGCCCTGCCCACCGCACAAAACGTCTTCAACTACGCCCAGCGCTACGACACCGGCGAGATCGTCGCGCGGGACACCGTGTTCCTCACGACGCTCGGGTGCCTGCCGGTGCTCTTCGCGAGCGCGTTCCTGCTCGGCTGAGATCGCGGCGGGAACGCCGACCGTGCCCCCGCCTTCCGGCGTGGGCACGGCGTGCGGCGTCAGTCGGTGCCGCGGAAGCCGGCGGTGTCTCCGACGATGCGCTCGTTGTCGGCGGGGATCGGGTCGACGATCGCCTGGGCGATCTCCGCGGCGAACTCCGACACGTTGTAGAGGCGCCCGGCCTCCTCGCGGCGCTGCGCGATGGCACCGGGGTTCACGCGCTCGAGGAGCGTGGCGGTGATCGTGCCCTCGATCATGTCGCCCGAGACGACGACGAATTCGACGCCGCGCGAGGTGAGCGCCGGGATGCGCTCGCGCAGGGCGTCCTCGCCCGCGCGCTTCGACAGGGCGACGGGCTCGTACGCGTCCATGGTCGGCGTCGTGCGGATGAAGTGCGCCTGGTGGCTGGTGACGAACACGACGCGCCCACCGCGGGGCATGATCGGCAGCGCCGTCTCCAGCACGCTCACCTGCGCGTCGCGGTTGAGGCGGAGTGCGTAGTCCTCGCCGAGGTCGGCCTCCATGCCCCCCGAGGCGTTCAGCACGAGGACGTCGAGCGAGCCGAACTCCTCCTTGACGGCCTCGATCATGCCGGCGACCGAGCCCGGGTCGGTGAGGTCGGCGCCGACGACGAGGGCCTGCACGCCGAGTTCGCGCACCTCGCGGGCGAGCTTCTCCGCGCGCGGCGCCTTGTTGCGGAAGTTGATGACCACGTTCGCGCCGGCCTGCGCGGCATAGCGCACGGTGTCGGCGCCGATGCCGCGTGACGAACCCGTCACGAGCACCGTCTTGCCGGCGAGGGACTGCGGGGCGAGGGGCTGCGACACGAGGACTCCGAAGCGTTGAGGATGGATCGCTCCGACCCTACCAAGAGCGCCCTGTCCGCCTCGGATGCGCGCCCCGGCGGCGTCGGACCTGCGTGATAGGTTCCGAGCAGGGAGCACCCCGAGGAGGCCGCATGGAAGCGATCGAGCAGTACGCGTGGGTCGTCTGGCTCGCGCTCATCGCCATCTTCCTCGTCGTCGAGATGGTCTCCGGCGAGCTGACGTTCCTCATGCTCGGCATCGGAGCGGTCTTCGGGATCGGCTCGGGTCTGCTCGGGGCGCCGCTGTGGCTGCAGGTGATCATCGCCGCGGCCGCCGCCGTCGCGCTGCTGGTGTTCCTGAGGCCGCCGCTGCTGCGCCGGCTGAACAGGAGCGCCGATCCGAAGACGTTCAACGTCGACGCCCTCGTCGGGTTGCCCGGGATCGTCACCGAGACGGTCACGTCGATGTCGGGTCGTGTGAAGCTCGCCAACGGGGACTCCTGGTCGGCGCGCGTGCATGGCGAGCGGTCCCTCGCGCCGCAGACCCCCATCGCCGTCGAGTCGATCCAGGGCGCGACCGCATTCGTCGTCATCCGCACGTTGGAGGAGAGCTGACATGAACGACAGCAGCAGCACGATCTCGACGGTTCTCACCTGGATCCTGGTGGCGGCCGTCGTCCTGGTCGTCGTCACCATCCTGATCCGGGCCATCCGGATCGTCCCGCAGAGCGACTCGATCATCGTCGAGCGCCTCGGCAAGTACCACCGGACGCTCTTCGGCGGGCCGCACCTCATCGTGCCGTTCATCGACCGGGCGCGCACCCGCGTCGACCTGCGGGAGCAGGTGGTGTCGTTCCCGCCGCAGCAGGTCATCACGGAGGACAACCTCTCGGTCGCCGTCGACACGGTCGTCTACTTCCGTGTGACCGACCCGCGCGCGGCCACGTACGAGATCGCGAACTACCTCGGCGCCGTCGAGCAGCTGACCATCACGACCCTGCGCAATGTCGTCGGCAGCCTGAATCTCGAGGAAGCGCTCGTCAGCCGCGACGTCATCAACGGCAAGCTGAGCGCCGTGCTCGACGAGGCCACCGGACAGTGGGGCATCAAGGTCAGCCGCGTCGAGCTGAAGGCGATCGACCCGCCCGTGACCTTGCAGGACGCGATGGAGAAGCAGATGCGCGCGGAGCGCGACCGCCGCGCGGCGATCCTGCAGGCCGAGGGACAGAAGCAGTCGCAGGTGCTCGTCGCCGAGGGTGCCCGGCAGGCCGCCATCCTGCAGGCGGAGGGCGAGAAGCAGGCGCAGGTGCTGCGCGCTCAGGGTGAGTCGCAGGCGATCGAGACGGTGTTCGGCGCGATCCACGCCGGCAACCCCGACGAGAAGCTGCTCGCCTACCAGTACCTGCAGACGCTGCCCAAGATCGCCGAGGGCGAGGCCAGCAAGCTCTGGATCATCCCGAGCGAGCTGACGGAGGCGCTCAAGGGGATCTCGGGCGGGTTCGCCGGGCGGATCCCCGGCTTCGGGGACGCCACCCCGCCGCGTCCGTGACCCATCCCTACCTCGCCGGGACGCGCCATCCGCGGGTGTTCGCGCACCGCGGCCTGGTGACGGCGGAGATGGCGACCGACGGCATCGTCGACAACACCATCGCCGCGATCGCGGCCGCACACGCGGCGGGCGTGGAGTACGTGGAGACCGACTGCCACCTGACGGCGGACGGGGTCGTCGTGCTCTTCCACGACGCGACCCTGGAGCGCGTGACCGGCGATCCCCGCGCGGTGGCCGACGTCACCGCGCGGGAGCTGGAGGCGCTGCTCTCCGGGCGCGGGGGCCTCGCCCAGCTGCGCGATGTCGTGCGCGATTTTCCGAAGACCCGGTTCAACGTCGACGTGAAGGCTGCCGCCGCCGCCGACCCGGCGGGACGGATCCTCGCCGATCATGCGGACCGCGTCCTGCTCACCAGCTTCTCGGCCGAGCGGCGTGCAGCCGCACTCGCGGCCGCGGCACCCGCGCGACCTGCCACGAGCGCCGATGCCACGATGATCCGCCAACTCGTCGTCGCCGCCCGGCTCGGCGCGCGCGGGCGGGCCCGCCGTCTGCTGTCGACGATCGACGCGCTGCAGATCCCCGAGCGCCGGAACGGGGTGCCCATCCTCACCCGCAGGCTCGTGCGCTGGGCGCACGAGGCGGGGGTCGAGGTGCACGTGTGGGGCATCGACGACATCCCTCGAATGCAGGGCCTCGTGGCCCGGGGAGTCGACGGCATCGTGACCGATCGCGCCGACGTCGCGCGCACCGCCCTGACGCCCTGAACGTCGCCTGGGAATACCGCATCCGGCGTCGTCCGTTCGGATGATCCGCACAGCCGGAAGCGTTACAAATGGTGACCGACGAGAGGACTTCACCATGGCAGATCGCAGCCTTCGTGGTATCCGACTCGGCGCCCAGTCTCTTCAGAGCGAAGAGGGCGTCGTGTTCATGGAGCGCAAGGAGCAGACCTACGTCTGCGGCGCCTGCGGGCGGGAGACGACACTCGTGTTCGCCGCCGACGCCGAGGCTCCCGAGACGTGGGAGTGCCGCACCTGCGGCGGGGAGGCGCTGCTCAAGCTCGACAAGGGCACCGTCGAGGTGGACCACTCGGGCGAGAAGGCAGCCCGCACCCACTGGGACATGCTGCTCGAGCGTCGCTCGATCGAAGAGCTCGAGGAGCTTCTCGCGGAGCGCCTGGCCTTCATCCGCGATCGCCGCGGCGCTGGGCAGGACCCCACCCGCGTGAAGAGCGCCTGACGCACACGTCTTGCAGACGCCGACCCTCCGGGGTCGGCGTCTTCTTCGTGTCGGGAGCGGTCCCACGCGGCGGATAGGCTTTGACCATGGCGAAGACTGTGGACCGTGCTGTCGGAATCGACATCGGAGGGACCGGCATGAAGGCCGGCATCGTCGACCTCTCCGAAGGCACAATGCTGAGTGATCGTGTGCGGATCGACACCCCCAAGGGAGCGCACCCGGCGGATGTCCTGCGCACCGCTCACGACCTTCTCGAGCTGCTCGGCCCCGACGTCGAGGGCCTGCCCCTGGGAGTCTGCTTCCCCGCGATCGTGAAGGGCGGCCGCACCCTGTCGGCCGCGAACATCTCGCACGACTGGATCGACTTCGAGGCCGAGAAGTTCTTCGAGGATGGCCTGGGCCGAGAGATCCACTTCGTCAACGACGCCGACGCGGCCGGCCTGGCGGAGGCGCGCTTCGGCGCGGCGAAGGGCCGCAAGGGCCTCACCATCCTCACCACCCTCGGCACCGGCATCGGCTCCGCGTTCATCTACGACGGCGTGCTCATCCCCAACACCGAGCTCGGCCACCTCATCTGGGAGGGCGATTCGATCGAGCGCTTCGCCGCCGCGACCGCCCGCGAGCGCAACGACCTGTCGTGGGAGGAGTGGGGCAACCGACTCCAGAAGTTCTACGCGCACGTCGAGTTCCTCTTCTCCCCCGATCTGTTCGTCGTCGGCGGCGGCGTGTCGAAGAACCCCGAGAAGTTCATGCCGTACATCACCACACGCGCGGAGATGGTCACGGCCGTGCACCGAAACAACGCCGGCATCATCGGCGCGGCGTCGCTCGCGCAGGTCTGAGAGCTCTTTTTGCCGTTCACACGATTCGCGATCCGGGTGAACGGCTGGCTAACGTGGGGTGGTCCGCCCGCTGCCCGCACATGAAGAGAGCCATGGTTTGATTGCTGTCCGATCCGCCGCCCCGACCACGGACGAGGACAGCGCGAGGGCGCGGCTGGATACGCGGCCACTCAGCCGCGCCCATCAGATCCGGATGCTCCGTGTCATCCTCCTGCTCGTCGACGCGATCATCCTGGCCGGGTACCTGGCTTTCCTCTGGAACAGGCACACCGGCGGCGGCACTGACGGCGGCGTCTTCGCCAGCTCGGGCTGGAACGGCGACGCCGATGGCTCGCACGCCGAGATCTTCGGGCACTGGCAGCTCATCGGCGGCGCCGTCATGCTGGTCTTCCTCTCCGTCGCCAGGCGCGCACCGCTCTACGGGGCCTGGGCGTTCGCGTTTCTCGCACTGACCGCCGACGACCTCTTTCTGATCCACGAGCGCGCCGGCGGGTTCCTGTGGCGGGCTCTGTCGTTTTCGCCCACTGCCGGCCTCAGACCGGTGGATCTGGGCGAACTGTGCGCCTGGGGCGCGGAAGGGCTCGTCGTCGGGGCTGTCCTGCTCATCGCCACCCTGCGAGCCAGGCGCCGCGCGAGGCGCGACTCGCTCACGCTGTTCGTCCTCGTTCTCGTGCTCGCCGTCTTCGCGGTCGGCATCGACCAGCTCCATATCATCGTCGAGCCTCATGTGCCCCACCTGGTGGCGGTGGCGCTGACCCTCCTCGAGACCGGCGGTGAGCTCGTCGGGATGACGCTGCTCGTGCTCGCCGTGCACGCGATGGCCATCCGCCCCGGGGGCGTCGCGCCGAGCGTCTCGTCGCGGTCCGACCCTGACGGTCTTCACGACCGATAGGGCGAATGGGCCGGCCTGTACGCCGGGTTCTGTCCCGGGGCTCGCGCCCCATCGACGGCCATCTCTCTCGGCGACACGTTGCCGTGCCGCTCCAGCGACCTACCCGAGGACTCGGCGGGCCGCGTCAACATCCTCTGTCTGGTCTTGCTCCGGGCGAGGTTTACCTGGCGGGTCATGTCGCCATGACCCCCGGTGGTCTCTTACACCGCCGTTTCACCCTTACCGGGACAAATCCCGGCGGTCTGTTCTCTGTGGCACTGTCTCGCGGATCACTCCGGGTGGGTGTTACCCACCGCCCTGCCCTGTGGAGCCCGGACGTTCCTCGGCGCGGTGCGGCGAACCGCCCGCGACGCGACCGTCCAGCCGGCCCATTCGCGCTCCCAGTCTACGGGAGCGCTCGTGGCTCACTTCGCCGCTGACCGTTCGACGCGCACGTCCACCGGAAAGTCGATGGGGAACCCGCCGAACAGCAGCCGTCCCGCCGAGTCGGCTGCCGCGCGGATGGCCATGGCCACGTCCTCCGCGAACCTCTCGGGAGTGTGCACGAGCACTTCGTCATGCAGGAAGAAGGCCAGGTGCGGTCGGTGGGCGAACGCCGGGCCGGAGGGCGCGGCGGCATCCGCGTCGCTCACGGTGCCGAGAGCGGTGAGCCGCAGGCGCAGGTCGGCGAGCCAGGCGAGAGACCACTCGGCCGCGGTGCCCTGCACCACGAAGTTGCGCGTGAACCGCCCCCGGTCGCGCGCGGCGCGCCGTGCGCCGGCGACGAGCGCCGCTGAGGCCTCCGCACCGCTGGCCTTCGCCTGCAGCTCGCGCCACGCCTCCTCCGGTGCGGGCGAGGTTCGGCCGAGCCGGGTCCGGACCACTCCCCCGTCCTCGCCGGCCCGTGCGGCCGCGTCGACGAGCGCCATGGCATCGGGAAAGACCTTTCGAAGGCGCGGAACGAGGCGACCGGCATCACCCTGCGTCGCCCCGTACATCGCGCCGAGCACGGCGCTCTTCGCCTCGGAGCGGGTGGCTACGGCGCCACTGGCGACGACGCCCTCGTAGAAATCCGCGCCGGCAGCGGCCCTGGCCATCCGCTCGTCGCGGGCCATCGCCGCGAGCACACGAGGCTCGAGCTGTGCGACGTCCGCCGACACGATCCGCCAGCCCGGGTCGGCGCGGACAGCCTCCCGCAGGGAGCGCGGGATCTGCAGGGCTCCCCCGCCGGACGAGGCCCAGCGCCCGGTCACGACGCCGCCGGGAAGGTACACCGGACGGAAGCGCCCCTCGCGCACCCATTCGTCCAGCCACCCCCATCCGTTGGCGGCCAGAAGGCGAGCCATGCGCTTGTACTCGAGCAGCGGCGCGACGACGGGATGGTCGTGCTGGCGGAGCTCCCACTTGCTCGTCGACTCGACGAAGACGCCGACGCTGCGCAGCGCGCGCAGCAGCTTGGGCGGCGAGTCCAGGCTGGCTCTCGGGTCGTCGAGAGCCTCGCGCACCTGCGCTGCAGCCTCCTCCATCCGCGCGGGCAGCCCGCCGGACCGGCGCGCGCCGAGAGCGGACGTCAGCAGCTCGTCGTGACGCCGCGCGTCCCACGGGATGCCCGCCGCCCGCATCTCCGCGGCGACGAGCGCGCCGGCCGACTCCGCGGCGAGAAGGAGCCGCATCCGGCCAGGGTCGAGCGCTCGCGCGGCGATCTCCTGCTGCGTCCGCCACTCGTCCACCGTGGCGGCGAGGTCATCGAGCGCGCTCTCGTCAGCGCGCGCGGCGACCTCGAAGAGGGCAGGTGCCGCCGCGGGCTCGGCGGCGAGCGGTGCCGCGTCCCACGGGTGCGCGAGCGCGTCGGGCGTCACCGCGTGATGGAGGATGCGGTGACGCAGCCGCAGGTCGTCGCAGCGCTCGACGCGCACGCCGTGCTCCAGCAGTCGCGGGTACCACTGCGCGGTGTCGGACCAGACCCAGCGCGGCCGATCCTGCGCCTCGCGTCGGCCGACCCACGCGGCGACGCCACGACCATCCGCCGCGTCTGCCACCCGCTCGCGCACGACGCCGTCGTCGAGGGAGATTGCGACGACGGCGTCGCCCTCGCGCCCGAGGGCGATGGATGGCGTCAGAGCCCGGACTCCTCGGTGCGAACGAGGATGCAGCCGCACTCGGGGCAGTTCGCGATCTGGTCGGCGGGAACGGCGCGCAGCGCCTGCAGGTCGCTCGGGGCCATCATGACGTGGCACCCACCGCATGCGCCGCGGGTGAAGGGCGCCGCCGCGACGACGCCGCGCTGAGCGAGACGGTCGTACGCCGCGGTCAGCGGAGCGGGGATCCGCTCCGCCACGGCAGCGCGGTCGCGGGTGAGCGCTTCGATCTCGCGAGCCGATCCATCCACGTGGGCCTTGCCCTCCGCGCTCAGACGCTGCCCCTCGGCGGTCGTCTCCGCCAGCAGCGCCTGCTGCTCGGCGACCGCGGCCTCCGCCGTCTCGAGGCGCTCCATGAGCTCGAGCTCCGCGTCCTCAAGGGAGCGCAGGCGCTGGGTGAGCGCCTCGATCTCGCGCTCGAGCGCCTGCGCGTCCTTCGCGCTGGCCGACCCGTCGAGGCGCTGACGGTCCCGCGTGCGGCGCTGCTCGGCGAGCGACACGTCCGACTCCAGGCGTGTCACCTCGGCCTGCAGCTCGTCGCGGGCGCCCACGCGCACGGCGAGCTCGTGGCTCTGCGCGGTGCGCTGCGCGACGAGCTCCTGCACGCGCGCCGCCTGAGGCGGGTTGCGCCGCGTCGCCTCCGCCTGACGCAGGCGGCGGTCGAGGTCGGCGAGGTCGAGGAGGAGGCGCTGGTCGGCGGGGCTGGCGTTCACCCCTCCAGCCTACGGTCGCGGGGTGCACGACGCCTCGACGCGAGCCCGTAGAATCGACGGCGAGGGCCTTTAGCTCAGCTGGTAGAGCGCCACGTTTACACCGTGGATGTCGTCGGTTCGATCCCGGCAGGGCCCACCATGACGCATCCCATGGCGGCGGATGTCGCCGGCGGCTAGCCCCACGCGCTTCGGAGGTCAAGGCGATGGAACGCGGCGACCCGCCGTCCTAGGCTGAGGCCCCCTCAGCAAAGGAGCCATCATGTCGAATCCGTTCCCCGCACCGTTCCCGCTTCCCGGTGACCGCTCCGACGACGATCTCCCCACCACCCAGACGGATGGCGAGACCGTGCTGGACCCGGACGCGAACGACGATCTCGTGGACAGCGCCGACGCCGACCGCCTCGCTGCAGGCGACAACGAAGACGAGATCTGATCGTGCCGCGGCCTGCCATGTGAGGATCCGACCATGCGAGCCTTCGACCGCGACTTCATCGACGCCGCCGTGCGCACGACGCAGCTCGTGACAGTGGGCAAGACGCTCTACTCCTTCGAGCCCACGCCCGTGCAGAGCCCCATCTGGTACCCCGACCTGCGCGTGAAGCGCGACCACCGCCCCTGGGGCTGGGTCGTCGCGCAGGGCGACGGCAGCTACGCGATCCACGTCTCGGAGCAGCCGGGAGACCCGCCGACGAGAGTCGGGCGCGGAGCCACCGTCGAGCAGGCGATCCGCTCGGCCCTCTGAATCGGATGGCCCGGGGTCGACAGACGCCGGGCCATCCGTCCTGCGCGCCCCACTCCCGAGGGAAGGACTAGGCTGGCTCCGATGCGCGTGCATCGGCCCGACCGGGAGCTGCACGCCTCGCTCCGTTCCGCGGCATGATCTGCCCGCCAGACGAAAGGTCACCTGTGGCTGTTCACGACCAGGATCCGTACTCGCAGGGGGCGCACGACAGCGACCCGGAGGAGACCAGCGAGTGGCAGCAGTCGCTCGACGAGCTGGTCGACGTCAAGGGCTCCCAGCGCGGCCGTGAGGTCATGCTCAGCCTGCTCCAGCGCTCCCAGCAGCTGCGACTCGGCGTGCCCATGGTCCCGACGACGGACTACGTCAACACCATCGCTCCCGAGGACGAGCCGAATTTCCCCGGCGACGAGGAGCTCGAGCGCCGCTACCGTCACTGGATCCGCTGGAACGCCGCGATCACGGTGCACCGTGCGCAGCGCCCGGGCATCGGAGTCGGCGGGCACATCTCCACCTACGCCTCGGCCGCCTCGCTCTACGAGGTCGGCTTCAACCACTTCTTCCGCGGCCAGGACCATCCGTCCGGCGGCGACCAGATCTTCTACCAGGGCCACGCCTCCCCCGGCGCGTACGCCCGTGGCTTCCTCGAGGGCCGTCTGACCGAGGCGCAGCTCGACGCGTTCCGCCAGGAGAAGTCGGGAGCGCCCAACGGCATCCCCTCGTACCCGCACCCGCGCATGATGTCGGACTTCTGGCAGTTCCCGACCGTTTCGATGGGCCTCGGCCCGATCAACGCGATCTACCAGGCCATGACCAACAAGTACCTCGCGAACCGCGGGATCAAGGACGTCGCGGACTCGCACGTGTGGGCCTTCCTCGGCGACGGCGAGATGGACGAGGTCGAGTCGCGCGGACAGCTGCAGGTCGCGGCGAACGAGGGCCTCGACAACCTCACGTTCGTGATCAACTGCAACCTCCAGCGCCTCGACGGCCCCGTCCGCGGCAACGGCAAGATCGTGCAGGAGCTCGAGAGCTTCTTCCGCGGCGCCGGCTGGAACGTCATCAAGGTCGTGTGGGGCCGCGAGTGGGATGACCTCCTCGCCCGCGACGCCGACGGCGCGCTGCTGAACCTCATGAACGCCACCCCCGACGGCGACTTCCAGACGTACAAGGCCGAGTCCGGCGCCTACGTGCGCGAGAACTTCTTCGGTCGCGACCCGCGCGCGCTCGAGCTCGTCAAGGATCTCAGCGACGAGGACATCTGGCACCTGCGTCGTGGCGGGCACGACTACCGCAAGGTCTACGCCGCGTACAAGGCGGCGATGGAGCACAAGGGCCAGCCGACGGTCATCCTCGCGAAGACGGTCAAGGGCTACGGCCTGGGCCCGCACTTCGAGGGCCGCAACGCGACCCACCAGATGAAGAAGATGACGCTGGACGACCTGAAGCTGTTCCGCGACACCATGCAGATCCCGGTGTCCGACGCCCAGCTCGAGGCCGACCCGTACCGTCCGCCGTACTACCACCCGGGCGCGCAGGACGAGACGATCCAGTACATGCTGGAGCGCCGTCGCGAGCTCGGCGGCTTCCTCCCCGAGCGTCGCAGCAAGCACGTCGCGCTGAACCTCCCCGAGGACAAGGACTACGCGTTCCCGAAGAAGGGCTCGGGCAACCAGGAGGTCGCCACGACGATGGCGTTCGTCCGGATGCTCAAGGACCTCATGCGGGTCAAGGGCTTCGGCAACCGCATCGTGCCGATCATCCCCGACGAGGCGCGCACGTTCGGCATGGACTCGTACTTCCCCTCGGCGAAGATCTACAACCCGAACGGCCAGAACTACACCTCGGTCGACCGCGAGCTGCTCCTGGCCTACAAGGAGAGCCCGCAGGGCCAGATCATGCACGTCGGCATCAACGAGGCCGGCGCCGCGGCGGCGTTCACGACCACCGCGACGTCGTACTCCACGCACGGCGAGCCGCTGATCCCGGTCTACATCTTCTACTCGATGTTCGGCTACCAGCGCACCGGCGACGCCTTCTGGGCGGCGGGCGACCAGCTCGCGCGCGGATTCATCATCGGCGCCACCGCCGGCCGCACCACGCTCACGGGCGAGGGCACCCAGCACGCAGACGGCCACTCGCCGCTGCTGGCCTCGACCAACCCCGCGACGCTCACCTACGACCCGGCGTTCGGGTACGAGGTCTCGCACATCGTGCAGTCGGGCATCGAGCGCATGTACGGCGGAACGCACCCCGACCCCGACGTCATGTACTACCTCACGGTGTACAACGAGCCGATGCGGCAGCCGGCCGAGCCGGCGGACGTGGACGTCGACGGCATCGTCAAGGGCATCCACCGCATCTCGGTGGGCACCGGCGACGGTCCCCGCGTGCAGCTGCTCGCCTCGGGCGTCGGCGTGCCGTGGGCACTCGAGGCTCAGGAGCTGCTGAAGAGCGACTGGGGCATCGTGGCGGATGTGTGGTCCGTCACATCGTGGACGGAGCTGCGTCGCGACGGCCTGGCCGCCGACGAGCACAACTTCCTCCATCCCGAGGAGGAGCCGCGCCAGGCGTACCTCACGCAGAAGCTGCAGGGCGCGGAGGGCCCGTTCATCGCGACGAGCGACTTCATGCACGCCGTGCAGGACCAGATCCGTCAGTGGGTCCCCGGGCCGTACTACACGCTCGGCGCCGACGGCTACGGCTTCGCCGACACGCGTGCGGCCGCCCGCCGCTACTTCAAGATCGACGGCCCCTCGATGGTCGTCCGCGCGTTGCAGTCCCTCGCGGACCAGGGCGCGGTGGACCGCTCCGTCATCGGCCAGGCGATCGACAAGTACCGCATCCACGATGTGACCGCCGGCGCGTCCGGCAACGCGGGCGGAGACGCCTGAACCGCGGCAGCGGAACGACAGAAGGCGGGGCCCCCGGGAAGCGGGGCCCCGCCCCTGTGTTCGCGGAGAGAACCGTGTCACCCGAGGAGAGAGCGACGATGGACAAAGCGGCGACGCTGGCGTGGCTGCGCCGTATCTCCGGCGACGTCGCCACCGCGGTGCTGCAGCGCCTCGAGGAGACGCTGCCGTGGTACACGGAGATGCCTCCGGCCCGGCGCTCGGCAGTCGGCCTCGTAGCCCAGGCGGGTATCAGCTCCTTTATCGAGTGGTACGAGGACCCCACCGGCACGCCCTCCATCGCAGCGGACATCTTCGACGCGGCCCCGCGGGAGCTGCTGCGCAGTGTGAGCCTGCAGCAGACCCTGCAGCTCGTCCGGGCCACGGTCGACGTGATGGAGGAGCGCGTGATGGGCCGCGGCGACCAGCTGCGCGAGTCGATCCTCCTCTACTCCCGCGAGGTCGCCTTCACCGCGGCCGACGTCTACGCCCGCGCGGCCGAGTCCCGCGGCCTCTGGGACGCGCGCCTCGAGGCGCTCGTCGTCGACTCCATCCTCACGGGCGAGACAGACGAGGAGCTGCCGAGCCGCATCGCCGCCCTGGGGTGGCACGGGCACGGCGAGGTGTCGGTGCTCGTGGGCACCACTCCCCCGATCTTCGACGTCGACCAGGTGCGGCGCACCGCGCGTCGCCTGGGTGTCGACGTGCTCATCGGCGTGCAGGGGTCGCGGCTCGTGCTCGTCCTCGGGCGTGCGCATGCGCCGGGGCGCGAGCCCGCCGACGCCGAGGGCGAGCTGTCGTTCGGCGACATCGCCGACGCGCTCGAGCCCTGCTTCGGCCCGGGTCACCTCGTCCTGGGTCCCGCGATGCCCGCGCTCGTCGACGCCAGCCGCAGCGCGCGGGCGGCTCTCGCCGGGTTCGCCGTGGCGCGCGCATGGCGCCATGCACCGCGACCGGTGGAGGCCGACGACCTCCTCCCCGAGCGCGCCCTCGCCGGCGATCCGCTCGCGAAGCAGACGCTCATCGAGCGGATCTTCCGACCGCTCGAGGCGCACTCCACGGATCTCGTGACGACGCTCTGGAGCTACCTCGACAACGGCCGGTCGCTCGAGGCGACCGCGCGCGAGCTGTTCGTGCATCCGAACACCGTGCGGTACCGGCTCAAGCGCGTGAGCGACGTGATCGGATGGGACGCCACCGGCCCGCGGGAGGCGCTCATCCTGCAGACGGCCCTGATCCTCGGCTCGATCGGTCCGAAGGATGCCGTGCGTCGTCCGGTCCGACGGTCCCGGGACGGCCGTCGCTGAGCCGGAGTTATCCGACACACATAACGGATCCACGGATTCTTGTGACGATCCCGCCAGCGGATCGGCGTGCGGGTTGGCATGATTGACGAGTGATCGTCGCCGCTTTCCCCGGACAGGGGTCCCAGACGCCCGGATTCCTCAGCCCATGGCTCGAGCTCGACGGGGTGCGCGAGCGCCTCGAGGCTGCGTCGGACGCGGCCGAGGTCGACCTCATCGCCGCCGGAACCGAGTGGGACGCCGACCGCATCCGCGACACGCGCGTCGCGCAGCCGCTGATCGTCGCGGCCAGCCTCGTCTCGTACGAGGCCCTGCGCGCCCGTGCCGGGGAGCCGGGCGCTGTCGCCGGCCACTCCGTGGGCGAGATCGGCGCGCTCGTCGCGGCCGGCGTGCTCGGCTTCGAAGACGGCATGCGCCTCGTGGGCGAGCGCGGCCGCGCGATGGCCGAGGCGGCCGCGCAGGCGGACACCGCCATGAGCGCCGTCGTCGGCGGCGTCGAGGGCCAGGTGCTGCAGGCGATCGCCGACGCCGGTCTGGAGCCGGCGAACTTCAACGGCGGCGGTCAGATCGTGGCCGCCGGCTCGAGGGAGGGGCTCGCCGCTCTCGCCGAGAACGGCCCGCGGGGCGCGCGGGTCATCCCGCTTCAGGTCGCCGGCGCTTTCCACACCTCCTACATGGCCCCCGCCACCGGCGCGCTGCAGACCGCGGTCGACGCGATCGCCGAGGTCGGCGATCCGACCCTGCCGCTCTGGACCAACAGCGACGGCACGACGGTGCCCACCGGTGCGCGCGCGCTGGAGCTCATCGTCCACCAGGTGAGCCACCCCGTGCGGTGGGACCTCTGCATGAACTCGTTCGTCGACGCCGGGATCGCCGGACTCGTCGAGCTCGCTCCGGCGGGCGCTCTCACCGGCCTCGCCAAGCGCGGGCTCAAGGGCGTGCCGACCGTTGCGGTGAAGACCCCGGATGATCTCGACGCGGCAGCAGCGCTGCTCGCGTGAGTGAGGAGAAGACCACGATGACCCCCATGCTGAAGGAAGCGACCGGAAGCGCGCACTCGCGCATCTACGCCTACGGCGCTGCGCGCGGCGAGAACGCCGTCCCCAACGACGACCTCATCGGCCCGATCGACTCCAGCGACGAGTGGATCCGCCAGCGCACGGGCATCGTCACGCGCGTCCGCGCGGACAAGGAGACGACGGCCGTCGACCTCGCCGCCGACGCCGCGGCCGAGGCCATCCAGCGGGCCGGGGTCGCGCCATCCGACATCGACCTCGTCATCGTCGCGACCATCAGCAACCCTCGGCAGACTCCATCGGTCTCCGCCATCGTCGCCGACCGCGTCGGCGCGAACCCCGCCGCCGCCTACGACGTCAACGCGGCGTGCGCGGGCTTCTGCTATGCGGTCGCGCAAGCCGACGCGCTCATCCGCTCGGGCGGAGCGCGCTATGCGCTCGTCATCGGCACCGAGAAGCTCAGCGACATCGTCGACCCGACCGACCGCTCCATCTCGTTCCTGCTGGGCGACGGCGCCGGAGCGGCCCTCCTCGGGCCGAGCGAGACGGCGGGCGTGTCGCAGACCCTCTGGGGCTCGGATGGTTCGAAGTCCGAGGCGGTCCGCATGAACGCCACCCTCACGCAGTTCCGCGATGGCGAGGCCGAGTGGCCCACGCTGCGGCAGGAGGGCCAGACGGTGTTCCGCTGGGCCGTCTGGGAGATGGCGAAGGTCGCGAAGCAGACGCTCGAGGCGGCGGGCATCGAGCCGGCCGATCTCGCCGCGTTCATCCCCCACCAGGCCAACATGCGCATCATCGACGAGTTCGCGAAGCAGCTGGGCCTGCCAGACACCGTCGCCATCGGGCGCGACATCGCCGACACCGGCAACACCTCGGCGGCATCCATCCCGCTCGCCGCGCATCGTCTGCTGGAGGAGAACCCGGAGCTCTCCGGCGGTCTGGCCCTGCAGATCGGCTTCGGCGCCGGTCTCGTGTTCGCGGCCCAGGTCGTCGTCCTTCCCTGACGCCTCCACGGTTCCGGGTCGCCGCGCCTCTAGACTGTTGGGCGGTTCCCGACCTGTTGTGATCAACCAAACCGCGAAAGAGAGATAACCATGGCATACACGAACGACGAGGTCCTCGCGGGCCTGGCCGAGCTCATCACGGACGAGACCGGCATCGATGCTTCCGAGGTCGCCCTCGAGAAGTCCTTCACCGACGACCTCGACATCGACTCGATCTCGATGATGACGATCGTCGTCAACGCCGAGGAGAAGTTCGGCGTCACGATCCCGGACGAGGAAGTCAAGAACCTCAAGACGGTGAAGGACGCCGTCGACTTCATCACCGCCAACCAGTGATGCTCTCGGGCGTCGCGCCGGGCGGTCACGCCGTCTCGGCGTGACGCCCGCTGAAGCCTTTCACCGAACACAGGGGAACCACGTCATGACCAAGCGCATCGTCATCACCGGACTCGGCGCGACCTCCGCCATCGGCGGCAACGTCGAGGACAACTGGCGCAATCTGCTCGCCGGCGTCTCCGGCGCCCGCCCGCTCGAGCACGACTGGGTGGAGAAGTACCAGCTCCCGGTGACGTTCGCTGCCGAGGCCATCGTGCGGCCGGAGGAGGTCCTCCCCCGGCACGAGGCCAAGCGCCTCGACCCGTCGACGCAGTTCGCGCTGATCGCGGCTCGCGAGGCGTGGGCCGACGCGGGTGAGCCGGATGTCGCTCCGGAGCGCCTCGGCGTCGACTTCGCCACCGGCATCGGCGGCGTGTGGACCCTGCTCGACGCGTGGGACACGCTGCGCGAGAAGGGACCGCGCCGCGTCATGCCGCTCACGGTCCCGATGCTCATGCCCAACGCGGCGGCCGGCAACCTCTCCCTCCAGTTCAACGCGCGCGCCTACGCCCGCACCGTGGTGAGTGCCTGCGCCTCGAGCACCGAATCGGTGTACAACGCCTACGAGCACCTCCAGCAGGGTCTCGCTGACGTGGTCATCGCCGGCGGAGCGGAGTCGGCCATCCACCCCATCACCGTGGCCTCGTTCGCGTCCGCGCAGGCGCTCTCGCGTCGCAACGACGACCCGGCGCATGCTTCGCGTCCGGGCAGCGTCGACCGCGACGGCTTCGTCATGGGCGAGGGCGCTGCCGTCCTCATCCTCGAGACCGAGGAGCATGCGAAGGCCCGCGGCGCGAAGATCTACGGCTACCTCATGGGCGGCGGCGTGACCGCCGACTCGTACCACATCACGGGCAACGACCCCGAGGGCTGGGGTGCGGCTCGCGCGGTCGAGCAGGCGCTCGCTGTCGCCGGCGCGAGCCCCGACGACGTGACGCACATCAACGCGCACGCCACCTCCACGCCGGTCGGCGACCCGAACGAGTACGTCGCGCTCAAGCGCGTGTTCGGCGACCGCATCGACGAGATCCCCGTCTCCGCCACCAAGGCGTCGACGGGTCACCTCCTCGGCGGAACCGGTGCGCTCGAGGCCGTGTACACGGTTCTCGCGCTGCGCGACCGCGTCGCCCCGCCGACGATCAACATGACCGAGCAGGACCCGGAGGTGCCGTTCCGCCTCTCCGGCGAGCCGCAGCCCCTCGGCGACGGCCCGCAGCTCGCCATCAGCAACTCGTTCGGCTTCGGCGGCCACAACGCGGTCGTCGCGATCGCGTCCTACGAGGGCTGACCCCGGCCATCCCCGCACGGCAAGACGCCCCAGGAGTTCTCTCCTGGGGCGTCTGCCGTTCTGGGTGCTCCGAGCGCGAGCCTGTTCAGCCCACCTGGTGGAGCCAGACCACCGGGGCGTCGTCGCTCGCGGTGCGGAATGCCTCGAGCTCCTCATCCCACGCGCTGCCGAGAGCGACGTCGAGCTCGCGGCGCAGCTCGAACGGGTCGGCGCCGGCGATCTCCATCGCGTACCGGATGCGATCTTCGGGCACGACGACGTTGCCCGCGCTGTCGATCTGCGCGTAGTGGATGCCGAGGTCGGGCGTGTGCATCCAGCGTCCGCCGTCGCTGCGGGGCGTCGGGTCCTCCGTCACCTCGAACCGCAGGTGCTCCCATCCGCGGATGGCCGTCGCGAGTGCCGCGCCGCTGCCGGCGTAGCCCTCCCAGTAGTACTCGGTGCGACGAGCCCCGGGCAGCACCGGCTGGTCCTGCCACTCGAAGTTCACGGCCCGGCCGAGGGATCGGCCGACCGCCCACTCCAGGTGCGGACACAGTGCTCGTGGCGCCGAGTGGATGTAGACCACTCCGCGCGCGATGGGTGTCGCCATGATCTTCTCCGTTCGTCAGGTGCGTCTTCCCCTACGACCTGACCGGGCGGATCCGGCGATTTCTGTTCGGTTCTCCCTGCATTATCACCCGCGCTCTCGCGAAATGACAAGCGTGTGATCCCCGGCGACACGCCGGAGCCGACCCCGGTCGAGACCGGCTTCGATCCGATCGCCCTCCGGGACTGCGGACCTCATGGCACGGAGGGCCTGCACGGCGTTCACAAGCACTGACCACGGGCTCGGGGCGCGGTGTGGAATCTCGGATGGCCGGGGCTGGTGTGCGCGAGTCGGCCTCAGCCGGGCATGCCAGCCCCGCCGGTCCGAGATCCGGCACGCGAGACGCGCCAGCGCCTCCGGGCCAGCGGCGGAAAGAGCACCCAGCGCTGCGCGCGGGTACGACAGAACCCCGCTGCCGTATCCGGCAGCGGGGTTCGAATCGAGTCAGACCTCGGCGAGCAGTCGGAAGACCTTCGAGGCGGCGAGGATCTCCTCCTCGGTGACCTCGCCCATCCCGTCGTGCAGGCGGGCGGCGTACTCAGCGCGCAGCCGACTCAGCTGCGCGGAGGCTCGCGGTGTCGCCGTGAGCACCCGGAGCCGCCCGTCGCGTTCATCCGCGCGCGACTCGAGCAGTCCGAAGTCCTCGAGCATCCGCACCTGGCGACTGACGACCGACTTGTCCATCTCGAACCGCTCCGCGAGCTGGTGCGCATTCGCCGACCCGGCTCGGTCGATGAAGCTGAGCAGCTTGTACCCGGCCACCTGCAGTTCCGGATGGAGCCGAGCGGCCGACTCCTTCCAGAGTGAACGCGCTCGCACGAAGATCAGATTGAGGTCACCCTGCAGATCTGCGAGGGCGCCTGCCATCTGCGTGCCCGGCTCGGTGACGATCATCTCAGCGCCCGCGCTTCCGATCCTCGCGCTCGAGAACCGTGGTGGACCCGGTGGAGGGCGCCTGCTCATCGCCGTTCACGATGCGCAGCGTGCCGGTGCTCGCACCGATCTCGGCCTCGGAGACCTCGATCGCGGACTCCTCGGCCTGGTCGCGCAGCTGATCGCCGGCGCTCTTCGTCGACAGCGGCTTGTTCTTGATGAACGCGATCGCGATGATCGAGATCACGGCGAGTGGGATGGCGATGATGAACGCGTCGGCGATGCCGTGGCCGTAGGCGCCCTCGACGATCGCGCGGATCGTCTCGGGCAGCTCAGCCACCTTCGGCACGTCGCCCGAGGCGAGGCTCTGCAGGGCGGCACCCTCGGCCTCGGTCGTCGGCGTGAAGTCGCCGAGTCCGTCGGAGATGTAGTTGCCGACGCTCGTCGACAGCATCGAGCCCATGATCGTGACGCCGATGGTTCCCGCGATGGTGCGGAAGAAGTTCACGTTGGACGACGCGGCGCCCAGCTGCCGCGGGTCGGTGTCGTTCTGCACGATGAGCGTGAGGTTCTGCATGACCATGCCGAGGCCGGCGCCGAGCACGAACATGTACACGGCGACGATGACGAACGGCGTGTCGTAGCGCAGGGTCGACATCAGGCTCACACCGACGGTGGCGAGCACCGAACCGGTGAGCATCCAGCCCTTCCACTTGCCGAACCGGCTCACGAGCTGGCCGATGATGATCGACGCGCCCATCTGGCCCACGATCATCGGGATGGTCATGAGGCCCGATTCCGTGGGGGTGGCGCCACGAGCGAGCTGGAAGTACTGAGCCAGGAAGACCGACGTGGCGAACATCGAGACGCCGACGGCGATCGACGCGATCACGGACAGCGTGAAGGTGCGGTTCCGGAACAGCGACATCGGAACGATCGGCTCCTTGACGAAGAACTCGACCGCGACGAAGCCCGCGATGGCGACACCGGCGACCACGGCGAGGGTGATGCTGGTGGCGGAGTCCCAGTCGAACTCGCTGCCGCCCATCGAGACCCAGATGAGAAGCGTCGACACGCCCACGGCCAGGAGCACGATGCCGAAGTAGTCGATCGACACCTTCCCGCGCTGCGGCTTCGGAAGGTGCAGGGTGAACTGCAGCAGAACGAGCGCGACGAGTGCGAACGGGACGCCCACGAAGAAGTTGGAGCGCCATCCCCACACGTCGGTGAGGAGACCGCCCAGCAGCGGGCCGCCGATGGTGCCCAGCGCCATGATGCCGCCGACGACACCCATGTACTTGCCGCGCTCACGGGGCGAGATGATGAGGGCGACCGCGATCATCACGAGCGACATCAGGCCGCCGACGCCGATGCCCTGCAGCACGCGGACGGCGATCAGCATGTTCGTGTCGGTCGAGAAGCCGGCGATGACGGTGCCGGCGCTGAACAGCACGAGCGAGATCTGGATGAGGATCTTGCGATCGACGAGGTCGGCGAGCTTGCCCCAGATCGGGGTCGACACGGCCGTCGCCAGGAGGCTGGCGGTGATGACCCAGGTGTACTGCGACTGGGTGCCGCCGAGGTCGGCGATGATGACCGGCATCGATGTCGAGACGACGGTGCCGGAGAGGACGGCGACGAACATGCCGACGATGAGACCGGAGAGTGCGGTGAAGACTTCGCGGGCGGAGCGCTGGGCTTCCGCAGGCGGTTGTGACGAGTTGCTCAAATCGAGACGCTCCCAGGTGAAAGTTGATAGACCTCAACTATACGCCTTTAGTTGAGATTGAGCAACTAACCGTGGGGATGGCCGTCGCGACGCGGGCGCGGGTCACGTTCCGCAGAAGGTTCGGTACTTCCCGAAGCTCTCCGGGGCCGGCTCGGCGTAGCGCTCCAGCCCCGTGCGCTCGGTGTAGGGGCGCGTCACGGCGTCGACCAGTCTTGTCAACGGCTCCAGGTCGCCCTCATCGGCGGCCGCGAGGGCCTCCTCCACCAGATGGTTGCGCGGGATGTAGATCGGGTTCACCGCGTCCATCGCGTCGGCGTCGGGCGCGAGCGCCTGCCAGCGCTCCGCCCACGCATCGAACCCGGCCAGATCGATGAAGATCTCCCGGGCGGGCTCGGGGCGTCCTCGCGCCGCCTGGCCGAGCCGGCGGAAGAACGAGGTGAAGTCGACGCGGCTCCCCTGCATGAGCGTCAGCAGGTCCTCCAGCAGCGGAACGGCGACGGCTTCCTCGAGGTCATCACGGAGCCCGAGCTTCGCGAGGAAGCCCGAGGTCCAAGCCGCGCTGTATTGCGGCACGAACGTGTTGAGCGCGTCCTGGGCGAGTGCGATCGCCTGCTCGCGATCGTCATGGATCGCCGGAAGCAGCGCCTCGGCGAACCTCGCGAGGTTCCACCCAGCCATCGCCGGCTGGTTGCGATAGGCGTAGCGGCCGGCGAGGTCGATCGAGCTGTAGACCGCTGCGGGGTCGTATGCGTCGACGAACGCGCATGGCCCGTAGTCGATGGTCTCCCCGGAGATCGTCATGTTGTCGGTGTTCATGACTCCGTGGACGAAGCCGACGTGCATCCACTGGGCGACGAGTGACGCCTGGGCAGAGAGCACGGCGTGGAGGAGCGCGAGCGGGCGGTTCTCCGCCTGCAGCAGCTCCGGATGGTGCCGGTCGAGCGCATGGTCGACGAGCCGACGAAGGAGTTCGAGGTCTCCGCGCGCCGCGGCGTACTGGAAGCTGCCGACGCGCAGATGGCTGCTCGCCACGCGAGCGAGCACGGCGCCCGGCAGCACGGTCTCGCGGTACACCTTCTGCCCCGTCGCAACCACGGCCAGCGAGCGCGTGGTCGGGATGCCCAGCGCGTGCATCGCCTCGCTGACGATGTACTCGCGCAGCATCGGACCTTGAGCCGCCATGCCGTCGCCGCTGCGGGAGAAGGGCGTCGGACCCGACCCCTTCAGATGGATGTCCCGGAGTCGCCCACCCGCGTCGGCGATCTCCCCGAGAAGGAGGGCGCGGCCATCCCCCAGCCGCGGCGAGTAGCCGCCGAACTGGTGTCCGGCGTACGCCTGCGCGACGGGAGTCGCCCCCTCGAGATCGAGGGCGCCGGTCAGGAACCGCAGCCCGTCCTCGTCGCGAAGGAATGCGGGGTCAAGGCCCAGCTCGGTCGCGAGCGGCTCGTTCAGCACGACCATCCGCCGGTCGGGGAAGTCCTCGGCCCGCCACGGAAGCGCCATCTGGGGCATCTCGCGAGCGAAATGGTTCTGGAGAGTCACCGTGGCCTGCAGGGAGCCGCTCATGCACCCACGATACGACCGCCCGTGCGCGGAGGGGCGGGATCAGTCGGGACCATCAGAGAACGGTAGGGCGGGTCGGACTTGAACCGACGATCGTTGGGTTATGAGCCCACTGCCTTAACCAGCTTGGCCACCGCCCCGTAAGGGTTCGAGCCTATCGCGGCTCCGGTGATGTCCCCGTCTCGTCGTCATCGCGCACGATCCGGCGCGAGAGCAGGTCGTCCGGGTCGCGCGCGGCGCGGAGGTCGTCCAGCCCGGAGGTCGGCACGGCGGCCGCGGGGCTTCCTCCGGACCCGCGCCGGATGTTCAGCTCCTGGCTCTCGCTCAGCACCTGCGGATGGTGACGGGCGAGCAGGATCACCCCGAGGGAGGCGACCGCGCCCATCACGACGAACACGATGATCGCCCACAGTGGGGCATTCGCGGCCTCACCGAGCACGATCGCGCCGATCAGCACGGCGACGATGGGATCGATCACGGTGAGCCCTGCGATGACGAGGTCGGGCGGGCCGGAGGCGTAGGCGGTCTGCACGAAGTACCCGCCCGTGGCCGCCGCCGCGATGAGAGCCACGACGCACAGCGCGACAGTCCAGTCGAGGTCGCCGGCCTGGATCCGCTTGATGACGATCTTGGCCAGCGTCGCGACGAACCCGTAGAGCACCCCGGCGGCCGTGATGTAGAAGAGCGCGCCGATGTGCCGTCGCAGGATGAGCCATGCTCCCCCGAGCAGGATGATCACGACGAGCAGGATGGCCAGGACGACGAGGAGCTCGAAGTCGCTGATGCCGCGCTCGGTCGCGAACAGCGCCGCCACGAGCACGAAGATGAGGATGCCGCCGAGACAGAGCCCGATCGCCGTGAGGGAGTTGCGAGTGGGCGTGTGCCCGGTGATCTGCGCGTTCAGCAACGTGGTGATCACGAGCGAGATCGCACCGAGCGGCTGCACGACGATGAGGGGCGCCACCGCGAGCGCGCTCAATTGGCAGACGATCGCCATCCCGAGCAGGAGCGTCCCGGCGATCCACGACGGCCGCGTCAGCAATCGCAGGAGATGCGAGACGGCGAGCCCCGCGCGCCCTTCCGATCCGGCGAGGGCCTCGACCTTCTTCACGCCGCGGCTCTGGTACTGCGCGCCGATCGACATGAACACGGCGCCGGCGATCGCGAGCGGGATCCCGAGCAGCAGCCCGGGGTTCTCCAGAGCGCCCACGAGCTGCTCTCCGACGCCCGTTGCGGCCATGGTCTCCGCTGCTCCCCAGGTCACGCCCCGAGACTACCGCCAGGACGCGCCGACTACCCTGAAGGGATGGCCGTTCTCCCGATCCGCATCTGGGGCGATCCCGTCCTGCACTCCCCCGCGTCGCCCGTGGAGGACATCACCGACGACATCCGCGCGCTCGTGCGCGACATGTACGAGACGATGGACGCCGCTCCCGGGGTCGGTCTCGCCGCCCCGCAGGTGGGCGTGCCGCTGCGCATCTACACGTACACGTACGAGGACGATGACGGAAACCCGTGGCGCGGCGAGATCCTCAACCCCGAGCTCTGGATGGTCCCGATCGAGCCGGGCGACCCGGATGAGGACCTCGAGTCGGAGGGGTGCCTCTCGTTCCCCGGCGAGCGGTTCCCGCTGCGTCGCTCCGATCGCGTCGTGGTGACCGGCGTGGATCTCGAGGGCGCGCCGGTGCGCATCGAGGTCGACGGCTGGCGCGCGCGGATCATGCAGCACGAGTTCGACCACCTCGACGGCGTCGTCTACGTCGACCGGCTCTCCGACCGCGACTGGAAGACCGCGCAGAAGATCTCGAAGAAGCGCGGGTGGGGCCGACCCGGCGTGAGCTGGATGCCGGGCGTCGACGACCTCGACGCGTGACGCGCGCCCGCCCATACCCTCTCGTTTCGCCATGCGCGACTTTGCGCGACAATCGAGGCGGCGCGTAGCGTTCCGCACGGGTGCGAGCCGCCGAATCTCGCGCCGGTTCCCGCACTCAGGAGATGTACCCATGACTCGCACGAACCAGGGCCGGCGCCTCCTCGTCGCCTGCGCCGCTGTCGCCCTCGCCTGCTCGCTGGCGGGCTGCTCGAGCCTGGCGAACGCCCTCAACGGCGGTGCGGCATCCGACGACGAGACCCGGGAGGCGGTCGAGGGCGGCACCGTCGACGCGTTTTCCGTCGAGATCGGCGACTGCATCGCCAATCCCGGCGATGGCGAGATCACCGAGATCGAGGTCGTTCCCTGCGACGAGCCGCACGACGGCGAGGTCTACGACGAGGTGCGGATGGCCGATGGCGAGTGGCCGGGCGCGGTCGCGGTGGGGAACGCCGCAGAGGAGGGGTGCGTCGCGAAGTTCGAGGACTTCATCGGCATCCCCTACGACGGCGAGCCCGAGTCGTCGGTGTACGTGCAGTTCCTCACCCCGGTCGAGGAGACCTGGAACGACCCCGACCTCGAGGACCGCCTCATCTCCTGCGTCGTGTACATCCCGGGTGAGAAGATCACCGGCACGCTGCAGGACTCGCGCCGCTGACGCGGCCATAGAGGTCGTGCGCGCGCCTGGCAAGGCCGCGCCGGATGGCCGTGGCCGGCCCTAGCGTGGACGCATGGCCTCTTCAGACGGATCCATCGCGCATCACACGACCCCGATCGAGGACTATGCCCTCGTCGGCGACATGCACTCGGCCGCGCTGATCTCGCGCGACGGCAGCATCGACTGGCTCTGCCTGCCGCGCTTCGACTCGGAGTCGCTGTTCGCCGCGCTCCTCGACAGCGAGAAGGCGGGGCGCTGGTCCCTCGCGCCGGCGGAGGGCGGCGCCATCGCGGAGCGCGAGTATCTGCGCGACACCTTCGTGCTGCGCACGCTGTGGCGCACGGACACGGGCGAGGCCGAGGTGCTGGATTTCATGCCGCTCGGCGACAACCGCCCGAACCTCGTGCGCCGCGTCCGCGGCATCAGCGGCACGGTCCGCTTCGCCGAGCGCTATGCCGTGCGCTTCGACTATGGTTCGGCGGTGCCGTGGGTACGGCAGATCGAATACGGCGACCGCCCGGCCATCCTCGCCACCGCGGGCCCGGGAACGGTCATCCGCCGCGGGCCGCGCGTGCGTGCGCAGGGCCTCGAGCACGTCGGGGCGTACGACGTGGCCGAGGGCGAGACGGTCGACCTCGTGCTCACCTGGTACCCGTCGCATCGCCGGCCCCCGCAGCCTCTCGACGTCGACGCCGCACTCGAGCAGACCGTGACGTGGTGGCGCGACTGGGCCGATCGCAGCGACCCGCCCTCGCCCTACGACCAGGCCGTGCGCCGGTCTCTGCTCGTGCTGCGTGCGCTCACCGACGAGGACACCGGGGGCATCTCGGCCGCCGCCACGACGAGCCTGCCGGAGACCGACGGGGGCGAGCGCAACTGGGACTACCGCTACGTCTGGCTGCGCGACGCCGCGCTCACCATCGCCGTGCTCCTCACGCACGGATACCGGGAGGAAGCCGAGGAGTGGCGCGGATGGCTGCTGCGCGCGATCGCGGGCGATCCGGCCGACGTGCAGATCATGTACGGCATCGGCGGGGAGCGCCGCCTGGCCGAGTTCGAGCTGCCGGAGCTCGCGGGCTATGGCGGCGCGCGCCCCGTCCGCGTGGGCAACGGCGCGTACGAGCAGACCCAGTGGGACGTGTTCGGCGAGGTGATGGTGGCCCTGCACGGGGCGCGGCTCGCGGGCCTCGCGGAGACGGCGGCCTCCTGGCCGCTGCAGCACGCCCTGCTCGACTTCCTCGCGGAGAACTGGCAGCGCCCCGATCACGGCATCTGGGAGATCCGCGGCGAGCAGAGGCACTTCACCCATTCGCGGGCGATGGTGTGGGCCGCCTTCGACCGCGGCGCCCGCGGGGTGCGCGAGTTCGGACTCGACGGCGACGCCGACCTCTGGCAGGATCTCGCCGACCGCCTGCGTGAGGAGATCCTCACCCGGGGCTTCGATGAGCGACGCGGAGCGTTCCGGCAGCACTACGACACCGACGAGGTCGACGCCGCGCTGCTGCAGCTGCCGCAGATCGGCTTCATCGCGCCCGACGACGAGCGGATGACGGGCACGGTAGCGGCGATGGAAAAGGACCTCATGCAGGATGGCCTCCTGCTGCGATACCGCACGTCCTCCGGCGTCGACGGGCTGAGCGGCGAGGAGCACCCGTTCCTCGCCTGCTCGTTCTGGCTCGTCGAGCAGTACGCCGCATCGGGGCGCCTCCACGACGCGGAGGAGCTCATGGAACGTGGGCTCGCCGCCGCGAACGACGTCGGCCTCCTCGCCGAGGAGTACGACCCCGCGCGCAGCCGTCAGATGGGCAACACGCCGCAGGCGCTCTCGCACCTCGCGCTCGTCCGCGCCGCCGACGCCATCGCGGCCGCGCGGCACGGGCGCGAGGAGGAGGCGCCCGGCGTGCGCGGCGAGGACGAGGCGAAGGCGGCCGACGGTGCGCCCCCGGCGCAGATGGCGGACGGCACGGAGGCGACGCCCGAGGAGGCGCGCCAGGATGCCGGGACCGACCTGCCGGAGCGAGACCCCGAGGAGTGACCGCTCAGCGGTCGGCGGCGCCCCAGCCCTCGGGCCCGGTGCTGCCGGCCGCGTAGTCCTCGAGCGATACCTCTCCCGCGCGCCAGGCGGCGAGGACCGGCTCGACGATGCGCCAGCACTCCTCCGCGACGTCACCGCGCACCGACAGCAGCGGATCGCCGTCGAGGATCCCCTCGAGCACCTGCCCGTACGGCAGGAGGTCGCCGAGGTCCTTGTCCGTCGTCAGCGAGGTCTGCTCGATGGTGAACGGGTCGCCGCTGCCGTTCATGGTGAGCGCAAGCGTCACCTCGCCGGACTTGAGGTTCATGGTGATGCTGTCGCTGCGGGGCTCACCCGAGAAGCCGGGGATGTGCGGTGCCGGTCGGAGGTGGAGCGTGACCGTCGTGATCTTCTTCGCCAGCGCCTTGCCCGATCGCAGCGTGAACGGCACCCCGCGCCAGCGCGGCGTCTGCACCTCGCAGGTGAGCTGCGCGAGCGTCTCCGTCTCACGGGACGGATCGACGCCCTTCTCGTCCACGTAGGAGGGGAGCGGCCGCTCCCCCACGGTTCCGGCCGTGTACCGGCCCCGCTGCGAGGACGCGACGGGGTCGCCATCCCACACGCGAGTATTGCGCAGCACCTGCGCGATCGCCGAACGCAGCTCGACGTGGTCGAGCTTCGGCATCGGCTCCATCGCGACGAGCGCCAGCACCTCGAGGAGGTGGCTCTGCAGCATGTCGACGAGCGCGCCGGCGTTGTCGTAGTAGCCGCCGCGCCCCTCGAGGCCCAGCGTCTCGTCGTAGACGATCTCCACGCGCTCCACGTCGCCCGCGCGCCACGCGGCATCCATCACGCGGTTCGCAAAGCGCAGGCCGAGGAGGTTCAGCACCATCGACATCCCGAGGAAGTGGTCGATGCGGAAGATCTGCTCCTCGGGCACGAGCAGGGTGAGCTGGCGGTTGAGGCGACGCGCGGTCTCGAGGTCGACGCCGAACGGCTTCTCCAGCGCGAGGCGAGTGCCCTCGGGCAGGTCGACCTCTCGCAGCGCCTCGCAGACGCGCGCGGTGACCTGGGGCGGCAGCGCGAAGTAGATGACCGGCGTGTGCGCGCACGCCTCGAGCAGGCGCCGCATCTCGTCGGGCTTCGTGACGTCGGCCGGGATGTACGACGTCTCCCCCAGCTTGGCCGGGTCGCCATCGACCGTCGCGAAGCTCGACGCGACGATCTCCTGCCATTCCTCGCCGGATCGGTCGTCGAGCCCCGCGCCGATGACCTGCACGTCGTAGTCGCGTCGGTTCAGGAGGCTCGCGAGGCCCGGAAGCAGCAGGCGCTTCGTGAGGTCGCCGCCCGCGCCGAGGATGAGGATGCTCGTGCTCGTCTTCGCCATGCGTCGACGGTAGCGATCGGGTAGTTGCTCGGTCGAGGGCTTGCGTCGTCGCGCGGGCGGGACCATGATCCCGCTCCGGTGGCGGGACCATGATCCCGCTCCGGTGACGGGATCAGACGAGCTCGTCGACCAGCTGCGCGATCCGTGAGCGGATGTCGTCGCGGATCGGGCGCACAGCCTCGAGACCTTGACCCGCCGGGTCGTCGAGCTTCCAGTCCTCATAGCGCTTGCCGGGGTAGAACGGGCAGGCGTCGCCGCACCCCATGGTGATGACGACGTCGGACGCCTGCACCGCCTCGGTCGTGAGGACCTTCGGCGTCTCCGCCGTGATGTCGATGCCGAGCTCCGCCATCGCCTCGACCGCGACGGGATTGATCTGGTCGGCGGGCATCGACCCGGCCGAGCGCACCTCGATGCGGTCGCCGGCGAGGTGGCGGAGGAATCCGGCGGCCATCTGCGAGCGGCCGGCGTTGTGGACGCACACGAAGAGGACGGAGGGCTTGGTCATGCGGTCGCTCCAGGGTCAGAGGCGGGAAGAAGGGTGTCGAGCAGGTGGGAGACGCGGCGGGCGATATCGTCTCGGATGGCGATGGCGCCGGCTTCCGAGGCGAGCGCCGGGTCGCCGACGGCCCAGTCCTCGTACCGGACGCCGGGAATGACCGGGCAGACGTCGCCGCACCCCATCGTCACGACGACGTCGGCCGCGCGCACCGCGTCGTCGGTGAGGGGCTTGGGGAAGCGATCGGTATCCGCGCCCGCGATCTCCGCGAGGAGCGGCCGCACCGTCGCGTGGATGTCGGCCGCCGGGTTCGATCCGGCGGAGCGCGCGATGACCCGCCCGTCCGCCTCGCGATCGAGCATCGCGGCGGCGAGCTGCGAGCGGCCGGCGTTCGCCACGCAGACGAACAGCACCTGCGGAACGCCGGCGCCGCGGTCGCGGGCGATGTCGCTCAGGCGCTGGCGGGCGAAGCGCTCCGTGAGCGCCAGCAGGTCGCTCGTCACGTGCGCCGAGCGGGCGAGCGACGTGTACGACTCGCGGACGATCACGGTGACGAGGTCGGCGCTGAGCGACGGATGGGCCTTCGCCAGCTCTCCCGCGAGCCGCGCGAGCGCGTCGTCGACGTCCTCGAGCCCGCGGTACTCGACCGGAGCGGGTGCGACCGCGACGGGGGCGAACGACTCCAGCAGCGCCGTCACGGCGGGGCGCAATCGCGTCGCGACGCGATACCAGACCCAGGTGCCGCGGCGCTCAGCGGTCACCATGCCCACGTCGCGCAGCACCTTCAGGTGATGCGAGACGGTCGGCTGGGAGACATCGGCGAGCGCCGCGAGGTCGCATACGCAGGACTCGCCGCGCGGGTCGGACGCGATGGCGGAGAGCATCCGCAGCCGGAGCGGGTCGGCCAGGGCCTTCAGCGTCGGCGCAAGCGCCGCCGCGGCGTGCTCGCCGATGGCGTGGGTGGGCACCGGCGAACAGGTGTTCATCGGGATGGCCGCGGTGCTCATGTGCGCGTCCTCTCGATCTCCGGTTCGACGGGCCGGCGAGGGTCGACACCGAACCACGCGCGCGCCGCCCACAGGGAGACGTACACGAGCCCGACGAGGACGGGGACCTCGATGAGCGGCCCCACGACGCCCGCGAGCGCCTGACCCGAGGTGGCGCCGAAGGTGCCGATGGCGACGGCGATCGCGAGCTCGAAGTTGTTGCCGGCCGCGGTGAAGGCGAGCGTCGACGAGCGGGCGTAGCCGAGCCCGAGGGCGCGACCGGTGAGCAGGCCGCCCAGCCACATGATGGCGAAGTAGGCCAGCAGCGGCAGCGCGATCCGCACCACGTCCCACGGGCGGTCGATCACCCGCTCCCCCTGCAGTGCGAACAGCAGCACGATCGTGAAGAGGAGGCCGTACAGCGCCCACGGTCCGATCTTCGGAAGGAAGCGCTCCTCGTACCACTGCCGTCCGCGGCGGCGCTCCCCCAGCCACCGCGACGCGAAGCCCGCTGCGAGGGGCACGCCGAGGAAGACGAGGACGTTGAGGGCGATCTCGCCCACGGAGACGTCGAGGCCCTCTCCGCCCAGCCCCAGCCATCCGGGGAGCACCTCGAGATAGAACCAGCCGAGGAGCGAGAAGGCGGCCACCTGGAATACCGAGTTGATCGCGACGAGGACGGCCACCGCCTCACGGTCACCGCACGCGAGGTCGTTCCAGATGACGACCATGGCGATGCAGCGCGCAAGTCCGACGATGATCAGTCCGCTGCGGTACTCGGGGACGTCGGCGAGGAAGATCCACGCCAGCGCGAACATGAGAGCGGGCCCGACGACCCAGTTGAGCAGGAGCGAGGAGACGAGCAGCTTCCGATCCCCGGTGATCGCGGCCACCCGGTCATAGCGGACCTTCGCCAGCACGGGGTACATCATCACCAGCAGGCCCAGCGCGATGGGCAGCGAGAGCCCGCCGACCTCCAGGTGCTCGAGCGCCCCGCCGACGCGGGGCAGGAAGTGTCCGATCAGGAGTCCAGCGGCCATCGCGAGGCCGATCCAGGTCGGAAGGCCGCGGTCGAGCGCGGAGAGGCGGGGACGCACCGCCCTTTCGCCGTGTAGAGGCACGCGTCTACATTGACGGGCGTCTATGCAGAATGCAACTCCGCGGCATCGATACTGTGCTCCATATGGACGAGAGGCGAACAGTCATCGGGAACGACCACCTGCTGCGGCAGGCGCACGTGGACGCCGATGTCTTCGCACTGCGCGCGGACTACCGGGCGCTGCTGATCGTGGCCGAGGGCATCGAACCCGGCCCGAGCGACACGGAGAGCGAGCAGCTGCTGACCGAGGCCGAGGCGCTCGCGCGGGAGGCCCTGAAGCGGGGCCCCGTGGAGGAGCTGCCCCATGTCGCCGCGTGGCGCGACGCGTACCGCGCGTTCGGGGCGAAGCCGCAGCGCACGCGGAACAGTCTCGAGGCGCTCACACGCCGGGCGGAGACCGGCCTGCCGCGCGTGAATCGTCTGACCGACATCTACAACGCGATCTCGGTGCTGCATCAGATCCCGCTCGGCGGCGAGGATGCGGACCGCTACGTCGGCGCACCGCAGCTGCTGCGTGCGTCGGGTGACGAGCGGTTCGACACCGTCGCCGGCGGTGAGCTGACCGAGGAGCATCCCGACGCCGGCGAGGTGGTGTGGGCCGACGACGCCGGTGTCACCTGCCGCCGGTGGAACTGGCGACAGGGGCGCCGCACGCAGCTCACCCGGGAGACGACGTCAGCGCTCTTCATCCTCGACGTCCTCGCACCGGTCGACGACGACGCCCTCGCTCGCGCTTCGGAGCAGCTCCTGGCGCACCTGACGCGGCTCGGGCCATCCGTTCGCACCGCGCAGCGGCTGATCGCGGCGGACTGACCCCGGGACACGCGCTGCGAGACTGCGAATCGTAGAAGCGGCTCCCGAGGTGCGCCCCACGGCGCGACTCGGGAGCCACTTCGTCAGGAATCACTCAGCCGCGTCCAGGATGCTCTGGGCCTTCTCAGCCGCAGCATCCAGAGCCTCCTTCGGGGACGCAGACCCCATCATGGCGCGCGTGAGCTGCTCGCTCAACGCGTTGCTGATCTCCGCGTAGGTCGTGATCGACGGGCGCGCCTGCGCATACGGGAGCTGCGACACGAAGACGTCGATGCGCGGGTTTTCCTCCAGGTACGCCTGCCACGTCTCGTCTTCCGACGTCGCCGTGTTGGTCGGGAAGTATCCGCTCGCGATGTCCCACTCCGCCTGCACGCTCGGGGACATCCAGTACTGCAGGAACTCCCAGGCGCCCGCCTGCTCCTCCTCGCTGCCTTCGAGGATGTAGGAGTTGTCCGTGCCGAGGTTCATCGCGGGCTCGTCGATGCCGGGCACCGCGAACACGCCGACGTTCTCCTCGCCCAGCGCCTCATCGATCGTGGCGAGGTTGTAGGCGCCGTCATACGCGATGGCCACCTTTCCCGCCGTCAGGGCGGCCGTTCCGCCGTTGTTGGTGTTGGAGAACAGCGTCTGCGGGTATGCGCTGCCGGACTCGATCAGGTCTGTCCAGGCAGTGAGCGCCGCGACGCCCTCGTCGCTGTTGAACAGCACCTCCGTGTTGTCCTCGTTCAGGAACTCTCCGCCCGCGCTCCAGAGGGTGGACTGCCAGGTGAAGACCGGCCATTCGCCCGAGCTGATCGGCAGGTAGATGCCGTATCGGCTGGTGCCGTCGGTGAGCTTGGCGGCGACGTCGGCGAGCTCCGCCCAGGTCTCCGGCGTCTCGGTGATGCCGGCCTCTTCGAACATCGCCTTGTTGTAGACCATCGCGTAGTTGCCGGCGTCCGTCGGGATGGAGTACTGCTCGCCGTCGAAGATCCCGGTGGAGAGCATGCCCTCCGTGATGTTCTCTCGGCTCAGCGAGGAAGAGGGGTCATCGAGGAGGTCATCCAGCGGCACGACCGCCCCGGTGTCGATCAGCTGACCGAGGTTCTGCGGTGTGCCATCGCCGAGCACCAGGTTCGGTGCCGTGTCGGTCTTCACCGCGTTGATGAGCTTCGAGGTGAACTGGTCCGACGGAGCGCCGAACTGCCCGGTGACGACGTACTCGTCCTGCGACTCGTTGAACCGATCCACCAGCTCCTGCGCCTTGGTGGCCGACGTGTCCGTGTACGTCCACCAGACACTGATCTCGGTGGCGCCGCCTTCTCCGCCGGACTCGTTGCCGTTGACGGAACCGCCTCCGCACGCGCTGAGCGCGAGCACGAGCGTGCCGGCTCCGGCCAGTCCGACGACCGCACGGGGGCCGCGGGAGACCCGATGTTTCGACTGCATAGTTCGTCCTTTCGATTGCTGTGTGGCTTGCCTGCCGGGGGGATCAGCGCAACCCGCCCGCGAGTGCGGACACGATGCGCTTCTGGAAGATCAGGAACACGACGAACACCGGCAGGATGGCCAGCGTGGACCCGGCCATCAGCACGTTGAAGCTCGTGGCGGCGTTCGTGGACTGCAGCTGTGTGAGTCCGACGGGAACGGTGAAGAAGTCCGGCGTGGTGACCGCGAGGAACTGGAAGAAGAAGTTGTTCCAGTTGTAGACGAACGAGAGGACCGCGAAGGAGCCGATCATGGGACCGGCCATCGGCGCCATAACGGACCAGAACCGGCGCCAGATTCCGGCCCCGTCGACGCGGCTCGCATCCTCGATCTCCCCGGGGAAGTTCGAGAAGAACTGGCGGAAGAGGAACGCCCCCAGGATCGACGGGATGTTCGGCACGATGAGGCCCTGGAAGGAGTTCATCCATCCCAGCGAGGAGATCAGCGTGATCAGTGGCGTGAACACGACCTCGAAGGGCACGAGCATCGCCGCGAGGAGGATGACGAAGATCACGTTCCTGCCGCGGAAATGCAGACGCGCGAACGCGAAGCCCGCAGCCAGACTGGTCAGCACCTGCCCCGCGGTGGTCGCCACCGCGACGACGACGGAGTTCAGGTAGTAGCGGCCGAAGGGCGCGACTTCGAAGACCTGGAGGTAGTTCTCGAAGTGCCACTCGCGCGGCAGGAAGGTCGGCGGGAATGCGAGCGCTTCCGCGGAGGACTTGAAGCTCGTCAGGAGCATCCAGACGAAGGGGCCGAAGAACAGCACGGAGGCGACGATGAGAACGGCGTGCCTGGCGAGGGCGGAGCCGTGGCGATGCCACCGACCGGGCCCGCGCCCGTATGGGCGCCGGGGACGGATGACGGCGGCGGTCGCCGGAGATACGTGCACGGTCATGGCCGGCCTTTCAGATGAGTTCGACGGGCTCGCGGCGGCTGAGGACTCGCAGTTGGATCACCGACACGATGATCCCGACCGCGAGCAGGACCACGGCCGCCGCACTGGCGGATCCGCCGTTGAAAAAGACGAAGCCCTGCTGATAGATGAAGTAGAGGACGGTCTCGGTCGAGCGCAGCGGCCCTCCCTGCGTGAGCACGTAGACCTGCGTGAACACCTGAAGGGCGCCGATCACGCCGGTGACCGCGAGGAAGCCGGTGGTGGGCCCGACCAGCGGCAGCGACACCGAGAAGAACCGACGGATCGGCCCGGCACCGTCGAGCTTCGCCGCCTCGTAGTAGCTGGGCGGGATGGCGCTCAGGGCGGCCGAGTAGATGATCATCGAGTAGCCGACGCCCTGCCAGACCGAGAAGACCATCACACTGATCAGCGCCCAGGGCTCGGTCGTCAGGAAGCCGATGGGGGGTACGCCCAGTGCCGAGAGCACTCCGTTCACCACGCCGCCCAGCGGTGAGAGGAGGTAGCTGAAGATGAGGGCGCTGCCGGCGACGGGAGCGATGTAGGGCACGAACAGAAGCGCGCGGTAGATCGAGCGCCCGCGGAAGGGCTGCGCGAGCAGAGACGCCAAGACGAGCCCGATCGCGAGAGTCAGAGGGACGACCACGGCGACGTACATCCCGGTGTTGCCGAGCGCTCGCAGGAAGTCGCCGGCGCTGACGAGATCGGCGTAGTTCTGGAACCCGACGAACGCCCCGGCATCGCCGGAGGCCGGGTTCCAGCTCGTGAAGCTGTACCCGACCGTCTGCAGCAGGGGCCACAGGTAGAAGATCGTCAGCAGCACCGTGGTGGGCGCGATGAAGAGATACCCCGATCGACCTTCCCGTCGCTGCAGAAGGCTCGAGGTGTTCGCGCTGTTCCCTCGCGCGGGGTCTCGAGGCTTCTCGGCTGCCGTCCGGCGCGGAGGTGCGTCTGTCGCGTTCGCCATGTCACTCCAGTCAGTCGTCCTCGGCTGAGGTCGACGGCGATGTCGAGCGGGATGCGGCGCGCATCCTCGGCCTGAGCTTAGAAAGCGCTACTTCGAAAGTCAACATACTTAATTCGAGGATCGAACGTATAGTGGTGACATGCGCGAAGACGAGCTCGACTACAGCCCCGGCTCGGTGGGTGGGATCCTTCAGGCCATCCGCGGCGGAGGAGTGGTGTCTCGCTCTTCGCTCGCGCGGGCCACAGGGCTCGCCCCTTCCACCGTCTCCCTCCGAGTGGACGCCCTGATCGACCTCGGCCTCGTCCGAGAAGGCGGCGAAGCCGCTTCCCGAGGGGGACGACGCCCCAGAGAGGTCTCGCTGGATCCGCGAGCGGGCTTCGTCGCCGCCGCCGAGTTCGGTGCCAGGCACGTGCGCCTCGCGCTCAGTGACGCGACGGGCGGCGTCCTCATCGAAGCCGATTCCTCCGACGGCGGACTGCCGCCGCTGCCGATCACCGAGGGACCGGAACCGACGGCGCGTGCTCTCTGGGACGGGATGATGGACCTCGCCGCCCGAGCGGACCTCGCCCCGGAGCGCTTTCTCGGTGCCGCGATCGGCATCCCCGCCCCGGTCGAATACCGCACCGGGCGGGTGACCACACCCTCGTTCATGCCGAGCTGGCACGGGATCGAGCTGCCACGGGCGTTCGCGGAGCTGACGGATCGCCCGATCGTCGCTGAGAACGACGCGAATCTCATCGCCTTGAGCGAGACGGTCGGCGCCGCGCCCGGACACGGCCGCCATCTGTTCGCCGTGAAGCTCGGCAGCCGGATCGGAAGCGGTCTCATCTGGAACGGACGTCTCTACCGCGGATTCGGGGGCGCCGCGGGCGAGATGGCGCACACCGGTGTCTTCGGTGAGGCCGCGCTGCCCTGCACCTGCCCGGTGCCCAACTGTCTCGAAGCGGTCGCCGGCGGAGGTGCGCTCGTCTCGCGCCTCAGGAACCTCGGCTTCGAGGTCGAGAGCACCGCGGATGTCGTGGAGCTCGGCGCGGCGGGAGTTGCGGAGGCCGTCGCGGCTCTGCGCGGCGCAGGCGCGCGCATCGGTGAGGTCATCGGATCGATGGTGAACCTGCTCAACCCTCGCGAAGTCGTGCTCGCCGGCACGATGTCCCAGTCGACGCCCCTTGTAGCCGCGATCAAAGCCGAGGTCTTCCAACGCGCGATTCCGACGGTCACCGAGCATCTGCAGATCCAGACGACGCGCCACCCACGAGACGCAGGCATCATCGGCGCCACGGAGCTCATCCTCGGGGAGGTCCTCGCCCCATCCCGGATCAATGCTCTCGCCGCCAGCTACTCCCGAGCCGCTTCGTGATCACCCTTCTCGAGTCGGTCGACGTACGGCCTTCGACTGTCATCGCGGTCGACGTCGGGGGGACCATGGTCAAGGGGGCGCTGGTGCGCGGCGGTGCGATCGTCGCGCGCGCCGAACGGAGCACGTTCCACCACGCCGCGGGCGCGATGAGCACCATCGAGCTGGTCGTCGATGAGCTGCTGTTCACGAGCGATATGGCAGGCAGCCGCGCGACGAGCATCGGCGTCGCATGCCCGGGCAGCGTCCATGCCGGGAGCGGCCGCGTGCGGAACGCCGTCAATCTGGGATGGGAGGACGAACCGGTCGCGGAACGGCTTCGCGCAACCTTCTCGCTTCCCGTCGCGATCGATCACGACGCTCGTGCAGCGGCGCTGGCGGCCGGGGCATCCGCCGGGCTGGATCGGCCCGACACCGGTCCTGCTGTGTTCATCCCGATCGGCACGGGCATCTCGGCGTCGCTGCTTCTCGACGGCGTGCCCCTCACCGGTGCCTCCGGCCGCGCCGGCGAGTTCGGCCACATGCGCGTCGTCCCACAGGGCGAGCTGTGCGCCTGCGGGCAGCACGGCTGCCTGGAGGCGTACGCCTCCGCCGGCGGCATCGGCCGCAGATACCGCGCGGCGGGCGGGAGCGCTCTCCTGACCACCGAGCAGATCGTCTCCGCTCGCGCGCACGACGCGGTGGCGCAGCGGGTGTGGGACGAGGCGATCGACGCACTCGCCACCGGGATCACCGCTGTCACCGCCCTCTTCGACCCGCTGTGCATCCTCCTGGGCGGCGGCCTGTCACGCGCGGGCGACGCGCTCCTGCTCCCCGTTCGCGAGGCCGTAGGCCGCAGCTTGGCCTGGCGCCCTCTCCCCTCCATCCAGATCTCGGCGCTCGGTCCGGACGCGGGCCTTCTGGGCGCCGCGCTCTTGACGCGCGCGTTGCGCACCACCTCACAGAACCAGGAGATGACATGAACGATGACAGACCGGTGATCGGCATGATCGGTGCCGGCATGATCAGCCGCGCGCACATGCCGGGCTTGCAAAGACTGGCGAGGGAGGTGCTCATCTACAGCGTCGAGGGCGCGGAAGACGTCGCGGAGACGTACGGCGGGACAGTGGTTGCCACGTTCGAGGAGCTGCTGGAGCGCTCCGACATCGTCGACATCGTGACTCCCACCTTCACCCACTACGACCTCGTGCGCCGGTGCCTCCTCGCGGGCAAGGACGTCATCGTGGAGAAGCCGATCGCGCTCACGCAGGAACAGGCGACCGAGGTCGTCCGCCTGGCTCACGATCTGGGCCGCCGGCTCTTCCCCGCGCATGTCGTGCGCTACTCCGCTCCGTACGCGCTTGCGAAGGAGGCCGTGGACGCGGGCGAGATCGGGGAGGTCGCAGTCATGCGATTCTCGCGATCGGGCTCATTCCCGACGAGGACACCCTGGTTCGCGGATGCTGAGAAGTCGGGCGGGGTCTTGATGGATCTCACCATCCACGACGTCGACGTCGCGCGATGGATCGCCGGCGACATCGTCCAGGTTTACGCGACGCTGCGCCGTGCCGGAACACCTGAGCAGCCGATGGAATCCGCTCATGTTCTCCTCACGCATGTCAGCGGCGCGATCACGCACTGCGCGGGTCTCTGGGGCCCCGCGCATCTCCCCTTCGAGACCGAATTCAGCATCTCGGGAACCGGCGGGACCCTGGCGCATTCCTCCCGCGCGGAGTCGGCGGTCGTCAGCACTGTCGCGGCTGACGACCTGGACGCCGGCCTCATGCCTGTGGTCGACCCGCAGGAGGATCCGTACGGTCTCGAGCTGGCGGACTTCGTGGCGGGGATCCGCGGTCGGCGCGAGACGCGAGTGACGGCCGAAGACGGATTGGACGCGGTGCGGGTGGTGAGTGCTGCCTGGGAGTCTGTTCGCAGCGGCCAGCCGGTGACGCTGGCGCCCACGATGAGCACGACAGCGAGGAGCGCGACGTGAAGATCGGGATCATGTCCTTCGCCCACACGCACGCGTCGACGTACGCGTCGCTTCTGCGAGGCAGAGACGATGTCGAGCTGCTCGCGGCGGATCCAGGAGGTCATCGAGCCAACGAGCTGCGCGGACGAGCGCTCGCGGAATCGATGGGTGTGCCCTACGTCGACAGCTACGAGGAGCTGTTGGAATGGGGACCTGAAGCGGTCATCATCACGAGTGAGAACGCGAAGCATCGCGAGCTCGTGGAGATCGCGGCCGCCGCCGGCGCGCACATCCTCTGCGAGAAGCCGCTCGCTACGACCTGGGCCGACGGGCAGGCGATTCAAGCCGCTGTCGAGCGCAACGGGGTGCTGCTCATGGTCGCCTATCCCGTGCGATTCGCATCGGACTTCGCTCGGCTCCGCACCGAGCATGACGCGGGCTTGCTCGGCGAGATCGTCTCCATCCGAGGCAGCAACAATGGCAAGCTCCCGCTCGAACGCTCGTGGTTCACGGAACCAGAGCTCTCCGGCGGCGGCGCCCTCGTCGATCATGTCGTCCATATCGCGGACCTCATCGAGGCGCTGACCGGCGCAGAACCCGAACGAGTCACAGCCGTCTCGAACGCGATTCTGCACAGTGAACGAGCGCGCGCGGAGACAGCCGGGCTCGTCACGATCGAGTACGCCGACGGCATCGTCGCCACCGTCGACTGCTCCTGGAGTGTGCCGGAGAGCGCGCCGACGTGGGGTGGCGTCAGGATCTCGGTCGCCGCCACCCGCGGCACGACAGAGCTCGACTTCTTCGGTCCTGCGGTGCGCGGCATCGACGCGCTCACCGGCCGTCCTCTGGTGCGGCCATACGGCCCGTCCCTTGACGAGACGATGCTCGGAGCCTTCCTGACCGCCGTTCGCGCGGGACGTCAGCCCGAGGTGTCGCTGCAGTCGGGACTGCGCACGCTCTCGATCGTGCTCGCCGCTCAAGAGTCCGCCCGGACCGGCACGTCGGTGGCCGTCTGCGCGATGACCAGCGGATGACGCCTCGCTCGCTCTGCCCGCGAGGCTGAGGCAGATGGCGCACGCGGGGGTCGAGCATCGCCTCGGCTCCCGCGCGCATCGTCTACCCGGGATCTTGCCCTCGCACCGCGCGGGCGGTTGACTGGGCGCGACGACCGAGAAGCGGAGGCAGCACGATGAGTGACGACGCGGTCTCGCCGCAGCGCGACGGAGCGCAGCGACCATCCGATCGAACCGCGTCGCAGTCGCAGCGGATGGCCGACAACAGCGGATCGAAGCTCACGACGGCGGAGTGCTGGCACCTCGTCGAGAGCCGGAACCTCGCCCGACTGGCGGTCATCCGTGCGGACGGGACCCCCGACCTGTTCCCCATCAACTACACCGTGCACGCAGGCAATGTGTATATGCGCACCGGATCAGGTGGGAAGCTCCGCAACCTCACCGCCCATCCGGCCGTCGCGTTCGAGGTCGACGGGGTCGACGACACGCATCACTGGAGCGTGGTGATCCGCGGCACCGCCACGGAGATTCAGATCGACTCCGAGGTCGCGGCCTCGGGCGTGCGGGCTGTCTCGACCGCCGACCCTGCGCACAAGCCCCACTTCGTGCGCCTGAACGCGACGAGCATCACCGGCCGCCGATTCCCGAAGGATGCGCGTCGGGCTGCCGCGCCCCCAGGCGCTCGGCACGACGCTCCCCTGCCGCCCGTCCCGCCGGCCGGGCCCGGCAAGCCGCAGCCGATCCCGCACTTCCCGCCGCCGCCCAGCTCCTGACCGTCATCGGCGGGCATCGACCGGATCCTCAGTCACCGCTCTCTAGCCTGAGGGGAGCCGACCGAGGAGAGCCGTGTTCCAACGCCCTGCAGCCCTGTTCCGCACCCTGGCGATCGCCGAGGCGATCTCCTGGACGCTTCTGATCGCGGGGATCGTGCTGCGAGCGATCACCGGAGAGGCAAGAGGCGTGTCGATCGGCGGAGCCGTGCACGGCTTCGTGTTCCTCTCCTACGGCGCGGTCGTGATCCTGGTAGCCATGAATCAACGCTGGAGCGTCGGGCGGTTCGCAGTCGCGCTCCTCAGCGCCGTGATCCCCTACGCGAGCGTTCCCGTGGAGGTCTGGCTGCAGCGCTCGCGAGCGCTCGACGGCGGCTGGCGCACGTCAGCCGGCACGGACCCGCGGGATGCGACCTGGCACGACCGGGCGCTGCGGGCGGTGCTGCGCCATCCGGTTCTGTCCGGCGTCGGCGCCGTGCTCGTCGTCGCGGTCGTGTTCGCCGCTCTCCTGCTGGTCGGCCCGCCCGGCGGCCGATGACATCCGCGAGCAATCGCCGAATGCTGGCCCATAAGGCGAGAAGCGCACCACCGAGCCCACCGACCCGAACTTCGGTGGTGCCCGACTCGTCGAAAGACGGCCCATAAGGCGAGAAGCGCACCACCGAGCCCACCGACCCGAACTTCGGTGGTGCCGAACTCGTCGAATGACAGCTCATAAGGCGAGAACCGCACCACCGAGCCCGAGGGCGCGCGAGCCCGAGGGCGCGAGGCCATCATCTCCCGGCAAAGGGAAAGGGCCCGTCCGGTGGACGGGCCCTTCGAAAGCTCCCCGGCTTGGACTCGAACCAAGAACCTGCCGGTTAACAGCCGGCTGCTCTGCCAATTGAGCTACCGAGGATCACTCCTCACCCCGTGGCCGGGGCAACTCCCCTAGCGTAGCAAACCGGCGCGGCCAGACGCCAAACCGAGCCGCGCACGCGGGCGTGTCGTCACGCGACGAGCAGCGTCTCGGTGCTCTTCGTCCCGGGCGTCCACTCCAGGCGCTGAGAGTCCCCGACGGCGACGACGTGCCCCGAGCGCAGGATCAGTCGATCCGCGGACAGCTCGCGAGCGAGATCCGGATCGTTCGTGACGAGCAGGGCGGCCATCCCCCACTCCTGCTGCCGACGGCGGATGGCATCGAAGATGACGTGGCGCACTTCCAGCCCGATGTTCGCCATCGGCTCGTCGGCGATGAGCACGCGGGGGTCGAGGACGAGGGCCCGCGCGAACGCGACGCGCTGCCGCATGCCGGCGCTCAGCTCGTACGGGAACTTCGAAGCGGCGCCCAGCGGCAGGTGCATCTCGTCGAGCAGCGCGGCGACGCGGACGGCCAGCGCCCGCTGGTTCACGCGACGGTCCCGCGAGGTGATCGGCTCGGTGATGACCTCCGACACGGTCAGGCGCGAGGGCAGACCCGAGCCGCCGCCCTGCGGCACGTATCCCGACCGGTAGGTGAGCACGCGATGCGCGCGCCCCGGGTGACGTACCGAGATCCCCGTGACGAAGGCGTCGCCGCCGCTGACGGCGATGGACCGGTCCCGCGTGCCGGCGAGCACCGAGGCGAGACTCGACTTGCCCGACCCCGTGGGCCCCGCGATGCACAGCGTGCCGCCGACCGGCAGCGTCGCGGTCACGCCGTCGACCGCGCGGATGGCGTGGCCCTTCCCCGAACGCGCGACGCTCAGATCATCGCAGCGGATGGCGTTCTCGGTGTCGTCGGGTACGCGCATCTTCCCATCCTGCCTTGCCGGTCAGGCTTCGTCGAGCAGCTGGCGCCGGTCGATGTCGAGGTCGCGCAACCGCATCCGCACCGCGCGCCCCTCCTCAGAAGCCGGCGCCACGCGCTGCACGGCGCCGAGCAGCTCGTTCTTCTCCGCGTCGATCGCCCGCAGCACGATGCGCCGGCAGAGGTCGTTCACCGAGACGACGGCGCGCTCCTCGCTGACCGCCGGGAAGTCGCGCGTGATGAGCTCGGCTGCCAGCGACCGGTACGGCTCCCGCACCATCTCGACCGCGGCCACCGACCATCCGATCTTCGACCGGTCGACGGCCTCGACCGCGACGCGCACCGCCTCGAGCGCGGGCGTGCGGAACGGCAGCGACAGCGCCCGGTGCAGCAGATCCGGCTCCACGCGGTGCCCGTACTGCAGGATGCCGGTGAGCGCGTCGCGCTCGATGGCGGTGTCCGTGCCGCGCGGCAGGGTCGCGAGAGACACGCGGATGGCCGGGGCCGACTGCCCGTCGGATGCGTCAGCGCGCGCCTCTGGGCGACGCTGCTCCGCGGCGCCTTGGCGTGCGACGCGCTCGACCTCGCCGTGCACCTCGGTCGGGTCCATGCCGAGTCGACGCGCGAGCACGCGCTCGTAACCGGGGCGCAGCAGCCGGTCGCGGATCTCCGCGACGATCGGGGCCGCGGAGCGCAGCGCGCCGACGCGCCCCTCGACCGTGCCGAGGTCGAAGCGGGAGACGGCGCGGTCGATGACGAACTCGAACATCGGCACCTTGTGGTCGACGAGCGTCCGCACGGCGCCGTCGCCGCGCTGCAGCCGCAGGTCGCACGGGTCGAGCCCGTCGGGCGCCACCGCGACGAAGGTCTGGGCGTTGAAGCTCTTCGCGTCGGTGAACGCGCGGATGGCCGCCTTCTGCCCGGCGGCATCGCCGTCGAACGTGAAGACGACCTCGCCCGACGCCGACGAGTCGCCCATCACTCGGCGCAGCACCGTCACGTGCTCGCTGCCGAAGGCCGTGCCGCAGGTGGCGATCGCGGTGGTGACCCCGGCGAGGTGGCACGCCATGACGTCGGTGTACCCTTCCACGACGACCACCCGGCGCGGGTCGCCGCGAGAGATGTCGCGCTTGGCGAGGTCGAGCCCGTACAGCACCTGTGACTTCTTGTAGATCGGCGTCTCGGGGGTGTTGAGGTACTTCGGCCCCTGATCGTCGTCGTAGAGCTTGCGCGCGCCGAAGCCCACCGTCTGCCCGGTCACATCCCGGATGGGCCACATCACCCGGCCGCGGAACCGGTCGTAGACGCCGCCGCGCTGGTTCGTCGACACCAGGCCCGCGGTCGTGAGCTCTTCGCGGGTGAAGCCCTTCGCCCTCAGCGCGTTCAGCAGGTGGTCCCACCCCTTCGGCGCATACCCCACGCCGAAGTGCGCGGCCGCTCCCGCGTCGAACCCGCGCTCGCCCAGGAACCGGCGCGCGGCCTCCGCCTCGGGCGAGACGAGCTGCGAGCGGAAGTACTCTCCCGCGGCGGCGTTCGCCGCGAAGAGGCGGGCGCGACCGCTCGTCTCGGGCGCAGGGCCGCCGTCCTCGTAGTGCAGGGTGTAGCCGATGCGCCCGGCGAGCTTCTCCACCGCCTCGGTGAACGAGACGTGGTCCATCTCGCGCAGGAACGTGTAGACGTCGCCCGACTCGCCGCACCCGAAGCAGTGGTAGAAGCCCACCTGGGGGCGCACGTGGAAGCTCGGGCTCTTCTCGTCATGGAAAGGACAGAGCCCCTTCATCGACCCGACGCCCGCCGACTTCAGCGCCACGCGCTCGCCGACGATGTCGGCGATATTGGTCCGCGCCTTGACCTCGTCGACGTCAGCCTGTCGGATGCGCGGCATCAGGCCACCTGCGACGTGCGCGCGGCCTTCGACGCTCCGTCACGGCGTCCCGAGCGCGGCGCCCAGATGCCCACCTGGGCCGGGTCGACCTCGCCGACGAGGCGGCTGTGCCAGGCGACCGCGGTCTGGTCGGTGAGCGAGGCGACCTGATCGACGACCACCCGGGTGCGAGCGGCGTCGGTGTCGGCGGCGAGGAAGTCCGCCGCGAACGCCGGCTCCAGCGCGTCCGCGCCCGTCGACCAGAGGGCATCCGTCGACACCAGCGCGTCGGCGATGCGCTTAAGCACCCGCCGCTGCTCGGCGTAGATGTTGCGGCGCTCGTCGATCGTCACGATCGTCGCGCCCATCAGGCCCTTGAGCACCGCGATCTCCACCTCGACCTCCCGCGGCACGACCACATGCCCGTTGTATCGGGTCAGCGACGCGGCCGGATACGCGGAGCGCGTGGCGTCGACCGCCGCGCTGGCGAACCGGCCGATGAGGTCGCTCGTGAGGTTCTTCAGGCGCGCGAGGTCGCCGCGCGAGCGGTCGAACGTGCGCATCCACATCGGAAGCCGCGTGAGGCGGTAGAGCCCCTCGGCGAGCTCGTCGCGCGGGTAGTCGTAGCCCACCCACTCCTGCACGCGGCCGATGAGCGGGTGATGCGCGAGCGGATCGCTGACGTGCTCGAGATCGAGGTAGCCGTTGACCACCGCGTCCTCGAAGTCGTGGACGGAATACGCGATGTCGTCCGAGAGGTCCATCACCTCCGCCTCGATGCAGCGCTCCTTGTCGGGCGCGCCCTGGCGCAGCCACCGGAACACGTCCTCGTCCTCGGGGTACACGCCGAACTTCAGCCGCCCGCCCGGGTCGAGCACGGGGTCCGCGACCGTCCAGGGGTACTTGCAGGCGGCGTCGAGGGTCGCTCGGGTCAGGTTCAGCCCGTGCGAGCGCAGGTCGTCGAGCACCTTCGCCTCGAGGCGCGTGAGGATCCGCAGGCTCTGCGCGTTGCCCTCGAACCCGCCGATCCCCGCTGCCCACTCGTTGAGCGCCTTCTCGCCGTTGTGTCCGAAGGGCGGATGGCCCAGGTCGTGACTGAGGCATGCCGCGTCGACGACGTCCTCGGCGAGGCCGAGGGCGGTGCCGAGCTCGCGCCCGACCTGCGCGACCTCGAGGGAGTGCGTGAGGCGGTTGCGGGCGAAGTCCGCGGGGCTCGCGGGGCTCAGCACCTGCGTCTTCGCGGCGAGCTGACGCAGCGCCGCCGAGTGGAGGACGCGCGCTCGGTCGCGGGCGAAGTCATCACGGTGCGAACGGTGGTTCTCCTGGTGGAAGCGCTCGGCGTCGGCGTCGGTGTACCCGGCGGGACGCGGGGCGGTGATGCGCTCAGCCCCCACTGGTGTCCAGCTCCGCGTCGCGCAGCTCGCAGCTGTCGACCTCCCGCAGGTCGCGCGAGTCCAGCCATCCCTCAGGCAGGACGGGGCGCTTCGGTGTGCCGGCGCGTCCGCGCTGGCCCTCCGCGGCGGCGCCCGGATACGGGGCGTCGTGGTCGAGCTCGCCGAGGAGGTCGTCGATCTCGGCCAGGCTCGACGCGGTCGCGAGGCGCGCGCGCAGGTCGCCGCCCACGGGGTAGCCCTTGAAGTACCAGGCGACGTGCTTGCGGATGTCGCGGCAGCCGCGATCCTCGTCGTCGAAGAACTCGACGAGCAGCTCGGCGTGTCGGCGGAACGCCTGCGCGACGAAGCCGAGGGTGGCGTCCACCGTGCGTTTCGTCTCGCTTCGCTCGCTCAACGACCGGGGGCTGCTCGCTTCGCTCGCCGGGCTCGTCCCTGCACCGAAGGCCGCGGCGAGGTCGCCGAACAGCCACGGCCGTCCGAGGCACCCGCGTCCGACGACGACGCCGTCGCAGCCGGTCTCGTCCATCATCCGCAGCGCGTCGTCGGCCGACCAGATGTCGCCGTTGCCGAGCACGGGGATGCTCGTCACGGTCTCCTTGAGCTTGCCGATCGCCGACCAGTCCGCCTGCCCCGAGTAGAACTCCGATGCCGTCCGCGCGTGCAGCGCGACGGCGGCTGCTCCCGCGTCCTCCGCGATCCGACCCGCGTCGAGGTACGTGAGGTGGTCGGCGTCGATGCCCTTCCGCATCTTCACCGTCAGCGGGATGTGGCCGGCCGCTTCGACGGCCTGCTCGACGATGTCCCGGAACAGCCCGAGCTTCCACGGCAGCGCGGAGCCGCCGCCCTTGCGGGTCACCTTCGGCACGGGGCAGCCGAAGTTCAGGTCGATGTGGTCGGCCCGGTCCTCCTCGGCGATGATGCGGGCGGCGGCCGCGATGGTCTCGGGGTCGACGCCGTACAGCTGGATCGATCGCGGCGACTCGGACTCGTGGTGGCGGATGAGGCGCATCGTGGCGGCGTTGCGCTCGACGAGCGCGCGCGACGTGATCATCTCGCTCACGTAGAGGCCGCCGCCGTACTCGCGGCAGAGACGCCGGAAGGCCGTGTTGGTGATGCCGGCCATCGGCGCGAGCACGACGGGCACGCCGATGTCGAGGGCGCCGATGCGCAGGGTGCGCGCAGGGTTCAGGACGGTGGTCACCTATCGATTCTCCCAGACGGCGGCGGGGACGGTGCCGAGTGTGGATGGCCGCCGTAGGCTGAGCGCATGAGCGACCTCCCCGACGTCCGCCGCATCCCCTTCCACGACGCCGAGGGCGTGGAGCGGACCCTCGCCGACTACGGTGACGACCACGTGTTCCTCGTCGTCAACGTCGCCTCGAAGTGCGGCCTCACGCCCCAGTACGAGCAGCTCGAGGAGCTGCAGCGAACGTATGGCGAGCGGGGCCTGACGGTCGTCGGCTTCCCCTGCAACCAGTTCCTCGGGCAGGAGCCGGGATCGATGGCGGAGATCCTCGACTACTGCGCCACGACGTGGGGCGTGAGCTTCCCGATCGCCGACAAGGTCGAGGTCAACGGCTCCCGCACCGTCCCGCTCTACAAGGCGCTCAAGAAGACCAAGGACGGCGTCGGGCTCTCCGGCCCGATCGCCTGGAACTTCGAGAAGTTCCTCGTCCTGCCCTCCGGGGAGGTGCGCCGGTTCCGCCCGCCGGTGAAGCCGGACTCCGCCGACATCGTCGAGGCGATCGAGACCGCGCTCCCCCGCTGACTCAGGCCGCGTCGCCCGCGGCGGACTGATGCTCGGCCCACACCTGGCGCGTCACCTGCGCGAAGGCCTCGGGCGGCTGCGCGCCGCTCACGCCGTAGCGGCCGTCGATGACGAAGAACGGCACCCCGTTGATGCCGTACGCGCGCGCCTGCTCCTGGTCGCGACGCACGTCGGCGACGTGCCGGTCGCTCTCGAGAGCCTCGCGGGCACCATCCGCATCGAGACCCACCTCGACGGCGAGGTCGACGAGGTCGTCGACGCGACCCACGTGGCGGCCTTCGGTGAAGTAGGCCTGCAGCAGCCGCTCGGTCATCTCGAGCTGACGACCCTGCGCCTTCGCGTGGTGGATGAGCTCGTGCGCCTTGACGGTGTTGGTGTGCTTGAGGATGTCGAATCGGTAGTCGAGCCCCGCCCCCGCGGCGACCTCGGTCACGCGCGCGAGCATCTGCTCGACCTGCTCAGCGGCCATCCCCTTGTGCCCGGCGAGGAAGTCCAGCTCGCTGCCATCGAAGTCGACGGGTGTGTCGGGTGCAAGCTCGAACGAGTGGTAGGTCACCTCGACGCGCGGCGCGTCGTCGTCCCCCGCCACCTCGGCCAGTCCCGATTCGAGATTCCGCTTGCCGATGTAGCACCAGGGGCAGGCGATATCGCTCCACACGTCGATCTTGATCGCATCCGTCACACCGTCTGCAACGGCGGCCGCGGCCATCCCATTCCCGTCAGACGGCCGGAGTGTCGACCGCTCCGCCGTAGCGCCGGTCGCGGCTGTGGAAGATGCGGATGGCCTCCCACAGGTCCTCGCGCGTGAAGTCGGGCCAGAGGCGGTCGAGGAACACCATCTCGGCGTACGCGGCCTCCCACAGCAGGAAGTTCGACGTGCGCTGCTCGCCGCTGGAGCGGATGAAGAGGTCGACATCCGGCATGTCGGGCACGTACAGCCGCTTCGCGATGGCCTTCTCGGTGATGGCTGAGGGCTTCAGCCGCCCGACCTTCACCTCCTCGGCGAGCTCGCGCATCGCGTCGACGATCTCGTAGCGCCCGCCGTAGTTCACGCACATCGTGAAGGTCATCGTGCGGTTGCCGGCCGTGAGCTTCTCCGCCTCCTGCAGGTCCTTGATGACCGAGCCCCACAGCCGCGGCTTGCGTCCCGCCCAGCGGATGCGGACATCCCACTCGTTGAGCTGGTCGCGGTAGCGGTGCAGCACGATGCGGCTGAAGTCCATGAGGAAGCGCACCTCCTCGGGCGAGCGCCTCCAGTTCTCCGTGGAGAACGCGTAGACGGATAGGTGCTTCACGCCCGCCTGCACGGCGCCCGCCACGACGTCGAGCAGCTGCTCGATCCCCTGGCGGTGCCCCTCGACGCGCGGCAGCCCCTGCCGGTTCGCCCAGCGCCCGTTCCCGTCCATCACGATCGCGACGTGCTCGGGCACCGGGCCCGCGAACCGCGGCGGCGTGAGCCCCGACCAGTCGAGGGGCTTGTACGGCACCGCGTCGCGGTGGGTGTAGGGCTTCGGGGTCATCGGCTCTCTCGCAGGATCGTCAACGGTGCTTCTCGACGTGGCTGAACGAGCGGATGGCCCGCTCGAGATGGAACTGCGCGTATGCGGCGACGAGGCCGGACGCGGCGGACAGGTCACGACTCGGCGTGGCATCCACGCGCTCCCAGTCGCCCTGCAGCAGGGCCGCGAGAAGCGACAGGCCCGAACGCCCGATCCGCGGGCTGCCCGCGGGCGCGCACGCCTCGCAGACGACGCCGCCGAGCTGCCCCACGAAGCGGTCGTGCGGCCCGGGCGCCCCGCAGCGCGCGCAGTCCTCGAAGGAGAGCGCCCAGCCTGACAGGGCCATGGCGCGCAGGAGGTAGGAGTCCATGATCGCCTGCGGCGCGTGCTCGCCTCGCGACAGCGAGCGCAGAGCCCCGACGAGCAGGAAGAACTGCTGCGACGTGGACTCCGCCTCGTTCACGCGGTCGGCGGCCTCGACCATCGCGCTGGCGGCCGTGTACCGCTCGTAGTCCGCGACGATGTCAGCGCCGTACGAGCCGAGCGAGTCGGCCTGCTGCACGATGTCGAGGTTGCGTCCGATGTAGAACTGGGCGTCGACGACCATGAACGGCTCGAGGCGGGCGCCGAACTTCGACGAGGTGCGCCGCACGCCCTTCGCGACCGCGCGCACGCGCCCGTGCTGCTTCGTCAGCAGGGTGACGATGCGGTCGGCTTCGCCCAGCTTGTGGGTCCGCAGCACGACGGCTTCGTCTCGATAGGTGGGCACCGTTCGATTATCGAGCCTGTGCGGGAGGATGGACGCGTGACCGAGCCGCTCTTCGTCATCCCCCTGTGGGCCGATCTCCTCGCCGTCGGGCTCGGCGGCATCCAGGGAGCGCTGTTCGCCTCGGGCTTCCGCGGGCGAGCGCGGCTGGACTTCCTCGGCGTGGCGATCATCGGCACCATGATCGGGATGGGCGGCGGCATCATCCGCGACATCCTCCTCGGCACGACGCCGGCGACTCTGCAGAACAACTGGTACCTCGTCACCGCCGTCGGCGCGTCGCTGGTCGGCATGCTGCTCGCGGGCATCTTCGACCGGCTGAACCGCGCGATCATCATGCTCGACGCCGTCGTCATCGGGATGTTCGGCGCCTTCGGCACCGCCAAGGCTCTCGCGAACGGCATCCCGGTCATCCCGGCGATCTTCATCGGAGCGTGCGCGGCGGTGGGCGGCAGCGTCGTCCGCGACATCGCGATGGGACTCCCGGTCGCGATCATGCACGTCGGCTCGCTCTACGCCGTGGCGGCCGTCGTCGGCAACACCGCGCTCGCGCTGTCGTTCACGTTCGGCATGCCGATCGCCGCGGCCGCCGCGGTCGGCATCGCGCTCACGACCGTGATCCGCGTGCTCGCCGTGGTGTTCGACCTGTCACTTCCCGAGCAGCGGCGCCTCAACCGACGCCGCGTCGCGCTCGAGACGCGGGAGATCCCGATCGTCTCCGCGTCGGACCTGCCGTCGGCGTCGGACCTCGGGCAGACCGGGGCGATCATCCTCCCCGACGACATCACCAAGCCGCGCGACGAGGACGTCTGAGCCCGCGCCATGCGCTCGAGCCTGGACTCACCCGAGGCCACGCGGACGACCGAGCCCCGGCCATCCGCTCGGGATGGCGAGCTGGGATGGCCGGGGCGGATGGCGCGTGTCGGATCTCGGAGGCGTGGGTCAGGTGTCCGCGCGGGCGCCACAGCAGACGACGGGCGCACCGCCGGTCCGAGATCCGGCACGGCCGACGGCCACACGGACGTATCGGATCGCGGACCGGTGGTGCGGGTGTCGGCGTGTCGGTCACAGCGGGCAGCACCCGCACCACGCATCCGAGATCCGACACGCGGGCGGCTCCGACGCCGGCCCCGGCGGGCCAACGCGGACGACCGAGCCCCGGCCATCCGCTCGGGATGGCCGGGGCTCGGTCGAGCCGGACGAGCGTCAGACGCCGACGAGCTCCGACTGACGGGCGCGGATCGAGCGGTTGACGGCCGAGACGATCGCCTTCAGCGACGCGGTGGAGATGTCGCTGTCGATGCCGACGCCCCACAGGCGCTCGCCGTCGACCTGCAGCTCGATGTACGCGGCGGCCTGCGCCTCGGCGGACGCGCTCATCGCGTGCTCGACGTAGTCGTACAGAGTGATGTCGATGCCCTGAGCGCGCACGATCTCGAGGAACGCCGCGATCGGGCCGTTGCCCGAGGCCGACGCCTCGACCGTCTCGTCGCCGTCGCGCAGTGTGACCGACAGGGTTCCCTCGCCACCGGCGTCACGGTTCGAGCGGGTGCCGATCAGCTCGAAGCGCCCCCAGCGCTGCTCGTCGATGCGAGCGGGCAGGTACTCGTCCTGGAAGATCTCCCAGATCTGCTCGCTGGTGACCTCGCCGCCCTCCGCGTCGGTCTTCGCCTGCACGACGCCGGAGAACTCGATCTGCAGCTTGCGGGGCAGATCGATGGCGTGGTCGGCCTTCAGCAGGTACGCGACACCGCCCTTGCCCGACTGCGAGTTCACGCGGATGACGGCCTCGTACGAGCGACCCAGGTCCTTCGGGTCGACGGGCAGGTACGGCACCGCCCACTCGACCTCGTCGACGGTGACGCCCTGCGCCTTCGCGCGGGCCTCCATCGCCTCGAAGCCCTTCTTGATGGCGTCCTGGTGCGACCCGCTGAACGCCGTGAACACGAGGTCGCCGGCCCACGGGCTGCGCTCGGGCACCGGCAGCTGGTTGCAGTACTCGACCGTGCGCTTGACCTGGTCGATGTCGCCGAAGTCGATCTGCGGGTCGATGCCCTGCGTGAACATGTTGATGCCCAGCGCGACGAGGTCGACGTTGCCGGTGCGCTCGCCGTTGCCGAAGAGGCACCCCTCGATGCGGTCAGCCCCGGCCAGGTAGCCCAGCTCGGCTGCGGCGACGGCGGTGCCGCGGTCGTTGTGCGGGTGCAGCGACAGGATGACGTTCTCGCGGTTGTCGAGGTGACGGCTCATCCATTCGATCGAGTCGGCGTAGACGTTGGGCGTCGCCATCTCGACGGTGGCGGGCAGGTTCAGGATGATCTTGCGCTCGGGCGTCGGCACGAGCACGGTCATCACCTGGTTGCAGATCTCGACGGCGAACTCGAGCTCCGTGCCCGTGTACGACTCGGGCGAGTACTCGTAGTAGACCGTCGTCTCGGGAACGGTCTCCTCGTACTGCTTGCACCAGCGGGCGCCCTCGAGGGCGATGTCGATGATGCCCTGCTTGTCGGTGCGGAAGACGACCTCCCGCTGCAGCACGCTCGTGGAGTTGTACAGGTGCACGATCGCCTGCTTGGCGCCCTTGATCGCCTCGTACGTGCGGGCGATGAGGTGCTCGCGCGCCTGCGTCAGCACCTGGATGGTGACGTCGTCGGGGATCAGGCCCTCTTCGATGAGCTGACGCACGAAATCGAAGTCGGTCTGGCTCGCCGACGGGAAGCCGACCTCGATCTCCTTGTAGCCCATCTTCACGAGCAGGTCGAACATGACCCGCTTGCGCTCGGGGCTCATCGGGTCGATGAGAGCCTGGTTGCCGTCGCGCAGGTCGACCGCGCACCAGCGCGGCGCCTGCTCGATGCGGCGGGATGGCCAGGTGCGGTCGGGCAGGTCGACGACGATCTGCTCGTGGAACGGACGGTACCGGTGGACCGGCAGAGCGCTGGGCTTCTGATTGTTCTTCATGGGGTGCTTCTTCCGGGGTCTGCAGACGAGAACGGGCCGTCGAAGAGCTCCGCGACGAGTGGCCCTAGATCGAGGTCTCGTCGCGGCAGCTAAGAAGAAGCAGACCGCCACAGCGCATGCCTCTACGGTAGCACGCAGAATGCGCGGTCTCGGCCCCGCTCATCCGGGCTGAATCGAGCAGAATACTCACGATCGAGCCATCCGAGGGTGCAGGATGATCAGAAGCCGAGGCGGCGCAGCTGCTTTGGATCGCGCTGCCACTCCTTCGCCACGCGCACGTGCAGCGACAGGTAGACGCGGGTGCCGACCAGCGGCTCCAGCTGCGCACGGGCGCGCGAGCCGACGTCGCGCAGCCGAGACCCCTTGTGGCCGATGATGATCGCCTTCTGGCTGTCGCGCTCGACGACGAGATCGGCCCAGATGTCCGTGAGCTCGGGGTTGTCCTCGCGCGGCGCCATGTCGGAGATCGTCACGGCGATGGAGTGCGGCAGCTCGTCACGGACGCCCTCGAGCGCTGCCTCGCGGATGATCTCCGCGACGCGGTCCTCGAGGGACTCGTCGGTGACGACGTCCTCGGGGTAGAGCGCCGGACCCTCCGGCATGAGCGCGAGCAGCTCGTCGGTGAGCACGTCGAGGCGCTCGCCGGTGATCGACGAGAGCGGGATGACCGCGGCCCAGTCCTCGCGCAGGGCGTCGACCTCGAGCAGGCGCTCCATGATCTCATCGTGCGAGGACGCGTCGGTCTTCGTCACGATGGCGACCTTCTTCGCTCGCCCGTAGCCGTCCAGCGACTCCGCGATGCGACGGTCGCCCGGCCCGACCTTCTCGCCTGCCGGCACGCAGAAGGCGATCACGTCGACGTCGCCGAGCACCGACTCGACGAGGTCGTTGAGACGCTGGCCGAGAAGCGTGCGCGGGCGGTGGATGCCCGGGGTGTCGACGACGATCAGCTGGCCGCCTGGCCGGTTGAGGATGCCGCGGATGGCGCGCCGCGTCGTCTGCGGCTTCTCGCTGGTGATCGCGACCTTCTCGCCGACGAGCGCGTTCATGAGCGTGGACTTGCCCACGTTCGGCCGTCCCACGAAGGTCACGAAGCCGCTGCGGGTCTCCGGGGATTCAGTCATCGTGGTCGTCCTTCCTCGCGGCGTCGTCGCCGAGGCGCGCGCCGTTTCTCTTCGCGGTCGGCTTCCTGCCGCCGCTCCTCCGGTTGTCGACGGCGACCTCGCCGGTCGTCGGCAGCAGGATGTCTCCGGTGCGCGGCTGGCGCCCCCGCACCTCGTCCACGGTGCGCAGCGCGGGGCCGCGGTCGACGAACACCGTCGCGATCCCCCGACCGCGACCGCGGGACGTGCCGCCGGTGAGCAGGAGCCCCTCGACCGCGACGGTGTCGCCGGGCTGCGGGACGCGGCCCAGCTGCTTGCCGAGCAGACCGCCGATCGAGTCGACGTCCTCGTCTTCGAGGGTGATGCCGAAGAGCTCGGCCACCTCGTCGAGTCCGAGGCTCGCGCTCACGCGGAAGGTGCCATCCGCCAGCTCGACGATCTCCTTCGAGGGCGTGTCGTACTCGTCGGAGATGTCGCCGACGAGCTCCTCGATGAGGTCCTCGAGCGTGACGAGTCCGGCGACTCCCCCGTACTCGTCGACGACGATGCACACGTGCACGGCGTCGCGCTTCATCTGCTGCAGCAGCGTCTCCGCGCGCATCTGCTCGGGCACGAACACCGCAGGACGCGCGAGTGCGCGCGCGGTGGCTCCGTCGCTCCAGCTGGCCCCCTCGCGGAACGCGTGCAGCACGAGATCCTTGAGGTACAGCACGCCGACGACGTCGTCGATCTCGTCGTCGATGACCGGCAGCCGCGACATGCCGCGCTGCAGGAAGATCGTCATCGCCTCGCGGGCGGTCGCGTCGGCCTCCACGGTCACCATCTCGGTGCGCGGCACCATCACCACGCGCACGACCTGGTCGGTGAAGTCGAACACGGAGTGGATGAGGTCGCGGTCGTCGGCCTCGATGAGGTCGTTCGACGCGGCCTCGTCGACCATGCTCAGCAGCTGGTCCTCCGACTCGAAGCTGCGGCGCCCTGCACCCGGGGTGATGGCGTTGCCGACGACGACGAGGGCTCGCACGAGCGGGCCGAGCACGATGCGGATGCCGCGGACGAGCGGCGCGAACCAGCGCAGCAGGGCGGGCGCGTGCCGACGCCCCGCGGAGCGCGGGCTCGAGGCCACCGCCACGAACGACAGCCCCGTCATCACGACGACGGTCGCGAGCACCGCCCACCACACGCTCTCGAACAGCACCGTGAACGCGACGGTCGCGAGCACGGCGGCGCCGGTCTCGGCCAGCACGCGGAGGAAGCCGATCGCGTTGGCGTGGCTGTCGGGATCGTCGGCGAGGTGGGCGAGCGAGCGCGCACTGCGCCCCTCGGTGGCGAGGTCGACGAGGTCGGCGCGCGAGCTGACCGACAGCGCGGCATCGAGTGCCGACATGAGCCCCCCGATCGCGACGAAGACGACGGCGCCGATCAGCAGCAGCGTGGGGATCATGTGCGCGGTCGTCGGCGTTCCTCGGCGGCGAAGCTCGCCATCAGGCGGTCCTGCAGGCCGAACATCACCCGGTGCTCCTCCGGCTCGGCGTGGTCGTAGCCGAGGAGGTGCAGCAGCCCGTGGGTCGTGAGCAGGATCAGCTCGTCCATGAGGGGGTGGCCGGCCTTCTCGGCCTGGCTCTCGGCCACCTGGGGGCACAGCACGATGTCGCCGAGGAGGCCGGCGGGCGTGGGCATGTCATCGGTGCCGGGGCGCAGCTCGTCCATCGGGAAGCTCAGCACATCGGTCGGGCCTGGCTCGTCCATCCACTGCACGTGGAGGGCCTCCATGGCGCCCTCGTCGACCAGCACGATCGCCACCTCGGCGTCGGGGCTCACGTGGAGCTGCGCGAGATTGTGCTGCGTCAGGCGCAGCAGCACGCTCTCGTCGATCTCGATGGCGGACTCGTTGTTGACGTCGATCATCGGATCCCTCGCTTGGGCTTGTGGTCGCGCGGGCCGCCGGTGCGCGCGGCGCCGCGGCGCTCGGCGCGGTTGACGAACTCGCGGGCCTCGTCGAGCTCCGCGCGGTGGGCCGCGCGCTTCTCGTCGTACTCGCTGTACGCGTCGACGATGCGGCCGACGAGCGTGTGCCGCACGACGTCGTCGCTCGTCAGGCGCGCGAAGTGGATGTCGTCGACGTGGTCGAGGATGCGCGTGACGAGCCGCAGGCCCGACGTGCCGCCCGGCAGGTCGACCTGCGTGATGTCGCCGGTCACGACCATCCGCGTGCCGAAGCCCAGCCGCGTGAGGAACATCTTCATCTGCTCGGGGGTGGTGTTCTGCGCCTCGTCGAGCACGACGAAGGAGTCGTTCAGCGTGCGCCCGCGCATGTACGCCAGCGGGGCGACCTCGATCGTGCCGCTCGCCATGAGCTTGGGGACCAGCTCGGGGTCCATCATCTCGTTGAGCGCGTCGTAGAGCGGCCGCAGGTACGGGTCGATCTTGTCGGTGAGCGTGCCGGGGAGGAACCCGAGCCGCTCCCCGGCCTCGACGGCCGGACGCGTGAGGATGATGCGGTTCACCTCGCGGCGCTGCAGCGCCTGCACGGCCTTCGCCATGGCGAGGTAGGTCTTGCCCGTGCCGGCGGGGCCGATGCCGAACACGATGGTGTTCTCGTCGATCGCGTCGACGTACTGCTTCTGGCCGAGCGTCTTCGGGCGGATGACCTTGCCGCGCGTCGAGAGGATGGCCTCCCCGAGGACCTCGCTGGGTCGCGGGCCGCCCTGCTCGAGGATGCGGTTGGACGTGGCGACGTCGGCGGGGCCCAGGTCGTGCCCGCCGCGCGTCAGCTGCAGCAGCTCGTCGACGAGGGCGCGGGCCGCGCGCACGTCGTCGGGTGCGCCGCGCAGGGTGATCTCGTTTCCGCGGACATGCACGTCGACCGCCGGGTGCTCGCTCTCGACCATGCGCAGGAGTCGATCCTGCGGGCCGAGCAGCTGCACCATCGCGACGCCGTCGGCGTGGATGGTCTCGGTGACGACGTCGTCGGCGGAGGGGCCGGAGCCCGTGGGGTCAGTGGCCAATGAGGCTCTTCTCCTGAAGGTCGCCGGCGAGCACGTGCGCGTGCACGTGGAACACGGTCTGGCCCGCGTCTGCGCCGGTATTGAAGACAAGTCGGAACTGCCCGCCCGCGCGCTCGTCGGCGACCCGCTGGGCCGTCGCGATCATCTCGGCGAGGAGGGCGGGGTCGCCGGCGGCGAGCTCGGCGACGTCGCGGTACTCCTGCGTCTTGGGGATGACGAGGAGGTGCACGGGCGCCTGCGGACTGATGTCCTCGATCACGAACACCCGCTCGGTCTGGTCGACGATCCTGCCCGGGATGTCCCCCTGCAGGATGCGCGTGAAGATCGACGGCTCGCTCATGCCGTCGATTCTACCGACCTGCTCACCAGCGCCGGAGCTTCGCGTTGAGAATCGCGAGGGCGGCGGGGCCTGCCGTCGAGGTGCGGAGGATGGTCGTGCCGAGCCGGACGCGCTCCGCCCCCGCGGCCGCGAGGCGCTCGAGTTCGTCCGGCGCGATGCCGCCCTCGGGGCCGACGACGAGCACGAGATCCCGCGCGTCGTCGGTCTCGATCGCCGTCAGCGCGCCGGGCGCTGTCGGGTCGAGCACGAGCATCCGCGACGCCTGCGCACGGGAGGCGAGCGCGGCGAGATCGGCGACCGGCGACACCTCGGCGATCCACGCGCGGTGCGCCTGCTTGGCGGCCTCGCGCACGATCGTCGCCCAGCGCGCGCGGCCCTTCTCGGCCTTCGGGCCCTGCCATCGGGAGACGCTGCGCGACGCCTGCCACGGCACGACCTCGTCGATGCCGAGCTCGGTGGCCGCCTGCACGGCCAGCTCGTCGCGGTCGCCCTTCGCGAGCGCCTGCACGAGCACGAGACGAGGCGCCGCGGCGGGCACGTCCTCCCGCGTGGCGACGCGCACGACGACCCGCTGCGGGGAGACCTCCTCGCAGGATCCGACGATCCACGCGCCACGACCATCCGTCACCGTGACGTCCTCGCCGACGCGCACCCGGCGAACCGAGGCGGCATGGTGCGCCTCGGCGCCGGTGAGCACGATCTCGTCGCCGGGAACGACCTCTCCCGCTCGCTCGTCGTAGAAGTGCAGCGCCATCGGGTCAGCCGCGGAAGCGGTCGCGGAGCTTCGAGAACAGGCCCTGGTGGAACTCCGCCAGACGCGGCTCGGGAGCCTTGGTGCGGCGAGCGAGCTCCTCGAGCAGCTGACGCGTCTTGTGGTCGACCTTCGTGGGCGTCACGACCTGCACGCCCACGCGGAGGTCGCCGCGACGCGAGGTGCGGAGCCCGGTGATGCCGCGCTCCTTGACCGTGAGGATCTCGCCCGACTGAATGCCCGCGCGGACCTCCACCTCGACCTCGCCGTCCAGCGCGTCGATCGACGTCGTGGTGCCGAGGATGGCGTCGGTCATCGAGACCTCGAGGGTCGCGAGGAGATCGTCGCCGTCGCGGCTGAAGACGGGGTGCGGCGCCACGGTGACCTCGACGTACAGGTCGCCGTTGGGGCCGCCGGCCGGGCCGACCTCTCCGGAGCCGGGAAGCTGCAGGCGCAGGCCGGTCTCGACGCCCGCGGGGATGTCCAGCGACACGGTGCGCCGGGAGCGCACGCGCCCCTGGCCGCTGCAGGTCGGGCACGGGTGCGGGATGACGGTGCCGTAGCCCTGGCACGCGCCGCAGGGCTGCATGGTGACCATGTTGCCGAGGAGGCTGCGGACCTGGCGCTGCACGTGGCCGGTGCCGCCGCAGATGTCGCACGTCTGCGGGCTCGTGCCGGGCTGGCAGCACGACCCGTGGCAGGTCTCGCAGAGCACCGCGGTGTCGACCTCGATGTCGCGGTGCGTGCCGAAGACGACGTCGCCGAGCTCGAGCGTGACGCGCACCAGCGCGTCCTGTCCGCGCTCGCGCCGCGAGCGCGGACGTCCGCCGCGGCCGGCACCGCCGCCGGCGCCACCGCCGAAGAAGGTCTCGAAGATGTCGCCGAAGCCGCCGAAGCCCGCGCCGCCGCCGAACGGCGAGTCGTCGCCGCCCATGTCGTAGCGGCGTCGCTGCTCGGGGTCGCTCAGCACGTCGTAGGCGTGCGTGACGGCCTTGAAGTCCTCGGCCGCCTGCGGCTCCGGGTTCACATCGGGATGCAGACGACGCGCCAGCTTGCGGTACGCCTTCTTGATGTCCTCCTGCGAGGCGTCGCGCGCCACGCCGAGGGTCTCGTAATGATCAGCCACTTCAGCCTTCCTGCGGGCGTCGTGCGCCCGTGCTCCGGTCGTCAGGGCGGCGCGTCAGCGCCGTCCCTCGTCTTCGTCCAGCAGCCTCGTGAGGTAGCGGGCGACCGCCCGTGCCGCCGCGAGGTTGCGGGGGTAGTCCATGCGCGTCGGGCCCATGATGCCGATGCGGGCGGCGCCGACGGCCGAGTCGTACCGACTCGCGACGATCGACGCCTCCGAGAGGCCGAACGCGGCGTTCTCGCGCCCGATGCTCGTCGCGAGTCCGTGCTCGTCGGCGACCATCTCGCTCATCAGCCGCAGCAGCGTCACCTGCTCCTCGATGGCCTCGAGAATTGGATGGATGCTGCCGCGGAAGTCCTGCTCGCGACGGGCGAGCGTCGCCGATCCCGCCATGACGAGGCGGTTCTGCCGGAACTCGTCGAGCTCCTCGCCCGCCGCCTTCGCGATGTCCTGCAGCGCCACGTCCACGGGAGTCGCCGGTGCGGGGGCGAGCTCGACCGCGCGCGCGAGCTGATCGGCGGCGTCGCCCACCGAGCGGCCGGCGAGCAGCGGCACGAGACGTGCGGCGACGCCATCCAGCGCCTCCTGATCGAGCTCGACGGTCAGCTGCGTGATGCGCTGCGAGACGCGGCCGGTGTCGGTCACCATGATCACGAGCACGCGCCGCGGGTCGAGCTGCACGAGCTGGACGTGCGTGATGCTCGCGCGGGCGAACGAGGGGTACTGCACGAGCGCGACCTGGCCGGTGAGCTGCGTGAGGAGCCGCACGGTGCGTGCGAGGAGGTCGTCCAGGTCCGAGGGCTCGCCGAGGAACGACGTGATCGCCGAGCGCTGCGCGGATGACAGCGGCCGCAGCTCGGCGAGATGGTCGACGAAGACGCGATAGCCCTTGTCCGTCGGGACGCGACCAGACGAGGTGTGAGGCTGGGCGATGAGCTCCTCGTCCTCGAGGAGGGCCATGTCGTTGCGGATGGTCGCAGCTGAGACTCCGAAGGAGTGCCGCTCGACGATGGAGCGGCTCCCGACGGGCTCGTGCGTGTCGACGTAGTCCTGCACGATCGCGCGGAGGACCTGCAGCCCGCGGTCGCTGACCATGTGCGCACCCCTCTCTCTGGCACTCGATGCGTCCGAGTGCCAGTCTACCGACCTCTCCCGGCGAACGGGGTGAGCGCGCCGGGCGTCAGTCGGTGAGCGCGCGCACGACGGCGTCGGCGAGGAGCCGCCCGCGCAGCGTGAGCACGACGCGCCCGCGGATGGCGGCAGCCGGCTCCACGAGGCCGTCCGCGATCAGCCCCGCGACGGCGCCTCGGGCGGATGCCGGCAGCGCGTCGACGGCGAGGCCCTCGCGGATGCGGCTCTGCAGCAGCACCCGCTCGAGCTGCGTCGCCTCCGCGTCCGGTCGCTCCCGTCCGGCGGCCGGCGACTCGCCCATCGCGAGCCGCTGGGCGTATGCGGCCGGGTGCTTGACGTTCCACCAGCGCAGTCCCGCGACGTGGCTGTGCGCGCCGGGGCCGAAGCCCCACCAGTCGGTGCCGCGCCAGTATGCGAGGTTGTGACGCGAGCGGTGCGCCTCCCCCTGCGACCAGTTCGACACCTCGTACCAGTCGTACCCCGCCTCGCCGAGCAGCGAGTCCGCCAGCTCGTACATATCGGCCTGCAGGTCGTCGTCGGGAGCCGGCACCTCACCGCGCCGGATCTGACGGGCGAGCTTCGTGCCGTCTTCGATGATGAGCGCGTAGGCGGAGATGTGATCGGGCGCGAGCGCGAGGGCGGCGTCGAGCGAGGCGCGCCAGTCGTCCAGGGTCTCCCCCGGCGCACCGTAGATGAGGTCGACACTCACGTCGAGGCCGGCCGCCCGGCCCGCGGCGACCGCGGTCGCGACGTTGGCGGGCGAGTGCGTGCGGTCGAGCGCGGCGAGAACGCGCGGCACCGCCGACTGCATCCCCACGGACATCCGCGTCACGCCCGCTCCCGCGAGCTCCTCCGCGACCCCCGGCGACACCGTGTCGGGGTTGGCTTCGACGGTGATCTCGGCCTCGGCCGCGATGCCGAACGCGTCGCGGACGCCGTCGAGCATGCGCGCGAGGTCGCCCGCGGGCAGCAGCGTCGGCGTCCCGCCGCCGAAGAAGACGGTCTGCGCGGGGCGCAGCGCGCCGGCGTCGGCGAGCACGCCGCGGGCGAGCGCGATCTCCTGCAGGAGGACGTCGGCGTACTCGTCCTGTCGTGCGCCGCGCAGCTCGCTGGAGGTGTACGTGTTGAAGTCGCAGTACCCGCAGCGCACCCGGCAGAACGGCACATGCAGGTAGATGCCGAGGTCGGCCGACGGGTCGACCGCGAGGTCACGCGGAAGCGCGCCGTCGGCGGGTGCGGGATCGCCGAGGGGAAGTGCTCCGGCCATCAGGCGCCGGTGCGGAACAGCGGCGAGATGGCGCGCAGATAGGCGGCGAACAGAGCCTTGCGTCGGCGGCGCACGAGCGCCTTGAACAGGCGGTTCCAGAACGTGACTGGCCGGTCGAACGCGCGCACGTCGAACCACACCTCGTCGTTCTCGCGCCACTCGATCATGAACGACTCCTCGCCGCTCACCACCGAGCCGCCGACGGTGCCCAGTGCGAAGCCCACGCGGCGCGCCTCCTCGATCACGAAGATCACGCGCAGCTCGGCGTCGGCGCGGAAGCGCGCGACCTTTCCGCGCACGGTCACGGTGGTGCCTGCGCCGACGTAGGGCGTGCCCTCCGCGTCGAAGCGCTGGTCGGCATCCGATCGGCTGGGTGCGACCGCGTTGCCGGAGTCGTCGAAGCTGACCCCCGTGTACGTGGGGCCCGGGGCGGGCCGCACGTCGGCGAGCTCGAGGCCGGCGCCCTTCAGCGGCGCCCAGGCGAGCAGCGCATCGACGGCCGTGCGGAATCGCTCCTCGCCGCTGCCGATCCGCCACTGCGCGGCCGCCGGGATGCTGCGCTCCGGCGGGTACTGCAGCAGGTCGGGCGCCTGCGTCGCCCCGACCGCCGCATAGTCGACCGTCTCGTCTCGGAAGGTCTCCCGGCGCATGTCGTCCACCCTAACCGCAGCCCCTGGCAAAGCCCCCGGCTACTTCCCGGACTTCGTCTCGACGTCACCCGACAGCGCGGCGATGAACGCCTCCTGGGGCACCTCGACGCGGCCGACCATCTTCATGCGCTTCTTGCCCTCCTTCTGCTTCTCGAGCAGCTTGCGCTTGCGGGAGATGTCGCCGCCGTAGCACTTCGCGAGCACGTCCTTGCGCATCGCGCGGATGTTCTCGCGGGCGATGATGCGGGCGCCGATCGCGGCCTGGATGGGCACCTCGAACTGCTGACGCGGAATGAGCTTGCGCAGGCGCTCGGTCATGGTCGTGCCGTACGCATAGGCCTTCTCGCGGTGCACGATCGCGCTGAAGGCGTCGACGCGGTCGCCCTGGAGGAGGATGTCGACCTTCACGAGGTCGGCCTCCTGCTGCCCCGCCGGCTCGTAGTCGAAGCTCGCGTAGCCCTGCGTGCGGCTCTTCAGCTGGTCGAAGAAGTCGAAGACGATCTCGCCGAGGGGCATGGTGTACTTCAGCTCGACGCGCTCCTCGGACAGGTAGTCCATGCCGAGCAGAGTGCCGCGCCGGGTCTGGCAGAGCTCCATGACCGTGCCGACGTACTCCTTCGGCGCGAGGATCGACGCCTTGACCATCGGCTCGGCGACCGAGCCGATCTTGCCCTCGGGGTACTCGCTGGGGTTGGTGACGATGAGCTTCTCGCCCGTCTCCGTCGTCACCTCGTAGACGACGCTCGGCGCCGTGGTGATGAGATCGAGGCCGAACTCGCGCGCGAGGCGCTCGGTGATGATCTCGAGGTGCAGCAGTCCGAGGAAGCCGCAGCGGAAGCCGAAGCCGAGGGCGACGGACGTCTCCGGCTCGTAGGCGAGGGACGCGTCGGACAGCTTCAGCTTGTCGAGCGCCTCGCGCAGATCCGTGTAGTCGCTGGCGTCGATCGGGTACAGACCCGAGAAGACCATGGGCTTCGGGTCGGTGTAGCCGGGGAGCGCCTGCGTGGCGGGAGTGCGCTGGTTCGTGACCGTGTCGCCGACCTTCGACTGGCGGACGTCCTTCACGCCGGTGATGAGGTAGCCGACCTCGCCGACCGACAGGCCCTTCGACGGCGTGGGCTCCGGGCTCGAGACGCCGATCTCCAGCAGCTCGTGCGTGGCGCGGGTCGACATCATCTGGATGCGCTCGCGCGGCGAGAGACGGCCGTCGACCATCCGGACGTATGTCACCACGCCGCGGTACGCGTCGTAGACGGAGTCGAAGATCATGGCGCGGGCCGGAGCGTCGGGATCGCCCTTCGGCGCGGGGATCTCGGCCACGAGGCGGTCGAGCAGCTCCTCGACGCCCTGGCCCGTCTTGCCCGACACCCGCAGCACGTCGGCGGGGTCGCCGCCGATGAGGTCCGCGAGCTCCTTGGCGAAGCGGTCGGGGTCGGCGGCGGGCAGGTCGATCTTATTGAGCACCGGGATGATCGTCAGATCGTTCTCGAGCGCGAGGTACAGGTTCGCGAGCGTCTGCGCCTCGATGCCCTGCGCGGCGTCCACGAGCAGCACCGCGCCCTCGCAGGCGGCCAGAGAGCGGGAGACCTCGTATGTGAAGTCGACGTGACCCGGCGTGTCGATCATGTTCAGCGCGAAGGTGTCGCCCTCGTGCTGCCACGGCAGCCGCACCGCCTGGCTCTTCACGGTGATGCCGCGTTCGCGCTCGATGTCCATGCGGTCGAGGTACTGCGCGCGCATGTCGCGGTCGGACACCGCGCCGGTGAGCTGCAGCATGCGATCGGCGAGCGTCGACTTGCCGTGGTCGATGTGAGCGATGATGCAGAAGTTGCGGATGCGCTCAGGCGGTGTCGCGGCAGGCGGGAGCGGAGTCGTGGCACGAGGGGACATATCCGTCTGATTCTACGGGCCGCGCCGCTCGCGCCGCGCCCCGTCTTCCGAGCGCCGCACCGCCGTCCTCCCGCAAGGTGCTGGCCACTGTCCGTTCACCCGACGACGATTGCCTGGAAGACGCGGGCCGACCCGCGCCTCCCGCACTCCGAAGGAGACGAACATGCACCATCCCCCTCCCCCGCGCGGCGTGCGCCGCGCGATCTGTCTGGCATCGACGGCCTGCATCGCGGCGGCCCTCGTCGCGCCGACGGCCGCGCAGGCGGCGGTCGCCCCCGGCGACGGCGTGCTCATCAACGAGATCTACGGCGGCGGCGGCAACAGCGGCGCGGCCTTCAGCCGCGACTTCGTCGAGATCGTCAACACGACGTCGCAGCCGCAGAGCCTCGACGGCTGGAGCGTGCAGTACGCGTCGGCCACCGGGTCGAGCTGGCAGGTGACGCCGCTCGGCGGCATCACGCTCGCCCCCGACGCGACTCTCGTCGTCGGCCAGGCGTACGGCTCCAACACCGCGCTGCCCGACATCGCAGCGGACGTAGAGGGCTCCACGGCGCTCAGCGGCTCGCAGGGCAAGGTGGCCCTCGTGTCCGACGACACCGCACTCTCCGGATCATCCGGTCTCGCGGCCGCGGACAGCGTCGTCGACTACGTCGGCTGGGGCGCCGCGACCGACTTCGCGGGCTCCCCGGCGCCCGCGACGACCAACGCCACCGCGATCACGCGCACCGACGGGGCCAACACGGCCGACAACGGCGCCGACTTCGTCACCGCTGCTCCCATTCCGGATGGCGCAGGCGGCGAGCCGACACCGGAACCCACGCCGGAGCCCACGCCCGAGCCGGGCGACCCGGTGGCCATCGCGGAGATCCAGGGCACCGGCGACCGGTCGCCGATGGTCGGCGCGACGGTCACCACGACCGGCATCGTGACTGCACGCTACCCCTCGGGCGGGCTGGACGGATACGTCGTGCAGACACCGGGCACCGGCGGCGATCTCGATCCCGCCGCGCACACCGCCTCCGACGCCCTGTTCGTGTACTCGACGGCGACCGTCGACGACGTGGCGATCGGCGACACGGTGGAGGTCACCGGCGAGGTCACCGAGTACTACGGCCTCACCGAGCTGTCGGTGCGCGCTGGCGGCGCCCGCGTCGTCGCCGACGCCGAGCCGGTCGCTCCGGCGGCGGTCGGATGGCCGGAGACGGACGAGGAGCGGGAGCGACTGGAGTCCATGCTCATCGCGCCGACGGGAGCCTTCACCGTCGCCGACACCTACGCCACGAACTCCTACGGCGAGGTCGTGCTGGCGGCGGGCGACGCGCCCCTGCGCCAGCCCACCGACGTCGCACGTCCCGGCAGCGCGGAGGCGCAGGCCGTGGCGGAGGACAACGCGGCCCGCCGGGTGACCCTGGACGACGGCTCCTCGGCGAGCTTCAGCGCGAACCGGGACCTCACCCCCGCCTACATCTCGCTGGTCGAGCCCATCCGGGTCGGCGCGTCGGCGACGTTCACGGAGCCGCACATCGTCGACTTCCGCAACAGCGCCTGGAAGCTCAACCCCACCGAGCCGCTCGTCGCCGACGGGTCGGGGGCCGACGGCGTGGTGTTCGAGAACACGCGCACCGCCGCCCCCGAGGACGTCGGCGGCGACGTGAGCGTCGCGTCGTTCAACGTGCTCAACTACTTCACCACCCTCGGCGTCGATGACGCGAGCTGCGTGCCGTACCGCGACCGCGAGGGCGACGGCGTGAGCGTCGACGAGGGCTGCGATCAGCGCGGCGCCTGGGATGCCGAGGACTTCGAACGCCAGGAGGCGCGCATCGTCGCGGCGATCGACGCCCTCGACGCGAACGTGGTCGGGCTCATGGAGATCGAGAACTCGGCGCGTCTCGGAGAGGAGCCGGACGAGGCCCTCGCGACCCTGGTCGCCGCGCTCAACGAGGCAGCGGGCGCCGAGAAGTGGGCGTACGTGGCGTCGCCGGCGAACCTGCCCGATGCTAGCGAGCAGGACGTCATCACCTCCGCGCTCATCTACCAGCCGGCGGTGGTCTCGCCCGTGGGCGCGGCAGCCGCCCTCGACACCGGCGACGCGGAGGTGGACGCGTTCCAGAACGCCCGCGAGCCGATCGCGCAGACGTTCGCCGCCTCCGGCGGGGAGCCGTTCACCGTGGTGGTGAATCACTTCAAGTCGAAGGGCTCGGTCGGACCCTGGCCGGGGGATTCCGACGCCGGCGACGGCCAGGGCAACTCCAATCAGTCGCGGGTGCTGCAGGCGCAGGCGCTCGCCGAGTGGATGGCGACCGACCCCACGGGAACCGGCGCCGAGGCGCAGCTGCTCGTGGGCGACTTCAACTCCTACACGCAGGAGGACCCGATGCAGCTGCTCTACGAGGCCGGCTATGTCGACGCGGAGACGGTGTTCGGGTCGTCGGAGAGCAGCTACGTGTTCCAGGCGCTGTCGGGTTCTCTCGACCACGTGCTTCTGAACGACGCGGCCGCGGAGCTCGCGACCGGCGCCGACATCTGGTCGATCAACAGCGGCGAGGCCGTGGCGCTGGAGTACAGCCGCTACAACAGCCACGGCACGCTCTTCTACGAGCCGACTCCCTACCGCTCCAGCGACCACGACCCCGTGATCGTCGGGCTCGACACGGTCGATGAGGCCGCCGCGGTGGAGACGAGCACCTCGTTGCGGACGACGCCTCCGGGGCAGGCCAAGAAGGGCGAGCCGAACCTCCTCACCGCGACGGTGACCACGGCCGACGACGCGGAGCCCGTCGGCACCGTCGAGTTCCACTGGGAGGGCCAGGTGCTCGGCGAGGTGCAGCTCGAGGACGGCACGGCAGTGCTCGCGGTGCCGGCGGATCTTCCGCCCGGGAATCACCGGGTCAGCGCCGTATTCGTCCCCGCCGGCGGCGGCTTCCTGCCGTCGGCGAGCAAGGAGCGCATGCTGGTCCTGCGCTGACCTTCGCCCGGTCCGGGTCCCGCCGCGCGGCAGCGCGAGCCGGACCCGGACCGCTCGCCACGCGCGGGCGCGAACATCGTCGATGGGAGCGAGCAGGGGTAGAGTCGACGCTCAACGTGTGCGATGAATGCGCTACCAGCGTGCTCAGCGCAGTCCGACGAAGGAAACCCCCGACTTGATCCGTTACTTGCTCCGCCGCATCCTGGGGTGGCTGCTCATCATCGCCGTCGCGACGAACCTGACGTACTTCCTGGCGTGGCTCTACCTCGACCCGCGCAGCAACTACGTGGGGCGGCGCCCGCCGCTCTCGGAGCAGCAGATCGTCGCCCTCCTGGAGCCGCGCAACCTCAGCGACACCGTGCCGCTCTTCCAGCGCTGGTGGACCTGGCTCTCCGGCATTCTGACCCGGTGGGACTGGGGACTCAGCCCCACCGGCGGGTCGGTGAACGACGAGGTCGCCTACCGCATGTGGATCTCCGCGGAGCTCGTGCTGGGCGCGACCATCCTCACCGCGATCGTCGGCATCGCGATCGGCGTCTACACCGCCTCCCGCCAGTACAAGCTCGCCGACCGGATCGGCCAGGCGACCTCGATCGTCACCATGAACATCCCCGTGGTGGTCGCGGCCCTCGGCATCGTCCTCATCGCGATCTCGATCAACCAGGCCGTGGGCACCCGGGTGTTCTACGTCACCGGATCGTCCAGCGTGGGAGTCGAGGGCTTCTTCCCCGTCGTCGTCGACGTCGTCCAGCACCTGACCCTGCCCACCCTGGGTCTCGTGCTGACGGGATACGCCGCGTACCACTTCCTCCAGCGCTCGCTGCTCCTGGACAACATCAGCGCCGACTACGTCCGCACCGCGCGGGCGAAGGGTCTGACCAAGGCGCAGGCCATCCGTCGGCACGCGCTGCGCACGTCGCTCATCCCCGTGACCACGCAGGTGGCGTTCAACATCCCCGCCGCCTTCACCGGGGCCATCCTCACCGAGTCGATCTTCGGATGGAGCGGCATGGGCCAGTACTTCGCCCAGACCATCTCGACGAACGACATCCACGGCACGGTCGCCACCGCGGCCTTCGGCGCCTTCATGACATTCATCGGTGCGATGCTCGCGGACGTCGCGGTCGTCGCCCTCGACCCCCGAGTGCGGGTGAGCTGACATGACGATCACAGATATGCGCGATCCCCTCGAGCACGGAGACAACCCGCCCCCCGCGGTCTCGGCGGTGAGCGGCGGACGCAGCAAGCCGCTGCGGAAGTCCTCGCTGTACGTCCGGCGCTTCATGCGCAACCGGCCCGCCGTCGCCGGCATCGTGATCTTCCTCCTGCTGGTGCTGTTCGCGGTCGTCGGTCCGCTGTTCCAGAAGTACGACCACATCGAGCTCGACTTCCTCGCGCTCAGCGACGCGCCGAACGCCGACCACTGGTTCGGCACGAACAACTCCGGCAACGACCTCTACGCCATGGTCGTCGTGGGTCTGCAGCGGTCCATGATGATCGCGGTGGGCGTCTCCGTGGGGACGACCGTGATCTCGGCGCTCGTCGGCGCCGCGGCGGCCTACTTCGGCGGCTGGTTCGAGAAGACCGCGCTCGCGGTCATCCACTTCCTCATGGCGGTGCCGACCTTCCTCATCATCGCGATGATCTCCAACGACTCGGGCGGTGACTGGCGCGTGATCACCCTCGTGCTGATCCTGACGAACTGGTTCATCGCGGCTCGCACGATCTGGACGCTGTCGCTGTCGATCCGGGAGCGGGAGTACATCCAGGCGGCGCGCTACATGGGCGTCAGCGGCTTCCGGATCGTGCTGCGCCACATGATCCCGAACATCGGGTCGCTCCTGGTCATCAACTTCACCCTCGGCGTCGTCAGCGCGGTCATGCTCGAGACGGGCCTGTCGTTCCTCGGCTTCGGCGTGAAGCTCCCCGACGTCTCGCTCGGGTCGCTCATCGGCACCGGGTCCGGCATCATCACCAGCGCGCCGTGGATGTTCTTCTTCCCCGCCGGCGCCCTCACCCTGCTCACGGTCTCGATGGCGCTCGTCGCCGACGGCCTGCGCGACGCCCTCGACCCGACTTCGGCGGCTGGAGGCCGCGCATGAACGCACCTGTTCTCTCCGTCCGCGACCTGCGGGTCAGCTTCGCCTCCGAGGCCGGAAGGGTCGACGCCGTCCGCGGCGTCTCCTTCGACCTCCTCCCCGGCCGCTCGCTCGGCATCGTCGGCGAGTCGGGGTCCGGCAAGTCGGTCACGTCGCTGGCGATCATGGGCCTCCTCGCCGAAACGGCCCACGTCACCGGCTCGATCACGTTCGACGGGGAGGAGCTGCTCGGCAAGACCGACAAGCAGATGTCGGCCATCCGCGGCAACGGCCTGGCGATGATCTTCCAGGACCCGCTGACGTCGCTCACCCCCGTGTACACGATCGGCGATCAGCTCGTGGAGGCGCTCGTCGTCCACGACTCCGGGATGAGCCGCAAGCAGGCCTGGGAGCGGGGCATCGAGCTGCTGACCCTCGTCGGGATCACCGAACCGGAGCGGCGCATGAAGTCGTTCCCGCACGAGTTCTCCGGCGGCATGCGGCAGCGCGTGGTGATCGCGATCGCGATGGCCAACAAGCCCAAGCTCATCATCGCCGACGAGCCGACGACCGCCCTCGACGTGACCATCCAGGCGCAGATCCTCGATCTCATCCGCACCGCCCAGCGCGAGACCGGTGCCGCGGTGATCATGATCACGCACGACATGGGCGTGGTGGCGAACATCGCCGACGACGTCCTCGTCATGTACGCGGGCAAGCCGATCGAGCAGGCGCCCGCCGTCGAGCTGTTCGACGACACCCGGATGCCCTACACGATCGGCCTGCTCGGGGCCATCCCTCGGGTCGACCGCAAGCAGAAGGAGCCGCTGGTCGCCATCCAGGGCAACCCGCCGCTGCTCATCGACCTGCCCGACGCGTGCCCCTTCGCGGATCGCTGCCCCATCGTGCTCGACGCGTGCCGCGCCGGCGAGCCCGCCCTCATCCCCGTCGGCGGCCGAGAGGACCATCTCGCCGCGTGCATCCGCGCCGACGAGATCCGCTCGGGCATCATCGGCGGGCGCCCCGTGTACCCGGTCCCGGAGATCCCGGAGGGCGACCTCGTGCGCGTGCCGCGCGAGGAGCGCGAGACGGTGCTCGAGGTGTCGCACCTGTCGAAGACCTTCCCGATCCTCAAGGGCGTCCTCAAGCGCAAGGTGGGCGAGGTGCAGGCGGTCAAGGACATCTCCTTCGACATCAAGCAGGGCGAGACCCTCGCGATCGTCGGCGAGTCGGGATCGGGCAAGACGACGACGCTCCTCGAGATCATGGAGTTCTCCGCTCCCGAGGGCGGGGACATCCTGCTCGGCGGCACGAGCGTTCGCGACCTGAAGGGCCACAAGCGCGAGCGGATCGCGCGGCGCGACATCCAGATCGTCTTCCAGGACCCGATGGGCGCGCTCGACCCGCGCATGACGGTGTTCGACATCATCGCCGAGCCGCTGCAGACGATCGGCGTCTCGAAGGAGCGCACCCACGAGCGGGTGGACGAGCTCATGGGACTGGTCGGCCTGAACCCCGCACACAGCGACCGGTTCCCGCAGGCGTTCTCCGGCGGTCAGCGGCAGCGCATCGGCATCGCCCGGGCGCTCGCCACCGAGCCGAAGCTCGTCGTGCTCGACGAGCCGGTCTCCGCGCTCGATGTGTCGATCCAGGCGGGTGTGCTCAACCTGCTCGACGAGCTGAAGACGCGCCTCGGGATCAGCTACCTCTTCGTCGCCCACGACCTTTCGGTCGTGCGGCATCTCGCGGATCGCGTCGCCGTGATGTACCGCGGCGACTTCGTGGAGTTCGGCGACGTCGACGACGTGTTCGACAGCCCGCAGCACCCCTACACGCAGGCGCTGCTGTCGGCCATCCCCATCCCCGACCCGAAGATCGAGCGCGGGCGCCAGCGCGTCGAGCTCGACCCCAGCGCGTTCAGCAGCGGCGGCCAGGCGCGCGCCAGCTGACGATGTAGCCCGAGCGCGGAACGCAGCAGTACCGCGCTCGGGTTCCTCGAGATCGGGGCACGCAGGTCACGGCTCGCTCACGTTCCGGCACGAGCGGCCTTCCCGCGATTAGCCTCGATCTCATCTCTCCCACATCCCCACGCCTGCGAAGGCGCGAAAGGAGCACCATGAAGAAGCAGCAGAAGTGGATCGGGGCCGCGGCCGCAGCCGGCACGCTGGCCCTCGTCCTCGCGGGCTGTGCCGGTGGCGGCGGCGGTGACAACGGCGGCGGCAGCGCTTCCGGCGGCGGAAACGAAGGCGCGACCGAGATCACCGGCGCGGACTACAACCCGCAGCCACGCGAGAACCTGCAGCAGGGCGGCGAAGCGACCTTCCCGATCACCGAGATCCCCGAGCAGCTCAACGCCAACCACTCGGACGGGTCTGTCGACACCGCGACGCTGTGGGAGTGGTACAACCCGCAGACGATCCTGATGACGCCCGAGGGCGAGGCGTACGCCAACCCCAACTACCTGACGGACTGGACGACGGAGGAAGTCGACGGCAAGACCGTCGTCACCTACACGATCAATCCCGATGCGGTCTGGAACGACGGCTCGCCCATCACCTGGGAGGCGTACAACCAGACGTGGATCGCGAACCGCTCGCTGGACGAGGGCTACGTCCCGAATTCCACCGACGGCTACTCCCTCATCGAGTCGGTCGAGCAGGGCGAGGACGACCGCCAGGCCGTCGTCACCTTCACGCAGGTCTACCCGTGGACCGACGGTCTGTTCTGGCACCTGGTGAACCCGGCGATCAACACGCCCGAGCTCTTCAACGAGGCGTATGTCAGCGAGCTGAACCCCGAGTGGGGCGCCGGCCCGTACAAGGTCGACGAGTTCGACGCCAACGGCGGCACCGTCACCTTCGTGCCGAACGAGAACTGGTGGGGCGACGAGCCGATGCTCGACAAGGTCACCTTCCGTGTGCTCGACGACACCGCCGAGATCAACGCGTTCCGCAACGGCGAGATCGACTGGGCGCTGACCAACACCGAGGATCGCCTCGCGCAGGTCGCGGACATGGATGGCGTCGTCACCTACCGCGCGCAGCGCACGGCGACGAACCTCCTCGAGATCAACGCCGAGCGCGAGCAGTTCGCCGACCTCGAGGTCCGTCAGGCACTCCTCATGGCGATCAACCGCGACCAGATCAAGGAGGTCGTCTGGAACGGACTCGACTACACCGAGCCCGACTCCAACTCGCTGCTGCTCTTCCCGTTCCAGGAGGGGTACACCGACGCTCTGACCGAGGCGGGCTGGGAGTACAACGTCGAGGAGGCCAACGCGATCCTCGACGAGGCCGGCTGGACGATGGGCGACGACGGCGTCCGCGAGAAGGACGGCGTCCGGCTCGAGGGCGTGCTGCCGCTGTTCGGTGACGACCCGGTCGTCGAGGCGCGCGGCCGCATCATCCAGACGCAGCTCGCCGAGGTCGGCGCCGCGATCACGCCCGAGGTGCGCCCGTCGTCCGACTTCTCGAACGACCTCACGACGAAGAACTGGGACCTCGTCATGCTGGGCTTCTCGTCGAGCGACCCGTACGGGGTGGCCTACATGTGCCAGATCTACTGCTCGGACAGCGGCCTGAACCTCTCGTCGACCGGTACGCCGGAGATCGACGAGCGGATCGCGAACGAGGTCTCCGCGCTGCCGACGGCCGAGGAGCAGACCGAAGCCGGCATGGAGCTCGAGGCGGAGATCATCGCTGAGACGTGGGGCATCCTCCCGCTCTACGCCGGTCCGCAGATCGTGACGGCCAAGGAGGGTCTGGCGAACCTGACCCCCGAGACCTACACGGGCCTGGACCTCTTCGGCCTGCAGCCGGTGGAGAACACGGGCTGGATGAAGGAGTAGTCACCGCTCTCCGGGAGGGGCCGACGGCAGCTGCCGTCGGCCCCTTCCGCGTCGTCGATAGCATGGCGGCATGAGCGTGCAGGTGGTCCTCGTGCACGGCATCCGCACGTCGGCGACGATGTGGCGGGCGCAGGTGGCGCACCTGCAGCGGCGCGGCGTCGTGGTGCACGCCATCGACCTGCCGGGGCACGGGTCGCGGATGGATGAGGAGTGGTCTCTCGAGGAGGCCTTCGCCACCATCGACAGGGCCGTCCGCTCGGCGGGCACCTCCGGACCCGTCCTTCTCGTCGGCCATTCGATGGGCGGGCTGCTGTCCCTCGCACTCCTCGCGCGGGATGACGCGCCGCCCGTGGCGGGCTTCATCGCCGTCGGGGCGACGGCGCTCCCCCGCGGCGCGGGTCTCCGCCTGTATCGCCTCCTCCTGCGTGGCATGCAGCGGATGCCCGGAAACGGCATGTGGCTCGTCAGGCGCGTGCTGCGGGCGACGCTTCCCGAAGACACGCGCCTCGACTTCGGGGCCGGAGGGTATGCCCTCCGCTCGGAGGACGCGGCCCTGTCCAGCCTCGCGGCCCTGGACATCCGCTCGGCCCTGCCACGGCTGCGCACGCGTGTATGGTTCGTCAACGGCGAGTGGGATCAGCTGCGCCTGCACGAGGGGCTCTTCACGCGCCTCGTGCCGCACGCCGAACTCGTCGTCGTGCCGCGGTCGACGCATCTCGTCACCGCGATGCGGCCCGAGGTCTTCGCCGCCGTGCTCGAACTCGCGATCGCGACCGTCGGGCGAGCGGATGGCCAGGGCTGACCTGGTAGCATTGGTCCTTGGCTTGCGTGTGGGGGCACCCACACAGCCGTACGACGCCCCTCTCTCGTCACGCGGCAACTGAAGAAGCACACTCGGGTCGGCCGTCACAGGATCGCCCGAATCACTCCGAACGAAAGTCATTCGACGTGGCAAACATCAAGTCGCAGATCAAGCGCATCAAGACCAACGAGAAGGCGCGCGAGCGCAACAAGGCCGTGAAGAGCGAGCTGAAGTCGCTCGTCCGCAAGACGCGCGAGGCCGTCGCTGCCGGCGACAAGGCCGCCGCCGAGGCGACCCTGGCGAAGGCGTCGAAGAAGCTCGACAAGGCCGTGAGCAAGGGCGTCATCCACAAGAACCAGGCCGCCAACCGCAAGTCGGGCATGGCGAAGCAGGTCTCTTCGCTCTGAGCCTCACCGCTCCGTAGAAGGCCCGTCCCGCATCGCGGGGCGGGCCTTCTGCTGTGCGGGGCTGCGGGGGCGGCGACGAGGGAGCTCGGCGCGGGTCGAGCCGCTGACGAAGGCGCGCCGGCACTCCGAGACAGCGCTGGCGCTCGCGCCTTGCGCCGTCGCTCCGAGACAGCGTGCACGACGGGCTGTCTCGGAGCGTTCGTGCTGGGGACGCTCGGGAAGCACCCAGTCTGGGAGCGTGCGCTCCGTTTGGGAGCGATGACGCGGTCTCGCCGCGCGTGCGGTCGGTCTCAGCGCGTGGGGGCGCCGAAGGGGGCGCGCGTCGCGATGACCGTCACCATCCGCTCGAGCGCGAACACCGGATCGCGCGAGGCACCCTTCACCTCGGCGTCGGCTCGGGCGATCGCCTGGATGGCCAGTGCGAGCGCGCGCTCGTTCCATCCGGCCTGCAGGTCGCGACGGGCTCGGTCGACCTGCCAGTCCTTCATCCCGAGCCGGGTCGCGAGCGCACGCGAGGGCTCCCGCGAGCCCGCCACGCGCGCCATCGTCCGCAGCTTCATCGCGAACGCCGCGACCAGCGGCACCGGGTCCGCGCCGGAGTCGAGGGCGTGCCGCAGCGCGACCAGCGCCTCGCCGTAGCGCCCGGCGATGGCGGTGTCGGCGACCGCGAACGCGTTCGTCTCGACGCGGCCGCCGTAGTAGCGTGCGACGACGTCGTCGGTGATGTCGCCCTCGACGTCGGCGATGAGCTGCTGGCACGCGGCGGCGAGCTCGGCGAGCTCGCCGGTGAACGCCTGGGTCAGCGCCTGCAGCGCCTTCGGCGCGATGCGCTTTCCGGCCGCGGAGAACTCCCCCGCGGCGAAGTCGAAGCGGTCGCCATCCCGCTTCACGGCCGGACACGGCACCTCGACGCCGCGGCCGACGCCCGAGCGGATGGCGTCGAGCAGCTTCTTCCCGCGAACCGTGGCGCCGTTGTGCCGCAGCACGAGCGTCGCGCCCTCCTGCGGTGCTTCGATGTACGCGAGCGCCTCGGTGAGGAACGCGTCGCTGCACTTCTCCACGGCCGACACCCGGACCATCCGCGGCTCGCCGAAGAGCGACGGCGACGTGACGGCGAGGAGCATGCCCGAGGTGTAGTCCGACGCGACGATGTCGGTGATCTCGAGCGATGGATCCTCGGCCTTCAGATAGTCGCGGACGCCCGCGATCGCGCGCTCGGCGCAGACCTCCTCCGGACCGGAGACGAGCACGATCGGCGCCGGCTCCGGGCGCCGCCACGCCAGCTGCGGGATGGCCGTCTTCGTCGCCTTCGCGGGAGTCTTGCGGGGTGCTGCGGCCATGGTCTCAGCCTACCGGCGGCCCCTGACACCCCTGCTGGCGCTACTTCCCCGCAGCTGCGCGCGCCTTCTCGAGCGCGTGGCGTGCGGACGCGGTCGAGCGCGACGCCGTCTCGGTCTCGCCGCTGAGGTCCGCGAGCTCCTGTCGCAGGCGCGCCTCCTCGCCCTCGGCCTTCGCCAGTTCGGCCTCCAGCAAGGCGACGCGCTCGGTCGCGCGGCGGCTGTCGTCCTCGACTTTCTCGCGCCGGGAGGCGACGTCGGCCTCGGCGCGTTCCGCGCGCTGGAGCTCCCGCTCCGCCTCGCGGACCGCCGCCTGCGCGCGTCGGCGTGCACCACCATCCGACTTCCGGTGCACGGAGCGGAGGCTCGGTTCGGCGCGGATCCGGAGACCGCGCCCTCGAGATCGGCGGGGAAGGCCCCGGTCGCCTCGAGGGGTCGCAGCAGTCGTCCGGATGCGACCGCCGTCGCCGCGTCGGCGTCGAACATGGCGGCGTTGAACGTCTCCTGCACCGCGTCGATCGTGCCCGGCGAGACGCGGACGCCGCGGTCCTTCGCGATGCCGGCGGCCTCCTGCGCGAGCTGGCGCACGAGCTGGCGGCGCTGACGTCCGAGTGCGGAGAGGGTCTGCGCGTCGAGCTCCGCCTGCGCCTCCCGCAGTGCAGCCGCCAGCTCGAGCGCCTGCGCGACCTCGCCCGGGCGGTCCTGCACGAACACGTTGACGACCCACGCGGCGAGGAGCGGCTTCCGAAGTCCGCGCACCGCGGCGGCGAGCTCCGGGTCGTCGATGTCCTTCGCCCGGGCCGTCCGCGCCGAGACGAACTCGTCCGGCGGCACCGCGGCGAGTTCGACGGCGATGTCGTCGAGGGTCACCTCCGCTGCCATCCGCTCATTCTGCCGGATGGCCGTGCTGGCGCGGGTAGCTTGCTCTCGTCGCGGCCCACCGCCCTCCGCTAGCGTGACCGGCATGAGCACCTCCGCCATCCCTCCCGCGCACGACGCGGCGGGAGCGAGGTCGCGCACCGCGACCCTCGCCACGGTCGGCGCGGCAGTGCTCCTGGCGGCGGCCGCTCCTCCGCAGCTGGCCGCCTCGTTTCGTCGATGGACGCAGTGCCCGCGCTTCGGCGACGACGGCGGCGCGAGCATGTGCGGCCTGCTGGAGGACCACGTTTTCGACTACCAGAGCCCTTCAGAGCCATGGACGGTGATCGAGGGCGCCGCTCAGCTCTTCGGGGCCGGCCTGGTGCTCGTCGCCGTCGCCGTGCTGGTCGTCACCCTCGGGGTGGCCCGCCCTCGCGGAGCGCTGCTGTGGACGTCCGCCACTGTCACCGCCGCGACCTTCGCCTTCGGCGGCATCCACGCTCTCGTGTCAGGCCAGCTGGGTACTCCCTCTGCGCTTTCCGCGTGGACGGCCCCCGTCGCCCTCCTCGGTCAGCTCGCGTGGATCGCGTGGTGGGGAACGACATACGTCCGGGCTCCCCTGCGCGCGCTCGCCCTGCTGCCCACCGGGCTGTTCACGGCGGGCGGCGACGTGGTGGTCTATGCGGTCGCGCCGCTCTTCGTCGGCTACTCCTCGTACGACACGACCCCGTGGAGCGAATCGATCCCCGCCTACGGGGCCGGCCTATCAGCTCTTGCGCTGTTGGTGACGCTCGTTCTTCGCAGCGGGACGACGAGCGCCGGGTGACGTCGCCGATCGGGCAGCGGAGCGGAGAAGCATGACCTCTCTGTCGATGGTATGCGGACGTGGACCAGGACCAAGCGCAGACGCACACCCTCGAAGAGCGACAGCGCACCGACGAGTCTCGCGGCTCGGCGGGTGCGCGCCGGTTCGTCTGCGCGCTTGTCTGGCTCATCCCGATCGTGTCCATCCTCTTCGGCCTCACCTTGAGCGCGAAGCGGACGGTGGATCTCGAGGGCGCGTCGGACGGCGACTCCTACGAGATCGTGAGCTACGCGGTGTGGCCGGCAGGGCTCGCGCTGCTCCAGACAGGGATGCTCGGTCTCACTGCCGCTGCAAACCTGACCGCCGTGATTCTGACTCAGAGGGCTGCGCCTGCGTCTGAGTAGCGGCGTCGGCGTGCCTATCACCAGGCACCGGAAGTGGGCCTCTTAGCGCCGAGGAACGTGTGCAGCGGTGCCGGACTGTCTACGGGCAGGGGCGCAACTGTTCAGCTGAAGCGTCGTGCGCGTACTAGCCGGACATGACAAGCGGCCGATTCATCAGGAGGTGGATCTCTGTCGGTTTCATCCCCAGCAGTTTCGCGAGGTATGAAGCCAACGGTGCACCGCTGCCCTGGCCGCACGTCCATCTACCATCAAGGGATGAGCGTGGTTCGTCTGACTGGTCAGTTGGTCTGCAAGAGCGAGGTCGAGTCGACCCTGGTCGCCAAGAACCTCCCTGAGCACGTCTCGCTGACGCGGCGCGAGCCCGGGTGCCTCGCATTCGATGTCACCCGGTCTTCCGATCCTCTGGTCTGGAATGTCGACGAGCAGTTCGCAGACGACCGCGCTTTCAGGACTCATCAGGAACGCGTCGCGAGCAGCGAATGGGGACGTGTGACTGCGGATGCCGAGCGACGCTATTCGATTGATGGATGGTCCCCTTAGAAGACCGTCTCCCGGGAGAGCGGCCAGGGCGCCCAGCCTTCGGGCAGGTCGCGGAGAACAGGTGTTGCGACCTTAAGACGTCCTGCCGGAAGGTCTCGGGAGCGAGATCGTCCTGAGCTCGCGCCGTCGGGATACGTGTACGCGTACTCAACCCACGGTCGGATCCCGCGTTCGACGCTCTCCCTGTAGTTGCCGCCGACGATCGCGAGCACTTATTGCTCGAGATCATCGGCTTCTGCCTGCCAGTTGATCGGCTCCTAAGCTTCCGCTATGCGCTCCATCCTCGCCTCCTACTCCCATCGGGCAGACGAGTACGCGGAGCGTCTCGGCTCTATGACATCGGTGCACCCGTCCGACCTGCAGCTGGTAACGGCATGGGCCGATGAGGTCCGCGGGCCGCTCCTCGATGCGGGGTGCGGTCCAGGCCATTGGAGCGGTTACCTCGCGAGGAGGGGCGTCCACGTTCGTGGGATCGATCTCGTGCCGGCGTTCGTCGAGCACGCGCGTACCGCGCACCCGCAGGTCATGTTCGATGTCGCCGACGTCGATGCGCTGCCTCTTCCCGCGAACAGCTTCGCAGGAGTCCTCGCCTGGTACTCCCTCATCCACCACCGGCCTGGTGACATTCGTCGCGCACTTGATCAGTTCGCTCGGGTGCTGCGCCCAGGGGGCGGGCTGCTGCTGGGATTCTTCACCGGGCCCGCACTAGAGGAATTCGATCACGCCGTCGCCACCGCTTACCGCTGGCCTCCTGAGGTCTTGAGCGACGAGCTGCGGGCGGCCGGTTTCGAGGTCATCGAGACACACACCCGCACCAGCGCTCGTCCTCAGCCTCGGCCCCACGGCGCCATCCTCGCGCAGCTCTCGCACTCGAGGGCGAACCTCATCTCCTGATCGCTGCTCAGCCGTCCTGCTGCTGGGCTCGATCGCGAATGTCGGCAGGATGGCGGCGGCAGCGGCAAGGAGGACGCGCGCGACGGACCCCCCGCGAGGCGAGCCTTCCTCTACGATTCCCGTGAGCAGCAGAGCCGAGCTGCAGTCCGGCGTCACTGCTAGCCGAACATGACCACCTTCCATGCGCTCTCCGCGCTGCTGTCATACGCCTCGAACCTCACCGCGACGATCCCCGCGCCCTGTGGGGACGGCAGCGCAAGGACCTGTGTGCCCTGGTCGCACGCGAGCGATTGCGATGCGCTCGTGGGTGCCCGGTCTCATCGATGTGGTTCCGATCCACTGGGACGCGCGCGGCCGCCCCGACGGCGTCATGGACACGGCCGCGGTGTACGTTTTCGCTCAGGTGCTCCCCGCCGTCGCCGATCGTCGGGATGGCCGCGGTCTTGCGCGCACGGACCTAACCCCGGGTGACGCGGGATGTCCTCGGCTGGAGGGATGTCTTCTCCGGATTCGCCATGGCGCTCTGGATCGTGCCCGCCGGGCTCGCCGACGCCGCAGGGTTCCCGGACGGCGGGCGACTGAGCGGACGGCACCTCGCATTGCTGATCGCATTCCTCCTCTACGGCGTCTCGATCCGCTTCCTCGCGCCGTTGAAGACGGAATGAGCCGCGCCACGGGGCGAGCGGGAGCGACCGCGTCAACGCCGATAGCCTTGCGCGCATGATCTCCCTCACCATCCGCCGGATCGAACCGGATCAGCGCGACCGACTGGAGAGGTGGCTCCGGGAGGTCGACGGCCCACGCAGGCAGGAGGCGCTGGCGACGCTGGCCGATGAGGGCGTCATGCACGAGAAGGCCGTCATCCTCGACACGTCCGACGGGCCGATCCTCATCTACGCCATGGAGAGCGCGGATCTCGAGTACGCACGCGCCGTTGCACAGCGCTCCGAGCACGCGATCGACGCCGAGCATCGTGAGGTCATGCAAGCCGCCGTCGCAGGCCGACCGGATATCGCGGTCGTCCTCGATCTCCGGTCGGGCGACGCGGCGTCGCAGAGCTGACGGCGCCATGATTGTGCCGACCGGGTGATCAGCGCCCGCGGGAGAGGCAGTCCTCTGCGCGGACGTGCCCGATCGCTTCGGTCCGCGAATATCGGGCGCGCTGGACGACGGATCACGAGAGTGGATGTCGAAGGAGGAACCGTGATCGCACTTCTCAATCGGCTGGTCGATCTCGTCGAGCGCGACACCGCCGACCCCGTCGACGTCGCCGCGTTGGCCATCAGCGCGGGGACGACCGAGTACCACCTGCGTCGGATGTTCTCGTCCCTTGCGGGCATGCCCCTCTCCGAGTACACGCGGCGCCGCCGCATGGCGGTCGCCGCAGCGGACGTGCTCGACGGAGACGACATGCTCACGATCGCGGTGCGATACGGCTACGGCTCGACCGAGGCCTTCGGGCGGGCGTTCCGCTCTGTGCACGGCGTCGGTCCCGGCGACGTGCGCCGGCACGGCGGCCCCCTTCGCTCACAGCCGCAGCTCCGATTTCGTCTGACCGTCGAAGGAAGAACCACCATGGACACCCGCATCGCCGACCGCCCGCCGTTCCGCCTCATCGGCCACGCCACGCGCGTGCCGCTGATCCACGAGGGCGTCAATCCGCACATCCGGGAGCACATCGCGTCGCTTCCTCCGGCGGAGCACATCCGCCTGAAGCAGCTGAGCGGCATCGAGCCCGCCGGGCTGCTGCAGGTGACGGCCGACGTGGACCCCGATGCCGCCGAAGGCAGCATGCTGACGTACCTTCACGGCGTGGCTGTCCCGATCGCGTCGCCCGTTCCCGAAGACCTCGACGAGATCGAGGTGTCCGCCGGCGCCTGGGCCGTCTTCCGGACGGATGGCCCCCACCCCGCGGCCCTGCAGGCAACGTGGGCGGCGACCGCGACCGAATGGTTCCCGTCGAACCCGTGGCGTCTGCGCCCCGGGCCGTCGATCGTCGCCGTGCTCGAGCGCGCCGACGACTTCAGTACCGCGGTCTGCGAGCTGTGGCTTCCGGTGGAGCGTGCCTGAGGCGGATTCAGGGGCGAGGGTGCGGTTCGGCATCCAGATTTCAGGTGCCTCAGGAACTCGAGGAGGCCGTACTGGTCGCCTCCCCACCTCGTGGGAGACTCGGTCTCCACGCGTCAGCGGACGATTCGGGTATCGTCCGCTTGTGCTTCCCGCAGACACGCCCCGCTTGCGCTTCCGCCCGATGACCGGTCACGATCTCGACGATATGGCGGAACTCCTCGGAGACCCGGACGTGATGGCGTTCTACCCGGCGCCGAAGAGCCGGGAGCAGGCCCGAGCCTGGATCACGTGGAACCAAGAGAACTACGAGCGACACGGGTACGGGCTGTGGGTCATCGAGACGCATGACGCTGAGTTCGTCGGCGACTGCGGCCTGAGCTGGCAGGACGTGAATGGCGAGCCGCGGTTGGAGGTCGGCTATCACGTTCGCGTCGCCCTGCAAGGTCAGGGCCTCGCCACCGAAGCCGCGGGCGCCTGTCGCGACTTCGCGCGTCGGAACACGACGGCCGATCAGCTCGTCGCGATCATCCATCCCGAGAATCGGGCATCGCGCCGCGTTGCCGAGAAGATCGGCATGCGCCACATTGAGGACGACCATGGCGGCGCGCTGGTGCGCACAGTCATGGGGATGGAACTGTAGCTACGTTGCTGCGCGTCCGACGCGGGAGGGCGTCGGACACTCGAGGGGCCTCTTACCATCGAGCCATGTCCCGAACAGCGTTGATCGTGAAGGCGCCGACATCGGACAAGCTCGTCGCACTTCGGCGGCAGTTCGCAGCGGACGCCCGCTTCGGTGTACCCCCGCACATCACCGTCCTCTTTCCATTCGTGCCGCTCCCGCACCTGGATGAAGCTGCGATGACGGCTCTACGCCGCGCGGTCTGTTCCGTCCGGAGGTTCAACTTCGCGCTCACGGACACGGACTGGTTTGGACGCGACGTCCTGTGGCTCGCTCCTGGCGACGCGTCGCCGTTCGTGCGACTCACCGCCGCCGTCCATCATGCCTTCCCCGTCTACCCTCCTTACGGCGGGCTATACGACGGGTCCGAACCACATGCGACGATCGGCGACACCGCCACTCACGCCGATCTGATCGACGCCGAGCGCGAGGTGCGCACACTCCTTCCGCTTCACGGACGGGCCACTGCCGTGACGCTCCTCGTCGAGGACGCGAACGGAGTTTGGGGCGAATCAGCCGAGATTCCCCTCGGCCACGAGTGACGAAGCCTGCGGCTGATCCTCCCGGTCCACAACGAGCTCGTCTGCGTAGGCGGCCACCGCGCGTCCGTACACCGGCAGCGTGGGAGCGAGGGCACGCAACGCGACGCGGAGTGCTTCGTCGATCCGGCCGGCGTCATGCAGCGCGAGCGCAAGGAACGCCTGCGAGGCAGCGCCCGTGACGGCATCCGATGCCCGCTCCTCGAGCAGGTCGATCGCCGCCGCCGGGTCACCGACGTTGCGGAGGGAGCTCGCAAGCTGAATGATCGCCTGCGGACGCCGGTCCCCCGACAGCCCCGCAGCGAGCGCCTCGCGATAGAGCGGAATCGCCTCCGCCTCCCGCCCGAGGAAGTCGTGCACCGACGCCCACTCGTACAGCGCGGCCGGGTCGCCGTCTTCGCGCTCGCGAATCAGCTCGGCCAGCGCGGCGAGCGTGTCCGCTGGGCGCCCGTCGTCCGCAGACTCCCAGAATTCGTCGATCCGCTCATCCCATGATTCGCTCACCCGCCCATCCTGGCAGGCGCGCATCGGGCATCCTTGGTGCATGCCGCGATCGCCGCGGCCCTGGGCGAAGGAGCGGCATGTGACAGCGCAGACACTGTACCTCTGGTTTCCCGGCACCGCCGCCGAGGCACTCCGCTTCTACCACGACGTCTTCGGCGGCGAACTCGCCCTGCACACGTACGCCGAGTTCGGCCGAACGGATGGCCCCGCCGACGCGGTCGCGCACGGCGCGCTGGTCGGTCCCGTGAGTCTGTACGGCACGGATGCTGTGTCGGGCGAGGAGACGCTGCGCATGAGCGGAGTGAGCATCGCACTCCTCGGCACCGCCGACGGAGCGACCCTCACCCGCTGGTTCCACGCGGTGTCCGACGGCGGCACCGTGATCGATCCGCTGCAGCGGCGCAGCTGGGGCGCGTACGACGGACGGGTCGTCGACCGGTACGGCGTGAGCTGGCTGATCGGATACGAGGAGGAGGGGACCGACGAGACCAGCTGAGCGGATGGCGGTGGCCGAGTCCCCCTCTCATCCCGCGACTTTCTGCGTCGCCGGTCGCTCCCGCCAGACCCAGGGCGCGCCATGCGCCGACCGGCCGATCAGCACGAGGCCGTCCTCGTCGGTGCGCGCGGTCGTCGTGCCGAGGGAGCGCAGCTCGGCGAGGATGCCTGCGGCCGGATGGCCGTAGTCGTTGTCCGCGCCCACGCCGATCAGAGCGAGGGCGGGGCGGGCCATCCGGTAGAGCTCCGGGTCCTGATCGGCGCTGCCGTGATGGGCGACTTTGACGACGTCGAAGCGCCCGGCCAGCGCACCCGATCCACGCAGGGCCGCCTGCGACGACGCGCCGAGATCGCCGAGCAGCAGCGTGCGCGGGATGGCGCCTCCCGCGATCGCGAGGACGACGCTCGCGTCGTTCCCCTCCGGGAAGGCACGACTGTCGCGCCTCGGCCACAGCACGCGCCAGCGCGCGGCGCCGAGACTCCCGGACATCCCGACGGAGGCGTCGGTGCGACGCGCCTTCCCCGCGCGTTCCAACCACTCCTCGCCGTCCTCCCCCAACGGCCCGTGCAGCACCGTGTCGGCGCGACCGGCGGCCGCGTCCACCCCGCCGACGTGATCCAGGTCGAAGTGCGTCAGCACGAGGACGTCGAGACGACCGATTCCGAGGCGCGTCAGGCACGCGTCCAGGAGCGCCGGATCCGGCCCGGTGTCGACGAGCATCGTCGCACCTTCGGAGCGCAGCAGCACCGCGTCGCCCTGCCCGATGTCGCACATCGCGATGCTCCAGTCTCGCGGGGCAGTGAGCGGGCCGGCGACGCCGGCCAGCGCGCTCGTCCCCGCGCTCACACCGGTCACCACAGCCAGCACGACGAGTGCGGCACGCCGCACCCTCGCCCGCACCCTGGTCGGGCGCAGGAGCACGGCGACGAGAGCCGCGCCGACCAGCGCGAGCGCGAGGCACCCGAGGAAGCCACCCCACCAGGGCACCGCGGCGGCCGGCAGCCGCGCGAACAGCAGCGCGGTCTGCGCGATCCACGCGGACGGCACCCACGCGAGGCCGGCGATCCCCTCCGCCAGGAGCGGAACGCCCTGCAGGACGCACGCGAGCATCCCGAGCACCGTCGCCGCCGGCGCCGCGGGAGTGGCGATCATGTTCGCCACCACCCCGTAGGCGGAGACCTGCGGGCTCAGGAGCACGAGGATCGGCCCGCACGCGATCTGCGCGGCCAGCGGCACCGCCACTCCGAGGGCGACTGCCCGCGGCATCCAGCGCTCCAGCCCCTCGGCGAGCGGCCCGGCCAGCAGCAGCAGCGCGGCCGTCGCGAGGGCGGACAGCGCGAAGCCGTACGTCGTCGCGAGCCACGGGTCGAGCACCAGCAAGACCACCACGGCGCCGCCGAGCGCGGCTGCTCCCGCCCCGGTGCGTCCGAGGAGCACGCCCAGCATCGCCATGGCGGCCATCGTCGCCGCTCGCACGACGCTCGGCTCCGGGGTGACGAGCAGCACGAAGCCGCCCAGCGTCGCCAGAGCGACGAGCACGCGAGCCGATCGCGGCAGCCGGACCGCTGCCGCGATCGCGAACGCGATCCCGACGACGAGCGCACAGTTCGCGCCAGATACGGTTGTATAGAGGGGTGCGTAGCTTCCAAGCGAGTGGTTTGATCGTTCGCGAGTACCTGCGAGTCTCGAAAGACCGCAGCGAGAGGGGTAAGAGCCCCGAACAGCAGCACAACGACAACGTGCGCTCTATCGAGAACAACGGCTGGGTCATGCACCCGGACCCGCCGTATCGGGACAACGACCGCAGCGCCAGCCAGTTCGCGCGCAAAGACCGCGAGGACTTCAAACGCCTTGTCGCGGATCTGGAGAACGACACCTTCGGGGCCGAGGTCCTCGCTATCTGGGAGTCCAGCCGAGGCTCCCGTCGCGTCGGCGAGTGGGTGGACCTCGTGGAGCTGTGCGCGGCCCGGAGGGTACGGGTGTGGGTCACAACACACGGCCGACTCTATGACCCGCGCAACCCCCGTGACCGTCGAAGCCTTCTCGAAGACGCCGTCGATGCCGAGTACGAGAGCGCCAAGACCTCCGAGCGCATCAAGCGCGACGTCCGAGCTGCCGCCGAGGACGGTCGGCCCCACGGCAAGAACTTGTACGGCTATCAGCGCACCTACCGCCTAGGGCCTCGCGGCCCTGTTCTCGACGAGATTCTGCCGCATCTCGAACAGGCGCCCATCGTCCAAGAGGCGGCTCGTCGCATCCTCGAAGGTGACAGCCTCTATGCAATAGCGAAGGACTTCAACGCTCGCGGGATTCCACCTCGCCGCCCGCCGCGGAAGGATCATCGCAGCAACCTCGGCTGGACACCGCCGGCGGTCAAGCAGATGCTGACCGTGCCCGCGTACGCGGGCAAGCGCCAACACCGTGGAGAGATCCTCGCGGACGCGGTCTGGCCGGCGCTCATCGAGTACGAGTCCTGGCAGAAGCTGCAGTCACTCCTGTCCCCCGCAAGCCGGAAGCGCACCAATGACTGGCCCGCGGTTCACCTTCTCAGCGGCATCGCGGTCTGTGGTGTCTGCGGAGCGAGCACGCGCGTCAGCAAGCAGAACAAGGGCTCGAAGAGGAAGTTCGACCAGGACGGCAATCCGCTTCCCCGCGAGCAGTACTACTCGTACATCTGCGTCGGAGTCCCGGGGAAGACGGGATTCCACGTGGCGATGAAGGAGGATCACCTCGACAAGATCGTCACAGAGCTCCTGTTCGAGCGCGTCGAGCGACCGGACTCCCTCGCACTCATGGGCGAGGCAGGGGAAGGCACGGACGAGAAGCGCAGGGAACTGATCGACGAGATCACCGGCTATCAGCGGTACCTCGACCAGGTCCGCGAACAGGCCGCGGAGAAGCTCGACGTCAGCATTCTCATCGATCAGCAGGCTCGCATCGAGCCGAAGATCAAGGCAGCACAAGAGCGCCTCGAGAAGCTCTCCGCGTTGGACCCGCTCGTTCTGAAACTCATCGCCGACGGGTCGGTCCGAGAGGCGTGGGATAACGAACTCACGCTGGCGCAAAAGCGGCGGGTCGTTAGAGCGGTCATGCGACCTCAGATCATGCCGGTCGGCAGGGGCTGGAAGGGCATCAAGGGGCCGAACGCCGAGCGAGTCGTTCCTGGGTGGCGCTAGGCCGGATCTACCGGCAAGGCGGTGATCGTCACGGCTCCTTCGGGCCACGACTTACCTCGTTCTAAGCCTCGACTGCTCACTTTGAGCAGAGTTGTACCTTTTCGAGTAGTTCTGATATGTTTGACGACCCTGCAACCGCGGGGAATCGAAAACTCAACATGCACAGCTTGTCAAGGGTTCATCATCGGCAGGTGATGAACTCTCAATTAGATGCCTGAAGAACAAAGACCCCTCCGTGGGTCTGGTTTGCGTCGCTTGGCTGGCACGCGAACGAGAGAAGACGAGCCCCGAATAGAAAAGACCCCCACGCGCGGGTCTGGTTTGCGTCGCTTGGCTGGCACGCGAACGAGAGAAGACGAGCTCCGATATCAAAAGACTGTTGCTGTGCTCCTCTGAAAGGGAGCAAGTAATTGAACGACAACAAGATGAAGCCGGGTATCACTCTGCGTGAGATCCAGGCGACATACGGTTTCAGTGAGCCGACGCTGCGTCGATACGTGGCTAAGGGCAAGCTGAAAGCCGTTCGCTTCGGCGGCCGGCTTTACTTCGACGCTGAGCACGTACGCGAGGCGCTCTCACCGGTTCCCGCTCGCCCCTCGGACGACTACGTCCGGGAGTGGGCCAGGAAGATGGCCGCTGAAGCGCCGCCGCTTCGCCCTGAACAGCGCGACATCATCGTGTCGGCGTTCGCATCGGTGATTGGCGGTGCCCGTTGAACGTTAACGAGCCCGCGTCCCAGGTCTTGGTCGACACTGCTAGCGGGGTGAACACGCACCTGGCGGAGATGGAACGGGACCTCGATCGCGAGTGGCTGCGCCTGCACGCGCCGCAGCACCGCCAGCACATGCGAATTGCGTACGAAGTCGCAATCGATCACGAGATGAAGCTGATGCACGTCACCGGCCTCGGCTGGTTCCGGTACGACGGCAAGCGCTGGGTGTCGGATCCAGGCGATAAGGCGGCCAAGAACGCCGTCGTGGCGACGATCCGCCGACTGGCCGCGGACGCGATCACGGATAAGGAGCTGTTCGGCGACCTCGTAAAGGCGCAGACGGCGAGTGGTACGAAGGGTGTGCTCGAGCTTGCGTCCGCTCTCCCCGGAATCGCGGTTCACGCCACGGAGCTGGACGTCGACCCGTACCTGCTGAACACTCCCGCCGGCTCGCTCAATCTCCGGACCCTGGAGCTACTCCCGCACGACCCAGCTGACCGTCTTACGAAGATGACACGTGGCGCGTACGACCCGCTCGCACCGTGTGAGAAGTGGGAGGCGTTCCTCGAGCGAGTGCTCCCGGACGTGGACGTGCGTACCTACCTTCAGCGCTTCTTCGGCCTTGCTCTCGTCGGGCAGCAGCTCGAGCACATCCTCGGGATCGCGACGGGTGGCGGCAGAAACGGGAAGGGCGTGACTTACGAGACGTTCGGCTATGCCCTGGGCGACTACACCCACTACGCGCCGGCCACACTGTTCGAACAGACCAAGGGGAATGCGAACGGAGCCAGTCCCGCGCTGTTCGATCTGCGCGGCGCCCGCTTCGTCGCGCTTTCGGAGACCGAGAAGATGGCGCGAATCGCGTCCGCGCTGCTGAAGAGTCTCACTGGCGGGGACCCGGTGACGGCGCGCCAGCTGTACGCCCAGCCGATCACCTTCCTCGCGTCGTGGCTGATCCTGCTCGTCACCAACCACCTTCCGACACTGCCTGCTGACGACCCGGCCGTCTGGGAGCGCGTCCGCGTGATCCCCTTCGACGTGTTCATTCCGAAGGAGGAACGCGATCCGCAATTAAAGACGAAGTTGCAGGATGAGGCAGACGGCATCCTGACGTGGGCCGCGCGAGGCCTTGCCGACTACTGGACCGAGGGCCTCGTCGAGCCCGAGGCAGTGAAGGGCGCCACCAGCGACTACGCCCAGGCGCAGGACAATGTTTCGCGCTTCATCGAGGCAACGTGCACCGACGCCCCAGCCAACGGCGGCAGCACCACCAAGGAGCTGCACGACGCATATCAGGAGTGGGCGATCGCCGACGGGATCTTCCGCGAGCATCGCTCGGGGCGCACGGACTTCGGACACGCCCTCGACAAGCTCGGCTTCGTCGCCGTGAAGAAGAGCAGAGGCATGGTGCGTGAGGGGCTCGGCCTCACCGCGTTCGAACCGAACCTTCCCGAGCACCTCCCCGGCGCGGGCGCGCTAAGCGCCCAACCGGCGATCGTTGGCATCGGCAGCGAGCCCGCGGCACCGGTCCAACCCGCGGGCTCTTGGGACGACTTCCTCGAGCCGAAGAGCGCGGCCGTATTTCAGGGTTAGCACCGTCCGGGCCGGGCGGCGAGCACGCGCTCGCTGCCCGGCCGGGCGCTCGCTGCCCGTCATATGCCGCCGTGCAGTTGTGCAGTACGCACTTGAACCCTTCTTCTACGCGCGCGCGTAGTGAGTCTTGTGAGGGAACTGCAGAACTGCATCCAACGTCTTGGTGGCTCGATCTGCTCACTCGTGCAGTTGTGTTGTTAGGGGAGTCAAGTTCGTCGTAGTTGCGTTGTATGGAAGTCGCACTCCCCCACTGCACAACTGCATCTGCCGACTGAGCTCACGGACGAGCCCAGTGCAGGCGTCGCTTTGCACGGGCACCGTATCTTGCACGGGGTCGCGACGAGGCGTCGGTCGCCCCTCAAATCAGCACCTGGGCGTCCCTGCCCGAGCAAGCACTCCATCGAGGGCCCGGGGGCCGTGGAGACGAGATAGGTGGCGCAGGGTGGAAACAGCCGTGGCGCGAGCGCGGAAAGACCTCGAGGCGCTGGCAGAGGTCCGCACTCGGGCGTTGGGGTGAGTAACGCGGCCACCACATGGGGCGCTCGATGACCGGCCCGACTACGAGGCACAACACCTACGAGCGCAGACCCAGCGACGAATAGCATGTTCAATCGTCGTCGCGAGACCGGTTCACGGCGGGCGCCGATTGTTGCTCCGCCCATGCAGTGAGCCGGCAAGGCCGGCTCGGGAGGCCTCGTGAGGCCGTTCCAACAAGAGCTTTCGGACGGAGCAACAATCGGCGAGCTCGAATCATTCCAAGAAGAAGTAACGAGCTGATAACGCTCGTGCGAAGACTCTTCACGACCTGCGGGCGCGACAGCACCGACGACGCCGCGCGAGCCTCCTAGCCTGTGGCACCTACGCCAACGCGCTGCGTCGTATGCCGGCGGTCCACAGCCGGCGCCGATTGTTGCTCCGTCTGCGTCAGATGCCGGCGGAGCCGGCTCGGGGAGCCTCGTGAGGCTTTAGCAGCAAAAGCTCTCAGACGGAGCAACAATCGGCGAGCCCGATTCATTCCTGAGAAAGATCACGAGCCGATAACGCTCCGCGGCGCCACCTCCGCGACGGTATGCCTCGGGCGTCATGCGGACGCGTAGAGCCGGCGTAGCCGACTCGGGAGGCCTCGCAGAGGCCGACACTCAAGAGCCCACAGACTCGTCGTGCGCGTTCGCGCGCGTGAAGCCGGCAACGCCGGCTCGGGAGGCCTCACAGAGGCCGACACTCAAGAGCCCACAGACTCGTCGTGCGCGTTCGCGCGCGTGAAGCCGGCAACGCCGGCTCGGGAGGCCTCGCAGAGACCGACACCCAAGAGTCCACGGGCTCGCGCACGCATACGCGTGCGTAGAGCCGGCAGAGCCGGCTCGGGAGGCCTCGCAGAGGCCGACTCTAGGCACCTACGTCGTAGGTGCTTCTCGCACCTTTGTCGGTGCGAGACGGGGCCGGCGCAGCCTGCCCCGGGGGTGAATTCGAGAGGAGACGCCTCTCATCACCGGTGCGCTTCGCCTTGCGCTACATCATCCGGCGCTTCGGCGCCCAACAACCGATTGGATACGAGATGGCTGAGACCGAGATCGTTCTGGAATTTGGCGACGACACCCTCGAGGAATTCGAGGCTCTCTGCATACATCGGGACCTTGATCCCAAGCTCTTGGCCCGCGACGCCATGGTCGCAATCGGGAAGGCAATGCAGGCGGGCGCCTGCTACGGGGAAAGCATCCAGGCCATCTACGCCTTCGCCGCCAGTAAGGGCGCTCCTGCGCGATCATATGGCGCCTGTGATCATCGTCCCCTCGGACACAACAAGGTCGGCGTCGACCTGGTCACCGCGATCACGTACGCGATGAAATTCGGCGTCGATCATAAGGAGGTTCTCTTCATCATCGACATGAGCACCGCTCACACGAAGCTCACAAACATGGGCTTCTCCTTCGAGGACATTCAACGCACCATCGAGAAGCTCGCGGTCACCGGCACGACGGCGGTCGCATAGTAGGAGTCGATCGTCGTTAACGGATAGGTGGTGCACAGCACGTTTGGAACTTGTCGTCGGCTGGCGGCGGGTTCCGATCGCAGATGACCGTACGGCGTGACAGCCGCTTGATCGCGTCTCCGTCGATGACCCCTGCCTGGTCGGTGGGGGTGTCCCTTTTCACGAGCACGCGACGGCGGACGACCAGTTCGCCACTCTCTCGACTGCCGCTCAACATCCGGCGGGTGCGGATGGAAGGGCTTCGGCCGCACTGCTCGGGAGCGCGAGCTACGCGCCTCCCGCGAACGCGGACCGCTGCAGACGCTCACCGCCGAGCAGCTGGGACTCGGGTCACGGCCGATTACTATCGCGCCGGAGGGCATGCGCGTTCGGGGTCACGCCTGGTTGCGCTTCGGCGATGCTGACGCCTCGCCCCACCGTTCGCGCACGCCGTTGGAACATCGATGACGTCGGCGTAGAGGTTGACGTGAGCGGCGAGTTGATGCGCTCCTGGGCCGGGCAAGGTGCACGTTGTCACATTGAGGACCGGCGCGACCGGCGCGTGATGAACTCGCCGGGGTCCATGGACGCGAGGCACCCGAGACCGGTCGCTATCTCTCGCACGAGAACCACTTCCCGGAATCATTCTCGGAATCATTGTCGAAATCATTCCCGGCGCTCGCCACCTCTCGCGCCCGTCGGGGATGCGCGCGTCGGCGCGCCCCATCCCTGGTCGAGTTCGAGCATGCACCCGACGTCCCGAGTCGTCGTCAGCTGCTGATGTCGGCGCCGGAGCAGCGCGAAGGCGTCGCATCGGCCGGAGCACCCGCAGAGGCCCCAGTGGGGCGTCTGAGGGCAAGGAGCGCGGCGACGATGTAAAGGGCCCGAGGAGCGTCAGCGACGAGGGTGAGGGAGCCCTGGAGACCGAGCGCAGCGAGTGTCTGCAGGGTGACCGAAGAGTTGTCGGCTGGGCCGACCCCAGGGCGTGATTCCGACGAGGGAAGCGACGGAGGAAACGCAGCGCTGGGCCAACTCCCCTTATGCTCTTTCTTCTCTTGCGGCCGGATCCGGAGCTCCAGCGGAGGAGCAGGCTCATTTCTGCCGTTCGATCAGCGAAAAAGGATGGTTCCACCCCTATTGGCACCAGTCCGGAATCCGCAGGACCCGAAGGGCGGACTGGTACCAGTGGCACACTTTTTCGTTGGAAAGACGGGGTTTGACTGGTACCAGTGGAAAGAACCAGGTGGTCCACTGGTACCAGTCATCGAGCACAGCGAGGCAGGAGGTGGTGGAGCCTGCGGAACCACCCCGCTTTCCACCCCGTCGCGACCGCGGGCACGCGGTCGTCCCTGCTCTCGAGCGGCGCAGGTCGAAGCCTTATGCGGAGACCTCTCTGCTCGGCGCTCTGAGCCCCTCCGACGGACTCGACGAAGGAGAGTCCGTCGAGTTCCGCCGCAGCCGCGCAGCGGCTCTGGGACGCTCTGTCACTGCCCCATCAGGCGCGGCCGTGCCGCCACTGCGACACCTCGAGCCGAAAGTCACGAGCTCCGATCGAGGGTCGAGCCGCGACGTCGTGGCGGTGACCGTGCCCGTCTGCGAGGCCCGCCGGGCGCCTCTACGATCTGAAATCCTGGGTCCGTATGCGGTCACTTCCGGGACACACATGACCGTTTCCTGGACTCGAGTGTCCCGGAGATGACCAGAAGTGTCCGCGAAGGGCCCGTAGGGCTACCTGAACTAGCTCCCTGGAGGATGCAGGACGTCCGGACGAGCCAGTGTCCTGCAAGGGACCACTTTCGGGACATACGTGGCCCGGTCGTGACCACCTCGCGGTCTGTCGCCTCGCGACGCCTTACCCCTGTACCGGAGTGGACCGCGCGGTGGTCTACGGATGTCCCGGAAGTGGCCGTCTCGCGACCCCTCCTCAGGAGGGGTGACCGAAATCTGGACACATTTGTCCCTGAGACGGTCACGCCTCGCCCACACTGCCGGGCGCCCCGGTGCCGAGGGGACTGCTCGAGCCCTATTTGAACGCCACGTCGGTGGATGGTTGTCTGCCGTGCTCCCGCGCGAATTGCTCTTTGCAGCTGAGCCGGAGACGACAGCGCCCGGTCGAGGGCCGAGCAGTCCGGCCGGCGGCCCCATGCGAGTGCCTCGTCGGCTGTCACGCTCTCTCAACGTCAGCGGCGAACACTCGGGGGCCGAGAACTTGAACGAGCACTCGCTTGAGGTCGCACAGCCGACCGAGCGCCGAGGTTCCAAGAACGAGACCCGCTCGGGGCATTCGCGCGCGTTTCAGGAGGGCAAGGGCTGGCACGACGGTCCAGATCGGATGGCGTGCATACACGCCGACCCTTCTACCGGCTCCGAGATGAAGGCCGACGAAGTCGTCTCCCGCGGGAAGGCCCGGCATCTCGGCCTGCGCGAGTACGATCTATTCGCGACGGATTTTGCCGGCCGCTACTGGTTTCCCGTCCAAGCCGACACAGGCCCGTTGCTGCCCAACGTATCGAAAGGCAAGCGGACAGAATCGTTCCCGCTTGACCGAATTTCGGGAGATCGACCCCGCCCTGTTCTGTGCCGCGTACACAACACCAGGCGGCACCCCAATCGAGAGTCTCGACATCGAACCAAGCCCGGGCGACCCGAACGACACCGCAGAGCTCTACCTCCGTGTTTTCATTCCGCACGAACCGGAGGCGGCCGTCCGGGTGGGCCGGCAAGCCAACGACGGGCGCTTCACGACCGTCCGCGACGACCTCCTTTGCTGCGCAGAACGGGCAATCAGACGACGTCGACCGATTTCTTCGACGCTCACCCGCCAACCGTCTACTTCCTCAACGGACTCTCGGCCGCTGGCCGGACTACGTTCGACCCACCTTGCCCCGACCGCTCTCTGCCTGACATCGACCGCTTCCCATTGGACTGGACGGGCACAGTGATCACTGCCGAGGCCCCAGACCAAAGAATCGTCCGTGCATCACCGGGTAGAGCAGGATCTGAACGGCACGCCTGTTCCAACGGTATGGAGCGATGGGTTCTCCTCAACGACGGCAGCGGAGAGACCGCCGACAACGTCGTCGTCGAACGTCTAGCAAGCGGTCGGATCGGTGTGGAGCTCTGGCACTCGAAACCGCCCGCGAACCCCCACGCTGGAGTACGAGTGAGAGACCTCGAGCAGGTCGCGCAGCAGGCAGCGAAGCGCCGTCGGCACATTATGGATCGCGGCTCTTGGCATCGAGCCAGCCGGAGGCTTGACGAACGCGAAGGGCGCTACTTGAAGTTTCATTCGCGCACGGAGCGAGTGGAGCGAGTGAGCCGATGTCGTACCCGAGTGGATGACCGCCGCATTCGCTCGGAGCGCCGCGAGTTCGCCGGACAGCAACAACACCTCCTCCGGCCTGACACCACTTCGGACCAAGGCATCGGGGACCCCCTCCAACGCACTCACGCGCGTTTTCCGCCACGAGGTCCTGTCCATTTGCCGGTAATCTGATTACATCATTTGTGCTGCAATCAGAGGAAGTTCCCATGGCGACAGAAGACCAGGTTAGAGATAAGGCAAGCGAGATCCTCGGGCTCGCCGGAGTCTCACCGAAGGTGGCACAGAGTGGTGTCGGCCAAATCACGACCATGAAGCAGCTCGGGTTTGGTGGTGAAGGCTCCTTCAACAAGCCCGATGGCTGGTATCTGCCGGTCGATAAGGGCGCGGTCGCTCTGGTGCTAGAAACCAAGGCGACCGGTTCCATGCCGATCGACGCGCCCGCCCTGCGCACGCAGGTCGAGAAGTACTGCGCGACAGTGCGTAGCCAGTACGATCTGGTCATCGGCATCGTCTACGACGGCGATCGCGCGCGGGCGTACGTCAACGGCAAGCCCCTGGACGTGCCCGACGAGCTCCAGACGAAGGAGTACTACTTCTCGAAGCTCACCGATCGACCGGTCGACAAGGCTCGCATCTACGAGCTGACGCAGCGCATCAACAACTCGCTTCACGGAGACTTCGGGGTCAAGAACCTGTACCACCGAATGATCTTCACGGCCTGTGCACTCGTCGCTCGTAGGTATGACGCCATCCTCGTTCGCGGCATGGACTACGGCGCTTTCCACAGCGGTATTCTCAGCGCGCTGAATAAGGCGATCCGGTCCGATGTGCAGCAGAACGCCAAGCTGTCGCTCCTCGCCGAGGTGTACTCAGACATTAAGATGAACGTTTCGACGGACGAGGACGATCCGCGGGCGGTCGCTCGGCTTACGAATCTGATCGGTGACTTCATCGACTGGGTCACCGAGATCTCCGGGCTCATCAACTCCAGCGCCTGGAACGGCGAGGACGTGATGGCGATCTTCTTTAACGAATTCAACCGTTACAAGAAGAAGAGCGAATCGGGCCAGATCTTCACCCCCGACCACATCACCGGCTTCATGTACCGCCTGCTCGGCGTCAATAAGGACGATCGGGTCCTCGACGCCTGTGCCGGATCTGGATCCTTCCTCGTTAAGTCGATGAGCAACATGATCCGGGAAGCCGGCGGTGTCAACACCGCCAAGGCTAAGCAGATCAAGGGGCGTCAACTTTACGGTATCGAGTTTGACCGGGAGATCTACGCGCTGGCGTGTGCGAATATGCTGATTCACAAGGACGGCAAGACCAACCTTGCCCACATGGACGCGCGCACGGAGTCGGCCGGAAGCTGGATCGAACAGACCGGCGCCACCAAGGTGCTCATGAACCCACCGTACGAAAACAAGTTCGGGTGCATGAAAATCGTCGAGAACGTTCTCGATCACGTCGACCGCGGAACCCTGTGCGGCTTCATCCTTCCGGACAAGAAGCTCGAGAAGACCAGCAAGGGTCACATGTCGCGCATCCTGCGTCATCATCGTCTCCTCAAGGTTGTCAAGCTGCCCGAGAATCTGTTCTTCGGGGTCGGTATCACCACGAGCGTCTTCATCTTCGAGGCGGGTAAGCCGCAGGACGGCAAGAAGTTCTTTGCTGTGAACATCGAGGACGATGGACTGATCACGGTAAAAAACCAGGGCCGTCACGATGTTCGTGGAAAGTGGCCCGCACTCGAGGACTACTGGGTTGACGCAATCGAACGCAACGACGACGGTGAATACGGAACCGGACAGTGGTTGGACCCAGCCAAGAGCCTGAGCTGGCAGGCGCCGTTGAAGCCGTTCGTACTGACCCACGAGGACCTCTCGCGCACAGCCATGGAATATGCCCTCTTCCGCCGGGGAATCGACGCCAAGGCACTTCGCGAACGACTGGGCCAGACCGCGCTGTACTCGGCGGAGGTGCAGGACGCGGGCACGACGATCAGGTTGGCGGTGCAGCGATGAAGCTGATCGACACGACCGAGTGGGGAGAATTCCGGATTGGAGACCTATTCCCCACGATCGAACGAGCGAAGCGCCGGACCCTCAACGACTATTCATCAGGCGAAACGCCCTATGTGACCAACAGCTCTATCAACAACGGCGTGTCGACCTACCTCCAGTCCAAGTCGGAGGCCGACATCGAGACCGGCGGCTGCATCACTGTGAACACGGTCGACGGGAGCGCCTTCTGGCAGGAAAGCGACTTCCTCGCGAACGGCAGTGGCAACGGTCTGCTGATGCTCCGCAATGAGCATCTCAACGAGCCTCGGGCGCTCTTCGTGTGCGGGGCTATCAAGGCGGCGCTTGAAGCTGGCTTCTCGGTCATGCTTACGGTGGACTCGGTCCGCAATGCCGTGATCCGCCTGCCCGCTGATTCGGCCGGCGACGCTGACTGGACGTTCATGGAGTCGTCAATGCGCGCGATCATGAATGAGCGCGATCACGCTCTGGAAACACTCTTCGCCATCTGGGATGCTCCGCGCCATGCGGTCGATACGAAGGACTGGGCCGAGTTCAAGGTCGTAAACCTGTTCACGACTATTGTTCGCGGGAAGTGCGGTCGGATTGGGCAGCTCCCGGACGGGGACACGCCTTATATCGCTGCAAGTTATGCGAACAACGGGCACATGCGCGATGTTCACGACCCCGACGGCTCGTTCACCAGTGAGGGAAATTGCATTGCCATGATCTCCGATGGCAATGGAGGAATCGGCCGGAACACCTACCAGGCCGCGCCCTTCGTTGGAAGCACCAATCTGCAGCTCGGTTATCAGCCGCAACTAAACGTGTGGAATGGGCTTTTCCTCGTCGCTTGCCTCGATAAGAGTGTCGAACGCTTCAACTACAACTTCGCATGGAAGCGCACGGGACACACGTTCCAGGAGGAGACCGTGTTGCTTCCAACGACGTCAAGCGGTGAGCCCGACTGGGCGTACATGGAGGTGACGATGCGCGTAGTGATGGAACAGCGAGAGCAAGCACTCGACCTACTCATGTCGCTAGAGGAGAGCAAGTGAGTCGCCCACCAGGCGTAGCTCGAGGGCTCGGTAAGGCGATCCAGGCTGCCCGTATCGGGCACGGCTGGTCACAAACGGATCTGGCGCACAAAGCTGGTCTCTCGAGGTCAACGGTCTCTCGAGTGGAACTAGGCGAAGAGCCATCGACAAGAACTCTCCTGTGCCTGACCGATGCGCTCGACCTTGTCTTCGACGTCCACCCGCGCCGTCCATCGAACTGAGCCTGTATCGCGCCTTCCACCGAACTTAGTACGAACCGATACGGGCGATTGCCAGTTTCGATTCGTCGGGGTGAAGTGAGATAGGGCTGAGCTGATGATGGGGATTCTGCGCGCGCCGAACCTGCTGGGGCCGTGACTTCTCGACGTCCATGCGTCGCCCCTGGTCTCGCGCAGCGGATCGCCCGCGCTGAGACGGGGCGGTTCTTGAAAGCGTAGTGACCGCCACGCGGAGCTGGTCGCCGGGATCGAACGGGTCTTCTGGTACCGAGACCTCAGCCCCTGCTTGCACGGGGACCGGCCAAACGAGCTGCGGGTGGTCGACTTCGCATACGTCCCGACGTGGTCGGGGATAGCGTTCACCGCGTTCGTCACCAATGGGCGGGTTTAATCGATCGTCGCAACACCTTGACCGGGGAGGTGTTCAACGATGGCGAAGGCGGACTGGAGCAGGAAGACCAGTGATGTGCCCGCACATGCGCGTCGGCAGTGGCTTGCGGATCGGGCGTTCCGGCCGCCCATGCGTTCGCCCAGGCGGGTGCGGGACCGGATTGGGTCCCCGAACGTAGTGCTGGTGACGAGTGTGGTGCAATTGCGTAACGCCGACAGGTGTGCATCCAGCGCTACCGTGTGGCTCGCCAACTCGCGTGGCCCTGATGCGCATGAATCCGTGCCACATCGGATCAACCCAGACCGAGCAGGACGACTCAGAGTGAGCATCGAAACGCGCGCCCGCTCATGCTGAGGAGCGCGCGTCAACGCGACGCCCTAGCGGCGAGTCTCAGCACGGGATCCCGCGGGGCGAATCCGCTCGATTCCAGCCTTCGCGAGGGCGTCTCGCTGCTGAACCAGCCTCTCTGTCGGTACTGACCGATGAAGATTTGATCTGCGCCCCTCAGCTGACCCGATGACGATGAACGCAGCCGGTTCGTTTGTGGTTCCAGCCATAGTTTGATTATGCACCCAACCACCGACAGCGGGGTCAACCAGGGTCAACGATCCGTTCAGAAAGCCAGGTCAGCACGTAGCCGACCGCGACGAAGGTCGTCAGCAGGACTGTACCGTCGAGCCCCCACTTCACGTACTCGAAGACGCCCTCGGGAGCGGCCAGAATCAGGACCAAAGACAAACCCAGGAAATAGGCGGAGAGAAAACCTGCTACACACCGAAGAGGAAGCAGTATGCGCGACACAATCGAACTCTCCGCGCCACGCGTAGCTAGACCGAAAAGCAGAGCAGGCGCGAGAGTGACGAGCGCGGTCACCGCCTCCTTGTTCTCAGAAGCTTTCTGCAACGCTTCCGGTAGGAACCGCATGAGCGCAAGGAGCGCGCTGGCGAGAACGAGATAGAGAAGCATCGTGGTTAGCAATCCAGGCCGCGCGAGCCTCAGATGGACAGTTACCAACGGCGCCGCCAACGAGCTCCCTGCGACGTGAAGGTGGCCGATCGGCTCAGGCTCTGGCAGACGAGGACGCGCGCCAGCTTCGCCCGGAATCATGCCGGTCACGAGTAGGCCCCGCGGAGCGGGCACCTCAAGGTGATAGCTCTGCGCAGTATCGACGCCGGGCACCTCTACAAGCATCTGTGACGAGCAGTACCCGAGCGCGGACCATGCCCTGCGGAAGGAACTACCCGGCACTCGAGCCCTCGATCCTTCCCAGTGGTATGAGAACTTCAGGACTTGGCGCGTTGTCGCTCTCTCGATAGGCACCAGCGCACACAGGAGAAAGTTCTCGGCGAAATCGTTGATGGTCGCCTGCAGAGTCTCGTTCAGTGGAAGACGGAGGATAAGCGATCTCGCCGCTTCTCGTGCTCCGTCAGCATCGGAGCACGCGATCTCGTAGACAGTTTCCCACAGAACTCCATCGTTCAATGAGTCATAGCGATCAGCTCGGCTGTCGATCGGAACGTGCGTCGACGCTTGAATAAGCGCGTAAAGGGCTGCAGCAGAAAGCATTGCATTCTCGCCCCTACTTAGAATCGGAAGCACCCGACCTTCGTCGTCCGTCACGTCGAGATCACGAATGAGTCCCTTCCGCATCAAGGCGAGTGGGACGACAGACTGGGACGGTTTCAACCACTGCCATAGATGACTAGGGTCGACATCTGCCCAAGGAACCACAAGTGGAGAGCAGTCGATGGACACGCGACGTCGCGCGCGTTCCCCCTCAAGCAGCGCTAGTGATTCCACTTTCCGGTGCACCCAACCGGGCCAGTCCAGCACCGCGCGGGCGATTGGCGTACCCACGAGTCTCAGGAATCGGGGGAAGGGGGTCCTTCTGGTAGCTCGTCCACTTAGATCCGTCTTGTTCTCTTGCGAGCGGAGCAGTCGCCCCTTTGCAAGCCATCTCAAAGATATCGTTCCTGCGTGTAATCGCAGGCTGCGGTAAGGGTGTTGGGAATCGAGCGAGCGCCGCGACCTAGAGGGACTCGCCGATAGTCATCATAAGTGTGATTATCGATGGTTTCGATTCGCAGGGGTGAAGTGAGATGGGGCTGAGCTGATACCTGCGTGACAGGAGGCTCGCCGACCCGATCGAGACGCGGCAGGAGGTCTTCGGCGGCCGGCGATTGCGGCCCCTAACGGACTCCAGCGACCGCGAGCGGCGCTTGGCGCCTCACCGGGCCAGGTTGAGATACGCTGGAACCAATCGACCCCCTCCCAAGCCTCTCCACGGAAGCTCAAATGGGAGGGGCCTTTTCATTCCCGGGGTACGAGTGAGCGCGAAGAAGAGCCTGTCGCCGGCCGAGCATGTTGAGCTTCTCGCCAGCCGAGGCTTGGCCATTCAGGACCCCGCCGACTGCGAGTCGTTCCTCAGAGCTCACAACTACTACCGGTTCTCGGGGTACGCGCGGTACTTCCAACGCGCGCCGCACTACGGCGACAACCAGTTCAAACAGGGCACCTCGTTTGATGCGATCCGTAACGTGTATACGGGCGATGCGGAGCTGCGGACCGTCCTCGCCGGGGCACTGGCTGATGCTGAGCTAGTCTTACGGACCCACTTCACGCGTGTCATCGCCGACTCGTACTCGCCGTACGGGCGCTACCTGCAGGACGACTTCTACACCGAAGTCGGCCAAGGCGAGCGCACGATCGATGCATGCATGCGCGACATCGAGCGGAGCAAGGACCGGCACATCCGCCGCTTCCTCGACAACGGTGACCCGCTGCCGGTGTGGTCCGCAGTCGAGGCATGGTCGTTCGGCACACTGTCGAAGGCAATCGAGCGCGCAGACGGCGGCGCAGTAGCTGATGCGGTCGCCTCCAGCATGGGCGTCGCTAAGGCGGGGTTTGCCTACCGTGTGCGAGCGCTGGTGTATCTGCGCAATCGCTGCGCCCACCACAGCAGGCTCTGGAACCACTCCGTGCTCGACGCCGGCCCGACGCCGAACAACGTCCGTGTGAAGGCCAAGCGCGTCGCTGGTCAGTTCGAGCCGCGATCCGTGCTCGACGTGGTCGCCAGCCTCGATGACATCGTGACCCGCGCGTACGGAGCAGTTGCTGCTCCGGCCGTGCTCCCAATGCTCGTTGCGCAGCACGGCGCCGGCTCGCTCGTCATGAAGGGGCTCGCAGCGCCGATATCGCCGCGCGACAGCAACAACCACAGCTGATTTAGCGCGTTCCGGACGGTCCGCTGCTTCGGCGTGGGCACCGCGAGTCGCGTGGGAGTCCTCTCCCCCTCGGCTACCCGCTTCCTGCTCTCTCATGATGGCCTGCGGATAGCTTCAGAGCCTGTAGCGTTTGAGGCACCTTCACCGGGCAATTTTGCGGGACAGGTATACGGGAATCGAGCCGGTCAGACGGCACTTCGAATCCTCGGCCCGCCCGACGGTCGAAGCGCGCGTAGCGGTGAACCACCGGCTATCGATACACCGTCCGACCATCTCACGGGGGCCCCAGCCGGATGAACCCTTTGACCCTCGCTAGTACATTCGTAGGGTGAAGGTGCGCCTGCTCGACGTCGATGACTCTGCCGCTCTCGTTCCCCTCCTCGACCAGCTCGGGTATCCGTCTTCGGAACAGGCCATCCGTGATCGCCTCGAGTTCCTACTGTCCGACGCCGCGGTCGGCTGCTGGGTCGCTGAAGACGACGCCGGGCTCGCGGGCCTGCTAACCGGCCAGCTCAGCCGGAGCATCGAGACCGACGGGCCGACAGCACGTCTGACGGCGCTCGTCGTCGACGAACGCGCGCGTGGGCAAGGGACGGCGCGGCTGCTGACGGCAGCGTTCGAGGACTGGGCACGAAGCAATGGCGCTACCAAGGCCGGGCTGAGTTCGAACACGAGCCGTGCAGACGCGCATTCTGCGTACCGGAAGCTCGGGTGGACCAACACGGCGTTGGGCTTCACCAAGGATCTCTCCGACCCCGGCGCAGTGGATGAGGCAGTGGCGTGAGTGGATTGATCGCGGTGAGCGGGGCCCAAGCAGATGAGGGCACGGACCGCCCCCCGAAATCAGTCCGGTGAAGGATCCTTCACCGGGACAGGCACGGCGGAGTCTCACGGACCGACGTCGTCAGAAGGCTTCCGCCTTAGCGCAAAGTGCCCGAGACTGACCGGGTGCAATACGTCGAAGTAGCTCCCGAAAACATGCCTGACCCGCGCGTCGAGGCGCTCGAGAAGCTGCGTGAAATGCCAGTGCCCGCGATGACGCTCATCCCACAGCCTCATGCGGAGCTGTCGGACCTTCCTGGTATCCAACAGAGCCGGGACAGTCGCGGGATAAGCGAAATGTCCGTCAGCTTCAGTTACACACTCATTCGCAACCCGGAGGACCGGTCGTCGCCCGAGAACCTCACCACGCTCGATGAGGACACGAAGCGGGCGCTCGACGAGTTCCCGTCCTCATCGTCCCGGCCGGAATGGCTCACCGAGCTAACGGAGCAGCTGCGCTACCCGCGACTTTGGGAAGCTGTGCGCACGAGTTGGTTCCGGGATGAGACCGACTATTCCACGCCCGATGCCGTCTTAGTCGAGCACGTGAACCACGTCCTGCGAAACAGCTACCGAGCCGAGCGCGGGCTGGAGGGCCGTGCGGGAAGCCTGCCTCCTGCTCCCGATGTCACGACACGTGCAGTCCAGCACCACGGGTCGCTGACGCTGGAAGGCGTTCCTCTCAACGCCCTCGTCGTCGACACGGACCCGCACGTCTACGCCATCGGTGCAACGACACGCAATGGCGGCATCGTCACCGTCGTTCTCCCGCGTGAGGAAATTGAACGCATCCAGGTCGAGCTTCAGGCACACCTCCCAACCGTCCGATAGACAATCCTTCACCGGTACATCTCGGCGGCGTCTCTCGACTACGAGCCGCGATGAGCGCAGGGTGGATGCATGAGCTCACCCGACTGGACGATCGACTACAGCACCATGCCCCTCGGGCTGTCACAAGAACAACGCGAGTTGCTGGACGAGATCGAACGGACGCTGCTTTCCTTCGGTCAACGACCCGCCGATCCTCAGTTGGCGATCGCGGCGGTGGCACCGCTCGTGACGGCACTTGCTGCGACGGGACTAGCTGCCGAGCAAATCGCCGACAACTCTCGCATCCGGCCCGCCGCAGTCAAGGAGATCCTGTCCCGTTAGAGAATCGTCTATCGGGACACCTTGTCGAACTCGACCTCGGCCATCTGCGACAGCCCCTTTCTGTCGCCCTCCGAAGCCAACTCGGCGCGCCGTGTCACTTCTCGTTCTTGCGACGGAAGGAGAACCGGCTGTGGTGAAACCAGCTGGCTACGGCGGAGAACACGGTGAAGGCCAGCTGCGCGACGATCTTGTCCCATCCGAGCAGAAGCGTGAGCGGTGGGACAAGCGCGATGTTCAGCACGAACGTTCCGACGTAGAACAGTAGAAACCGAGATAGGTCCAGCCAGAGGTGTCCGCTTACTTGGAAGACGAGCTTCCGATACAGGACGAATGCACTCAGCACGCTGGAGGCAGGGCGGATTCAATCGGTCGTCGCAACACCTCGTGATCGTGGAGGTGTCAGATGGTTCGTCGTCAGCAGGCAGCGGATCGGGCGATCCGGCCGAAGCTTCGGTCGCCTGGTCATCCAAAGTTCCAACGGCACGTCGAGGCGGCGTTCTGGGCGGAGATCGCCAAGGGACTGTTGCCCATCGAGGCTGCTGCCGTGGTCGGCGTGGCGCAAGCGGTCGGTCAGCGGTGGTTCCGCAACGCTGGCGGCATGCCGCCGTTCGATCTGAAGTTCAAGCCAACAGGGCGCTATCTGTCGTTCGCTGAGCGGGAGGAGATCGCGCTCCTGCGTGCTCAGGGAAGCGGGGTGCGTGAGATCGCCCGGACTATAGGCCGTGACCCGGGAACGATCTCCCGAGAGCTGCGCCGCAATGCGGCCGTCCGCTACGGAAGTCGCGGGTATCGAGCATCGGTCGCGCAATGGAAGGCCGACATGGCCGCGAAGCGTCCGAAGGTCGCGAAGCTGGTCACGAACGTCCGGTTGCATGCCTACGTCCACGAGCGGCTATCCGGGCAGATCACGACGTGCGATGGCAAGGTGATCGTTGGTCCCGAGCCTCCGCGGTTCACGGGGATCAACAAGCCACACCGCAAGCACCGCCGGTGGTCGACGGCGTGGAGTCCGGAGCAGATCAGCAACCGACTCAAGGTCGACTTCCCAGATGACGAGTCCATGCGCATCAGCCATGAGGCGATCTACCAGTCGCTCTACATTCAGGGCCGAGGCGCGCTCAAACGCGAGCTCGTCTGGTGTCTGCGCACCGGCCGGGCACTACGCGCACCGCGGGAACGGTCACGTCGTAAGACGTGGGCCCATGTCACTCCCGGAACTCTGATCAGCGAACGTCCCGCAGAAGCTGAGGACCGCGCTGTTCCCGGCCATTGGGAAGGGGATCTGCTGATCGGGCTCGAGCGCTCAGCGATCGGCACCGTCGTCGACCGCGCGACCAGGTTCACCATGCTGGTCCACCTTCCGCGCGAGGAGGGATACCGGCACAAGGAGACACCTAAGAACGGCCCCGCACTGGCCGGCTATGGCGCGATCACGATGAAGAACGCGCTGGCGAGCACGATGTCGACACTTCCCGCCCAACTGGCGAGGTCGTTGACCTGGGATCGCGGCAAGGAGATGTCCGCTCACGCGAAGTTCACGGTCGAGACCGGCATCCCGGTGTTCTTCGCCGATCCGCAGTCGCCTTGGCAGCGCGGCACGAACGAGAACACCAACGGGCTGCTGCGTCAGTTCTTCCCCAAGGGCACCGATCTGTCTTGCTGGTCGGCCGAGGAGATCGAAGCCGTCGCTCACGCGCTGAACACCAGACCCCGCAAATCGCTGGACTGGAAGACCCCCGCCGAGGCGTTCAACGAGCAGCTACTCTTGCTCCAACAAGGCGGTGTTGCATCGACCGGTTGAACCTGGTCAGTTGCGCAGGCGATGATGGCAAACACGCTCCAAGCTGGGCCATCCGGCCACCACGCGTCGAACAGGAACGTGAACAGGACGAACCACAAGAACCCGACCGCAGTGTTGACGCCGCCGACGATGAGGAACGCAAGACGGCGGTCTCGGACGAGGCGCAGAAGCGGTCCATCAGGGCCGCTCATCCCGGCGACTCGATCGCTCGCGCGGACTTTCAGCGGCTCCTTCATGGAGCCTCCAGGATAGGACAGCACCAACGGCATCCCCTGCGACTGGCTTGAAGCCGACGTGAAGGCGAAGGAGCAGGCCGAAACCGGAGTCAGTGTCCCGGTGAAGGATCGTCTATCGGGACGATTCCTCCAGCGCGATTTGTGCGGGCACCGAGTCGGGCGGGAGTCTGTCACCGAACCATCCGACGCGTTCGCCTGTCGGCACGAGCTCGTGTAGCCAGGGTGAAGGGCGCTCCTGGCCCATACCCGACGGCTCACCGATCTCGACGATCATCGCGGACGCGAGGTCGTCGGGACTGTTCGAGTCGAAAGCTCCATGCAGCCAGCGCATGTCGAAGATGTGCCCCGAGAGGGTGAATGCCGGACGCTCTCGATAGATGACGATGGCGTAGCGGTCATCGACATACGCGAGCACTTCGATACGCAGCGGCGGCCAGCGCTTCGCTGCGCGCTCCATCGCGCGCAGGAAGAGCACCACCGGAGGCTCGGGATTCGCCTCGCTCACCATCAGGAGCTCCCCTCGCCGCTCAAGATCCCCAAAGCACCGAGGATACCCAGCGCCGCGATCCTCGAGTGTCCCGGTGAAGGATCCTTCACATGGACATTGCAGCCGGTAGCCTGAGCGGCATGCTGGCGGAGGTACGGGCGCACGATCTTGACCTCTCTACCCGTCGCCGCGGCTGTCGGGGCGTTACTCGGGGTGGCCATGTATCTCTCCGGCAACTCCGGGTATCACTCAGAGGGCGGCTGGGGAACGTTAGCTTCAAGAGTTCGGGGAGGTGCTCCGCACCTGGCGGAAGATCCACCGCCACGGTCACCGTAGGTCGTCCTCACAGTTGCGGCTCGCCGCGATCGCGTGGGGCATCGGTACCAGCGTGACCGTCACCAAGTCCATAACGATCGAGCTTGAGCTCCCGCAGCTCAGGGTTCCTCTTGAACATCGCCTGACGACCTGGCCTGTGATCGTTCTCTGCTCTGGCGAATGGGGCGTCCGCGGCGGAGTCTGCGGCGATGTCCAGCCATGACGACGCGGCGTTGCCTTCCTCGCTCATCTCCTCGAAGGTCGGAACTGGAAGCTCGTCGACTTCTCCCGGGTGAAGGATTCTGAGGTACTTGCCTCGGCGCTCGGCGACGCCGGCTTCGTACATCGCGTCGGTGACGAGGCAGTATCTGCTGCCGTCCTTCATCGTCGAGAAATCGCCGACGGAGACCCAGCGCTGCGCGTGCTCGAGAACGCGGTGCAGTCCCTCGGGGCCGAGATCGGCGGTCGCCCTGGTCAGCGCCGAGAGGTAGTCGGTGCGCAGGACCGTCGGGACGATGATCCGGTGCTGGCCGGCTGCGACGAGCTCGCCGTTCATCGCGATGCGCGCGGAGCGCCCGTTGCCGTCGACGAACGGGTGGACCTCGCTGACGAGGAACATCATGTACACGGCGCGCTGGAACGGATCCGTGAGGATCTGTCCCTCCTCCCATCCGGCGCGCAGGGTTCCCGGCACCTGGTCGGGGTCGACGAACGTCGTCATCCCGGCTCTGTTGGCCCCCTGCTTCCACATTCCCGGGAGCTTGTCGGGGCGGCCGGCCATGACGACGCGGTGGCGGTCGCGGAGCATGTCCATGAACTCAGCGGCGTCTGTGGGAACGCGGTGCATCTCCGTCTCGTCGGAGATGATCTGCCAGGTGCCGCGCATGTCGTGGGCGTCCTCAGGCTTGCCGACGTCCTCGCCGGCGAACACCACGCGCTCGGCCTCGTCGACGGTCAGCGTCGAGCCCTCGATGTAGTTGGAGAAGTACGCCTCGTAGAACGCCACGTACTTCATACGAGAGACGTCCTCGACGTAGCGCTGCACGAGCTTCTGCCGCGACAGATCCTCCGCGATTTGCCTGAAGCGGATCATGCGCTGGACGTCGTAGGACTCCCTGCGCTGCGCGGCCTTCATCGCACGACTCGTCGTGTCGACCGTGTTCCGCTCCCCACGAGCCGCTTCGACGAACACCTTGATGGAGGCGGCGGCGACCTTGTTCACGTCACGAGACACCGCCTCCAGGATGTTGTCGACCTGCGAACGCGTGGACGTCGTGACCATCCGGACGACCTGGTCGTGAAGCTCTTCGCGGGTCAGGCGGCGGCGCACGGCGCCCGGCCGGCCGCGCTGCTCGGCGTTGTCGATGAGGGCTCGGGCAGGGCTCGATGCATAGAGCTTTCCCTGGAGATCGAGGGGTTGGTCATCCACGCGACGGTGGCTCTTGTTGCCATCCGGGTAGATCGTGAGTCCGGGAAGCTCCAAAGGTGACACGCGGGGGTGGCTGACGAACAGCTCCCCGTCCACCGGGCGGAGGGTGAACCCCGAGCGCTCCGAGATGACGGCCGTCGGCAGAAGGCGTCCGACGATCTCCTGCCACTTCGCGGCGACGATGTCCTCGGGGGCTGAGCCGACGGCATCGGTCCATACACCTCGAGCCAGTGGCATGATGAGGCCGTCCTGGACTCGTCGCTGACGGGCTCGCGTCGAGGTGAAGTCCTCAGCCAGGAAGATCTTGGCGGCATGGGGCGCGATGCGCGCACTTCGTCGGATATTCATCGCTCGATCCACCCCTTGCGCGTAGTTCGCCACTAAATACTACGGCGTTACCGCGTAGTTTGCGCCATAAATCTGCTCACGTGCCACCGCGCCGTCGCTCGCCTCTACCTAGCCATGATCGACTCGGCCTACAGTCGCACCCTCTCCGGAAGTCCGCGCTCGAGCATGGCGCGACCTCGATCAGTGGTCGCGGGGTCGAGAGCTCCCATCAGATACTGATCGATGCCGAGCACTTCCAGGACGGCGAAGACGTTCTCGAACCTCACGCTGGCAGGGTCGGTTTCGATCGCTCGCAGAGTGTCCCGGGTGATTCCTGCTCGTTCGGCGACGACGCTCATCGGGAGGCGGTGAATCTTCCGCCAGGTGCGGAGCAGCTCCCCGAGCTCTTGAAGCTTGCGGTCTCGACGGAGTGCGCGACGGGCCATGAGATCATCCTCCTCGTGGATGCTTACGGCGACTGTAGTCCCCGTTAACGCGTTTTGTGAGTACTGCGGTCATCGTTACGCCGCATCGAGGGTCTTGAGCAGCTTCCCACCAGTGCTAGATGACGGTGTAATTAGGGTGGTTTTGCGGGTGTAACCCCGTAGGCTGGGATCATGGAATCGCTCACTCCGACTGCTCAGCACGGCCAGACGATGCGCATGGACATCCATGACGTCGTGAGAGAGCTCAACGCAGCCCTGGGGCCGACGCTCGTTGCCGCGCTGTCTGGATCGAAGGATCGAAAGCTCCCGATTCGTTGGGCGAAACCGGACGGCCCGGAGCCCCGTTCCGATGCCGCAAGGCGGATCCTGTTCGCGCATCGGCAGTGGGGTTTACTCTCCGCCGCGGACGGTGATCACGTGGCCCGACAGTGGTTCATCGGCGGGAACCCGCTGCTGCAGGAGGAGACGCCGATCACTGCGATCCGTGAGGACCGGCACGCTGACGTCTCCGGGGCCGTCGATTCCTTCATCGCCGGATCCGCCGACGAATGAGAACATCCCGAACCTGTTCTCGCACGGGACTGCGGCTCATCTCCGACCCCCACTCTGACGGCTACCACGTGGGGAAGACCGACTACCCCGCGCTCTCTGCTGCACCACGGTCCGGCGACGACGGAAACCGGACGGCCTGGGGTCGCTACGACGTTCCCGGCCAGACGTTCTACGTAGCCGAGACGCGGCCGTGCGCGTACGCCGAAGTGCTCTCCGCTTTCAAGCGCACGCTCGGCTCGGCTGATCCACTGGTGAAGGATGCCGCGGCGCTGGGGATGACGGTTGAAGAGTTCGTCGAGGAGGTCGCCCGAGACTGGTCCGACAGGGACTTCATGGGCCTCGGCGCAGTCCCCGCCGGCTGGCGAGGCCCTGGTCGCGCAGCATCGTCTTGACCCCGTCGTGCTGGTCGTGGACGTATGCCTTCGCCATGAGCTTGATGAAGGATCTCGCGACGTCGTCGTCCAGCTCGTCGTGGGGAATCGTGAGGAGCTTGCCCGTGTCGGCGGCGATGAGAACGCTGTTGGCGGCGAACAGCGCGGTGCGCTTGTTGCCGTCTTCGAAGGGCTGAGCTTTGGCCGTCTCGACGAAGACGTCCAGCGCCGTCTCGACCGGGTCGCTCGTCTGCGCTCGGTCGATAATCCGCTGCAGCTCGGTCTCCGTGATCGCCTCCGGCTCGTGACGCCCCTCGGGTGTGTTCACGCCGATCCCTTGGTCGGAGGTCCTGAACTCCCCGGGGTGCAACGCACCGCTTCGGGTGATCTTCGCGTTGATCGCGCGCACGTAGTTGGCATCGATCGTGAACGGAGCGCCCGAGGCAGCGTTGTCGATGACGTACTGTGCCACGTCGCGGAGATCCTCGAGGAGTGCGAGGTCTGATCGCGACGTCACGCCCTCGAGGCTCCCCGACCGGAGGAAGTTCTCGGTGGCGAGCCTCCCGGTGTCCAAGCCGTCGAACACCTTGCCTGCGGAGTAGATGACGCCGGCCAGGTCGAGAACGGTGATCTTGGTCATGGTCGAAGCCCTTCTGCTGAGGTCAATCCTAGGATCTGGCTGTCGGCGGCAATCAGCGCCACCATCGCGGCGTCTGGGTCTGTACGATGTCAGCCATGGGTGGCTCTGGACCGCCCGTCTCCGAGTCGGGCCCCCACGCAGGCCCGGCGTCGAGGACAACGGCTTCGATCCAGTGAGTGACCATTCCGTCGGATCTCTTCTTCAGGGCATGTGACGCACGCGTGGGGTGCAGGCACAGCCCGGATCGAGAACGAGATGACGACGCACACTCCAGCCGGCACCCGCGAGGCTCACGGCACTCGCGCAGTGGACCGCGAGCTCCAGCGTGACGCGCGCGCGTGGCAGCGCTTCACCGGCATGAAGTACACCCAGGCGCTCCGCTTGATGCAGCACCCGCTCGCCCAGGGCATCCTCGGCGAGAGGATCAGCGCCCGCCGGCTCGTGCGCGTGCTCACCGAGCATCCGGTGCTGCAGGACCCGAACGCAGGCGAGGGCGCGACTCTCCTCGGCGAGCACGGTCTGTATCGAGCGGGCGTCGAAGCGCTCCGGGCAGACGACGAGCACGACTTCCTGACCGTGGTGCTCACCGCCGAGGTGCTGCGGATGTTCACCCCCGCGCCGGCACACGGCAAGGCGAGCAGCTACGGGCTCAAGGCTCGCGCCGAGAGCTACCTCGGCGGGATCCTCAAGGGCTTCTCCTACGTCTCGAACGGCAAGCTCATCTGGGCCGCGGCGGCTCTCGGGCTGGAGGTCGTCGATGGCGACCCGGACGCGGAGAGCCCGAACCCGCAGGTCGGGATCGACGCCCTCCAGGTCGACTACATGCGGCGCATGGAGACCCCGCGATCGGAGCCCCGGGCTCACCAGCACCGGCCGCCGGGATACCTCTACCTGAAGGCCGCGCTCGAGCACTACGCCGAGACCGGCAAGACGCCCGCCCGCTGGGATGGCGTCGACGCTTCGTCCCTGCCGCAGACGAGCCCGTTCCACGAATGGCTCATCGCTCAGGTGGACCCCGCAGGCGGCGCGGGGTCGTTCGGTTCGCTCGAGCGCCTCGCCTACGACTACCGTGCCGGCGTCGCGGAGGGCGACCACCGGGTGGCGGCCACCGGCACCGATCTCCTGGCGATCCTCGACGAGCTGGGCGTCGACGGCGAGGTCCGGGTGATCGCCGGGCGCACCGTGGCGGCGTGGATGCGGTCGAACACCGACGAGACCACCCTCCGCCCCGAGCGGACGGATCACCTCGCCTCTGATCACGAAGGCTGGGGCGCGGGCTCCGGGACCACCTCGCGCACCGAGTACGCCTGCCCGTGCGGGCAGGGGCGAATCGTCGAGGAGCACGACGACATCCCCGGCTTCCGCGATCACTCAGTGTTCCTCGACTGCGACGAGTGCCGGGCGCACTGGCGCCTCGTCGATGGCAGTGCGGTGCTCGAGCCTCTGTCAGCGGAATCAGGCATCTGAGCCGCATCTGGCCCGCTCCGGTCGAGCGGCACGCCTCCTACTCGAGCTGAGGATCGTGCCGCTCTCGGGCGGTGGTGGGCGCTCCTGATCCGCCAACCGGGCGAGCGCTCGTCGGCCCGTTGCCCAGGAGGAGGCCCTTCAGCTCGGGGTGCCGACGGTGCCGCTCGGAGATGGAGACAGCAGGCCGCGTGCCACGCAGCTCTGAGGTGGCCGTTTGGGCGACGAGCATCGAGCGCTCCCGTTCAGTCATGAGCGCCATCTCGGCAGCGTCGAGACGGTGATCGATCACCACGCCCACCATCTCATCGGCGATGGACTCCGCCTCTTTTCGGGACAGGTGGTAGTGCCGGTGCTGACCGATGAGTGCGGCCAGAGAGAACTCGCGCGTGCCATCCCCGAGGTCGGTCAGTCCGAACGGTCTCTTCGCGGCGAGATCGGGTGACAGGTCGAATGCCGGCGTGAACGCAGCGTGTTTCCCATCCCAGAAGAACGCGACGTTCCGAAGATGGTCGTCGTCAATTCGCATGCTGATCCGGAACGCCAGACGCCGGAAGAGCTCCCGCCCCATCTCGGGCGCTTCTGCCGAGACTTTCCGCGCCTTGTCGACGAGGTTCGGATAGGAGGCCCCCGACAGGGCGTGGTCATCGGCGATCGTCATACCGGAGAGAACCATGCGACGCCCGAAGCCCTCCGCACCGTCAATGGGTACACGGTCGAAGCGCTCGGTGAGCAACGCGAGCCGTTGCCCGTCGACCTTCACCAGGCGCGCATCTGGGACGTCGATGCCGGCGTGACGGGCGATGTGGAGCGCGGCGCGTTCGGCTTTGACCAGCGGCGACTGCCGGTCGTACGGGGTCTGGAGCTTCGCCAGCCACTCCCGACCCTCCTGCTGCACGTACGCCTTCGGCTGCGATCCTCCTGCAGCACTCAAGGCGTTGCGCACGGCGCGGGTGAGCTGGGGTCCCGCCTCGTCCTCGTCAACAAGGACGGCGCCGTCGGCGACAGCCTCCAGGGCGCCCCCTCCGCCCCGCGGGAGATACGTCACCGGGCTGGCTTGGAAGTCGATAGCGCCCACGCGGTCGCTGCCCGACTCCAGCATGTAGCGCACGTCCGGAAGCTCGTCGTCGACGCCCATCCCGAGCTCGCGGTTGATGGCTCTCCTGCCCCAGGTGTCGGGCATCGCGTCGCGGATGCTCGAGGGCATGTGGTGCTGGTGCACTGGCGGGAAGGTCTCATCTGTCAGAGGCAGGTCTGGGCCGATGCTCACCGCGTCGGGTCGTTCGAGGTAGCGATTGGCGTAGCGGAACGCTAAGCCGCGCGCCCCGTCCGCGGCGGGGGTCAGAGCACCCGCGACCACGGGCTCCGTCGCACCGGTGAGGAACATCCAGACGAAAGAGTGCGCGTTCGGGTCGGAAGTAGCCATCGATATACTCTCCTGCCTATCCGTCCATCAACTTGCCTGCCGACGTGACTTCCCTAGCGATCAAGGTCGGGGAATGTCACAGGATCCGCAGGCGGCCCGGCCCCGAGCACGGCTTGCTCAACGACTTGCGCAGTGCGTTCGCTGAACTCGTCGCCGGGATAGAACTGGCCGAAGAGCTCCTCTGCTTCTTCCACGGTGGTGATGCCGGCGAGGACGCGCAGATCGGGCAGCTCCCGCACGCTTCTTCTCAAGGGCCGCTCATGCCGACTCAAGCTCGCCATCTTCGATCCAGATGCCGCGCTCGGCGAGAGGACCGGGCACGTGGTCTGGCCTCGCAGCCACCACGCGGATCGCAGGCCACGGAGCCCAGCGCCACGAGCGGTCACCGCGGATCTGGCTCGTCCAGCGCGGAGCAGGGAGCTTTGCCTCATGCAGGTGCCACTCGACGAGACCCGCGAGAGCCGCATCCCACTCCGGTGTGATCGACGCCGGCTGGCTGGCGCTCAGCAGGACCTTATCGACGCCATCAGCGGACGCGAGATCGTTGTTCAGCTGGATGAAGGAGCGATATGCGCGTTCATCGTCACCGACGCGGTCCGCGTCGCGGATCGCGGCCGCGGCTGCGGCGACAGTGCACCGCCCGCCGAGAGGAACGAGGATCGGCTCGAGCCCGAGAGCGCTAGCGATGCGCTCCGTGGTGCTGGTCTTCGGATCCCGCCGGCCGTTCTCGATCGCCGAGAGATTCGGGACGCCGACTCCCGAGAGCGTGGCGATGTCGCGAAGGTTCTTCCCTGACAGGCGGCGAGCGTCTCGCAGGGCTTCCGTGATGGGCATCATTCACCTCCGTGAGGTTATCGACTTAGATAAGGGTACCTCGGGACGTAGTTCCGTGCTCCTGCGCGCTCGTTGCGGCGTGGGTGCTTGGTAGCGTGCGGTCATGAGGTCTCCCGCGAAGGCTCTGATCGTGCTCGTCTCGGCCCTGCTGCTCGCTGGCTGCGGAGCCCCCTCGGCGCTGCCGGAGTTCGAAGCGGAGCAGACAGAGGTCGACCTGATCCCCGACGTCGAGGAGAAGGGCGACATTGACCCGGCGAGCACGAGGTATGCCGGAGACGTCGACGGCACACGGGTCTACCTCGCCCGCGGGACCAGCGAGGACGAACAACTCTGCGTGATCGTGATGCGCGACGAGGACTGGATGCAGACCGGGTGTGCCGCGGGGACGGGCGTCGGCACGGAACTCGAAGACGGCACCCGCGTCGAGGCGGGATCCTTCCGTTACTCCGACAGCGAGGTCGGAGACAGAGAACGCATCGAGCTCAGCGAGAGCGTAAGAGTCATAGCCAGTTCAGGTCCAGACGCTTCGGCCGGGCTTCCCGCTTCCTCGACGCCGGAGCCGACTTCGACAGAGACGGCTGAGACAGCTGAGCCTGACGCGTGAGCGGACATGCCCGGGGTGGAGGCGCGGAACAACAGCGTCGAGGACAGGATCAGTGGCTACTGGGTGTCCGACTGGAAGGACACCGGCCCCCGGCCCGGGGCGATGGGCGAGGTGATTGCGGGCTTCGACGGCCGCCCCGGCGCGTACATCGTCGCGCCCGGCGACCTGCGGGCCGACGTCGGAGCGCGGTTCTGCTTCGAGGACGGCTTCTGGCTCGAGAAGCTCAATCAGGTCCGCCGCACGCAGGGCCGCACCATCTACCTCTACGCAGGCGACACTCTCAACCTCAACCCATACACGGTCACGAGCGTCGGCGATGAGAACGGCGTCGTCCAGAGCAACGAACCGCTCGACCACCTGCCTCCGCAAAGGTAGCGAGACCCAAGGAACAGGCGAGCGCGAGCGCCTGGCTCATCTGGAAGTGCAGTCTTGCGTCTACGCCGCGACGTACTCCTGGCGCACCCGTCCCTTCGTGCCGAGTTCGAGGTAGCCGAAGTCGTGGTCGGAGTTCAGGATCACCGCATCGTTGGCGACGGCGTACGCGGCGATGAGGCAGTCGAACGCCCCGGCTGCCCGCATCAAGCCGCTGTTCCACAGGGCCTGCTGGATGTCGAGGGCATCGCGCTCGTCGGGGTGCTCCCATGCGGGAAGGAGCTGGTCCATGTCTCCGCGCAGCTCCGCGTACTCCTCCGCAGAGCGCGCCGAGTGGCAGTACTCGAGGACCTGGGGCGGGCAGGTGATGATGAGGTGCTGCGGTGAGATCTCGCGCAGTCGCTCCGCGATGGCGGAGCTCGTCCCCGCCTTCTGCCAGATGCTGTTGTCGACGAGGTACGTCGTCATTCTGCGGCGCGCTTCTTTCGCCGCCCGCCGCCCTTCGCCGGGATGGGTGCGGATGCGCGGCTCGGCTCGGTTGTCTCCGGGGTGATCGTCGGAGCGTCGATTTGCTCAGGTTCAAACCGGCGCCTGATGATGCGCTCGACAGCGGCTGGCTGGCTGCGCACGGCGATCAGAGTACGAAGGGCAAGGTCGACGGTCTCGCGGTTGCTCTTGGCACCTATGAGCTCCTTGGCGTGCTGGAGCTCGTCCTTATCGATGTCAATCGAAGTGATGGCCACGGTTCCTCCTCCGCCGCTTGTATAGCCGAGTATATAAGCCGGCGTTGGAGTACGACATCCCGACCGCCGCTCGCCGAACGATCAGGAGTCCCCGCTGATGGTCGTGCGGTGAAGCCCGCGTAGCTGGTCAGCGGCGCGTCAAGGCGCGCGCAGGCGCAGGCTCGAGGGGGACGAATGGAAGGCGCGAGTGAAGGCGTAGGAGAAGGCTGCCGGAGTGGCGTAACGGAGTCGCGCAGCGACGTTGGTCACGCTCTGGTGGCGCAGAAGCGGGATCGCCGCGAGGAGTCGGGCGCGTGAACGCCATGCGGCAGGGCTCATGCCGGCCTCTTCCCGAAACCGGCGTGTGAAGGTGCGTTCGCTCATCCCGGCTTCGCGTGCCCATACGCGGTTGTCGACCGCCAGGTCGGGGTCGGCAAGGTAGCGGCGGCAGAGCCCGGCCAGGGGTGCCGCGCGCGGGATCGGAACATGCAGCGGTACCTCGCTGAGCCGGGACGTGTCATGGAGGATTAGCTCCAGCAGTACCTCGTCGCGGCCATCGAGCCCGCCGCGGGGATCGACGTCGGACGCTGCCAGCAGCAGCTCCCGCAGGAGCGGGGCGACCTCGACGACCTGGCACGCGGCAGGCCACCACGGAACCACTGCAGCATCGATGTAGAGGCTGTTCGTCTCCACGTCGAACATCCGCACCTGATGCCGCGTGTCAGGAGGGATGAGCACGGCCCGCTCCCCCGGGACCGTCCACGCACCGTCGTCGGTCTCCACGAGCATCGTCCCCGTCGCGGCGTAGAGGAACTGCGCCCTCCGGTGCTCATGCCACACCAGCAGATAATCGGGCGGGTAGACGGTGGCGATCGGCAACACCGGAACGGGCAGTGCATCGACCTCGGCCAGCGTCACGTTCCGCACCCGACCAGACTACCGGCTGAAACTCAATGATTCTTGCCTAATACTCGAATGCGAGCACGTCGGGAACTCGCTGGAATGAGTTCAGTGACCGTTCTCGTCCTTGTTCTCATCGGGGTTCTTACGGGCCTGACCACAGTGCTGTTCGGCTTCGGAGGCGGGTTCGTCACTGTCCCCGTCATCGTCTGGGCCGACGCCGCGGTCGGCCCTGCGGCGGGCACGGTCGCTGTGGCGACATCCGCGATCGTTATGGTGGTCAACGCCGCCGTCGCCACAACGGCCACGCCCCGCGTGGTCCTCGCCCGGCTCCGTGGCCGTGGTGCGCTCCTCGGCCTCCTCGCCGCAGGCGGCCTCCTCGGCGCCCTCGCTGCCATGGCGGTGCCGGCAGACGTACCGTCATGGGGGTTCGTGATCTACGTCGCGGTCACGATCATCGACATGCTCGTCCGCCCCGGATTCCTGCGCCCCGCAGACCTCGCGCAGGACGATACTTCGCAGCGGTCGATCCCGACCGCGGCCGGTGCCCCGATCGGGGCGGTCGCGTCGTTCCTCGGCGTCGGCGGCAGCGTCATGACGGTCCCGCTCCTACGACGCACCGGCCTCCCCATGGGGCACGCCACGTCGCTCGCGAACCCGCTCACCCTCACCATTAGTGTTCCCGCCGCACTCGTGTTCATCCTCGCCCGTCAGACGACGAACCTGCACGGTGCGGTATTCACGGTGGGAATCGTCGACCTCGGCGCCGCGGCACTCCTCCTCATCGGCGCGATCCCGGTCATCGTCATCTTGCGCCGCCACCCACCCCGCATCCCCGACCGCGTACACGCCTGGGCCTATGTCGTCATGCTTGTTGTCGTCCTCCTCACAATGGCTGCCTCGTTGCTTCAAGGAACGTGAAGGAGTGGTCTCGGGAGACGGAGCTGAGCGGCGGCGTTGAGCCGTCTCCCGGAAGGCGTTCGTGATCGACGACTGCGAGGCGCGTGTCCACGCACAAGACGCGGCATGCTGACGGCAGGCGGTGACGGTGTTGACGGAAGCGAGGTTGTTTGAGCACTCGAGCGTGCCGCTAACCGTGCGCGATCAGATGGCCGCGCGGGCGCGGGGCATGGCAGGGCCGGTCGTCAGCCAGCAGCTCTACAACGCGCTGTGCCGTCATGTCGAGTCCGAGTACCACGAGGCCGCGACACGATTCGACACGTCGGTGATCGCCTACAACCCGCTCGCCGGCGGTCTACTCACCGGGAAACATAGCTACGAAGAAGCCCCCAACGGGGTCGGTTCGGAGGCGAGCGTCTGCTCCGCATGTACACCGAGCGGTACTGGGAGCCGCGCATGTTCCAGGCGGTCGACCGGCTCCGTGCCGTCGCCTCCGAGGCCGGGATCGAGATGCTCGAACTCGCGCTGCGATGGCTCCACGGCAGGCCGGGGGTGTCCGGTGCGCTGATCGGCGGATCGCGGATCGCGCACGTCACCACGAACCTGGACGCCCTCGAGCAGGGACCCCTGGACGTGTGGATCGTTGAGCAGATCGATGCCATCGGCGACTGGCTGGATGGGCCCGTGCCCGCTTACAACCGATGACGAAGAGGACGACGATGAGCATCAAGTACGCCCGCCGCGTGAAGGAGCGGCAACGAATAGTCGGCTACTGGTCCGTCCTCGACGCCCCGTCGTCCTTGAGCGTCTTGGTCGTGTCGGTTACGACTACGTCGCGATCGACGGCCAACACGGACTCCTCGGCTACTCCGGCATCCTTGCCGGGCTACTCGCAATCGACGCCGGCGCCGGCGCGGGAGGCACAGGGACGGTCGGGCTGGTCCGCGTGCAGATCAAGGTACCGCCGTGATCGGCCAGGCCCTGGACGCCGGCGCGCACGGCGTCATCGTCCCGCAGGTGAATAACGCAGACGACGCCGCGCAAGCGGTATCGGCTGCCACCTACCCACCGCGCGGGATTCGCTCCTACGGTCCGATGCGCTCACAGCTGAGAATCGGCCCGGCCCCTGCCGAAGCGGACGCGAGCTCCGTCGTCCTGGCGATGATCGAGACCGCGGAAGGCCTCGACAACGTCGAGGAGATCGCCGCAGTCCCCGGCGTGTCCGGCCTGTACATCGGCCCCTCCGACCTCGCACTCGCGCTGGGCGCCCGCACACCCTCGGACCCCGAGAGCGCGAATCGCTTCACCGCCGCGCTGGAACGGATCCGAACCGCAGCAGACACCCACGGCTTGTCGGTGCTGATCCACACTCCGGACGGCGAAACCGCACGACGACGCCTCACCGAGGAATTCGGCGCGACGATCGCGAGCGACCTGGTGCACCTCGAGGTCGCCGCGCGCGACCACCTCGACGTCCCGATAGGCGACTAACACCTTTCCCCGCGGTGCCGACGGTGCCGAGCACTCGGCACCGCGCTCACACGTCCTGAGGAGCCTCACTCGTGATAGATGGATGATCGCTGCTTGAACCTGTTGATTTCAGTCTTCGAGGAGGGCGAGCCATTTCACTCTGGGTGAAGTCGTCAGCGGACACGTCGAGCTCCGCCTTCGATTGGAAGGGCGCGCCCCTCATACCTCGCCAAATCGTGCAACGTCCGGTGCCGCTCCCCCGATTGAGAGTCCGTGCGCTGCGCTGACCGGGAATGCCCGGTAACAGATTGATGTCCGCTTTCTGATAAGCGCTCTCGGTACAGGGCCGCTCATCCTCCCGCGCGCTCTTCCATGGAGAAATCCGCGCACGCTCGATCTAGTTGAGCGAGTCGGGTGTGGCGCCCTGCTGGCCGGAGATTGCCAGCACCAGGACTGTCCATGAGACAGGCGGAAGCTCGACGGTCAAGAATCCGTCACTGATCATTGCCGAGCTGTTGGCCTGTGTTTTCACACGTTCTGGATCCTCGAGCGTGTTCGCCGCATAGACATCTGCATCGCTCAAGGTGTGAGCTTCTGTGAGGGTCGTCTTTCCGAACGCCGAAACGTCGACCACGCACGCGGCCACGTCGGTCTGGCTGCGGTTGACGAGAAAGATAGCGCTTCGTCCTGCGGCTGCATCGTGCGTCGCTGTGATGTCGACGAGTTCGACATCACCGTGCTGTTCGCGTTCGATGTCCTCGGCGCGGAGTGGGCCGAGTCAAGCGCTGCGGCTTGGAACGAGCCATCGCTCGCCGTCTCTCGAAAACTCGGATACGAGATGAACGGAGTAACACGCGTCTCGCCACGGCAGGGTGAACCGGTCGATGAACAACGAGTGCGCCTCACCCGAGCCGCATTCAACCGCCCAGCATGGACTATCACGACGCGAGGAACTGACGCTGCGGTCTCTCAGCTCGGAATTGCCATCAGCTGAACGAGGCCCGCTGCCAGGTGTCCCGGTGAAGGGTGGTCTATCGGGACGACCTCTCGCCCTGCGGCGTCCGGTGTAGCACCGGTCATTGGGACAGGATCTCGTCGATTGCAGTGCCTTCGCATGATCACGGAGAGGGCAAAACCGCCGTGTCCGCGCTTGCTTCGTCGAGCAACCTCCCGATCGCCTCCCACGCCTGCTGACCGAGCCGACGATCCTCGCGCTCGGATCCCCCACGCAACATCGCCGCGCCCCCTGCTATCAGGTGCTCTCCAGGGAGGATCGTTCGGTGCCCAGCCTCCGGTGATGTGACGGCTGTCGTACTCAGACCGAACCCTGCGCGCCGAGAACTTATCTGCTCCGCGTGACCCGTGCTCGGCCAGACCTGATCGTCCCCACCGGCGACCACCACTAGTCGCGGGATCCGCTCGACGGGGATCGACGCCGCGGCCGCTCGATCGGGGTACGCCTGCATTGACCGCTCGTAGAGGGGCCGGAATCGAGCAGGAGTCTCCTCGACGTAGCCGGTCCAGTCGAACGGCACGTACGGCAGCGGCTGGTCGTTCAGCGTCCAGTGGGAGGTTTGACGGCCTTCATCGTCGTACCCGGCCCACACCACGCTCGATGGCGCGAAAGCGACCACTCCAGCCGACCCGCCGTGAAGGGCCCCGCATAGAAGCGCGGCCTCTGAACCGAAGGAGGTCCCGACCATCCACACGCGGTCGCACTCGCGGCGCAGGTCGTCGAGGCGCTGGAGAAAGGTCTCGAGTGGTATCTCCCACGGTCCGCTCTGCTGCTCGGGCCCGCCGAACCACCGAATGGACTCGGCGACTGCGCCGAGTCCAGCGAACACTCGCGCTCGTTCAGCGTCTACACGGCCACTGGACCCGGCCACGACGAGGACCCCGTCGCCGGTCTGCTCTGTTGGAACCCAGCGCACGCCCTCGGGGCCGGAGAGACGAATCTGGCGCACGCAGTCAGTCTGCCGCAATCGTTCGTGGCGAGGTCTCGACGCCGCATTCGGAATGTCCCCGTGAAGGATCGTCTAGCGACCACTTCCGAGCGGCAGCGAGCGGCTCAGTCACGGCCGGAAACGATCGTTTCTGGCAGGGAGGAGCTACACCACGGCTGAGTTGCTTGCCCTCAGTGACCCCACCGTGATTGCTACCCACCGGGCGGTGCGCGAGACGCCGGAGCGCTACACCCCGGCCGACGATCTGCCCTGACCGGCCGGCACCCCCATTCAGTTCGAATGTCGGCGGCGCTCGAAAACTGGACAGTAGCGGCGCGTGAAAAGTGAACACTCAACGATTGGAGAGTGATCACTTTGGAGGACTGGGCTCTGATCCGCAGGCTCGCTGCGGAAGGCGTCTCGAAGGC
>NZ_JAUEPM010000009.1 GCF_030406385.1 Microbacterium oryzae
AATTCTCAAACCCAGTCACAAAGACCAGGCCGAGGATAATTTGGCATTTGACAAGTGCACGCTGTTGAGTTCTCAAGGATCAGACGCACCCAGCCCCACGACTCCCGCCGTGGCCCTCCGGGGCAACTTCTCTACCGTAGCCGAACTTCCGATCGAATGCAAACCCGACACGCCGTGCCGGCTGCAGCGACCCGAGGGACGACCACGCACCACCCCGAGACCTCGCACACAGTGCTTCGACTTCAAGGGGATGTTGTCACTGACCTGGGGCGGGGAACCTTCCGGCTCAACCTCGCTGCTTGGCGGCGACAAGAGACAACATTACGTGCCACGCCCATGCCCCGCAAACCCGACCACCACTCGGGCGTGTCGCTCCGACCATCCGCTCAGAACATCCACAACGTCGGAAAAGCGTGAAGGGCGCGTTCCCCAGGGGGAGCGCGCCCTTCACGAGTGGCAGGAAGTCGCAGAGCCGAGGCGGGTCAGCCCTGCACGAAGACGCCGGCGAGCGCCTTCTTGCCGCGTCGGATCACCGACACCGCGCCGGGCAGACAGCCCCCGACGGTCGCCTCGTCACTCGCCACCTTGGTTCCGTCGAGCGACACTCCCCCCTGGGCGATCGCCCTGCGTGCCTCGGACACCGAGGACACGAGACCGGTCTCCACCAGCGCCTGTGTCACCGGAGTGCCGGCTGCCAAGGTCGCGTGCGGCAGTTCGCGAAGTGCGGCAGCGAGGGTATCGGCATCGAGCGCGGTGAGATCCCCCTTGCCGAACAGCGCCTCCGAAGCGGCGATCGCCGCGTGGGTGGCCGCGGAGCCGTGCACTGTGGTCGTCACCTCGAGGGCCAGCCGCTTCTGTGCTGCACGGCGGAACGGCTCGCTCTCGACGAGAGCCGCGTACTCCTCGATCTCCTCACGGCCGAGGAACGTGAAGACCTTGAGACGGGCGATCACGTCGGCGTCATCGGTGTTGAGCCAGAACTGGTACATCGCGTACGGGCTGCACATCTCGGCGTCGAGCCAGATGGCGTTGCCCTCGCTCTTGCCGAACTTCGTGCCATCGCTGTTCGTGATGAGGGGCGTGCCGATCGCGTGGACGGACTTCCCCTCCACCCGATGGATGAGATCGGTGCCGCTGGTGAGGTTCCCCCACTGATCGCTGCCGCCCGTCTGCAGCACGCAGTCGTACTGCCGGTGGAGCTCCAGGTAGTCCATCCCCTGCAGGATCTGGTAGCTGAACTCGGTGTAGCTGATGCCGGCGTCGGAGTTCAGGCGAGCGCTCACCGCGTCCTTCTTCAGCATCGTGCCGACGCGGAAGTGCTTGCCGATCTCGCGGAGGAAGTCGATGGCCGACAGCGGAGCCGTCCAGTCGAGGTTGTTCACGATGCGCGCGGCGTTGTCGCCCTCGAAGCTCAGGAACCGCTCGACCTGCGCCTGCAGCTTCGCGACCCACTCCGCCACTGTCTCCGGAGTGTTGAGCGTGCGCTCCGCGGTAGGCCGAGGGTCGCCGATCAGGCCGGTCGATCCGCCGACGAGCCCGAGTGGCCGGTGCCCGGCCAGCTGGAGGCGGCGCATCGTCAGCAGCTGCACGAGATTCCCGAGGTGCAGGCTCGGCGCTGTGGGGTCGAACCCGCAGTAGTACACGATCGGGTCGCCGCTGAGGAGCTCGCGGAGCGCCTCCTGGTCCGTCGACACGTGCACGAGGCCGCGCCAGACGAGCTCATCCCAGACGTTCTCGAAGGAGGGATCGTTCGCCTGCGCGGCAACCGAGGTTGCGGGGGCAGTCATGAACTCCAGCCTAGAGGCTCGGGACGAGCCCGATCACAGCCCGAGGGCGTGCGCCGCGGCCTGCGTGCGCGAGATGAGCTGCGCTCGCTGCTCGGCGACGCGCGCGGGGGCGGTGCCGCCGACGCCGGCTCGCGAGGCGACCGACCCCTCGATGGTCAACACCTCCCGCACCGACGGAGTCAGGTGCGACGACACCTCGGCGAGCAGCTCATCGGATGCGTCCTCGAGGCCGATGCCGCGCTCCTCGCAGGCGCGCACGAGCGCGCCCGAGATCTCGTGCGCATCGCGGAACGGCACCCGCTGCTTCACGAGCCACTCGGCCACGTCGGTGGCGAGGGAGAATCCCTGGGGCGCGAGCGAGGCCATCCGCTCGGTGTCGAAGCGCAGAGTGGCGACCATGCCGGTGAATGCGGGCAGCAGCACCTCGAGGGTGGCGACGGAGTCGAAGACCGGCTCCTTGTCCTCCTGGAGGTCGCGGTTGTAAGCGAGAGGCAGTGCCTTGAGCGTCGCGAGGAGCCCGGCGAGGTTGCCGATGAGACGACCGGACTTGCCGCGGGCGAGTTCCGCGATGTCGGGGTTCTTCTTCTGCGGCATGATGCTCGAGCCCGTGGAGTAGCCGTCGTCGAGGGTCACGAAGCCGAACTCCCGCGTGTTCCAGAGGATGATCTCCTCTGCGAGGCGCGACAGGTCGATGCCGATCTGCGCCGTGATGTAGGCGAACTCGGCGACGACATCTCGGGCGGCGGTGCCGTCCATCGAGTTCTCGGCGGGGCGGTCCAGGCCCAGCTCGTGCGCGACGAGCTCGGGGTCCAGTCCGAGCGTGGAGCCGGCGAGCGCTCCCCCGCCGTACGGCGAGACGCCCGCGCGGGAGCGCCAGTCGCGCAGGCGCTCCAGGTCGCGGACCAGCGGCCATCCGTGCGCCTGGAGGTGGTGCGCGAGCAGCACCGGCTGCGCGTGCTGCAGATGGGTGCGGCCCGGCAGGATGGCCGTGGCGTGCGCGTCCGCCTGGGCCACGAGCGCGTCGACGAGCTGGACGAGCTCGCGCGCGATGACGGCGGCGTGGTCGATGAGGTAGAGCCGGATGAGCGTGGCGATCTGGTCGTTCCGGCTGCGTCCCGCGCGGAGGCGGCCGCCGAGTTCAGCGCCCACCTCGGCGAGCAGGGCGGTCTCGAGCGCGCCGTGCACGTCCTCGTCGGCGACGCGCGGCTGGATGCGTCCGCTCCGCACGCCGTCGGCCAGCGCGTCGAGGCCCGCGTGCATGCGCTCGGCCTCCTCCGCCGTGAGATAGCCGGCCGCGGCGAGCGCAGTGGTGTGCGCGTGCGACCCGCGGATATCGTAGAGCGCCAGCTGCCAGTCGAAGTGCGTCGACCGGCTCAGCGCCTGCAGCTCCGGGCTCGGTCCTCCTGCGAAGCGTCCGCCCCAGAGGGCGCCCTCGTTCGTACCGCGGTTCTCGCCTGTGCTCACGCCTCCAGCCTAGTGAAGCGACTCCGCCGGTTCAGACCGCGTGACAGTCGGGGGATGGCCTGGCCGTGTCTCACTCGACGCGGGATACGCGCGGGCTTACCCGCCGCAAGTGAGACACGCCGCACCCCATGTCTCACCAGCTGCGGGATAAGCACGGTCATACCCGCCGCAAGTGAGACACGCGCCTCCCCCATGTCTCACCAACTGCGGGATAAGCACGGTCATACCCGCCGCAAGTGAGACACGCGCCTCCCTCATGTCTCACCAACTGCGGGATAAGCACGGTCATACCCGCCGCAAGTGAGACACGCGCCTCCCTCATGTCTCACCAACTGCGGGATAAGCACGGTCATCCCCGCCGCAAGTGAGACACGCCGCACCCCGCACGCCGCACGCCGCACCCCGCACCCCGGGCGCGCCGCCGTGTCAGGGGCGCGCGGGGACGAGGCGGGCCAGCCAGGCCAGCGCGGACTCCAGCGGGCCGCGGCCCACGAGCAGCGCCCACAGCGTGCAGGCGAGCACCGTCGCGAGCGTCATCGGCCAGAACGGGTCCGTCGCGCGGAAGGCGACGAGATCCGACCCGAACTGGAGCGGGGTGGGCTCGGGCTGCAACGCCGCCCACGCGACGAGCTGCCCGGCGTATGCGGTGAGCGGCATCGAGCCCACCGCGCGCAGCGGCCAGACGAGCCAGCGCGCGGGGGTCGCGCATACGAGGACGCAGGCGCCGATGACGGCGACGGCGAACCCGCCGGAGCCGACCGCCTCCGCGACTCCGCTGGTGTGCGCGCCCGCGTCGAGGACGTACGCCCAGACGCTGCTCGGCGGAACGACCGCGTGCCAGCGCCCCAGCACGCCGTAGCCGACGAGCGCGGCGGCGGCCCCGATGCACAGCAGCGCGAGGGCGACGGGCACCTGCCGGAAGCGGGTGCGCCCGATGCCGAGCCCGGCCGCGACGAACGCGAGCCACAGGACGAACGGATAGTGCCATCCGACGAGTGCGACCAGGGCCTGCCCCGACGTCGTCGACCACCCCGGCCATCCGTCGATGAACCACAGCGCGAACGGCGCGACGACCGCGATGGCCACCGCGACGGCGAACAGCGTCGCGGCAGGAAGCCGCAGCAGCGGCAGCGCGAGGAGGAAGAGGATGCCGTACGCGGGCAGGATCACGTACACCGGAGTGCCGAGCCCGATGAGAAGCATCCCGATCACCCAGATCGCGAACGCGCGGACCGCGATCCGTCCGCGGGCGACGCGCAGCCGATCGCCCTCGACGGGATCCGCTCCGCCGGTCACCAGAGCGAGGGACACCCCCGCGAGGACGGCGAAGAGGATGGATGAGCGCCCGTTGACGACGTCGGTCCAGGTCGCCGGGTCGCCCAGGTCGAACGGCGAGGTGTCGAGGAGGTGGGCGGCGAACATCCCGACCACCGCGAGGCCGCGCGCGAGGTCGATCCCGGGCGCGCGGCCGGTCCCGTCGAGCCGCAGCCGACGGGCCCTGACTCGGCCGGTCAGGCCGCCTGGCGCAGCAGCCAAACGAGGAGAGCCTTCTGCGCGTGCAGGCGGTTCTCCGCCTCGTCCCAGATGACGCTCTGCGGTCCGTCGATGACCTCGGCGTCGACCTCGTAGCCGCGGTCGGCGGGGAGGCAGTGGATGAAGATCGCCTTCTCGTCGGCCCGGCCCATGAGATCGGCGGTGACCTTGTAGGCGGAGAGGTCGCGCAGGCGCGCCTGCTTCTCCTCCTCCTTGCCCATGGAGACCCAGGTGTCGGTGACGACGACATCAGCGGCCGCGGCGGCCGCCTCAGGGTCGGTGTGGACCGTCACCGAGCCGCCGGTCTCCGCCGCGAGGCGCTGGGCGTCGGCGACGACGTCCTCGCGCGGCGCGTACTCCGCCGGGGACGCGATCCGCACGTGCATGCCGGCCATGGCGCCCGCCAGCGCGTACGAGTGCGCCATGTTGCTGCGGCCGTCGCCGAAGAACGACAGCGTGAGCCCTCGCAGCTCGCCCTTGTGCTCGCGCACGGTGAGGAGGTCGGCCAGCAGCTGGCAGGGGTGGAAGTCGTCGCTCAGCGCGTTGACGACCGGCACCCGGGTGCCCTCGGCCATCTCCTCGAGCCCCTGCTGCGCGTAGGTGCGCCAGACGATCGCCGCGACCTGGCGCTCGAGCACGCGCGCGGTGTCGGCGGGCGTCTCCTTGCCGCCGAGCTGGCTGCTCGCCGTCGTGATGATGAGCGGCGAGCCGCCGAGGTCGGCGATGCCCACCGCGAATGAGACACGCGTGCGGGTCGACGACTTGTCGAAGATCACCGCGACGGTCTTCGGACCGGCGAGGGACTTGTCGGCCCAGCGATCCTTCTTCAGCTCGACGGCGAGATCGAGGATCTCGGCCTGCTCGGCGGGGGTGATGTCGTCGTCGCGCAGGAAGTGCCGGGTCATGCGGGGGTCTCCGTCTGGCTGGGGATGGTCGTGGCGACAGCGGCGAGCGCGTCGCCGAAGAGGGCGAGGAATTCCGAAACCTCGTCGTCGCCGATCGTGTAGGCCGGGGCGATCCGGATGACGTCGTCGGCCGGGGCGTTGACGATGAGGCCGCGTCCATGCGCGGCCGCGCGCACCTCGCCCGCGACGGGGGCTGCGAGCGTGATGCCGATGAGGAGCCCTTCGCCGCGCGTGCCCGTGACGAGCGGCAGGCCTTCGACGCCCGCGCGCAGCTCGGCGCCGCGAGCGGTCACGTTCGCGAGCAGTCCCGTCGTCTCGATGTGGTCGAGCACCGCGTTCGCCACCGCGCTCGCGAGCGGGTTGCCGCCGAAGGTGGAGTTGTGCGTGCCCGGGTAGAAGAGGTCGCTGGTCGCGCCGAAGGTGAGGAGCGCGCCGAGCGGGAAGCCGGCGCCGATGCTCTTCGCGACCGTGACCGCGTCGGGGACGATGCCCGCGCCCTGGAAGGCGAACCACTCCCCCGTCCGCCCGGACCCGGTCTGCACCTCATCCAGCACGAGCAGCGCGCCGTGCTCGGAGGTGAGCTCCCGCGCTCGCTGGAGGTAGCCATCCGGAAGCGGCACCACGCCCGCCTCACCCTGGATGGGCTCGGCGAAGAGCGCGACGACGGAGTCGTCCATGGCCTCCTCGAGCGCCTCGAGCGTCGGCGCGATCGCGCGGATGCCCGGGAGCACCGGCTCGAACGGGTCGCGGTAGGCGGCCTTCGGCGTGATCGACAGCGCGCCCATGGTGCGCCCGTGGAAGGCGCCTTCGAGCACGAGGATGGTCGACTTGCCGGTCTTGCCGCCGTGGAGGCGGGCGAGCTTGATCGCCATCTCGTTCGCCTCGGTGCCGGAGTTCGCGAGGAACACGCGGCCCTCGTCGCCGGTGCCGGCGAGGCGCTTGAGGCGTGCGGCGAGCTCCAGCTGCGCGGGGCTCGCGAAGTAGTTCGAGATGTGCGCGAGCGTGGCCGCCTGCTTCGAGACCGCGTCGACGAAGACCGGATGGGCGTGGCCCAGGCAGTTCACGGCGATCCCGCCGAGGAAGTCGAGGTAGCGGCGGTCGTCGGCGTCCCACACGTGCGAGCCCTCGCCGCGCGTGAGGAGCGCGAGGCGCCCCCCGAGGCTCATCAGATCGCGCGATGCGTCGTCCTGCCAGGTGGTCATCCGACCACCACCTCCGTTCCGATTCCCTTGCTCGTGAAGAGCTCGACGAGCACCGAGTGGGGCACCCGTCCGTCGATGATGGCCGCCGTCGGCACCCCCGCGTCGACCGCGTCGAGGCACGCCTGCATCTTGGGGATCATCCCCGACTCCAGGCGCGGGAGCATCTCGCGCAGCGCCTCGGCCTTGATGTGCGAGACGAGCGAGTCGCGGTTCGGCCAGTCGGCGTACAGACCCGGCACGTCGGTGAGAACGACGAGCTTGCGTGCGCCGAGGGCGACCGCAAGCGCGGACGCTGCGGCGTCGGCGTTGATGTTGAGGGTGTGACCGGGATGGTCCAGGTCGGGAGCGACGCCCGCCACGACCGGGATGCGGTCGGCCTTGAGCTGATCGAGCACGGGGGTGGGATCAACGCGGACCACGTCGCCGACACGGCCGAGGCTCTCCTCGACACCGTCGATGACGACCCCGCGGCGCCGACCGCCGAAGAGGCCCGCGTCCTCCCCGGAGATGCCGACCGCGAACGGCCCGTGCGAGTTGATCTTCGCGACCAGCTGCGGATTGATCTGGCCCGTGAGAACCATCCGCACCACCGAGATGGCCTCGGTGCTGGTGACGCGGTACCCGCCCTTGAACTCGCTCGGGATGGCCAGACGATCGAGCATGCTGGAGATCTGCGGGCCGCCGCCGTGGACCACGACCGGCTTGATGCCGACGTAGCGCAGGTACGCGATGTCGGCGGCGAAGGCGTCCTGCAGCTCCTCGGAGATCATCGCGTTGCCGCCGTACTTCACCACGACGATCTGGTCGCGGTACCGCTTGAGCCAGGGCAGCGACTCGATGAGGGTCGCTGCCTTGACCTCGGCTTCCTCGGGGCTGGTGTCCTGCAGATCGATCGGAGTCATGAGGAGTACGCGCTGTTCTCGTGGACGTAGTCGTGCGTGAGGTCGTTCGTCAGGATGGTCGCGGTCGCGTCGCCGGCGTGCAGGTCGATGAGCACGTGGGTGTCGCGGGGCGTCAGGTCGACCTCCTCGCGGGGGCGGTCGGGGCCGCCGGCGCTGCAGACGCGGACGCCGTTCATCGACACGTCGACCTGGTACGGGTCGAACTCCGCTGCGGTCGTGCCGATCGCGGCGAGCACGCGGCCCCAGTTGGGGTCGTTGCCGAAGATCGCGGCCTTGAAGAGGTTGTTGCGGGCGACGGACCGGCCGACCTCGACCGCGTCCTCCTCGTTCGCCGCGCCGACGACCTCGATCGCGATCGCGTGGCTGGCGCCCTCCGCGTCGGCCTGCAGCTGGCGCGCGAGGTCGCGGCACACGCCAGCGAGGGCCTCGGTGAAGGCGTCGGCATCGGGCACGACGCCGGATGCTCCGCTCGCCAGCAGGGTGACCTGGTCGTTCGTCGACATGCAGCCATCCGAGTCGAGCCGGTCGAAGCTGACCCGCGTCGCCGCGCGGAGGCGGGCATCGGCCTCCTCGGGCTCGAGCACCGCGTCCGTCGTCAGCACGACGAGCATGGTCGCGAGTCCGGGAGCGAGCATCCCGGCGCCCTTGGCCATCCCGCCGATAGACCATCCGTCGCCCTCGTGCACCGCCATCTTGGGCACCGTGTCGGTGGTCATGATGGCGCGCGCAGCGTCTTCGCCGCCGTCGGGCCGGAGCGCGGCGATCGCCTTCTCGGTGCCGTCGAGGACCTTCCCCCGGAACACCTCGTCGCCCGTGCCGATGAGGCCCGTCGAGCAGACCTGGATGCCGATCGCGCCGACGCCGAGGAGCTCGGCGGCGCGCTCCGCCGTCTGGTGCGCGGTCTGGAAGCCGAAGGATCCGGTGAAGCAGTTGGCGCCGCCGGAGTTGAGGACGATCGCCTCGACGACGCCGCCCTTGATCGCCTCCTGCGACCAGAGGATGGGATTGGCCTTCGCGCGGTTGGAGGTGAAGACGGCGGCGCCGATCTTGCGCGGGCCGCGGTTGACGACCACGGCGACGTCGGGCTTGCCCGTCGACTTGAGGCCGACGGCCACGCCGGCCGCTTCGAATCCTGCGGGGGCGGTCACGCTCACGGCGCCACTCCGTTCACGGTGAGTGCGCGGGCCTCGGGGAGACCGAGCGCGATGTTCATGGACTGGATGGCGGCGCCGGCCGTTCCCTTGGCGAGATTGTCGACCGCAGTGACGACGATGACCCGCCCCGCGGCGCGGTCGACGGTGAGGCCGATGAGAGCCGTGTTCGCTCCGAGCACGTCGGCGGTGCGCGGCACCTGCCCCTCGGGAAGCAGCTGCACGAACGTCTCGTCGCCGTACGCGCTCTCCCACGCTTCACGGATCTGCGCGTCGGTCACGCCGTCGGGGATGCGCGCGGTCGAGGTCGCGAGGATGCCCCGCGCCATCGGCACGAGCACCGGGGTGAAGGAGATGCGGATGTCGCCGGTCGCGCCGGCCGCGCGCAGCGCCTGCCGGATCTCGGGGATGTGGCGATGGCTGCCGCCGACCGCGTACGGGTTCGCGCTGCCGAGCAGCTCGGCGCCGAGAAGGTGCGGCTTCAGGCTCTTGCCGGCGCCGGAGGGGCCGACCGCCAGGACGCTGACGATGTCGGACGGGTCGATCACGCCGGCGGCGACGCCCGGGGCGAGGCTGAGGCTCACGGTCGACGCGTTGCAGCCGGGGGCCGCGATGCGCGTCGCTCCGACGAGCTGCTCGCGCTGCTTCGCGCCCGCGACAGGCAGTTCGGGCACGCCGTAGGCCCACGGCTCATGGAAGTGGCCGCCGTAGAAGGAATCCCAGTCCGCGCCATCCGTCAGCCGATGATCGGCGCCGCAGTCGATGACGAGACGAGTGTCGCCGAGCGCGTCCGTGTACTGTCCGGACTGCCCGTGCGGAAGGGCGAGGAAGACGACGTCGTGACCGGAGAGGGTCTCCGGCGTCGTGCCCTGCAGGGTGAGGTGCGCGAGCGAGCGCAGATGCGGCTGGTGCTGGATGAGCGGCTGGCCGGCGTTCGAGTGCGCGGTGACCGTGCGGATCTCCACGTCGGGGTGTTCGGCGAGCAGGCGGAGCAGCTCGCCGCCGGCATAACCCGAAGCGCCGGAGACGGCGACCGAATACGACATGACTTCTACCTTATGGTCCGAGGGCGGTGGCCTTAGACGGCGACACCGGCAGACGGACCACGCGCATGCGCGGAGATCTCGCGGTGTCGCCTAGATTCGGCGGCCGCGGAGACGTCGGAGCGCGACGACGGCGCGCGAGACGAGCGCGGGTCCGGTCGCGGGCGAGGTCATGCCGACGACAGTAGCACGGCGGCCGCGTCCGGCCGCCGTGCTCGCGCCGGGCATCAGTCGCGGATCTCGGCGCCGAAGCGCTCGCCCGCCACCGCCACGCCCGCGAGCTTCGCGTCGGACGCTTCGGCCGCGGTGAGTGTCCGGTCGGGAGCGCGGAAGCGCAGCGCGAACGTGAGGCTCTTCGACCCGGGCGGCACGCCCTGCCCGCGGTAGTCGTCGACGAGGCGCAGCGATTCGAGCAGCTCGCCGGCGCCCTCCGCGAGGGCATCGCGCAGCGCGGCGGCGGGAACGTCCGCCGGCACGACGAGCGACACATCCTGCGTGGCCGCTGGGAACGTCGACAGCGACTCCGCCACCACGCGCTCCCCCGCGCGCTCCAGCACGGCGTCGAGGTCGAGCTCGCCGACCGTCACGCGCCCGACGAGGTCGGCGTCGGCGGCGACCTGCGGCAGCAGCTCGCCGACGTGGCCGACGACGTCGCCGCGCACCGTGAGCAGGCCCGTGCGCCCCGGGTGCAGCGCCGCGCGCTCGCCCTGCGTCACCTCGATCTCGACGCCCGCGGCCGCCGCGATGGTGCGGATGGCGTCGAGCGCGACCTCGAGACCGGCCGCCTCGGCCGCGCGGCCCGGCTGCTTCGGCGCGACGCTGCCGGCGAGGAGGAACGCCACGCGCTGCGGCTGCGCGGGGATGGCCGCATCCAGCGCCGCGAGCGTGGCCGCGTCGGGGCGCACGCCGAGCGGCGGGATGAAGTCCGTCCCGTAGGTCGCACCAGGCTCCGGCAGGAACACGGTCCCGAGTTCGAAGAGCGCGAGGTCGGTGAGTCCGCGCGCGAGGTTGCGGTGCGCGGTCTGGACCAGCCCCGGCAGCAGCGAGCGACGCAGGTACGGGGACTGGCCATCCAGCGCGTTCGCCAACTTCACGCTGGGCAGGTGCTCGCCGGTCGCCGACCCGTGCAGGTCGTTCTGCTCCTGCGTGGTGAACGGGAACGACGGGGTCTCCACGAAGCCGGCAGCGGCGAGCGCGTTCGCCACCCGGCGGCGGCCCTGCTGCGAGGGCGTGAACCCGCGACCCGAGGGCGGCGTGGGGAGGATCGACGGGATGCGGTCGAGCCCGTGGATGCGCGCGACCTCCTCCGCGAGCGTCCACTTGTCGGTGAGATCCGGGCGCCAGGACGGCGGGGTGATGCGCCAGCCGCCGTCGACCGTCGCCACCTCGGCGCCGATCGTCTCGAGGGCCCCGGCGATCTCGTCGTCCGAGTAGTCCACGCCGATGATGCCGGGGACGAAGGCCGCGGGCAGTTCGATGGCCGGGGCCGAGTGCTCGGCGAAGAGCGCGCCGCCGAGCGTGTCGGCGGTGCCGCCGGCCAGCTCGACGAGGAGGTCGACGACCCGCTGCGCGGCGACGAACGGGATGAGCGGGTCGACGCCGCGCTCGAACCGGCGCGACGCGTCGCTCGAGAGCTTGTGCCGACGCGCTGTGCGCGCGATCGAGACGGAGTCGAACGTGGCGGCCTCGACGAGCACGTTGCGGGTGTCGGCGCCCATCTCGGTCGCCGCTCCCCCCATGACGCCGGCGAGACCGACGGGTCCGCTGGCGTCGGCGATGACGAGGTCCTCGGGGTGGAGCGCGCGCACCTGGCCGTCGAGCGTCTCGAGCTTCTCACCCGCCTCCGCGCGGCGGACGGTGAGCCCGCCGGAGAGCCGGTCGAGGTCGTAGCCGTGCACGGGGTTGCCGAGCTCGAGCATGACGTAGTTCGTGATGTCGACGAGGATGCCGAGCGAGCGGACGCCGGCGAGCGTGAGCCGCGCGATCATCCACGGCGGCGTCGGCTTGGCGGTGTCGACGTCGCGGACGACGCGGGCGACGAACTCCGACGCGCCGACGCGGCCGCGCACAGGGCGCACGTCCTCGACCGCGACGGGGAAGCCCTCGCCCGGTGCCACCTCGCCGGCGACGCGGCCGGCGGGGTCGCGGAACGCGGCGCCCGTGGCGTGCGCGTACTCGCGGGCGATGCCGCGGATCGACAGGGCGTACCCGCGGTCGGGCGTGACGTTGACGTCGACGGCGGTGTCATCGAGGCCCAGCAGCGCGATCGCGTCGGTGCCGGGCGCGGCGTCGATCCCGAGCTCGACGAGACGCAGGATGCCGTTGTGCTCGTCTCCGAGACCGAGCTCGCGCGCGGAGGCGATCATGCCATCCGAGAGGTGACCGTAGGTCTTGCGAGCGGCGATCGGGAACGGACCCGGCAGCACGGCGCCCGGCAGCGTCGCGACGATCTTGTCGCCGGAGAAGAAGTTGCCGGCGCCGCACACGATGCCGCGGGGCTCCGTCTCGCCGACGTCGACCTGGCACCAGCGGATGGTCTTGCCGTTCTTCTGCGGCTCCTCCTCGAAGGAGAGCACCTGGCCGACCACGATCGGCCCGGTCAGGTCGAAGCGGACAACCGCCTCCTCCTCGAAGCCGACGCGCACGAGCGCCGCGAGGACGTCCTCGGGAGTCGTTCCCGCCGGAAGCTCGACGTACTCACGCAGCCACGAAAGCGGAACGCGCATCACACCACCATCCCGAACTGCTCGCTGAAGCGGACATCGCCCTCTGCCATGTCGCGCATGTCCTTCACGTCGCTGCGGAACATCAGCGTCCGCTCGACGCCCATGCCGAACGCGAAGCCGCTGTAGACCTCGGGGTCGATCCCCGCCGCGCGCAGCACGTTGGGGTTGACCATCCCGCAGCCGCCCCATTCGATCCAGCGCGCGCCGCCCTTGAAGGTCGGGTGCCACAGGTCGAGCTCGGCGGACGGCTCGGTGAAGGGGAAGTAGTTGGTGCGCAGGCGCGTCTTCGCCTCGGCGCCGAAGAGCTGGCGCGCGACGTGGTCGAGCGTGCCCTTGAGGTGCGCCATCGTGATGCCCTTGTCGACGACGAGACCCTCGAACTGCGTGAACACCGGCAGGTGCGTGGCGTCGAACTCGTCGGTGCGGTACACGCGCCCCGGGCAGATGACGTACACGGGCAGGTCGCGCTCGAGGAGCGAGCGCACCTGGACCGGGCTGGTGTGCGTGCGCATGACGAGGTGGCGCTCGACAGGGTCGACGAAGAACGTGTCCTGCATCTGACGGGCAGGGTGGTCCTCGTCGAAGTTCAGCGCGTCGAAGTTGAACCACTCGTGCTCGAGCTCGGGGCCCTCGGCGATCTCCCACCCCATGCCGACGAAGATGTCGCCGATCTGCTCCTGCAGCAGGGTGAGCGGATGGCGCGCGCCGGTCCGCGTGCGGCTCGCGACAGCGGTGATGTCGATCCGCTCCGCCTCGAGGCGCGCGGAGAGCTCGGCCGCGGCCAGCTCCTCCTCGCGGGCGGCGAGCGCCTGCGTCACCCGGCCGCGGGCCTGGCCGACGAGCTTGCCGAACTCGGCCTTCCGCTCCTTCGGAACGCTGCGCATCTGCGCGTTGAACGCGGCCAGCGGCGACCCTTCCCCCGCGTGCGCGGCTCGGGCTGCCTTCAGGGCGGCGGTATCGGGGGCTGCGGCGATCGCGGCGAGCGCATCGGCGACCGCGGCCTCCACCCCTTCCGGAGTGATCTCGGGAGCATCAGACACGGAAGACGAGTCTAGCCGTGCCATCCGTCGCCCTCAGCGCCGGGCCCTCCGCGCGGGCTCACGCCGGTGCGTACATCGCGACGCCCTCGTACGTCCAGTTCGGGTCGTTCTCGCGGAGCTCGCGCGCCTCGGCCGCGTTGGCCGTGTAGAAGTGCTTCTCGAACTTCGCGCTCCAGAAGCGGTGCACGGGCACCGTGCCGGCCTGTCCGGAGGCGGCGGTGCAGAAGCCGACGCCCTCGTACGCCCAGTTCTTGTCGCCCGAGCGCACCTTGGCGGCCTCGGCCGCATTCGTCGTGTAGAAGTGCGAGGCGAACTTCGACGACCAGAATCGGTGCACGGCAACGGTCCCGGCCCGGCATCCGCCGTTCGAGGCAGGCCAGACGCGGAAGTCGGTGCCCTCGTAGGTCCAGTTCGGGTCGGAGCGGCGCAGCTTGTCCGCCTCGGCGCCGTTCGCGGTGTAGAAGTGCGCGTTGTCGAACTTCGAACTCCAGAAGCGGTGCACCGCCACGGTTCCCGAGGAGTCGACCTTCGGTCCCCCGCCGCTCGACGGCCCGAACCAGTCGGTGTAGTAGTTGTAGAAGTTCCGGTTGCCGTACGACGCGCACCGGTCGTTCGACGCCGCGTACCCTGCCGCGAGCGATGCCTGGTTCGGCTGGTACGGCGTGTAGTAGTAGAGCGCCGCGGTCGCCTTGTTCGCGATGCGCACGGGGCCGGAGCCGCAGCTCGCGTCGGGGTGCCAGCGCACCTGGGAGGTCTTGCCGACGGGGTACCAGTTGAAGTAGCTGTCCTTGCTGTACCGCTGCAGCTGGTGCGCGGCCATGTACACCTGGTTCTGGAAGCCGAAGTATCGCTCGTCGCACGCGGCGTCATCCGGGCACGCGTAGCCCATCGCGATGTCGTACCGCCAGTCGCTCGGCCAGTCGTGCGTGACCAGGCCCTGCTCCTTCTGCAGCATGACGAGGAGCACCTTCTCGCTCACCCCGCACGCACGCGACACCTTCGCGATGATCGTCGCGGCCGACTCGCGCGACGCGCCCTGATAGGTGCCAGCGCAGTACGCGTCGGCCTTCTTGGTGGCCGTCTGCTGCGCGAAGTCCTTCAGGCACGTGTAGCCCCGGTCGCAGTTCGGGACCTTGCCGTTCAAGAAGGACTGGATCTGCGCCGCCGTCATCGTGCCGGAGGTGTACATCGCGGCATCGCTGATGAGGTTGCCCGCGTCGAAGCCCGACAGGCTCACCGAATGGGCGCCGTCGTCCTGAGCCGCGTACTCGCCCGGGTCGGCCTCGTCCTCGGTGTTCGACCCGATGTAGTCGCCGTCCTCCGGCGTGGGGATGTCGGCTGCCGCGGTCGCGGCCGGCCCGCTCTCGGCAGCGGCGGCCTGGGCTGCCGCGGCCTCGGGCTGCGTCACCGGGGCGGCGACCGCCGCCGTAGCGGGCATGAGACCGATCGCGAGGATGGCCGAGACGACGATTCCGAGGGCGGCCCGGCGCAGGGGGGTGCGGCGGGAGGCGGAGCGGGGGTGTGACACGCGACCAGTATTCCAGAGCGGCCGCCGGTCCGCTGACCGGCGGCCGCTCCGGATGCGGTCAGCGCCCGCCTGCGGTGAGGTCGCCGTCGCCCTGCTGCGCGATCACCGAGGTCACCGTGGCGTCCTCGTGCCGTCGCGGATCGGCCGCCACCGCGGCGGCGCGCGGCGACTTCCGCAGCCGCTTCTCGACGAGCCGGGCGACGAAGGACAGCAGCAGGCACAGGGCGATGTAGATGCCGCCCATGACGATCGCCGCCGGGATGTAGGGCCGCCCGTACTGCAGCTGGCCGCCGATGAGCTTGGCCACGTAGAGCAGCTCGTCGTACGTGATGATCGAGCCGAGTGCGGTGTCCTTCAATGTCACCACGAGCTGCGCGAGGATGACGGGGAGCATGGCGGTGAAGGCCTGCGGCAGCAGGATGAACGTCATGACGCCGGTCTTGCGGAGCCCGATCGCGTAGCCGGCCTCCGTCTGTCCGTTGGGCAGGGAGACGACGCCCGCCCGGATGGCCTCGGCCATGACGGAGCCGTTGTAGGCGATGAGCGCGACGACGACCGCGACGTACGGGCTTACGGAGACGCCGATGCTCGGCAGGCCGTAGTACATGATCATCATGAAGATCAGGACCGGGATCGCGCGGAACACCTCGATGATGACGGTGAACGGCGCCCGCACCCAGGCGTGATCCGAGAGGCGGCCGACCGCGAGCACGACGCTGAGCGCGAGCGCGCCGATCGCCGCCGAGATGAAGGCCAGCACGGTCGAGCGGAGCCCGTGGAGGATCTGCTCCCAGATGAGGGAGTAGCTGAAGATCGACCACTTCTGCGCGCTGAGCTGACCGGTGTCGATCATGAGCCAGATGATCCACGCGAACAGCGCGACGATCACGAGGACCGTCACCGCGCCCAGGATGCGATTGCGCAGGATGGCCCGGGGCCCGGGGACGTCGTAGAGGACCGAGGTCATCGGATCACCTTCCAGCGGGTCTCGAGCGTTCGCTGCAGCCAGGACAGCAGCAGCACCATGACGACGAAGAAGGCCGCGATCCACAGCAGCACGACCATGGCGGGCTCGCCGCGCTCACTGAGGTTGGCGCGCATGGCCCCGAGCTCGATGACCGAGAACCCGGCGGCGATCGTCGTGTTCTTCAGCAGCGCGATGAGCACGCTCATCATGGGCGGCACGACCGAGCGCACCGCCTGCGGCAGGACCACGAGCGTCATGACCTGGCCGAAGGAGAGACCGATGGCGCGAGCCGCCTCGGCCTGACCGACGGGCACGGTGTTGATGCCCGAGCGCAGCGTCTCCGCGACGTACGTCGCGGTGTAGAAGCCGAGGGCGAGGATGGCCAGGGTCGTGTAGCTGACGTCCACGAGCTTCAGCGCGGGGAACCCGAGCGCGAAGAAGAAGAAGATGAGCGTGAGCGGGGTGTTGCGCACGAAGTTCACGTACACCGTGCCGACCGCCCGCGCGATGGGGACGGGTGAGACGCGCATGGCGCCGACGATCAGCCCCAGGACGAGGGCCATGAGACCGCTCACGACGAACAGGCGCACGGTGTTGCCGAGCGCCAGTCCCCACAGGTCGAGGTTGTCGAGCAGGGTGCTCATGCACCGGCTCCTCTCAGGGGTCGGGGATCGGAGGGGAGCCGCGGCGGCCGTCCGGGACGGCCGCCGCGGCGGGGATCAGTACTGGTCGACTGCGGGCTGCTCGGCCTCGACGCCGGAGGCGCCGAGGTTCGAGTCGAAGATCGCCTGCCACACGTCGGCGCCGTCGCTCAGCGTCTCGTTGAAGTGCGTGCGCAGGGCGTCGTCACCCTTGGCCAGGCCGATGCCGTACTTCTCCACGGAGAACGGCTCGCCGACGACCTTCAGCTCCTCCGGGTTCTGCGCGGCGTAGCCGATGAGGATGAGCTCGTCGGTGGTGACCGCGTCGACGGTGCCGTTGAGCAGGGCGTCCACGCACTGGGTGTACGTGTCGAACTCCTCGGTCTTCGCCTCGTAGTTGTCGCGGATGTTCTGGATCGGCGTGGAGCCGGTCGCCGAGCACACCGTGACGTCGGAGGTGAGGTCGGCGTCGGACGTGATGTCCTCGTTGTCCGCCGCCACCAGGAGGCCCTGGCCGGTCTCGAAGTACGGGCCGGCGAAGTCGATCTGCTCCTTGCGGGCGTCGGTGATCGAGTAGGTGCCGACGTAGTAGTCGATGTCGCCGTTGACGATGGCCTGCTCGCGGTTCGCGGACGGGATCGCCTCGAACGTGATCTGGTCCTCCTCGAAACCGAGAGAGGCGGCCATCCAGCGCGCGATGTCGATGTCGAAGCCGGTGCGCTCGCCGGTCGTGGCGTCGAGGTAGCCGAGCCCTGGCTGGTCCTCCTTGACGCCCACGACGATCTCGCCGGCCTCGCTCGCGCGGTCGAAGGTGGGGCTCCCCTCGAGCTGGACGTCGCTGGCGACCTCCCAGGGTGTGCTGGTGCTGCCGGTGTCGCCTTCGGGGGCGGCGCTTCCCGTGCTGCCCGGGGTGCCGCTGTTGCAGGCGGTGAGGGCGAGCGCCGCCGTGACGGCGATCCCCGCGCTGGCGATGGTGCGGAATGTGCGCATGTGCGCGTCCTCTCTCTCGGTTTTCGGTCGGACCGGAGCGCACATCGTCGTACGACTCCGGAGTCTGCGTCAGTGCGTGATGAGCTTGGAGAGGAAGTCCTTCGCGCGCGCCGACTTCGGGCGGGTGAAGAACTCCTCGGGCGTCGCCTGCTCGACGATCTGGCCATCCGCCATGAACACCACGCGGTTGGCCGCCTTGCGCGCGAAGCCCATCTCGTGCGTGACGACGATCATCGTCATGCCGTCATGCGCGAGACCGACCATGACGTCGAGGACCTCGTTGATCATCTCGGGGTCGAGTGCGCTGGTGGGCTCGTCGAAGAGCATCACCTTGGGGCGCATGGCGAGGGCGCGCGCGATCGCGACCCGCTGCTGCTGACCGCCGGACAGCTGGGCGGGGAGCTTCGACGCCTGGTGCCCGACGCCGACCCGGTCGAGGAGCTCGCGCGCCTCCTTCTCGGCCTCGGCCTTCTTGAGCCCCCGCACGCGGATGGGCCCCAGCGTCACGTTCTCGAGGATCGTGAGGTGCGAGAAGAGATTGAAGGACTGGAAGACCATGCCCACCTCGGCGCGGAGGTTCGCGAGGGCCTTGCCCTCCTTGGGCAGCTCCTTGCCGTCGATCGTGATCGTGCCGCTGGTGATCGTCTCGAGGCGGTTGATCGTGCGGCACAGCGTCGACTTGCCGGAGCCCGAGGGTCCGATGACGACGACCACCTCGCCGCGATCGACCGTGAGGTCGACGTCCTTCAGCGCCTGGAAATCTCCGTAGTGCTTCTGCACGTCCTTCACGACGACGAGGGGCTCTGCCATGGCTTCACCCTAGGGCGTGACGACGTCGCCGACGAACATCCCCGCGGGGAGCTTTATCGAGTTGTGACGCCGACGCGGAGCGTCAGGCCGCCGAGCGCTGCGCGAACGCGGTCTCGTACAGGCACACGCTGGCAGCAGTCGCGAGGTTCAGCGACTCAGCCCGGCCGTAGATCGGCAGGCGCAGGGCGCCATCGGCGAGGGCGAGCGCCTCATCGTCGAGACCCCGCGCCTCGTTGCCGAACAGCCATCCGGTCGGCTGCGCGAGCGTGCCGTCCTGTCGGGCGGCGAGCAGGTCGTCGCCCTTCACGTCGGCCGCCACCACGCGCAGGCCCGCTGCGCGTGCGCGGACGACCACGTCGGTCAGATCGGCATTCACGGCGACGGGAACGTGGAAGAGCGACCCCGTCGTGGAGCGCACGACCTTGGGGTTGTACGGGTCGACGGTGCGCCCGGTGAGGACGACGGCGTCTGCGCCGGCGGCGTCGGCTGCGCGGATGATCGTGCCGAGGTTCCCCGGATCGCGCACCTCCTCGCAGATGGCGATGAGCTTCGGCTCGGCCGCGAACACGTCCTTCAAGGCGGTGGGGTTCTGCCGTGCCACCGCGACGAAGCCCTGCGGCGTGACGGTGTCGGCCATCGACTCGAGGACGGGCTCGGTGACGAACTCGATGTCGACCCCTGCGTCCACGAGCGCGGCGCGCAGATCGGCGTGCTTCTCCAGAGCGGTCGGGGTCGCGTAGAGCTCGACGATGACGTCCGGCGCGTAGGCGACGGCCTCGCGGACCGCCTGCGGACCCTCGAGGAGGAACAGCCCCGTCTCCTTGCGGGCGTCGCGCCTGGCCAGCTTCGCTACCGCCCGCACGCGGGGGGATCGGGGATTCTCGAGCACGCCTCAAGTCTACGGACATGCGAAGAGGGCGCCCCTCGCGGGACGCCCTCTTCGGGAGATCGTGTCAGATCACGCGGCCGACTTCGGCGCGTTCACGTCGGCGGGCAGCGCGTTCCGCGCGACGTCGACGAGCGCGGCGAACGTGTTCGGCTCGTTGACCGCCAGCTCGGCGAGCATGCGCCGGTCCACCTGCACGCCCGCGAGGCCGAGGCCCTGGATCAGGCGGTTGTACGTGAGGCCGTTCGCGCGGCTCGCGGCGTTGATGCGCTGGATCCACAGGCGACGGAAGTCGCCCTTGCGCTGACGACGGTCGCGGTAGGCGTAGACGAGGGAGTGGGTGACCTGCTCCTTCGCCTTGCGGTACAGGCGCGAACGCTGACCGCGGTAACCCGAGGCGCGCTCGAGGATGACGCGACGCTTCTTGTGCGCATTGACTGCGCGCTTGACTCTAGCCATTCTTCATACTTCCTAACGAACGTGCGTCGCGCTCAGCGACCGAGGAGCTTCTTGACGACCTTGAGGTCGTTGCCCGAGATGACCTGGTCCTGGTTCAGGCGGCGGGTGCGGCGGCTCGACTTGTGCTCGAGGTTGTGGCGCATACCTGCCTGCTGCTTCTTGATCTTGCCGCTGCCGGTGATCTTGAAGCGCTTCTTGCTGCCCGAGTGGGTCTTCTGCTTCGGCATCTTCTTCTTTCCTTGCGTCTGCGCCCCACGGGGCGACGTTGTGGCAACCCGCCGAAGCGGGAAGTTCTCGGGACTACTCCCCTTCGGGAGCGGTGGTCTTCGCGTCGCGCTGAGCCTGCTTGTTGGCTGCGCGCGCGGCGTTCTGCTCGGCCTTCGCGTCGGACTTGTTCCGATGCGGGGCGATCACCATCACCATGTTGCGACCGTCGATCGTGGGCCGCGACTCGACCGAACCCAGCTCCGCGACGTCCTCGGCGAACTTCTGCAGCAGGCGCACACCCTGATCGGGGCGCGACTGCTCGCGACCGCGGAAGAGGATCATGGCCTTGACCTTGTCGCCGGCCTGCAGGAAGCCCTCCGCACGCTTGCGCTTGGTGTCGTAGTCGTGCTGATCGATCTTCAGGCGGAAGCGGACCTCCTTGAGGACCGTGTTCGCCTGGTTGCGGCGCGCTTCCTTGGCCTTCTGGGCAGCCTCGTACTTGAACTTCCCGTAATCCATGATCTTGACCACGGGCGGACGGGAGTTGGGGGCCACCTCGACGAGGTCGAGATCTGCCTCCTGCGCCAGGCGCAGGGCCACCTCGATGCGGACGACGCCGATCTGCTCGCCTGCCGGGCCGACGAGTCGGACCTCTGGCACGCGGATGCGCTCGTTGGTGCGGGGATCGCTGATGCGGAACTCCTTGGGTCGGTATCCGAGCCACCGCGCCTGCGGGGATCGCGGCGCGGGCGGGAGAGTCATCAGCATCCACCCGAGCACGACGACACGCATCGGCTCGACACCCTGTGCAACTCGCGCGAACGCGAGCGGAGTGTGCATGACCCGGTAGCCTGGAACGGCAAGCGCGGGTGGGAACTGAATCCTCTTTCGTCCGGAGAAGACTCCGGAGCCCGCAGAAGTCTAACAGAGAGCGGACCATGAGCGCCATTCCCGCGGACAACTCCCCCTTCGACGCCGAGCGCCACGCGCGCTGGGAGGAGCAGGAGCAGGCCGCCGCCGAGACATCCGCAGTGCGCGACATCGCCGACGTGGCGGCTGTGGAGGTCATCGCCTCCGGCTGCGTGCACCTCATGAGCGCCGCCGCCGTCAAGCTCGGACTCGTCGACGCGCAGGATGCCGACGACTACGTCGACCTCGACGAGGCGCGCAAGCTCATCAACGCCCTGGCAGGACTCGTCACCGCCGCTGCCCCGGAGATCAGCGACATGCACGCGCGTCCGATCCGCGACGGCCTCCGGTCCCTTCAGCTGCGCTTCCGCGAGCTCTCCCGCATCCCCGACGCCCCCGGTCAGGGCCCCGGCGAGAAGTGGACCGGCCCGGTCGTCTGACGGCGGGCCGTCATCCGACCGCCGACCGGCTCATCGCCGGTCAGCGGTCAGGCCGCGCCGAGCTTGACCTGGAGCGAGTCCACGAGGACGGCGATCCGGTCGTCCGCCGCCCAGCGCCGAGCCAGCCGCTGGAGGACGGCATCGAGCTCTGCCTGGTCGAGCCCCGCGACGAGCGAGAGGCGCACGATGAGCTCGGGGCCGGCGAGGCGCGCGCCCGGATCGCCCGGCTCCGCGCCGATGTCGACCACGGCGAGCTCTCCGGCGATGCTGTCCTGCAGGCCGAGGAACACGTCGGGATTCGCCGACGCTGGCTCCCACGGCTGATCCTGCGCGATCGCCCACACCGCGGGGCGTCGCACGACGAACTCCGTCGGGCTGGTGGGATCGAGCACGATGAGGTCGGTGTCCTCGCCCGCCGCGGACAGCGCGGCACGCGTGCCGGCGACAGGGATCGGGCGGGCCTTCGGATCCCACGCGGCGAGCGTCTCGACGCAGGAGAACAGCGGAAGCACCTTCCGGCCATCCGGAGCGGCGACGGTGACGATCGACAGCTCCTGCGTCTTGTCGACCGCGAGGCCGTGCGGGCCGATGCCCTCATCGCCCTTCTCGGCGACGAGCGGCACGAGCACTCGCGCCGTGCGCAGGGCGTCGACGACGGCCGTCTGCGTTCCGCTGGCGTCGCGGAACGCCGTCAGCGCCTGCCACAGCTTCGGGTCGGCGGAGCCGTCATCGCCGGCTGCCGGGTTCGGCTGGAAGCGGCGTCCCTCCCAGGGGACGCCGGCGGAGTCGGTCGCGCCGTCAGTATCCGGCGACATCCAGCGCCTCGGCGAGCGTGAAGGCGCCCGCGTAGAGGGCCTTGCCGACAATCGCGCCCTCGACCCCGAGCGGCACGAGCTCGCGCAGCGCGATGATGTCGTCGAGGCTGGAGACGCCGCCCGAGGCGACGATCGGCTTCTGCGTGCGCCGAGCCATCTCGCGCAGGAGCTCGAGATTGGGGCCCCGCAGGGTGCCGTCCTTCGTGACGTCGGTGACGACGTAGCGGCTGCAGCCGCCCTCCTCGAGGCGCTCGAGCACCTCCCAGATGTCGCCGCCCTCCTGCGTCCAGCCGCGCGCCGCGAGGGTCGTGCCGCGGACGTCCAGGCCGACGGCCACCGCGTCGCCGTACCGGCTGATCACGGAGGCCGTCCACTCGGGGTTCTCGAGGGCGGCCGTCCCGAGGTTGATGCGCTGGGCGCCGGTCTCCAGCGCCGCCTCCAGCGAGGCATCGTCGCGGATGCCGCCGGAGAGCTCCACGTTCACGCCGCGGACGTGCTTGATCACGCGACGGAGGATCGAGGCGTTGCTGCCGCGGCCGAAGGCCGCGTCGAGGTCGACGAGGTGGATCCAGTCGGCGCCCTGGCTCTTCCACGCGTCGGCCGCCTCGAGCGGGTCGCCGTAGCTCGTCTCCGAGCCGGCCTCGCCCTGGGTCAGGCGCACGGCCTTCCCGTCGGCGACGTCGACCGCGGGCAGCAGCGTGAGAGCGGGAGTGGATGCGAAGTCGTTCATATCACCTCGTGCTTGCAGGCATCTCCTGCCGACGCACGAGTCAAGAGACTAGACCGCCGTCGGCCCCGACTCCAACTCCGCGCCGGGAGCGATCAGCGACGAAGGGTCTCGACCCAGTTGCGGAGGAGCTGGATGCCCGCCTCGCCGGACTTCTCCGGGTGGAACTGGGTCGCCGCCAGCGGCCCGTTCTCGACCGCTGCGAGGAAGGGGCCGCCGTGGTCCGCCCAGGTCAGCACGGGCTGCGGGAACGGAGGGTCGACCTCCAGCTCCCACTGCTGCACGGCGTAGGAGTGCACGAAGTAGAAGCGCTCGTCCTCGATGCCGCGGAACAGCCGCGACCGCTCCCCCGCCTGCACGGTGTTCCACCCCATGTGCGGCACGACGGGCGCGTCGAGCTCCGCGACAGTTCCCGGCCACTCCCCGAGACCCTCGGTCTCCACGCCGCGCTCGATGCCGCGTCCGAAGAGCACCTGCATGCCCACGCAGATGCCGAGCACTGGGCGCCCGCCCGCGAGGCGGCGGTCGATGAGCTCGCCGCCGCGGATGGACTCCAGCTGCTCCATCACGGCCTGGAACGCACCGACGCCCGGCACCAGGAGGCCGTCGGCGCCGAGCACGGTCGCACGGTCGCGCGTGAGCTCGACAGCCGCGCCGGCCGCCTCGAGCGCCTTGACGGCCGAGTGGACGTTGCCCGACCCGTACTCCAGGACGGCGACGCTGGGCCGCTCGGCGCTCACAGCGCGCCCTTCGTGGACGGGACGCCCTGCACCAGCGGGTCGAGCGCCTTCGCCTGGCGGAACGCGCGGGCGAAGGCCTTGTACTCAGCCTCCGCGATGTGATGCGGGTCGCGGCCGCCCATGACGCGCACGTGCACCGTCAGCCCCGCGTTGAACGCCAGTGCCTCGAAGGTGTGACGCACGAGCGACCCCGTGAAGTGCCCGCCGATGAGGTGCTGCTCGAAGCCCGCCGGCTCGCCGGTGTGGACGAGGTAGGGCCGACCGGAGATGTCGACGACCGCCTGCGCCAGTGCCTCGTCGAGCGGGACCAGCGCGTCGCCGTAGCGGGAGATGCCGACCTTGTCGCCGAGCGCTTCGCGGATGGCCTGGCCCAGCACGATCGAGGTGTCCTCGACGGTGTGGTGCGCGTCGATGTGGGTGTCGCCCGTCGCGCGCACCGTGAGGTCGGTCAGCGAGTGCTTCGCGAACGCCGTGAGCATGTGGTCGAAGAACGGCACCGACGTGTCGATGCTGCTCCTGCCCGTGCCGTCCAGGTCGAGCTCCAGCTCGATGCTGGACTCGCTCGTGGAACGGGTGCGGCGCGCGGTTCGGGTCATGCCCCGATTCTAGTCGCCGGTTGCGCGCGCCCTCCTCGAGTCGTCAGCGGCCGATGGCTGCGAGGGCATCGAGGAAGGCGCTTGTCTCCTCCTCGGTGCCCGCCGTCACGCGCAGGTGGCCGGGAATGCCGATGTCGCGGATCAGCACGCCGCGCTCGTACAGCGCCTGCCACGTCGCACGAGTGTCGTCCACGCCGCCGAAGAGCACGAAGTTCGACCAGGTCGGGTAGACGGTGTACCCGAGCGCCTCGAGGGTCGCCGAGATGCGGTCGCGCTGCTCGACGATCTCGTCGACCATGCCGAGCATCGTGTCCGCATGACGCAGCGCGGCCGACGCCGCCGCCTGCGTGAGGGCGCTGAGGTGGTAGGGCAGGCGCACGAGCCGAAGCGCATCGATGACCGCGGGGTCCGCGGCGAGGTACCCGACGCGGGCGCCGGCGAAGGCGAACGCCTTGCTCATCGTGCGCGAGACCACGAGCCGCGGTCGTCCGGGAAGCAGCTGCAGCGCCGACGGCACGTCGCGGGGCGCGAACTCGCGGTACGCCTCGTCGACGATGACGATGCCCTCCGACGCCTCGTACACCGCCTCGATCACGTCGTTCTCCATCGGCGTCCCGGTGGGATTGTTCGGCGCGCAGAGGAACACCACGTCGGCGCGGGCGGCGGCCACCTGCTCGGCGGCGCTCTCGAGGCTGAGCGAGAAGCCGGGCCCCCGCTCGCCGGAGACGTAGGTCGCGCCCACTCCGCGCGTGAGGAGGGAGTACATCGAGTAGGTGGGCGCGAACCCGAACGCCGTGCGACCGGGACCGGCGAAGGCCTGCAGGAGGTGCTGGAGCACCTCGTTGGAGCCGTTTGCCGCCCAGACCTGTTCGGGCTGGATGCCGTGGCCGAGGTAATCCGCGAATCCCTCGCGCAGCGCGGTGAACTCGCGGTCGGGGTAGCGGTTCACGTCGCGCAGCGCCAGTGCCACCGAGTCGGCGATGTCGTCGGCGACCTCATCGGGGATGGGATGCGTGTTCTCGTTGACGTTCAGCGCGACGGGGAGGGGCGCCTGCGGGGCACCGTACGGCTGCTGGCCACGGAGATCGTCGCGCAGGGGCAGGTCATCGAGTGAGACGGTCACCCGTCTATGCTAGAGCGCCGCCGCGGGCGCTCACCCGGCGGTGGAGTAGGCGGCGGGGATGGCCAGCTGCTGACCGGCGGCGATGACGCCGTCGCGCAGCTGGTTGAGGTGCAGGATCTCGTCGACGACGTCGCGAGGGTCGGCCTCGGGGGCGACGGTCTCGGCGATCTCCCACAGGGAGTCCCCCGCGCTGACCGTGACCGTGTCGAAGGTGCCGGCGGGCGCGCTGTCCGCGCGGGAGGCGAGGGCGGCACCGCCGCTGAGAGCGCCGAAGCCGATCGCGGCGACGACGGGGGCTGCGGCGAGACCGGCGAGGACGCGGCGGCCGCGCAGGGTCAGGCGCAGACGGGTGGCGGGAGCCGGAGCGGAGCGATGTGCGCGCATGGCCTTTCCTTCCTGTAGGTCTCTTCGGCTGGGACGGATCACCGCGGATCCCCTCACCGAAGCGATGTTCCGAACCTATCTTCGATTTCCGGGCGGTGTCAAGAGTTGTCTTCGAACTGCTCTCACGAGGAAAGCCCGACACGCTCGAACAAAGCTCCCCGTCTCGGGGAGTGTCCGCTAGCGTTTTCCTCGACGGGACCACCACACCACGCACCTCCGACATTCGAGCGGGGCAGCGAAGGAGCACGGACATGACGGATGCGGGTACGCGCGAGGAGAAGCCGCGCACGCGGCGACGCAAGAGCCTGAGCGACAAGCAGCTGGCCATCCTCGAGGTCATCCAGCGCTCCATCCAGCACAACGGCTACCCGCCGAGCATGCGCGAGATCGGCGACGCTGTCGGCCTGAAGTCGCTGTCGAGCGTCACCCATCAGCTGGGCCAGCTCGAGCTCAGCGGCTACCTGCGGCGCGACCCGGGCAAGACGCGGGCCATGGAGGTCCTCATCGACCTGCCCGGCTCCGCTGCTGAGAACCCTGCCGACGCGGGCCCCGCGGTGGGCGACGCCGCCCTCGTCCCCCTCGTCGGACGCATCGCGGCCGGCGTGCCGATCACCGCCGAGCAGCAGGTCGAGGAGATCTTCCCGCTCCCCCGTCAGCTGGTGGGCAAGGGCGAGCTGTTCATGCTCAAAGTCAGCGGCGAGTCGATGATCGACGCCGCGATCTGCGACGGGGACTGGGTCGTCGTCCGCTCGCAGGGCACGGCCGAGAACGGCGACATCGTCGCGGCGATGGTCGATGGCGAGGCCACCGTCAAGACGTTCCGTCAGCGCGACGGCCACACCTGGCTGCTGCCCCGCAACTCCGCGTTCGAGCCGATCCTCGCCGACGAGGCCGTGGTGCTCGGGAAGGTCGTGGCCATCCTCCGCTCCGTGTGAGGCGAGGTGAGACGACGAGAGAGCGGGAGCCGTCGGCTCCCGCTCTCTCGTCGTCTTCCGATCATGCGCGCGCCAGGAGCGCCTCCCGTGCATCGCCCGTCGCCGCCACGAGGTTCGCCAGCGACGCCACGGTCTCGTCGTACTGCCGCGTCTTCAGTCCGCAGTCCGGATTGACCCACACGCGGTCGACGCCGACGGCGGCGACGGCGCGGTCGATCCGCCCGCCGATCTCCGCCGCGCTCGGCACACGCGGCGAGTGGATGTCCCACACGCCAGGGCCGATGCCCCGCTCATAGCCGGCGAGCGCCTCGAAGAGCTCGTCGCGGCTGCGGGCGGCCTCGATCGAGGTGACATCGGCGTCGAGCGCCGCGATCGCCTCGACGACGGTGCCGAACTCCGAATAGCAGAGGTGCGTGTGGATCTGCGTGGCCGGACGCGCGTTCGCGGTCGCCAGCCGGAACGAGCCGACGGACCACTCGAGGTACGCGCCGCGCGCCCGGGCGCACAGGGGCAGCAGCTCCCGCAGCGCGGGCTCATCCACCTGGATGACGCCGATGCCGGCCTGCTCGAGATCGGCGATCTCGTCTCGCAGCGCGAGCGCGACCTGACGGGCGGTCTCGCCGAGGGGCTGGTCGTCGCGGACGAACGACCAGGCGAGGATCGTCACCGGCCCCGTGAGCATGCCCTTGACGGGCTTCGACGTGAGCGACTGCGCGTAGGTCGCCCAGCGCACGGTGATGGGAGCCGGTCGGGAGACGTCGCCCCAGAGGATCGACGGGCGCGTGGCGCGTGACCCGTACGACTGCACCCACCCGTTACGGGTCACGGCGAAGCCGTCGAGGTTCTCCGCGAAGTACTGCACCATGTCGTTGCGCTCGGGCTCGCCGTGCACGAGGACGTCGAGGCCGAGCTCCTCCTGCAGGCGAATGACCCTCTCGACCTCGTCCCGGAGCACCTGCTCGTAAGCGGGCGTCGTCAGCTCACCGCGATCGTGCGCAGCCCGTGCGCGGCGGATGTCGCCGGTCTGCGGGAACGAGCCGATGGTCGTCGTGGGAAGCGGCGGGAGCGCGAGCGCGTCGCGCTGCGCGGAGACGCGCTGGTCGACGGGACCGCGCTCGAAGTCCGCCGGCGCGAGGGCGCGGGTACGGGCGCGGACGCGGTCATCGTGCACGCCGGGTGCGGAGCGGCGGTCGGCGAGCGCGACGGCCGCATCCCTGAACGCGGCCTCGACCGCGGGGCGTCCCTCCCGCAGCCCGCGGGCGAGGACCGACACCTCGCCGATCTTCTGGTCGGCGAAGGCGAGCCAGGCCTTCAGGCGCGGGTCGAGGTCGGGCTCATCCGCCACGTCGTGCGGCACATGCTGCAGCGAGTTCGAGGTGCCCACGGCCACGCGCGCGGGCTTGAGCCCGCTCGTCTGCTCGAGAAGCGCCCACGCGCGGTCGAGGTCGCCGCGCCAGATGTTCCGCGCGTCGACGACGCCCGCGACGATGGTCTTCTCCTCGACACCGTCGACGACGGCGGGCACGCCGCCGCGGACCAGGTCGAGGCCGATCGCCTCGACCGGCGTGCCGACCAGCGCCTCCCACCCCGCGATGCTCGGTGCACCATAGGGGGCGGCGACGAGGAGCTGCGGCCGGTGCTCCGATGCGCCGAGCACCGCGTAGGCCTCGGCCACGGCACGCGCGACCTCGGCGGGGCTGACCTCGAGCGTCTCGCTCACGAGGGCGGGCTCGTCCAGCTGCACCCATTCGGCGCCCGCCGCGCGCAGCGCGGACAGGATCTCCAGGTACGCGGGCAGGAGGTCGGCGAGGCGATCCAGCGGGCGGAACGCGGCCCCGGCGCCGTCGGCGGCCTTGGCCAGCGCGAGCAGGGTCACCGGACCCACGACGACGGGACGCGTCGCCACGCCGTCGGCCGCCGCCTCGGCGACGAGATCGGCGTACCGCGCGGGCTGCGCGGCGAAGACGGTGTCCGGGCCGATCTCCGGCACGAGGTAGTGGTAGTTCGTGTCGAACCACTTCGTCATCTCGAGCGGCGCGTTCTCGCCATCGCCGCGCGCGGCAGCGAACTCCGCTGCGAGACCGATCGAGCCATCCTGCTCGCGGTGGCCGGCGAACCGCTCAGGCAGGGCGCCCACGGCGAGCGCCGCGTCCAGGACCTGGTCGTAGAACGAGAACGACTCCGGGATCGCCGACGCCTCGTCCAGGCCGAGCTCGACGAGGCGAGCCCGCGCGGTGCGTCGCAGCTCGGCTGCGCGCTCGCGCAGCTCCGACTCGTCGATCTTGCCGGCCCAGTGGGCCTCGACCGCGCGCTTGAGCTCGCGGCGGCGCCCGATGCGGGGGTACCCGAGGATCGTTCCCAGGGGGAAGTCGGTCATCGCAGGGTCTCCTTCGTGGATCCGGAGGTCTCCGGGTGAGTGCGGTCAGAATGCGGCGGTCTTGCGCAGTGGGATGCCCGCCTCGCGCAGGACGGCGAGCACGGTCTCGTGCTCGTTGAAGGCGTACAGGTGGATGCCCGGGGCGCCGCCCGCGAGCACCTCGCGCGCGAGCCGCGCGGCGTAGGCGACGCCCACCTCGCGACGGCCGGCCGCGGTGGGCTCGACCTCGAGGTCGACCGACAGGTCGGCCGGCAGCGGCTCCCCCGTCAGCTCCAGCATCCGGGCGAGCTTGCCGGGGGAGGTCACCGGCATGATGCCGGGGAGGATCGGGATGACCACGCCGGCCGCGCGAGCGCGGTCGACGAACCGCAGGTAGTCCTCCGCGTGGAAGAACAGCTGCGTGATCGCGGCGTCGGCTCCCGCGGCCTGCTTGGCGAGGAGCGCGTCGATGTGCTCGCGCGGGTGCCGCGAGCGCGGATGCCCGTTGGGGAACGCGGCGACCGTCGTGCGCGCACGCGGACGCGGGTCCACGCGAGCGGCTTCCGGATGGCCGGGGATCGTCGTCTCGCTGTACGGCGCCCGCTCTGCCTGCACGCGATGGATGAGCTGGACGAGCTCGGCGGAGGTGGTGAGGTCGCCGAGGAACGCATCGCCCTCCGCCTTGCCGATGGGCGGATCGCCGCGCAGCGCGAGGAACCGCAGCACGCCCGCGTCGAGGAACTCGCGGATATGGGCGCTCGCGGTGGCGTAGTCGTTGCCCACGCAGGTGAGGTGCGCGAGGGGCTCCACGTCGGTGTTCTCGCGGATCCAGCGCAGCACCCGCAGGGACTCCCCGCCCGTCGAGCCGCCCACGCCGTACGTCACCGAGAGGAACTCCGGCCCCGCCGCCGCGAGGCAGCGGATGGTCTCCTCGAGGGCCGCCGTGCGCGACGGCGTCCGCGGGGGATACAGCTCGAAAGAGAACGGCGTGGCCGACGACTCCATGCTTCTCCCCCGTGCTTCCCGTCGCCGCGGCGACTGCGTCCCTGGGCGGTGCCCGGCCTTTTCCGGAAAGGTAGCCCGCCCCACTCCGGTGAGGGAGATCTGTGACGCCCCGTGTCATCGGGAGCCGGTTACCGTGGTGGGCATGGTGCAGACGCTTCCGTTCGGCTCATGGCCGTCGCCGATCTCCGCCCGTGACATCGCCGGCAACGCGCCGCGGCTGGGAGACGCTCGATTCGTCGGCGACGACGTCTGGTGGGCCGAGGGCGTCGCCGCCGAGGGCGGGAGGACCGCCGTGCTGCGCGCGAGCGACGGGGGGCGCGTGCTGCCCGCGCCGTGGAGCGCGCGCTCGCGCGTGCACGAGTACGGCGGCGGCGCGTGGACGGCCGACGACTCGGGCGGGCTCCTCTTCGTCGAGCAGTCCGACCAGCGCATCCATCTCCTCGCCGAGGGGGCGGACCCCGTTCCCCTCACCCCCGCCGACGCCGGCATGGCGTTCGGCGATCTCGTCCTGGCGGATGGTCGGCTGTGGGCGGTCCGTGAGACGCAGAGCGGCGAGGGGGCACCGCGACGCGACATCGTCGTCGTCCCGCTGGACGGCAGCGCCGCGACGGATGCGTCCGCCATCCGCGGCGTGGTGTCGGGGAGCGATTTCGTGGCCTATCCCACACCGCGCGGCGACCGGCTCGCATGGGTCGCGTGGGACCATCCGGACATGCCGTGGGACGCCGCGGAGCTGCGGCTCGGTCGCATCGAGTCGGATGGCCGGGTGCGGGAGTGGACGACGCTCGCCGGCGGACGACGGGCGTGGGAGTCGCAGGACGTGTCGGCGCTGCAGCCGCAGTGGACCTCGGACGACGACCTCCTCTTCGTCTCCGATCCGCCCATCTGCGAGGGCGGACCCGCGCGCTGGAACCTGCGGCGCGCGCGTCTGCCGGCCGGCGAGACGGCCGTGGTGGAGTCGATCCTCCCCGCCGACGCCGACACCGGCGGTCCGCTCTGGAACCTCGGCACGCGCTGGTACGCCCCGCTCGACGACGGCCGCGTGCTCGCCGTGCAGACGAACGGACGCGATCGCCTCGTGGTCGTCTCCCCCGACACCCGCGCCGTGACCGAGCTCGAGACCCCGCTCGCCCAGGTCCTCGTGAAGGACGTCCGCGGGTCGCGCGTGCTGCTCTCCGGCGCGGGTCCGCGCACCCCGGGCGGCATCTGGCTGCTGGACGTCGACGCGCGCACGGTCACCCCGGTGCGGGGCGGCGAGACGGACCTCGCCCTCGCCTGGATGCCCGAGGCGCTGCCGCTGACCTTCCCCGGCCCTCACGGCGAGGTGCATGCCTTCGCGTACCCGCCGACGAACCCCGAGGTCACCGCCCCCGAGGGTGAGCTGCCGCCGTATCTCGCGCTCGTGCACGGCGGGCCGACCGCCCATGTCGCCGGCGACCTCTCCCTCGCGGTCGCGTACTTCACGAGCCGCGGGATCGGCGTCCTCGACGTCAACTACGGCGGCTCGACGGGCTACGGACGCTCCTACCGCGAGCGCCTGCAGGGCGGATGGGGCGTCGTCGACGTCGACGACGTGGCTGCCGCCGCACGCGGGATGGCGGAGTCGGGCTTCGCAGACCCCGCGCGCCTGGCCATCCGGGGCGGGTCGGCCGGCGGATGGACCGTCCTGTGCGCGCTCGCCGACACCGACGTCTTCGCCGCCGGAATCAGCCGCTACGGCGTGGCCGACCTGCGCATGCTCGTCGCCGAGACGCACGACTTCGAGGCTCGCTACATCGACAAGCTCGTGGGCCCGCTGCCGGAGGCCGTCGACCTCTACGAGAGCCGCTCGCCGCTGTCGCGGCCCGAGCTCCTGCGGACGCCGCTGCTCATCGAGCAGGGCGCGGATGACCCGGTCGTGCCGCCCTCTCAGGCGGAGGCGCTGCGCGACGCGCTCGCGGCGAACGGCGTGCCGCACGCGTACCTCCTCTTCGAGGGTGAGTCGCACGGCTTCCGCGGCAGCGAGGCGATCGTGCGCTCGCTGGAGTCCGAGGTGGCGTTCCTGGGCGCGGTGCTGGGATTCGCCACGCCCGGCGTGCCGACGCTGGAGATCGAGGCGCTGTCGGCGCCCGACGGTACCGTCTGATCCCATGGAGCTGACGGGGCTGGTCCTCGCCGCGATCGGCGGCGCCGATCTCGTGCGGGCGGGCGCGCCCCACCGCGTGCGCGCGGCGGGCGTGACCGTGGTGCTCATCGCGATCGCGCTGGCCGGCGCCGCGATCGGCGCCGACCCCGTCTCCTCGCTGCTGCTCGCGCTCGTGCCGGCGGCGGCCGCGCTCGGCTGGCTCGTGACGATGCGCGCCGACCACTCGCCGCTCGGGTTTCTCCCCGTCGTCTTCCTCGGGGCGCTCGCACTGGGGGCGTTCGCCTGGAGCCCGGCCACGATCGACGCGACGGCCCGCTGGGGCGGCCGCGGCGCGGTGCCGGTGGCGCTCGTGCTCCTCGCGTTCGGCGGCGCGCTCTTCCTGCTCGAGTCGTCGAACCGAGTGGTGCGCACAGCGCTGCGCACGGAGGACGTGCCTGCCGACGGCGACGAGGCGCCGGGGCGCCGCCGGCTGTTCGGCCCGCGACCGGACGCCGAAGCCGTTTCCTCACGGGACGTGCACACGCTCCGCGGCGGACGGCTGATCGGACCGCTCGAGCGTCTCGTGCTCGGCGGGCTGCTGCTGGCCGGCGCCTACCCCGTCGTGGCGGCGCTCATCGCCGCCAAGGGCATCGTGCGCTTCCCGGAGATCTCCCGCGACCGCGACCGCGGCACGCAGGCGGAGTACTTCCTCGTCGGGAGCATGGTGAGCTGGGCGCTCGCCCTCGCGACGACCGCGCTGGTCTGGCTGGGTTCCGCCTCCCTCGGGTGAGGGAGGCGGAACCCCCGCTCACTGCGCGCCGGCGAACTGCTCAAGCTCGGCGGCCAGGCGCGGCGAGACGCGGACGTGCACGCGCGTGCCGCCGGACTCGTGCTCCTGCTCGAGGAAGATGCCCGTCTCGTGGATGGCCGACAGGAGGTCGCCGCGCTCGTAGGGAACGAGCGCCCTCACCTCGACGGCCGGGACCGGCAGGGCGTCCTCGACGACCGCTCGCAGCTCGGCGACGCCCTCCCCGGTGCGGGAGGAGACGAAAACGGCGTCCGGCTCGAGGCCGCGCAGCACCATCCGCGTGTCGTCGTCGATGAGATCGGCCTTGTTGAAGACGACGATCTCGCGGATGTCACGCGCCCCGACATCCGCCATCACATCGCGCACGGTCGCGATCTGCCCCGCCGGGTCGGGGTGATGGCCGTCGACGACGTGCACGATGACGTCGGCGTCGGCGACCTCCTCCAGCGTGGAGCGGAACGCCTCGACGAGCTGGTGCGGCAGGTTGCGGACGAACCCGACGGTGTCGGCGAACGTGAACACGCGGCCGTCCGCGGTCTCGGTGCGGCGCACGGTGGCGTCCAGCGTCGCGAACAGCGCGTTCTCCACGAGGACGCCGGCGCTCGTCAGCCGGTTCAGCAGCGAGGACTTGCCGGCGTTGGTGTAGCCGGCGATCGCGACCGACGGGATGGTGTTGCGCTTGCGCTCGGACCGCTTGGCGTCGCGCGCCGGCGCGAATTCCTTGATCTGCTTGCGCAGCTGCGCCATGCGCGTGCGGATGCGACGGCGGTCGAGCTCGATCTTCGTCTCACCGGGTCCACGTGAACCCATGCCGGCCCCGCCGGCGCCGACCTGGCCGCCGGCCTGGCGGCTCATCGACTCGCCCCAGCCGCGGAGGCGCGGCAGGAGGTACTCGAGCTGCGCGAGCTCGACCTGGGCCTTGCCCTCCCGGGTCTTGGCGTGCTGCGCGAAGATGTCGAGGATCACCGCGGTGCGGTCGATGACCTTCACCTTGATGGCGTCCTCCAGCGCGCGACGCTGGCTCGGTGCGAGCTCGGTGTCGGCGATGACGGTGTCGGCGCCGACGGACATGACGATGTCCTTCAGCTCCTCCGCCTTGCCGCGCCCCACGTAGGTCGCGGGGTCCGGGTGCGGGCGGCGCTGCAGCACGCCGTCGAGCACGGTCGAGCCGGCGGTCTCCGCCAGGGCGGCGAGCTCGCGCAGCGAATTCTCCGCGTCGACGAGCGAGCCCTGCGCGTAGACGCCCACGAGGACGACGTTCTCGAGGCGCAGCTGCCGGTACTCGACCTCGGTGACGTCCTCGAGCTCCGTCGAGAGGCCCGGTACGCGACGCAGCGCATGGCGCGCCTCGAGGTCCCACTGCTCGCCGTCGGTGGTCGAACCGGCGGCGGTTCCCGCATCCTGCAGCGCCTGCGCGCCGCCGAAGATGCGGACTCCCGAGCGCGATTCGGCGTGCGAGAGCACGCGGTCGACCGGATCCGACATCGGATCGGTCTGCACATCGGGATCGATGGTGTCTGTCAAAGGGTGCCTTTCTGAGGTTTTCCGTGGCCGACGGGCGCCGGCCGAAGGGGAGCCGCGTCGGCTGAGCCTTTCAGGATACAGCCGGCACGGCGTCCGAGGAAGGGGGCGTCTCGCCCGCTCCTGTTCACGGAGCGGCGCTCCCTCCGGTAATCTCGGGGATCATGGGGGACCACTACTTCAGCGCGAATCCCTCCGCGCCCGAACAGCTCCGCCGCATCGCCGTGACCCTGGCCGACCGCGATGTCGAGGTGACCACCGCGGGCGGAGTGTTCAGCCCCGATCACGTCGATACCGGCACGCGGGTGCTGCTGGCGAATGCTCCCGAACCCCCGGCGGGTGGCGACTTCCTCGATCTCGGCGCCGGATGGGGGCCGATCTCGCTGAGCCTCGCCATGCTGTCGCCGCGCGCCCGGGTCTGGGCGGTCGACGTCAACGAGCGCGCTCTCGATCTCGTCCGACGCAATGCCGATGATCTCGGCCTCGAGAATGTCAACGCCGTGCGGCCCGAGGATGTTCCCGCGGATGTCTCCTTCCGCACCATCTGGTCGAACCCGCCCATCCGCGTGGGCAAGTCCGTCCTCCATGAGCTGATGGAGACCTGGCTGCCGCGGCTGGCCGAGCGCAGCGACGCGTACCTCGTCGTGCAGCGGAACCTCGGATCCGACTCCCTGCATCGCTGGCTGGAGGCGACGCTCGAGGACGGCTTCAGCGTGCATCGCCATGCCACCTCGAAGGGCTTCCGCGTGCTTCGGGTGCGACACCAGGGGTCGGGCGCTCAGGCGTGATCGCGGAGCGCGAGCTCCGTCCGGTCTTCGGGCCGGTTCCCTCAGCTCCGCTCGGGCGGCAGCGCCGCGCGTGCCGCGGTGACGACGGCGTCGCGGATGGCCGTGAGCAGGGGTGAACGCAGGTTCCACTGCTGCCAGTACAGCGGCACGCGCAGGCGCGGCTCCCCGAGCTTCACGAGGAGCCCTGCTTCGAGCCCCGGCTTGGACTGCAGCGGAGGCAGCATGCCCCAGCCCAGTCCGAGCCGCACGGCGGCGGCGTAGTCCTCCGAGGCCGGCACGTAATGGCGCGGCGCCGTCGTCGGGTCGACGCCCTGCGCCCGCAGCCACGAGGACTGCACATCGTCGGCGCGGTCGAAGTCGATGAGCGGCGCGCCGGCGAGTGCTTGCGGCGTCACGCCGTCGGGCAGCCAGCGCGTCAGGTACCCGGGCGTCGCGACCGCGTCGTAGATGGTGTCGCCGAGCGCGGTGACCGTGCATCCGGCGATCGGCTCGCGCTGCGATGTCACCGCCGCCATCACCGTTCCCGCCTCGAGGAGCGCGGCCGTGCGGTCCTCGTCCTCTCGGCGCAGCTCGAAGGTCACGTCGTGCGTGCGGGTGACCGGCTCCAGGCCGGGAAGCAGCCAGGTGGCGAGCGAGTCGGCGTTCACGGCGATCGGAACCCGCGCGAGCCCCGGGCCCTCGAGGCCGAGTGCCACCGCCGCTTCGTGTGCGAGCAGCGCGTACTGCCGCGCCAGGCGGACGACGACCGCCCCTGCCTCGGTCGCCTGGGCAGGCCGCGAGCGCACGATGAGCACGCGCCCCAGCTGCGCCTCGAGCGCCCGCAGCCGCTGACTCACGGCGGACGGCGTGATCTGCAGAGCGCGGGCGGCTGCGTCGAGGCTCCCCTCCGCCACGATCGCGGCGACCGTGGCGGCGAGCTCGGGAGGCACGTTCATAAGCTCAGCTTATGGTGCTTCAGAATCCTTAGTATGGCTTTTGTCGCGGCCGCGCGGGCGAGTAGCGTCCGATTCGTGCTCACCGCCCTGCTCGCCGGATTCGGCCTCAGCCTGTCCCTCATCGTCGCCCCCGGCGCACAGAACGTCTTCCTGCTGAAGATGGGCATCCGCCGCCAGCACGCGGTCGCGCTCGCGCTGACGTGCTTCGCCAGCGATGTCGTGCTGGTCTCGGCGGGTGTGGGCGGATTCGGCGTCGCCGTGCAGCACCTCCCCTGGCTCTTCCAGGCCGTGAAGTGGGCGGGCGTCGTCTTCCTCGCCGGATACGCCCTCAGCGCCGCGTGGCGCGCGCTGCGTCCGACCGGAGAGGCGATCTCGGTCTCCGGGGGCGCGCCCGTGGTCGGCGCGGCGGAGCGCACGGCCACGGCCGGACTCGCCGACGGCGAGACGACGACCACTGCGACCCTCACCCGGCCGCGCACGGTGGCGGCGACGCTGGCGCCCGCGCTGCTGTCCTGCCTCGCGATCACGTGGCTCAACCCTCACACGTATCTCGATACCGTCCTGCTGCTGGGGTCGATCTCCACGAGCTACGGCGCTGACCGCTGGGTCTTCGGCGTGGGCGCCATCCTCGGCAGCGGCGTCTGGTTCGCGTTCCTCACCGCGATGGCACGGGTCGCCGCGCGCTGGCTGCGCTCGCCCCGCTCATGGCGCGTGCTCGACGGCGTGATCGCGGTCGTGATGGCCGCTCTGGCGACCACGCTCGCGGTCGCCGGATGACCCGCGTCTGACGCGCTGGTCGCCGTGGGATCAGGCGAGGGCCACGACGCCGGAGAAGACGAGGACGGCCGGCCCCGAGAGGGCGACGTGCTCGCCCTCCTCGGTGGGGAACATCCGCACGCCGAGCGTGCCGCCCGGAACGTCGACGCGCCAGAAGTCGGGAGCGGCGGGCCCCGCCCAGTCCCGCACGGCGAGGGCGGCCGCGGCGGTGCCCGTGCCGCACGAGAGGGTCTCCCCCACACCCCGTTCGAAGACCCGCATGCGGATGCGGCCGATGCCGTCCTTCACGCCCTGCGGCACGACGAACTCGATATTCGCGCCGTGCGGCGGCTCGGGCTCGATGATCGGCTGCACGGTGAGGTCGAGGCCTGCGAGCTCCTCCTCGGAGGCGAGCGCCACGACGACGTGCGGATTGCCCAGATCGATGCCGAGCCCGGGCCGCGCCACCGGCAGCCCCTTCGCGCGCACCAGCGGGTCGCCCGGCTCAGCCCGCCACCGACCGAGGTCGACCTGGAAGCCGGTCTCGCTGCGGGTGATGTCCTTCACGCCAGCACGCGTGCCGATGGGCAGCGTCGACCCGGCGGACAGGTCGGCGAGATCCGAGTCCAGCAGGTAGCGCGCGAAGACGCGCGTGCCGTTCCCGCACATCTCGGCGATCGAGCCGTCGGCGTTCCGATAGTCCATGAACCACTCGGCGGCCGGCTCCTCCGCCAGCGTCGCGGCGCCCTCGGGGAGCGCACGCGAGCGCACGACGCGCAGGAGGCCGTCCGCGCCGATGCCGAAGCGCCGGTCGCACAGCGCCGCGACCTGGTCGGCGCTGAGGTCCAGCTCGCCGTCGGGATCGGCGACGATGACGAAGTCGTTGCCCGTGCCGTGGCCCTTGGTGAACTGGATCTCCGCCATCCCCTCAGTCTAGAGTCGACCGCTCCCGGCGACGGTGTCGGCCAGCTCCCCGGCATCGACCTCCCCGGCCTCGAACCAGCGCACGTCGGCATAGCGCTTGAACCACGAGACCTGACGTCGTGCGTAGCGGCGGGTGAGCGCCTGGGTCTGGGCGACGGCGTCCGACTCGGGCAGATCGCCCGCCAGCTGCGCGAGGGCCTGGGCGTACCCGATCGCGCGCGGTGCGGTGACACCGCGCTCCAGGCCGCGCCCGCGCAGGGCGCGCACCTCGTCGAGCATCCCCTCCGCCCACATCCGCTCGACCCGCCGGTCGAGACGCTCGACGAGCGCCGACCGCTCGAGGCGCAGGCCGAGCACCGTAGCCGGGCGCCAATGCACGGGGGCGTCCGGAAGCGCCGCTCCGTGAGTGGCCTCCCCCTGCGCCAGCACCTCCAGCGCGCGCACGATTCGGCGGCCATTGTGAGGGTCGACCCGCTCCGCGGTCACGGGGTCCTCCCGCTGCAGCCGTGCATGGAGCGCACCCGCGCCGAGTCGGGTCAGCTCGTCCTCCAGCTGCGTGCGCAGCGCCTCGTCGCGCGGGGGGAACCGGAACGCGAACAGCACGCTGGAGACGTAGAGTCCCGACCCCCCGACGAGGATGGCGTCGCGGCCGGCGGCGAGGATCCCGTCGATCGCCGCCCGCGCCTCGGTCTGATAGCGGGCGACCGACGCCTCCTCGGTCACGTCGAGCACGTCGAGGAGATGATGCCTGACCCCGCGCCGCTCGTTCAGCGGAAGCTTCGCCGTGCCGATGTCCATGCCGCGGTAGAGCTGCATGGCGTCGGCGTTCACGACCTCGGCGTCACCGCCGACGGCGCGGATGGCCTCGGCCAGGTCGAGCGAGAGATCGCTCTTTCCGGTGCCGGTCGCGCCGACGACCGCCCAGAGCCGCGGCGTGCGGCTCACACGCCGACGCGGATGGTGGGCAGCCCCAGGCGAACCGCGCCGGGGGCCCCGGCCGGAGCCGCGGGAACGGCGCAGGACGCCGCCTGGGCACGATCCCACGCGTCGCCGGCGCGCGTGCGGCGGGTGCGCAGCGGCGCGCCGTCGGGGCTGTCGGCGAGAAGGTGGAACGGCGCTGCGTGGGTGATGACGGCTGTGACGACATCGCCCGGACGCGGACGCTCCGAGCCTGCGGGCAGCTCGACGTGGACGAGCCGGTTGTCCTCCGCACGACCGGTGAGCCGGTGCGTGGCGGCGTCCTTCTTGCCCTCGCCGGTGGAGACGAGCACCTCGACCGAGCGGCCCAGCTGCTTCTGGTTCTCCTCGAGGGAGATGCGCTCCTGCAGGGCCAGCAGGCGGTCGTACCGTTCCTGCACGACCTCCTTCGGCACCTGGTTCGGCATGGTGGCGGCGGGGGTGCCCGCGCGCACCGAGTACTGGAAGGTGAACGCGTTGGCGAAGCGCGCCTGCTCGACCACGCGCAGCGTGTCCTCGAAGTCCGCGTCGGTCTCGCCGGGGAAGCCGACGATGATGTCCGTCGAGATCGCGGCGTGCGGGATGCGCTCGCGAACGCGGTCGAGGATGCCGAGGAACTTCGCGCTGCGGTAGGAGCGGCGCATCGCCTTGAGGATGCTGTCGCTGCCGGACTGCAGCGGCATGTGGAGCTGCGGCATCACGGCCGGGGTCTCGGCCATTGCCGCGATGACGTCGTCGGTGAAGGCCGCGGGGTGCGGACTGGTGAACCGGATCCGCTCGAGTCCTTCGATCTCGCCGGCCGCGCGCAGCAGCTTGCCGAAGGCCTGACGGTCGCCGAACTCGACGCCGTAGGTGTTGACGTTCTGGCCGAGGAGGGTGACCTCGATCGCGCCGTCGTCGACGAGGAGGCGGAGTTCGCTGAGGACGTCGCCGGGGCGGCGGTCCTTCTCCTTCCCCCGCAGGCTCGGGACGATGCAGAACGTGCAGGTGTTGTTGCACCCGACGGAGATGGATACCCAGCCGGAGTACGTGGAGTCGCGCTTGGTCGGCAGCGTGGAGGGGAACACCTCGAGCGCCTCGAGGATCTCGACCTCCGCCTCGCCGTTGTGGCGCGAGCGCTCCAGGAGCTCGGGAAGAGCGCCCATGTTGTGCGTGCCGAAGACGACGTCGACCCAGGGTGCGCGATCGAGCACGGCCTCCCGGTCCATCTGGGCGAGGCACCCGCCCACCGCGATCTGCATGCCGGCGCGGGCGTCCTTGCGGGACTTCAGGTGTCCGAGGGTGCCGTAGAGCTTGCCGGATGCGTTCTCGCGCACCGCGCAGGTGTTGATGACGACGAGGTCGGCCTCCTCGCCCGGCTCGACCTTCACGTAGCCCGCGCTCTCGAGCGAGCCCGACAGCCGCTCGGAGTCGTGCACGTTCATCTGGCACCCGAAGGTGCGCACCTCGTACGAGCGCGCGCGGCCCTCGGCGTCGAGGGCGGCGGGCGAGGGATCGATGAGCGTCGGGGCGCTGGATGGCGTAGTCATGACCTGCACATTCTACGTTCCGCCCTTCGCCTCGACACCGAGGGATCGCTCAGCGGAAGCGCACGCCGCGTCCGCCGCCGCGGGCCTCCTCAAGCGCTCGACGGGCGGCCGACATGGCGAGCGAGCCGCCGAAGCCGCGGCGCCCCAGCTGGCCCACGAGACGGCGGAGCGCGGTGTCGTCGTCGTATCGCACCAGGCTCTGGGCCTTGCTGCGGGCGAACTCGAGGGCGCGCTCCTCGTCGTCGTCGGGAAGCTCCGCGAGGGCCGCATCCGCGACGTCGCGGGCGATCCCGCGCGCGGACAGCGCCTGCGCGATCGCGCGGCGGCCTTGGTTCTTGCGCGTCGTGCCGACGTGCACGAGCTGCTCGGCGAGGGCCGCGTCGTCGAGCGCGCCCAGCCGCTCCAGGCGGTCGACGATCGTGTCGATGGCCACGGCGTCCGCGCCGTCCTGGCGGAGACGGGTGCGGGCCTCGCTCACGGAGAGCGAGCGCGAGCGGAGTGCCCGCAGCAGACGTGCTTCCGCGGCCTCCGCCGCTTCGGTCGCCGCCGCGCCGTCGGCGTCCGCCTGGTCCGGTTCGATCTCCAGGAATCGCACGCCATCGCGGACGATGGTGCTCACCGCCGGCACCGCCTGCGGGCGTCCGGCGCGGAGATCGCGCCAGGTGGTGTGCCACCCTTCGGCGTCGGCCGTGCCATCGGCATCAGCCGGGACATCGGGGTCGGCCGGGACATCGGGGTCGGCCGGGACATCGGCGTCAACCGGGACACTCGTATCGGCCGGAGCATCGGCGCCGGCCGCGGCGGGCCGAGCCCCGGCGGCCGACGCCGGGTGGTCGGAGCGCGCGCCGCGCGCCCCGAACAGCGGGATCACGGGGGCGAGGTCCGCCTCGCCCCCGTCGGTCGACTCCGTCATGCTGAGTCAGGCCTCACGCCGTGCGTCGGGCGGGCTCAGCGGGAGCCACCGGCGCCTCCTCGACCGCCGGACGCTGGCCGATGCCGAGCTTGTCCTTGATCTTGTTCTCGATCTCGAGGGCGACGTCGGCGTTCTTGATGAGGAAGTTGCGGGCGTTCTCCTTGCCCTGCCCCAGCTGATCACCGTCGTAGGTGTACCAGGATCCCGACTTCTTCACGATGCCGTGATCGACGCCGAAGTCGATGAGGCTGCCCTCGCGGGAGATTCCGACCCCGTAGAGGATGTCGAACTCGGCCTGCTTGAAGGGCGGCGCCATCTTGTTCTTGACGACCTTCACGCGTGTGCGGTTGCCCACTGCATCCGTGCCGTCCTTCAGGGTCTCGATGCGGCGGATGTCCATGCGCACGGAGGCGTAGAACTTCAGCGCCTTGCCGCCCGCGGTGGTCTCCGGCGATCCGAAGAAGACGCCGATCTTCTCGCGAAGCTGGTTGATGAAGATCGCGGTGGTCTTCGTCTGGTTCAGACCGCCCGTGAGCTTGCGGAGGGCCTGCGACATGAGGCGCGCCTGCAGGCCGACGTGGGAGTCGCCCATCTCGCCCTCGATCTCCGCGCGCGGCACGAGCGCGGCGACGGAGTCGATCACGACGAGGTCGATCGCGCCCGAGCGGATGAGCATGTCGGCGATCTCCAGCGCCTGCTCGCCCGTGTCGGGCTGCGAGACGAGAAGCTGGTCGATGTCGACGCCGAGCTTCTGCGCGTACTCGGGGTCGAGCGCGTGCTCGGCGTCGATGAACGCGGCGATGCCGCCGGCGCGCTGCGCGTTGGCGATCGCGTGCAGGGTCAGCGTCGTCTTACCCGACGACTCCGGTCCGTAGATCTCGATGATGCGGCCGCGAGGGATTCCGCCGATCCCGAGGGCGACGTCCAGGGCGATGGACCCCGTGGGGATGACCTCGACGGGAGCGCGCTCGTCGCTGCCCAGTCGCATGACCGAGCCCTTGCCGAACTGCTTGTCGATCTGCGCGAGAGCCGATTCGAGGGCCTTCTCGCGGTCTGCTGGTGCGGGCATTTCCTGTTCCTTATCCACTCGTGTGCCGCCGCCTGTAGGCTGTCGCGCCCCGACCGGATGGCCGGCTGCTGCGACAAGGCGCGTGGCGCTGGTGCCGATCACCACGCTACGGAGGGCCACCGACATTGCCGTCGGGGCACCGTGTCTGTGGAGGGCCGACGCCTCGCAACCACGTTGTGCACGAGGCTACGCCCGCGTCGAACGGATTTTCGACGACACGCCGTGATCAGACTCGCCGAGCCTCGAACATCGGCGACTCAGCGCCGCGGCTCCTGACGCCCCGCTCCGTACCGTCGCGAGGGCGGCACGTCGGTGTCGGCGCACAGCGCCAGCCAGATCTCCTGCGGCGGAACTCCCTCGTCGAGGGCCTCCTGGGCGGTGCGGCCGATCCCGGTGAGCACGAGGTCGCTGACCAGCGACGACGCGCGGCCGCCGAACTCCTCGTCGACCGCGCGCAGGAACTCGCTTCTGCGCATCCGGGTCAGCGGTAGGACAGCTCGGGGCCGACCTCGGCGATGAGGTCGTCGGGCACCACGTCGGGGAACGAAGGCACGTCGAGCCCCTCGAGCACCGCGATGCGGTCGCCGACGGTGCGGTAGATCGTCGAGATGGGGACGTCGAGCGCCTCGGCCACCGACGCGAGGATCTCGCTCGAGGCCTCCTTCTGTCCGCGCTCGACCTCGCTGAGGTATCCGAGCGCGACACTGGCCTTGCTGGCCACCTGTCGGAGGGTCTGGCCCTTCTGCTGGCGGAAGCCGCGCAGCACGTCGCCGATCTCCTGACGAACCAGAATCATGACTATCCCCTCCTCACTGGCGTATCACCGGGTGCATAAGAGTACAACGCGGGTGAACCCACTTTAATCCCGCTTGACAGGACGAGGGCGAGCGCTCTGGCCGAGAATCCGCCGAGCGATGGCCCTCAGATCTCTGCGACGGCGAGATCCAGCGCGGCGAGCACCGACTGCGCGCGGATCTCCTCGCGGTCGCCGTCGAAGAGGTGGGAGGAGACGACGATGCGGTCGGGCGTGGCGACGGCCACGTGCACGGTGCCGACCGGCTGACCGTCGGGCGAGACCGGGCCGGCGATGCCCGTCGTGGCGAGCCCCACCATCGTCTCCTCGTCTGCAAGCGACAGGACGCGTCGCACGCCGAGCGCCATCTGCCGGGCCACGTCGGGGTGCACGGCGCCTTCCGCTGCAAGCAGGTCCTCATCGACACCGAGCACGGTCTGCTTGATCGTGGTGTCGTACGCCACGACCCCGCCCCGCATCCGCTGCGACGACCCGGGCACGTCGATGATCGCCGACGCCAGCAGCCCGCCGGTGAGCGACTCCGCCGTCCCGATGCTCCAGTTGCGCGCGCTCAGGCGCCGCAGCAGCTCATTCGCCACCGCGAGGGTCTCGCGTTCGATCTCACTCATGCGTCTTGCCCTTCGCGCCGCGCACCTGCGCGACGACATAGTCGATTCCGCTGGCGACCGTGAGGACCACGACCACCCACATCAGGACCTGCGTGACGAGCGAGAAGCCGCCCTCGCCGATGACGAGCCAGATCGGCAGCAGCGCCCAGCCGAGCGCCACGCCCTGGAAGGCGGTCTTCATCTTGCCCATCCAGGCCGCCGCGACGACGTGCTGTCGCGCGACGACGAACCGGTGGATCGTGATCCCCCACTCCCTCACCAGGATGACCACGACCATCCACCACGGCATCTCGTCGAGGATCGCGAGACCGACGAAGGCGGCTCCGGTGAGGAGCTTGTCGGCGATCGGATCCCAGAGCTTGCCGAAGTCGCTGACGAGGTCGTACCGGCGGGCGAGATAGCCGTCGACCCAGTCCGTCGAGATCGCCACGATGAACAGCACGGCCGCGACCCACCGCAACGCGAGGTCGTGCTCGCCCAGGCGGCCGCCCGCGAGCAGCACGATGAAGAACACGACCGCGAGCGGGATGCGCACGACGGTGAGGATGTTCGGCAGCTGCCGCGGGATGGCCATGGCCTCAGTCTCTCAGTACCGCGGCTCGTCACGCCCGGTGAGACTCCAGGCGTCTTCCGACTCGCTCTCGTCGACCGTCTCGTGGCCGGCGAACTGCGCCTCGATCGGGTCCTGCGCGTAGCGGTCTTCGTCGGCCGGAACCGCGACGGCAGCGGGCTTCTCCTCCGCCGCACCCGCGGTCTGCTCCGCCGGCGGCTCCTCGCCGCGCAGCTTCGCGAGCACACCCGCGAGCTGCTCGGGCTTGACCAGCACGTCGCGCGCCTTCGAGCCCTCGGACGGGCCGACGATCTCGCGCGACTCGAGCAGGTCCATCAGGCGCCCGGCCTTCGCGAACCCGACGCGGAGCTTGCGCTGCAGCATCGAGGTGGAGCCGAACTGGCTGGACACGATGAGCTCGGCGGCGGCCAGGAGGAGCTCGAGGTCGTCGCCGATGTCCTCGTCGACCTCCTTCTTCTTCGGCTCCAGCGCCTCCGCCACGTCGGAGCGGTACTCCGGACGCGCCTGTCCCGTGACGTGCGCGACGACCTTCTCGATCTCGTCCTCGGTGACCCACGCACCCTGCACGCGCAGCGCCTTGGACGACCCCATCGGCGAGAACAGGGCGTCGCCCTGGCCGATGAGCTTGTCGGCGCCGGGCTGGTCGAGGATGACGCGGCTGTCGGTGACGCTGGTCACGGCGAAGGCGAGGCGGGATGGCACGTTCGCCTTGATCAGGCCCGTCACGACGTCGACGGAGGGGCGCTGCGTCGCCAGCACGAGGTGGATGCCGGAGGCCCGCGCGAGCTGCGTGATGCGCACGATCGAGTCCTCGACGTCACGCGGGGCCACCATCATGAGGTCGGCGAGCTCGTCGACGACCACGAGGAGGTACGGGTAGGGCTTGAGGACCCGCTCGCTGCCGGCCGGCACGTCGACATCGCCGGCCACCACGGCGCGGTTGAAGTCGTCGATGTGGCGGAACCCGAACGACGCGAGGTCGTCGTACCGCATGTCCATCTCCTTCACCACCCACTGCAGGGCCTCGGCGGCCTTCTTCGCGTTGGTGATGATGGGCGTGATGAGGTGCGGGACGCCGGCGTAGTTCGTCAGCTCCACGCGCTTGGGGTCGATGAGCACCATGCGCACCTCGCTGGGCTTCGCGCGCATGAGAAGGCTGGTGATCATCGAGTTGACGAAGCTGGACTTTCCGGAGCCCGTCGAGCCGGCCACGAGGAGGTGCGGCATCTTCGCGAGGTTCGCCAGGACGAACCCGCCGCCGACGTCCTTGCCGACGCCGATGGTGAGCGGGTGCGTGGACTTCTGCGCGGCGGGCGAGCGGAGCACGTCGCCGAGAGCGACGGTCTCGCGGTCGGCGTTCGGGATCTCCACGCCGATCGCGCTCTTGCCGGGGATCGGGGCGAGGATCCGCACGTCGTTCGACGCCACCGCGTAGGAGATGTTGTTCGACAGCTGGGTGATCTTCTCGACCTTGACCCCGGGGCCGAGCTCGATCTCGTACTGCGTCACGGTCGGACCACGCGAGAACCCCGTGACGCTGGCGTCGACCTTGAACTGCTCGAACACGCTGGTGATCTGCGCGACGACGCGGTCGTTCGACTCCGAATGGGCGACGGCAGGCGGACCGGCCGCGAGCGCCCCAGGGGACGGCAGCACGTACGGCTGCGACGGCGGCTGCGGCCCGCGTCCGCCGGGGCCGTCCGTGCCGAACCCGGTGAAGCCCGGGAGGTCGTCGTCCTCGAGGTCGTCGCCGTCGCCCACGAGCGCGGTGCGGGCCTCGGCGTCGTCACGGAGGCCTGCGACGACGGACTCCGAGATCGCCTCGGTCACCGCATCGGCGGGCGCGGCGGCGCTCTCCGAGGTGACGATGGCCTGGTGGTACCCGCGATCGCTCTGGTCGGTGAGCAGCTCGGTGAGGTCCTGCGGCTCGGAGACGACCTCGGGGTCCTCCTCGCGGCCGGACTTGTTCCGACGCCACCACGGCACGTTCGACTCTGCGTCGCCCTCGTCCTGATCGAGCACCTTCGTCGGGGCCGTGGCGCCCTTCGCGGGCTTCTCCGGCTTCTCCTCGCGCGGCGTACGCTCGGCGTCGAACAACCACAGGTACAGATCGCCCAGGCGCGTGAGGATCCGGTTCGGGGGCGTCTTGGTGATGATGAGGAGGCTCAGCACGGCCAGGAGCGACAGCACGATGTACGCGCCCACGTCGGTGATGAGGTAGGCCATGGCCTCGGCCACCAGCCAGCCGAAGAGGCCGCCCGCCTCGCTGAGCACGACCACGCCGTCGACCGGCTTCGGGCGACCGCCGGCGACGTGGAGGAAGCCCGCGATCGTGACCGTGAGCATGCCGAAGCCGATGCCGACCCGTCCGTTGTCGTTGACCGACGAGGGATGGCGGAAGAGCCAGCCGGCCAGGAGCAGGAGCAGCACAGGGAACACGAATGCCGCGCGCCCGATGAGGGCGCCGAAGGTGTAGCTGCTGATGCTGGCGGCCACGGGGTTCCCAATCAGGAACCACTCCACGACCGCGCCGATGACGGCGAGGAGCACGAGCAGCAGCGGGAAGCCGTCGCGCCGCTGGTCCTTCTCCAGCACCTCGGGGCCGAACGCGCGGAACAGCCCGCCGACCGCGCGGGCGAGCCCGTTCCAGCCGCGCACCACGGGCGACGGCCGGTCGCTCTCGTCGATGTAGCGCTGCGGCGCGGGCTCCGCCTTCTTGCGCGGGCGCGCGGCCGCCTTCGAGGCTCCCCGGCCGGCGGAGGCTCCGGGGGTCTTGGACGCGGCGGACGTACGTGGCATTGCTCCACGGTACGTCCCCCGCCCGACATCCGCCCGGAGCGACGCGGATCGGGGCGGGATCCCGCCCCGATCCGCGTCGCGATCAGGCCTCGATGACGAGCGGCACGATCATCGGGCGCCGGCGCAGCGACTGGTTCACCCAGCGGCCGATGGTGCGGCGGATGATCTGCGACAGCGCGTGGTTGTCGCGCACGCCCTTCTGCGCTGCCTCTTCGAGCGCCGCGACGATCTTCGGCTTCACCTTGTCGAAGACGCGGTCCTCCTCGGCGATGCCGCGGGCGTGGATCTCCGGGCCGGTGACGATCTTCCCGGTCTGGGCGTCGACGACGACGATGACCGAGACGAAGCCCTCCTCGCCGAGCGTGCGCCGGTCTTTGAGGTCGGCGTCGGTGATCGCACCGACGCTCGAGCCGTCGACGTACACGAACCCGAGGTCGAGCTGGCCGGTCACCCGGGCGACGCCGTTCTTCAGGTCGACGACGGTGCCGTTGGAGCCGAGGATCGTGCGCTCGGGCGCGATGCCGGTGTCCTGGGCGAGCTTGGCGCTCGCCATGAGGTGGCGGTACTCGCCGTGGACGGGGAGCACGTTCTTCGGCTTGAGGATGTTGTAGCAGTACAGCAGCTCGCCCGCCGCGGCGTGACCAGACACATGCACCTTGGCGTTGGCCTTGTGCACGACGTTCGCGCCGAGCTTCGTCAGGCCGTCGATGACCCGGTAGACCGCGTTCTCGTTGCCGGGGATGAGGCTCGAGGCGAGGATGACGGTGTCGCCCTCGCCCGGCTCGATCTCGTGGTCGAGGTTGGCCATCCGGCTGAGCACGGCCATGGGCTCGCCCTGCGACCCCGTCGACATGTAGACGATCCGGTGATCGGGGATGTCCCGCGCCTTCTTGTAGTCGACGAGCACGCCGTCGGGCACGTTGAGGTACCCGAGGTCCGCGGCGATCGTCATGTTGCGCACCATGCTGCGGCCGAGGAGCGCGACGCGGCGGCCGTTCGCGGCGGCGGCGTCGAGCACCTGCTGCACGCGGTGCACGTGGCTCGAGAAGCTCGCGACGATGACGCGGCCCTTGGTCTTCGAGATGACCTGGTCGAGCACGGGGCCGATCTGGCGCTCGGCGGGTGTGAACCCGGGAACGTCGGCATTGGTGGAGTCGGGCAGGAAGAGGTCGACGCCCTCCTCGCCCAGGCGCGCGAAGGCGCGAAGGTCGGTGATGCGGCCGTCGAGCGGCAGCTGGTCCATCTTGAAGTCGCCGGTGTGCAGGACGAGGCCCGCCTCCGTCCGGATGGCGACGGCCAGGGCGTCGGGGATCGAGTGGTTCACCGCGATGAACTCCAGCTCGAACGGACCCATCTCCCAGCGCTCGCCCTCCTTGACGACGTGGGCGGCGGGAGAGATCCGATGCTCCTTGAGCTTCGCCGAGACCAGCGCCAGCGTCAGCGCGGAGCCGATGATGGGGATGTCCGGGCGCTTCTTGAGCAGGTACGGCACGGCGCCGATGTGGTCCTCGTGCCCGTGCGTGAGCACGATGCCCACCACGTCGTCGAGGCGGCCGCGCAACGGCTCCATGTCGGGCAGGATCAGGTCCACGCCCGGCTGGTGCTCCTCAGGGAAGAGGACGCCGCAGTCGACGATGAGGATCTCGCCGTCGATCTCGTAGGTGGTCATGTTGCGACCCACCTCGCCGAGACCGCCGAGCGGAGTGACCCGCAGCGTTCCGGGGGTGAGGTCTGCGGGAGGAGCAACCGGTGTGGACATCGTCCGCCTTCCGGGATGCCCATCGGCATCCGGTTCGTCGTTTTCGGTGTTGTCGCGACGACCAGTGCCGCCGCGGAAAGTCAGCGGGTGGTGCCGGGCACCTTGGGGAGCGCGCCGCCGGCGGCCGCGTTGCGGTCGGGGCGGAAGTTGGAGAAGTCCACGCCGTCGACGTCCTTCACGAGGGCGAGCTCCTCCTCGATCACCGCCGCCTCCCACTCCTCCGGCCCGACGAGGGGCAGGCGGACGCGGGGGCTCGAGATGCGGCCGAGGCCGTGGAGGATGTACTTCGCCGCAACGGTGCCGGGGACATGCGTCATCACCGCGCGCACGAGCGGCTCGAGCCGCTTGTGCTGCTCGGTGGCCGCGGCGAGGTCGCCGCGGTTCACGGCGTCGACGATGGTGCGGTACGGGCCGGACGCGATGTTGGCGGTGACGCCGATGAGGCCGGTGGCGCCGATGGCGAGCTCGGGCAGGACGTTGGCATCGTCGCCCGAGAAGTACATGAGGTCGGTCTGGTTGAGCACGCGGCTCACCTCGCTGAGGTCGCCCTTGGCATCCTTCACGGCGAGGATGTTCGGGTGCTTGGCGAGGCGGAGGATCGTCTCGTACTTCAGCGGGATGCCGGTGCGGCCCGGGATGTCGTACATGATGACCGGCAGGTCGGTCGAGTCGGCGATGAGGCGGAAGTGCGTGAGCACGCCGGCCTGCGTCGGCTTGTTGTAGTACGGGGTGACGATCATGATGCCGTCGGCACCCGCCTTCTCGCTCTTCTGATAGAGGTCGATGGCGTGGGCGGTCTCGTTCGAGCCGCCGCCGGTGATGATCTTCGCGCGGCCGGCGGCGACGTCCTTGCCGACCTCGACCAGACGCAGCTTCTCGGCGTCGGTGAGGGTCGAGGTCTCCCCCGTCGTCCCGGTCACGACGATGCCGTCCGCACCCTGCTGGATGCACGCGTCGATGAGCTTCTCGACGCCGGGCCAGTCCACTTCGCCGTCCGCGGTCATCGGCGTGACGAGCGCGACGAGCACCTGTCCGAAGGGGTTTCCCGAGTGCGTCATGGGATCAAGGTTATCGTCTCGCCGCAGGCGCCGCCTTCGTCGTGCCCCTGAGCACGAGACGAACCGGGCTCACGAGGTGACGCGGCGCGAAAGCTGCTCCGGCCATGCGCGCCTCGAGGATATCCACCGCCTGAGCCGCGATCCAGTCCGACCCGGGGTCGACGGATGAGAGGCCGCCTGCCACGTGACGGGCCAGGGCGAGGTCGTCGAATCCGATGACCTGCAGGTCATCCGGAACACGGAGGCCCATGTCCGTCAGGCCCGCGACGACGCCGATTCCGACCTGATCGGTGACCGCGAACACGGCATCCACGCGCTCATCCCGCTCGAGCATCTTCCGGATCGCGTCCCGCGCTGTCGGGGCGTCGTGCGGGCGCAGCTGGACGACCAGTCCGCGATCCGCGTCGGCGCCGAGTTCGACGTGCGCTCTCTCCCACCCCCGGGTTCGCTGGCTCGCCATGGAAGGAGCGCGGGACGGCTCCTCTCCGCCGACGATCGCGATACGGCGGGCGCCGCTCTCGAGAAGCCGCGCGGTCGCCAGCCGAGCGCCCTCCGCGTTGGCCATCGTGATGTGATCGAACCGCTCGGGCACCCGCTGCTCCCCGAGCAGGACGATCGGCGTCCGCACCGAGATCCGATCCAGATCCTCGAAGCTCAGCCCGACCGCGCTGAGGAGCACTCCGTCGTACATCCGCAGCCTCGCAGCGGAGAGCGCAGCCAGCTCGCCCTCTCTGCTCGCCCCGCTCTGCTCCACGACGAGGTGCTTGCCCTTCGCCCCGAAGGCAGGGGCGAGGCGGGCGGCGAGCTCGCCGAAGTATGCGTGGTCGAAGTGCGGAACCACGAGTGCGACGGTGTCGGTGCGGCCCGCGCGCAGGCGTCGCGCGGTCAGGTCGATCTCGTACCCGGTCTCCTTCACCTTCTCGAGCACTCGCAGCCGCGTCTGCGCACTCACGCGTCCCCGCTCGTTGAGGACGTTGGAGACCGTCATGACCGACACCCCCGCGGCTGACGCGACGTCGCTCATCGTGACCATGCGCGGCTCCCTCGGTCGCTCTTCCCGCACCCCGACCATACCGAGTGGCCGCATTCCGAACTGAGGCTTCCCCTCCCGCCGAAGGATGATCTATCGTTCAATCACCCCGCTTCTCCGCCTTCTCTTCCGCGCCATGTCGTCAGCAGCCCGCGCGCGGGCTGCATCGAAGGCCGACACCCGACACGAGAGGACTTCATGTCATCCACGCGCATCGTCATCGACCTCGACCTGCCCGGCGGAACGATCAGCCGCCACCTGTACGGGCACTTCGCCGAGCACCTGGGGCGCTCCATCTACGGCGGGTTCTTCGTGGGTGAGGACTCCGAGATCGCGAACGAAGCCGGCATCCGTCTGGACGTCGTCGAAGCGCTTCGCGAGCTCGCGATTCCGAACCTCCGCTGGCCGGGCGGCTGCTTCGCCGACGACTATCACTGGCGCGACGGCGTCGGACCCCGCGAAAGCCGTCCGCGGATGGTCAACTCGCACTGGGGCGACATCGTGGAGGACAACTCGTTCGGCACTCACGAGTTCATGCGACTCTGCGAGCTGCTCGGTGCCGACGCCTACGTGAACGGCAACGTCGGCTCGGGGACCGTGCGCGAGATGAGCGAGTGGATCGAGTACCTCACGCGGGCCGATGACTCCCCGATGGCCGTCCTGCGTCGTGAGAACGGCCGCGACGAGCCGTGGCGCGTGCCGTTCTTCGGGATCGGCAATGAGGCCTGGGGCTGCGGCGGGAACATGCGAGCCGAGGCGTACGCCGATCTCGCTCGCCAGTACGCCACCTACGTGCGCGACCACGGCGAGAACCGGGTGTATCGCATCGCCGCAGGCGCCAACGTGGACGACCTGGACTGGACGGAGGCGCTCATGAAGGCGCTCGGGTGTCTCGGCTGCGACGGACAGGGCTCGTCGCCCTATCAGGCGGTCTCGCTCCACTACTACACGATGACGGGCCCTTGGGAGCGCAAGGGGTCGGCGACGGACTTCGACGAGGACGAATGGTATCTCGCACTCTCGCGCGCGTTCCGGATCGAACAGCTGCTCACACGGCACAGCACCGTCATGGACCGGCACGATCCGCGCAAGCGCGTGGGCCTCGTTCTCGACGAGTGGGGCACGTGGTGGGACGTGGAGCCCGGAACCAATCCGGGATTCCTCTATCAGCAGAACACCCTGCGGGACGCCCTCGTCGCGAGCGTCCACTTCGACGCCTTCCATCGCCACGCTGATCGGCTCGTCATGGCGAACATCGCTCAGACCGTGAATGTGCTGCAGGCGATGCTGCTCACCGACCCCGAGACGGGCGCGCTCGTGCGCACACCCACTTTCCACGTGTTCGCGATGAACGTCGGCCATCATGACGCGCGGGCGCTCGACGCACACGTCGTCGACGGTGACACGCGTTTCGTCGACGGTCGCGACCTGCCGCTCATCTCCGCATCGGCTTCCACGAAGGACGACGTCGCGCTGGTGTCGCTGTCCAACCTCGACGTGAGCGAAGCCCGCATGGTCGTTCTCGACCTGCGCGGCAGGTCGATCGAGGGCTGGTCGGCCCGTCTGCTCACCGCGGAGAGCACCGCTGCGCACAACGTGCCGGGTGAGCCCGACCAGGTCGCTCCCGTCGACTTCGACGGGGTGCGACGACACGAGCGGGGACTCCAGATCGAACTGCCTGCCCACTCGTACGCGACGGTGAGCATTCAGCTCGGCGTCTGATCGCCGATCCGAGCCGGAGGCAGGGGCGGCGCGCTCACGCGCGCCGATACACGAGGAAGCGGTAGCGCGTGCCGGTGCGGCTGACGAGCCACGAGCCGTCGTCCGGATCCGACCGGGCGATCTCCCAGCGGGAGTCGATCTCGGGGGCGTAGGCGTCGCCATCCGCGTCGGTGTCGATCTCGGTCACCCACAGCTCGTCGACGACGTCCATGGACTGCGCGTAGATCTGGGCGCCGCCGACGATCCACACCTCGTCGTCGATCTCGGTCGCCGCGCTCAGCCCCTCGTCGAGCGAGTGCACGACCTGCGCGCCGTCGGCGGAGAAGCCCTCGTCGCGCGTGATGACGATGTTGGGCCGATCGGGCAGGGGGCGGAACTGCTCGGGGAACGAGAGCCAGGTCTTCCGACCCATCACGACGGGCATCCCGACGGTGGCGCGCTTGAAGAACGCCATGTCCTCGGGGACGTGCCAGAGCATGCCGCCGTCCGCGCCGATCGCACGGGTGCGGGACTGGGCCCAGATCGAACGGATGGGCATGGCTCAGACGGCCACGGCCGCGCGGATGGCGGGGTGGTGTCGGTAGTCCTCGACGACGAAGTCCTCGTAGGCGTAGTCGAAGAGCGACGCGGGCGTGCGCGCGAAGCTCAGCCGCGGGTACGGGTACGGCTCGCGGGTCAGCTGCTCCGCGACCTGCTCGCGGTGGTTATCGTAGATGTGGCAGTCGCCGCCGGTCCAGACGAAGTCGCCGGGCTCGAGGCCGGTCTGCTGCGCGACCATGAGCGTCAGCAGCGCGTACGAGGCGATGTTGAAGGGGACGCCGAGGAAGAGGTCCGCGCTGCGCTGGTAGAGCTGGCAGCTGAGCCTGCCGTCGGCCACGTAGAACTGGAAGAGCGCGTGGCAGGGCGGCAGCGCCATGCTGTCGACCTCGGCGGGGTTCCACGCCGTGACGATGTGGCGGCGGCTGTCGGGGTTGTCGTCGATCTGCGCGACGACCTTCGCGATCTGGTCGATGCTCTCCCCCGTCGGGCTCGGCCACGACCGCCACTGCACGCCGTAGACCGGGCCGAGCTCGCCGTCCTCGTCTGCCCACTCGTCCCAGATGGAGACGCCGTGCTCCTGCAGCCACCGCACGTTCGACTCGCCGCGGAGGAACCACAGCAGCTCGTACGCGATCGACTTGAAGTGCACGCGCTTGGTCGTGATGAGCGGGAAGCCCTCGCTCAGGTCGTACCGCAGCTGGCGTCCGAACACGCTCGTGGTGCCTGTCCCGGTGCGGTCGTCCTTGTGCGTGCCGTGCTCGAGGACGTCACGGAGGAGATCCTCGTACGGGGTGGGGATGGCCATGACTCCAGGCTACGCGGTGACGGATACGCCGCGGAGCCCCTCGGCGCAAGCCGTTCCGCCCGGAAGGACCCGTCGATAGGCTGGCCGCGACCATCCGCCCCCGATCAGGAGGATCGACATGACCGTCACCAGCGAAGCCAGCACCGCGTGGGAGGGCTCCCTCTTCGAGGGCTCCGGCACCGTCTCGTTCTCGACCGGCATCGGCACCTTCCCCGTCAACTGGAAGGCGCGCAGCGAGGGCTCCGACAGCACCACCACGCCCGAGGAGCTCATCGCGGCCGCGCACTCGTCGTGCTTCAGCATGGCGCTGTCGAACGCGCTCGCCGAGAACGGCACCCCGCCCGAGCGGGTCGACACCACCGCCTCGGTGACGTTCAAGCCGGGCACCGGGATCACCGGCAGCCACCTCAACGTCAACGCGGTCGTTCCGGGGCTCGACGCCGACCGCTTCCAGGAGATCGCCGAGGAGGCCAAGGCGGGCTGCCCCGTCTCGCAGGCGCTCGCCGGCATCGAGATCTCGCTCGAGGCGACCCTGGCCTGATGCCCGCCTCCTCGCTCTCCCGCGTGGTCGTCGCCGGGTCCTCCGGGCTCCTCGGCAGCGCCGTCGTCGACGATCTGCGCGCATCGGGCGTGGAGGTGACCCGTCTCGTCCGCCGTGCCCCGAGCACGGCGGACGAGACCCGATGGCTCGACGCCCCGAGCCTCGATCCCGCAGTGCTCGCCGGCGCGGCGGCCGTGGTCAACCTGTGCGGCGCCAGCGTCGGGCGCTTCCCGTGGACGCCCGCGTACAAGCGGCAGCTGCAGGGGTCGCGCTTCAGCCCCACGCGCGTGCTCGCTCGCGCGCTCGCGCAGCTGCCGGAGCCGCCGCTCTTCGTCTCCGCCAGCGCGGCCGGGTTCTACGGCTCGGTGCAGGGGCGCGCGCGGACCGAGACCGACCCCGCCGGAGCGGGCTTCCTCGCCGGCCTCTGCGCGGAATGGGAGGAGACCGCGCGTGCGGCCGGGCCGCGCGTCGCGCTGCTGCGGACCACGCCCGTGATCCATCCAGAGGCCGTGCTGCGTCCGCTCATTCCGCTGACGAAGGCGGGCGTCTCCGGCCCCGTCGGCTCGGGACGCCAGACCTGGGCGTGGATCTCCTACGCCGACGCGGTGCGAGGCATCCGCCATGTCCTCGAGCAGCGGATGACCGGGCCCGTGAACCTCGCCGCCCCCGTCGCGACGACCTACAGCGACTTCGGCCGCGCGCTCGCCGCGCGGCTGCACCGGCCGTTCGCCGTGCCCGCGCCGGCGTTCGCGGTGCGCGCCGTGCTCGGCCGCGACTTCGCCGACGACATGCTGCTCATCGACGCGAACGTGGTGCCCGCCGCGCTCGAGGCGAGCGGCTTCGCCTTCACTCAGCCGGACCTCGACGCGGCGATCACGGCGGTCGTCCCGGCCTGAGGCTCGGGAGGCCGAGCTTCAGGACGTCGTCTGGCTCCGCTCCAGGCGGATCGCCTCGCGCGCGGCCGAGCGGGCGCGCTTGGTGTCGCCCGCTGCGGAGTACGCGAGGCTCAGCCGGTACCAGGCGCGCCAGTCCGTCTCGTCCTTCTCCACCTGCGCGCGGTACGTCGGGAACAGGGCATCGCCATCCGCTCGTCCGATGCGACCGCTCGGAGAGGTCGTGACGACCTCGGTGGGCAGCCCGCCCTCGCGCTCGAGGCGGCGCGCGAGGCGCTCGGCGCGCCATCCGAAGACCAGCTCGCGCCCCAGCGCCCAGATCGCGATGAGCGGCAGGACGATCATCGCGCCGCCCATGACGGCGAGGATCGGCTGCCCCGTGCCGATGCCGATGCCGAGCGCGCCGATCGCGCGCTGCGCGACGAGGACGATGTACAGCAGAAGGAGCAGCGCCATCAGGGCGACGCCTGCGCGAGCCCTCATGCGCTGGTGACCTCGGCCGCCTGGCCGGCGGCGGGGTCGGCGACGGGCGCCTCGGGGCGACCGCGGTGCGGCGTGCCGATGCCGATGTCGATGAAGCTCTCGAGGCCCACGACGACGCCCTTCGCGGCGACGGCGCCGGCCAGAGCGATGCGGATGCCGGGAGCGTAGGCGGCGGCGGGGTCGACGGTGTCGTGGACGAGGGTGAGCGACTCCCCCGGGCCGGAGAGGATGGCCTCCTGGCGGGCGATGACGCCGGGGCGACGGAGCGAGTGCACGGGCACGCTGGCGACCTGCTGCCCGCGGGCGCGCTGGTCGGCGAATGGCGCGGCGACGGGCGTCGCGCGGGCGGCGGCGATGAGCTCGGCGGTCCGCACAGCGGTGCCCGACGGGGAGTCGATCTTCGTGTCGCGGTGCGCCTCGACGATCTCGGCGGAGGGGAAGAACGGTGCGGCGGCCGCGGCGAGCGCGGTGCCGAGCACCGAGCCGAGCGAGAAGTTGGGGATGAACACCGCGCCCGTGCCGGCCGCCTCGACGAGCGGACGCACGAGCGCGATCCGCTCGGCCGACCATCCGCTCGTGCCCACCAGCACCGGGATGCCGAGCTCGACGGCGGTGCGCACGACCGCCATGCTCGCGGCGGGCATGGAGGCGTCGACGACGAGGTCGGCGCCATCCATCTCGTCCAGGTCGCTGTCGGAGCCGAGGACGGCCGCGGCCGTGAACCCGTCGAGCTCCTCGACGACCCCGCGGATGATGCCGCCGAGCTTGCCGTTCCCGCCGACGAGGGCCACGCGTGTCGTCATGCGTCCATCCTAGGCGGGGCGGATGCGGGGGCGCCGGGCCGGGAGCGGGCCGGGGCGCCGGGGTGGGCCGTGCGGATGGGCCGTGCGGGATCTCGGACCGGAGGGACGGATGGCAACTGGTGCGGCCGACACGCGCACACCGGCCCCGGCCATCCGAGATCTCGCACCGGTCGGAACGCCGAGAGACCGGACGCCGCGTGCACAGGCAGCCGGCGCGCCCACGGCGAAGCCCTCGGCTGTGGAGGGTCGCTCCCGCGCCCGCTCATCCGCCGAGGCTGGGTGGATGGACCCGATGCAGATCGCCGCCTGCGCCGATGCCTCCGGCGGTGTCATCCGCACCACCGCGCTGAGGTCGGCTGGCGCAACGGCGCGCGACATCCGACGGGCGTGCGCGTCCGGTGCGGTGGCCCAGCTCCGCGGTGGCGTCTACGCCACGCCGCATGCCGCAGCGGATGTCGTCACAGCGGCGATCCACGGCGGTGCCCTGTGCTGCGCGTCTGAGCTCGCCCGGCACGGAGTGTGGGTGCTCGACGCCTCCCGTGTGCATGTGGCGCTGGGCGGCGGTGGACGCGAGTATCCCCATCCCGGCTGCGCATGCGTGGCGCACTGGGACGGGCGGTCCCCCGGATACGGCCGCGTCGACCTCGAGCGCGCGCTCGTGCAGCTCGCGCGCTGTCAGGGACCCGAGTCGTTCTTCGCGGCGTTCGAATCGGCATGGCGCCTCGGACTGCTGTCGAGGCGCGCCCGGATGAGGATCCGAGCACGCCTCGAAGCGCGGCACCGGCACCTCGTCGATCTGGCGAGGGCCGATGCCGACAGCGGGCTGGAGTCCATCCTGCGACTGCGTCTGCTGCGACTCGGGATCCCCCTGCGCTGCCAGGTGCTGATCCGCGACGTCGGACGGGTGGATTTCGTCCTCGGCGAGCGGATCATCCTCGAGGTCGACGGCCGCGACAATCACGACGACGCCACCCACCGGCACAAGGATCTGGTGCGCGATGCGAACGCGGCGGCACTGGGCTACATCACACTGCGCTTCGATTACGCGCTCGTGCTGCACGACTGGCCGCGCGTGCAGGCCGCGATCCTCCGCGCTCGCGCCGTTGCGCGCTGAGGTGCGCCTCCACGCGCACGCTGCGCTGAGGTGCGCCTCGACGCGCACGCTGCGCTGACGTGCCTCGACGGCCGCCGGCTCCGTGTGCGATCTCGGGGCGGCGGTGCGCCTGCGTCGCGTGTGGCGAATTCGCTGTGCGCGAGGTGCCGGATCTCGGGGCGGTGCGACAGGTGGCGGCTGGTGGGGCCGACACGCGCACGCCGGCCCCGGGCATCCGAGATCCGGCACAGGGTGGGACGGCACGGGGCGGGCTGGGGCAGCGCCAGCCAGCCCGGGTCAGACGAGGGGCGCCTCCGGGAGCCCTGTGCGGAGCTCGAAGGGCAGATGCGCGAGGTCGTTGTGGGCGATGAGGTTCCAGGGGCGGCCCTGGCGCTGCGAGATGATCGTCAGCCCGCAGTGCGCCTGATTGAGGGTCATCCACCGCCAGTCAGGGGCGCCCAGCACCTCGCGCACGAACCACGCGATCACGAAGTTGTGCGTGATGAGGAGGTCGTGCACGTCGCCGTTCTTGCGCACGAGGAACTCGTTCATGGCATCGGCCATCTGCGCCTTGCCGGCCTCGATCTGCTCCTCGGTGACGCCGCCGAAGAACGGCTCGAACACGCTCGGGGTGTCGTCGGTCATGCCCGTGGGCACGCAGTCGAAGAGCAGGGCGTGGGCCTGCGGCTGCACGGCGGGCATCCGCTCGGCGATGATGCGAGCGGTCTCCGCCGCCCGCGCGAGCGGCGAGTGCCACACGTTGTCGAACGGGACGCCGGAGAGACGGTCGGCCAGCAGCGCCGCCTGGCGCTCGCCACGCGGTGACAGCGGCCCGTCTTCGAGTCCGTGCTCCGCATCCTGGTGCTCGCCATGGCGAACGAGGTAGATGTAGTGCGTCACCCCAGCTCCCCTCTCGCCTGGTCGACATGTCGCGCGCGCCATCGTGGCGACTCCCCCACCCTATGACACCTGTCGATGAGCGGGTGGAGGCTCACGCCATACGCGGAAACACCGGCGCGTCGACCGCCCGGGCGAGTTCCGCCCGGTGCCAGCGGCCGAGCCGCACGCCGACCCCGCTCACGAGCTCGTCGACATGCGCGGGGGTCACCGCGTTCACGATCGGCGCGACCACCCCGCGCTGCGCGAGCAGCCACGCCACGGCGACCGCGGCATGGGGCAGGTCGAGCTCGGCGGCGACGGCGTCGAGCGCCTTGAGGGCGCGGGTGCCGCGGCGGTTCATGAGCTTCGTCAGCTGCTCCGCGCGAGCGGACTGCCCGGCGCCGAGCTTCGAGCGGTGCAGCCCCGACAGGAAGCCGTGCTCGAGCGCATGGGACGGGGTGACGGCGAGTCCCTGCGCGCCTGCGACGAGGCGCAGGTCGCCCTCGTAGTCCGTGCGGCGCATCAGGTTGTACGGCACGTCCAGCACCTCGATGCGCGGGTAGCCCGCGGACGACAGGATGCGCGCCTCGACGAGATGGTCCGCCGTGAGGCCGAACGCGCCGATCACCCGCGCCTTGCCCGTCTCGACGAGCCACTCGGCGGTCGCGAGTGCGTCCTCGAGGCTCTCTAGCGGGTAGGTGGCCGCGTCGAGGTACAGGATGTCGATGCGATCGGTCCCGAGGCGCTCGAGCGACGCCTCCACCGCGCGTACGAGGTTGACCGACCCGAGCCCGGGGTTGTCCGGATGGCCGCCGACACGGCAGGCGACGACGATGTCGTCCCGCACGCGGCGCGACGCCATCCACTGCCCGAGGATGAACTCGCTGCGCCCTGCGCCGAATCGGTCCGACGTGTGCAGCGCGTTGCCGCCCAGCTCGGCGTACCGGTCGAGCACGGCGAAGCCGGCTGCGCGATCGAGGTTCCAGCCGAACTCCGCTCCCCCCAGCATCAGCGGGAACAGCGACACGCTTGACGTGCCGATGACAGCACGGGGGCCGGCGGCGATCGCGGGGCCGATCTCGGGCACGGCGGCCGACGGATGGCCGGGGATGCGGATGGGCTCGGTCGGCACGTCCTGGAACGCGGGCGTGCGGGTCGGCGGGCGGTCGGGCCGCTCCTGCGGCGACGCTGCATCCATGTCGCTCCTCGGGAGGGTGCGGCGTGACCGCGGGCACCCCCGTGCTCCCATTGAAGCGGACCGACGACGCCCGACACGCGAGCGACGGTAACTGTTTCATCACGGCATGCCGGGACGCGGAACGGCCCGGCCGCACGATGTGCGACCGGGCCGTTCGGGAGCGGATCAGGCCTCGGCGGGAGCCTCGGCTGCCGGCGCCTCGGCGGACTCCGCCGACTCGTCGACGATCTCGAGCGAGAGCTTGCCGCGGTCGTCGATCTTGGAGATGCGGACGAGGATCTTCTGACCCACGCTGACGACCTCCTCGATGTTCTCCACGCGCTTGCCGCCGTTGAGCTTGCGCAGCTCGGTGACGTGCAGCAGGCCGTCCTTGCCCGGGAGCAGCGAGACGAACACGCCGAACTTGGCGATGTTCACGGCGGTGCCGAGGAACTGGTCGCCGATCTCCGGGTTGGTCGGGTTCGCGATGGCGTTGACGGCCGCGCGGGCCGCCTCCGCGGAGGGACCGTCGGTCGCGCCGATGTAGACGGTGCCGTCGTCCTCGATCGAGATCTGGGCGCCGGTGTCGTCCTGGATCGAGTTGATCGTCTTGCCCTTGGGGCCGATCAGCTCGCCGATCTTGTCGACCGGGATCTGCACGCTGATGACGCGGGGCGCGGTGGGTGCCATCTCGTCCGGCGTGTCGATCGCTGCGTTCAGCACCTCGAGGATGCGCAGACGCGCGTCCTTCGCCTGCGTGAGCGCGCCGGCGAGCACCTCGGAGGGGATGCCGTCGAGCTTCGTGTCCAGCTGGATGGCCGTGACGAAGTCGCGCGTGCCGGCGACCTTGAAGTCCATGTCGCCGAGGGCGTCCTCGGCGCCGAGGATGTCGGTCAGCGCCGCGTAGCGCGTCTGGCCGTCGACCTCGTCGGACACCAGGCCCATCGCGATGCCGGCGACGGGCGCGCGCAGCGGCACACCCGCGTTCAGCAGCGACAGGGTCGAGGCGCAGACGGAGCCCATCGACGTGGAGCCGTTGGACCCGAGGGCCTCCGACACCTGGCGGATGGCGTACGGGAACTCCTCGCGCGTGGGCAGCACGGGAGCGAGCGCGCGCTCGGCCAGGAAGCCGTGACCGATCTCGCGACGCTTCGGGCTGCCGACCCGGCCGGTCTCACCGGTCGAGTAGGGCGGGAAGTTGTAGTGGTGCATGTAGCGCTTGCTCGTCGTGGGCGACAGCGAGTCGATCTGCTGCTCCATCTTGAGCATGTTCAGCGTGGTGACGCCCATGATCTGGGTCTCGCCGCGCTGGAAGATCGCGGAGCCGTGCACGCGCGGGATGACCTGCACCTCGGCGTCGAGCGGACGGATGTCCGCGAGACCGCGGCCGTCCATGCGGACGCCCTCGGTGAGGATGCGGCCGCGCACGATCTTCTTCGTGACCGACTTGTAGGCGGCGCCGAACTCGAGCGGAGCGGCGGCGGGCAGCTCGCCCGCCTCCACCTTCTCGACCAGGGCGGCCTTGACGCGGGCCTTGACCTCGTCATCGGCGCTCTGACGCTCCTGCTTGTCGGCGATGAGGTAGACCTTCTCGAGGTCCGCGTACGCCTCGCCCGCGACGAAGTCGTAGGTCTCCTGGCTGTAGGCCGGGAAGACGGGGAACTCCAGCGGAGCCTTCGACGACTTGGCGGCCATCTCGGCCTGCGCCGCGACGAGCTGCTTGATGAAGGGCTTCGAGGCCTCCAGGCCCTGCGCGACGATCTCCTCGCTGGGCTTGGTGGCGCCGGCCTTGATGAGGTTCCAGCTGGACTCGGTGGCTTCGGCCTCGACCATCATGATCGCGACGTCCTCGGAGCCGTCGGCTCCCTGGACCACGCGACCGGCGACGACGAGGTCGAACACGGCCGACTCGAGCAGCTCGGCGTTCGGGAACGCGACCCACTGGTCGTCGTTGCCGGCCTGGCCGGGGATGAGCGCGAGGCGAACGCCGGCGATCGGGCCGGAGAACGGCAGACCCGAGATCTGCGTCGACGCCGATGCGGCGTTGATCGCGAGGGCGTCGTAGAACTCGCCGGGAGCGATGGAGAGCACCGTCACGACGATCTGGATCTCGTTGCGGAGGCCGTCGACGAACGACGGGCGCAGCGGACGGTCGATGAGGCGGCACACGAGGATGGCCTCGGTGGAGGGGCGACCCTCGCGGCGGAAGAACGAGCCGGGGATCTTGCCCGCGGCGTACGAGCGCTCCTCGACGTCGACCGTCAGCGGGAAGAAGTCGAAGCCCTCGCGGGGGTTCTTCGACGCGCTCGTCGCGGAGAGGAGCATCGTCTCCTCGTCGAGGTACGCGGCGACCGCGCCCTGAGCCTGCTGCGCGAGGCGGCCGGTCTCGAAGCGGATCGTGCGGGTGCCGAAGCGGCCGTTGTCGAGAACGGCCTCGGCGGCGGTGATTTCAGGACCTTCCAAGAGGTCTCTCCTTCTTTGTTTAACCTCGCCGGTCCGTGTGACCGACGAGTCATGCGAAGGAGCAGGAACAGGCAGATATAGGCCGCGCGGCCGGAGCCGAAGCTCCACGCTCGCCTGCGCTGGCCACCAGGAGAAACCCACCGGATGGCTCATCCGGGAGATCACTTCAGGGGACCAGCTTCCTGCCAGCCTGCTCCATGTCGTGTTCAGTTGTCGGGCGCGCACGAGCGTGCCCACCGCCACCCTACCAGCGCGAGGCGCGACCGACCCGGTTTCGCCCCGGTGAACGACGGACGACCCCGGATGAACAGCGGGCGAAGCCTCGTCGAGACCCCTGGGATGGCCGGGGCCGCGACCGCAGGCTGGAGGCGTGCGAGTCGCCCTCTTCGCGGAGTCCTTCCTCCCCCACGTCAACGGGGTCACCAACTCCGTGCTGCAGGTCGTGCACCATCTCGAGGAGCAGGGCCACGAGACGCTCGTCGTCGCCCCTCGCGGCGGCGGCCGACGCGAGGTGCCTCGGCTGCGCACCGAGCTCGTCGCGTCGCTCCCCCTTCCCGCCTACCCCGACGTGCGGGTCGCGCTCGCGCCGGTGCGCCGGATGCGTGCGGTGATCGATCGCTTCCGGCCCGACGTCGTCCACCTCGCCTCGCCGTTCGTCCTCGGATGGCAGGCCCTCCTGGCCGCGGAGCCCCTCGGCATCCCCGTGGTGGCGGTGTACCAGACCGACGTCATCGCGTACGCGGAGCGCTACGGCGTCGCGAGTGCGGCGGCCATGGCGGCCGCGCACGTCGGTCGCCTCCACCGCCGGGCCACGCTGACCCTCGCGCCGTCATCGGCTGCGCAGGCGCAGCTGGCGGCGCTGGGCGTCGGCGGGATCCGCCGCTGGGGGCGCGGGGTCGACGCCGAGCGCTTCTCGCCGCGGCGGCGGTCGGAGGCGTGGCGAGCGCGCATCGCGCCCGGGGAGCGGATCGTCGGGTACGTCGGGCGCCTCGCGGCGGAGAAGCAGGTCGAGGATCTGCGTGCGCTCTGCGATCTGCCGCGCACCCGCGTGGTCGTGGTGGGCGACGGCCCCGAGCGCGCGCGCCTCGAGGCCCGACTCCCTGGGGCGGTCTTCACGGGATTCCTCGGCGGAGACGACCTCGCCGAGGCGCTGGCGAGCTTCGACGTCTTCGTTCACCCTGGCGAGAGCGAGACGTTCTGCCAGACGGTGCAGGAGGCGCTCGCGAGCGGCGTCCCGGTCGTGGCGACGGGCAGGGGCGGCCCACTCGACCTCGTCCGCAGCAGCGTCGACGGATGGCTGTATCGGCCGGGCGATCTGCGCGACCTCCGCGACCGGGTGGTGGACCTCCTCGGCGACGACGCCAAGCGGCGCGCGTTCGGCGAGGCCGCCCGGGAGAGCGTCCGCACGCGATCGTGGGGCGCCCTCACCGAGCAGCTCGTGGGTTGCTACCTGGAGTCGCTCGACCTCGCGCCCAGCAGGCTCTCGAAGGAGCCGCCGGCGCCGAGGTAGCTCTCCGGCGAGAAGGGGTCGACCTTCTCGGTCCGCCCCAGCCCCGCCACGGCGTCGACGAGCTCGCGCGCGGCGCGATCGACGCGCTTCTGCAGCGGGGCCACGCGGTCCGCGCCCTGCCCCCAGTCGTCGGCGGCTGCGAAGACCCCGGTCGGCACGGGCTCGGCGTGCAGGTAGGTGAACAGCGGCCGGATGGCGTAGTCGATCGCGAGCGAGTGGCGCGGCGTGCCGGCCGTCGCACCGAGCAGCACCGGCGTGCCCTCGATGGCCTCGCGGTCGAGCACGTCGATGAACGACTTGAACAGGCCGGAGTACGACGTGGAGAAGATCGGCGTGACGGCGATGAGCGCGTCGGCGCCGGCGATCTGCTCCATCGCCGCTGCGAGCCCCTTGGCGGGGAAGCCCGTCAGCATGGCGTTCATCACGTCGTGGGCGTGGTCGCGCAGCTCGATCACCGACACTTCCGCCCGCATGCCGCGCGCCTCGAGCAGGTCGATGACCGCCCTCGTCAGGCGATCGGCGAGCAGCCGTGTGGACGAGGGCTCGGACAGCCCCGCGGACAGGACGGCGATGCGCACGGCGTCCATGCTCACGCGCCCTTCCCCGCGAGCCCGAAGGCCGCGCCGCGCGGGGTGTCCTGGTACGGCGAGCCGCCCGTGACGTTGTCGCCGCGGTTGGCGTTCGGGCGCGGCTGGCGTGGCTCCGCGTCACCGTACTTGGCCTTCACGCGGGCGGGGTGCGTGGGAGCGTCGGGGACGTTCGCCGGGCGGTTCCGCGCGAGCTCGCGCCGCAGCACGGGCACGACGTCCGCGCCGAGGAAGTCGATCTGCTCGAGGACGGTCTTCAGCGGGAGGCCGGCGTGATCGGTGAGGAAGAGCTGACGCTGGTAGTCGCCGAAGGTGTCGCGCATGGCGGCGTAGCGGTCGATCACCTGCTGGGGCGAACCCACCGTGAGCGGCGTCATCTCGGTGAAGTCCTCCATGGTCGGCCCGTTGCCGTACACGGGAGCCGAGTCGAAGTACGGGCGGAACTGCCGTACCGCGTCCTGGGAGTTCTTCGCGATGAACGCCTGACCGCCGAGGCCGACGATCGCCTGCTCCGGAGTGCCGTGGCCGTAGTGCGCGTAGCGCTGACGGTAGAGCGCGATGAGGCGCTGGTAGTGCTCCTTCGGCCAGAAGATGTTGTTGGCGAAGAAGCCGTCGCCGTAGTACGCGGCCTGCTCCGCGATCTCCGGGGTGCGGATGGAGCCGTGCCAGACGAAGGGCTTGACGTCGTCGAGCGGGCGCGGGGTGGAGGTGAAGCCCTGCAGCGGGGTGCGGAAGGAGCCCTCCCAGTCCACGACGTCCTCGGTCCAGAGGCGGTGCAGCAGATTGTAGTTCTCGATCGCGAGCTGCAGGCCCTGGCGGATGTCCTTGCCGAACCAGGGGTAGACGGGGCCGGTGTTGCCGCGCCCCATCATGAGGTCCATCCGACCGCCGGACAGATGCTGCAGCATCGCGTAGTCCTCCGCGATGCGCACGGGGTCGTTGGTCGTGATGAGGGTCGTCGACGTCGAGACGATGAGCCGCTCGGTCTGCGCGGCGATGTACGCGAGCGTAGTGGTCGGCGAGGAGGAGAAGAACGGCGGGTTGTGGTGCTCGCCGATGGCGAAGACGTCGAGCCCCGCCTCCTCAGCGTGACGGGCGATGGTCACGACGTCGCGGATGCGCTCGGCCTCGCTGGGCGTGTATCCGGTCGTGGGGTCGCGCGTGATGTCGCTGACGGACATGAGGCCGAACTGCATCCCGGACCACGGGGTCGTGTCGCTCACCGGTTCCTCCGATTCCGCGGGCGGATGGCCGCTCGCCTTTGCATGCGTATGAATGTACTTGGTGAAACGCCTGCGACGCGAATCCATTCCCGATCTGCGGGGATCGCTCGTCGGTCATCCGCCCATCGGTAGCGTAGGGCGTGATGACGAGCGAGGCACCGCCGCCGACGTCGGCGGCGACGACGAGACCGCGGCGCCGCGTGCCGTTCTGGGACAACGCGCGCTTCGCGTGCATCGTGCTGGTCGTGCTCGGCCATGCGATCCAGCGACTCATTCACGATTCCGACATCGCCTACGCCTTCTATCTGTCGTTCTACGCGTTCCACATGCCCGCGTTCGCGATCATCTCCGGGTACTTCTCCAAGTCAGACCCGCCCTCGCGACGGCAGATGACGCGCATCCTGACCGACATCCTCCTCCCTTACGTCGTGTTCGAGGCGCTGTGGTGGTTCACGAAGTGGCTGGTGGAGGGCCGCGTGGAGCCGAACATCACGCAGCCCTCCTGGACGCTGTGGTTCCTGCTCGCCCTGGGCATCTTCCGGCTGACCCTCCCCTACCTGGCCCTGCTGCGCTGGCCGCTGCTCTGGTCGGTGGTCATCTCGATCGGCGTCGGCTACCTCCCGAACGTCGACAGCACCTTCTCGCTCTCGCGCACGCTGGGGTTCCTGCCGTTCTTCGTCCTCGGCTGGTGGCTCCGCGAACACGACATCGTGGAGCGGTTCGGCCTGCTGCGACGCCGACCCTGGTGGGCGTACGCCGCGGCGATCGGCCTGTTCGCGCTCGACGCGTGGCTCGCGTACGCCGGTCTCGATGCGTGGCGCGAGATGGAGCTGCGGTACTGGTTCTTCTACGACGACTCGTATCCCGACCTGCTGCCGCAGCCGACGTGGTGGGCGGGCGGGGTCCGGCTGGCGACGCTGCTCATCGGGTTCGTGCTATCGGCGGCCTTCTTCGTGCTCGTGCCGCTGCGGCGCACGCCCTGGACCGCGCTCGGCCAGTACACGATGTACGTCTACCTGCTGCACTCGTTCGTGCTGTATCCGTTCCGGGAGTCGGGCGTGCTGCGGAACCTCGAGCCGACGTGGCTGTGGCTGCCGACCGTGTGCGTCCTCGCCGTGACGGTGACCGTCCTGCTCGCGACACGACCCGTGCGCGTCATCGCCGGGCCGCTCGTCGAGCCACGGCCGCAGCGGCTGTTCCGCGACCCGACGCTTCTGCCGAGCCGGCGCGACGATCCCACGGGATCGCGCCGCAGCAGCTGACGCACCTGGCCGGAAGCAGCTGACGCACCTCGCGGCGGGTACGACGAAGGCCCGCCCCACACCTGGGACGGGCCTTCGGGAAGACGATTGAACGCTGGTGCGCTCTGCCTTATCGACGGAGACCGAGACGCTCGATCAGCGCACGGTAGCGTGCGATGTCGATGTCCTGGAGGTAACCGAGGAGGCGACGGCGCTGACCGACGAGCAGGAACAGACCACGACGCGAGTGGTGGTCGTGCTTGTGCTCCTTCAGGTGCTCGGTGAGGTCCTTGACGCGCTGCGTCATGAGCGCGACCTGCACCTCGGGGGATCCGGTGTCACCGGGGTGCGTCGCGTACTCTTCGATGATCGCCTTCTTGACGTCTGCTTCCAGTGCCATAGATTCGATCCCCTTTCAGCTCGTTGCGCGGCGCCCGACGCCTGATGCGTGGGCTCTCTTTATCCGCGGCCGATCGAACGGCAACCCCACGAGTCTACCCCATCCGCAGGTGCGGGGAGAGCGGATAGCCTCGCTGGAGTGTCCCCGCGCCTGCTCCTCGACCTGCGCCCTCTGACCGAGAGCCCCCCTTTCGCGCGGCTGTGGATCGGCTCCATGCTGGGCGGGCTCGGCGGGCAGCTGACGATCACCGCCGTCATGCTCCACATGTACGAGCTGACCGGGTCCACGTTCGCGGTGTCGATGATCGCCGTGGCCGGCCTGCTCCCCATGATCCTCGCCGGCCTCTACGGCGGGATGCTCGCCGACTGGTTCGACCGCCGCGCGGTCGCGCTGAGCGCAGCGACCGTGACGTGGATCTCCACCGCTCTGCTGGCCGTGCTGGCATGGACGGGCGTCGTCGACGTGGGATGGCTGTACGCGCTGTCCATCGTCAACTCGGCGGCGAACTCCATCGTCTCCGCCACGAAGATGGCGATCACGCCCCGGCTCGTCGGGGCTCGCCTCATCCCTGCCGCCGCGGCGCTGAACGGCATCACGGTCGGGGTGATGGTCATGGTCGGGCCCGCCCTCGGCGGCGTCCTCGTGGCGCTCTTCGGCTACCCGGTGACCTACACGCTCGATGTCGTGCTCATGCTGTCGCTCTTCCTCGGCCTGTGGACGCTGCCGCGCCTGCGCCCCGAGGGCGAGTCCGTGCGCCCGGGTCTCGCGTCTCTGGCCGACGGATGGCGCTTCCTGCGACGTGCTCCGAACATCCGTCTGCAGTTCCTCCTCGACATCGTCGCGATGACATTCGGGAACCCGCTCGCGCTCTTCCCCGCGGTGGGCGCGGTGGTGCTGGGCGGGGGCGAGATCACGACCGGGCTGCTGGTCGCGGCGAACGCCGTGGGCGCATTCGCGTCGAGCCTGTTCTCGGGCCGGATCTCCGCCTACCGCCATCACGGTCTGGGCATCGGGCGGGCGATCCAGGTGTTCGGGGCCGTCACGGCGGTGTTCGGGCTCGTGCTGACCGCCGCGTGGCTCTCCCCCGGTGAGGCGTCGGCAGGACGACCGCACGTCGCGCTCATCGTCCTGGCGATGGCCTGCCTCGCGTGCGCGGGCGCTGCGGACAACATCAGCTCGATCTACCGGCAGACGATGCTGCAGTCGGCGGTCCCCGATGCCATCCGCGGGCGCCTGCAGGGCGTGTTCATCGTCGTGGTGACGGGCGGGCCGCGACTCGGGGCGCTCTACGCCGGCGGCTTCGCCACGGTCGCCGCGACCTGGTTCGGCGAGAGCGGCAGCGCGTGGCTGCCGCCGCTCCTGGGCGGGCTGCTGGTCGTGGCGATCACCACGGCCATCCTGCGAGCCTTCCCGCGCTTCCGGGGATACGACGCGGAGAACCCCACGCTCTGAACGGCGCCGAGTACGCGAAGAGGCCGACCCCGCAGGGCCGGCCTCTTCGCACGGGTCACGCGGCGAGCGCGCCCTGCAGGTCGAGCGTGATCTTGACGTCCTTGCCGACGAGCACGCCGCCGGTCTCGAGCGCGGCGTTCCACGTCAGGCCGAAGTCCTCGCGGTTGATCGACGCGACGGCCGTCGCGCCGGCCTTGTAGTTGCCCCACGGGTCGGTGCCGAAGCCGCCGAGCTCCAGCTCGAACGTGACCGGGCGGGTGACGTCCTTGATGGTGAGGTCGCCGTCGACGAGGAGGTCGCCGCCGTTCTCGCGGACGCCGGTGCTCGTGAACGTGAGCGTGGGGTGCTGCTCGGCGTCGAAGAAGTCCGCGGAACGCAGGTGCTGGTCGCGCCCCTCGTCCTTCGTGTCGAGGGAGGCGGCGTCCGCGGTCGCGGTCACCGACGCCTCCAGGACGTTCTCGGGCAGGACGATCGTCGCCGACTTCACCGTGAACGCGCCGCGCACCTTGGAGATCATCATGTGCCGCACCTCGAAGCCGACCTCGCTGTGTGCGGGGTCGAGCTCGTAGGTGCCGGGGCGGTAACCGGGGATGTCGATGGTCATGCGTGCTCCTCAGAGGTCCTTTGCCGCGTCTGCGGCGTCACAGGAGCACAATACCCATTCGCACGCATATATTCCAGCTTTTCCCATATTCGTCGGGATCGGTCATGACGAAGCGCCGCACGGATGGCCCGTGCGGCGCTTCATGAGGATGTCGAGTCAGGCGACGGCGAGGAGGTCGATGATGAAGATGAGGGACTTGCCGCTCAGGAAGTGACCGGCGCCGGCGGGGCCGTAGGCCAGGTGCGGCGGGATCACGAGCTCGCGGCGGCCGCCGACCTTCATGCCGGGGATGCCGTCCTGCCAGCCCTGGATGAGGCCGCGCAGGGGGAACTGAATGCTCTCCCCGCGGTTCCAGGACGAGTCGAACTCGTCGCCGGTCTCGTACTCGACGCCCGCGTAGTGCACGGTGACGGTGTCACCGGGCTTCGCCTCCGCGCCGTCGCCCACGATGATGTCGCGGATGGCCAGCTGCGTGGGGGCGGGCCCCTCGGGTGCGTCGAACTCGGGCTTGGTGCGTTCTGCGCTCATGTCCTCCATGATGCCCGCTTCTCGGCGGGGGCGCGCCGGCGAGGACGTACATGACGCGCCGCGACGGGTCGAATGCCGCTATGTCGCCGCACTTGGGCAGAATGAGCCGCGTGAGGAGTATTCCGCCCGGCTCTGGGCCCGCAGAGCCCGCCAGGAGCGTCGCGGCGCGCGTCTACCGCGCCCTCGCGCACCGCGCGTGGGAGGAGGCGCTCCACCTCGTCGAGGAGAACTGGTCGGAGCTGCTCACGACGAACGCGGCGGCCATCCGCGCCGTGATGAGCACGGTGCCGCCCGAGCTCGTCGAGAGCGACGCGCGCTGGCGACGCGTGCGCGACTACCTCGAGACGGTGCCCGGCGGCCGCGTTCCGACGGTGCATCTCGCACCCTCGTCGGCGTTCGCGGAGGCGATGGCTCTCACCGAGGAGGCCAAGCACGTCTCGCAGCGCGGCGACCTCCCGGCGGCCCTCGAGACGGTGCGCGAGGCTCGCGCGGCCTACGAGAGCGCGAGTGCGCAGCGGCGGGGCGGCACGCTGGCTGACCTCCCCGGGCTGCTGCTCATCTGGGGCGGCATCGAGCTGGCGGGAGGCGATTCGGGCATCGCGCTGGACGAGCTGACGCGCGCCTACTCGATGGCGCATGCGGGCGGTGTACCGCAGGTCGCGCTGATCGCGGCTTCCGAGGTGGCGTGGCTTCATGCGCTGGAAGGGCGGGCGGAAGCGCGCGAGGACTGGGTCTCGTATGCCGAGGCCATCATGCGCGGAAGCCCGCGCCCGCTGCCGTCGCCCATGTCGCTGCAACTCAGTCGCGCGCTCGCCCACTACGACGAACTGGACTTCGCGACCGCGCGACGGGAGGTCGGCGCGGCTCGTGCCACCAGCGCGGGGCGGACCCCCGCCGAGGCGCGCCTCTGGGAACTGGCCGTGGTCTCCCTACTCATCGCCGCGAAGGACCCGGCGTCGACGGCCACCGCCGCGGATCTCGAGCAGCCGGACCTCCCCGGGCGCGTGCAGGCGCGGGGAGGCGAACTCGCCGTCGCCCGCGCGCAGGCGCTCGCCCACCGCGGGCAGCTGGAGCGCGCGAGGGAGATCCTCGACGCGCTGCCGATGCCGCTCATCCCGAGCGCCCGTGCGCAGCGCGCCGCCGTGCATCTCCTCCGCGGCGATCGCGAACGAGCAGCGCAGGACGGACACGCCGCCCTCGACGATCTCGGGCGCCCTCGCGCCGCCGTGACCGCGGCCGCCGTGCTGGCCGTCCTGCTCCTCCGCCGCGACGATCCGGAGGCCGGACCCGCCTTCCGTCGCGCTGCGGTGCTGGCCGCCGCGCACCGGGTGCCGGTCGCGCTCACCTGCGTACCGCGTGCGGACTTCGACGCGCTCGCGGAGATCGCCGACCTCTCCGATGAGGAGTGGGATGCCGTGTCGGCGGTGAAGGCCGCTGCCGTGCGCTTCCCGCCGTCGCCGCAGCCGGGCGCTCTCCGCATCACCGAGCACGAGCTGGCCGCGCTGCGGCTCCTCGCGCAGGGCAAGAGCACGGCCGAGGCCGCGGCCGCCCTCGGCGTGAGCGCGAACACGATCAAGAGCTTCCGGCGCCGCGCATACGCCAAGCTGGGCGTGAGGACGCGCGAGGAGCTGGTCGTGGCAGCCGCCGCGCACGGACTGCTGTGACGAGGACGAAGGAGCGCAGATGGCCGATGGCGACCTGGGCGAGGCGAGAAGAGACGTCGCGCCGCGTATCTTCGACGCCCTAGCGGACGAGCGCTGGCACGATGCGATGGCGACCGTGGAGGCGAACCTCGCGGAGCTGGTGAGCTTCGATCCGGTCCTCATCCGCACGGTCGCCGACACCGTTCCCACGTCCGCGATGCGCCGCCGGCCGCGCTGGTGGGCGCTTCGCCAGTACGTGACGCACCTGGTGGCAGCACCGGAGAAGCCGCCCGTGTTCCCCGACATCGACGTCGAGGTGCCCGAGCAGCTGCCGCCGGCCGATCGGGTCGTCCTGCTGACCGGACGGATCGCCTTCCTGCGGTCGCGCGGACTGTTCCGAGAGGCGGCCGACCTCGCGGACGCCGCGCGGGACGCCCTCCAGGCCATGACCGCGGCCGAGCGTGCGGCCATCCGCAGCCTGCTGCCGATCGTGCTCGTGCAGTGGGGGGTGACCATCGCAGCGGACGGCGACCTCGTCCGCGCCGCGGACGTCCTCCTCGAGGCGCACACCGCTGCCGAGGAGACGGGCAACGTCCGCATGGCCCGGGAGGCGGTCGGCGAGCTGAGCTGGGTTCACGCGATCCTCGGCGACGGCGCCGTGGCCGACCTCTGGCTCGAGCGGGCGGCGCGCCTGCGCGCGCGGTACCCCGACATGAGGTTCGTGCGCGCGGCGGACGACCTCGGCGCGGCGTACCGTGCGAGCGACGCCCTCGACTTCGACCGCTGTCTGCGCCTCCTCGACGATGAGAGCACGCTCTTCGAGGAGCTGACGCTGCCGGCCGCGGGTCTTCGCGCCATCGTCGGCTCGCGCGCCCGCTCCACGCACCCGGTCTACAGTCTCGCGCGGCTGCAGGTCGCGGTCGAGGGGACGCGGCCCGGGCTCAGCGAGGGCGGGCTGAACGCGGCGGTCCTCGCCGTGGCGCGCGGCACGGTCCTCACCTACCAGGGCCTGCACGAGGCCGCGCTTCTCGCCCTCCAGCGGGCACCAGCCATGCACCCCCAGGCCGAGGGCCTGCTGCGCACGCGGCGCGCGAGCGCGTACCTCGGCCTCGGCGAGACCCGCCGTGCGCTGCGCGAGGTGGCGCGCGAGGATCAGAGCCGTGCACCGCGCGTCCGCGTGGAGGCCCTCGTCGTGCGGGCGACGGCGCTGTGGCGCGAGGGCGACCGGGATGGCGCGGTGACGGCGTTCCGGACGGCGTGGGAGACGTCGCAGGCGAACGGTCTGCGCGCCTCGCTCGCCGTCGTCCCCATGGCAGACCTCGAGGGGCTCGCCGCGGCATCCGGATGGTCGGGGCCGCTCCCCCAGCCGCCCGGGGAGCGCCTGCTCATGCCGGCCGCGGACTACCGCTACGAGCGGCTCACCGCGCAGCAGCTCTCGGTGCTGCGCGCGGCGGCCGAGCACGAGCGTCTGGCCGACGCGGCCGCCAAGCTGGGCGTGAGCGCGAACACCGCCAAGGTGCACCTGCAGGCCGCATATCGTCGCCTCGGCGTGTCGGACCGGGCCAGCGCGATCGCCGAGGGCCACCGGCGGGGCCTGCTGTAGACCCGGACAAAGACTCAGCGCTCGGGCCGCGGCGATGCCTGCGAGACTTCCGAGCGCTGAGTTGGTCTGAAGCAAGGATGCGCCCGCCGGGAGCGGCTGTCAAGACCCGGTCTGCGATCAGCGTGCAAGCAGCTCCTGGCGCGTGCGGGCGGCCCGCGCGAGGAGGGCGCGCTCGTCGTCGGCCGCGCGCGCATCGCGCCCCGACACCGCGCGCTGCCGCGTCGCGGCGAGGGCGGTCGCATCGCGGATGAAGGACTTCATGAGCGCGGACCGGTCCCCGCGCAGGTTCCGGGCCCACGCCATCCCCGCTCGCCTCCCCACCGGCGTCGCGAGCATCTCGACCTCCTCGGGGGTGAACCATCCGGCGACCGCGTACTCTCCCAGCCGCGCCTTCGTCAGCCGCTCCTCCTCGTGCCGCATCCGCACGAGCAGGAGCGTGAACACGATGAACAGCGGGACCTGCAGCACGACGTAGAGGTGCAGGAAGCCCTCGAGGCCGGTGAATGTTGCCGAGCCGTTCCACAGCGCGTGCAGGGCCATCGCGCCGACGAGACCGCCGACCCAGGGGCGGAGGCTCCCCGCGAGCGACGCGCCGCCGCGCACCGCCCGACCGAGCGCGTAGCCGGTGACGGCGGTGAACATCGCGTGCGCGAACGGCGAGAGGAGACCGCGCAGGATGAAGGTCCAGGTCAGCGAGCCCGCGCCGCCCTCGATGACGGAGACGGCGAAGTACTGGATGTTCTCGGTGAAGGCGAACCCGGCGCCGACGAGGGCGCCGTAGACGACGCCGTCGACCGGGCCGTCGAACGCGCGGCGCCCCATCAGGAGGATGAGGAGCACGCCGACGCCCTTGCCCAGCTCCTCCACGATCGGCGCCTGGATGACGGTGCCCGCGACATCCCACAGCGGCGAGCGCGGCAGCACGAGGTGCACGCCCAGGTCGACCAGCAGCGCGAAGCCGACGGAGGCGATCGCGCCCCACGCGAGGGCGAAGATCACCAGGCTGCGCGGCTCCGGCTCCCAGCGGTCGACCCAGAGCATCGCGGAGACGACGAGCGTGAACGGAGCGAGGGCCAGCACGAGTCCGACGATCGAGGCGGAGGTGCCGAGCGCGCTCGTGAAATACGACACCAGCCCGAACAGGAGCACGGCGAGGACGGCCCAGAGCCAGATCCACGTCGAGCGGCCGCGTCGCGTGGGCACGGCCGGGAGATGCGGCTGCGTCGCGCCGCCCACGGGGATGACTGCGCCGGACCCGCGTCGGGGCTGCTCGAAGGCGGTCGCGAATGGCTCGGACGACGGAGGGTTGAGCCCGGTGCCGTAGGTCATGCCCCACAGCCTAGGGTGCGCGATTCCGGCGGTTCCCTCACGCGCCGCGGTCGGAGACGGCGGATAGCCTTGAGATCATGCGCTTCGCCCATGTGACCTTCCCCGAGGACACCGCCGTCTCTCTCGCTCTCGCTGACGAAGCGGGGGCGCTGGCCGTCTCGACGCTCATCCCCGACGCGCCCCGCACGCTCGAGGAGCTCATCGCGCGGGGCCCCGCCGCGCTCGAGGAGATCCGCGCCGCGCGCGCCGCCCATGACGGCGAGCCGACGCCGATCGCGGAGGTCCGATTCGCACCGGCCATCCTCGCCCCGCCCGCGATGCTGGCGGTGGGCCTGAACTACGCCGCGCACTCGGGCGAGCTCAATCTCAAGACCGACGACACCCCCACGGTGTTCACGTTCTGGCCCAACTCCCTGCAGGCGCACGACGGCACCACCACCTGGTCGCGGCGCATGAGCGAGGCCGTGGACTACGAGGCGGAGCTCGGCGTGATCATCGGGCGCGCGGCCAAGGACGTCTCCGAGGAGGAGGCGCTCGACTACGTGTTCGGCTACACAGTGGTCAACGACATCTCCGCGCGCAACATCCAGTACTCTGAGGCGCAGTGGTGCCGCTGCAAGTCGCTCGACGGCTTCACACCGGTCGGGCCCTATGTGGTCACCGCCGACGAGATCCCCGATCCGCAGGACCTCCACATCTGGACGCGGGTGGACGGCCACATGATGCAGGACGCCTCGACCGGACAGATGGTGCGCACGGTGGCGCGGCTCATCGCGCACCTGTCGCAGGGCATCACCCTGCTGCCGGGCACGCTCATCTCCACCGGGAGCCCCGGCGGCTCCGGCTTCTCACGCACGCCGCAGGTGCTGCTGCGCGACCGCTCCACGGTGACCGTCGGCATCGACGGCATCGGCGAGCTGACGACGCACTGCCGGATGACGGACTGACGCCAGCACCCGCCCCGGGCTGCTTCAGCTCGAGGCGGGAGCCCGCGCGACGGGTCAGCCCTGCGTGGGCACGTCCTCCGGGGCGATGATCGGAATGATCGAGGTCACCGGCTCGAGGCCCGACAAGCGCGAGGGGCTGAGCTGCTTCTCGACCTCCGCCGGCTCCATGAGGCCCGCCTCGACGACGAGATCGGCGACGCTGCGGTTGGTCAGCAGGGCGGTCTTCGCGAGCGCCGCGGCCGCGGAGTAGCCGATGAAGGGCGTGAGGGCGGTGATGACGCCGACGCTCGACCCCACCATGGCGCCCAGGCGAGCGCGGTTGGCGGTGATGCCGTCCACGCAGTTGACACGGAGCGTGCGCATCGCCTGGCGCATCCAGATGATCGACTGGAAGATCGAGTGCGCGATCACGGGCTCGAACGCGTTCAGCTGCAGCTGCCCCGCCTCGACCGCCATCGTCACCGTCACGTCGGAGCCGGCGACCGCGAACGCGACCTGGTTCACGACCTCGGGGATGACGGGGTTGACCTTGCCGGGCATGATGCTCGATCCCGCCTGCCGCGCGGGGAGGTTGATCTCGCCGAGGCCCGCCTGGGGGCCCGACGACAGCAGCCGCAGGTCGTTGCAGATCTTCGACAGCTTGATGGCGTTGCGCTTGAGGGAGGACGAGAACGACATGAACGAGCCGGTGTCGCTCGTCGACTCGACCAGGTCGCTCGCGGTCTCGAGGTCGAGCCCCGTGATGTCGCGGAGGTGCCGCTCCACCGCGCCCGCGTAGTCCGGGTGCGTGGTGATGCCGGTGCCGATCGCGGTCGCGCCCATGTTGATCTCGTGCAGCAGCACGGCGTTCTCGCGCAGCCGTTCATAGTCTGCGGCCAGGGTCGTGGCGAAGCCGTGGAACTCCTGGCCGAGGGTCATCGGCACGGCGTCCTGCAGCTGCGTGCGCCCCACCTTCAGCACGTCGTGGAAGTCGGTCGCCTTGGCGAGGAACGACTTGCGCAGCAGGTCAAGCTCGGTCAGCAGCGACCCGAGCGACAGCGACAGCCCGATCTTGATCGACGTGGGGTACACGTCGTTGGTCGACTGGCTGCGGTTGGTGTGGTCGATGGGCGACAGGTAGGCGTAGTCGCCGCGCTCGCGACCGGCGAGCTCGAGCGCGATGTTGGTGATGACCTCGTTCGCGTTCATGTTGGTCGACGTGCCCGCGCCGCCCTGGATGACGCCCACCACGAACTGCTCGTGGAACTGCCCGTCGATGACGAGCTGCGCTGCGCGGTCGATGAGGTCGGCGCGGTGCTGGTCGAGCACGCCGATCTCGGCGTTCGCCCGGGCGGCGGCCTGCTTCACCATCGCCAGCCCGACCACGAGCTCGGGGTAGACGGAGATCGGGCGCTTGCTGATCTCGAAGTTCTCCAGCGCCCTGGCGGTGTGGATGCCCCACATCGCGTCGCAGGGGATCTCCATCGCCCCCAGCGAGTCGGTCTCGGTGCGAGTCTGCGTGACGGCTTCAGCGTGGACCATGTGCGTCTCCTCGTGGGTCTTCACGTCGGTGTGAGCGGGATGCCTCGATCCTACCCACGCACTCGGCGACCCTCTTTCGACTCGACGTACATCGCCGTGGCCATCCCTGTACATCGCGTACACGCCGCCCCGTGATGCACTCCTGCGCGGCCGGGCGCACTACCGTTATGAGGTGACCACCGACGCACCCCTCGCCGCCCCGATCGCCGACCGCCGTCCCCTCGTGCGCAGCCACCACGGCGACGACGTGGAGGACCGCTACGAGTGGCTGCGCGCGAAGGACGACGCCGCGGTGCGCGCGCACCTCGAGGCGGAGAACGGGTACACCGATTCCCGCGTGACGCACCTCGAGCCGCTGCGCGAGACGCTCTTCCAGGAGATCAAGGCGCGCGTGCGCGAGACCGACCTCACGGTGCCCGTCCGGCAGGGCGGATGGTGGTACTACGGCCGCTCCATCGAGGGGCGGCAGTACGGCCTGCAGTGCCGCGCGCCGCTCGCCGCCGACGACGACTGGACGCCGCCGCGACTCGAGGTCGACGTCGAGGTGCCGGGCGAGCAGGTGCTGCTCGACGGCAACGTCGAGGCCGACGGCCACGAGTTCTTCTCCCTCGGCGCCTTCAGTGTCAGCACTGACGGCGCGCGCATGCTGTGGGGCGTCGACACGCAGGGCGACGAACGGTACACGGTGCGCGTGAAGGACATCGCCACGGGCGAGGTGCTGCCCGACGTGCTGGAGGGCATCGCCGGCGGCGCGCGGTTCACGCCCGATGGCCGGTTCATCCTCTACTCCACCGTCGACGACGCCTGGCGGCCCGAGGGCGTGTGGCTGCACCGCGTCGGCGATCCGACTCGCGAGCGGGATGTGGAGATCGCCCACGAGGACGACGAGTCGTTCTGGATCGGCGCCGGCTTCACCCGCAGCCGCGCCTACCTCGTGATCGAGTCGGCGTCCAACACCACGAGCGAGTACGCGATCATCCGCGCGGCCGATGTGCCGCGTCTGATCGAGGACCCGGCGTCGGTGCCGCGCACCACGCTCTGGAACCGCGCGGAGAAGGTCGAGTACTCGATCGACCACGCCGTCATCGACGGGCGGGACTGGCTCTACGTCCTGCACAACCGCGACGCGCTCGATTTCGAGCTCATGCGCGTGCCGGCCGACGAGCCCGATGCCCGGGGCGAGATCGTCATCCCCCACTCCCCCGGCACACGCCTCGAGAGCGTGGACTGCCTGCGAGACTTCGCCATCGTCGAGTACCGGGCCGGGGGCATCCCTCGCGTCGGGATCCTCGACTACGCGACGCACGAGGTGAGCGAGATCGCCTTCGATGAGCCGCTGTACAACGCCGGCTCCGGCGGCAACCCCGAGTGGGCGCAGCCGGTCGTGCGCCTGAGCTACGGGTCGTTCACGACGCCGGGCACCGTGTTCGACTACGTGGTGTCGACCGGCGAGCTGCGCGAGCTCAAGCACGTCGAGGTCCTCGGCGGCTACGACCCCGCCGATTACGGGCAGGAGCGTCTGTGGGTTCCCTCGACGGACGGCACGCTCATCCCCGTCTCCCTGGTGTGGAAGCGCTCGTTCGGCGCACCCGAGGATGCGGCCCGCCCCGTGCACCTGTACGGATACGGCTCGTACGAGCACTCCATCGACCCGGGCTTCTCGTACGCGCGCCTCTCCGAGCTCGACCGCGGCATCGTGTTCGCCGTCGCGCATGTCCGCGGAGGCGGCGAGATGGGCCGAGCCTGGTACGAGAACGGCAAGCTCACTCACAAGCGCAACTCGTTCACCGACTTCGTCGACGTGGCGCGGTTCCTCGTCGACCGCGGCTACACGACGCCCGACCGGATGGTCGCCGAGGGCGGCTCCGCGGGCGGCCTGCTGATGGGCGCGGTGGCGAACCTCGCCCCCGAGCTCTTCGCCGGCATCCTCGCCGACGTTCCCTTCGTCGACGCGCTCACGACCATCCTCGACCCGTCGCTGCCCCTCACCGTGATCGAGTGGGAGGAGTGGGGCGACCCGCTGCATGACGCGAGCGTCTACGAGTACATGAAGTCGTACTCTCCGTACGAGAACGTGCGCGAGGGCGTGACGTACCCGCGCATCCTCGCGATGGCCTCGCTCAACGACACCCGCGTGCTGTACGTGGAGCCGGCCAAGTGGGTCGCGCGCCTGCGCGAGGTGGGCGCCGACGCGCTGCTGCGCTGCGAGATGACGGCGGGTCACGGCGGCGTGAGCGGGCGCTACAACGCCTGGCGGGAGCGCGCGTTCCAGCTCGCGTGGATGTTCGACGTGCTGGGGCTCGCCGAGTAGCCCGCCCAGGCGGGCTCGGCGTCAGGCCGACTCGCCGTCGGACGGGCTCGGCGTCAGGCGGACTCGCCGTCGGACGGGCTCGGCGTCAGGCGGGCTTGCGCGAGAACCGCTCCAGCCGCTCCTCGGGAGTGAGCGCGGCCATCCGCTCGTACCACTCGGGCGTGAAGGATGCCCCCGGCTCCGCCGACGCCACCGGCACGACTGAATGCGTGATGGTGTCGTCGTAGACGTGGACGAGGTGGAACGCCTGCCCGGCGTCCATGCCGTTCACCTGTTGGGGCGGGAGCGCGATGTCCATCGTGTAGCAGGACGCCGACGCGACGCTCACGGGGATGCCGGCGAACGTCCCGCTCGTCGAGTAGTGCAGGTGCCCGGCGAGGATGGTTCGCACGTCCGATCCGCGCAGCACCGCGGCCAGGTCGTCCTGTCGGCGCAGCTCGAGGATGTCGAACAGCGGGATGTGGCTCGGCAGCGGCGGGTGGTGCAGCGCGAGGATGGTCCCGAGCGGGGCGGGCACGGCGAGCTCGCGCGAGAGCCACTCCAGCTGGCCGTCGTCGAGATCGCCGTGGTGCCATCCGGGGACCGACGAGTCGAGCGCGATGAGGCGCAGGCCGCCGAGGTCCCAGACACCGGTGACCGGCTGCTGCGTGGCGGGGAGCCCGAGGAGGTCGCGGCGCAGCCCGGCGCGCTCGTCGTGGTTGCCCGCCACCCACACCACGGGTGCGCCGAGCCGCGCGGCGACGGGCTCGACGAGAACCCGCAGCCGTGCGTAGGCCTCGGGTTCGCCCAAGTCGGTGAGGTCGCCGGTGAAGACCAGCGCATCGACTCCGCCGGTGAGCCGCTCGACGCGGGCGAGAGTCGCGACGAGGTTGGCGTCGGTGTCGATGCCGCCCGCGAGACGCCGCCCCTGCGCCAGCAGGTGCGTGTCGCTGAGGTGGACGATCGTGCGCTGTGCCGCCGGATGCCTGCCGAACTGCGTCATGCGCTCAGCCTAGGACGCACCCCGGACACCGGCCTCCCCCACCCTGGGTGACCCATGTCTCACTTGTCGCGGCCATCCGCCGGCCGAACCAGCACCCAGTGAGACACGGCGCCCCGGAGCTCGCCGGCGTGTCTCACTCGTTGCGGCCATCCACCGACCGAGCCCGCACGAAGTGAGACACGGTCCGATGGCAGTGCGGAGAGGACGCGACCGGGCCGTCGTCTCGTGCACACCCGCCGCCACACCGGTGATCCTTCCCCCGACCGGACCACCCGCCGCACTGCTTCCCGTGCGCAGGCGATGCTGACGGCATGTCACGAGAACCGGCGCCCCTGCCCGCCGAACTGGCCGGCCACCCCTTCCACGTGCGCGAGGCTCGCGGACTCGGCGTCTCCGGCTCTCGCCTGCGAGCGCTCGATCTCGCGCATCCATACCGAGGCCTTCGCTCGCCAGCCACGCTCCCCCTCGCTGCGAGCTTGCGGGAGCGATGCATCGAATACGCGCCCCGCCTGAAGAACGGCGAGTTCTTCAGTCATGAGACCGCGCTCGCCCTGCTCGGCGTGCCCGTCCCGCCATTCGCGAATCGGGAGCTCCATGTGTCCGTCCATCGCCCGCCGCATCCGCCGAGGATCGCCGGGATCCGCGGTCACCGGCTGCAGCGTCGCGAACCCCAGCTGCACCCGCACGCGGAGCTGGCGGTCGAGTCGCCCGCGCGGGCATGGCGCCAGTCGGCCATGACGTGGGGCGTGGAGGATCTGGTGATCGCCGCCGACCACCTCATCCATCCGCGGAACGCCCTGCTGACGCCCGCCGACCTCCGCTCCGAGGTGCAGCTCATGGGCGACACGCGCGACAAGAGACTCGGTCGAGCACTCGCTCTGATGCGTCCTGGTTCCGAATCTCCCGGCGAGACGAGGACGCGTCTCACCATCGGGAGAGCCCACCTGCCGGAGCCGGAGTTGAACTGGGATCTCTATGACGCCGACGGTGTGCACATCGCGCGGTTCGACATGGCGTACGTGCGGCGCCGCGTCTGCGTCGAGTACGACGGCCGAGTGCACGCCGACGATGTCGGCCAATTCGAGCGAGACGCAGACCGATGGGAAGCGGTTCGACGAAATGGATGGCTGATGGTGCGGATTCTGCGCCACCATCTGAACGGACCGGCTCCCGTTGCCGCACGCCTCATCGAGGATGCGCTGCGGGAGCGCGGATGGCGACCCGGCGCTGAGGTGTGAGCCGAGCACCCGTCGCGCCGGCGGCCCGTGTCTCACTCGTCGCGGGATCGCCCTCGAGTCACCCGCAGCAAGTGAGACACGGGCCGGGGTGCACGCGCGCCGTGTCTCACTTGGTGCGGCATCCTCGGCGGAATAGCCGCGCCAAGTGAGACACGCACCCCGCTGCTGATCACCCATGTCTCAGTTGCGGCGGGAATCACAGCCGAATAGCCGCGCCAAGTGAGACACGGGGAGCCACCGGGACCCCGGCCGCCCCCGCTCTCCGGGCTCAGCCGAAGAGGGCCGCAGCCTCCTCGTAGCGGGAGAGCGGCACGGAGTGCAGCTCGCCGAGCGCCTCGGAGAACGGTACGCGCACGATCTCGGTGCCCTGCATGGCCACCATCTGCCCCCACGCGCCGTCGACGACGGCGTCCGCTGCGTGGAGGCCGAGACGCGTCGCCAGCACGCGGTCGAAGCCCGAGGGCGCACCGCCGCGCTGGATGTGGCCGAGCACCGTCGAGCGGGTCTCGATGCCCGTGGCCTGCTCGATGAGCGGAGCGAGGACCTCGCTGATGCCGCCCAGTCGGGGGCGGTTGAAGGCGTCGAGGCCCTTGTCGCTGTAGGCCTCGTCCTGCCCCTTGAGCTTGAAGCCCTCCGCCACCACGACGAGAGGCGCACGACCGCGCTCTGCGGCCGCGAGCACGTGCTCGGTGATCTCCTCGAGTGACAGCGGCACCTCGGGGATGCAGATGATGTGCGCGCCCGCGGCCATGCCGGAGTGCAGCGCGATCCAGCCGACGTGCCGGCCCATGACCTCGGCCACCATGCAGCGCTGGTGCGAGTCGCCCGTGGTCCGCAGCCGGTCCATCGCGTCGGTGGCGATGTTCACGGCCGTGTCGAACCCGAACGAGTAGTCCGTCGCGCGCAGGTCGTTGTCGATGGTCTTCGGCACGCCGAGCACGGGGATGCCGTCGTTGTTCAGCCGCTGGGCGGCCGCGAGGGTGCCCTCGCCGCCGATCGCGATGATGCCGTCGAGCTTGTGCCCGTACAGCGTCTTGGCGATGTTCTCCGCGCCGCCGCGAACGCCCTCATAGGGGTTGGTGCGGCTGGTGCCGAGGATGGTGCCGCCCACCTTCGACAGGCCCTTCACGTCGCGACGCGTCAGCGGGAAGAAGTCCGCCTCCACGAGGCCCTTCCACCCGTCCCGGATGCCCACGAACTCCATGTCGTAGGCCTCGGTGCCCTTGAGCACCGCGCCGCGGATGACTGCATTGAGGCCGGGGCAGTCGCCACCACTCGTCAGAACGCCGATCTTCATGACATCAACGCTAGGGCATTCGGGAGCATCGATTTCGCCACTCCCGAACGCCCCGCGGCGGATGGCCTAGGCGGCCCCCAGCGCCTGCCGCAGCAGGTGCATGAGGGCGGCCATCTGCACCGAGTCACTCGACGTCTCGTCGTACGCCTCGCCGTCGAGCGCGCGCCCCGCGAGGCCCTGCTTGCGGTCGATGAGCTCGGCGACCTTGCTGTCGATCGTGTGCGCGGCGATGATCCGCCACGCGGTGACGGGCTCGTCCTGGCCGATGCGGTGCACGCGGTCGATCGCCTGCGTCTGCTCGGCGGCGGTCCAGCTGAGCTCGGCGAGCACGACGTTCGAGGCGACCTGCATGTTCACGCCGACCCCGGCTGCCGTGAGCGAGCACACCGCGATGCCGACCTCGGGGTCGTTGTTGAACGCGTCGATCGCGGCCTGGCGCACTGTGCCGCTCTGCTCGCCGCGCACGGAGACGGCCTTGATCCCTGCCGCTGCGAAGTGCGCCTCGGCCTGGTCCATGACGTCGATGTGCTTGGCGAAGAAGACGACCTTGCCCACCGAGCGCTGCAGCTGGGCGGCGTAGTCCGCGGCGAGGAGCGCCTTCGCCTGCCCGATCCGGCGCACCATCGCGAAGACATTGTCGCCGCCGTCGCCGGCCGACTTCGATTCCTCGAGCTCGCTCTGGGCGACCAGTCGCACGATGTCGTCGTCGATCTCGCCCGCTGCGAGGCCGCGGTCGCCGCGCGCCTCGATGATGCGGCGGTATCGGGCGGCGAGGCGCTGGCCGAGCTCGCGCTCGGCGGCGCGGATGCTGCGCCCGTACTCGTCGTCCAGCTGCACGGGCAGGTCGGCGATGAGCTTGTCGGGCAGGTCGGCCGCGACGTCCTTCTTGCGGCGGCGCACGATGCCCATCGAGATCACCGCGTCGCGGGCCTCCGGGTAGAAGGCCTTGTCGGCGGGCGTCAGGCCCGTCGCATCGAGCTTCTCCATCAGCTCGGGGCCCGGCTTCTCGCCGTTGGTCCAGCCGAGGAAGCGCCAGATCGCGTCGAAGTCCTCGACGTCGTTGATGAGCGGGGTTCCCGTCAGCGCCAGCAGCAGCGGATGGCCGCCGGGCGCCGTCTCGCGGATGCTCTGAGCGAGGGCGAGCACGTTCTGGGATCGCTGCGAGGTCAGGTTCTTGATGAAGTGGGCCTCGTCGACGACCATTCCGCGCAGGCCCAGGCCGGCGAGCCATCCGAGGTGCCGGTCGAGGATCTCGTAGTTGACGATGAACACGTCGGCGAACGCGTCGAGGTCCTGCCCGTCGCCGTTGATGACGGTGGCGCGGCGCTGCGGCGTCCAGCGCTCGACCTCGCGCGCCCAGTTCATCTTCACGACGTTCGGCACGACGACCACGAGCGGGTACGCGTCGGCGACGGAGGCGGCCAGCACCGACTCCGCGGTCTTGCCGAGGCCGGGCTCGTCGGCGAGGAGGAAGGAGCGGTGGCCCTCGCGCACCGCCTCGAGGAACCGCGACTGGTGCGGCATGACCTCGAGGCCCTTGGGCGACAGCCGGTCGAACTCGGGCACGGGCGGCAGCGGCATGGTCGCCGCGCGTCCGCCGGCGCCGAGCTCGAACGCCTTGTAGAGGGGGCCCATGAGCTCCCAGCCGTCCAGCCGGCGCCGCGGGGTCTCCCCCGAGTCGACGCGCGAGAAGTCGGGCGCGAGGAACGGATTCGCCTCGCGGCGGGCCTCGATCTGCGGCGGCGTGACCGCACGCTCGGAGACCACCGGCGGCAGCGCGGCAGCCGCCGGGGCGACGGGCTTGTCGTCGGCGATGATGAGCTCCTCCGGCGGCAGCTCGGCGCCGGCCTCGAGCAGCCAGTCCCGGCGCATGCGACGGGCGACCGGCGACGTCGCGTGATCGGCCTCCAGCAGCTGGATGAGCGACGTGTCGCGGGCTGCGGTCTTGGCGAGGATGGTCGCCACCCCGTCGAGGCGCTTCAGCAGCTCCGCGCGGGCCGAGTCGGAGATGGACTCGTCGGCCTTCACGCGGGCGCGCTCCTCTCGGACGAGGAACGCGATCACCTGGAACTTCACGCGGTTGGTCGGCCCGAGCTTGTTGCGCTGGGCCTTGGCCTCGATCTCGCGCACCTTGCGGGCGAGGATCGGGATGACGGGGGCCTCGTCGTCGCGTCGTGCGGACGAGGACTTCTTGCGCTGTCGCGCGGGTGCCGTGGTCGGCATGCTCCTCCTGAGCGTCGCTTCCGGCCGCCGCTGATGCGACCGGTCGAAGTCGTGCGTGCGTCGCGCGCCGCCGAACTGCGGCGGCGCCGGCCGTCGCTGTGGACGGGCGGCGACCGGGCAGCGCGCGAAAACCCGGCGCCCGGTGACGCGGCCCGCTCCTCCGGCGCTGTCGCGTCGAACGGATGAGCGGAAGCCTCACGGGCATTCTACGGCATCGGCCTCCGCGCCGGGAGCAGCGCCCGTCGGGGCGTCGCGCTCAGCCCCAGAGGGTCGCGACGATGTCGTCGGTGTACTGCGGTTCGAAGTCGGCGTTGAGCCAGTGCGTGGCGACCCAGCCGCCATCGCCCAGCACGTGCACCTCGCCCCAGGCGCCCTGCTCCGGTCCGCTCGACTCCTGCTCGCGCTCGCACCGCGCGACCGCGTCGCGGTCCTCGCAGGTGAGGCCGCCTTCGACCAGCGCAGAGCGAAGCGTCTCGATCTGCGCGTCGTCGACGGCCGCCACGGTGGTCGCGATCCCGACCTCGCCGGCGGTCCCCCAGGTGCATCGCAGGGGCTCGGCCGCATCGAGCACCTCGAGCGCGGGCACGACCTCGGTCGAGAGCATCGTCAGCCCCTGGTCGTTGAGCGGCCCGACCTCCTCGCTGAGGATGGCGAGCGCTTCGGCCGACCACACCCCGTCGCAGGACCCCGGCACCGCGAACCCCTCGGGCGTCGCGGTCGCGGTCGGCGTGGCCGACGGCGTCGCGCCGCCCGTGGGCTGGGAGGGCGCGGAGCCCGACTCGCCGCCCGCGCATCCGGTGAGGGCGAGGAGGACTCCCGCGACAACGAGAGGGGCGAGAGCGCAGCGCTTCATGGCGTCGACGCTAGCCCAGGGCGGCGCGCGCGGTCGCCGCCCCCGCGGATCGTGACCCGATCGCGTCGTGGCCGCGACCGGTGCACCATCGGATGGCGGTCGCCCGTTCGCCGTCGGATGGCCGCCGCCCGCATCGAGGTCGGCCGACGCCCCGCCACTAGGCTGGGGGCATGGCCATCGAGCTCACCGAGGCGGCCGTCGCCGCCACCATCGACCACGCGATCCTCAAGCCCGACTTCACACAGGCCGACGTCGACCGAGAGCTCGACATCGCCGCCGAGTGGGGCGTCTTCAGCGTCTGCGTGCGCCCCTCCGACATCGCCTATGCTGCCCGCCGCCTGGCCGGCACGTCGGTCGCGGTCGGGACCGTCATCGGGTTCCCGCACGGCACCACCTCCACGGCGACCAAGGTCGCCGAGCTGCGCCAGGCTCGTGCAGACGGCGCGACGGAGTTCGACATGGTGGTGCACATCGGCGCTCTCCGCGGCGGCGAGGATGAGCGCGTCCTGGCCGACATCCGCGAGGTCGTCGCGGCTGCCGAGGGCCTCGTGACCAAGGTCATCCTGGAGACCAGTCTCCTCGGCGACGAGCAGATCGCGCGGGGCAGCCGGCTCGTCGAGGCCGGCGGCGCCACCTTCGTGAAGACGTCCACCGGGTTCGCCGGCGGCGGTGCGACCGTCGAGCACGTCACCCTCATGCGAGAGAGCGTGTCGTCGGCCGTGCAGGTGAAGGCCTCCGGCGGCGTCCGCGGCCTCGACGCCGCCGTCGCCATGCTCGAAGCGGGCGCGACGCGTCTCGGAACCAGCGCGAGCGCGACCATCCTGGGCGAGCTGCGGGCGCGCGCCGCCGGCGACCGGGCTTCGGCCGTCGAGGATTCCAGCTCGTACTGACTCAGCCGATGCGGAGGACGTCGCGCGTGCGCACGACGTCCTCCGTCATCTGCATGATGAGCTTCTCGACGCCCTCGAACGCGACCATGCCGCGGATGCGCGTGACGAAGCGCACCTCCGCGCGACGTCCGTAGAGATCGAGGTCGTGCTCGTCGAGCACGTACGCCTCCACCTGCCGTCGGTTCACGTCGTCGAAGGTGGGGTTGCTGCCGACCGAGATCGCGGCCGGATACGAGGTCTCGTCGACGACCAGCCATCCCGCATACACGCCGTCACCGGGAATGAAGCCCTCCGCGTCCTGCGAGAGGTTGGCGGTGGGGAACCCGAGCTCGCGCCCGCGCTTCAGACCGTGCACGATCTCGCCGCGCACCGCGTGCGGGCGGCCGAGGAGCGTCGCCGCCCGCTCCACGTCGCCGGCGTCGAGCAGCTCCCGGATCCACGAGGACGAGACCCGCCGCCCATCCCCTTCGCTCGCGACGTCGGGCATCACCTCGACGGAGAAGCCGTGCACAGCGCCCATGCGCTCGAGGAGGGCCGCGTCGCCCGCTCCCCCGCGCCCGAACCGGAAGTCGCGGCCGACGAGCACGCGCCGCGCCCGCAGCGCGCCGACGAGCACGCGCTCGACGAACGCCTCCGCGTCCTCGGCCGCCAGCTCCTCATCGAAGGCCAGCAGCAGGGTCGCGTCGATGCCGGTGTCGGCGAGCAGGTCGATCTTCTGCTCCACCCCGACGAGCGGACGCGGACAGCGCGACGGCGCGATCAGGGCGAGCGGGTTGCGGTCGAACGTGACCGCGACCGACCGCGCCCCGATGGCGCGCGCGTCGTCGAGCATGCGCGCCACGAGGGCGCGGTGTCCCGCGTGCAGCCCGTCGAACTTCCCGATCGCGACGACCGACGGCCCCAGGTCGGACGGCACATGCCGCGCGTCGCGGAAGAGCATCATCGCGCGGCCGCCGCGAGCTCGGGCACGGGTGCCGGACGATGCGTGCGCAGCCACCAGATGCCGCAGAACGGCAGGACGAGGGGGATCCACACGTAGCCGCTGCCGTACAGCGACCACACCGTCGGGTGCTGGAAGAGCTCGGGCAGGACGATGCTGAGCGTCCCGACCACGAGCACGCCGACCAGCTCGAAGATCACCGCGACCCAGGCCATCCGGTACCAGGCGCGACTGCGCGAGAACATCAGCGCGAGCGTGGCGAGGATGTACACGACGGCGGCCGCGGCCGACAGGCCGTACGCCAGGGGCGCGTCGTCGAACTCGCGCACGATCTGCACGAAGGAGCGCCCCGTGGCCGCGAGCGCCATCACGCCGTACACGAACACGAGGACGATGCCGGCGCCGGTGATCCGGCGGGCTGACGCGGGCTCAGTCATAACGCATCCATTTTAGGCGGGCGGCCGAGCGCGGACGCGCACGAGTCGGACGCGCCCCGGCGGATGGCCGTGGTCACGCGATCTGGATGGTCCAGATCACATGCATCCGGTAGACCATCACCGCGACGGCGAGACCGAGGACGCCCATGACCACGACACTCCACCGCGACCGGTCCACGAACGCCCAGACGATGCCGGCGATCGGCAGGAGCGCGGCGGAGACGAGGTAGGTCCAGAACTCCAGGAGGTCGCCCGTCGGGGGGTTCCCGACGAAGGGCGCCACGATCGCCACGACGATCTGGGCGATGAGCAGCACCTGCACCAGGGCGAGCGCGCCCACCGAGAGGTCGCTGGGACGTCGGCCGGCGAGACCCAGCGCGATGCACAGCACGCCCGCGAGGGCTGCGACGACGACCTGGGCGGTGGTGAACCCGGCGATCACTCGGCGTCTCCCGAGACCTCGGGCATGTTCATGACGCTCTTGACCGCGTCGCCGCGCTTCTCCACGATCCCGATGAGCCGGCCGTCGGGATGGACCGCCGCCGCCCGCTCGCCGCGCACGCGTCCGGCGGCGCCGGCGAGGCGCTTGCCGTGGCGCAGATCGCGCGCCTCGTCGGCGGTGGCGTCGAAGCGGCCCAGCACTCGAGTGGCCACCTCAGCGGGCGGCAGGAGCGCCGCGTCGGCGAGGGCTTCGAGCGAAGCGCCGTCCACGACGTCGAACGGTCCGACGTGCGTGCGCCGCAGGGCGGTGAGGTGCCCGCCGACGCCGAGCCCGGCGCCGAGGTCGCGGGCGAGGGCGCGGATGTAGGTGCCCGAGGAGCAGTCGACCTCGACGTCGAGGTCTACGCCGTCGGCGCCGCGCCGGATGGCCGTGACGGCGAAGCGCGAGATGGTCACCGCCCGCGCGGCGAGCTCGACCTCCTCCCCTGCGCGCACGCGGTCGTACGCGCGGCGTCCGTCGACCTTGATGGCCGACACGGCGCTCGGCACCTGCGAGATGTCTCCGGTGAGCGCGGCGACGCCGCCGGCGATGGCGTCGTCGGACACGGTGGCCAGCTGCTCCGGCGACGCCTGCGCGACCGTGTCGCCCTCGGCGTCGTCGGTGGTGGTGGTCTGGCCGAGGCGGATGGTCGCGGTGTAGGTCTTGCCGAGGCCGACGAGGTAGGTCAGCAGCCGCGTCGACCCCTCCACCCCGAGGACGAGCAGCCCGGTCGCCATGGGGTCGAGGGTGCCCGCGTGGCCGATCTTGCGGGTGCCGAGCGCGCGGCGTGCTCGCGCGACCACGTCGTGACTGGTGAGCCCTCCCGGCTTGTCGACGAGCAGGATGCCTCCGGCAGTGGGAACGCGTGACGCCATCCCCCCAGATTATCTTCCCCCTTTCGGGGCGCGGGTCGGGCGCCAGCGGGTCAGGCGCACGCGTCCTGGACGGGCGGCTCCCCCGACGTGATGGCGACCGAGCGCGCGCCGTCCTCGCCGTCGACGTACTCGAAGAACAGTGCTGTGTCGTGGTCCCCGGGCACGCGGAGGAAGGTCCGGCCGTCTGCTGCCTCCACGTCCTGTGCGTCTTCGTGGACGGCCTGGACCTCGGCGCGCGAGGCGCCGATCCCCAGGCCGTCGGCGGTGCGCGGCCCGGCGCCCGACCGCCGTGCGAGTGATTCGACGGCCGCGCCCGTCACGGAGCCGGCGGCGCCGGGCGCGCGCTGGAAGGAGACGAGGTAGGCCCCGTCGGGCGCGCTCCAGTACGAGACCCAGGCGCAGCGGCGGTCGTTGACCCAGTCTCCGGGCAGCGCGGCCACGGTGGCGTCGAAGTCGTCGCCGATGGAGATGGGGCCGAGCTCGTGCGGCTCGATCTCCCAGGTCGCGGGGTTCCACGGGTCCTCGGCGCCGCGACCCGGGGCGGCCGGCGTCTGCGATGCGGTGGGCGAGGCGCTCGGCGCCGGAGCGGATGACGCCTGCGAGGCGACGGCGCTGTCGTCGACGGGCGCGGCCTGCTGGTATGCGGTGGCGCACCCGACGGCGGCGACCACCAGCGTCGCGGCAACCACGACTGCGGCGGTGATGCGCGCCATCCGTGCTCCTCTCGACAGGCCCTCATCGACGCTAACGGCACGATCGGCCCATCCGGTAACGGTTAGGACGCCGTCCGATAACGCTTCGGTCGCGCTCGCCCCCGAGGAGCCTGAGGACGAGCCGGCGACCGCGGCTTAGGCTGAGGCGATGCCCGCCCTCGCCGACACGCTCGTGCCGTGGTTCCGCGCCCACGCGCGCGATCTGCCGTGGCGACGGCCGGGGTACGGGGCGTGGGGCACGCTCGTCAGCGAGTTCATGCTGCAGCAGACGCCGGTCGCCCGGGTGATCCCCCATCTCGAGGCGTGGCTCGCGCGCTGGCCCACGCCGGCGGCGCTCGCCGCCGACCCGCCGGCCGAGGCCGTGCGGCAGTGGGCGAACCTCGGGTATCCGCGTCGTGCCCTCTGGCTGCACCGCGCGGCCGTGGAGATCCGCGACCGCCATGCGGGCGTCGTCCCGCGCGACGTCGACGCGCTCCTGGCGCTGACCGGCATCGGCGACTACACCGCCCGCGCCGTGGCGGTGTTCGCCTACGGCGACCATCACCCCGTGGTGGACACGAACACGCGACGCGTCATCGCGCGAGTGGTCGACGGCCACGCACAACCGGGGGCCCCGCACCGGCGCGACCTCGCCGCGATGGCGGCGCTCCTGCCGGATGACGTCGCCGACGCCGCGGCCATGAACGCCGCGACCATGGAGCTCGGCCAGGTGATCTGCACGGCGCGCGCGCCGCGGTGCGACGAGTGCCCGGTGCGCGTCGCCTGCGCGTGGTTCGCGGCGGGGCGCCCGGCGACCGAGGACACTCGCCGTCGGCAGGCCCGCTACGAGGGCAGCGACCGCCAGGCGCGCGGCGCGGTCCTCCGACAGCTGCGCGCGAGCGATCCGGCGCCTGCCCTGCAGGACGCGGTGATCGCAGAATGGCCCGACCGCGCTCAGCGCGACCGGGCCATCCTCTCGCTGCTGTCCGACGGCCTCATCGAGGCCGACGGCGAGACGCTGCGTCTGCCGCGATGAGAATCAGTCCTCGTCGTCCGCTTCACGCGGCTTGACGTAGGGGTCCTCTCCCGCCGCCCACTGGGCGCCGGCGGCGAGCCCCGCGACGGCCTCATCGCGCTCGCGCGCCTCGCGCAGCAGCGCGGTGAGGTGGTCGGCGGTCTCGGGAAGAGCGTCGGGGATGAACTCCAGCGACGGGGTGAGCCGTGTGTTCAGCTGGCGTCCGACCTCGCTGCGGAGCATGCCCGTCGCGGCCTTCAGCGCGGCGCCGCTTCCCGCGCGCTCCTCGTCGGAGCCGTACACCGTGTAGAAGACGGAGGCGTGCTGCAGGTCACCCGACACCCGCACATCCGTGATCGTCACGAAGCCCAGGCGCGGATCGCGCAGGCCCTTCTCGAGGCGCTCGGCGAGGATGACGCGGATGCGATCCGCGAGTCGTGCCTGACGTTCCTGTCCTGCCATCTTGTCCTCCTTGGATGAGACGGCCCTGCCGAGCGGCCGAAGCCGCCCGGCAGGGCCAGGGGGGAGATCCGCGTCAGCCGCGCGGCTTCTCGACCATCTCGGTCGTCTCGATCTCGTCGCCGATCCGGATGTCGTTGAACTTGCCCAGGCCGATTCCCGCCTCGAAGTCCGTGCGGACCTCGGTGACGTCGTCCTTGAACCGGCGCAGCGACTCGATCGCCAGGCCGTCGGCGAGAACGACGCCCTCGCGGATGACGCGCGCCTTCGCGTTGCGCGTGATCGTGCCCGAGCGGACGATGACACCGGCGATGTTGCCGAACTTGGAGGAGCGGAAGACCTCGCGGATCTCCGCGACGCCCGACTGGACCTCCTCGTACTCCGGCTTGAGCATGCCCTTGAGGGACTGCTCGACATCGTCGATCGCGTTGTAGATGACCGAGTAGAACCGAACGTCCACGCCCTCGCGAGCCGCGGCCTCACGGGCCTTGGCATCGGGACGGACGTTGAAGCCGATCACGATCGCGTTGTCGATCGTGGCCAGGTTGACGTCGGACTCCGTGACCGCACCCACACCGCGGTGGATGATGCGCAGCTGGACGCTCTCGTCGACCTCGATCTTGAGGAGCGACTCCTCGAGCGCCTCCACGGCACCCGCGACGTCGCCCTTGATGATGAGGTTGAGCGACTCGACCTTGCCCTCTTCGAGAGCACGCGTGAACTCCTCGAGCGACATGCGCTTGCGAGCCTTGGCCAGCTGGGCGTTGCGCTCGACGGCCTCGCGCTTCTCGGCGATCTGACGCGCCATGCGGTCGTCGTCCGTGACGATGAAGGTGTCGCCGGCTCGGGGAACCGAGCTGAGACCCTGCACCTGGACGGGACGCGACGGAGCGGCTTCGGCGACGGCCTCGCCGTTCTCGTCGATCATCGCGCGGACGCGGCCGTAAGCCGTTCCTGCGACGATCGGGTCGCCCACGCGGAGCGTTCCGGTCTGCACGAGCACGGTGGCCACCGAGCCGCGGCCCTTGTCGAGCCTCGCCTCGATCGCGACGCCGCGCGCGGCCTTGCTGGGGTTCGCACGCAGGTCGAGACCCGCGTCGGCGGTGAGGAGCACCGCGTCCAGGAGGTCCTGGATGCCGATGTCCTGACGAGCCGACACGTCGACGAACATGACGTCTCCGCCGTACTCCTCGGCCACGAGCCCGTACTCGGTCAGCTGCTGACGCACCTTGGCGGGGTTCGCCTCGGGCTTGTCGATCTTGTTGACCGCGACGACGATCGGCACGCCGGCCGCCTGCGCGTGATTCAGAGCCTCGACCGTCTGCGGCATGATGCCGTCGTCGGCCGCGACCACGAGGATCGCGATGTCGGTCACCTCGGCACCGCGGGCACGCATGGCCGTGAAGGCCTCGTGACCGGGGGTGTCGATGAAGGTGATCGCGCGCTCGAAGCCCTCGTGCTCGGTCCACACCTGGTAGGCGCCGATGTGCTGCGTGATGCCGCCGGCCTCGCCCGCGACGACGTTCGTCTTGCGGATGGCGTCGAGCAGCCGCGTCTTTCCGTGGTCGACGTGACCCATGACCGTGACCACGGGGGGACGGATCTCGAGGTTCTCGTCGTCCTCCTCCAGCTCCTCGCGCTCGAGGTCGAGACCGAAGCCCTCGAGGAGCTCCTTGTCCTCGTCCTCGGGCGAGACGATCTGGATCTTGTAGCCGAGCTCGGAGCCGAGCACGTCGAACGTGGCCTCGTCGAGCGACTCCGTCGCCGTCGCCATCTCACCGAGGTGGAACAGCACCGTGACGAGGTTGCCCGGCTGCACGCTCATGCCGGTGATCGACTCGATCTTGTCGGCGAAGTCCGAGATCGATGCGCCGCGGCGCATCCGGATGATGGTGTTGCCGTCACCGCGGGGGACCTTGACGCCACCGACGATCGGCGCCTCCCGCATCTCGAACTCTTGACGCTTGGCGCGACGCGACTTGCGCTGCTTGGACTTGCCGCCGCCCTTGCCGAACGCGCCGGCGGTGCCGCCGCGACCGCGGCCGCCAGGGCCGGGACGACCGGCGAAGCCGCCGCCGGGAGCGCCGCCACCGGGGCGGAAGCCACCGCCGGCACCGGGACCGCCGGGACGACCGGGTCCGCCCGGACGCTGCTGGAACGGAGCGCCGGGACGACCGGCGCCGCCACCGGGACGACCGGGACGAGCCGCGCCGCCGGGGCGCGGAGCGCCCGGACGCGGAGCCTGCGGCTTCGGGGGGCGCGGGATGTTGCCGGGCGTCGGACGCTGGCCCATGCCCTGCGCGGAGGCGAAGGGGTTGTTGCCGGGGCGGGGGCCGCCAGCGGCGGGACGCTTCCCCATGCCCTGCGCAGAGGAGAACGGGTTGTTGCCGGGCCGCGGGCCGCCGGGACGCGGGCCGGGCGTGGGAGCGCCGGGCGTCGCGGCGTCGGACGCCGGCTTCGCCGTCGTCCCCGACGGCAAGGATTCCGTGACGCACTACGAGACCATCGAGGCGTTCCGCGGGGCGTCGCTCCTCGAGATCCATCTCGAGACCGGCCGCACGCATCAGATCCGCGTGCACATGG